>NZ_JAUHHD010000009.1 GCF_030410515.1 Arthrobacter sp. YD4 | reverse complement strand
CCCAGGAACTCAACGGCCGCCCACGCAAAACGCTCGGCTGGGATACCCCGGCCGAGCGTCTGCGTGATTTACTACTAGCTACCTAGCCACCAGCAGTGTTGCAACGACCACTAGAAACCGCCCAAGGTGGCCGGCCGCCGTCGTTTGTTTCTCCAGCGGTACTGGCGGTACTGCCGGTACTAGCTGTGCTCGATGCTGTTCGGGTGCCAGGCGCCGGTGACCAGGTAGGTCACCTTCTGTGCCACGGACACGCCGTGGTCGGCGAAGCGCTCGAAGTAGCGGCTGGCCAGGGCCACGTCCACGGTGGTGGCGGCGGACTCGGCCCAGTCGCCGCGGGCGATCGCCTTGAACACGGACAGGTGCAGATCGTTGACGGTGGTGTTGGCCTTCAGGATGTCCCGGGCCACCTCCAGATCGCGGGTCTCCAGCAGGATGGTCAGCTTCTCCGCGATCTCGAGGTCCGCCTTGGCGAACTCCCGGAACGTGTCCTGCAGCTGTGCGGGGATGACGTTGGCCGGGTAGCGGAGGCGGGCCAGCTGGGCGATGTGCCGGGCCAGGTCTCCCATGCGCTCCAGCGATGCGCTCATCCGCAGCGAGCCGACGATCATGCGCAGGTCGCTTGCCACCGGGCCCTGCAGGGCCAGGATGTCGATGGCGCGTTCGTCGAGGCTGTTCTGCAGGAAGTCGATGCGGGCATCGGCGGCGATGACATCCTCGGCGAGGTCGACGTCGGCGCCCTCGAAAGCGGTGGTGGCCTTCTCGAAGGCCTCGCTGACCAGCTTGGAAATCTCAACGAGCTGTTCACCGACCTGGGCGAGCTCTTCCTGAAAAACCTTACGCACGGGGCGTCCTTTCCTCGTCGACGTCGCGGACGGCCGCTGGGCCGGCAACGTCTGGTTTCGCCGTAGCGGCGTTCAACCTACCACCCTGCCACTCGTCGGTGAACTGTTGCGCCCCACTAGATGAACGTTAGCTGAACCAGCCCCGGAACCGCACACGTTTTCGATTGAGCCGCCCACGCACCGCATAAGCTGGAGCCGTGGATCCAATGCTCATCGGTGTGATCGCCGGCCTCATCGGCCTGGCGCTCGGCGTCTTCGGCGTGCTCGCGTTCCGCCTCAGCGAACAGCAGCGCCGGATCAGCGACGTCGAGACCGACGAACCCTCCCTGCCCGAGGGCGCCGCCGAGGTCCTGGCCGTCCTGGGCCGGGCGTTTGTGGTGGTGGACGCGATCGACGGCGTCGTCCGGGCCAGTCCCGCCGCCTATGCCTATGGCCTGGTCCGCGGTCACACCGTGGTCCACCAGCAGCTGCTTGAGCTGACCGCCAAGGTCCGCCGCGACGGCGTGATCCTCGAGAAGCAGCTCGAACTGCCCCGCGGCCCGCTCGGCCAGGGGACCCTGATCGTCCAGGTCCGCGCAGCCATGCTCGGTGAGGAATACATCCTGCTCCTGGCCGATGACCGCACCGAGATCACCCGCACCGAGGAGATCCGCAACGACTTCGTCGCCAACGTCTCGCACGAGCTGAAGACCCCCGTCGGGGCCATCTCGCTGCTGGCCGAGGCGCTGGAGGCTTCCCCGGATGACGAGGAAGCGGTCCGCCGCTTCGCCAAGCGGATGCACAAGGAGTCCACCCGTCTTGCCGCCCTGGTGCAGGACATCATCGAACTCTCTCGCCTGCAGGGCGCCAACGTCGCCCAGGCCGCACATCCGGTGGACATCAACACCGTCGTCGCCGAGGCCGTGGACCGCTCCCAGCTGCCGGCCGAGAGCAAGAACATCGACATCGTGGTCGGTGGTCGGACAGATGCGATGGTCTACGGCGACCAGGACCTCCTCGTCACGGCCCTCCGCAACCTGATCGACAACGCCATCCGCTACTCGCCGGAGAACACCCGCGTCGGCGTCGGGGTCCGCTCCCGCGACGGCCTGGTGTCCGTGTCCGTGACGGACCAGGGCGAGGGCCTGAGCCCGGAGGACCAGGAGCGCGTGTTCGAGCGCTTCTACCGGGTGGACTCCGCGCGCTCCCGCCACACCGGGGGCACCGGGCTGGGCCTGAGCATCGTCAAGCACGTCATGGCCAACCACGGCGGCGAGGTCACGCTCTGGTCCCAGCCGGGCCAAGGTTCCACCTTCACCCTCCGGCTGCCGGAGATGGAAGGCCAGGACGCCCCCGCCGACGATCCGCGCCGGGCACCCCACAGCGAACGACCCGAACGACGCGACGCCGCCGGCGTCCATGAACAAGGAGCTAGCGCTTGAGCCGGATTCTTATTGTCGAGGACGAGGAGTCCTTCAGCGACCCGCTGTCCTTCCTCCTGGGGAAGGAAGGGTTCGAGGTGGAGGTCGTGGACAACGGCCTCGATGCAATCACCGAGTTCGACCGCAACGGCGCAGACCTGGTCCTCCTGGACCTGCAGCTGCCCGGACAGTCCGGCACGGAGGTCTGCCGGCAGCTGCGGCAGCGTTCCTCGGTCCCGGTCATCATGCTGACCGCCAAGGACGCCGAGATCGACAAGGTGGTGGGCCTGGAACTTGGTGCCGACGACTACGTCACCAAGCCCTACTCCTCCCGCGAGCTCGTCGCCCGCGTCCGGGCCGTGCTGCGCCGGCACGGCGAACCGGAGGAACTGGTTTCCAGCACCGTCCAGGCGGGCCCGGTCCGGATGGACGTCGAACGGCACGTCGTCAGCGTCCAGGGCGAGCAGGTCTCGCTGCCGCTGAAGGAGTTCGAACTGCTGGAGATGCTGCTGCGCAACTCCGGCCGCGTCCTGACCCGCGGGCAGCTGATCGACCGGGTCTGGGGATCGGACTACGTCGGCGACACCAAGACCCTCGACGTGCACGTCAAGCGGCTGCGCAGCAAGATCGAGCCGGACCCCTCCGCGCCGCGGCACCTGATCACCGTCCGCGGCCTGGGCTACAAGTTCGAGCCCTAAACGCAAAGCGACTGCTGACAGCCGGCCCGGTAGTGATTCGGCCGGCAGAACAAAGGAGCGGCACCCCGCCTAGGGTGCCGCTCCTTTGTGTTCGTGGTGCCTGGGTGCCGGTTAGCGGCTGGCCGTCGGGGACGGCGTCGCGGACGCCGGTGCCGAGGCCGACGACGACGGCGAGGCCGAGCTGGACGCCGAGCTCGAGGCGGTGGCCGTCGGGGTCGGGGTCGGGATGTACTTCTTGTAATCCGTGATCGTGCCGTCCAGCACCGGCATGTTGAACTTGGCCTTCATGTTCGTGGCGCTCTCGGAGATGGTGACCTCCACCAGCGAACCGGGCTTTCCGCCGGTGGTGCTCAGGGTTGCCGAGTCGGTGCTGTCGTTGAGCAGGACGTAGGAGTTCTTCTTGACCGGGACCTGGGTCTGCGAGCCGCTGGCGCCATTGATGGTCAGCGTGACGTCGTTGGACGAGGTGTTGTAGACGGCGCCGAGGACGCGGCCGGGCTTGTTCTCACCATCGGAGACGATCATCATGTTGCGCAGCTGCACCGGGCCGAGGTCCGTCCGGGTTCCGTCGGAGGCGGAGTACTGGAAGGAGGTCTGCTGGGGGTTGATGTAGCCGCAGCCGGAGACGGACAGCAGGCCAATGCCAAGTGCCGCCGTTGCCATTGCCAGCTTGCCGCGCCGGCCCGGGGTCATCGCAGTGAAACGCACGTCACGCACTCCTTGAGAGTCTTGAAACAGTATTCAGCCATAGCCTATCGGCAACAGGGCCCAAACGAGGATTCCTATGCCGCCCCGGTGACGCTATGAAGGGAGCCGGGCAGCGGGCCCCGGCGTCCCCGCCGTCGTCGTTGGCGGCCTCTTGAAGCACCTTGGCGCGGCCCGCGTGATGCACTATTATCCGCATCCGTCAAGGGGTTTGGGCCGCCGATTAGGCCCATTTTCCGCGGAATCTCGCGGTTTCCCCGCCCGATCCATGCCAGTCGTATGCCTTAATCGTGATAAACTGGTCTGCGGGAAAGGGGAATGTCCACATGGTTTTTGAGGTCGGCGAGACAGTAGTTTACCCTCACCACGGTGCAGCAAAAATTGAAGAGATCAAGATGCGCACTGTCAAGGGCGAAGAGAAAATGTATCTCAAGCTCAAGGTGGCTCAGGGTGATCTGACCATTGAAGTTCCAGCAGAAAACGTTGACCTTGTTGGGGTCCGCGACGTAGTGGGCAAGGAAGGCCTGGAGCACGTGTTCGACGTGCTTCGTGCCGAGTTCACTGAAGAGCCCACCAACTGGTCGCGTCGTTACAAGGCAAACCTGGAAAAGCTTGCTTCCGGTGACGTGATCAAGGTAGCCGAGGTCGTCCGCGACCTGTGGCGCCGCGACCACGACCGGGGTCTCTCCGCAGGGGAGAAGCGCATGCTGGCCAAGGCCCGCCAGATTCTGATCTCAGAACTGGCTCTGGCTGAGAAGACCGACGAAGAGAAGGCTGCAAGCGTTCTCGACGAGGTTTTGGCTTCCTAACTAAGAATCGAACCCCGGTGGCGTCAGGCCGCCGGGGCTTCTTTTTGCCCAAAACCGGCCCGCCCACGCGTCGGGACGTAGGCTTGACCGCATGACTACTCCATCGGCCGCCCCCGTCACGGCGGTCATCCTCGTGGCCGCCGGATCCGGCCAGCGGCTGGGTTACGGGATGCCCAAGGCCAAGGTTCCCCTGGGCGGGGACAGCATCCTCATCCACGCCCTCCGCGGGGTCGCCGCCGCCGGGGTCGCCCGGCAGATCTGCGTCGCGCTCCCGCCCGGAGACCGGGAGCTGGCCGCGCAGTGTGAGGCGTTCGCCGAGGAACTGCGCAACGGCGGCGGGGACGCGTCGGAGGCCCCCGAGATCACGGCCGTCGACGGCGGCGCCAGTCGCGCTGATTCGGTGCGCGCCGCCTTGGCCGCCCTGCACCCGGACACGCGGTCCGTCCTGGTGCACGACGCCGCCCGCGCCCTGGCACCGGAGGCCGTCTTCCACCGGGTGGCCGAGGCCCTGGCCGCCGGAGCGCAGGCCGTCATCCCCGTCCTGCCCGTGGTGGACACGGTGAAGACCGTCGCCCGGACCACCGGCCCGGATGCGGACATCGCCCCGGAACTGGTCACCGGCACCGCACCCCGTGAGGCGCTGCGTGCCGTCCAGACCCCACAGGGCTTCAGCCTCGACACCCTCCGCCGGGCCCACGAATCCGCGGAAGGACTCGACGAAGCCCAGGCGGCCGCCGTCACCGACGACGCCATGCTGGTGGAACTGCTGGGCGTTCCCGTCCACGCGGTCCGCGGCGCCAGCCAGTCGCTGAAGATCACCACCCCGCTGGACCTGATCCTCGCCGGGGGCCTGCTCGAGGGTCCGCTCGGCGCCCGCTGGGTCGAGGGCTGACCATGGACCCGAAGCAACGACCCCTGCTCCCGCGCACCGGTATCGGCATCGACGTCCACGCCTACGCCCCGGACGAGGCGCCACAGCCGCTCTGGCTCGGCGGCCTCCACTGGGAGGGTGAGCGCGGGCTGGCCGGCCACTCCGACGGCGACCCGGTGGCCCATGCGGCGGCCGACGCCCTGTTCTCCGCCTGCGGCATCGGCGACCTCGGCACCCACTTCGGCACAGACCGGCCCGAATACGCCGGAGCCTCCGGCGTCACCCTGCTGTCCGCGGCCGCCCGGATCGTCCGCGCCGCGGGCTGGGAGATCGGCAACATCGCCGTGCAGTTCGTCGCGAACCGGCCCAAGTTCGGCCCGCGCAGGGAGGAGTCCCAGCGGGTGCTCAGCGAGGCCGCCGGAGCACCCGTCAGCGTCACCGCCACCACCAGCGACGGCCTCGGCTTCACCGGTCGCGGCGAGGGCATCGCGGCCACCGCCACCGCCCTGGTCTATCCGGCCGACGCCGCCGGCGGCGCCGATCTGGCCTAGGCTTAACGGACAACCCCGCCCGGAACGTCAGGAGTTTCCCGTGAAAAAGCTAGCCCCCGCCGTCGTCCTCGCCACAGGACTGCTGCTGGCCGGGTGCGCCGGATCCACCCCGCCTGCCGCCAGCCCCACGCCGTCGCGCATGAGCGTGGACGAGAGCTGCAAGTTCCTGAACACGGACACCTTCGTGCCCACGGGCACCGACAAAGAGAAGGCCGGGCAGATCAGCAAGCACTACCAGGAGGTCGCGGACAAGGTGGCCCCCGAGGTGGCCGACCCCATCCAGAAGATGGCCGACGTCATGAAGCAGGTCGCGGGCAGCTCCACCGGAGTCCAGACCACGGACCAGCTCAACCAGCTGCGCCAGAACATGGACCAGATCGGCCAGCACTGCAAGTAACCGACCGGCCGGCGGCAACCCCGCATCGGCTAGTCTGGACCGGTGACACTGCGCTTCTATGACACTGCATCCGCCGAAGTCCGGGACTTCGTCCCCCTGGTTCCGGGGAAGGTAAGCCTCTACTACTGCGGCGCCACGGTGCAGGGCATGCCGCACGTCGGTCACATCCGCTCGGCGATCGCCTTCGACCAGCTCACCCGCTGGCTGCAGTACCGCGGCTTCAGGGTCACCACGGTCCGCAATGTCACGGACATCGACGACAAGATCCTCGCCAAGTCCGCCGAGTCGTTCGCGCCCGGCGTCGACGAGGGCGACGGCACCGTCCGCGAAGAGGAATGGTGGGCGCTGGCCTACCGCTACGAGCAGGAATTCCGTAAGGCGTACGACACCCTGGGCGTCTCCAGGCCCACCTACGAGCCCCGTGCCACGGGCCACATCCCCGAGATGCACGCACTGATCCAGCTGCTGATCGACCGCGGCCACGCCTACCCGGCGCTCGATGACTCCGGCGACGTCTACTTCGATGTCCGCTCCTGGTCCGCCTACGGATCCCTGACCCGGCAGAAGATCGATGACATGCAGGGCGCCCCCGACGCCGACCCGCGCGGGAAAAAGGACCCCCGGGACTTCGCGCTCTGGAAGGGCCACAAGGACGGCGAGCCGACGACGGCGAGCTGGGCCTCCCCGTGGGGCGCCGGACGGCCGGGCTGGCACCTCGAGTGCTCCGCGATGGTCACCAAATACCTCGGCACCGAGTTCGACATTCACGGCGGAGGCCTGGACTTGCGCTTCCCGCACCACGAGAACGAGATGGCCCAGTCCCAGGCGGCCGGCCACGGCTTCGCGAACTTCTGGATGCATAACGGCATGGTCACCTATGCCGGCGAGAAGATGTCCAAGTCGATCGGCAACACCATCAGCCCGGCCGAGATGCTCGAAATCGCCCCGCCGCGGGTGGTCCGCTACTACCTCGGCCAGGCCCAGTACCGCTCCGTGCTGGACTACCAGCCGACTTCGCTGCAGGAAGCCGCCGCCGCCGTCGAACGCATCGACGGGTTCATCAGCCGCGCCGTGCGGGCCCTGTCCGACGGCGGGAACTACAGCTTCTCCACCTACGGCGCCGTCCCCGAGGCGTTCGAACGCGCCATGGACGACGACCTCAACGTCCCGCAGGCCCTCGCCGTCCTGCACGACACCGTCCGGGCCGGCAACACCGCGCTGACCGACGGCCGGACAGAAGATGCCCGCCAGGCCCTGCACCAGGTCCACGACATGCTGCGGGTCCTCGGCCTGAACGACACTGCTGCCCCCGCCGTGGACGGCCAGGCCACCACCGCGCTCGGCGTGCTGGTGGAGGCGCAGTTGGCAGCCCGGGCGCAGGCGCGGGCGGCGAAGGACTGGCCCGCCTCTGACGCCATCCGGGACACCCTGGCCGCGGCCGGCGTCGTCGTTGAGGACGGCGCGGACGGCGCTACGTGGAGCCTCAAGCGCGGCTGAGCCCCGGCGGCCGGGTGGGCCGCCGCACCCGCGCGGTCGAGGATTTAACCCGAGTCAGTAGACTGGAGTCCAGACTTATCAACGATTCGCGTACTTCAAAGGGTGAAACTCATGGCCAATAACGGTCGCCGCTCGGTCAAACAGAAGAAGGGTCCCACCGTCGGGACCGGCGGCCATGGCCGTAAGGCCCTCGAAGGCAAGGGCCCCACTCCCAAGGCGGAGGACCGGGTCTACCACAAGGCCCACAAGAACAAGCAGCTCGCGGAACGCTCCGCCGCCAAGCGCGGCACCGGAGCCCGCAGCGCCGGCGCCCGCTCCGGCCCCAAGGGCCGCGCCACCGAGGAAGTCGTCACCGGCCGCAACTCCGTGGTCGAGGCGCTCCGCGCCGGCATCCCCGCCAAGGCCCTGCACGTGGCCATCCGCATCGAGATGGACGACCGGGTCAAGGAATCCCTGAAGATCGCGGCTGAGCGCGGCATTCCGCTGCTGGAAACCGGCAAGCCCGAGCTTGACCGGATGACCGACGACGCGATCCACCAAGGCCTGGTCCTGCAGATCCCGCCGTACGAGTACCAGGACGCTTACGAGCTGGCCGAGGAAACCGTCGAGGCGTGGAAGAAGGGCCACATCGCCAACGCCCCGCTCTTCGTCGCCCTCGACGGCATCACCGACCCCCGCAACCTCGGCGCGATCATCCGCTCCGTCTCCGCGTTCAGCGGCCACGGCGTGATCGTTCCCGAGCGCCGGTCCGTCGGCGTCACCGCCTCGGCCTGGAAGACCAGCGCCGGCGCAGCGGTCCGCGTCCCGGTGGCCCGCGCCGCCAACCTCAACAGCACGCTGAAGGCGTTCAAGAACATGGGCATCTTCGTCCTCGGCCTGGACGGCGACGGGGACGTCTCGCTGCCGGACCTGGCGCTGGCGAAGGAACCGGTCTGCATCGTGGTCGGCTCCGAGGGCAAGGGCCTGAGCCGCCTGGTCCGCGAGAACTGCGACCAGATCGTCTCGATCCCGATCGACTCCGCGATGGAGTCGCTCAATGCCTCGATGGCCGTCGGCATCTCGCTCTACGAGATCTCCCGCCAGCGCGCCGCCAAGTAAAGCTCACCGCGGACGCTCCCTCACCTCAGGTGAGGGAGCGTTGTGGTTTAAGGCGCCGGACGTGAGGGAGCGTCGGCTAGAAGCGGTGGCGGTTGGCGAGGACCGGGAGGCTCTTACGGGCGGCGTCGACCTCGGCGGGGTCCAGGTCCACGAACAGCAGGTCCGGTTCCGCGCCGAGTTCGGCGATCGCCTCGCCGAAGGGGGAGGCGACCAGGGAATGCCCGACGCCGGTGGGGGCGGTGCCCCGGACCTCGAGTCCGGCGCTGGCCGGGTCGGCCTGACCGCAGGCCACCACGAAGCTGGTCGAGTCGGCGGCGCGGGCCCGTGCCAACAAGGTCCACTGCTCAGCCTTGCCCGGCCCGCTGCCCCAGGAAGCGCTGACCAGGGTCACGACGGCGCCGCGGTCGGAGAGCTCCGTGAACAGGTCCGGGAAACGCACGTCGTAGCAGGTGGCGAGGCCCACGGTGACGCCGCCGACGTCGAACGTCACCGGCTCCGTACCCGCCTCCACCGTGTCGGACTCGGCGAAGCCGAAGGCGTCGAAGAGGTGGATCTTGTCGTAGCTGGCGGCAACGCCCGGCCCGGTGGCGAGCAGGGTGTTCCGGACGCGGGGGGAGCCGTCCTTGGCCGCACCCGGCGTGAACATGCCGGCCACCACCACCAGGTCCTGCTCCGCGGCGATGGCCCGGACGGCCGAGGCCCACGGGCCATCCAGCGGTTCGGCGATGTCCACCAGCGAGTTGCCGAAGGCCCGCATGGTGGCCTCCGGGAAGACCACCAGGTCCGCGCCGCCTGCCTTGGCCCGCGCGGCATACTCCCGGACAAGGTCAAGGTTCCGGTCCAGATCGCGGCCGGTGATGATTTGCGCCAATGCTATCCGCACGGTTACCTCCAGTTCGGTGCCTGCCTCCAGTATGCCGCGCCCGGACGTTCCAGAGTTCCGTCGTAACCCGACCGCGCGGAGAGGGTGCGGGAGGCGGCCCCGGCTAAGCTATGACCAATGGTCAAGTCCTTTGTAGATTCCGCAACGACCGTGGATGCCTCACGGCCGCTTCCGCTGGGACTAAGCGTGCCGCGCACCGGTTCCCCGGAGACCGACGATCCGCGCGGCTCCTCGGTGAACGTGGCCGTCTATGCCCCCGCCGTCGCCACCCTCGAGGTGGTTTACCAAGCCCCAGGCCGCGGCTGGCAGGTCAAGGCACTGCCGAACGTCACCGCCGGCGTGCACCACGGCATCGTCGAGGGGCTGCCGGTCGGCTCCCGCTACGGGCTGCGGGCGGCGCCGGAGGCTGAGGCCCTGCCCGTTCCGGTTCCCACCCAGGATTTCGACGACGACGGCGTGCAGCCGCTGTTGCTCGATCCGTATGGCCGCGCCGTGGACCAGCGGGAGAAGCTGATCACCAATGTCCGGATGTCCGGCGACTTCGACTGGGGCGTGGACCGTGCCCCGGCCACGCCGTGGCGCGACACCATCATCTATGAGGCGCACGTGCGCGGGCAGACCATGCTCCACCCGGACATGCCGGAGCACCTGCAGGGCACCTATGCCGGCATGGCGCACCCGGCCATGGTCGAGCACCTGGTCTCCTTGGGCGTCACGGCTGTCCAGCTCCTGCCGGTCCACTTCCACCTGGACGAGGCCCACCTGCAGAACCTCGGCCTGACCAACTACTGGGGCTACAACACGGCCGCCTTCTTCGCCCCGCACCCGGACTACGCCACCCAGGCCGCCCGCGACGCCGGGCCGCAGGCGGTGCAGGACGAGTTCAAGGGCATGGTCAAGCTGCTCCACGCGGCCGGCCTCGAGGTGATCCTCGACGTCGTCTACAACCACACCGCCGAGGCCGGTCCGGACGGGCGCACGCTCAGCTTCCGGGGCCTGGGCGAGCTGCAGTACTACCGCCACGACGGCCAGGGCCGCTACGTGGACACCACCGGCTGCGGCAACTCCCTGAACTTCGGTGAGCCCCGGGTGGTGCAGCTGGTCCTCGACTCCCTGCGCTACTGGGTCAACGAATTCCACGTCGACGGCTTCCGCTTCGACCTCGCGGTCACGCTCTGCCGGAACGCGGCCAACGAGTTCGACCCGCGGCACCCGTTCCTGGTGGCCGTCGCCGCCGATCCGGTCCTCTCCGAGACCAAGCTGATCGCCGAACCCTGGGATGTGGGCTACGGCGGCTGGCAGACCGGCAAGTTCCCGCCCGGCTGGGTCGACTGGAACGACCACTTCCGCGACGCCGTCCGCAGCTTCTGGCTGGCGGACCGGGCCGCCATCGAGTCCGGCGGCCACGGCGGCTCCGTGGCGAAGCTGGCCGATGCCCTCTCCGGCTCCGCGGCGCTCTTCGCAGGCTCCGGCCGGAACCGGCTGGCCTCGGTCAACCTCATCACCGCGCACGACGGGTTCACCCTTGCGGACCTGGTCTCCTACGACCGCAAGCACAACGAGGCCAACGGCGAGCAGAACCGGGACGGCCACGGTGACAACCGCAGCTATAACCACGGCTTCGAGGGCCCCACCGAGGACGAGGCCATTCTGGCCAAGCGCGCCCAAAGCAGCCGCAACCTGATGGCCTCGCTGATGATCTCGCAGGGCGTACCGATGATCACCGCCGGCGACGAGGTGGGCCGCACCCAGCAGGGCAACAACAACGCCTACTGCCAGGACAACCCGCTGACCTGGATCGACTGGACCAGCACCCCCGAATCGCACTCGATGCTGCGCAGCACCAAACGCGTCATCCGGCTGCGCAAGGAGTTCCTCGCCGGCCAGCCGCACGACTACCCTGCCCGGGAGCGGCAGTCCTACTTCCACTGGTTCGACGTCGACGGCCGGCAGATGTCCGCCGAACGCTGGCAGGACCCCGCCCACCGGGTGGTTCAGCTGCTGGTGGGTTCCGACGTCGGCCGCGTGGTGGGCCTGGTGGTGGTCAACGGCGGTGCCGACGACGTCAAGGTCACCCTGCCGCCCGTCCCGCACGACGACGGCACCGGTCACCGGATCTACGAGCTGCGGCTCACCACCTCGGAGTGGCACGACCGCCGGCAGGGCGTCCGGATCGCCTCCGGTGAACGCGACGTGGTCCAGGCGAACAGCATCAGCATCTACCGCATCTAGGGGGAACCGGAGATGACCACCAAACGCCTCAGCACCCTGATCGGGGCGCTCCTGACCCTGGCGGTGCTCGTGGTGGTGGTCGCCGGGATTCCGCGGACGGGCGACTCCCCGGGCAGTGCAACGTCGCCGGCCCAAACCAGTGCCGCTGCCAGCGCCGGCGTCTCTGCCAGCCCCAAGCCCTCCGGAGGGCCGGCGGCAGCGCGGCCCACGGGCACCGGTGTCGCGAACCCGTCCCGGCTGCCCGAGGTCAAGGCCTCGGAGTTGCCGGCCGAGGCGCGGCAGGTCCTGGTGTTGATCGCGCGCGGCGGGCCCTACCCGTACAGCAGGGACAACATCACCTTCGGCAACTTCGAGCGGGTGCTGCCGCAGAAGCCCTCGGGCTACTACCGGGAGTTCACGGTTCCCACGCCCGGCGAGTCGGACCGCGGCGCACGGCGGATCATCGCCGGAGACGCGGGGGAGAAGTACTACACCGCGGACCACTATTCATCGTTTTCATTCATCGCCGAAGGCAAGTAGGGACCCATGAAGATCTATTCCGCAGACACCTGGACACCCGAGGAGCTGCAGGCGCAGGTCCGCGACGCCGGCCGCCGGACCCTGATCGTACCCGCCGCCAACACGAAGAAAGAGGTCCTCGCCGCCTTCGGCGAGGTGCTGGATTTCCCCGAGCACTACGGTGTGAACCTCGACGCCCTCAACGATTCCCTGCACGACTTCGCCGACGCCGCGGGCGACGACGGCCACGGCCCGGTCACAGTCATCTGGCAGGTCCCCGCCGCCTTCCGCGCCGACCGGGCCTTCGGCGTCATCTGCGAAATCCTTCAGGACGCCGAAAGCTACGCCGGCAAGGACCTCAAGGTCATCACCGTCTGCCTGTGACTGGCCGCTAGCTCTCCTCCGCGTCAGGCCCGTCTCCAACGGGAGAGCCTTCGCAGGTCAGGCGTTGACGATGAGTCCGAGTTCGGCCTTCGACGCCAGGCCGGCGTGCTTGGGCAGCACCCGGATGGTGTAGCCGAAGGAACCGGAGCGGTCGATCACCAGGGTGCCGCTGAACAGGTAGCGGCCCTTGCCCAGGTCCTCCACGGAGGTCAACTCCACCACCGTGACGTCCGTCAGTTCGTCGCTGTCCTCGGCGCGGCCGTAGGCCACCTCCACGGCGACGTCCTCCGGCGGCAGGTCGTGCAGCGCGATGTAGGCGTTGACCTGAAGGTCATCGCCGATCTGCGGGTCCTCGGAGACGCCGACGGAGTCCACGTGCTCCACCTGGATCTGCGGCCACGCGGCGCGGACCGTGGAGCACCACGCGGCCAGCGACTTCGCCTCGGCGTAACCGTGCGCGGACGCCTGGCGGCCGGCCAGCGCGGCGGGCCGGTACAGGACGTTGACGTAGTCCTTGAGCATCCGCTCCGCGGACACCGCCGGTCCCAGGTGGGTCATGGTGTGCTTGATCATGGACACCCAGTGGGTGGGAACCGCCTGCGGCCCGGACTGGGATGGGCCGGCCGCGCCGGCGCCATCGGAGACCGTGAGGCCGTAGAACTTCGGCGCCACCTGGGTCTCGAGCAGCTCGTACAGGGCGGCCGCCTCGATGTCGTCGCGTTCCTCGGGAGACGCGTCGTTGTTGGCGGTGGGGATCGCCCAGCCGTTCTCGCCGTCGTACATCTCATCCCACCAGCCGTCCAGCACCGAGAGGTTCAGGGAGCCGTTGATGGCCGCCTTCATCCCGGAGGTGCCGCAGGCCTCGAGCGGGCGCAGCGGGTTGTTCAGCCAGACGTCGCAGCCGGGGAAGAGCGTACGGGCCATCGCGATGTCGTAGTTGGGCAGGAACACGATCCGGTGCCGGACCGCGGGGTCGTCGGTGAACCGGACCAGGTCCTGGATCATCTTCTTGCCCGCGTCGTCCGCAGGGTGCGACTTGCCGGCGATGACCAGCTGGATGGGATGGGTCTCGTGCAGCAGGAGCGCCTTGAGCCGCGCGGGATCGCGGAGCATCAGGGTGAGCCGCTTGTAGGTCGGAACGCGGCGGGCGAAGCCGACCGTGAGGACATCCGGGTCGAGGACGGAATCGGTCCAGGACAGCTCGGCGTCGGCCGCGCCGCGCTTCTTCCACGCCGCGCGGAGTCGGCGACGGACGTCCTCCACCAGGGAGACCCGCATCTCCCGGCGCAGCGCCCAGAGCTCTTCGTCGCTGACGTTGTAGGCGAGGTCCCAGCGGCCCTCGGACTCGGCGTCGGCCCCGAACCGGTCACGGGCGAGCTGGGAGACACGCGGATCCACCCAGGTGGGGACGTGGACGCCGTTGGTCACCGAGGTGATCGGTACTTCCGAGTGGTCGAAGCCCGGCCAGAGCGCGGAGAACATCCCGCGCGAGACCACGCCGTGCAGCTTGGCGACGCCGTTGGCCCGTTGGGCCAGGCGCAGGCCCATGACGGCCATGTTGAAGACGAAGGGGTTGCCGTCGGTGAAGTCCTCCCGGCCCAGGTCCAGGATCTTATCCATCGGGACGTCCGGGGCCAGGCCCGCGGAGAAGAAGTGCTCGATTTGGGAGATCTCAAACCGGTCGATGCCGGCGGGAACCGGCGTGTGGGTGGTGAAGACGGTGGAGGCGCGCCCGGCGGTCAGCGCCTCGTCCCAACCCAGGGCGGTGTCCCCGGACATGAGTTCCTGGATCCGTTCGACGCCGAGGAAGCCGGCATGGCCTTCATTGGTGTGGAAGACCTCCGGGGCGGGTGCGCCGGTGAGCCGCTGGTAGGCGCGCAGCGCCTTTACCCCGCCCATGCCCAGCAGGAGTTCCTGCTGCAGGCGGTGGTCGCCGCCGCCGCCGTAGAGCCGGTCCGTGATGCCGCGGGCGGCGTCGTCGTTGCCGGCCACGTTCGAATCTAGTAGCAGGAGCGGCACGCGGCCGACGTCGGCGCGCCAGACGTGCGCCAGGAGCCGGCGGCCGTGGGGGAGTGGCAGGGAGATTTCCACCGGCCGGCCGTTGCCGTCCGGGGAGGCCTCGCGCAGCAGCGTCAGGGGCAGCCCGTCCGGGTCCAGCACGGGGTAGGTCTCCTGCTGCCAGGCGTCGCGGGAGAGGGACTGCTTGAAGTACCCGGCCTGGTAGAGCAGGCCGACGCCGATCAGCGGAACCCCGAGGTCGGAGGCGGCCTTCAGGTGGTCGCCGGCGAGGATGCCGAGGCCGCCGGAGTACTGCGGCAGGACCTCGGTGATGCCGAACTCGGGGGAGAAGTAGGCGATGCAGCGGGGCGCGTCCTCGCCCAGGCTCTGGTACCAGCGGGGCTGCTCAAGGTACTGGTCCAGGTCCGCCGCGGCCTCGTGTACGCGGCGCACCACATCCTGGTCCGCGGCGAGGCGCTGCAGCTCCTCCCGGCTGACCAGACCCAGGAACGTCACCGGGTCCTGGGCGCTCTCGGCCCAGATGGCCGGGTTCAGCTGTTCGAACAATTCGCGGGTGGGCAGGTGCCACGACCAGCGAAGGTTGGTGGCCAGCCGCGCCAAGGGCCGGATCGGTTCGGGAAGAACGGTTCTGACGGTAAATCTCCGGATAGCCTTCACCTGCGAAACACTAACCGAGAACTTCGGACCCCGGAACAGTTCCGGGTTTCTTTCCGGTAAATGTCGGATGGCGCTTCGGATGACCCCAAAAAACGGAGCAGCCTTAGCATTCTGTGCGATTTGTAGATAACGTCGAGCCTGTGACGACTAACTCCCGAACCAGCGCCGTATCCAAGCAAAAGCCGAAGGCCCTGATCACCGATGGGTTGAAATTCGGCAGGTTTCCGATCACCAACGTCCAGCCCTCGGTCGAGGGCGGTAAATTCCCCGCGAAGGCCACCGTCGGCGAGAGCATCGTCGTCGCCGCGACCGCGTTCCGCGAGGGACACGACATGCTCGGCGTCAGCGCGGTCCTGCTGGACCCGCGCGGCAAGGAACGCCAGCGGATCCGCCTCGAGCCCCCGCGGGGCGACCGCGGCAAGGGCACGGATCTCTGGGAGGGCCTGCTGACCCCCAGCGCAACCGGCAAGTGGTCCTACGTGATCGAGGCCTGGCACGACCGCTACGGCACGTGGCACCACAACGCCGAGGTCAAGGTCGACGCCGGGATCGACGTCGAGCTCATGCTTGCCGAGGGCGCGGCGCTCCTGACCGAGGCGTCCGAGGATCCCAGCCGTCCGTCAGCGGACCGCCGCACCCTCCGGATCGCCGCCGCCGGCCTCGCCGACGCCTCCCGGACCCCGGAGGAGCGCCTCGGCGCGGGCTTTGGCGCGGACGTGGCCGCCGTCGTCGGACGCCAGCCCATCCGTGAACTCGTCACCGTCTCCGAACCCTACCCGCTGCTGGTGGAGCGCGAACTCGCCGGCCGAGGCGCCTGGTACGAATTCTTCCCCCGCTCCGAGGGCGCCGTCCGCAACCACGAGACCGGCGAATGGACCTCCGGCACCTTCCGCACCGCCGCGGAGCGACTCGACGCCGTCGCCGCCATGGGCTTCGACGTGATTTACATGCCCCCGATCCACCCGATCGGCACCCAGCACCGCAAGGGACCGAACAATACCCTCATTGCCGGACCGCACGACCCCGGCTCCCCCTGGGCGATCGGCGCGGCGGAGGGCGGCCACGACGCCATCCACCCGGACCTGGGCAGCTTCGAGGACTTCGATGCCTTCGTGACCCGCGCCGGCGAACTGGGCCTGGAGGTCGCGCTCGACCTGGCCCTGCAGGCCGCCCCGGACCACCCCTGGGTCAAGAGCCATCCCGAATGGTTCACCACCCGGGTGGACGGCAGCATCGCCTACGCCGAAAACCCGCCAAAGAAATACCAGGATATTTTCCCGCTGAATTTCGACAACGATCCCGCCGGGCTGTCCAACGAAATCCTCCGCGTGGTTCAACTGTGGATCAGCCACGGTGTGAAGATTTTCCGTGTGGATAACCCGCACACCAAGCCGGTGTGGTTCTGGGAATGGCTGATTGCCAAGGTCAACAAAAAGAACCCCGACGTCGTCTTCCTGGCCGAGGCGTTCACCCGCCCGGCCATGATGCACGCCCTCGGCCGGGCCGGATTCCAGCAGTCCTACTCCTACTTCACCTGGCGGAATACCAAGGAAGAACTGGAGAAGTACTTCCAGGAAATCAGCCACGAATCCCCGGCGTATTTCCGGCCGAACTTCTTCGTCAACACCCCGGACATCCTGACCGAATATCTGCAGTTCGGCGGACCGGCGGCCTTCAAAATCCGGGCCGCGCTGGCCTCGACCGCTAGCCCGCTCTGGGGCGTCTACGCCGGCTACGAGCTCTACGAGCACGTGGCCCGGCCCGGCGCCGAGGAGTACATCGACAATGAGAAGTTCGAGTACAAGGCCCGTGACTGGGACGCGGCCACGGAATCCGGCCGTACCCTGGCCCCGTACCTGACCCGCCTGAACGCCATCCGCCACGCCCACCCGGCGCTGGGGGACCTGCAGAACCTGACCCTGCACGCCAGCACGGACAGCTCCACGGTGGTCTACTCCAAGCACAAGACGCTGCCGGACGGCGCCAAGGACACCCTGATCGTTGTGGTCAACGTGGACCCGCACAGCCCCCGCGAAAGCACGGTCACCATTGACCGCGCAGCCCTGGAACTGGACCCGGAGGACCTGACCCACAACGGCGGCTACGTCGTCGAGGACCTGATCTCCGGTGAGAGCTGGGAGTGGGGCGAGTACAACTACGTCCGCCTCGACCCCCACGTCGAACCCGCCCACATCCTCAACGTCCGGAGGTCCCGCCCGTGAGCTTTAGTCCGAGCAACCCCAGCCAGCACTTCACGCCCAAGGGGACCTTTGAACTGAACGCCCCCGGCCTGCAGCACGACCCCCACTGGTACCGCAAGGCGGTTTTCTACGAGGTGCTGGTCCGCGGTTTCGCCGACGGGAACGGGGACGGCTCCGGCGACTTCCATGGCCTGATCGAGAAGCTCGACTACCTGCAGTGGCTGGGTGTGGACTGCCTCTGGCTGCCCCCGTTCTTCCAGTCCCCGCTGCGCGACGGCGGCTACGACATCTCGGACTACAACTCCGTGCTGGACGAATTCGGCACCATCAGCGACTTCAAGCGCCTGGTCGCCGAGGCCCACGCCCGCGGCGTCCGCGTCATCATCGACCTGCCCCTGAACCACACCTCGGACCAGCACCCCTGGTTCCAGGAGTCCCGCAAGGACCCGGACGGGCCCTTCGGTGACTTCTACGTCTGGAGCGACACGGACGAGAAGTACCAGGACGCCCGCATCATCTTCGTGGACACCGAGGAATCCAACTGGACCTTCGACCCGATCCGCCGTCAGTTCTTCTGGCACCGGTTCTTCAGCCACCAGCCGGACCTGAACTTCGAGAACCCCAAGGTCATCGACGCCGTGTTCGACGTCGTCCGTTTCTGGCTGGACCAGGGCATCGACGGCTTCCGGGCCGACGCCATCCCCTACCTCTTCGAGGAGGAAGGCACCAACTGCGAGAACCTTCCGGCCACCCACGAGTTCCTCCGCCAGCTGCGGAAAATGGTGGACGAGAGCTACCCCGGCCGCGTCATCATCGCCGAGGCCAACCAGCCGCCGGCGGAGGTCGTGGAGTACTTCGGCACCGAGGAGGAGCCGGAGTGCCACATGGCGTTCCACTTCCCGATCATGCCGCGCCTCTACTACGCGCTGCGCGACCAGAAGGCCGCGCCGATCATCGAGACCATGCGGGACACCCCGGCCATCCCGGAAGGCGCCCAGTGGGGCACGTTCCTGCGCAACCACGACGAGCTGACCCTGGAAATGGTCACCTCCGACGAGCGCGCCGCCATGCTTGGCTGGTACGCGCCGGATCCGCGCATGCGGGCCAACATCGGCATCCGGCGCCGGCTCGCACCGCTGCTGGACAACTCCCGGTCCGAGATCGAGCTGATCAACGCGCTGCTGCTGTCCCTGCCGGGCAGCCCCTTCCTGTACTACGGCGACGAGATCGGCATGGGCGACAACATCTGGCTTGAGGACCGCGACGCCGTCCGCACCCCGATGCAGTGGAACCCGGACCGCAACGCGGGCTTCTCCAACGCGGACCCGGGCAAGCTCTACCTTCCGGTGATCCAGTCGCTGGTCTACAACTACAGCATGGCCAACGTCGAGGCCGAGGCCGCGCACTCCGGGTCGCTGCTGCGCTGGACCCGGCAGATCCTCAGCGTGCGCAAGAACCACCCGGCGTTCGGGCTTGGGTCCTTCAAGCACGTCGAGGCGGACCACGACGTCGTCCTGGCCTACCTGAGGGAGCTCCCGGCCGGGAACGCCGCCGGTGAGGACCCGGAAACCATCCTCTGCGTCTTCAACCTTTCCCAGCACCCGGTGGCCACGTCGCTGCGGGTCCCGCAACTGGCCGGCCGCGGCCTGCGGGACGTCTTCGGCGGTCAGGCGTTCCCCGGCATCGCCGAGGACGGGACCCTGACCCTGACCCTGGGCAGCCACGATTTCTTCTGGCTGCGGGTCCGCTCGGCCGCCTCCAACCCGGCATCGCCCCACACCCAGGCGATGCCTATCCTGTCCATCGAAGGCTGACATGACCCGACCCACCCTTTCCCCCGCCCTGGACGCGCTGCTGCGCAGCTGGCTGCCGCGCCAGCGCTGGTTCCCGGTCAAGAGCGCGCACTTCAGCTTCGACCCGGTGGGCAGCGTGACCCTCGAAGCGCCCGTCCCGGCCGCACCCTCCCCGGGTACGCCGGCGGGAGACGGCGGTGCCCGGTTCAAGGTCCTGCTGCTGGCCGTGACCTACCCGACGGCGGACGGCGACCGGACCGACGTCGTCCAGGTCCCGCTGAGCTTCCGCGCCCTGCCGCTGGCCGGTGCAGGGGCGGCGCTGCTCGGCGAGATCCAGGAAGACGGCGGCACGCCGGGCGGCTGGGTGTACGACGGAGTCCACGACGCGGCGTTCATCGCCGCGTGGCTGGAGCTGATGCGCTCCCGCGGCGCCACCGCGGACGGGTCGGCCACCGGCGAGCTGGTCGACTCGGACCACCGGCTGCCGCACGCTACCGGCAAGGTCCGGGTGCTCTCCGGTGAACAGTCCAACAGCTCGGTAATCGTCGACGACGGCACCGCCGCCGCGATCCTGAAGTTCTTCCGCGTCCTCTCCGAGGGGCAGAACCCCGAGGTCGAAATCGGCGCCGCCCTGACCGCGGGACAGACCGCCGAGGTCCCCGCCACCCTCGGCTGGGTGACCGGTGAGTGGGCCGTTACGGACGGGGCGGTTACGGACGGGACGGTTCCGGATGCGGCCGGCGGCCGGGCTGCCCGCGCCGAACTGGCCGTCGCCCACGAATTCCTCGCCGGCGGCCTGGATGCGTGGCGGCTCGCCGTCGACGCGGCCCGCACCGGAACCGATTTCACCGCCGAGGCGCACGCCCTCGGCGTCGCTACGGCCACCGTCCACCGCCGCCTCGCCGAGGCGCTCGGCACGGCGGCAGAGGCCGTCCCGGGCGGCGACATTGCCCCCGGCGTCGCCCAGCGGGTCCGCCAGTCCTGGGCCGAGGCGGGCACCGCCGTCGGACCCTTCGACGAGGCCCTGCAGTCCCTGCTGGCCCGGCTCGCCGGGACCAGCGCGGGGCAGCTGCAGCGGATCCACGGGGACCTTCACCTCGGCCAGATCCTCCAGGTCCCCGTCGCCGCCGGCCAGCCCGCCCGCTGGGCGATCCTCGACTTCGAGGGCGAGCCCCTGCGGCCCGTCTCCGAACGGAATTTCCCGGACGTGCCGCTGCGCGACGTCGTCGGCATGCTGCGCTCCTTCGACTACGCCGCCGGCGCGGCCGCTCGCGAGGACGACGGCGCCGCAGTCCCCGAAGAGTGGGTGGACGACTGCGCCTCGGCGTTCCTCGCCGGCTACGCCGAGGTCACCCCCGGCACCATCGACCGTGACTCTCCCTTGTTCACCGCCCTTTGGCTGGACAAGGCGCTCTACGAAGTTGTTTACGAACTACGAAACAGGCCCGACTGGCTCGCCATCCCGGTGAATGCATCCCGTCGTCTCCTTGGCAGTACTGGCTCCGGCGCCCCCGTCGAAGCCGCAGCGGAAGGTAAGAACATGACTGGCTCAGCACGTACCGAACGGCCCGGAGCGCCGCTCCCCGTCGACGCGGACACCCTCGCCCGGGTGGCCGCGGGGGAGCATCACGCCCCGCACTCCGTCCTCGGCGCCCACCTCGACGACTACGGCCACGTCACCATCCGAACCGTGAAGCACATGGCCGAATCCGTTTCGGTGGTGACGTCCGCCGGCACGACGCCCATGACGCACGAGGCCGGGGGTGTGTGGGTGGCCGTCCTCGAGCCGCTCGATGCCGGCCACGTCCCGGATTACCGGCTGGAGGTCCGCTACGAGGACCAGGACGCGGTCCGCACCGACGAGCCCTACCGTTACCTGCCCACCGTGGGTGAAATCGACCTGCACCTGATCGGGGAAGGCCGGCACGAACGGCTCTGGGACGCTCTCGGCGCCCACGTCCAGCACTACAAGTCCTCCCTCGGCGACGTCGACGGTGTCTCCTTCGCTGTCTGGGCTCCCAACGCCCAGGCCGTGCGCGTCAAGGGCGACTTCAACGGCTGGGACGGACGCGAGAACTCGATGCGCTCGCTCGGCTCCTCCGGGGTATGGGAGATCTTCATCCCCGGCGTTATGGCAGGGGCGTGCTACAAGTTTGAGATCAAGACCCGGCACGGGCACTGGGTGGAGAAGGCCGACCCGCTGGCGTTCGGCACCGAGGTGCCGCCGCTGACCGCATCACGTGTGGTCGAACCGTCCTACGTCTTCAAGGACGAGGAGTGGATGAAGGCCCGCGCCGCCCGCGATCCGCACAACGCGCCGATGAGCGTATACGAGGTGCACCTCGGGTCCTGGCGCGTCGGCCTGGACTACCGCCAACTGGCCAAGGAACTCGTGGAGTACGTGAAGTGGCTCGGCTTCACGCACGTGGAGTTCATGCCCGTCGCCGAGCACCCGTTCGGCGGCTCCTGGGGGTACCAGGTCACGTCCTACTTCGCGCCGACCTCCCGCTTCGGGCACCCGGACGAGTTCCGGCACCTGGTGGACGAACTGCACCAGGCGGGCATCGGCGTGCTGCTGGACTGGGTCCCGGCCCACTTCCCCAAGGACGCCTGGGCGCTGGCGAAGTTCGACGGTGAGCCGCTGTACGAGCACTCGGACCCGAACCTCGGCGAGCACCCGGACTGGGGCACCCTGATCTTTGATTTCGGCCGCAGCGAGGTCCGCAACTTCCTGGTCGCGAACGCGCTGTACTGGCTGGATGAGTTCCACATTGACGGACTCCGGGTGGACGCCGTCGCCTCCATGCTCTACCTGGACTACTCCCGCAAGGAGGGTCAGTGGCAGCCCAACCGCTTCGGCGGCCGCGAAAACCT
Organism: Arthrobacter sp. YD4; assembly: GCF_030410515.1. Lineage (GTDB taxonomy): Bacteria > Actinomycetota > Actinomycetes > Actinomycetales > Micrococcaceae > Arthrobacter. The sequence goes on along the minus strand of NZ_JAUHHD010000009.1, from coordinate 1,251 downwards.
TGAGGCGATCTCCTTCCTGCAGGAAGCCAACGCCACGGTCTACAAGACCCACCCCGGCGCGGTCATGATCGCCGAAGAGTCCACCGCATTCCCGGGCGTCACTGCCCCCACGGACCAGGGCGGCCTGGGCTTCGGGCTCAAGTGGAACATGGGCTGGATGCACGACTCCCTGAAGTACATGGCGGAGGACCCGTACAACCGCAAGTGGCACCACGGCACCATCACCTTCTCCATGGTTTACGCCTACACGGAGAACTTCCTGTTGCCGATCAGCCATGACGAGGTTGTCCACGGCAAGGGTTCGATGCTGCGGAAGATGCCCGGCGACCGCTGGCAGCAGCTGGCCAACCTACGCGCGTTCCTGGGCTACCAGTGGGCGCACCCGGGCAAGCAGCTGATCTTCATGGGCACCGAGTTCGGCCAGGAGGCCGAGTGGTCGGAGCAGTACGGGCTGGACTGGTGGCTGGCGGACATCCCCGCCCACCGTGGCGTGCAGCTGCTCACCAAGGACTTGAACGAGCTCTACAGTTCGACGCCGGCCCTCTACGAGCGGGACAACGATCCGGAGGGGTTCCAGTGGATCAACGGGGGGGACGCTGACCGCAACGTCCTGAGCTTCATCCGGCGCGACGCTGACGGCAACCCGCTGGTGGTGGCGCTGAACTTCTCCGGCGCCCCGCACCACGACTTCCGCCTGGGCGTCCCCGCTGCGGGACAGTGGCGTGAAGTGCTGAACACCGACGCCGACGCGTATGGAGGATCGGGCGTCACCAACGGCGGGCCGCTGACCGCGACCGGGGATGGCATCGACGGGCAGCCTGCCTCGCTGACGGTCACGCTGCCGCCGCTGGGTGCGGCCTACTTCAAGGCCGCCGAGTAACACTTCTATGAAAGGCCCGGAACCGTCGCGGTTCCGGGCCTTTCGGGTGTCCGGGGGAGTGCTCCGGGGCCCCGCTTTGTCACCGCGGCCGAGTGGTGGTACAGTTTATTTCCGCGCTGCTCCCCGGAGTTGATCCGCTGAGAAGACCACGAAGGCCACGGCCAACTGGATCGAGACGCTGATTTGACTAGGGCGAAGTGCGCGGGTAAGTTTGAAAAGTTGCTCCGGAGCGAGTCGCGGCCCTTGATGGGGTTGTGGTGGTGCCGGGTGTGTCTGTTGTTTGAGAACTCAATAGTGTGCCAAGTTTGTTGATACCGATTGTTTTATTGATTGGTTGAAATTGCCGAATCGTGCCGCCCCTGTGGTGTGGT
>NZ_JAUHHD010000008.1 GCF_030410515.1 Arthrobacter sp. YD4 | reverse complement strand
AACAAAAAATGCTGCTTTCTCCTGATCCGAGTACCTCCGATGGCACTTCGATTCACCACTTAAACGCGACACGGTCGTTGCAACTCCCAATAACGGGTGTTGCAACGACCGCTAGAAGCCGCCAGGTGGTTGGCCGCCGTCGGCGTTTAAGCCAGCGCTCAAGTGAGCGCAACAGCCTAGGGAGCGGCGACCTTGAAGGTGTCGCACTGGTTGATGTCGCCGGTGGTGTAGCCCTGGTAGAACCATTTCTGCCGCTGGGCGCTGGAGCCGTGCGTCCAGCTCTCCGGGGAGACCCGGCCGGTGGCGGCCTTTTGGATCCGGTCATCGCCCACGGCGGAGGCCGCGGACAGCGCGTCCTGCAGGTCCTTGTCCGTGACGGCCGCGAGGAACGGCTGGCCGGAGGCGGGATCCTTGGCTGTGGTGGCGTGCTTGACCCAGAGACCGGCATAGCAGTCGGCCTGCAGTTCCACGCGGACGCCGCCGGACTCGGGTCCCTGCGGGTCCTGCTGCGCCCTGTCGATGGTTCCCAGCAGGTTCTGGATGTGGTGGCCGAACTCGTGCGCGACCACGTATTCCTGCGCCAGGGGACCGCCGGATGACCCGAACCGGTCCACGAGCTCCTGGAAGAAGCCTGGGTCGAAGTAGGCGGTGCGGTCCACCGGGCAGTAGAACGGGCCGACGTCGGACGTGGCGTTGCCGCAGCCGGTGCTGGTCGCGTTGCTGAAGATCACGGTCTTGGGCCGCGGATACTGCTTGCCGTACTGGGCCAGGTACTCCGGCCAGAAGGCGTTGAGGCTGTTGACCGTGCCGTTGATCCGGCAGTCCAGCCGGGCGTTGGCGTCGGCGCCGGTCTTGCAGGCGGGGGCCGTGCCTTGGCTCTGCGTCTGATCCTGGGCGCCGGAGGTCAGACCGCCGAGGACGTTCGGATTGATGCCGAAGAGCAGGGCCAGCAGCAGGACGACGCCGCCGCCGATCCCGCCGCCGATCTTGAGTCCGGAGCCGCCGCCGCGGCGGTCCTGCACCTGGGACGGGTCAAGCTGGACGTTGTCATTGAAGCTCATGCAAGTCACAGTAGCCGCTCCCGCCCGCGTCGGGGTGCCGTCCCGGTAAAGTTGCCCCGATGCCTTTTCTCGACCGACTCCAGCGCTGGGCCGACAGCCGCCCCGACGACACCGCCGTCGTCGTCGGCGGCGCGCGGCTGACCTGGGCGCAGCTGCGGGACGGGGCCGCCGGCCTGGTCGCGTCGGCGCCTCCGGTGTCTGTGCTGGCCGAACCCAACTCCACCGCTTTCGTCGCTGCCTTTGCCGCCGCCATTGCGGGGTCCCGCCGCTGCGCCGTCCTCGACGCCACTTGGCCGGAGGCGTTGCGCGCCGCCATCACGGAACGGATCGGGGAGTACGCTGGTGGCCTGCCCGCCGATTCCGTCCATTCCGGCGACCTGGTCGACGGGCCGCCCGACACCCCGTTCCTGATCGGGCTGACCTCCGGCACCACGTCCCTGCCCAAGGCCTTCACCCGGTCCCGCCGATCCTGGCAGGTCTCGTTCGAGTCCTCGATTGAGTTCTTCGGCCTCCGGCCCGGCGACCGGACGCTCGCTCCCGGGACCATGGCGGCCAGCCTGAACCTTTACGCGCTGGCCGAGTGCCTCTACGCCGGCACCGAGTTCCACACCCTGACCGGCTTCGACGTCGGCGACGCCCACGCCGCCATCAGCCACGACGGGATCACCCGGCTGGTTCTGGTCCCCACCATGCTGCGGCTGCTCAGCGAACGCGGCCTGGCCGGCGGCGTGGATGCCTCCGGGCTGCGCAGCATCATCTGCGCCGGCTCGAAGCTGGACGCCCGCACCCTCGAGGCTGCCCGGCGCTGGGCCCCCAACGCCACCATCTTCGAGTACTACGGCGCGGCCGAACTGAGCTTCGTGGCCGGCGGCGGCCTCCGCCCGGGCGGCTCCGCGGCGGCCACGCCCGCCGGGACCCTGATCGGCACGCCCTTTCCCGGCGTGGAACTCCGCATCCTGGACGAGGACGGGAACCCGGTCCCGGACGGAACCCCCGGCGACGTCTGCGTGCGCAGCGGCATGGTCAGCGACGGCTACCTCTGGGGCGACGACGGCGCCGCCCTCCGGACCGTGAACGCCTGGTACACCGTGGGCGACCAGGGCTACCTCCAGGACGGTGCGCTGCACCTGCTGGGACGCCGGTCCGAGATGATCAACACCGCCGGCACCAACGTCTACCCGCACGAGGTGGAGCTGGCCCTCGCCTCCGTTCCCGGTGTCGCCGCCGCCGTTGCGGCCGGACAAGCCGACGAGGTCCGCGGGCAGCGGCTGGTGGCAGGCGTCGTTCCGGCCCACGGCGGCCTGTCCGGCACGCAGCTGCGCACCGGGCTGGAGTCACTGCTTCCCCGGAGCAAACGCCCCTTGGACTACTACCTCCTGGCCGAGCTGCCGCTCACGGACCGCGGAAAGCCCAGCCGGGCGCTGCTGCTGTCCTGGATTGCCGACGGCGACCCCCGGGCCCGGCGCCTTGGCTGAGCCGTACCCGGCGCTGCCCCCGGAGCGGCAGCCGGTGATCATCGGGGCGCTCCGCACCCCGGTTCGCCGGGCCCACGGCGCGTTCGGCCGGCTGGAGGCGCAACAGCTTCTCGCCCCGGTCCTGGGCCGGCTGCTGGCCGACGCCGGCGTCCCCGCCCGGAAGGTCAGCGACGTCGTGATCGGCAACGCCGTGGGCGGCGGCGGGAACGTCGCCCGGCTCGCCGCCCTCGAGGCCGGCCTTCCCGTCACCGTGCCCGGCCTCACCGTCGACCGCCAGTGCGGCTCCGGCCTGGACGCGATCGTGCTGGCCTCCCGCATGGTCGCCGGCGGGGACGGGACTGAGCTATACCTGGCCGGCGGCGTGGAGAGCATCAGCACCGCGCCGCTGCGCGCCCGCCGCGGCCCGGACGGCGAACCCGCGTTTTACGGCCGCGCGCGGTTCGCGCCGGAGCGGTTCGGCGACCCTGACATGGGCGCCGCCGCCGAGAACGTGGCGGAGGCCTGCGGCATCGGCCGGGAACGGCAGGACGGGTTCGCACTCCGCAGCCACCGCCGGGCCCTGGCCGCCGCCGCGGCGGGTGCCTTCGACGCCGAAACCGTCCACGTGGACCTGGTGCCGCACGGCGGGACCGGCACGGTGATCCACGACGACGGCCCGCGCGCCTCCCTGACGCCGGCCATCCTCGCCCGTTTCCCGGCCGCCTTCGTCCCCGGCGGCACGGTCACGGCAGGGAACTCCTGCTTCGACGCGGACGCCGCATCCGCCGTCGTGGTCACCTCCCTGGCCCACGCCCGTGAGGTGGGCGCCCGCGACGGGCTGCTGGTGCTCGGCACGGATACGGCGGGGGTGGACCCACGGCTCCTGGGCCTCGGTGCCGCCGACGCCGGGGCCCGGCTGCTGGATCGGACCGGAACCACAGCGGACGCGGTGGACCTGGTGGAGTTCAACGAGGCCTTCGCGTCCCAGACCCTGGCCTGCCTGGACCGGCTGGGCATCGACGCGGACCGCGCCAACCGGGACGGGGGAGCACTGGCGCTGGGCCACGCCTACGGAGCCTCGGGGGCCGTGCTCGTGACCCGGCTGCTCGCCCAGGCGCGGCGCGCCGGCACAGACGATCAAGTGGCCCTGGCGATGATCAGCATCGCCGGCGGCATGGGCACCGCGGCGCTGTTCCGGTACCGGAGGCTCGCCTAGCCAGCGTCGGCGTCGCCCAGGCCGCGGGCCGCCAGCGCCTCACCGGTCTGCCGGGCGAAGGCAACCGTGGTGATGAAGACCGGCAGGACCAGGGCCCGGGGATTGCGCTCCAGGCCGCGGGCCCGGGCGGAGTCCCGGACGTCGGCGAACGCCCCGGCGATGAAGGGGATGCTGCGCACCATGATGGCGATGGTCAGGGCGAAGCGCTCCGGATCCGCGCCGAACCGTTCCAACGGCCGGGCGAGGGAGGCGGCGCCGTCCAGCAGCTCCCGCACCGGGGTCGTGGCCGTCACGATCGAGGCCGCCACCACGCAGACCAGCACGTTCAGCACGATCCGCGCCGCGGTGGGGCCGCCCAGCTGCCACCACTGGAACGCGCCCACCAGCGCCAGTATGGGCAGCACCGGCCGGACCGCCGTCGCCAGCCGCCGGATTCCGGCACCGCTGGCCAGGAAGACGGCGGACAGCAGGGCAAGGGCCGCTGCGGACACAGCCCAGTCGGAGACCAGCCAGGACCCCACGCCGCAGAGCAGCACCAGCAGGAACTTGGCCCACAACGGGGCACGGTGCACCATGGAGCGGCCGGGAACGTAGCCGGCAAGGAGGAAACCGTGGCCCCTCACGGCCGCGCCGGCATCCCGCACAGGGCGCGGTAGCAGGCCACTGCCTCCGGCGCCGCACCGTCGAAGACGACCGTCCCGGCGTCGATCACCAGCACGCGGTCCATGTCCGCGGCGATCTCCAGGTCGTGGGTGGAGAGGACCACCTGCTGCCCGAGCCCGGCCAGGGTGGTGCGCAGCAGCTCACGGTTCCGCAGATCCAGCAGCGTGGACGGCTCGTCCAGCACCAGGATCTCCGGCTCCACGGCCAGCACGGCGGCCAAAGCCGCGAGTTGCCGCTCCCCGCCGGAGAGTTCGTAGACGCTCTGGTCCGCCAGGCCCAGCAGGCCGAACCGGTCCAGCACGGCCTCGGCCCGGGCACGCCGTTCCGCGCCGTTGCGCACCAGGCGGCGCAGCGAAAGTTCCACGTCCTCCCGCGGTGTGGGCATCACCAGCTGGGAGAGCGGGTCGGTGAAGACGAATCCCACCCGGCGGCGCACAGCCCGCACCTCCCTGCCTGTATCTAGGCCACCCACGGTGACCCGGCCCGCGGTGGGAAGCACCAGACCGTTGAGCAGCCGCAGCAGGGTCGACTTCCCGGACCCGTTGGCGCCGATGACCCCGATCCGGTGCTCGGCCAGGGTCAGCGCGGGCAAGTCCAGCAGGGTCTTCGGTTCGGCCCGGCCGTCCACGTCAATCCGGACCGCGGGACGGTCCAGGATGATGCTCACGGCCGGGCGGTGCCGCGACGCACCCGGCGCAGCAGCAGGTCCGGGAATGCCCGGTGCAGCGCCAGGGCGATAATCACGGCGAGGACGTTCTTGATGATGTCCCCGGGGTAGAACGGCAGGTCGGCCAGGAACGCGGCCGCCAGGCTCAGCTTGGCATTGACCATCATGCCCAGGATGCCCAGGCCGTGGATGAAGACGATGCTGGCTGCCATGGCGGCGCAGAACAGCAGCACCGGGCGCAGTGTGCCGCGGCGGCCCGCGCCCGTTCCCGCCGAGGTCCGGCGGAGGACGACGGCGGTCAGGGCGCCGACGGCGGTGGCGCCCAGCAGGAAGCCGATAATGTAGCCGCCGGAGGGGCCGGCCAGCACGCCCAGGCCGGCGCGGCCGCCGCTGAAGATGGGCAGGCCCGCGAAGCCCAGCAGCAGGTAGAGGCCGACGGCGGCGAACGCCCGGGCCGGCCCCAGGGCCAGTCCGGTGAGGATGACCGCCAGCGTCTGCAGGGTGATGGGCACGCCGAGGCCGCCTACCGGGATGGCCGCGACCAGGGCGGATGCCGCCACCAGGGCGGCGAAGACGGCCACCAGGGCCAGGTCGGTGGCGTCCCATCGGCGGGCGGCGGGTGCCACAGCGGTTCCGGCAGCGCCGTCGTCGGTGGATGACTGAACGGATGGTGAGGGCGCCGCCACGGGGGTGCCGGTCGGTGCGGAGGTGTTCTCGGTGCTGGCCATGCTGTGTCCTGTTCGTCACGGAATTCGGGTCCTGACTCCGACGGTACGTCCTGGGTGACGGCCCGTTTTTGTAGCCCCTCCACTAGTGGCGGGGCCACCCGCTGGGGGACTCCACCAAAAGTGGCCGGCCCGGCCGCCCACCGCCCCGATGCGGGCCGGCGGGGGTGCTGCCGGTAGACTGGAACAGGCCGTGTTCTCGGCCCCACCGCCCCGGCGCCTTGCAGGCATGACCGCCGCGCCGCGGCGTTCCCTGTTGTGAAAGGCCTTAGCTGCATTGATTACCGTCCAGGATCTCGAACTGCGCGCCGGCGCCCGCCTCCTTATGGACCAGGTGAGCTTCCGGATCGACAAGGGAGACAAGATCGGCCTCGTGGGCCGAAACGGTGCAGGTAAGACCACGCTCACCCGTGTGCTCGCCGGCGAGGGCCTCCCCGCGGCCGGCAAGGTGACCCGCAGCGGCGAGATCGGCTACCTGCCGCAGGACCCCCGGACCCCGGACATGGAGCAGCTGGCCCGCGACCGGATCCTCTCCGCCCGTGGCCTGGACATCGCCGTCGGCAAGCTCCGCGCCGCGCACGAGGAAATGGCCAGCGAGGACCCTGCCGTCCAGCGCAAGGCCATGAACCGCTACGACCGGCTGGAGTCCGAGTTCCTCGCCGCCGGCGGGTACGCCGCCGAGGCCGAGGCCGCCGCGATCTGCTCCAACCTCGCCCTGCCGGACCGCCTGCTGAACCAGCCGCTGAAGACCCTTTCCGGCGGTCAGCGCCGCCGCGTGGAGCTGGCCCGCATCCTGTACTCGGACGCCGAGACCATGCTCCTGGACGAACCGACCAACCACCTCGACGCCGACTCGATCGCCTGGCTCCGGGATTTCCTCAAGAACCACCAGGGCGGCCTGATCGTCATCAGCCACGACACCGAGCTGCTTGAGGCCACGGTGAATAAGGTGTTCCTGCTCGACGCCAACCGCGCGCAGATCGACATCTACAACATGGACTGGAAGCGCTACCTGACCCAGCGCGAGACCGACGAGCGCGCCCGTAAGCGCGAACGCGCCAACGCCGAAAAGAAGGCCCAGGTCCTGATGGACCAGGCCAACAAGATGCGCGCCAAGGCTACCAAGGCCGTCGCCGCGCAGAACATGGCCAAGCGCGCCGAGCGCCTCCTCGGCGGCCTCGAGGCGGTCCGCGAGAACGACCGGGTGGCCGCGCTGCGCTTCCCGGACCCCTCGCCGTGCGGCAAGACCCCGCTCACCGCCGACGGGCTCAGCAAGTCCTACGGCTCGCTGGAAATCTTCACCGACGTCGACCTCGCGATCGACCGCGGCTCCAAGGTGGTCATCCTGGGCCTCAACGGCGCCGGCAAGACCACCCTGCTGCGGATGCTCGCCGGGGTGGACAAGCCGGACACCGGCAAGGTGGTCGCAGGCCACGGCCTCAAGGTGGGCTACTACGCGCAGGAGCACGAGACCCTGGACGTGGACCGCACCGTGCTGCAGAACATGCGCTCCGCGGCGCCGGACATGAACGACTCCGAGGTCCGCGGCATCCTGGGCTCGTTCCTGTTCTCCGGGGACGACGTCGACAAGCCCGCCGGCGTGCTTTCCGGCGGTGAGAAGACCCGCCTGGCGCTGGCCACCATCGTGGCCTCCAGCGCCAACGTTCTTCTCCTCGACGAGCCCACCAACAACCTGGACCCCGCCAGCCGCGGCGAAATCCTGGGCGCCCTGCGCAACTACACCGGCGCCGTCGTCCTGGTCAGCCACGACGAGGGCGCCGTCGAGGCGCTCAACCCGGAGCGGGTCGTCATGCTGCCCGACGGCGTCGAGGACCTCTGGAACGAGGACTACCTGGACCTGATCACGCTGGCGTAGACCGAGGTCGCGGTCTTCGCCTCGCTAGGCTCCGCCATCTGACGCGAAGGGCCGCTAACCGTCAGGTTTAGCGGCCCTTCGTGGCAAACGGGTGGCACTCGCCGTGGTTACGGCGCCGGACGCCATGCTGTCCTCGCTCAGAAGCCCTGGGCGTCGAGGATGGCGTCTTCCTCTTCCTCGGCCGTGGCGTTCTTTCGCTTCCGGGGAGCCGGACGACGGCGGGGCGCATTCGCGGCGGAGTGGTACGCCGCCTCGCCCCGGGCCTCCGCCTCCTCGGCGTCTTCGGCGTCGATCGCGGCGTTGCGCGCCTGCTGCCGGGCCGCGTAACCGAAGGCGAAGAACATCAGCACGCCGAACGCGAACCACTGCAACGAGTAGGACAGGTGGGTGCCCTCGTCCGTGGACGGCTTCGGGAAGCCCAGCGGCATGGTCGCGGCCGCGGGACTCTCGCTCGCCACCTGTCCATACGCGCCGGTCAGCACCGGGTAGCCCAGCTGTCCGGCGTACGTGGGCAGGTCGATGGAGGCCAGCTGCCCCTCCGGGGCGCCGCGCTGCAGGGTCGGCTCCGAGGGCTTGAGCCGGGCGACGACGGTGACGTTGCCTTCGGGAGGCGCCGGCACCGAGTCCGGGCTGCCGGGGGTCTTGTTGCCGATCGGCAGCCAGCCGCGGTCGATCACGACGGTGTCGCCGTTGTCGAGCTTCAGCGGGACCACCACCTCGTAGCCGGGCTGGCCGTTCAGGGGCCGGTTGCGCACCACCCGCTGGCCGGCGGTGTCGTAGACGCCATGCAGCTCCACCTGCGTCCATTCGCGTTCCGGATCCAGCCGGACGAACTCGTTGCGTACCTCGGTGAATGGCAACGGGGTGGCCGAATAGTTGGAGACGACGCGGTTGATCTCGGCCAGCGTTTCGGCCCGGCGGTCCATCTGCCAGCGGCCCAGGAAGACGCACGCCGTGGCGAAGATGGCGGCCAGCAGCAGATAGCCCAGCCACTTGCTGGAAAAGAGAAAGCGGTACATTCAGGCGGCCCCGCCCGGGGTCGCGGGGGACTCGTCAGTCACGAGGGGGAGGGTTTCCTTCCAGAGGCCGCGGGTCCGGAGGTAGTCCTCCAGCCACTCGCGGTGGTCCCCGCACGCCAGCCAGGTCTTGCGCCGGTCGGGGGTGTGGATCTTCGGGTTGTTCCAAAGCAGCCGCCATTCGGCCCCGGCGCGGCACGCCTTGCGCGAGCAGATGGCGGTTTCCGGCGCGGCGGTCCCGCCGGCCAGGTCGAGGAGGTTCATGAAGCGGCCCGTCTGTGGTCTTCGTCGTCATCGTCGTCGTCGATGATCTCGCCCTGAAGCAGGGTGACCGGCCCGTCGTCGTCGGGCATGTCGCCGAAGGACTCCGCCGGCGGCGGTCCCTCGAGCTGGCCCAGCGGCACGTAGTCGATCAGTGACTCGCTGTGCACCTCCGCCTTGTCGTTGCCGTTGGCGACCACCACCGCGAACCAGGGCAGGAACACGGCACCGATCACCGGGAGGATTTTGAACCAGCCGTCAACCACAAAGATCAGAACCAGGCAGACCATGCGGATGCCCATGGCCAGGGCATACTTGACCATCCGCGAACGCATCTCTTCCGAGTGGGCGGTGGCGGCGTCGGTGATGCTGTGGACCTCGGTGTCCTCGAAGTCCTCGCCGGGCGTGGTGCCGCCGGGCCGGTTCTTGTTTGTCACAGCTGTCAGATCACGCTCCATAGGCTCACCGTCAATTCTCGCACCATCGGCGGAAGCGCCCAAACGGCGCCGGCACCGGAACACTGGCTAAGATCGAAGGCAGGAAACCCAGCCCCGAGCGGCGCCACTGAGCCGCAGAATCCCGGAGACCACCATGACCGAAGCAAGCTCCACGGGACGCAGCGTCCTCATCACCGGCGGCAACCGCGGCATCGGACTGGCTATCGCCGAGTCCTTCCTCGCCAACGGCGACAAGGTGGCCGTGACCTACCGCAGCGAATCCGCCCTGCCCGAGGGCATCCTGGGCGTCAAGGCTGACGTGACGGACGAGGCCTCGGTCGACGCCGCCTTCGCCGAGGTCGAGGCGGCCCACGGCCCCGTGGAGGTGCTGGTGGCCAACGCCGGCATCACCAAGGACACGCTGCTGATGCGGATGAGCGAGGACGACTTCACCTCCGTCATCGACACCAACCTCACCGGAGCCTTCCGCGTCATCAAGCGCGCCTCCAAGGGCATGATCCGGGCCCGCAAGGGCCGCGTGGTGCTGATCTCCTCCGTCTCGGGCCTCTACGGCGCCCCCGGACAGATCAACTACTCGGCCTCCAAGGCCGGCCTCGTGGGCATCGCCCGCTCGCTGACCCGCGAACTGGGCGCCCGTGGCATCACAGCCAACGTGGTGGCCCCCGGCTTCATCAACACGGACATGACCGCCGAACTGCCGGAGGCCACCCAGAAGGACTATCTGACCAAGGTTCCCGCCGGCCGCTTCGCCGAGGCGTCCGAGGTGGCCAACGTCGTCCGCTGGATCGCAAGCGACGAGGCCGCCTACATCTCCGGCGCCGTGATCCCGGTCGACGGCGGCCTCGGAATGGGCCACTAGCCTTCTTCGCCGGGCGCGTCCTGGGAGTTTACGACGGCGGCGCCGGACCCTGAGGGGACCGGCGCCGCCGTCGGTCTTTTGGCCCTAGCCGCCCGGCCCGCGCCGTCATGTACTGGACGCACAGCCCCCACCACACCGAGGCGGGGCGTGCACCCAGGAGGAAGAATCGTGACCGAACTCAGCAAATGGGCTCCCTCGGACATGCTGGAACCCGTCCGCCGGTTCCTCGACGGTGACTTGTCCATGACGCCGTCCATGAAGGTCGAGCAGTTCCAGGACGGCAACACCCTGGTGGTCCGCGCGGAGGTCCCGGGCATCGACCCGGACAAGGACGTGGACGTCTCGGTCAGCGACGGCATGCTGCACATCCGGGCCGAACGCGAGGAAAAGTCCGAGCACAAGAGCAAGAACGGCTACCGCTCCGAATTCCGCTACGGCTCGTTCTCGCGCAGCGTCGCCCTGCCGGCCGGCGCGAAGGAAGAGGACATTACAGCCACCTACAAGGACGGGGTCCTCGAAGTCCGCGCCCCGGCCCCGGCAACGGCCGCCGCGGAAGCCAGCAAGAAGATCCGGGTGGACCGGGGTTAGGTTTCCAGCGGATTGGTCCAACCGGATGCCCGTCTCCCGGGGCGGGCCGCCGTGCCTTGCCGGCTGCCCGTCCCCGGCACGCCGCGGACGGACCGCCGGAACTAGGCTGCTCCGGCTTCTTTGTGGGTCCCGTACAACCCCTTTGCCCGGCGTCGCTGGCATGATGGACAGCAGACCCCACGCAATTTGGATGGATGGAACAAAGGAGCTCGAATGGGACTGCTGGAGAACAAGACCGCGATCGTGACCGGTTCGTCGCGCGGCATCGGCGCCGACGTGGCGAAATTCCTGGCCGCCGAGGGCGCCGCCGTGATCGTGAACTACCGCCAGAAGGCACCTCGGGCCAACAAGGTCGTCGCGGAGATCGAGGCCGCCGGCGGCCGGGCCGCCGCGGTCGGAGCGGACCTGACCACCCAGGAAGGCGTCCAGGCCCTGGCCAGCGCCGCCATGGAAAACTTCGGCTCCCTGGACCTGCTGGTCCTCAACGCCTCCGGCGGCATGGAAAGCGGCATGGAGGAGGGCTACGCGCTCAAGCTCAACCGCGACGCCCAGGTCAACATGCTCAACGCCGCCGTGCCGCTGATGCCGGAGGGTTCCCGCGTCGTGTTTGTCACCAGCCACCAGGCCCACTTCATCGACACGGTTCCCACCATGCCCGAGTACGAGCCGGTGGCCCGCAGCAAGCGCGCCGGCGAGGACGCGCTGCGCGAGCTGGTCCCGAGCCTGGCCGACAAGGGCATCTCCCTGGTGGTCGTCTCGGGCGACATGATCGAGGGTACGGTCACCGCCACCCTGCTGGACCGCTCCAACCCCGGCGCCATCGAGGCCCGCCGCGCCGAGGCCGGCAAGCTGTACTCCGTCAACGAATTCGCTGCCGAGGTCGCCAAGATGGCAACAGCCGACGTCGAGAGCGGCCACACCGAGTACGTCGGCGGCGCCGACTACTTCGAGAAGAGTGGCAGCAACTAGCCGATTCTCCCACCGCGGAATTTCCCGCGGACACGGCAAAGGCCGGGGCAGGCGCCCCGGCCTTTGCCGTGTGCGGTGTGTCCGGAATCAGAGCCCGGTCAGACCCCGGCGATGTGCCGGACCGTGTCGAGGTAGGGCAGGTCGACGGCGGCATCCGCCGCGGCGCGGACGGCGGGCTTGGCGTTGAACGCCACCCCGATGCCGGCGGCGCCGAGCATGTCCAGGTCGTTGGCGCCGTCGCCGACGGCGATCGTGTGCTCCAGCGGGATGCCCTCGGCCGCCGCCCACTTGCGGAGGTATTTTTCCTTCGCCGCCCGGTCGATGACGTCCCCGAGGACGCGGCCGGTGAGGGCGCCGTCGACGATTTCGAGCTCGTTGGCGATCCAGTAGTCCAGCCCCAGGCCGGCCGCCAGCGGGCCGAGGATCTGGTTGAAGCCGCCGGACACCACCGCCACGGCATGACCGGCCGCCTTGAAGGCCGCCACCAGTTCTGCCGCCCCCTCGCTGAGGCTGACCTCGGCGCGGACATCGTCCACGACGGCGGCCGGCAGGCCGGCAAGCACCGCCACCCGGGCGTGGAGGCTCTGGGCGAAGTCCAGCTCGCCGCGCATCGCCGCCTCCGTCACGGCGGTGACCTCCTCCCGCTTGCCCGCGTAGGCCGCCAGCAGTTCAATCACTTCCTGCTTGATCAGGGTCGAATCGACGTCCATCAGCAGGAGCTTCCGCGGCGCGCTCCGCAGCCCGTCCGGCACCAGGGCGGTGCCGAAGCCGGCGCTGACGGCGGGGGAGACGGCCTTCCGCAGTCCGGCCAGTGCGGCGTCGGTCAGCGGTTCCGAGGTTGTGCACTCCGCGGTGTGGACCGTGTAGCGGCCGTCGCCGGCGGTGTCCTCGTCGGTGATGGCCAGTCCGGCGGCGGCCAGTGCGCCGCGGACCTGCCGGAGGTCGTCGTCGGACAGGGCGGGGCCGTAACTGACCGCGGTCACGTGGGAAATCATGGCCCCAATCCTATCGAGCGGGCCGGTGCCGCCCCGCATCCATGACGCCGCGAAGGAGCCGCGGTGACGCCCGTCACCGCCAGGGCGCAGCGCCGCCGCGGTACTGGTCAGGCCACGGGGGCGGGCCCGGACGGTGGCGCGGGGGGAGGTGCGCCGCTCCGGTTATCAATCGTCAGCTTTTTTGTCCTAGTGTCTACTCCTATGAGTGAAGTTCTTGAATTGGCCGCCGTCAGCGTTGTCCGCGGGGCGAAGACGCTCCTGGACAAGGTGGATTGGCAGGTCAAGGAGGGCGAACGCTGGGTGGTCCTCGGACCCAACGGCGCCGGCAAGACCACGCTCCTGCAGGTCGCCGCGGCCCGCCTGCACCCCACCTCCGGCAAGGCCGGCATCCTCGACGAGGTCATGGGCGCCGTGGACGTCTTCGAACTCCGGCCCCGGATCGGCCTGTCCTCCGCGGCGCTGGCCAACCAGATCCCCGAGCACGAAAAGGTCCTCAACGTCGTCGTGACGGCCGCCTACGGGGTCACCGGCCGCTGGCGCGAGGGCTACGAGAAGGACGACGAACGCCGCGCCTTCGCCCTGCTCAACGAATGGGGGATGGGCCCGCTGCTCAACCGTCCCTTCGCCTCCCTCTCCGAGGGCGAACGCAAGCGCGTCCAGATCGCGCGCGCCCTGATGACCGATCCCGAACTGCTGCTGCTCGACGAACCGGCCGCCGGCCTGGACCTCGGCGGGCGCGAGGACCTGGTCCAGCGGCTGAGCGAACTCGCCGCGGACGAGGACGCCCCCGCCATCGTCCTGGTGACCCACCACCTCGAAGAGGTGCCGCCGGGCTTCACGCACGCCCTGCTGATCCGCGACGGCGGCATCGTCGCCGCCGGCCCGCTGCGCCAGACGCTCACCGCGGAGAACCTCGGCGAGACCTTCGGCGTCGAGCTGGACGTCACCGAAACCGGGGGCCGCTACACCGCCACCGCCCGCCGCTAAGCGGGGTCCCTGAACGCGCGTGGACCTTCTTGGCAGCATCTTTGTCTTCTTCGCCGGCCTCTGGGCCGGGACCATCAACTCCGTGGTGGGCTCCGGCACGCTGGTGACCTTCCCGGTGCTGATCGCCCTCGGCTTCGCGCCGGTCACGGCCTCGATCAGCAACGCCACCGGACTGGTGGCCGGCAACGCCGCGGGCGCCTGGGGCTACCGCAAGGAACTCGCCGGCCGCCGCAGCCAGCTCATCCGCCTGCTGCCCGCCTCCCTGCTGGGCGGCATCACCGGCGCCTACCTGCTGCTGCACCTTCCCGAGGTGGTCTTCCAGTACGCCGCCCCGGGACTGATCGTCCTGGCCCTGCTCATGGTGGCCTTCCAGCCCCGGTTGCAGCGCTGGGTGCAAAACCGGGAATCGGATCCGGAGACCGCCGCCAGGGACAAACGGCACAGCGCCCTGCTCGTGGTGCTGGTCTACCTGGCCGGGGTTTACGGCGGCTACTTCGTGGCCGCGCAGGGCATCCTCCTGGTCGGGATCCTCGGCGTCTTCATGGCCGGAACCATCCAGAACGCCAACGCCATGAAGAACATCCTGGTCCTCGGCGTGAACATCGTCGCGGCGGCGTCCTACCTGCTCTTCGCGTTCGACCGGATCAGCTGGCCCGCCGTGGGCCTGATCGCCGTCAGCTCGCTGATCGGGGGGTTCATCGGCTCCAAGGTGGGCCGCCGGCTCCCGCCCGCCGTGCTGCGCGGCGTCATCTTCACCCTGGGTCTGGTGGCCCTCGGGTTCATGATCGCGAAGCTGGTGAACTGAGATGCCCCTGCACCACCTTGAGTCCGCGGACGATCCCCGCGTCGCCGACTACACCCAATTGACCGACGTCCACCTCCGCAAGATCCGCGAACCCGCCGAGGGCCTCTACATCGCCGAGTCCTCCCGTGTGCTCCGCCGGGCCCTCGCCGCCGGCCACCGGCCCCGGTCCTTCTTCCTCGCGGAAAAGTGGCTCGCGGATCTGGCGGACGTGTTCGAGCAGTACCCGGACGTCCCGGTCTACGTCGGCCCGGCCGCCCTGCTGGAGGAGATCACCGGATTCCACCTGCACCGCGGGGCCATGGCCGCCATGCACCGGCCGGCCCCGGTGCCGCTGCCGGAGCTGCTCGCCGGCGCCCGCCGCGTCGCCGTGCTCGAAGACATCGTGGACCACACCAACGTCGGCGCCATCTTCCGCTCCGCTGCGGCCCTTGGCCTGGACGCGGTGCTGGTGACGCCGCGCTGCGGGGACCCGCTGTACCGCCGCAGCGTCCGGGTCAGCATGGGCACGGTCTTCCAGGTGCCCTGGGCGCGGCTGGAGGACTGGCCCGCGGACCTTGCCGTCCTCCGGGACCACGGCTTCACCGTGGCCGCCATGGAGCTCACTGACGACGCCGTCGACGTCGACGAGCTCGCCGCACGCAACCCGGAGAAGCTGGCGCTGGTCCTCGGCACCGAGGGCGCCGGCATGAGCCCGGAGACCCTCGCCGCCGTCGACCTCGCGGTCAAGATCCCCATGCGTCCCGGCGTGGACTCGCTGAACGTCGCCGCGGCCTCCGCGGTCGCGTTCTGGGAACTCCGCGCCCGCTGAGGCAGCGCCCTGGCCTGCGCACGTACCTGGCGCCGGCACCTGCGGCCCCGCGTTCGCGGGAGGCCCGTGACTGCGGTATCATTGACAGCTGGCCGTGCCGTGTTATCGGCACGCCAACTCCAACTCATACCTGGCAGCTGGCAAAATCCAGTTGCGCGAACAAAGGTCCAATTATGCAGGCAGATATCCACCCGAAGTACGAAGCTGTTGTTTTCAACGACCTGGCTTCCGGCGTCAAGTTCCTGACCAAGTCCACCGTTTCTTCCTCGAAGACCATCGAGTGGGAAGACGGCAACACCTACCCGGTCATCGACGTCGAAATCTCCTCCGAGTCCCACCCGTTCTACACGGGTAAGCAGCGCATCATGGACTCCGCAGGCCGCGTCGAGCGCTTCAACGCTCGCTTCAAGGGCTTCGGCGGCAAGAAGTAATTCTGCTCCAAGGTCTTGGGAGGCCCGCACCGGCAACGGTGCGGGCCTTTCGCGTTAACCGCCGCCCCGTCCCGCCGCCGCGCTCGTGGCAGGATTGAGGGTATGACTTCCTCCTCTTCCACCCCCGCAACGGCAGACGGAAACGGCGACGGCGGCCGCCGCCACGGCGAATACAAGGTCCCCGGCGGCAAGCTGGTGGTCGCCGACCTCGAGGTGGACAACGGCGTGCTCAGACACGTGTCCATCAGCGGCGATTTTTTCCTCGAGCCCGACGAGGCGCTGCCGGAGATCAACCGGGCCCTCACCGGGCTCCCCGCCGAGACTCCGGCGGCCGACCTCGCCGCCGCCGTCACCGCGGCGCTGCCGGAGGGCACCGTGCTTTTCGGCCTGTCCGCCGAGGCCGTCGCGATCGCCGTGCGCAGGGCCCTTGCCAAGGCCACCGGCTGGGGCGACCACCACTGGAACGTCATCGCCCCCACGGTGCTGCCCACGCACGTGAACGTTGCCCTGGACGAGGTCCTCACCGAAGAGGTCGGTGCCGGGCGCCGCAACCCCACCCTGCGGTTCTGGGACTGGGAGGAGCCCTCCGTGGTGATCGGCAGCTTCCAGTCGGTCCGCAACGAGGTCCAGCCCGAGGGCGTCAGCCGGCACGGCATCAGCGTGGTCCGGCGGATCAGCGGCGGCGGCGCCATGTTCATGGAGGCCGGCAACTGCATCACCTACTCGCTCTACCTGCCGCAGACGCTGGTGGACGGGCTGAGCTTCGCCGACTCCTACGGCTTCCTGGACGCCTGGGTCCTCGCCGCCCTGGAGAAAGTGGGCATCAACGCCTTCTACGTCCCGCTCAACGACATCGCCACGGACCAGGGCAAGATCGGCGGCGCCGCGCAGAAACGGCTCGCCAACGGCGGCATGCTGCACCACGTGACCATGAGCTACGACATCGACGCCGACAAGATGGTCGAGGTGCTCCGGATCGGCAAGGAGAAGCTCTCCGACAAGGGCACCACCAGCGCCAAGAAGCGCGTGGATCCGCTGCGCCGCCAGACCGGCCTGAGCCGGGCCGACATCGTGGCGGCGATGATCGGGGTGTTCACCGACCGGTACGGCGCGACGCCGGCCGAGCTTACCGACGTCGAACTCGACGCCGCGCGGGCACGGGTGGAGGCCAAGTTCGCCACCGAGGAGTGGCTGCACCGGGTCCCGTAGCCCGCATCCGCCACGTCCGTAAACGGCAGCCAGCCGGCTGCCGTTGCCCGCTGGAGGTAAGTTAGCGGGCGGGTGCGTTAGCCGGCGGCCTGCGCGGTGAGCGCCCGCAGCAGGTGGCTGCGCTGCTCGATGACGATCCGGCGCAGGGCCCGCGGCGCGTCCGCGTGCTCGGTGAGCCAGCGGTCCGTCCGGACCACCACCGGGTGCTCCGCCGTGACCTGGCCGTTGAGGTCTTGCCCCGCCGGGTACAGCCCGCGGACGATCCTGCTGGCGATCTCGATGCTGCGGCTGCCCCAGACGCGCTCCAGCGCCTCGAAGTAGGGCTCCACGAAGCCGGCCAGCAGTTCCGCCGTCGCCGTGGTGAAGCCGGCGATCGTGGCGCTGAGCTGCTGGTTGGAGAGGTCCGTGCCGTTGACAGCGGCCTCCCACGCCTTGGCCTTGACCTGCGGGTCGGGCCGTGCGGCCAGGGCCGTGGCGTGTCCCGAACGGCCTGAGGCGGTGTTGTCGCGGGAGAGTTCGGCGTCGAGCTCGTGCGGGTCGGCCTGGCCGTTGGCGGCGAGGGCGTGCCAGAGGTTCCAGCGGAGTTCGGCGTCGACCGCCAGCCCCTCGATCACGGTATTACCGTCCAGCAGGCCGCGCAGCAGGGGCAGGCGGCTGCCGTCGTGGCGGCTGGCCGCGGCAACGGTGCGGGCCCAGGCCAGCTGCTGGTCCGAGCCGGGGCCGGCTTGCTCGAGCTGGGCGACGGCGGCGTCCAGGAAGGTGCGGCGCACGGCGTCCCGTGCCGTGGCGGGGACGTAGCGTTCGACGGCGGTGGCGGCATTGCCCAGAATCGCGAGCAGCACGCCGATGCCGGTCTCCGCCGGACCGAACCGCTGCACCGCGGCCACGTAGTCCGCGGCGGGCGTGACGGCGTCCCGGGCCGAGTCCCAGAGCGCGGTCCAGCAGAGCGCGCGGGCCATCGGGTCGGTGATGCGGTCCAGGGATTCCCGGACCGTGGCTTCGGACACCGGATCCAGCCGGACCTTGGCGTAGCTGAGGTCCTCGTCGTTGACCAGCAGCAGCTCCGGACGGGGCTTTCCGGTGAGGTCCGGAATGGCGGTGTGTCCGCCGTCGACGTCGGTCTCCACGCTGTCGGTGCGGACCAGGGCGCCGTCCGAATCCCGGTTGTAGAGGCCGATCCGCAGCCGGTGCGGGCGGGGTTCGGGGGAGCCCGTCACCGGGTCGGTGGCGTCCTGCCGCACGCCCACGGCGGTCAGCGTCCCTTCCTCATCGGTGATTTCGGGTGTGAGCGTGGAGATCCCGGAGGTCTGCAGCCACTGCCGGGCCCAGGGGCCGAGGTCCCGGCCGGAGGCGGCGCTGAGCGCGGCCAACAGGTCGGCCAGGGTGGTGTTGCCGAACGCGTGGTCGCGGAAGTAGCGGCGTGAGCCGGCGATGAAGTCTTCGAACCCCACGTAGGCCACCAGCTGCTTGAGGACCGAGGCGCCCTTGGCGTAGGTGATGCCGTCGAAGTTCTGCTTGGCGGCCTCCAGGTCCGGGATGTCCGCCACGATCGGGTGGGTGGTGGGCAGCTGGTCCTGGACATAGGCCCACGCCTTGCGGTTGTTGGCGAAGTTCACCCAGGCGGAGTCCCAGTCCGTGGTCCGGTCCACGCCCAGGGTGCCCATGTAGTCGGCGAAGGATTCCTTGAGCCAAAGGTCGTTCCACCACTGCATCGTGACCAGGTCGCCGAACCACATATGCGCCATCTCGTGCAAGAGGGTGTTGGCCCGGCCCTGGTACTGCGAATCCGTGGCCCGGGAGGTGAAGACGTAGCTCTCGGTGAAGGTCACCAGGCCCGGGTTTTCCATCGCCCCGAGGTTGTATTCGGGGACGAATGCCTGGTCGTATTTGCCCCACGGGTAGGGGTAGTCGAAGAGCCGGTTGAAGAAGTCCAGGCCGTTGCCCGTCAACCGGAACAGCTCATGGGTGTCGAAGGAGGAGGCCATCGACGCCCGGCAGTACAGGGCCAGTGGCACCTCCAGTGCGGTCCCGTCGGAGAGGGTGCCCTGCCAGCTGCTGTCCGCGCGGAAGTAGGGGCCGGCGAGGACGCTGGTGATGTACGTGGACACCGGCTTGGTCGGGGCGAAGTCCCAGCGGCTGGTGGCCGGGTCGCTGGTGAGCTGGGTACGGGCGGCCTCGACGCCGTTGGAGGCGACCTGCCAGCCCGACGGCGCCATTACATGGAAGGTGAACTCTGCCTTGAGGTCCGGCTGTTCGAAGTTGGCGAAGACCCGGCGGGCGTCGGCCGGCTCGTACTGGGTGTACAGGTAGCACTGGCCGTCGGCGGGGTCGAAGAACCGATGCATGCCTTCCCCGGAGGTGCTGTACAGCGCGGTGCCGGTGACGGTGACCTGGTTCTCGGCCTGCAGGTTGTCCAGCCGGATCCGGGATCCGTCGACGACGTCGGCCACGGGCAGGCCCTTGCCGTTGAGGAACACGCTGTGCACCTCGGAGCTGATGAAGTCCAGGAAGGTGCTGGACCCTGGTTCGGCGGCGGCGAAGGTGATGACGCTGCGGCTGGGGTAGCCGGCCACCGTGGGGTCCGCGGCCTGCCGGACATCGAGGGACACATCGTAGCTGTGCGTGGTGATCAGGGCCGAGCGGGCGGCCGCTTCTTCACTGGTCAAATTCTGGTTGGACACGCTGCTATCTAATCACGCAGGCGCCCCGCGCAGCTCAGTGCCCGGGCAGCATCAGGACCGCCGCGCCCAGGCCGAGGGCGGCGATCAGCAGCCACGCCGCGAGGGCCGCGAGCAGCGCCCGGGTGCCGGTCCGCAGCAGTTCGCGGACCCGGACGGCGGACCCCAGCCCGAACAGGGCCATGCCCAGCAGGATGTCCTGCAGCAGGGCGGCCGCCTCCAGCACGCCCGCGGGCAGCACCCCGGTGGAGCGGAGCGCGGCCATTGCGACGAACCCCAGCACGAACAAGGGCACCACCGGAGGCATGGTCCCGCCGGAATCATCGCGGAGCCGGTGGTGCAGCCCGGCGACGGCTACCATCGGGGCCAGCAGCAGCACCCGGGTCAGCTTCACGATCACCGCCACCGCCAGGGCCGCGGCGCCGGCGGTCTGCGCGGTGGCCACCACCTGGCCGACGTCGTGCACGGATGCCCCCACCCAGGCGCCGAAGAGCTGCGGGCCTAGTCCCAGCGGGCCGGTGAGCAGCGGCAGGACGCCGATCGCGAGGGTGCCGCAGAGCGTCACCAGGGCCACCGGCAACACCGTGTCCTGCTGCCGGATGCGGCGGACCGCGGCCATGGCCCCGATCGCGGAGGCGCCGCAGATCGCGAAGCCAGTGGCGATGAGCAGCGACACGCTTGGGGGCAGCCGGAAGATCCGGCCGATGCCATAGGTGCCGGCGAAAGAGACCAGGACGACGCCGGTGATCAGCAGCAGCGCGGGCCAGCCGAGGCCGAGGACGTCCACCACGCTGACCTTGAGGCCCAGGACCACGATGCCGCTGCGCATCAGGTGCTTCCCGGCGAACCCCAGTCCGGCCCGGCCGGGGCCGGATGTCCAGGCGGAGACGCCCGGGAAGTTCGCGGCGAGCAGGCCGAGCACGACGGCGACCGTCATGGCGGGCAGCGCGGGCACCAGCGCGTGGACGGCCAGGGCGGCAGCGACGGCGGCGGCGCAGGCCAGCAGCCCGGGAAGCAGCGGCGGCAGGCCGCGCAGGGAAGCGGTGAAAGGGTGAAGGTCTCGGGGCACGGGTCCACTGTGCCGCATCGGGCCCGGAATCCCCATTTCGGCGGGAAAACCCTGCCCGCCATGCCACCGGATCGGCCGCCGTCACCCGGTCCGGAG
The DNA here is from genome assembly GCF_030410515.1 of Arthrobacter sp. YD4. Taxonomy (GTDB): domain Bacteria; phylum Actinomycetota; class Actinomycetes; order Actinomycetales; family Micrococcaceae; genus Arthrobacter. The sequence goes on along the minus strand of NZ_JAUHHD010000008.1, from coordinate 19,324 downwards.
CCGGCGTGAGCTGTACCACGGCACCGCGTGGGCTGCAACACGCCAAAAGGGGTGCGCCGATATGAAATCGGGACCAAAAAATGGTTGGCTAGTGGGCATGTCTGACCTTTTTCAGGATTACTCCGAGGCCGCCGGCCGCAGCGGGGCGTACGACGAGATGTTCGCGCCCGGCCAGCAGGCCCGCCGTTCCTACGGCCAGGTGGCCGGGGCGCTCCGCGAACTCTCCCTCGCCGACGTCACCGCCCGCGCCGATTCGATGGCCCGCACCTTCCTGGACCGCGGCGTCACCTTCGACTTCGCGGGGGAGGAGCGGCCGTTCCCGCTGGACATCGTGCCGCGCGTCATCCCGGCGGACGAGTGGACCGTCCTGGAACGCGGCGTGGCCCAGCGGGTCAAGGCGCTCGAGGCGTTCCTGAATGACGTCTACGACAAGATGGCCGTCGTCTCCGACGGCGTTATCCCGCGGCAGCTCGTCACCACCAGCGCGCACTTTCACCGCCAGGTCCACGGCTTCGAGCCCGCCGGCGGCGTCCGCGTGCACATCTCCGGCATCGACGTCATCCGTGACGAGGCCGGAACCTTCCGCGTCCTGGAGGACAACGTCCGCGTCCCCTCCGGCGTCAGCTACGTCCTCGAAAACCGCCGCGCCATGGCCAAGGGCCTGCCCGAGGCCTTCGGCCAGCAGCGCGTCCGCCCGGTCGAGGAATACCCCCGCCGGCTGCTTTCGGCCCTGCGCAAGACCGCGCCCTCCGGCGTCGACGACCCCACCGTCGTGGTCCTGACCCCGGGCGTCTTCAACAGCGCCTACTTCGAACACACCCTGCTGGCCGGCCTGATGGGCGTGGAGCTGGTGGAGGGCCGCGACCTGATCTGCCGCGGCAACCGCGTCTACATGCGCACCACCGCCGGTGAGCAGCGCGTGGACGTGATCTACAAGCGCATCGACGACGAGTTCCTCGACCCGCTGCAGTTCCGCTCCGACTCCATGCTCGGCTGCCCCGGCCTGGTCAACGCCGCCCGGGCAGGCGGTGTCACCATCGCCAACGCCGTGGGCAACGGCGTCGCCGACGACAAGCTGGTCTACAGCTACGTCCCGGACCTGATCCGCTATTACCTCAACGAGGAACCGGTGATCGCGAACGTGGACACCTTCCGGCTGGAGGAGAAGGAAGCCCGCGAACACGTCCTGGACCGGCTGGATGAACTGGTGGTCAAGCCGGTGGACGGTTCCGGCGGCAAGGGCCTGGTGATCGGACCCGACGCCTCCCGCGAGGAGCTGGACGCCCTGCGCAAGCGGATCATCACGGACCCGCGCGGCTGGATCGCACAACCGGTGCTGCAGCTTTCCACCGTCCCCACCCTCAGCGGCGACAAGTTCGGCCCCCGGCACGTGGACCTGCGCCCCTTCGCGGTCAACGACGGCGACGACGTCTGGGTGCTCCCCGGCGGCCTGACCCGGGTGGCGCTGAAGGAGGGCTCACTGATCGTGAACTCCAGCCAGGGCGGCGGGTCCAAGGACACCTGGGTGCTGGCCGATTCGGCGCAGGTGCCCGTGGAGGTCATCCCGAAGCCGGCCATCGCCATCCGCGAGCGGGTCTCGGTCTGGCCGGTGGAAAGCAACTGGCGCGACAGCCAGAAGGAACAGCAACAGCAGCAAATGGCCGAGGCCCAGGAGGTACCCGAACATGCTTAGCCGGATCGCGGAATCATTGTTCTGGATCGGCCGCTATGTGGAGCGGGCCGACGGCACCGCGCGCATTCTGGACGTCCACCTGGAGCGCCTGAACCACCTGCCGATGGAGGAACAGCGCAGCGTCGCCCGGGAGCTGCTGGCCGTGATGGGCGCCCGCCCCCAGTCCGAGGACTTCGGCCTGGACGAGCTGCTGCACGACCTGGCCTACGACAAGCACAGTGCCACCTCCATCGCCGGATCGCTCGGCGCCGCCCGGGAGAACGCGCGCCGCGCCCGGGAAACCGTCTCCTCCGGCCTCTGGGAGAGCCTGAACACCACTTACTACGGGCTGAACCAGCACCGCAAGGACGTGGTAGGCACCTACCGGTTCTGCAACTGGGTGCTGGAGCGGACCGCCATGGTCAGCGGCCTCGCCGACACCACCGTCAGCCACGACGAAAGCTGGCTTTTCCTGGTCCTCGGCCGGTCGCTGGAGCGCGCCGACATGACCGCCCGCATGCTCTCCACCCGCGACGTACTCTCCGCCGGCATGTCCTGGGTGAACATGCTCCGCTGCGCCGGCGCCTACGAATCCTTCCTCCGCACCCGCCGCGCTGCCTTCGGCGACCAGCACGCGGCCGAGTTCCTGCTGCTGGACCGGCTCTTCCCGCGCTCGATCGTGTACGCGCTGCGCGACGCGGACGATTGCCTGGCCAAGCTGGACCCGTCGGCCCAGCGCGTGGGCTTCATCAACGACGCCCGCCGGATCGTGGGCCAGGCCCGCACCTTCCTGGAGTTCCACCGGACCGATGACCTGATGTCCGAGCTGCCCGAGCACATGGAGCGCGTGCAGAAGGCCGTCTCGCAGGCCTCGGACGCCATTTCCCGTAAGTACTTCAATCAGGCAGACGAACTGGCCTGGGTGGGAGAAGTTTCATGACCCGGCTGAGCATCACGCACCGGACCGCGTACAAGTACAACAAGCGGGTCACCCTCTCCTACAACGAGGCCCGGATGACGCCGCTGACGGACCCCCAGCAGGTGGTCCTGGAGTCCTCCATGAAGGTCTCACCCTCGCAGGCGGCGCTCAGCAGCTACCGGGACTACTGGGGCACCCGGGTCACGGCATTCGACATGCAGATGCCGCACGAGCACCTCGAGGTCCTCTCCACCACCACCGTCGAGGTGCACCGGGTGGAGCGGATCCCTTCGGAGGCCGACATCGTGGGCTGGGACGTGCTTACCGCCCCGGAGACGCTGGACCAGTTCAGCGACTGGATCCCGCAGTCGCAGCTGACCGGTCCTGGCGCCGAGGTCCTGGACATCGTCCCCGGCGTCGTCGCCGGCCGCAACCCGCACGAGGCGGCCATGGCCGTCTTCGAGTGGATGCGCGGGGAAATGACCTACATGAAGGGTTCCACCGGCGTCACCACCAACGCGGAGCAGGCCTGGAACCAACGCCAGGGCGTCTGCCAGGATCTGGCCCACCTGGCCATCGGCGTGCTGCGCAGCTGCGGGATCCCCGCCCGGTACGTCTCGGGTTACCTGCACCCGCGGTCGACGGCGGCCATCGGCGAGACCGTCGCCGGCCAGTCGCACGCGTGGCTGGAGTGGTGGGACGGCGAGTGGCGCAGCTGGGACCCGACGAACCACAAGCCTGCCGGGGATTTCCACGTCACCGTGGCCCGCGGCCGGGACTACCGGGACGTGCCCCCGCTGAAGGGCATCCTCTCCGGCGGCGGCGGTTCGGCACTGTCCGTGACGGTGGAGATCACCCGCCTGGCCTGAGCAGGCACCGGATAGGGCAACGCCGTCGGGCTACTCCATGCCGGAGCGGGTGGCGTCGTCCAGCGGCGTCCACCAGGTCAGGGGCGGCACGATCTTGAAGCGGCGTCCGGTGACGGAGTCCGGGGTGATCCGGACGAAGTGTTCCTTCTTTCCCGCCTGCCACGGGAAGAGGAGCAGGCCCACGGTGTCCAGTACTTCCTCCTGGTTTTTCACCGGGGCGGCCTGGCCCTTGACCACCACGCTCCACGCGATCCCGGTATCCGCGTCCACGCCGTCGGTCTCCACCGCCACCGGGGTGTCGCCCGTGGCGGCCTGGAGCTTGGTGCCGTCAGCGGTGCGGAACACCAGGGTGCCGTGATCCACCTTGTAGTTGATCGGGAAGATATCCGGATGGTCATCCACCCAGACCGCCATCCGGCCGACGCTGACGCTGCGCAGCAGCCGCCAGCATTCGTGGTTGTCCAGGTTTTCAACGGCATGCGGTCCTGATGCGGCGTCCTTTTTGTCCACGGGGTGCCCTGTCTGCTGCGGGTCAGTGCTCATGGCGGCGAGCTTATGCCAGAGGGCCCGGGGCAATCTAGGGACCAACGTCCCGGCGGGGTAACGATCACCCCTGGACTCTGGCCCCCGGCTCCGGAGGGTGGGAGTATTCTGACAGCAAACCATCAGCGCGGATGGTGGCTGTCAGATTTTTGGCACAGCTTTTTTTGGGGGGCAAAATGCAGTCTCTCGACAAGGGACCGGACCCTTTAGCGTCCGGAAACGCCAAGGCCGAAGACGTACTCAGGGATCTCGTCACCCGGGGCGGGGAACTCATGCAATCCCGGGAACGGATGGCCGGGCTGCTGGAGGCGGTCGTGGCCCTGGCCGAGGACCTGAGCCTCGACGCCGTCCTGGAACGCCTGGTGCAGTCCGCCTGCACCCTCCTGCACGCCCGCTACGGCGCCCTGGGCGTGATGGGTGAGGACAACACCCTGAACCATTTCGTCACCGTCGGCATCGACGCCGCGGCCGCCGCCCGGATCGGCCGCCAGCCCACCGGCCACGGGGTCATGGGCCTGCTGGTCAGCGACCCCAAACCGTTGCGGCTTCACAAGCTCGGCGCTCACCCGGAGGCCACCGGCTTCCCGCCGAACCACCCGCCGATGAACACCTTCCTGGGCGTCCCCATCCGCGTCCGGGACAAGGTCTTCGGCAACCTCTACCTGACCGAGAAGGCCGGGGGAGAAGATTTCAGCGATGAGGACGAGGCCCTGGCCGTGGCGTTGGCCGCCGCGGCCGCCGTCGCGATCGAGAACGCCACGCTGTACGACGACGCCCGGCGCCGCGCGCGCTGGCTGGAGGCGTCGATGGATGTCACGGGCACGATGCTCGCCGGCGACGGAGACCACCTCGAATCCGACCTCGATCCCATTGCCGAGCGGGCCCGCCTCGAATCGCGGTCCCGGCTCGCGCTGATTGTCGCCCCAGCCGACTCAGCCGCCGGCCACGTGGTGGTCGGCGCGGCGGGGGAGCAGGCTGCCGACTTCAGCGGCGCCCCGCTCCTGCTGAACCATCCCGAACTGCAGGAGGTCCTCGCCGGTGGCGAACCGGTCCTCTTTCCCTCGGCCTCCAGCGTGCTGGAACTATGCGATGACCACAGCACCGGACCATTGCTGGCCGTCGGCCTCAGCGCCCGCGGCTCCCACCACGGACTTCTGTTGCTTGCCCGGGAGCCCGAGGCCGCCCCGTACGACCGGACCGATCGGGAGATGGGGGCCGTGTTTGGCTCGCACGTGGCGCTGGCCATGGAACTGGCGCGCGTTCACCGGCTCCGGGAGGAACTGCTCGTCTTCACCGACCGGGACCGGATCGCCCGTGACCTGCACGACCTCGTCATCCAGCGGCTCTTCGCCGCGGGCCTCAGCGTCCAGAGCCTGGCACGTTTCACCAAGGACGACCTCGCCACCGAACGGATACGGAACATTACCGGGGAGCTCGACGAAGCTATCCGCAGCCTCCGGGACACCATCTACTCGCTCCGGCACAGCCAGACGGATTCCGACCCGCTCAGCGGACGGATCCGCCGCGTGGCCAGGAGTTCGGCGAAGTCGCTGCCGTTCACGCCGCGGCTGACGCTGACCGGACCGATCGACACCGTCCCGGCGGAGAAGGCCGACAATGTGGTGGCCGTGGTCTCCGAAGGGCTGAGCAACGCCATCCGGCACTCGGGCGCGGACGCGATTTCCGTCTCGGTGGCCGTGGTGAAGGGCCGGGTCACGGTGGTGGTGACAGACAACGGCTCGGGTTTCACCAACGCGGCGGCCCGCAACGGCCTGGCCAATCTGGAGGACCGGGCCCGGATGCTCGACGGCGAGTGCGTGATCGTCTCCGCCCCGGACGAGGGCACCAGCGTGGAGTGGTCCGTCCCGCTCTAGCCCGGGCTCCAGCCCCGGCGCAGGTCTTCGTCGTTTTCAGGCCTGCGTGCTCGGGGACCTGTGGCGACCGGCTCAGGCGCCGTTGGCGTGCTGCGCGGCCGGGCTGGCGATGAACACCGCGGCCTGGGTCCGCCGCTCGAAGCCGAGCTTGGCCAGCAGCGAGGAGACGTAGTTCTTCACCGTCTTCTCGGCGAGGAACATCTCGGCAGCGATCTGTCGGTTGGTCAGTCCCTCGCCCACGAGCTCGAGCACGCGGCGTTCCTGCGGCGTCAGCGCGGCGGTCCGGGGATCGACTTCCTCCGGTTCCACCAGGCTCTCCATGACGCCCTCCGCCACGCCCTTTTCGTAGAGCGACTCGCCGGCCGCGGCACGCCGCAGCGCCCCGATCAGGTCGGTCCCGCCGATCTCCTTGAGGATGTAGCCGGACGCGCCGGCGAGGACCGCGCCACGCAGTGCCTGGTCGTCGTCGAAGCTCGTGAGGATGATGCAGTTCAACGAGGGATCGATGGAGCGGACGTCGCGGCAGACCTCGATCCCGGTTCCATCCGGCAGCCGGGCGTCCAGGACACAGACGTCCGGGTGCAGGGCCGGGATGCGTCGGGTGGCCTCCACTGCGGAGCCGGAACTTCCGACGACTTGGAATCCCTCGCCCTCCAGGAGTTCCTGCAATCCGCGGCGGACCAGCTCGTGGTCGTCGAGGATAAAGACCTTGATCACCGCCGCGGTGCCCTCTGGTGCGGTGAGACCGGCATCTGCCCAGGCAATCATGTGTTTCCCATCCGGCCGCCGTCCGAAGCTGCCCGGGAGCCTGACGGACCCCGGCGCCCGGCCGGCGCCCTGTTCACGCGTCCTGCCGGCAGCGGACTGCGGCAGACTGACGATCCAACCTTCATGCAACTGAGGCTCCCCCCGAAGCCACGGCGGCGGCGGGGCGCCCGAAACCGTGTCCCCGGGCGGGCTGTGCCGACGGGATCTCCGCCGGTAAACCGCTGCCACGGACATTCTCATCCCCCGTGCTCACCTGCGTAAAGGGCCGTTCGTCCCCCGGCGCGACGGAGCCGGCAAAGGTGACCTTTGGCCCTAGCCGGGGAACGCCGTCGCCGTAGTGTTTGAAGCCATGCCCCACCAGAGCAACGGGTTCGGGCACGGCACAAGGCAACACACGCGGGCAAGCGAAGGGGAACACAGATGAGCGAGGCACAGGGCTTCCGCAGCATCCTGGTGGGCGTCGACGGTTCGGACGCCTCGGTGGAGGCCCTCCGGCAGGCACGGGTCCTGGCCGAGCCGTTTCATGCCCGCGTCACCGCCCTGGCCTGCTGGGACTTCCCGCCGGTCTACGACGGGTACGTGGCCATGGGCATCAACGACTTCGACGTCCGGGCCGGAGAGATCCTGCAGGAGGCGCTGAACACCGCCTTCGGCGACGCGCTCCCGGAGAACGTCGAATCCCGGTTGGTGCAGGGCAACCCGCGGCGGGTCCTCATCGACGAGTCCCGCAACGCGGACCTGATGGTGTTGGGCCGGCGCGGCCACGGCGGCTTCGGCGGACTGTTGCTCGGCTCGGTCAGTTCTGCCCTCGTGGCCCACGCGCACTGCCCGGTCCTCGTGGTGCACACGCCGGAGAAGCAGCACTAGGGGACGGCGCCCCCGAAGGCTCTATTCGAAAGAGGCTCGCCGCGGGTCTGCCAGCCGGGTCTTCCAGACATCGGGCTGGGTCACCTTGAACCGGCGGCCGGTCAGCGCCTTGGGCGGCACCCGCACGTAGAAGCTCTTCTCTCCCGGCTGCCAGGGTTCCAGCAGCAGGGCGTCCACCGCTTCCTTCTCGGCCTGGTCCTCGACCAGTTCCGCCTCACCGCGGGCCATGACGCTCCAGGCTGTTTCCTCGTGCGCGTCGTAGCCGTCGATTTCGAACGCCACCGGCTTCGCGGTGATTGCGCCCCAGAGCTTCGTGCCGCCGGCGGTGCGGAAGACGATCGAGCGGCGGTGCAGGACAAAGTTCACCGGGAAGACCTCCGGATGGCCGTCCACGATCAGCGCGACCCGGCCCACCACCTCGCTGTCGAGGAGGGCCCAGCACTGGTCCATGGACAGGTTGAAATCCGGCGGAGGCGTCGTCGTAGTCACAGGTCCACGGTACGGAGGCTCCCCCGCACGGATCAGGGCCATTAGGCCCGTGGCGTCACCAGGGGCTGGGCTTGTAGTCCTTCAGGAACACCCCGTACTGGTCCTCCCCGGCCTCGCCCATGACGATCGGGTCGTAGACCCGCGCGGCACCGTCCACGAGGTCCAGCGGGGCGTGGAAGCCTTCCTCCATCAGCCGGACCTTGGTGTAGTGCGGCCGCTCGTCGGTGATCCAGCCGGTGTCGACGGCGGTCATGAGGATCCCGTCGGTTTCCAGCATCTCCTTGGCGCTGGTGCGCGTCATCATGTTCAGCGCAGCCTTGGCCATGTTGGTGTGCGGGTGGCCGGGACCCTTGTAGGCCCGGGAGAACTGGCCCTCCATGGCGCTGACGTTCACGATGTACTTGCGCCGGGCGTCCGAGCGCCGCATCGCCGGCCGCAGCCGGCTGACCAGCAGGAAGGGTGCGGTGACGTTGCAGAGCTGGACCTCGAGCATCTCCAGCGGGTCCACCTCGTCCACCACCTGGGTCCAGCTGTTGATGGTGGCCAGGTCCGGGACCAGGCCACCGGCGTCGATTGCGGTGCCCGAGGCGATGCGCTCCAGCGATGCCGAGCCGGTCGAGAGCGCCAGCGAGGTGATGGCGTCCCCGGCCAGCACCGGGTGGTCCAGCACGGAGGAGGCCAGGGCCAGCGGGTGCTTGTCGTGGGCGTGACCGAAGGTGACCAGCTCGGGGCCACCGTTCGCGGCCTGCAGCTCGGCCGGCAGCGGCTCATCCTCGGCGTCGACCAGGGGCTTGTAGGCGTTGCCGGAGCGGCGCACGGTCTGGGCGGCGTTGTTGATGATGATGTCCAGCGGGCCGGCGGCGTCCAGGGAATCGGTCAGGGCCATCACCTGGGAGGGGTCGCGCAGGTCGATACCCACGATCCGCAGCCGGTGCAGCCAGTCGGCGCTGTCCTCCATGGCGGCGAACCGGCGGGCGGCGTCCTTGGGGAACCGGGTGGTGATGGTGGTGTGGGCGCCGTCGCGGAGCAGCCGCAGGGCGATGTACATGCCGATCTTGGCCCGGCCGCCGGTCAGCAGCGCCCGGCGTCCGGTCAGGTCCGTGCGGGCGTCGCGCTTGCTGTGGCTGAAGAGCGCGCACTCCGGGCAGAGCTGGTGGTAGAAGGCGTCCACCTGGGTGTAGTGCTGCTTGCAGATGTAGCACGGCCGGGACCGGATCAGGTGGCCGGCAACCTCCCCGGTGGCGGAGGTGGCCAGCTTGTTGCCGCGGGTCTCGTCGTCGATCCGGTCCGGGGCGGCCGTGGCGGTCTGGGCGATCACGGCCCGGTCCGCCTCGGCGATCAGGTCCCGCTTGGTGGTCCGCCGGTGCCGTTTGACCGCCTTGAACATCTTGCCGGTGGCGCGCCGGACGGCGACGTAGTCCGGGTGCTCGTCATCGTAGGCGTGGATGGTGTTCAGCACCTTGAGGCAGGCGGCGATCTCTTCGGGGCTGAGGTCGGCCACCGGCACGGCCTCCGCGGGGGTGTCGCTGGCCGGTTCGGAGGGCAGGTCGGGGGAGCTCATTGCGCCAATTTTACCGGCAGCGCAGGGCTCCTCCCGACGCCCCCGTCGGTTACGGGGCCTGGGTGTGCGGGGCGGCGGGGGTCTCGACGCCGACGGCGGCGGCGTGCACCTCGCCCACCTTCTCCATCGACTCCCGGCCAGCCGGCCAGTTCTCGGTGGCCGTCCGGACAGCGTCCGGCACCTGGTACAGGTTCGCCGCGGAGAGGGCGCGCTCAGCCTCGCCCGGCTCCGGGACCTCCTGGCCCTTGGCGAGGACCGTGATGCCGGAGTCCGTAACCTTGAAGCCGCGGGCGCGGTCCAGTTCCGGATCCAGGCCGATCGCCGCGCCGGCGGGGATCCGGACGTTCTTATCCACGATCGCGCGCTTCACGACGGCGCCCGGGCCCACCTGCACCTTGTCCATCAGGACCGAGTCCAAGACCCGGCTGGCGGTGCTGACGTAGACGTCGTTGGAGAGCACGGAGCCTTCCACGATGCCGCCGGAGATGACGACGCCGCTGGCGACGATGGAATCCAGGGCAGTGCCGACGGTCTTGCCCTCGCCGCGGACGAACTTCGCCGGCGGGGAGATGCTCTGCCGGGTGTAGATCGGCCACTCGGAGTTGTAGAGGTTGAACACCGGGACGGGGGAGATCAGGTCCATGTGTGCGTCGTAGAACGAGTCGATGGTGCCGACGTCGCGCCAGTAGGTGCGGTCCCGTTCGGTCGAACCGGGGATGTCGTTGGTGGTGAAGTCGTAGACGCCGGCCTCGCCCTTGTCCACGAAGTAGGGAATGATGTCCCCGCCCATGTCGTGCTTGGTGTCGAGCCGTTCGGCGTCTACGTGCAGGGCCTCCACGAGGGCGTCGGCGTCGAAGACGTAGTTGCCCATCGAGGCGAGGAACTGGCTGGGGTCGGCGGCGAGGCCCGGGGTGGAGGAGGGCTTCTCGACGAACGCGGCGATCTTCTGGTGGTCGTTCTGGTCCACCTCGATCACGCCGAACTGGTCCGCCATGTGCAGCGGCTGGCGGACCGCGGCCACGGTGGCCTTGGCGCCGCTGGCGACGTGCTGGGCCACCATCTGTGCGAAGTCCATGCGGTAGACGTGGTCGGCGCCGACCACGACGACGATGTCCGGGTTGGCGTCGTGGATCAGGTTCAGGGACTGGTAGATGGCGTTCGCGCTGCCCAGGAACCAGCTCTTGCCCACGCGCTGCTGGGCGGGGACGGAGGCGATGTAATTGCCGAGCTGGGTGGACATCCGCCAGGTTTCGGAAATATGACGGTCCAGGCTGTGGGATTTGTATTGCGTGAGCACCACAATCTGCAAATAACGGGAATTCACGAGGTTCGAAAGAGCGAAATCAATGAGCCGGTAACTGCCGGCGAAGGGGACGGCCGGCTTGGCCCTGTCCGCCGTCAACGGCATCAGCCGATTCCCCTCGCCACCTGCGAGGACAATGGCCAAGACTTTTTTCTGCTGCGGCATGGTGATCGCTCCTGAACGCCTTCGTAACTCCCCAAAACAGTCCGGTGTGCCCGGACCTCTTCACACTAGAACAGATCAGCCCGAACGACTACCTTGGGGAATGTGCGAATAGACATAGTGACCAAGGAATTTCCGCCCGAAATCTACGGAGGCGCCGGCGTCCACGTGGCCGAACTGAGCCGCGTCCTGGCCAGCCACGTCGACCTGCAGGTGCGGGCCTTCGGCGCCCCCCGCGATCCCGACTACCACGGTGCCGCCGTGACCTCTTACCCCGTCCCGGAGGACCTGGCCGGCGCCAACGCCGCCGTCCAGACCCTCGGCGTCGACCTCCGGATCGTCCCCGACGTCGCCGGGGCCGACCTTGTGCACTCGCACACCTGGTACGCGAACATGGCCGGCCACATCGCCGCCCTCCTGCACGGCATCCCGCACGTGCTCAGCGCCCACAGCCTGGAACCGCTGCGGCCGTGGAAGGCCGAACAGCTCGGCGGCGGCTACGCCGTGTCCTCGTGGGTGGAGAAGACCGCCTATGAGTCCGCCGCCGCGATCATCGCCGTGTCCGAGGGCATGCGGCAGGACATCCTGCGCAGCTACCCGGACGTGGACCCCGCCAAGGTCCGGGTGGTGCACAACGGCATTGACGTCAGCCTGTGGAACCGGGACGAGAACGACGACGCCATCCGCGCCCTCGGCATTGACCCGGACCGGCCCAGCGTGGTCTTCGTCGGCCGGAACACCCGGCAGAAGGGCGTCCCGTACCTGCTGCGGGCGGCCGCCGAACTCCCGGCCGACGTGCAGCTGGTGCTCTGCCTCGGCGCCGCGGACACCCCGGAACTGGCGGCCGAGACCGCGCGCCTGATCGAGGACCTGCAGGCCCGGCGCAGCGGCGTGGTCCTGATCGAGCGGATGCTGCCGCGGCACGAGCTCATCCAGGTCCTCAGCCACGCCACCGCGTTCGCCTGCCCCTCGATCTACGAGCCGCTCGGCATCGTCAACCTCGAGGCGATGGCCTGCGGCGCCGCGGTGGTGGCCAGCGCCACCGGCGGCATCCCCGAGGTGGTGCAGCACGGCGAGACCGGACTGCTCGTGGAACTCGAACAGGTCACCGACGGCACCGGCACCCCGCTGGATCCGGAGAAGTTCGTGCGCGAATTTGCCGCCGCCCTCACCGAGGTCGTCTCCAATCCGGAGCGTGCCCGCGCCATGGGCCAGGCCGGCCGGCGCCGGGCCGAGGAGCACTTCTCCTGGGAGTCGATCACGGAGACCACGCTTGAGGTCTACCGCTCGGTCCTGCCGCAGTAACCTTGCCCGCAAGGCGGACCGGCCGGCAGTAGCCCGGCCGGTCAGCACGGCAGATTAACGACGGCGGCGCCGTCCCCATCTTTGGGGGCGGCGCCGCCGTCGTCGTACCGGACGCGGGGTGCGGACCTAGCGCTTGGCCTTGCCCTTACCCGCGGCCTTGGCGGCCTTCTGCTCCCGCGCCTCGCGGGCCAGGAGAGTCTTCTCATCCACCGGGGCCTGGCCGCTGGCGCGCTGCTGTCGGAAGTACTCGCGCGCCTCATCCTGCCGGGTCTTCTCGGCGCCGGTGGCGATCGCCGCCCGGAGGTGCTCGGGGCCGAAGCCGAAGGCGTCCACCAGGTCCAGGGCGTGCGGGCGGATCTTCACCAGCAGGCGGTTGATGTACTCGCCCACGGTGCGGGCGCGCTGCATGGAGAGGCGGCCGTTCATCAGGTACCAGGAGAGGTGCTTCTCGATCAGGGAGAGACCGAACAGGTCACGCAGCCAGGTCAGCACGGTCTTGGTGCCGGGGTCGGTGACCCGGTGCAGGGCCTCGGTGAAGGCCTCCCACTGCAGCAGCTCGGCGTGCGCCAGGGCCGCCTCGATGAGTTCGTCCTGGTGGCTGTTGAAGAGGGCGGCGGCCTTCTCCTGCGGGAGCTTGTTCGCCCCGCGCAGCGCGGACCCGACCTCGGCCACCATCGCCTGGACGCGCTCGGTGAGCAGCGCGCGCTGGTTGGCCTCGTCCTTGATGGCGGTGGCGGCCTTCTGGACCGAGCCGGTGTCCACCACGAACTGTGCCACGCCGCGCAGGCCGGTGCGGTGGATCGCCGCGCCGCCGGCCTGGCCGACGACGTACCGGGCCAGCACGCCGAAGTCGGCGCCGCGGAACTCCTTGGCGTAATCGGCCAGCAGGCGCTTGGCCACGAGCTGCAGCAGGACGGTGTTGTCGCCCTCGAAGGTGGCGTAGACGTCGAGGTCCGCGTGCAGCGAGGCGAAGCGGTTCTCGATCAGGAAACCGGCACCGCCGCAGGCCTCGCGGCATTCCTGGATGGTGTCCAGCGCGTGCCAGGTGCTCAGCGGCTTCAGCGCCGCGGCCAGGGTTTCCAGGTCCTGGCGGTCCTCGTCCGTGTCGGCGCGGCCGGAGAAGACGTCGTCGAACTTCTCCAGCAGCTGCTCGCTGGCGAAGCCGGCCGCATAGGTGGTGGCCAGGCGGGTGAACAGGCGGCGCTGATGCCGCTGGTAGTCCAGCAGCACCTCTTCGTCGGTGTGCGAGGAGGCGTTGAACTGGCGGCGTTCGGTGGCGTACTGGATGGCGGTCTTGAGTGCCAGTTTGGAGGCGGTCACGGCGGCGCCGTCGAGGGACACACGGCCCTGAACCAGGGTGCCCAGCATGGTGAAGAAGCGCCGGCCCGGGCTGCCGATTGGCGAAGTGTAGGTACCGTCGGCGTCGACGTTGCCGTAGCGGTTGAGCAGGTTTGTGCGGGGGACCCGGACCTGGGTGAAGTGCAGCCGGCCGTTGTCGATGCCGTTGAGGCCGCCCTTGACGCCGTCGTCCTCGCCGCCGATGCCGGGCAGGAACTCCTTGGTCTCCGGGTCGCGCAGCTCCACGTAGAAGGCGTGCACGCCGTGGTTGACGCCCCGCGTCACCAGCTGGGCGAAGACGACGGCGGCTAGGCCGTCGTTGGCGGCGTTGCCGATGTAGTCCTTCCAGGCGGCGCGGAACGGCGTGTGCAGCACGAATTCCCCGGCGTCCGGGTCATACGTGGCGGTGGTGGCGATGCTGGCGACGTCGGAGCCGTGGCCGGTCTCGGTCATGGCGAAGCAGCCGGGGATCTCCAGGCTCATGATGCCCGGGAGCCACTTCTTGTGGTGTTCCTCGGTGCCAAGGTGGTTGACGGCGGAGCCGAACAGGCCCCACTGGACGCCGGCCTTGATCTGCAGCGACGGGTCGGCCACCACGAGTTCCTGGAAGCCGGCAATGTTGGCGCCGTGTTCGTCGGCGCCGCCGAGTTCCTTGGGGAAGGCCCGGTGCACGGCGCCGTTGTCCACCAGGATGCCGAGCTGGCCGAACACGCGCTTGCGGTGATCGGTGTGGGTCAGGCCCTCGATCTTGTGCAGTTCCTCGCGGCCGGCCAGTTCGCGGGCCTGGCGGCGGACGTCCGCCCATTTGCCCAGCAGCTGCTCACCGAGCGCGGCGACGTCGACGGCGGGGGCCGCGTCCCGGGTGGCACCCGCTGCGGGGCTGCCGGTGCCCTGCGGGCGGGCGGCGGCGGGGCGGGAGGAACTGGTGGTGTCCGGGGTGCGGTCGGCTAGTTCAGTCATGTCGATTCCTTCGTTGGCACTGACATCGTTCAGGTGTTGCGGTTTCCGGCGCGGGGCCGGGTGGATCGTGGTGCTGGTGGGCGGGTGCAGGGGCAAGGGTTCAGGGGGAGGGCAGGTCGGAAAGTTCGGGGGCTATGCCGAAGCAGAGCCAGTCGGTGATCTGCCGCGCCATCGCCTCCTGCCCGGGTTTAGCGGGGGAGTCGGGGCTGGCCAGCCACTGCTCGCCGGCGTTGCGGACCAGGCCGATCGCGGCGTTGGGCCAGTAACCGATCACGGCTTCCTTGCCCGGGGCCGCGCGCAACTGCTGGCGCATCGGGGCGGCGATCATCTCGCTGATGGCGTCGAAGAAGTGGCCAAGGGCACCGGCGGCGGCAGGCCCGTTCTGGCTTTCGGGCTCGCCGGGCGCGGACCGGGTCACGAACGTGTAGACGTTGGGGCTGGTCTCGGCCATTTGCAGGTAGGCCGACACCATCGCGAAGAGGCCCTCCCGCGGAGTCTGGGCGGCCTGTGCGGCCTCACCGATCCGGCGCTGCATCTGGTTCAGGACTACCTCGCCGACGGCCTGCTGCAGGCCGGCCTTGTCCCCGAAATAGCGGTAGAAGACCGACTTGGAGGTCCCGGCGGCGGCGGCTATGTCCTCCATCGAGGCCTCGCTGCCCAGGGCATGCACCGCACGGCGGGCCGACTTGATGAGTTCGCGGCGGCGTTCCTCGCGGTGTGACTGCCAGCGGGAGGCGCGCCCGTCGACGGCGGCGCCGGGCGTGCCGGAGGTCGCGCCGTGCGCGGCGGGGTCAGCTTCCAGGATGTTCACGATACCCAGCGTATCAGGTACGCTGGGTATCAGTAACCGTTCAGATCCCTAGGAGACAGCCCATGCCTGAAAACGGAACGCCCGCACCCGGCCCGCAGGACTCTGTAGCTCCGCCGGCGGCACCGGTGCAGCAGCTGCGCAAGGCCGTCGTTGTCGGCGGCAACCGCATCCCGTTCGCCCGCACCGGCGGCGCCTACGCCAAGTCCTCCAACCAGGACATGCTGACCGCCGCACTGGACGGGCTGATCGCCCGCTTCGGCCTGCAGGATGAACGGATCGGCGAGGTGGCCGCCGGCGCGGTGCTGAAGCACTCGCGCGACTTTAACCTCACCCGCGAGGCCGTCCTGGGTTCGGCCCTCTCCGCCGAGACTCCCGCTTACGACCTGCAGCAGGCCTGCGCCACAGGGCTGGAGACCGTGCTGGGCCTGGCCAACAAGATCAAGCTCGGCCAGATCGACTCCGCCATCGCCGGTGGCGTCGACTCCGCCTCGGACGCCCCGATCGCCGTCAGCGAGGGCCTGCGCGAAATCCTTCTGGACCTCAACCGCGCCAAGACCCTGCCGCAGCGGCTCCAGATCCTCAGCCGCATCCGCCCCAAGGACCTGGCTCCCGACGCGCCCAACACCGGCGAGCCCCGCACCGGCCTGTCCATGGGTGAGCACCAGGCCCTCACCACCGCACAGTGGAAGATCACCCGGGAGGCACAAGACGAGCTGGCCTACAACAGCCACCGCAACCTCGCCGCCGCCTACGACGACGGGTTCTTCGACGAACTCATCACCCCCTACCGGGGCCTGAGCAGGGACTCCAACCTGCGCCCGGACACCACCCTGGAGAAGCTCGCCACGCTCAAGCCGGTCTTCGGCAAGAACCTCGGCGCCGAGGCCACCATGACCGCCGGCAACTCCACCCCGCTGACCGACGGTGCCGCCACGGTGCTGCTGGCTTCCGAGGAATGGGCCGACGCCCATGACCTGCCCAAGCTCGCCACCGTCCTGGACGGCGAGGCGGCCGCGGTCGACTTCGTCCACGGCAAGGACGGCTTGCTGATGGCCCCCGTCTTCGCCGTGCCGCGCCTGCTGGCCCGCCACGGACTGACCTTTGACGACATCGACTTCTTTGAAATCCACGAGGCCTTCGCCGGCACCGTGCTCAGCACGCTCGCGGCCTGGGAGGACGAGGAGTTCTGCCGGACCCGGCTGGGGCTCGACGGCGCGCTGGGTACCGTGGACCGGGCCAAGCTCAACGTCAACGGTTCCTCCCTGGCCGCCGGCCACCCGTTCGCCGCCACCGGCGGACGGATCGTCGCCTCGCTGGCAACCATGCTGCACCGCAAGGGCACCGTGGACGGCCGCCCCGCCCGCGGCCTGATATCCGTCTGCGCCGCCGGCGGCCAGGGCGTCGTCGCCATTCTGGAAGCACACTAGGGGGAACCGGATGACTGACAAATACACCCAGTTCGTGAGCCGCGGCCTCGGCCGTGACATCGCGAAGAAGCTCGGCCTGCCGCAGCCGGTGGAACTCCGCCGCTACCGGCCCGGCCAGCCGCTGATCGAGGGACCCATCCTGGTCCAGGGCGCCGGTGCCGGCGCGGACGAGCTCGCCGCGGCGCTGCTGGCGTGGGATCTCGACGTCCGCCGCCACGCCGTGCCCCGGGAGAAGCTCGGCGCCATCATCCTGGTCCTCGACGAAGTCGCCCGGCCCGAGGACCTGGAACGGCCCGTCCTGACCGCCGCCGCCTCGCTGCGCGACCTCGCCTCCGGCGGCCGCGTCGTCACGATCTCCCGTTCCGCCGCCGAGGCGACGGATCCGGCCGCCGCGGCGGCCCGGCAGGGAGTCGACGGCCTGCTCCGGTCCCTCGCCAAGGAACTGCGCGCCGGGGCCACCGGCAACGGGATCGTCCTGACCGACGGCGCCCGGACCACCAGTCCCGGAACGCTCGGCGCCCTCCGGTTCTTCCTCTCCGGCCGTTCCGCGTTCGTCGACGGCCAGTTCCTCACCGTCACCTCCGACGCCGGCGAACTGCCCGCGGACCCGGAGAAGCCGCTGACCGGCAAGGTCGCGGCGGTTACCGGCGCCGCGAGGGGGATCGGCGCCGCGATCGCCCGCACCCTGCACCGCGACGGCGCCACCGTGATCGTCATCGATATTCCCGCCGCCGGGGACCACCTCGCGGCCGTCGCCAACGAGGTCCACGGAACCGCACTGCAGCTGGACATCACCCGCGAGGATGCCGGCCAGCGGATCATCGACCACGCCGTGCAGCGCCACGGCAGGCTCGACATCGTGGTCCACAACGCCGGCATCACCCGCGACAAGCTGCTGGCCAACATGGACCAGTCCCGCTGGAGCTCGGTGATCGGGGTCAACATCGCCGCGCAGCTGCGCATCAACGAGGCCCTGCTCGCCTCCGAGCACTTCCGGACCTCGCCGCGGATCGTTTCCGTGGCTTCCACCAGCGGCATCGCCGGAAACCGCGGCCAAACCAACTACGCCGCCTCCAAGGGCGGCGTGATGGGCATGGTCCGGGCCACCGCACCGCTGCTCGCGGAGCACGGCGGGTCGATCAACGCCGTCGCCCCCGGCTTCATCGAAACCGAGATGACGGCCAAGATCCCCTTCGCCACCCGCGAGGTGGCGCGCCGCCTGAACTCCCTGCAGCAGGGCGGCCGGCCCGGCGACGTGGCCGAGGCCATCGCTTTCCTGGCCAGCGACGCCGCCGGCGGGATCTCCGGAGAGGTGTTGCGGGTCTGCGGCCAGAACCTGGTGGGAGCATGAGTCCGGCGCCTGTGCTGCTGGCGGAGATGCCGTCGCTGTCCAAGTTGTACGTCAACGCTGCCGCGTCTGCGGCGCGCCGACGGCTGCTCGGGGCCCACGGCGGCACCGCGCTCCCGGCCGAGAGCCACGAGGTCCGCGGAGTCCGAGCCGGCGTCGACAACCTGACCGCCTACCAGCACCTGATCGGTGAAACGGCCAGCGACATCCTGCCGGCCGGTTTCATCCACGCCCTGGCGTTCCCGCTGGCCATGTCCGTGATGAACCGGGACGATTTCCCGCTGCCGCTTTTGGGCATGATCCACCTCGAGAACACGGTGGAGCAGTCTGCGCCGGTGCTGTTCACCGAGCCGCTGGACATCCGGGCCTGGGCGGAGAACCTGCGCGGCCACCGCGCCGGCACCCAGCTGGACCTGGTGGCCGAGGTCCGCGGGGCGGCCGAGGACGGCAACGCCGCTGACACTGTCCGGTGGCGGGGCGTGTCTACCTACCTCGCCAAGGGTGTTTTCCTGCCCGGCATCGACAAGCCCTCCACGGCCCAGGCGCCGGCCGCGTTCACCGCGCCGGACCCGACGGCGCTGTGGCAGCTGGGCGTGGACACCGGGAGGGCCTACGCCGCGGTTTCGGGTGACTTTAACCCGATCCACCTGAGCGTGCTCAGCGCCAAGGCTCTGGGCATGCGCCGTTCGATTGCACATGGGATGTACCTGGCGTCCCGCGCGCTGGCCGACGTCGGTGCCGCCAAGGGTGACGCGTTCCGCTGGGACGTCCGCTTCGAGGCCCCGGTGTTCCTGCCGGCCCGCGTGGCGCTGGACATCAGCACTACGCAGGCCGAGGAGGGCACCTGGCTCGGCTCGGAGTACGTGGCGTGGAGCCCGCGCTCGGGCCGGAAGCACTTCAGCGGTTCCGTCACGCCCCTGTCGTGAGGGTCCTGGAGCGCTGGGCCTGAGGGTTCATCAGACGACGACGGCGGCCGTCCCCGAGGTGGGCGGTTTCTAGTGGTCGTTGCAACACTGCTGGTGGCTAGGTAGCTAGTAGTAAATCACGCAGACGCTCGGCCGGGGTATCCCAGCCGAGCGTTTTGCGTGGGCGGCCGTTGAGTTCCTGG
>NZ_JAUHHD010000007.1 GCF_030410515.1 Arthrobacter sp. YD4 | reverse complement strand
CCCAGGAACTCAACGGCCGCCCACGCAAAACGCTCGGCTGGGATACCCCGGCCGAGCGTCTGCGTGATTTACTACTAGCTACCTAGCCACCAGCAGTGTTGCAACGACCACTAGAAACCGCCCGTGGGGAACGGCCGCCGTCGTGGTTGCTGCGGGTGGACTACTTGGCGTCCGCCGGCTTGGGGGCCGGGGTGGCCGCGGCGACGAACGCGCCGCGCGGGTTGTCCAGGTCCATCAGCTGGGTGGTGTCGCGGCCCAGGAAGAGCTGCCAGAACCAGCCAGAGATCACGCGGATCTTGCGCTCGACCGTGGGCATCGCCAGGCCGTGGTAGCCGCGGTGGGCGAGCCAGGCCAGCGGGCCCTTGAGGCCGATGCGGCCGATCAGGTTGATGTTCGCGACGCCCTTCCATTCGCCGAAGCCGGCGACGGCGCCCAGGTTCTTGTGCTTGTAGTCCTTGAGTTCCTTGCCCCAGCGGGAGGCCCACAGGTTCTTGGCGAGGCGCTTGGCCTGGCGCAGCGCGTGCTGGGCGTTGGGGACGCAGGTGCCGTCCGGGAGGCCCTTGCCCGTGAGGTCGGGCACGGCCGCGACGTCACCGGCGGCCCAGGCATTCTCGATGATGCCTTCGTCGCCGGCGATGCGCAGGTCCGGGAGGACGCGCACGCGGCCGCGGGGCTCGAGCGGGAAGTCGGTGGAGCGGACCATCGGGTTGGCCTGCACACCGGCGGTCCAGACGAGGGTGTCCGACTCGAACTCCTGTGCGGGGGTCTTGTCCGGCAGGTTGATCAGCTTGATGGCGCCCTCGGCGTTGTCCAGCGAGGTGTTCAGCAGCACCTCGATGCCGCGGCTGCGCAGGTGCTCGACGACCCACTCGGCCTGCTGGGCGGTGACCTCGGGCATGATGCGGCCCATGGCCTCGACCAGCACGAAGCGGATTTCTTCCTGCTTGACGCGCGGGTTCTTCTTGACCGCGGCGCGGGCCAGGTCTTCCATTTCGGTGATGCACTCGATGCCGGCGAAACCGCCGCCGACGACGACGAAGGTCAGGGCGCGGGCGCGCTCCACCGGGTCGGTCATTAGGGAGCCGGTCTCGATCCGCTCGAGGACACCGTTGCGCAGGGCGACGGCTTCCTCGATGGTCTTCAGGCCGATGCCCTTGTCCGCGAGGCCCTTGATCGGGAAGGTGCGGGTGATGGCGCCGGCGGCCAGGACGACGTCGAAGTACGGGATCTCGAAGTTCTCGCCGCCGTCGGCCGGGGCGACCACGGCGGTGCGGTTGGCGTGGTCGATCGAGAGGACGCGGCCCTCGATGAGCTCGGTCTGGGTCAGGTGCCGGCGGTGCGAAACGACCGCGTGGCGTGCCTCGATGTTGCCGCCGGCAACCTCCGGCAGGAACGGCTGGTAGGTCATGTAGGGCAGCGGGTCGACGACGGTGACGATGCCACCGGCGTTTGCGATCTTCTTCTGCAGTTTGAGGGCTACGTACAGGCCGACGTACCCGCCGCCGACGACGAGTACCCTGGGACGGTCCTGGAGCTGAGGAGTGGTTGCCATGGGTCCAGAATACCGCACTTTGTGAAAACCTTCACTAACTATTCGGGGCTGTGACGTCGTCCGTCTCCGGGACCGTGGCGGCGGCCTCCGGGGCGCTCCCCCGGACAGCCCGGCGGAGCTGGATGGCCGCCCCGGCGATGATGCAGACGATCAATCCGCCGAAGCCCAGGACCACCAGCGCGGGCACGGCGGTGTCCGCCGGGGACGGCGCCTGGGCCACCGGAACCGAGGGCTCCGGCAGGGCCGCCGCGGCACTGGACGGCGGCGGCGCCGCGGCCGGCGCCGAGGTCGCCGGAATGCCCCGCCGGTGCACGCGGATCCAGTCGGAGATGGTGCCCAGCGGGTTGACCGTGGTTTCGGGGACGTCGGCCTTCAACGCCGCCTCGGCATTGAGCACCCCGTAGCCGTAGAGCGGGTCCTTGCCGGGGGCGCCGGCGTCCTTGGCGGTGCTGACGATCCGGTTGATCACCTGGCTGGCGGTCATGTCCGGCCACTTGGAGCGGATCAGGGCGGCGACGCCGGCGACGATCGGGGTGGCACCGGAGGTTCCGGCCCACTCGGCGTAGCCGCCACCGGGCAGCCCACCAATGAGGTTCTCGGCCGGGGCGGCGACGCCGATGCTGATGCCCTGGGAGGAGGAGTCGATGCTGGCGGCGCCCTTCCGGTCAAGTCCGGCCACTGTCAGCACACCGGGAATCGTGGCAGGGGCGCCGACCTGGACGTTGCCGCCCACGCGGTTGCCGGCCGCCGCGACGATGACGACGTCTTTTTGTTCGGCGTAGAGGAACGCCGCGTCCCAGCTCTGCGGCCATTCCGGGGAGGTGCTACCGAGGGAGATGTTGATGACCCGGGCACCGTTGTCCACGGCCCAGCGCACGGCGGCCGGGATCTGGTCCTGGTCGCTCTTGCCGCCGGGGTTGGCCGAGCCGAGCCAGGTGGAGACGGATAGGATCTGGGCCTCGGGTGCGACGCCGACGATCCCGTCCGGTCCCGGCCCGGAGGCGGTGGGACTCGGGCTGGGCGAGGGCGCGTCGGTGGCCGGGGCAGGCTGGTGGCCGCGGCCGGCGAGCATCGTGGCTACCAGGGTGCCGTGTTCGGGCTTGGCCCCGATGCTTTTCTGCCCGTCGGGCGCCCCGGCACCGGAGATGTCCGTTCCGCCGGCCAGCGCGCCTGCGAGGTCGGCGTGCTTGCCGTCCACGCCGCTGTCGATCACGGCCACCTTCACGCCGGCGCCCTTGGAGACCTCCCAGGCCTTGGTGATGCCGGATTCGGCGAGCCAGTATTCCTTATCCCGCATGCTGTCGGCTACGGCGGCCGGGGCCACCGTCAGGGTGGCTGCGGCACTGGCGCCGGCGAGGGCCACGGCAATCAGGGCTGAGACGGTCCGGCTCAGCCGGGCTGGTGCTCTGGTCATTCGGGTCCAATCGGCGCTTCGACTGCCGCAGCCGCAGCGTGGCGCACGGCGCTAGCTGATGCTCAGGGCAATTCCGTCAAGAATATCGTGTTCGCTGGTCACGGCCGTGGTGATGACGCCGCCGGTGGCCTCCGCCATCCGTTCGGCAATCCGGCGCCACACGAGTCCGCCGGCGCCGATCACGTCCACGCGGCCCGGGTGCATATAGGGCAGCGCGGCCCGGTTCTCCCGCGGCATGTCCAGCAGCGAGGTGCATGCGGCGCGCACGGCGTCCAGTCCCAGCTCGGTGCCGTGGATGGCGTCCGCGGAGTATTCCGGCAGCTTCAGGGCGTGGGCAGTGATGGTGGTGACGGAGCCCGCGACGCCGATCAGGCCGGTGGCCCGTTCCAGCGGCACGGTCCGGGCGGCCTCGTCGATGGCAGCGTCAACGTCGGCGGTGGCGGCGGCGACCTGGTCCGCGGTGGGCGGGTCGGCTTTGAGGTGCCGCTCGGTCATCCGGACGCAGCCGACGTCGACCGAGCGGGCGGCGATGACGCCGTCGGCGTTGCCGAGGACGAATTCGGTGCTGCCGCCGCCGAGGTCGACGACAAGGACGGGGTCGGTTCCGCGGAAGGGCAGGACGCTGCTGGCGCCGGCAAAGGACAGCGCGGCCTCCTCGTCGCCGGAGATGACCTCGGGTTCGACGCCGAGGAGTTCGCGGACGCCGTCGATGAAGACCTGGCGGTTCCGGGCGTCGCGGGTGGCCGAGGTGGCGACGAAGCGCACGCTCGTGGCGTCGTGCCGGCGGATCAGCTCGGCGTAGTCCGCGGTGGCGGCGAGGGTGCGCTCGAGGGCCTCGGGCGCGAATTCCCCCGTGGCGTCGACGCCCTGGCCCAGCCGGACCACGCGCATCTCACGCACGACGTCGGTGAGCTTGGGCGCGGCCGGATCGGTAGTGTCGACGTCGGCGATCAGCAGGCGGATGGAGTTGGTGCCGCAGTCGATGGCGGCGACGCGGCTCACTGGGCCGCCCCGTCGGTGCCGCCGGTGGCGCCGGCTGCAGAGGCTGCGGACGCGTCGGAGCTCCCGGCCCGGTTCTTGCGCACTGGTGCCGGCCGGCCGACGATGTCGGGCAGGCCCTGCGGGCCATGGCGGCTCAGGTCCCGGCTGGGGGCCTCGCCGGCGGTGTCCCAGGCGCCGTCGCAGTAGCAGCGGTCCCGCGTCCACCATTCGGCGATCGCGTCGATGGCCTCGTCGCCGAGGGGGTTGACGCCGGGGCCGGCGGCCAGGGAGTGGCCCACCAGGACGTGCAGGCATTTAACCCGGGTGGGCATCCCGCCGGCGGAGACGCCGTCGATCTCGGGGACCGGGCCGGTGCCCGAGCGTTCGCCGATCTCGGCGCGGGACTGCAGGTAGGCCTCGTGGGCGGAGCGGTACCGGTCCGCGAGCTCTGCGTCTTCGACGAGCCGGTCGTTCATCTCGTTCATCAGGCCGGCGGCTTCGAGCCGGGAAACGGCCGAGGTGATGACCGGGTGCGTCAGGTAGAAGGTGGTGGGGAACGGGGTGCCGTTGCTCAGCCGCGGGGAGGTCGCAGCGACCAGGGGGTTGCCGCAGACGCAGCGGGCCGGGATCTCGACGACGTCGCGCACCGGCCGGCCCAGCTGGCGGCTGAGGACGTCGAGGTCCCGGGCCGTCGGGGTGCGGTGGTCCGCGGCGGGGCCGCCGGTTCCGGACTGGGGGGCGTCCACTCGGTTCTGGTCCACGGGTGCGGCACCTTCCTGCCCTGTTGGGAGGACCGGGTCCGGTGCTCCGGCGGCGGGCGCCGCTTTTAGTCTGTTGCTGATCGGCGGATGGATTCCCAGAGGGAGTCCACCCACGGCAGGGTTTCCTGGCTGTCGCCGCTGGTCGCGGCGGCACCGGTGGCCGGGGTGTCGGCGGGAATGTCGCTGCCGAACACCCAGTACCCGGTTTCGCCGGGCATAACCATGTTAATCCGGTCGCGGGCCTGCTGTTTGACGAAGTTGGGGTCCTGCCAGCGTGAAATCTGCCGCTTCAGGTCCGCCTGCTTGGCCTGGCTGGCGGTGATGTCCGCCTGGAGGCCGGCGATTTCGGAGCGCTTCTCGAGGAAGATCTTGACCGTGGGGGCCAGCAGGATGGTGATGGCCACCATGACCAGGGCCAGCGCCAGCATCCGGCCGGAGAAGGCCTTGGCGGGGACGGGGTCGGTGCTGTCCGTGACCCGTTCGACGACGGGCCTGCTTCCCGGCGTCGTGCCGGACGGGCCCTTGGGGGTGCCGGCAGCGGGGCGGGACGCGGGGGCGCCCGGTGTCGCGGCCGCGGTGGCGCCGTTGGCGGTCCGGCCCGGGGCGGGGTGTGCGGTGCGGCTGGTGCCCGGTCCGGGGACCTGCGACGGGGCGTGGGCCTGGCGGGATCCGCCGAAGTCGGCCCGGATCACGTCGCCGCCGTCGGGCTCCCCCCGGCCGGCGGCCGGTGCAGTGGCTGCCGGCGCGGCTGCCCTGGGAACTTTGGGACGGCGGGTTGCCATGTCACTCCTTCACAACTGGCCGGCACATTGGCCGGACCGGGGGCCAGCGCCGGCCGGCCAAAACAAAACCGGTGGCCATGGTTCTTTCCACCATAGCCACCGGTCACTGGTTTTTGCGGGTACTAGCCCTTGAAACGCGGGAAGGCGCTGCGGCCGGCGTAGCGTGCGGCGTCGTCCAGCTCCTCCTCGATGCGCAGGAGCTGGTTGTACTTGGCGACGCGCTCGGAGCGGGCCGGGGCG
Organism: Arthrobacter sp. YD4; assembly: GCF_030410515.1. Classification (GTDB taxonomy): domain Bacteria; phylum Actinomycetota; class Actinomycetes; order Actinomycetales; family Micrococcaceae; genus Arthrobacter. The sequence continues at coordinate 69,325 of NZ_JAUHHD010000007.1, read as the reverse complement.
CCGGTCTTGATCTGGCCGGCGTTGGTGGCCACGGCGATGTCCGCGATGGTGGTGTCCTCGGTCTCGCCGGAGCGGTGGGAGGTGATGGTGGTGTACCCGTTGCGCTGGGCCAGGGAGACGGCGTCCAGGGTCTCGGTCAGCGAACCGATCTGGTTGACCTTGACCAGCAGGGAGTTGGCGGTCTTGGCGTCGATGCCGGTCTGCAGGCGCTCCGGGTTGGTGACGAAGAGGTCGTCGCCGACGATCTGGACCTTGTCCCCGATGCTGTCGGTGAGGGTCTTCCAGCCTTCCCAGTCGTTCTCGTCCAGCGGGTCTTCGATGGAGACCAGCGGGTAGTCGGCGACCAGTTCGGCGTAGTAGGCGCTCATCTCGGCGGAGCTCAGGGTCTTGCCCTCGAACTCGTAGGAGCCGTTCTTGAAGAACTCCGAGGAAGCCACGTCCAGGGCCAGGGCCACGTCCTTGCCGGGGGTGTAGCCGGCGTTCTTGATGGCTTCCTGGATCAGGTCCAGGGCGGCGCGGTTGGAGGGCAGGTTCGGGGCAAAGCCGCCCTCGTCGCCGAGGCCGGTGGCCAGGCCCTTGGACTGCAGCACGGCCTTGAGCGCGTGGTAGACCTCGACGCCCCAGCGGAGGCCCTCGGAGAAGGTCTCGGCGCCCAGCGGGACGACCATGAATTCCTGGATGTCGACGTCGGAGTCGGCGTGCGAGCCGCCGTTGAGGATGTTCATCAGCGGCACGGGCAGGACGTGGGCGTTCGGGCCGCCCAGGTACTTGTACAGCGGCAGGTCTGCGGAGGCGGCGGCGGCGTTGGCCACGGCCAGGGAGACGCCCAGGATGGCGTTGGCGCCGAGCTTGCCCTTGTTGGCGGTGCCGTCGAGGTCGATCATGGCCTGGTCGATGCTGCGCTGGTCCGTGGCGTCGAAGCCGATCAGGGCCGGGGCGACCTGGTCGATGACGGCGTCGACGGCCTTCTGGACACCCTTGCCGAGGTAGCGGCCCTTGTCGCCGTCGCGCAGTTCCACCGCCTCGTGCTCGCCGGTGGAGGCGCCGGAGGGAACCGCCGCGCGGCCGATCTGGCCGTCGGAGAGCAGGACTTCAACTTCTACGGTCGGGTTGCCGCGGGAATCGAGGATCTCGCGGGCGTGGATGGCATCGATAAGCGCCATGGAAATGCTCCTTTGGGTGAAGCGGTGTGTTGGGTATCTGACTGCTGGAAACTCAGGGGTGGTCAAGCCGTCGTGGACGTCCTCGTCACCCCCTAGCCTAGTCCAGAGGGGCCGGGGTTACGGAAAGTTATTAAGTCCCGGCTACGTCCCGGGACGGGGTGCCCCGGCGGCGGGATCCGGGGGCGCGGTCCCGCCCGCGGCGGCGGCCTGGAAGCGGCGGTTGGCGGCCCGGAGCGCCCGTTCGGCGTCCAGCCCCCGGGCCCGGGCGGCGACCACCATGGCGAACAGGGCCTCGCCCAGCTCCTCCTCGGTGTGGGGATCGGGCGCGGGTTCGGTTCCGGTTCGGGTTCCACGTGGTTCGGGCACGACGGCGGCCGGCCGGGCAGGCAGGCCGGCCCGCTCCGCGCGGTCGAGCAGCTTCTGTGTCCGGGCCAGGGCGGGCAGCGCAGCCGGGACGCCGTCGAAGGCGTGGCCGAGCCCGGACTTCTCCGCCCGCTTCACCGCGTCCCAGGTCTGCACAATTTCCTCCACCGTGGCGGGGAAGGTGTCCTGCAGGGTGCCGTCGGGACGGAAGACGTGCGGGTTGCGGCGGATCATCTTCTCGCGCAGGCCGCGGGCGACGTCGTCGAAGTCAAAGGCGCCGCGTTCCTCGGCCAGCCGGGCGTGCAGCACCACCTGGAGCAGCACGTCGCCCAGCTCGGCGCGGAGTTCGGCGTCGCCGTGCCCGCCCTCGATGGTTTCCGCCGTCTCGAAGGCCTCCTCGAGAAGGTACTCCACGAGGGAGTCGTGGGTGAGGGCGCCCATCCAGGGGCAGTGGAGTCGCAGCTGGGCGATCACGTCCAGGAGCGCGTCCACTGCCCCGGAAGGAGCGGCCTCGGGGTTGCTAGCCAAGGTCGGCGTAGGCCTCGTTGATGTACTCGACCAGGGCTTCCTTCTCCTCCAGCGGAAGGAAGGCGGCCTCGGCGGCGTTGAGGGTGAGTTCCAGCAGGTCGTCGAGATCGTAGTCGAAGGTTTCCACCAGCAGTTCGAACTCGTCGGTGAGGGTCACGCCGCTCATCAGCCGGTTATCGGTGTTGATGGTGACGTTGAAGCCCAGCTGGTAGAGCATGTCCACGGGGTGGCTCTCGATGCCCTCGCCAAAGCCGGAGATGGCGCCGGTCTGCAGGTTGGAGGACGGGCAGATTTCCAGGGCGATGCCCCGGTCGCGCACCCAGCCGGCGAGGTCGCCGAGGGTGACCATGCCGATGGTGTCGGGAACCTCGTCGCCCTCGGTCCCGTCGCTCTCCGCTTCCTCGAATTCGATGCTGACGTCCTCGGCGATCCGGACGCCGTGGCCCAGGCGGAGGGCGCGGCCGTCCACCAGGGCGGACTGGATGCTTTCCAGGCCGGCGGCCTCGCCGGCGTGCACGGTGGCCGGGAAGTTGTGCTGGGCCAGGTAGGTGAAGGCGTCCTTGAACCGGGAGGGCAGGAAGCCGTCCTCGGCGCCGGCGATGTCGAAGCCGACGGCGCCCTGGTGGCGGTGGCGGACGGCGAGTTCGGCGATTTCCTGGCTGCGGTCGGCGTGGCGCATGGCGGTGATCAGCTGGCCCACCTGGATCTCGCGGCCGGTTTCGGAGACGGCCTCCACGCCGGCGTCGAGCCCGGCCTGGACCGCTTCGACGACCTCGTCCAGGGTCAGTCCCCGCTGCAGGTGCTGCTCGGGTGCCCAACGCACCTCGCCGTAGACGACGCCGTCGTCGGCCAGGTCCTCGACGAATTCCTTGGCGACCCGGAAGAGGCCCTCCTTGGTCTGCATCACGGCGATGGTGTGGTCGAAGGTCTCGAGGTAGCGGACGAGCGAACCGGAGTCGGCGGACTCCCGGAACCACTCCCCCAGCGCCACGGGATCGGTGGAGGGCAGGGTGTGCCCGACCTCGGCGGCCAGGTCGATGATGGTGGCCGGACGCAGTCCGCCGTCCAGGTGGTCGTGGAGGGAAACCTTCGGCAGGACCTTCAGGTCGAACTCGAGGTCAGGGGCATCGTCAGCAATAGTCTCAGTCACGCTCCCACCATAGGGTCGGACGGCGCCGCGGCGCTACTTCCGCGAGGCGTCGCTTGGCGCGTGCCGTGTGGCGGCCCCGGCCTCGTGTGCGGGCTTCGGTGCGCCCTCGTGTGCGGCCTTCGGTGCCGCCTCGCCGGCGGCCGCGTCGCGGCGGCCCAGGCGCTTATGCCACCAGCGCAGGGCGTGGTCCACCCCCACGCCCAGCACGATCGCGAAGACGACGGCGATCCCGGCGCTGAGCAGCGGGTTGTGGTGCAGCCACGGGAACGAGCTGGCCAGGAGGCCGATGCCCAGCGAGTACACCACCCAGGTCAGGCAGGCGAAGGCGTCGAGCAGGAAGAAGCGGCGGTGCGGGAATCCGGTGGTGCCGGCGACGTAGTTGACCGCGACGCGTCCCCAGGGAATGTAGCGGGCGGTGAAGATCAGCACGGCGCCGCGCTTTTCGAGCTCGTACCGGGCCCAAGCGAAAACCCGCTGCACCTTGGGCTTGCGCATCCAGCGGAAGCGTTCCAGCCCGATCCGGCTTCCCAGCAGGTAGGCCATGTTGTCGCCGGCGATCGCGCCGACCAGAGCCGTCAGGCCGAGGATCCAGAGGTTGGGCTCACCGCTGTGCCGTGAGTACGCGGCGAGGGCCACGATCAGGGTCTCGCTGGGCACCACCATCGCGAAGCCGTCGACAAAGAAGAAGACCAGCAGGAGGGGGTAAATCCACCATTGGCCGGCGGCATGGAGCACGGCCTCATTAATGAACTCCACGCGGGCTGTGCTCCTCGGAAACTGAACGGGTGCGGACAACGGAAAGGGTGCGGAACGGGAGGCGTCTCACGCCGTCGTCGACGGGGTGATGTGCATCGCATCCCAGTGTCCCATGCCCGGCTCCCCCGGCGCTACGCGGCGAGGTCACGGCGGTGCGCGGGGTCGTCACGGCGCCTTCATCGGGCTTCCCCGGCGCAGCCGGTTCAGGACCAGGTCCACGGCGATGCCGAGCAGGACCGCACAGACGATGGCGATGGTGGCGGCAAGCAGGTGGTTGTGATCGAACCATTGGCCGAAGAACAGTCCGATGCCCACCGAGTACGCTCCCCAGAGGACCGCGGAGAGCGCGGTGAGGCCGACGAACTGGGGCCGGGAGTAGCCGGTCGCGCCGGCGGTGAGGTTGACGGCAACGCGGCCGATGGGGATGAAGCGGGCCACCATGATCAGCGATGCGGGCCGCTTCCGCAGCTCCCGGCCGGCCCAGGCCAGCGCCCGCTGGGTCCGGTAGCCGCGCATCCAGCGCCAGCGGTCGGTCCCGGCGGAACGGCCGATCGCATAGGCGATGTTGTCTCCGGCGAAGGCCCCGGCGGCGGCCACGGCGAGCAGCAGGACCGGGTTGGGAACGCCGGCGCTGGCGGTGACGGCGGCCAGGCCCACCACCACGGACTCGCTCGGCACCGGCGGGAAGAACCCGTCGACGAGGCAGCAGGCGAACACCAGGATGAGAACCCACGGCTGGCCCGCGGCTGCCAGGATGAAGTCGTTAATTGCCTGCACGGTTTCCTAACGCACGGCGGGACCCGGTTTCTCCCGGACTGCTGTGCAGCCAGTGTACTGCCGGGTCCCCGCGGTGGTCTTAGGCGATGCGGTCGATGATCAGCTGCTGGGCCGGACGGGATCCCTCGGGGGCGATCACGGCGGCGTGCCCCAGTGCTTCCTTGGCCCGGTCGAACTTCTCCGGGGTGTCGGTCAGCAGCGTCATCAGCGGCTCGCCGGCGCGAACGGTGGCGCCGGGCTTGGCGTGCATCCGTACACCGGCGCCGGCCTGGACCTGGTCCTCCTTGCGGGCGCGGCCGGCGCCGAGACGCCAGGCCGCGACGCCGACGGCCATCGCGTCGAGTTCCACCAGCACGCCGTCGGCCTGGGCGTAGATGGTTTCGGATTCCTTGGCCACCGGCAACGCCGCGCGCGGGTCGCCGCCCTGCGCCTCGATCATCCGGTTCCAGACGTCCATGGCGCGGCCGTCCTTGAGCGCGGCCCGCGGGTCGGCGTCGTGGACGCCGGCGCAGGCCAGCATTTCCTCGGCCAGCCGGACGGTGAGTTCGACGACGTCCTCGGGACCGCCGCCGGCGAGCACCTCCACGGACTCCTCGACCTCGATCGCGTTGCCGGCGGTCAGGCCCAGCGGGGTGTTCATGTTGGTGAGCAGGGCCACGGTGTTGACGCCCGCGTCCTTGCCCAGGGCCACCATGGTCTCGGCCAGCTCCCGGGCGCGCGCCTCGTCCTTCATGAATGCGCCGCTGCCCACCTTGACGTCCAGGACCAGGGAGCCGGTCCCCTCGGCGATCTTCTTGCTCATGATCGAGGACGCGATCAGCGGGATCGCCTCGACCGTTCCGGTGACGTCGCGCAGGGCGTAGAGCTTCTTGTCCGCCGGAGCCAGGCCGGCGCCGGCGGCGCAGATGACCGCGCCCACGTCCTGCAGCTGGGCGAGCATCTCCTCGTTGCTGAGGTCGGCCCGCCAGCCCGGGATCGCCTCGAGCTTGTCCAGGGTGCCGCCGGTGTGGCCCAGGCCGCGGCCGGAGAGCTGCGGGACGGCGACGCCGAAGACGGCCACCAGGGGCGCCAGCGGGAGGGTGATCTTGTCCCCCACGCCGCCGGTGGAGTGCTTGTCCGAGGTGGCCTTCACGCCGCCGTCGGGCCGGCGCAGGCTGGAGAAGTCCATCCGCTCGCCGGAGGCGATCATCGCCGCGGTCCAGCGGGAGATCTCCGCACGGTCCATGCCGTTGAGCAGGATGGCCATGTTCAGGGCGGCCATCTGCTCGTCGGCGATGGCGCCGCGGGTGTACGCGTCGATGGTCCAGTCGATCTGGGCGGCGCTGAGCGTGCCCTTGTCCCGCTTGGTGCGGATGATGTCGACGGCGTCGAAGGATTCCGTGTTAGCGGAAGAGTGGGTGGACGGGGTCATCGGGTTTCCTCCAGATGTTGGGGGCCAAAGGCGTCGGGCAGCACCTGGTCCATCGTCTTGATGCCCTGGGTGGTCATGAGTTCCATGTCCGGGGCGCGGAATTCGTAGAGCAACTGGCGGCAGCGGCCGCACGGCATCAGGACGGTGCCGTGCGCGTCGACGCAGTAGAAGGCCCGCAGCGTTCCGCCGCCGGTCATCTGCAGGTTGCCCACCAGGGTGCACTCGGCGCAGAGGGTGAGGCCGTAACTGGCGTTTTCGACGTTGCAGCCGCTGACGATCCGACCGTCCGCGGTGAGGGCGGCGGCCCCCACCGGGAAGGAGGAATAGGGCGCATAGGCGTTCCGCATCGCCGCGATGGCGGCGGCCTCGAGGGCCGCCCAGTCCACCGCGGCGGTGAGGTCCACGGGCTCGACGTCGGGGGTTCCGGTCACGCCGGTCACCCCTTCACGTACGGTATGCCGCCGGCCGCGGGCGGCCTGGACCGTCCCACCAGCCCGGCGACGGCGATCACGGTCAGGGCGTAGGGCAGCATCGCCATGAACTGGCTGGGCACCGGTGAGCCGATGATGGTGATGATGCTCTGCAGGTTGTCGGCGAAGCCGAACAGCAGCGCGGCCAGGAAGGCCCCGATGGGGTTCCAGCGGCCGAAGATCATGGCGGCGAGGGCGATGTAGCCGCGGCCACCGGACATGTCCTTGCTGAACGCGTCCACAGAGACGAGGGTGAAGAAGGAACCGCCGATGCCGGCGATCGCCCCGCCCATCAGGACGTTAATGAACCGGGTGCGGTTGACGTTGATGCCCACCGTGTCGGCCGCCTGCGGGTGTTCGCCGACGGCGCGGACGCGCAGGCCCCACTTGGTGTGGAACAGCCCGACGTAGACCACGATCACGGCGATGTACATCAGGTAACCCACCAGGGACTGGCGGAACAGGATGGGTCCGATGATCGGAATGTCGGCCAGGAACGGGATGTCCACCGGCTGCAGCCGGCCCGGCTTGTTCAGGTGCTCCGGGTCCGCGGTGAGCAGGGTGGAGAACAGGAAACTGGTGAGGCCGCTGATCAGGACGTTGAGCACGACGCCGACGATGATCTGGTTGACCAGGTACTTGATGCTGACCACGGCCAGGACCAGGGAGACCAGCGCACCGGCGATCGCGGCGGATACCAGGCCCACGTAGACGTTGCCGGTGATGGTGGCGACGACGGCGGCGGAGAAGGCGCCCAGCAGCAGCTGGCCCTCGATGGCGATGTTGACCACGCCGGCCCGCTCGCAGAGCACGCCGGAGAGGGAACCGAAGACCAGCGGCACGGCCAGCGTAACGGCGCCGGCCATCAGGCCGCCGAGGGAAATGGAGGGTTCCGGGTCGCGGCCGCCGGCGACGATCCAGATCATGAAGCCGACCAGGAAGACGACGGCGAAGAGCCCGCCCACCCAGCCGGGAGTGCGGCGGCGCTGCAGGGTCAGCCAGATGGTGTAGCCGGCCAGGGCCAACAGCAGCACCGAGCAGATCCAGCCGAACACCATCGAGGGCACGGTGACCTTTTCCACCTGCGCGACGCCGAGGGCGGCCAGGCCCAGGACGACGACGGCGGCGATGGTGGTAGCGGGGATCCAGCGGTCCACGGGTCCGCCGTCGCGCCGCTGGCTGATCCAGCGGTAGCCGACGTAGGCCGCGGCGGCGAGGGCGACCGCCAGGGTGATCCAGGCCGCGGCGGAGGAGGCGTTCGGGTCGCGGGCCTCGGCGATCCGGAAGCCCGCGGACTTGGTGTTGGCCAGGAAGCCGAACAGGACGGTGCCGAGGACGGCCAGCAGGCCCAGGCCGACGCCGGCCTTCCAGCTCACCAGCTCGGACGCGGCCGGGGTTCCGGGCTTGCCGCCGGGGGCGGTGGCGCCGCCCTTCCCGGTACCCGGCGTGCTGGCCGGGGAGTGTGTGGTGGCGCTCATGCTGCCGCTCCGCTCTTCACGCCGCCGGCGTGCGTGCCGGCGGTCCCACTCGTGGTGGTCTTTTTCTTACGGGGGTTCAGTCCGAAGATCGCCCGCACCAGCGGGGGCGCCGCGATGAACAGCACGATCAGGGACTGGATGACCAGGACGATGTCGATCGGGGTCTGGGTCTGGGCCTGCATGGCCACGCCGCCGGCGCGGAAGGCGCCGAACAGCAAGCCGGCGAAGAACGTTCCCCACGGCGTCGAACGGCCCAGCAGGGCGACGGTGATGGCGTCGAAGCCAATCGAGGCGGCGACGCCGCCGGAGAGGTACTTCTCCGTGCCGGAGACCTGGGCAATGCCGGCGAGCCCGGCCAGGGCGCCGGCGATCGCCATCACGAGGATGGTGCTGCGGGCGACGTTGATGCCGGCGGTGCGCGCGGCGCTCGGGTTCGCGCCGACGGCCCGGAACTCAAAGCCGATGGTGGAGCGATTCAGCAGCCACCAGACAAACACGGTAGCCAGGATCGCGGCCAGGAACCCGGCGTGCAGCCGGAACTGCGGTCCGAGCAGCTCCGGGAACAGGGCGCTGGGGTCCAGGAACGGCGAGATCGGGTTGGTGGAGCCCTTGCGCTGGAAAGCCGGGGTGGTCAGCAGGAACAGCAGCAGGAAGTTGGCGATGTAGTTGAGCATGATCGTGACGATCACCTCGTGGGCGCCGGTACGGGCCTTCAGCAGGCCGACGACGCCGCCCCAGACCGCGCCGCCGACCAGGCCGGCAACGATGACGACGAGCAGGTGCAGCCCGATGGGCAGGTGCCAGGCGAAGCCGGCGTAGGCGCCGAACAGGGCACCGAAGATGATCTGGCCCTGGGCGCCGATGTTGAACAGTCCGGCGCGGAAGGCGAGGGCGACGCCGAGGCCGGCGCAGATCAGCGGGGTCGCGACCGTGAAGGTCTCCGTGATCGGGTACAGCTGGGCGGACAGGTCGGCCCCGGCCCAGTTGAAGATCGATCCCTGCACGAGTGCGGTGTAGGGCCGGATGACCTCGGTGAGCAGGTCGCCGGGCTGGGCGAAGAAGTACCCGGCCGCGGCCGCGACCTTCGGGTTGGTGACGGCCATCAGGATGCCGCCGAGTACGATCGCCAGCAGGACCGAGAGCACGGAGACCATGGCGTTGCCGGTGAAAATCTTGTGCATGACCGAGCCCTCGCGGTCACCGCCGTGCAGCTGGGTGGCGGCGGGCACGGCCGAGGGAGGCATCTGGCCGCCGGCGGTGTCGAGGGCGACGTCGGAGGCGACGGCCTCCTTTGTGGTGCCGCCGGGCGTTTGCGGTTCGGGGGTGGTGCCGCCGGGCGCCTGGGGCTCGGGGGTTGTCTTCTCAGACATGGGTTTCTCCTTCGTGGCCGGCAGGCTCCGGGAGCGCCGTCGTCGTCGTGCCGCTGGGGGCGTGGGCGGAGGCGCTGGCTTCGGCTTCGGCGGCCGGGACGCCGGCCATCATCAGGCCCAGCACGTCGCGGGAGGTGGTGGCGGGCACGATGCCGACCAGCTTGCCGCGGTAGAGCACGGCGATCCGGTCCGCCAGCTGCATGACCTCGTCGAGTTCGGTGGAGACGATCATGACCGGGGTGCCGTGGTCGCGTTCGGCGATGACGCGCTTGTGCACGAATTCGATCGAGCCGACGTCCAGGCCGCGGGTGGGCTGGGAGGCGATGAAGAGCCGCAGCGGGCGGGAGAGCTCGCGGGCCAGCACCACCTTCTGCTGGTTGCCGCCCGAGAGGGTGCCGACGGCGGCGGCGACCGAGGGGGTGCGGACGTCGAATTCCTCGACCTTTTTGGCCGCGTTTTCGGCGATCACGGAGGGCTTCATCCCGACGCCGCGGGCGAACGGGGCCTTGTCGTAGAGGTCCAGGATCATGTTCTCGGCGATGGTGAAGGTGCCGACCAGGCCGTCGAGGGTGCGGTCCTCGGGGACGAATCCGACGCCGGCGCCGAGGACGTGCTTGACGCTCTTGCCCAGCAGTTCCTCGCCGTCGAGCGTGATGGAGCCGGTGACGTGCGGCTGGACGCCAAGGATCGCCTCGGTCAGTTCGGTCTGGCCGTTGCCCTGCACGCCGGCGATGGCGAGGACCTCGCCCTTGGCGATGTCGAAGGACAGCCCATCGACGACGTGTTGGCCGTTGTGGTCGGTCACGGTGAGGTTCCGGACCGTGAAGGTCACGTCGCCGGTCTTCGCGGGGGCCTTGTCCAGGTTCAGGCTGACGGCGCGTCCCACCATGGCGGAGGCCAGTTCGGTGGGTGAGGCGGAGGGGTCGGCCTGGCCGACGACCTTGCCGCGGCGGATGACGGTGATGGTGTCCGAGATGGCCTTGACCTCGCGGAGCTTGTGCGAGATGAAGACGATCGACTTCCCGTCCCGCTTCAGCTGGCGGATGATGTCCAGGAGTTCGTCGGTTTCCTGCGGGGTGAGCACGGCGGTGGGCTCATCCAGGATCAGGACCTCGGCGTCGCGGACCAGGGCCTTGATGATCTCGACGCGCTGCTGGACGCCGACGGGCAGGTCCTCGACCATCGCGTCGGGGTCGACGTCGAAGCCGTACTGGTCCGAGATCTGCCGGATCTTCTCGCGCGTGGCGTCCAGGTTCAGCAGCCCGGCGGCCTTGGTGGTCTCGTTGCCGAGGGCCACGTTCTCGGCAACGGTGAAGACCGGGATGAGCATGAAGTGCTGGTGGACCATGCCGATGCCGGCGGCCATCGCCTCGCCCGGATCCTTGAAGACCACGGGCTTGTCGTCCACCAGGATCTCGCCCTCGGTCGGGTCGTAGAGACCGTAGAGGACGTTCATCAGGGTGGACTTGCCGGCGCCGTTTTCTCCCAGCAGGCAGTGCACCTGCCCGGGTTCGACGACCAGGTCAATGTGGTCATTGGCTACCAGGGATCCGAAGCGCTTCGTGATCCCCTTCAGTTCGAGTTTCAAAACCCCAACCAATCTGTCTGTGTAAATGGACTGCTCCGGCGCCGTGGTGGGCGGCAGCGCAGCGGGTGATCCCAGCCTAGTGTCACGGGTGGTTGCTGGGCAGGGTGGTGGCCGGGCGGGCTTCCCCAGAGACGTCCCGGCGGGGTGCCGGGAGGCCCCGGCAAAACAGAACGCGCTGCCCTTCGGCCGGGTGACGGCGGAAGGGCAGCGCGCCCCGCGGTGTGCTGCTTACTTGGTCGGGCTGGACTTCGACTCGACCTTGACGGTGCCGGAGATGATGTCCTTCTTCAGCTGGTCCAGCTCGCTCTTGAGGTCGGCCGGAACAGCGGAATCCAGGTCGTGGAACGGGGCCAGGGCCACGCCGCCGTTCTCCAGGGTGCCGATGTACGGGGCGGCGTCGAACTTGCCGTCCTTGTCGTCCTTGATGACGGATTCGACGGCGGTGGACATGGTCTTCTGCACGGAGGACAGGATCACGGACTTGTACTCGGCGGCGGTCAGGTAGCCGTCGGAGTCAACCCAGATGAGCTTGGCGTCCTTGCCCTTGGACTTGGCGTCCAGGATGGCGCTGCCGGCGCCGCCGCCGACCGGGCCGGCGACGGGCAGGACGATGTCCGCGCCCTGGTCCAGGAAGCCCTGGGTCAGGACCTTGCCCTTGTCGACCTGCTTGAAGTCGCCGACGAAGGTGCCGTCCTGCTTGTCCTTGTCCCAGCCGAGGAGCTGGACGTTCTTGCTCTTCTTCTGGTTGTAGTACTTCACGCCGTCGGCGAAGCCGTCCATGAAGATGGTGACGGTGGGGATGTTGATGCCGCCGAAGGTGGCGACCTTTCCGGTCTTGGAGGTTCCGGCGGCCAGGTAGCCGGCCAGGAACGCGGCCTGGGCCGTGTCGTAGACGATCGGCTTGACGTTCTTCGGGAAGGTCGGGTCGTTGTAGTCGATGATCGCGAAGTGGTTGTTCGGGTTGGCCGTCGCGATGGACTTGGTGGCGTCGCCGAGGAGGAAGCCGACGGTCACGGTGAGCTTGCAGCCCTGCTGGACCATGGAGCGGAGGTTCGGGTCGTAGTCCGTGTCAGCCTTGGACTGGACGTGCTTCTCGTTGATGCCGAGGTCCTTGGCGGCGTTCTGCAGGCCCTCGTAGCCGGACTGGTTGAACGACTTGTCATCGAACCCGCCGGAGTCGGACACCATGCAGGCGGTGTAGTCGGACTTGGTGGCCGAGCCTGAGGCGTTGGACGAGGACGGGGCGGCGCCGCAGCCGGTCAGCAGCAGGGCGGCCGCACCCGCGGTGGCGACGCCGGCCATGGAACCGCGCTTGAGAGTTGCGCGCAGTGAGTTCTTCAAAGTTCCTCCAGGAAGGGGTAGGCGATGCGACGGGTGTTCAATGACTGTCCGCTTACGGTGTTGCTCCCGAAACACTGTTGTCACTGAGGCGTTCGCAGCGCTGCGCCGAGGCGCACTGATGCCAGCTACTTTAGTGGCCTGCAACACGTCGAGTAACACAGTTCACAGCGGTTTCCCAGATTGTTGAGAAGTTGTTACCAACGCGCTCCCCTAGCCTGCCCCTCCCCTGCCCTCGGCGCGCGAAAAGGCCCCGGACTGTGAGTCCGGGGCCTTTTCGGAGCCGCACGCGGTGGGCGGGTCGGCTGTCTGCCTGGAGGCTTGCTTAGAGGCGGACGAGCATCTTGCCGGTGTTGGCGCCGTCGAGCAGGTCCATGAAGGCCTGCGGGGCGTTCTCCAGGCCGTCCACGATCGTCTCGTCGTAGCGGATGGTGCCGTCGGCAATCCAGCCGGAGACCTTCTCGACGAACTCGCCCATGTACTGCCAGTAGCCGCCCACCAGGAAGCCCTTGAGGGTCAGCTGCTTGCCGATGGCCAGCATCAGGTTCCGCGGGGCCGGGGTCGGCTCGGTGGAGTTGTACTGCGCGATGGCGCCGCACATGGCTACGCGGCCGCCGACGTTCATCACCGAGAGCGCGGCTTCGAGGTGCTCGCCGCCAACGTTGTCGAAGTAGACGTCGATGCCCTTCTCGCCCGCGGCGTCCTTGAGCAGGTCGCGGACCGGGCCGTCGTGGTAGTTGAACGCGGCGTCGAAGCCGAGCTCGAGCAGGCGGGCGACCTTCTCCGGGGTGCCGGCGCTGCCGATGACCCGGGAGGCGCCCATGGCCTTGGCGATCTGGCCCACCAGGGAGCCGACGGCGCCGGCGGCACCGGAGACGAACACGGCGTCGCCGGGCTTGAAGTCGGCAACCTTCAGCAGGCCGGCGTAGGCGGTCAGGCCGGTCATGCCGAGGGCGCCGAGGAAGGCCGACGCCGGGGCGATGTCCGTGCGGGCCGGCGAGGTGGCGCCGGCGTCCAGGACGGCGTATTCACGCCAGCCGAGGCTGTGCACCACGGTGTCGCCGACCTTGCGGTCCTCGGAGCGGGAGGCGATGACCTCGCCGACGGCGCCGCCCTCCATGGCCGCGTCCAGGGCGAACGGCGCGGAGTAGGACTTCACGTCGTTCATCCGGCCGCGCATGTATGGGTCGACGGAGATGAAGAGGTTGCGGACCAGGACCTGACCGTCCTGCAGCTCCGGCAGGGCCGACTCGGCCAGGCGAAAGTTCTCCGGCACGGGGCGGCCGTGCGGGCGGGAGGCCAGCTGGATCTCGCGGGTGCTGGTGGGAAGGGTGGTGTTCTCGATGCTCATGCGGCGACCTCCATGATGGTGATGTCTACGGTGATGTTGCCACGGGTGGCGTTGGAGTAGGGGCAGACCTCGTGGGCCTTGGCCACGAGCGCCTCGGCGGTCTCGCGGTCGACGGCGGGCAGCGCGATCTCGAGTTCGGCGGCGATGCCGTAGCCGGCGCCGCCGTCCAGGGCGCCGAGGTGGATCTTCGCGGCGACGGCGGAATCGGTCAGGTCCGCCTTCTGCTGGCGGCCCACCAGGCGCAGGGCCGAGTGGAAGCATGCGGCATAGCCGGCGGCGAAGAGCTGCTCCGGGTTGGTGCCCTCGCCGCTGCCGCCCAGCTCCACCGGGCTGGCGAGCGTGACATTGAGCTTGCCGTCGTTGGTCTGGGCGTTGCCGTCGCGGCCTTCACCGGAGGCGAGGGCCTCCGCGGTGTACAGGGTTTTCATGGGGATCCAATCTGTCGGGGTGGGGAAAGTCTGTGGTGTGGGCCGCCGGGCGGCCCGGTCGCCGTCAGTGGCCGGCATGCAGGGCGGCGGCCAGCCGGGTCAGGGTCTCGCGGAGCTGGTCCAGCTCCGCGGCGGACAGTCCGGCGGCGTCGGCCAGGCGCTGCGGAATACCGGCGGCGCGGGCGCCCAGGGCTGCACCGGCGTCGGTCAGGAAGACCTCGACGCGCCGCTCATCCTCGGCGGACCGGCGCCGTTCCACAAAGCCCAGCGCCTCGAGCCGCTTCAGCAACGGGGACAGCGTGCCCGAGTCCAGGCCGAGCTCCTCGCCGAGGTCGCGGACGCTGCGTGGCTGGTCCTCCCAGAGCACCATCATGGCCAGGTACTGCGGGTAGGTCAGGCCCAGCTCCTCCAACATCGGCCGGTAGGCCGCCGTCGCGGCGCGGGAGGCCGAGTACATGGCGAAGCACAATTGCCTGTCGAGGCGGGGCGCCTCGGGCCGGGTCACGGCGTCGGGGGTCTCTGCGGAAGAGGGCATGATTCCACCCTACGGATTTTTTCAGTTGTACGCAACTCAGTTGTGCACAACCTAACGCACCGGCCGTGGTGGCGTGCGGAAATCCCCCACGTTCGCCGTCATCGTCCGGCGTGTCCGCGGGACCCGACGGCGCGTCGCGGCGTCAGGGGGCAAAGGTGGGGAATTCCGGCGGGCAGTCCGGCGGGTAGCCCGGCGGTGAGGCGGAGGCGCTACTGCTGCCCGAGGTCGCGGAGGGTGCGCAGGGCGGCGGCGGTAAGGACCCGGATGCCCAGGCCCAGGGCGCGCTCGTCCAGGATGTAGTCGCCGCGGTGCAGGTCGTACTCCTCGCCGCCGGGGGTCTTGGTGCCCAGCCGCATCATGGCCCCGGGCAGATCTGCCAGGAACCAGGCGAAGTCCTCCCCGCCCATGGACTGCGGGGTGAGCACCACGGAGCTCTCGCCGATCTCGGCGCGGGCGGAGGCCTCGATCAGTGCGGTCTCGTGCTCGGAGTTGACCACCGGCGGGACGCCGCGGGTGTGCTCGAGGTGAACGTCGACGCCATAGGGCGCGGCGATCTGCTGGACCACCTCGTCGAGGATCCGGCCGGCGCTGTGCCAGGCGTCCCGGTCCAGGCAGCGCATGGTGCCGGCCATGTAGCCGCTGGCCGGGATGGCGTTCGGGGCGGCGCCGGCGGAGATGTGGCCCCACACCACGGAGACACCGCTGCGCACGTCCACCCGGCGGGACAGGACGGCGGGGACGTTGATAGCGATCTGGGCGAGGGCGAAGACCAGCTCCTCGGTCAGGTGCGGGCGGGAGGTGTGGCCGCCGCGGCCGGAGAGTTCGATCTTGATGGTGTCGGAGGCGGAGGTGATGGCGCCGATGCGGGTGCCGATCTTGCCCACCTCGATCCGCGGGTCACAGTGCAGCGCCAGAATCCGGGGAACTCCCTCGAGGACGCCCTGTTCGATGCAGGCATGGGCGCCGCCGGGCATGGTTTCCTCGGCCGGCTGGAAGATGATCCGGACCGTCCCGCCCAGCGGGGAGGCTTCGTGCATGCGCTGCAGCACCAGGGCAATGCCGAGCATGGTGGTGGTGTGCACGTCGTGGCCGCAGGCGTGCGTGACCCCGTGGTTCTTGGAGGCGAACTCCAGCCCGGTTTCCTCGATGATCGGCAGCGCGTCGATATCGCCGCGCAGCGCGGTGGCGATGGGTCCCTCCCCCACGTCCACGGTCAGGCCGGTGCCTTCCAGGCGGCGCGGCTTCAGTCCGGCGGCCTCCAGCCGGCTCGCGAGCTTGTCCGTGGTGCGGAATTCCTTGAAGGACAGCTCGGGGTGCGCGTGCAGGTCACGGCGGAAGTCGATCAATTCCGGCAGGAGGGGCTCCAGCCAGGGTTCCACGCGGGTGGTGGGCTCGGCCTCGGTAGTGTAATTGCGCACTCAATCACTGTAGCCACAGTCCAAAAAATAGCGGCATCCCGGACGGCGCATTACGCACCGCCGCCCGGGTACCCATCGGGTCCCGGGCGGCGGTGAAAGCGCAGGTCAGCGGCGGTTAAGCGTGGCCGGGCTAGAGGACGTCCGTGTCGCCGCTGGCCTTGAGGGCGT
Source organism: Arthrobacter sp. YD4 (assembly GCF_030410515.1). Classification (GTDB taxonomy): domain Bacteria; phylum Actinomycetota; class Actinomycetes; order Actinomycetales; family Micrococcaceae; genus Arthrobacter. Next base: position 53,033 of record NZ_JAUHHD010000007.1, on the reverse strand, counting down.
CGACGGCGGCCTTGACCCGCTGCGAGTGGGCCTTGGTGGTGACCAGCAGGGCGTCCGGGGTGTCCACGATCACGACGTCCTTGATGCCGATCAGGGCGATGACGCGCTTGGTGTCGGTGACCACCACGCCGCTGGCGTTTTCGGTGAAGACCCGGGCGCCGGCGCCGATCACGGTGACCTCGTCGACCTCCTTGGCGCTGTTGAGCCGGCCCACGGAGGCGAAGTCCCCGACGTCGTCCCAACGGAAGGTGCCGGGCACGACGGCGACGTCCCCGGCCTCGGCGGCGGGCTCGGCCACGGCGTAGTCGATGGCGATCTTGGGCAGAGTGGGCCAGACCCGGGCGGTGACCTCGTCACGCAGCGGGGTGTCCCACGCCTTGGCGATCTCCTGCAGGCCGGCGAACAGCTCCGGCTGGTTGGCCTCGAGGTGCTTGAGCATCAGGGACACGGGGGCGACGAACATGCCGGCGTTCCAGACGTATTCACCGCTGTCCACGTACTGCTGGGCGACGTCCTCGCTGGGCTTCTCGACGAACTCCACCACCGTGTGGGCGCTGGGGGCATTCGGGACGCTGAGCTGCTCACCGGCGCGGATGTAGCCGAACCCGGTGGAGGGGTGCGTCGGCTTGATGCCGATCGTGACGATCTTGCCGTAGGCGGCCGTGTAGATAGCCTCCCGGACGGCATCCTGGAACAGCTCGTCGGGGCTGATGACCTGGTCCGCGGCGAAGGAGCCCATGATGGTGTCCGGGTCGCGTTCGTAGAGGATGGCGGCGGCCAGGCCGATCGCGGCGCCGGAATCCTTCGGCTCGCTCTCCAGCACCAGGTCGGCGTCGTGGATCTCCGGCAGCTGGCGGCAGACGGCCTCGCGGTGGGCGTTGCCGGTGACGACCAGCATCCGACTGCCGGCCAATGGCTCCAGGCGGTCGTAGGTGGCGCGCAACAAGGTACTGCCGGACCCGGTGAGGTCGTGCAGGAACTTCGGGGCCGCGGCGCGGGACAGCGGCCAGAGGCGCGTGCCGACACCCCCGGCCGGGATCACCGCAATGAAACGGTCCAGGGGCGAATCCGCGGCGGCATCATGCGGCTCGAGGCCGGTCACATTATCAGTATTCATCACGGCCACTCTAACGGACGGGGCCCCGGAGCCCCGGAAAGTGCACACCAAATTGACCGGCAATGCCAGCGAATGTGGCGTTCGTCTCAAAACCGGGCAAAAACCGCGGAAGCTCCCCGCCGTACCGCCGCCCTGAATTGAATAAGCTGACAGCGAAGCCTAGATTTAGGCTTGAGCTTACGAGTGCTCTCGCAGCAGGCGTTCCCCCCGCGTGGATCCCATGCCAGCGCCGCTGTGTTGCAGGGAGGTTTATTCAGTGCCGACAAAACCAGCTGGCACCTTGTACCGCGGCCGTGAAGGCATGTGGTCCTGGGTTGGACACCGCGTTACCGGTGTAGTGATCTTTTTCTTCTTGTTGGTCCACGTGCTGGACACGTCGTTGGTGCGTGTGTCCCCGGAGGCATACAACGCCGTGATCGGCTCTTACAAGAACCCCCTCATGGCCCTGGGTGAAACGGGCCTCGTCGCGGCGATCGTCTTCCACGCCTTCAACGGCCTCCGGATCATCGCCGTCGACTTCTGGAAGAAGGGCGCCAAGTACCAGCGCCAGATGCTGTGGACGGTTCTGGCCCTCTGGGTCATCGTCATGGTCGGCTTCTCCATCCGCCACCTGTCCCTCGCCCTCGGAGGTCACTAGCCATGAGTGCAACGCAGATCCAGACCCCGCGCTCCGGCAAGGTCGGCGCGGGCCGCGTCGCCCCGAAGTACAACCGCAACGGTTCCTCGAAGGGCAACTTCGAGATGCTGGCATGGCTGTTCATGCGGCTCTCCGGTGTCGTGCTGGTGGTCCTCATCTTCGGTCACCTGTTTGTGAACCTGATGGTCGGCGGAGGCATCCACGCGGTCGACTTCGGCTTCGTCGCCGGCAAGTGGGCCGACCCGTTCTGGCAGGTCTGGGACCTGGCGATGCTGTGGCTGGCCATGCTGCACGGCAGCAACGGCGTCCGCACCATCATCAATGACTACGCCGAGAGGGACGCCACGCGCCTGTGGCTGAAGATCGTGCTGTACGCGGCCGCCGCGGCAATCGTCATCCTCGGCACCCTGGTGATCTTCACCTTCAACCCCTGCCCCGTGGTCGACGGCGTGCAGCTGCCCGGCGGGTTCTGCCCCGCCCCGTAGCCGCCCCGGTCCCCGGCCGCTGAGTCCTGCCTGCCCGGCGGGCAGGAACAGCGGGCCCCACCGTCCTGGTCTCGCCGGCGGTGTTCACAGCGAATTTTGAGAGAAAGAGCATCTGGTATGCAGGTCCATAAGTACGACGTCGTCATCGTCGGCGCCGGTGGCGCGGGCATGCGCGCAGCGATCGAATCCGGTCAGCGCGCCCGAACAGCGGTACTGACCAAGCTTTATCCCACGCGCTCCCACACCGGCGCGGCACAGGGCGGCATGTGCGCCGCCCTGGCCAACGTCGAGGAAGACAACTGGGAATGGCACACCTTCGACACCATCAAGGGTGGCGACTACCTGGTTGACCAGGACGCCGCCGAGGTCATGGCGAAGGAAGCGATTGACGCCGTCCTGGACCTCGAGAAGATGGGCCTGCCGTTCAACCGCACGCCCGAGGGCCGGATCGACCAGCGCCGCTTCGGTGGCCACACCCGCGACCACGGCAAGGCCCCGGTCCGCCGCGCCTGCTACGCCGCCGACCGCACCGGGCACATGATCCTCCAGACCCTGTACCAAAACTGCGTCAAGCACAACGTTGAGTTCTACAACGAGTACTACGTGCTGGACCTGCTGACGGTTGAGGAAGACGCGGTCCGCGAGGACGGCACCCCGTACAAGCAGAAGCGCGTTGCGGGCGTCGTGTCCTACGACCTGGCCTCCGGCGAACTGCACGTCTTCCAGGCCAAGTCGGTCGTGTTCGCCTCCGGCGGCGCCGGCAAGGTCTTCAAGACCACCTCCAACGCCCACACGCTTACCGGTGACGGCATGGGCATCGCGTTCCGCCGCGGTATCCCCCTGGAGGACATGGAGTTCTTCCAGTTCCACCCGACAGGCCTGGCCGGCCTGGGCATCCTGCTCTCCGAGGCGGCCCGCGGCGAGGGCGCGATCCTGCGCAACTCCGAGGGTGAGCGCTTCATGGAGCGTTACGCCCCCACCATCAAGGACCTGGCGCCCCGTGACATCGTGGCCCGTTCCATGGCCAACGAGGTCCGCGAGGGCCGCGGCTGCGGCCCGAACAAGGACTACGTCCTCCTGGACCTGACGCACCTGGAGCCGGCGCACATCGATGCCAAGCTCCCGGACATCACCGAGTTCGCCCGCACCTACCTGGGCGTGGAGCCGTACACCGAGCCGGTGCCGGTCTTCCCGACCGCGCACTACGCCATGGGCGGCATCCCCACGAACATCAGCGCCGAGGTCCTGCAGGACAACGACACGATCGTCCCGGGCCTCTACGCCGCCGGTGAGGTTGCCTGCGTGTCCGTCCACGGCTCCAACCGCCTGGGCACCAACTCGCTGCTGGACATCAACGTCTTCGGCAAGCGCGCCGGCGTCGCCGCCGCCGAGTACGCCAAGACCGCCGATTTCGTGGAACTGCCCGCGGATCCGGAGGCCTACACGCTGAACCTGCTGGAGCACGTCCGCACCGCCAACGGCACCGAAAAGGTGGCCCAGATCCGCAAGGAACTGCAGGACACCATGGACGCCAACATGCAGGTGTTCCGCACCGCCGATACGCTGAACCAGGTCCTGGCGGACATCGCATCTTTCGAGGAGCGCTACCAGCGGATCAACGTTCAGGACAAGGGCAAGCGCTTCAACCTTGACCTGCTCGAGGCCGTGGAGCTGGGCTTCCTGCTGGAGCTTGCCAAGGTCATGACCGTGGCGGCCCTGCACCGCGAGGAGTCCCGCGGCGGACACTTCCGCGAGGACTTCCCCGAGCGCGACGACGAAAAATTCATGAAGCACTCCATGGCGTACAAGGATGAGCACGCTCCGGCGGACGGTTCCGCCGAGGCGATCGCTGGCATCCGGCTGGCTACCAAACCGGTGGTCTTCACGCGCTACGAGCCGATGGTGAGGAAGTACTAAGATGACCGCTGAACTCGCTGAGCCAGCCTCCAAGATCGAACTGCCCGCCGGCGTCGGCGGCGGCGGGGAAATCCCGTCCTTCGACGTGACGCTGCGCGTGCGCCGCTACAACCCCGAGGTCTCCGAGGAGGCCACCTGGGACGACTTCCAGGTCACCATGTACGGCACCGACCGCGTGCTGGACGCCCTGCACAAGATCAAGTGGGAGCAGGACGGCAGCGTCTCCTTCCGCCGGTCCTGCGCGCACGGCGTCTGCGGTTCCGATGCCATGCGCATCAACGGCCGCAACCGCCTGGCCTGCAAGACCCTGCTCAAGGACCTGGACACCACCAAGCCCATCACGGTCGAGCCGATCAAGGGCCTGCCGGTCGAAAAGGACCTGATCGTGGACATGGAGCCGTTTTTCCAGTCCTTCCGTGAGGTCATGCCGTTCCTGATCAACCGCGGCCACGAGCCCACCAAGGAACGCCTGCAGTCCGCCGAGGACCGCGAGCGGTTCGACGACACCACCAAGTGCATCCTGTGCGCCGCGTGCACCTCGTCCTGCCCGGTGTTCTGGACCGACGGCCAGTACTTTGGCCCGGCCGCGATCGTCAACGCGCACCGCTTCATCTTCGACTCCCGCGACGATGCCGGCGACATGCGCCTGGAGATCCTCAACGACAAGGAAGGCGTGTGGCGCTGCCGCACCACCTTCAACTGCACCGAGGCATGCCCCCGCGGCATCCAGGTCACGCAGGCCATCGCTGAGGTCAAGCAGGCTATCCTGTCCCGCAAGGTCTAAGCACCGCTGAGCCCTCCACGGGCACAGCACCACGACGACGGCGCCTTCCACCCTTGGGTGGGGGCGCCGTCGTCGTGTTCCCCTCCCATACCCCTCCGCCGCCCCACTGTCTCCGTCGAAAGGCCCCCGTGTCCCGCTCCGAAAAAGTCACCTTCGAAGGTTCCACCGGCGAACTGCTCTCCGGGATCATCGACCTGCCCGAGGGGCCGGTGAAGGGCTGGGGCGTGTTCTCGCACGGCTTCACCCTGGGCAAGGACAGCCCGGCCGCCTCCCGGATGTGCAAGGCGCTGGCGGACAACGGGGTGGGCATGCTGCGCTTCGACAACCTGGGCCTGGGCGGCTCGGCGGGCGAATGGTCGGCCGGGTCCTTCAGCCACAAGGTGGCGGACACGGTCCGGGCTGCGGAGTTCATGCGCGCCTCCGGGCGGCCGGTGTCGCTGCTGGTGGGCCACTCCTTCGGCGGTGCCGCCGTGCTGGCGGCGGCCCACAGCATCCCGGAGCTGGACGCGGTGGCCACGGTGGGCGCGCCCTTCTCGCCCAAGCACGTGGCCCACGTCTTCGACGCGGCCCTGGACCGCATCCTCAGCAAGGGCAGCGCCGAGGTGGACCTGGGCGGCAAGCGGGTGGAGATCCGCCGGCACTTCGTGGAGGACCTGGAGAACGCGGACCTCACCGACTGCATCCGCCGGCTGCACAAGCCGCTGATGGTACTGCACTCCCCCACGGACACCACGGTGGGCATCGAGAACGCCAGCAGCATCTTCCAGACCGCCCGGCACCCGCGGAACTTCGTCTCGCTGGAGGGCTCGGACCACCTGCTCACCGGAAAGGGGCAGGCGGCCCGGGCGGCGAAGATTATTTCGGCGTGGGCCGATCAGTACCTCGACGCCGGAAACTAGCCGGCGCCCGCCGCGGGCGCACGCGCGGCTCGGCGGGGGTCCGGCCGGGCTGGACCTGGCGGGCACCCCAGCCGAGGGTCTTGTCCACCGGGCCGGCGGACCGGTCTGATTCGCGCACGGCGGACCAGGAGGCGGAGACCAGGTAGACCTGGCTGACCAGGTTGAACCAGACCAGCAGCCCGATGATGATGGCGAACGGGGCCAGGATCGGGTTGCGGCCCGAGCTGGCCAGCAGTTGGGTGCTGAAGAACTGCAGCACCGTGGTGCCTGCGGCGGCCATGATGGTGCCCTCCAGCAGCGCCCGCCGCGACAGGCGCACCCCGGCCGCCACCCGGAACATGATCAGGGCGGTCCCCCATGCCAGCAGCAGGGGCACCACGATGGTCACCGACGTGGTCAGCGGACCGGCCAGCAGCGGGTCCAGGTGCAGCAGGCCGGCAACCCAGTCGGCGGCCGTGCCGAACACCAGGGACGCGCCCGCGCTGACCACCAGGGCGGCACCGAGAAGCAGCAGGGTCCCGGCGTCGCGCAGGATCTGCAGCACGGGCAGGATGGGCCGCGGGCCCAGCTGCATCATGCCGCGGACGCCGTCGCGGACCCCGCTGATCCAGCCGAGCGCGGTGAACACCGTGACGGCGGCGGCGATCAGGGCGGTCCAGCCGAGGTTGGACGGGTTGAGCAGCTGGTGCGGGTCCACCAGTCCCGGGCCGCCGTTGACCTTGAGCAGGCCGGGGGCGGCGCCGGCGACGCTGCGGATGATCTGTTCCAGCAGGGCGGGCTGGCCGTTGAGGATCAGCCCGGCGAGGGAGAATCCGGTGGCCAGCAGGCCGGTGATGGAGAAAAACATCCGGAAGCCGATGCCCGCGCTCAGGAGCGGGCCGCGCTGGAGGTTGTAGTGCATGAAGGCACGCTGCGGCCGGAAGGTGTTGATCTTCGCGAACAGCAGCGGCATGCCCGCCAGGACGTTGCCACCGGAGCGGCGGGCTTTGACCCAGTCCATCCGCTTGTGGATGACCTCCAGGCGCAGCCCGGGCAGGTCCGTGGGTGCGGGTGGGCTAGCGGGGGCCTTCTGGGGCGCCTTCGCCTCGGTGGTGGTCACGTTCGCTGCCAAAGTCCAGTTCTTCCCGTAGCTGCCAGATGCCGTTGTCATCGTGCTCGTAAAGACCCATGCTAGCCACCGGGAAGCTGGCCCTGTAATCCTTCAGCGCCGTTTCGGCCTCGTCGAGGCTTTCCGGGGCGACGTCGTGGGCCACGGTGACGTGCGGGTGGTAGGCGAAGGGCAGCTCGCGCTCCAGTGGGCCGCGCTGCAGCTGCCGGTGCAGGTCCACGCACTCGCCGAACCCCTCCTCCACCTTCAGGAACACCACCGGGGAGACGGGCCGGAACGATCCGGTGCCGGCGATGGTGACGGTGAAGGGCTCCTGCCGGCCGGCGACCTCGCGGACGTGCCGCCGGGTGGCCTCCCAGTCCCGGGTGGTGGTGGTGGTGACCAGCGTGATGTGGGCGGGCACCGTAGCGGCCAGCGGGTCCCCGAAGGAGGCCCGCCAGCGCCGCAGCTCCTCGGCGATCCTGGGCGGGAAGCCCAGGATCACGCCGATGCTGATGCCGTCCTCCGGAGCGTGCGCGTCCTGGCCCGCGGGCGCGGCCGCCGAGGGGGCGGTGCCGCCGGTGTCCCGGGAGAGGCCCGTGGACGTGCCGGTTTCGCTCGCGGTGACGTTGCTGGCGGAGGACATTGCCCTAGATGTCTCCCCGTGCCCCGGCGTACGGCAGGAAGCCCACCTTGGCGTACACGTCCTTGAGGGTGGCCGCCGCGGCTTCCCGGGCCTTGTCCGCGCCGACCGCCAGGAGGCGGTCCAGCTCGGCCGGGTCGGCCAGGAGTTCGTTGGCGCGGTCGCGGATCGGGCTCAGGTGTGCCGTCACCACCTCCGCCAGGTCGACCTTCAGGTGGCCGTACATCTTGCCCTCGTAGGCCGCGGTGAGCTGCTCGATGGACTGCCCGGTGATGGCCGAGTAGATGGTCAGCAGGTTGGAGACGCCCGGCTTGTTCTCCCGGTCGAAGCGGATCTCGGTGCCGGTGTCGGTCACGGCGGACTTGATCCGCTTGGCGATCAACTTCGGCTCATCCAGCAGGTTGATCAGGCCGGCCGGGGACTCGGCCGACTTGGACATCTTCGCCGTCGGATTCTGCAGGTCGTAGATCTTCGCGGTTCCCTTCTGGATGAAGGGCTGCGGCACGGTGAAGGTCTCGCCGAAGCGGGAGTTGAAGCGCTGGGCAAGGTCGCGGCTGAGCTCGACGTGCTGGCGCTGGTCCTCACCGACGGGGACGCCGTGCGGCTTGTACAGCAGGATGTCCGCGGCCTGCAGGATCGGGTAGGTGAACAGGCCCACGCTGGCCTGGTCCGAGCCCTGCTTGAGCGCCTTGTCCTTGAACTGGGTCATCCGGGAGGCCTCGCCGAAGCCGGTGATGCAGTTCAGCACCCAGGCCAGCTGGGCGTGTTCGGGCACCTGGGACTGGACGAAGAGGGTGCACTTGTCGACGTCGACGCCGCCGGCGATGTACTGGGCGGCGGTCACCCGGGTGCGGCGGGCCAGCTCGGCCGGGTCCTGGGGCACGGTGATGGCGTGCAGGTCGGGGATGAAGAAGACGGCGTCGTATTCGTCCTGCATCCGGACCCAGTTCACCAGGGCGCCGAGGTAGTTGCCCAGGTGCAGCGAGTCGGCGGAGGGCTGCATTCCGGAGAGGATCCGCTGGCGGGTGCCGGGGGCAGCCGCCAGTGCGGCGTCGGTGGAGGGGGTGGCGTCGGGGATCAGCGACGCGGTGGCGGGAGAGGTCATGGGGAAAGCCTTAAAACTAGAGCCGGTAGTCCACTACCAGCGGGGCATGGTCGGAGAAGCGGGTATCCCAGGACGGCGCCCGGTCAACGACGGCCTGCACCGCTGCGGCGGCGAGGGCGGGGGTGGCGAGGTGGTAGTCAATCCGCCAGCCCGTGTCGTTGTCGAAGGCCTGTCCCCTTTGCGACCACCAAGTGTAGGGGCCGTTGACGGTACCCGCCAGGCCCCTGTGAACATCCTTCCAGCCAATTTCCTCGCCCATGAAGCGGTCGAAATAGGCACGCTCCTCGGGCAGGAAGCCGGCACGTTTGACGTTGCCCTTCCAGTTCTTGATGTCCAGCTCCGTGTGGCCCACGTTCAGGTCCCCCACGACCACGGCGTGGTCGCTGTGCTTGGCCAGCTCCGGCAGCCGGGTCAGCATGAGGTCCAGGAAGCGGAACTTATCGTCCTGCTTCGGGGTCCCGGCTTCGCCGGAGTGGACGTAGGCGCTGACCACGGTCAGCGTGGCGGGGTTCCCGGCGGCGTCGCGGACGATGTAGTCCGCCTCCACCCAGCGGCCCGCCGTCGAGAAGTAATCGTGGCCGATGTGTCCCCGGGTGGCCGTCGGCTCCGTGCGCGAGGCGATGGCGACGCCGGCGCGGCCCTTCGCCTCGGCTTCGGCGTGCAGGATGTGCCAGTCGTCGCCGAGCAGGTCCCGGACCACGGCGTCGGGCGCGCGGACCTCCTGCAGGCAGAGGATGTCCACCTCGCGCGCCGCCAGCCATTCCGCCATGCCCTTTTTGTAGGCGGCGCGAAGGCCGTTGACGTTGACCGTTGCGATGCGAAGGTGGTCCTTCTCCAATGCCGAGCTCACCCGATCCACTCTAGTCGATGATGGTTCCGCTCACCGGCTCGTCGGAGGAGCCGCCGGACTTGATCATGTCCCGGGCGTTGGTGGCGGTGATTTCGATCGTCTCGAGGGCGCGGCGGATGGTGTCCTGGTCCGAGGCCTCGCCCTTTGCCCGTTCCTGCTCGACGACGCGGACCTGCACCTGGACGATCTTGAAGGAGTGGTCCAGCTTCATGTCGCGGACCTCGTCGGCTTCCCGGCGCTCCCCGACGACGCGGGTGCCACCGTGGTCGGCGCTGCCAGCCGACGGCGCCCGGCCTACGGCGGAGTTGAAGGCGTTCTGCGCCTCGTTGAGCTTGGCCCCGGCGCGCTTGGCGGCCTTCTGAATGCTGAAGACCACGAAGGAGGCCAGCGCCAGCCAGAAGAAGGCGATGACGGCGACAACCCAGCCCACGACGTCGTTCTGGTTCGCCGCGAAGATCACGGCCACCAGGAAGGCGATGATGAACACCGTCATGCCGAGGCCGCCGATGCGGAACATCGGGTTCTTGCCGGCGGCGGCGAACGGGGACGTGGTGGAGGAAGGGTTGCCGAGGGATCGCATGGGTCCATTATCGCAAACGGCGCGCACCACACGCGGCGCTTCCACCCCCGGCGAACGGCGGCCGTCGTCCGAGCCTGCAGGGCCCACGGCAAGGCCGCCGCCGGGGCCGCTACTTCAGGAACAGCCGGCGCAGGCGGCCGGTGGTGAGGGCGACGCCGAGCACGATCATCACCAGGTAGTAGCCGATGTGCAGCGCCGTGGAAGCGTCGAAGGCCCCCACGCTGATCTGGCGGAGCAGCTCCACCCCGTGCCAGAGCGGCATGGCCTGGATCAGCAGCTGGATGGGTCCCGGGTAGACGCTCAGCGGGTAGAAGGTGGCGCTGAAGAGGAACATCGGCAGCATGATGAAGTTGATCCAGTCCATCTGCTGGAAGGTCTTCATGAAGCTGGTGATGCCCATGCCGAAGCTGGCGAAGCCGAACGCAATCAGCACCGAGGCCGGGATCATCAGGATGGCCCACGGGGTGGTGATCAGGCCCATCACGCCCATCACCGCGGTGAACCCGGTGGCGTACATGAGGCCGCGAAGCAGGGCCAGGAAGATCTCCCCCATCGCGACGTCGATCGGTCCCAGCGAGGTGTAGAGCATGCCCTGGTAGAGCTTGGCGAAGTTCATCTTGAAGAAGACGTTCCAGGTGGAGTCGTACACGGCGCCGTTCATCGCCGAGACGGCCAGCAGCGCCGGAGCGATGTACGCGGCGTAGGAGATCTCCTGGCCGCCGGGGCCCTGCACCGTGCCGACGATCGCGCCGAGGCCCACGCCCATCGAAATCAGGTAGAGCACGGGTTCGAAGAAGCCCGAGAGCATCACCATCCAGTTGCTGCTTTTGGTGGCCATCAGCCCGCGGGCGACGACGGCGCGCACGTTGCGCGAGTACAGCGGGCCGAAGCGGCGGGCGCGGGCGGCGTCGGCGACGCTGGGGGCGCCGTCGTGGTGTCCGGCGGTGGCGAACGTGCTCATGCACCCATCCTCGTGGCGAACTGGCGCCGGGTCAGGACCCAGCCGAGGACCGTGAGGCCGGCCAGGACAATCAGGTGGACGGCGCTCAGCCAGGCCGGCTCGGGGTAACCGTACGTGACCACCCGGCCGAGTTCTGTGCCGTGCCAGATCGGGGAGATCCAGCCGACCCAGCGCACCCCCAGCGGCAGGGTGTCCAGCGGGAAGAAGGTGCCGGAGAACAGGAACAGCGGCATGACGATGAAGCGCATCACCATGGCGAACTGGCCCTTGTCCTCCTTGATCCGGGCCGCATACGCCATCAGGGGCAGGCCGAAGGCGAGGCCGGCCAGGGTGGCGATGAGGATCGAGACCCAGCCCCAGCCGCTGGGTGAGGCCCCGAACAGGGTCACCACGCCGAAGTAGATGGCTGACTGCAGCAGGAACCGGACTGTCACGGCGATGATCTGTCCGGCGGCGATCTGTTCCGGGGTCAGCGGGGAGGCGTGCGGGCCGTAGTAGACCCGGCGCCACTTGAACCCGTCCATCACCGGGAAGGTGAACTCGTTTGCGGCGGTCATCACGGCGGCGGAGATCAGCAGGGCCGGGGCGATGAAGGTCAGGTAGCTGACGCCGCCGAAGGCCGCGGCGGAGTTTGAGTCCACCAGCGTGGCCAGTCCCACGCCCATGGCGAAGAGGTAGGCGACGGGCTGGCCCACGCCGTACATGACGATGGTCCAGCCGTAGCCCTTCATCACCCGCAGGACCTGCTCGGCGTAGTAGAACGCGCCCCAGCGGCGGGCCTTGGCCGCGGAGACCTCCGGCGCGTGGGCGCGTCCGGTCCCGGTCTGCGGCTTCGGGCTGGCCGCCGTCGTCTGTCCCGGCTCGGTCACGGCCGGATTCCTAGTCAACGAGGCTCCGGCCGGTCAGGCGCAGGAAGACGTCCTCCAGCGAGGAGCGGCGCACCAGCGAGGTGACGGGGCGGAGGCCGCGGGCGGAGACCTCTTCCAGGGCGGCCTCGCCGTCGTTGGCGTAGATCAGGACGCGGTCCGGGAGGGTTTCGACGCGTTCGCCGATGCCCTCGAGCTCGGCGCCGACGGTGGCGTTGCGGGCGGACCCGAAGCGCAGTTCGAGCACCTCGCGGGTGGAGTATTCGCGGATCAGGCTGGCCGGGGAGCCCTCGGCCATGATCCGGCCCTTGTCCACCACGATCAGCCGGTCGCAGAGCTGCTCCGCCTCGTCCATGTAGTGGGTGGTGAGGATCAGGGTGACGCCCTGTTCCTTGAGCCGGAACAGCCGGTCCCAGAGGATGTGGCGGGCCTGCGGGTCCAGGCCCGTAGTGGGCTCGTCCAGCAGCAGGATCTTGGGCTCATTGATCAGGGAGCGGGCAATCGTGAGGCGCCGCTTCATGCCGCCTGAGAGCGCGTCCACCTTCGCCTTTGCCTTGTCGGTCAGCTGCGCGAACTCCAGCAGTTCGTCGGCCTTGGGCTTGAGGTAGCTCATCGGCAGGCCGAAGTAGCGGCCGTAGACCAGCAGGTTGTCCCGGACCTTGAGCTCCTCGTCCAGGTTGTCCTGCTGCGGAACCACGCCCAGGTGCGCGCGGACCTCGGGGCCGTGTTGCTCCGGGTCCAGGCCCATGATCGTCAGGGAGCCGGAGGTGCGCTGGGAGACGCCGCCGATCATCCGCATGGTGGTGGACTTGCCGGCGCCGTTGGGGCCCAGCAGGCCGAAGGCCTCGCCGGCTGGCACGCGGAAGCTGATCCCGTCCACGGCGGTCATGTCGCCGTAGCTCTTGGTCAGGTTCTCGGCGGTGATGACGTACTGGGCGGGGCCGGATTCGGCGGCGCTTTCCACGGGCGATTCTTTTGCGGCGAGTTCAGGCACCCGAAACACGCTAGTCCATCCGGGCAAACCATGAAAGAGTCTTTTCGTAAATTCTTGGGACTTTTCGGGCCGGGAAACCCAACTGACTCGCAGCTGGGGCCGTTTTGGGTGCTGAAAACGGCCTCAGCTGCGAGTCAGTTGCGGTGGTTAGTCCTGGAGCTGGCGTTCGGCGGTCTCCACCACGTTGGCCAGCAGCATGGCGCGGGTCATCGGTCCCACTCCCCCGGGGTTCGGGGAGATCCAGGCGGCGACGCCGGCCGCGGCGGGCTCCACGTCCCCGGTCACCACGGCCTTGCCGTTGCCGTCGTCGACTCGGCTGACGCCCACGTCCAGCACGATCGCGCCGGGCTTGAGGTCCGCGGCCTTGATCATGTGCGGCTGGCCGGCGGCGGCGATGACGACGTCGGCCTGCCGGATTTCGGCGGGCAGGTCCACGGTGCCGGTGTGCGCCAGGATGACCGTGGCGTTGACGTCCTTGCGGGTCAGCAGCAGTCCCACGGGCCGGCCGATGGTGACGCCGCGGCCCACCACCAGGACGCGCTTGCCCTTGAGGTCGATGCCGTGGCGGGTCAGCAACTCAATGCAGCCCTTGGGCGTGCAGGGCAGCGGGGAGGTCATCGGCCCGGACACGTTGGCCACCAGGCGGCCAAGGTTCATCGGGTGCAGGCCGTCGGCATCCTTGTCCGGGTCCATCGCCTCGAGGATGACGTCCTGGTTGATGTGCTTCGGCAGTGGCAGCTGGACGATGTACCCGGTGCATTCCGGGTTCTCGTTCAGTTCCCGGACCACGGCCAGCAGTTCCTCCTGGGTGGTCTCCTCGGGCAGGTCGCGGCGGATCGAGGTGATGCCCACCTCGGCGCAGTCCTTGTGCTTGCCTCCGACGTACCAGGTGCTGCCCGGGTCGGAGCCGACGAGGATGGTGCCCAGTCCCGGGACGACGCCGCGGGCCTTGAGGGCGGCGACGCGTTCGGTCAATTCGGCCTTGATGGCGGCCGCGGTGGCCTTGCCGTCGAGGATGCGAGCGGTGCGGGTTTCAGTCATGTCGTTGGTCAACCGGATCACCACTGCTCGTGCTGCGGGTACAGCGGGAAGTCGGCGGCGAGCTTGTCCACTCGCGACTGGAGGGCCTCGACGTCGGCGCCGGTGCCTGCCTTGAGGGCGGTGGCGATGATGTCGGCGACCTCGGTGAATTCCTCGGCGCCGAAGCCGCGGGTGGCCAGGGCCGGGGTGCCGATGCGCAGGCCGGAGGTGACCATCGGCGGGCGCGGGTCGAACGGAACGGCGTTGCGGTTCACGGTGATGCCCACGGAGTGCAGAAGATCCTCGGCCTGCTGGCCGTCCAGCTGGGAGTTGCGCAGGTCCACCAGGACCAGGTGCACGTCGGTGCCGCCGGTGAGGACCGAGACGCCGGCCTCGGCGACGTCGGCGGCGTTCAGCCGGTCGGCGATGATCCGGGCGCCCTCAAGCACGCGTTCCTGGCGTTCCTTGAACTCCTCGCCCGCCGCGATCTTGAACGCCACGGCCTTGGCCGCGATGACGTGCATGAGCGGGCCGCCCTGCTGGCCGGGGAAGACGTTGGAGTTGATCTTCTTGGCCCACTCCTGCTTGGCCAGGATCACGCCGGAGCGCGGGCCGGCGAGGGTCTTGTGCACGGTGGAGGTGACGACGTCGGAGTGCGGCACCGGGCTCGGGTGCAGGCCGGCGGCCACCAGCCCGGCGAAGTGCGCCATGTCGGTCCAGAGCAGGGCCCCGACCTCGTCGGCGATCGAGCGGAAGGCGGCGAAGTCGAGGTGGCGCGGGTAGGCGGACCAGCCGGCGATGATGACCTGGGGCTTCTCGGCGAGCGCCTGCTCGCGGAGCTTGTCCATGTCCACCCGGAAGGTGTCCTCCTCGACCTGGTAGGCCGCGACGTCGTACAGCTTGCCGGAGAAGTTCAGCTTCATGCCGTGGGTGAGGTGCCCGCCGTGGGCCAGGGACAGGCCCATGATCTTATCGCCCGGGGTGATCATCGCGGAGAGGGCGGCGGCGTTGGCCTGCGCGCCGGAGTGCGGCTGGACGTTGGCGAACTCGGCACCGAAGAGGGCCTTGACCCGGTCGATCGCGAGCTGCTCGGCGACGTCGACGTATTCGCAGCCGCCGTAGTAGCGGCGGCCCGGGTAACCCTCGGCGTACTTGTTCGTCAGCACGGAGCCCTGGGCCTCCATGACGGCGCGGGGGGCGAAGTTTTCGGAGGCGATCATTTCCAGGGTGCCGCGCTGGCGGCCGAGCTCCTGGTCCAGGACGGCGGCGATCTCGGGATCGAGTTCAGCGAGGGGCTGGTTGCTTATGGCTGCTGAAGAAAGGCGAAGGGAAGTAGTCACGAAGAACTCCTGGCTTGGCAACGGTCACTGCTGTGAGGTCAGGTTACCGGCTGGTCCGCGCCAGCGCCGCTAGATGACGGTGCCCGCGGGAGGGCAGCGCGGGGCTGCCAACCGGAAAAACATGACCCTCGGCCCAGGCGTACGATCCGTGGTCTGCGTGCGTGCCGCTCCCTGGTGGTAAGCCACCCAACGCCAGTTGCGACAGGTTAAGCCTATCCCAGCCGCGGGTAGGCTGTTCTATCGTGACTGACGACCAGCTGACTGCCTCCTATATCCTCACCCTCTCCTGCCCGGACCGGCCCGGCATCGTGCACGCGGTGGCCGGCGCACTGCTGGTGGCGGGCTGCAATATTACGGACTCGCAGCAGTACGGCAGCGAGGGCACGGGCACCTTCTTCATGCGGGTGGAGGCGACGACGGCGGCCCCCGAATCGGAGCTGCTCGCCGCGCTGGAGCCGGTGGCACAGGCCTTCGGCATGCGGTGGAGCCTGAACCCGGCCGGCCGGAAGCTCCGCACCCTGCTGATGGCCAGCACCTCGGCGCACTGCCTGAATGACCTGCTGTTCCTGCAGCGGTCCGGCACGTTGCCGATCGAGATTCCGGCGATCGTCTCCAACCACCGCGACCTCGCCGGCCTCGCCGAGTTCTACGGCATCCCCTTCCACTACATCCCCGTCACGAAGGACACCAAGGTCCAGGCCGAGGACGCCCTCCGCGCCCTGATGGCCGAGCACGACGTCGAACTGACCGTCCTGGCCCGCTACATGCAGATCCTCTCGGACGAGCTCTGTACCGAGCTGACCGGCAAGGCCATCAACATCCACCACTCGTTCCTACCCTCCTTCAAGGGCGCCAAGCCGTACCACCAGGCGCACGCCCGCGGCGTGAAGCTGATCGGCGCCACCGCGCACTACGTCACCGCCGCCCTGGACGAGGGCCCGATCATCGAGCAGGAGGTCATCCGCGTGGACCACCGGCGCACCGCCGAGCAGTTCGTGCAGATGGGCCGCGACGTCGAGGGCCGCACCCTGGCCCAGGCCGTGCAGTGGCACGCCGAGCACCGGGTGCTGCTGGACGGCAACCGGACGGTCGTCTTCAGCTAGCCGTTTCCGGGAGGGCCCTTGCCGCGTGCGCGGCCGGGGCCCTTTACTGGAGCCATGACCACACCCGTGACCAGAAACAACGGGGCGCAGCGGCTGGACGACTTCGTGGCCCTGCTCAAGGAGGAGGGCCGGCACGCCGTGCTGGGCCTGGACTGCGGCACGGGTGCCGAGGGCCTCGCCTTCGTCCGCGCCGGGCTCCACTTCACCGGCGTGGACGCCTCCGAAGAAAACATCCACGCCGCCCGCGCCCACGGCCTCTCCGCCTCGGTTGCAACCGCCGCGGCCCTGCCGTTCGCGGACGCAGCCTTCCCGGCCGTCTGGGCCCCCGACGCCCTGGCCGGACTCGACGCCGAGGCATCGGACGGCGCCCTCCGCGAACTCCGGCGCGTGGCCGAACCCGGCGCACCGATCGCCGTCGTCCTCCCGCAGGGCGGCCCGGACGCCGGTCCCGGACCCGGCTTCACGGTTCTCCGCGCGTGATTCGTGCCTGATCCGAGCCTCCCGGCGCTCCCGCAGGTCCGGCCACTGTCCTAGGCTGGGGTCCATGACTCCCGTTTACGCTTTCGCCGGCGAGACCCCGGCCGTCCACGACTCCGCCTTCGTTGCCCCGAGCGCCTCGATCATCGGCAACGCCACCCTCGCCGAGGACTCCAGCGCCTTCTACGGCGTCACGGTCCGCGCGGACACCGCCGCCATCAGCGTCGGCGCCGGCAGCAACCTGCAGGACAACGTGGTGCTGCACGCGGACCCGGACTTCCCCTGCACGGTGGGCGCGGGCGTCAGCATCGGCCACGGCGCCGTGGTCCACGGCTGCACGGTCGAGGACGACTGCCTCATCGGCATGGGCGCCACGGTCCTCAACGGCGCCGTGATCGGCGCCGGCTCGCTCGTGGCGGCGGGCGCCGTCGTGCTCGAGAGCACCGTCATCCCGCCCCGGTCGCTGGTTGCGGGCGTGCCCGCCAAGGTGCGCCGGGAACTGACGGAGGAGGAGTTCGACGGCGTCCGCCACAACGCGGCGCACTACCGCGAGCTCGCGCGGGCGCACCGCGAGCTGCACCGCTGATCCGTAAGCTGATCCGTAAGCTGATCCGTGGTCTGGTTCGTGGGCTGATCCGGGGGCGGGCGCGCCGAGGCTTGCGTTAACTTCTTGACTACAAACCCCTGATGGTGCACGCTTCTTTGCATGCCCTCACCAACGCGCTCAACGAGGAGCCGCACGAAAAACCCCGGGTCGCAGTCCGCGCTCCGCCATTTGAACCAGCAACGGATCATCGAATGCCTGCTCGCGGGCCCGTCCACGCAGGCTGAACTGGCCCGGCAGACCGGGCTCTCCACGGCCACGGTGTCCAACATCGTCAAGATCATGCAGGACGCCGGGCTCGCCTCCACCGAACCCACCACCAGCTCCGGACGCCGCGCCCTGAACGTCCGGCTCAACAGCCAGGGCGCCGTGGCCGTGGGCATCGACTTCGGCCGCCGGCACCTGCGCGTGGTACTGGCCTCCCTGAGCTACCACGTCCTGGCCGAGGAGGCGGTGCTCCTGCCGCTGGGCCACCACGCCGAGGACGGGATCGCCGCCGCCGTCGCCGTCCTTGACCGGCTGCTCGATACCAGCGGCGTCGAGCGCAGCGCCCTGGTGGGTGCCGGCGTCGGCATCCCCGGCCCCATCGACCGCCGTTCCGGCACCGTCGCGCAGGGCGCCATCCTGCCGGAATGGGTCGGCATCAACATCCTGGAACGCCTCGAAGAAGCCCTGGATCTGCCGATTTTCGTCGACAACGACGCCAACCTCGGCGCCCTGTCCGAGGTGACGTGGGGACCGCACAGCGGCACCAGTAACCTGCTCTTCCTCAAGATCGGTTCGGGTATCGGCGCGGGCCTGATCATCAACGGCATGCCCTACTACGGCAACGTCGGGATCACCGGCGAAATCGGTCACGCCACCATCCACGAACACGGCCTTGTCTGCCGCTGCGGCAACCGCGGCTGCCTGGAAACCGTCGCCTCCACCACCACCATGCTGGAGTTGCTCAGCCGCGGCGACGACCGGCCCATGACCAGCGAGGACATCGTCCGCAAGGCCCTCGCCAAGGACTCCGCCACCCTGCGCGTGGTGGACGACGCCGGCCTCGCCGCCGGGCGGGCCCTGGGCAACGTAGCCAACCTGATCAACCCCGAAGTGATCGTCGTCGGCGGGCCGCTGGCGGGCCTCGGCGAGCTCCTGCTGGACCCCATCCGGCGGGGCCTGATCCGGCACGCCGTGCCCGTGATCGGCGAGACCACCACCCTCACCATGTCCTCCCTGGGCGACCGCGCCGAGGCCCTCGGGGCAACCGCGCTGGTCTTCCAGCAGGCCGGAATCCGGCGCAACTAGCTCCACCGTTATCCGTCCGTTGCGTTAAAGACTTGACGACAACGACGTGATCCAGTTTACTTTTCCATCAGACGGCCCTGCGGTTTGCAGGGGCGGACAACGAAGTCATGCATTGGAGGCGTAAGGGCAGATGACGTCCCTCGACACGCACAGCGATCCCGTAATTCTCGAGATGCGCTCCATCACCAAAGAGTTCCCCGGCGTTAAAGCTTTGGCCGAGGTGAACCTGCGGGTGAAGGCCGGCGAAATCCACGCCATCTGCGGTGAAAACGGCGCCGGCAAATCCACACTGATGAAGGTCCTTTCGGGCGTTTACCCCCACGGCAGCTACACCGGCGACATCGTCTACCAGAACGAAGTCCAGGAGTTCAAGGACATCCGGGCCAGCGAGCACGCCGGCATCGTGATCATCCACCAGGAACTGGCGCTGATCCCCGAACTGTCCATCATGGAAAACATCTTCCTGGGCAACGAACCCACCAAGCGCGGCGTGATCGACTGGGCCGAGGCCCGGCTCCGCTCCACCGAACTGCTCGCCCGCGTGGGCCTGCGCGAGGACCCGGACACCCCGGTCAAGGAGATCGGCGTCGGCAAGCAGCAGCTGGTCGAGATCGCCAAGGCGCTGAACAAGAAGGTCAAGCTCCTCATCCTCGACGAGCCCACCGCAGCCCTGAACGAGTCCGACTCCCAGCACCTGCTGGACCTGATCCTGGGCCTCAAGGGCCGCGGCATCACCTCGATCATCATTTCCCACAAGCTCAACGAGATCGAGCAGATCGCGGACTCCATCACCATCATCCGCGACGGCAAATCGATCGAGACCCTCGATGTGAAGGCCGACGGCGTCGACGAGGACCGCATCATCAAGGGCATGGTGGGCCGGACCCTGGAGTCCCGCTTCCCGGACCACACCCCGAACATCGGCGAGACCTTCTTCGAGGTCAAGAACTGGACCGTGGGCCACCCGCAGATCCAGGACCGCCTGGTCTGCAAGAACTCCAGCTTCTACGTCCGCCGCGGCGAGATCGTCGGCTTCGCCGGCCTGATGGGCGCCGGCCGCACCGAACTGGCCCGCTCCCTCTTCGGCCGCTCCTACGGCCGCTTCATTTCCGGCCACGTCTACAAGGACGGCAAGGAAATCCAGCTCAAGACGGTCAAGGCGGCCATCAACGCCGGCCTCGGCTACGTCACGGAGGACCGCAAGTCTCTGGGCCTGAACCTCCTCGACGACATCAAGGCCACCACCGTCTCGGCGGCGCTGAAGAAGATCAGCAAGCACAACGTGGTCGACGCCGACCAGGAGTTCACGGTCGCGGAGCAGTACCGCAAGTCGCTGCGCACCAAGACCCCGTCGGTGGAAGAAGGCGTCGCGAAGCTCTCCGGCGGCAACCAGCAGAAGGTCGTCCTGGCCAAGTGGATGTTCACCGACCCGGACCTGCTGATCCTCGATGAGCCCACCCGCGGCATCGACGTCGGCGCCAAGTACGAGATCTACGGCATCATCCAGCAGCTGGCCAACCAGGGCAAGGGCGTGATCGTCATTTCCTCGGAACTGCCGGAACTGCTGGGCCTCTCCGACCGCATCTACACCATCTTCGAAGGCGCCATCACCGGCGTGCTGACCAAAGAGGAAGCCAGCCAGGAAAGCCTGATGAAGCTGATGACCTCCGCCCGCAAGACTGCCTGACCCCGGGCGATCCAGAACAATCCGGACTACAAGGACTGACACAATGAACGCGCTCAAGAAGCTCTTTGGCGGCAACACCCGCCAATTCGGCATGATCTTCGCCCTGGTTGCGCTGATCGTCTTCTTCCAGATTTTCACCGAGGGCCGCACGCTCACCCCGGGCAACGTCATCAACCTCTTCAATGGCAACTCCTACATCCTGATCCTCGCGATCGGCATGGTGCTGGTCATCATCGCCGGCCACATTGACCTCTCCGTCGGCTCCGTGGCCGCGTTCGTGGGTGTCAGCGTGGCCCTGATGATCCGCGACTGGGGCATCCCGTGGTACCTCGGCATCCTCTTCGGCCTGCTCCTGGGCGCGCTGATCGGCGCCTGGCAGGGCTTCTGGACCGCCTACGTCGGCATCCCGGCCTTCATCGTGACGCTTGCCGGCATGCTCCTGTTCCGCGGCTTCAACCAGTACGTCGGCAAGTCAAACACCATCCCGGTGCCCAACGACTTCCAGTACATCGGCTCCGGCTACCTGCCCGAGGTGGGCCCCAGCACCGGCTACAACAACCTGACCGTGCTGCTCGGCCTGCTCGGCGTCGCCTACGTCGTCTTCAGCGAACTGCGCGCCCGCCGCAAAGCCAAGTCCCTGGGCGCCGATGTGACCGAGAGCTGGGTGACCATCACCAAGCTGGTCCTGATCTGCGCGGCCATCCTCTACGCGACGTACCTCTTCGCCACCGGCCGCCCGGGCACCTCGTTCCCCATCCCCGGCCTGATCCTGGCCGTCCTGGTCCTGCTCTACGGCTTCATCTCCTCGAAGACGGTCATCGGCCGCCACGTCTACGCCGTCGGCGGCAACCGCCACGCGGCCGAACTCTCCGGCGTCCAGTCCAAGAAGGTCAACTTCCTGGTCATGATGAACATGTCCATCCTGGCCGGCCTGGCCGGCATGATCTTCGTCGGCCGCTCCACCGCCTCCGGCCCGTTCGACGGCGTCGGCTGGGAGCTGGACGCGATCGCGGCAGTCTTCATCGGCGGCGCGGCCGTGACCGGCGGCGTCGGCACCGTGATCGGCTCGATCGTCGGTGGCCTGGTGATGGCAGTCCTGAACAACGGCCTGCAGCTGCTCGGCGTCGGCGCCGACCTGACCCAGATCATCAAGGGCCTGGTCCTGCTGATCGCCGTCGCCTTCGACGTCTACAACAAGTCGCAGGGCAAGAAATCGATCATCGGCATGATGATGAAGAACTTCGGCCGCAGCAACGAGATCAAGGCCGACGAGACCACTTCCACCAAAGAGGTCATCGCCAAGGAATCCTGACCGGATCCCTTCCCAGTTACCACCGAGTCTCCACACACCACCAAAAAGAAAGTGAACCAAGCAATGCAAATGATTGGTAAAGCAGGAAAGGCAGCAGCAATCGCTGCTATTGCGGCACTGGCGCTGACAGCCTGCGGCCGTGCCGACAGCGGATCGTCCGGTTCCGCGAGCAGCGGCGGCGAGGCGTTCCCCAAGAACTCCCCGATCGGCGTCGCCCTCCCGCAGAAGACCAGTGAGAACTGGGTCCTGGCCGAGAAGCTGTTCAACGATGGCCTCAACGGTGCAGGCTTCAAGGCTGATGTTCAGTTCGCCAACGGTGGCGTTTCCGAGCAGCAGAACCAGATCAGCGCCATGGTCACCAAGGGTGACAAGGTCATCATCGTCGGTGCCATCGACGGTGCGCAGCTGGGTACCCAGCTGAAGCAGGCCAAGGACGCCGGCGCGACCATCATCGCGTACGACCGTCTGCTGCTGAACACCGAGAACGTCGACTACTACGTCGCCTACGACAACTTCAAGGTTGGCGTGCTGCAGGGCCAGGCCCTGCTGGACGGCATGAAGGCCAAGAAGCCGACGGGCCCGTACAACATCGAACTGTTCGCCGGTTCCCCGGATGACGCCAACGCGAAGGTCTTCTTCGACGGCGCCATGAGCGTGCTGAAGCCGAAGCTGGACGACGGCACCCTCAAGGTCGTTTCCGGCCAGACCTCCTTCGAGCAGGCCGTGACCCAGGGCTGGAAGGCTGAGAACGCCCAGCGTCGTGCCGACACCCTGCTCAGCGGCAGCTACGGCAGCGCCACCCTGGACGGCGTCCTGTCCCCGAACGACACGCTGGCCCGCGCGGTCCTGACCTCGGTCAAGGCCGCAGGCAAGCCGCTGCCGGTTATCACGGGTCAGGACTCCGAGGTTGAGTCCGTCAAGTCGATCATGGCCGGTGAGCAGTACTCCACCATCAACAAGGACACCCGCAAGCTCGTTGAGCACGCGATCACCATGGTCAAGGACATCCAGGCCGGCAAGAAGCCTGAGATCAACGACGACAAGTCCTACAACAACAAGGTCAAGACCGTTCCGGCCTTCCTGCTGGAGCCGGTCATCGTGACCAAGGAGAACGTCAAGACCGCTTACGTTGACGATCCGGTACTCGGACCGATCACCAAGTAGTCTTCCGCTTCACACTTCAGGGCCCCGGCTCCCCCGCAGTTTTCGCTGCGGGAGGGTCGGGGCCCTGCTGCGTCCGGGGGTGGCACCGGTTTTCGCGGCGGTTCCCGTTTTCCGCGGCGCTTCCGGACGGGCGCGGCCCGGGTCCGGGGTGCGGGTGTCCGGAACCGGCGCGCTTTTCCGGAACCGGCGCCGGGCCCGCGCGTCACGCACGGCACGCACGACGACGGCGGCGGCCCGGGTGAGAGGATGGCAGCATGAACGCCCCGATCGCCAGGCCCTGGCTCTTTGACCAACCCGACCAGGATCCCCGGACCGCCACCGGAGCCCGGTTGCGCTGGGGCGTCATCGCCACCGGCGGGATCGCGGCCACTGTCACCCGGGACCTGGAGCTGCTCGCGGACGCCCAGCTGTACGCGGTGTCCTCCCGCAGCCAGGCCGCCGCGGATGCCTTCGCCGCGGACTACGGTTTCGCCCGCGCCTACGGGGACCGGGACGGGGTTCCGGGCTACGAGCACCTGCTGGCCGACGACGCCGTCGACGTCGTCTACGTCGCCACCCCGCACGCCCAGCACCACGCTATCGCCAAGGCCGCCCTCATGGCCGGCAAGCACGTCCTCTGCGAGAAGGCCCTCACCGTCAATGCCCGCGAGGCGGCCGAGTTGGTCGACCTGGCCCGCGCCAACGGACTCTTCCTGATGGAGGCCATGTGGAGCCGGTTCCTGCCGGCGATACAAAGGGCCTTTGAAATCGCCGCGTCCGGCGAGATCGGCGAGGTCCAGTGGGTCGGCGCAGACCTGGGCTTCCCGGCCCCCTACTCCCCCACTTCACGGCTCTGGGCGCCGCGGGACGGCGGCGGCGCCCTGCTGGACATCACCATTTACCCGCTGCTCTGGGCGTTGGGCACGCTGGGCTTCCCGCAGACGGTCACCGCCACCGGCTTCGTCAACGACGACGGCGTCGACGCCCAGAACGCCCTGACGCTCGGCTACCACCACGGGGCGCAGGCACAGCTGACCTCCTCACTCCTGGCGCACGGGCCGCGCACCGCCACGGTCGCCGGGAACAAAGGGTTCCTGCAAAGCCTGGGATCCATCAACAACCCCCGGGAGCTGCTGGTCCGGGTGGGCTTCGACGACCCGCGGACGGAACAGTTCACCACGGTGGGCCGCGGCTATAGCTACGAGCTGCGCGAGGTCACCCGCTGCATCCAGCAGGGGCTGACCGAGAGCCCCGTGATGCCGCTGCAGGACTCCCTCGACACCATGCGATTGTTCGACGGCGTCCGCGCCCAGCTGGGGGTCAGCTACCCCAACGACGTGCAGGTCCGCTGACGCCGGACCCTGGCCGACGCCGGCCCGCGGAGCAGGAACCCGGAATCCGGGACTAATAGTGTCCTCCCGCTCTGGACGCGCTACTACCCCTGGATCTACGCTATAGGCCAATCATCGAGCCTTTCCGGGGAGGGGTGTTGCGCATGCGTGAAGCGGCGGGCCCTTCCTCCCTGCGCCTCCGGCTCCGGCGGCTGCTCCTGGCGCTGCTGGCAGTCTGTGCCTGGCTGACGCTGAGCGCCGCCGCTGCCAGCGCAGACGAACCGGCCGCCATCACCGCCGGCCACTTGGAAACCTCGCTGGGCACCATGATCCAACTGCCCATGACCGACGAGGCTCTAGAGGCCGCCGCTACACCCGCCCCGGATCCGACGCCGACGGCCACGGCTCCCGCCACCCAGGCAACGCCGGTGTCTCCGGCACCCGCGCCCACCGAATCGGCCCCTCCGGTCAGCAACCCCCAGCCGGACCCGGCCCCCGCTCCCGTCACCGCCCCGGAGCCGACCGTACAAGATCCACCAGTGCAGGAACCTGCTCCGGCTCCCGATCCCACTCCCGCCGTCCCGGCACCCGTGCAGCCCGCAGACCCCGTCGTCGTGCCCGTTCCCGTGGTCACACCCCCGGTTCCGGTGCCGCCCGTGGCCACCCCGGCGCCGACTCCCACGCCCGCCCCGGCCCCCACCACCCCGGCGCCGACACCCTCAGCCACGGCTCCGGCTCCTGCTCCCACGCCGGTGGTCACCGTTCCCGTGGTAGGTGTCCCGGCGCCGCCCGTTCCGGTGTTGCCCGTCATCGACCCCCTGGCCGGATCCACAGGCACCACCCCTGCCACCCAGTCACCCGCGCAGTCGGCCCCGGCAGCCTCTCCCCAGGCCGCCGAGGCCGCATCGCCGGCCCGGCCCTCCGTCTCCGGCCAGCCCACCGGCCCCGCCAGCCCGGCCCCCGCGGTAACTGTCGCCGCCGTCGACCCGACGCTCTCCTGCAGTCCGGCCCCCGTGGTCGCGCGCCCGAACGTCGGCAGCATCACCAGTTACGCTGCCACACACCCGTCGTTTACCCCGGCACTGGTCCTGCCTGAGCCGAATCTGCCCGCGCCCGCGCCCGGCACCGCGCCGGCAGGGTCGGCGGGCACCGCCGCGCCCGCAGGAGACAGCGCCCCCGCCGCGCCCGCCGGCAACACCGACCTGCCGCACCCCTGGGGCGGGGGAACCGGCTTCCCGGCTCCCACCGCGCTCCCACCCGCCCCCGGCTCGGGGTCCGGCGGCGGCCCCACCGCCGGCAGCGCGGCCGGAACCGCCGCCTGGCTGCCTGATGCCTTCCTCGTCGTACCGCCGCAGGGCTTCGAGCCCATCAGCGGCCCGCTCCAGCACGCCTACCGCGCCGTCACCGCGGATCCCGGCTCTTCTCCCGACTAGCTGGACCGTCCTCTGCAGCATCGCTGTGCAGAGAACCGTCCCGCGGGCCGCCCCCTTGCGCCCGCCACCAGCTCGTCAGGAGAAGTTTCCATGTGCCCCACCCCCCGCCGGACCCTGGCACCCATTTCCCGCTTCACCCAGCATCCCGCCGTCGCGCCACGCCGCCAGCAGGTCCCGCGCCGCCGCAGCCGCGTCCTCCCGGCCACTGCGGAACGCCCGCCGTGACACCGGCCGCCCCGCGCAGGTTCTCGTGAGCGCCGGGGCGTGGTCGTTGGGTCCGCTGGGGGATCCAACGGCCCCGCAGGCCCCGGCGGAACCCTTCAATCCCGTGCCAGCAAGGCGCCGTCGCCGCACAGCTCAGTCGTCCGCGGCGTTGCCCCTGTCAGAAAGGTCCAGACCAGGAACGAGCGCACAGCACCAGTCATGTACCAGCACCACCATGGGGGCCATTCCGTCCCCGCGCCGGACCGCGATACCCATACCCGTATCATTTCCTTAGGACGCCACCGCGGCGTCGGAAGCAACAGGGGGTACCCGTGGACACGTCGCCCAACGAGGTCACGGCCGAGATTCTCAGCGGCCGCTACCGACTGGGAGAGGTCATCGGCCGGGGCGGAATGGCCTCGGTCTACACCGCCAGGGACGAGAATCTGGGCCGCGACGTGGCGCTGAAGCTCTTCGCACCCCAGGCCTCCGACGCCGACGAACTCCGCCGGCAGCAGGCCGAAATCGAGCTCCTGGCCACCCTCAACCACCCCAGCCTGGTCACCCTCTTCGACGCCGGCACCGACACCCGCGTCCCGGGCGAGCCCCGGCCGTTCCTGACCATGGAATTGGTTGACGGACAGGACCTCCGCACCCGCATCCGGCACAGCCCGCTCTCCCTGGACGAGGTGGCCGTGATCGGCGCCGGCCTGGCCGACGCCCTCGCCTACGTCCACTCCCTCGGCATCATCCACCGGGACCTCAAACCCGCCAACGTCCTGCTGGTCCGGACCCGGCCGGGCGAGCCGCTCCGCCCCAAGCTGACCGACTTCGGCATCGCCCGGATCGCCGACGGGACCCGCCTCACCGCCACCGGGACGATGGTGGGCACCGCCGCCTACCTCAGCCCCGAACAGGCCCGCGGTGCGGACATGGGCCCGGCGAGCGACATCTACTCCCTGGGCCTGGTGCTTCTGGAGTGCATCAAGGGCACCGTGGAATACCCGGGAAGCGCCGTTGAATCGGCGGTGGCCAGGCTGCACCGGGCCCCCGCCATCCCCGACGATATGCCCGCCGCCTGGGCCGGTCTGATCCGGGCAATGACGGCACTGGACCCGCTGGAGCGCCCGGCCGCCGCCGACCTCGAGCCGTCCCTGCGCCAGGCCTTGGTCTCGCCGGATCACTTGCCCGGCCCGCTGGCCGAGCAGCAGACCCGCGTGCTGCCCGCGCCCCCTGCCCGGCCGCCCAGGTCGGCGAGGGGTCCGGCCCGGGGCTGGTCGCGGAATGCGGCCAAGGGAGCGGCCGCGGGTTCAGACGCAGCCTCGACGGCGCGGACTACGACGCCGGGCACCGCCGCGCTGCCGTCCATCCCGTCGACGGCCGCACTGCCCACCTCCCGGCCGGGTCTCTCAGCAGTGGCGGGCCGGGGCGCCGCCCGGCGGCCGCTGGGCCGGCGGGCCAAGCTCCTGCTGGGCCTCGCCGTCGTCGTGCTGCTCGCGGTTGCCGCCGCCGTGGTGCTCTCCCTGACCGCGGCGCCCGCCGCACCGCCGCCGGTCCCGTACCCGGCCGTGACGGGCGACATCGGTGAGCACCTGAAACAGCTGCAGGAAAGCGTGAACCCATGACCGGACTGTCTTTCACTGGCGCGCGCCGCGTGAACCGCCGTGTCGCCGGCGCCGCGTTGGCCCTGATCGTCGGGGCAGGCGCGCTGGCGGGCTGCGCCTCCGTCTCCCCCGACCTGGACGCCGCCGCAGCCGGCCAGCTGCAGTCGCGCGTCCTCGCCGTCACCCAGGCCGCGGCCGCCGAGGATTCCCCGGGCGCCCTAAAACAGCTGGATGAACTGACCACCGCCTTGGACACCGCCGCCGCGGACGGCAAGGTCTCCTTCAAGCGGCACCAGAGCATCAAATCCTCCATCGACGCCGTCCGGAACGACCTGAACGCCCGGATCGCCCAGCAGCAGGCCGCCAAGGATGCAGCCGCCAAGGCCGCGGAAGAGGAGAAGGCCGCGCAGGCCGCCCGCGACGCGGCGGCCAAGGCGGCCGCGGACCAAGCCGCCGCAGACCAGGCCGCCGCCCAGCAGGCACAGCAACAGGCTGCCCAGCAGGCACAGCAGCAGGGACCCGGCAAGGCCAAGGGCGGCAAGAAGGGCGGCTAGGCCGCCGGACTTCGCCGACGCCGCACCGGCCTGCGTGCCCGGACTTTGCCGGATGCCCCGTTGCGGATAGCTTGTGAGTCAGGCCGCAGAGAGCCGGGTTTTATCCGACCAGAGGAGTACAGAGCGCATGGCAACAGTGCAGGAATCCATCGACGTCAACGTCCCCGTCAGGCAGGCCTACAACCAGTGGACCCAGTTCGAGGATTTTCCCCAGTTCATGACGGGCGTCGACAGCATCCGGCAGCTCGATGACACCACCGTCCACTTTGAGACCAGCATCCGAGGCGTCCAGCGCGCCTACGATGCCCGGATCACGGCGCAGGAACCGGACCGGCTGGTGGCGTGGGAAAGCATCGACGCCCCGCGGAACGCCGGCACGGTGCGCTTCACCGAGCTCACGCCGGGCTCCGTGCGGGTCGACGTGGAACTCAGCTGGGAGCCCGAGGGTGCGGCGGAGAAGCTTGGCGCCGCAGCGGGACTGGACTCCCGGCAGGTGGCCGCGGATCTGGAGCGGTTCAAGAGGTTCATCGAGGACCGCGACTTCGAGACCGGCGCCTGGCGCGAACGGGTCAACAACGGGGAGGTCGACTCCGGGCTGACGCCGGTGACGGACCCCGACTACGACGTGATCGGCACGGGCGCCCCGCAGAACACGGACCCGGACCTGGCCACGGAGCCGGCGACAGGACCCGCCGCGGACGCTGACGACGCCACCGCCGCGGGCGGCCGCCGCGCCGACGACTAGCGGCGGACGACCAGCAGCGGGCGCGAATACAACAGCTTAAACGCCGACGGCGCACCGGATACCCGGTGCGCCGTCGGCGTTTATCGCCTCAGGTGCC
Source organism: Arthrobacter sp. YD4 (assembly GCF_030410515.1). Taxonomy (GTDB): domain Bacteria; phylum Actinomycetota; class Actinomycetes; order Actinomycetales; family Micrococcaceae; genus Arthrobacter. The sequence goes on along the minus strand of NZ_JAUHHD010000007.1, from coordinate 24,161 downwards.
TAGCCCAGCAGGGACAGGGCCTTGCTGAAGGTGGCGGAGGGACGCATCACGGCAGAGGCCTTGGCCTCGTCCGGGCGGTAGTAGCCGCCGAGGTCCACCGGGGAACCCTGGACGGCCAGCAGCTCGCCGAGAATGGCTTCCTCGTCGGTGCTGAGGGTCTTGGAGACCTCGGCGAAGGCCTGGGCGAGTTCGGCGTCGTCGCTCTGGCGTGCCAGCTCGTCGGCCCAGAACTTAGCCAGGTAGAAGTGGCTGCCGCGGTTGTCCAGCTCGCCGGCCTTGCGCTTCGGGGACTTGTCCTCGAGCAGGAAGGTGCCGGTGGCGCGGTCCAGGGTGTCCGCGAGGATCTGGGCGCGGGCGTTGCCGGTGGTGGTGGCCAGGTGCTCGAAGCTCACGGCCAGGGCCAGGAATTCGCCCAGGCTGTCCCAGCGCAGGTGGTTTTCCTTGAGCAGCTGCTGGACGTGCTTCGGGGCGGAGCCGCCGGCGCCGGTCTCGAACAGGCCGCCGCCGTTGATCAGCGGAACGATCGAGAGCATCTTGGCGCTGGTGCCCAGTTCGAGGATCGGGAACAGGTCCGTGAGGTAGTCACGGAGCACGTTGCCGGTGACGGAGATGGTGTCCTCGCCCTTGCGGATGCGCTCCAGGGTGAAGGCGGTGGCCTCCTCCGGGGACATGATCTCGATCTGGAGGCCCTCGGTGTCGTGGTCCTTGAGGTATTCCTCGACCTTGGCGATCATCCGGGCGTCGTGCGCGCGGGTCTTGTCCAGCCAGAACACGGCCGGGGTCGCGGAGGCGCGGGCGCGGGTGACGGCCAGCTTGACCCAGTCGCGGATCGGCACGTCCTTGGTCTGGCAGGCGCGCCAGATGTCGCCCGGGGAGACCTGGTGTTCGATCAGGACGGTGCCCTCGTCGTCGACCACCTGGACGGTGCCGGAGGCGGTGATCTCGAAGGTCTTGTCGTGGCTGCCGTATTCCTCGGCGGCCTGGGCCATCAGGCCGACGTTCGGGACGGTGCCCATGGTGGTGGGGTCGAAGGCGCCGTGGGCGCGGCAGTCATCGATGACCACCTGGTAGATGCCGGCGTAGCTGCTGTCCGGCAGGACGGCGAGGGTGTCCGCCTCCTGGCCGTCGCGGCCCCACATGTGGCCGGAGCTGCGGATCATGGCCGGCATGGAGGCGTCCACGATCACGTCGGAGGGGACGTGCAGGTTGGTGATGCCCTTGTCCGAGTCGACCATGGCCAGCTCGGGGCCCTCGTTGAGGCCCTTGGTGATGGCGGCCTCGACGTCGCCGCGGATCTCCTCGGGGAGGTCCTCCAGGCCGTTGAGGATGGAGGCCAAGCCGTTGTTGGGGCTGAGGCCGGCGGCGGCGATCTGCTCGCCGTAGGTGGCGAAGAGGTCGGCGAAGTAGGCCTTGACCACGTGGCCGAAGATGATCGGGTCGGAGACCTTCATCATGGTGGCCTTGAGGTGGGCGGAGAAAAGGACGCCCTCTTCCTTGGCGCGGGCCACCTGGGCCTTGAGGAACTCGTCCAGGGCGGCGGCGCGCATCACGGTGCCGTCGATGACCTCGCCGGCCAGGACCGGGAAGGCACGCTTGAGGACCTTGACGGTGCCGTCTTCCTTGACCAGCTGGATCTTGAGGTTTGTGTCGGCCGGGATCACCACGGACTTCTCGTTGGAGCGGAAGTCGTCGGCCTCCATGTGGGCCACGTTGGTCTTGGACTCCGGGGTCCAGGCACCCATGCTGTGCGGGTTCTGGCGCGCGTAGTTCTTCACCGACAGCGGCGCGCGGCGGTCCGAGTTGCCCTCGCGCAGCACCGGGTTCACGGCGGAGCCCTTGATCTTGTCGTACCGGGAGCGGATGTCCGTCTCCTCGTCCGAGGCCGGGTTGTCCGGGTAGTCCGGGAGGGCGTAGCCCTGGCCCTGGAGCTCGGCGATGGCGGCCTTCAGCTGCGGCACGGAGGCGCTGATATTCGGCAGCTTGATGATGTTGGCTTCAGGCTTCTTGGCGAGTTCGCCGAGTTCGGCGAGCGCGTCGCCGATGCGCTGGTCCTCGGTGAGGTAGTCGCCGAAGACGGCGATGATGCGGCCGGCAAGCGAAATGTCGCGGGTCTCTACCTCCACACCGGCCGTCGAGGCGTAGGCCTCAATGATCGGCAAGAACGAATAGGTAGCCAGCATCGGCGCTTCGTCGGTGTGGGTATAGATAATCTTGGCCATGCTTGGGCGTCTCCCTGAAAGTCTGCGGAAATCTTTGTTATCTCAACGGCTCTAACTTACCCGAGGTGGCGGCCTCGGCGCTTGTTCGGGACGGCCGGCGGCAGTCAGGTGAAGCGGGCACGACGGCGGGTAGCCGCCGAAAAGCGATATGACAAGTTTTGACAAGATGCTTTACAGGTTCGTCATAGTGCCGTAGGTTCGATGCCATCACCGCGGCCCGTCCCCGAGGGCCGCACCGCACCCGCACGCAAAAGGATCCCCATGCGCACACGCAAATCCCTGGGCACCAGCCTGCTCAGCCTCTCCGCCGCAGCCCTGCTCGCCGTCGTCGCCGCCGGCAGCGCCACCGCCTCTCCCGGCGGTGCCGTACGCGCGCCCTCGGGCACTCCGGACGTGGCCAGCCACACCGTGACCGAGGCCGCCGCCGCGGACTACTGGACGCCCGAACGGATGCGCAACGCGATCCCCGGCGACGTGCTGGCCACTAAGGCCGTGAACCGCGGTGCCGCGAAGGCCGATGCGGGCAAGCCCGTTGAGGTGGGTGCGCCGGCGAAGGTGGAGGGAACCACCCCGACGCTGCAGTCCAAGCAGGTCCAGACCAAGGCCAACGCCAGCGAGAACCCCGTCCCGCACATCGGCAAGGTCTTCTTCACCCTGGCCGGCGCCAACTACGTCTGCTCCGGCAACTCGGTGACCTCGGCGAACAAGAGCACGGTGTCCACCGCCGGACACTGCGTCAACGAGGGCCCGGGCGCCTTCGCCACCAACTTCACCTTCGTCCCGGCCTACCTCAACGGCTCGGCACCCTACGGGAAGTGGACGGCCAAGGCCCTCTACACCCCCACCCAGTGGAGCTCCGGCGGCGACATGACCTACGACACCGGCTTCGCCGTGATGAACACCCTCAACGGGAAGACCCTCTCCGACGTGGTCGGCGCCTCCGGTGTGCAGTTCAACGCCGCCCGCGGCCTGAGCTACAAGTCCTTCGGCTACCCGGCCGCCGCCCCGTTCAACGGCGAATCGCTCAAGAGCTGCAGCGGCACCGCCAAGAACGATCCCTACAACCCGCAGTTCAACACCCAGGGCATCCCGTGCAACATGACCGGCGGCTCCTCCGGCGGCCCGTGGTTCATCGGCACCAGCTCCTCCGGCTACCAGAACTCGATCAACAGCTACGGCTACGGCAGCAACTCCACCACCATGTACGGCCCGTACTGGGGCTCGGTCATCCAGCAGGCTTACAGCACCGCCGCCGCGTCCTAAGCACCAGTTCCCCGGCTATCCGCGCCCAAGGGAAAGGAAAAGACAGGGCAACGCGGGGTTCCACCGCCGGCCATCCCCCTCGACAGGCCGGCACCGGGACCCCGCGTTCCCGCGCCCGCCGCCGTACGCGGACAAAACAAACAGCTGCCGTGCCCGTCCCGTCGGGGCAGGGCACGGCAGCTGTTCTTATGCCGGGTCTTATCCAGGGTCCAGAGCCGCCCCGTCTCTCGGGCGGAGGTTCCTAGTGGAAGAAGTGGCGGGCGCCGGTGAAGTACATCGTGATGCCGGCGGCGTTGGCCGCGGCGATGACTTCCTCGTCCCGGACCGAGCCCCCGGGCTGGACGACGGCGCGGACGCCGGCGTCGATCAGGATCTGCAGTCCGTCGGCGAACGGGAAGAACGCGTCCGACGCCGCGACGGCGCCGCGGGCCCGCTCCGGGGCGTTGGTGGCATCGGCATTGGAGGCCCCGCCGGCGCCGTCGACATCCGACTCCACGGAGACGCCCAGGGTGTTGGCCCGTTCGACGGCGAGGCGGCAGGAGTCGAGCCGGTTGACCTGACCCATGCCGATGCCCACGGCGGCGCCGTCGGCGGCCAGCAGGATGGCGTTGGACTTGGCCGCGCGGCACGCGGTCCACGCAAAGGCGAGGTCGGCGAGGGTCCTCTCGTCGGCGGCCTCACCGGCGGCGAGGGTCCAGTTGGCGGGGTTGTCACCGTCGGCGTCGACCTTGTCCGTGGCCTGGACCAGCATGCCGCCGGAGACCTGGCGGAACTCGGTCGGGTAGCGGCCGTAGCCCTCGGGCAGGGTCAGCAGGCGGATGTTCTTCTTCTTGGAGAGGATTTCCACCGCCTCATCCTCGAAGCCCGGGGCGATGACAACCTCGGTGAAGATGCCGGCCACGGTCCGGGCCATGCCCGCGGTGACGGTGCGGTTGGCCGCGATCACGCCGCCGAACGCGGAGACGGGGTCGCAGGCGTGGGCCTTGGCGTGCGCGTCGGCGATGGGGTCCGCGGCGTCGGCGGAGCCCACGGCCACGCCGCACGGGTTGGCGTGCTTGATGACCGCGACGGCGGGCTGGTCGAAGTCGAACGCGGCGCGCAGGGCGGCGTCGGCGTCGACGAAGTTGTTGTAGCTCATGGCCTTGCCGTGCAGCTGGTCGGCCTGCGCGATGCCGGCCGGGGCGGCCTTGTCCACGTAGAGGGCGGCCTGCTGGTGCGGGTTCTCGCCGTAGCGCAGCACCTCGGAGCGTTCCAGCGCCAGGCCGGCGTACGCGGGCCAGTCGATGACGCCGTCGCCGTCCTCGTCCAGGAACTGGCTGGCGGTCCAGGTGGCGACGGCGGTGTCGTACGCCGCGGTGTGCGCGAAGGCCTTGGCGGCCAGCCGGCGGCGGGTCTTCAGGTCGAAGCCGCCGGCGGCGGCGGCTTCGACGACGGAACCGTAGGCGGCCGGGTCAACCACGATCGTGACGGCGGCGTGGTTCTTCGCGGCCGAGCGCACCATGGCAGGGCCTCCGATGTCGATCTGCTCGACGACGTCGTCCTGCGCGGCACCGGACTTCACGGTCTCCACGAACGGGTAGAGGTTCACGACGACGAGGTCGAAGGGCTCGATGGCCATGTCCTCGAGGGTCTTCATGTGGGCGGGAACGCGGCGGTCGGCGAGGATGCCGCCGTGGACGCGCGGGTGCAGCGTCTTGACGCGGCCGTCCAGCATTTCCGGGGAGCCGGTGACTTCTTCGACTTCCTGCACGGGAATCCCGGCAGCCGCGATCTTCTTGGCGGTGGAGCCGGTGGAGACGATCCGGACGCCGGCGTTGTGCAGGCCCTGGGCGAGCTCCTCCAGGCCGGTCTTGTCGTAGACCGAGATGAGGGCCCGGCGAATGGGGACACGGTCGATGGACACACGCTCATGCTGCGTAAAGCTCACAAAAGTCTCCGTCTTATATCGCGGCGCGGCCGCGGCGGGTGGGGATGCGGCCAGTTTATCGCGTCGCCCCGGACTTCCCCTTCCCGGAGCCGCCGTCCGGGCCGAGTGTGAAGCGGCCCCGCGTGCCGGGGACGGCGACCTCCCCGGCCGTCGGTCCGGGCACGTAGAGTTCTTGCAGGAGGCCAGATATGAACACATACACCACGGTGCCCAGCGGCGAACAGGTGGTCCAGGAACTGCCGTGGCGGTGGAAGGTCCAGGGCCGCATTTTCCTGATCGGCGGGCTGGGTTTCATGTTCGACGCCTGGGACGTCACGCTTAACGGCATCCTCATCCCGCTGCTGTCCAAGCACTGGTCGCTCGGGCCGGGGGACGCCGCCTGGATCGGTACCTCCAACCTCATCGGCATGGCTCTCGGCGCCTTTGTCTGGGGCACCATCGCGGACACCATCGGCCGGAAGAAGGCCTTCTCGGCCACGCTGCTGATCTTCTCCATCTTCACGGTGCTCGGCGCCCTCTCCCCCGACTTCACCTGGTTCGTGGTGTTCCGCTTCCTGGCCGGGTTCGGCCTGGGCGGCTGCATCCCGGTGGACTATGCGCTGGTGGGTGAGTTCACGCCGCGGAAGCAGCGCGGCAGGGTCCTCACCGCGATGGACGGCTGGTGGCCGGTGGGGGCCGCGCTGTGCGGCTTCGTCTCCGCCGGGCTGGTGGCAGCGTTCGCGGATTGGCGCCTGACCATGCTGATCATGGTGCTGCCGGCGCTGCTGGTGGTCTGGGTCCGCCGCAGCGTCCCGGAGTCGCCGCTGTTCCTGATCCGGAAGGGCCGCCGCGAGGAGGCGGCCGCCGTGATCGATTCCCTGGTGGCGGCCACCGGCGGGCAGGCCCGGGCGTACAGCCTGCCCGAGCCGCAGGACGTCCCCCGGCTCTCCGCCGGCAGCGCCTGGACCCAGCTGCGGGCGCTGTGGCGCTACGACTGGAAGATCACCACCGCGGCCTGGGCACTGTTCTTCTCAATCCTGCTGGTCTACTACCTGTCCCTGACCTGGATGCCGCGGATCCTGATCGGCGCCGGATTTGAGGAGTACAAGGCGTTCCTGACCACGGCCTCGATGGCCGCCGTCGGGCTGCTGGGCGTGGTGGTGGCGGCCCTGCTGGTGGAGCGGACGGGACGCAAATGGATTCTGGCGGTCACCGGCCCGCTCTCGGCCCTGATCCTGGTGGTGGTCGCCGTCGTCGTGGACATCCCCACCGCCGCCGTGTTCTGGCTGCTGCTCTTCGGCTTTGTGGTGCAGGTGGCCATCCCGGTGCTGTACGCCTACGTCTCCGAGCTGTACCCGACCGAGCTGCGCGGCACCGGCTTCGGCTGGGCCTCGACCTTCTCCCGGGTGGGTGCCGGCTTCGGGCCGCTGCTGTTCGCCGCGGTGCTCTGGCCGCAGCTGGGGCTGGCAACTTCGTTCGCCCTGGCCGGCGGGCTGGTGCTGGTCTCGGTGCTGTGGATGGCGTTCTTCGCCCCGGAGACCAAGCAGCGCCGGCTGGACTGACGCCCACCCCTCGCACGCCGAATGCCCTATCACTTGCGGTTGCTTTTCCTGCCCGGAGGCAACCGCAAGCGATAGGGCATTTGTGGTGGTGCTACTGGATGCAGGTCACGTAGACCGTCAGCGCCGTCCCTCTGGACTGGGTCACCGTCCAACCGTTGGCGCCGGAGGGCTGACTGGACAGAACCTGGTTGCCGCTGGTGGAGACGGAAGAGAATCCCCCACCGACGGCGACCTTCCCGGCCGGGCACGTCGCCGTCACCGAGGTGGCCGTCGTTCCGCTGGCCGTCGTCACGCTCACGCTGGTTGACGCCGCGGCGCCGGTGGCCCCTGCGGGACCCGTAGCGCCGGTGGCACCCGTATCACCGGTAGCCCCCTTCTCGCCCGGAGCGCCCTGCGGACCCGCGGCTCCTGTGTCGCCGGTCGCCCCGGTGTCGCCCTTCTCGCCCTGGGGGCCGACGGTGCCGGCGTCACCCTTATCCCCTTTGTCGCCCTGGGGACCTTGGGGACCCATCGGGCCGGTCTCACCCTGCAGGCCGGTGGCGCCCGTGGCGCCGGTGTCCCCCTTCTCACCCTGCTGACCCGTGGCCCCGGTGTCGCCCTTCTCACCCTGCGCACCGGTGGCGCCGGTGTCGCCTTTATCCCCCTTGGCGCCGGTGGCACCGATATCACCGGTGTCCCCCTTGTCGCCCTGCGGGCCGACGGCGCCGGTATCGCCCGTTGCCCCCTGGAGACCTTGGATGCCCTGGTCACCCTTGTCGCCCTGGACGCCGGGCAAACCCTGGATGCCCTGGGCGCCGACCGCGCCCATGGGTCCCGCCGGTCCGGCCACGCCTTGAATGCCCTGCACATTCCACGTGATCGGGGTTTCCTTCTTGGGGTCGCAGCTCTGCCCCGCGGACAGGACCCGGAGCTGGCCGCCGTTGTTGACGTTGTAGCAGCCGTTGATCTCGCCGCTGCCGGACGTTGTCGTCACGGCATAGGCGGCAGAAACGGCACCCGTTCCGAGAACGAGCGCCGCGGTGAAGCCAAGGACTTTGGGACTGGTTTTAGCAAAGCTGAAGCGTGACAAGAGGACCCCCAGAGACGGAAGAAGCGGATGAGACGGCGTCAGCCTACGGTCCGGTAGGCGCCGAAAACCGGGTCGTCTGTACTCGTCTTTACCCTTCCGCTACCCGTCTTTTTCGCGGTGTACTCGTTCTTGCGCCCCGCGCTACTTGGCCTCGAAAGGCAGACGGCGCCGCCGGGACTGCCGCCTTCTCTCCCCTCAGACGCCGAATGCCCTATCGCCTGCGGTTGCCATTCCGGTCCGTTGGCAACCACAAGTGATAGGGCATCTGTATCCGTGGGGGGCGTTACTGCTTGGCGGCGGCGAGGTCGCGGAGGGTGGACACCAGCAGGCGCCGCTCCACGGTCTTGATCCGCTCGTGCAGGGTCTCCTCGGTGTCCCCGTCCTCCACCGCGACTGCCTCCTGGGCGATGATCGGGCCGGTGTCCACGCCGGCGTCGGCCCAGTGCACCGTGCAGCCGGTGACCTTGATCCCGTACGCCAGGGCGTCGCGGACGCCGTGTGCTCCGGGGAAGGCCGGGAGCAGCGCCGGGTGGGTGTTGAGGTATTTGCCGTCGAACGCCGCGATGAAGTCGGCGCTGACGATCCGCATGAACCCGGAGGAGACGACGACGTCGGGCCGGAAGGCGGCGACGGCCTCGGTCAGGGCCGCGTTCCAAGCGGCACGGTCCGGGTAGGCCTTGAAGTCCACCACGAAGGTGGGGATCCCCGCGGCGGCCGAGCGCTCCACTCCGTAGGTCCCGGGACGGTCCGCGCCGACCGCGGCGAGCTCCACGTCCAGGTCACCGGCCCGGACAGCGTCGATGACGGCCTGCAGGTTCGAACCGGTGCCGGAAACAAGGACTACGATGCGCATTGACTTAGCTTAGGCGGCCGCTCGCGTACGCTGGAAACCATGAGTTTTCCCCAGGGCGGTAAGGCCGAGTCGCGGCTGCGAACGTTGAACCTCTTCCGCGCTTTTATCGTCGTGGTCCTGGGCTCGTTCTTCGTCTTCCAGCTCGACGTCGCCTACCTGTGGCTGGCCGCGCTGCTCACCCTCTGCGGGGTGGTGCTCGGCGTCGTCCTGCTGGTGCGGGCCCTGAAACTCCGGGAGTCCCGGATGGTGCTCTTTGGGACGATCTCCGGGCTGGTGGTTTCCACCGTAATGGTGCTGATGCTGCTGGTCAGTTCAGTGTTCTACACCCAGATCCGCGACTACCAGCAGTGCGCGCGGCACGCCCTGACCGAGCAGGCGGCCTCCACCTGCCGGGTGACGTTGGAGAAATCCCTGCCGGCCCCGCTCCGCTAGGACACCCGCGTCCGGGCTCAGTTGCTCCGGGCTGACGAGGACGAAGAGGCGGTCGACGCCGAGAGGTCAGCTTCCTGCAGCCGCTGCCGGCGTTCCAGCCACGGCCCCGCGGCGTAGCCGATGACGACGCCGGCGCCCACCTCGGAGGCGACGAACAGCGCCGTCACCACCGGGTCCGGCCCGATGTCCGTCAGCCGCCCGATCCCGGCAGAACCGCGGGCCAGCCACGCCAGCCCGGCCGCGAGCGCCCCGGCCACGACGCCGATCAGCGCGCCGAGGACCAGCGTGGAGAAGGTGGCGGTGAACCAGCGGGCCTTGACCTTGATGGAGAGCCATTCGTCGAAGTGGTTCTCCCCCTCGCGCAGGAACCACCAGCCGGCCAGGGCTCCGGCCAGGACTGGGACTACCAGCGCCACGAGGGCGTAGTCCAGCGGGCCGGAGGGCAGCGCGGCGAACACGGGGATGGACGGCAGCGGCCCGACGGCGGTGGCCAGCGGCCCGGCCTGGGACCCGACGCCGAGGGCGAAGCCTGCCCCGGAGGCCCACGCGAGGGCGAAGACCACCATGTTGGGCAGGTAGCCCAGCTGCGCGATGGTCAGGGCAGCCCCGCCCACCGGCCCGGCATTCAGGGCCTCGTAGACGTCGATGATCAGGTTCCAGTGGATCAGCAGGTCCACGGCCAGCAGCGCCGCGGCCATCGCCAGGGTGGCCATCACGGCGACGAACCCGGCCTTGATGGCGGAGCCCAGGTAGGACCCGGCCCAGCGTGAGTGCTGGCTGGTGCGGCTGATCCAGGCCACGGCGTCGACGCCGATCAGCCGGCTCCAGGACCCGGCCTCGCGGCGGGCACCCACCACCATGCCGAGGGCGTAGGGAATCAGCGGGACGGCGGAGGCGGCCCAGAGGCTCACCCCCACCTCGGCGGTGCGGCAGAGGAAGCCGGTGGCGAACCCGAACGCGGCGTAGGTCAGCCAGGACCCGACGAGTGCCTGCCAGAGCTGGTCCGTGTAGGAGGCCCGGGCCAGCCGGCGGCCGGCCCGCCAGGCGAGCAGGAACGGGATGAGGGTCAGGCCCAGCGGGATCAGGGTGAGGGTGCCGGCGTCCGGGCGGGCGGCGGCGTCGGCCCCGACCCCGTTCAGCAGCAGCGGGACCCCGTGGATCAGCAGCCAGGCCTGGCCGGCCAGGCGGGCCAGGAACTCGAAGCCGTTCTCGCGGAATCCGGCGCCGGCCCAGACGGCCACGATCGGGGCGATCACCACCAACGCGGAGATCACCGCGGCCTGCGCGGACTCGAGCGCCCCCTGCAGCCACAACGGCATCGGAAGGCCACGGTCCCCGGTCTGATCAGCGCGCAGTTTCATCGTGATCCATCGTGCCACGCGGCGGCCTCGGAGCCGGGTTCCGACAGGCGTCCGGGGCCCGATTCCCGGCGCTTTTTTGGCCCCTCCGCCGTAAAATTGAACTGTCCGCAATCAGTGGTTGGAGGCAGAAAATGACTACCGCATCCCCACATGCACACGGCGTCCATTTCGGACGGACAGACGTCCAGAACGTCGGCATGGGTGTGGGTATTGTCCTCATGGTCGTGGGTGTCCTGGGATTCATTCCGGGCATCACCACGCATTACGGCGAACTCCGGTTCCTGGGACCGGATTCGAATGCCATGTTCCTCAATCTGTTCCAGGTGTCGATGCTGCTGAACATCGTGCAGTTCGCGATCGGCGGGACCGGATACGTCATGTCCCGCAACAGCATGGGGGCCCGGAATTACCTGATGGGATTTGGCCTGTTGTACATCATCTTCGCCGTCTACGGGCTGATCGTGGGCGTCGGCTCGGCGGCCAATTTCCTGGCCTTCAACACCATGGATAACTGGACCCACATGGTGCTGGGCGTGGCGATGATTGGCGCCGGCTGGCTGCTCTCACGGCACCTGGCCGAAGACGCAGATACCCGGTAAACCACCACCGGGAAAGGGAGCCGCGAATGAGGAGCGAGTTCAACTAATCCGATAAGTCGTAGTACCCGCTGGTGCGGGCCCGGGCAGCGTCCCGAAGCCCGCACCAGCCTTCTTTTGCCCAAATGCTGGACTTACCCGGCGCCGTCACCCCAGACTGGCCTGACGCACCGTCGCGAAAGGTTGGCCATGCCTGATCTCACGTCCCTCATCCCGTTCTTCGCCGTCGTCGCGGGGGTGATCGTCGTCGTCGCCCTCATCTGGGTGGCGGTGAAGCTGATGTGGAAGGTGGCGGAGCCGAATGAGGCGCTGATCATCTCCGGGCTGACCCGGGGAACGCTGGAAACCCGGGACGGCATGGACTTCAAGATCGTCACCGGCAAGGGCGCTCTGGTGGTGCCCGGCCTGCAGACCGTCCGGGCCCTCTCGCTGACCCTGAACGAGACCGAACTCAAGGTCTCCTGCGTAACCTCCCAGGGCATCCAGGTGATCGTCGAGGGCGTGGTGATCTACAAGATCGGCGACGCGCCTCCCTTCATCGCCAACGCCGCCCGCCGCTTCCTCGGACAGCAGCCCAAGATGCAGAGCCAGGTCTACAACGTCTTCGAGGGCCACCTGCGCTCGATCATCGGCAGCATGACCGTGGAGGAGATCATCCGCGAGCGGGACAAGCTGGGCTCCCAGGTCCGCAGCGCCAGCGGCGTGGAGATGGAGAAGCTGGGCCTGGTGGTGGACTCGCTGCAGATCAAGGACCTGCAGGACCCCACCGGCTACATCCAGAACATCGCCAAGCCGCACATCGCCCAGGTCAAAATGGAGGCCCGGATCGCCGAGGCCACCCGCAACCGGGAGGCCGCGGAACGGGAGGCCGAGGCCGCCGCCCAGATCGCGGACGCCCAGAGCCTCTCCGCCATCAAGCAGTCCGAGGCACAGGCCAACGCCGAACGCGCCCGCGCCAACGCCGCCCAGGCCGGGCCACTCGCGGACGCCACCGCCCGGCAACAGGTGGTGGTGCAGGAGACCGAGGTGGCCAAGCTGGAGGCGGACCGGGAGGAGCAGAAGCTGCAGACCACCATCCGCAAACCCGCGGACGCGAAGGCCTACGCCAAACGGACCGAGGCGGAGGGCCAGAAGTCCGCGGACATCAGCGCCGCCGAGGCCCTGGCCCGCCGCACCGAACTCGAGGCCCAGGCCAACGCCCGGCGCACCGAGCTGCAGGCGCAGGCCAACGCCAACGCCGCGGCCGCCGCCGCAGGCGCCACCCGGGTGACCGGCGAGGCGGAGGCAGCGGCCACGAAGGCCCGCGGTGACGCGGCGGCGTCGGCCATCAAGGCCAAGGCCCTCGCCGAGGCAGAGGGCATCAAGGCCCGGGGCGAGGCCCTGGGCACCAACCAGGACGCGGTCATCTCCCAGCAACTCGCGGAGAACATGCCCGGCATTGTCGCCGCGGCCGCGGAGCCGTTCGCGCACGTCGGGCAGCTGACGGTGCTCAACGGCGGCGAAGGCCTGAACCGGATGGTCGGTGGCATCCTCGCCCAGGTGGGCGACTACCTCCCGGCGCTGCGGAGCTCGCTGAAGAACGGCCGCGACGGCGCCCGGGCGGACGGCACGCGGGCGGACGGTACACCGGGACCCCAGGGCCGCACCGCCCCGAAGCAGCCGACGCCGGGCAGCTAGGAACGCAGCATGCCCAGGAACGTCGACCGGAGCCTGACCGGGCGGATCGGCCGGGTCTCCGGCCGGGTAGGCCCGGGGACTCTCGGTGAGGTGATGCTGCCGTTCCGCGGCGGCATCAGCGCCTTCCACGCCCACCCCTTCGACAAGGAAAGCAGCTTCGCGGTGGGCGAGGAGGTCCTGGTGATCTACTACGAGCCTCCCCAGACGGTCTACGTGGACGAACTCCCCGACGTGCTCCGCGGCGGCAGCCGGCCCTGATCCCCGCCTGTTAACCCAGTCTTCCCCCGCACGCCACGCCCGCCACCCCGGGCCGTCAGCCGCGGCACCCACGGTGGAGGGGTGAGGATCGCACTCGTCGCCGAATCATTCCTGCCCCAGATGAACGGGGTCACCCACTCCATCCTGCGGGTCCTGGAGCATCTCCAGTCCCGCGGCGACGAGGTGCTGGTGATCTGCCCCTCCGGACAGGACACCGGCGTCCCGGACGAGGTCTACGGGGCCCGGATCCACCGGCTCCCCGCGCTCCCCCTGGCCGGCTACTCCAACGTGCGGGTGGCGATGGGAGGCGTGGCCCGGGTCAAGCGAATCCTTGCCGGCTACGCGCCCGACGTCGTCCACCTCGCCTCCCCGTTCGTTCTGGGCTGGCGGGCGGTGCAGGCAGCACACCAGCTCGGCATCCCCACCGTGGCCATCTACCAGACCGAGGTCCCCGGCTACGCGGCCCGGTACGGCGTGCCCTACCTGGAGAACTGGGCGTGGAACCGGGTGGAGCAGATCCACCTGCTGGCCACCCGGACCCTGGTTCCCTCGACCTTCGCGCTGCAGCAGTTCCGCGGGCGCGGCATCCCCCGGGTGCAGATGTGGCGCCGGGGCGTGGACACCGCACGGTTCCACCCGGCCAAGCGCGACGACGGCTGGCGGGCGGCCGTCGCCCCGGCCGGCGAGCGCATCATCGGCTACGTGGGCCGGCTCGCGGCCGAAAAGCAGGTGGAGGACCTGGCAGTGCTGGCGGACCTCCCCGGCACCCGGCTGGTGATCGTGGGCGACGGCCCGCAGCGGGCGGCCCTCGAGGCGGCGCTGCCGGGCGCCCTGTTCACCGGGTTCCTGGGCGGCGAGGACCTCGCCCGGACCGTGGCCTCCTTCGACCTGTTCGTCCACCCCGGCGAATTCGAAACCTTCTGCCAGACCATCCAGGAGGCCATGGCGTCCGGCGTGCCGGTGGTCGCCACCGGCCGCGGCGGCCCGCTGGACCTGGTGGAGAACTCCCGCACCGGCTGGCTGTACGAGCCCGGCGACCTCGCCGGGCTGCGCGCACGGGTGGCGGACCTGGCAGGCGACGGCGCCAAGCGCCGGGCCTTTGCGGAGGCCGCCCACGCCGCGGTCCAGGGCCGGACCTGGCACGCCCTCGGCGAGGAACTCGTCACCCATTACCGCGAGGTCTCCACCGGCGCACCGGCACCCGCCGGCGCCGCCTCCGCCACCCGCCCCGGAAGAGGAGCAACCCTGTGAAAATTTCCGTGATTGGCTGCGGCTACCTCGGCGCCGTGCACGCCGCCACCCTCGCCTCGATGGGCCACAGCGTGGTGGGGATCGACGTCGACGCCGCCAAGGTCGCCCAGCTGGATCGCGGCACCGCGCCCTTCCACGAGCCGGGACTGGACGAGCTGCTGCGCGACGGGCGGGCCAACGGCCGGCTCACGTTCTCCACCAGCTTCGCCGACGCCGCCGGGGCGCAGCTGCACTTCCTCTGCGTCGGCACCCCGCAGTCGAAGACCTCCGACGGCGCCGACCTCAGCTACCTGATCGCCGCCACCGAGGCCCTGCTGCCGTTCCTCGCCCCGGGGTCCGCCGTCGTCGGCAAATCCACCGTCCCGGTGGGCACCGTGGACATGCTCGGCGGGGTGCTGGCGGGCCGGCCGGACGTGCTGCTGGGCTGGAACCCCGAGTTCCTGCGCCAGGGCACCTCGGTCAAGGACTCCCTGGTCCCGGACCGGCTGGTGTACGGCGTCCCCGGCGGGGCGCACGCGGCGGAGCAGCCGGACAGCGCAGCGGCCGCCGTCACCGCGGCCCTGGACGCGGTTTACGCCCCGCTGCTGACGGCCGGGATCCCCCGGCTGGTCTGCACCTTCGCCACGGCCGAGCTGATCAAGTCCGCCGCCAACGCCTACCTGGCCACGAAGCTGAGCTTCATCAACGCCATGGCGGAGCTCTGCGAGGCCGCCGGCGGGGACGTCACCGAGCTGGGCGCCGCGATGGGCCTGGACCCGCGGATCGGCGGCCGGTACCTGCACGCGGGCCTGGGCTTCGGCGGCGGCTGCCTGCCCAAGGACATCCGCTCGCTCCGCGTCCAGGCCCGGGAGCTGGGCGTGGACTCGGTGGACGACTGGATGGCCACGGTGGACGGGATCAACCGCAACCAGCGCTCCCGGACGGTGGCCGCGGCCCGGGAGCTGTGCGGCGGCAGCGTGGCCGGACGCCGGGTCACGGTGCTTGGGGCGGCGTTCAAACCGGACACCGACGACATCCGGGATTCCCCCGCCCTGGACGTCGCCCGACGGCTCGCCGACGACGGCGCCCACGTCACCGTCACCGACCCCGCGGCCGTCAACAACGCCTGGCTGCACCACCCGCAGCTGCGCTTCGAGGCCGGCACGGACGCGGCCCTCGACGGCGCCGAGCTGGTGCTGCTGCTGACCGAATGGGAGCAGTACCGGACCCTGGACCCCCGTGCCGCCGGGGACCGGGTCCGCCGCCGGGTCCTGCTGGATGCCCGGAACGCGCTCGACGCCGGGGCCTGGACCGCGGCCGGCTGGACGGTGCGGGGGCTCGGCCGTGCCGGGGCCGGGTCTGCACACGGCGCCGCGCTGCCCCGCTGACGGCCGGGACCGTCGTCGGCCCCTATGATCACTGAGGGGAGGAACTACTTTGCACCAACGTCGGTCTCACAGTCGCGCGGTCCCGGCCGCATGACCATTTCAACGCGCTCCGAGGAGGACGCCCGGCTCCGCGAGGCCATGTCGCTGCTCGCGGCCACCCTCGAATCGACGGCGGACGGGATCCTGGTGGTCAGCGGTGACGGCCGGATCACCTCCGTCAACAACCAGTTCCTCTCCATGTGGGGCGTCCCCCGGGCCCTGGTAGACACCGGCGACGACGAGGCCGTGATGGGCTTCGTGCTGGGCCAGCTCTCGGACCCGCGGGCGTTCCTGGCCAAGGTCACCGCCCTCTACGCGGACCCCGAGGCCGAGAGCCACGACGTGCTTTCCTTCCGCGACGGCCGGACCTTCGAACGCTACTCACGCCCGCAGAAGGTGGGCGACCGGGTGGCCGGCCGGGTCTGGAGCTTCCGCGACGTCAGCCAGGCACGCCGCGACCAGGAACGCATCACCCAGGCCATGGCGGACCTCGCCGCGCAGGCCGGCCAGCTGCGCTCCCTGGCCTTCAACGATCCGCTGACCGGGCTCTCCAACCGCCAGCTCTTCAACGACCAGCTGGCCCACGCCCTGGCCGGCCCATGCGGCACGGCCGTCGACGTGCTGCTCCTTGACCTGGACGACTTCAAGGAAGTCAACGACATCCACGGCCACCACGCCGGGGACCAGATGCTGATCGAGGTGGGGCGCCGGCTCCGCGCCTGCGTCCGCCCCTCCGACGTTGTAGCACGGCTGGGCGGCGACGAGTTCGTGGTGCTGATGGTGGGATCGCTCGACGCCGACGCCGCGGCGGCCCGGATCGTCGAGTCGCTGAAGGAGCCGCTCTGGGTGGACGGGTCCATGCTGCGGCCCAGCCTCAGCCTGGGCCTGGCCTCGATCAGCGCCGATGCCTACGACGCCTCCGAGCTGCTGCGCCGGGCGGACATCGCCATGTACGCGGCGAAGGCCGCCGGCAAGAACCGCTACCTGCGCTTCCAGCCGGAGATGATGACCGCGCTGCTGGAACGTGCGGACCTCGAGGCCGGGCTGCGCGCCGCCGTCGAACGCGGGGAAATCACCGTCCACTACCAGCCGATTGTCGCCGCCCGCCTCGGCCGCGTGGTCAAGGTCGAGGCGCTGGCCCGCTGGGAGCGCAATGGGGTCCTGGTGCCGCCGCAGCAGTTCATCCCCGCCGCCGAACGCAGCGGCCTGGTGGTGGAGATCGGCACCGAGGTGCTGCTGCGCGGCTGCACGGAACTGCAGCCCTGGCTGGCCGCGGACCCGGCCCGGTCCCTGGCGGTGAATGTCTCCGGCGTGCAGTTGCAGCAGGGCAACGTCCCGGAGCTACTGCTCTCCACCGCGGCCGCGTGCGGGGTGGACCCGCGGCAGCTGGTGGTGGAGGTGACCGAGAGTGTCTTCTTCGACGACGACTGCCAGGTCCACCGCCAGCTGGTGGAGCTGCGTGGCGCCGGCGTCCGGGTGGCCCTGGACGACTTCGGCACCGGCTACTCGTCGCTGGGCCGGCTGCAGGACCTGCCCGTGGACACCCTGAAGATCGACAAGTCCTTCGTCCAGATGATCCGTACCGGCACCGAGCACCTGCCCATCCTCAACTGCATGATCAGCATGGCCCACGGCCTGGGCTTGACCGTCACCGCGGAGGGCGTCGAGACGCTGCAGCAGGCCCGGTACCTGGTGGAGCGGGGCTGCGATTCGCTGCAGGGCTACATGCTCTCCACCCCGCAGCCGGCGGCGAACCTGCCCGCGGCGCTGGCCCTGGCGGAGGCCGCCGCGGCCGCCCTGCGCGGCGACACCGCGGCCCGGAGGTCCCCGTTACTGTGATTTGGCTCTCATGGCCCTATGATGCTTGAAAGTTGTTGGCCACCGCGCGGCCGGCGGCACTTGACATCAAAAGCCTGGGGGCTGGCATCACCGTGGAACAAGGACTCGCAGAGACCCTGCTGACGCAGGGTCCGGATGCGCTGCTGCTGCTGACCACCTCGGGGATGATCTCCTACGTCAATCCCGCCGCCGAGAAGCTCTTCGGCCACGAGGCCTGTGACCTGGTGGGCCAGGAACACACCATGCTGCTGGCCAAGGACGACCGCGGCGGCTTCCTGCGCACCTTGGGCCGGATGGGCGGAGACAGCACCTTCGGCACGAAACCTTTCCCGGGCATCGGGCTGCACCGGAACGGCAGCGAGATCCAGCTGGAGCTGACCTGCTCGCTGGTCACCACCGGGACCAAAACCTCGGTGGCCGTCGCGGTCCGGCAGACAGCCTTCCGGGACGCCGACGCCGGGCGGCGGCATGCCGTCTCGATGCTGGACGCGACGCTGGAGACGACGGCGGATGGCATCGTAGTGGTCTCCAACTCCGGGCAGATCACCGGCGTCAACGAACAGTACCTGCGCCTCTGGGGCATGCCGAGGGAGATCCTGGCCGAGAACGACGCCTACGCGCTGGTGAAGTTCATCGCCACGAAACTGCAGCGCCCGGACTGCTTCAAGGCCAAGGTCGCGGAGCTCTACGCCAACCATGAGCTCCACAGCCAGGACGTCCTGGAATTCCAGGACGGCCGGACGGTGGAGCTGGACTCGCGCCCGCAGAGGGTGGCCGGCGAGGTGGTGGGCCGGATCTGGAACTTCCGGGACATCACCTCCCGGGCCTTGGCGGAGGACCAGGCCCGGCGCGCGCTGGAGGAACTGGCGCAGCAGGCGGACCAGCTCAAGGCCCTGGCCTTCCAGGACCCGCTGACGGGCCTGGCCAACCGCATGCTCTTCAACGAGCGGGCCTCCGCCGCGCTGGACTCCCCCGGCTCCGTGGCCGTGCTGCTGCTGGACCTGGACGACTTCAAGGAAGTCAACGACATCCTGGGCCACCACGCGGGCGACCAGATGCTGGTCGAGATCTCCCGCCGGCTGCAGAACTGCGTGGGCCCGCACGGGACGGTGGCCCGCCTGGGCGGGGACGAATTCGTGGTGCTGCTGGAAGGCTGCGGGGACTCCGACGCCGTCGCGCAGCGGATCGTGAAGACCCTCAACGCCCCGGTCACCATCGAGGGCGCGCTGCTGCGACCCAGCCTGAGCCTGGGCGTGGCCAAGCGCGGCGAGGACAAAGTATCCTCCGCAGAACTCCTGCGCCGGGCCGACGTCGCCATGTACGCGGCGAAGGAGGCCGGGAAAAACTGCTACGTGCACTTCCAGCCGGAGATGCTGGCCACCCTGATGGAACGCACCCAGCTAACCGCGGGGCTGCGCCAGGCGGTGGAACTGGGCCAGATCAAGGTGTTCTTCCAGCCGGTGGTCTCCGCCAACCGGCGTGAGGTGGTGCAGTTCGAGGCGCTGGCCCGCTGGGAGCGCGACGGCGTCATCATGGCACCGGACACCTTCATCCAGACCGCAGAACGCAGCGGCCTGATCCGGGACATCGGGGCGGAGGTGCTACGGCAGAGCTGCGCCGAACTGCAGCCCTGGCTGGCCGAGGATCCGGGCCGGACCCTGGCCGTCAACGTCTCCGGGGTGCAGCTGCAGCACAAGGACTTCGCCGAACGGGTGCTGGACATCGCCGCCTGGAGCAACGTGGACCCGCACCAGCTGGTCCTGGAGGTCACCGAGAGCGTCTTCTTTGACCCGGCCTCGCACGTGATCGCCCAGCTGAGCCACCTCCGCGCCGCCGGCATCCGCGTGGCACTGGACGACTTCGGCACCGGCTACTCCTCGCTGGGGCGGCTGCAGGAACTGCCGGTGGACGCGGTGAAGATCGACAAGTCGTTCGTCTCCATGCTCCGCACCGGCGAAGAGCGGCTACCCATCCTGACCTCCATGATCCACATGGCGCACAGCCTGGGCCTGCGGGTCACCGCGGAGGGCATCGAGACGCCCGCCCAGGGCCGGTACCTGATCGAGCACGAGTGCGACGCGCTGCAGGGCTACCTGTTCTCCCGGCCCGCGCCCGGGGTGCAGCGCGGGGCGGCACTGGCACAGTCTGTGGAGGCCATCGAGGCGCTGCTGGAACCGCTCGTCGCGTACTGAGGACGGCCCGCCACGGCCCCTTGTCCGGTACTCCGGACGACACATTCGGGGGCTTTGGAAATAAGTGCCGCGGCGCGGGGCTGGTATGCCGGCTGGCGCATATGATGGGGCGGATATTCATCGAAACACTTGCTTCCGGGGGGACAGCACCACTATGGACTCAGCATTCGCACACACCGTGTTGGACCACATCCCGGACGCGTTGCTGCTGCTTGCCCCCGACGGCTCCGTCACCTTCCTGAACCGCGCCGCGGAGCGGCTCTTCGGCTACCCCCGGGCCCAGTTGCTGGGCGCGGATTACAGCCTGCTGCTGGCCGAGGCGGCACGTGAGGGCCTGCACGCCACCGTGTCCGGGGTGCTCGGCGCAGCGCACGACGACGGCGCCACGGCCGGCGCCAACGTTACGGTCCCGGTGTTCGCCGGCGCGGGCCGCCGGGCGGACGCCTCCGAGTTCCCGGTGGAGATCACCGTCGCCGCGCTTCCCGGCGGCGGCCCGGCCGCCGTCGCCCTCTCCGCCCGCGCCGCCGCACCGCGAGCAACCACGGCACGGCCCGCACCGCTGGCGCCGGGCCAGGCCGTTGCCGGCCGCCCGGGCACGCTGGAGTCCCAGCTGGTGCCCGGCACCACCGGGGTCCTGCCGCGGCTCACGCCGGTGGAACATGACGACCAACTGAAGGCCGCCGTTCTCCGCGACACCCTGACCGGCCTGCCCAACGGCACCTTGTTCAACGAGCGCCTGGCCGCGGCACTGCGCCGCGAGGACTCCGTGGACGTCGTGATCATCAACGTGGACGACTTCCGCACCTACAACGACATGCTGGGCCGCTCCGCCGCGGACGAGTTGCTGGTGGAGGTCGCCAGCCGGCTGCGGAACTGCATCCGACCGCACGACACCGTGGCCCGCCTCGGCGGCGACGAGTTCGTTGTGCTGCTCACGGACTGCCACAGCATCTCCGCGGTGGCCAAGCGGATCTCCGACTCCCTGTACGCCCCGGCACGGATCGGCGGGTCCACGGTCCGGCCGGCGGCGAGCATGGGCCTGGCGTCCCGGACGGCGCAGACGCAGGACGGGGCGGAGCTGCTGCGGCAGGCCGACTCGGCCCTGAGCGCGGCGAAGGCCGCCGGGAAGAACACCTGGCTGGAGTTCCGGCCGGAGATGCTCGCGACGCCCACGCACCAGTCCGGCGGCGAGACCGGGCTGCGCCAGGCGGTGGAGCTGGGCCAGATCTCGGTGCACTACCAGCCGGTGGTCTCCCCCGGCCTCGGCGCCGTGGTCCAGTTCGAGGCGTTTGCCCGCTGGGAGCGGCACGGCAAGCTGGTGCCGCCCAACCAGTTCCTGCCGGTGGCCGAACAAAGCGGCCTGATCCGGGAGATCGGGGACGAGGTGATGCGCCGCGCCTGCGCCGAGATCCGCCCGTGGCTGGCCGGCGACGCCGCCTACAGCGTGGCCGTGAACGTGTCAGGCCTGCAGTTCCAGCAGCGCGACTTCGCCGGCGATGTGCTCGGCATTGCCGCGTCCACCGGGGTGAATCCGCGCCAGCTGATGCTTGAGCTGACCGAGAGCGTGTTCTTCGACGCCGACTCGGACGTCATCCGCCAGCTGCACCAGCTGCGCGAGGCGGGCGTGCGGATCGCCATGGACGACTTCGGCACCGGCTACTCCTCGCTGGGCCGGCTCCGGGAGCTGCCGCTGGACCAGGTCAAGATCGACCGGTCCTTCGTGGCCATGATCAAGACCGGCAAGGAACACCTGCCGTTCTTCCGGACCATGATCAACGCGGCGCAGGGTCTGGGCCTGAAGGTCACGGCCGAGGGCATCGAGACTCCCGCGCAGGCCAAGTACCTGATGGATCTGGGCTGCGATGCGCTGCAGGGCTACCTGTTCGCCAAGCCCGCCCCGGCCAGCGACCTGGCCGGCACCATGGGCAGCGCCCTGGACGCGATCGACACCGTCGAGGCGGCCGGGTAAACCTCCCCGGAGCCGGTTTAGGCGCCTTCCGGTTTAGGCCCGCCGCACGGGTCAGTCGCCCTTCGGGGCCACCATGGCCTCGCTGCGGTCCCACAGCTGCTGCGCCAGCCCGCCGTCGTACGCCAGCTTGTTGGCCTTGGAGAGCGCCCGCTTGGCGTAGTACCCGCCGGAGGTCCAGTCCGTGCCCGGGGTGCCGTTGGCGAGCCAGACGAGGGTGTCCGCGCCCTGCTCCGGGGTCAGCATGAAGCGCTTCAGGAAGCTCGTGTACGCGACGCGCATGGGGCTGGTGGACTCGGCCGCGAAGTTGGTGGCGACCCCGCCGGGGTGGAAGGCCGCCGTCGAGATCCCGGCCTCGTGGTAGCGGCGGTGCAGTTCGCTGGTGAAGAGGATGTTGGCGAGCTTGGCGTTGCCGTAGGCCCGGTTGGTCGAATACTTGCGCGCCGCGTCCAGGTCGTCGATGTCGAAGCGGGCGAAGATTGAGTTGGCCACGCTGGAGGTGTTGATGACCTTGGTGCGGCTGGCGGTGAGCACGTCCAGCAGCTCGGTGGTGAGCAGGAACGGCGCCAGGTGGTTGACCTGGAAGGTCTTCTCGTGGCCGTCCACGGTGAGCTGCCGGTCTCCCATGATGCCACCGGCGTTATTGGCCAGCACGTCGATCCGCGGGTATTTCTCTTTCAGCTCCGCGGCGAGCCGGCGGACCTGGGCCAGCTCGGCAAAGTCGGCCACGAAGTGGTCGGCACCTATTTCCCCGGCGATCTGCGCCGTTTTCGCGGCGGAACGCCCCACGACGACGACGTTCTCGCCTTGCGCCGCCAAGGTGCGGGCCGCGGACGCGCCGATCCCGTCGCTGGCGCCGGTGATGATAATGGTCCGTGCACTCAAGATGGCCTCCCGTGGCTGCTGCTGTCTGGTGTTACTCAAGGGTAGTCAACGCGCGGGGCTTCTGAGCTGTTCCGGGGCAGGTAGTCCGGGCGGTGGATCCAAGAGGTCCGCCGTGCGGGGCAAGTAGTCGGTACGCCTGACGTAGGGCCGATCCGCTCATAGCCTGAAGGCTAGTGGGAGTACCGGGCCGGCCCGGACACGAGAGAAGGGATCATCGTGCGCTCAGCCCTCACATTGCTCGGTCTGACTGGGGGGACACCGGTCGTCAGGGCAAAACGTCACCGGCAGCTGTCTGTCGCTGCCCTCACCCTCGAGAGGGTGGTCCCATGAAGCACCGCTCAGTCCCCTGGATCGTCTGCCTGGTCGCCGCCGCCGTGCTCTCCAGCAGTGCCCTGCCCACCGCCGCGCCGGGTCCCGCCGCCGCTCCGCCGCCCGAGGTCTCCAGCGACGCCGGAGCGAACGCGCCCGCACCCATGAGCGGCGCGCTCGGCGGCGGACCGGACGCGCCCCAGGCCGTCGGCGCGGCGCCGGCCGTGGTGCCGCCCGCCCCCGCGGCCATCAAGGCTCCCGCGGCGGACTCCATGGCCGCCCCGGCGGTAGCCGCTCCCCCTCCCCCGAACCCGGTGGGTGTGCCCGGGAGCTGGAACCTGGTCTTCAACGACGACTTCAACTCCCTGAACACCGCGGCCTGGACGCCGTACTGGTTCGATGACTGCGACCTCAAGTCGGTCAAGAACAATGTGAAGACCTGCTCCAGCAATGTCCGCGTCGCCAACGGCGAGGCCGTGCTGCAGCTCAGCGACGTCTCCTCGGGGGCATTGCTCTCCACCAATCCGAACGACGGCGTGGCCGGGCACACCGGTTTCCAGTTCACCACCGGCTACGCGGAGGCCCGGATCTTTTTCCCGGGCACCTGCGAGACCAGCATCAGGAACTGGGGCGCCTGGTGGACCGCCGGCCAGGCCTATCCCTCTACCGGGGAGATCGATATCGCCGAACCGCTCGCCGGGGACATGTGGAGCGTGTACCACTCCGCGGCGTGGAAGAAGAGCCGGATCGTTCCCGGGTGCTGGGCCGGCGGCTATCACACGTACGGGGTACTGCGTAAGCCGGGTGCCAACGAGGTGTACTACGACGGCGTGCTGGTCCACTCCTACGCCACCAGCGACAACGTCAGCCCGCACTACCTGCTGCTGAACATCGGGGTGTGGCGGGGGGCCAGGATTCTCGGTGAGGCCGGGGCGATGCGGGTGGACTACGTACGGGTGTGGGAGTAACCGGCGCTCTGTCTGAACCCTGTATGGGTGGTTAAAGTGGGAGAGCCTCCAACCTGGTGGTTGGAGGCTCTCGACCTAAATGATGTTCCGGCGGTGACCTACTCTCCCACACCCTCCCGGGTGCAGTACCATCGGCGCTGTGGGTCTTA
>NZ_JAUHHD010000006.1 GCF_030410515.1 Arthrobacter sp. YD4 | reverse complement strand
AGGGTTACGGCGGTCATAGCGTGGGGGAAACGCCCGGTCCCATTCCGAACCCGGAAGCTAAGACCCACAGCGCCGATGGTACTGCACCCGGGAGGGTGTGGGAGAGTAGGTCACCGCCGGACATAATTTAGCGGCTCAGGCCCCGACAACCAGTGTCGGGGCCTGAGCTCTTTAACGACCACAGCAGCAACGGCGTAGGAGCGCCTCCCGTTGAGCCGGCTCTGGAGCCGGCAGCAACGGCGTAGGCGCCCCCCGCTGAGCCGGCTCTGGGAGCGGGCGTATGCACAGGGTGGGGCCATCGACTGCCCTAGTAGAGTTGACGCTCATGGATAACCTCTTCAGCCACGCAGCTGCCGCCCCAGAGCCCGGTCCCTCCGAGGGTCTTGACCCGTTGGTGTGCGCCGTCGTCGTACCCGGCGCCGTCGCCAGGGCATTCGTGGGTTTCACCGAGCACACGCACCTGTGGTGGCCGCTCGAGGAGCACGGCGTGTACGGGGCCGGATCCTACGTGGAGTTCGAGGAAAGCCTGATCCTGGAAACCGCGGACGACGGCCGCACCTCCATCTGGGGGACCATCGACGACTGGCAGCCCCCTCTCTCCTTCCACGCCAGCTGGCACCCAGGAACCCAGGCGCTGTGGTCCACGGAGATTCGCGTAGCGTTCCGGGCTGTGGATGCCGGTACCGAGCTCCGTTTGGTTCACAGCGGATGGGAAGGCGCAGAACACCCGGCAGTGACCCGTGACGAGTACGAGGGCCTCTGGCCCATGATTCTGCAGCGCTATGTCCGGTTCATGGGCGGCGACCAGGGCTAACGGGGGCGTCCCCCGTACCATCCTTCCCAGTTACTCGCCCAAGCATCACGGGGAGGAACCTTGGAAGGTCCACAATCCGGCCGCTGCGGTTGAGTAAGTGCTCGGGCTGGGAAGTAACTGGGCAGGAACGTACGCCAGGCTGCGGTACTAGTGCGCGGAGACGCTTAGTGCAGCGGAGACGCGTCGGCCGGGGGCACGGCCGTGCTGGAGCGGATGACGAACCGGGTGGGGTATTCCAGGTCCGCCGCGGCAGGCTCCCCGCCGCCGCCCTCCAGCCCCTCCAGGAGGCGCCGGACCGCGAGGGCACCCTGGCCGCGGGCATCCTGGTCGATGGTGGTGAGGCCGAAGACCTCGCCCAGCTCGTGGCCGTCGATGCCGATCACCGAAAGATCCTCAGGAACGCGAAGCCCGAAGTCGCGGGCCGCGAGGATGGTGCCGATCGCCATCTCATCCGAGGCGGCGAACACCGCCGTCGGACGCTCCGGGGAGCTCCCCAGCAGTTGCCGGGCGCTGGCGTAGGCGCCCTGGATGGTGAAGTCGGCGGAGACCAGCCACTCCGGCCGCACGGGAAGGCCGGCGCCGTGCATCGCCGCAGTGAAACCCGCCTGGCGGGTCCCGGGCAGGCGGAAGTCCTTGTCGTAGGCGGCGTCTCCGGTCATGTGCGCAATCCGGCTGTGCCCCAGCTGGATCAGGTGCCGGGCGGCAGCCTCCGCCAGGCCCGAGTCGTTGATCCGTATGGTGGGAGCCCCGGGGAGGGGGCCGCCGATGCCAACAATGGGGCGGTGGATGGCCAGCAGCTGCTGGATTTCGGCCTCGCTGAGCTCCAGGGACACCGCAATGACCGCGTCCACCCGCTTGCGCAGCAGGAAGTCGTTCAGGACGCTGTGCCGCCGCTCCTCGCCGTCGCTGACGTTGTACAGCGTGAGATCGTAGCCGGCGTCGAGCAGGGTGGCCGAGACGCCTTCCACTACCGCGGAGAAGAACCAGCGGTGCACGGACGGAACCACGACGCCGACGTTGTGGTTCCGCCCGGACGCCAGGCTGGAGGCATGGTAGGAGAGGACGAACCCGAGTTCCGCGGCCGCGGCCTGGGCCAGCGCGCGGCTGCGGGGAGAGACGTTGCCCTTGCCGCTCAAGGCGCGTGAAACGGTGGCGATGGAGAGGCCGGCCCGTTCCGCGACGTCCTTGATGCCGGGCATTTTCAGCTCTCCGTGTCCTCGATGTAGATTTCCAGCCAAACAGTTTCCCCTGAGCCTAACTGATGCTCCGGGACGTTCATGCCGGCAGCCGCGGAGCTGCGGAGCAGCACGGTTCCGGCGGGCAGGTCGAGCGGTTCGTGACCCACATTCATCAGCACCGCGACGGTGCCGTTCAGGTAGCCCAGCGAGCTGTCCGTGGACCAGTCCTCGAGCCAGGCCAGGGAGCCCTCGCCGAGGCGCAGCTGCCGGCGCAGCGCGAGCATGCTGCGGTAGAGGTTTAGGTGCGACGACGGCGAGGCGGCCTGGGTGTCCCGGGCCAAAACGCCGAAGCTTTCCGGCTGGGGCAGCCACGGGTCAGCGCCGGAGCCGAAGCCGTTGTTCGGTTCGCCTGCCCGCCACGGCAGCGGCACACGGCAGCCGTCGCGACCCAGCCGCTCGCCGCCGGTCCGCCCGAAGGTGGGGTCCTGGCGCTGGTGGTCGGGGATGTCGATGCCGTCCGGCAGGCCGAGTTCCTCGCCCTGGTAGAGGTACGCCCCGCCGGGCAGGCCCAGCATGAACATCGTGGCGGCGGCGGCGCGGGCGCGGCCGAGCTCGGCGTTCGGCTGGGGATCGGCGGGACCGATGCCGTCGCCGTCGCGGGGTGCCGGGCCGTCGTAGCCGAAGCGGGTGGCGTGCCGGACGACGTCGTGGTTGGACAACACCCAGGTGGTCGGGGCGCCGACGGCGTCCAGGGCGTTCAGGGACTCGGTCACCACGCGGCGCATGCGGTGCGGGTCCAGGCCGGCGTGCAGGTACGGGAAGTTGAACGCCTGGTGCATCTCGTCGGGGCGGACCCAGTCGGCCAGCCGGGGGAGCGGGTCCACATTGGCCTCGGCGCAAAGAATCCGGTCCGGACCGTATTCGGCCAGGATCCGGCGCCAGGCGCGGTAGATGTCGTGCAGGGCCGGCTGGCCGAACATCGGCGCCTCGTGGCCGGGGAAGCCGTCGGAGCTGTTGCCGTCGGCGCGGCCGCCCCACGCCGGCAGGCCGGGGGCCTTGACCAGGGCGTGGGCGACGTCGACGCGGAAGCCCGAGACCCCACGGTCCAGCCAGAACCGCAGGACGCGTTCGAACTCGGCGTGGACGGCGTCGTTGTCCCAGTTGAAGTCGGGCTGGGAGGAATCGAAGAGGTGCAGGTACCACTGGCCGGCGGCGCCGTCGGGCTCGGTGATCCGGGTCCAGGCCGGACCGCCGAAGTGCGACTGCCAGTTGTTCGGGGGAAGTTCGCCGGACTCGCCGAGTCCGTCGCGGAAGATGAACATGTCCCGCTCCGGGCCGTCGGCCGGGGCGGCGAGGGCGGCCTGGAACGCGGCGTGCTGGTCCGAGCAGTGGTTGGGCACCAGGTCCACGATCAGCCGCAGGCCCAACCGCTTGGCCTCGGCCATCATGGCGTCGAAGTCGTCCAGGGTGCCGAAGAGCGGGTCCACGTCGCAGTAATCGCTGACGTCGTAGCCGGCGTCGCGCTGCGGGGAGCGGTAGAAGGGGGAGAGCCAGACGGCGTCGACATCCAGCTCGGCGAGCTGCGGCAGCTCAGCCGTGATACCGGCGAGGTCGCCCACGCCGTCGCCGTTCAGGTCGCGGAAGGACCGGGGGTAGACCTGGTAGATAACGGCGGATCGCCACCAGCCGGGCGTGTGGTCTGCGGCGTGCACCAGGGTCAACGGGCCGGCGAGGGAGGCTGGGACTGTATCAACTGACATGCCGGTAATCGTAAGGCCGAAGACACCGAAATGAAAACGCTTCCAGAAGTTTCGGTCACCCGCTTCTCCCGGCACCGGGGCCCCTCCGTCGGGGTAGCAATGCGAATTTGCTTGTAACGCCGGGCTAATCGGCGGCCGGAGGAGCCCTAAGGGCCGGCCGGAGGGGCCGGCGCCCGCGACACGCCCGGCAAATGCCGACTTCCCAAACTACCTACCGGCGTGTAACTTGGAAGCGCTTGCAGCTGTGAGCCACATCACCGACGATGCCACCAGGCCCGACTCGATCCGATCGGGCCTCACGTGTGGATGCAGGATCTTTATGAAAGGGACACCAATGAAGGTGCAGAACACCCTCACCACCGGCACCAGCCGCCGGGTTTTCACGGCAGGTGCCGTCTCCGTCGTGGCCGCGCTGGCCCTCAGCGCCTGCGGCGGCGCGGCAGCCACCTCCCCAGCCTCGCCGTCCGCCACGGCCAAGCCGGACCTCAAGGCCTCCGGTGCCAGCACCATCACCATGTGGGTCGACGCCGAGCGCTCCCCGGCGCTGAAGGACATCACCGCCAAGTTCCAGGCCGACACCGGCATCGAGGTCAAACTGGTGGTCAAGGACTTCGCCGCCGTCCGTGACGACTTCATCACCCAGGTCCCCACCGGCAAGGGCCCGGACCTGATCGTCGGACCGCACGACTGGGTAGGCAAGTTCGTCCAGAACGGCGTGATCGCCCCCGTCGAACTCGGCGACAAGAAGGGCTCCTTCCAGGATTCCTCGATCAAGGCCATGACCTACAACGGCTCGGTTTACGGTGTCCCGTACGCGATCGAGAACATCGCACTGCTGCGCAACACGGCAATCGTCTCCGATTCCGCCAAGACCATGGACGAGGTCATCAGCAACGGCAAGAAGGCCGTCGCCGACGGCAAGGCCAAGTTCCCGTTCCTGGTGGGCATGGACCCCAAGCAGGGCGACCCGTACCACCTGTACCCGCTGCAGTCCTCGATGGGTTCGCAGGTCTTCGGCAAGGCTGCCGACGGCGGCTACGACCCCAAGCAGCTCCTCATCGGCGACGCTGCCGGCGTCGAGTTCGCCAAGAAGCTCGCCGCCTGGGGTGACGCCGGCGAAAAGATCATCAACTCCAACATCACCGGTGATATCGCCAAGGAGAAGTTCCTGGCCGGGGAGTCCCCGTACTACCTGACCGGCCCGTGGAACGTTCCGGACGTGCAGAAGAAGGGCATCAAGTTCGCTGTTGACCCGCTGCCGACCGCAGGCGACCAGCCGGCGCAGCCGTTTATCGGCGTCAACGGCTTCTTCATCAGCTCCAAGAGCGCCAACGCCCTGGCCACCAACGAGTTCGTCACCAACTACCTCACCTCCGAGGCAGCCCAGGACTCCATGTACAAGGCCGGCGGCCGCCCGCCGGCACTGAAGGCCTCCTTCGACAAGGCCGCCAGCGACCCGGTCGTCGCGGCCTTCGGCAAGATCGGCGCCACCGGCGTCCCGATGCCGGCCATCCCGGAAATGAGCGCCGTCTGGGCTGACTGGGGTGCAACCGAACTGTCCTTGATCAAGGGCCAGGGCGACCCGGCCGCCGACTGGGCCAAGATGGCTGCCAGCATCAAGACCAAGATCGGGGGCTAGCCCCCGCCCCGGATCCCGCCGCCGCGAACCGCCGCGGTGGCGGGATCCGGACAGCTCCGGGCCGGGCGGCACCACACCGCCCGGCCCGTTCCTGCATCACCCTGCTTCTCCCAAGGACTGAAGAGCCATGCCAGATACAGAACTCCGCGAGGGCACCGACCCCTCCGCCGCACCGCCAGCCCCTGGCGCGGGATCCCGCACAGGCAAGCGCACGGGACGGCCGGCCGGGTCAGCCCGCCGCCGCACCTCCCCGGACGGGACCAAGGGCATCATCGCCAAGATCGTCCTGCTGGGTCTGGTCGACGCCCTGGCCGTCTTCGTCCTGACCATGCTGTTCCTCAGCCACTCGTGGACCGTCCTGGTGGTCTCCGCCGTCGTGGTCCTGGCGATCAACTGGATCTACCTGCGCAAGGGCGGCCTCCCGGCCAAGTACCTGGCCCCCGGCGTGCTGTTCCTGCTCGTCTTCCAGGTCTTCGTGGTGGTCTTCAGCGGCTATATCGCCTTTACCAACTACGGCGACGGGCACAACAGCACCAAGGATGACGCGATCTCCGCCATCCAGCTCACCGCCCAGAAGCGCGTTCCGGACTCCCCGGCCTACAAGACTTCGGTCCTGGCCAAGGGGGATTCGTTCTACCTGCTCTTCACAGACCCGGCCGGCAAGGTCTCCCTCGGCAGCACGGACAAGCCCCTTGAGGACGCCGCCGGCGCGGTCAAGGACTCCACCGGCAAGGCCAAGTCCCTGGACGGCTACCAGACCCTGAACTTCCAGGAGATCGTCGCCAACCAGCAGAAGATCCTGGCCCTCACCGTCCCCGTCTCCGCCGACCCGGCCGACGGGACCCTGCGCACCGCGGACGGCAGCAACGCCTACCAGTTCAAGCCCTCGCTGAAGTACGACGCCGGTGCGGACACCTTCACGGACACGGACAGCGGCGCCGTCTACCGCGACAACGGCAAGGGCGCCTTCGCCGCGGCGGACGGGCAGACGCTGTCCACCGGCTGGAAGATCGACGTCGGCTTCGAAAACTTCTCCCGCGCCTTCACCGACCCGAGCCTGCGCGGGCCGCTCGTGGGCGTCATTCTCTGGACCTTCACCTTCGCCATTGCCTCCGTGGCGCTGACCTTCGCCCTGGGCCTGTTCCTGGCCATCGCCTTCAACCGCGAGGACCTCAAGGGCAAGAAGGTCTACCGGATCCTGATGATCCTGCCCTATGCCTTCCCCGCCTTCCTCACCGGCCTGGTCTGGTCCGGCATCCTCAACCCGGAGTTCGGCTGGCTGAACCAGACCCTCCTGGGCGGCGCCCATATCGGCTGGCTGACGGATCCGGTGCTGGCCAAGATCAGCGTCCTGGTGGTCAACCTCTGGCTCGGCTACCCGTACATGTTCCTGGTCTGCACCGGCGCGCTCCAGTCCCTGCCCTCCGAACTGGACGAGGCTGCCCGGATGGACGGCGCCAGCGCCTGGCGGGTATTCCGGTCGATCAAGCTGCCGCTGCTGCTGGTCTCGATCGCCCCGCTGCTGATCTCGTCCTTTGCGTTCAACTTCAACAACTTCAACGTCATCTTCATGCTCACCGGCGGCGGCCCGCGCTTCGCGGACACCACACGGGACATCGGCGCCACGGACATCCTGATCACCCTGGTCTACAAGGTGGCCTTCGGACAGGGCACCGGCCGCGACTACGGGCTGGCCAGCGCCCTAGCCATCATCATCTTCATCATCGTGGCCACCGTATCGGCCATCAGCTTCAAGCAGACCAAGGCACTCGAGGACGTGAACTCATGAACGGGCCAGCACCGCGCACCGCATCGTCGGCGACCCCGACGGACCAGGCCACCGGGACGACGGCGGAGCCGGCAACGGGGGAGGCAGCCCGCGCCACCGCCGCCGACGTCGAACGCCTCAAGTCCCTGCACCGCAGCCGCCCCTTCGGCGTCTGGTTCGCGGACAAGGGCTGGCGGCACCTGGTGGGCATCGCCGTGACCATCTTCGCGGTCTTCCCGCTGCTCTACGTGCTCTCCGCCGCGCTGAACTCCACCGGCACCCTGGTGGGCTCCAACGCCCTGTTCAGCAAGATCGACTTCGGCAACTTCACCGCCCTGTTCAACATCCCGTCCCGGCCCTTCGCCCGCTGGTTCCTGAACACGCTGGTGGTCGGCGGCATCACCTCCGCGGCCACCGTCTTCCTCGGCGCCATGGCGGCCTACGCCTTCTCCCGGATGCGCTTCACCGGCCGCCGGGTGGGGCTGCTCAGCCTGCTGCTGCTGCAGATGTTCCCGCAGCTGCTCGCCGTCGTCGCGATCTTCCTGCTCCTCAGCGGCATCTCCGAGGTTATCCCGGCCCTGGGGCTGGGCAGCCAGCTGGGCCTGATCATGGTCTACCTGGGCGGCGCCCTGGGCGTAAACACCTACCTGATGTACGGGTTCTTCAACACCGTGCCGCAGTCCCTGGACGAGGCGGCCAAGATCGACGGCGCCAGCCACACCCAGATCTTCTTCGGCATCATCATGCGCCTGGTCACCCCTATCCTGGCCGTCGTGGGTCTCCTGACCTACATCGCCATCTCCGGCGAGTTCGTCATCGCCTCCGTGGTGCTCACCGACCCGGACAGCCAGACCCTCGCCGTCGGCCTCTACTCCTTCGTCGCCCAGCAGCGCTCGGAGAACTGGGGCGTCTTCGCCGCCGGCGCCGTGATCTCCGCCCTGCCGGTCATGGCCCTGTTCCTCTACCTGCAGCGCTACATCGTCAGCGGCCTCACGGCCGGCTCGGTCAAGGGCTAGAGTGTCCGGCGCCGCTGCCGCCGGGCTCCTGCCGCACCACGACGGGTCCGCGCTCCACGCCCCTGACGGCGTGGAGCGCGGCGGCCCGGTCCGCCTGCGGCTCCGGATCCCCGTCGGGTGGGGCGAGGCGTCCCGCGTCTGGCTCCGCTCCCTGCACGACGGCGAACCACGCTACGATCCCTGCGACCTCCTCGGGATCGCCGACGGCTGGGCGTGGTGGGAAGCGGCGACGACGGCCACCAACCCCGTCCTCCGCTACCGGTTCCTGATCGAGGCCGGCGGCCGGAACTGGCAGCTGAACGCCCAGGGCCTCTTCGGCCGGGACGTCTCCGACTACGCCGACTTCCGGCTGGGCACCTACCCGGCCGGCCCGGACTGGCTGCGGACCGGGACCATGTACCAGATCTTCCCGGACCGGTTCGCCCGCTCCGTCCAGGCGGACACGCACCCGGCACCGGACTGGGCCGTCCCCGCGGACTGGCACACCACCGCGGTGGAAGGCGCCTCCGCGGTCACGCCCTACCAGTTCTACGGCGGCGACCTGCCCGGCATCACCGAACGGCTGGACCACATCCAGGCGCTCGGGGCGGACATCATTTACCTCACCCCGTTCTTCCCGGCCCGCTCCAATCACCGCTACGACGCCGCCACCTTCGCCACCGTGGACCCGCTCCTCGGCGGGGACCAGGCGCTGGTGGACCTCGTGGAGGCGGCGCACGCCCGCGGGCTCAAGGTGATGGGCGACCTCACCGCCAACCACTCCGGCGACGCCCACGAATGGTTCCGGAACGCACTGGCCGGCCCGGATGCGCCCGAGGCGGGCTACTACTACTTCTCCCCGGACCACAGCAGCTACGAGGCCTGGTACGGCGTGCCCTCGCTGCCCAAGCTCAACTGGTCCTCCGAAAGCCTGCGTGACGCGTTCGTCCGGGATGAGGACTCCCCGGTGGCGCGCTGGCTGCGGCCGCCGTTCAACCTGGACGGCTGGCGGATCGACGTCGGCAACATGACCGGACGGCTCGGCGCGACAGACCTCAACCACGATGTGGCCCGGCTGATCGCGGACCGGGTCCGCGGCATCAACCCGGAAGCGGCGCTGCTGGCCGAGTCGACCAACGACGCGGCCCCGGACTTCAGCGGCGAGCACTGGCACGGCGCCATGACCTACTCGAATTTCACCCGCCCGCTCTGGGCCTGGCTGGCCGGCGAGGCCCGGCACGTGAACTTCTTCGGCACGCCGCTGCAGGGCCCCGGCCGGATCGACGCCGCCGAGTTCCTCGCCACCCACCAGGACCTGGCGGCCGCGTTCAGCTGGGACGTCCGCCGGCAGAACATGAACGCGCTGAACAGTCACGACACCGCCCGCGCTGCCACCGCCATGGTCGACGGCGGTCAGCAGCTGGGCGCGGTGCTGATGTTCACTCTGCCCGGCGTGCCGGTGCTCTTCGCCGGCGACGAATTCGGGCTCAGCGGGGACAACGGCGAGTTCTCCCGGACCCCCATGCCCTGGGACCGCCCGGACCGGGTCCGGCACGACCTACGCGGCCTGTACGCCGCTTTGTCCGGGCTGCGCCGGGACCAGCCCGCGCTCACCGCCGGCGGAGTCCGCTGGCTCTACGCCGATGGCGACGTGCTGGCCTTCATCCGCGAAACCGCCGAGGCCACGGTGCTGGTGGCCGTCACCCGGGCCGACGCCGACGCCGGATTCGACCGGACACTGCTGACCGCCGCACAGTGGAAGGGCCTGGCCGGTGCCCCCGCGCTCGTCGTCGGGGAGTTGGCGTTCGATGATGCCGGCGGGTTGGCTCCCGGCGGCTTGGCCCGTGACGCCCAGCCGCGGCTGCGCTCCGCCGGCCCGGCGGCGGCGGTCTGGGTACTGCCGGGGGTTGCCGTCCCGGGCGCCTAGACTGGGTCCGACACAGAGCGGGTTCAACGGCGAACGGGAGCGGGACATGCGCGGCATCATTGGGGATCTGACGGCGGCCCTGGGGGCGGACAAGGTCGTGACGGAGGATCCTGCGCTCGCCGCCTATGCCGTGGACCAGGCCCCCGTGCTGGACTATCAGTTGCCGCAGGCCGTGGTCTGCGCCGTGTCGGTCGAGGACGTGCAGGCCGTGGTCCGGGCCTGCGCCGCCCGCCGGGTTCCGCTCGTGGCCCGCGGCGCCGGCACCGGCGTCTCCGGCGGAGCCCACGCCAGCGAGGGCTGCGTGGTCCTCAGCCTGGAGAAGATGAACCGCATCCTGGACCTCAACCCGGATGACGAAACCGCCGTCGTCGAACCCGGCGTCGTCAACGCGGACCTCAACGCGGCCGCCGCCGTCCACGGCCTTATGTACGCGCCGGACCCGGCCAGCTACCGCAGCTCCACGATCGGCGGCAACGTCGCCACCAACGCCGGGGGCCTGCGCTGCGCCAAGTACGGGGTAACGCGGGACTCGGTGCTGGCCCTCGACGTCGTCCTGGCCGACGGCACCCTGATCCACACCGGACACCAGACCTTCAAGGGCGTGGCCGGCTACGACCTGACCGGTCTGTTCGTCGGCTCCGAGGGGACCCTCGGGATCGTCGTCGGGATCACCGTCCGGCTCAAATACCTGCCGCGCGAGAAGCACACCATCGCCGCCTTCTACCCGGATTTCCGCAGCGCCGCGGCCGGAGTACTGGCCGTGGGGAAGGCCCGGGTGCAGCCGGCCATCATGGAACTGCTGGACAGCGGCACCCTCGCCCAGCTCGACGCCATACACGGCTCGACCCTCTCGGCCCGGGGCGCCTCGCTGCTGCTGCTCCAGACGGACGGCTTTGGCGCCGCCGCCGAGGCCGCCGCCATCCGGCCGCTGCTGGCCGCCGGCGGCGCGGTGGTGACCATGGAGGCGGACGCGGAAGCCGAGGCTCTGGTGGAGCTACGCCGGCACAGCCGCGGCGCCGAGGTCGACGACGAATACCGGGTGGGCGAGGACGTCGCCGTCCCGCGCTCCCGCCTGGTGGACTACGTGGCCGAACTCGATGCGATGGCGGCCCGGCACGAGGTCCAGCTCAAAGTGGTGGCGCACGCCGGAGACGGCAACCTCCACCCCACGTTCTGGGTGGACCGGGACGGCGACGGCGTGGACCCCGGCGCGATGGAACGCCTGGGCGCCGCCCTGGACGAGTCGGTGACCGTGGCCCTCGCGATGGGCGGCACCATCACCGGCGAGCACGGAGTGGGCCAGTACAAGCTGCGCTGGCTGGGCCTGGAGCAGAAGGAACCGGTCCGGCAGTTGCAGTACCGGATCAAGGAACTCTTCGACCCGGCCGGGATCCTGAACCCGGGCAAGGCCATCTAGCCCGGCTGTGCTGCAACCGGCCTAGTCGTCCGCGTCCGGGTACTCGTCTTCCTCGGTCTCATCGCCGTCGTAGCGGGACTCCTCGGTCTCGACCTCCAGGATCTTGAGCAGCTCGGTGTCCGGGTTCAGCATGATCGCGGCCTCGTCGCGCCGGTGCCGCAGTTCGGAGTCGATGTAGGACTGCACGGCCTCGGCCAGCGGGATGTGCCGGTTTTCCTTCTCGGACATGTACCAGCGGTGCTCCAGAATCTCGTGCACGGCCTCCGCCGGTTCCAGCTTGCCGGACAGGTCGCGGGGGATGGCGCGGACGATCGGCTCGAAGATCTGGCTGACCCACAGGTGGGCGCTGTACTCCTCGTCCATGCCGGGGTTGTTGTCCGCCCGGAAGGAGTCCATGTCGTTCAGCAGCCGGCGGGCCTGGTTTTCCTGGGCGTCCAGGCCGGTGAGCCGCAGCAGCCGGCGCTGGTGGTGGCCGGCGTCGACCACCTTGGGCTGAAGCTGGATGGTGGAACCGTTCTGGGTGGTCTTGATCGCGTATTCCTCGACGTCGAAGCCGAGTTCGTTGAGCCGCCGGATGCGGGCGGCCACCCGCCAGCGCTCGCCGACCTCGAAGGATTCCTTCTCCGTCAGCTCGGTCCAGAGCCGGCGGTAGCTCTCCATGATCAGCTCGCTGGTGGCCACGGGGTCCACCTTCTCCTCGATCAGCCCGCCGTCGAGCAGGTCCATCAGTTCCCCGGCAATGTTGACCCGTGCGATTTCCAGGTCGTACTCGCGCTGGCCGGTGGACAGGTCCGGGTACAGCTCGCCGGTCTCGGCGTCCACCAGGTAAGCGGCGAAGGCGCCGGCGTCGCGGCGGAACAGGGTGTTCGAGAGGGACACATCGCCCCAGTAGAAGCCGATCAGGTGCAGGCGGACCAGCAGCAGGGCCTGCGCGTCGATCAGGCGGGTAAGGGTGTCCTTGCGCAGCATCTGCGAGAACAGGGCGCGGTAGGGCATGGAGAACTTCAGGTGACGGGTCACCAGCACGGGGTTCAGGGGCTTGCCGTCCGGGGTGGTGCGGCCGGTGATGACCGCCACCGGCTCCACGCACGGGACATCCAGCCGGGCCAGCTTGCGGAGCATGTGGTACTCGTGCCGGGCGATGTGCTCGGAGGTTTCCTTGATGGCGATGACCGAGCCGCCCAGGTGCGCGAACCGGACGATGTGCCGGGAGATGCCGCGGGGGAGTGCGGCCAGGTATTCTGCGGGCCAGTCCTCGAGGGCGATGTGCCAGGGCAGGTCCAGCAGCTCCGGCTCGGTGGCGGCCGCGGTGATGCTCAGCGAGCTGGAGATCGCCTTGTCGTCATTGGCGCTCGCGGGCACGTACCGGGGCAGCTTGCCGATCTGGCCGTAGTCAGTGGGTTCGTCGTGCCACTGGGCACCGTTGTCCTCGCTCATGCGGTTCTCCTCGGTCATGGGGCAATTCTCCCGCACCCGGCGGCGGCGCGCCTAACCACGGGGCGGTTAACGGCCGACGGCGGCCCTCCCGCAGGAGGACCGCCGTCGGATAAGACTGCGTTAGTCGCCGAGGCGCTCGCCGGTCTTGGTGTCGAACAGGTGCACGTGGCCGGACTGCGGGCGGACCCAGATGGTCTCCCCCTTCATCGGCGGGCGGCGGCCGTCGACGCGGGCCACGATGTCGTGGTCCTTGCCGTCGAGCGTGGTGTGGCCGTAGACGTAGGCGTCGGCGCCGAGTTCCTCGACGACGTCGACCTCAACCTGCAGGCCCTCGCCCTGGCTGGCGGTCTCCAGGTCCTCGGGTCGGCTGCCCAGCGTGACGGTGGAGCCGGAGGCGTCCTCGAGGACATCGCGCGGCACCGGGTAGACGGTTCCACCGAACTGCACGCCGCCGTCGACAACGGGCAGTTCCAGCAGGTTCATGGCGGGGGAGCCGATGAAGCCGGCGACGAAGACGTTTTTCGGCTTGTCGTAGAGGTTGCGCGGGGTGTCCACCTGCATCAGCAGGCCGTCCTTGAGCACGGCGACGCGGTCGCCCATGGTCATGGCCTCGACCTGGTCGTGGGTGACGTAGACGGTGGTGACGCCCAGGCGGCGGGTCAGCGACGCGATCTGGGTGCGGGTCTGGACGCGGAGTTTGGCGTCGAGGTTGGAGAGCGGCTCGTCCATCAGGAAGACCTGCGGGTTACGGACGATCGCGCGGCCCATGGCGACGCGCTGGCGCTGACCGCCGGAGAGGGCCTTCGGCTTGCGGTCCAGGTACGGCTCGAGGTCCAGCAGCTTGGCGGCTTCGCGGACACGCTCGGCCCGCTCTTCCTTGCTGACGCCGGCGATCTTGAGGGCGAAGCCCATGTTGTCCGCGACGGTCATGTGCGGGTACAGGGCGTAGTTCTGGAACACCATCGCGATGTCGCGGTCCTTGGGCGGCATATCGGTGACGTCGCGGTCACCGATCAGGATGCGGCCGGAGTTGACGTCTTCCAGGCCTGCGAGCATGCGCAGGGAGGTGGACTTGCCGCAGCCCGAGGGGCCGACGAGAACCAGGAACTCGCCGTCGGCGATTTCGATGTTCAGCTTGTCGACCGCGGGCTTTTCGGTGCCCGGGTAGAGCCGCGTTGCGTTGTCAAAAGTAACTGTTGCCACAGTTTTCAATCCCTTCACCGGCAGGTACGTGCCGGACGATCCGTTGTGAATGGTCTTTTTATTCAGTTGTGAGTCTTGCGCCTGCTCCCCGGCCGAAGCCGAGGAGCAGCCAGCGACGCCGCACGGTAGCTGTGCGCCACATCACATACAGAGTATGTCAGATGGATCGCGAATGGGGGAAAAGGTTACGGATGTCACTGGTGATCCCTGCCACCCGTGGCCGTGCGGCGCTGTGTAGGCTGTGCGCATGACGGCCCTCCAGATCTACGTGAGTTTCCCCGGTACCGCGCGCGAGGCGCTCGGGTTCTACGCCGATGTCTTCGGCGGTGACCTGGCCTTGTTCACCTACGAGCAGTTCAACCGCACCGACGGTCCGGCCGATGCGATCGCCCACGGTGAGTTGAGGGGTGACGTGCGCCTGGCCGGCTCCGACGCGGCCGAGGGCGAAGCCACCGTCCGGTGCGAGGGGCTGATGCTCTCGCTGCTGGGGACGGCCGAGCCCAAGGTCCTGCACGCGTGGTTTGACCGGCTGGCAGACGGCGGACGCGTCATCGACCCGCTGGGACCGAAGCCCTGGGGCGCGTCCGACGGCCAGGTGGTGGACCGGCACGGACTGCACTGGCTGATCGGCTACGAACCCGAGTCCTGAGCCCGGTCGCAGCCGCAGCCCTCAGCGGTCAGCTGCCGACGGCGGCCTTCCGCTCGCGCAGCAGTGCCTCCAGCAGTTCGGACACGTGCGGCGGGGCTTCCACCCGGAACTCCGCCTGGGTGAAGTCCAGGCCCACCTTCACTCCCAGGTCACCGGAGACCAGGCTGCGCAGGGCGTCCTCGTCCGTGGTGTCGTCCCCGGCGAAGACCACCGCTGTCGCGCCCGTGGCCTGCCGAAGGAAGGACACCGCCTCGCCCTTGGAGGCGTGGACCACGGAGGTCTCCAGGACCCGGTTGCCGGTCTTCAGGTAAACCCCGGCGCGGTCCTTCAGGGCGGACTTCGCCGCGGCCACGGCGTCCTCGGCCACGTCGTTAGCGGCCAGGCGGGTGTGGAGCACGACGCCGGCCGGCTTCTCCTCGAGCAGGGTGCCGGGTGCCACGTGGACGATCTCCTCCAGGACGGCCCGCACGTCGGCCAGGAGCCGGCGCTGGTCCTCGTCGAGCTGAAGCTCGGCCGAGCCCGGTCCCATCCAGATCTCGGCGCCGTGGCTGCCGATCAGCAGGGTCTTCTCCGGCGGGGACGCGACCGAGCGCAGGCTGTCCAGTGCCCGGCCGGAGATCAGCGCCGTCGTGGTCCGCGGCAGTTCGGCCAGGGCGGCAAACGCCGCGGCCGAGCGGGGGAGGGCGCGGGAGTCCTCCGCGTGATCCACCAGCGGGGCCATGGTGCCGTCAAAGTCCATGGCCACCAGCAGCTCCTCGGTGCCGGCGATACGCCGCACCGCCGCGAGCAGTTCGGGGGACAGGGAGAGCTTGGCGTCGGGCTCAGGAGTCATCACGCACCACCTTTTCCTGCAGGGCGCGGAGGAAGTCCGCGGACCAGAGATCGACGTCGTTGGTCAGGATCTGCTTGCGCATGGCCCGCATCCGGCGGGCAGCCTCGGCGGGCTCCATGTTCACGGCCCGCATGATGGTGTCCTTGAGCCCGTCGATGTCGTGCGGATTCATCAGCAGGGCCTGCTTGAGTTGGTCCGCGGCGCCGGCGAACTCGCTGAGCACCAGCGCGCCGTCGTTGTTCGTGCGGGCCGTGACGTACTCCTTGGCAACCAGGTTCATGCCGTCGCGGAGGGCGGTGACCAGCATGACGTCTGCGGCCAGATAGAGCGCCACCATCTCCTCGATGGGGTA
This sequence comes from Arthrobacter sp. YD4, assembly GCF_030410515.1. Taxonomy (GTDB): domain Bacteria; phylum Actinomycetota; class Actinomycetes; order Actinomycetales; family Micrococcaceae; genus Arthrobacter. Next base: position 201,197 of record NZ_JAUHHD010000006.1, on the reverse strand, counting down.
GCTGTGGTGCAGGTAGCGGACGGCGGTGTTCTGCATGGTGTCGTAGGTGCCGTTGATGTGGCCTACCGTGCCCTCGACCTCTTCGCGCAGCAGTCGGTACTGCTCCACGCGCTCGCGGCTGGGGCTGGCCACCTGGATCAGGGACGCGTCCTCCACCGTGACCTTGCCGTCCTCGAGGAGTTCCTCGTAGGCCTTGAGCCGGTGCCGGATCCCCTTGGTGTAGTCCAGCCGGTCCACGCCCAAAAGGATGGTCTTGGGGTTGCCGAGGTCGCGGCGGATCTGCTTGGCCCGCTCGATGACTTCCGGCTTTTGCGCCAGCTCGCTGATCTGCTTCACGTCAATGGAGATGGGGAAGGCCTGGGCCCGGGCGATGTGGGTGGTCTGGCCGTCGGCGCCCTTGACGTGCACCTGCTGCTGCTTGACGCTGGCGCCGAGGAAGCGGCGGGCGGAGCGCATGAAGTTCCCGGCGTCGCTGCTGCGCTGGAAGCCGATCAGGTCCGCGCCCAGCAGGCCGTCGATGATCGCGCGGCGCCAAGGCAGCTGGGCGAAGATCTCCGGAGGCGGGAACGGGATGTGGTTGAAGAAGCCGATCTTCAGGTCCGGTCGTTGCTCGCGAAGCATCCGGGGGACCAGCTGCAGCTGGTAGTCCTGGACCCAGACCGTGGCGCCCTCGGCGGCGTGCCGGATGACGGCGTCGGCGAACCGCTTGTTGACCTTCCGGTACGTGTCCCACCAGGCGCGGTGGAACTCCGGCGGAGCGATCACGTCGTGGTAGAGCGGCCACAGGGTCGCGTTGGAGAAGCCCTCGTAGTACAGCTCCACGTCGCGGGTGCTCAGCTGCACTGGGATCAGGTCGATGCCGCCGTGGCTGAAGGGTTCGAGGTGCTCGTCCGGGGCGCCGTGCCAGCCCACCCAGGCACCGTCGGTCTTGGTCATCATCGGCGCCAGTGCCGTGACCAGGCCTCCGGGGGATCGGCGCCAGCCGTCCTCGCAGCCGGGCTCGTCGGGGGAGCAACGGTCCACCGGCATGCGGTTGGACACCACCATGAAGTCGAAACGGTCGACGTCGTCCGTTCCGCCCTGGTGCCCCGCGGCCTTGCCCTCGGTTCCCGCGTCGGTGCCATGCTCTTGGTGCTTCTCGGCGCGGTGCTCTGCGCTTTCGGTTGCTTGCATTCGTGCTCCCTGGGGTCGCTTGTGGCTTGTGTTCACCCTATCGGGGCGGAATCTTCCGGGCTATTCGTCCGTTGGGCACACGGGAAGAAAGTTGAAAGCGCAAGCTCCCCAGCTTTCTCACCTAAAATGATGACCGTGCCACCCGCTGGCGCAGTCCAGGCCGATCGACACGAGGAACCAATGAGCCCCGCAAACGAACCCCGTCAGTCCAAAGCTGAGCGCACCGCCGCGGCCCGCGAGAAGGCCCGTGAGATCCGTGAGGCCCAGCTCAAGAAGGACAAGCGCAACAAACTGCTCATTGGCTGGGGCATCGTCGCCGCCGTTGTCGCCATCATCGTGGTGGTGGCCCTCGTGGTGACCTCCAATATCAAGAACAATGCCCCCGTAGCTGACTCCGGGCCCGCGCCCGCCAACGGCAACGTCCACGGCGGCGTGACCCTGCTGGCCAACACGGAGGTGGCGAAGACTGACGCCGCCACGGTCAAGCTCTCCGATGTTCCCGCAGCCCCGGCCACCCCGCCGGCAGACCTGAAGGCCCCCGGCGCCGATGCCGAGGCCGGCAAGCCCGTCAAGGTTGTCCTCTACATCGACTTCATCTGCCCGGTCTGCAAGAACTTCGAGGCGCAGTACAACGACACCCTGACCAAGCTGCGCAACGACGGCAAGATCACCGTCGAATACCGTCCGCTGGGCTTCCTGGACACCCGCTCCACCACCAACTACTCCTCCCGCGCCGCCGCCGCGGCGGCCTGCGTGGTGAACGAGTCGCCGGAGAAGTACGCGGCCTTCGTGGACGCCCTGTTCGCCAAGCAGCCCGCCGAGGGCAGCGCCGGCCTCTCCGACAACGAGCTGAAGAAGCTGGCCACCGACACCGGTGCGCAGAACATCGACAAGTGCGTGGATGACAAGACCTACCGCCCGTACGTGAAGTACACGACCCAGGAAGCCGCGGCCATCGGGGTCACCGGCACGCCGACGGTCTTCGTCGAGGGTAAGCAGTGGGGCAAGGGCGACAGCGCCAACACCCCGTTCGACCAGTACCTGCAGGCAGCGGTGGACGCCAAGAAGTAAGCGCCACGTCCGCTGGTGCGGCCCGGTCCCGGAGTTCTCCGGGGCCGGGCCGCTTTCGTGTGGCGGAGGATTTTTTACCGCCGGGCATCGGTGGGCTACCCTTATCTAGCCGTTGTCCTCGCGCGCTTTCCGCCGGATACGACCGCGGCGGATTGCCTCCTTAGCTCAGTTGGCCAGAGCACCGCTCTTGTAAAGCGGGGGTCGTCGGTTCGAATCCGACAGGGGGCCCAGTGATACCCCTCCGTTCCGGTGCTTGTGCCCGGGTGGAGGGGTTTTCTTTTTAGTCGGACTCAGGGCCCGGTGATCCGGATGCCGGCCAGGGCGCCGGTCCACGGGCCGGTGGGATTTTTTCGGGTCAGCCCGACCCTGATATAGCCCGGCAGGAGGCTCACCGTCCGGGACACAGGCGCCGTGCAGTCCACGACGATGGACGTTGGGCCGGTCGGGGTTTGGTCCTGGAAGATGATGACCTGCGAGGCGTCGACCCCGACGCAGGCGGCCGTGACCTGGTAGTCGCCCGCGGTCCTGACCCGTCCCGCCTTCTGGAAGCCGACGCCGTTGCCGTCCGCCGGTCCTGAATCTGCGAGCACGACGGGTCCCGTCGCCCCCGCGAGCAGCCCCTCCAGTGCGGCCTCGTTGCGCTGCTGCGCGGCCAGGACATCAGGTGGTGGGCCGGCCGGGATGGTGCGGCCCGGCCTGGGGGTAACCGCCGACGTCGGTGTGGCAGGTGGCCGCCCGCCGTCGTCGTCCTCGTAGGTGCAGCCGGCCAGCGATCCGGCCGCCAGGCACAGCAACACTGCCCCGCTCAGCACGGCACCGGTCCGGATGGTCCTCGTTCCCCCACGACGTGACATGGGGTCGAGTCTAACCGCTAGGCACCGGGGGAGGGCTGCCGCGGGGACACTTCCTGGGCCCGCTCGTAGAACCACTCGATGTGCTCGCGCAGCAGCCGGGCCGCGCGCTCGCCGTCCTGGTCCCTGACGGCGTCGTAGATCCCGTGGTGCTGGGCCCGCAGGACCGCGAGGACCTCCGGCCAGGACTCCATTGCGTCCATGGCACCCTTGACGTAGTCGACGATCGCGCCGCTGAGCGACTCCATCATGGTGGCGACCAGAGTGTTGCCGGCCAAAGAGCTGAGCGCGACGTGGAACCGGGCATCGAGTTCGTGGAAGGTGGGCCGGTCCAGCTCCGGATCATCCATGGCCGCCAGGAGTTGGGCCGCCTGCTCCAGGCCCGCATCGCCCTCGTCGCGGGGCCGGGTGGCGGCGGCCTGCGCGGACCAGGTCTCCAGAAGAATGCGGGTCTGCACGATATCCTCCACCGGCAGCCGGTTGCTGGCCACATGCAGCCGCAGGGCCGAGGACAGGCCGGCCGACGGGTTGGAAATGACGATCGCGCCGGAGGTGGGGCCGGACCCGACCGAGCTGCGCAGCACGCCCATCGCGTCCAGGATGCGGATGGCCTCCCGCACCGAGGCGCGGGAGATCCCGTAGTTCTCGGCGAGCGTGCGCTCCCCGGGCAGCCGGTCGCCGAGCTTGATCTTCCCGGAACGCAGGTCCGCCTCGATGTCCTGCAGCAGCGCGTCGTAGGTACGACGGCGGGGTGCGGCGTCGGCAGCGGTCACGGATGGTTCCCTTCGATGGCGGATGCTGGCGTGGGTGGCCGGTAGCCCAGGGCGGCGCTGGCTTCACGGGCGGCGCCGGCCACCATGGGGCCCAGCCGCGGGACGTCCGCCGCACTGACCCGCTGGGTCGGGAAGCCGACGCCGAGGACTGCCGCGAGCTGCCCGTCGTACCGGAAGACGGGGGCGCTGATGGACCCGACGTCGCTGTTCCGTTCGCCGAACGCGGCGAAGTAGCCCTGCTCGCGGGCCAGTTCCGCCTGCGCGTCAAGCTCTTTCCAGCTGACCGGCGTGATGTCGGTGAACCGGGTCAGTTCGGTGTCCTTGAGGGCCTCCCGCGCTCCCGGGTCGAAGGCCAGAAAGATCTTGCCGGGTGCGCCGGCGTGGATCGGCATCACCTGGCCCACCAGGAAGGGCCGCATCACCACGTGCCGGGTTTCGGCCACGGCCACCACGGTGCGGTACTGCCCGTCCCGCATGTAGACGCACGCCGTCTCACCGCTGTCGTCGCGGAGTTGCTGGATGATCGGGTGCAGCAGCCGGACCACGTCCAGGCCCAGGGTGCCCGGCGCGGCCCACTGGACCAGCCGCAGGCCGATCCGGTAGCGGTCGCCGTCGCGGTCCAGGAATCCCTCGCGCACCATGTTCTGCACCAGCCGCTGGCAGGTGCTCGCCGGCAGGCCGGTGGCCCGGGCAATCTGCTGCAGCGTCGGTTCCGGCGCATCGATCGAGAAGCAATTCAGGATGTCGCTGACCTTGCCCAGCACAAGGATGGGGGTCGTCCGGTCACCCTGCTCTTTTGCCGCCGCGTTGCCAGCTGCCACCTGCCACCGTCTTTCTCTACGGGTGTCCATCATAGCCAGCGGGTCCCGGTGTCCTGACGGATTACGCGCCCCGCGATCGTCGGCTAAACCTCCGAGTTTCCATTGACAGCATTAGGCTAAACCCGCAATATGGGTTGCGAAACCATATTGTGGGTTTTGCGCATAGGGTGAAAGGGCCAGGAGCCCGCGAGTACCCGGCAACGCCTCCATCCAAGCAAGGGCATTGGGCCCAGCCGCGTCATAACAACGGAGTGATGATGACAGTTCAGGCAGTAACCCGAGAGCAGGCCGCACGGCGGGCAACCGTCGCCAGCGTCGTGGGCACCACCATCGAGTGGTACGACTTCTTCCTCTACGGGACGGCGGCGGCGCTGGTCTTCCCGCAGCTCTTCTTCCCGGGACAGTCGGCCTTCGCCGGCGTCCTGGCCGCCTTCGGCACCCAGTTCGTCGGCTTCGTGGCCCGCCCCGTCGGCGCCGCCATCTTCGGCCACTACGGCGACCGGATCGGCCGCAAGACCACCCTCATGGTCACCCTCTTCCTGATGGCCTTCGGCACCGTGCTGATCGGCTTCCTCCCCACCTTCCAGGCCATCGGCGTCGCCGCCCCCATCCTGCTGACCCTGCTGCGGATCATCCAGGGCATCGGCGTCGGCGGCGAATGGGGCGGCTCCGTGCTGCTCAGCATGGAATGGGGCCACCAGCAGCGCCGCGGCTTCTCCGCCAGCTGGCCGCAGATCGGCGTGCCGCTGGGCCTGGTGCTCTCGACCGGCGTCGTCCGCATCACCTCCGGCATCACCGGCACCGAGGGCTTCGCGAGCTTCGGCTGGCGCATCCCGTTCATCATCAGCATCCTGCTGATCGGCGTCGGCCTCTTCGTCCGGATGCGCGTGATCGAGAGCCCCGAGTTCGAAGCCATCCGCAAGTCCAACAAGGTGATCCGCAACCCGCTGATCGAGGTCATCAAGCGCCAGCCCAAGGAAATCCTGCTCTCGGCCCTGGTCCGCATGTCCGAGCAGGCACCGTTCTACCTCTTCATCACGTTCGTGATCACCTACGCCGTCAAGCACCTGCAGCTCAACAGCAACTCGATCCTGGACGACACCCTGATCGCCGCCGCGCTGGGCCTGGTGAGCGTGCCGTTGTTCGGCCGGCTCTCGGACCGCTTCGGCCGGCGCAGGGTCTACGGCGTGGGCATCGTGCTGACCGCGCTCTTCGCCTTTCCCTACTTCGCCCTGCTGGACACCCGGGAACCCTTCATTGTGGGCGTCGCGATCGTGGTCAGCCTGATCCTGCACGACATCCAGTACGGCCCGCAGGCTGCGCTGATAGCGGAGAGCTTCGACGCCGACATCCGCTACACCGGCGCCGGGCTGGGCTACCAGCTGGCCAGCGTGGTGGCGGGCGGCCCCGCGCCGTTGATCGCCGCGGCCCTCCTGGCCCAGTACGGGAACTCGACGGCGATCGCCCTGTACATCATTGCCTGCTGCGCCGTCGCGATGCTGGCCCTGATTTTCCTGCCCAAGGCCGGCCACCGCTTCCCGGCCACCGCCGCCACCAAGACGGAAGCCACCGTATGAGCCTGACAGACACCGCACCCCGCCAAGAGGCAACGAACGACGCCGGGGCGGCAGCCCCGCAGACGTCAGGCCCGCAGACAGGGGCCGGGCCGGAGACCACGGAAGCCGCCGGACCGCTGAAGGACCTGGTGGTCCTGGACCTGAGCCGGATTCTCTCCGGCCCGTTCGCCACCATGACCCTCGCGGACCTCGGCGCGGACGTCATCAAGATCGAGCAGCCCGGCGCCGGCGATGACACCCGCCAGTGGGGCCCTCCGTTCCAAGGCGAGGAGGCCGCGTACTTCCTCTCCGTGAACCGGAACAAGCGCAGCCTCGCCGTCGACCTGAAGTCCCCTGAGGGACTCGAGGTGGTCCGGGAACTCGCCCGCCGCGCCGACATCGTGGTGGAGAACTTCCGCCCCGGCACCGTCGCCCGCCTGGGCCTGGGCTACGAGGAGCTCTCCAAGGACAACCCCGGCCTGGTCTACGCCTCCATCAGCGGCTACGGCCAGACCGGCCCGGACGCGCTCCGGCCCGGCTACGACGCGATCGCCCAGGCCCGCAGCGGGATCATGAGCGTCACCGGGGAGACCGACGGCCCGCCCGTTCGGGTGGGCGTCAGCAGCGCGGACCTGGTCGCCGGGATGTGGGCCACCATCGGCGTCCTGGCCGCCCTGCATGAGAAGCAGCGCACCGGGCAGGGCCAGTGGGTGGACATCAGCCTGCTCGACGGGTCCGTCTCCTGGCTGACCTACGTCTCCAGTGGCTACTTCGCCAGCGGAGAGGTTCCGCGCCGCTACGGCTCTGCACACCCCACGATCGCCCCGTATCAGGCGTTCCCCTCTGCGGACGGCTTCGTCATGGTCGCCGTCGGCAACGACGGGCTGTGGCGGCGCTTCGCGGACGCCCTCGGCGACGCGGCGCTCGCCGGGGATCCGCGGTACGCGAGCAATCCGTCCCGCGTAGCCCACCGGGAGGAACTCATTCCCGCGATCGAGGCCATCATGCGGACCCGCACCACGGAAGACTGGGTGCGCACCCTGGACGAGGCGGGCGTTCCGGTAGGGCCGATCCAGACTGTGGACCAGGCACTCGCCGATCCCCAGGTGCTGGCCCGGGGCATGGTGGCCGAACTGGACCACCCGACCGCCGGACCCATGAAGGTGGTGGGCTGCCCGGTGCGGCTGACCCGGACGCCCGCCTCGGTGCGGACCGCCCCGCCCGTCCTGGGCCAGGACACGGACCAGGTGCTGGCGTCGCTGGGCCTGGACGCGGACCGGATCCACGCCCTGCACAGCAGCGGCGCGGTGCAGTGACGGCCGCGGTGGGGCACGCCCCGGGAGTCCGGCTGGATATCGACGACGACGGCGTCGCCCACCTGGAGGTGGGCACCGGCGAACGCTTCAACGCCCTCGACTCGGACCAGTGGCGGGCGCTCGCGGCCGAGGCCCGGGTGCTCGCCGCGGACCCCGCCGTCCGTGCCGTGGTGATTCGGGGTGCCGGCGGGACCTTCTGCTCCGGCTCCGATCTGCGGGAGTGGCAGGACGCCAGCGGGGACCAGGTGACCGGCGCCTTCGGTGCCATCGAGGAAGCGCTGCAGGCCGTGGAGGCCATCCCGGTGCCGACGGTGGCCCTGGTGCAGGGCGTCGCCACCGGCGCGGGCTGCCAGCTGGCCCTCGCCTGCGACCTGCAGGTCCTGGAGGAGACCGCGCGGATCGGTATGCCGATCGCCCGGCTGGGGATGCTCATTCCGCCCACCTTTGCCAACCGGATGTCCCTCCGGATCGGTCCGTCCAGGACCAAGGATCTGCTCTTCGGCGGCCGGATTTACTCCGCCGCTGAGGCCCACGCGATGGGACTCGTCAGCACCCTGGCGGGCCCGGGCCGCGGTCCCGCGGTGGCGGCGGCGCTGACGGAACAGTGGTCCGGCCTGTCGCTGGCCTCGCTGCGGGCGTCCAAGGCGGCGGTTAACCAGGGACTGGCCCCGGTGGAACAGCCGGCCAAGGCGTTGCCGCTGGGTCCGGCCGCGGATCCGGTGGAATTCCGGGCACGGGTCAACCGGTTCCTGCACCGCAACCGCCGTCCGGCAGCTTCCTAGGGGCGCGTCCTAGGGTCGCGGGGGAGTTCCCCGGGGGACCGCCAGTAGGGGTCCAACCGGCCCTTGACCGGAACCGGGGGCCCGGGGAGGGTGGCCGTATGAACGAACACCAGCCCCACGCCGCCCCGGAGATCACCGTCAGCGACCGGCAGGAGCAGCCCACCGCGGTCATCCACGAAACCGTGCCGATGGCGGACCTGCGGGATTTCTTCGACCGGGCATACCGTTCCGTCATGACCGCCGTCCAGCAACAGAACGTCCAGCTGGCCGGCCCGCCGTTCGCGCTGTACCGGGGGACACCCACCGACGTCGTTGACGTCGAAGCCGGCTTCCCCCTGGCCGGCCCCTACCCGGGAGGGGGCGACGGCGCCGTCGTCGCCGGGACCCTTCCCGGCGGCCGGGCGCTGGAGGCCACGCACGTTGGCCCGTATGAAACCCTCCCGCAAACCTACGGAGCCGTCATGGCAAAGATGCAGGCGGACGGTCTCACCCCTGGGGAGGCCATGTGGGAGTACTACCTCACCGACCCCGCCGCGGAGCCGGACCCCGCCACCTGGAAAACGCTGGTGGTCTGGCCGGTCGCCTGAGCCGTGCAACAGCACCATAAAAACTGACATCTTCCGCGCCATCACGGGGATTTTTTGCCCCGGATGTCGCCTTGCGCACACTATTCTTCAACTTCTGCGATGATGCCCTAAACTGCTTCACTGAGGTGCCTGAAATGGCGCTATGCAGCAACGAAAGTGAATCCCGTTATGGCTACCGATTACGACGCCCCACGCAAGACAGAAGAAGAATCTCCCGCTGAATCGCTGGAGGCCCTTCAGGCGTCCCGTGGCGGCGGCGCCCAGACTGCTGTTATCGATGTCGACGAGAACGACACCGCCGAGGGCATCGACCTTCCCGGAGCCGATCTTTCCGGCGTAGAACTGACCGTGATCGTCGTTCCCGAACAGTCCGACGAGTTCACCTGCTCCTCCTGCTTCCTGGTCCGTCACCGGTCCCAGGTCGCCAAGGAAAAGAACGGCCTGAAGTACTGCCGCGACTGCGAGGGCTAAACAGCCTTCCCGTCGGGCCGGCACCACGGCCCGTACCAGTTTTTACCGCCTGAGCGCCCGGCGCCGACTCCCTCGGGGAGCGGCGCCGGGCGCTTTTGTGTACTGCATTCCTATATTGGCGTTACCTGCGGTTGATGACGGGTCACGGTTGATGGACCGCCGGACCTTGGGCCCTCCCCGTTCGGCGACAGCGGGCCTACGCTGGAAGAATCCGGGAAAAGCATGAAATCCGGGTGGCCCGAGGGGTGGCAGTGATGACTCGAATCCGTTCACGGAAACCTGCAGGCTGGCTGATGGCCCTGCTGCTCGCGGCCGGGTTGCTGTTGGCGGCTCCCGGGGCCGCCGTCGCAGCGCCGTACTGCGGGCAGGTCTGGGGCTCGCTGGCCAAATCGGATCCGGCGATGGGCCGGGCTCCGGTGACGAACGTCCGGACCGGCCAGCATTACTGTTACGACCGGCTGGTGGTTGACCTCAGGGGGCCTGCAGGCGGGTACACCGTGCGGTACGTTCCGCAGGTGGCGCAGGAGGGTTCCGGGATGCCGGTACCGCTGCGCGGCCAGGCGTTCCTGCAGATCACGGTAAATTCACCGGCCTACGACGACGCCGGGCAGGCCACGTATTCGCCGGCCAACAAGAACGAACTGACTGATGTCACCGGATACCGGACGTTCCGCCAGGTCGCCTGGGCGGGCAGTTTCGAGGGGTACAGCACCCTGGGGCTCGGGGTGCGGGCCAGGTTGCCGTTCCGGGTGTTCACGCTGCCGGGTCCGGACGCCGGTTCACGGCTGGTGATCGACGTCGGGCACTACTGGTAGGCGCTAAGCCGGGCCGGTTACAGCTTTTAGGCGGCGCCGAGGACTGCCCGGAGCGGATACTCCCTGCCGTCCAGCACCAGCTGGGTGCACTTGCGGGCGGTCTCGTTCAGCACGATCGGCGCCATCAGGTTCACGGTGGTGCACTCGGGGGAGTGGTTGACCACCACGAGCAGGCGGGGCGACTCCCCGTCGGAGAGCTCAAGGGCCTCCAGCGCGGGGCGCGGCAGGCGGGGGCTGTAGTCGGGGACGAACACGGCGGCGTCCGCCAGGAACAGCCGCACGGGCGCGGACTCCGATTCGAGGGCGAAGAGTCCGGGGGCGCTGTCGATGCTGCGGAGCGCGAAGTCGTGGACCGCTTCCAGCCCCGGCATGGGGGCGGTGAAGGTCACGGGGGTGCTGCTCAGGACGGAGTTCATCGCAGGAAGTCCATCAGCGTGGGCTGCAGGACCCGCGCCGTGGCGGCCAGGGCCACCTGGTAGTTGGTTTCCTGCAGCTTCAGGTCCATGATCACGCTGCCGAGGTCAGCTTTTTCAATCCCGGTCCGCTGGGCGTCCAAGGAAGCCTCCATTCCTGTGTTGACGGTGCCGGCGCGGTCCAGTTGCGCCTGGCGCGCTCCGACGTCGGCGCGTCCGTTGACGATTTTCTTGTAGGCGTCGTCGATCTCGCTCACGCGCGGCATGGTGTCGGCGCCGTTGCGCAGGTCCGTCGCCAGTTTATTGACGGTATCGAAGACCGAGCCGGTACCGCTGCCGAAGATCGTGCCGCCGTCGGCGTCCACCCGCACGGTCTGCGTCTCGCTGATGCGCCGTTCCACCGGGCTGGTCCCGGCGGCGACGAACGTCGGCGGCATTGCGCCGTCGAAGGGCGCTGCCTTGTCTGAATTGCCCGCGAAGATGTTGCGGCCGAGGTGTTTGGAGTTGGCAACGTTGATGAGGTCCTGGTTCAGCGAGTCCAGTTCATTGGCAATCGCGTCCTTGCCGGACTGCGGCAGCGTGCCGTTGCCGGCCTGGACGGTGAGGTCCTTGATCCGCTGCATCACGTTGCTGGCCTGCTGCAGGGCGGAGTCGGCCGCCGATAACCAGGTATTGCCGTCGTCGATGTTCCGGCCGTACTGGGCATTCGCGGCCTGCAACGCCCTTGTTTCCAGTGCCTGCGCGGTGGCGGCTGGGTCGTCCGAGGGGCGCGAGATTTTGTTGAGCGTGCTCGCCTTGTCCTGCAGGTCGGCCAGCTTGGACTGCTGCGTCTGCAGGGTCCGCTGCGCCGCCGCGGTCATGGTCAGGTTTGTAACGCGGTTAAGCATGGTTCTACCTTCCTACCAGGCCAGTGCGGTTGATCAGGACATCCAAGGCCTCGTCGACGGCGGTCATGACGCGTGCCGCCGCTTGGTAGGCGTGCTGGTTGGTGAGCAGGTTGACGTTTTCTTCGTCCAGGCTGACGGAGGTCTGGGATGCCCGGCCCGTCACCGCGGAGGCTTGGGTTGCGGCGGCGAGGTCCTCGCGTTGCTGGGCTCCCCGGGATTGCACCCCGATGCCGGTGACGATGCCGGACCAGAGCTTATCCGGGGACGTGGAGCCGGTGCCCAGCTGGGCCATGGCGTCGGCGACACTGGTGTCGAACGCGCCGGCGCCTGACTTGCCGAGGGCCACTGCAGAGGTGGAGATCGGTCCCTTGATACCGAGCGCGGCCGAGGGGCCGGTGACGGTGAAGTAGTCCGTGCCCGTGGTGCCGCTTCCCGTGGTGCCGGTCTGGTGGACAGCGTTGACGGCTGTGGCTAAAGCGCTAGCAAACCCGTTGTAGGAGGCGGCTGCCTCCGCGATTGCGCCTCCGTTGCCGCCGGCCGCCGGGGCAAGGACCGAAAGCGCTCCGGCGATTTCCCCACCATCGGTTGAGGCGACGCCATCAGGGTTTTTCCAGAGCAGCTGCACGGGCGCGCCGAGGGCGTCCGTGGACTGCCCGGACAACGCCAGGGTACGGACGGAGGTGCCCATGACCAGAGCGTTCCCACCGATGTGGACATCCACGGTGCCGTCCGGCTGCTCCCGGACGGTGCCGCCGGCCAGGCGGGCGATGGTCTCGGTGAGCTTTGCGCGGGCGTCGATCAGTTCGTTGGCTGTGCCGCCGGCGGCGACCGTTGAGCGGATGGTCGCGTTGTAGGCCGCGACCTGGCTGGCGGCGGCATTGACGGCATCCACGGCGTCTGAGGCCTTGGCGCGGACGCTGCTCCACTGAGCCTGCAGGGCCTGGTAGCCGGTCGAAATTTTGTCAGTGAGCGAGTTGGCGGCAGTCAGCAGCAGGCCCTTGGGCCCGTCGTCGTCCGGCTGCCTTGCAGCTCCCTGCCAGGCGGCCCAAAAACCCTGCAGGGCTGTGGAGATGCCATTGTCTCCGGGCTCCTGGAGCACGCCCTCAATTCCCTGGAGTGCGGCGGAGCGGGTGCTGGCGTAACCGGCCTGTGCGCTGGCGGAGCGGACGCTGGCGTCCAGGGTGGTGTTGCCGAGCCTGGCGATGGAGTCGACGGAGACCCCCTGGCCCACCTCCGGGCGGCCCGAGCCGTTGAGGCCCTGGGCGGGAGCGGCGATGGCGGACTGCTCGACCCGCTGCCGGGTGTAGCCATCGGTCGCGGCGTTGGCGATGTTCTGGCCAGCAACCGTCATGGCCTGCTGTGCGGCAGTCAGCCCGCGATAGGCGGTATTCAGGGCGCCGAAGGTACTCATGGTCGCGTCCTTAGAATCGCTGGTCGAAGATGCGTGAGCCGGCGGAGTCTCCGGTTTTCCCTTGGGCGTCGTAGGTGCCGGCCGCGGCCGGTCGCAGATCCGCCAGGGACTCCTGGGTGGAGCGGACCGCAGAGCGCAGGTACTGCTCGTTGGCGTCCCGGAGTTCCTTGATGAGGGACGTCTGTCGGGTGAGCGCGGTCAGGTGGGCCGTCAGCACCTCGGCCCAGGCGCCCTCCGGCGCGGCCGCTGCCAATTCGCTGAGCGTTGCGTCCGTCGGAAGCCCCCAAGTTTCTGCGACGACGGCGGCCTCGATGGTCCGGGCCAGGCTCGCCTCGGACAGGTGTCCGAGCACCTGCTCGACTTCCTTGGTGCCGTGCGGCAGCCAGCGTGATTTGCCGGACGTCAGGAGCAATTGCTCCTCTTCGAGTTTAAAAGTCAGTACGTCCAGGAGTTCACGCTCCCGCCAAAGCAAGGCAGAAAGTTCGTGGATGGCCATGATCCGGACGGCTCCCTCAGTGGTGTCGATGATGCGCGGGTGAAGCGGTACCTACTGCGGCCGTGTGCAGCGTGCGGACGGTGCGGACCGCAGCAGGGTTCGTACAAACTATCGGCAGGGTTTCCGCAGGTGTTAGCAGGAATAAGGCTGATAACTGCCGGGACGTCGCCGGAGGATGTGGGTAAAAAAGAATTTTCGATTTCTCCTTACCTGTCTTCCCTCTATGGCGATAACTACTCCTGAAGGCCCACGGATGGGCCGTCGCTTACAGTCCCAACTCACGGAGGAAATACCATGGGCTTCGTTATCAACAACAACCTCGCGGCGAACAACTCGTACCGCAACCTCAACGCCACCCAGAACGACCTCTCCAAGTCCTTGGAGAAGCTGTCCACCGGCCTGCGCATCAACCGCGCCGGCGATGACGCGGCAGGTCTGTCCATCTCCGAGGGCCTGAAGGCCCAGGTCACCGGTTCGGCCCAGGCTGCCCGCAACGCTCAGGACGGCATCTCGGTCATCCAGACCACCGAAGGCGCCCTGACCGAGGTTCACTCCATCCTGCAGCGCATGCGTGACCTTGCTGTCCAGGGTGCGAACGACACCAACAACGCCGACGCCCGCAAGGCGATCAAGGCCGAAGGTGACTCGTTGGGTCAGGAACTGGACCGCCTCACCAAGGCGACTAACTTCAACGGTATCGACCTGCTCAAGGGCGGCTCTTTGAACATCCAGGTCGGAACTGGCGGCACTGCCGGAACCGACAGCATCTCCGTCAAGCTCGGCGACGTCGCGACCGCTACCGGCGGGCTGTCCGACGCCGCGGGTACCGGCGCAGCCGACTTCGTCGTCGACACCAGCGCCAACGCCCAGGGCTCGATTGTCAAGATCGACGCAGCAATTGCGGCGGTTTCGAAGTCCCGGGCTGATCTGGGCGCGTCCCAGAACCGCCTCGAGCACACTGTCAAGTCCCTGAACGTTGCCGGTGAGAACCTGCAGGCCGCTCAGTCCCGCATCGCCGACGTCGACATGGCGTCGGAAATGGTCAAGTTCACCAAGGCGAACATCCTGTCCCAGGCAGGCACCGCCATGCTGGCGCAGGCCAACCAGTCCAGCCAGGGCGTTCTTTCCCTCCTGCGCTAGGCCTGATCCGGCGGGCTTCTAGTTCATAGGCGCCTTCCACCTGGTCGGACGAAGAGACACCCCCGATCACCGCGAAAGGGCCGGATGATGGCAAAACCATCGTCCGGCCCTTACGTGCAACACCATTACTCCAAAAAATAAGCGATAAAGACGAACTTCTTCAGCAAGGAGAGGCAGCGATGGGAATTTCCCTCGACGGACTGGCCAGCGGACTGGACACCACCGCCCTGATCAGCTCCATCATGCAGACCGAGGCGCTGCCCCAGACCCTGCTCAAGAACAAGTCCTACGACGTCCAAAACATGGTGTCGGCCCTTCAGGGGCTGAACAACAAGGTCGCCGCCCTGGCCACGCAGGCCACTGCCGCCGCCAAGCCTGCAGCTTTGGACCTGTATAGCGCAACCACGACCAGCCCCAACGTCACGGCGACGACGTCGAGCGGCGCGAAGCCCGGCTCCCTCGACTTCCAGGTCACCCAGCTCGCCCAGACCCAGGTCACGGTGACGCCCATGGTGAACGGGGTGACCGGTTGGCCCTACACCACCCTGACGATCAACACCGGCGGGGCGAACTACACCGTCACGCCGGCCTCCAACAGCCTGGATGACGTCGTCAGCGCGGTCAACGCCTCCGGCTCGGGTATCACTGCAAGCAAGGTCGACGTTGGCGGCGGAAACTTCCGCCTCCAGTTCACCGCGGCGAAGTCCGGCGCCGCCGGCGCCTTCACCATCACCGATGCGGGCACGACGTATACGGACGTCAAGAAGGCCCAGGACGCGCAGGTGACCCTCTGGCCCGGCTCGGCCGTCGCGCAGACCGTGACCTCCTCGACGAACACGTTCACCAACCTGCTCCCCGGCGTGACCATCACGGCCAAGGACGTCACCACCGGAACCGCAACGCTGACGGTGGCCAGCGACAATGCAGGCATCACCAAGATGGCCTCGGACCTGGTGGACGGTGTCAACGGAATTTTTTCCTACGTAGCCAGCCGGACGGCCGTCAGCACGAGTACCACGACCACGGGCACGACGACCTCGGCCGGCGTCTTCTCCGGCGACAGCACGGTCCGTTCCGTGAATCAGGACATTCTGTCGGCGGCCTCGTTGCCCGTCGGCACGCCGCCGAAATCGCCGTCGGATATGGGCATCAGCATCACCAAGACCGGCACGATGGAATTCGACGCGACCAAGTTCGGTGCGGCCTTGGCCGCCGACCCGGCAGGCACGAAGGCCAAGGTGCAGGAAATCGCCGGGCGGATCGCGGCGGCGGCCACGGCTGCCTCGGATCCCTACACCGGCTCCCTGACCACCACCATCAAGGGCCAGCAGTCCGAGGTCAGTGACTTGGCGAGCCAGATCAGCGACTGGGACACCCGGCTCGCGGACCGCCAAGCGACGCTCAAGAGCACCTACTCGGCCCTTGAAGTGGCCATGAGTAACATGAAGGCTCAACAGTCCTGGCTGTCCTCGCAGTTGGCAGGCCTCTCCACCGGAAGTTCCAAGTAATGACAAGCAACCCCCTCGGCGGCTTCGGTGCTGGCTACGGCACCAGCCAGCGCAACCAGTACCTGGAGGACTCCGTACTGTCTGCACCACCGGCCCGACTGCTGACCATGCTCTACGACCGTTTGCTGCTGGACCTTGGCCGCGCAGAGACTGCGCAGCAGGCCGCCAACTGGCAGGTCGCCTCCGAAAACCTGCTCCATGGCCAGTCCATCATCGCGGAATTGATTTCCTCCCTGAAGACCGACTCCTGGGACGGCGCGGATGGGCTGCTGGGGCTCTACAACTACGCCTTCACGGCCCTGGTCAACGCCAACATCCAGCGGAACCACGAGCTGACCCGGGAGGCGATCGACCTGCTGGAACCCTTGCGCCAGGCCTGGCACGAGGCGGCGGCAGCGATCCCCGCGGCACAGCCTGCCCGGACCGCGGCTGCGCCGTCGTCGTTCGCCGCCGCCGGTTCATGGGCTGCCTCATCAGGCTCCGGAAGCGGGAGCCTCGGCTTTGGCTGAACAAGATTCCTTGGGGGAGGGCAATCGCACCGGGCAGCCGGATGATCCCGCGGCTGCCGCGTGGCACCTGGTGCTGGATGTCCTGGAAATGGCCGTGACTGCCGCGGAGAGAACGCTTAATGATCCGCTCGGTCCGCTCTCGGCGCCGCTGCACCAGCCGGAGTCAGCGCTGCCCGTGCAACGCTGGAGCCCGCCGGTGCTCACCGGACCCCTGCCCCCCGAGGCCCGCCGCCGGGCCATGGCCCTCTCCGCCGCGCAGGATCGCGTGGCCAAACGCCTGGAAGCGGCCAAAAAGGACGTCTCCCGCCAGCTCCACGCCCTCAGCACCGTCCCGAGCCTGAGCTCCCCGTCGCGGGCCGTGTACCTCGACGTCCAGGGCTGATTTCCGCCGCTGGTCCCGGTCGTCGGCAGTCGGCAAAACCCTCCCGAAAAAGTTGTTTCAAATTTCCCTAACGCGGCCCTGAGCTGTGCCGATAACCACAGTAAGAGCACGGATCGCTCGTTTCCCGGCCACGGATCGGCCAAGCCCCACCCTTTCCCAGGCAGGACTCTGTGCTCGAATCCGTGACTTCCGCCGCCCTGGCCAGCGCCCTCAACGGGCTGTCCCAGCGTCAGCGTGCGATCGCGAACAACATCGCGAACGTCAACACGCCGAACTACCACGCCCAGCGCGTCAGCTTCGAGGATGCCCTGGCCCAGTCCGTGCAGTCCGGCGACGGCCGTGTGCAGGCCACGACGGCGTCCTCCCTGGAACCCACCCAGCTCAACGGCAACAACGTGAACCTGGATACCGAGACGCTTTCCAACATCGACACCGTGCTTCGCTTCCAGTTCGCCTCGCGGGCGATCGGCTACGAGTTCAGCGGCGTCCGTTCGGCAATGAGGACCAGCTCATGACCTTTGACGCCATCGGCATCGCCGGCTCCGCCCTCACGGTCCACCGCAAGTGGCTCGACGCCGTCTCGGACAACCTCGCGAACATGAACAACGTCTCCGCCACCTCCGGCAACGCCTTCCAGCAGAAGTACGTGGAGGCGGCCGAGAGCACCGGCGGCGAGGGTGTCTACGTCAAGAGCACACCCCTGGGCAGCGGCGCCGGCCGGATCGTCTACCAGCCGGACCACCCGCTGGCCGATGCCAACGGCAACGTCAAATACCCGGACATCGACATGGCCGAACAGATGGGTTCCCTGATCGTTGCCCAGCGCGGCTACCAGGCCAACGCCCAGGTGGTTGACCGCGCCCGTGAGACCTACATGGCTGCCCTTGAGATTGGACGATCCTGATGCCTGTTTCCCCCATCGCCCCGGTCCAGGGCGTCATGCCCACGGACTACGTGGGCGGCGCCTCGGCCGTGTCCGGTACCGACGGTTCCGGCTTCGCGGCGTCCCTCACCGGCGCCGTCGATAACCTCCAGCAACTCCAGTCGACGTCGAACCAGCTGGCCGTCTCCGCCGTCACCGGCAACCTCAACGACATCCAGGACGCCACCATCGCCGCTACCCGCGCCCAGGTCACCCTGGAACTGGTCGCGTCCCTGCGCAACAAGGGCGTTGACGCGTTCAACGAGATCATGAGGATGCAGGCCTGATGCCTCCGCAGATCACCATCTTCTTCCAGCGCTTCGGCAACGGACTCAAAAGCTTCACCACCGGCCAGCGCACCCTGGCCGTCATCGGTGCCGCCCTCCTGGTGGTAGGCATCGTGGCGCTCTCTGCCTGGTTGTCCAAGCCCACCCTGACGCCGCTGTTCTCCGGGCTGAAGAGCGCCGACGCCAGCGCCGTCGTCGACCAGCTGAAAAAGGACGGCGTCCCCTACGAACTCAGCGACGGCGGCGCCACCGTCCTGGTGCCGCAGGAAAAGGTCTACGACGAGCGGCTCAAGGCAGCCTCCGCCGGCCTGCCCACCGCAGCCGCAACCGGCTACTCGCTGCTGGACAAGATGGGCGTCACGTCCTCGGAGTTCCAGCAGTCGGTCACCTACAAGCGCGCCCTTGAAGGCGAACTCGCCAGCACGATCGGCGCCATGGAGGGCGTGAAGACCGCCGCCGTCCGGCTGGCCATCCCCGAGAAGACCGTCTTCGTCTCCAAGACCCCGGACACCACCGCCTCCGTCTTCATCGAGACCGCCCCCGGCGTGACCCTCTCCAGCGACAAGGTCCAGGCGATCGTCCACCTGACCTCCGCCGCGATTGAAAACCTCAAGCCCTCCAACGTCTCTGTCGTGGACTCCCAGGGCAACGTCCTGTCCACGGTCGGCGGCACGACGGCGGGCAGTTCCTCCAAGCAGGCGACGGACTATCAGCAGCGCACCGGCGACGCCGTCCGCGCCGTCCTGGACCGCGTGGTGGGCCCGGGCAACTCCACCGTGGCCGTCGCCGCCGACGTCACCGGAGAATCCGCACAGCAGAAGAGCGAGACCTTCTCCAACACCGCCGGAGCCCTGCCGCTGAGCGAGTCGTCCAAGACCGAGAAGTACACCGGAACCGGGGGAGGCGCCGCCGGCGTCCTGGGCCCGGACAACATCTCCGTGCCCGGCGGCAGCAGTGGCAACGGCAACTTCGACTCCACGACGGAGACCAAGAACAACGCCGTCAACAAGGTCACCGAGGACCGGACCATCCCGCCGGGAGCCATCAAACGCCAGACCATCTCCGTGGCCGTCAGCCAGTCCGCCGCCGGCGGACTGAACATTGGCTCCCTCACGGCCCTGGTCACCTCCGCTGCCGGCGTCGACAAGAACCGCGGCGACGTCGTCACCGTCGAGGTCATCCCGTTCAGCACAGCGGCCGCCGACCAGGCCAACGCCTCCCTGGATGCAGCCAAGGCCGAGATCGAGGCACAGAAGCAGCAGGCGTTCTTCGGCACCCTCGTCACCGCCGGCAGCATCCTGCTGGGCCTGTTGATCCTGGCCCTCATCATCACGATCATCCTGCGCCGCCGCCAGAAGCGGGAACCTGTGGACCTGGGCGAACGTCTGGACCTGCTCCCGCCGGTCCCCACCGTCACCGCGCTCGATCCCGCACCGGCCACCTCCGCCATCCCGCTGATCGCGCGGCCGCTGGAGCCACTGCCGCTGCCCGCACCGGCCCCGGAGGTCCTCGAGGCCGAGCGCCGGATGCAGGAAATCGACGCCATGGTGGCCAACAACCCGGAGAAGGCCGCCGACTACCTGCGCGGCCTGATGGATGACAGGCAGCCGGCATGAAAACCGGTGAGGCCCTGACCGGCACGCAGCGCGCCGCCGTCGTCCTGATGCAGATGAGCCCCACCAACGCAGCCCTGGTGATGGCGCAGCTGACCGACATGGAGGCCGAGGAGATCGCCGCGGAGATCGTCCGGCTCCGCAAGGTGGACCCGGAGACCGCCGAGAAGATCATGAAGGACTTCCACGAGGCTGCGCTCAGCAGCCCGCGCTCCGCCCGCGGCGGCCGGGAACTGGCCGAGGGCCTGCTGGAGGCCTCCTTCGGTTCGGAGAAGGCCGCCGGTCTGATAAACCGCCTGACCGTGAACATGGCCGGGAAGTCCTTCGAGTTCCTCGAGGACATCGAGCCGGTGCAGATCCTGGCCCTGATCGACGGCGAACTGCCGCAGACTATCGCCCTGGTCCTGGCGCACCTGAGCCCCCGCAAGGCCTCCGCAGTGATGTCCGGGCTGCCCGGCTCGCTGCGCGCCGACGTCGCCCTCAGTATCGCCACCATGGGCTCCGGCGCACCCGAGGCCATCGGTATCGTCGCCGACACCCTGAAGCTCCGCGGCGGCGCGGCCGTCTCGCAGCAGGCCTCCAAGGTGGTGGGTGGCATCCAGCCGCTGCTGGAGATCATCAACCGGACCGACGCCGGCACCGAGCGCTCGGTCCTGGACGGCCTCGACCTGCTGGACCCGGATCTGGCCGTGGAGATCCGCGCGCAGATGGTCACCTTCGACGACATCATCAAGCTGGAACGCCGTGACGTGCAGCTGGTGCTCCGCGGCCTGGACGCTTCCGTCCTGGCCGTGGCCATGAAGGGTGCCACCGAGCAGGTCCTGGAAACCATCACCACCAACGTCTCCGGCCGCAACCTGGAGATCCTCGAATCCGAGATGGCAGCCCTCGGCCCGCTCCGCGCCTCGCAGATCGAGGAGGCGCGCGCCGCCGTCGTCCGCGCCATCCGGGAGCTCGTCGACGAGGGCCAGATCGTCATCCACCGCGGGGACGAAGAGGACTATGTTTACTGACGGGCGGAGCGCCGCGGGCGCGACGACGGCGGCCGCGGCGGGGGAGGCCCCTGCCCGGATCGTCTTCCCGTCGCTGCGCTCCACCGGCCCCGCCAACGAACAGGCCGGCTACACCGAGGGCCACGCCGCCGGGTACGCCGCCGGCGTCCGCGCGGCCGCCAAGGAGCAGCGCCGCTGGCGCGACCGGATGGCCGCCGAACAGGCAGCCTCACTGGCCGCCGGGCAGCAGGACCTGGACCGCGCCGTCCGCGCCCTGGCCGTCGCGCGGACTGACTTCGCCCACCGCAACGTCCAGGCCCTGCACGACGCCGAAGAGGTGCTGGCGCGCACCGCCCTGGAACTGGCCGAGGCCATCCTCGGCTATGAACTCGCCGAGGGCACCCGGACGGCCCGCGCCGCGCTGGCCCGCGCCCTCTCCGGGTCCGACGCCGCCACCGTCCTTGCCATCCGGCTGCACCCGGCCGACATCGAGGTCTTGCGCCGCGAGGGGCAGGACGAACCCGGCGGGCTGCCGCTCGTGGCGGACACGTCCCTGCAGCGCGGCGACGCCAAAGTCGAATACCAGCAGGGCTGGCTCGACGCCAGCCTCGGCACCGCCTTGGCCCGGGCCAAGGCGGCCCTGCTCGACGACCACCAATACCCCGCCGCCCCTCCCGCCCCGGGAGGCCGGCCGTGAAAACCCTGTGGCGGCCCCGCGCCGCGGACTTCGAAGCCGCCCTCGCCTCTGCCGCCCCGCAGCGCGTCGGCATCGTCACCTCTGTCATGGGCCTGGGCCTGGAAGTCTCCGGCCTCGACTGCGCGCTCGGTGACCTGCTCACGGTAGGGGAACACCCCGGGCTCGACGCCGAGGTGGTCGCCGCCCTGGACGGCTCCGTACGGTGCATGCCGCTGGGACGGCTTGCCGGCATTGCCGCCGGGGACCCGGTCCGTGCCAAGGGCGGTAATGTCCTAGTGCCTACCGGCGCCGGGCTCTTCGGCCGCGTCCTCGACGGCCTGGGCCGGCCGATCGATGACAAGGGTCCGCTGCTCAGCGGCCCCCGCGTGCCGATCGACAACGAGGCGCCCAACGCCATGAAACGCGCCCGGATCGACACCCCGCTGCAGACCGGGGTGCGGGTCCTGGACACCATGACCACCCTGGGCAAGGGCCAGCGCATGGGCCTCTTCGCCGGTTCCGGCGTCGGCAAGTCCTCCCTGCTCTCCATGATCGCCCGGGGCACCGACGCCCAGGTGTCCGTGATCGCCCTGGTGGGGGAGCGCGGCCGTGAAGTCCGGGAATTCCTCGAGGACGACCTCGGCCCCGAAGGCCTGGCCCGTTCCGTCGTGGTGGTCGCTACCTCCGACGAGCCGGCCCTGATGCGCATGCGCGCGGCCTTCACCGCCACCCGGATCGCGGAGTCCTTCCGCGACGCAGGGCAGGACGTGGTGCTGATGATGGACTCGCTCACCCGCGTGGCCATGGCCCAGCGCGAGATCGGGCTCTCCGCCGGCGAACCACCCGCCACCCGCGGCTACCCGCCGTCGACCTTCTCCATCCTGGCGCGCCTGCTGGAGCGGGCCGGCACCGCCGAGACCGGGTCCGTGACAGGGATCTACACGGTCCTGGTGGACGGCGACGACCACAACGAACCGATCGCCGACGCGGCCCGCTCCATCCTGGACGGGCACGTGGTGCTGGACCGCAAGCTCGCCGTGACCGGCCACTTCCCGTCCGTGGACGTGCTCGGCTCCGTCTCCCGCGTCGCGTCCAAGGTCAACGCCAGGCCCCACCTGGCGGCCGCCGCAGCCCTGCGCAAGGTCATGGCGGCCCGCAAGTCCGCGCAGGACCTGATTGACGTCGGCGCCTACCAGTCAGGCACCAACCCGCTCGTCGACGCGGCACTGGCCAACGAAGACGCCGTAGCCGCGTTCCTGCAGCAGCCGATGGAAGAGTCAACCCCCCACCCCGAGTCCTGGCGTCAGCTGGGCCACCTCACGTCGATCCTGGGAGCCGCAGCATGAGCCGGCAATTCTCTCTGGCCGGGTTGTTGCGCCTGCGCCAAATACAGCAGGACCAGGCCGCCTCGGGCCTGGCCCGCGCCCGGTCACGGTCCACCTCGGCGCGCGCCCGGGAAGCCTCGGCCCGCCGCCAGCTGGCGGACACGGACCCGGACATCGTCAGCTCGGCGTCGATGCGCGCCGTCGCGGCGGCCCGCTCGGCATCGCACAGCATGCTCGCGGACCTGCAGACCCTGAGCCGCGTGGCCGAAGCCGACGAGACGGCAGCACGCGAGGAGTTCATCGCCGCGCGCACACGCTCGGTGGGCCTGGAGAAGCTGGCCGCCCGGCACCACGCCGAGGTCGCCTCCGAGGAGCTTCGCGCCGAGCAGTCCGCCCTGGATGAGATTTCCTCCACCATCTGGCACCGGGACGAACAGCAGGTGCGCTCATGAGCATGGCGGAGGCCCTGGGCCGGATGCAGGGCATCCAATCGATGATCGCGGAACTGACCCGTCCCGCGCAGACCGCGCAGAGCACCGCCGCGGCACAGAAAGCCTCGGCTGTGTCGACGCTGGCGTCCGGCACCGGAACCGCAAACTCCGCCGCGTTCACCGACGCGCTGACGGCGGCGCTCGGCGGCACCGGCGGCACCACGCAGACCGACCTGTCCTCCCTGACGGGGGCAGCCCCGGGGCTTGGCGCCCTCACCGGGCTCGCCCTCCCGACCACCCCCGCAGCAGCGCCGGTCGCACCGGGCAACGCCACCGGCACCGACGTCGTCGCCATGGCCAAGAAGTACATCGGCGTGCCGTACGTCTGGGGCGGGACCAACCCGGCAACGGGCATGGACTGCTCCGGCTTCACCCAGCGGGTCTTCAAGGACCTGGGCGTCGACATTCCCCGCGTCGTCAGCGACCAGATGAAGGTGGGTACCCCGGTGGCGTCCCTGGCGCAGGCCAAGCCCGGTGACCTGCTGATCAGCTTTGGCGGCAACCACATTTCCATCTACCTCGGCAACGGCAAGGCCATCGACGCGCCCGTCCCCGGGAAGACCATCCAGATCCGTGACGCCTGGGAGCAGCAGTCCAACCTGACCGCGATCCGCCGGATTGTCCCGGCCGGGGCGGGCTCGTGAAGGCCCCGGCCACGGCGGACCTTGCGTCCGTCCTCACGAAGACGGCGGCCGCCGCGCGCGGCGCGCAGCCGGGTTCCCGTGCCGCCGCGGGCACGGGGGAACGCTTCGGCAGCGCCCTGAACGACGCCGTCGGGGCCGCCACGCGCAGGTCCCAGCCGGAAGCCCCGCACGACGCCGGGGCCCGGGCAGGGCGGCCGGCGCCGGCTGCCGCCGGACCACGCTCCGGGCACGACCGCGGCCCTGACCTGCACGCCGCCGGCCACGCGACCGGCAAGACTGCGCGCCGCGGCGGCGCTTCCACTCCGAGCGATGAGGCCGCCGGCGTCGGGGGTAGCGCGTCTGCCCCTGCGGCGGCAGCGCAGCCCGCTGCTCCACAGGCTGCTTCTCCACAGGCCGGGGCCCCGCAGACCGGTCCGACGTCTTCCGATGCAGCTCAGGCCGCTGCGGCCACACCTGATCTGACCGGAGCGGCGACTGCCGCCGGCATCCCGACCGTTGATCCCGGTGCCGCTCAGCCCGACGCCGCGACCAGCGACGGCTCGGGGGCCACCTCGCCAGCCCGGGCAGCCGTAGCCGCTGACGCGCTCCGCCTGCCGGAGGCGCTCTCGCGCACCCTCGGCCAGACCGGCGCACCGGCAGCAAACCCCACCGCAACCGCAGGCCAAGCGGCCGGAACCGTCAATGGCCTGGCAGCTGCAGCGTCCGCTGCGGCCTCCGCGGCTCCGGCGTTCGCATCGGCCGCGACCGCCGCCGTGGAGGCAGTGGCCCGTCCCGGCTCCGCAGCCTCGGGCAACGCACAGGAGAGCCCTGCCGCCCGAACCGCTGCCACGGATACCGCCGCCGGGGCCGCCACCCCAGTGAGTGGAACGGCCAGCCTCGCCCAGGTGCCGGCCCGCACCGGCGTCGTGAGCACCGCAGGAGCAGCCGCAGCTGCGCCCGCCGGGGCCCCGGCAGGCGCCGCATCCGTGACAGTGCCGGCCGCCTTCGCCACGGCAGTGTTGGCTGCGCAGCCGGTTCCCGCGGCGGCTGCCGCCGCCGGCGCACCCGCCGCACAGGACGCTTCCGGAACGCCGGCCGCCGTGGCTCCCGCCGTCGACGCTTCGGCCGCTGCAGCCTTCGCCGGTGCAGCCTCTGCCCCCGCCGCGCCGTCCGCCGTCCCGGCGTCGGCAGCACCCGCTCCCGCCCCGCCCGCCGCGCCGCAGCCGCCGCTTCTGCCCCAGCTGGCCAAGCCGCTCTTCACCCTCGCCGCGGCCGCGCCCGGGCAGCACATCATGACTCTGAAGGTTTCCCCCGAGGACCTGGGGCCGCTCACCGTCCGCGCCCACATCGACGCGGCCGGCGTGAGAATCGAACTGTTCGCACCGGCGGAGGCCGGCCGCGAGGCGGTGCGTAATCTCCTGCCGGAACTGCGGAAGGAACTCGCGGGCTCCGGCTTCGGTGCCAGCCTGAACCTCTCGAACCAGAGCGGCCCGCCGGCAGGGGGCCAGGACGGGGCCCAGCAAAACCGGCCCGACGCCTGGCTGGGCGGGGGACAGGACCCCGGCCGCAGCGGATATGGGTCCGGTGGAGGCCAGGACACCCCGGGCGCCCGCCGGCCGGGCCACCGGTGGGACGACCTGGCGGACGAATCCTCGCTCCGCACCGCCCGGATCCTGAACGGTCCCCAGACCACCCTTGACATTCTCGCCTGACACGAAGGAACGCGACCCATGACGATCCAGCCGATCACCCCGCAGTCCGTTACCCCTCAGCCGGTCACCCCGCAGGCTGTCGGGGGAACCTCCACACCGGCGTCATCCGTGCGCTCACCCGTCCAGACCATGGACGCCAATGTCTTCATGACGCTGCTGGTGGCCCAGATGAAAAACCAGAACCCCAGCGCCCCGATGGACACCAACCAGATGATGAGCCAGACCATCCAGCTCTCCATGATGGAAAAGACCACCGAGATGACCACCAACAGCAAGGAAGCGTTCTCGCTGCAGATGCGCTCCGCCGCCGCACAGCTGGTGGGTCACAACGTCGATTACACCCTCAGCGACGGCACCACCGGGACCGGCCTCGCCGGCTCCGTGTCCTTCGCAGGCAGCGTGCCGACCGTCAAGGTTGGCACCCTCTCCATTCCGCTCGATTCGATTTCCGGCATTACGGCGCCCGCCGCCTCCTAATCAGCTCTTCCCCGTAGAAAGGCAGTTCCCATGCTCCGCTCGCTGTACTCCGGAATCTCCGGCCTCCGTGCCCACCAGACCATGCTCGACGTCACCGGCAACAACATTGCCAACGTCAACACGGCGGGCTTCAAGTCCTCCACCACCCAGTTCCAGGACACCCTCTCCCAGATGACCCAGGGTGCCTCCGCACCGCAGGGCCAGACCGGCGGCAGCAACCCGGCGCAGATCGGCCTGGGCGTCCGCGTGGCAGGCGTCAGCACCAACTTCTCCCAGGGTTCTTCGCAGAGCACGGGCCGCGCAACGGACATGATGATCTCCGGCGATGGCTTCTTCATCACGAACAAGGGCGGCCAGCAGCTCTACACCCGTGCCGGGTCCATGACCTTCGACGCCAACAGCCAGCTTGTCAGCCCCGACGGCGGCATCCTGCAGGGCTGGACGGCCAACGGCGGCACCGTGGACCCGGCCGGTCCGATCGGCAACATCACGCTGAACCCGAACACCATGGTGGCGACGCCCACCAAGACCGTCACGTTGGACGGCAACCTGCCCAGTGACGCCGCCGATGGAACCTCCCTCCAGCGTGTCGTCAAGGTCTACGACCCCAGCGGGGCCGAAAGCACCCTGACCCTGAACTTCTCGTTCGATAAGACCGCAGGCAAGTGGAACGTCGCGGATGGAGCCACTTCCATCGGTTCCATGACCTTCTCCGCCGATGGGAAGCTGACCTCGGGGGGAACCCTGACCAGCGCCGGCGGCCTGAAGATCGACCTCTCCAAGGTCTCTGGCTACGCCACGATGAACTCCCTCACCGTCGCGGGCCAGGACGGCGCGCCGGTCGGCAAGCTCGAATCCTTCACCCTTGGCAACGACGGATCCCTCATCGGGTCCTTCAGCAACGGCACCAAGCAGGTGCTCGCCAAGATCGCGCTGGCCAAGTTCACCAACCCGGCCGGCCTGGAGAAGGCGGGCGGTTCCTCCTACGTCGCCACCGCCAACTCCGGCAACGTCCAGCTCGGCGCGGCGGGGGACCCCGGCATCGGCACCCTGGCCGGCGGCTCCCTGGAAATGTCTAACGTGGACCTCTCCCAGGAGTTCACCAACCTGATCGTCGCCCAGCGCGGCTTCCAGGCCAACGCCCGCATTATCACCACCTCGGACGAGGTCCTGCAGGAGCTCACCCAGCTCAAGCGCTAGCACCGCCGTCGTCGTTGCCCTGTCACTTACCGCGGCCAAACCGGCCGGATAGCAGCCGTAGGTGATAGGGCAACGCGGGTTGCCGGGTGGATAAGTGCCCGGGGGAGCGGGGTCCGGGAACGCCCCTGCCTAACGAACGGGGCCCGCCGGCCGACAGTGAAGGGAGAACACCCGTCCCGCCTGTCCGCCCCGGCCAGGCCGTCCCCAAAGCAGAATCGGCCCATGATCGTCGTCACACGCCTCAACGGAACGCGCTTCGCGGTCAACCCGGACCTGATTGAACGGATCCACGAGAGCCCGGATACCCATCTGGTCACGCTCGACGGCGCCGCCTACGTGGTGCTGGAAAGCCTGGCCGAAGTGGTCGAACTGATCGCCGACTACCGCGCCTACGTGTTGAGCAAGGCCCGGGACTTTCCCGCGGTGACCGGCTATCCGCTGAGCCTGGTCCCGGACGCGGAGACGGACGACGACGCCGGCTCGCCGGACCCCGAAGCACCGAGGAAGTAACCCATGGATCCCGCAACAATCATCGGAATACTCCTCGCCTTCGGTGCCGTGATCAGCATGGTGTTCATCGAAGGCGGCAACATCACCTCGCTGCTGCTGCCCGGGCCCATGGTCCTGGTGTTCGGCGCCACCCTGGCCGTCGGCCTGGCCGGCAACACGCTCAAGGACGTCATCCAGGCCTTCAAAGCCGTGCCGGCAATGTTCATGGGCAAGACCGCCAAACCGCAGGAAAGCATCGACCAGATGGTCCGCTTCGCGGAGAAGGCCCGCGCGGAGGGCCTGCTCTCCCTCGAGGAGGAGGCCGCCAGCCTCAAGGACCCGTTCCTCGCCCGCGCCCTCCAGAACATCGCCGACGGCACCGACGCCGAAGACCTCCGCGTGCAGATGGAGGACGAGATCGACACGAAGACCCGCAGCGACCATGCGTCCTCGAAGTTCTTCGCCAGCCTCGGCGGCTACGCCCCGACCGTGGGCATCGTCGGCACCGTCGTCTCCCTGACCCACGTCCTCGAGAACCTCTCCAAGCCGGACGAACTCGGCCACATGATCGCCGCGGCCTTCGTCGCCACCCTGTGGGGCCTGCTCTCCGCGAACTTCATCTGGCTCCCCTTCAGCTCCCGCCTGGCCCGGCTCTCCGAACTGGAAATCGAACGCATGACCCTGGTGATGGAGGGCATGCTCGCCGTCCAGGCCGGTGCCCAGCCCCTGCTGCTGGCCGAACGGCTCCGCTCCATGGTGCCCGAACACCAGCTCAAGAGCGCCGGCTCCGGCAAGAAGGCCCCCAGCGGCGACGGGCTGGCCGCCAGCTTGGACGACGCGGCGTGAGTTCCCGCCGTCGCGGGCGCAAGAAGCCCGAGGCACACCACGTCGACGAACGCTGGATGGCCTCCTACATGGACATGGTCACCGTCCTGATGTGCCTCTTCATCGTGCTCTACGCCATGTCCACGGTGGACGCGAACAAGTTCGAAAAGCTCCGCAACTCCCTGGCCACCGGCTTCGGCACGGTCGCTACCCAGACGGTGGACACCGCGGAAGGCACGGTGGTGCCGCCCGACTTCGTCGACAAAAACCTCGAGGCCTTCGCCGCAGCCTCCAGCCCGGCGTCGGCCCCGGCCTCCACGCCGCCCTCCATTCCCGCGACCGCGTCGGCGGACCAGGCCCAGCAATTGGAGGAAGCCAAGAAGGAAGTGGACCGGCTGCGCGCCCTGCAGGAGAAGATGAAGGCCGGACTCTCCGCCGCCGGACTGACCGAGAACGTCGAGTTCCAGATCGATCAGCGCGGGCTGACCGTGAAGCTGATCGGTTCGCAGGCCTTCTTCGCCCCGGACCGGCCCGAGCTGACCGACCGTGCCACCCAGGTCCTCAAAATTATCTCGCCCATCCTCGCCCCGGCCGGGCTGGAGATCATGGTGGAGGGCCACGCCGCCAACGGCATCACCGCCTACCCCTCCACCTGGGAGCTGTCCTCCGCCCGCGCCGTCAACGTGTTGCGCTTCATGGTGGACCGCGGCAGCATCCCGCCCGAGCGGATCGGCGCCGTCGCGTTCGGGTCGGCCCGCCAGGTCAACGACGACTCCACGCCGGAGCTGATGGAACGCAACCGCCGCGTGGACATCGTGGTCATCTCGAACGAGCCGGAGACCGTCCGGGCACTTATCCCCGAGGCACTGAAACTCACCGAGAAATAGGCGCCGCCGCAGCCTTACCGGCCCGGTTCCCTTGCCGATAGTGGCATCCGTGAGTGTTATGGATGAACGGGAAGTGGCACGGGAGCGGACCGTCAGCGTCTATGACTTCCGGCGTCCCGCGACGCTGGCGCGTGAGCACAGCAGGGTCCTGGAGCTCGCCTTCGAGACTTTCGCCCGGCAGTGGGGCACCCAGTTGACCGCCAAGGTGCGCGTCAAGTCGGTGGTCCGGCTCGAGGACGTGCGGATGCAGAGCTACGACGAGTACGCCGCGTCCCTGCCGGCGGTGACCGCCATGGTGCTTTGCGCCGTCGACACCCAGGACTCCAAGCTGGTGGTCCAGTTCCCCGCCCCCGCGGCCCTGGGATGGATCAACCGGATGCTGGGCGCCTCCAACGACACGGCCATGCCGGACCGGAAGTTCACCCAGATCGAGCAGGCACTCGTGAAGGGGCTGATGGATGAAGCCCTCGAGGATCTCGGCTATTCGCTGGGGCCGCTGCTGAGCGAAGCCATCAAGGTGGACACCGTCCAATACAACTCCCAGTTCGCCCAGGCCGCCGCGCCGAGCGAGCTGATGATCGTCGCCGCGTTCATCATCAACGTCGGCAACATCAGCGCTCCCGCCACCCTGGCCGTCCCGGCGGCGCTGCTGCTGGGCCGGTTGAAGAAGGTCAACCCCACGGACAACCGCGGCGACGCCGCCGCCAGGGTCAGCTCCCAGCTGGAGCGGGTTCCGGTGGAACTTTCCGTCCGGCTCGCCACCTCCTACGTCACCCCCAGCCAGGTGCTGGGCCTCGCCGTCGGCGACGTGCTGACCCTCCCGCACCTGGAAAACCGTCCCTTTGACCTGACCCTGGACGGCACGCGGCTGGCAACGGCCGCGCCCGCCCGCAACGGGTCCCGGGCCGCTGCAGTCATTGTCACCATCGAGGAGAACCACCAATGAGCATGACCCTGACCAAGCACGAATCGTCGGCGGAACGGCTCGTCGAGGAGCTGCCCAGCCCGGTGGCCCTCAAGGTAACGGCCCTCGTCCCGGCGCGGGCCGCCGCGGCGTACGCCCGGCAGGCCGTGACCGCTACCTTCGTCGGGTCCGTCACCGCGGACCTGGCCCTGATGCTCAGCGACCGCACCTTCCTGGACGAGGCGGCGGGCGGGATGGCCGGCGGCCGCGGCGGCGTCGTCTCCGTCACCGACGTGCTCCGCCCCGCGATGGAGGCCGCCAGCTCGGTCTTCGGCGCCGGGGTGCTCTCCGACCTGCGCGAATCCGACGCCTCCGGCCTGCTCACGGACCCGGACACGGCCGTGTTCGAACTCTCCGACGGCACCAACCCGGCCGCATGGTTCGCGGTACGCCTGCGCGAACACGGCGGCGGGCAGGACCGCGGCGGCGACCTCTTCGGCGGCGGTGACACCGTGGCCGGCCGCCTGGGCCGCATCAACAACATCGAAATGGCCCTGACCGTGGAGATCGGCCGCACCCGGATGTCCGTCCGGGACGTGCTCTCCCTCGAGCCGGGCAAGATCATCGAACTTGACCGCTCGGCCGGCGCCCCCGCCGACGTCCTGCTCAACGGCCGACTGATCGCCCACGGGGAGGTCGTGGTCCTGGACCAGGACTACGCCGTGCGCATCACCCGGATCCTCGACGTGGCCGAGGGACTTAGCTGAATGGACTCGCTGATCCTTGGGCTGCGGGTAGTCGTAGCCCTGGGCGCGGTGCTGGGCCTGATCTGGGTGCTCCAGCGCCGCCTGGGCAAGGGCCCGGGACGACGCCGGGCTGACGCCACCCTGAGCGTGGTGAGCCGCCAGAGCGTGGGCCAGCGCGCCTCCGTGGTGGTGGTCGACGCCGGCGGGCAGCGCTTCCTGCTGGGCGTCACCGACCACGCCGTCAACGTCCTGCACACCGGGGAGATCCCGGAGGAACCGGTGGAGGCGACCGACGCCGAACCGCGCCGCGGTGCCGCCGGCGCCTTCGCCCAGATCCTCGCCGCCACCGGCGCCACCGGCGCCGCCGGAGCCACGGGGGCCGCCGGCGCAACCGCCGCGCCCGCCGCAACCGTCGCCGCGGACGCTCCCGTCCCCGGCGTCCCCGCCGCGGAGCTCCCGCTCTCCCGCCGTAGCTCCATGCACCGCGACGGCCATCCCCGCACCGCCGCGGGCCGCCCCACCCCGGGCACCACCCACCCGCCGCTGCACGGGTCGATCCTCTCCGGATCCACTTGGAAGCAGGCCGCCGCCGCGCTCAGGAGCGGACGCCGCAATTGATCCGCCCGCTCACGTCCTCCACGCTCCAGCCCGCACCCGCACCCGCCGCCGTCGACCGCTTCCAGAAAATCCTGGCCCTCGGCCTGGCCGCCGTGCTCCTGGCCATCCTGCTGCTCTGGCTCAACGCCGCCGCCGGCCACGCCGCACCGGTGCCGCCGACGCCCCCGGCAACCCCCTCCGCCCCGGCGAGCCCGGACACCGGCAGCGTC
This sequence comes from Arthrobacter sp. YD4, assembly GCF_030410515.1. Lineage (GTDB taxonomy): Bacteria > Actinomycetota > Actinomycetes > Actinomycetales > Micrococcaceae > Arthrobacter. Next base: position 169,239 of record NZ_JAUHHD010000006.1, on the reverse strand, counting down.
AACATCGAGATCAACGGCATGGACGGGAAGCCCTCCAGCGCCGTCCTGACCCTGATCGGCATCACGCTGCTCTCCGTGGCACCGGCGCTGCTGCTGATGATGACCTCTTTCACCAAGATCTTCGTGGTGCTGGCGATGACCCGGAACGCGCTCTCGCTGCCCTCGATCCCGCCGAACCAGGTCCTGGCCGGCCTGGCCCTGTTCCTCTCGATCTTCGTCATGTGGCCGGTCATCAACGAGATGAACACCACCGGCGTGCAGCCCTACCTGAATGGCACCATCGACTTCAACGGCGCACTCAGCGCCGGTTCCGTGCCGTTGCAGCACTTCATGCTGGCGCACACCCGCGAGGAGGACATCGCGCTGATGACCCGCGCTGCGGGAATGGAGAACCCCGCCAACCCGGACGCGGTGCCGTTGCAGACCCTCATCCCGGCGTTCATGATCTCCGAGCTGCGCGCGGCCTTCATCATCGGCTTCGTCATCTTCATCCCGTTCCTGGTGATCGACCTGGTGGTCTCCGCCGCTCTGATGTCCATGGGCATGATGATGTTGCCGCCGGTCATGATCTCGCTGCCGTTCAAGATCCTGCTGTTCGTCCTGGTGGACGGGTGGGGCCTGATCATCACCTCGCTGATCCAGAGCTACGCGGGGACCGGATGAACGCCAACGCCGTCCTGGACATCTGCCTCCAGGCCATGATCGTAGCCGCCAAGCTCTCCGCCCCGGTGCTGGTCACCGCGCTCGTGGTGGGCCTCGCCATCTCGCTGCTGCAGTCCATCACCCAGCTGCAGGAAGCCACGCTGTCCTTCGTGCCCAAGCTCGCCGCCGTCGCCGTGGCCCTGCTGGTCTGCGGCCACTGGATGATCACCGAGATGGTCTCCTTCACCAACGACCTCTTCGCCAAGATCCCCGGACTGCTCGGGGGCATGTGAGGTGGGCATCCCGATCGACCAGACCTGGCTGGAAGTCCTGCTCCTGGCGAGTGTCCGGATGACCGCGTTCCTGGTGGTGGCACCGCCGTTCGCGCACGCGGCCTTCCCCGCGCGGATCAAGGCGATGCTGGGCGTGGGCCTCGGCCTGGCCGTCACCAGCCGCGTCTCCGGCGGCTACACCGCCAAGGACACCGCGGGGTTCTTCACCGCCGTGGTCCTGGAACTGGCCACCGGTCTGGTCCTGGGCTTCCTGGTGCTGCTGGTCTTCGCCGCCGTGCAGTCCGCCGGCAGCCTGATCGACCTCTTCAGCGGCTTCCAGATGGCCCAGGCGTTCGACCCGCAGATGATGGTCAACGGCGCGCAGTTCACCCGCCTGCTGCAGATGGCTGCCCTGGCCCTGCTCTTCGCCTCCGACGGCTACCAGCTGGTCATCGCCGGACTCACCGGCAGCTTCACGGCGCTGCCCCTGGCCGGCGGCCTCGACCTCGCCCAGCCCGTCCAGGCCATGACCTCCGCCGTGACCGGGATGTTCCTGGCCGCGGTGCAGATTGCCGGGCCCCTGCTGGTGGTGCTGTTCCTCGCCGACGTCGGGCTGGGCCTCCTGACCCGTGTGGCGCCGGCGCTGAACGCGTTCTCGCTGGGCTTCCCGCTGAAGATCATGCTCACCCTCTCGCTGGCCGCCTTCCTGTTCCTGGCGCTGCCGCGGATCGTGTCCACCCTGGCCGGCCAGGCCGCCAAGACGGTGCTGGGGGTGGGCTGATGGCTGATTCACAGGAAAAAACCGAGCAAGCCACCGACAAACGGATGCGGGAGGTCCGGTCCAAGGGCCAGCTCTCCCGCTCACAGGACCTCACCGCCTGGCTGGCCGTCGGCGCGGCCGCCGTGATGATCCCCGCCACCATCCAGAGCGGCGCCAACTCCGCCGTGGACCAGATCTTCAGCGTCCGGTCCGTCATGGCGGACCCGGACCCGGCGAAGGCCCTCAAGGCCCTCACCGACGGACTCGGCTCCGTCACCGGCATCATCACCCCGATGCTGGTGGTGGTGTTCCTTGCGGTGCTGATCGGCTCCGCCCTCCAGGGCGGCATCCACGTCAAAAAGTTCCGTCTCGACTTCGAGAACTTCAACCTGCTCAACGGGCTCAAGCGCAGCTTCGGCACCCAGGCACTCTGGGGCGGGGCGAAGGCACTGCTCAAGGTCGCCGTCGTCGGGCTGGTGCTCTACTCCGTCGTGCAGGGGCTGATCCCGGTCCTGCTGACCGCGGGCGGGCTGCCGGTCTCCGGCGTCGTCGCGGCGGCCGGCGGCGGCGTCGCCTCCCTGGTGCAGTTCGCGGTCTTCGCCGGCATCGGCCTCGCGGCGGTGGACTTCTTCGTGGTCATGCGCCGGAACCGCAAGAAGACCCGTATGTCCAAGAAGGAAGTCCAGGACGAGAACAAGAGCAGCGAAGGCGACCCGCTGATCCGCTCCCAGCGCCGGGCACGGCAGCTGGCGATGAGCCGGAACCGCATGATCGCCGCGATCAGCGACGCCGACGTCGTCCTCGTCAACCCCACGCACGTCGCCGTCGCGCTCAAGTACGAGCCGGGCAAGTCCGCCCCGCGCGTGGTGGCCAAAGGCGCCGGCCACGTCGCGGCCCGCATCCGCCAGGAAGCGGAGGACAAGCGGGTGCCGATGGTGCAGGACATCCCGCTGGCCCGGGCGCTGCACGGCGCCTGCGAACTGGGCCAGGAAATCCCGGTCGATTTCTACCACGCCGTTGCCGGCGTCCTGGCCTTCGTCATGTCTCTCAAGGCCCGTGGCTCCGCCGCCGGGCTGCACCGGATGGCGGGAGCCACACTATGAACCCTCGTTGCTGCGCACGCCCCAGTGAAAGGACCGCGTCATGAACAACAGGCTCGCCCGGCTGGCGGTGCCCATCGGCATCGTCGGCATCGTGCTCCTGCTGGTGGTCCCGGTCCCGGCACCGCTGCTCGACTTCCTGATCGTCTGCAACATCCTGCTGGCGCTGCTGGTGCTGCTGACCAGCATGTTCGTGAAGAAGCCGCTGGACTTCTCCGTCTTCCCCTCGCTGCTGCTGGTGGCCACCCTGTTCCGGCTGGGCCTGAACGTGGCCTCCACCCGCCTGGTGCTGGGCAACGGCTACGCCGGCCAGGTCATCGAGGCGTTCGGCAAGGTCACCGTGGGCGGGTCCATGATCATCGGCGCCGTCGTCTTCCTGATCCTCGTGGTCATCCAGTTCGTCGTCGTCACCAAGGGCGCCGAGCGCGTCGCCGAGGTGGGCGCCCGCTTCACCCTCGACGCGATGCCCGGCAAGCAGATGGCCATCGACGCCGACCTCAACGGCGGCCTGATCACGGACACCCAGGCCCGCGCCCGCCGCGCCGAAGTCTCCGCCGAAGCCGACTTCTACGGCGCCATGGACGGTGCCTCCAAGTTCGTCAAGGGCGACGCGATCGCCGGCATCATCATCATCATCATCAACTTCGTCGGCGGCATCGCCATCGGCATGCTGCAGCGCGGCCAGCAGATCGGCGACGCGCTGGGCACCTACGGCCTGCTGACCATGGGCGACGGCCTGGTCACCCAGATCCCCGCCCTGCTGATGGCGGTCTCCACCGGCATGATCGTGACCCGGTCCAACGCCGAGGCGGACATGGGCCGGACGGCCTCGACCCAGCTGCTGCAGTCCCCGAACGCGCTGATGATCGCCGGCGTGGCCGCGATGGCCATGGCACTGATCCCCGGCATGCCGCCGCTGCCGTTCATCCTGGTGGGCGCCGGCCTGGTCCTGGCCTCGCGCCGCACCGTCGCCGCCCAGCGGCAGGCCGCCCAGGACAGCGAGGCCGAGGCCGCCGCCCTGGGCGCCCCCCAGCAGGACCCGAACGAGAAGCTGCTCGAGGAGATGCGGATCCACCCGGTGGAGATCCTGCTCGCCCCGGACCTGGTGGACATGGTCTCCGGCGCTTCCGACGACCTGCTGGCCAGGGTCCGGTCCCTCCGGCACAAGATCGCCATGGACCTGGGCCTGGTCATCCCGCCGGTGCGGACCCGCGACAGCGTGGACCTGCCGCCGGCCACCTACGCCATCCGCATCGCCGGCGTGGAGGCCGGGAGGGGCAGTGCCCCGGCCGGGCAGATGCTGGCCCTGGGCGACTCCCTGGAGTCCCTGCCGGGGGTGGCGATGATCGAACCGGTCTTCGGCCTGGCCGGGAAGTGGATCCCCGCCGAGATGCGGCACAACGCGGAAATGACCGGCGCCACCGTGATCGACCGCGTCTCCGTCCTGGTCACCCACCTGTCCTCGATCGTCACGGCCAACGCCGCCCGGCTGCTGTCCCGCGAAGACGTCCGGGTCCTCACCGAGGGCGTGCGGAAGCAGAGCCCGTCCGCCGTCGAGGAACTTACTCCCGCGCTGCTCTCCCTCGCCGAACTGCAGCGGGTCCTGCAGGGCCTGCTGGACGAGCAGGTCCCGATCAACGACCTCGCCCGGATCTACGAGGCGCTCACGCTCCGCGCCAAGGTCTCCACCGATCCGGAGTCCCTCGTGGAGGCGGCCCGCCAGTCCCTGGGCCCGGCGCTTACCGCCCGGTTCATGGACGGACCGGTGCTCAACGTGATCATGATCGACCCGCTGCTGGAGCAGTCCATGCTGGAGGACATGCGCCCGGCCGAGGGCGGCAGCCAGATCGTCATGGGCCAGGACCGCCTCGACGCCGTGCTCCGCTCGGTCCAGAACGCCATGGACTCCGCGGCGGCCGCCAACCGACAGCCCGTGCTGGTCTGCGCACCCGCCCTGCGCCCGGCCATCCACCGGCTGATGGGTGCCCAGCCCGGGTCCCTCCCGGTGCTCTCCTACCGGGAGGTCACCTCCGCCAATGTCCGGATCGAGACCGTAGGAGTCGTGCGCCATGCCGAACCGCTATCGGCTTAAGGGGGCCTCGCTCGAGGAAATCCAGGCTAAGGCCCGGGCCCAGTACGGCCCCGCGGCGCGGATCGTCTCGGCCGAACGCGTCATCAGCCCGGGCATCGCGGGCATGTTCGCGGCCAACCGCTACGAGGCGGTGGTCGAGTTGCAGCCCCGGCACGACGTCGTCACCGGTGAGGTGGTGCCCGACGCCGACGTGTTGAACGCCGACGGCGACGGCGCGCCGGCCGCCACCGTCGACAGTGTCCCGGCGGCCCCGGCCCCGGCGTCCGATCCGTCCTCGGCGCCTGACTCGTCCTCGCCGTCGGTGCCGGCCGCTCCGTCCGTGCCGGGCGCCCCGGCCGCTGCACCTCAACCGGCGTCGACGGCGCCGAGCGCGTCCCCGGCAGCCCCGGCTGCCGAGGAGCCCGGCCGCAAGTCCCGCCGCAAGGCCGCCAAGGCGGCCAAGTCCGGCCGGGCAGCGAAGACTGAGCCCGCCGCTTCCGCCACGCCGGCGCCGCCGGCGGGCGCCGCCGGGGGAGCCGCCCCGGGGCCCGCCGCTTCTGCTACCGCCCCCGGCGAGCAGGCCCGGGTATCCGCCCCCGGCCATGCCCTGCAGGGCGGCGCCATCGCGGCCCTGCTGGCCGAGGCAGATGCCGCCGAGATGACCATGCACAGGCCGGCACAGCCGGCACTGTCCACGGAGACGCCCGGCTTCGCCGAATTGCTGAATCAGCTCGGCTCCGGGCTGCAACCGCCGTCGGCCGCCGCCGCTCCGGCACCCGCGCGGGCGCCGCAGCCCGCCGGCGCGCCGTCCGGCGCACCCGCGGGAACCGCACCCGGCGCCGCGGCAGCCGGTGCCCGCACCGCCGCCGTGAGCCTGCTCGGGCCCGCCGAACCAGCCGAAAGCGCTCGCCGCACCGAGGAACGGTCCGAGGCGCCTGCGGCTCCCAAACGCATCCCGGCTCCGGTTCCACTGCGCGGCACCGGAGACCTGGTGGTTCTGGTGGGCCTGGGCGACGACCCGCTCGACACGGCCCTGGACATGTCCATCGCCGCGGGCGGCGCGGACGTGCGCACCGCGGGCGAGCTCAGCGCCTACGGCCACCTGCACCTGGACGGGCGCCAAAGCGCGACGGCGGCCCGCGCCCACGCCGTGGAAACCGAACAAACGGTCATTGCGGCCTTCGGCCTCGGCAAGGGCCGGCACGCGCTGGCGCGGCTCCAGGCCCTCGCGGCCCTTTCCCCGGACCAGGTCTGGGTGGTGGTGGATGCCGGCCGGAAAACCGCGGACACCGCCCGCTGGATCAACCTGGTCCGGTCGCGGCTGGAGATCGACGCCATGGCCGTCGTTGGCGCCGCCTACACTTCCTCGCCGGAGACCGTCGAGGCACTGAACATCGCGGTGGGATGGATCGACGGGAAGCCGGCCGGTCACCCGCTTCCATGGGCCGCCGCAGACGGCAGCGAAGGGTAGATTGAGAGCATGCTGGTACTCACACGCAAGCCGGGCGAACAGATCATGATCGGCGACGGCATCGTCATCACTGTTCTGGAGGGCCGCGGCGACGGCGTCCGGATCGGCATCGAGGCACCCCGCGGTGTCCCGATCCAGCGCCGTGAGGTCATCGAGGCGATCGCCGCGGCGAACCTCGCGGCCGCCCAAGCGGGAGCCGACGACGGGTCCGGCACCGAGGACGCGCTGCGCGGCCTGCTCGCGCCGGCTCCCGCGGCCACCACGGCGGTTCCGTCCGCACCGGTCCCCGCCGCACCGGTACAGCCCAACCCCACCACACCGGCACCCGACGCCGAACCCGTTGCCGGAGCCAACGGCTAGAGCGAGTTCGCGTCGTCCCCGAGGTACTGGGCCATCAGCGGCTGTGCGGCGCGCCGGGTGATGGTCAGGGCACGTTCGATGTTGGCGGCCAGCGTCAGCTGGTCGAGCATCGCCTCGGAGCTCGCGGCCGCCGGCGGTTCAAGCCCCAGGAGAGCAGTTTCGTTAGTGGCGGAGGCGGCGGCGAGCCGCCGGAGCAGGGCCCGCAACCCGTCGAGGTGATCTTGCAGGACCGCGGGCCACGCGCCGGGCGGCGCGGCGGCGATCAGCTCTACTAAGGTGGCCTGCGCCGGGAGGCCCCACTCACCGGCGACGGCCGCGGATTCGACGTTGCGGGCCAGCGCCTCGAAGCGGAGCCGGTCCAGCACGGCTTCGATTTCGGACGAGGTGAAATTCAGCCAGGCGAGGTTGCCGGCGGCCAGATGGAGGCGCTGCGTTTCGAGCCGGAACAACAGCAGCTCAAGCTGCCGGCGTTCCTGCCACAGCGCCGCCGAAAGATCCCCCGCACCCATGGGCCCCATTCCCTTGCCATCCCGGCCGTATGACGGCTTTCCGCATTTTCGGCCAAGCTTTTTCCTGAGGGTACACGCAGATTCCGGATCAGGTGATAGGTTTCGATCTGGGTGCTGCACCCGACCGTCGAAGACCGACTCCCATGGGGGGAGCACGGGGCCGTTTGGGGATGCGGCTTCCGCTGTTTTACAGCTCCTGAACCGGTCTCATGGGGGGACACACTATTGAATCGCGTGGAACGCAACGAGATGGTCACTCAGCACCTTCCGCTGGTTGGCTACCTCGTCTCAGATTTGTGCTCGAAGGCGTCCCACCTCTCGCGCGATGACCTGGCGTCGGCTGGTGCCGTAGCCCTGATTACCTCGGCCGATTCCTTCGACCCCGAGCTCGGGGTTCCCTTCGGCGCGTTCGCCCGCCGCCGCATCCTCGGCGCATTTGCCGACGAGATGCGTGCCTCTGACTGGGCGACGCGCTCGGCACGCCGCCGGATCAAAGAGACCATGTCGGTTCAGGAGACCCTGGCCTCCGCCCTCGGACGGACCCCCACCGTCGACGAGATCGCCGCGGCCCTCGGTGTCCAGCAAAGCGTCGTGGAGGCAGCGCTCGCGGATGCCTCGCGCACCCTCACCCCGCTGGACGACGCCGTCGTCGATACCCTGGCCGCCGAAACGCTGTCTCCGGAGAGCTCGGTCCTGGCCGACGAGCGGCTCCAATACCTGCGCGCCGCCGTGAAGTCGCTGCCCGAGCGGATGCGCTACGTGGTGGAGGAGATCTACTTCGGCGACCGGACCGTCAAGGACCTCGCCGCGGAACTCGGCTCCACCCACGCCGCGGTATCCCAGCAGCGCGCCGAAGCCATCCGGCTGATGCGCGACGGTCTCACCGCGCACTACGCCGACGACCCGGACCGCGGCTTCGAGCCCGAATCCCGGATCACGCCGCGGCGCCGCAACGACTACCTGGCCCAGCTGTCCGAGGCCACCGCCGGCGGGATCACGCGGGCGATATTCCCGCAGGGACCCGCGCTGAATCAGGCCGTTTAGACCCCGAATCCAGCTTAGTAAGTTCACTTACTAAGCTTATCGTGAAAACCCTCCCTGCCGTCTCCTGCCTGCGGTAGCGTCTGTGGCATCAGCCCGTCCAGACGCTCCACCAAGGAGGATTCATGAAAGCAACACCCACCCTCGCAGGAAATATGCAGGCCGTGCTCGTGGACCTGATCGAACTCCACGTCCAGGGCAAGCAGGCGCACTGGAACATCGTCGGCACCAACTTCCGCGACCTGCACCTGCAGCTCGACGAGATCATCGACGCCGCCCGCACCTTCGCGGACGAGATGGCCGAGCGCATGCGGGCCCTGCACGCCCTCCCGGACGGCCGCAGCTCGACGGTGTCGAAGACCACCGCCCTGCCCGAGTTTCCCACCGGCCTGATCAATACCAAGGACGCGATCGAGAAGATCGTGGCCGCGCTGGAGGCCGCCGTCGGCACCATGCGCAAGGTGCACGACGAAGTGGACGAGGAGGACCCCACCACCGCGGACCTGCTGCACGCCTTCATCGCCAAGCTCGAGCAGTTCGCCTGGCTGGTCAACGCCGAAACCATGCGGGCCACGGCCTCCGTCGCGACGCCGGACGCCGGCAAGTAAACCGAAGGACACAGAGCAGCGTCCGACGCCGGGAGTCCCGGCGTCGGACGCTGCCGTTTTTGGGCCGGTGCAGGGCCGCTGGTGTCCCTTTGGGGCGCCCGAATCAGTGGGCGTGAGTCAATGGACCCGAGTCAGTGGGCCCGGCTCAGTGCGCCCGCGGCACCCGGCGGAGGACGACGGCGGCCAGCACCGCGGCGCCGGCCATCAGGATGAGCGCAATCGCCGCGGTGATGTGGACACCCGAATCGAACGCCGCGCGCGCGGCGGTCATCACGGCGTCTTCCAGGGGCCCGGGCAGCGTCCCGGCCAGCTCCGCCGCCCCGGCCAGGGTTTCCCGGGCCTGGCCCACGGCGGCCGGGTCGGCCTGGGGGAGGCCGGCCGGCAGGACCAGATTCCGTTGGTAGGACGCGGTCAGGATGGAGCCCAGCACGGCCGTGCCCAGCAGCGAGCCGACCTCGTACCCGGTCTCCGAGATCGCCGACGCGGCGCCCGACTTTGCGGCCGGGGCGGCGCCGAGGATCAGGTCGTTGGAGATCGTCTCGGCCGCCCCCACACCCAGGCACAGCACCAGGAGTGCCGCCAGCAGCATGGCGGGCCCGGAACTGTGGTCACCGAAGGCCACCAGTGCGTACCCGGCGGCGCTGAACAGCAGGCCGCCGGCGACGACGAGCCCGGGCCGGACCTTCCGCACCAGAGGGACCACCAGTAGCCCGGCCGCCACGGTCGCGGCCAGCGCGGGCACCATCGCCAGCCCGGACTCGGACGGTGTCTGTCCCTCCAGGAGCTGGAGGTGCTGGGCAAGGAAGAGGATGAAGCCGTTGTAGGAGAACAGCGCCAGGACGTTGGCCGTGATGGCCGTGCTGAACACGGGATTGCCGAACAGCCCCAGGTCCAGCAGGGGAGCGGTGGTTGCGCCCGCGGCAAGCCTGCGCTGCCGCCGGACAAAGGCGTACCCCATGACCAGTCCCGCGCCGAGGGCCGCCAGCGGCACCGGACCGGCGCCCTCCACGGCCAGCATCTTGATGCCATAGACGGCCGGCGCCATTGCCAGCATGGACAGCGTGATGCTGGGCAGATCCACCGGCCCGGGGTTCGGGTCGCGGGATTCCGGAATGAAGGCGGGGCCAAGGACCAGCAGCGGCACGATGATGGGAACTGCCATCAGCAGCACCGCGCCCCACCAGAGGTGCTCCACCAGCCAGCCGCCCAGGACCGGCCCCAGCGCCGCGCCGCCGGAGAAGCCCGCGGCCCAGATGGCCACCGCCAGGCGGCGCCGGTTCGGCTCCGGGAAGATGTTCCGGATCAGGGACAGCGTGGAGGGCATCAGCATGGCCCCGAAGAACCCCAGTGCCGCACGGCCGGCCACCAGCCACTCGGGGCCCGGGGCGAATGCCGTCGCTGCGGACACCGCCGCGAAGCCGGCGGCGCCGGTGAAGAGCAGCCGCCGGCGGCCGATCCGGTCCCCGAGGCTGCCCATCGCAACCAGCAGGCCGGCGAGCACCAGCGGGTACACATCGACCATCCAGAGCAGCTGGACGCCGGTGGCATTTAGGTCCCGGGCGATCGCGGGCAGTGCGAAGGTCAGTGCGGTGTTATCGACCGCCACCAGGAGGACCGGGAACATCAGCAGCGACAACGCCAGCCAGTCCCGCCACGGCGCCCGGGAGCGCGTCGCGGGATGCTCGGCATAAGGAAGCAAGGTCTTCATCCGAATAACTGTACCGTCTGGACGGTATAGTTAAGAAATCCGGCATCAAGCGGGCATGATGGGAGCCATGCCCAGGAAACCCGTCGCCCGCGAGGCCGTCCTCGACGCCTTCGAATCCCTGCTCATCGCCGAGGGGGAGCGGGCCGCCACCCTCGACGCGGTGGCAAAGCGGGCCGGGGTCTCCAAGGGCGGCTTGCTGTACCACTTCCCGAACAAGGAAGCCATGATCGCGGTCCTCCTGGAACGGCTGGACCGGCTGCTGGCCGAGGACCTGGCCGCCATGGCCGCGGCGCCGGAGGGCGCCGCCGCGTACTTCATTAGGTCTTCGGTCTGGGCTGATACCGCCCTGGACCGGGTCTTCGTCGCGGCCACCCGGCTCGCCGAGGTGGCGCACGCCGAGACCCTGCGCCGCATGGCCGGCGTGCAGGCCAGCTGGCTGGAACTGCTCGCCGCCGACGTCGGACCCGGAATGGCCAAGGCGGTGCTCTACATGGGGGACGGGCTGTATTTCAACGCCATGCTGGCCCGCAGCGCGGGTGCCACGCCCCTGGCGGTGGACGACGACGTCGAGAGCCTCCTCGCCGCCGTCGACCGCCTCCGCCCCTAAGGACGCTCCCTCACGTCCGGCACCTCCCCAGCGGTCGCTCCCTCACGTCCGGCGTCACTCCAGCGGACGCTCCCTCACGTCCGGTGCCTCTCCAGCGGACGCTCCCTCACGTCCCGCGCTCATTTGAGGGATGCACCCGCATGTCGGGTGAGCGGGCGGTCTGGAAATAACCTCCGAACCTGAGGGAGCGTCGTGGAAACGTGGACCGGAGGTGAGGGAGCGTCGCAGAAGATCGGGCTGAACCGGAGGGAGCGTTCCGGAAAAGTGGGCCGGGTATGAGGGAGGGCCGCAGGAAATCGCGCCGAAAGCGAGGGAGCGTCGGGCGGGGAGAAATGAAGTTTGCGGACGTGGGCTCCGGCATAGGACAATGAATGCTGTGACCATGGTCACGAGCAACTGAATATGCCTTTGATCTGCGGCGGGAGAGTCCTGCCAGTAGTACACGCAGGCGCCGTAGGAGCAAATCCTCCCCAGGAATCTCTCAGGCCCATGTACCGCCGCGGCGAGGCCACTCTGGAAAGCAGCGCGCCACAAGTCCCCCGGGATGCCGCGCTCACCGACGGTGCAAGCGGGACCCGCCAAAGGGTCGCGCGGAAACTCTCAGGTCCAATACAGAGCGGGGAGGAACCCGAATCACTGCGGCGTACCCTGCGCCGCCTTAGTTATGGAGTTCCTTGTGACCGTTACCTCAGCCTCCACGTCCTTCGTCGACAGGCATATCGGCGCCCGCCGCCAGGCCGACGTCGAGACCATGCTCAAGGCCGTCGGCTACGACACCGTCGACGCGCTCGTTGACACCGCCGTTCCCAAGGACATCCGTCAGGACTCCGGCCTGGCGCTGACCGCCGCGCTGAGCGAGGTGGAGGTCCTGGCCGAACTGCGCAAGCTCGCCGCCAAGAACAAGACCGCCGTGCAGATGATCGGCCAGGGCTACTACGACACCGTCACCCCCGCCGTGATCCGCCGCAACATCCTCGAGGCGCCCGCCTGGTACACGGCCTACACGCCGTACCAGCCCGAAATCTCCCAGGGCCGGCTCGAGGCCCTGCTGAACTTCCAGACCATGGTTCAGGACCTGGTGGGCCTGCCGATCGCCAACGCCTCGCTGCTGGACGAAGCCACCGCCGTCGCCGAGGCCGTGCTCATGATGCGCCGGGCCAACAAGAATAAGGACGCCCGCGACGGCAAAACCGTCATGGACGCCGACTGCCTCCCGCAGACCATCGCGATCGTCAAGGGCCGCGCCGAGGCCCTTGGCTTCGAGGTGGAAGTCGCCGACCTGTCCAAGGGTCTCCCGGAGGGCACCATCAACGGCATCGTGCTGCAGCAGCCCGGCGCCTCCGGCCGCGTCTTCGACCACTCCGCCGTCATCGCCGAGGCCAAGGAACGCGGCGCGCTCGTCACCGTCGCCGCTGACCTGCTGTCCCTGACCCTGATCACCCCTCCCGGTGAGCAGGGCGCCGACATCGCCGTCGGCTCCGCTCAGCGCTTCGGCGTCCCTTTGTTCTTCGGCGGCCCGCACGCGGCCTACATGGCCGTCCAGAAGGGCCTGGAGCGCTCCATGCCCGGCCGCCTGGTGGGCGTCTCCAAGGACTCCGCCGGCATCCCCGCCTACCGCCTGGCCCTGCAGACCCGCGAGCAGCACATCCGCCGCGAGAAGGCCACCTCCAACATCTGCACCGCGCAGGCGCTGCTGGCCATCGTCGCTTCGTTCTACGCCGTCTATCACGGCCCGGACGGGCTCAAGGCCATCGCCGAGACCACCCACGGCCACGCCCGGACCATCGCCGCATCGCTGAAGGCCGCCGGCCTGGACGTGCTGCACACCTCGTTCTTCGACACCGTCACCGTCTCGGTGCCGGGCAAGGCCGCCGAGATCATCGCCGCCGCGGACGCCAAAGGCATCAACCTGCGTTCCATCGACGCCGACACGGTCGGCATCTCCGCCGATGAGGCCACGACGGCGGCACACGTCGCCGACGTCGTCGCCGCCTTCGGTGCCACGGTCGTTGATTCCTTGGAGGGCTTCGCCCTGGACGCGGCCGTCGAACGCAGCTCCGATTACCTCCAGCACCCGGTCTTCAACACCCACCGCTCCGAGACCCAGCTGCTGCGCTACATCCGCCGCCTCTCGGACCGCGACCTGGCCCTGGACCGCACCATGATCCCGCTGGGCTCCTGCACCATGAAGCTGAACGCCACGGCCGAAATGGAGGCCATCTCCTGGCCGGAGTTCGCCTCCATCCACCCGTTTGCCCCGGAATCCCAGACCGCCGGCTGGCGCGAACTGATTGATGACCTCGAGGCCCAGCTGACCGAGATCACCGGCTACGACCAGGTCTCCATCCAGCCGAACGCCGGATCCCAAGGCGAGCTCGCCGGCCTGCTGGCCATCCGCGGCTACCACCTCTCCCGCGGCGACGAGCAGCGCAACGTCTGCCTCATCCCGGCCTCCGCGCACGGCACCAACGCCGCCTCCGCGGTGCTCGCCGGCATGAAGGTCGTCGTCGTCGCCACCGCCTCCGACGGCACCATCGACCACGCCGACCTGCAGGCCAAGATCGAGGAGCACAAGGACGCCCTGTCCTGCATCATGATCACCTACCCGTCCACGCACGGCGTGTACGACGCCGACGTCCGCGAGGTCTGCGACGCGATCCACGCCGCCGGCGGCCAGGTCTACATCGACGGCGCCAACCTCAACGCCCTCGTTGGCCTCGCCCAGCCGGGCCAGTTTGGCGGGGACGTCTCGCACCTGAACCTGCACAAAACCTTCTGCATCCCGCACGGCGGCGGCGGACCCGGCGTCGGCCCGGTCGCCGCCAAGGCCCACCTGGCACCGTTCATGCCCGGCAACGCCGCGGACCCGGCCAACGGCGCGGACGGCACCCCGATCTCCGCCTCCCGCTACGGCTCCGCCGGCGTCCTGCCGATCTCCTGGGCCTACGTGAAGCTCATGGGTGGCGAGGGCCTGACCGAGGCCACCAAGTCGGCGCTGCTCGCGGCCAACTACATCGCGGCGCGCCTGAACGACTCCTTCCCGGTGCTCTACACCGGCGAGGGCGGCCTGGTGGCGCACGAGTGCATCCTGGACCTGCGCGAACTCACCGCCAAGACCGGCGTCACCGCCGAGGACGTCGCCAAGCGCCTGATCGACTACGGCTTCCACGCCCCCACCCTGGCGTTCCCCGTGGCCGGAACCCTGATGGTCGAACCCACCGAATCCGAGGATCTCGGCGAGATCGACCGGTTCATCACCGCGATGATCGCCATCCGCGCCGAGATCGACCAGGTGGCCCACGGCGACTTCACCGTCGAGCACAGCCCGCTGCGCAACGCCCCGCACACCGCGGCCGCGGCCATCAGCACCGACTGGGACCGCTCCTACTCCCGCGAGCAGGCCGTCTTCCCGGTCCACACGCTCAAGCAGGACAAGTACTTCCCGCCCGTGGGCCGGATCGACGGCGCCGCCGGGGACCGCAACCTGATCTGCTCCTGCCCGCCGCTGTCCGAATTCGAAAACTGAGGCCACCGATGACTGAGAACTACACCGCCCTGTACGAAGAGCACAAGAAGCTCGGCGCCTCCTTCACCGACTTCGGCGGCTGGCAGATGCCGCTGAAGTACGGCTCCGAACTCGCCGAACACCACGCCGTCCGTGCCTCCGCGGGCCTGTTCGACCTCTCCCACATGGGCGAGGTCTGGGTCACCGGCCCCGACGCCGCGGCCTTCCTCGACTACGCCCTGGTGGGCAAGATCTCCGCTATGGCCGTCGGCAAGGCCAAGTACTCGCTGATCTGCAACGAGGACGGCGGCATCATCGACGACCTCATCACCTACCGCCGCCCGGCGGGGGCCGACGGTACGGACGCCTTCCTCGTGGTGCCCAACGCCGGCAACGCCAAGGTCGTCGCCGCGGCCCTGGCCGAGCGTGCGGGTTCTGCCCGGGATGGCGGCTTCGACGTCACGGTCCGGGATGCGTCCGCCGAGATCTCGTTGGTCGCGGTCCAGGGCCCCAAGGCCGAGGCCATCCTGCTGCGCCTGGTTCCCGCCGCCCAGCACGAACTGGTGACCGGCTTGAAGTACTACGCCGCCGTCGAGGTTCCCTTCATGGTCGCCGGCGCCGGCAAGGACCTGCTGCTCGCCCGTACCGGTTACACCGGCGAGGACGGCTTCGAGATCTTCGTGGACAACGACGACGCCGCCGCCCTCTGGCAGGCGCTGATCGCCATCGCCGAGGAGGGGGAACTGACTCCGGCCGGGCTCGCCTCCCGCGACTCCCTGCGGCTGGAGGCCGGCATGCCGCTCTACGGCAACGAACTCTCGCTCCAGGGCGATCCGTTCGCCGCGGGCCTCGGCCCCGTCGTCGCGCTCTCCAAGGAGGGCGACTTCGTCGGCAAGGCCGCGCTCGCCGCCAAGAAGGACGCGGGCGCCGGCACCACAACTGGCCGCCGCCTCGTCGGGCTTAAGGGCCTCGGCCGTCGGGCCGGACGCAGCCACTACCCGGTCCTCAAGGACGGCGCCGTCGTCGGCGAAGTCACCTCCGGCCAACCCTCACCCACCCTGGGCTACCCGGTGGCCATGGCCTACGTCGACGTCGCCTACACCGAACCCGGCACCACCCTGGACATCGACCTGCGCGGCAAGCCCGAACCGTTCGAGGTCGTCGCCCTGCCGTTCTATAAGCGCCAGAAGTAACACTCCGTGGGGCGCGCCCTTCGGGGGTGCGCCCCACGCGCTAGGCTTTTTACCCTCCGAACTTAGGAATTTTTCATGGCAAAAGTAGCTCCTGAACTGCAGTACTCCGACGAGCACGAGTGGGTTTCCCGGGAGGACGGCAGTGAAGTCGTCTCCATCGGCATCTCCGCCGTCGCCACCGACGCCCTCGGTGACATCGTCTACGTCGACCTGCCCGAGGTCGGCTCCACCGTGACCGCGGGGGAGACCTGCGGCGAGGTCGAGTCGACCAAGTCCGTGTCCGACCTGTACGCCCCCGTCACCGGCGAAGTCACCGAGGCCAACTCCGCCGTCGTCGACGATCCGGCCCTGATCAACAGCGACCCGTACGGCGCTGGCTGGCTCTTCAAGGTCGCCGCCGTCTCCGACGGCCCGCTCCTCTCCGCGCAGGACTACGCCTCCAAGAACGGCGGCGAACTGTGAGCGCGGCCGCCGGCACCCCCACCGCTGTGTTCGAACAGGTCGTCTCCCCGTCCCTGGACGCGGACCTCTCCGAGCTGGACCCGGAGATCGCGGCGAAGATCGACGCCGAACTCGCCCGCCAGCGCGACGGCCTGGAGATGATCGCCTCCGAGAACCACACCGCCCGCGCGGTCATGCAGGCGCAGGGCTCGGTCCTGACGAACAAGTACGCCGAGGGCTACCCGGGCAAGCGCTACTACGGCGGCTGCGAGCACGTCGACGTGATCGAGCAGCTCGCCATCGACCGCGTGAAGGCCCTCTTCGGCGCCGACTACGCGAACGTCCAGCCGCACTCCGGCGCCCAGGCCAACGCCTCCGTCATGCACGCCCTGATCCGTCCGGGCGACACCATCATGGGCCTGAACCTGGCCCACGGCGGCCACCTGACCCACGGCATGAAGATCAACTTCTCCGGCCGGCTCTACAACGTCATCCCTTACCAGGTGCGCGAGGACGACCACCGGATCGATATGGCCGAGGTCGAGCGCCTGGCGCACGAGCACAAGCCGCAGCTGATCGTCGCCGGCTGGTCTGCCTACGCCCGCCAGCTCGACTTCGCGGAATTCCGCCGGATCGCCGACGCCGTCGGCGCCTACCTGATGGTGGACATGGCGCACTTCGCCGGCCTCGTCGCCGCCGGGCTGCACCCCTCCCCGGTGCCGCACGCGCACGTCACGACGTCGACGACGCACAAGACCCTCGCCGGTCCGCGCGGCGGCATCATCCTCTCCAACGACGCCGACATCGCCAAGAAGATCAACTCGGCCGTGTTCCCGGGCCAGCAGGGCGGGCCGCTGGAGCACGTCATCGCCGGCAAGGCCGTCGCCTTCCAGGTCGCCGCCTCCCCGGAGTTCAAGGAGCGCCAGGAGCGCGTCCTGGCCGGCGCCAGGATCCTCGCCGACCGGCTCACCCGCGACGACGTCGCCGCCAGGGGCATTTCCGTGGTCTCCGGCGGAACCGACGTGCACCTGGTCCTGGTGGACCTGCGCGACTGCGAGCTCAACGGCCAGGAAGCCGAGGACCGGCTCGCCGCGATTGACATCACCGTCAACCGCAACGCCGTCCCGTTCGACCCGCGCCCGCCGATGGTCACCTCCGGGCTGCGGATCGGCACGCCGGCCCTGGCCACCCGCGGCTTCGGCGAGGCGGCCTTCACCGAGGTGGCGGACATCATTGCCGAGGCCCTCATGGCCGACGCAGACGCCGACCTCGCCGGGCTCCGCGACCGGGTCCAGGCCCTCGCCGCCGCCCACCCGCTCTACCCGTCGGTCACAAACCTGGGCTAACTCGCCCCTCGTTCTCCCGCCCCCGGTGCGCGCCTCTGTGGTCGGCTCCGGGGGCGGCTCCGGGGGTGGCTCCGGGGCCGGCGGACCGGACTTTTCACGCGTGCTCGCTCGTACCTCGCTTAGACGCACGCTTTCGAAAAGCCCGGCTCCGCCGCCCCCTCGTGGGTCGCTTGCCGTTGTTGTCATTACTCAATTGGCGTCCGGGACCACGGCGCCAAGGTGAGGGGCCAAGGGAGGGTGCCGGGCATCCGGCAGCATGCGTCAAAGCGACGAAGGAGCAGCATGCAGAGGATGTCCGGTGCACTCCCACCCAAGCCGCCCCGACGGCGAAGCTCACTTAAGCAGTGTTTAGTTAGGATTTAGTAATGGCTGTAGGCGTCTTTGATCTGTTCTCGATTGGGATCGGGCCCTCGAGTTCGCACACCGTGGGGCCGATGCGCGCCGCGGCGGTGTTTGCCGAGGAGCTGAAGGCGTCCGGCGACCTTGAGCGGGTGGCGTCGCTGCGGGTGGACCTGTATGGCTCGCTCGCCGCGACCGGACACGGGCACGGCACCATGACCGCCATCCTCTTGGGCCTCGAGGGGTACCACCCTGAGAAGATCCTCCCCGACGAGGTCGAGGAGCGGCTCGCCGCGATCGCTGGGACCGGGACGCTGCAGCTGGCCGGCGCCGTCGGCCTTCCCTACGGGGTCCAGGACATGGTGCTCCGCCCCCTCACGGTGCTGCCCCGGCACACCAACGGGATGACGTTCACCGTCTCCGACGCCGACGGCGGCGTCCTGCACCAGGCGACGTTCTTCTCCGTCGGCGGCGGCTTCATCGTCCGCGAGGGCGAGGAAGAGGCAGCGCAGCAGGAACTCGACGAATCCAAGAAGGAACTGCCCCTGCCGTTCCGCACCGCAGCGGAACTGCTCGAGCACTGCCGGAACACCTCCCTGCGGATCAGCGACGTGATGCTGGTCAACGAGGAGGACAGCCGCAGCGCCGAGGACATCCGGGCCGGTCTGCTGCACATCTACTCCGTCATGGAGGAATGCGTGGCCGTCAGCCTCAAGCGGACGGGCCTGCTGCCGGGCGGCCTGAACGTCCGTCGCCGCGCCCCGGACTGGCACGAACGGCTGATGAAGGAAAGCTGCGAGGAGGACCCGGACTTCCGGGACCCGAAGTACTGGCAGGAATGGGTGAACCTGATCGCCCTGGCCGTCAACGAGGAGAACGCCTCGGGCGGCCGCGTCGTCACCGCACCCACCAACGGCGCCGCCGGGATCATCCCCGCCGTGCTCTACTACGCGCTGCACTTCGCCCCCGGCATGGACAAGGCCACCCAGCAGGACCGGGACGAGACGGTGGTGAAGTTCCTGCTCGCCGCGGGTGCCATCGGTGTCCTCTACAAGGAACAGGCCTCCATTTCCGGGGCCGAGGTCGGCTGCCAGGGAGAGGTCGGGTCGGCGTCGTCGATGGCCGCCGCCGGCCTCGCCGAGGTCATGGGCGGCACCCCGCAGCAGGTGGAGAACGCCGCCGAAATCGCGATGGAACACAACCTCGGCCTGACCTGCGACCCGATCGGCGGCCTGGTGCAGATCCCGTGCATCGAACGCAACGCGATCGCGGCGGCCAAAGCCATCAACGCCGCCAAGATGGCGCTCTGGGGCGACGGGTCGCACCGGGTCTCCCTCGACGAGGTAATCGTGACCATGCGCGAGACCGGTAAGGACATGAGCTCTAAGTACAAGGAGACCGCCATGGGCGGCCTCGCCGTCAACGTGGTGGAGTGCTGAGGCGCCCGCTCAGTTGGTGACGGCCGCCCACAGGTTCAGCGTCGAGGCGAAGACCACCCACGCCAGGTAGGGGACCAGCAGCAACCCGGCCGGGCGGCTGATCCGCCGGAAGCGGACCAGCGTTGCGGCCAGGACCACGGCCAGCGCCACGATAATGGCCAGGGCAATCCACAGCGCCGGCGTACCCAGGGCCGGGTAGAGGGCGAAGAACGCGGGAGTCCACAGCAGGTTCAGCACCAGCTGGACGGCGTACAGGGTCAACGCCCGGCCGGTGCCCTCGGCGCGGGCGCGCCAGACCAGCCACGCCGCCACCGCCATGACTGTGTAGAGCAGCGTCCAGACCGGTCCGAACACCCAGTTCGGCGGCGACCACGGGGCCTTGTCCGCCCCGGCATACCAGCCGTCGACATTGCTGGCGGAGGCCAGCCCGCCGAGTCCGGCCACCAGCGCGGAAGCGGCGAGCAGCACGAGCAGGCCCAGCACCTGGGCGCCGGCTCCGCGGTGCGCCGACGCGCCCGGGCCGGCCCGGCGGGAAACGTCTAATTCCGGCTGCGGGTCCGGCTGAGGTTGCATGCCTTCAGCCTAGCCCGGGAGCCGGTGGCGGCCACAGGGTCGGCGTCCCGGCCACCCGTGACGCCGATAGACTTGGTGGTGCATGCCAGCCATGCCGCCGAAGCTCGTCCCGCAAAGATTGGATACCGCACCCTTGCGAGAATTCACCGCCCGCTTTGCCTCCGCCGAAGAGGTCGCCACCTGGGACGCCCGCGTCACCGCGAACCCCAACGGCGGGAACCTGCTGCAGTCGGAGGCCTTCGCCGAGGTCAAGCAGCACTACGGCTGGAAGCCCCTGCACCTGGTGTACGAGACGGCCGACTACACCAGCTACAACCTGGTCCTGGAGAAGAGCTTCCCCGTGCTGGGCAAGCTCTGGTACATGATCAAGGGACCCGACGTCGCCTCCGTCGAGGACATTCCGGGGATTGCCAAGGCCAACGCCGACTTCGTCAAGCGCGCCCGGCTGGGCGTCTTCGCGATCAAGATCGAGCCCGACGTCGTCCTCACCGACGACGCCCGGCGTGTCATCGAGGGCGCGGGCCTGGTCAAGACGCACAACCTGCAGCCCAACGATTCCACCGCCCTGCTGGACATCTCCCCGGAGGAGAACCAGCTGCTGCGCAACCTGCACTCCCGCGGCCGGAACGCCGTCCGCCGCGCCATCCGCGAGGGCGTGGAAGTGCACAACGTCGAGCCCACGGAGGAGAACTTCCGGGCCATGTACGGCCTGATGAGTACCACCGTCGAGGCCAAGTCCCAGGTCCGCGTCCGGGACTTCGGGTACTACCAGCGCTTCTGGACCAACTTCCTCAAGCGCGGCCAAGGCCGTCTCTTGTTCGTCTACGAAAACGGTGTCCCGTCCGTGGGTGCCTTCGTCATCAACTACGGCCGCAAGGGAACGTACAAGGATGGCGGCTCCCTGCAGCAGCGCGGCCAGTACGGCGACTCCCACCTGGTCCAGTGGACCGCCATCAACCAGCTGAAGGAGCTCGGCTGCACCGAGTACGACTTCTGCGGCACCCCGCCGAGCGACAAGCTCAAGGACACGTCCAACCCCTTCCACGGCCTGGGCTTGTTCAAGACCAGCTTCAGCAAGACCGTCACGGACTTCGTCGGCTGCTACGACCAGGTCCTCAGCCCGTTGAAGTACAAGGCCTGGACGGCAGCGGGGGAGCGGGTCGCCCGCCAGCTCTACACGCGCCGCACCGGCCAGCAGTTCTACTAGACCGCCAGCAAGGTGAAGTGAGATGGCCGGGATGAACAAGACCCCCGAGGGCCGCCGCGGACCGCAGACGGACGGCCTGCCCCGCACCGAACCGATGTCGGCCATGCAGGTGCGGCAGAACGCCGCCGCCCGGCGCATGCTCCGCCGCCTGGTCCAGGGGGAGAACCCGCCGACGGCACCGCTGAGCATCGTGGACCGGCTCGCCGGCAGCCCCTACGCGAACCCGATGATCCAGGTCGGCGGCGTGGACGCGTCCGCCCGGAAAACCATTGACTTCGCGCTCAAGCTCGCGGAATCGATGTTCCGGTACGGCGCCGGCGCCCTCGAGGTGGAGACCAGCATCATTGCGGTGACCGCCGCCCTGGGGCTGAAGAACATCGAGGTGGATATCACCAACCAGTCGGTGGCGATCAACTACGCCCCGAAGGACCAGACGCCGCTCTCGCTGTTGCGCGTGGTCCGGTCCTGGACCAACAACTACGCCGGCCTCGCCGAGGTGCACCAGCTGGTGACCGACATCGTCGCCGGCGGGGTGGGTCGCGAGGAGGCCGCCCGGCGCCTCGAGGAGATCACTCACAGCGCCAAGCCGTTCCCGCGCTGGATGGTCACCGTGGCCTTCGGCGTCTTCTCCGCCGTCTTCGTGGCGGTACTCGGCGGCGGCATCGCGGCGTCCGGGATCGCGTTCCTGTCCAACCTTCTGGTCAGCCTCCTGGCCCGGCAGCTGGGCCGCTGGCGCACCCCGGACTTCTTCATCACCGCCTCCTGTTCCTTCGTCGTCACCATCGTCGCCCTGCTGCTCTGGCGGTTCGGGAGCCCGGTGGGGATCACCATCGCCCCGGCAATTGTGGTGGTGGGAGGCATCCTGCTGCTGCTGCCCACGGGACGCCTCGTCTCCTCGGTGCAGGATGCCATCAACGGCTTCCCGGTCACCGCCGCCGGCCGTTTCCTCTCCACCATGCTGACCTTCGGAGCCCTGGTCTCGGGGATCGCCGTCGGGTTCGTGGTGGGGGCGATGACGGGCATGCAATCCATCGACGTGACCGAAACATTCCCGCCAAGGTATCCCCTCTGGGTGCTGGTGCCGCTGGTGGCGATCGCCGTCGTCGCAATCGGCGTGACGGAGCAGACCTCCGCGAAGCTGCTGCTGCCGACGGCGGCGGTCGGCGTCGTCGGCCACCTCGTGCTGATCGGCGGCACGGAACTGGGCATCGGGCCGCGCTTCGCCCCGGCCCTCGCCGCCGTCGTCATAGGCCTGCTGGCCCGGGTGGTGGCCCTGAGGATGGGCGCCCCGCAGCTGGTGGTGGCCGTGCCCGCGGCGCTGATCCTGCTGCCCGGCCTGACCATATTCCGTTCCATGTATGTTTTGACCATCGAGGAGCAGGAAATCCTCATGGGCGCCGGCGGGATGCTCAACGCCGGGGCGATCGTGCTGGGCGTCGCTGCGGGCATCGTCCTCGGCGACACCCTGGCCCGGCCGCTGACCCGCAGCCTGGCCAGCAACGAACGGCGCCGGGCCCGCCGCCGCTAGTCCGTCCCCGCCCGGCGGCAGCGGCCGTCAGCGGGCTGCCGGGCACTCAGATCTTGCCGATGGGGAGTTTCTTCTCGGCTTGGAAGTCGTCCTCCACCCGGCCGCGGGCCCAGTAACCGGAGAGGGAGACCTGCCCGCGTTCCAGCCCCCGCTGGGTGAAGAACACCTCCCGCAGGGCCTTCATGGCACCCCGCTCACCATGCGCAAAGACCGAGGGGCGTCCCTCCGGCCAGTCGGCGGACCCGACGGCGTCGGCCAGGCGGCGCTCGTCGTCGGCCCCCGTGTTGTTTCCGCGGAAAAGCCAGCGCAGTTCGACGCCGGCGGGGGCGGCCAGGGCCAGGACGTCCGCCGCGGAGCCCACCTCCAGGAAGGCCAGACCGCGGGCATCGCGGGGGAGAACCGCCAAGGCCGCGCCGATGGCGGGCAGCGCCGATTCGTCCCCGGCGAAGAGGTGCCAGTCCGCCTCCGGATCCGGGTTGTAGCCGCCGCCCGGGCCGGTGAAGATCAGGGCGTCCCCCTGACGCGCGGACGCGGCCCAGGGCCCGGCGAGCCCCTCATCCCCGTGGATCACGAAGTCGATGGCCAGCTCCTGCGCCGCCTCGTCCACCCAGCGGACCGTGTAGGTGCGGGTGTAGGGCCACTGCTCCCGGGGATGGGTCTCACGGACGGCCCACAGATCCAGCGGCTGGGGGTAGTCCACGCCGGGCTGCGGGAAAGCGATCTTCACGTAGCGGTCCACGTACGCGTTGTTGCGGTAGTCCGCGAAGCCGGGGCCGCCGGCGATGATCCGAACCATGTGCGGTGAAAGCTGCTCGCGCCGCAGCACCGTCAGGGTGGTCTGGGGCCGGGAGTTCCGGTTGGCGGAGGTGGCGGCGGGTACAGAAGTCATGCGGCTAAGCCTAGCCAACCAGGCCTCCTTCTTGTCTGTCCAGGGGCGCCGGGACCGCCGTCCCCGGACAGCCGGGAAGGTGGGGTGGCGCCGGGGTCGGGAGGCTCTGGGAAGGCTTAGGGCAGCGGCGGCAGTTCCCAGTCGACGGGTTCCGCGCCCTGGGCGGCCAGCAGCTCATTGGCCCGGCTGAACGGCCGGGATCCGAAGAATCCCCGGGCGGCCGAGAGCGGGCTTGGGTGCGGGCTGCTGACGACGGCGGTCCCGCCGAGCAGCGGCCGGACGGACTCCGCGTCCTTGCCCCACAGGATGGCGACCAGCGGGACCGGCCCGCCGTAGGCGTCCGTGCGGGCCGCCACGGCGCGGATGGCGGCGGCCGTGACCGCTTCCCATCCCTTGTTCCGGTGCGATCCGGCGGCGCCGGCGCGCACGCTGAGCGCCCGGTTCAGCAGGAGCACGCCCTGCCCCGTCCAGCGGCTCAGGTCGCCGTGGATCCGCGGCGGCAGGCCCAGGTCGGCGTGGAGCTCCTTGTAGATGTTGGCCAGGCTGCGGGGGAGGGGACGGGTGTGGCCCTCGACGGCGAAGGACAGCCCGATCGGGTGGCCGGGGGTGGGGTAGGGGTCCTGGCCCACGATCAGCACTTTGACGCCGGCGAGCGGCTGCTGGAAGGCCCGGAGCAGCCGGTCCGGAGCCGGCAGGACCTGGCGGCCTGCCGCGGCCTCAGCGGCGACGAACTCCAGGGCCCGGCGCAGCTGCGGCTCCACGGGTTCCAGGGCGGCAGCCCAGTCCGGGGCCACCAGCTCGCCCAGCGGGCGCTGGACCAGCGCGGCGAAACCGCCGCCGTCGCCGTCGTCGGAGCCCTGCGGCACCCCAACGGTTGGGCCGGAAACGGCATCCAGGGGGAACAGCGCTTCGGTCTGCGGGAATTCGCTCACCCCTTCATTCTGGCAGGTGCGAGCGGTGGCGTTTCGGGCCGGCGATCCGGGCAGACCTCCGGCGCGGCACGGCGCCGACCGAATGACAGGGCTGTTATTCGCCCGTAGCATTGGGGAGGAATCCACAACAGCGAGCAGGGAGTGAGCCGTGGCCGAAGCAGTGCCTGACAACGCGACGGCGGACGAGGTTCCGGTCGACGCAGGACACGGGGAAGCCGGACCGGACGAGTCCGGGCTGAGCAGCCGCGACAAGGAAATGCTGGCCCTCGAACGGCAGTGGTGGAAATACGCCGGGGCCAAGGAACAGGCCGTCCGGGAGCTCTTCGACCTGTCCGCCACGCACTACTACCAGATCCTCAACGCCCTCATCGACACCGAGGCCGCGCTGGCCCATGACCCGATGCTGGTGAAGCGATTGCGTAGACTACGTACGTCACGACAACGTGCCCGCACGGCCCGGCGCCTGGGTTCGGACGCCTGAACCCGCCGGGTACGCCCCGGGCAGAACGCGGCGCCGGAGTCCCGGAATCTGCACCGGTTCCGGCCGCGGACCACTAGAAATCAGCAAGGACAGCGCTTCACCATGACCAGATACCCACGGGATGAATTCGACCGGGTCCCGGAGACCTCCACGCGCCAAGGGGTTCACCGCACCGTCGCGGCTGCCAAGTCCCGCGGACTGGCGCCCATCCTGTCGGTAGGAGCGTTCGCCCTGGCCGTCGGCCTGGTTGCCTTCCTGCTGCTGCCCCGGCTGGGCTTTGGTCCCGCCGGCGGAACGGCGATGGCCGCGGATAAGAGCAGCGCCACGGCCGCCGCGTCCGCCACCGCGCAGCCCACCGCGGCCCCGACCGCGCAGCCGACAACGTCGCCCACCAGCGACCCGGGCAGCACGGTGGCTGCCGCTTCCTCCGGGACCACCCCGGCCCCGACGGCAACCGCGGCCGCCGTCGACAAGACGCAGCCGGTGGCGGTCTACAACGGCACGACGACGGCGGGCCTCGCCGGCCGCGTCGGCAGCACGGTCACCTCCGACGGGTGGGTCTTGGGCCCGCTCGGCAACTGGACCGGACCGCGGCAGCAGACCTCCGTGGTGTATTACAACGGCGCCGCGCAGAAGGCCAACGCCCAGGAACTCGCCGCCCTGCTGGGGATCGCCACCCTGGTCGATTCGGCCGACTTCAAGATGCCCCTGGTCGTCGTCCTGGGCCCCGGCTACCGCTGACCCGGTTGCTGGCCGGGCCGGTTACGCCTGCATAACGTTCCGGCCGACCCCCTGACGCGCGGACCGGCACGCCCGGGGCTGGCGGGTACAGTGGCCGGAGTTCATGACCGCTCCGCGGCGCACAGCGAGGTGCACCGCGGCCAAGCTAGCTGAAAGTGTGGAAACGATGGCTCTGGGCACCGTCAAGTGGTTCAATGCGGAGAAGGGCTACGGCTTCATCACCGTCGACGGCTCGGGCATCGACGTCTTCGTCCACTGGTCCGCCATCGCCGGCGAGGGCTACCGTGCGCTGGCCGAGGGCCAGAGGGTGGAACTTGAGGTAGGCGAAGGCGAAAAGGGCCCCCAGGCCGAGAGCGTCAGGCCCGCCTAGTGGCCCGTCCTGACTCAACGCCAACCGTCGCGGCTCAGACCACCGTTGGCCGACCCACTGCCGGCCGACGAACAGCCAGCCGACAAACGGCCGGCGGCGCCGCCGTCGTCCTGTCCGCCCTTCTTGCCTCCGGCCTGGCCCTCACCGGGTGCTCCGGTGCCACCGGCAACGCCCGGACGGACGCCGCCGAGGCCAGCGGGGACGGAACCCTGCGGATCGGTGTGCTGCTGGACAACACCGGGGACCAGAGCTTCCTCAACGCCCCGCAACTGGCCGCGGTGAAACTCGCCGTCAAGGAGATCAACGCCGCCGGCGGCCACAAGGGCAAGCCCGTGGAACTGCTCCCCGAAACCATCAGTGCGGACACCGCCGCCCAGGCCAAGGCCCTCGCGGCGGCCAGGGCCGACGTCGTCATCGGCCCCACGGATTCCAGCCACGCCGCCGCCGCGATCGACGTGCTCTCCAAAGCCAAAATCGCCATGATCTCCCCGGCCACCGCCGCACCGGGACTCAGCAGCTACCGGAGCGGAGGCTACTACTTCCGAACCGCCGCCGCCGACGTCGCCCAAGCCTCCATCCTGGTCAAGCTCGCCAAGGACGGCGGCGCCAAGACGCTCGCCGTCCTGCACGAGGCCGGAAGCTACGGCAAGGAGGTCTCCGTGGCGGTCTCCGCCGCGGCGAAGTCCGCCGGCCTCGGCACGCCCATCGACGCCGAATTCCCG
Organism: Arthrobacter sp. YD4; assembly: GCF_030410515.1. Lineage (GTDB taxonomy): Bacteria > Actinomycetota > Actinomycetes > Actinomycetales > Micrococcaceae > Arthrobacter. The sequence continues at coordinate 142,384 of NZ_JAUHHD010000006.1, read as the reverse complement.
GCCGGCCAGGCACAGCAGGCGGCGACCGCGGCCAAGGCCGCCGCGCCCGACGCCGTGGTCCTCATCGCCCGGCAGGGTGCGCAGGGCGCCATCGCCGAACTCAACAACGCCGGACTCGCGGGGAAAAAGCTGGTGCTCTCCGACGGCGCGGTGGGCCAGTACGGCCAGGGCCTGGGCTCCCACGCCCTGGACGGTGCCCGCGGAGTGCTCCCCGGCACGTTCCCCAGCGCGCAGTTCCAGGCGGGCCTGGTCGGCATCGATCCCGGGCTCAAGGACATGACCTTCGCCGCGGAGGCCTACGACGCCGTCAACCTCGCCGCCATCGCCGCCGCCGCGGCGCAGGACGACGCCGGCACCTCCATCGCCTCCCGGCTCATCGCCGTCTCCGGCGGCACCGCGGGCTCGGGCGGGGCAGTGGCCGGCGAGCCCGCCGACTGCCACAACTACAAGGAGTGCGTCGACGTCCTCCACGCCGGCAAGCGCCCCAACTACGAGGGCCAGTCCGGCCCCGTGAGCTTCGATAGCAATGGCGACGTGACCGCCGCGGCCTACATGGTGTACACCTACGGGCCGGACAACACGGCGAAGATGACCGGCAGTGAAACGGCCCGCAGCGGCGGGTCCTGATCGCCCTCGGCGAAGCGCTCCGCGTGGACAGGCCCCGGAGCGCGAAGCCTTCTTGCACTCTCCCCGGGGGAGTGCTAATTATGGAGTTAGCACTCCCGCTCATCGACTGCTAACGCCGGGCCCCGGTCCGGGCGCAGCATCGGTGCCGCGGGAGCAAAGGAAACACCTGGCTGGGTGAGATCCCGGTCCGGCGGCGTACAGAGGCTGCCGGGCAGGTATCGTCCGTCGCGGGCACCGACGCCAAGGTTCATTCTTTAACGACTGTCCCGAAAGGACTACTGCCGTTATGGCCAAGATCATTGCATTTGATGAAGAGGCACGCCGCGGTCTTGAGCGGGGTCTGAACATCCTCGCCGACGCCGTCAAGGTCACCCTCGGCCCGCGTGGACGCAACGTCGTCCTCGAGAAGAAGTGGGGCGCCCCCACGATCACCAACGATGGTGTTTCCATCGCCAAGGAGATCGAGCTGGACGACCCGTACGAGAAGATCGGCGCCGAGCTGGTCAAGGAAGTTGCCAAGAAGACGGACGATGTCGCCGGCGACGGTACCACCACCGCCACCGTGCTGGCCCAGGCCCTGGTCAAGGAAGGCCTGCGCAACGTCGCGGCCGGCGCTGACCCGCTGTCCCTCAAGCGCGGCATCGAGAAGGCTGTCGACGCCGTCACCGCCGAGCTCCTGGCCTCCGCCAAGGAGATCGAGACCAAGGAAGAGATCGCCGCCACCGCGTCCATCTCCGCCGGCGACAACGAGATCGGTGCCCTCATTGCCGAGGCCCTGGACAAGGTCGGCAAGGAAGGCGTCATCACGGTCGAGGAGTCCAACACCTTCGGCCTCGAGCTGGAGCTCACCGAAGGCATGCGCTTCGACAAGGGCTACATCTCCGCCTACTTCGTCACCGACGCCGAGCGCCAGGAAACGGTCCTCGAGGATCCGTACATCCTGATCGTCAACTCCAAGATCTCCAACGTCAAGGAACTGGTTGCTGTCCTCGAGAAGGTCATGCAGTCCAACAAGCCGCTGCTGATCATCGCCGAAGACATCGAGGGCGAGGCCCTGGCCACCCTGATCGTCAACAAGATCCGCGGCACCTTCAAGTCCGTCGCCGTCAAGGCTCCGGGCTTCGGCGACCGCCGCAAGGCCCAGCTGGCCGACATCGCCATCCTCACCGGTGGCCAGGTCATCTCCGAGGAAGTCGGCCTCAAGCTTGAGACCGCCGGCCTGGAGCTGCTCGGCAAGGCCCGCAAGGTTGTTGTCACCAAGGACGAGACCACCATCGTCGAAGGTGCCGGCGACGCCGACCAGATCGCCGGCCGCGTGTCCCAGATCCGCGCCGAGATCGAGAACTCCGACTCCGACTACGACCGCGAGAAGCTGCAGGAGCGCCTGGCCAAGCTGGCCGGCGGCGTTGCAGTTATCAAGGCCGGTGCCGCAACCGAGGTCGAGCTCAAGGAACGCAAGCACCGCATCGAGGACGCCGTCCGCAACGCGAAGGCTGCCGTTGAAGAGGGCATCGTCGCCGGCGGTGGCGTGGCCCTGATCCAGGCCGGCGCCAAGGCGTTCGCCAACCTGCAGCTCTCGGGCGACGAGGCTACCGGTGCGAACATCGTCCGCGTTGCCATCGACGCTCCGCTGAAGCAGATCGCCTTCAACGCCGGCCTCGAGCCGGGCGTTGTGGTGGACAAGGTCCGCGGCCTCGCCGCCGGCCACGGCCTGAACGCCGCCACCGGCGAATACGTCGACCTGCTGGCTGCCGGCATCAACGACCCGGTGAAGGTCACCCGCTCTGCCCTGCAGAACGCGGCCTCCATCGCCGGCCTGTTCCTCACCACCGAGGCCGTCGTGGCCGACAAGCCGGAGAAGAACGCTCCGGCCATGGGCGGCGGCGACGACATGGGCGGCATGGGCGGTATGGGCGGCTTCTAGCCACCCGGCCACCCGGCCCACCCCGGCCGGCAGTCCGCTGCAGGCCCCGGTACAACGACGACGGCGGTCCCACCTTATGGTGGGGCCGCCGCCGGCGTTTAAGCCGCCCGCGCCGGGGGTGAGGGAGCGGTGGAGGCAGGCAGGTCTGGCAGGATAGTGCAGTGACGATTACAGCTGCGGCCGACGGTTCGGCCCTTGGAAACCCCGGTCCGGCCGGATGGGCCTGGTACGTGAACGACAACTGCTGGCACGCCGGCGGCTGGCCGCACGGCACCAACAACCAGGGCGAGCTGATGGCCGTGCTGGACCTCTTCCGCTCCACGGCCCACCTCGCCGACGAGGAGCTGCACATCCTCTGCGACAGCCAGTACGTGATCAACTCGGTGACCAAGTGGATGCCGGGCTGGAAGCGGAAGGGCTGGAAGAAGTCCGACGGCAAACCAGTGCTCAATGTGGACCTGCTGAAGGACATTGACCGGGCCCTGGTCGGCCGCAAATACCGGTTCGAGTGGGTCCGCGGACACGCCGGCCACGAACTCAACGAGGCCGCTGACGACCGTGCCCGCGGCGCCGCCGTGGCCTACCAGCAGGGTGTCGCCGTCCGGCAGGGCCCCGGCTTCGTCCGCCCCGGCACCCCCGCGGCCCCGCAGGCAGCGCCCTCGCAGTCAACGGAACCGGCCACCGCCACACCCGTGGCCTTCGACGAGCCCACCCTCTTCGGCGACCCGGACGGGTACGCCGAACCGGACCTGTTCAGCGAGCTGGCGGAGCAGACCGCGGCCGCAGCGACGGCGCAGGAGCCGGAGCAGATCGTGGAGGCCCTGGAGCGGGAACTGCTGCAGCCGGAGACCAGGGCCGACCTGGGCCGGACCGGGGTGTTGCTGCACCCGGAGTTCACCGAGATCGGCAGCTCCGGGCGGCTCTGGACCCGCGACGAGGTCATGATGGCGCTGGAGGAAAACCCCGGCCCCCACGCGGCCCTGGAGACGCTGGCGGCGGACCGCATTGGCCCGGACGCCGTCCTGCTCACCTACCGCAGCCGGACCCGCGCCGGAACGGTGCTGCGCAGCTCGCTCTGGGTCCTCGACGGACACCAGTGGCGGCTCCGGTTCCACCAGGGCACCGCCGAGGCCTGATCCCTAGCCGAAGCGCTGCGCGTTGCTCAGCTCGGTCTGGTCGTAGTTCGCGGCCGCCGAACTGAGGGCGTGGTTGATCGAGGCGAGGGAGGCTTCCACCTTCCCCTGCGTCAGGGACCACTCGACGACCAGCGCCTGGAAGTTGGTGGCGGCGGCGCCGCGCCAGCTGGACTGAAGTTCCTCCAGCCCGCGTTTCATCGCCTGGACGTCGGCGCTGATCCGGTCGACCGTGGCCTGGACGGTGGCGGACTTGAGCTGCAACAGCTCGGTATCGACGGAAAGAATGCTCACGGTGCGGCCTTTCGAGGGGCAGGCAGCCGGGCGCCGGACCGGTAGGGGCGGCCACAGGGAGGGCCGTGCGGCGGGCTCCCGGCTGCCTGCGGTGGAGGGTCCGGGCTTTCCGGACTCCTCGAGCCTACGAAGGCGCCGCCGTCGGCTTCCACGCCGCAAAGTCGCTATGTGGATAACCCGGTTCCCTGGCTGCCGCCCGCGGCGCGGTCCGCACCACCGGTTGCAGCAACCTCGTCGGCAGGCCCGTCAGCCGGTACGGCCCGGTCGGCGCCGCCGCCGGACGCCGGGAGGGTCTCCGCCGTCCCGGGCTCCTCCGACGGCGCCTCGTCCAGGCACGGCAGGCTGACCACCAGGGTGGCGCCGCCGCCGTCGGTCGGTTGGACCCGGACGCTGCCGGAGTGGGAGGCGACGATGGCCGCGACGATCGCCAGCCCTAGCCCGCTGCCGCCGGTCTCCCGGGTCCGGGAGGTATCGGCGCGGTAGAACCGCTCGAAGATCCTGGCGCCCTCCTCCTCGGAGACGCCGGGGCCGTGGTCACGCACCTCGATCACCGAGCGGCGCCCGCCGTCGGCCTCGGTCCGCACGCCCACGGCCAGTTCGATCGGGCTGCCCTCCGGCGTGTAGCGCAGGGCGTTACCCACCAGGTTGCTGATCACCTGCCGCAGCTTGGCCTCGTCGCCGAGCACCGGCGCCGGGGACGCGGCGCCGCCGTCCAGCCCGCGCAGCGAGACCACCCGGCTGCGGTCGGCAACCTGGGTGTCCACAACGGCGTCATGGCCCAGCAGGAGCAGGTCAATGGGTTTCTGCTGCAGCGGCCGTTGCTCGTCGATCCGGGCCAAGAGCAGGAGGTCCTCCACCATGGCGCCCATCCGAATGGCCTCGCTCTCGATCCGTCCCATCGCGGTGGCCACGTCCTCGGGGGTGGCCAGGGCGCCGTGCCGGTACAGCTCGGAGAACCCGCGTATGGTCACCAGAGGGGTACGCAGCTCATGGGAGGCGTCGGCGGCGAAGCGGCGCATCTTGGCTTCGGAGGCCATTCGCGCGGCAAACGCGGTTTCGATGTGGGCCAGCATGGCATTGAGGGAGCGGCTAAGCCGGCCCACCTCGGTGTCCGGATTCTCCACGTCCACGCGCCGGGACAGGTCCCCGGCGGCGATCGCGGCCGCGGTCTTCTCCACGCGGGACAGAGGACGGAAGGACCGGCCGACGGTCCAGGTGGCAATGAAGAAGGCCAGCACCAGAGTCAGCAGTCCGACGCCGACCACCACCAGGGTGGCGTGCTCCATGACGGAGTCCACCGGGTAGAGGGGCAGGCCGATGACGACGACGGCGTTGCGCCGGTTGGCGTCCAGGACGTTGACTGCCACCACCCGCCAATTCCGGCCGTCGGTGCCGCGGACCTGGAACGGTACCTCAGCACGGCTGTGGGCGTCCTCCGGGCTGATGCTGCCGATGGCCGGCCGGGGACCCTTGCCGCCCAGGATCACCGATGGCTGTCCCGGGGTGAAAAGCAACAGCGAGTAGTCGGTGGGGACGTTGGGCCCCTGATCCTGAAGCTGCTCGAAGGACTGTTGCTGGCGGGCCGTTTCGACGGCGACCTTGAGCCGGTCATCGACCTGGCCCTGCAGATAGCTGTGCAGCAGGGCCAGCGTTCCCGCGCCGGTGGCGGTCAACGCCACCAGCATCAGTGCCATCATGATGGCCACCAGCTGCGAACGCAGCGAGGCCGCCTTCCACCGTCGCAGCAAGGTCAGCGCTTCTCGGCCGTCCGGAGCACGTAGCCGACGCCGCGCTTGGTCTGGATCAGGGCGGCGGCGCCGGGGTCGGTGTCCACCTTGCGCCGCAAGTAGGAGATGTAGGACTCTACGATCGAGGCGTCGCCATTGAAGTCGTACTCCCAGACGTGGTCAAGGATCTGGGCCTTGGAGAGCACCCGGTTGGGGTTGAGCATCAGGTAGCGGAGCAGCTTGAACTCGGTGGGGGAGAGCTCGATCACCGTGCCGCCGCGGCGCACCTCGTGGGCGTCGTCGTCGAGCTCCAGGTCATCGACGCGGATGACGGCGTCGTCGTCCTGCAACGGCTGGGTGCGGCGCAGCACCGCGCGGATCCGGGCCACGACCTCGTCGAGGCTGAACGGTTTGGTGACGTAGTCGTCGCCGCCGACGGTGAGCCCGGTGACCTTGTCCTCGGTGTCGTCCTTGGCGGTCAGGAACAGCACGGGGAAGTGCTTCCCGGCGGCGCGCAGGCGCCGTGTGACGGTGAACCCGTCCATGTCCGGGAGCATGACGTCCAGGACGGCCAGGTCGGGGGAGTGCTGGTCGGCGGCTGCCAGGGCATCGCGCCCGGTGCCGGCCGAGACAACCTCGAAGCCTGCGAAGCGCAGCGAGGTGGACAGCAGCTCGCGGATGTTCGGTTCATCATCGACGACGAGCAGCTTGGCTTCGGGACCGTTCTTTTTCATGATTCCCATCTTGCTCCCAGACTCTGTGAGTTTTCTGGACGAATCGTGTGTGTTGCGTGATCATCTCCGGGTGCCCTTCCGGAGAGAACCTTGGCGAAGCCATTCCCGTGCGGCGGGTCCCGGATTAGAGTTGGCTAACGGCCCGGTTCCAGCCGGGAGCGTCACTCTACGACTGGAGTAAACGATGTCTGAAGCGACAATTCCGCAGTCCGGCGGGGCGGACTCAGCGGCCAACCGTTCCATCCGGGACTGGGCGGATCTTGCAGAGGAAATGTGGTCCTACCTGACGGGCAAGGGCGCCGCGATCAACTACGAGTTCGTCGACATGACCGTGGAGGTTCCGCGTGACATCGGCCCGGATGCGCCGCGGGCCACGTGGAAGCTCAACGGCAGCCTTCGCGTCACAACCAGCGACCGCGATGCGGCGGGGTCCGACAAGAACAGACGCTGACATGGGACCCAGGTTCAGGGTCGACGCCGACCTGGAGTTCTCCGTGACGGAACCCTCGGGTGGGGGTACATCCGGCACGGTTCAGGCGGCCGGCACCGAGGTCAAGGTGACGCTGAGCAGCCTCGATTCGTCACTGGGGCAGCGGATGCCGTCCCTGCAGCAGCTGCGCCCGCTGGCCAAGACCTTGGCCGAGCAGGGACTCACCGTGGTGATCGAGGGCCCGCAGGGCCTCATCGCGTCCTTGGGGGCTGTCCGGACCGGCCGGGCCCAGCGGCTGCTGACCCGGTCCCCGCATATCCGGCTCGGGAACGTGCGGACCGTTGCCCCGCTGGCCCGGCGCGGCGGGCGGACCAAGGACGCCGGGATGTCCCTGCTCCCGCCGGAAACCCCGCTGCCGCTGCTGCCCACGGTCAAGCGGCGGATCGTGCGCAAGGTGACCACGACGCACCACACCAGGGGCAGCGGGCGTCCACGGCTGATCTTCGTCCAGGACTCGGCCACGTGGGACGGCCAGGTGCCGCGCGAGTTCAATCTCTCCGGGGAACGGATGAGCATCGGCAGCGGGCCGGACGCCGACCTGCGGCTGGACGGCCTCGAATCAATCCATGCGGAGATCGTCCACAACGAACGGGACGAGTACGTTTTGGTCCGGCACGGGGTGGTCACCGGAAGCTTCGGCCCCGCGGACAGCTCCATCCTCCGCACCGGCGCCCGGCTGCAGATGGGTCCGTGGTGCCTGGCCTACTTCCGGGAGGAGTTCGCCGACCACGGACGCCCCTTCGGTGGGCGCAGCGGCGGGGAGTTCGCCTACCAGAAGCCGCAGCTCGACCCGCGGACCGGGTTGATGGAACAGGACGGCTCCACCGGCGTCACCTAGGCGGCGAGGCAGGCAAGGACAACGGCGGCCCGGGCCCGTCCGCTGCGGCGGCGGGACCGGGCCGATCCGTGTCCGGGCAGTGATGCGGCTAGCGCGACCGGAGAGCGGCGGGGCCTAGTCCCCAGCGCCGACGTCCTTGGCGTCCATGATCCGGTAGGCGTAGCCCTGCTCGGCCAGGAACCGCTGGCGCTTCGCGGCGAAGTCCTGGTCCAGGGTGTCCCGTGCCACCAGGGAGTAGAAGCGGGCGGCGCGGCCGTCCTGCTTGGGCCGCAGCAGCCGGCCCAGCCGCTGCGCCTCCTCCTGCCGGGACCCGAAGGATCCGGAGACCTGAATCGCCACGGACGCCTCCGGCAGGTCGATGGAGAAGTTGGCCACCTTGGACACCACCAGGGTGCGGACCTCGCCGGCGCGGAAGGCATCGAAGAGGCGCTGGCGTTCCTTGACGGAGGTGTCGCCCTTGATCACCGGGGCTTTGAGACGCCCGCCGATCTCGTCCAGCTGGTCGATGTACTGGCCGATCACCAGCAGCTGCTCGCCCTCGTGCTCCGCAACCAGCCGCTCCACGATCCCGGTCTTGGTCTCGGACGTGGCACAGAGCCGATACTTGTCGGCGTCGTCGGCCATGGCGTACGCCACCCGCTCGTCCCGCGGCAGGTCCACCCGGACCTCAACACAGTCCGCCGGCGCGATGTAGCCCTGCGCCTCGATGTCCTTCCACGGGGCGTCGTAGCGCTTGGGGCCGATCAGGCTGAAGACCTCGCCCTCGCGGCCGTCCTCGCGGACCAGGGTGGCCGTGAGCCCCAGCCGGCGCCGTGCCTGCAGGTCCGCGGTCATCCGAAAGATCGGCGCCGGCAGTAGGTGGACCTCGTCATAGATGATCAGGCCCCAATCGTTGCCGTCGACCAGTTCCAGGTGCGGGTACAGGCCGCCGCGCTTGGTGGTGAGCACCTGGTAGGTGGCGATGGTCACCGGCCGGACCTCCTTGACGGAGCCGGAGTACTCACCGATCTCCTCCTCGGTCAGGGAGGTGCGCTTGAGCAGCTCGTCCTTCCACTGCCGGGCCGAGACGGTGTTAGTGACCAGGATGAGCGTGGTGGTGGAACTGGTGGCCATCGCCGCCGCGCCCACCAAGGTCTTGCCGGCGCCGCAGGGGAGCACGACCACGCCGCTGCCGCCGGCCCAGAAGTTCTCCGTGGCCAGTTGCTGGTAGGGCCGCAGCTTCCAGCCGGTCTCGTCCAGCATGATCGGGTGCGGGGTCCCGTCCACGTAGCCGGCCAGGTCCTCCGCGGGCCAGCCGAGCTTCAGCAACAGCTGCTTGAGCTGACCGCGCTGGGAGGAATGGACCACCACGGTGTCCGCGTCAATCCGCGGGCCGAGCAGCGGCGCGATCTTCTTCGCGCGGCTGATTTCCTCGAGGACCGGGTAGTCGGAGGTGCGCATGACCAGGCCGTGCTGGGGGTCCTTCTCCAGCCGCAGCCGGCCGTACCGGGACATAGTCTCCTCGACGTCGATCAGGAGGGCATGGGGCACCGGAAAACGGGAGTACTTCAGCAGCGTGTCCAGCACCTTTTCGGCATCCAGGCCCGCGGCCCGTGCGTTCCAGAGGCCCAGCGGCGTCAGGCGGTAGCTGTGCACGTGCTCGGGGGCGCGTTCGAGTTCGGCGAAGGCGGCGATGGCGTGGCGCGCCTCGGTGGCCAGCTCGTGGTCGACCTCCAGAAGGATGGTCTTGTCGCTCTGGACGATCAGTGGTCCGTCATTCACGGGAGCAGTTCCTCGGTGGCCTCGACATCAATGATCCGGTGGACGGACAGGACCCGTTCGGTCTCCCTCGCGGGGTCGAACACGCGGACCCGTCCGCCACTCACAGCAAGCGGAACAACGCGCTCGCGGGTGGCATTCCCGAGGCCGTCGACCACGTTCATCATCACCGCCTGCTTCAACCGGATCGCCCGGTGCAGGGTCTCCAGCCCCAGCTGGGTGCTCGCCTCGGCGGCCGGCCCCGGGGCGCCGCTACCGCCCGGACCGTGGGCGGAGCCGGGGCCTGTGCCGCCGGCCGGATGCCCGCCGCGGAGCACCGCGAGCTGGGCGTCGACGTCGGCGTCCTCGGGGGCCGAGCGGGGCGCCGTGTAGACGGGGCGTGCGCTGCCGGGCGCGGCGGCGCTGCGCCGCAGCCGGACGACGGCGGACGCGGCGTCATCGAGGGAGGGCGTCATGCCCAGTCCGCGCATCACCTGGGCCGCGTCCCGGGGAGCGGCCGTGGAGACCAGGACCGTCGGGGCGAGGCGGACCAGGCCCAGTCCCGCGGCGGCGGGGGCGTTGAGCAGTTCCAGGAGCGCCGTCTCGTCCTCGCTCTGGATGAAACTGGACGCCGGGCCCACCCGCAGCCGCGCGTGGCGGGACGCGGTGTCCTCGATCAGGTACTCCAGCGGCTGCGGCACCGCGGTGGCCGAGTGCGTCCGGAGGAATTCCAGCAGGCCCGCGGCGTCCTGGCCGGCGTCGAGGGCGCGCCGGATGGAGCCGACCGAGAACCGGTAGATGGTCGCCGGGCCCTGGCCCTCGGCGTCGGCCATGGCGAGCAGCTTCCCGCTTAGCTCCGGGTCCAGGTAGCCGGGGGCGACGGCGGTCAGGTCGGCCTGAAGCAGCACGTGGTTCACGGCCGCCGGAAGGTGTTCGCCGAGGATGCCGAGCGCCGTCTCCGGATGGTCCAAGGCGATCTCGGCGCCGATCTGGCTCAGCGCCCCGGAACCCACCAGGCCCAGCATCTCCGCCTCCGCCAGCACGCCGCGGATCAGCGAGCTGAAGCGGCGGGCCATGCGCGGCTGCGACCAGTCGGCCCGCTCCAGCACCGCCGCGGCGTCCAGCACCGGGGCCCGGCCGTCCGCGGCACCGGCCTCAATGGTGAGTTCCTGCAGGATCTCCAGGATCCGCTTGCGCACCACCGGAGCGTCCGGCCGCTGGGCCTCGGCGGAGAGCGCGTTGATGGTGCCGGCGGCCCCCGCGGCCCGGCCCGCCGGGGCGGACGCGCCGCCGGCAGGCTGGCCCACGAGGGAGGGGACGCGTTCGCTGGAGAGCCAGGCGTTGACCAGCCACAGCCACTGCTCCTGCCGCGGCAGGGTCAACCATTCCAGCTGCTCGGGCTGGACCCAGGCCGAGCTGTCCACGTCGAGCCGGAGCAGTCCGGCCAGGGCGCACAGTTCCACCAGCACCCCGGCTTCCGGCAGCCCGATCCGCAGCGTGTCCGCGAGCCGCTTCATTTCCCGGACGCCAACGCCGCCGCTGCGGAGCGTGACAAGCGGCTGGGCCTGGACGGCGTGCAGCAGTTCGCCGGCCAGCCGGAGGGTCTCGGCGATCGCGCCGAGCGCCGCGTTCCGGCGCAGCGCGGCGCTGGTCAGGCCCAGGTTCGGCACCGGCGGGGCCAGGGCGAAGTGGTCGATCACGTACCCGCCGCGCAGGGCCAGCCCCACGCTGTGCGGCAGTTCCACGTGCGCGGCGTCCAGCGGGACCAGCAGGCCGCGGGCCAACAGCCAGTCGACCGGTCCGGCGTCGGCAGTCTCGGTCAGCACGGACACGCGGCGCTGCGCCTGCGGGACCGCGCCCATGGCCCAGTTTCCGAACCGGTCCAGCAGCGCGGCGGTCCGCTCCGGGGCGCGGGAGAGCAGGTCCTGCAGCGCCTCGGGCGAGCCGGTCCAGTGCTGCAGGGCGAGGGCGGCGTCCATCGGGGTGTCCGCCGGCGCGATCCCCGCCCCGGACTGGTGCAGCTCGGCCACCAGCTGGACCACCCGCTGCGCGAACGCCGGCTGCAGGCGCACGAGCTCGGTGTAGCTGCGGCCCAGGCCCGCCGGATAGATGCCGATGACATCCTTCAGGCTGCCGACCGGCAGGTAGTGGCGTTGCCGTGCCGCCGGGGCCCCGGTGCCGTGCGACGGGTCGGCCCGGTGCACGAGGGCCAGGTCCTGGAGCGAGGCCAGCAGCCGCTCCAGCGCCGCCACGGTGGAGCCCTTGATCAGCCGCTTGAGTGTTGCCGCCGAGGCGCTGTGGCCGGTGTCGGCGTTGGTGCACAGGTGCAGCGCCTCCAGCACCTGCATCTGCGGCCGGTTCAGCCGTTCCAGGGCGCGCTGGACGCTGACGCGGCCGCTGGCCCGGGCGGCCAGCGCGGCGAAGTTGGGGACGGCGGGGATCATCAGGTCCGGCCGCGCGGCGAACAGGGCCCGCAGCGAATCGTCGCTGCGCGCCTGCAGGTCCTCGCCGAGCGCGCGGATCTGGGACATGGGGTCTCCGTCAGCCCCTGCCGAGGCCGCGGGCACGGCGGCGGGCGATGACGGCGTCGAGCACCAGGAGGGCCATCAGCAGGAATGCGGCCGGCAGGCCGTACAGCGCGGCCGAGGTCAGCCAGACCGGCGCCACGGCGTTGCCGGCGGCCAGGGCGATCACCGCGCCGAAGGCGGCCAGGGAAAGGACGGCGACGGCGGCGGCGAGGATCAGCAGGGAGCGCCGGAGACGCTGTGGAGTCATGACAGCAACGCTAACAGTCCGCCTGCATCCGCGCCTCAAGCGCTCAAATCTGCCCGGGCACGATAACCTTGAAGGAACAGACCAACACGGTCGGGGCGGTCATACCCTGAACCCGCACATCGGTGCGGATGCGGTGACCGCCGGCCGCGTCCCAGCAGAACGAAGAAGGTTGATTACGTGCCTACCGGCAAGGTCAAGTGGTATGACAAGGAAAAAGGCTTCGGATTCCTCGCGGGCGAGGACGGCCAGGAGGTCTTCTTGCCCAAGTCCGCATTGCCCGAGGGCGTCGTTGAGCTGAAGGCCGGAACCCGGGTTGAGTTCGGCGTGGCCGACGGCCGCAAGGGCGCCCAGGCCCTGGGCCTGCGGGTGCTGGACAAGACTCCGTCGATCGCCAAGGCGAAGCGGCCCAGCGCCAAGGACCTCGCGCCCCTGGTCCAGGACCTGGTGACGGTGCTGGACAACCTCTCCGGCACCCTGTCCGCCGGCAAGTACCCCGAGGGCAACAAGGCGAAGGCTATTGCCGCCGCCCTGCGCAAGGTTGCCGACGAGCTGGACGCGTAGGGTCCGGCCGATGACTGCGGAACCTGAAGAGACCGGCTCCCCGGTGCCCGACGCCGGACGGAAGCCGGCGTCCAAGGCGTCCGGCGCCGGAGCGAAGGGCACCAAGGCGGCGGCCAAACCGCGGTACGGCGTGCCCGTGTGGCGGGTGGGCAAGCCCGACGCCTTCCTGGCCGCGTCCATCGACGTCGCCCGCACCGCGGTGGAGGGCATCGCCGAGCCCGAGCAGGTGGGACGCCACCTGGCGGCCAAGAGCGAGGGCGACCGCCTGGTGACCCATCTGTTCGAATCCAAGCTTCCCGGCTACGGCGGCTGGCAGTGGTACGCCGTGCTGACCCGGAACTCCCGTTCCAAGGTGGTGACGGTGGACGAGCTGGGGCTGTTGCCCTCGGAGGACTCCATCCTGGCCCCCGAGTGGGTGCCGTGGGCCGAACGCGTCCGGCCCGAGGATGCCCAGCCCGACGACGGCCACGAGGACGCCGGGGCTGAGCACCGGGACGAGTCCGACGCCGAGGCGGACAACGCCTGCAGCCCCGACGCCGCCCGGGACGACGCCGTGCAGGACGCCCCCCAGGACGAGTCGGGCCAGGACGATGCTCCCGCGGAGTCCGGGACTGGCGCGACGGACGAGCCCGGGGACGAACCCGACGAACGCGCAGCGGACGCCCGGTCCGTCGCCGGGACCGACTAGCGGTTTGGCGGCGTTCAGGGCGGAGCAGCGGGAGGACCTTCCATGAGGTCCACCTTCAAATCGCTGCACATCCTGAACTACCGCATCTGGTTCCTCGGGGCCCTGGTTTCGAACATCGGCACCTGGATGCAGCGGACCGCCCAGGATTGGCTGGTCTTCGATCACCTCAGCCACCAGGACGCCGGCGCCATGGGCATCACCATGGCCCTCCAGCTGGGACCCCAGCTGTTCCTGGCCCCGGTCGCCGGACTGGTGGCCGACCGCTTCAACCGCAAGACCCTCCTGAACCTCACCCAGTCGTCCATGGCGCTGCTGAGCGCCCTGCTGGGCGCGCTGGTGCTCTCCGGGGCGGCGCAGCTCTGGCACGTGTACATCTTTGCCCTGCTTTTGGGCGTCGTCTCGGCCGTCGACGCCCCGGTCCGCCAGACCTTCGTCTCGGAGCTGGTCAAGGACGACTACCTGCCCAACGCCGTCGCCCTCAACAGCGCCTCCTTCAACGTCGCCCGGATGATCGGGCCCGCGGTCGCCGGTGTCCTGACCGTCGCGATCGGCCCCGGCTGGGTGTTCCTGGTCAACACCCTGACCTTCGTGGCGCTGCTGGCCAGCCTCGCCCGGATCCCGACGGCGTCGCTGCGGAAACTCCCCAAGGCGCGCGGCGGCAAGGGCCGGATCCGGGAGGGCCTGCGCTACGTGCGGCACCGGCCGGACATTGTGGTGGTCCTCGTGGCGGTCTTCATCGTCGGGACCCTGGGCCTGAACTTCGTGCTCTTCATCGCCGCGATGGTGGGCACCGAGTTCGGCCTCGACGCCGGTGCCTTCGGGCTGATGAACTCGATCATGGCCATCGGCTCGGTCGCCGGGGCCCTGCTCTCGGCCGGCCGCGGCCGCCCGCGGATGCGGATGATCTTCGGGGCCGCCGGGGTCTTCGGCATCACCTCCGGGCTGGCCGCTCTGGCCCCGAACTACTTCTGGTACGGCGTGGCCCTGGTTCCGGTGGGCCTGTGCGCCATCACCATGATGACCAGCGCCAACGGCTACGTGCAGACCACCACGGACCCGGCCATGCGCGGCCGCGTGATGGCCCTGTACATGGCGATCTTCATGGGCGGAACACCCATCGGGGCGCCGTTCGTCGGCTGGGTGGCGAACGTCGCCGGCCCTCGCTGGTCCATGGGCGTCGCCGCTGCAGCCGGCGTGGGCGCGGCCCTGATCGGGATGGTCTGGATCATCCGGGCACGCCACCTGCGGATCGCCTTCAACCGGCGGGCCCGCGGCCTGCGCTTCTTCCGGCTGGTGCCAGGCGGGGCGATCGGCACGGCAGACGACGACGGCGTCGTCCGGGCGGTAAACCCCGACGACGCCGCCAGCCGCTAGGCCGCCCCGGAGGGCGGCCCCGGGCCTACTTCGCCAGCTCTGCCACGACGTAGTCGATGCACTCCAGCAGGGCCGACACGTCGTCCGGCTCGATCGCGACGAAGGTCGCGATCCGCAGCTGGTTACGGCCCAGCTTCCGGTACGGCTCGGTGTCGACAATCCCGTTGGCGCGCAGCACCTTGGCGATCGCGGCGGCGTCGACCGACTCGTCGAAGTCGATCGTGGCGATCACGTTGGAGCGGTCGGCCGGGTCCGTAACGAACGGGGTGGCAAAGCTGGACGCCTCGGCCCAGCGGTAGATCCGTCCGGCGGAGTCGGCGGTGCGTGCCGCGGCGAAGTCCAGGCCTCCGCTGGCGTTGAGCCAGCGCACCTGCGCGTCCAGGGTCACCAGGGTGGCCAGCGCGGGGGTGTTATAGGTCTGGTTCAGCCGCGAGTTGTCGATGGCGGTCTGCAGGTCCAGGAAGTCCGGGATCCAGCGGCCGGAGGCCTTGACCCGGGCGGCCCGCTCCAGGGCCGCGGGGGAGAACAGGCCAAGCCACAGTCCGCCGTCGGAGGCGAAGTTCTTCTGCGGCGCGAAGTAGTAGACGTCGGACTCGGCGACGTCGACATCCAGGCCGCCGGCGGCGGAGGTCGCGTCGACCAGGACCAGCGAGCCCTCGTCCGCGCCGGCCACCCGCCGGACCGGGGCGGCCACGCCGGTGGAGGTCTCATTCTGCGGCCAGGCGTAGACGTCCACACCGGCCTCCGCCCGCGCCTCGGGCCGGGTGCCCGGCTCGGCCTTGATGATCGAGGACTCGGCCAGGAAGGGCGCCTTGTTCGTGGCGGCGGCGAACTTGGAGCCGAACTCGCCGAAGGAGAGGTGCTGTGCCTTGTTCTCCACGAGCCCGAAGCTGGCGATATCCCAGAACGCCGTCGAGCCGCCGACCCCCAGGACCACCTCGCAGCCCTCGGGGGCGCGGAAGAAGTCGCTGAGGCCGGAGCGGACCGAGCCCACCAGGTTCTTGACCGGGGCCTGGCGGTGCGAGGTGCCGAGCAGGGTGGCCGAGGCCGACGCCAGGGCCTCCATCTGTTCCGGGCGGACCTTCGAGGGCCCGGCGCCAAACCGGCCGTCCTTGGGAAGAAGGTTCGCGGGAATGGTGATGCTGGTGTCGCTCACAATGGCTCCAATGGTCGGCTGGGTGCGAGAGGTGGCTGGTCGGCCGGTAAGGACCGCTTCCATTCTGCCCGACGGCGGCCCCGGCGCCGGAAAACGGGCTGTCACAGTCCGGTCAGGAAGCCGGCCCTCAAATTATCCGGAGTAATTCACAATAGGCTAGGCTGTCCGGAGCGTATGGCGGATCCCGGGTGGCCGCACCCCGCACGCTGTACGGTGGAATGATGCAAGGACGGCGCTCAAGGAGCTGAGCTGGATGACGGATCTGATCGACACTACGGAGATGTATCTTCGGACCATTTTGGAGCTTGAGGAAGAGAACATCGTCGCGCTCCGGGCCCGCATTGCCGAACGACTCCGCCACTCCGGACCCACCGTCTCCCAGACCGTCGGCCGGATGGAACGCGACGGGCTGGTCGTGGTCTCCGGCGACCGCCACCTGGAACTGACCGAGGTGGGGCGGCGGCGCGCCACCGCGGTGATGCGCAAGCACCGCCTCGCCGAACGGCTGCTGGCCGACGTGATCGGCCTGGACTGGGCCTATGTCCACGAGGAAGCCTGCCGCTGGGAGCACGTGATGAGCGAACGGGTCGAGCGCCGCATCTTCGAGATGCTGGACCACCCCACCGTCTCCCCGTACGGCAACCCCATCCCGGGCCTCGCCGAACTGGGCGGCCTGCCGACGGCGGAGCCGGCCGACGGCGTCGTCAACCTCCTGGACGCCATGGCGGGATATGCCGCGGGCTCCCGCATTACCGTGAGCCGGCTTGCCGAACCCATCCAGGTGGAACCGGAACTCCTGGTGCAGCTGGACGAGGGTGGTATCCGGCCCGGGGCCACCGTCTCGCTGGAGCGGGTGGGGGAGTACATCTCCGTCCGCGTCCCCGACATCGAGGGGGCGCTCGAGCTGCCGCCCGAGGTCGCCGCGCACGTCTTCGTTACCCGCGGGTAGCGCGGCGCGGAAGCATACCGTAAGGGTGCTGTTTACTAGCCGGTCTAGGAGATAACGAAATTATTACTATGGGTCTTAATCCCCTATAGTTATCGACTAGTACCGAGACTAAAGCGTTACCTGATCCGAAGCCGAGCTCTGCCAGCGGATCAGGGTGCGAATCACCTTCTGGCAGAGGCGGGGGAACCACTACCGGCCGGTAATTCCGGCCTTGGGGTGAAGTCCGCTAGCGGCAAGCGAACTCTCTGAGGACACCTTTTCCGGGTGCCTCTCTGCCTGGATGCTTGCATCGGCGGACCGGGTCTATGCACTCTCTGACCCGAATCCGACAGCTAACTTCGCAGGCTTTTCAGAGAGGAACCACTTGAGCACGCAGACCGTCCGCGGGCGCCGCCGCGCCGCCGGCCCCGCTCCGGAGCCGCGCCCCGCCGTCGATGTCACCGCCCCGCGCCCCCGCGACGCGCACCGGGACGAGCGCCGCAGCCGGCGCAGCCCGCTCCGCCAGGTCGCAGACTTCGCCGCCGTCACCGGCATGGGCCAGAAGGCCGGCATGACCCTGGCCGCCGCTGGCATCGCGCTCACCGTGGCCGTCCCCGTTACCGGCCCCGCTCTGGCCGTCGACGCCCCCACCTCGGGATCTGTCTCCGCGGCGGCCCAGCCCGAGGTCAAGGCCGCCGCGGCCCAGATCGACTTCAACCGCACCGCCGTCACCACCAAGGGCGACCCGGACGGCAAGCTCAAGCAGCTGCTCAGCGCGCAATCCGTCGGCTCCATCACCCGCGCCGCATCCGCGGGGACGCTCGGCGCCCCGCTAGACACCATGATCACGGCTTCGCCCTTCGGTTACCGGATCAGCCCCATTACCGGCGCGGTGGGCGAATTCCACCGCGGCCAGGACTACGCCGCCCAGTGCGGGACGGCCGTCCATGCCGCAGCAAGCGGCACCGTAACCTTCTCCGGCTGGCACCCCTACGGGGGCGGCAACCGGATTGTGGTCGACCATGGCAATGGCCTGGAGACCACGTATAACCACTTGTCGTCATCCAGCGTCCACGTCGGCCAGAAGGTCTCCCGTGGCGATGTGATAGCGATGAGCGGAACAACCGGTGCCTCCACCGGCTGCCACCTCCACTTCGAGGTGATGGTCAATGGGGACGTCGTTGATCCGCTGGGCTGGCTCTAGAAGAGCCCTTCGCAATGCTCACACTTCCGTGACACGCCGTGATCTGAATGTGACATTGAGTCCGAACTGTTGTACCGTATGAAGCACGCCAACTTCACCGAAGTTGGCGCTCTTGAGTGGATTGCCTAACTCTGCCACCGCTCAAGGTCCGTTCGCATGACATCGTCTGGCAGGGGCGGGGGAACCAATTTTGGTCTTCGCAAGAAGGCCTAGGGGTTAAGTCGCAAAGCTTCCCAGGAAGCGGAGCGGCCGGGTGACTCCCATCCGAATCCGACAGCTCACCTCGTAGGCATTGGGAGAGGCTACTTTCGTGTCTTCACGCCACAATGCTGCGCGTTTTCGCGCCGGCGAGGCTCAGTCGAGCCCGCTGATTACCATGCACCGCGTTGCCCTTGCCGGCGCCCGGGATGGTTCACGCAATGCAGTTCCTGCTTTTGGCGCGTCTTCGCAGTACACCCTTCGCTAAAGAAACCCGTTTCGGGGCGATCCGGCGTACCCCCAAGATGCCGGAGCGTCCTTAGTCCCGCCTGTTCAAGAGCGCGGACACAAAGGATCACGAAAGAGAGAACTAAATGACTACTCGTGCAACCATTGCACGCCACCGCGCGGAGGTCACCAAGACCAACTCGCTGGCTGTCATTGCCAAGGCCGTCGGCGACAACGCCGGTGGCATGGGTCGCCAGGCTGCGGTTATCGCTGCTGCCTCGGGCCTGGTCCTGACCAGCGGTATCGCGGCCAACGCCGCCGAGACCAACGTTCAGCGCGAATCCACCTCTGCTTCCGCCACCGAGGTTCAGTCCACCGCTCCGGCCACCATCTCGGCGGCCTCCAGCATCGCCATCTCCTACGAGAAGCCTGCTGTGACCACCGCGGCCGCCCCCGTCGTCGAGGCCCCGAAGCCCGTCGTCAAGGTGCAGGAAGCTGACACCAACGCCAACACCGCCGCTGCCACCCCGGCTGCCGGCACCGCGGTCAACGCGTCTGTCGCCACCAAGGCTCCGGCCGCCACCAGCGGCATGGGCGCCTCGATCGCCGCCGCCGCTTACGCCCAGATCGGCGTGTCCCAGGACTGCACCATGCTGGCCACCAACGCCCTGGCCGCCGTCGGCATCCACTACCACGGCTGGCCGGCAGGTTACCTGTCCCTGGGCCGCACCGTCAGCGCCGCCGAAGCGCAGCCGGGTGACCTCGCGTACTACCAGAACGGCGGCATGGGCATGGCCCACATCGCCGTTTACGTCGGCAACGGCATGGCCGTCCACGGCGGCTGGAACGGCGGCACCACCGCCCTCTACAGCGTCAACGTCGGTTCCGGCCCGGTCTTCATCCGCGTCGGCGGCTAAGACCCCCGCTTCCCGCGAAGCTTCGAAAAGGACCCCTGTCACCGGCGGGGGTCCTTTTCCATTAAGCCCTCGGGCTCTCGCCGGAAGGCCCCGGAGCCGGACCGGCCCGGGATCCGCCACGGATGGCCCAAAGCCCGAAATTCGGTAATCCGGGCCACCCGTGTTTACTCTTGTGGTGTCGATCCTTAGCCTGACCATGCAGAGGGCAGCCGGCCCTCGTGCCACTGGCGGGTGCGGCCGTGAAGAGGGATGCGGATGCGCACACTCGTTCTGAATGCTGGATATGAACCGCTGGCGGTGGTGACCTTCCGCCGGGCACTGGTGCTCGTGCTGACGGGCAAGGCCAGCGTCGTGGCCGAGGGGGACGACCCCGTGGTGGGGCCGCAGGAGATCCTCGGCCGGCCGAGCGTCATCCTGCTCAACCGCTACATCCGTCCGCGCTACAACACCGTGACCGCGGTCAGCCGTCGCGGAGTGCTCCGCCGGGACGGCCACCGGTGCGCGTACTGCGCCAAACCGGCCCACACCATCGACCACGTCCAGCCCAAGTCCCGGGGCGGAGCCGACTCCTGGGAGAACCTGGTGGCTGCCTGCCTGCGCTGCAACAACGTCAAGGGCGACCACACCCCGGCAGAGATGGGCTGGAAGCTCGGGTTCACCCCCGGTCCACCGAAGGGCACCATCTGGCAGATCAAGGAACTGGAGAAGCCCACCCCCGCATGGGATCCGTTCCTGCTGCCGGAATCCGCGCACTAGCACCGCCGGCCGCCCGCAGGCGGCTAGGCTGGGCGGGTGGAATTCGACGCCGTCATCCTCGCCGGGGGTAGGTCCTCCCGGCTGGGCGGAACCCCCAAGGCCGCCCTCCGCTTCCGCGGGGATACCCTGCTGGAGCGGTCGCTGCTCGCTGCGGCCGGGGCGCAGGGCGTTGCAGTCGTGGGCCCGGAAGCCGGCGCCCGCGCGGCCGGAGTCCTCCTGTGTCGTGAAGACCCGCCCTTCGCCGGACCCGCGGCAGCCCTGGCCGCCGGACTCGAAGCCCTCGCCGGCGGGGGAGCGGCCGGCCGAAACCCCGCGCCGCTGACGCTGGTTCTGGCCTGCGACATGCCGCTGGTCGCCGAAGCCGTCCCCGCCCTCTTCGTCGACCGTTCCCGGGCGCAGCCCGGCTCGGATGGCAGTGTCGCCGTTTCCGCGGACGGCCGGATCCAGCCGTTGGCCGGTCTTTATGACACGGCCGCGCTACAACGATCGGTGGCGGACGCGGCACGGCGCGGCACGCTGGAGGGCGGATCGTTGTTCGGCCTGCTTGCTAGTCTGGACCTGCGGACGGTTCCCGTGCCGCCCGGGTCCACCGACGACGTCGACACCTGGGCGGACGCCCAGGCCCTGGGGGTCGCGTGTCCCGGCGTGGCCGGGAACGGAAGCGGCCGCCCGCACACGACATGAAAGGCCCACCGTGAAGAGCCAGGACGAAACCCTCGAGGACTGGTGCCGCGCGCTGCTCCAGGCCCTCGAGCTCGACGGCGTCGACATCGACATCAACGAGGTACTGGGACTCGCCGGGGTTGCCGCGCACTCCGTGGTCCGCCCGGCCGCACCGCTGACCACCTTCATCGCCGGTTTCGCCGCCGGGCTGGCCTCCGGCACCGGCCAGGCCACCGACGAGGTCTCCATGCGCGCCGCCATGGGCGTCGCGCGGAAACTCGCCAAGGAATACGCCGCCGAGGCCCCCGGGGAATGACGTCCGAGCCACCCCGCGACGACGCCGACGACGCCGGGACCGAGCCCGCCGCGCACCGGCACCTGGCCCACACCTGGCAGGAAGCCCGGGAGCTCTCGTTCGACTGCGCCAGCCCGATCCCGCCGGCCCCGGTGGCCCTGCGCCGCGCCCTCGGCCGCACCCTCGCCGCCGACGTCACCGCCCTGCACGACATGCCGCACTACGCGTCCTCGGCCATGGACGGCTGGGCGGTGAACGGCAGCGGGCCCTGGATCCTGGCCGAGCCGGGGCAGCGCCTCGCACCGCACCAGGCCAGTCCCATCGTCACCGGCGGGCTGATCCCGGCCGGTGCGAAGGCCGTCCTCCGCAGCGAGAGCGGGATGATCGGCCCCGACGAGGACCAGTTGCCGGTGCTGAAGCTTGGCGGCGGCGCGAAGCCGGGGGAGCCACGCAACGGCGACCACATCCGCAAAGCCGCCGAGGAAGCGGCCGAGGGTGAGGTCCTGATCCCCAAGGGGACCGTGCTCAACCCGGCCCACCTGGCCCTCGCCGCCCTCGCCGGCCATGACGCGCTGCCCGTGCTGGGGAAACCGGTGGTCCGCCTGGTTTTCACCGGCTCCGAGGTGGTCGCCAGCGGCGTGCCCCAGCCGGGGGAGGTCCGGGACACCTTCAGCCCGCAGCTCTCCGCCGTCGTCGACCTGCTCGGCGGCGTCCCCGCCGGCGAAATCAAGATCGGTGACGGGGACGCGGAATGGCTCGCCGCCCTGGAGGACCCCGAACCCGTGGGCGACGACGAGGACACCCCGCCCGCCGACGTCGTCATCACCACCGGGGGGACGGGCCGGTCCGGGACCGACCACCTGCGCCGCACCGTCGAGCAGTTGGGCGGCAGGCTGCTGATCGACGGCATCGCGATGCGTCCCGGCCACCCCGCGGTCCTGGCCGAACTGCCCGACGGACGCTTCATCATCGGGCTGCCCGGCAACCCGCTCGCAGCCATGATGGCGCTCTCCACCATCGGCGGACCACTCCTGGCCGCGCTGGGTCACCGGCCCCCGCCGCCCGTCACGGAGGTCCCGTGCGGCACGATGATCGACGCCGATCCCGGCCGCACCCGGCTGATGCCCTTCCGCATGGTCTACGGCATGGCCTCCCCGGCCCAGCACACCGGCCCCGGCATGATGCGCGGACTCGCTGCCGCCGACGGGGTCCTGGTGGTCCCGCCGCACGGGGCGCAGCTGGGCGAACCCGTCCCGGCGTTCGCGCTGCCCTGGGGGAGGCCGCTGCCCGAGCCTGACGCCGGCAAGCCCGCACCGAAACCCGCCGCCCGGCGCACCCCGAAGAAGCCGGGCGGCAACGGTCCGGTCGATTGGAGCGCCCTGCTTGGCTGACACCGGCCAGACGGGGCCCGGCGTGGCTGGCGCCGGCTTGGCTGGCACCACGGCCGAGTTCAGAATGGATCCAGGGGCGGGAGCCGGCCGCAGGCCGGGCCGCCCCACCGCACCGCTGATGAGGAGTACCGAATGGGCCGCGTGACGCAACGCCGCAAAGTGCACAAGTTTGTCCTGGACGGATCCCCGCAGGCGCGTGAGTTCCCGGTCCGGTACCGCGAGGACGTGCTGGCGGTGGAGGAACCACTGGAGGTGCGGCTGGGCAGCACGTCCTTCTCCGTCACCATGCGCACCCCGGGCAACGACTTCGACCTGGTGGCCGGCTTCCTGGTCTCCGAGGGGATCATCTGGTCCGCCGACCAGCTCGTCTCGCTGCGCTTCTGCGCCGGCGAGGACGAAGACGGCGTGCAGACCTTCAACGTGGTGGAAGCCCAGCTCCGGCCCGATGTCGTCCGCCCCGACACCGGACGGAACTTCTTCACCTCAAGCTCCTGCGGGATCTGCGGCACCGATTCGATCGAGGCCGTCGAGAAGTCCTCGCACTTCAGCCCCGCGGGGGACCCGGTGGCCGTGCCCGTCGAGACGCTGGCCGCGCTCCCGGACCGGCTGCGTGAGGCCCAGGCGGTCTTCGACGCGACCGGCGGCGTGCACGCCGCGGGGCTGTTCCGCATCTCCGACGACGGCGGCGCCGAGCTCCTCTGCCTGCGCGAGGACGTCGGCCGCCACAACGCCGTCGACAAGGTAGTGGGCTGGGCACTCCGGGAGGGGCTGCTGCCCCTGCGCGGCACCGTCCTGCAAGTCTCCGGCCGCGCCTCCTTCGAACTCGTGCAAAAGGCCTCGCTCGCCGGAATTCCCGTCCTGTCCGCCGTCAGCGCACCCAGCAGCCTGGCCGTGGAACTCGCCGAAGCCAGCGGGATGACGCTGGCGGGCTTCAGCCGGGGCACCAGCCTGAACGTGTACGCCGGCCACGAACGGATCGGCGTGCCGGCCGCCCTGCCCTCAACCGGACGGCTGGCCTAAGCCCCCGTGGCGCCGTAGATTAATCCAACGACTGGATTCAGGCCTGCGCCCGGTTCCTCCGCACCCGAGCAAAAAGAGGTTCACTGTGCACGACGACCGCCGTCTCACGGAAGTCCGGCTGGACCGCTTCGCGCGCGAACGCATCGTTCCGGCCATCTACCCCCGCACCGTCCCGCTGCGCCTGAGCAGCTGGACCGCGCCCGGGGAACCCGTCCCGGCCCTGGAAGCCCTGCAGCAGGACTTCACCCCGCAGGACCCCCGGGCACCCTGGGGCGGCCCGTGGTCCACCACCTGGCTGCGGCTCCAGGGCGAGGTGCCGGAGACCTGGGGCAGCGCGCCGGACACCGCCGTCGAGGTCCTGGTTGACCTGGGGTTCAGCGCGGACCTGCCGGGCTTCCAGTGTGAAGGCACCGCCTGGCGGCCCGACGGCACCGTCATCAAAGCCATCTCGCCGCGGAACCAGTACATTCCGCTGAAACTCCTCGGCAGCGGCATGACGGTGGACTTCTACGTCGAGGCGGCCGCGAACCCCGACCTCTCACAGGGCTGGACCTTCGCCGCCACGCCGCTGGGTGACAAGGCCACCGCGGGCACCGAGCCCCGCTACCGGCTGGGCCGGATCGTGATCGCCGAACTGGACCAGTGCGTCTGGGAACTGCACCAGGACATCTGGACGCTGCGGGGGCTGATGCACGAACTGCCCATGGAGCTGCCCCGCCGCCACGTGATCCTCCGCGCCCTGGAGCGGATGCTGGACACCATGGACCCGGACGACGTCGCCGGCACGGCCGCCGCCGGACGCGCGCAGCTCGCCGAGGTGCTCTCCCGCCCGGCCTACGCCTCGTCCCACCAGCTGCTGGCCACCGGCCACGCGCACATCGACTCGGCCTGGCTCTGGCCGGTCCGGGAGACCATCCGCAAGTGCGCCCGGACCTTCTCCAATGTGGTGGCGCTGATGGACGAGGACCCGGACTTCGTCTTCTCCTGCTCCTCCGCGCAGCAGCTGGCCTGGATGAAGGAGTTCTACCCGGAACTGTTCGAACGGATCCGGGACAAGGTCCGCGCCGGCCAGTTCGTCCCCGTCGGCGGGATGTGGGTCGAGGCGGACAGCAACATGCCCGGCGGCGAGGCCATGGCGCGGCAGTTCCTCGAGGGCAAGAGCTTCTTCCTGGCCGAGTTCGACGTCGAATGCCACGAGGCCTGGCTGCCGGACACCTTCGGCTACTCCGCCGCGCTGCCGCAGATCGTCAAGGCCGCCGGCAGCCGCTGGTTCCTGACCCAGAAGATCTCCTGGAACCAGGTCAACCGGATGCCGCACCACACCTTCGAGTGGGAGGGAATCGACGGCACCCGCCTCTTCACCCACTTCCCGCCGGTAGACAGCTACAGCTCCGAGATCAGCGGCCGCGAACTGGCCCACGCCGAGCGCAACTACCGGGACCACGGCCGCGGCAGCATGTCCCTGCTGCCCTTCGGCTACGGCGACGGCGGCGGCGGACCCACCCGGGAGATGCTGGCGGCCGCCCGGCGAACCGCTGACCTGGAGGGCTCGCCGCGGGTGCGGATCGGCTCCGCGGCGGACTTCTTCGGCGGGGCGGCGGAAGACTATCCGTCACCGCCGGTGTGGGTGGGGGAGCTGTATCTGGAGCTCCACCGCGGCACCTACACCAGCCAGGCCAACACCAAGCGGGGGAACCGCCGCTGCGAGCACCTGCTCCGGGAGGCGGAGCTCTGGTCCGCCACCGCGGCGGTCCGGGCCGGCGCAGCCTACCCGGCGGCCGAGCTGAAGCGGCTGTGGCGCCTGGTGCTGCTGCAGCAGTTCCACGACATCCTGCCCGGCAGCTCGATCGCCTGGGTGCACCAGGACGCGGAACGGAACTACGACGCCGTCGCCCGTGACCTCGAGGCGATCATCGCGGCCGCGGCCGCCGCCGCTCTCGGGGACGGGGACCGCGATATCCTGCTCAACGCCGCCCCGCACGCCCGCGCCGGGGTCCCCGCGCTCGGCGCGGCCGAACCTCAAACCGCCGGCGCCGCCGTGAACGCGACGGCGGCCGACAGCGGCTTCGTGCTGGACAACGGGATCATCCGTGCCGTAGTGGACGCGAACGGGCTGCTGGTCTCACTCCGGGACCACGCCAGCGGACGGGAGGCGATCGCCCCCGGCACCGCCGGCAACCTCCTGGAACTGCACCGGGACACCCCCAACGAATGGGACGCCTGGGACATCGATTCCTTCTACCGGCGCAACGTCACCGCCCTGACCGAGGCCCGGTCCGTGACCCTGGAGCGCGACGGCGGTGACGCCATCGTCGTGATCGAGCGGATGGCGGGCGGCTCACCCGTGACGCAGCGGCTGAGGCTGGCGTCGGGGTCCGCGTCGCTGGAGATCGCCACGGCCGTGGACTGGCGGGAGCGCGAGAAGCTGCTCAAGCTGGGGTTCCCCTTGGACCTGCGGGCGGACCGTTCCGCCGCGGAGACCCAGTTCGGCCATGTCTTCCGGCCCACGCACGTCAACACGTCCTGGGAGGCGGCGAAGTTTGAGATTTGCGCCCACCGCTGGATCCACGTGGAGGAGCCCGGGTATGGCGTGGCGGTCAGCAACGCGGCCAGCTACGGCCATGACGTCACCCGCCAGGTCAGGGACGACGGGGGAACCACCACCACGGTGCGGGTCTCGCTGCTGCGGGCGCCGAAGTTCCCCGACCCCGGCGCAGACCAGGGGCCGCACGAGCTGACCGTGACGGTGCGGCCCGGTGCGGGCATTGCCGACGCCGTCGAGGAGGGGTACCGCACCAACCTTGCGCCCCGCATGGTCAAGGGGGCGCACGGGGCGGAGCCGCTGGTCGCCGTGAGCAACCCGGCCCTGGTGGTGGAGGCGGTAAAACTGGCCGAGGACGGCTCCGGTGACGTGGTGGTCAGGCTCTATGAGGCCCTCGGCCGACGCTCGCGGGGGGTACTCTCGGCGAACTTCGCCGTGTCCCGGGTCTGGTCTGTGGACCTGCTGGAGCGTCCGGCGGACGCGCCCGGCGTCGAGATCCGCGGGGCCGATGCGGTGCTGGAGCTGCGCCCGTTCCAGCTGGTGACCCTGCGCCTGGCCCGCTGAACCGGGTCTTTCCGGCGGTTCCGGCAACCTGCGGGCGGCCGCGGAGCGGAAAAGTGGCCTTAAACCAGGCTGAGTGGGAGCGGTCCTTGCGGACCGCTACCACTCATCCCCCCAATGGCGCTTGGACGACCGCCGGTCCAATCAGACTGAATCCCCATTCAAGGGACCGGGCGGCGTTTTCACACATTCATGATTCTCTCACGGTCTAATGATTTTGTGAATGCATGACGTTATTTTTCCCGGAACGTTGCCGGAGCGTTATCTTGCGGCCGGGACAGGCGCCCCGACAACCAGAAGAGCAGCAGCCCGAGCACGTAGCCGAGGACCGCCGCGTAGTTCACCACGATGCGTGCGTCGTCCCAGGCGTCTGGCGCAAAACTAACGGGGACCGTGAGGATGGCGGCGACCGCTCCGGCGGCGGTCAGGCCCGCGCCGCTGCGCACCAGCCGGGGCAACTGTGCCCGCACCGCGGCGAGAAGGGCGGGCAGCAGGACCAGCGAGATGTAAGCAGGGTAGACGCGTCCGAAGCCCGCGTACAGCGGCTCGAGCGCTGCGTTCCGCCCACCCCGGTCCGGCAGCGCCTCCAGCCCCGCCGAGGAGCCGCGGGTGTCCATCAGGAAGAACGTCACCGCAAGCGCCACGCACGCCGCTGCCAGGGCCAGGCGTCCCCACCGGCCCGTCACCAGTTCCCGGGTACGGGCGCCGCCCAGGGCCCGGGATAGGCGCAGCCCCACCAGCAGGACCATGGCACAGACCAGGAAGCGCAGGACGAGATTGGTCAGGTTGATCCCGCCGAGGGCGCCGTCGACGGCGGCATAGGGGCCCGGGAGGCTGAGCAGGCTGCAGAGGGTGGCCAGGGACAGGATGCCAAAGACGGTCCGGTTCCGGCCGCGGACGGCGTCGGGCACACGGAGCAGCAGAGCCACGCCGCAAACAATCAGGGTTCCCCATCCCAGCAACGTCATGATGCCTCGTTTCTAGGGGGAGAAGCTGCTCTCGGATGAAGGCAGCGGATTTCGGCGCCGGGCCTGCGCCCTGATTTTGTCCGCCCAGACGGCGGCCAGGCCCAGGACGTAGCAGAGCACGGCGGTGTAATTGACGATGAACCGGATGAATCCCATGCCCGGTGGGATGATCGGTGACGACAGGCTGAGGACCAACCCCACCGCGCCGACCGACAGGAACACCGCCGCGAGCCGGATCAGCACCGGGAGGCGGCTGCGCACGGTACGGATCATGGTCGGCAACAGGACCACCGCGATGTAGCAGGGGTAAAGCCGGCCGAACGCGCCGTAAACCTCTACCAGTGCGGCGTTTCGAGCGTCCTTGGCTGCAATAGCTTTGAGGCCCGCAGAGGACCCTTGGGTGTCCATCAGCAGGAAGGTCACGATGACGGCGGCGCAGGCCAGGGCCAGTGCGGTGACGCCCGGCTTCCCGGCAATCCATGAGAGCGCCCGCCCGGCGCCGAAACCGCGGGCGACGCGCAGCCCGATCAGCAGAATGACCCCGAAGATGACGAACCTGAGCACCAGGTTGGCAATGTTGGTGCCGCCCAGGAGCTGGTCCACCGCGACGTAGGGCGCCTCCATGCTGAGCAGGATGGCGAGCGTCATCAGCAGAAAGATCCCGAACATGAGCCGGTTCTCCCCGCGGAGGGCGCTAGGGATGCGAAACACGGCCAGGAGTGCGCAGACGCCCAGCGTGGTCCATTGCAGGATGTCGATCACCCCAGGTTCTCCCAGATCTTCTCGGTCTGGGCCTGTTCCTGTTCCTGCCGCCGCAGGGTGCGGCCCAGGGCCTGGAGCCGGTCACCGGCGAGGGAAACGAGGTCACCGTCGGACAGGGCGTCGAGGGCTTCCTGCCGGGCTGAGGGGGACCAACCGGCCTCCGCCTCCGTGATCAGGCCGGTAGCCACAAAGCCGGCGCTGAAGCCGACGCCGGCAGCCCGCGATGTGGCAATGGCCAGTTCCGGGGACAACCGGTTGGCGGTCAGCTGCGCCGAGTAATTTTGCGGGGCGACGCCGGAGGCGGCCGACACCCGGTGCCGCAGTTCGCCGTCGTCGACGGCGTCCACCCAGTTCCGCACGGAGGTGGCGTGGGGCGGCGGGCTCAGTGTCAGTCGTCCGCTCCGGCCCGAGGAGCGCGCCACGACAGCCTCCAGGAGGTCCATGGTGGCGATCTGGCTCACGAGTTCCGCGGAGGTGGGAGGCCGCCTCAGCTGCTTGAGCTCGGCGTACTGATCGAAAGAGGACAGGGCCTCGGCGGGGTTGATCCCCAGTGCCCGGCTGATGCTGACCACGGAGGTTTCGGCCACCTTGCCCCGCACCAACTGCTGCGCCAGGGTCGTCCGTTTCAGTCCCGAGATCCTGCAGATGTCAGCGGTGCTTGCCGCGGGCGCAACACCATGGAGCCAGAGTTGGAAGGCTTTGGCGGGTAAGGGCATCTATGACTTTCTGCGGATTCGTACCGGAGCGGGGTGGCAGGGCCTCACAGCACTAGCGGTACGCCGCCGACGATGGCCGGCACCCCCCAATGCTGAGAACCATTATAGGTCGCTCTTGCCCGTCTTCGCCGGTCCCGCCATGCGGGATTCGTGGGAATTCTTCAGCCCGGAGCCCACGGACCGCCGGGCGGACAGCCGTCCCAGCCAGATCAGGGCCAGTCCCAGTACCAGCCCCATGACGGCAGCCGAGCTGATGTAGTACTGGAGGAAAGTCAGGCCGCGGGGGACGAGATCGCTGAACGGCATCACAACCATGGCGATAGAACCCAGCGTCAGGAGCGCGGCCCCTCCCCGAACCAGCCCCGGGAGGCGGGACCGCAGCGCGTGGATGGTTGCCGGCAGGAGGCAGGCGGCCACGTAGGCGGGGTAGAGCCGACCGGCCAGGGTGTAGAGGGCGATGAGCTGGCGGTTGTGCTCGCTTTGGTCCGGCAGCGTGGCCAGTCCTACCGAGGTGCCGGCGGTGTTCGCCAGCAGGAATGGCACGGCGGTGGCCAGGCAGATCAGCGCCAGAGCGGTCAGCCCGGCCGGGCCCAGCAGGAGCCGGAGGCTCCGTTTGTTCTCGAAGCCCTTGGCGATCTTGTAGCCGGCCAGCAGCACGGTGCCGTAGATGACGAACCGCAGGATCAGGTTGGCGTAGTTTTGAGACCCCAGTAGATGGTCGATGGCGTCATAGCTTGCCTGAATGCTGAGCACCATGGCCACGGTGGCCAGCAGGAAAATGCCGAACAGGGATCGGTTTTCGCCGCGCAACGCAGCGGGAATCCTGAGAAGTGTGATGACAGCGCAGACCGCTAGAACGGAGACCAGGAGGGTGGTGATCACGGGCTGGTTCCTCTTTCGGCGTGTCCGCACCTGCCCCCGCTGTGCACTGTCATTGGTCCGGACCTGACGCCGGCGATTTTGCCGGCGGGCCCGAATCAACTATGCTAGTTGCTCGAACCCGCTGGTCCGTACACCCCCCAAGTCCGGACCAGCGGGTTCTTCTATGCCCGGCCCGCTGCGAGCCGGAACATGCCCCCGCAGCCCCGTCCGGGCGGCCGGTGAGAGGATGGATTCATGACGGCAACCCTCGTTGCAAAAGACCTTTCCGGCGGCCACGACCACCGCACTCTTTTCTCCAAACTCTCCCTCACGGTGGCGCCCGGGGACGTGGTCGGCGTCGTCGGCGCGAACGGTGCGGGCAAGTCCACTCTCCTCCGGCTGCTGGCCGGCGTCGACGAACCCCAGGAGGGGACGGTCAGCCTAGCCCCGGCGGACGCTTTCGTTGGCTGGCTGCCCCAGGAACACGAACGGATCCCCGGCGAAACCGTCGCGGGCTACATTGCCCGGCGGACCGGCTGCGCCCAGGCCACGGTGGAGATGGAGTCCACCGCCGAGGCCCTCGGCTCCGGTGCGCCCGGCTCCGACGACGCCTACGCGGCCGCCTTCGACCGCTGGATGGCCTCCGGCGCCGCCGACCTGGATGACCGCATCCCAGCCGTACTCGCGGACCTGGGCCTGGAGGTAGGCGAGGATGCGGCCATGACCGGGCTCTCCGGCGGCCAGGCGGCGCGGGTGGCGCTCGCGGCCCTGTTGCTCAGCCGCTTCGACATCGTGCTGCTGGACGAGCCCACCAACGACCTCGACCTGAATGGCCTGGCCCGGCTGGAGGCCTTCGTCCAGGGCCTGCGCGGCGGCGTCGTGCTGGTCTCCCACGACCGCGAGTTCCTGGCCCGCTGCGTGACCACCGTGGTGGAACTGGACCTGGCCCAGAACGCCGTCGCGGTCTACGACGGCGGCTACGAGTCCTACCTGGAGGAACGCGCCGTCGCCCGCCGGCACGCCCGCGAACGCTACGAGGAGTTCGCCGCCACCAAGGCGGACCTGGTCTCCCGCGCCCGTACCCAGCGGGAATGGAGCTCCCAGGGCGTCCGGAACGCGATGAAGAAGAGCCCGGACAACGACAAGATCCGCCGCGCCGCGAACACCGAGTCCTCGGAGAAGCAAGGCCAGAAGGTCCGGCAGATGGAGTCACGGATCGCCCGGCTGGAAGAGGTGGAGGAACCGCGCAAGGAGTGGCAGCTGCAGTTCAGCATCGGCGCCGCCCCTCGCTCCAGCTCCGTCGTCGCCACCCTGCGCGACGCCGTCGTCCGCCAGGGGGACTTCACCCTGGGCCCGGTGAACCTGCAGCTCAACGCCGGCGAGCGGATCGGCATCACCGGCCCCAACGGGGCGGGCAAGTCCACCCTGCTGCGCCTGCTGCTGGGCGTCCAGCGGCCCGACTCCGGGGACGCCTCGATGGGCGCCTCCGTGGCCGTCGGGGAGATTGACCAGGCCCGCGGGCTGCTGGCCGGACACCTAAAACTGGGTGACGCCGTCGAGGCTGTCCTGACCGACCAGACGCCGGCCGAGGTCCGGACCCTGCTGGCCAAGTTCGGGCTCAAGGCGGACCACACCTCCCGGACCGTCGACTCCCTCTCGCCCGGGGAACGGACCCGCGCGGCGCTGGCGCTGCTGCAGGCCCGCGGCGTGAACCTGCTGGTCCTGGACGAACCCACCAACCACCTCGACCTGCCAGCGATCGAACAGCTGGAGGAGGCGCTGGAGAGCTACGACGGCGCCCTGCTGCTGGTCACGCACGACCGCCGGCTGCTGGAAAACGTCCGCCTCGACGTCCGCTGGAACGTCGTGGACGGCACCGTCACCGAACTGCTGGGCGCGAGCGCCCCGAAAGGCACCAACACATGAGCATGGACCGGGTCGCCTGGAGCTCCCTCTACAACATCACCCGCGGCGCCGACGGCTCCAGGACTTTCTCCAAGGCCCTGGTCAAGCGCGTCTTCGGTTTCGCCCGGCCGCACCGCAACCGGCTGATCGCCTTCGTGCTGCTCTCCATCGTGATGGCTGTCCTGGCCGTCGCGACGCCGGTGCTCGCCGGCCAGGTCGTCG
Organism: Arthrobacter sp. YD4; assembly: GCF_030410515.1. Classification (GTDB taxonomy): domain Bacteria; phylum Actinomycetota; class Actinomycetes; order Actinomycetales; family Micrococcaceae; genus Arthrobacter. The sequence goes on along the minus strand of NZ_JAUHHD010000006.1, from coordinate 110,189 downwards.
ACGCGATCATCGCCAAGACGGACGCCGGCACGGTCATCTGGCTGGCTGTCCTGATCGCGATCGTGGCCGTGGCCGAGGCCGGCCTGGGGCTGGTGACGCGGTGGCTGTCCTCGACCATTGGCGAGGGCGTGATCCTGGACCTGCGCACCCGGGTCTTCGACCACGTCCAGAAGATGCCTATCGCATTCTTTACCCGCACCCGCACCGGCGCCCTGGTGAGCCGGCTGAACAATGACGTCATCGGCGCCCAGTCCGCGTTTGCCGGCACCCTCTCCGGCGTGGTCAGCAACGTGGTGGCCCTGGTCCTGACGCTGGCCGTGATGCTGAACAAGTCGTGGCTGGTGACGGTGCTGGCCATGATCCTGCTGCCGATCTTCCTGATCCCGGCCCGGCGGATGGGTTCCCGGCTGGCCGAGCTGCGGCGTGAGGCGGCCGAACACAACGCCACCATGGGCACGCAGATGACCGAGCGCTTCTCGGCGCCCGGCGCCACCCTGGTGAAGCTCTTCGGCCGTCCGGACGAGGAATCCCATGAATTCGCCGTACGTGCCGGCCGGGTGCGGGACATCGGCGTCCGCACCGCGATGCTGCAGTTCACGTTCGTCACCGCCCTGACCCTGGTCTCCGCGCTGGCGCTGGCGCTGGTCTACGGCCTGGGCGGCTGGCTGGCGCTCGGCGGCCAGCTCGCCGCGGGCGACGTCGTCGTGCTGGCGCTGCTGCTCACCCGCCTCTACGCCCCGCTCACCGCGCTCTCCAGCGCCCGGGTGGAGATCATGAGCGCCCTGGTCAGCTTCGAGCGGGTCTTCGAGATCCTGGACCTCAAGCCGCTGATCCAGCAGAAGCCGGACGCCGTGGCATCCCCGCGCGGACCGCTGTCCGTGGAATTCGACAACGTCCGGTTCTCCTACCCCTCGGCCGACAAGGTGTCCCTGGCCTCCCTCGAGGACGTTTCCACCCTGGACACCAGGGGCGGCGAGGAAGTGCTGCACGGCATCAGCTTCCGGGTCGAACCCGGCCAGACGGTGGCCCTGGTGGGGTCCTCCGGTGCCGGTAAGTCCACCATCGCCCAGCTGCTGTCCCGCCTGTACGACGTCGATTCCGGCGCGGTCCGCTTCGGCGGCAGCGAACCGGGCACCGGCGTCGACGTCCGCGACCTGACCTTCGATTCGATGCGCGAGACCCTGGGCATGGTGACCCAGGACGGCCACCTGTTCCACGAAAGCATCGCCTCCAACCTGCGCCTGGCGCGCCCGGACGCGACCGAGGAGCTGATGTGGGATGTTCTGCGGCAGGCCCGCCTCGAGGACATGATCCGCTCGCTGCCGGACGGCCTGGACACCATCGTGGGGGAGCGCGGCTACCGGCTCTCCGGCGGCGAACGCCAGCGCCTCACCATCGCCCGGCTGCTCATCGCCCAGCCGCGGGTGGTCATCCTCGATGAGGCCACCGCCGCGCTGGACTCGACCAACGAGGCCGCGGTCCAGGACGCGCTCGGTGCCGCGCTGGAAGGCCGCACCGCCGTCGTGATCGCCCACCGGCTCTCCACCATCCGCGCCGCGGACGCGATCCTGGTGATCGAGGGCGGCGTGGTTGTCGAACGGGGGACGCACAGCGAGCTGCTGGCCGCCGAGGGCCGCTACGCGGAGCTGTACCGGACGCAGTTCGCCGAGGCCACCGCGGTGGCTGCCGACGCGCTGCCGGACGCATAGGGCGGACGCAGGGACCCGGCCCGTAGGGGGCCCGGCCCGACGGGAAGCCGGGGCTGGGTCCCGCCTGCGCCGGCCCCGCCTAGGCCCCGGCGTCGCGTGCCGCCGCGAGCAGCGGCAGGACGTGGTCGGTCAGGAGCGGGGCCAGGTCGCCCGGAAGCTCGCCGGCCAGGTCAAGCCAGCGGATCTCCGCGATCTCGGCCGACGGCGCCGCGGTCCAGATCCCGGGCGCGGTGAAGACCGTCGCGTCGATCCGGGTGGCAAACTCGTTGGCGGCGTCGGCCAGCCACCGGCCCAGCGGCTGCAGGGCCTCGGGCGGCAGCACGATGCCGACCTCCTCGGCCAGTTCGCGGGCCGCTGCCTGCGCCGCTGATTCCCCGGCTTCGGGCTTGCCCCCGGGGTGCATGAACTTGTCCGTCCCGCGCTTGCGGACGGTGAGCAGCCGGCCGTGGGCGTCGTACACACAGACGGCGGAGACCACGATGTCCGGGTTGGTGCCGGGCGGCGGCGCGGAGACGGAAACGGGGCCCCGGCGCAGTTCCGACTCCAGCAGCAGGTCCTTGGCAGGGCCGGTGACATCCCAGGTGTAGCGGAAGGCGTCCGGGCCGAGTCGGGTGTAGCGGACCCGGTACGTGTCCGGATCGCACCAGTGGCTGTCGCTGGCGGTGTCAGGCCCGAAACCCATCCGGTGGAAGGGGCGGCCGTCGGCGAAGTGCATGTCCATGACGCCGGGGGCGGCGGTGGGGCGGAGCAGGTACTCGCGGCTCGCGGGCCCGGTGAAGGGCAGGGCGCCGGCCGGGTTCCAGGTCACCGTGCCCTCTTCGCGGAAGCGGAGGCCGCCGTCGTCCGTCGCGGTGAAGCGCACGACGCCGGCAAAGGAGCCGCGGGTGCCCGTAGCGCGGTCCAGCATGGTGCGGGCCACGGTCCAGGTGCCCGCGAGGTAGGAGTGCATGTCCTCGACCGCCCCGTGATGACCGGTGGCGTGGCTGCCGGCAGAAGTGCCGGGGCTCTGGAAATCCACGTGCCCTCGATTGGAATCGAACCAACGACACCGGCTTTAGGAGAGCCGTGCTCTATCCACTGAGCTACGAGGGCGGGCGTCCGTCGCGGCCGGCCACAGCCGACCCGTCCGAACACGGATACCAGCATACAAGGTGGGGGCGCGTACTACGCTCAAGGCATGACCGCCCCCGCACGCGCAGCAAACCGAGAGCTCCTCTACCTTCCGGATGTGGCGTCCACGCGGTTCTACGCCGGGGCGCTGGCCAAACTGAGTGTCCTCCAATATTTCGTGGCCGAGACCGCGGTGATCGGCGCCTGGGCCGGCAGGGAGGCCTACAGCCGCCGCACGGGCTACATCAGCGACCTCGGGGCCCTGCACTGCGGCACCTACTCGGGCCGCGACGTCTGCTCCCCGGCCCACCTGCTGATGAACGCCTCCTTCATCGTTCAGGGCATCGGCATGATGGTGGGGGCCATGCTGGTCACCTCCGCGGTGATCGGCGTGGCGGCCCGTGCCGGCGAACGGCTGCCCCGCACCAGGGGCCGGCGCCCGGCGTCCGTGCCGGCGTTCATCGCCCGGGCCCTCACCACCATCGCCGGTGCCGGGACCGTGGTGGTGGGGCTGGTGCCCGAGGACGCCGGCTCCCCGTGGCATTACATTGGCGCCGTGGCGTACTTCTCGGCCGGCGGCCTGGCCCTGGGGTTGATCGGCTGGCTCTGGCGGCGCCGGACGCCGCTGGGCTGGTTCATCCTGGCCTGCGGCGCGGTGGGACTCGCCGCCCTGGTCACCGGCGGCATCACAGGGATGGCCGTTCCCGAACCCGGAACCCTCGAACGGCTGATGGGCTACCCGATCACCATCGGCACCGCGGCGGTGGGTCTGGTCGTGGCCCAGCGGGTGCGGAAGGAACGGACGACGCGCAAGGCGCAGACCCTGCGTTCCCGAGGGTAAGCGGCCGGCGGGGCGCTGGCCGGCTGGAGACCGGGCGGCCGGGCCGTCCCGGCGACGGGGTGTCGTACATCTCATTCGGCCGCTGGCGTGCACTATCATGGGGTCATTCGCCGGAACGCCGGGAGTCTTGTGCCGGGTTCCATCCGGCGCATGCGAAATCAACGACTGAGCAGTGCTGGGGACGAATGTCTGAACCAAGGGTTGTGCCGGTCACGGCAGCGACGGCCTTTGGCGACCCCGCCCCCGCCTGCGGGCGCGTATTTGTTGCGCCGGAGGGACGCCCATGACGGCAGCACCCCCGGTGGCCCCGCCGCTGGATATGTCTCCCGAAAGGACGACGTCGGAGATCACCGTCACGCTGGTCACTCCGTCGCTCGTTGAACTGGAAATGCCGCGCGACGTCGAAATCGGCGGCTCCGAGGCGCGGCGGGCTGCCGCCGCCGTCCAGACGATCGCTGGCCGCAACCGCGTCGGCGTCATGCTCAACATCTCCGGTGTCATCGGCGTCAGCCCCGAGGCCCGGCACGCCTACTCCGAGTCGATCGCCGCCCGCGCCGTCGCCATCGTGGGGGAGGGTCCCGTGGACCGGGTGATCGCGCACTACCTGCTGCGCTCCCGCAGCGAGAGCATCCCGGCGCAATTCTTTCTTTCCCGTCCAGCGGCCCTCGAATGGTTAAGGCAGTACACCGAGTGAAAAGTGAACCGGATCCCAGGCTCCATAACCTGGTCGAGGGCATTGTCCGGATCGCCAGCGGCGATCTGAGCACCCGCATTCCCCACTCGGGTGCGCGGGACGACGTCGCCGCCGTCATCGCCGGCATCAACCTGATGGCCGATGACCTGCAGACCATTTACCAGGAGCTTGAGGAGCGGGTCGACAGCCGGACCGCCATGCTCCGCGAAGCCCAAGTGGAACTCGAGCGGATGGCCCTGACGGACCCGCTCACCCAGCTGGCGAACCGCACCGCGTTGAACTCCGTCCTGAGCCACGCCCTGGCCGAGACCTCCCGCGGCGAGGCCCCGCCCGCGTTGCTGATCCTTGACCTGGACTCCTTCAAAGGCATCAACGACACGCTGGGCCACAGCGCCGGCGACGACGTCCTGCGTGTCATCGCCCGACGCCTCCAGGATGCCGTGCGCGTCACGGACACCGTCGCCCGGCTGGGCGGCGACGAGTTCGCCGTCATGCTGCCCAAATCGAACCTGGTCCGCGCCCGCCGGGTCGCGAACCGGATCCTGAAGGCATTGAACGAAAGCCTGGAGATCGGCGACCTGCGGATTACCTGCGGCACCAGCATCGGCGTGCGGGTGGCCGAACCCGGCCAGTCCGTGGACGACCTGGTGATGGAGGCGGACACCGCGATGTACGCGGCCAAGGCCCAGCCGCACAGCGGGATCAAGGTCTTCGAACCGGCCCTGCTCTACGCCCGCCGGCTGCAGAGCCTGATGGTGACCGAGATGCGCGCGGCCATCCTCGAGGACCAGCTGGTGCTGCACTACCAGCCCGTCGTGGAGCTCGCGACCGGCCGAATGGAGGGCGTCGAGGCGCTCGTGCGGTGGAACCACCCCGAGCGCGGACTGCTGATGCCCGACCAGTTCATCCCGCTGGCCGAAGAAACCGGGATGATCGTGGATCTGGGCCACTGGGTGCTGAAGACCGCGGTGCGGCAGCTGCGGACCTGGCAGGAGGAGCTCCCGTTGGATGAGGACTTCTCCATGCGGGTCAACATCTCCACCACCGAGCTGCAGAACCTGGAGCTGATTGAGCACGTCCAGGACATTCTCCGCGAGACCGGCGTGGATGCCGCCAACCTCATCATCGAGCTGACCGAATCCATGGCGGTGACCGGCGGCGACGTGGACAAGTACTCGCTCAGCGGCCTGCGTCAGCTGGGTGTCCAGCTCGAAATCGACGACTTCGGCACCGGCTACTCCTCCATCAGCTACCTGCGGCGGCTGCCGGTGAACGTCGTCAAGATTGATCGGAGCCTCATCGATGGGCTGGGTACCGACGAGGAGCAGGGTCGGTTTGTCGAGGCCGTGCTGCACCTGATCCACGCCTGCGGGCTGCGGGCCGTGGCGGAGGGAATCGAGACCGCGGAGCAGGCCGAGGAACTGGTGCGGCTGGGCTGCTCCAGCGGACAGGGTTACTACTTCAGCAGGCCAGCGCCGGCCGAGACTGTCGCGGGGAGCATTCTTTCCTGGAGTGCGGCCGCGGAGTAATGCGATCTTTTCATCTTCTGAACCGCAGAACAGAAGCGCAAAGCAAAGGGCGGGTGCTGGATCGGAATCCGGCACCCGCCCCCGGCGGCTAACCCCAGTGTTAGTTCTTCGGGGTGGAGTTAGGCCAGTAGTAGACGGCCTCTACAGAGCCCTGGTTGCCATTGGCCGAAACAGCGGATGCAGCGGAGACGCCCGCAGCAGCCAGGGCGCCGGCGACGAGGAGTGTTGCGATGGTTTTCTTCATGGAGGGCTCCTGTTACGTAAGTGGCTGAAGTGACTCAAGTAATGCAGGTTTAGTATATGGGTAGTGGACACGCCGTACAGCAAGAATTCGCGGATCTTTTAAAAAACTGTGCTAATCGTGTGCTGGCGTGGTCACGAGACGGCATAGATTGCGCGCGGCGTTCACTTTTTCTTCAAATGCACTCGATACTTGTCTCATGCACTCCGTATCGCCGCTGTATGCCGCCGCCGAGCTCAAGGCGCACGAGCAGCGGAGCCACCACGCGTTCGCCGAAGCGGCCGGGAGTGCGGAACAAGCCGCCGAAATCGCCCTAGGGGCGGGCGATGCGGCTGCCTGGTGGAACATGAGCTTCCTCCGGGCCGAGAACCTTCTGGACGCTGAAGAGTTCGATGCCTGCGTGGAGCTGGGCACAGCGCTGCTCCGGGAATCCCCAACACCCGTGAGTGAGCGGGATCAGGCCCGAACTCACATCCTCATCGCCAAGGCTCGCCAAGGGGCCGGACTCCTCGACAAGGCGGCCGATTGCGCCCGGCGCGCGGCGGACTTAACCCCCGGCGATTCCGACCAAGAAATTAATGTGCAGGCCAGGCAGGCTCTTATCGCCGCGCTCGCCGATGGCGGCCAGTTCGACGAGGCATGGGCGGAGAGTAAGAAGCTTGCTCAGGCCGTTTCGGATGAGCTTGATGACCAGTTGGCAGGCAAAGCCTTCTGGGTAGTGGGCAATGTCGCATTCCTCTGCGGCAGAATTCAAGACGGATTGCACTACCACGAACTCGCGGCTGCGACTTTTTCCCCGACCAAAAACCTGGACGTCTGGGCCAAATTCAATAAGGCGTCCGCCGCCATGCGCTTAGCGGCAGACGTTGCGGATGCTGACACTCTCCGGTGCATCGAGCGGGCCGAACTGGCAACCGACATCATTGGCGGCACACAAAGTGACATCCTGCTTCTCCGACGCAACCGGGCTCATTGGAATTTCCTGGCCGGCGACGCTGCTGGTGCGGCCGAGATCCTGGAAGACATCTGCACAGAGGCGGTTGCCCCCCAACTCCTTGGCGACGCGTGGTTCCTTCTCGGAAGATCGTATCTGGCCATGGGTAACGAGTCCGCTGCCCGGACAGCCCTGACAGAGGCCGTCATGCACTTCGAAAACGCAGGGGCTCCTCACCGCGCCGAGCAGACTCGGGAGTTCATCGCCGTCGAACTGGGCCCCGTGTCCCTGTGGTCACGGCTTTGGCGAGCGGCCGGCTTCGGCCGGCACTAGTCGGCGGCAGCTCCGCGCGCCGGGGCCGACTTCCGGTTCAGGAACACGGCCGCGCCGCCGGCGAGCAAGTTGAGCAGCAACAGGACCCACCCGGCCACCGTGAGTGCCGAAGCCAGCGCCACCTGGCCGCCGTCGAGGGTGCCGGCCGACATCATGCCGTCGATCGCGGCATTCCCCCAGAGCCGCACCACGGCAAACAGCAGCGGCAGTGCCCAGAACGCCCAACGCAGCGGCTTCCTAGCCACGTTCATCCCGACCAGCAGCAGCCAGGTGAACCCGAAGATCAGAGGGAAGAGCGTCCCGGCGGTCTTATGCACATAGTTCAACTGTCCGCGGGCGTCGTTATCCATGGCCGTGCGAAGTTGGTCAACGAACCCCTGGTCAAAGCCGCCGATCAGGGAATCGGGCATCGGCAGTCCGCCGCTGAGCTGAGTCAGCTGGTTCAGGGTCAGCAGATGCAGGTACCAAAACAGGAAAAGGCTCGCCACCACCCCGGCGATCAGGATCAGGTTGCCGTTGCTCTGCGCCTTCTGCGGCGTCCGGGAGGTGCTGGGGTTGATCACCGGAGGCAGCTGATGCTGGGGGAGGGCAGCGTTGGCGCCATGTTTTTTGAGCCGCTGGGCGGGTGTTTTGGCCATGGACCCATTATCGCCCCTGCACCCCGCCCCTATGCCCGGCGCCGGTAGGCTGAACGAATGAGCGAAACAGGCAGCAACGACTTCGGCCACAGCGACCTCGGCAGGCATCGGCTCGGACGGCACAGCGCCGCGGACCTCAGCCCAGACCTCGACGACGCCGAGTTAGCCGCGGCCCTGGTCCGGGAGGCCGGAAACCTGGCCCTGCTGATGCGCCACGCCGGGCTGGAAGGCCACCAGAAGACCTCCGTGTCCGACGTCGTCACCGCCGCCGACCACGCCGCGGAAGCCTACGTCCTCGAACAGCTCCAGCGGTGCCGGCCCGAGGACGGCATCCTCGGCGAGGAGGGCGCCGCCAAGACCGGCACCAGCGGACGGACCTGGGTGATCGACCCGGTGGACGGCACCTACAACTTCCTGCACGGCTCCAGCTACTGGTGCTCCGCCCTGGCGCTCAAGGACGCAACCGGGCCGATCCTCGGTGCCATCTTCCAGCCCGAGGCGGACAAGCTCTGGCTCGGCGGCACCGACCACCCCGCCACCCTGAACGGGGAACGGCTGACCGGCTTCGCCCCCGAGGGAGTAGCTCCGGCGCGGGACGAGGCGCCCCTCGCGGAGCAGGGCGCAGCCACCTACATCCACCCCACCTGGCTCGCGGACCCGATGTGCGCCATGCCCTGGCACGCGGCCGCCGTCTCCGCGGCATCGCTGCGGATGTTCGGATCCGGCTCCTGCGACCTGGCCCGCGTGGCCGACGGCGAACTCGACTGCTGGTTCCAGCACAGCTGCCCGGAATGGGACTGGCTGCCGGGCCAGGCGATCGTGCGTGCGGCCGGCGGCAGCACCGACGTCGTCCGAGTCAACGGCCTCGAGTGGTTCATCGCCGGGGGAGCGACGGCGGTACGGGAGCTCCGCGCCGCGCTCCAGCGGGGGTCCGTGCAGTAGCCCCGAACCTCACCGTCGGTGGCACCACCTAGACTTGTTAACACCATGGATATGTTGTTTGACCCCTATGCCGACGGACCCTTCCAAGCAGCTGCGACCCCGGGCTCGCCCGCGAAAGCGGCGGCTCACGCAGACGCCGGCACCGGGATGCCCGCCCTGGCGCACGGCCACGGGGGCGACGGCGGACAGGGCCACGCCGACGGCGAACGGCACCGGCTGCCCAGTGCCGAGGACCTCCTCCAGGGCCTGAACCCGCAGCAGGAAGAGGCCGTCAAGCACGCCGGCGGCGCCCTGCTGATCGTGGCCGGAGCGGGGTCCGGAAAGACCCGGGTGCTCAGCCACCGCATCGCCTACCTGATCGCCACCCGGCGTGCGCACCACGGCGAGATCCTGGCCATCACCTTCACCAACAAGGCCGCCGCCGAGATGCGCGAGCGGATCGAGGCACTCGTCGGCGGCCGGGCAAAAACCATGTGGATTTCCACGTTCCACTCCTCCTGCGTCCGCATCCTGCGCCGCGAGGCCGCCAACGTAGGCCTGAACTCCAACTTCTCCATCTACGACTCGGCCGACTCGCTCCGCCTGATCACCCTGGTGGCCAAGAACCTGGACCTGGACCCCAAGAAGTTCGCGCCCAAGGCCATCCAGCACAAGATCTCCGCGCTCAAGAACGAACTGATCGACGCGGACAGCTACTCCTCCAGCGCCAACCACAACGACCCGTTCGAACAGGCCGTGGCGGAGGTTTTCAAGGGCTACACCCAGCGCCTGCGCCAGGCCAACGCCATGGACTTCGACGACCTGATCGCCGAGACCGTCTACATGTTCCGGGCCTTCCCGGCGCTCGCGGATTCCTACCGGCGCCGCTTCCGGCACGTGCTGGTGGACGAGTACCAGGACACCAACCACGCCCAGTACGCCCTGGTCCGCGAGATCGTCGGCGAGGGCGACGGCGCGGCGGAACTGACGGTGGTGGGCGACTCGGACCAGTCCATCTACGCCTTCCGCGGGGCGGACATCCGCAACATTGTGGAGTTCGAAAAGGACTACCCGGACGCGCGCACCATCAAGCTGGAGCAGAACTACCGCTCCACCCAGACCATCCTCAGCGCCGCCAACGCGGTCATCTCCCGCAACCCCAACCGGCCGGAGAAGCGGCTCTGGACGGCCGAGGGCGACGGCGAGAAGATCGTCGGCTACGTGGGTGAGAACGAGCACGATGAGGCCCAGTTCATCGCCAAGGAGATCGACCGGCTGCAGGACGAGGGCAACCTCCGCCCCGGCGACGTCGCGATCTTCTACCGCACCAACGCCCAGTCCCGGTCCATCGAGGACGTCCTGGTCCGCGTCGGCCTGCCCTACAAGGTGGTCGGCGGCACCCGCTTCTACGAGCGCAAGGAAATCAAGGACGCCCTGGCCTACCTGCGCGTCCTGGTGAACCCCGACGACGACGTCAACCTGCGCCGCATCCTCAACGAGCCCAAGCGCGGCATCGGCGACCGGGCCGAGGGTGCCATCGCCTCGCTGGCCCAGCGCGACCGCACCTCCTTCATGGCCGCCGCCCGCCGGGCCGACGAGGCGCCCGGCATGGCCACCCGCTCCGTGAATGCGGTCCTCGGCTTCGTGAAGATGCTCGATGACCTGGCAGAGGTGGCCGCCGGCTCCGGTGCGGCCGCGGCGCTCGAGGCGGTGCTGGAACAGACCGGTTACCTCGCCACCCTGCGCTCCAGCACGGACCCACAGGACGAATCCCGGGTCGAAAACCTCGCCGAACTGGTCGCCGTCGTCCGTGAATACGAACGCGACAACCCGGAAGGTTCGCTCGGTGCGTTCCTGGAGCAGGTCTCTTTGGTGGCGGACGCCGACCAGATCCCGGACGCCCCCGGGGCGGACATTGACGCCGCGGTCGCCGAGGCCAAGCGGCTCGGCGTCGTCACCCTGATGACGCTGCACACCGCCAAGGGCCTGGAATTCCCGGTGGTGTTCCTGACCGGCATGGAGCACGGACTCTTCCCGCACCAGCGTTCGGCCACGGACCCCAAGGAACTGGCGGAGGAACGCCGGCTCGCCTACGTGGGCCTGACCCGGGCCCGGAAGCGGCTCTACCTCACCCGCTCCGAGGTCCGGAACATGTGGGGGCAGAGCCAGTACAACCCCGCCAGCCAGTTCATCGAGGAGATCCCGGCCGAGCTGGTCGAGTGGAAACGCGAGGGCACCAGCCGCCAGGCGGCCAGCTGGGGCGGCGGGTCCATCGGCTCCAGCCGCTACAGCGGATCCTTCTGGGGCGCGGGCACAGCCCGCGGTACCGGGGCCGACTCCGCTGCCGGTTTTAATGCGGATGTCCCGGCGGCGATCGCCCGGAACCGGGTCCAGCCGCAGAAGGAGATCGTGGCCGTCAGCGTGGGGGACCGGGTCAATCACACGAGTTTCGGCGACGGCACCGTGCTGGCCGTCGAGGGCGCCGGGGACAAGACCGTCGCGAAGGTGACCTTCGCGGTGGGGGAGAAGCGCCTCCTGCTCCGCTACGCGCCGCTGACCAAGATCACGGCCTGACCGGCGCCACCGTCCGGCGGGGCTCCGCCCGGCGCCGGCTCCCGTGATTGGCATAACGAAGCCCATGCGTCGAACCAAGCAGGCCGCCCTCGCCGCCCTGGTGCTGCTCGCGGCCAGTGGCTGCAGCGTCACCCGGCAGGACCCGGACTACGTCCCGCCGGCGCCGTTGCCGGTCCTCGAGCAGCTCCGCCAGGCGCCGCTGACGGACCCGGCCACACTCGGGGCGGGCACGGACGCCGTCAGCTTCGTGACCGCGGACCACACGGTCGCCTGCAGCCTCACCTCGGCCCGGGGCACCAGCATCAACCTCCCCTACGAGCCCAACAGCTTCACCGCGCCGGCCAACGCCAAGCTGGCCACCGTCCCCGTCGCGCACTGCGAACTCTCCGCCTACCCCCGCCCCGCCGCCCAGGACATCACCGATGACTGCGCCGGCACCGGGCTGGGCTACCTCGGCGGCACGGCGCTGCTCATCCCGGACAAGGCCGTCTACGGTGAATGCCGCTCCGGCGTCTCCGCCCAGGAAGCCGAATACGGGCCAAAGGGGAGCGCCACCGGGCCGATCTCCCAGCTGGCGGTCCTGCCGGAGGGCGGCAACGTGGAGCGGAACGGCCTGCGCTGCTCCGCCTACGACGGAGGCGTGGCCTGCGGAAACGTCTCCGCGCAGGTCGCTTTCTTCGTCTCCCGCGACCGTTACGAGCTCATTAAGGGACCCGGCGCGACGCCCTCCGCGGCGGCTCCGAAGGCCTCAAAATCCCCGTAATGTAGGGGTTTTTCTACGCTCAATAGAATAGTGTCGTTACTCACATAACCTGTACTGTGGGTCGGGCTGCCCGCTCCAAAGGACTAGAGTTCCACAAGGAGCATTGCGTCGTGCGGCTCGTCTCCGGACCTGTCGCAGGGTGCCTTTAATCCGCAGCCCGGTCACCGCGAATCCGCGGCGAGCGGCTGTACAGAAACTACTTCGACGTAGAAGGACACTAAACCGTGGACCTGTTTGAATATCAGGCGCGCGATATGTTCGAGGCGCACGGTGTACCCGTGCTTGCTGGCATCGTGGCGCACACCCCTGAAGAAGCAAAGGCAGCTGCCGAGAAGATCGGCGGCGTTACTGTCGTCAAGGCACAGGTTAAGGTCGGTGGCCGCGGAAAGGCCGGCGGCGTTAAGGTCGCCAAGACCGCCGACGAGGCTCTGGAACACGCCACCAACATCCTCGGCATGGACATCAAGGGCCACACCGTCAACACGGTGATGATCGCCCAGGGTGCCGACATCGCCGAGGAATTCTACTTCTCCGTCCTGCTGGACCGAGCCAACCGCAACTACCTGGCCATGTGCTCGGTTGAGGGCGGCATGGAAATCGAGCAGCTCGCCGTCGAACGCCCGGAAGCGCTGGCCAAGGTTGCCATCGACCCGGCCGTCGGCATCGACCAGGCCAAGGCCGACGAAATCGTCAACGCCGCCGGCTTCGCCGAGGAACTGCGCGGCAAGGTCGCCGCCGTGATCCTCAAGCTTTGGGACGTCTTCAAGAAGGAAGACGCCACCCTGGTCGAGGTCAACCCGCTGGTCAAGACCGGCGCCGGCGACATCGTCGCCCTGGACGGCAAGGTTTCGCTGGACGAGAACGCCGACTTCCGCCACCCGAAGCACTCCGCCCTGGAGGACAAGGACGCAGCGGACCCGCTGGAAGCCAAGGCCAAGGCGCAGGACCTGAACTACGTCAAGCTCGACGGCGAGGTGGGCATCATCGGTAACGGTGCCGGCCTGGTCATGTCGACCCTCGACGTCGTCGCCTACGCCGGCGAGAAGCACGGCAACGTCAAGCCCGCCAACTTCCTGGACATCGGCGGTGGAGCCTCCGCCGAGGTCATGGCCGCCGGCCTGGACGTCATCCTCGGTGACGAGCAGGTCAAGGCCGTGTTCGTAAACGTCTTCGGCGGCATCACCGCCTGCGACGCCGTCGCCAAGGGCATCGTCGGCGCTCTCGCCGAACTGGGCTCCTCCGCGAACAAGCCGCTGGTCGTCCGCCTCGACGGCAACAACGTCGAGGAAGGCCGCCGCATCCTGGCCGAGGCCAACCACCCGCTGGTTACCCTGGCCGCCACCATGGACGAGGGCGCCGACAAGGCCGCCGAGCTCGCCAACGCAGCGAAGTAAGGGACGCGACATGTCTATCTACCTCAACAAGGACTCCAAGGTCATCGTCCAGGGCATCACCGGCGGCGAAGGCACCAAGCACACCGCCCTGATGCTCAAGGCCGGCACCAACGTCGTCGGCGGCGTCAACGCCCGCAAGGCCGGCACCACCGTCGTCCACGGCGACAAGGAAATCAACGTCTACGGCACCGTCAAGGAAGCCATGGCGGAGACCGGCGCCGACGTTTCCATCGTCTTCGTACCGCCGGCCTTCACCAAGGACGCCGTCGTCGAAGCCATCGAGGCCGGCATCGGCCTGGTTGTCGTCATCACCGAGGGCGTTCCGGTTCAGGACTCCGCCGAATTCTGGGCCCTGGCCCAGTCCAAGGTGGACGCCAACGGCAAGCAGGTCACCCGCATCATCGGACCGAACTGCCCCGGCATCATCACCCCGGGTGAGGCCCTGGTCGGCATCACCCCGGCCAACATCACCGGCAAGGGCCCGATCGGCCTGGTCTCCAAGTCCGGCACCCTGACCTACCAGATGATGTACGAACTGCGTGACCTGGGCTTCTCCACCGCCATCGGCATCGGCGGCGACCCGGTCATCGGCACCACCCACATCGACGCCCTCGAGGCTTTCGAGGCCGACCCCGAGACAAAGGCGATCGTCATGATCGGCGAAATCGGCGGCGACGCCGAGGAGCGTGCGGCCGACTACATCAAGGCCCACGTCACCAAGCCAGTTGTCGGCTACGTGGCCGGCTTCACCGCCCCCGAGGGCAAGACCATGGGCCACGCAGGCGCCATCGTCTCCGGCTCCGCGGGTACGGCGCAGGCCAAGAAGGAAGCCCTCGAGGCTGCCGGCGTGAAGGTCGGCAAGACGCCGTCCGAGACCGCCAAGCTGCTGCGCGAAGTGTTCGCCGCGCTCTAGGCCACAGCACCACAACGCGGGGCCACCACGCCCGTCCGGTTTCGCCGGGCGGGCCGGGGTGGCCTCGCGTTTGTGGTTTAAGCGGCGGGTCCTAAATCCGGGGCGGGTTCGTCCGGCCCGTCAGACCGTGGCGCCGGCCAGCAGTTCCTCGAGCCGCTCGTAGCCCTCGCTGACGCCGCCTTCCATCCCGGACTGGGCCATGCCGTCCCGGGCCTCCATGCTGGGGTACACCGCATGGGCGCTCAGCCGGGTGCGGCCGCCGCCGAGGTCCGTGAAGGTCATGAACTCGATGCTGACCACATCCGGGTAACCGTCGAATTCGAAGGTCTGGATGGCGAAGTCGTTCTCCCGCACCGTGTGGAAGACGCCGCTGAAAACGTGCGGGACGCCGTCGTGCCCGGTGTGGGTGTAGCTGTAGCTGCCGCCGGTGTGGAAGTCGTAGTGGTCCACCTCCATGCTCATCCTGCGCGGGCCAAGCCACTGCACGATCAGGGCGGGGTCTTTGTGGGCGCGGAACACGTCCGCCACGGGGAAGTCGAAGTCCCGTTCGAAGTCGATGAAGGGCAACCCTTCCGGGACGCTGAGTTTCAGGGCGTTGCTCATGATGAGTCCTTTGACTGGGTGCCGCGTGCTGCGGCCTGAGTGTGGAGCGCGGCGTCGAGGCTGCGGAACTGCTCCTCGCGGACCAGCCGGTACTGGTCGATCCATGCGGTGAGTGCCTCCAGCCGCGCGGGGTCCAGGTGGACGGGCCGGCGCTGGGCGTCGCGTGTGCGCGTGACGAGCCCCGCCTGTTCGAGGACCTGGATGTGCTTCGAGACCGCCTGCTTGGTGATCGCGAAGGGTTCCGCCAGTTCGTTCACCGTGGCCGGCCCCCGGCTGAGCCGGGCGATGATCCTGCGGCGGACGGGATCGGCCAGCGCCAGGAAGGCGGAGTCGAGCTGGTCGTCGTCGTGGACCATGAAGTGCCCCCTCAAAGACGGAGGTGCAGCCGCGGTGCGTGGCATGCCATCGAGTGGTCACCGAGGAGTAATCAACTCAACGCTTGATCAAAAAGATGGTTGTTTAACGGTACCGCTGCAAGGGCGCATGCGCCAGACTCGTAGTGGCGGATGCCTTGCGCGGGACCGGCTCTCCGAGCCGTATAAATCCCCGGCCTCAGGCGACGGCATGCAGCCGGGGGAGGGCGTCCACCAGCGGGGCGAGTTCCGGGATGTCCTGCGCCGCCGCCAGGGCGCGCTCCAGTGTGCCGTCGTGGACGGGCCGGGCCTGCTCCAGGAGCGCGATGCCGCTGGCTGTGAGTTCGGTGTAGATGCCTCGGCGGTCGTCGTCGCAGAGGATCCGGGTCAGCAGGGCCCGGTCCTCGAGCCGGTTTACCAGCCGGGTGGTGGCGCTCGCGCTCAGTGCGGTCGCGCGGGCGAGCTGCTGCATCCGCATGTGCCAGCCGTCCTGGCGGCTGAGTGCGTCCAGAACTGTGTACTCGACGACCGAGAGTTTTGCCTCGGCCTGCAGGGCCCGTTCCAGCTCCGTCTCGATCAGTCCATGCAGGGCCGCGAGGGTGCGCCAGCCTTGTGCGCGGACCTCCACGGCGTCGTCCTTGATGCCCATTCGTGTGCTTCCTTTCCCAATCGGGCCGCCCGCGGCGCCATCCCGTGCCCGGCCGACCCAAAGTAGTTGCTTGCGCGCTATAGTTGCGTGTGCAACAATAAATAACGCGTCTGCAACTAATAGCTTACGCGTCCCCCCACTTTCAGTACAGTTTTCGAAGGAGTCATCCATGCCTATCGGCCTGATAGCACTCGCCCTCGGCGGGTTCGGAATCGGACTCACCGAGTTCGTCATCATGGGCCTGCTGCCGCAAGTCTCAGCGGATTTCCACGTCACCGAGGCGGTCGCCGGCTGGCTCATCTCCGGGTACGCGCTCGCCGTCGTCGTGGGGGCGCTGGCCCTGACCGCCGCCGTGACCCGGTTCGAGCGCAAGCCCGTGCTGGCCGCCCTGATGGTCTTGTTCATCGCCGGCAACCTCATCTCCGCCCTCGCCCCCGGCTACACCGTCATGATGGTGGGCCGGATCATCGCCGCACTCGCGCACGGTGCCTTCTTCGGCATCGGCGCGGTGGTCGCCGCCAGCATGGTCGCGCCTACCAAGAAGGCCGGCGCCATCGCCATCATGTTCACCGGCCTGACCGCCGCGAACGTCCTGGGCGTCCCCTTCGGCACCATGCTGGGCCAGGCGGCGGGGTGGCGCTCCACCTTCTGGGCCATCACCGTCATCGGTGTCCTGGCACTGGCCGGCATCCTGGCCCTGGTCCCGCGGACCGGCGCCGGCGACACCGGCGCTGGTTCTACCGCAGGCGGTTTGCGCGGAGAGCTCCGTGCCTTCCGGTCCGGGCAGGTCTGGCTGTCCATCCTGGTCACCATCCTGGGTTACGGCGGCATGTTCGGCGCCTTCACCTACATCGCCTTCACGCTGACCGAGGTCACCGGCTTCTCCGCCGCGACCGTCCCGTGGCTGCTGATCCTCTTCGGCGTGGGACTGTTCATCGGCAACACCATCGGCGGCAAGGCCGCCGACCGGAACGTGGACCGCACCCTGCTGGTGGTGCTCGCTGCCCTCGTCGTGGTGCTCGTGGTCTTCGCTCTCACTGCCGCCAACCCGCCGATGACCATCGCCTCCATGGTGCTGCTGGGCGGCTTCGGCTTCGCCACTGTCCCCGGCCTGCAGATGCGCGTCATGAAGTACGCGGACAGCGCCCCCACGCTGGCCTCGGGCGCCAACATCGGCGCGTTCAACGTCGGCAACGCCCTGGGCGCCTGGCTGGGCGGCTTCACCATCACCGCCGGCCTGGGTTACACCTCCCCGATCTGGGCGGGCGCGGCCACCACGCTGGCCGGGCTCGTGGTGATGGCCGTCGCCGCCGCCGGCGCCGCGAAGCGGGCACGGAACGCCACCGCGGGGACCGCGGGTACTAACGCCGGGGACACTAACGACGGGGCCATGAACGACGACGCCGGCGCCGCCGCCCCCGCGGAAACCGCCGAAGCCGTGGCCGCGGGCCGGGCCTAGGCTCCCGCCCGGTCTGCCGGCACCCGCTGCCGGCACACCGCCACGAACGCCGCGAACGGCGCCAGCCGCTCGCCCTCGGGAAGTTCTGCGGCTTCGGGGTGCCACTGCACCGAGGCCACCCAGCGCGCCGGATCCTCCAGCGCCTCCACAGTCCCGTCATCGGCGAGAGCCGTGACCACCAGGCCGTTGCCCACCCGGGCGACGGCCTGATGGTGTCCGGAGGCGATCCTGACCCGCTCCGGATTCCAACCGGCGTACAGGGCGGCGACCTTCGATCCGGCCACGATGTCCACGTCGTGCCAGGCCCACGGTCCGGCGTCGTGAACCGGATCGTCGGACGGGACGGCCTCCCGATGCGGCACCGCGCCCGGGTCCATGTCCTGGACCAGGGTGCCGCCGTAGAGCACGTTCAGCAGCTGGTGCCCCCGGCAGATGCCCAGCACCGGAACGCCGCCGTCCATCGCCTCCCGCGCCACCGCGAGGTCCAGCTCGTCCTGGGCCGCGTTCACGTCGTAGCAGGTGCCGCCGTCGGTCTCCCCGTAGAGCGCCGGGTCCAGGTCTCCGCCGCCGGGCAGGATGACGCCGTCGAGCCCGCGAACGCCCGTCGCATCCGTTAGGAGCACCGGCTCTCCGCCGGCCCCGCGCAGGAGCGCCACGATGTAGTCGAAGAGGTCGTTCGCCTCGCCCACCCTGGGGTCCGGGTCGGAGGAACTGCTGAGCCGGACGGGCACCCCGATGCGGGGTCCTCCGGCGGATGAGGTCGGAATCTGCATGCCTCATTCTGCACCACGTTCCCGGCCCCGCCGCGGCGCCCCTCCCGCCGCGCGCCGGAGGCTACGATGGCCGGATGAACAACCGCTACATGGTCTCCCGCAGCCGTTTCATCGCAGCCTCCCCGGACGAGATCTTCGAGGTGCTGGCCACTCCCGCCCTGCACAGCGAGATCGACGGCTCCGGCACCGTGAAGGGCGCCCAGCCGCGTGGACCGGAACGGCTGGGACCCGGCGCCCGGTTCGGCATGGAGATGAAGATCGGGGTGGACTACAAGATCCTCAATACCGTCTGTGAGTTTGAGGAGGGCCGGCGCATCGCCTGGCGGCACTTCTACGGCCACATCTGGCGGTACCTGCTGGAACCGGCCACCGAGTCCGGGGTCGCGGGCACCCTGGTCACCGAACAGTGGGACGCCCGCGCGGTCCGGGGACGGTTCCTGCTGCGCCTGGCCGGCTACCTGCGCCGACACCCCGCCAACCTGGAGCAGACCCTGGCCCGGCTGGACCGGTACCTGTCCGAGCGGCGCGCCCAGGACGTACCCGCCCCGGACGCCCGGGCGTAGTGCCGGATGAGCGCCGCCCGCAGCCTGCACCCCAGCCCCCGCACCCTCGAGGTCGAGAGCCTGGAGAGCTTTGACCGGCTGGTGTCCGGCGGCGCCCGATCCCTCCACGGCTGGCACCTGCAGTCCCTGGACCTCCGCGGCCGGCGCGCGGCGCTGGAAGCCGCCGACGTCCAGGGCGCCGTCTTCCTGGGCTGCACCTTCGACGACGGGGTCGAGGCCATGCTCCGGGCCGGCGGCGCGCTGATCTTCCCCAGGCTGGAAAAGGTGCCGTTCAACCCTTACCGCGGAACGCTGTACACCCCGGAGGAGCTCTACGCCGGCATCGCGGAGACCCGCTACGAGGACACCCCGGACGCCCGGATCTACCACTGGAGCATCCACTCCGGGCAGCGCCGCCGGCTCGATGCCACCCTCGCCGCCGCCCTCCACGACCACGCGATCGGGGACGCCCTGGAGGAATTCACCCGCTCGGACGCGGCCCGGGGCAAGACCCTGGTTGGGGTGATGGGCGGCCACGCCGCCACCCGGGGATCGGCCGGCTTCACGGAGGCCGCGCTGCTCGGGCGGCTTCTCGCCGGGGCGGGGCGGCTGGTGGCCACCGGCGGCGGCCCGGGCGCCATGGAGGCCGCCAACCTGGGCGCCTACCTCAGCGGGGCGGCCGAACCCGACTTCCGGCAGGCGCTGGCGGACCTGGCCGCGGTGCCGGGTTTCCGGCCCTCCGTGTCGGCCTGGGCCCGGGCGGCCGCCGCCGTCGTCGAACGCCACCCGGACGGGACGCCGTCGCTGGGCATTCCCACCTGGTTCTACGGGCACGAACCGCCCAACTACTTCGCCACCCACATCGCCAAGTACTTCGCGAACTCCATCCGCGAGGCGGTCCTGCTGGAGCTGTGCAACGGCGGGATCGTGTTCCTGCCCGGTTCCGGCGGCACCATCCAGGAGATCTTCCAGGACGCCTGCGAAAACTACTACGGGGCGCCGGAAACCATCACGCCCATGGTCTTGGTGGGGCGGGAGCACTGGCTGCGCCGCTACCCGGCATGGCCGTTGCTGCAGAGCATCGCCTCGGGCCGGCAGATGGAACGGCGGATTTTCCTGGTGGACTCGGTCGAAGAGGCGCTGGCCGTCCTGGCCTCCTGAGCCCTAGAGGTCCTTGCGGCAGGGGACGCGGCCGAGTTCGTACAGGCCGTTCAGGTCGCCGGCGGCGAGCCCGTCCGGGGCGCCGATCTCCGGATACATCAGCTGGTCCGGGTCGGTCACGTGCTCCAGGCCCATGACGTGGCCCAGTTCGTGCAGGATGACGGCGGTGGCGTAGGAGGACCCGTCGCCGCGCTGCAGTTCCTCGGTGATCTGCGGGGCGTCCAGTTCCAGGCTGCCGGTGACGTAGGTCTTGGGGCCGCCCCCAAAACTGAAGTGCGTGCTGCCGCCGGTGCCGATCACGGGGCCCTCCAGCTGGGGCGCCTGCTCCGGCGTCGTCCAGGTGATCAGCAGGGGCGCCCAGCGGTCGCCGTAAGCGTCGTTCTGGTAGGGGGCTCGGGTCTGGGACGGCAGTTCGGTGGTGGAGCCGTCGCTGACGAACCTGATCCCGGTCGCGGCGGCGACGGCGGCGATGGCATCCTCCACCAAACGTTCCGCCCCGGCCGGGGCCAGGGCGGCGTTGACCACGTAATGCAGGGGACGGCAGGGCGAGTAGCCCACCGGTCCGCCGTCCGGGTTGGTGGCCAGGAACTTGAAGGAGCTGCTGGCCGCCGCGGGTTTGCGGGCCTGCCCGAGGGGCTGGTCCTGTTCCTCGTAGCCGGGCGGCGGAACCGCCATGGCGGTGCCGTCGGCCGGGATCCCGGCCTGCCGGGCGGCGCCGCTGGCCGTGGCGTGTCCGACGGCGCCGGGCCCGGTGCCCAGCCCGGTCCCCGGCACGCGGCGGGCGGTGGAGTCGTGGGGGAGCCCCAGCAGCTCGGTCAGCCGGGGATCGTTGTAGACCAGCCCGGCGGTAGCGAAAGCGGCCACCGCGATGAACGCGACGGCCGCCAGGTTCCGGGCCGCCCGGAAGCCGCCGGCGGCACGGCTGTGCCGCGGCGGCCGGTTCCGGGGGCCCGGGTCTTCCACTAGCCGACCACCGCGCCGAAGACCAGGCCCAGCAGGTAGGTGACGGCGGCGGCGCCCAGGCCGATCGCCAGCTGGCGCAGGCCGCGGGTGACCGGGGAGGTGCCGGAGAGCAGGCCCACGACGCCGCCGGTCAGCAGCAGCGCGATGCCGACCAGGCCGGCGGAGACCACCAGGGCGCCGATGCCGGTCATGCCCAGGACGAACGGGATGATCGGGATGATCGCGCCGGAGGCGAAGAAGCAGAAGCTCGAGGCCGCCGCGCCCCAGGCCGTGCCGACGGCCTCGTGCTGGTCCTCGGCCTCGGGCAGTTCCGGCTGGAGCGAGAGGCTCGGATCGCAGTCGCAGTCCAGCAGGCCCATCCGCTCGGCGACGCGGTGCTCGGCGGCCTCCCGGGACATGCCGCGGGCCAGGTAGACGAGGACGAGTTCGTTGTGCTCGATGTCCAGGGATGGCGCAGCGGCGAGGGTGATCTGGGTGGGCCGGGTGGCGGCCAGCAGCTCACGCTGGGAGCGGACGGAAATGAACTCGCCGGCGCCCATGGACAGCGCACCGGCCAGGAGGCCCGCGACGCCGCTGAGCAGCACCACGGAGCTGCCGACGCCGGACGCCGCCATGCCCATGACCAGGGAGAGATTGCTAACCAGTCCGTCGTTGGCGCCGAACACGGCGGCGCGGAAGCTGCCGGCGAGCCGGTTGCGGCCGCGGGTTGCCAGGCCCCGGACCACCTCCTCGTGGATCTGTTCGTCCGCGACCATGGCCGGGGTGGCGGACGGGTCGTTGGCGTAGGGGGAGCGGCTCTCGGCCCGCTGTGCCAGGGCCAGGACGAACACCGAGCCGAAGTGCCGGGCCAGGAAGCCCAGCAGCTGGCTGCGCAGCGACGCCGGACGCGGCCGGCCGGCGTGCTCGCCGAGCAGCTGCAGCCAGTGCGCCTCGTGCCGGCCCTCGGCCTCGGCCAGGGCCAGCAGGATGGCGCGTTCCTCGCCGCTGCGGTTCTGGGCCAGTTCCCGGTAGACGCGGGCCTCGGCGCGTTCGTCGGCCAAGTACTGGCGCCAGCGCCGTATATCGGCGGGCTTGTGCTCCGTCATCGACGCTGCCGGGGTGTGGCCGGAGCCGGCCGGCCGGGCGTCGCCGTGGGCGTGGTTTTGGTTGGATGGTGCGTGCTGGGACACGGAAAAACTCCTGGCTGGATGTGGCCTCGCCGGGCCCGGATCAGCTCCCAGCGTACCCCGGTATTCCGCGGATTTTCGGCCGGTATTCCTCACCGAAAAGTTTAGGGCCGCCGTAAAATTTGCGGGCTCCGGCGGCCCCTCCGGCGGCCTCAGTAGCTGGCCGTCCCGCCGCCCGCCGCGGCGCCGTCGTCCGCCACCGTGTGTTCTCCAGAAGGGCCGTCCACGCAGAACCGGGCGGCGAGCGCCTCGGAACCCCGGGCCAGGAGCGCGACGTCGGCGCCCACCAGGATGAAGGCAGCTCCGGCCGCCCGGTAGCGGTCCGCCGTCGCCGGGTTGAAGGCGTTGACGCCCGCGGGTTTCCCGGCCTCCCGCGCCGCGGCGAGGCAGCGTTCGACGGCGGCGACGACGTCGGGGTGCTCCTGCTGTCCCAGCAGCCCCATCGAGGCGGCGAGGTCCGAGGGGCCCAGGAAGATGGCGTCCACGCCGTCGACGGCGAGGATGTCCGCCACCGCATCCACGGCGGCCGTGGACTCGATCTGGACCGTGACGCTGATGGTCTCCCCGGCCCGGGCGAGGTAGTCCGGGACCCGGTTCCAGCGCGCGGCGCGGGCAAGGGCGGAGCCCACCCCGCGGACTCCCTGCGGCGGGTAGCGCGTGGCGGCCACCGCGGCTTCGGCCTCCGCCGCGGAGTTGACCATGGGAATCAGCAGGTTCTGCACGCCCAGGTCCAGGTACTGCTTGATCAGGACGGTGTCGTTGACCGGCGGCCGGACCATGGTGTGGACCGGGTAGCCGTGGACGGCCTGGAGCTGGGCCAGGATGGATTCCAGCCCGTTGGGGCTGTGCTCGGCGTCCACCAGCAGCCAGTCCAGGCCGGAGCCGGCGCAGAGTTCGGCGATCAGCGGGCTGCCGGAGCAGACCCACATGCCCGCCAGGGGCCGGACCCCTTCGGCCCGGCGGTGGAGGGCGTCGCGGAAGGTTTCTTCTAGTCGAAACGGCATGTCACGGCTCCCAGCGGTCCGTAGTCGGCGTGGACGGTGTCGCCCCGGTAGACCCAGAGCGGGCGAGTGAAGGATCCGGCCAGGATGATGTCCCCGGCTTCCAGGGCGTCCCCGTGGGCGGCGATCTTGTTCGCCAGCCAGTGCACCCCGTTGGCCGGGTGGTCCAGGACGCCGGCGGCGACGCCGGTTTCCTCGACGGTCTGGTTCTTGTAGAGGATGGCGGAGACCCAACGGAGGTCGACGTCGCCCGGCTTTACCGGGTTGCCGCCCACCACCATGGCGCCCATCGCGGCGTTGTCCGCGATGGTGTCCACGATGGTCCGTCCCTCCATCTCGATCCGTGAGTCCAGGATCTCCAGTGCCGGCACCACGTATTCGGTGGCCCGCAGCACGTCGAAGAGCGTCACGCCGGGGCCCTTGAGCCCGTCCTTGAGCACGAACGCGAGCTCCACCTCCACCCGCGGGTGGGTGTACCGGTCCCACGGCACGGAGCAGCCGGTCTCCAGCACCATGTCATCGAAGATCGCACCGTAGTCCGGTTCGGTGATGCCTGTGGCCGCCTGCATCGCCTTGGAGGTCAGGCCGATCTTCCGGCCCACCAGGGTCCTGCCGGCGTCCTCGTTGCGGCGCCGCCAGAGCCGCTGCACGGCGTAGGAGTCCTCCACCGTCATCTCCGGGTACCGCGCCGTCAGCCGGGGCACCGGGGTGCGGGTCCGGCCCGCGTCGACCAGTTCGTCTGCGATCGCCTCGATCGCCGCCTGCTCCATCATGGTCAGAGCTGCGCGCCGAGCTTGAACCCGGTCCGGTCGCCCTCGGGGGAGCCGTCCTTGCGGGTGTAGGAGAAGCCATCGGCGCCGACCGTGACGGCCATTTCCGAGGCGTCGGTGCGCTCGATGACCGGCTGCGGGTTGCCGTCCAGGTCCAGGACCAGGGACGCCTCGGTGTACCAGGACGGGACCACCGGGTTGCCCCACCAGTCGCGGCGCTGGTTGTCGTGCACATCCCAGGTGATGGTGGGGTTGTCCGGGTCGCCGGTGTAGTAGTCCTGGGTGTAGATCTCGATCCGGTGCCCGTCCGGGTCCAGGATGTAGAGGTAGAAGGCGTTGGAGACGCCGTGCCGGCCCGGGCCGCGCTCGATCCGGTCGCTGATCCGCAGGGCGCCCATCTTGTCGCAGATCTGGATGATGTTGTGCTTCTCGTGCGTGGCGAACGCGACGTGGTGCATGCGCGGGCCGTTGCCGCCGGTCAGGGCGGTGTCGTGCACGGTCTGCTTGCGGTGCATCCAGGCGGCGTAGGTGACGCCGTCGGAGTCCTTGATGTCCTCGGAGACCCGGAAGCCCAGGTCCTCCAGGTACTTGCGGCCGCGGGGGACGTCCGGGGTGACCTGGTTGAAGTGGTCCAGGCGCACCAGTTCGCCGGCGGAGTACAGGTCGTAGCGCTGGGTGAGGCGCTCGACGTGCTCCACCTCGTAGAAGAACTCGTAGGGGAAGCCCAGCGGGTCCTCGACCCGGACGGCGTCGCCGATGCCCTTGGTGAAGCCCTCCTTGCGGCGCTCCACCCTGCAGCCGAGCTCTCGGTAGTAGGCCTCGGCGGCGTCCACCTCGGCGGGGGACTTCACCCGGTAGGCGAAGGCGGCGACGGCGGCCACCGGTCCCTTGCGCAGCACCAGGTTGTGGTGGATGAACTCCTCGAGGGAGCGCAGGTAGATGGCGTTCTCGTCCTCCTCGGTCACGTGCAGGCCGAGCAGATCCACGTAGAACGCGCGGGATGCCGCGAGGTCGGTGACGACGATTTCCATGTAGGCGCAGCGGACGATGTCCGGCGCCGGGACGGTGGGGGTGGGGATGAAATCGGTCATGGGGGTCTCTCTTCGTTGAAAGGGGGGCAGGTGAGCGCTGGCTGGAAGACTCAGGCGCCGAACTTGGGCGTGTGGACCTTGCCGAGGGTGATGTGGACGGCCTGCTGGTCGGTGTAGAAGTCGATCGAGCGGTAGCCGCCCTCGTGGCCCAGACCGGAGGCCTTGACGCCGCCGAACGGGGTGCGCAGGTCGCGGACGTTGTGGCTGTTGAGCCACACCATGCCGGCCTCGACGTTCTGTGAGAAGGTGTGCGCGCGGGTCAGGTTCTGGGTCCAGATGTAGGCGGCGAGCCCGTACTTGGTGTTGTTGGCCAGAGCGAGGGCCTCCTCGTCCGTGTCGAACGGGGTGATGGCGACGACGGGGCCGAAGATCTCCTCCTGGAAGATCCGCGCGTTGGGGGCGACGTCGGCGAAGACGGTCGGGGCGATGTAGTTGCTGTTGTCCAGGCCCTCGGGAAGGTTCTCCGGGCGGCCGCCGCCGGCCAGCAGCCGGCCCTCGGTCTTGCCGATCTCGACATAGGAGGCCACCTTCGCGTAGTGCTCGGGGTGGACCAGCGCGCCGACCTCGGTCCGGGGGTCCTGCGGGTCGCCGACGACGATGTTCTTCGCCCGGGCGGCGTACTTCTCGCAGAACTCCTCGTAGATGGGGCGTTCGACCAGGATCCGGGACCCGGCGGTGCAGCGCTCGCCGTTGAGCGAGAAGACACCGAACAGGGCCGAGTCGATGGCGGCGTCCAGGTCGGCGTCGGCGAAGACGACGCAGGGGGACTTGCCGCCGAGCTCCATCGAGAGGCCCTTGAGGTTCTCCGCCGCGTTCCGGAAGATCGTCTGGCCGGTGGTGGTCTCTCCGGTGAAGGAGATCAGCGGGACGTCCGGGTGCTTGACCAGCGCGTCGCCGGCCTCCTCGCCCAGGCCGTTGACCAGGTTGAAGACGCCGTCCGGGAGGCCTGCGTCCTTGAAGATCGTTGCCCACAGGGAGGCCGAGAGCGGGGTGAACTCGGCCGGCTTGAGCACCACCGTGTTGCCGGTGGCCAGGGCCGGGGCGAGCTTCCAGGACTCGAGCATGAACGGGGTGTTCCACGGGGTGATCAGGCCCGCGACGCCGATCGGCTTGCGGTTGACGTAGTTGATCTGGGCGCCGGGGACCTTCATGGCGTCGTCGAACTGGGCCACGATCAGGTCCGCGAAGAAGCGGAAGTTCTCGGCGGCGCGGAGGGCCTGGCCCTTGGCCTGGGTGATCGGCAGGCCGGTGTCGAAGGTTTCCAGCTCGGCGAGCCGGGCCTCCTGGGCCTCGACCGCGTCGGCGATCCTGTTCAGTACCCGGGCGCGCTCGCGGGGCTTCATCGTCGGCCAGGGGCCGTTGGTGAAGGCCTCGCGGGCGGCGGCGACGGCGAGGTCGATGTCCTCCTTCTGGCCGGCGGCCGCGGTGGCGTAGGTCTGGTTGGAGGCCGGGTCCAGGACGTCGAACGTCTTCCCGGAGACGGAGTCCACGAACCGGCCGTTGATGTAGTGCTGGATGGTGGTGGGAAGGTCTGCCGGCACGTGCCGGGTGACGGTGGTTTCTGCAGGAGTCGTCATCGTTGAAGTCCTATCTGGTGATCGGTGGTCAGTCAGTCAGTGGTTGGTCTGGGCGAGGTAGGCGTCCAGGGTGGCGCTGCGGTGCCGTCGGGCAGCCTGCTCGATCTCGTCGGCGTCGGCACCGTCCTCGATCAGCCGCAGCAGCGCCTCGTGCTCCTCGACCGATTCGCTGGCCCGGCCCGGGACGAAGCGGAACGTGGAGGACCGCAGGGCGGCGAGCCGGTTCCAGCCCCGGTGCACCAGGTCCAGGATGTGCGGGTTGGGGCAGTGTTCGAACAGGACGCTGTGGAAGTCCTGGTTCAGCCGGGTGAACCGGACGGGGTCGAAGTGCTCCAGGCACTCGCGCATCTCAGCGTTGACCGCCCGGGCCCGGGCCACGTCCGCGGCGCCGATCAGGGGAGCGGACAGTGCGGTCGCGGCACCCTCGACGATGCTGAGGGTCTGCATCGTGTAGAGGTACTCGGTGGGGTCGATCCCGGCGACGGTGGCGCCAATGTTCCGCTCGAACGTCACCAGTCCCTCGGCCTCGAGGCGGCGGATCGCCTCCCTGACCGGGACCACGCTGACGCCCAGGTCCTTGGCAATGGCGCCGAGCACCAGCCGGTAGCCGGGGGAGTAGCTGCCGTCCACGATCCTGGCCTTGACCGCCTCGTAGGCAAGCTGGGACTTGCTGGCGGCGCCGGTTGATGCGGTGCCTGGCGTGGCGGTCTCAGTCACGGGGCTGCTCCGCGTCCCAGGCTTCGTACTTCCCGCGCCAGGCGGCGTCGAGCGGGTAGAGGCCGTCCACGCTGTGCCCCTGGGCCACCATCTCGGCGATGAAGGCCTCCTCGCGTTCCTGGGCGATGGAATCCTCCGCCAGTTCCGCGGCGAGGGCCGGCGGGATCACCAGGATGCCGTCGGCGTCGGCGACGATGATGTCCCCGGGCTGGACGGTGGTGCCGCCGCACGCGATGGTGATGTCCGTGTCCCAGGGGACGTGCCGGCGGCCCAGGACGGCCGGGTGCGGGTTGGCGAAGTAGGTTGGCATCTCCAGGGCGGCGACGGCGGACAGGTCGCGGACGCCGCCGTCGGTGATGATGGCGGCCGCGCCGCGGACCTGGGCGCGGAGGGCCAGAATATCCCCGACCGTGCCGGTGCCCTTCTCGCCCCGGGCCTCCATGACCAGGATTTCGCCGTCGTTGACCGTGTCGATGGCGCGCTTCTGGGCGTTGAAGCCGCCGCCGTGGGTCTTGAAGAGGTCCTCCCGGTTGGGCACGTAGCGCAGGGTCCGGGCCAGGCCCACGATCCGCTTTCCGGGGCGGGTGGACTGGAGCCCGTCGATGCTGACGTTGTTCAGGCCGCGCTTGCGCAGCTGCGAGGACAGGGTGGCGGTGCAGACGCTCTCGAGTTTCGCCTTAAGCTCCGGCGGCAGGGCAGGTGCGGTGTTTTCGGCGGTACCGGACTCGGGGAGGCCGGCCGCCGCGCGGGAGCCGTACGCCTCCTCGCGCTGGGTGTCGTCGGCCTTGGGCCCGGCGCCGAAGTCGGCGAACGGCGTCGTTCCCTCGGTCACTGTGGTGCGCAGCCGGCCGGTGCTGTGCGCGCCGCCGCTGACTTCGACCTCGACGACGTCGCCGGGCCGGGCCACGGAGGCTCCGGCCGGGGTGCCGGTGAGGATGATGTCACCCTCCTGCAGCGTGAGCAGCTGGGAGAGGTCCGCGACCAGCCGGGCGAAGGGGAAGAGCAGGTCCGCGGTGGTGTCGTCCTGGACCAGCTCGCCGTTGTGCCAGGTGCGGATCCGCAGCCCGGCGGGGTCGATGGCGTCGGCCGGGATCAGGGCCGGGCCCACCGGGGTGAACCCGTCGCCGCCCTTGGAACGGACGTTGGAGCCCTTGTCCGCGTAGCGCAGGTCGTAGACGCCGAGGTCGTTGCTGGCGGTCACCGCGGCGACGTAGCTCCAGGCGTCCCCGACGCCCACGCGGCGGGCGTCCTTGCCGATGACCAGGGCCACCTCGCCCTCGAAGCCGAGCAGTTCGCAGCCGGCCGGACGTTCGACGCTTGAGCCGGAGAGGGCCAGGGAGGACGATGGCTTCAGGAAATACGAGGGCTGCTCCGGCGTGCGGCCGCGCTGGGCGGCCCGGCTGGGGTAATTGAGGTGGACCGCAATGACCTTCCGTGCCGCGGCCAGGGTGTGGTCGGTGACCTGTTCCAAGAGCTACTCCTCATCGAGTACGAAATCGTATACGATCACTGTCCCCCTGGGGGCGGGGCCCTGTCAACCCCGTCACCGCGGGATATTTCGAGCCACTTGTAAGCTGTGTCATACCTGCCGTACAGTCAATGAGCAGACAGAAGCGTTCTATTATCGAACGCAAAATTCTATTATCGAACACCCTGGGTGTGGAGCCGTAGCCGGCGCCCGAAGCCCAACGCCACACAACGAAGTGAGGACAGCCCGTGCATTTCCACCACCACGGATACGTTTCCGGTGACCCGCGGGTCCAGCCCGCCGCCGGCGTCGGCCTCGACCGCCCCGACGAGCTGCCCGACCGGATGGACGTGCTGATCGTCGGTACCGGCCCCGCCGGCATGCTGGCCGCCGCGCAGCTTGCCCAGTTCCCCGGCGTCAGTACCCGCATCATCGAACGCCGTCCGGGCCGCCTCGCCATCGGCCAGGCCGACGGCATCCAGGCCCGCAGCGTCGAGACGTTCCAGGCCTTCGGCTTCGCCGAGCGGATCATCGCCGAGGCGTACCGGATCACCGAGATGGCGTTCTGGAAGCCGGACCCGGCCGACGCCACCCGGATCGTCCGCTCCGCCCGCGCCCTGGACGACCCCGCCGGCATCAGCGAATTCCCGCACCTGATCGTCAACCAGGCCCGCGTCCTGGACTACTTCGCCGAGTTCATGGCTAACTCCCCGGCCCGGATGCGGCCCGACTACGGCTGGGATTTCGTCCGCCTCGAGGTGGGGGAGGGCGACTACCCCGTCACCGTCACCCTCACCCGCACCGCCGGGCCCGACGCCGGCACCGAGCGCACCGTCCGGGCCAAATACGTCGTCGGTGCCGACGGCGCCCGCAGCCGCGTCCGCGACTCGATCGGCTGCACCATGGCCGGGGACAAGGCCAACCACGCCTGGGGCGTCATGGACGTGCTGGCCAACACCGACTTTCCGGACATCCGCACCAAGTGCGCCATCACCTCCGGCTCCGGCGGCAGCATCCTGTTGATTCCGCGCGAGGGAGGACACCTGTTCCGCATGTATGTGGACCTGGGTGTGGTCCCCGAGGGCGACGCCGGCGCCGTCCGGCAGACCAGCATCGAGCAGATCATCGCCCAGGCCAACGCCATCATCCACCCCTACACGCTGGACGTCCGCAACGTCGCCTGGCACAGCGTCTACGAGGTGGGCCACCGGCTCACCGACCGGTTCGACGACGTCGTCCCCGCGGACCGCGGGACCCGCACCCCGCGGGTGTTCATCACCGGCGACGCCTGCCACACCCACAGCGCCAAGGCCGGCCAGGGCATGAATGTCTCCATGCAGGACGGCTTCAACATCGGCTGGAAGCTGGGCCACGTGCTCGAGGGACGCAGCCCGGAGGAGCTGCTGGCGACCTACTCGGCCGAGCGCCAGGTGGTGGCCAAGAACCTCATCGACTTCGATAAGGAATGGTCCACCCTGATGGCCAAGAAGCCGGAGGAGTTCAACAGCCCCTCCGAGCTGGAGGACTTCTACGTCAGCACCGCCGAATTCCCGGCCGGCTTCATGACCCAGTACGCCCCCTCCATCCTGATCGGTGAGCCGGCGCATCAGGACCTCGCCGCCGGGTTCCCGATCGGCAAGCGCTTCAAGTCCGCGCCCGTGGTCCGGGTCTGCGACACCAACCCCCTGCACCTGGGCCACCAGGCCACGGCGGACGGCCGCTGGCGGATCTACGTCTTCGCAGATCCCGCTGTGGCCGGCGCACCCTCGCCCACCACCGACCTGGCGGCCTGGCTGGCGGAGGCCCCGGATTCGCCGCTCGCCGCGACGCCCGAAGGCCTGGACCGGGATGCCTGGTTCGACGTCAAGGTCATCTACCAGCAGCCCCACACGGAGGTGGACATCACCGCCGTCCCGGACGTATTCAAGCCACAGGTGGGCCCCTTCGCGCTGACCTATTTGGAGAAGGTCTACGGCACGGACCCGTCCGCGGACATCTTCGACCTGCGCGGCATCAGCCGGGACGGCGCCGTCGTCGTGGTCCGGCCGGACCAATACGTCGCCACGGTGCTGCCGCTCACGGCGACGGCGGAACTCGCTGCCTTCTTCGCCCCGCTCCTTCCCCGGCAGTCGGCCGTCCCGGTCTCCTGAGGGCGGCGCCAGCCGCGCAGTCCCGCGAACCGCCGTCGGCGCCCCTACGGCACCGGCGGCGTTTCCTTGACCGGAAGCGCGGCCGGTGTTCGAATGAAAACGCCAGGCGGGATTCCCGGCAGGCCCGCCAGCCGCTCCCGGAAACGTGAGCGGAGCAACCGCACACCGCTGCCAGCCCGAGCGCACGGAGGTCGCACCATGGACAACACCGGATCACAGGCCGCCCGGCCGTCGAGGGACTCCGTTGAGTCCGACCCCGACTACGACTTCGCCGACGACGAACCGGTCGAGGACTCGGAGACCGTCGAGGAGGAGCTGCTGGAGGAGGCCGACCAGCGCCTCCCGCTGGACACGGAGGACTTCCTGGGTGAGGACCAGCCCGTCGGGTCGCCGGACGCGGACGAGTTCCGCGGCCCCGAGGATGGCGGGTAGCCCCGGCCCCACACAGCGCGACGGCGGCGCCCCCCCCCACGGGAGGCGCCGCCGTCGTTCTTCATCCGTCGTTTTAATGCACGCGGATCCTTAGTGCGTGAGAACCGGGACCTCGTCCGACTCCTCCGCCGAACCGCCGGCGACCCGCTGCTGCCACGAGCGCATCACGGCGGCGTCGGTCGGCTTGGTCAGCAGCGAGACCGCCACGTAGACCAGCGCCGAGGCGATCAGGCCGTAGTAGATCGGTTCGTTGGCGTAGATGCCGTCCAGCGGGACCTCTGCGTTGATCTCGAGGATGATCATGGTGCCAAGGGTGATGACCGATCCCACGGCCATGGACGCGGCGGCGGCGATCCCGGTGCCACGCTTCCAGACCAGGCCGCCCAGGATTGCCACCAGCAGGCCGCCGACCAGGATGTCGTAGGCGATGGTGAGGGCGGCGACGACGTCCTTGGTGATGATCGCGATGACGATCGCCACGACGCCCAGGCCCAGGACCCAGACGCGGTTGGCCTTGACGTCGTGCTCCGGGTTGTCCGTGTCGTCGGTGTTGACGGTCTTGCCGAACCAGCCGGCGACGAAGGGCACGACGTCGGCGCGGGCCACCGTGGCCGCGGCGATCAGGGCGCCGGAAGCGGTGGACATCATGGCGGCGACGGCGGCGGCGAGCACCAGGCCGCCGATGCCGATCGGCAGCAGGTTGGTGGCGACCTCCGCGTAGACCACGTCCTTGCCGAGGGCCTTCACGTCGATGGCGGGGAGGGCCACGCGGGCGCCCAGGCCAATCAGGGCGCCGGCGGCACCGTAGAGGATGCAGTAGAGGCCCGCCGTCGAACCGCCCCAGCGGGCGACGGAGGGGGTCTTGGCGGTGAACACGCGCTGCCAGATGTCCTGGCCGATCAGCAGTCCCAGGGTGTAGACGACGAAGTAGGTGATGATCGTCTGGGCGCCGATGCCGTCGATCTGGAAGAAGCTGGCATCCACGCGGCTACGGATGCCGTCCAGGCCGCCCGCGGCGTTCAGGGTGAACGGGAGCATGAGCAGGAAGATGCCGACCGTCTTGATCACGAACTGGACCTGGTCCGCCAGGGTGATGGACCACATGCCGCCGATCGTGGAGTAGACCAGCACGATCGCGCCGCCGACGGCGATCGCGAGCGCCCGGTCCCAGCCGAAGAGCACCACGAAGATGGTGGCGTAGGCGCCGGTGGAGGTGGCGCAGAGCATCAGCGTGTAGGCCAGCATGACGATGCCGGAGGCCTGAGTGGCGCGGCTGCCGTAGCGCAGGGTCAGCATCTGGGAGACGGTGTAGATCTTCAGCTTCTGGATGGTCCCGGCGAAGAGGAGGCTCAGCAGCAGGACGCCGGCGCCGATCGCCACCACCAGCCACATGCCGGAGATGCCGAACTTGTAGCCCAGGCCGACGCCGCCGACGGTGGAGGCGCCGCCCAGGACGACGGCGGCCATGGTGCCGGTGTAGAGGAAGGGTCCGAGCCGGCGGCCGGCCACGAGGAAGTCGCTGTTGTTCTTGGTGCGGGACTTGCCCCACCAGCCGAACGCCAGCATGGCGATCAGGTACACCACCACGATGGCGATGTTGAGGAATTGTGCATCCATAAAGGCTCCTTGGAGCGGTTGTGGCAGCCCGCGGGCCGGCCGCGGCACTGCGAAGCGGCCGCCGGATCTGCTGGACGGGAGAACATGCGGAGGGTGCGAGGTGTAACGTTCATTGCCAAATAGGCAACACCTGTTGCCAAACGCTAGATTGTGATGGTGCTTACAGTCAACCTGTGAACGCCGTGTGTCCCAGCGGGGAACGGCCTCGGGGCAACGGCTAGGATTGGCACCAATGCTGGGGCCGCGCGGCCGGCCGTGAAAGGTTCCCATATGAAGGCTCTCCCTGTTGAACCGAGCAACGTTCCGGTTGCCATCGGCTCCAGAATCCGCGCCGCGCGGCAGTCCCAGCGGCTCACGATCGAACAGGTTGCCGATGCCACCGGCCTGACCAAGGGCTTCCTAAGCCGGGTGGAGCGGGACCTGACCTCCCCGTCGGTGAGCTCCCTCGTGACCCTTTGCCAGGTCCTCTCCATCTCCATCGGTGACCTCTTCGCGGCCCCGGAGACGCACCTGACCCGCCGCGGCGACGGTCCGCGGATCTCCCTCGGCGGCGAGGGAATCGTTGAGCGGCTGCTCACCGCCCGCTCCGAGCGGCGGCTGCAGATCATCCAGGCCGTGATCGAACCGCGCGGCCGCGGAGAGTCCGAGTTGTACGCCGTGGACTGCGACGTCGACGTCCTGCACGTGGTCAAGGGCAGTATCCGGCTGGTCCTGACCAATGAGTCCTTCGACCTGGCGGCCGGCGACACCGTCACCTTCCCGGGCCGTGAACCGCACACCTGGATCAACCCCACCGACGAGCCCGTCGAGGTGCTCTGGGTGCTGGTCCCTGCCGCCAGCCAATAGTTCCTTTCCGCGTACGTTCCTGCCCGGTTACCTCCGCCCGGCCGAGTTCGGGGTTGGGCGGCGGTCACGGCTGGGGCCGCGGGTCCGCGGGTGGTCTCTGGCGCGGGAGCGGGTAACCGGGCGGGAGCGTACGCCGCCCTAACGTCCGCCCCGACGGTTCACTGCCAGGGCGGCGCGCATCTCGGCCACGACCCGCTCCGGCTCGAACCACAGGTGTTCGGGCATGTAGCGCAGCACGGCGAACCCGTTCAGCGTCGAGGCGTTGTTCCGGCCCAGGTCGCGCCGCATCGCCTCCCGCCCCGAGTGGAACGCGAAGCCGTCCACCTCGACAATCAGGAATCCCGCCAGAAGGAAGTCCACCCGGCCGATCCCCGCCAGGAAGACCTGCGCCTCGTAGGAGATGCCGTTAGTGCGGAACAGATGGATGGCGTCCACCTCCACGATCGACTCGGCCCGCAGGTCCAGTTCCCGCAGCACCGTCCGCGCCGTGCCGGAGCGGTCGGCCCGTAGCTGGTCTGCCAGCAACTCCCGCGGCACGCCGAGCAGCCGCATGGCGGAGGTGGCAATCGCGGTGGAGGCCGGCCGGGCGAGGCATCTTAGGGCGTGCAGGACCACATCCTCGACGGCGGCCACCGGCGGTCCCGCAGGTGCCCCGAAGCGGATGGTCCGGTGCCGGATAAAGCCCCCGCCGTGGCCGTGGTTGCAGGCCAGATGGTGGCTGTCCGGGGCGCCGCGGAGCCAGAGCCCGTAGTGGGTGGCGGCGCTCGCGCAGGTCACCCGGGCGTCGTTGAGGACCGCGGCGAGGAACTCGGGGCGGCAGTCGGGGAGGGTAAAGATGTCCCGCCGCGGCTGCCGGACGAGTGCGGCCAGCCGCGCGATATCCCGCCGGGAGTAGCCCGCGGCCAGCAGTTGACCGGTCCGGGCTACGCCGCCGAGCTGTGAGAGGTGCATGAGTGGATCCATGGGACCCAGTCCAGGCCCGGACGGGGCCGCCCGGAACGGGGGAGCGGGCGTATCTGGACAACTCCGGACGGATTCCGCCCGGTCCGGCGTGCAATCCTCCCCGGTTACCTCCGCGGCCACCCGACCCCGTCCGGTCCGAACCGCGCAATGACGGGCATTCGACCGGCCGAACCGGCGTGCGGGCCGGAGTAACTGGGGAGGAACGCACGGGCCGCCCGGACCAGCCGCTAGAAGTAAACAACAGGTGCGCAGCAGGCAACTTCGAGTGTATGATGACAGTCACATCCACCCCCGTATCCAGAAGGAGACGCCCGCTTGGAAGAGTTGCGCATCGAGGCCAACGGAAACCTTGGCCCCATCGATTCCGCCCGCATCCCCCGGTACGCCGGCGCGGCCACCTTTGCCCGCCTGCCCCGCCTCGACCAGGTGGCCAAGGCGGACGTCACGGTGGTGGGCGTGCCCTTCGACTCCGGGGTGTCCTACCGGCCCGGCGCCCGCTTCGGCGCCAACCACGTCCGCGAGGCCAGCCGCCTGCTGCGGCCCTACAACCCGGCCTGGGACGTCAGCCCGTTCGAGAACCTCCAGGTGGCCGATGCCGGCGACATGGCCGTCAACCCGTTCAACATCAACGAGGCCATCGAGTCCATCCAGCAGAACGCGCTGGACCTGACCGCCGCCGGCAGCAAGCTGTTGACCCTCGGCGGGGACCACACCATCGCCCTGCCGCTGCTGCGCGCCGCCGCCGAACGCGCCGGCCAGCCCGTGGCCATGCTGCACTTCGACGCCCATCTGGACACCTGGGACACCTACTTCGGCGCCGAGTACACCCACGGCACCCCCTTCCGCCGCGCCGTCGAAGAGGGCATCCTCGACACCGAGGCGATCAGCCACATCGGCACCCGCGGCCCGCTCTACGGCAAGAAGGACCTTGACGACGACCACCGCTTCGGCTTCGGCATCGTCACCTCCGCCGACGTCTACTACCAGGGCGTGCTGGAAACCGTCGCCAAGGTCCGCGACCGGATCGGCAACCGCCCGCTCTACATCTCCGTCGACATCGATGTCCTCGATCCGGCCCACGCCCCCGGCACCGGCACCCCGGAGGCCGGCGGCCTCACCAGCCGCGAACTGATCGAGATCATCCGCGGCTTCCGCGGCATGAACCTCGTGGGCGCCGACGTCGTCGAGGTCGCCCCGGCCTACGACCACGCGGACATCACCGGCGTCGCCGGCAGCCACGTCGCCTACGAACTGGTGACCCTGATGGCGGACAACGCGGCCGACGGCGGTCCGACGTCGGGCAACGGCTACGCGGCGCAGGCGCTGGGCCGCGAAAACCGCCGCCCGGCCGGCTTTGCTGCCGCTCCCGCCCAGGCCCCGGCCGCATCGGCGGAGGCGGCCCGATGAGCGGCGTCCGCAACGGCGGCGACCTCGTCGTCGAAACCCTGGAAGCGCTCGGCGCCAAGACCGTCTTCGGCATCCCCGGCCAGCACGCCCTGGGCCTGTTCGACGCCATGGGCCGCGGCAACCTCCAGTTCGTCTCCTCCCGGGTGGAAAACAACTCCGCCTTCGCCGCGGACGGCTACTCCCGCGCCACCGGTGAGGTCGGCGTGCTCTTCCTCTCCACCGGTCCCGGCGCTCTGACCTCCCTGGCCGGCCTGCAGGAGGCCTACGCCACCGGTGTGCCGATGGTCGTGGTGGCCAGCCAGATCCCGCTCGAGGGACTCGGTGCCCGGCGCAAGGGCATGCTGCACCAGCTCGATGACCAGAAGGCCTCCGCCGCCAACGTCACCAAGAGCCAGCGGCTGATCCAGCACGCCTCCGGCATTCCTTCCGCCATCCAGGACGCCTGGACCGAGGCCATCTCCTCCCCGCAGGGCCCGGTTTGGATCGAAATCCCGCAGAACGTGCTGCTGGACCCGATCATGGTGCCCCCGGTGGAGGACGCCCTCGCCGAGGCCGCCGATAACCCGCCCCGGGTGGAGTTGGTCCGCGAGGCCGTGAAGTGGCTCGAGGACGCCAAGCGCCCGGCCATCATCGCCGGCGGCGGCACCCGCCGCGGCCACGCGGAGAAGTCCCTGCTGTCGCTGGCCGAGAAGCTCCGCGCGCCGGTGATCTGCACCCCCGGCGGCAACGGCGCTTTCCCCTGGACCCATGAACTCTCGCTGCAGTCCTGGATCGAAGACCAGCACATGACCGAGCTGCTCGAGGACGCCGACGTGCTGATCGTCATCGGCTCCTCGCTGGGCGAGGTCACCTCCAACTACTTCACCTTCGAGCCGCGTGGCCGGATCATCCAGATCGACGCCGAACCCCGCGTGCTCGAGTCGAACCGGCCGGGCCTGGGCATCCGGGCCGACGCCGGGCAGGCCCTCGCCGCCCTGGACGAGGCGCTGACCGAACCGCACGGGGAACGCGCCGACTGGCACGGAACCCCGCCGGAAACCCTGGTCAAGGACACCCTCGCCAAGGTCCGTGCCCGGCTGGAGTCCCAGGACCTCGGCAAGGAACTGAAATTCATGGCGGAAATCCGCGAGGCGGTCCCCGCCACGATGCAGACCTTCTGGGACATGACCATCTCCGCCTACTGGGCCTGGAGCTGCTGGGACGCCCGCGAGGGCCAGTTCCACTCCGCGCAGGGCGCCGGCGGCCTGGGCTTCGGCTTCCCCGCCGCGATCGGCGGGGCGGTGGGCCTCGAGACGACAGGGCGGTCCGGCGCCTCGGCAAGGGTCCTGGCGGTCTCCGGCGACGGCTCGGCAATGTACTCCATCTCCGAGCTCGCCACGGCCAAGCAGCACAACGTCCCGGTCACCTGGCTGATCGTCGACGACGGCGGGTATGGCATCCTGCGCGAGTACATGGTGGGCGCCTTCGGCAAGGCCACCGCCACCGAACTCGCGCGGCCGGACTTCGTCAAGCTCGCCGAGGCGTTCGGCGTTCCCGCGGTGCGGGTGGCCCCCGAGAACGTGGGGGAGGCGCTCAAGGCCGGCTTCGCCGCGGACGGCCCCAACGTCGTCGTCGTCGAGACCCTGCTCAAGATGTTCGCCCCTACCCACTTGGACGTCTAAAACCAGCAGAACGAAAGGCCCCGATCCACCCGGATCGGGGCCTTTCGCCGTCTCCGGAGGACCCTCATGGCAGCCCCATGGCAGGTCCGCGAAGCCCATCACGAACGCCCTTAGTTTCCCAAAGCAATCATTTTCATGTATTGTTGCTTCGGGCAAGCAAATAAGGGGGCATCCTCATATGTCAGTCGCATCGACCACTGCAGCCAAGTTGGTCCACCACATTTTTGATCTTCAGCGCGCCGTCCGGTGCGTTGCCGCCGCGAGCCTGCGCGGCGACGATACCGGCGTCGCGCTTCAGGGCGTCCTCCGCTTCGTGGGGGAGGGCGAGACCCGCGCCACCCACCTGGCGGAACGGCTCGGCGTCAGCGCCCCGGTCCTCAGCCGGCACCTCTCGGAGCTGGTCGACCACGGCTACGTCGTGCGCCGGCCCGATCCCGAGGACGGCCGCGCCCAGCTCGTGGCGCTGTCCCCGGCGGGCGTGGAGAAGCTCCGTGTCATCGAGGAACACCGGGCGGCCAGCCTGCAGTCCCTGTTGCAGGACTGGAGCGAGGACGACGTCGAGGAGACCGCCCGCTCACTGAAAAAACTTGCCGAGTCCCTTCGGAACTCGGCCCGGGCAAAGACGGCCGGATCCACCGATACCACCACCTTTGTTGAGGAGTAAAGATATGGCCAGTCACGCAGCGGCCGCCGGGCCATCCCCGACAGCCACGCAGAATCCCCAGCCCGCACCCCAGGTGGTGATGTCGCACCGCCAGATCATGGAGGCCCTCACCGGCCTGCTGGCCGCGTTCTTCACCGCGATCATCAGCAGCACCATCGTCGCTAACGCCCTGCCGACCATCATGTCGGAGCTCAAGGGCACCCAGACCGACTTCGCCTGGGTGATCACGGCCGCGCTGTTGGCCAACGCGGCCACCACCCCCATCTGGGGCAAGCTCGCGGACCTCTTCGACAAGAAGTTCCTGGTCCAGCTGAGCATCGTTGTCTTCGTCGCCGGCTCCGTGATGGCGGGTTTCTCCCAGACCATCCCGTTCCTGCTCACGGCCCGCGTCATCCAGGGCATCGCCATGGGTGGCCTGACCGCGCTCGCCCAGGCCATCATCGGCTCGATGATCCCGCCGCGTGACCGCGGCAAATACTCCGGCTACATGGGCGCCGTCATGGCCGTCGGCACCGCGGGCGGCCCGCTCCTGGGCGGCTTCATCGTGGACAGCCCGCTGGGCTGGCGCTGGACCTTCTTCGTCTGCGTCCCGCTCGCCATCATCGCCCTGATCCTGCTGCAGATCACGCTGAAGCTCCCGCACGTCAAGCGTCCCGCCAAGATCGACTGGCTGGGCTCGATCCTGCTCACCTCCGGCGTCAGCCTGCTGCTGATCTGGGTCTCCTTCGCCGGCAACCCGGACTACTACGACTGGTGGTCCTGGCAGACGGTCGCCATGGTCGGCGGCGGCATCGCCCTCCTGGCCCTGCTGGTCTTCGTCGAAGGCCGCGTCGCGCAGCCGGTCATCCCGCTCAAGATCATCTCCGAGCGCACCACGGCCCTGGCCATCCTGGCCTCCGTCGCCGTCGGCGTCGCGATGTTCGGTTCCTCCGCGTTCCTGGGCCAGTACTACCAGGTGGCCCGCGGCGCCAGCCCCACCGAGGCCGGCCTGCTGACCCTGCCGATGATCGCCGGCAACCTGATCGGCTCGGTCCTCTCCGGCCAGCTGATCAGCCGCACCGGCAAGTGGAAGCGCTACCTGATCGCCGGTTCCATCCTGCTGATCGGCGGCCTGGGCCTCGCCGGCACCATCGACCACACCACCGAACTCTGGATCACCGGCCTCTACACCGCGGTCCTCGGCCTGGGCCTCGGCCTGCTGATGCAGAACCTTGTCCTCGCCGTCCAGAACACCGTCCGGGCCACGGACATCGGCACCGCCAGCGCCTCGGTCGCGTTCTTCCGCTCCGTCGGCGGCGCGATCGGCGTCTCCGTCCTCGGCGCCGTCCTGGGCAACCGGGTCAAGGAACTCGCCACCCAGGGCCTGGCCGCGGCCGGCATCCCCGTTCAGGGCGGCTCCTCCGGTGGCAGCCTGGACCTCAAGGACCTGCCCCCGCAGATCCGCGACATCATGCGCGCCGCCTACGGTGACGCCACGGCGGAAATCTTCATGATCTCGGCGATCGTGGGCATCCTGGCGCTGGTTTCGGTCCTGTTCATCAAGGAGAAGCCGCTGCGCCGCACCGTGGACGTACAGCCCGAGCCCGCCGCCCAGACCGCGGCGTCCGGAGCCATCACCGGATCCGGTGCGGACATCGACGCCGGGGCTGCCGCTCACGCCGTCGCCGCGCACGGTCCTGCCGGCGAGGGTTCCGCCCAGGGTCCCGGCGAGCCGTCCACGGACACCACCCCCACCGGAATCGTGGACCTGGACCGCGAGTTCATCGAGGTCCTGAGCCGGCAGCGGAACGGCGGAACCCGGTTCCCCGCCGCGGCCCGCGAGCAGGGCCCGGCCGACGACGCCGACGCCCGCGCCGAGCGTGAGGGTGCCCGTCTCCGGTCCCGGACCATGGTGGCGGACGCCAAGGCCGACGACGCCGACGTGCTCCAGCTGCTCATGCAGACCCAGCGGCTGTTGGCCGAGCAGCAGGTCCAGCTCGCGGATGCCCTCCGCGCGGTGCATGACCAGGCTGCCGAGCAGCGCGCCATCGCCGCGGAACAGGCCCGCGTCGCCGAGCAGCTCACCACGCTCCGCCGCCAGCTGGCCAAGGAACGGAAGCTGCAGCGCGCCGCCGCGGACTACATCGCCACGCACGGCCGGCACCGCGGCGAATAGCCCCGCGCACCCCAGGCGTCGCAGCCAGGATCCGGCGGCCCCGTACCTTCCCGCGAGGGGAGGTGCGGGGCCGTTGGTTTCCCTTTCCGGACGCTGTTCCGCCGGCGCCCAAGACCTCGTAGAGTTGGACGGCTAAGGCTGTCGGCCCCTGCTGCTTTACTTTCGTAATGTATTTGGATTAACCGCTTCTTCCAGAAGGACCAGTGGGCATGCTTCTCACCCTCATCCGGCGCTACTCGAGGCCGTACCTGCCGTTCATCGCGGCCGTCGTCGTCTTCCAGTTGGCCTCCACCATCGCCGCGCTGTACCTGCCCAGCCTCAACGCCCAGATCATCGACGAGGGCGTCTCCCGTGGGGACACCGACTACATCTGGCGCACCGGCGCCCTGATGCTCGGCGTAGCCCTGGTCCAGGTGGTCACGGCTATCGCCGGCGTTTACTTCGGTTCCCGTGCCGCGATGGCCTTCGGCCGCGACCTGCGCCGCGGGGTCTTCCGCAAGGTCAGCAGCTTCTCCGCCCGCGACGTCAACGTCTTCGGGGCGCCGTCGCTGATCACCCGCGGCACCAATGACGTGCAGCAGGTGCAGATGCTGATGCTGATGGCGCTCAACTTCATGGTGGCCACGCCCATCATGTGTATCGGCGGCATCGTGATGGCCCTCCGCGAGGACCTGAACCTCTCCTGGCTGGTGTGGGTTTCCGTGCCGCTGCTGGTGGTGGTGGTCGGCTACCTGGTGGTCCGGCTGATGCCCCTGTTCCGCTCCATGCAGGCCAAGATCGACCGGCTCAACGCCGTCCTGCGCGAGCAGATCATCGGCATCCGCGTGGTCCGCGCCTTCGTCCGTGAACCGCACGAGGAGCAGCGCTTCGGCGCGGCCAACCAGGACCTGACCAACGTCTCGCTCAAGATCGGCTCGCTCTTCGTCCTGATGTTCCCGGCGATCGGCATGATCCTGCACATCTCCACCGCGGCCGTGCTCTGGTTCGGCGGCCAGCGGGTGGATGCGGGGGAGATGCAGGTCGGGTCGCTGACCGCGTTCCTGCAGTACCTGCTCCAGATCCTGATGGCGGTCATGATGGGCACCTTCATGGCCATGATGATCCCGCGCGCCTCCGTCTGCGCGGACCGCATCGGGGAGGTGCTCGACGTCGAACCCTCCATCCACGAACCCGGAACCCCCGTGGCTCCCGCCGCCCGGGCCGGCCGGGTGGAATTCCGGAACGTCTCCTTCGCCTACCCCGGTGCCGAGGCCCCCGTGCTCAGCGACATCAGCTTCACCGCCGAACCCGGCCAGACCGTTGCGATCATTGGGTCCACCGGCGCGGGCAAGAGCACGCTGCTGGCCCTGCTGCCGCGCCTCTTCGACGCCGCCTCCGGCGAGATCCTGCTGGACGGCGTCCCCGTCACCAACCTCGACCGGGCCGAGATCACTAGCCGCGTCGCCATGGTCCCGCAGCGGCCCTACCTGTTCTCCGGAACTATCGGGCACAACCTGCGGTTCGGCAAGTCCGAGGCGACCGACGCCGAGCTCTGGGACGCCCTCACCGTTGCGCAGGCAGCCGACTTCGTCCGCGAGAAGAAGAACGGCCTCGACGCCCGGATCGCCCAGGGCGGCACCAACGTCTCCGGCGGCCAGCGCCAGCGGCTCTGCATCGCCCGGGCCCTGGTCACCGAACCCAAGGTCTTCCTCTTCGACGACTCGTTCTCCGCGCTCGACGTCGCCACCGACGCCCGGCTGCGCAAGGCCCTCAAGGCCAAGACCGCTGACGCCACAGTCATCATCGTCGGTCAGCGGGTCTCTACCATCGCCGACGCGGATCAGATCCTGGTGCTGGACAAGGGCCGGATCGTGGACCGCGGCACCCACGAGGAGCTCCTCCAGAGCTCCAGCACCTACCAGGAAATTGTCGAATCCCAGCTGACCGCGGAGGCCATCGCGTGAGCACCAACGAAAAGCTCGGCCGCAACGCGCCGGACGAAACGGCCGGCGCCGTGACCGGCCCGCAGGACGCACCGGACACCGCCGACGAGGACTTTGTCGAGGAGGAGTTCACTCCCGGCGAGGCCGACGGCGGCATGTTCGGCGCGGTCCCGGCAAAGAAGGCCCAGCACTTCTGGCCCTCGGCGAAGCGTCTGATGGGCCTGCTGAAACCCGAACGCGCCGGCATCATCGCCGTCCTGGCGATGGTGACCGTGGCCGTCGTCCTCAACGTCGTCGCGCCCCGCATCCTCGGCCAGGCCATGGACGTGATCTTCGGCGGGGTCGTCGGCAAGCAGCTCCCTGCCGGGGCCACCAAGGACCAGTTCATCGCCGGGCTCCGCGCCCAGGGCCAGGACAACTTCGCGGACA
Organism: Arthrobacter sp. YD4; assembly: GCF_030410515.1. Lineage (GTDB taxonomy): Bacteria > Actinomycetota > Actinomycetes > Actinomycetales > Micrococcaceae > Arthrobacter. Next base: position 67,056 of record NZ_JAUHHD010000006.1, on the reverse strand, counting down.
TGCTCTCCCGCATGGACGTGATCCCCGGCGTCGGCATCGACTTCCAGAAGCTTGCGTTCCTCATCAGCGTGGTGCTGGTGATGTACTTCGTCGCCAACATCTTCCTCTGGCTGCAGGGCTACGTCCTCAACGTCCTGGTCATGCGGGTGGTGCGCCGGCTGCGGGATGACACCGAGAAGAAACTCAACGCGCTGCCGCTGAACTACTTCGACACCCGCCAGCGCGGCGACGTCCTCTCCCGCGTCACCAACGACGTCGACAACATCCAGCAGGCCCTGCAGCAGGCGTTCGCGCAGCTGGTGAACTCGGCGCTGACCGTGATCGGCATCGTCATCATGATGTTCATCGTGTCCTGGCAGCTGGCCCTGATCGCCCTCATCGCGCTGCCGCTCTCCGGGGTGGCCGCCGGCGTCATCGGCGCGCGCAGCCAGAAGCTCTTTGCCGCGCAGTGGAAGAACACCGGCGAACTCAACGGCCAGATCGAGGAGTCCTTCTCCGGGCACGACCTGGTCCGGGTCTTCGGCCGCGACGCGGACATGCTGGCCCGCTTCGACGAACGGAACGAGGAACTCTACAAGGCCAGCTTCGGCGCCCAGTTCGTCTCCGGCATGATCATGCCGGTCATGCAGTTCGTCTCCTACCTCAGCTACGTGGGCATCGCCGTCGTCGGCGGCCTGCGCGTGGCCTCCGGCGGGATGAGCCTGGGCGACGCCACCGCGTTCATCCAGTACTCCCGCGAGTTCACCCAGCCGCTGGGACAGATGGCCGGCATGGCCAACATGCTGCAGTCCGGCGTCGCCTCCGCCGAGCGCGTGTTCGAGTTCCTCGACGCCGACGAGCAGGATCCGGAGACCGCCACGGACCAGCTGCCGGCCAGGACCGACGGTCACGTGGAGTTCAACCACGTCACCTTCAGCTACACGCCGGACAAGCCGTTGATTGAGGACCTGTCCTTCACCGCCGAACCCGGCCACACCGTCGCGATCGTCGGACCCACCGGCGCCGGCAAGACCACGCTGGTGAACCTGGTGATGCGCTTCTACGAGCTCAACGCCGGCACCATCACCCTGGACGGCGTGGACATCACCCGGCTCAGCCGCGCCGAGCTCCGCTCCAAGGTGGGCATGGTGCTGCAGGACGCCTGGCTGTTCGGCGGCACCATCTACGACAACATCCGCTACGGCAAGCTGGACGCCACCGAGGACCAGATCATGGCCGCCGCGAAGGCCACCTTCGTGGACCGCTTCGTCCGGGCCCTGCCGGACGGGTACGACACGGTCATCGACGAGGAAGGCAACAACGTCAGCGCCGGCGAGAAGCAGCTGATCACCATCGCCCGCGCCTTCGTGGCCGATCCGTCGCTGCTGATCCTGGACGAGGCCACCAGCTCGGTGGACACCCGAACCGAGGCCCTGGTCCAGAAGGCCATGGCCGCGCTGCGGACCGAACGGACCAGCTTCGTGATCGCGCACCGGCTCTCCACCATCCGGGACGCGGACACCATCCTGGTGATGGAGGCAGGCCGGATCGTGGAGCAGGGCCGGCACGCCGAGCTGCTCGAGAGCCAGGGCGCCTACTACCGGCTGTACATGTCCCAGTTCGCCGGTGAGGACGCGGAGGCGGCCCTTGCCGACGCCGCGGGCGGCCCGACGCCGGTGCGCAGCTGAGCGCCGCGACGGCCGGGGGAGCGGAGCCGCGCCGGCTGGAGGTGCGGGTGCCGATGCGCTGGGGCGACATGGACGCTTACGGCCATATCAACAACGTCCAGCTGGTCCGGATCCTGGAGGAGGCGCGCATCGCCGCCTTCGGGCCGCCCGGCGGCACCGGGCTGCCCGGCCTGGAGCCGGTGGTCCCGCTCTTCAGCGAGGTCCCCGCCGGCATCCTGGCGCTGGTGGTCGAACACCGCATCCGCTACGTCCGGACCCTGGAGTACCGCAACATCCCCGCCCTCGTGCAGCTCTGGATCGGCGCGGTCAAGGGTGCCAGCTTCGACATCCATTACCTGGTCCAGGACCCCGTCACCGGCGAGGACTGCGTTAAGGCCAGCAGTCACCTGGCCTTCGTGGACGAGGCCACCGGACGGGTGGTGCGGCTGACCCCGGAGCAGAAGGCCACGCTGGAGCAGTTCACCGCCCACTGACCGCGCGGACCCCCAACTGACTCGCACATCAGGCCGTTTTGAGACCCCAGAACGGCCCCAGCTGCGAGTCAGTTGACCAAGAGGGATGGGGCGGGAGGCCCTTACCGCGGCCGCCCGCCCCGCCCTAGACTGGACGCGCCCCACGGGCATCGGCACAGAACCGACCAGAGCGAGGAGCAGGACCATGGCCAAGCGCAGCAAGGCGGCGGGCAAAAAGAAGACGTGGAAGGAACTCTCGCCGATGGCGAAGTTCGGCACCGTCACGGCGGCCCTCGTGCAGCTTTCCCTTTTGGTCGCGGCGCAGCGGGACATCTCCCGCCGGCCGGCGGAGGAAATCCGCGGCAGCAAGGCGCTCTGGCGGGTAGCCACGCTGGTGAACTTCGTCGGACCCGGCAGCTATTTCACCTTCGGCGTGAAGCGCAGGGCCGGCGGCAAGTAGCCCGCCCGGGCGCCTGGAGAACGCCCCGGACGGCCCGGCGACGGGCCGGCCCGTGATGCGGGCGTTCAGCTTAAGCCTGTAAATTGGAGGGCATGACCCCCCACAAAAAGCCTGCCATGCACCGCGCCCTCGGCATCTCCAAGGAAATCGAAGACGCGGCGTGGTTTGTGCTCGGCCCGGGTCTGCTCGGCAAGGCCTCCCCGCTGGACGGCCGCACCCGGACCTGGTCCGTGGCCGCCGCCTCGGAGCTGCTGGAGCGGCTGGAACGGGGCATCCCGGACCCCAAGGCACCCATGATGACCAACCTGCGGGAAAACCTTGAGGGGGCCACCCGCGGCGCGAAGCAGCTCGCCGTCGAACTGCTCTTCCTGCAGTCCCTCCCGCTGGCCCACGAGGTGAAGTCCCTCAAGGTCAAGCGTGCCCGCGTGGCCGAGGCCGCGTCCTGGCTCGAGCCTCCGCTGGACCTGCCGGAGGAGCTCTACGCCGGCATGACGGACCACGGCGTGATCCGGGACCGCACCGCCGAGTTCAACTGGACCATCTGGGACCACCTGAAATGGCTCTGCCGCTTCGTCCGCCACGTCGCGCAGCGTCCCGCCGGCGTCGTGCAGGCCGCCATCAAGGACCCGCTGGCGTTCCACGAGCTGACCATGGGCACCCCGGATGACCAGCCGGCGATCCGCCGCAGCATCGAATTCCTGGTCTGGCCGGCCTACTTCGAACCGATCGTGGCCGACGTCGAACGCCAGGAGATCCGCGACGCGTTCGCCTCCCTGGTCGGCGGCGCGAAGGGCGATTCGGATGAGGAGATCTCCGCCGACATCCACCGGATCCGCCTGCACCTGGACGAACAGGCCGGCCAGCGGATCGACTGGTACTCCCGGCAGCTGGTCAGCCAGTGGCGCAAGGTGGGGGACCCCGGCCGCCGCGCCTGGCTGCTGCGCAGCCACCACGACAACGCCGAGCTGCTCGCCGCGTGGCAGGACGAGGAAGCGGTGACGCTCGACGTCGAACACCTCCGCCAGCTCGACCCGGGCGTCACCGCGGGCCTGGTCCAGCACGCCGTCGACGAGGACTACAAGCACCTGAGCTACGTCGAGCGCGAGGACACCAAGACCGCCGTCTTCGCCTTCCTGACCGTCATGAAGCCGGGCGACCTCACCCTCTACCAGAGCGCCGGCGCCGTGCGCGTGGGCGTGGTGCTGGGCGAACCCGAACAGAACGAGGACAACCGAAGGCTGCGCCGCAAGGTCCGCTGGTTCGACGGCGACCACCAGCTCGCCGAGTTGCCCCGGCACGTGCAGCGGCAGCTGGCCAGCTCCGGCGTCGTCGTGGACGTCACCCGCGTGATCCAGGCGCTCGAGGCGCTGCTCCCGGCCGAGGCGGAGGGAGATGCCGCAGACGGCGACGAGCCGGCTGCCGTCGTCGAACCCCCGTGCGAGGGCTTCCGGCCCCTGACCCCGGAGTTCGCCGCGACCCTGCACATGGACCTGGAGCCGCTGCAGGAAATCGCCGAAATGCTGGAGGAGAATCGGCAGCTGGTGCTGTACGGCCCGCCCGGCACCGGCAAGACCTACCTGGCCAAGCACCTCGCCGCCGAACTCGCCGGCGACACCGGGGACGAGCGGGTCAAGCTGGTGCAGTTCCACCCTTCCTACGCCTACGAGGACTTCTTCGAGGGCTACCGGCCGGATAAGACCGACGAGGGCCAGGTGTCCTTCAAGCTGGTGGCCGGGCCGCTGCGCCGGCTGGCCGAGGAAGCCGCGAAGCCGGGCAACGAGAAGAAGCCCTACTTCCTGATCATCGATGAGATGAACCGCGCCAACCTGGCGAAGGTCTTCGGCGAGCTGTACTTCCTGCTGGAGTACCGCGACGACCGGATCTACCTGCAGTACAGCCCCACCGAGCCGTTCTCGCTGCCGGACAACCTCTACATCATCGGCACCATGAACACGGCAGACCGCTCCATCGCCATGATGGACGCCGCGATCCGGCGCCGGTTCTCCTTCATCGAGCTGCACCCCAGCACCGAACCGGTCAAGGGGACGCTGCTGCGGTTCCTGCAGGCCCGCGGCCTCGACACGACGCCGGCGCTGCTGCTCGATGAGCTGAACAACGCGATCGACGAGTGGGACCGGGACCTGATGATCGGACCGTCCTACTTCATGAAGAAGGCTGCCCAGACCCCCGCCGGGCTGCGGCGGATCTGGAAGTACGAACTGATGCCGCTGCTCGAGGAGCACTACCACGGTCAGCTGAACCGCGCCCAGCTGCAGGAGCGGTTCGGGCTCGAGCAGTTGATGGGTCGCCTTGCCCGCGTCTAGCGCCCTCCGGGACGGGTACGCCCAGCCGCCGGGCGCCGGGCAGGCCGCCGGGCAGCCGGCCGTCCGGCAGATCGCCATGGACGAGCTGTCCCAGGGCGTGGTGGAGCGCCTCGATCCCGGCAGCGCCGCGTACATCAACGGCAGCGGCCTGGCCAAGGCGTCGCCGCTGGGCATGGGCCTGTTCCGGATCGAACCGGTCGGGAACGTCGGCTCGGTCCGCACCCCCACCGTCCAGCTGGAGGTCCGGCCCAAGGAGCGCCTCGGCCTGGCCCGGCTGCTGTTCCTGCTCGGCTACACCGAGAACCAGGGCTTCCGCGATGACGCCGTCGCCGCCGTGGAGGACGCCGAACTCTGGAGCGCCCTGGCCGAGTCCCTGGCCCAGCTCGCCGACCGGGCGTTGAGCCGAGGCGTCTTGCAGGGGTACCTGAACGTGGATGAATCGCTGCGGACGGTCAAGGGCAGGATCCGGATCTCGGACCAGATTTCCCGCCGGCCCGGTATGCTGGTGCCCCTGGAGGTCTCCTACGATGAATTCACCGAGGACATCCCGGAAAACCGGATCCTGCGCGCGGCCTTGGAGCGGATGTCGCAGGTGCCGGGGGTCCGGGCGGACGTATTGAGCCGGCTGCGGCGGTTGAAGGGCAAGCTCGACGCGGTCACCCGGCTGCAGTCCGGGGCGCCGCTGCCGCCGTGGCGGGCCAGCCGGATGAATGTCCGTTACCACCCGGCGCTGCGCCTGGCCGAACTGATCCTGCGCAACGCCTCGGCCGAGGCCGGCGACGGCAAGCAGCAGGCGGCGTCGTTCGTCGTCGACATGTCCAAGGTGTTTTCCGACTTCGTGGGCGTCGCCCTGCGCGAGGCGATGGGTGCATTTCCGGGGGAGATGCGGCTGCGGTACAACGCCATGTTGAACGAGGCGGTGGACGACGCGGACCGGATCATGGTCCAGCCGGGCGCCGTGCACCTGCTCGGCGGCCGCCCCGTGATGGTGTACGACGCCAAGTACCAGGCCGCGTCCGACGTCGGCGCGTCCCTCTCGGGGGACCACTACCGGATGCTGGCCTACTGCACGTCCCTGCGGGTGCCCACCGCGTGGCTGATCTACCCCGGGTCGGGGGAGATCAAGCTGCGCCGGATACTGAACACGGACATCGACGTGGTGGAGTTCCCGCTTGACCTGTCCCAGCCGCCCGCGCAGATTCTCGCCTCGGTGGCGGACCTTGCCCAGCAGTCCTGGGGCGAAGTCGTACGTCAGGCAACCATCAACCGCTAGGCCGGTGGCCTGTGGTTAGGCCGTGCCGTCCTGCACGGTGGTGGAAACCGAGAGCAGGTGGTTCAGCAGGGCCTTCTCGGGCTGGCCCGGATTGTCCGCCACGTGCTGGCGGAGACGTTCGCGGACGAGTGCCTCGTCGGGGTTCTCGTCGGAAAGAATGGCGTCGATGATGTCGGTCACCTGCCTGCGGAGGGGATCGAGCTCCGACGCGGCCTCCGGACTGCGAACCGCGTGCAGCGGGCGGGCCTCGGTGGACAACAATAGGTGTGGCATCGTGCTTCTCCTGAGGAGTGAGTAGTACCCCCACGTACTGACCGATAGAGTCCTAGTTCCCCGAATGCCGAGTTTAGCCCAGGTGCGCAAGACTGTCTCTGGGCATAGTCCAGATATTTCCGTCGCGAGCATACCGGCACAGATCAGTTCCCCCGAAATCGTCACAAATCCACGACGGCGGGTTGCAGCAAACCGGCGCTGGGGCAGTGCCGGCGAAGCCGAGATTACCGGCCGGTAGGGCCTAGGACGCGGAGGCGGTCCTCGAAGGGTTCGGCGGCGTGTCGTGCGTCACGTCGGCGCCGGGGGCGCGGTGCTTTGTGGTGCCGGCCGTTTCCGGGCCGAGGAAGGATTCCAGCTCGGCTTCCAGCGCGGGGAGATCTTTGATGCGGCACTCCCAGAGGGTGAGGACCTCCCAGCCCAGGTCTTCGAGCCGCTGGCGCTGTTCGGCGTCGCGGGCCTTCGTGCGGCTGCGTTTGGTGTCCCAGAATTCGGCGTTGCTCTTGGGTGCGTGCTGGCCCACGCGGCAGTCGTGGAAATGCCAGAAGCAGCCGTTGACGAAGACGACCTTGCGCCGGCCGGCGAATACGAGGTCCGGGTTGCCCGGGAGCTTGCCGCCCCGGGCGGTGCCGTGGAGGCGGTAGCGGTAGCCCTTGGCGTGCAGCAGCCTTCGGACCAGGAGCTCTGGTTTGGTGTTCTTGCCCCGGATGCGGGACATGTTCCAGCTGCGCCGCTCCGGGGTCAGACTGTCCGCCATGCGTTAAGTCTAGGCAGGGCTGCCGGCTGCGGCCGGCCCTGCCTCTGGTGGTTGGTTCTTCCTGCGGCTCGGCCTTAGATGTCCCGTTCCGGATGTTCGCCGAACTGGAAGTGGCGTCCACTGACGGCGGTGGGGGCGATCTCGACGTAGAAGTCCTTGAGGGTGGGGACCCAGGGCTTGAGCTTTAAGGCCTCTGCGGCGGCGATCTCGGCGGAGTGTTCCAGGGTGCGGGCCGTGCCGCGCACCACCACCGACCACGCTTCTTCGGAGAGGATGCCGTCTGTTTCGAAGAGGACCTTGGCGTTGATGGTCAGCTCGGCAAGTTTATTGCCGGGGGCGGTGCGGAGATAAAGCTTTCGGTCTGCGACGGCGTAATTCACCGGGAAGATGTCCGGCTCGCCGCCGACGGTGACCACCAGACGCCCGTGCTTGGTGCCCTCGACGAGTTTCCAACATTGATCCTCGGTCAGAGTCAGGATCGGTTGACCTTCAGCGTGTTCGAACATCATGGGCCCATTCTTCTATCCGGCGTAGAGGGACGCCAGAGGCCGAAAGGAACTGTTTGGCCGGGATGTGGGCGGTCCGAATGATCTGTGGATAACTCTTACCGGGGGCCTGCGGTTCAGTTACCCTTAGGCATTGTTTGGATTTCAGGCGTCATGATTTTCTATTGGGGGATCAGCTGAACATGCCATTTCATAGTCCAATGCCCCGCCGGCTCAGCGCCGCAGCCGCCCTCTTTCTTGCCGCCCTGGTCGGTACGACGGCCTGCTCGGGCGGACAGTCCCCGCCGGCGCCGACGACGGCGGCCCCCGTGGAGTCGACCGCGTCCGCATCGCCGGGAACGACGTCGGCCACGCCCACTGCCGCTCCCGCCTACAAACCGGCCGATGCCTCCGGCCGCGCCCAGAATGTCCCCGTCCCGGTCTTACCCGAGGCCGCCAAAGCCGAGACCAAGGAAGGACTCGAGGCCTTCGCGAAGTACTGGTTCGAGGTGCTCAGCTACGGCTACGAGACCGGAGATGTGAGCCGGCTGGATGCGATGACCAGTGTCGATTGTCGATCATGCGAGAAAGCTAAAGCCGTCATCTCCGGTTGGCATGCCGAGGGGCGGTGGCTAGCCGGCGGGCGGACTCAGACTCCGTCCGTTAGTACGACGTTCAGGGTTGCGCCGGACGGAAACTACCAAGTGGCAATCCAGGTTTCGCAGTCGGCAATTTCTTATTACAACGCTGACGGAAGTCTGTTTCGCTCCGATCCCAAGCCCGACGACTCTGGAAACTTGATGCTGGCGGTGTTTCGACAAGGGGCGTGGTTCGTCAACAACATTCAACGCATTGTTGGCTAAGCCGTGGCAAATTTATTGGCCTCTGCACTAAGACTTGTCATATGTGCTGTGGCGCTACATTGGACGCCCTTTAGCCCGATCTCAGAAGCACCAACTCCGCCAATAACTGGTGACTGGGGCGACGACACAGTCGATGTTGGCGGCTGGATGGTCGATCCAGAAACAGGGAACTTCCTTTGGGCTCAGCCCGGTGCATTGGCAAACGACCCCTACCAATACAAATACGAACTCCAATGTCATCTTGGCGGTGGAGAGTTCGATACCGTCTGCCTTGGCGACCTGGTCGACTGCAAATCCGGGCCCGACGGCAAACCGGGAATTCCCGTGGTGTGGCTCAAAGCGCCGGCGGGCGTGCCCAATCCGGTGTGGAGCTTCCACTCCGGGCCAACTTGTCTCTTCGATCCAAAACCGGCGGATCTGCTGCCGCGCATCGCCGCGATGATCCAGACCGAGTTCCAGAAGTTGGCGATCAATCCCGGGCAGGCCACCGCACAACCCAGCCCGCATACGCTCCGCGGAGCCGAAACCAATTTCTTCGCCCAGTCGGCGGCGCAGCAGTTCGACATCACCATTCTGAATCAGGCCGTCCATGTCACCGCGACACCCGTCCAGTACACCTGGACGTACGGCGACGGCACCTCGCTGGGACCCACCCCGGCGGCCGGCGGCCCGCTGCCGCAGGAACGCTGGGGAGAGAAGACCTCCACCAGTCACGCCTACGCCGAGACCGGTGACTTCGGCGTCGTTCTCACCACCCACTTCCAGGGAACGTACTCGGTCAACGGCGGGCCGCCGCTGCCCATCCCCGGGCAGGGGCAGTTCAGCGGTCCCTCGCAGACTGTCAGCGTGTGGCGGTCCATCACCCGGAACTTTGCCGACGACTGCCTCCGCAACCCGCAAGGCCAGGGCTGTCCCGCCGGAGCCCCGCCGTCCCCCTGACAGGCCGCCGTCGCCCTGATCGCCCTCTGACCCCGGCCGGAAAGTGATTCGAGTCTCAGCCGGAATAGTTGCATGCGCCTCCTTGCTGTTCTACGTGGACATCATCCACAGCGAAAGGAACCGCGCATGCTGTTTTCCACTTTGACCGTTGGCCAAATGGAGCTCCCGAACCGACTCGTCATGGCGCCGCTGACTCGCCTGCGCTCCGGCAAGGAAGGCGTCCCGGGCCCGCTGGTGGCTGAGCACTACCGGCAGCGCGCATCGCTCGGCCTGATCGTCAGCGAGGGCACGTACCCCAGCGAAGCCGGCCGTGGATTCCCGGGCCAGCCCGGCCTGGTCACCGAGGAACAGCTCAAGGGCTGGGCCGACGTCACCGCCGCCGTTCACGCTGAGGGCGGCCGCATTTTCGCCCAGGTCATGCACGCCGGCCGTGTCACCCACGAGGCCACCACCGGCGGCCACGAGGTCGTCGCCCCCAGCGCCATCGCGATCGACGGCGTCACTCGCACCTACGAAGGCAAGCAGTCCTTCCCGGTACCGCGCGCCCTCACCACCGACGAACTGCCGTCTATCCGCGACGAATTCGTCCGCGCATCCCGCAACGCCATCGAGGCGGGCTTCGACGGCGTCGAGCTGCACTCGGCAAACGGCTACCTGCTGCACGAATTCCTGACCCCCGCCGCCAACCAGCGCGATGACATCTACGGTGGTTCCCCCGAGAACCGCGCACGCTTCGTCATCGAGGTGGCCCAGGCCGTCGTCGACGCCGTGGGCGCGGACCGCGTGGGCATCCGCATCTCCCCGGAGCACAACGTCCAGGGTGCCACCGAGACCGATGCAGTTGACGTCCGCGAAACGTACGGCATCCTGGTGGACGCCCTTTCGCCGCTGAAGCTGGCTTACCTGAGCGTCCTGCACAAGGACGCCGACAGTGAGCTGGTCAAGGACCTGCGCGCCCGCTTCGACGGCCCGTTCCTGCTGAACACGGGCTTCGGCGTCATCACCACCCGTGACGAGGCCGTCTCGCTGGTCGCCGACGGCCACGCCGACGCCGTCGTCGTGGGCCGCCCGGCCATCGCGAACCCGGACCTGGCCCGCCGCTGGCGTGAAGGGCTGCCGGTCAACGAGCCGGACCAGTCCACGTTCTACGCCGACGGCGCCGAGGGTTACACGGATTACCCGTTCTACCAGAACTAAATCCCGGCGGCCCCGAATGCAACGGGGCGCCAGCAGGCGGCGGAGAGGAAGTGCCTTCCTCCCCGCCGCCTGGCGTTTAACCGCAGGTACCGGTCCCCACCGAGCGCTGACACAGGGCAATGAAGCTTCCCAGTTGCTCCAGCGACGCCGGCTGCGGCGGCAGATAGTGGGTCAGTTCCGGCGACCGGACGATCACGGCGCGCCACTGCCCCCGGGACACGGCCACGTTGATCCGGTTGCGGGAAAGCAGGAATTCCATGCCGCGCGGTGCGTCGGCCACGGCCGAGCAGGCCATCGACACCAGCACCACCGCCGCCTCCTGGCCCTGGAACTTGTCCACCGTGCCCACCCGGACCCCGCCCAGGCCGGCACGGCTCAGCGCCTCGCGGATGAGGTTGACCTGCGCGTTGTAGGCGGCCACCACCAGGATGTCCGCTGTCCCCAACGGCCGGCTCTCTTCCGGGGTGTGCCACATCAGGCCGAGGTGCCGCCGGAACTGGCGGACGACCTCCGCCGCTTCCTCCGCGGACGAGGTGGTGTTGCCGGCGTGCGGGACCATGACCGTCTCGATTCCGGCCGGGACCCCGTCGAGGTGGCGCTGGTCGGCTGCCGGCGCCGACCGCAGGCGGCCGTCGTAGGCGAGCTCCGAGACGGCCCGGCAGAGCGCCGAGTTCATCCGCCAGGAGTCGGCCAGGAAGTAGCCGAGCTCCGGCGGGAGTGTCGCGTGCCCCGCTGAGATCCAGCCGAGCGCCGATTCGTCCACGGGCTCCGGGTGCTGGCCCTGGCTGACCTGCGGCAGTTGCTGCGGGTCGCCGAGCAGCAAGAGTCTGCTGCTGGCCTGGGCCACCGCCAGGGTGTTGGCCAACGAGAACTGCCCGGCCTCGTCGATCACCAGCAGGTCCAGGGCTCCAGCCGGGACAGTGGCGCCGGTTAGGGTCCAGGCGGTGCCGCCGATCAGAGCCCCACCCCGCGAGGCGAGTAGCGCGGACACGTCCTTGGCGCTCCGGGCCTCCCAGGGGAGCGGCTCGGAGTGCTTCACGTCCTTGGCCACGAGGGCGGGGCTCACGCCGGCCGAAATGGCGGTGCCGAGGAGGTGCTCCACCACGGAGTGGGATTGTCCGACGACGCCGATCTTCCAGCCGCGCTCGACCAGCCGGGCGATGACGCGGGCACCCACGTAGGTCTTTCCCGTCCCGGGAGGGCCCTGCACGGCAAGGTAGGAGCGGTCCAGACCCAGCACGGCGCCGGTGATGGCGTCGATAAACCGGTCCGGCCCCTCTCCGGGCTGCGGCAACGGTGAGCCTCCAGCCAGCCGGGGCGGCAGCCTGCGGACGAGATCGAGGGCCGGGTGCCGCGGTAGGGTTCCCGACTCCAGCCCCGCGGCGACGTCGGCGGCCAACGTTTCCAGCGCCTGCTCCAGGCTCTTGGTGGCGATCGGCTGGTCCTCGGTGAGCGCGATCGGCAGGTCAGCGTAAGGCTCGATGTTTCGGTGCAGCCGGTCCCGGATGATGACCGTGTCCTTGCCGTCCTCGTCGCCCAGTTCCAGGACTTCGGTGCCGAACCAGCCGTTGCGGCCGGTCCCGCTCTTGCCGGTGCTTTCAAGTCCGGCGGGCAGCGGGCGGCCGTACATCCGGAACCACTTGCTGCCCTCGCGCAGGTCCGATCCCGGGCTGATGGTGCCGGTCAACTTCACCCGGCGCTCCGGCAGTTTCCGGCCTTCCTGATGCCAGTCGTCCAGGATCTCCGCGGTTTCGACCAGGAAGACGTTCCGGTCTTCACCATGGGTCTCCGGTCCCAGTTCGCACCGGTCGAAATGAGCCCACCAGAACGATTTCCGTTCCCTCCGGTGGTAACTGACGGCGGCGGCCAGCATGGCGACGGCCTTGCGGTCGTCCTCTGCCAGGCCCGAGTCGGGTGCGGCGAAACGGAGGAGTGTAGCTTCGGCCGGGCCCACCGGCTCCGCGGCACCCGTCTCATCTCCGCCGGCGTCGGCAGCTACCGCTCCAGCGGAGCCGGACCCCGCAGCCGAGCCGTCGCCAGCCGTCGCCGGACCGTCCGTACCGTCCGCCGCGGGGGAGATGCCGCGTTCGGCCGCCCGCCGCAGCAGCCAGTCCCGCAGCTCCAAGGTCGAGAGGCAGTCGTACTCGTTGTAGTCCGAGATCCCGGCCAGGATCGCCGCCGCCTCCTCGTCCCGTCCGGCGTCGCGAGCCTCGCAGTACTGGGCGTAGGCCACCACGGAGGCGCCCGCGTCCTTGACGTCCCCGGTGCGGAGGTTGCTGCCCATGTAGAGCGGCTCGAGCCGCTTGATGCTGTAGGAGTTCTCCGAGATCCGAATGCTGTTGCGGACCGTCTGGTACAGGTCCACCAGCAGTCCGTCGCGCAGCCACTGGTCCACGGTGTCCTCGCCGGCGACGTGCTGCACCGAGAGCTTCCGCAGCGCCGTTTTCTCGTACGGCGCGTAGTGGTAGACGTGCATGTCGGGAAACTCGCTGCGGCGCTTCTCGACGTAGTCCAGGAAGTCCAGGAACGCCTGCTTCTCCGCCTCCCGGCTGTGTGCCCAGAACGGACGGAAGACCCCCGGTACGCCGGGCGAGACGGGCGCCTCGATGACGCCGAAGAGGTATTCCAGCCCCCATATCCCGGTGGCCGCGTCCTGCCAGAGCGGGTCGCCCTCGAAGTCGAAGAAGATGTCCCCGGGGCTGGGCGGCGGCAGTTCCGCCAGCGTGTTCTGACCCAGCACGGCGTAGCGCAGCGTGTGCTCCTCGCCGTCCTTGCGGTAAGTGACCTCCCCGTCTACCGGGCCGCGCCCGCTCTGGATCCGGGCCTGTTCCTGCAGCCGCAGCAGCGTGGAGGAGGCGCCGGTCAGGTTGGCCTCCGCGAGCTGCGCCACCGTGAAAATGCCCAGTGCGTGCAGGTTTTTCCGCTGCACCGCGTTCATCCGCGCCACGAGCAGCAGGTCGTCCGTGGCGGCCACCTGCTCCCGGCAGTAGTCGCAGCGTCCGCAGGCGCTGATCCCCTCCGCGCCCCAGGCGACGGGCCCGGGCCGGGCCGCGTGCGCCCCGGTCAGGGTAAGGAACCGTTCGCGCCGTTCCCGGAAAACCGGCAGTATCTCCGCCAGCTTGTGGTGGCTGCGGACGTAGTCGAAGCCGCCGCCGGGCAACGGCACGGTGGCGCCGAGGACCAGGGTGACGTTCGGGGCGACGTCGATCCCGGCCTTGAGCAGCTGGTCACCGTAGGCGGCCAGCTGCAGCAGGGCGGTCACCTTGGCGTGGCGGGCCAGCTTGGTGTCGAACACCGCGTAGGCACCGTCGTCCTGACGGACCAGGAAATCGGAGCGGCCGTGGAACTGCCCGTCGAAGAAGGCGGCCTGGAAGACGACGCCGGCGCCGGCCCGCAGCGCTGCGATCGACTCCTCGTGCTTGGCCACCAGGGTGGCGCGCTCCATGCCCTCGGCGGGAACGACGTCGTACACCCCGGCCCCGCAGGCAGCATCCCAGGGGCCGAACTCCGCGACGAAGGTGTCCAGCACCTTGTGTTCGTGCACGTCGCCCAGCGCAGCCGCGTGCCGGAGCATCTCGTCCGGGCCGAAGTCGGCCTTCGCCGCCCGGCCGAGCTTCTCGTCCAGCTTGCGCAGCAGCTGATACTCGCACTCTGCGGCCACCACCAGGTCGCTCGCGGAGTAGACCAGGTCCGGGGCCGCGCCGGGTACTTCCGGTTCAAGGAAAAACACTGTGTCCCCGCCTCGTCTCTGTCCGCCGTGCCTCTTTTGCCAAGCTACCAAAGCCCACCGACAACAAAGCCGCCGGGCCCCTGGCACGCGGCCAGGTCTGGCCGCGCCGCGAGGACCGGCGTAGGGTCGGATTACCATGACCGAACAGCAGCCCTTTGACCTGGTGCGGAGCTATCCGCACTTCGAACTCCGCCGCTACCCCGCCCATGTTGTCGCCGAGGTGCAGGTCAACGCCCGGTTCGACCGGGCCGGAAACGCGGCCTTCCGCTACCTCTTCAATTACATCAGCGGCGCCAACACCGCCGGGCAGAAGGTGGCCATGACCGCCCCGGTACTGCAGGCTTCCGGATCCGGGCAGAAAATCGCCATGACCGCACCCGTGCTGCAGCAGGGTCCGCTGCCCGGCAGCGACGGCCCGGCGGACTTCGCCGTGGCGTTCGTGCTCCCGGCCGGTATGACGGCGGAGACGGCGCCGGTGCCCACCAGCCCCGAGGTGCACATCCGTTCCGTGCCCGGGTCCCTGGCCGCGGCCGTCCGGTTCTCCGGCGCCGGAACCGAGGACGCGTTCCGGCGCCGCCTCGAGGGCCTGCACGCGGCGCTGGGCCTCGCCGGCCTCACCCCCGTGGGACCGCCGCGGTTCGCCCGGTTCGACCCGCCGTTCAAGCCCTGGTTCCTGCGCCATAACGAGGTGGTCCAGGACGTGCGGGAGCCCGGATAGGGCAAAATGGCTGGGTGAACTCCAGCTCCCAGCACCGTCCAGCCACCGCCATCGACACCCTGATTGCCGAGGAGCTGGGCGTCAAGGCCTGGCAGGTAGCGGCGGCGGTGGCCCTGCTCGACGGCGGCTCCACGGTGCCCTTCATCGCCCGGTACCGCAAGGAAGCCACCGGCACCCTGGATGATACGCAGCTGCGCACCCTGGAGGAGCGCCTCCGCTACCTGCGCGAACTCGAGGACCGCCGCCGGACCATCCTCGAGGCGATCGCCGCCCAGGGCGCGTTGACCTCGGAGCTGGAGGCAGCCGTCGTCGGGGCCGAGACCAAGTCCCGGCTCGAAGACATCTACCTGCCGTTCAAATCCAAGCGCCGCACCAAGGCCCAGGCCGCCCGCGAGGCCGGGTTGGAGCCGCTCGCGGACACGCTGCTCCGGCACCCGGACCGCGACCCGGAGCGGGAGGCGGCCCGCTACCTCAACCCCGAGCACGCCGTTGGGGACGCCGCCGCCGCACTCGCCGGCGCCCGGTCCATCCTGGTCGAACGCGTCGCCCAGGACGCCGACCTGGCCGAGACGCTGCGGGAGCGGCTCTGGACCCAGGGCCGGATGGTTTCCCGCGTGAAGAAGGGCAAGGAGGCGGAGGGCCAGAAGTTCAAGGACTACTTCGAGTTCGCCCAGGCTCCGGCCGGCATGCCCTCCCACCGGGTCCTCGCGCTGCTGCGCGGTGAGAAGGACGGCGTGCTGGAGCTGGACCTGAGCGAGGCGGCTCCGGACGACGACGCCGCCCTGGCCGCCGCCCGCGCCCGCTACGAGGCCGCCATGGCCAGGTTCCTCGGCGTCGCCGACCGCGGCCGCCCCGCCGACGCCTGGCTGCTGCAGACCGCGCAGCAGGCGTGGCGCTCCCGGGTCCTGACCCGGCTGAGCGGTGACCTGCGGAGCCGGATGTTCGCCGCCGCGGAGGACGAGGCCGTGCGGGTCTTCGCCGCGAACCTCCGCGACGTGCTGCTCGCCGCCCCGGCCGGGAACAAGGCCACCCTGGGCCTGGACCCGGGACTGCGGACCGGTGTGAAGGTCGCCGTCGTGGACGGCACCGGCAAGGTCGTCGCCACTGACACGGTCTACCCGCACGCACCGGCCCGGAAATGGGACGAGGCGCTCCGCACCCTCACCGCCCTGGCCCGCAAACACGAGGTAGAGCTGGTCGCGATCGGCAACGGCACCGCCTCACGGGAGACGGACAAGCTCGCGGCCGAATTGATCAAGCAGCTCGGTGCCGGAGGCACCTCCCCGCAGAAGCTCGTCGTCTCCGAGGCCGGTGCGTCCGTCTACTCCGCCTCGGCGCTCGCCGCAGCGGAGCTGCCCGGAATGGACGTTTCCCTGCGCGGCGCCGTCTCGATCGCCCGGCGGCTGCAGGACCCGCTCGCGGAGCTGGTGAAGATCGAACCCAAGTCGATCGGCGTCGGCCAGTACCAGCACGACGTGACGGCGTCGAAGCTGGACCGCAGCCTGGACGCCGTCGTCGAAGACTGCGTGAACGCGGTCGGCGTGGACGTCAACACCGCCTCCCCGGCGCTGCTCAGCCGGGTGGCCGGCGTCGGGCCGCTGCTGAGCGAGAACATCGTGGCGTACCGGAACGAGCATGGGCCCTTCGCCAAGCGCAGCGAGCTGAAGAAGGTCCCCCGGCTGGGTGCCAAGGCCTTCGAACAGTGCGCCGGGTTCCTGCGGATCAGCGGGGGAGCGGAGCCGCTGGATGCCTCCAGCGTCCACCCGGAGTCCTACCCGCTGGCGCGCCGGATCAAGGCCGCCGCCGGTGCAGGCAGCGTCGCGGTGCTGAACCCGCAGGACTTCGTGGACGGCAGCTTTGGCCTGCCCACGGTGCGGGACATCATCGCCGAACTGGACAAGCCCGGCCGTGACCCGCGGCCCGAGTTTGCCGCGGCGAGCTTCCGCGAGGGCGTGGAGAAGATCTCGGACCTGGTGCCGGGCATGGTGCTGGAGGGGACCGTCACCAACGTGGCGGCGTTCGGCGCGTTCGTCGACGTCGGGGTGCACCAGGACGGGCTGGTCCACGTCTCCGCGCTGGCCAACCGGTTCGTCGCCGACCCGCATGAGGTGGTCAAATCCGGCCAGGTGGTCCGGGTCAAGGTGCTCGAGGCCGACCCCGAGCGCAAGCGCATCTCCCTAACGTTGCGGATCGACGACGAACCCGGCGGCGGTGCACCGCGCCAGGGCGGCGGGAGTGAGCGCGGGGGCCAGGCCGGCGGTGCACCGCGCCAGGGCGGCGGCGACCGGCAGGGCGGGGCCGGCGGCGAGCGTCGGGGCCAGCGCGGGCCACGGCCGGCGTCGGCTCCGAAGGCGCCTGCCGCCCCGGCGCCGGGGAACACGGCGATGGCCGAAGCCCTTCGGCGGGCGGGACTAGGGGAGTAGCGCCTACCGTTCGTCGCGAAAATGCTACCGCTCATCGTGAAACCGCCCGTCGTGACTTCGGAACCTCGACGCCGACGTGTGATCTGCACCATGATTGCCGAAGGCAACGGCCCAAGTGAGGCCTTTCGCCTCTGTGCCCCGGGGAGGCGCAGATCAATCTGCGGGGACGGCGTCGTCTCCGACTGAGCAAGGGGAGCACCAATGGGCTGGCTGGACCGTGACCGCACAATCGCCCCTCCGGGGTTCAACCGCTGGCTGGTTCCGCCCGCCGCGCTCGCCGTGCACCTGTGCATCGGCCAGGCTTACGCCACCAGCGTGTACAAGACCGCCCTGGTCAAACACTTTGGCGCCAGCCTGACCGAGATCGGCATCATCTTCTCCATCGCCATCGTGATGCTGGGCCTCTCCGCCGCCATCATGGGCACCTGGGTGGACAAGAACGGCCCGCGCAAGGCCATGTTCACCTCGGCCATGTTCTGGGCCAGCGGCTTCCTGATCGGCTCCCTCGGCATCTTCACCCGCCAGCTGTGGCTGGTCTACCTGGGCTACGGCGTGGTGGGCGGTATAGGCCTGGGCATCGGCTACATCTCGCCGGTGTCCACCCTGATCAAATGGTTCCCGGACCGGCCGGGCCTGGCCACCGGCATGGCAATCATGGGCTTCGGCGGCGGCGCGCTGATCGCCAGCCCCGTCTCCACCGCCCTGCTGAAGGCCTACGACCCCAACTCCGGCGCCCAGGGCTGGGTGGCCAGCGGCGACGCCGTCGGCAAACTCTTCCTGACCCTCGCCGTCGTCTACCTCGCCTATATGCTCTTCGGCGCGTTCACCATCAAGGTCCCCGCGGACGGCTGGAAGCCCGCCGGCTTCGACCCGTCCAAGGTCAAGGCCGCGAAGCTGGTCACCACGGACAATGTCTCGGCCAAGAACGCGGTGAAGACCCCGCAGTTCTGGCTGGTTTGGGTGGCGCTGTTCTGCAACGTCACCGCTGGCATCGGCATCCTGGAGCAGGCCGCTCCGATGATCCAGGACTTCTTCCGCCAGCCCGGCGGCACCTCACTGGTCAGCGCCGCCGTCGCCGCCGGTTTCGTGGGGCTGCTGTCCATCGGCAACATGGCCGGCCGCTTCGCCTGGTCCGCCACCTCCGACGTCACCGGCCGCAAGCGCATCTACATGGTGTACCTGGGCGTCGGCGCCGTGCTGTACGTGCTGCTGGCGCTGGCCGGGTCCTCCACCACCATCCTCTACGTGGCGCTGGCGTTCCTGATCATCTCCTTCTACGGCGGCGGCTTCGCGACCGCCCCGGCCTACCTGCGGGACCTCTTCGGGACCTTCCAGGTGGGCGCGATCCACGGCCGGCTGCTGACCGCCTGGTCCGCCGCCGGCGTCGCCGGGCCGCTGATCGTCAACGCGTTCCTCGACGCCCAGGGCACCCCGGGCAAGCTCAATGCCGCTTCCTACCAGCCGGCGCTGCTGACCATGGTGGCCCTGCTGGTGGTGGGCTTCGTGGCCAACCTGATGGTCAAGCCCGTCGCTGCCCGTTTCCACGAACCCCGTCCCGAGAGCAACCGCTCCACCGAACCCGCTATGGAGGCCTGAGATGAGCACCCAGCACCCGCACGGAGCCGACACCCCCGTTAACGCGTCCCCCGCCCGGCTGACCATCGCGTGGGCCTTGGTGGGCCTGCCGCTGGCTTACGGCGTTTACGAGACGCTGACCAAAGTGACGGCGCTGTTCGGCTGAGCATGACGTTTACCGCTCCGGACCAGTTCACCACCCGGCCCACCCTGCAGGGCACCTTCGGCATGAGTGCCTCAACGCACTGGCTGGCGACGGCGGCCGCGCAGGCGGTGCTGGAACGCGGCGGCAACGCGATCGACGGCGCCGTCGCCGCAGCCTTCGTCCTGCACGTCGTCGAGCCCCACCTCAACGGTCCCGGCGGGGACATGACCGGCGTCTTCGTCACCGCTGCGGACCCGGACACCCCGGTGGTGCTCATGGGCCAGGGCCCGGCGCCCGCCGCCGCCACCGCGGAGCATTACCGCAGCGAGGGCCTGGACCTGGTTCCCGGGTCCGGGGCCCTCGCCGCGGCCGTGCCCGCCGCCGTCGACGCCTGGCTCCTCCTGCTGCGCGACCACGGCACCTGGGAACTGGACGCGGTGCTGGAGTTCGCGATCGGCTACGCTCGCGACGGCCACCCGCTGCTGGGCCGGGTCGGCGCCACGATCGCGACCGTGGCCGAGCTGTTCCGCGAGCACTGGCCTAGCTCCGCCGAGCTGTGGATGCCCGGCGGCACCATCCCCGCCGAGGGGGAACTGTTCCGCAACCCCGCGTACGCCCGCACCCTGGAACGCCTGGTCGCGGCGGGCGTTGCGAAGTCAGGCTTCCGCGAGGACCGGATCGACGCGGCAAGGCGCGAATGGAGCGAGGGATTCGTGGCCAGCGCCATCGTCGCCTCCGTCCAGCTCCCGCACCGGCACTCCTCCGGCACGGACCACGCCGGCGTGCTGGCGGCCGGGGACCTGGGCGGATTCCGCGCCGGGTACGAGCCCGCCGCCACCGTCGAGTTCCGTGGCCACACCATCGCCAAGACCGGACCCTGGGGACAGGGCCCTGCGTTGCTGCAGACACTCGCGATCCTGGACGGGTTTGAGGACCGGTACCTGGACCCGTCCACCGAGCTCGGGGCCCACACCATCCTGGAGGCGCAGAAACTGGCGTTGGCGGACCGCGAGGCCTACTACGGCGACACCGACGTGCCGCTGGACTACCTGCTCTCACCGGAATACTGCGCCGAACGGCGGGCTCTAATCACCGAGCGGGCCTCCCACGAGTTCCGCCCCGGCACGGTACCGGGCCGGGAACCCTACCTGCCGCCGCTGCGGACCGAGTACACACCGCCCGCGTTGGTCCACGACGGCGCCGGGCCGGGCCCCGCGGGGCTGGGCGCCGGGGAACCGACCGTCGCCCGCACCGGGGAAACCCGCGGCGACACCTGCCACGTGGACGTCGTCGACCGCTGGGGCAACATGATCTCCGCCACCCCCTCCGGCGGCTGGCTGCAGTCCTCCCCGGCCATCCCGGAGCTGGGATTCTGCCTGGGCACCCGGCTGCAGATGACCTGGCTCGAGGAGGACACACCCTCCACCCTGACGCCGGGGAAGCGGCCCCGCACCACGCTGACGCCCACCCTGGTGCTCCGCGACGGGCAGGCCGTCACCGCCCTCGGCTCACCCGGCGGCGACCAGCAGGACCAGTGGCAGCTGCCCTACCTGCTGCGCACCATCGTGGGCGGGTACACGCCGCAACAGGCCGTTGACGCGCCCACCTTGCACACGACGTCGATGCCGGGCTCCTTCTGGCCCCGCACCTGGGAACCCGGCGGCGCGGTGGTCGAGGAACGGCTGGGCGACGAGGTCATCGCCGGGCTGAAGCGCCGCGGCCACGTGGTGACGACGGCGCCGGGCTGGAGCCTGGGCCGGATCTCAGCCGTCGCGCGCGACCCGGAAACCGGCGTGCTGCAGGCGGCCGCGAACCCGCGGGGCGCGCAAGGGTACGCCGCGGGACGATAACCCGGACGCGGCGGCGGGACGGTCAAAGACCGGCTTGGCTACCGTGGTCCGCCGTGCTCCAGGCAGACCGTCGTCGTGAACTGCTCGATAGTGTCCGGTGTTCCGGGCGCGTTGGTGAAGAGCGAACCTGCCGCTGAGGCCTCTCCGGAAGCGAAGCGGCCGCCTGTGGCCGGCAACGTGAGCGTGACGGTTTCGGTTTCGCCCGTGCAGGGGCGCTGGCCCGTACCGGCGCCACCGACGACGTCGGGCCCGGACGGTGTTGCCTGGCTGAGGACGAATCCGACGCCGGCGCTCCGGCCCTCATCGCACCGGTAGCTGAGCCTGACCCTCACGTCCGCGCCGTGGCTGCGGAGGGCCGCCGCCTCGATGCTGACCGGAGCGCCGTCGTCGGCCCGGGCGGGATCCGCGGCCGCGAACAATGATCCGCACAGGACGGCTGCTCCCATCAGGGCGACCATGCGGCGTCTACGCGGTGGGGAGATGTGCTCCATGATGTGCCTGCCTTGGCTCCCGGGGGTGGAGACCGGACCCCATCCACTACACGCCTCCCCGGGCGCGACGGACAGGGAAGAAAGACCCTTGAAGCCCGTCAGGACGGATCGGGGGGAGCGCCTCAGCCGCGGCCGGAGCCCGCCCGGCCGGAACCCGTCAGTGCCCGGGGCCGGCCGAACTGGGTCCGGACCCCGGGGGAGTACAGCACCGACTCCGGCGGCCCGTCCACCGCGATCCCGGCCGCGGCCACCAGCCCGTCCTCCAGCCGCGCGATCCGCGCCGGGTACAGCGGCCAGGGGGTGTGCGTGTTGGGGATGTAGAGGGTCCGGCCGCGGAACCGGGAGTGCAGCCCGAACCGCGCCGTCAGGTGCACGGACAGCGGGTCTTCGGCGTCGGCGTCGTAGTCCGGAAACACGGCGAAGTCGCTGGCCGCGCCGCCCCGGAACCGCCGCACCGTGTACCCGGTGGCCGGGTCCTCCGGGGTCGGCGGGCGGTAGCCGTCCCGGGACCAGACGTAGGGGATGCCCGCGGCCCGCGCCGCGACGACCACCGCCAGCCGGGAAGCGTCCAGGGACAGGAACACCACGCCCCGGGTGCCGTCCGGTTCCCGCGAATAGAGCCGGACGTTGATCTCGGTGAAGCTGCCGAAATACGGGATGGCCTGGCCGGTGCCGATGCCAGCGCCCTGCATCCGGAAGCCGATCAGGCCCACCCAGGCGGACCCGTCGAACTCGTCCGGCTCCACCCCCGCGGGCATGAAACGCGCGGCGGTGGCCCGGGGGATGCGCCAGTGCAGGAACACGGCGTCGCTCCAGCGCTGGTCCATGATGACCGGGCGGGGCAGCTCCGGCGCCGCGGGCCAGGGATCCATCAGTTCAGCGGCCGGGTGCCGTCGGGCAGGGCGCCGCCGGCGAGGAGCTGGGCGGCGGTGTCGGCCAGGGCGGTCAGCGCCACCCGCTGGGTCCACGGGCCGTAGGAGATCCGGGCGACGCCGAGTTCCTGCAGCCGGGCCGGGGCCAGGGAGCCGGGGACGTTGATGACGGAGACCTTATTCCAGCCGATCCCGTCCACCAGCGCCGCGACGGTCTCCTCGTCCAGCAGCCCCGGCACGAACACGGTGGTGGCGCCGACGTCCAGGAAGGCGCGGCCGCGTTCGATCGCGTCGGTCAGGACCTCGCGCCGGTCCCGGTCCTTGCCCTTGAGGAACGCGTCCGTGCGGGCGTTGAGGACGAAGTCGATGCCCTCGTCCGCGGCGGCCTCGCTGACCGAGCGCATCTGGGCGACCGCGTCCGCGAGGGGACGCATCTGGTCCTCGACGTTCGCGCCGACGACGCCGACGCCGATCGCCTTCCGCACGGCCTCGCCGGGGGTGCCGTAGCCGGATTCGAGGTCGGCGCTGACCGGCAGCTCAGTGGCCGCCGTGATCCGCCCGATCGCGGCGATCATCTCATCGAGCGGGATGTTCTCGCCGTCCTCGTAGCCCAGCGAGGCGGCGATGGAGTGGCTGGCGGTGGCGAGGGCCCGGGTGCCGGGCACGTCGCCGATGACCTTGGCGCTGATGGCGTCCCAGACGTTGACGACCTGGAGGATCTCAGGGGCCTGGTGCAGGCGGACGAGTTCGGTGGCTTTGGAGGCTGTGGTTTCCGTCATTTCGCGAGCCTAACCGGGTGCGGCTGGCCGGAGAAGGGGTTTTGCTCAGGGAGGAACGGTCAGGCCGCGCCGGTCTCGGCCCGGCTGCCGGCGGACGGCTTCTGCCAGGGCCAGCGGCCGGTGATTTCCAGTTCCAGCGAGAAGCTCAGGAACGTCCGGATCAGCACGATGATGGCGAGGACGGCGACGCTCTCAAAGGTGGGTGTGATGGCCACGGTGCGGATGATGTCCGCCGCGACCAACAGTTCCAGGCCCAGCAGGATCGAGCGGCCCAGCAGCTGCCGGTAGGAACGGTACTTCGAGAGCGGCTCCGAATCCGCGGGCAGGCCACGTGGCTGGACGCCCCGCAGCGCCATCGGCAGCGACACCAGGGCGCCCACCACCATCACCGCCACCCCGGCGAAGTCCATGAAGCCGCCGACGGCCTCGATGATGCTCCTGAAGTCCATGCTGCTCCTTGGGGCTGGTGGGTGGTGTGGTTCTGCTGCTGTCCGAGTTAGGGGTGGCGGACGCCGACGCCGGCCAGCACGGCGCGGTAGCCCTCACGGTAGCTAGGGTAGGTGAACTCCAGGCCGGTGCCGCGCAGCAGGGCGTTGCTGACCTTCTTGTTGCCGCCGCGGGACGGTTCGCCGGAGGAACGGCCCGAGGTGGGGCGGTCGCTGCCGGTGCGGCCGCCGCCGTCGGGATCCTCGGGCTGCGGGGCGGGCAGGCCCAGCTCCGCGGCGAGGAAGGTGAGGACGTCCGCCATCTCGGCCGGTTCGTTGTCGACGCCCAGGTAGAGCGGTGCTGGTTCGGCCTCCATGGTGCAGAGGCGCACGATCGCGGCGGCGGCGTCGTCGCGGTGGATGCGGTTGGTGAGCTTGGAACCGGCCGGCAGTGTGGCCTTGCCGCCGCGGACCATGTCGATCAGGCGGGTCCGGCCGGGGCCGTAGATCCCGCCGAGCCGCAGCACCACCGGGGCGATCCCCGTACCTTTGAGCCGCTCGGCCAGCAGCTGCTCAGCCTCGAGGATGATGCGGCCGGAGAAGCCGCCGGGGTTCGGTGCGGTGGTCTCGTCCACCCAGTCGCCGTCGGCGTCGCCGTAGACCGCCGTGGAGGAGACGAACAACACCCGCCGCACGGGAGCCCCGGAGGCGAGGACGGCGTCGAGCACGCGCGCCAGGCCGTCGACGTAGGCGGCGCGGTAGGCCTCCTCGGTGGGGGAGTCGGCGGCGACGGCCACGACGACGGCGGTGGTGTCCGCCGGGACCGGCGGCAGCACGCCGCGGGTCAGGTCGGCCGCGAAACCCTCGATCCCGGCAGGCAGCTTCTCCGGCGAGCGGCGCCAGCCCACCACGCGGTGTCCGGCGGCGGCGAACCGCAGCCCGGCCTCAGTCCCCAGGTCGCCGCATCCGGCAAGCAGAACAGTCATACCGGCAAGTCTGCCAGCAAATCGGAGCGGCCTTGGTTTCGGGGCGTCGCCGGGCTGGTTAGGTCCGCGCGAGCCGCCCCGCCCGCCTAGCGCGCGGGGATCGGGAAGAAGAGCCGGGGATCCTGGAGCAGGGCCGGGTAGTCGAACTCCTCGCGTGCGATGACCTCGTCCACCTCGAAGTTGCGGGCGAACCGGCCCTCCACCTCGATCGGACGGCCCACGACCTTGCCGACGGCGAAGGTGCGGCCGGCGTCGAACGGGACAGCCACCACGGACTTGCCCGGGAGCGTGGTGAACGCCTCCTCCTGGGCCAGACGCTTGCGGGTGGGCTTCTTCGGCTGCGCCTTCGCGGGCCGCTTCTTGGCGTTCTTCTCCGGCCGGCGGGAGGTGGGCTCGGCGTAGACGAACTGGTACTCGCCGTCGTCCGGGGCCGCGCCCTTGCCGCGCACGGGCGGCAGGCTCACCGTCAACAGGTCCGAGGGATCGGTGCCCTCGACGGGCAGCCGCAGGATCCACATCTTCTCGCCCTCGGGGTCCTCCGGCAGCAGCTCGAGCTTGGGCTCCGGCCAGAGGTACTCTAGGTCCGGGTCCGTGCCGGGGAACACGTCGGCGTAGAACGAGGGCTCCTTGGCCAGCAGGCGGGAGCGGTGGGCGAGGTGGAACCCGGGGTCGCCCAGCCAGTATGGCATCTGGATCCGGTCCGCGTAGTCCGGGTGGCCGGCCTGCGGCGCGAACTCCAGGATCCGGCCGCGGGTGGTGTCTTCCCCGCCGCGGGCCACCCATTCATCCACCATCGCCAGACCGTACATAGTCAGCGCGGGGACGTGGCCCATCCACATCCGGACGGCCGGGTGGGTCTGCCAGCCGTACTGGGGGATGACCAGGGCGCGGAGCACCTGGAGGGCCTCGACGCGCTGCTTGCCCAGCCGGGCACGGTCCAGGGCCGCGGCGCTTTGCCGGAAATCGGAGTAGGGCAGGAAAGTTTGCATCTCTCCAGTTTGAGGCCGCGGCCCCGCATCACCAATTGCGGGCCGCCCGGGGTGAGCGTGTTCACATGCCGGGCGCCTACAGACAGCTCCCAGCCGGGAGTTCTATCATGGATCGGAACCACCCCGCTTCACGGAAGATCCGCCATGACCCCTGAATCGACGGCGCCTTTTGCGCCCAAATACGGACAAATGCTCAGCCCGGAAGCCAACGGCATTCTGGTGCTCGAGGAATTCACTCTGGATCCGGCCGCGGCCCGCAAGGAACAGCACGGCTTCCGCGCGGCCCTGGCGTCGGTGGCGCTGACGATGCGCCGGATCTTGGCGTTCCGGATGCTGATCGCCCTGGTCGCCATCGCCAACCTGCCGCTGTTCCTGCTCTCCAGCGGCTGGGAAATCTACGTGGTGTCCGTGGCCCTGGTGGTGGCCGTTCACGCCGCGGTGACCTGGCTGAACCGGCACGAGCCGCGGCTGAAGCAGCGCCGGATGCTTGAACTGCACCTGCACCGGGAGCGCAGCGACAATTACCGCAAGGTCCGCGACGCCGTGAAGTACGTCATCGACACCCCCGCCCGGATGAACGAGCAGCTCTACCTTGAGCTCCTCGCCGCCAAGCGCGTGGCCCTGAACCTGGCCCACGGCACGGTGGCGCTGCTGGACACCAGCGACGACGCCGCGTGGAAGGTCCGCATTATCCGCGAACTGCCCCGCGCCGCCTGAGCAGCTGCAGAGACAACAAACGACGACGCCGGAGCGGCCCCCCAAGGCCGCCCCGGCGTCGTCGTTGTGTCATGCCTGAAAGTTAGGCCGGAAGCTGCAGGACCTGCCCGGCGAGGACCAGGTTCGGGTCGCTGATGGTGTCCGTGTTGGCGTCGGCCAGGGCCTGCCAGCCGCCCTTGATGTTCAGGTGCTCGGCGATGGTGCTGAGGCTGTCGCCGCTCTGCACGGTGTAGGTCTCGCCGCTGAGGGCCACCGGGGCCGCGTGCCGGGCGGGAACGGGTGCCTGGACCGGCGACTGGACCGGGGCAGACCGCGGCGCGGCCTGAACCGGGGCACTCCGGACAGGGGCGGACTGCACGGGGACGCTCGCCCCGCCGCCTCCGCTGAGGCCCAGCTGTGCGGCGCAGGACGGCCACGCGCCCCAGCCCTGGCTGGCCTGGACGTTCTGGGCGACGGCGATCTGCTGCTCGCGGGTGGCGTTCGCCGGGGAACCCTTGCCGCCGTTGGCCGCCCAGGTGCTCTGGGTGAACTGCAGGCCGCCGGAGAATCCGTTGCCGGTATTGGTGCTCCAGTTGCCGCCGCTCTCGCACTGGGCCAGCGCGTCCCAGGTGGAGGTGGACGTGGCGGCGGGGGTCGCGGCGCTGGCGGCGGTAGCGGAGAGTGCGACGCCGGCGGCGGAGATGGCGGCCAGGGCGGCGCCGCGGCGCGCGGCAGTGGTGAGGGTTGAAGTCTTCATGTGGTTCAGCTGCTCCTGAGGGCCACCTGCGCTCGGCCCGTCCCCGGGCGTTGTCGCGCCACTGCCCGCCCCTGACAATAGAGGTCATCTGCGGTGTCTGCCGGTCGGGCAGTTCTGGTGGAGGCAGCACCGGGCATGCGATCGCCCGATTCCGGGCATCCGCCCACGCTAGGGCAGACCGCCGCAGGTTTCAACCCCGCCGCCGGCCCTAGCGCTTCCCTTAGTGCCGGGCGCGGCTTCCGAGGGCGGACTTCAGGTACGGCGCGGTGCGGCTCTTGGCGGAGCGGGCGACGGCGGCCGGTTCGCCCGCGGCGATGATCCTGCCGCCGGCGTCCCCGCCGGCCGGGCCGAGGTCGATCACCCAGTCGGCGGCGGCCACCACGTCCATCTCGTGCTCGACCACCACCACCGTGTTTCCCGCGTCGACCAGGCGGTGCAACTGGGCCATCAACAGCTCGACGTCGGCCGGGTGCAGCCCGGTGGTGGGCTCGTCCAGCAGGTAGAGCGAGTGCCCGCGCTGGGCGCGCTGAAGTTCGGTGGCGAGCTTGATCCGCTGCGCCTCGCCGCCGGAGAGTTCGGTGGCGGGTTGGCCCAGCCGGAGGTAGCCCAGGCCCACCTCGCGGAGGGTCTGCAGGGCGCGGGCCGCGGCCGGCACGGGGGCAAGAAATTCGGCGGCGGCGTCCACCGTCATGCCCAAAACCTCCGCGATGTTTTTGCTCCGGTAGGTGACCTCCAGAGTTTCCGGGTTGTAGCGGGAACCGTGGCATTCGGGGCACGGGCCGTAGCTGCCGGGCAGGAAGAGCAGTTCGACGGCGACGAAGCCTTCGCCCTGGCAGGTCTCGCAGCGGCCGCCGGCGACGTTGAAGGAGAACCGGCCGGCGCCGTAGCCGCGGGCCTTGGCCTCGTCCGTCGTCGCGAAGACCTTCCGGACCGCGTCGAACAGGCCAGTATAGGTGGCCAGGTTGGAGCGCGGCGTCCGGCCGATCGGCTTCTGGTCCACCTTGACGAGCCGGTCGATCAGTTCCAGGCCGGTCACGGGCCCGACGGTCAGTGGTTCGGCGAGCTCCGCGGCGTCCTCGGCGACTTCCGGGCCGGCGGCGGAACCGACGGGGGTGCCGGCAGCTCCGCCGGACGTGCCGTCGCCGTCAGCGCCGTCGTTGTCCCCGTGTAGCCAGCGGCCGGTCACCTCGGCCAGGACCTGGCTGACCAGTGTGGATTTGCCGGACCCGGAGACGCCGGTCACGGCGGTCAGGACGCCCAGCGGGAAGTCGGCGTCGAGGTGCTGCAGGTTGTGGCGGCTGATGTCGCGCAGCTGGAGCCACCCGGACGGTTCCCGGGTACCGCCGTCGTCGCCGCGCGAACCCGCACCGCCGTCGTTGCGCGCCCGGGAAACCGAAGCGGCCTCGGGGAACAGGTACGGCCGCGTCACCGAGGCGTCCACCCCGGCGAGGCCGTCCACCGGGCCGCTGTAGAGCACCTCGCCGCCACCCTCGCCGGCCCGCGGACCCACGTCCACCAGCCAGTCCGCCCGGCGCACCACGTCCATGTTGTGTTCCACCACGAACACCGAGTTGCCTGCGGATTTCAGCTGGTCCAGCACGGCCAGCAGCGGCTCGGCGTCGGCGGGGTGCAGGCCGGCGGAGGGCTCGTCCAGGACGTAGATGACGCCGAACAACCCGGACCGCAGCTGGGTGGCGATCCGCAGCCGCTGCATCTCGCCCGGGGAGAGGGTGGGGGTGGAGCGGCCCAGCGCCAAGTAGCCCAGGCCCAGGTCCAGCAGCACGGTGACCCGCTGCAGCAGGTCACGGGTGATCGCAACCGCCACCTCGTTGGTTTCCCCGGAGGACTGTTTCCGTGACGCCGTCCCGGCGCCGGTCAGCTCGGTGGTGGGTCGGATGATGTCGGCGAGTTCGCTCATCGGGACCGCGTTCAGCTCGGCGATGGTGCGGCCCGCGAAGGTCACGGCGAGGGCCTCGGGCCGCAGGCCGCTGCCGCCGCAGCGCGGGCACGGCCCGGTTTCCATGAACTTCAGGACCTTCTCGCGCATGGTGGAACTCTTCGAGTCGGCCAGGGTGTGCAGCACGTAGCTGCGGGCGCTCCAGAACCGGCCCTTGTACGGCTTGGCGACGCGGTCCCGCTGCGGCGTCACCTCCACCACGGGCTGCTCCTCGGTGAAGAGGATCCAGTCGCGGTCCTTTTTGCGCAGCTTCTGCCAAGGGGTGTCGATGTCGTAGCCGAGGTGGCTGAGGATGTCGCGGAGGTTCTTGCCCTGCCAAGCGCCCGGCCACGCGGCGATCGCGCCGTCCCGGATACTCAGCGTGGCGTCCGGGACCAGCGAGGACTCCGTCACGGTGTGGGCGATGCCCAGGCCGTGGCATTCCGGGCAGGCGCCGGCGGCGGTATTGGGCGAGAACGCGTCCGAATCCAGCGGGGCGGCGCCGGCCGGGTACGTGCCGGCGCGGGAGAAGAGCATCCGCACCGAGTTGGACAGCGTGGTCACCGTGCCCACGGTGGAGCGGGAGCTGGGCGTGCCGCGGCGCTGCTGGAGCGCGACGGCGGGCGGCAGCCCGGTAATCAGCTCCACCTTGGGGTTGTGGCCCTGCTGGATCAACCGCCGGGCGTAGGGCGCCACCGACTCGAAGTAGCGGCGCTGGGCCTCGGCGTAGATGGTGCCGAAGGCCAGCGAGGACTTGCCGGAGCCGGACACCCCCGTGAACGCGACGATCGCGTCGCGGGGGACGTCGACGTCGACGTTGCGCAGGTTGTTCTCACGCGCGCCGCGGACCCGGACGAACCCGTCCGTGGGCGCCTCGGGCGCGAGGCCGGGGAAATCGGAAGCCTGCTGATCATTCTGCATTGTATTGACTCTATCCGGCCCGGCCCGCGGCGGGCATATCCTTACCGAATGGAAAGTTACGACGGCGGCGCTGGGGCGCCGCAGGCAGTTAATGGGGCGCCGCAGGCAGTTAATGGGGCGCCGCAGGCGGAGGAGCCAACGGCACAGGCAGCGGAGAACCCAGCAGAGGCCCGGCCCGAGGGGGTCCCCGACTTCGCGGAGGTCCCGGAGGAGGTCCACGGCCCGCTGCCGGTGGCAGAACTGCACCTGCACATCGAGGGAACGCTGCAGCCGGAGTTGATCTTCGCGCTCGCGGAGCGGAACAACATCACCCTGCCGTACGCGGACCTGGACGAACTGCGCGCCCGCTACGAGTTCACGGACCTGCAGTCGTTCCTGGACCTCTACTACGCCAACATGGCCGTGCTGCAGACCGAGCAGGACTTCGCGGACATGACCCGGGCCTACCTGTCCCGCGCCGCCACCGCCGGGGTGCGGCACGCGGAGATCATGCTGGACCCGCAGGCGCACCTCTCCCGCGGAGTCGCCCTGGAAACCTGCGTCAACGGCGTCGCCTCCGTGCTGGCCACCTCGCAGGAGGAGTTCGGCATCTCCACGCTGCTGATCGCGGCGTTCCTGCGCGACCTGTCCGAGGAGTCCGCGCTGGAGGTGCTGGAGCAGCTGCTGGCGATGGATGCCCCGATCGCCGGGATCGGCCTGGACTCCGCGGAGGTGGGCAACCCGCCGTCGAAGTTCGAGCGGCTCTTCGCCCGGGCCAAGGACGCCGGGCTGCACCGGATCGCGCACGCCGGCGAGGAGGGGCCGCCGTCGTACATCGTCGAGGCATTGGATGTCCTGGACGTTGAGCGGATCGATCACGGCATCCGCTGCATGGAGGACCCGGACCTGGTGGAGCGCCTGGTTCAGGAGCTGATGCCGTTGACCGTGTGCCCGCTCTCCAACGTCCGGCTTCGCGCGGTGGACACCCTGGCCGAGCACCCGCTGCCGGGCATGCTGGCCGCGGGCCTGAACGTCAGCGTGAACTCGGACGATCCGGCGTACTTCGGCGGGTACGTGGACGACAACTTCACCCAGCTCCGGAGCGTGATCGGCCTCTCTGAGTTCGACTGTGTCCGGCTCGCGGCGAACTCCATCCGGTCCTCGTTCGCCAGCGAGGAGCGCAAGACCGAGCTGCTGGCCGAACTCGCCGCCTCCGGCCGCTAAGCCGGAGGCGGGGCCGGGAGAGCCTAGGCGTCGATGCTGCCCATGTCCGGGTAGCGTCCGCCGGCGGCCACCCCTGCCGGTGCCAGCTCCTCCAGCCGGGCCAGGTCCTCGGCGGTGAGTTCGACGTCGACGGCTCCGAGATTCTCCTGCAGCCGGTCGCGCTTCTTGGTGCCGGGGATCGGGACGATGTGCTCGCCCTGGGCCAGCAACCACGCCAGCGCCAGCTGCGCCGGGGTGCAACCCTTGGCGGTGGCCAGCTCGGTCACCCGGTCCACCAGCTCCAGGTTGCGGGTGAAGTTCTCGCCCTGGAATCGCGGGGAGTGGCGGCGGAAGTCGTCGGGCGCGAAGTCGTCCTCACTGCGCAGCTGCCCGGTGAGGAAGCCGCGGCCCAGCGGGCTGTAGGGGACGAAGCCGATGCCCAGCTCGGCCAGGACCGGGAACACCTTGGTCTCCGGCTCCCGCTCCCACAGCGAGTACTCGGTCTGCAGCGCGGTGATCGGGTGCACGGAGTGGGCCCGGCGGATGGTGTCCGCGCTGGCCTCCGAGAGCCCCAGGTACTTGACCTTGCCGGCCTGGACCAGTTCGGCCATGGCGCCGACGGTCTCCTCGATCGGCACGGTCTTGTCCACCCGGTGCTGGTAGTACAGGTCGATGTGGTCCACGCCGAGGCGCTGCAGGCTCGCGTCACACGCGGCCCGGACGTACTCGGGCTTGCCGTTGATGCCCACCCAGGAGCCGTCCTCGCGGCGTTCGTTGCCGAACTTGGTGGCCAGCACCACGTCGTCGCGGCGCCCCTTGATCGCGCCGCCCACCAGCTTCTCGTTGGTGAAGGGCCCGTACATGTCGGCGGTGTCCAGCAGGGTGCCGCCGGCGTCGAGGAAAGCGTGGATGGTGGCGACGGATTCCTGCTCATCGCCCTTGCCGTAGAACTCGCTCATGCCCATGCAGCCGAGGCCCAGGGCGGAGACGGTAAGCGAACCAAGCGTGCGGTGTTCCATGGGGGTTCTCCTGACACAGTGGGAGGGCCGCGGATCGGCCCCCTGGGGAGCGGGGGTGGCGGCGATCAGGCCACTGTAGCCAGCCTGATTGCCCGGAGCAACGGTCGTTCAGTCCCCGGGAGTCACGGCGCCGGCGCGGTGTCGGTGCAGCCGCAGGATCAGGGCCACCAGCGGGCTGACGGCGGCGCACACGGCGGCGCCCCAGGCGATGTCCGTGACGGCGACGACGGCGGGGAAGTCCTTGAGCACGGCGAACGCCGTGAGCGCCCACGTGGCGTAGGTGAAGAAGCCGAAGAGCGCCCCGGACCCGGCCCGGCTCCGGAGGCTGGCGCGGCTGTCCGTCGGGCGGACGCCGTAGTGGACGATCCCGGCGACAAAGACCAGGTAGAACAGCACGGCGCCGGCGGCGTTGAAGCTGGCCGGGAGCAGGTGGCCGATCTGGCTGCGGTACTGCGGGGTGGCCACGGTGAGGATCCAGATGGCGTCGACGGCGGCGAA
The DNA here is from genome assembly GCF_030410515.1 of Arthrobacter sp. YD4. Classification (GTDB taxonomy): domain Bacteria; phylum Actinomycetota; class Actinomycetes; order Actinomycetales; family Micrococcaceae; genus Arthrobacter. The sequence continues at coordinate 34,377 of NZ_JAUHHD010000006.1, read as the reverse complement.
AATCACGGCGGTCACCGCGTAAGCCAGCAGCCATTTCCTGAGCGGACGGGTCATGAGGGGCTCCTTCTAGGGGTGATGCGTGTTCAGCGGTGGGGCGTGGCCGGGGGAGCCGGAACTTTCCCCAATACTAGTTCGTAGGCTTAGTAGTCAGTGCCGGCACCGGGACCCGGGCCGCCTAGGGAAGGAACGTCCATGAAAGAGTCCGAACGCAAGGCCCTCGCCGCCATTCCGGTGGTGGTGCTGCTCGGAGCCGGGCTCGCCTGGGCCGGAAGCCAGAACGGGGCGGCGGCCGGCGGCATCCCGGTGTTCACCCTGGCCGTGGCGGCCGCCTTCATCATCCAATGGCTGGCGTTCATTCCGGCCTACCTTCGCCAGACGGAGCGCTTCTACGACCTGACCGGGTCGCTGACCTACATCGCCGTCACCGTGATGCTGATGCTGCTCACCCCCGGAATCGACGCCCGAGGCTTCTTGCTGGCGGCCCTGGTGCTCGTGTGGGCCGCCCGGCTGGGGTCCTTCCTGTTCCGCCGAATCAGCAAGGCCGGCAAGGACGACCGCTTCGATGAGATCAAGCCCTCGTTCGTCCGCTTCCTCAGCACATGGACCATGCAGGGAATCTGGGTGGCCTTCACCGCCGCCGCGGCCTGGGTGGCCATGACCTCGGCCAACCGCGTGGGGCTGGACTGGTTCGCCCTGATCGGCGTGCTGATCTGGGTCGCCGGGTTCGGCATCGAGGCGACGGCGGACCGGCAGAAGGGCAAATTCAGCGCGGACCCGGCCAACAAGGGCAAGTTCATTCACACCGGGCTCTGGGCGAAGTCCCGGCACCCCAACTACTTCGGCGAGATCCTGCTCTGGGTGGGCGTCGCCATCATCGCCCTGCCCGTGCTGCAGGGCTGGCAGTGGGTGGCCCTGATCTCCCCGGTGTTCGTCGCCCTTCTGATCACCAAGGTCAGCGGCGTCCCGCACCTGGAGAAGAAGGCGGACAGGAAGTGGGGCGGCCAGGCCGACTACGAGGAGTACAAAAAGAACACCCCGGTGCTCATTCCCAAGCTCTGACCCACGTCTCTTCCACGTCACTACGCCGCGTCATATCCGGTCACGACACCCGCACAATCGACGCGCCCGGTCGCGGATGCCGGGGAACCTTGGCAAAATGCAGGTGGATCAATTGCTGCTAGAGGAGACCCATGGGCGCGAACGCTGCGGAAAACACTAACCTTCGCCTGAAAGCTGTGCTGGACGTCCTGACCGAGGGGGTGTGGTCCGGGGAGAAGCTGAACGCCGGCGTCGTCCTCGGCGAGGCGATCGCACGGGTCCCGCTGAATGACAAGGAGCGGGAACTGCTCAGCGGCGGCATTCCCCGCGGCCACAAGGCGCTCACCACCGCGTCCGCGAAACTGGTGAAGGCCGGCTGGCTGATCAAGGGCCGCTCCGGCTGGACCATTACCGAGGACGGCCAGCGCGCCACGGTCGCCTTCGCGGACCCGGCCGCCTTCACCGCCGCGCTCGACGCCGGCACCCCCGTCCCGGCCGACACCCCGCTTCCCGCGGCACCGGCCGGCCACAGCGCACCGAAGGCCGCCGCGCACGGCGCGGAGAAGGCCGTGAAGGCGGTCGAAAAGGTCGCCGAGAAGGTGGCGGACACGGCCGCGAAGCTGGTCGAGGAGGCCGTGGCCCCGGTGGCGAAGGCCGTTCGCAAGCGCAAGGCCGCGGACAAGGCGGCCCCGGCTGAGGCGCCCCCCGCTGAACCCGCCGTTGAGCAGCCCGCCGAGGTCGCCGTCGCCGGTGACTTCAACGTCCTGCTCGGCGCCCCGGCCAACTGGGCCCCGCAGTACGACGAGTCCCAGATGCAGCTGGACGAGGTGGACCAGCTGTGGAAGCTCGCCGCGCACCTGCCGGCAGGCGCCTACAGCTTCAAGATCGCCATCAACCGCTCCTGGGACGAAAATTACGGCCGGTTCGGCGCCTTCGACGGCGCCAACCACGAGGTGCACCACCGCGGCGGACCCCTGGTGATCCGCTACGACCACCGCACCCGCGACATAGTCACCGAGTAACGCGCAAGAACCATGAACCGGCCGGGGCCCCGCACAGGGCCCCGGCCTGTTCTTTATGGCCTAGAACCGGGTGGGGTCAGGCCCCGGCGGAATGGGCGACGGCGGCGGGACCGGCCCCGGGTCGGGGATCGGCAGCGGCCCCGGCGGCGTCGGTCCCGGCTCCGGGGCGGGCCCGGGAGCCGGACTCGGCGTCGGCTGGGGGATTGGCGGCGGCGTGGGACCGGGCTCGGGCGGGAACGGGTCCCCGGGTTGAGGTTCCGGCGAGGTGGGGCCGGGTTCCGGCGGGAACGGATCGGGTCCGGGCGGCGGGGGGATGGTCATGCCCCCGATTATCTGCCCGCATCCCCGCGCTGGGAAGAGCCCCTAGTTTTGCGAGGCGGCGGACTTGTCCCGGTCCTCGAACACGTCCTCGCCCGGGCCGGAGAAGGCCTTGGAGCGCTCCACCGCCTCCAGGGATCCGGTGAACAGCTGGGAATCATGGGGGTCGGTCGGGGTCCGGTGATCCGGTGCCACTATCCCGGCAGGGAGCGACTCGACCCGGAAGTGCGGCAGCGCCGTCGGGTGCTTCTCCTGGAGGAAGAGCACCAGCTCCTCCCGGATCAGGCAGCGCAGGTCGAACAGCGCGGCGCTGTCCGCGGCGCTGACCAGGATCCGGACCCGGACGTAGCCGGCGGTCGCGTCGGTGATCTGCAGGATCCCCACCCGCTGGTCCCAGAGTTCCGTGCCCGCCAGGACCCGCTTCAGCTCGGCCCGCATGGCGGAGACGGGCGCGCGCCAGTCCAGGTCGAACTCCACCGTGCCCATCACCTCGGACTGCCGCCGGGTCCAGTTCTCGAACGGGGTGGTGGTGAAGTAGGTCGAGGGCAGGATCAGCCGCCGGTCGTCCCAGATGTGCACCACGATGTAGGTGAGGGTGATCTCCTCGATCCGGCCCCACTCCTTCTGCACCACCACCACGTCATCCACCCGGATGGCGTCGGTGAAGGCCAGCTGGATCCCGGCGAAGACGTTGACCAGGGAGGTCTGCGCCGCCAGGCCGGCCACGATCGAGATCAGGCCCGCGGAGGCCAGCAGCCCGGCGCCCAGGGCCTGGACCGCGGGGAAGGTCAGCAGGATGATGCCCAGCGCCACGATGGCGATCAGGGCGGCGCCTATCCGCCGGGCCAGGATCACCTGGGTGCGCAGCCGCCGGGCCCGCCGGTTGTCCGCCACGTCCACCCGGTAGCGGGTGGTGACCAGGGTTTCGATGATCAGCAGCACGGCGATCGCCAGCCACGCGACGGAGGCGACCAGGGCGATCACGAGGCCGTGGTCCAACGTGCGGCGCCAGTCGGCGTCGTTCGTGGTGGCGGCGAGGGCAATCCGCACCCCGATCAGGCAGAGCGCGAAGCGCAGCGGCAGCCGGGCCACGCGGGAGGTTTCCCGGAGCGCCTCCTGCTTGCGGTTGAGCCGCAGGACGATGCGTCGCACCAGCCAAGAGGCGGCCAGCCCGGCGACGATGGCCAGGGCCACGGCCAGGAAGGGCATTGCGGAGGAGAGGAACTCTTGCATCTTCCAAGGTGTAGCAAGGATTCCCGCCCCGGCTGAAATCGCGGCCCTGTCAACGTGGGTCCGCTCACGGTTTACACGGCGGGCAGGTGCCTCCGGAGGTGGTGGTGCCCGGCCCGGGCGGCCTGGCTGCTCTTGGTCCACGTGGTGCCGCCCCAGGGGGTGGCGTGCGATTCGCGGATCAGGCCGGTCCCGGCGCATTCGCGGACGGCCATGATGCCGTCAGCCGCCGAGCGCTTGTCCTCGAAGGGTTTGGAGACAGCGAGCACTGTGCCGTCCGCCCCCAACAGCCGGAACCGGACGTTCGAATCTGTGTCGGTGAAGATCTCGAATTGTCCTGCCATTGTCTTGTTCCTTTCAGGCGATCCGGCGGGTGCGCGGGACGTCGGATGGTGTCCCCGGGACCCCGCCGGAGGGTCTCCTTCCACCCTCCGCAATGCCGTGCGGGGGCTGAAAGGGGCGAAGGTCCCGGATACCGGACACTCCGGTGCGGGGCTAGATTGGGTCCATGGCGGAGAAAACTGGGGAGCGGTCCGGGCCCGACGGCGGCGCCGGCGTGCGGCTCACGGCCCGGGTCACGGGCATGGTCCAGGCGGTCGGCTTCCGGTACTGGACGGTGCGGAAGGCCGCGAAGCTGGGGCTCACCGGCACGGTCCGAAACGACGACGACGGCTCGGTGCGGCTCGTGGCGGAGGGACCGCAGGCGGTGGTGCTGGAGCTCCGGGCCTGGTTGCGGTCCCCGGACGCGCCCGGCCGGGTCGACCACGTTGAGGAATCCCTCACCCCGGCCACCGGCGAGTTCACCGACTTCGACGTCACGTACTGAGGCCGGTGGTGCACATGCCGTTTTAGGCACGCTTTAGCAGGCCCCGCTCCAGGACGGCTCGATGGGAGAGGGTCTTGTAGCCCTCGGAATCGAAGAGCACGGTGAGGACGTCGCCGTCGCGCTGGATTACCTGGCCCGGGCCCCACTCGGCGTGGACCACAGCGGATCCCACGGGGAAGCCGCCCCCGGAATCCCCGCCGTCGTCCGCGGCCCCACTCGGAGCAGCCTCCCCGGCCAGGCAGGTGTCGCAGTTGCCGCAGGGGCCGGCCAGCTCTTCGCCGAAGTAGCCCAGCAGGAACTGCCGCCGGCAGTGGTGGGTCTCGGCGTAGCCGCGGATCATCTCCACCCGGGACCGGTCCACCCGTCCCCGCGTCTCGGCGAGGTCGACGGCCAGCGCCAGCGCCGCCTCCGGGTCTCCGGTGAGCCGCACGCCGTCGTCGTCACTGTGGAGGAGTCCGGTGTCCTGCAGCTGGTTCAGCAGGGCGGTGATCCGCCGGGACGGGAAGCGGGTCCGGGACGCGAGCTCGTCGCGGGCGAGCGGGGTGTCCTTGGCGGCCAGGACCGCCAGCAGCACCCGCAGGGAGGGCTGGTCCGGCGTGTGCGTGGTGAAGAAGCGGCGCAGGCCCAGGTCCTCGGACCGGTAGTGCAGCACCGCCCGGGCCGGCTGCCCGTCCCGTCCGGCCCGGCCGAACTGCTGGTAGTAACTGTCCAGGGATTCCGGGATGTCCGCGTGCAGCACGAAGCGGACATCCGGCTTGTCGATGCCCATGCCGAACGCGGTGGTCGCCGCCACCACGTCCAGCGTTCCGGCCTGGAAGGCCTCGTGCACCACGGTGCGCTCGGGGGCGGGCATGCCGGCGTGGTACGCGGCGGCCCGGAGCCCGGTCCGGGTCAGCTTCGCCGCGTACTTTTCGGTGTCCTTGCGTTTGGCGGCGTAGATCAGGCCCGGGCCGCGCAGCTCCGCAACGAATGCCGTGGCCTGCGCGATGACGGCCCGGCGCTTCGCCTTGTCCTCGTGGTGCCGGGTCACGGCCAGGTGGATGTTCGGCCGGTCGAAGCCGCGGACCAGCACCAGCGGCCGGTCCAGGTGCAGGCGACGCTGGATCTCCTCGCGGACCGGGGCGGCGGCTGTGGCGGTGAGGGCCGCCGTCGTCGGGTTGCCCAGGCGCTCGCGGACCTCGCCCAGGCGCAGGTAGTCGGGCCGGAAGTCGTGCCCCCAAGAGGTGACGCAGTGCGCTTCGTCCACCACAAGCAGCGGGATTCCGAGGGCGGCGAGCCGATCCACGGTGCTGTCCTTGGCCAGCTGTTCGGGGGCCAGGAAGAGGAAGACCGCGGTGCCGTCTTCGGCGGCGGCCCAGGCCTGGTCCTGTTCCGCGGAGGTGTGGGCGGAGTTGATGGCGACGGCGGTGCCGGGCCCGACGGCGTCGTTGATTCCGTCCACCTGGTCCTCCTGCAGCGAGATCAGCGGCGAGACCACCAGGGTGGGTCCGGTGCGGGTACCGGAGTGGTGGAGAAGCAGGCCAGGGACCTGATAAATCAGGGACTTGCCGTAACTGGTGGGCATCACGGCCAGCAGGTCGCGGCCGGCGGCCAGCGCGGCCATGCCCTCGAGCTGCCCGGCGCGCAGGGTGCCGATGCCGAAGGTCTCCGCCGCGATCCGGCGCAGGGCGGCCTCGCGGGGTCCCGGCGTGCCGGGGCTGGCTTGAGCTGCGGGCGTGCCGGTCACAGCGGGCTCGACGACGTGGGCGCCGGGCACGTCGGCGGGCGGGTCTGCGGTGGCCTGGGTCATGGATGCTCCACGCTGAACGGTTCCGGCGGCCGGCTGCTGCAGCCGCACTCCCAGCCTAACGCCGCCCGCAAGGCCCACCCAGGGACCGAGCCGCCGCAACGGGGACGGCCCGCGGCAAGCCGAACCCGCCCCGTGGACACCGTTTCGAATCACCTTTCCGCATGGGACAGACTGTTGCCGTGAGCAACTCTCCCCGGACCGGTCTGGCTATCGCAGGGCTCAGCCTTGGCACCGCGCTGAACCCGCTAAACTCCTCGATGATCGCCGTCGCCCTGGTGGTGCTGCAGGCCGACTTCCGGCTCGACGTCGCCACCGTCACCTGGGTGGTGACCTCGTTCTACCTGACGTCCGCCGCCGGGCAGCCGCTGATGGGCAAGCTGGCGGACCGGTTCGGCCCGCGCCGGCTGTTCCTGCTGGGCATGGTCCTGGTGGCGGCCACCTGCGCGTTCGCCCCGTTCGCGCCGAACTTCGCGCTGCTCTGCGTGGCCCGGGCCTTCATGGCGCTCGGCACCGCGAGCGCCTATCCCAGCGCCGTCGTCATGGTCGCCGCGCTGGCCAAGCAGGCCAACGTGCCCTCCACCCGGCCGCTGGGCCGGATCCAGATGGCCAACACCTCCGCCGCGGCAGTCGGCCCGGTGGTGGGCGGGTTGCTGGTGAGCCTGGTGGGCTGGGAGGCGCTGTTCCTGATCAACGTGCCGCTGGCCCTGGCCTCCATCCTGATCGTCCGCCGCTTCGCCCCCGCGGACGGCGAGCGGGAACGCGGCAAGGTGGCGGACCTGGTGCGGGACTCGGACCTGCCCGGCATCGGGGCGTTCATCGGCGCCCTGACGCTGGTGATGATGGCGCTGCTGAACGTGCTGCCCGGCTACCGCTGGTGGCTGCTGGGCGCCGGGGTGGTGCTGGCGGTGCTGTTTGCCGTGCGGGAACTGCGGTTCAGTCCGCCGTTCCTGGACCTGCGGCTGCTCGGCCGGAACCGGCCGCTGCTGCTGGTGTACCTGGGCTTCGTGCTGTTCAGCGGCGTTTACTACTTCGCGTTCTTCGGCCTGCCGCAGTTGCTGCAGACCGCCGGCGGGTACGATCCGGGCGTCGTCGGGCTGCTGATGCTGCCGCTGGCGGCCATTTCCGTGGTGGGCACCCCTGCCGCCGTCAAGGGCATCGACCGGTTCGGCGTGCGGCGGGTGCTGATCGCCGGCGTCGTGCTGCTGCTCGTGGCGTCCGGGGCCATGTGGCTGCTGACCGCGTCCCTGGCCGTCCCGCTGGTCCTCGCCATGACCGCGCTGCTGGGCGTGCCGTACTGCGTGGTCAGCATCGCCTCCAGCCAGGGCATGTATTCGTCCACCCGGCTGGAGGAGCGCGGCGTCGCGGCCGGGATCTACCAGACCTGCCGGTACCTGGGTGCGATCACCGCCACCGTGCTGATCGGCATCTTTTACGGCACCGGCGTGAACCAAGCCAACTGGGGGCTGATGGTGTTCGTGATGCTGGGCCTGGGAGCGGTGGTGCTGTTGGTCTCGCTCGCCTGGCGGGAGCCGCGGACGCGCTAAAAAGACGGACGCGCTAAGCCCGCCGTCCGGGAACGGTCAGCGCGCGGCGGGCTCCAGCTCGGCGTCGTGGACGGCGCGTTCCCGGGCGATCTCCCCGGTGAGCGCCACCAGCAGTGTCAGCGCCGCCGTCGCCATCACGCCCAGGCCCGGGTGGATGTGCAGCAGCCCCGCGCCCACGGTGGCGCCGGCCAGGATGAGCACGACGGCGCCCAGCCGGCGGCCGGTGTGCGCGCCGGTGCCGCCACCCAGGCGGGAGTCGGCGGCAAGGCCGGTCAGGGTGGAGGTGACCACCACGGTGGTGACGTCCTTGACCGCCAGGTGACGGGCGGTGGCGGCCTGCATGCCCATTGCCACGGCCAGCGCGCCGGTGATGGTCAGGGTCACCGGGTCCCCGGCGTGCGGGGCATGGACGGTGAGAACGACGGCGATCGCGCTCATGGTGAGCCCGACGGCGGCCAGCAGCACGGTGGTGCGGCGGCTCCAGCCCGCGGCCTCGGGACGAAGCGTCCGGCCCGCGATCATAGCGCCTATCATGAAGCACGCCAGCGCGATCGAGGGGCCCACCACGGGCAGGTTGTCCGCCCCGATTAGCGCCATCCCCAGGATCACCACGTTGCCGGTCATGTTGCCGGTGAACACCCGGTCCAGGCCCAGGTAGCCCACGGCGTCGATGATGCCGGTGGAGAAGGTCAAGACCAGCATCAGGGTCAGGTTCAGCCGATCCGGTTCGGTGGATTTCAGTCGCTTGAGCATGGTGTTGTCTTTCGGTGCGGTGGCCGGTCGGGCGGCGTGCGGGCGGCGGGCTCAGCGGGGGCCGAGCCGGCGGGCCAGGCGCAGCAGGTCCAGGTCACGGTGTACGGGTCCCACAATACTCACGCCGCAGGGCAGCCCGCCGGGTGTGACGAGCGGCAGGGAGAGAGCCGGCAGCCCGGCGATGCCCGCGACGCAGGTCAGCTGCATGGTGGCTTGCCGGACCGCGTCGATGGTGGTCCCGCCCAGCGCAGAGGCCTGCGCCACCTCGGTAAGGAGCGGTGCCACGGACGACGCCGACGGCAGCACCAGCAGGCCGCCGCCCACGAAGTCGCGGATGCGCTGCCGGGCGGACCGCAGCACGTCCCGCGCCGCTTCCGCCTGGCCGGCGGTGATCAGCGACGCCGTCGCGAACCGCCCGGCGACGTCGGCGCCCAGGGAGTCTGGGTGCGCCTGGATCCAGTCACCGTGCTGCTGCCAGGCCTCGAAGCCCTGGACGGTCTGGAACGCGGCGAGCCAGCCGGGCAGCTCCTTCACCGGGAAGGGGGCGGTGTCCGCCGGCGGGAGCTCCGCCGCCGCGGCAAAGGGGCGGATGGCCTCGGCGATCCCCGGCTCGGCCAGTGCCAGCAGTTCCGGCGGCACGGACATGCCGGTGAACGGGGCCGCCGAAGCACCGGGTGTCTCGGGCAGCAGCACCTCACCGACGGCGGCGAGGGTGGCGGCGTCGCGGGTCAGCCACCCGACGGTGTCGAACGACGGCGCAAGCGGCAGCAGCCCCTCGACCGTGACCGCGCCGTGGCTGGTGCGGATCCCGTAGAGGCCCTGGTATGCGGCCGGGACCCGGATGGAGCCGCCGGTGTCCGTGCCGAGCCCCACGTCGGCCTGGCCGAGAGATACGGCGCTCGCCGAGCCGGAGGAGGATCCGCCGCTGATCCGGCCCGGCGCCCGCGGGTTGGGCGGGGTGCCGTAGTGGGCGTTGGTGCCGGCCAGGCTGTAGGCGAACTCGTCGGTCCGGGCGATGCCGGCCACGGACGCGCCGGCGGCCAGCAGCGCCGCGGGGGCGGCCGCCGTCGTCGTCTCCGGATCGGCCCCGGCGAGCCGCGCCGGGTTCCCCGCACCCACGGCGAACCCCTCCAGCGCGAACAGGTCCTTGACCGCCACGCTCAGCCCGTCCAGGGGACCGGTGCCGGTGGGCGGGACCAGCGGGGCGCCGAGGACGCGCCACACGGTGGGATCGGGAACAGCAACGGCAGGACCGGCACCAGGCACAGACGTCACGGGCGGAAGTCCTCCACCCGAATCCGGGCGTGCACGCCCTTCACCAAGTCCACCACCTGCGAGATGTTGAAGTCCGTGGCGGCACTCAGGTACGCGTAGGCCAGGCTGGGGTCCATGCCGTAGCGGGCCTGCAGCAGGGCGACGGCGGCACGGACGCAGTTCTGCACCGCGGTGTCCAGGTCCTCGTCCATTCCGGTCGGGACCAGGAACTCGGGGGTCTGCGCGAGCGGGCCGGTGAGGGTGCCGAAGTTCCGCACGGCCTCGTCCTGGGCGACGACGTCGAAGCGGAGCCGGACCCGGAGGGAGGCCTCCATGGCGGTGAGGGAGACCTCGCCGTCGCCCTGGGCGAAGTGCGGGTCGCCCACGTAGGCGAGGGCGTCGGCCACCTGGACCGGGAGGTAGAGCGAGCTGCCGGCGGTGAGCAGGTTGATGTCGATGTTGCCGCCGTGCGCTCCGGGCGGGACCGAGTGCGGGCGGCGCTCGCCGTCGACGGCCACGCCCATGATGCCGAGGAACGGGTTGAGCGGGAAGTGCACGGTCGGTTCGGCGCCGGGCCGCAGCGGCAGCCAGCCCGACGGCGTCCCCTCCGCGTCGTCCCGGACCGTGGCGAAGGCGCTGTAGTTCCCGGCGCCGAGGGGATATTCGCCGTTCAGGGCGCCGCGGCCGTGCCGGCTGGAGATCACGCCGTAGGGCACTCGCGGGGTGGTTTCCAGCACGGTGATCTTCAGCAGGTCCCCGGGCCTGGCGCCGCGGACCGCGATGGGCCCGGTGACCACGTGCGGGCCCAGATTGGCGGAGAGCCGCTGGATATCCGAGCCGGCCAGGCTGATGGCGTCCTCGAGGATCTGGTGTTCCGGGACCCCGTGCGAGCCAAAGTAGGCCAGCGGGTCCCGGCCCTGGTCCTCCAGGATGCCCTCGTGGCTGATGGTGTCGATGGTGACGTCGGTGCTCGGGTCGATGCTGAGGACGGGCCGGTCCGCGGCGCAGGGGAGCGCGCCCCAGAGGACGTTCTCCCGCGACGAGGGCAGGTAGGTGGTGCCGTCGGCGATGCCGTCCCAGGACTGCAGGATGCGGGCGGCGGTTTCGGTTCGGGCGGCGGTGCCGGGCTGGATCAGTGAGGTGCTCACGGTAAGTCTCCGATGGGTTGAGGTGTCAGGGCTGGTGGTCACGGATGAGGACGGCGACGTCGGCCAGATGGTCGCGCATGGCGATCCCGGCCCCGGTGGCGTCCCGGGCCAGGACGGCGGCCAGGATCCGGCGGTGGCCCTCGATCGAGCAGCGCCGGCCCGCCGCGGTGGCGTGCGAGCGCAGCCGCACCTCGGAGGTCCAGGAGCTGGTGAGGGTCAGGACGGTGGCCATCAGCTGGTTGCGGCCGGCCTGGGCCAGCAGGGTGTGGAACTGGACGTCCAGCCGCAGCGCCTCCACCGGTGAGAGGTGTTCGCTGGCCGCGGCCAGGGCGTCCTGCAGCTGGATCAGGTCCGCGGCACTGGACCGGGCGGCGGCGAGCTCGGCCACCAGGGGTTCCAGCGATCCGCGCAGCTCGGCCACGTCCTCCTGCGCCTGCCCGGCGCCGGCCAGCCGGGCGTACAGCTCGCTCACCGGCGCCGGCGGCTCCGCAACAATGGTTCCCCGGCCGCGGGTCCGTTCCACCAGGTGCTTGGACTCCAGCTCCTGCAGGGCGGTGCGGACCGTGGCGCGGGAGACGGAGAGCTGCTCCGCCAGTTCCCGCTCGGTGGGGAGCTTGTCCCCGGGGGTGAGGCCGCGCGAGGCGATCTCCCGTTCCAGGTAGGCGGCCACCTCCGCGCTCATAGAGGCGGCCCGGCGCAGCGTGGGCCCGGGGGCGGTGCGCTGCGGAAGTGTCTGGTTCACGGCGGGTCCTTTCAGGCGGCGGGCTGGGGGACGGGTTCGACGGCGGCGGCTGGCTGGGCGGCGACTCGTGCCGGCGTCGTGAAGCAGAACGCTACCGCGCCCACCAGCAGCAGCACAGCGGACAGGTAGAACCCGGCCTCCAGCGCTCCGGTGGCATCGGCCAGGGCACCGGTGATGTACGGGGCGAAGATCGAGGAGAGCATGCCCGCGAAGTTGAAGTAGCCGTAAGCGGTGGAGTACATGGAGCGCGGGGTGTTCTCGGCCAGGAAAGCGATCAGGATGGGGTCCAGGGCCAGCTTGCCGACCAGCCCGTAGACCACCAAACCGGCGATCATCAGGGAGTAGTTGCCGGTCATCGGGACCAGGATCTGGCAGAGGCCGCCCAGGACGGAGAGCACCACGATCAGCGGGCGGGTGTTCTTCAGTCGGCGGGCCCACATGCTCAGCAGGATCGCGCCGGGGATGGAGGCCCAGGGAACCAGGGAGGCGATGATGCCGGTCTGGGCGGGGGCCACGCCGCGGGCCTGCTGCAGGTAGGTGGGCAGCCAGGTCAGCATCGAGAAGAAGCCGTACAGGGAGCAGAAGATCAGCACGTAGGTGAGGATGTGGTTGCGGGTGAAGAGGGCCTTGTTGGAGACCTTGGCGGCCGGGGCGCCGCCGTCGTCCGTGGCCTTGGAAGCCAAAGCCTTGTGTTCGGCGTCGATCGGGGAGAGGTAGTAGTTGATCAGGAACGCGACGATCAGGGTGGCGGCGCCGAAGATCAGGAACGAGGCGTGCCACGGCAGGCCCAGGGTGAAGGTGAAGTAGCCGGAGCCGATGAAGCCCAGCGAGATGCCTACGGCCATGCCGCTGTTGATCAGGGCGGCGGAAACCCCGCGCCACTTGTCGGAGATGTAGCTGGAGGAGATGCCGTAGACCGGGCTATAGAAGGTCCCCTCGCCGATTCCGGTGAAGGCGCGCATCAGCAGGAACACCATGAAGCCGGGGGCGAAGCCGCTGAGGATGGTGCCGATGCCGAACACCACGTAGCCGGCCACCACCACCTTGACCCGGCCGATCCGGTCCGCGAGGTAGCCGGTGGGGATCTGCATGAGGGCGTAGGTGATGAAAAAGACCGTGGACATGAGGCCCAGCTGGCCCTTGTTGAGTCCCCACTGGTCCTGGATGACGCTCATGACGGGGGAGAGGATGTTCCGGTCCGCGTACATGAACACCCAGCCCAGGGAGAAGAGCAGGGTGACGGCCACAGGGCCGGGGCGCTTGCCGCTGACGGGCAGCAGACGACGGCGGCCCGTGGTGTTGGTTGTGGGCGCGGTGGTGGACTCTGCGGGGGAGGGGGCGGCGGAATCGGCGGCGGGGCCGGCCGCACCGGCCGTGCCCGGCGGCACGGTGCCGGCGGCCGGCTTCTCGGCGGTGGAAACGTTCACGGGGTGCTCCTCGGGGGCTTGAGACGACTTGGTTCATTGGTCGAACCAAGGTCCAAGCTAGGACCCGAGAAGGGCGGAAAACCCTTGAAATGGCGGGGGTGAGGAGAGCTTTACGGGCCGGAAACCGGGTTTAACCTGCCGGTTACACGGCTGGTTTTTGGCCGACTCATAGGACCAGTTATGCGTCGTTCATGTTGCCGCCGCCGCGAGTGTGACGCGGTGGTTTAGACGATGGCGCTGAGGCGCTCGCCGTTGAAGTATTCGAGCTTCCAGCCGTCTTCCGGGTGATGGTGGGCCAGGTTGAGGGCGGCGTTCTCCACGCTGTCCAGGTGGCGTCCGGCGGCCCGGCTGAGGCTGACCCGCAGCAGGGATCCGTGCGCCACCACCAGGACGTGGCCGCCGCGGTACTCCTCGGCCAGGGCCTCCAGCGCGGCGAGCCCGCGCTCGGCGGCGTCCTCCTCACTTTCGGCGCCGCGGAAGCCGTTGGGGATGCGCAGCGCATCCAGCTCGGGGCCGTCGGTCATGCCCTCGGCGGGGCCGTAGGCGCGTTCGGTGAGCTCCGGGACGCGGCGGGCCACGCTGAGGCCCAGCCCGGCGGCGATCAGGTCCGCGGTCTCGGCGGCGCGGCTCAGGGGCGAGGAGACGATCGCGTCCCACCGGTACGGTGCGAGGGCGGCGACGGCGTCGCGCGCCTGGGCGCGGCCGACGTCGTTGAGCGGGATGTCGGTGGACCCCTGCAGCCTGCGCTCTGCGTTCCAGTCGGTCTGGCCGTGGCGGATGAGTGCGAAGGTTGTGAGGGTCATGGTTCCATTCTGCCGCCCCGCCGCTGGGCCGGGAAAATGGCCGGTAGAACCGTTTAGTGAAAACCGGCCAGCCCCGGTCGGGGCGGGAAGAGGGACCTACCGCAGACCCTCCCGCTGCAGCGCCTTGTCGTGCTCGGCGTGGGCGCGGCGCAGCAGGTCCTTGAACTCGGTCTCGTGGTGGACCAGGGACTTGTACTTCTCGGGCAAGGCCTGGAGCTGCTGTTCCTCGGCCACCATCTTGGCGAAGATTCGTTCGCGCTCGGTGATGTCGGTTTCGTAGGTGAGGTCCAGGTATTCGACGGCGTGCCGCTTGGCACCGGAGACGGCGTTCTTGGCCTTGCCCTTGGGGCTGAAAATGGAGGCCAGGACCGTGATGGTGAGGACGCCCAGGATCACCAGCAGGGACGCGCCGGTGCTGACCTCGATCACGTTGACGTGTTCGCCGTCGTTGATGAACGGCAGGTTGTTCTCGTGCAGGGCGTGCAGCACCAGCTTGACGCCGATGAAGCCCAGCACCGCGGCCAGGCCGTAGGAAAGGTAGATGAGCCGGTCCAGCAGCCCGTCGATCAGGAAGTAAAGCTGCCGCAGGCCCATCAGGGAGAAGGCGGTGGCGGTGAAGACCACGAAGACGTTCTGGGTCAGGCCGAAGATAGCCGGGATGGAGTCGAGGGCGAAGAGGATGTCCGTGCCGCCGATCGCCACCATCACCAGGAGCATGGGGGTGAGGACGCGTTTGCCGTTCTCCACCGTGAAGAGCTTGTCGCCGTCGTAGTTGGACGATGCCGGGAGGAACTTCTTGGTGAGCCGGACGATCAGACCGTCCTTCTCGTCGTCCTCGTGGGAGTCGGGCTTGAGCAGGTTGCCGGCGGTGAGCAGCAGGATCAGGCCGAAGATGTAGAACACCCAGGAGAAGCTGCTGATCAGGGCCGCGCCCAGGAAGATGAACGCGGTGCGGGCTATCAGGGAGAAGACGATGCCGAACAGCAGCGCCTTCTGCTGGTCCGCCCGCGGCACCCGGAAGCTGGACATGATGATGAGGAAGACGAAGAGGTTGTCCACGGAGAGGGCCTTCTCCGTGACGTAGCCGGCGAAGTATTCGGTGCCCATGTCCACGCCGCCGAAGATCAGCACGCCAACGCCGAACAGCAGCGCCAGGCCCACGTAGATGGAAGACCAGATGGTCGCTTCCTTCAGGCTGGGGGTGTGGGCCTTGCGGACGTGGAAGAAGAAATCGAAGGCCAGCAGGCCCACAATTCCGATGATGGTCAGTATCCAGACGGTGATGGGAACCTGCATGTTGCCTCGTTAGGTGTCGGCCGGGGTGGTCGGCGGGGGCGTGGTACCTAGGCCAACGAACGCGGTTCCCAGTCAGTGCCGGGTTTTTCTCCCGTTTTTCATCAGACTTGTTTGCTAAGCGTCTGGCTCCGTGTGCGTGCCGCGGGCGCCGCGTTCGACGGCGTCCAGGTCGCGGAGGGCGTAGCGCAGGTGGTCCCACTCCTCGTTGAGGATGGTGTGTAGGCAGGAGCGGACGGTGACCGAGTGGTCCCGCGCCCACGGGTTGCGGCGCTCCGCGTCCAGGTCTTCGGGGGTGACGGCGGCGAGGAAGTCGCGGACCATGTTTTGCCTGTCTTGTCGTGCGTCCAGGACCTCTTGGTACCGCGGCGGTTCGGTGGCGAAGACGGAGAGGTCGTAGCCGTCGGTTTCGAATTCAACGTTCGGCTGCCCGAGCGGGTGGTACGGCTGCCCGATCTCCAGGATGGCCTTGCGGAGCCAGGTGTCCGTGGCCATCACCAGGTGGCGGAGGGTTTGGGCGAAGGACCATTCCCCGTCCACTTGGACCTCGACGGCTCGGTCCGGGAGCCTTCTTGCGCGCTCTAGTGCCTGCTGCCAGGCTTCCTCGAGCCGGGCCCAGGCGTGCCGGAGCCCGTCCGGGTCCGTGGCCCGGCGCTCGGCCCGGCCGGGGAAGCGGCGGTTCAGTTCGGCCTCCACCAGTGGCACGACGTCCACGCCGTTGACCAGCAGCGTGCTCCCGTCCTCGGCCAGCCACGGCGCGTCAATGTCCGCGCCGGCCAGGTCCACGCCCCGCATCACCGCCCCGGACAGGTCCGCCCGGACGAATCTCGCGCCGCGAAGGTTGGTGGCGGTGAGGGTGGCGCCCTGGAGGTTGTCCGTGTGGCCGAAGGTTTCCATGGCGGTTACTGTGGCACGGCGGGCGTTGGTGGGGAAGGGGCTTCGCTGCACGTCGGTCAACTGACGGACGGGTCTTTGAAGACCGAACCCAGCAGGATTGCCGTGCCGCGCCTTTGGGGCAGCGACACATGCGGGGTGGAGTAGCTGTCTGCCACTCCGCCGCCGAATGCTAATTCTCGCAGGCTGCGCCATCTCCATCGCGGTCCAGTGCCCTGCTGTAGCCAGGCTGGCCGGCATATATATGAGCCCAGCCCCCGCAGCCTTCACTTCCTTGCAGTTCGCGAAGTAGACAGCAACCGGTTCCGGGGCCACGTAGACAGGTGCTGGGGGAACGCTCGGGGCGGGTGCGAGGGCGAATCGGTTTCGGCCCCAGCCGCGCAGCGCCCAGGGCCACTGGACCGGAAGAAGAGGACGGCAACGCACATCCGCCAAGCTCCACGAATCGGGTTGCCTCCCGACCCTGGTCAGACCGACAGGCCCCTTGCCACGGTAGGCCGGTTCGCAATCTTGAGCACATGCGGTGTCATGATTCTGGCAATCTCGCTCATGACCGGTGTTACGACGCTGTTCCCGAACTGCTTGTACGCTTGCGTGTCGCTTACGGGGATTCGGAATGTGTCCTCATATCCCATGAGGCGCGCGCATTCTCGCGGCGTCAGCCGACGTGGCCGGGCACCGTCCTGATCGACGAGGATCTCAGAACCGTCCTTGTAGTACCTTGCCGACAAAGTCCGGGTGGTCCCTGAAGGTCGGACCAGGCCGTACCCGAAGCCATTGCCGGCGGCCTTGTGTTTGGCTGCGTAGGCTTGCAGGTAGGCCCAGAGGTTCGGGGTCAGGGTGAACTTGGACTGCACTTCTGCGTTTTCATGATCGAAATACCGATCGCCGTCCCAGTCAAGAACGGGCTCGGTGCCGTCAGTCCGGTGCAAAATTGTGTTGAGCCTTGGGCCAACCGGAGGAACCTCTAGGTCTTCCCAAGTGAAATCTGTGGGTTCCCTGAAGCCTACGATGATGATTCGCTCACGATGCTGGGGCGTGAAATTGATGGCGTCGAGGACCTTGGCGTGCACCTCGTAGCCGAGTTCATTCTGGAGGGTGTCCATGATGATCGCGAAGGTCCGGCCCTTGTCGTGGGAACGCAGGTTCTTGACGTTTTCAAGCATGAACGCCGCCGGACGTTTTTCATTTATTATCCGGGCAACGTCAAAGAACAGAGTCCCTTGCGTTGCGTCTTCGAAGCCGTGGAGGCGGCCCATTGAGTTCTTTTTGCTCACCCCGGCGATGGAAAACGGCTGGCAGGGGAAACCACCGAGCAAGATGTCATGGTCGGGCACCTCGGTGGCCGGGTAAGTCTGGATGTCCCCCACAAACGTGTGAGACGCCTCGTCGTCATCCGGGAAATTCGCCAGGTACGTCTTTTCGGCATATTTGTTCCACTCGCTGGTAAAAACGCAGCGACCGCCGTGGGCCTCGAATCCTTTCCGGATCCCGCCTATCCCGGCGAACAGGTCAATAAACCTAAAATCTTCAGGGCCGGATGCTGGGCGCAACCCCAGCAGCTCTTTCAAGGCCGGAGCGAGCATTGTGGGACATGTCGTCTCCCCGCTCTCCCAGCGCATGACAGTCCGGTCTGAGACGTTGAGTTGATCAGCGAGTTGACGCTGGGTGTAGCGGGCACGTGCTTGGCTGAGAAGGGTAGTAGCGTTGTCCATCATGTCCTATCTGGGTAGTTCCCACGACATTTTGTCGTATAAATGACCCAGAGGGGCACTGCCACGCCGCTAGACATCCGGGATTTGGACAGCAGGGCAACTCGTCGCTAGACGACCGCGATCCGGGGCGAGACCTCGAATGCCGAACGGAACGCTAGGGCGCGACGCCGTGTCGCCCGTCTTTTCTTCAACGGCATCGAACTTCGTCACGAGTTGGGATGACGGCTTGCCTGAAGTTCCGTCGGTGTGTACGGAGGCCATCGACGGTGAGCCATCCGATGACAATTTGCACACAAGGGGACCAGATCCGTTCGAGGATCCACAACCTTGGGCACGTCCATCGAACTAACCGGTACCAGATGGTGGATCTCCACGTAACCGCCGGCCAGCGTGCCATAGCAATCGTCAAAATTGAATCCACAGACAGCGCACGTTCGTCCGTGGAGTTCTATTGCCAGCGCTCTATTGGCTTGGCTCCTTTCGTACCTTCGGGACCACCCATAGCTGACCTCGCCTTCCACGTCGTACACCTCGGGAGACATCGACCCTGGTACATCTGGGCTTTCAGAATTGTCCAGCAGCTGGACGATCGGAAGGAGAATAGAGAGTGCTGACAGGCGTTCGGCATCCCAAACCGAGGCTTGGGAATCCAATTGCAGCCTGCTCGAGATCTGTATCCCCTCCGGGGGACCAGCGGGACCTCCACTTTTGGGCACGCTCCGATATTCCACGCCGCACGATGTCAGCGTCGCCACGGACGTCTCGAACTGTTGGGCCTGGCGAGAATAGGACTCCATCAAATGGTTTTTCAGGTGGGAAGACAGCCTGTCAAACTGCAGGCTCGCCTCCAACCACGAGAACCGCCGCTGCACATCCACGCTGAATCCATGAGGCCGATCGATGCCCTTTACTCGGAGAGAAAAACGCGTACCGGGCGCAGCCGCTTCGATTTCGATAGCGGTATTCAGCAAATCTGAGAGTGCAGATTCAAGAGGACTGCTCACGCCTGCCTATTCCTCCAGATCGGGTGACGGGAGGTCCTCGACAAGCTTCCGAAGAGTTCTCGAAACGTCGTAACGAATATCCTCGAAGACGGCGAGAGTAGCGTCATCTGAAACCTTAAACTCGGCGGCGGCAAGGGCCCACAGCAGGGAATCTAGCGCTTGGATCGTGGCTCCCGATTGGCGGTTGGGGAGATAAACTTTCTCGTAGAAGGCATGTGTCTTGCTTATCTGAACGCCGGGGTTCTGGCCGATGTACGCTGGTCGGTAGAGCAGCCCTTCGTCAAGGGTGTTCACGGTTTCGAGGAATACCCTGTTGTCCGTGGAAGGAACGTACTCCACCAGGACTCTCCCTTTCGCATTTAGTATCTCGGCTTTCCCTGTCTCCGGATCAGTAGACTGCAGAGTCGCCTTACTCATCGTCCTTGACTTGTCCTCAATGGTTGCGTTGGACGGCGCGTGAATCGACTTGTCATCAACTGCCTGCAGTTTCGTACGTTCACCGTCCCTATATCGAATGCCGGCTTCTCGACGCGGTGCCGCGAGCGCTTTCGCAAGGTAGTCGGTAATCGAAGTGTCGAGTGATATCCGCGATTTTTTCAGGTCAATCTGAAATGCTTCATCCAGTTTATGATCGAAAGAAAGCTCGACCCTCGCCAAGGTGTAGTGTGGCTCTTGGATAAATAACCCCAACCAGTCTGGACCGTGGATCAGGCGATTTTCGCGATACACGTAGATCCCTTGGTACGTATTGAAAAGACGCGCCTCAATATGCGCCTCTTCACCGAGGACCGCTTGCATTTCGGCTTTCCTCGGCAAAACGTAAGCCCGCAGGAGTATTTTTGAGTCGCCTAACTCAGTTTCGACAACGGACTCATCATCGAGAAGGCACTCCGCCCCGAAAGCGAAGGGGTTCCAAGCCTCCAACTTGGCACCGTTAAGTCGTATTTCGACGGATGGAACACGGTCATCGCCGGCGTCCAAGAACCGCTGGAACACCATACTCAAGTGATCTGACAATGACTTGACAGCTTTGTCCAGTGCAGTTCTCGCTCGGCTTCCTCGCGGGTCCTTGTACTCTTTTATTACCCGGTCGACAGACTCCCAGCGAACCACAGTACCGGCTCCGCCGCCGGAAACTTCGTCCAAAGTCTTGCGATCGAAGGGGAGGACGGTCTCAGTGACCTCAACGTTCCAGCCGATTTCGGCCACGCGGTCAAGATCCCAGATCCCGACAACCGGTTCACCAGGACCCGTGCGTGACGTCAGCCGGATACGTCGGGCGAACGCAGTCGACGCGGTCTTAAGGCCAAGGCCGAACTTCCCAAGGCTCGCGGGGTCGTCGCGATGATCCGAGCCATAGCGGAGCGCGTTGACTAAGCCCTCTGTGTCCATCCCCTCTCCGTTGTCTGTAATGCTGAAGCGAACTCTTCCGGTCGGGTCTTGAACAAGCTCCACATCAATGCGCGTGGCGTTGGCCGAGATGGAGTTGTCCACGACGTCGGCCACGGCCGTATTAAGCACATAACCCGTATCACGCAGCGACTCAGTAATGCGGACTGGATCGGGGGTTGCTTCATAAAGGGAGGTAGTCACTCTCGAGTCCTTCGGTAGGTCGACCAGTTGCCGCTCAGCTTAATTCGAACAGGCGAATCATCAGCAGCATCTTGTGTCTCTTGTATTGTTTGTGCAATTACGGCAATTCCGAGCAGCCCGTGTTCAATTTTCGAAAAGCGAATCTCATCACCGACATGGGCGTCGTGCAACTTGAAAAACTGGGTTAGTCCCGTGATCCTATATTCGTTCCGGGTGTTGGTGCCGTGAACTTTGCCGTTGTAGTAGATGTAGTTCAGTGGAATCCGTGACCCAAGGACTTCATCAAAGGCATCCAATGAAAGTCGCGGATTGGCATACTCCGGAGGAAGGTTGGGAAAGAATGAAAGCATGGGTCCAGATTTGGGCACAGTTATCCCAGCCTGATGACTTCCCGTTAATCCGAGATCATTGTTCGAAAGAGTCTTGGAAATTGAGATGATTTCAAAGGGAGGCTGGGGCATGGGTCACTCCGTTGGGTGAAAGTGCAAGAATGCGCGAAACTTCTTGATTCGATGGACCGTCCGAAAGTGGCGAAAGTCCGTCTTCCTGGAGCTTCCGCTTGTACTCAAGCCGATTTATCATTACTTCTTCAATCGTGTCTTCGTAATATAGGTTGTATATGAACACTGTCTGAAGCTGTCCGCGCCTATGCGCACGTGCTGAGGCTTGGTCGACGATCGCCGGATTCCATTCCGGTGTAAAGTGGACGACGTAATTGGCGGCTTGAATATTTAGTCCAACGCCGGCTGCTCGTGGATTGAGGATTAGGACACCCGGACCGTCATGGGCGGAAAAACCGTCAATTATTCCTTGGCGTTCTTGGATCGGCGTTCGGCCGTCAAGTGTACCAATGAAAAGACCCGTGCCGTGCATTTTGAAGGTTTCGGCCAGCGAATCAATGACTGCGCTAAAAGATGCAAATACCAGAACTTTTTTGTTGTTAGAGAAAGCTTCGGACGTCAATTCATGTAGAAACTGATGCTTCGTGCTTTTGGTATCTGTGTCGATCGCAGCGGCACATACTCTAAGAGCGCTTATTTTGGGAAGTGCGGCCTGGGCCGATGAAAGTATCGAATCGTAGGACGAAGCCTGTTCTGCCCCCATCGCAATTGGCACCATCGTGTTTATGCGCTCCGGCAGAGATTCTGCTACGTCCGCGAGGCGCCGTCTGATTACGATTGGGAAGACTTTGCCCGCCAAAGATTTCGCAGCAGCGGAAACGTCAGGATACTTGACCAAAAAATCCTCGAGCTGGGGCAAGTAATTTGGTACGACCAAATCCACAATTGACCACATGTCGCGGAGTGAGTTTTCGATCGGTGTTCCGGTAATGGCGACCTTCGCCTTCGCTCGCAGGAGATGTGCGCTTCTGGTCCTATCAGCGGTTGGATTCTTGATAAATTGGGCTTCGTCGAATGCTACGACCTCCCAGGGGGCGGCCTTAAGGAAATGTACGTCCTGGGCCATGGTCTCGTAAGACGTAAGTACGACGTCAAATGGTCGTAGCTGACTAGTGCCACCGAAACGGCGAGGACCCTGATGGATGTGAACGTCAAGATGCGGGGCGAAGACGGAAAGTTCTCGTTTCCAGTTAGCTAGTGTTGATGCAGGGCACACAACCAAGGACGGTCCGGATCTCACTGCGTGCGCGAGCAACCCGATGATCTGCAGAGTTTTTCCTAGCCCCATTTCGTCGGCAAGGAGACACCCGATGCCGGCTTCGTACAGGTCGAGTAGCCGTTCTATTCCCACAGTCTGGTAGGGGTACAGTTGCCCCTTCACCAGGGACTGCGGGGCGACCCTGTAGTCCGCGGCAAATTGGACAGGCTCGTTCAGCGCGAATCCGTTGGGGACCGACCATGTCCAAGTCAATTCCATAACTTGAGCAGCAGTCAGCGGCACTCCCAAGGGTACTGGGAGTTCGGAAATTCGGTCCCGGAGTTCGCTCACTGCGATGGGATCGAGGCAATACCATGTCCCGTTACAGATAATTTGCCCGGATGTTGGCAAGCTTGTAAGCCCGGGTCCTGGTTGCCCCGAAAGCTGGAGGCACAGTATTGGTTCCCCGGTGGTCGCCGCCACGATTCGCAGACCTAGGTCTCCGGCTTCGGGAGCAAAATTCAATCCGAGTCCACTGGCACTCGGTGGACCTACCGAGAGGCCGTCAACCTCCCCAAGAAGCTCGAATTCGGCGCGCCATATATGAATTGCAGGAACTTCCCGGAGTTCTTCCAAATCGTCTAGGATTCGCAGCGTTTTCGTCGATCCGTCGACAATCCATCGTGCTTGCGCCAAGCTCCCCAACCTCGCCGTCTTCGCCGCATGCTTCCTTGCGAACTACATGGGTGACATCCTAACAAGATGGTTGTCGATGAGTGTGGGATGCGGCAAGCAATTTCTGATCTGTCGCGAGCTGGGGGCCTACTTGATCCCGACAACATTGTCGAAAGTAGCGGCGACCGGATGAGTTACTGCGTGGGGACAAATCTGCGGCCGCAGCTCCTGGTCGAAGCAAACCTAACGCGGCGGCGGCGTAGACGAACCGTTCTTCGACGGCAGCATTGCAGCGAATTAAGGCTCTGGACGCCCTGAGTGCGGACTTGCTGGTGCCGTTCCACCACTTCGGAGTCTCAGGCGATATCGGCGTGAGCCAGTTGGAATGGACGCGAGGTAGCGACGACACATTCTGAAATACCGTCCTCCGTCAGCCAATGTGTGTTGGGCTCGGTGAGGGACGAGTTCCACGGGTCACGGCCAGCAGCCTCTGCGTGAAGAATCGCGACGGCGGTGCTGGCCGCCTTCTCTCAGTCAGGATACAGGTCGTGCGAGCGGTGGTTGAGTAAGGCGAAACGGGACTGTCTCGCGGGTCCTGCGGTCTGGTTTTATTCCGCCCAGTACAGTGCCCGCCCGAGCTCACTGATCGGCGCTACGTTCAGCCGGCCGTTGCGTACGAAACCCGGCAGACCGGCCGTGGAATCCAGCAGCCGCTGCACGCTGGGCGTCACCCCGTCGCCGGGCTTGCTCCTAGGACGAGCCGACGGCGACGCCCCACGCGCCAGGTTGTGCAGGTGCTCGCGTTCGGCTTAGTCCAGCTGGAGTGCCCTGCCGAGCGACTCGAACACGCTCTCAGAGACTTCGCCGAGCGACACGCGTTCGAGCTCGGTGTAGCACTCCACCGAGGCTCCGGCCAGCAGCGCGACTTCTTCCCGGCGGCGCGCGGGGACTTGCCGGGTGCCCCCAAACTTGGCAGCCTCGCCTAGTCCGGGGTGAGCTTCGCCCGCCGGGTGGCGAGGAACTCTCGGACCTCTTGGCGGTTGTCCATGCCAACCTCGCTACTTTGCACATCCGGTCCCCGGGGAGTCTCTTGCTGTGCCATTACCGGCAGAAAATCCCGTGCTCGCGGGAAACGGGCATTGACCTGTGTCAATAGACCTCACCGAAAGTAAATCCATGACCGCCATGGTGCCGGAGGCGCTAAGTGAGCTGGTGGTCAGCAGCGGCCCGGCCATCGGGATGAACGCGGTGAGCAGCGCCGTCGAGGACGCGAAGGCCGAGCCGACGCCGATCACATAGCAGAGCACCACAGCAATAAGCAGCGGCGCTCCCAGTGCCAGGGCCATCTCGGCGAGGGTGTCGATGACGCCCACGTTCTGGAGCAGCGAGACGTAGGTGATCATGCCGGCCACCAGCAGCAGAGTGGACTAGGACACGCCTCGGATGAACGTCTTGTGTTCCTTGATGTTGACGAACGCCAGCAGCAGACCGGCGGGGAGGGCCACGAAGCCGATCGGCATGTGGAAGCCCACGGTGCAGACCAGGACCGCGGCGATCAGCACCAGGGTGAAGAGTTGCTGTCCGCCCGGGCGGCTGATGCGGGGCGTCTCTAGCCCGGCGTATTCGTTGGAGTGCTTGTGGCGCAGTTTGCCAGCGGACGAACAGCGCAAGGGGGCAGGGCCGAAAGAATGGAGTTCAGGGCGAACCTCGCCATGGACAGTGCGCCCTGCGAGATGGGGAAGCCGTTCTTCAGAGCGATGTCATGCACCAGCACCCCAGCGACGGACAGCGGCGAGAAGCCGCTGGCGTCGGCGCCGTTGATCACGAAGGCGGCCATCCGGACCGGGTGGATCCGCGACTCGTACGCCAGGCCCATGGCAGCCTGGGCCAGCAGTGCCACCGCACAATACAGAGAGGCGACCAGGCAAGCGCGCGTAGAACGAATCTTGAATTACTTCTTTCGCGCCTTTTTGATGAGGTCCCCCGCCTGACGGTAGAACTCCATTGCTTTTGGGCTCGTTACTACTTCATAGATTTTCTTACCGTCTTCAGCAGCCTTTTTTGCTTTAGCTTGAACTTCGGGATCCGTGGCGAGAGCATGGAGCTTGCTACCCGCGGCCTTTGCCCTGGCTCCGCCGTTTCTCAATATGGCGGCAGCTCTGTCCGCGTTTCCAGGCATAGTTCCCTCCGTCGGCTGAGTAGTTCGTCAAGTGAGGCTAGCACCGTATCGCAACATCATCGGTGCGCCGCCGCTACAAGCGGCCGGCTGACCCGGATTACCGTATTAGGGCCTCAGAGAAGGCCCGCCGAGCTCGGCTAGGCCGCGACCGCAGGGAAAACTACAAGCGACCCATCCCTGCCACGTTCGATCTCTATCGCAACGTCAGCCTGAGGAGATCCCATAGGCGGCTGATCCGCCAAGGAACGGAGTCGATATGCCGCTGCAAGCAATTGATCGACCTCCCCGGGGGTGAACGCGGGAAGTCTGAAGCCTCCATCCCGCTTCAGTTCACGAGCCGACAATTGAAGTAGTACAGAGGTGATCGCAGCTTCCAGTTCGTCGGTGCCGCGTTCGTCATCGCGCAAAGATCCTATGAAGCTCTTGAATGGATTACCCGCGTCCTGTTGAGCGTGTTCCACGGCTTGGAGTACGAGCACCCGGCGTTTGAGGGCTATGGCGAGTCGAGCGATCTCCAGATGCGCGCGGAATACGCCGCCTTCCTCATTGAAACCAGGGAATGATTTCGCCAGCGCGCCTACTTCGACTGGTCCTAGGGGTAGCGCATCCAGCGCTGCTTGCCACTTCTTGAGCCGCCTCCGAGTGGCTGCGATTGCCGTGCTGATGGCGTGCGATGCGGAATCGAGTCCGAGTGATAACCCGATCCGGCCTTGGTCGAGTAGGACGGAGGTCGCCTTGTCGATCGCTTCAGAACAAGCGTCAAGATCGTTGCGCTCGCGGTCGAGAGCATCGTCGTGCAACTGCTCCAGGAGGTCGGTAATTCTCTCGATCGCTTGCTGGCGCTGGTGATCGGCGTAGGCGCTAGCGCTGACCGCGAGGGCCATGAGTACGAGGGGCGCCGCGACCGTAAGGGCCCCAGCGCTCGCGGCCGCCACACCAGCGGTTGCGGCCGAGCCGGTTGCAGCACCTGCAGCACCTGCAGCAGCGGCACCACCAGCAACAGGAACAAATGAAGCTTGCGCTACCGTGGTCCCGGCAGAGTTGACTAACGCGCCACGAATACCACCGGCCGCCGCTTTGGAAACCATGGGGTTTACAAGCCCCTTACCGACCTGGGCAGCGACCTTTGCAGGAACCACCATTCGGTAGAGTACGTCACCAGTTTCTGCGACGTTTGTCGGCGAGGGTGTGATCTTTGCAGTATTGGTGACGAGCTCTGCTAGCTGCTTAGCGAGCGGGCTGGCTGCATTGAGCGCAATCCCGGCGTTCCGATCTCGCTTCGTGGAGATTGGATGTGCTTCCAGAGTGACGATGGGGGACTCCGAAAGTGCGGCCAGGGCGGTTCTCAGCTCGGCGAGCCGTTGCGGTGTCATGCCGCCATGGTCGAGCACGTTCGACGTGCTCACTGCCTCGGTAGCGAGTGCCCATACCGGCACGAGACATTTCGTCTCTGTGGTCACTTTTTGTCCCCTCCCCAAACTGATGTATGTCATCAGCCGTAATAGCGCCCTTCATAGTATCTGCGCTGCGCGGCCCTAGTTGGGCGCGAACTGCCCGGTGCTTCGACGTGCGATCCTATGTCGCCTCGCAGGTGCGGCGCCGCGAGCTTCATCGACAGGCGCCAGAGAATCTAGATGACGGCGCTGGGGTCTGACTTGCGGGAGGCGCCGTCCCGTAGTCCCGTGGCTACATGTGAGCCAATTCACGTCGTGGGGCGCCGGGGAATGCGAGAGCGTAAGTGAGGATGAGGTCATGAAGAAGCTAATCGCACCCGTAGTTTTTGTTTCCGCCCTAGCCCTGACAGGATGTGGCGCCTCCAGCAGTAGCGCGGAGAACACGACTCCCTCGCCCGCGGCCGCGACCGAGACAAAAACTCCGGCGGAGACGCCGAAAGTCACCGATCTGACCGGCTCTTGGAAGCAGAGCAACCCAAACAGCGAGAAGTCGTACCAGCAAGCCACGATCACCGCAGACGCGATCACCGTCAACTGGGTCACTGACGGAGGCAATACGACTTCCACCTACTGGGTTGGCACCTACAAGGCGCCTGCAGGCTCAAATGGTTCGTACTCGTGGACCTCTCAGAGAGACGTTGAGGCGACGAAGTCGGCGCTTCTGGCATCCTCCGACGCCACTAAGGAGTTCACCTACGACGGTGACGTCATCAGCTATAAGGTCTCCGCGATGGGAACCACCACGACGGTGAAGCTGAAGAAGCAATAGCCAGACGCGAGGCCCCGACCCTGGCCTTCGTCGCATGAGGCGTTGGTCCTGCGCTGAGAGGGAACGGCTACTTTTTCGAATTTCTAGGGGCTTTGGCCGCCTTCGGCGGCAGCCCGGCCACGTGCTCGAACGCCTTCTCCACCCAGCCCTTGGCGCGCGCCTCATCGCCGGCACCCTCGCCGTTCCAGATCTCCGGCAAGCCGGTCCAGCCGCCCATGGGGCGCTCGGCCGGCCCGAACGGAACTGTCCGTTCGGTACTTTCGAGCGCCGCCTTGTCCGCCGCGGAGAGCTTCACGCCGACGGTGGGACCAAACAGCCCGGCGAACATGTTGCCGTTCACGAACGCCCCCAGGTTGCCGAACATCGGCTTGATGACGACCTCCGGAAGGTCCGGCACCAGCGACCGGAAGCGCTTCTTGTCGGCCTCGGATGCTTTCGGCATTTCCATGGGTACCTCCGGGACGCTGCGGGCCACGAGCGGGCTTTCCTGCAGGATATGCCCGCTGCTGTGCGGGGGATAGGCTCCCCGCTGGGCTAGCCCCTCCCAGCCACGGGGGCGTCCATAGAGAAGCGCCGGGACGGCGCCGGACAGGCTCGCAACGACGAACGCGCCCACCGGAAACCGGTGGACGCGTTCGTTGGAGTTCTGATTTCTCGTTAGGCGCGGGCCTTCGCGCGGCCCTTGGTGAGGATGACGGCCAGTACGATCATGCCGGCGCCGAGCACCAGGTGCAGGACGTTGTCCAGGCTGTTCAGCGGCACGAAGTCGCCGGCCGAATCTTCCGGGACCACCAGGCCGTACACGAACAGGACCAGGTAGACGACGCCGCCGTAGAGCAGGAAGGACCGCGCGCCGGTGGCACTGCGGGCCAGCAGCAGGCCGGCGGCGCCGAAGAGCAGGTGGACGATGTTGTGCAGGGCCGAGACCTGGAACAGGCCCAGCAGCATGGCCTCGGAGTGGTGGCCGGCGAACTGCAGCGAGTCGTAGTTGCTGGTGATGCCCGGGACGAAGCCCAGGATGCCGACCAGGAGGAATACGGAGCCGACGGCGAGGCTGGCCTTCTGGACGGTGGTGCGGGCAGTGGTGCGGGAGTGGGTTGCGGTTGCCATGCGGGGCTCCTTGGGTTCGGGCTTGCGGTGACAGGCCGGCCGGTGTGTGGCCGACCCGTTGCTTGTGCCAACTATTCGGAGAACACCTGAGCGTGGATTGCTCGGGGCGCCCTGGCTTTCTGCCGACGGTGTGGTGTTCGGCGGCGGCCGGCGGAGACAATCGCAAGCGTCTGCAAGGATGGAGCCATGACTCAGAACCCCCGCCAGCACCAGGAATCCGTCACGGTCAACGCCTCCGCCGAGGCGCTCTACGACCTCGTCTCCGACGTCACCCGCACCGGTGAATGGAGTCCTGTCTGCAAAACCTGCTGGTGGGACGACGAAGCTAGCGCCGCCCAGGAGGGCATCTGGTTCACCGGCCGCAACGAGGTTCCGGGCCGAACCTGGGAGACCCGCTCGCAGGTGGTGGCCGCCGAACGCGGCCGGGAATTCGCTTGGGTGGTGGGCGGCAAATACGTCCGGTGGGGCTTCACCATGGCGCCGGCCGAATCCGGCACCATCCTGACCGAGCGGTGGGAATTCCTGCCGGAGGGGATCGCCATGTTCAAGGAGAAATTCGGGGACAAGGCAGATGCCCAGATCGCCGACCGCACTCAGCAGGCGCTGGACGGCATCCCGAAAACCCTCGCCGCGATCAAGCAGATCGCCGAAAGCGTCCCCGCCGCCCAAATGTAACGGACTGGTAACATGGATCGATGCCAAATCAGCATGGATCCACCCGAGTCACGCAACTGGACAGCCTCCGCGGGCTGGCCGCCCTGGTGGTGGTCGCCTGCCACGCGCTCTCCACGCTCCCATGGGTCGGCCGGGTCGTCTCGAACGACCGCTCCACCCGGCTCACCAGCCCCGAGATGTGGGCGGTGTTCTCACCACTGCACGTTTTCTGGAACGGCACCCCCGCAGTCCATGTCTTCTTTGTGCTCTCCGGCTTCGTCCTGATCCTGCCGTTTACCAAGTCCCTTCCGGGCAGGAGCTGGGCGCCCTACTACGCCAAGCGGCTCCTGCGGCTCTACCTGCCGGCGTGGGCGGCGCTGGCGCTCGCCGTCGTCCTCATGGTGCTGATCCCGCGCACCCCGTCGCCGCTGCAGAGCCCGTGGGCGGACATGTACGTCACCACCCCGGACCCGGGCCAGGTCTTCCGCGACGCCCTGCTGATGCTCAACGCCAGCACCATCAACACCCCGCTCTGGACCCTCCGCTGGGAGGTCGCGTTCTCGCTGCTGCTGCCGCTCTACGTCTTCCTCGCCCTGCGCTGGCGCCGGTTCTGGCACCTCAAGCTGGTCCTCGCCTTGGGCCTGGCGGTCATCGGCGGGGTCTTCCACATCGAGGCGCTGACCTACATGCCGATCTTCGCCATCGGCTCCGTCCTCGGGGCCGAGCGGGAACGGATCCGCGAGCTCACCAGCGCCTGGCCGCGGGTGATCTGGCTGCTGCTGGCCGCCGTCGGACTCTACCTGGCCAACGCCGAATGGATCAGCCCCGAACCGCCCATCCCCGGCGTCGAGGCCGTCATCACGGTGGGCGCCACCCTGATCGTGCTGGTGTTCCTGCTCTCCGGCTCGGCCAAGAAGCTGGGCGACACCGCCCTCGCCCAGTGGCTGGGCCGTGTCTCCTTCAGCCTCTACCTGGTGCACCTGCCGATCATCCTGGCCGCCGCCACGCTGCTGCGTGGCGTCTCGCTCCCGCTGGGGCTCGTCCTGGGCGTGGCGGCGTCCTTCGGCGTCGCCGAGCTGTTCTTCCGGTACGTCGAAGGCCCCGCGCACCGGCTCTCGGTCGCCGCGGGCCGCGCCGTCGAGCGGCGGATCACCAAGGGCAACCGGGCGGCGGCCGTCGCCGCAACAGGGCCCGCCGCCGCGCCGTCGAACCCCGGGCCGGGAACGGCGCTGTCGGCCGCGGACGCCCGGCAGACCCAGCCCCAGTCCTAGCCCCCGGCGTCGGCAGTCCGCGTCATGTGGTAAATGGCGGCCTGTAACTCCTGTAGTGTTGAACCTGTTGTTGTGTTTGCAGTTCGTAGTTCAGGCAGTACGCGCGGTCGAAAGTCCGTGTTCTTCTGAAGCAGCGGTTTTGAGCACCCCACACCGGAAGGCCCGAAAGTCGGGATTTTCCTTCCACCTTCACGAAGGACATAAATAATGGCTACTGGTACCGTCAAATGGTTTAACGCTGAAAAGGGCTTCGGCTTCATTTCCCCCGATGACTCCTCGCAGGACGTTTTCGCGCACTACTCCGCGATCAACTCCTCCGGCTTCCGCTCCCTCGAAGAGAACCAGAAGGTCTCCTTCGACGTCGAGCAGGGCCCCAAGGGCCCGCAGGCAACCAACATCCAGGGCCTCTAATTCCTTAGAGATCCGGGACCGTTAGGTTTCGAGCAGGGCCCGTCTCCGGACGGGCCCTGCTTTTTTGTGCCCTTAGGACGCCACCCGCGCCCCGTTCACGCCGCCGCCACCAGCGGTTCATCCGGACCGGCAACGGTGGAGGCATGACTGAATTCAGCCGCCGCAATGTCCTCAAGGGTGCCCTGGCCGCCGCCGGTGCAGCCGCCGTCGTCCCCGGAACCGCCACCGCCGCCAGCGCGTCCGGCGTCGCCCTGGTCCGCAACCGCCTGACCCTGCCCTCGGGCATCTCCACCGGCGACGTCACCACCGGCTCCGGCGTCCTCTGGTCCCGCGCGTCCGGGGCCGGCACCTTGGTGGCGGAGCTGCTGGCGGTCGACGACGGCGGGTCCCCGCTGCGCGGCGGCCGCGCCTTCCGTCGGGTGCTGCGGGGGAGTGCCGCCACCGAGGCCACCGACTTCACCGCCCGGATCGCCGCGAGCCACCTGCCGGCCGGCACCCGCTTCGCCGTCAGCATGCACTTCGAGGACGCGGACGGCCTCGCCGGCGAGACCGCGCAGGGCTCCTTCAGCACCGCCGCGGAGACCGGGCTGCTGGCCAGCGGCCGCGAGGCCCGCGGCCAGAGCTTCGTCTGGACCGGCGACACCGCCGGCCAGGGCTGGGGCATCAACGAGGAGATCGGCGGGATGCGCGGCTACGCGGCCATGCACGCCACCCGCCCGGACTTCTTCATCCACTCCGGTGACACCATCTACGCCGACGGGCCCATCAGTGCCCAGGTCACCGAACCCGACGGGCAGATCTGGCGCAACCTGGTCGCCGAGGAAGTTTCCAAGGTGGCCGAGACGCTCAACGACTTCCGCGGCCGGCACCGCTACAACCTGATGGACAAGAACATCCGCGCCCTCTACGCCGAGGTCCCCGTCATCGCCCAGTGGGACGACCACGAGACGCACAACAACTGGTACCCAGGCCAGATCCTGACCGACACCCGGTACACCGAACGCCGCGTGGACGTCCTCGCCGCCCGCGGCCGGCAGGCGTGGCAGGAATACCAGCCCATCGCCGGGGTGACCGCCGCAGGCACCGGGTTCGAACCCGAACGGATCTACCGCAGGATCGCCCGCGGCCCGCAGCTGGACATCTTCTGCCTGGACATGCGCAGCTTCAAGGACCCGAACACGGACGGGAAGGAAACGCACCTGACCCACATCCTGGGCCAGGAGCAGACCGACTGGCTGATCCGCGAGGTCAGCCGCTCCAAGGCCACGTGGAAGGTGATCGCCAACGACCTGCCGTTGGGCCTGGTGGTCCCGGACGGGCCGGTGAACGAGGAGTCGCTGTCCAACCACGACGACGGCGCCCCGCTGGGCAAGGAGCTTGAGCTCGCCGCGGTGCTCTCGGCGTTCAAGCGCAACCGGGTTAAAAACGTCGTCTTCTTAACCGCCGACGTGCACTACTGCGCCGCGCACCACTACTCGCCGGACCGGGCCGCGTTCACCGACTTCGACCCGTTCTGGGAGTTCGTGGCCGGGCCGATCAACGCCGGCAGCTTTGGGCCCAATGCCTTGGACGGCACCTTCGGCCCCAAGGTGGAGTTCTTCAAGGCCGGCGCCTACGCCAACCAGTCCCCGCGCAGCGGCACCAGCCAGTTCTTCGGCCACGTGGACCTCGGCGCGGACGACGTCTTCACCGTCAGCCTCCGCGACGCCAACGGCACCGTGGTCTGGAGCAAGTCCCTCCCGCCGCAGCGGTAACCCCGGCAGACGCCTTGGCGCCGCCGTCGTTTGTTGAGCCCGTCCCGCCGTCGTTCAAATGCCAGTGGGCCCCTCCCGGAGACGTCCGGGAGGGGCCCACTGGCGTTTGGCGCTGGGATGTTACGGCGTCGGCATGCCGCCGTTGACGTTCAGCGTGTCGCCGATCACGTAGCTGGACTCGGGGGAGGCCAGGAACACGTAGGCCGGGGCGAGCTCGGCGGGCTGGCCGGCGCGGCCCAGCGGGGTCTCCTTGCCGAACTCCGGCAGGTCCTCGGTGAGCTGGCCGCCGCTGGGCTGCAGCGGGGTCCAGATGGGGCCCGGCGCCACGGCGTTGACGCGGATGCCCTTGGGCGCCAGCTGCTGGGCCAGACCCTTGGTGAAGTTGTTGATCGCGGCCTTGGTGGAGGCGTAATCCACCAGCGTCTCCGAGGGGCTGTACGCCTGGATGGAGGTCGAATTGATGATCGTCGCGCCCGCCGGCAGGTGCGGCAGCGCCTCCTTGGTCAGCCAGAACATCGCGTACACGTTGGTCTTGTACGTGTGGTCGAACTCGACGTCGGTGATGTCGCCTAGGGCCTTCTGCGCCATCTGCTTGCCGGCGTTGTTGACCAGGATGTCCAGGCCGCCGAGCTCGCGGACGGCCGTCTCGACCAGCTCGCGGCACACCGCCGAATCCTTGAGGTCGCCGGGGACCTTGACCGCCTTGCGGCCGGCCTTCTCGATCAGGTTCGCGATCCGGGCGGCGTCCTCTTCCTCCTCCGGGAGGTAGGACATCACGACGTCGGCCCCCTCGCGGGCGAAGGCGATGGCCGTGGCGGCGCCGATCCCCGAGTCCGCGCCGGTGATGAGCGCCTTGCGGCCCTCCAGCCGGCCGGTGCCGCGGTAGGTCTCCTCGCCAAGGTCGGCCTTGGGGGTCATCTTCGCGTCCAGGCCGGGTTCCGGCTGGCTCTGCTCCGGCGGCTCAATCTGGTCATACGCCGTGACGGGGTTCCTGAACGTGTACTGGTCAGTCATAGTTCTCCTCCGATAGGTGCGTGCGGCCCGGCCATGAGGCGGCCCGGGCTCGGGCGGCGGGTGGATCCCACGGCATGCTAAGCATGCTTATCAATCACCCTAGTTGGACGGCGGGGACGGCGCAACGCGGGCGGGGCCAAGGCCTTGGCAACCGCGGTGTGTGGGACAAAGATGGCCCTAGCGGCTGTGGCGCCGGTTGCCGGGGGAGGGGGGTGCGATGAGCGGAGTCGACGATCTCCTGAAGCGCGACGAGAAGCGGTGGGAAGCCGCACGACGCCGGGCCGCCGGCATCGAAGATCGGGGACTCGGGCCCGCGATTCGCCGCTACTACACCCGCTATCTGCCCGCCGGGGCGCTTGTTATTGGGGCGGGGGTTGCCGTGGCGGGACTGCTCGTGTCCTTGGCCGGGCCGGTGGACTGGGAGCTGATAGTGGCGCTGGGTGTCCTTTGCGCCGTCCTGGCCGCCAGCGTCGGCGGCATCATCTACAACCGGAAACGGATTGCGCCGGCGGCCTCGCCAGGCAGGGTGGACGTCATGCTGTCCTTGACCGACGAGGAGCGGAAGTCCGTCCGTCGGCAGATCCGCGGGAAGGAACCGACTGACCCTCGGCGCCTGGACGTGACCCGGGCCGTGGCGGTGCAGCTCCGGCGGGGCTTGGCCACTCAACTGATGTTGTTCCCCGTCCAAGCACTCATCCTTCTGCCCCAGGTGATCCACTGGGGCGGCCTGTTTTCGTGGCTCTTCGCGACGGCCTCGCTGCTGATGGGGGTGGGCTTGGTCTACACCTACTGGGACTTCCGCCGGGCAGGGGAGTTCATGGCGCGGACCCAGGGGAGTGCGCTCGCGGCTTAGGGCGGCCGACCGGCGAAGAGCCCTCGAGACGTGACGCGCTGCACAGAACCGGGTTTCCCGTGTCTGACGGGAATTCGGCCCCTGCGACGTCCGAAATCCCCGCCGCTCCGGGGTTTTTGGGGCGGGGGAGGGTCTTGGGGGTGCGATTTGTGCGCTCCGGTGTTCGTGTGTAAAGTTATTCGAGTCGCCGCCGCTGAAGCGGAAAGATAGCGACCGACCCCCTTGTTGAACGGCCTGAAAA
>NZ_JAUHHD010000005.1 GCF_030410515.1 Arthrobacter sp. YD4 | reverse complement strand
ACAAAAAATGCTGCTTTCTCCTGATCCGAGTACCTCCGATGGCACTTCGATTCACCACTTAAACGCGACACGGTCGTTGCAACTCCCAATAACGGGTGTTGCAACGACCGCTAGAAGCCGCCCACGCAGGGGAGCGGCCGCCGTCGTCGTTGTACCGCTTGTGGCGGACGCACTCCTGGCCCCGGGTCCTGGTAGCGTGCCTAGACTGGGGCCATGACCCCGGCCGAGAAAGACTTGCATACCCTGCTCGCCTCGATGCATCCGGCGGTCCGCGAAGGCGAGTATGTCTACGTCCGCTGGCCCGAGGGCAGGCCGCTGAGCGGCCACATCGCCGCCGCCGTCCGCGAGGCCGACGGGCTCACCGTGGTGCTGCCCCGCGCAGACGCCGACGCCCAGGACCTGCCCCATGACCATGCGGCGGCCTGGATCACCGCCCAGACCCCATCCGCGGACGGGGCCGCCGGGCTGACCGCCGCCATCAGTGCCGCCCTGGCCGAGGCGAAGATCGGCGTCAAAGTCCTGGCCGGTTTCCACCACGACCACCTGCTCGTCCCGGTCCCCGACGCCGAACGTGCCCTCGAGGTGCTCCACGAACTGTCCGCCGCCAGCCGGTCCGCCAGCGGCGGCACCCCGGCCCCGGAACCGCGGCTGGTGCTGCGCGACGAGCAGCCGGGGGACCGCCCGGCCCTGCTCGAGCTGACCCGCGCGGCGTTCGCGATCTCGCCGGTCACCGGGGAGCCGGTCGAGGGCGAACCCGAGGAGGTGGGGCTGCTGGCGGCCCTCTTCGAGTGCGCGGAGTACCTTCCGGCGTTCAGCGTTGTCGCCGAGCTCGACGGCGAGATCGTGGGCCACGTGATCAGCACCCGCGGCCGGGTGGGGGAGCTGGAGCTGCTGGGGCTAGGCCCGCTGGGGGTGACGCCGCGGCTGCAGCGGCACGGCATCGGCTCGGCCCTGATGAAAGAGACCATCAGCCGGGCCAACGCCGCGGGGGAGCGGGGCATCGCCCTCCTCGGCAGCCCCGGGTACTACGCCCGGTTCGGCTTCGTTCCCTCCACCTCCCTCGGCGTGCAGGCGCCGGACCCGGCCTGGGGCGAGTACTTCCAGCTGCTGCCGCTGGCGCTCTGGCCCGGGGGAGTGAACGGCACCTTCCGGTACGCGGCGCCCTTCGACGCCGCCGGCGGCCACGGCTGAGGGGTGCCGGCGCGATACGATTGTCCGGCGCCCCAGTAGCCCAATTGGCAGAGGCATCGGACTTAAAATCCGCGTGTTGTGGGTTCGAGTCCCACCTGGGGTACCCCGTCGCCGCCCCGGCCCTTCCTTTGTGAAGGGCCGGGGCGGTTTTGTGTCATCCGGGAGCGTCCTCTCGGGTGCTCTTTGCGGCCCGGGGAGAGGTTTGGGGGCGGTTTGGGGCCCTGATTCCCCCTAGGCAACGAGTGTTATAAGGATGTGACCGTAGTCACTTATTTTCGGGCTGAAATTGCACTAGCTTGAAGCTAAATCAGGAACACCTGATCTTTCGCGTCAAAGGCCGTTCGCACCTTTCGATCGAGGAGACCTCTCTATGACTTCACTCCCCCAGGCGGCGCCGCGCATTGCCAAGCTCACCGCGCTTAGCATCGGCGTCGCCCTTCTGGCTACGGCTTGTGGCGGATCGTCCACGCCCTCGTCCAGCGGCTCCGGCTCGGCTTCGGCCTCCAGCCAGGCCGGCGGCATTTCCTGCCCGGCTCCCAGCGCCTCCGCAGCTGCCAGCAGCTCGGCCAGCGCCGCAGGCTCCGTGCCCGCTTCCTCGACCACCACGGATACCCCGCTGAAGATCGGTTCGCTGCTGCCGACCACCGGTTCGCTCGCCTTCCTCGGCCCGCCGGAAATCGCCGGCGTCAACCTCGGCATCAAGGAAATCAACGATGCCGGCGGCGTCCTGGGCAAGCCGGTCGAGGTCATCCACCGCGACTCCGGCGACACCAAGACCGACATCGCCACGCAGTCCACCACCGCCCTCCTCGGCCAGGGTGTCAGCGCCATCATCGGCGCCGCCTCCTCCGGTGTCTCCAAGACCGTGATCAACCAGATCACCGGCGCGGGCGTCATCCAGTTCTCCCCGGCCAACACCTCGCCGGACTTCACCACCTGGGACGACAAGGGCCTCTACTGGCGCACCGCTCCCTCCGACGTCCTGCAGGGCAAGGTCCTGGGCAACTACATGACCACCTGTGGCGCCCAGACCGTCGGCATGATCGTCCTCAATGACGCCTACGGCACCGGCCTGGCCAAGAACATCCAGTCCGCAGTTGAGGCCGCCGGCGGCAAGGTTGTGGCCCAGGAACTCTTCAACGAGGGTGACTCGCAGTTCAGCAGCCAGGTGGACAAGGTCCTCGCCGCCAAGCCGGACGCGATCGCACTGATCACCTTTGACCAGGCCAAGAGCATCGTTCCGCTGATCACCGGCAAGGGCGTCAAGCCCACGCAGATCTTCATGGTGGACGGCAACATGTCCGACTACAGCAAGGACTTCAAGGCAGGCACCCTCAAGGGCGCCCAGGGCACCATCCCCGGTACCTTCGCCAAGGATGACTTCAAGAAGAAGCTGCTCGGCATCGACCCGGCGCTGAAGGATTACAGCTACGCAGGCGAGTCCTACGACGCCGTGAACCTGATCGCCCTGGCCGCTGAGGAAGCCAAGAGCACCAAGGGCACGGAGATCGCCAAGCACCTCAAGGACGTCTCCGAAGGCGGCGAGAAGTGCAACAGCTTCGCCACCTGCGTCACCCTGCTCCGCAACGGCAAGGACATCGACTACGACGGCCAGTCCGGCCCCGTAACGTTCTCCGACGCCGGTGACCCGACGGAAGCCTACATCGGCATTTACGAGTACCAGGATGACAACAGCTACAAGCCCGTCAAGGAAGAGTTCGGCAAGCTCTAAGCCCCGCCTCTGACTGACACACAGGAAACCCCCGTCCATCTGGGCGGGGGTTTCCTGCGTTTGCGGGCGGGTGCTGCCTGGACTCTCCGCAGCGGTTCTGGACTTGCGCTGCGGTTCCGGACTCGGGCACGCCGGATCCGGGGTGCGCAGGTCCGATTCCGCCGCGGAATCCTCGACGCCGGGCGGAAACGGCTGCGCGGAGGGGTGTGGGCACGGGGTAGGCGGGATAAGCGCGGAGCGTCCGGTTCGGCACAGTCGGCTCCTAGGCCGAGACCGAGGCGAATAATTGGTCCGGCTGGGGCGACGGTTCCAGATTTTCGCTACGGTTCCGGACAGGGGCATCGCGGGCCCGGGGTGCGGAAGTCCCAAACCTGCGCGGAAACCTACCGGTGGGTCCGTCAACGCGCAGGCGCCGAGCAAGCGCCTGCGTCCGGAGTCGGAGCCGGGAGAGGAGACACCCGGAGCACGGCGAAGGGCCGCCACCGGTGCGGTGACGACCCTTCGGAGGGGGTGAGCCTGGAACTACTCGACGGTGTCTGCCAGGGTGCCCAGGTAGAGCTGGATGACCTTGGGATCCTTCATCAGCTCCCGGCCGGTGCCGGTGTACGCGTCCTTGCCCTGGTCCAGGACGTAGCCGCGGTCGCAGATCTGCAGGCAGCGCCGGGCGTTCTGCTCGACCATGATCACGGAGACGCCGGCCCGGTTGATCTCGTGGACCCGCAGGAAGGTCTCGTCCTGCTTGACGGGGGAGAGGCCGGCCGAGGGCTCATCGAGAAGCAGCACCGCCGGGTCCATCATCAGGGCCCGGCCCATGGCGACCATCTGGCGTTCGCCGCCGGAGAGGGAACCGGCGCGCTGGGCCCGCCGCTTCGCCAGCTCCGGGAAGAGGTCCGCCACGAACTCGAACCGCTTGGCGAAGTCCTTGGGCCGCTGGAACATGCCCATCTGCAGGTTCTCTTCGATGGTCAGGGCCGCGAAGACGTTGTTGGTCTGCGGGACGAAACCGACGCCCTTGGTGACCAGCTTGTTCGCCTTCAGCCCGGTGATGTCCTGGCCGCGGACCACCACGGAGCCGGAGTGGACCTTGACCAGGCCGAACATGGCCTTGAGCAGGGTCGACTTGCCGGCGCCGTTGGGCCCGATGATGCCGATCAGTTCACCCTTGCGGGCCTCGATGCTGCACCCGTTGAGGATGTTGACGCCCGGGATATAACCGGCCACCAGGTTGGTGACCTTGACGACCGAGTCGCCGTCGAATCCGCTCTGGGCGGCGGGGGCGGGGCTCGTGGCGCTCATTCTGCGTCCTTCACTGTGCTGGGCGGCTGTTCGCCATGGTTCGGCTCCTCGGCGCTCCGCCGCCCGTGCGCCGCACCCGTGGCGGGCGCGGTTCCGGCGTCGGCGGTTTCCGTCGCGATCACATCGGAGGAGATGATGCCGGCGTTCTCGGTGCCGACGATCGATTCGTCGTCGGCCTCGAGCTCGGCGGCGAGCTCCTTGATGCCCTCGGAGTCGCCGAGGTCGACGTCGTGGTGGGCGCCCAAGTAGGCGTCGATCACGGCCGGGTTCTTCATCACCTCGGCGGGCGGGCCCTCGGCGACGATCTTGCCCTCGGCCATGACCACCACCCAGTCGGCGATGTGGCGGACCATGTGCATGTCGTGCTCGACGAACAACACGGTCATGCCCTCGGCCTTGAGGTTCTTGATGTGGTCCAGCAGCGACTGCGTCAGCGCCGGGTTCACGCCTGCCATCGGCTCGTCCAGCATGACCAGCTTGGGCCGGACCATGAGGGAACGGGCCATCTCCAGGAGCTTGCGCTGGCCGCCGGAGAGGGACGCCGCGTAGTCGTCCTTCTTGGCGTCGAGCTTGAACTTCTGCAGCAGCACCTCGGCCTGCTCGGTGATGCGCTTCTCCTCGCCGCCCCAGATTCCCTTGAACAGCGCCTTGTAGAGCTTCTCGCCGGACTGGTTGGAGGCGCCGAGGCGCATGTTCTCCATCACGGTGAGCTTGCCCATGACCTTGGTCAGCTGGAAGGTGCGGACCATGCCCATCCGCGCCACCTTGTAGGAGGAGACGCCGGCCAGGCTGTTGCCCTCGAACTGCCACTTGCCGGTGTTCGGGGTATCGAAACCGGTCAGCAGGTTGAAGAGGGTGGTCTTGCCGGCACCGTTCGGGCCGATCAGGGCGGTGATCTTGTGCCGCGGGATTTCCAGGTATTCGACGTCGACGGCGTTGATGCCGCCGAAGCTGCGGGTGACGTTCTCCGCCACCACGATCGGGTCCCGCTTCTTGCAGCCGGGCGCGATCTCCCCGGCCGCGATCGGACGGGAGTCCGTCATGTAGTCGATGGTCTCGGCGTCGGCCGTGGTGCCGGCGCCGGCCTTGGGTTCTTGGCTGTGCATGCTCATGCGAACGCCAGCTCCTTCTTATTGCCAAAGACGCCCTGCGGCCTGAAGATCATCAGCAGCATCAGGGCGATGCCTACCAGGATGTAGCGCAGCTGACCGGCCTGGACCGTGTTCAGCCAGGTGACGGCGCCGGACTCGATCAGCCCGTAGAGCACGCCCTGGGTCAGGGACAGCACCACCCAGAAGATCATGGCGCCGACGACCGGTCCCAACACGGTGCCGAGGCCGCCGAGCAGCAGGCAGGTGTACAGGAAGAACGTCAGCTCGGTGCCGTAGTTGGCCGGCTGCACCGCACCGCGGGGGAGGGTGAAGACCATACCGGCGAGGGCGCCGAGGACGCCGCCGATGACCAGGGCCTGCATCTTGTAGGCGTAGACGTTCTTGCCGAGGGAGCGGACGGCGTTCTCGTCCTCACGGATGCCCTTGAGGACGCGGCCCCACGGGCTGCGCATCAGCAGCCAGACGAGGACGCAGCACACGATCACGAGGGCCCAGCCGGCGACCCGGATGAAGAAGTCGCGGTTGTTCATGCCGAAGTAGGAGCCCTCGGGGAACGGGTTCATGGCGTAGAAGTCGCCCTCGAAGGCGGCCAGGCCGTTGGCCGAACCGGTGACCGAGGTCAGCTGGTTGGTGGTGACGATGTAACGGACAATTTCCGCGGCCGCGATCGTGACGATGGCCAGGTAGTCGGCCCGCAGCCGCAGGGTGGGGATGCCGAGCAGCAGGGCGAAGATGGCCGAGCAGACGACGGCGATCAGCAGGCCCACGAAGAACGGCACGTGGAAGCTCAGGGTGGAGATGGCGAAACCGTAGGCTCCCACCGCCATGAAGCCGGCCTGGCCGAAGTTCAGCAGGCCCGAGTAGCCGAAGTGCACCGCCAGGCCGAGCGCGGCGAGTGCGTACGCCGCCGTCGTCGGGCTGAAGATTTCTCCGGCAGCGCTGGAAAGAATGAATCCGAAGTCCATGTTTGTCTCCTAACCCACGCGCTCGCGGCGGCCCAGGATGCCCTGGGGCCGGAACAAGAGGACAACGATCATGATGAAGAGGGCTCCCACGTACTTGAGGTCGGCGGCGAGGCCGAACACGGTGGTGAGCTCCACGAAGATACCGACGATGATGGAGCCGAAGAGGGCGCCCCACACGGTGCCGAGGCCGCCCAGGGTGACGCCGGCGAAGATGAGCAGCAGGATCTGGGATCCCATGTCGAACGTGACGCCCGGCCGGTAGTAGGCCCAGAGGATGCCGCCAAGGGAGGCCAGCATGCCGCCGGTGACCCAGACGATGCGGATCACGGAGTCGACGTCGATGCCGGAGGCCGCGGCGAGGGCGGGGTTGTCGGCCACCGCGCGGGTGGCCTTGCCCAGGCGGGTCTTCAGCAGCACGACGCCGAGGACGGCGATGACGATCACGCTGATCAGCAGGGACCAGAGGTTGTTCGGCGAGATGGAGATCGGGCCGATCTGGATCTCGGCGCTCTGCGCGAACGGCAGCTGCTGGGTGGCGCCGCCGAAGTAGAACTGGATGACGTAACGGACCGCCAGGGCCAGACCGATGCTGACGATCATCATCGGCACCAGGCCGGTCCCGCGGCGGCGCAGCGGCTTCCAGAGCCCGGCGTCCTGGACGTAGCCGAAGAGGCCGCCGCCGAGGAGAGCCAGGATGATCGCGAGCCAGAACGGCAGGTTCATGGCGTTGAAGGCGAAGACCAGGACGGCCCCGAGGGTGACCATCTCGCCGTGGGCGAAGTTGGTCAGGCCGGTGGTGCCGAAGATCAGCGACAGGCCAACGGACGCCAGGGCCAGCAGCAGGCCGAAGCTCAGGCCGGCGACGAGGCGGTTGATCAGGTTCTGGCCGAAGTCCTGCTGCTGGACCACGATGCCCTTACCGAAGGCGAAGACCACGGAGAGGTTGGAGGTCTGGCTGAAGGTGACCTTGCGGGGGTTTTCCTGGCCCTCGGCGAGCTTGACGCCCTCCGGCAGGGTCTTGGTGTCCAGCTCGACTTCGTAGGTGCCCTGGGTGGGGACGCCGATGTTCCAGGATCCGTTGGCGGCCGACTTGGTGGTGCCGGTGAAGTTCTCGCCCTTGGCGGTGATGGTGACGCCGGCCAGCGGCGCCCTGTCGTCACCGCGGAGGAAGCCGCTGATGCTGTTCTGGAAGTTGGTGCTCGACGGGGATGGTGTCGGCGATGGGGTCGTGGCCTGCGATGCCGGCGCGACGATGAGCAGAAGGGCTGCGACGGCGGCGAAGACCGCGCCTACAGCTGTCATGATTCTGCCGCGGCGCCGCGGGGGCAGGCCTCGTGTTGTGCTTCTCAAAGGTGAAAACCTCCACGTGGGGATGGTCTGGGTTGCGCCGTTGCAACCGCTGCGAACGTTCGGGGGACGGGTGGAGCCGGTGGTGCGATGCGATGGAGCTGATGGTGAAGCTGGTTGTGATGTCCGTCACCCCGTTGGCCTCATGTTACCGCCCCGGCGGGACGCTAATTACCGCTCCGAGCAGGTATTACGTCGCGATCACATAACAACCGTGAAGCTGGACGCAGGTATCCAATTAGTTCAGCTAATGAAAACTTTTGTTGATCGCCATGCGTCCTAAACAATCCCCGTGCGGGGCGGGCGGGGGAGGTCACGGTTGGGTTGCGACGCCCGACGGCGGGAACTAACCCTGCCCGCGGGCCGTGGGAATTGGTAGCGTGGAAACTACCGAACTCCACCGCAGTTCATCACTCAACCCCCTTATTTGGAGGACACCAGCAATGGCACTTGGCGGAAATCCGATCTT
Source organism: Arthrobacter sp. YD4 (assembly GCF_030410515.1). Classification (GTDB taxonomy): domain Bacteria; phylum Actinomycetota; class Actinomycetes; order Actinomycetales; family Micrococcaceae; genus Arthrobacter. Next base: position 360,422 of record NZ_JAUHHD010000005.1, on the reverse strand, counting down.
CAACGGAAAGAACTTCCGTGGAGCCACCCAGGCACCGCCGGCCCCGCAGGCGTACGGCCAGGGTTATGGCCAGAACTACGGCCAGGCACCCTATGGCCAGAACTACGGACAGCCCCAGTACGGCCAGAACCAGTTTGGCCGGCCCCAGTACGGCCAGCAGGCCGGCTGGAACGCGGGCCAGCAGGCCATGAGCAGCGAGCAGCTGCAGGACCTGTACAACCGTCCGGCGGCCGGGCCCGCCGATGCGGGCCGGATGACGTTCGACGACGTGATTATGAAGACCGCCGCATGCCTCGGCGCCGTGATCGTCGGCGCCGCCGTGACGCTCGTCGTCGCGCAGGGGCTGGCCTCGATGCTGATGCTGGTCGGCGCGCTGGGCGGATTCGTCCTGGCGATGGTCAACACCTTCAAGAAGCAGCCCTCCCCGGCGCTGATCCTGGCCTACGCCGCCCTCGAGGGCCTGTTCCTCGGCGGCCTGACCCGCATCCTTGACGGCATGTTCCCCGGCGTCGGCCTGCAGGCCGTCATCGGCACCCTCTCCGTCTTCGCCGTGACCCTGGTGCTGTTCAAGAGCGGCAAGGTTCGCGCCACGCCCAGGGCCATGCGCTTCTTCATGATCGCCCTGATCGGCTACGCCGTCTTCGCGCTGATCAACATGGTGATGATGTGGACCGGCGCCGTGCAGTCCCCGTTCGGTCTCCGCACCTCGGTCGAGATCTTCGGCATCCCGCTGGGTGTCTTCATCGGCTTGCTGGCCATCGGCCTGGCCGCGTTCTCGCTGATCATGGACTTCACCAGCATCGAGGCCGGCGTCCGCGCCGGTGCCCCGCAGCGTTTCTCCTGGACCGCCGCCTTCGGCCTGACGGTCACCCTGGTGTGGCTGTACGTGGAGATCATCCGCCTGCTGGCCATCCTGCGCGGCGACGACTGACACGACGCTGGCTTCGGCCGACAGGGCCGACAGGCCACGATGTTTTAGGAAACGGGCCCCGCCTCACGGCGGGGCCCGTTTCGTCTGTCGGCGGTTATCCGCCGCCCGAAGGCCGCGCTAGGAGGGGAGCGCGCGGGTTGGGTACGGTGGTGCCCATGGAACCGACCGCCTCCGCCCCCGCCGACACCTCCTCTGCCGCTGGCTCCGCCGCTGGCCCCGCAGCAACCAGCCCCGCAGCAACCGACTCCGAGGCCCGCCGCTACGCCACCGGCCGGCAGTATGAACTGCGGCGCGGCGACGCGCTCGCCGTCATCACCGAACTCGCCGGCGGCGTGCGGCTCTACAGCCGCGCGGGCGTCGCGCTGACCGAGACCTACGCCGACGACGAGATCGCCCCGGGCGCCGCCGGCATCATGCTCGCCCCGTGGGCCAACCGGATCGAGGACGGGATCTGGTACCTTGACGGCAAGAAACTCCAGCTGGACATCACCGAGGTCAGCTTCAACAACGCCAGCCACGGCCTGCTCCGGAACACCGGCTACGCCCTGGTGGATGAGGACGAATTCTCCGTCACGCTCGAGGCCGCTGTCTTCCCGCAGCACGGCTATCCGTTCCTTCTCCGGCACCGGGTCCGGTACTCCCTCGGCGAGGACCTGGGACTGACCGTCCGGCAGACCCTCATCAACGACGGCCGCGACTCCGCCCCGTTCGTGCTGGGCGCCCACCCCTATCTGCGGATCAGCGACGTGCCCACCGAGGACCTCACCGTCACCGTCTCCGGCGTCACCCGCCTGGTCACCGACGAACGCCAGATCCCGCGCGATACCGAGCCCGTGGCCGGCGACTACGACCTTCGCTCCGGGCGCCGCGCCGGAGACCTGGACCTGGACAGCGCCTACACGGACCTGGAGTTCGACGGCGGCGAGGCCGGCAGCACGCTGCACGCCCCCGACGGGCGCAGCGTCACGCTCTGGCAGGACGAGCACTGCGGCTACGTCCACGTCTTCGTCACCGACCGGCTGCCCGGGCTGAACCGGGCCGTGGCCCTGGAACCGATGACCGGTCCGGCAAACGCGTTCAACAGCGGTGACGGGCTGCGCTGGCTCGCCGCCGGCGAGGAGTTCTCCATGACCTGGGGGATCCGCGCCACGCTGAACGGCTAGCGTTTCCTTTCCTAGGCAAGCTAGGGAATTATGGGGTAATGACGCCAGCTGATGACGCCCGCCCCACCCTCCCGACCGACACCACCGGTCCCGACGACCGGCCCGGAATCACCGTCCCGGGCTACGCAGATCCCGCACTGTCCGCCGCGCCGGCGGGAGTGCCGGTCACGACGGGAACCCCGGGGGAGGGGACCGCCCCGTCCGGAACCGGGCCCCGCGTGCGCACCGACCGCGAACTGGACGAGGACATCCCCTACGGCATCCGGATCGCCGCGTCCTGGGCCTGGCGGGTCGGCCTGATCCTGCTGGTCTCCGGCGCGATGATCTGGCTGCTGAGCAAGATCAGCTTCCTCATCATCCCGATCATGGTCGCCGCCCTGCTCGCCGGCCTGCTCAGCCCGGTCACCCGGTGGCTCCGGCGGCGCAAGGTGCCCAACGGCCTCGCCGTCGCCATCACCCTCCTTGGCTTCATCGGCGTGATCGCCGGCGCCCTGGCCCTGGTCGGCCGCCAGCTGACCTCCGGCTTCGGCGAACTCTGGGGCCAGGCGCTCACCGGCGTCCAGCAGGTCCAGACCTGGCTCTCCGAGGGCCCGCTGCACCTGACCGCCGCCCAGATCGACACCTACATCGAGGAAGCCACCGCCGCGCTGCAGAAAAACAGCAGCAGCATCGTCAGCGGCGCCCTGACCTTCGGAAGCACCGCCGGCCACTTCGCCGCGGGGATGCTGATCGCCCTCTTCGTCACCATCTTCTTCCTGCTCGAAGGCGAGCGGATCTGGCGGTTCCTGGTCCGGCTGATGCCGCGGAAGGCCCGCCCGGCGGTCAACGGGGCCGGGCGGCGCGGCTGGGGCTCCATGGTCAGCTACACCCGGATCCAGATGTTCGTCGCCTTCGTCGATGCCCTCGGCATCGGCGTCGGCGCCGCGATCATCGGCGTGCCGCTGGCCCTGCCGCTGGGCGTCCTGGTCTTCATCGGCTCCTTCATCCCAGTCGTCGGCGCGCTGGTCACCGGTGCCATCGCCGTGCTGCTGGCCCTGGTGGCCAACGGCCTGGTCAACGCGCTGATCATGATCGGCATCGTGCTGCTGGTCCAGCAGCTCGAAGGCCACATCCTGCAGCCGCTGGTGATGGGCAAGGCCGTCTCCCTGCACCCCGTGGCCGTCATCCTCTCCGTCGCCGCCGGTTCCTACCTGGCCGGCATCCCCGGCGCGCTGTTCTCCGTCCCGATCCTCGCCGTAGCAAACTCGGCCGTTCGGTACATCGCGGCCAGAACGTGGGAACATGATGGAGAGCTGGCAGCCGCCAACCAACCGGGCGTTTCCGCCCCGGCCGGCGCCGGCAACACCCCGGGCGACGGGTAGGAAAGCCACCCTCGCGCCGACGCAGGAACCCTAAAAGGAGACTAGTTCGTGAATACCCTCGAGACCCTTCCCGTCACATTGGACGATGTCCTGGAGGCGCAGAAGCTGCTCGACGGGATTATTACCCGGACCCCGGTGGAGTCCTCCCGGGCCCTCGGCGGCCTGGTGGGCGGCGAGGTCTACTTCAAGTGCGAAAACCTGCAGCGTGCGGGTTCGTTCAAGGTCCGCGGCGCCTACGTCCGGATGGCCAAGCTCTCCGCGGCCGAGAAGCAGCGGGGCGTCGTGGCGGCCTCAGCCGGCAACCACGCCCAGGGCGTGGCCGTCGCCGCGAAGGCCCTCGGCATCAAGGCCCGGATCTACATGCCGCTGGGCGTCGCGCTGCCCAAGCTCGCCGCCACCCGCAGCCACGGCGCGGAGGTGGTGCTCCACGGCCACAACGTCGACGAGGCACTCGCCGAGGCCAAGCGCTACGCGGACGAATCGGGCGCCGTGTTCGTGCACCCGTTCGACGACGTCGACGTCGTGGCCGGGCAGGGCACCGTGGGGCTGGAGATCCTCGAACAGATCCCGCACGTGGACACCATCCTGATGGGCGTCGGCGGCGGCGGCCTGCTCGCCGGCGTGGCCGTCGCCGTCAAGGCCCGCGCCAAGGAACTGGGCCGAACCATCCGCATCATCGGCGTGCAGGCCGAGAACGCCGCCGCCTACCCGCCCTCCCTCGCCGCGGACGCCCTGGTGCCGCTGAAACGGGTCTCCACCATGGCGGACGGCATCGCCGTCGGCCGCCCCGGCCAGCTGCCCTTCAGCATCATCCGGGAACTGGTGGACGACGTCGTCACCGTCAGCGAGGACGCCCTCGCCCGGGCCCTGATCTTCCTACTGGAACGGGCCAAGATGGTCGTCGAACCGGCCGGCGCCGTGGGCGTCGCCGCGCTGATGGAAGGGAAGATCGAGAACCCCGGCACCACCGCCGTCGTGCTCTCAGGCGGCAACATCGACCCTATGCTCATGCTCAAGGTCATCCAGCGCGGCCTCTCCGCCGCCGGCCGGTACATGACCGTGCGGATGATGCTGGACGACCGGCCCGGTTCGCTGGCCACCATCGCCCGGATCATCGCCGAGAATGACGCGAACGTCACCGGCCTGGACCACACCCGGGTGGGCGGATCGATCAGCATGGGCGACGTCTCCATCACGGTCAACCTGGAAACCAAGGGCCACGAGCACGGCGAGCAGGTCCTGGCCGCGCTCCGGGCCGAGGGGTTCCAGCCGATCGTGGTGCACTAGGCAGCCGCCGTGCTGGAAGCGCCCGAGGGGGAGCAGCGCCGGGGCACCACCGCGGCCCGCGCCCGGCAGGGACTGGCGGTGGTGGGGTCCTTCGTGGCGTTCCTCTACGCGGTGGAGTTCGTCAACACCCTCATGCTGCATTCCCTGAACCGGGTGTTCGGGCTCCGGCCGCGCACGCCCGAGGGCCTGGTGGACATCCTCACCTTCCCGCTGCTGCACGCCAGCCTGGCCCACCTGTTCTCCAACACCCTGCCGCTGATCATCTTCGGCTTCCTGGTGTTCCTCTCCGGGCTGCGGGTCTTCCTCACCGCACTGGCTGCGAGTTGGTTCGGCTCCGGGCTGACGGTGTGGCTGATCGGCGGCTACAACATCACGGTGGGCGCGTCCGGGCTGGTGTTCGGGCTGTTCGCCTTCCTGCTGGTGCGCGGCTTCCTGAACCGGCACTGGGGGCAGATCCTGCTCTCCGTGGTGCTGTTCCTGGCCTACGGCGGCATCCTCTTCGGGGTGCTCCCCACGGTGGCCGGCTATGTTTCCTGGCAGGCGCACCTGGGCGGTGCCGCCGGCGGGGTGGTGGCGGCGCTGCTGCTGCGCCGGCGCGCCACGTCGAAACCCTGAATCCTGAATACCGTCGCCTTAATCGCCGGCGCGTTAAACGCCGACGCCGGCCCGTCCCCGGGAGGGGAGGGCCGGCGTCGTCCGTTGGTGGCTAGCCGACGTACGGCTTCGCGGAGAGGATCTCCACGGTGATGTCCTTGCCGTTCGGGGCGGTGTAGCTGAGCTTGTCGCCCTCCTTGTGGCCGACGATGGCCGAGCCCAGCGGGGACTTCTCGCTGAAGACATCCAGGTCCGAGTCGCCGGCGATCTCGCGGGAGCCCAGCAGGAAGGTTTCCTCGTCGCCGGCGATCTTCGCGACGACGATCATGCCCGGTTCGACGATTCCGTCGTCGGCGGGAGCCTCGCCCACGTGGGCGTCGCGGAGCAGGACGGTCAGCTGGCGGATGCGGGCCTCGATCTTGCCCTGTTCCTCCTTGGCGGCGTGGTATCCACCGTTCTCCTTGAGGTCGCCCTCCTGGCGGGCGGCTTCGATCTTCTGAACGATTTCCGCCCGGCCGGCGCCGGAGAGGTGGTCCAGCTCTGCCTTCAGGCGGTCAAAAGCTTCCTGGGTAAGCCAAGCTGCAGTTGCGCTGTTGGTGGTCGACACGGACTTCTCCTTTGGTGGATAAACAAGCTGGTCAAACAAAACGGGTCAAACGAACTGGTCAAACAAGCAAAGACCCCGCCACGGTGGCCACTTATGGAACTCAGCAACCAGCTCAGCGGGGTTAAGGTTTTGATCCATTGTAGTCAATGCTGTGGATAAACCAAAGAACCTGAGCGGCGCAGGTCACACCGTGTTACGCGTTGCGTCACACGCTTGGGGCGGTCGTTACTTGTTGGCGGAGGGCAGCCAGCAGTTGTCGACGACGGCGGAGACCGCCTGAGATTCGGTCCGCAGCGTCACCCGCTGGGCGGTGGTGTGGCCGCCGTCGGTCCCGGCCGAGGCGTCGTTCGGGCCGATGGTGACGACCTTCCAGCCGACCACCGCGAACTTCGAATCAAGGGCCTTCACGGCGCATGCGGCGGTGCTGTCCGGGTTCTTCGTGACCTGGAAGTCCAGCTGGGCGAGGGTGGCGTCCGGGGTGCTGTAGCCGATGTCCTTGAAGCTGACGGACCCGGTGGCTGCGGAGGTTGCCACCCAGGCGAGGAAGGCCACCGCGACGGCCAGGGCCGCGATCAGGAGGTTGCGCCTGCGCTTGCGTCCGTCGGTGGTCCCGCCGGTGCTTCGGGCCCTGCCGAAGCTGCCGCCCATGGCGCGCTTTTGACCGCCGTAGCGATTGGCTAGGCTGGTGGGTGCCGGCGCGGGTGCTGCAGGCTGCTCCTCGGAAGTCACCAGTCCAGTTTAGTGTGGATCGGTCAGCCCGAAATCACCCGGCTCGAACCACCCAGAGAAGAAAGAGGAGCCGTCCGACGATGACAGCGTCCCCCAGCCCGTCCGCCCCGCTTCGGCTCCTCGCCGTCCACGCCCACCCCGACGACGAATCCAGCAAGGGCGCGGCGACCATGGCCATGTACGCCGCGGCCGGCGTCGACGTCCTGGTGGCCACTTGCACCGATGGCTCCCGCGGCGACATCCAGAACCCGCAGATGGAGTCCGCGCCGCACCCCAAGCGGGACATGGCCGGCGCCCGCCGGCTGGAGATGGCTAACGCGGCCAAGGTGCTGGGCATCCGGCAGCGCTGGCTGGGCTTCGTGGACTCCGGCCTGCCCGAGGGCGACCCGCTGCCGCCGCTGCCGGCCGGATCCTTCGCGACGCTGCCGCTGGAGCGCGCCGCCGCGCCGTTGGTCCGCCTGGTCCGGTCCTTCAAGCCGCACGTGATCCTCAGCTACGACGAGAACGGCGGCTACCCGCACCCGGACCACATCATGGCCCACCGCGTCGCCGTCGAGGCCTTCGAGGCCGCCGGCAGCCCGGACCGCTACCCGGGCACCGGGGAGGCCTGGACCCCCAGCAAGCTCTACTACGATCGTGCCTTCAGCCCGGAACGGTTCAAGGCCCTGCACTACGCCCTCGAGGAGGCCGGCCTGCAGTCGCCGTACGCCGAGCGGATCGCCGCCTGGCTTGAGGCCGACGCCGAGGGCCACACCCCGCCGGCGCCCACCCACGAAACCACCACCCAGATCCAGTGCGGGGACTACTTCGAAGCCCGGGACAACGCCCTGCGCGCGCACCGGACGCAGATCGACCCGGAAGGCTTCTTCTTCGCCGTCTCCCCGGCGATGCAGCGGCAGACCTGGCCGTGGGAGGACTACTCGCTGATCACCTCCCGCGTCCCCGCAGAACTGCCGGAAACGGACTTCTTCGCCGGGCTAAGATAGACCCAGCAGAGACTTCTATGCCGCGTAGAAAAGCGGCGTCGGAGCCCTGACCCCCAGTTCCTCACAGAAGGTTTACCCGTGCACTCCTTGTTCATTGCCCTGGCCACCGCCCCGGCGCCTTCCCCGACGCCGTCACTGCGCCCCGGGCTCGACCAGGACCAGGTCAGCCCGGGCCTGCTGGGATTCGTGCTCACCGCCTTCATCGTCATCCTCAGCGCCCTGCTGATCGTGGACATGGTGCGCCGGATCCGGCGGGTCCGCTACCGGGCCCAGGTGGAGGAAGAACGCGCCGCGGCCGAGGGCGGAGCTGACAAGGGAGCCGACGTTACTCCCGGCGCCGGGACCCTCGACGGCGGAACCCTCAACGGCGGCAGGGACGGATCCGGACCGGCCCGCCCGGAGGCCAACGGTGACGCGGGACCCGGAAGCCGCTGACACCCCCTCGGCGGGGGAGCCACCGGTGACGGGCAACGCCCTGGCCGGCGAGCCCTCCGCCTACCTGCGCCAGCACGCCGGCAACCCGATGCACTGGCAACCCTTCGGCGACGCGGCCTTCGCCGCCGCCGCGGACCGGGACGTGCCGGTCTTCCTCTCCATCGGCTACGCGGCCTGCCACTGGTGCCACGTCATGGCCGGTGAGTCCTTCGAGGACCCGGAGACCGCCCGGTACCTGAACGAGCACTTCGTCTCCGTCAAGGTGGACCGGGAGGAACGCCCCGACGTCGACGCCGCCTACATGGCCGCCACCCAGGCGCTCACCGGCGAGGGCGGCTGGCCGATGTCCGTGTTCCTGCTCCCCGACGGCCGGGCCTTCCACGCCGGAACCTACTTCCCGCCCCGGCCCATGCCGGGCCGGCCCTCCTTCCGGCAGGTGCTGGAAGCGGTCCACGAGGCCTGGGCGGAGCGCCGGGAAGCCGTGGAAGCCAACGCCGCGGCACTGGCCCGCGGGCTGGCGGACCTGCACGCCCGCTCCGCCGTGCGCCTGCAGCCCCCCGGCACGGGCAGCGACGCGGCAGATGCCGGGCCGGGCACCCCGGACCCGGAGGTGCTCGCCGACGCCGTCCGCGCGCTGGCGGCGGCCGAGGACGCCGGGGGCGGCTTCGGCGCCGCCCCGAAGTTCCCGCCGTCGGCCGTCCTGGAGTTCCTCATCAGGCACGCCGCGGTCCCGTCCGCGACAGCAGACACGGCCCGCGGGATCGCCGGGCGCACCCTGGCCGCCATGGCCCGCTCCGCGCTCTACGACCAGCTCGACGGCGGGTTCGCCCGGTATTCGGTCACCCGGGACTGGTCCCTCCCGCACTTCGAGAAGATGCTCTACGACAACGCCCTGCTGCTGCGCGCCTGCGCACACTGGGTCCGGCTGGGCGGCTCGGCCGAGTACCCCGCCGCGGAGGCCGCCGAGGCCACCGCCGGGACCGCGGACTGGATGCTGGCGGCCCTGGGCCTGACCGGCCCCGACGGCGGACTGGCCGCCCTCGCCTCCTCCCTGGACGCCGACACGGTGGTGGACGGCGTCCATCACGAGGGCGGAACCTACCTCTGGACCGCGGCGGAACTCGCCGATGTCCTGGGCCGGGAGGACGGCGCCGCCGTCGCCCGGCTCATGCATGTCGGCCCGTCCGGGGCTCCGCTGCACCCCGGCGGGGCCGCCGGCGACGGCCTCGCCGGGGAGGACCGCCGGCTCTGGCAGCGGGTGCGCCCGGCGCTGCGTGCTGCACGTTCGGCGCGGCCGCAGCCGGCCCGGGACGAGAAGGTGGTGGCCGGCTGGAACGGCCTGGCCCTCGGCGCCCTGGCCGACGCCGCCGCCGTGCTGGACGGAACCGAACTGGGAACCGAACTGAACCGGGCAGAGCTCCTGGCCGCCGGCGAGCGGATCGCGGAGTATCTGGAACGGGTGCACTGGACGCCGGGGACGGATGGGGAGCCGGGGTTGCTGGTCCGGGTCTCTCACGACGGGCGGGCCCGCGGCATTGGCGGCCTGCTGGAGGACTACGCGTTCTGCAGCGAGGGCCTCTTCGCGCTCTACGCCGCAACGGGACAGACCCGCTGGTACGCCCTGGCCGAGGGGATCCTCCTGGCCGCCTGCGAACGCTTTGCCGCCGGCGGAACCCTGCGCGACGCCGCCGGGGAGTCCGCCCAGGTGGGCAACGCCCAGGGTGGCGGCGCCGGGGCTGACCCGTTCGACGACGCCACCCCCAGCGGCGCGGCGGCTTTCGCCGGTGCGCTGCTCAGCTACGCCGCCCTCACCGGCTCCACCGGGCACCGCAGCCTCGCCGAACAGATCCTGGCCCTCCTGCCCCCGCTGGCCCGGCAGGCGCCCCGGGCCGCCGGCGGCCTGCTCGCCGCCGCCCAGGCCGCCGTCGCCGGTCCCGTGGAAGCCGCGGTCGCCGGTCCGCCGTCGGCCGCCCGCTCCGCGCTGCACCGCGAACTGCTCCGCTCGCCCAGCCCCGGCCTGGTCATCGCCGTCCAGGATGCCGAGCCGGGACCTGGCACCGCGCCGGGCCCGGTCCCGCTGCTGCACGGCCGCGAGACCAAGGGGGACCCGGTGGTGTACCTCTGCCGCGCCATGGTCTGCCACGCCCCGGCGGTGTCCGCCGCCCAGGTGCGGGAGCAACTGGCTAGCATGGCGGGATGACCCCAACCCCCGCTCAGCCAGGTCCCTTCGAGCTCGTCGTCTTCGACTGCGACGGCGTCCTGGTGGACTCCGAGGTAATCTCCGTCCACGTCGACCAGCGGGTCCTGGCGGACCTCGGCTGGGAACTGGAGCGGGAGGAAATCGTCGCCCGCTTCGTCGGCAAGAGCGAGGCCAACTTCGTCTCGAGCATCGAGAACCACCTCGGCATCGAACTGGCCGAGGGCTGGGACAGCGTCTACCAGCACTGGTACCGCGAGGCCTTCGAACGGGACCTCACCGCGGTGGACGGCATCGAGGAGGCCCTGGACCTGCTGGAGCTGCCGCACTGCGTGGCCTCCAGCGGCAGCCACGAGAAGATGCGGCGGACCCTGGGCCAGACCGGGCTGCTGAACCGCTTCGCCGGGCGCATCTTCAGCGCCACCGAGGTCCGCAACGGCAAGCCGGCCCCGGACCTGTTCCTGCACGCGGCGAGGACCCTCGGCGTGGACCCGGCCCGCTGCGCCGTCGTAGAGGACAGCGCCTACGGGGTGCAGGCGGCCCGGGCCGCCGGCATGCACGCCTTCGCCTACGCCGGGGGAGTGACCCCCGCGGAACGGCTGGCCGGCCCCGGAACCACCGTGTTCGAGGACATGCGTCTGCTGCCGGAACTGATCGCCGCCGGCCGCCCCTGACCGGCACCCGGCGGGGGGATGGGCCGCGCGGTCCGGCACCCGCCGGGGAAATTCCCCACGTACGGCGGCGGTGACCGGCGCGCCCGGGCCGCGAACCCGCCGTCGTGCTCCAAAAATGAAGAGATCCGGCGGCCGGGCCAGGCTAGACCCGGTCAGCCCAGGACGGCCATCGCGATGGCGATGTAGTGCGCTGCGAAGGCGAAGACCGTGAAGGCGTGGAACAGCTCGTGGAAGCCGAAGTGGCTGTAGCTGAAGTTGGGCTTCTTGAGGGCGTAGAACACCGCGCCGGTGATGTAGAAGGCACCGCCCACGCAGATCAGGACGGCGGCGGGGATGCTGGCGGCGAAGAAGTCGGGCAGGTAGAACAGGGCCGCGCAGCCCAAGGCAATGTAGATCGGCACGTAGAGCCAGCGCGGCGCGTGCGTCCAGAGCAGCCGGAACAACACACCCAGCACCGCCCCGGTCCAGATCAGCCAGAGCAGGAACACCGCCTTGGGCCGGTCCAGCAGGGCCCACGCCAGCGGGGTGTAGCTGCCGGCAATCACCAGCATGATGTTGGTGTGGTCGAGACGCTTCAGCACGATCTTCACGCCCGGGGACCAGTTGCCGCGGTGGTAAACCGCGCTCACGCCGAACAGCAGCACCCCGGTGAAGGCGTAGACGGCGGAGGCGATCTTCAGTTCGGTTGTGGGGGCCAGCAGCACCAGGACCAGGCCGGCGGCAAACGCCAGCGGGGCGGTGACGGTGTGGATCCAGCCGCGCCACTTGGGCTTGATCATGAGCAGCCCGGCGATCCGGACGGCCGCCTCGTCGACGGCGCCGCCCTTGCCCCGCGGGGCGCCTGCTGGGGGTGCCGGCTCCGCGGCGCGGTCGCCGTGCGGAGACAGGCTCGGTCCGGGTTCCGCTGAGTTGCGTTCCATACGGCAATAATATTCGACGCGCGGATAAGTTACCGACGGGTAGCAAGCGGGCTGGGGTAAATCGCCCGGCCCGGGTGCGCGGCCCGGCCCGCGCGGCGGGTAGCCTAGGAATGCACTCCCGTCAGACCCAAGGAAGCCAGGTGAATCCCCGGATGGAACTGCCCGGATTCCTCTATGGCTTCTACGAGCGCAGCCTGCAGCGCTCGCTGGACCCGGAACGGATCCCCCGGCACATCGGCGTGATGGTCGACGGAAACCGCCGCTGGGCCCGGCAGTTCAACGCCCCCACCAGCCAGGGCCACCAGGCAGGAGCGGACAAGATCCACGAATTCCTCGGCTGGTGCCAGGAGCTCGGGATCAAGGTGGTCACGCTCTACATGCTCTCCACGGACAACATGAACCGCTCCGGCGAAGAGCTTGAGCTGCTGATGGGCATCATCGCCAACACCCTCGACCGCCTGGACGAGGACGAGGACGTCTCGGTCCACGCCATGGGCGCCCCCGAACTGCTCCCGGACTACCTGGCCGAGCGGCTGAACAAGCTCACCGCCCGCACCCCGGCGCACGAGAAGATCCACGTCAACGTCGCCGTCGGCTACGGCGGCCGGCGCGAAATCGTCGACGCCGTCCGCGAACTGCTGCACGACGCCGTCGCCCGCGGCGCCGACATCGGCAAGCTCGCCGACGAGCTCACTGTTGACGACATCTCCCGCTTCCTCTACACCCGTGGCCAGCCCGACCCTGACCTGGTCATCCGCACCTCCGGCGAGCAGCGGCTCTCCGGGTTCCTGATGTGGCAGAGCGCCTACAGCGAGTTCTACTTCTGCGAGGCCCTCTGGCCCGCCTTCCGCAAGGTCGACTTCCTGCGCGCCCTGCGCGACTACGCCGGCCGGCAGCGCCGCTTCGGGGCCTGAAGCGTTCACCCGCCTGTCACCTGATGTCCGCAAGAATCGCCGAAAAATAATCCGGCAATCGACGCGCGGTGGAAGTACGTTAATCCCATCAGCGGGCAAACCGCCGGCTGATCGGGGAGGCCAGTACATGGAGCGGACGTCCGCACCGGGTGTATGGGAGGCCGCGTCCGGCCTCAGGGCCGAACCGCCTCACCACTAACCTTTCCGGGCCTGGGGGCCCGGGGCTGGAGTCGATGTGGCTATTTCCGAAGCACTGCCCACCGTCAGTTCCACCGAGGGCACGCAAGCTACCTCTCGCACCACGCGAGCCAAATCCACCGCCGGCGCGGCCGCCCCGCAGGGCGCGACCACCCGAAGCTACGTCATCGACACCTCCGTCCTGCTCTCGGATCCGCGGGCGCTGCTGCGCTTCGCCGAACACGAGGTGATCGTGCCGATCGTGGTGATCACGGAACTGGAAAGCAAACGGCACGACCCGGAACTGGGCTACTTCGCCCGCAAGGCCCTCCGCCTCCTCGACGACCTGAGGGTGGAGCACGGCGGCCTGGACCGCCCTATTCCGCTGGGGGCCGACGGCGGCACCCTGATGGTGGAGATGAACCACATCTCCGCCGAGGTGCTCCCGGCCGGCTTCCGCGGCGGTGACAACGACAGCCGGATCCTGGCCGTCGCCAAGAACCTCTCCAACGAAGGCCGGGACGTTACCGTGGTGTCCAAGGACCTGCCGATGCGCGTCAAGGCCTCCGCCATGGGCCTGCTGGCCGACGAGTACCGCAACGAGCTCGTCAAGGACTCCGGCTGGACCGGCCTGGCCGAGATCGACGCCGCCGAGGAGGACGTGGCCACGCTCTACGGCCACGAACCGGTCTTCATCCCGGCCGCCGGCGAACTGCCCGTCAACACCGGCCTGGTGCTGCTCTCCAGCCGTGGTTCGGCCCTGGGCCGGGTGGGCTCCGACAAGCAGGTCCGGCTGGTCAAGGGCGACCGGGACGTCTTCGGCCTGCACGGCCGCTCCGCCGAGCAGCGCCTCGCAATCGACCTGCTGCTGGACCCCTCCGTCGGGATCGTCTCCCTCGGCGGCCGCGCCGGCACCGGCAAGTCCGCCCTCGCCCTCTGCGCCGGCCTCGAGGCCGTCCTGGAGCGCCGGGAACACCGCAAGGTGATCGTCTTCCGCCCGCTCTACGCCGTCGGCGGCCAGGAACTGGGCTACCTGCCCGGATCAGAGGCGGAGAAAATGAACCCGTGGGCGCAGGCGGTCTTCGACACCCTCGGCGCGCTGGTCAGCCAGGAGGTGGTCGAAGAGGTGATGGACCGCGGCATGCTCGAGGTCATGCCGCTGACCCACATCCGCGGCCGCTCCCTGCACGACGCCTTCGTGATCGTCGACGAGGCACAGTCCCTGGAGAAGAACGTCCTGCTCACGGTCATGAGCCGGATCGGCCAGAACTCCAAGATCGTCCTCACCCACGACGTCGCCCAGCGCGACAACCTCCGCGTCGGCCGGCACGACGGCGTCGCCGCCGTCGTCGAAACCCTCAAGGGCCACCCGCTCTTCGGCCACATCACCCTCACCCGCTCCGAGCGCTCGCCGATCGCCGCCCTCGTAACGGACCTGCTCGAGGGGGCTGAGATCTAGGCGCACCTGTCGAAGGGGCCGTGGCTCGGTTCGCCGGGCCACGGCCCCTTCGTTTGTCGGCGTGGCCGGGTTCGCCGGGCCACGGCCCCTTCGTTTGTCGGCGTGGCCGGGTTCGCCGGGCCACGGCCCCTTCGCCGTCGCTTAGACACGTCCCATTGGCCCCCGCCGGTCGCTGGGCGACCTCTGGAGGCCAATGTACCGCGATGCGCGACTACGCGAAGAGCCCGCGGCGCGGCTTGTGCGTCAGTCGCCCACGCGTCAGTGGGACCCCCGGATGCGTGGGTCGCGCACGCATCGCTGCGCTACCCGTTCAGGCTTGTGCGTCCACCACCCGCGCGGGGCTGCGGTGGCCCGCTAAGGAGCGCATCGCCGACCAGAGCGAAGCGAAGGTCGCCCAGCGACCGCAGCGCAGCGACGGGAGGTGTCTAAGCGACGGCGGGGCGCCGCCGCCCCGCACCCGACGTGCCTGCAAAATCCAGCCCCTAGACGTCCCGCCAAAGCCAGCCACGGCGGACGGGGACGGCAACCTACGAGATGCCGAGGAACCGGGCGGTGGGTTCGTGGCCATGGACCGTGAGGGTCCAGTCGGGGCGCTTGAACGTGGCGGGGGTGAGGCGGACGCGCTGGGAGTCCTGGAAGTCGCCGCCCCAGTTGACCCGGACGGTGCCGTTCAGTTCGTAGCCGAGCGAGCGAGAGACGCCCAGGGACTGCTGGTTCCAGGCGGCCGCCTCGGACTCGGCCACCTCGGCGCCCAGCCAGTCGAAGGCGTAGAGGGCGACGGCGGCGCGCATCTCCTTGCCGAAGCCCTGGCCGTGGACGCTGCGCTTCAGCCAGGAGCCGGTGCCGACGGTCTTCAGCGTGGCGAAGTCCTTGGCCGCGATGTCCTGGCAGCCGATGAATTCGCCGTCGTGCCAGATGCCCAGCAGCATCGTCCATTCCTCCGGGGTCATGCCGGCCCGGCAGCGCCAGTACCACTTCGCCATGTTCGGGCCCAGTTCCTCGGCGGGCTTCTCGGCCCATGGCGAGCTGAACGGGTTCCGCCCCGGCTCGTGCACGCCGGAGAGGGCCGCATCGATGGCTGCCGGGATGTCGGCGTCCTGTATGGGGCGCAGGGTCAGGCGCGGGGTGTGGAGGCTCAGGGCGAAGGGCGGCCAGAACGCGGCGGTATCGGTCATCGGGGAAGCCTACCCATGCCGGCGGAGTCACACCAGTCACACCAATGCACCGCATCCGCAGCGCCCGCCGGGCAGCATCGAGTAGCATCCGAGGGTGATCCAACGATTGGGCGAGCTGGGAGCGGCGGCGCCGGCCTTCTGGCTGGCGGCCCTGGCGTGCCTCTACTTCCTGGTCCTGGCGGTGCGGCTGACCGTGATCGACGTCCGCCACCACTTGCTGCCCAACCGGATCGTCTTCCCCGCCTACCTGGTGGCCGGGGTGCTGCTGCTGGGTGCGGCGCTGCTGGCGGCGGTGAACGGGCACGACGGCGGGACCTCCGCCGCCCTGTTCGGGGTCCCCGGCCTGCGGGTCTTGGCCGGCGCGGCCGCGCTGTGGCTGTTCTACTTCCTGCTGCGCGCCGTGTACCCGGCCGGGATGGGCTTCGGGGACGTGAAACTGGCCGGGGTGCTCGGCCTGTACCTGGGCTTCCTGGGCTGGGGGCACCTGTTCGCCGCCACCTTCGCGGCCTTCCTCTTCGGCGGGCTCTGGGGCGTGGCCCTGCTGGCCTCCCGGCGCGGGACCCTGAAGTCGGACATCCCTTTCGGGCCCTTCATGCTGGCCGGCGCCGCGGCCGCCATGCTGCTCCTGCCCGCAGGATAGGCTGGCAGGCATGGCCACCCCCGACTTCATCCTGACCCTGCGCGAAAAAGTCGGCCACGACATGCTCTGGATTCCCGGCGCCCGCGCGGTGGTGTTCGACGACGCCGGCCGGGTGTTGCTGGGCCAGCGCGCGGACAACGGCCGCTGGGGCCTGATCACCGGCATCCTGGAACCGGGCGAGGAACCGGCGCCCGGGATGCTCCGCGAGGTGTTGGAGGAAACGGGCGTCGTGGCCGAGGCCGAGCGGCTGGTCTCGGTGGACACCGTGGGCCCCACGGTCTACCCGAACGGGGACAGTTGCCACTTTCTGACCCTGGTGTTCCGCTGCCGTTACGTCTCCGGGGAGGCCCGGGTCAACGACGACGAATCCCTCGCCGTGGGCTGGTTCCACGCGGAAGACTTCCCGGAGCTGCTGCCGGGACACCTGAAGGACATCGAGCGGGCCCGTGAGGCCGACGGCGCCGCTTATTTCCGCCGATAGTCCACGTCCGCCGGTAGGTCCGGGCACTCCAGACACCGCACACGACGGCGGCCGGCACCTTCGCGGGAAGGTGCCGGCCGCCGTCGTCGTTCTACCCCTGCGGGGCCCTCTTGCTGGCCCTGGGCCCTAAGCTTTGTGCGGCGGACGGGTCATGGACATGACGTCCAGGGCGGTGTCCAGCTGCTCCTCGGTCAGTTCGCCGCGCTCCAGGAAGCCCATGGCCACCACGGTCTCGCGGATGGTCAGGCCCTCGGCGACGGCCTTCTTGGCGATCTTGGCGGCGTTCTCGTAGCCGATGAACTTGTTCAGCGGGGTCACGATCGAGGGGGAGGCCTCGGCCAGGAAGCGGGCACGCTCGACGTTGGCGGTGATGCCGTCGATCATCTTGTCGGCCATGACGCGGCTGGTGTTGGCCAGCAGGCGGACGGACTCGAGCAGGTTGGCGGCCATGACGGGGATGCCGACGTTGAGTTCGAAGGCGCCGTTGGTGCCGGACCAGGCGATGGCGGTGTCGTTGCCGATGACCTGCGCGGCGACCATGATGGAGGCCTCGCAGATGACCGGGTTGACCTTGCCCGGCATGATCGAGGAGCCCGGCTGCAGGTCCGGGATGGCGATCTCGCCGAGGCCGGTGTTGGGGCCGGAACCCATCCAGCGCAGGTCGTTGTTGATCTTCATGAAGGAGATCGCGATATTGCGCAGCTGGCTGGAGGCCTCGATCAGGCCGTCACGGTTGGCCTGGGCCTCAAAGTGGTCACGGGCCTCGGTCAGCGGCAGGCCGGTGTCCGCGGCGAGCAGCTCGATCACGCGCTCCGGGAAGCCGGCCGGGGTGTTGATGCCGGTGCCGACGGCGGTGCCGCCCAGGGGGACCTCGGCGACGCGGGGGAGGGAGGCGTTGATCCGCTCGATGCCGTAGCGGACCTGCGCGGCGTAGCCGCCGAACTCCTGGCCCAGGGTGACGGGGGTGGCGTCCATCAGGTGGGTGCGGCCGGACTTCACGACGTCCTTGAACTCGACCGACTTCCGCTCCAGGGACTCGGCCAGGTAGCCCAGGGCCGGGATCAGGTCGTTGATCAGCGCGGAGGTTGCGGCGACGTGGACGGAGGTGGGGAACACGTCGTTGGAGGACTGCGAGGCGTTGACGTGGTCGTTCGGGTGGACCACCTTGTCGCTGCCGCCGGCCTTCAGCGCACGGGAGGCGAGCTCGGCGATGACCTCGTTGGTGTTCATGTTCGAGGAGGTACCGGAACCGGTCTGGAACACGTCGATCGGGAAGTGGCCGTCGTACTTGCCCGCGGCGACCTCGTCGGCGGCGTCGGCGATCGCCTGGGCCAGCTCGCCGTCGAGCACCCCCAGCTCCGCGTTGGCCTGCGCCGCTGCCTTCTTAACCCGGGCGAGGGCCTCGATGTGGGCGCGCTCCAGGGTCTTGCCGGAGATCGGGAAGTTTTCGACTGCACGCTGCGTCTGCGCACGGTACAGGGCGTTGGCCGGGACGCGGACCTCGCCCATCGTGTCGTGCTCGATGCGGAATTCTTCGTTGGTCAAATCTGCTGTGGAAGTCATGGGGCTAGCTTATTGGGCCGGGGCGCCGCTTCGAAAACCGTGAACCGGCGCCACCGGACCCCATGAGGTGCACGCGGAGGACCCTAGAGCTCGCCGATCCCGGAGACCCGGTCGGCCCGGCCCTCGGCGAGGCGGTAGGTCACGCCCAGCACCGCGGTGCTGCCGTTGGCTACGGCGTCGGAAATGGTGCGCGAGCTGTCCACCAGCCGCTGAGCGATCTGCTTGACGTTTTCCTCGACCATGTCGTTGACCTCGGTGTGGCCGTTGCGCAGCGAGGTCAGGACGGCCGGGGTGATGCGCTCGACCAGGCTGCGGACGAAGCCGCCGGGCATCTCGCCCGATTCGACGGCGTCCTTGGTGGCGATGACGGCGCCGCAGCTGTCGTGGCCCAGGACCACGATCAGCGGCACGCCGAGCACGCCGATGCTGTACTCGAGCGAGCCGAGGACGGCGTCGTCGATCACCTGGCCGGCGGTGCGGACGACGAACGCGTCCCCCAGGCCCAGGTCGAAGATGATCTCGGCGGCGAGCCGGGAGTCGGCGCAGCCGAAGATGACGGCGAACGGGTGCTGGTTCTCCACCAGGGAGGACCGGCGCGAGGCGTCCTGGTTCGGGTGCGAGGATTCACCGGCAACGAAGCGCTGGTTGCCTTCCTGCAGGCGGCGCCAGGCGAGGGCGGGAGTCAGTTGAGTGGTCACCCTGCTTACTTTACGTCGAGGGTGCCGCCGTCGCAGAAACTGTTGCGGCGGGGTTGCTGTCCAGCGCCGCGACCACGGCCGCGCCCAGGGTGGAGAACTCGGCCAGGGTCGCCGGTCCGCTGAGCACCACAGTGGTACCGCGGTAGTTCAGGACCATGCTCTTTTCGCCCTTGCCGGTGTCACGCAGTTCCCAGTCCTTGCCGCCGGCGTTCCGGGTGCCGGTGACCGGGGCGCTCTTGGTCTGGTCCCGCAGCCAGGTGGGGTTGGACTGCCTGGTCTGGACCAGGCCGATGAAGGAGTCCTTGGGCGTCAGGTAGCCGACCTCCCAGGTGGCGACGCCGGTGGCGATGCCGGACTCCCAGCGGGCGTAGTTGGCCCGGTACCCGTCGCCGGCCTGCGGGGCGACCGGTGTGAATCCTGCCACTCCGGCGGCGTTGGCGGCGATGCCGGCGACGTCGATGCTGGGACGGTAGCCGTCGCTCTTGGGCGCCGGGTTCATCAGCACCACCGGAAGGAACGCCGCGATGCTCAGCACCAGGGCGATGATCATGCCGATTACCGACGCGTTGGCCCGTTTGGCCGCGGCGGCGCGGATGACGGGTTTGACGGGCTGGTCCGCCGGGGCCGGCGTTCGGGGGGCCTCGGACGGCGTTTCCTGCAATTCATTCACCCTTCTATAGTCGCCCATGGCGCACCGATCTCCCATTCCGCGGCGGCCTTCCGGCGGCCCCCGGCCGCACCCTGCCGGGACCGTACCGGGCAGTAGGTTGAGGTAAGGGTCCGTCATCCTCTGACCGAAGGACGCGGCCGTGACTATGATCGGTAAGAGACGAACGACCGTTGCGGCCGCCACCCGGCCGGGCGGGTTCGATGATTGCCACTCGAAGAAGAGGTTCACGTGTCACCTGCGTCCATCACCCAGCAGTACTCCACGCTTTCCCCGTCGCTTGCCGTCGGCATCGACGAGCCTGACCGCAACCTTGCCCTGGAACTGGTCCGCGTCACCGAGGCCGCGGCCATCGCCGGCGGCCACTGGGTGGGCTTCGGCGACAAGAACAAGGCCGACGGCGCCGCCGTCGACGCCATGCGCTCCTTCCTCCAGACCGTCCACTTCAACGGCGTCGTGGTCATCGGTGAGGGCGAAAAGGACGAAGCCCCGATGCTGTTCAACGGCGAACGCGTCGGCGACGGCACCGGCCCCGAGGTCGACGTCGCCGTCGACCCCATCGACGGCACCCGGCTGACCGCCCTCGGCATCAACAACGCCCTGGCCGTCCTGGCCGTCGCCGAGCGCGGTTCGATGTTCGACCCCTCCGCCGTCTTCTACATGGAGAAGCTCGTGACCGGCCCCGAGGCCGCCGACATGGTGGACCTGCGCCTGCCGGTCAAGCAGAACCTGCACCTGATCGCCAAGGCCAAGGGCGTCAAGGTCAACCAGCTCAACGTCATGATCCTGGACCGCGACCGGCACCGCCCGCTGGTGGACGAGATCCGCGAGGCCGGCGCGCGCACCAAGTTCATCATGGACGGCGACGTCGCCGGCGCCATCGCCGCGGCCCGCTCCGGCACCGGCGTCGACGCCCTGATGGGCATCGGCGGCACCCCCGAAGGCATCGTCGCGGCCTGTGCGATCAAGTCCCTCGGCGGCGTCATCCAGGGCCGCCTCTGGCCCACCAGCGACGAGGAAAAGCAGAAGGCGATCGACGCCGGCCACGACCTGGACCGGGTGCTCTCCACCAACGACCTCGTCTCCAGCGACAACTGCTACTTCGCCGCCACCGGCATCACCGACGGCGACCTGCTCAAGGGCGTGCGCTACTCCAAGGACAAGGTCCTCACCCAGTCCATCGTGATGCGCTCCAAGTCCGGCACCATCCGCTTCGTCGACGGCGAGCACCAGGCCAGCAAGTGGGAGGGCTACGCCCGCAAGCACTAGCGGCCACCCGCTTCGTCATTTCCTGATCCCGGTACGCGCCCGCGTGCCGGGATCAGCTTTACCCCGATAGGGTGGTGCCATGACTTGGCTTGTAACCGGCGGTGCAGGATATATCGGCTCCCACGTGGTCGCGGCGTTGCGCGCGGCCTCGATCCCTTCCCTGGTGGTGGACTCGCTCTCCAGCGGCCACCGCGAATTCGTCCCGGAGGACGTGCCGTTCGTGCACGCCAGCATCCTGGACACCGAGGTGGTGGCCCGCAGCATGGTGGACCACGGCGTCACCGGCGTCATCCACCTGGCCGGCTTCAAGTACGCCGGCGTCTCGGTGCAGGAACCCCTGCTCACCTACGAACAGAACGTCACCGGCACGGCCAACCTGCTCAAGGCGATGGAACTGGCCGACGTGGACAAGCTGGTGTTCTCCTCCTCGGCCGCCACCTACGGCACGCCGCGGGTGGACATCGTCACGGAAGACACGGCCACCTCGCCCGAGTCCCCGTACGGCGAAAGCAAGTTGATCGGCGAGTGGCTGATCCGGGACCAGGGCGTGGCCCGTGGCCTGAAGCACACCTCGTTGCGCTACTTCAACGTGGTGGGCTCCGGCTCGCCGGAACTCTACGACACGAGCCCCCACAACTTGTTCCCGATCGTTCTCCGGGCGCTGACCTCGGGTAAGACGCCGAAGATCAACGGCACCGACTACAACACCGAGGACGGCACCTGCGTCCGCGACTACGTCCACGTCGCCGACCTCGCCGCCTCGCACGTCGCCGCCGCGCAGGCACTGGCCGCTGGCAAGCCGCTGGAGCGGGTCTACAACCTGGGCTCCGGCGACGGCCTGTCCGTGAAGCAGATCATGACCGCCATGGCCACCGTGACCGGCATCGACTTCGAACCGGAGATCGGCCCGCGCCGCCCCGGCGACCCGGACCGGATCGTGGCGGACGGCACCCGCGCCGCCCGGGACCTGGACTGGAAGATGCGGCACACGGTGGAGGACATGGTGGCCAGCGCCTACGAGGCGCAGAAGCGCGCCGGGGCTCAGTAACGGCGCCCTGCGGCCTGGCGACACGCAAAAACGCCCGCGCCCCGGACATTCCGGGGGCGCGGGCGTTTTTGCGTGTCGCACGGCGAAACCCGCCGCGGGGGGTTACTTCCGCAGCCTGCGGAGCAGCCCCTTCAGGACCTGGGCGCCCTTCCGGGCCAGCTGGTAGCCGCCGTAGCGCAGCTTGTTCACCGGCAGGTCCCAGGTGCCCGGGTAGGCGACCTCCCGGCCGCCGAAGGACTTCTTGAAGGCGGTGAACCCGGCCCACTTGTGGTCCGGCTGGTCCGCCGGCGCGACGCCCCAGAGGTCCACGTGCTTCAGGCCCTTGTCCTTGGCGTCCGCCATCAGGGTCACCACCAGCGGGATGCCGGCGCTGAGCTTGCGGTGGGTGTCATCCAGCGCCGCGTGGGCGTAGGTGCGGGTGTCCGCCGAGTCGTACGTCAGGGCCGCCGCGATCGGTGATCCCTCCAGCTCGGCGATGAACAGGGTCGCGGCGCCCGAGGGCATCAGCGTCCGCGCCACCTGCGTCAGGTACTCATCGCTCTGCGGCTTGAAGCCGTTGCGGGCCGCCGTCTGGTGCAGGAATCCCAGCAGGACCGAAATCTCGGCGGGGTCCTGGCTGGCCCGGAAGGTCACGCCCTTCTTGTGGATGTTGCGGTAGAGGTTCCGGTTGACCGGCTTCATCCCGGCCAGGACCTCCTTGAAGTCCTGCTCAAGATCCACGATCCAGCTCAGCTCCGGCTGCAGGTTCGCCGGTGCCGGGCGCAGGCCGCGGCTGCGCAGGACCGCGTCGGCCTCCGCGGCGGAGAACCCGGCGCTGACCGGCTCGACCCGGATGAAGACCGCGCCGGACGCCTTGGCGCGGTCCGTCAGCGAGGCCAGTGCGGCGTCGAAGGCGGCCACCGACCCAGCCACCGGGCCGTAGGGGACGTAGAGGAGCTTGCCGGCTGGGTTGCTTTCCTCGATGGCGAGGTAGCTCCAGCCGTCGCCGGACTCCTCGTGGACGGTGCGGCCCAGGTCGCGCTGGACGCGGGCCCAGTCCGGGCCCTGCAGGAAGTGGTCCATGATCAGGCCTTCATTCCGGTGGTCACGGCAAAGACGACGGCCGGTTCGGCGGTGTCCCCGGCCGGGTGGACGTTCACCGGCGCCTCGGCGGCGGGCACGAAGGCGCTGCCGCCGCGGTCCAGCCGGAGGTCGCCCTTGGGCGAATCGAGCATCACGGACCCGGCCACCACGATCAGCACCGCGGCGCCCGATTGGGCCAGCGGAACGGCCTCGCCGCCCGGGGCGAGTTCGATGCGCTGCAGCGCGAATTCCTGGAACGGCGGCCGGTACAGCTCCTGGCCCAGCATGGTCTGCTCGGCGCGCAGCTCCGGGACGCCCACGGCCTCGAAGGCGATGGTCTGCAACAGCTCGGGCACGTCCACGAACTTGGGGGTAAGGCCGCCGCGCAGCACGTTGTCCGAGGAGGCCATCACCTCGATCCCGAGTCCGTGCAAGTAGGCGTGCACGTTGCCGGCGGGCAGGTAGACGGCCTCGCCGGGGGCCAGGGAAATCCGGTTCAGCAGCAGCGAGATCAGCACGCCAGGGTCGCCGGGGTACTCGGCGTTGAGGGTGCCGACGGTGTCGAGGGCGGTGGCGTCCGGTCCCTCCGGGGTGCCGGCGGCCAGCAGCTCGACGACGGCGGCCGTCGCGGCGGCCACGTCGTCGCCCCCGCCGATCAGCCGTTCGAACGCGGCGCGCAGGGCCTGGTCCTCCTCCGGCCGGGCGAGGTCACCGACCAGTTGCGGCAGCAGGGCCGGCACCTCGCGGCCGGCCTGCTCGAAGGCCCGGGCCAGGTCCTCGAACACGGCGCGGGACGCGGCCGCCGGCCTGAAGCCGCAGAGCGCGTCGAACGGGGTGAGCGCGAAGATCATCTCCGGCTTGTGGTTGTCGTCCTTGTAGTTGCGGGTCGCCGCGGACCGGTCCACGCCGGCGGCCTCCTCGCGCGCGAAGCCTGCCCGCGCTTGTTCAAGGGTGGGGTGCACCTGAAGGGAGAGCGGGTGGTCGGCGGCGAGGACCTTCAGCAGGAAGGGCAGCCGCGGGCCGAACGCGGCGATGCTCTCACTGCCCAGGAAGTGGTCCGGGTCGCCGGCGATCAGCGCGTCCAGTGCCAGCGGTCCGCCGTCGTCCGCTCCCGCCGCGGTGGAGGGGGAGTCCGGGTGCGCCCCGATCCACAGCTCGGCTTCCGGGCCGCCGGAGGCCGGGCGGCCCAGCAGGCCGGCGATCGCGGTGGGGGAGCCCCAGGCGTAGGGGCGGAGGACGTTCTCGAGTGCGTACATGGATCCTTATCCTAAAGCGGGGCGCACTGGCCGTTGGTGGCGACCAGGTTGCGGATCGACTGCTCGTCGCCCTGGCGCTTGAAGTCGTTGAGCATCTCCTCGGTGATGGGTTCACCGTCCGGCGTCGTGGTCACCGGGATGAAATCCGAGGACGACGGCGACGGCGCCGGCGACGTTCCGGGCACCGTGCGGGATGCGGTCTGAGTCGACAGCCCGGCCCCGGCGCCGGCGGCGGAGAGCGGTCCGGGGACCGCGGCCGGGCGCAGCAGCTCATCGGTGCCGGCGGCCGCCTGCGGGGCCGGGCCGAGGAGCTTGTCCACGGCCTGGTGGATCCGGTCGAAGTCCGGGACGGTGGAGAAGTACGCCTCGAAGTCCGGCGGCCCGACGGTCAGGCGGCGGACCGGCTGGCCCTTGGACTTCATGGCGAGGTCCACGAAGCTGCCCAGCTGCCCGGCGGAGACGTTGGAGTCCACCACCTTGGTGCCGGCCTTGACGATGTCCTCGAACTTTGTCAGCAGGGTGCCCGGGTCGAGCTGCTTGAGCATGGCCTGCTGGACGCACTGCTGCCGGGCGATGCGGGCGTAATCGTCGACGAATTCGCGCGAACGGCCGTACCAGAGGGCGTGGTAGCCGTCCAGGGTGTTGTCCCCGGCGGGGATCCAGCCCAGCGGCATGCCGTGGATGCCGTTGGCCTCGTCGATGGTCTCGCCGCTGATGGGGACCCAGCCGCCGGCCTTGATCCGAATCCCGCCCATCGCGTCGATGAGCTTGGCGAAGCCGTCCATGTCCACCAGGACGTAGGCCTGGACCTTGATGCCCAGCGTGCCGGAGACGGCCTCGAGCGTGGCCTGCGCCCCGGGATCCTCGACGCCGGGGTAGAGGTCCTGGTGTTCGTTGGTGACCTCGGTGTTGATCGCGTTGATCAGGCATTCGTCGCCGCAGTTGTAGCCGTCCGGGTAGATCTTCCGCATCGGCGAATCGTCGCTGAACCTGGCGTTTTGCAGGTTGCGGGGGATCGAGATGATCGCGGAGGCGCCGGTCTTGGCGTCCACGCTGATCACCGAGAGGCTGTCCGGGCGGCGGCCGGTCCGGTCCGCGCCGGCGTCGCCGCCCATCATGAGGAAGTTGTAGCGGCCTTCGGAGGGTTCCATCGCGGGGCCGTCGGCGAAGATGGTGCCGATCGCCTCGCGGCCGACATTCAGCAGGTAGGCGGTGTAGCCGAGCCCGCCGGCGCTGAGCACCATCGCGACGACCAGGCCGAGGACGACGGCGGCGCGGGTGCGGGCCGCGGGCAGCAGCACCGGCCGGATCAGCCGGAGCGTGTTCAGGAACAGGGCCGCCCAGCCGACGGCGAGGGCCGCGAGCACGATCACGAGGATCAGCGAGGTGATCGGGTTGGCGACGAGGTTGATCAGCGTGGGCCGTGCGACGGCCAGCAGGATCAGCCCCAGCAGCACCAGGGCCCAGACGGTGAGGGTGACGCGCAGGGCGGCGCGTCCCAGCCGCCGGTCGCCGGCCACCAGCTGCGCGCTGCCGGGAACCAGGAGGGTCAGCAGGATCAGCAGGATCCCACGGCGGGTCAGGGTGGCGGGCGCGGCTCCCCGCGGATACCGGACCGGGTCCGTCAGCCGGGTCCGCCCGGGCCGGGCAGTGTCCGGCGCGCCGGCGGATCCTTCGCTCATGGTGGGAATCCTTACCGGCCGCCCCGCGGCTCGGTGTTCTCGGCGGAGAACACCTCGGCCACCTTGGCGCGCAGGCTGGCGCCCTTGGCGGTGGCGGCGTCGTTGAGGTCCTGGGCGAAGCGCAGCAACTCGGCGCGCAGCTCCGCGGCGAACGCGTCCGTCCCGGCGGCCAGCATGCGCACGGCCAGCAGGCCGGCGTTGCGGGCGCCGCCGATGGAGACGGTGGCCACCGGCACGCCTGCGGGCATCTGAACGATCGAGAGGAGCGAGTCCATGCCGTCGAGGGTCTTCAGCGGCACGGGCACCCCGACCACCGGCAGCGGCGTCACCGAGGCGAGCATCCCGGGCAGGTGGGCCGCGCCGCCGGCGCCGGCGATGATGACCCGGATGCCGCGCTCGTGGGCGGTCTGCCCGTAGCGGATCATCTCGGTAGGCATCCGGTGGGCGGAGACGACGTCGGCCTCGAAGGGGATGCCGAACTCGGCCAGCGCCTCCGCGGCGGCCTCCATGACCGGCCAGTCCGAGTCGGAGCCCATGACGAGCCCGACGAGCGGGGCGGCGGTGGTGTCAGTGGTGGTGGTCATTCGGTCTCCCCGGTGGTCTCGGGCGCGGCGGCCTGGGGCCGGCCGTCCCGGATGATGGCGGCGACGGCGCCGGCGCGCTGCCGGACGGAGTCGACGTCGGCGGTGGAGCCGCCGACAAGGTTGACGTGGCCGATCTTCCGGCCCGGCCGCACGGCCTTGCCGTAGCTGTGGACCTTGGCGGCCGGCTCGGTGGCCAGCGCCGCGGGGTAGGCCGAGTAGAGGTTCTGGTTGGCGCCGCCGAGGAAGTTCTTCATGACCACCACCGGACCCAGCAGGTCGGTGGCACCCAGCGGCAGGTTCAGGATGGCGCGCAGGTGCTGTTCGAACTGGCTGGTGACGGAGCCGTCCTGGGTCCAGTGGCCGGTGTTATGCGGGCGCATGGCCAGTTCGTTGATCAGGAAGCCGGAGCCGACGCCGGGGGTTTCGAACATCTCCACGGCCATGACGCCGGTGACGCCGAGTTCGTTGGCGATCCGCACGGCGGCGTCCTCCGCCGCGGCGGCGACCTCCAGCGGGATCTCCAGGGCGGGGGCGATCACCTCGTCGCAGACGCCGTCGACCTGGATGGTGTGCACGACGGGCCAGGCGCGGCACTCGCCGTCCGGGGTGCGGGCCACCATGGCGGAGAGTTCGCGGCTGAACTCGACCTTGGCCTCGGCCAGCAGCGGGGACATCGACTCGAACCAGTCGGCCGACGCGGCGGCGTCCCCGGCCGAGGCGATGACGCGCACGCCCTTGCCGTCGTAGCCGCCACGCGGGGTCTTCAGCACCACAGGCCAGCCGGCGTCGTCGCCGAACGCCACGAGGGCGTCGACGTCGTCCACCGCGGCCCAGCGCGGGTTCGGCAGTTCCAGCCGGTCGATCGCGGCGCGCATCACGAGCTTGTCCTGGGCGTTGACCAGGGCGTCGGGGCCCGGGTGGACATTGACGCCGGCATCGATCAGGGCGCGCAGGTGGTCGGTGGGCACGTGCTCGTGGTCGAAGGTGAGGACGTCCAGCCCGCGGGAGAACTCCAGCAGGTGGTCCAGGTCCTTGTAGTCACCGACCGGGGCTTTCGCCACCGCGGCCACCGCGGAGACGTCCTCAGCCTCGGCGAGGACACGGAGTTCGAAGCCGAGAGCGGTCGCGGCTGGGGCCATCATGCGGGCTAGTTGGCCGCCGCCAACCACGCCGATTACTGGAAAAGTCACATCGACCAGCCTACCGAACCCGGCGCCGGACGAGGCCCCGGACCCGTGATTTGGGCCGGTGAGTCCCCGTGGCGGGGCAATCTCCGGGGAAACGGCGCTAAAATGGGCCGTCGGCCACCCGGCCCACAGACAGCAACGCCCTCGGAGGGTCATGATCACCACACTTGCAGACCGGATCCGCGGGCTCGCCTCGCTCTTTTGGCGCGAAGTAGCGAAGTTCGGAGCCGTCGGCGGTGTCGCCTTTGTCATCGACAACGGCCTGACCTACTACCTGATGCACGGCCCCATGTCCGACAGCGAGGCCAAGGCCCGCTTTGTCGGGGCGACCGTGGCCACCATCTTCTCCTGGATCGCCAACCGCTTCTGGACCTTCCGGCACCGCCGCCAGGCCAACGTGCTGCGCGAGTTTGTGATGTTCGTGCTGATCAACGGCATCGGCATCGGCATCTCCACCGGCCTGACCGCCCTCGCCAAGTACGGCATGGGCATCACCGACAAGAACATGCTGTTCCTGGCCGGTGTCTTCGGCATCCTTGTCGCAACCGTGGTGCGCTTCTTCGCCTACCGCTTCCTGGTCTTCAACAAGGAACTCGACGACGAACCGGAGTTCTCCGGCGACCACGAGATCATCGAACGCCACCCGCACCCGCACGCCGCCGGATCAGTGCCGGCCGGCCGCGAGACCGGAACCCCGGGCGCGACGCCGGACGGACGCTAGGCCCCGTAGGCCTGCTTCGCGGGCCAGAGCAGAGCACTACGGATCAGCGGAGGCTGATCCGCTCGTCGCCCAGCAGCCGCTCGGTCAGGGCAACGTCCGGGTGCACCAGCACCACCGAGCCGTCCCGGGACCAGGCCCACAGCGCCCGTGACAGCGCCGCCTCCAGGCCGTCCCCGGCCTGCACCAGCAACCGCGGCGCCGCAGCGCTGCCAGCGCCGTCATCTGCAACCCCTGGCAAGGCCCCGAAGCCCTCCACCAGCCGCCCGTGCGGATGGTCGACGCCGGCGGCGTCCCGCAGCGCGGTCCGGTCCGGCTCCGGGTCAACGTAGGCCATAAAGAAGTCCCCGTGGCTGCGGACCTCCGCCGCATAGTCGAGCACGCCGCTGGGGAGTTCGCCCGGCCAGCGCATCGCCAAGGCCGGCAGCGCCACGGCCAGCACGGCGTCGACTCCGCCGGCGGCCGCGGCCGGGCCGGGATCCGCCGTGGCGAGCAGTTCGGCGTCGCCGTCCGCCAGTACCACCTCCATCCCCAACTGCCAGGCGGCCAGGGCCAGCACCAGCGATTTCCAGTGCGCCGGCAGGTCCAGTCGCAGCCGGGTCCCCGGTTCGGCGTCCAGTTCGTCCTGCAGCAGGTTGCTGGTTTTCGCCACCCAGTTATCCAGCACCCGGCCGGAGAGCTCGACGCGCTCGGCGTCCTGGCCGTACCAGGTCAGGCGCGGGGCGGTGGACTGGCCGGAACGCAGGGCCGACATCAGGTCGGCGGCGGGGATGTTCATGGCGTTCATCTTGCCACGGCGGCCGCCGCGCCCGCCTGGCAGTACCCCGGACCTGCCCTCGACCCGCAGCGAGTGATCTCGGTCACGGCGCGCGGCGCCGGGCACATCGGTGCCGTCACATGCCCGGTCACCGCGGGGGAGGGGGCCGCCGCCGATCATGCCGGAATGTCAGCCAAAAGGGAGCAGAAATCGCCGTTAGGCCCCCAAAGGTGGTCAGCATGCTTCCCATTTGGCGGGGATAGGCCGCAGGCCGCGCAAAAAAACACGGGCGTGGCGTGCCTCAGGAATTCCCAAGGAATTGATTATTATCCCTGCTGCCGCTTGACTCCCCCATACTTACACACGTGTAATTAGGGAACGAAAGCCACCGCACAACAGCCGGCGCTCAACCGAGTGTCCGTGGGTCAAGCAGGGGCTGCCAATCAGAGAGGGAAACGCCAATGGGGCTTGCAGAGCGTATCCATGAAGAGGAAGTTGTCGCCGGCCAGGCGACGGCCAAATACCGTTCACGCGGAGTGCCGAGCGACTGGTACGTGGACCCGGCCGATCCGGAGGCCGCGGACCGCTACAACGGCCAGACCAAGGACGCGCTGGAGGACCAGGCCACGGCCTTCCTCGCAGCCCATGAGGCTCTCCTGGCGGGGAACCCGGATCTCGACGACGATCCGCTGGACCCGCCCATGGAGGTGCAGGCCCCCGACGCCGGCACCGTAACCCAGGCGATCTGGATCGGTCTCCCCGCGCAGCAGGACTTCGACGACGAAGGCGAGCTGGGCTGGCAGACGGACGCGCTGTGCGCCCAGACTGACCCCGAGGCATTCTTCCCCGAAAAGGGCGGCTCCACCCGGGACGCCAAGAAGGTCTGCGGCGCGTGCAACGTCCGCTCGCAGTGCCTGGAGTACGCACTCTCCAATGACGAGCGTTTCGGCATCTGGGGCGGCCTCTCCGAGCGGGAACGCCGCAGGCTTAGGAAGCGGGCAGTCTAATTCTTCAAGAAGTACGAGTCACCGCCGTCGTGGTAGCCCACGACGGCGGTGACTACCTCCCCAGAACCCTCGCGGCCCTGGCGGCGCAGACGCGCCCCGCGGACGCCGCGATCGGGGTCGACACCGGATCCCGCGACCATTCGGCGGCCCTGTTGGCGCAGGCGCTCGGCGCCGGTAACGTCACCGCCGTCGAACACTCCCGGACCGGCATGGGCGGAGCGGTGCAGGCCGGCCTGGCCGCCCTGGCCCCGCGCCGGGAGGGCATGGCCGCCGACGCCGAATGGGTCTGGCTGCTCCACGACGACGCCGCCCCGGCCCCCGAGGCCCTCGCGGAACTGCTGCACGCCGTCGAACGCGCGCCCTCGGTGACGGTGGCGGGCTGCAAGCAGCTCGACTGGCACTCCGAGCGGCGCCTGATCGACGTTGGACTCTCCATCAGCCGTTGGGCCGAGCGGCTCACCCTGATCGAGGCGGACGAGCTCGACCAGGGCCAGTACGACGGCCGCAGCGACACCTTCGCCGTCAACTCCGCCGGCATGCTGGTCCGCCGGGACGTCTGGGAGCAGCTGGGCGGATTCGACCCGGCCCTGCCCGGAACCGGCGACGACGTCGACTTCTGCTGGCGCAACCGCCTGGCCGGCCACCGCGTGGTGGTGGTCCCGACGGCACGCATGTTCCACGTGGCGCACCGCCCGCACGGCCAGGGCACCCCCGCAGCCGCCCGCAAGGCCCAGGTCCACCTGCGGCTCAAGCACGCCTCGGCCTGGAAGGTGCCCCTGCATGCCATCGGCGCCCTGCTGGGAAGCCTGTTCAAACTTGTCCTGAGCATCGCGCTCAAGGACCCCGGCCATGGCCTGGCCCAGTTGGTCGCCACCCTCGGCGCCCTCGCCCGGCCCGCCGCCGTCCTCCGCGGCCGCCGCAACGCCGCGCGCACCCGCCGGATCCGCCGCTCCGTGATCAAGGGCCTGCAGACCCACCGCCGCGAGGTCTGGGCCCACCGGCGCTCCCTGATCGAGTCCCTCGGCTCGGACGACGCCGAGGGTATGCCGGGCCACGACCCGCTGGGCGAGCAGCCCAGCGGCGACGCCGCCGACGACTTCGCCGCCCTGGCCGCAACGGACCGCGGCTGGGTGGGAGCCGGCGCGCTGCTGGCGGTGCTGCTCGCGGCCGCGGCCTCGGTGGCAGGGCTGCTGAACATCTTCCGGGCCGACGCCGTCACCGGCGGCGCACTGATCCCGCTCTCCACCGGGCTGGGCAGGATCTGGGACCACGCCACCGGCTGGTGGGTGGAACTTGGGGCCGGGCTGCCAGGGCGCGGGGATCCCTTCGGTTTCGTGCTCTGGTTCCTGGGCGTCCTCGGCGCGGGGAACGCCAACGCCTCGGTCGTGTGGCTGCTGCTGCTGGCCATGCCGCTGGCGGCCCTGACGGCCTGGTTCGCCGCGGGGGCCCTGACCCGGCGGCGCCGGCTGCGGTTCATCGCCGCGCTGGCCTGGGCCGGCGCCCCGGCGCTGCAGGTGGCCCTGAACCAGGGCCGACTGGGTGCCCTGGTGGCCCACGTGATGCTGCCGCTGCTGGTCCTGGCGCTGCTGCGCGCCACCGGCACCGTCCCCGGCCGCGGCCGCTTCGCGGTGCCCGCGCCGGGGGAGCGCCGCTTTACCGAGAAGCCCCCCATCAAACCCGGCATCAACGGGACGCCGTCCTGGACCGCCGCGGCCGCCGCCGGGCTCGCCCTGGCGGTCGTCACCGCCGCCGCCCCATCGCTCCTGGTGCCTGCCCTGGTCCTGATCGTCCTCGGCGCGGTCCTGCTGGGCCGCCGGGGACGCACGCTCTGGTGGTCGCTGCTTCCCAGCCTGGCGCTGTTCGTTCCGTTCGCCCTCTCCGCCATGGACCGCCCGCGGGCCCTGCTCGCCGACCCGGGCCTGCCGCTCGGCTTCGACGCTGCGCCGCTGTGGCAGCAGGCGCTCGGCCAGCCGCTCCGCTTCGACGCCGGCGCGGGCCTGACCGGGCTGTCCCTCTTCGGTCCCGGCCCCGTGCCGTGGGCGCTGCTGCTGGTCCTGCTGGCAGGGGTTCCCGTCCTGGTGCTGGCGCTCGCCGCGCTGTTCCTTCCGGGCCGCCGCGGCACCGGCCGCCGGCCCCGCCTCGCGCGCAGCCTGTGGGCCGCGGCCCTCGTACTGCTGGCCGGAAGCTGGCTCGCCGGCCACCTCGCCGTCGCCGCCAGCGCCGAGGTGCTGGTCTCCCCGTTCTCCGGACCGGCCGTGTCTGCCGCCGCTTTCCTCCTGCTCGGCGCGGCGCTGCTCGGTGCCGAGGCCCTGCTGGACGCCGCGGCCGCAGCCCGCACCCGGTCCGTCACCGTTGAGGCAGAGTCGGGGGCCGAGTTGGGGGCCGAGTCGGCCGCCGACACCGCAACGGAAGGGCCCACCACCTCCCGGGCACTTCCGGCCCGTGCAGTCGCGGTCCCTGCCTTCCTGGTGAAGGGCGCCGCCGCGGCCGCCGTCGTGCTTCTGGTCGCGGGGCCGCTTGCAGGGCTGGCGGCGTGGTCCGCGCACAACGTTTTGCAGACCACGGCCGCCCCCGCCGGAACTGCCTCAGCCGGGGCCGCCTCCACCGGATCCGCGGGAACCGGAACCCCGGCCACGGGACCTGCCGCCGGCACCGACGCCGCAGATGCCGCCGCCGATGACGGTGCGCTCGGGGTTTCCCGGCTGCTTCAGCCGGGCCGGGCCACGGCGCTGCCCGCCACCGCGATCGACCGCGGCGAGGGTCCCGAACAGGCCCGGACCCTGGTGATCTCCGCACAGGACAACGGCGGATTCGCCGCCTCGCTGATGCGTGGCTCCGGGACCACCCTGGACGCCCTGTCCGCGATCGCCTCCGCCCGGCCCGTCATCGGGGCCCCGGGCGAGGAATCCGTCCGGCTGGACGACGCCGTCAACGGCTCACTCCGCTCCGTCGTCGCCACCATCGTCGCCGGCCAGGGCGTGGATCCGCGCCAGCAGCTGGAGGAATTCGGCATCGGCTTCGTGGTGCTCTCGGCCACGGACAGCTCGGCCCAGCTGACGGCCAGCCGCATGGACGCCGTCCCCGGCCTCGTCGCCGTCGGGCAGACCGACGTCGGCTGGCTGTGGCGTATCACCCCGCTGCACCGGAGCCAGCAGGGCCCCGCCGACGCCGCGGAGGTGGCACACCGGCTGCGGATCGTCGACGGCTCCGGCGCCACCACCGGACTCCTGCCCGCCGGACCGCTGGACGCCGAGGCTCCGGTTCCGGACGGTCCCGAGGGCCGGCTGGTGGTCCTCAGCGAACGGGCCGACCCCGGATGGAGCGCCTTCTTGGACGGCAAGCGGCTCACCGCCACCACCTCGGACTGGGCACAGGCCTTCACACTGCCGGCCCGCGGCGGCCAGCTCAGCATCCGCTACGAGAGCCCTTGGGCGCTCTGGACCGGCATCGGGCAGGCGGTCGTGATCGGCCTGACCGTGCTGCTGGCCATCCCCATGCCTGCCCGCCGCCGCAATGCCGGCATCTCCCGGGACGAAGCGTCCCTGCGGAAGGAACACCAGCATGCCTGACGAACAGCACCCCGCGGCCCGGCCCGAAAACTCCGGCGACGGTCCGTACGACGGCAAACGGGACCGCAGCGCCCGCGGCAAGGAATCCCGGCCCACTGATTCCCGGCCAACAGCCCGGCGGCTGAAGACCCTGGCCCGCCCGCTGGGCGGGATCCTCGCCGGCGTGGTCATAGTGGCCGCCGGCGGCGGACTGGTGGCCGCCACGGCACTGGCGCCCCGAACCTCCGGCAGCAGCCCGCTGACGGCACCTCAGGCCGCCGTCCCGGCCGGTAACCTCGTGGCCGTGTGCCCCGCCCCGGCCCGGCTGCTCCAGGCCACCCCGGTGGGGACCGACCCGCAGTTCAGCCCCGAGTCCGCCACGGCCAAGAGCGCCGTCTCCGTCCTGGTCCTGGGCAACGGGTCCGGCGTGCTCCCCGGCAGCCGCCTCGCCGGCCTCACCGGCAGTCCGCTGGTGGAACTGGCGAAGGCCCCGGCCGCGCCCGCCACCGCCAGCCCGGCTCCGGCCCCAGCGGGCACACCGCCGGCACCCCGCGCCGCCGTCGCCCAGCGCGGGATCGACGCCGTGAGCGTCCTCAGCGCGGACGCGTTCGGGGACCAGCAGCCCTCCGCCGCCGCCGCCATGAGCTACGCCGCGGACGACGGCGACCTCCGCGGCACCGCCGCCGCGGCCTGCCAAAATCCCGCCAACGATCTCTGGCTGGTCGGCGCGGACACCTCCCTGGGCCGGACCGCCGTGCTGAACCTGAGCAATGCCTCGGGCACCCCGGCGACGGTCAACCTCGACCTCTTCGGCGCCAAGGGCGTCATCCAGGCCCCGGGCAGCCGCGGCCTGCTGGTTGCCCCCGGCACCACCCGCTCGATCGTCCTGGCCGGCCTCGCCCCGGGACAGGACAGCCTGGCCGTGCGGGTGCGCAGCACCGGCGGCCCCGTGGCCGCCGTCATCCAGCAGAGCGTGCTCCGCGGACTGACGCCCGGCGGCGTCGACTTCATCACCCCCGGCACCGGCCCCGCCACCCGGCAGGCCATCACCGGGCTGGACATCCAGGACCCTGCCGCCCTCGGCCCGCTCACGGCCAAGTCCGGCTTCGGGGACGCCGGCCCCGCGCTCCAGATCGCCGTCCCGGGCGCCGCGGACGCCGTCGTGGAGGTCAAGATGTACGGCCGGGACGGGCAGAAGCCGCTGCCCGGCGGCGGCGTCGTCACCGCCAAGGCCGGCTCGGTCACCACCGTCCCGCTCGCGGGGGTCCCGGCCGGGCACTACACCGTCTCGGCCAGCTCCGACGTCTCCTTCACCGCGGCCGCCCGCGTGACCCGCGGGCTCAAGGCCGAGGACCCCACCGACGTCGCCTGGGCGCCGTCCGCCATCCGGCTCGGCAGCCAGCACCTGGTACCGGTCCCGGCGGCCGGCAGCCGCTTTCTGATGTTCGGCGCCCCGGACGGGCGCGCCACCATCTCCTACACGCCGGTCACCGCGGACGGCAAAATCCGCAGTGCCACGACGGCGGACATCGCCGGCGGCACGACCGCATCGGTCCAGGTCCCCGCCGACGTGGAAGGCTCCGCTGTGGTGGGTTACCTGGTGTCGGCGGCGGGGGAGGCGGCCTACGGCGCGGTCCTGCTCGAACGCGACGGCAAGGCGGACGTGGCCACGGTACCGGTGTCCCCGGGCGCGGCCGGGCAGGAAAAGGTCGCCGTCACCCTCGGCTACTAGTAGCGGCGGCGGTAGACGGGGTCGAGCGTCTCGGGCGGAACGCCCAGCATCTCTGCGGTGCGTTCGACGACGACGTCGTGCACCAGGTCCGCGAGTTCCTCCCGGCTCCCGCACGCCTGCTCCACCACGCGGCGGTAGAGCGTGATCACCGGGCCCTCGCCCGCCGTCGCCGGCGCGTAGGCACCCATCGGCGCGGGCGAGCCCTCGGCCACGAGCTGCTCAAGCTGCGGCGGGATGTCCTCGACCGCGAACCGGACCCCGTCCAGCGGCTTGCCCCAAATGTCGTGCAGGCGCTGGGCCGAATCGAGGACGAAGTCGTCGAAGCGCTCCGCGCGGGTCCGGTACCCCGGCAGGGTGGGCATCAGCAGCTCGCCGCGCAGGCCGCGGCCATGGCGGTTCCTGCGGCGTTCGCGGAAGCCCCGGACACGGCCGCCCGCGGCGGCGCCGGGCTCCGTGAGCCGCACCGTAAAGCCGGAATCGTGGGGCAAAGACTGCATACCTCGACTCTAAACCCGGCGCCCTGATTCCGCGATATGACGGGCCGTACGCGGGCGCGGGCCCCTCCTGCGGTGTTTCAATGCGGCCCCGGAACCGTGCAGGGGAGTAGTCTGTGGTGTCGTGGGTGCAATTCGTCTCTGTTCAAGGTCCGCCTGCCGGAATTCGGCGGTGGCGACTTTGACGTACGTTTACGCCGACTCCACCGCCGTTCTCGGCCCGCTGGCCACCTACGCCGAACCGCACTGCTACGACCTCTGCGAACAGCACGCCGGGTCCCTGACGGTGCCCCGCGGCTGGGAAGTCCTCCGCCTGGCCATGCCCGCGACGCCCGCCGGGCCCGGCCCCGACGACCTGCTGGCCCTGGCCCACGCCGTCCGTGAGGCCGCCGGACGCCCGGCCGCCACCGGCCAGGGTAACGACGCGGCCCAGGCCCCCGGGCAGCGTGCCAGCCATCCCGCCCTGGAGGCCCCGGCCGCCCCGGAGGGCGCCCGGCGCGGCCACCTGCGCGTCCTCCGCGAACCCTCCTGAGCCCCGAATCAGCGGTAGGCTGGGGAAGAACTTTCCGTAAGCCACCGGCGCCCGACGCGGCGCCCCCAGGGAGCCTTCGCCATGCCAGGTCTTAACGTGCCATTGATCAGTTCCGAACTTCTCTCCGTGCTGCGCTGCCCGGTCACCGGCTCCACCCTGGTGCAGGAGGGCGAGGAACTCGTTGCCACCAGCCCCGACGCGCAGGGCCGCACCCTCCGTTACGGCATCGAAGACGGCATTCCGCTGCTGCTCCCGCCCGAACTCCTGGCCGCCGCCGGCTCCGCCGCGTCCGACCAGCACGACGGCGGCGCGCCCGCCGGACCCCGCCACGCCGCGGACTAGCACCTGCCCCAGGGCGGGCGCGGCACCCCACCAAGGGTGCCCCGGCCGCCTCCCATCGGAACCGCCCGCGGCTCCGAACCCCTGACAGCCCCGTGCTTTCAACCCGACGCTTCCAACCCGGCTACTCCAAAGGATTTTCATGACCTTCGATTACAAGATTGCCGACATCTCCCTGGCCGAGGCCGGCCGGCACCAGATCCGCCTCGCCGAGCACGAGATGCCGGGCCTGATGGCCCTGCGCGAGGAATTCGGCCCCAGCCAGCCGCTCAAGGGCGCCCGGATCGCCGGCTCCCTGCACATGACGGTGCAGACCGCCGTGCTGATCGAGACCCTCACGGCGCTGGGCGCCGAGGTGCGCTGGGCCTCCTGCAACATCTTCTCCACCCAGAACGAGGCCGCCGCGGCCGTTGTCGTCGGCCAGGGCACGGTCGAGGACCCGCAGGGCGTCCCCGTCTTCGCCTGGAAGGGCGAGACGCTCGAGGAATACTGGTGGACCGCCGAGCAGATCCTGACCTGGCCCGGTGCGGACAGCAACCCGGATCTGGGCCCGAACATGATCCTCGACGACGGCGGCGACGCCACCATGCTGGTGCACAAGGGCGCCGAGTTCGAGGCCCTGGGCTCCGTCCCGGCCGCCGGCGACGACGAGTCCGAGGAGGGCCGGGTCTTCCTGTCCGTCCTGCGCGCCTCGCTCGAAAAGGACCCGCAGAAGTGGACCCGGATCGGCTCCCGCCTGCTGGGCGTCACCGAGGAGACCACCACCGGCGTGCACCGCCTGTACCAGCTCGCCGAACAGGGCAAGCTGCTCTTCCCGGCCATC
Organism: Arthrobacter sp. YD4; assembly: GCF_030410515.1. Lineage (GTDB taxonomy): Bacteria > Actinomycetota > Actinomycetes > Actinomycetales > Micrococcaceae > Arthrobacter. The sequence continues at coordinate 322,726 of NZ_JAUHHD010000005.1, read as the reverse complement.
AACGTCAACGACTCCGTCACCAAGAGCAAGTTCGACAACAAGTACGGCATCCGCCACTCCCTGCCCGACGGCATCAACCGCGCCACCGACGTCCTGATGGGCGGCAAGGTCGCCGTCGTCTGCGGCTACGGCGACGTCGGCAAGGGCGCCGCCGAGGCGTTCCGGGGCCAGGGTTCCCGCGTGATCGTCACCGAGATCGACCCGATCTGCGCGCTGCAGGCCGCCATGGACGGCTACCAGGTGGCCACGCTCGAAAGCGTGCTCGCCGAGGGCCACATCTTCATCACCACCACCGGCAACAAGGACGTCATCCTGGCCGAGCACATGGCCGGCATGCGCGACAAGGCGATCGTGGGCAACATTGGCCACTTCGACAACGAGATCGACATGGCCGGCCTGGCCCGCATCCCCGGCGTCAAGAAGGTCGAGATCAAGCCGCAGGTCCACGAGTGGGTCTTCAACGAGGGCACCGACGGGGAGAAGTCGATCATCGTCCTCTCCGAGGGCCGCCTTCTCAACCTCGGCAACGCCACCGGCCACCCGTCCTTCGTGATGAGCAACTCCTTCGCGAACCAGACGATCGCGCAGATCGAACTGTTCACCAAGGCCGGCCAGCCCGAGGGTGAGAAGGAGTACGAGAAGCAGGTCTACGTGCTCCCCAAGATCCTGGACGAGAAGGTCGCCCGGCTGCACCTGGACGCCCTCGGCGCCACCCTGACCGAGCTGAGCAAGGAACAGGCGGAGTACCTCGGCCTCGACGTTGCCGGCCCGTTCAAGCCGGAGCACTACCGCTACTAGGAGCTCACTGGGAACATCCCCTGAGTCTCCCGGGAAGGCCCCGGGCCCACGGCACCCGCCGCGGGCCCGGGGCCTTTTTGTGACCGTATCGTGCCTCGGTCCGGCCCGGTCCGGCGCCCGTTTGCCCCTATGCTGGCAAGGTGACGTCTGGAAGGACCCGAGTATCGTGACCGTCTCAAAAACCTGGAGCACCCGCCGCAAGGCCATCGTCCTGGCCGCTGTCTGCGTGCTGGGAGCCGGCGGAGGAGTCTTCGCCGCGGCCGGGCCGCTGGCCCACCCGTCCTTTGCCTCCGAGGCTTCCTCGCCGGAGCGGTCCACCCCGGGACTGGCCTACCCGGTGCTGCCGCCGGTCCAGCTGACCGCGGCCCCGGCGGACGCCGCCACGGCCGTGAACCCTGCCTCGCCGGTGACCCTGAAGGTCGGCAACGGGCGGATCGACCGGGCATCCCTGACCAGCGAATCCGGCGGCTCGGTGGATGGCACGCTCAGCGCGGACGGTTCCAGCTGGACCGCGTCCGGGCCGCTGAAGTTCAATACCCGGTACACCTACACCTACACCGTCATCGACGCCGCCGGCCGGAGCACCACCTCCACCCGCAGCTTCACCACGGTCTCCACCGCGAACGAGGCCGACGCCGCGATTTACCCGCTGGACGGGATGAAGGTGGGCGTCGCGCAGCCGATCCAGATCACCTTCAGCGAACCGGTCCTGAACCGCGACGCTGTCGAGAAGGCCATCAAGATCACCTCCACCTCCGGCCAGCCCGGGGAGTTCCACTGGTTCAGCAACACCATGGTCCGGTACCGGCCGGAGAACTTCTGGGCCGCCAACAGCACCATCACCATGGACATGCAGCTCTTCGGCGTCGACCTCGGTAAGGGCCAGATCGGCAATTTCAACAAGAAGGTCACCATCCACATCGGGGACAAGAAGACCGCGATCGCCGACGCCACCGCCCACACCTTCAAGGCCTTCGTCAACGACCAGCAGGTCGGCGAATGGCCCACCACCATGGGCGACACCCGGTTCCCCTCGGCGCGCGGCTACCTGGTGCTGATGGAGAAGTACCGGGTGGAGCACATGAGCGCCGCCTCGATCGGCCTCAAGCCCGGTGACCCGGCCTACTACGGAGAGCTGGACGTCAACTTCGCCACCCGGCTGACCCCCAGCGGCGAGTTCATCCACCAGGCCACCGACTCCGCCCTGCCCTTCATCGGCAAGGCCAACCTCTCGCACGGCTGCATCGGGCTGGGACCCGACGGCGCCCAGTGGGTCTTCGACAACATGACCGCCGGCGACGTGGTCCAGGTGGTCAACACCGAGGGCGACTTCGCCGCGTTCGACGACGGCTACGGCGACTGGAACATCCCATGGGCCCAGTACGCCAACTAAAGCGCCGGAGCAGGCTGCCCGCCGTCGCGGGCATCTGCCTCCTCCTGGCCGCGGCCGGCATCGGATCCGCCACCGCCCCGGTTTGGGCTGAGGAAAAGCTGCCGTCGGAGGCGTCCGCGCCGATGCGCTCGGTCAGCGGACTCGCCGTCCCCGTGCTGCAGCCGCTGGAACTTGGCGTGACGCCGCTGGACGGTGCCACCGGCGTCAACCCGGCCTCGCTGCCCGCGGTCAAGGCCGTGAACGGCCGCGTGCTGGAGGTGACGCTGCGCCCCGAGAACGGTGGCGGCCCCGTCCCCGGCAGCCTCAGCGCCGACGGCTCCACCTGGACGGCGGAGCAGCCGCTCGACTTTGACACCGTCTACCGGTATCGCTTCACGATCGTCGACGGCGCCGGGCGGACCACAGTCCGGGCGCAGCGGTTCACCACGGTGGCCGCCGCCAATGAGGCCGACGCCGCCGTCTACCCCCGCGTCGGCAGCACCCTCGGCGCCGGCCAGCCGCTTGAGATCATCTTCAGCGAACCGGTGAAAAACAAGGAGGCGCTGGAGCGGGCCGTGACGGTCACGGCATCCTCCGGCCAGCCCGTGGCCTGGCACTGGTACTCGGACCGGCGCGCCCGGATCCGGCCGGAAACTTTCTGGGCCGCCAACGCCACGGTCAGCGTGGACCTGCGCCTCTTCGGGGTGGACTTCGGCAACGGAATGGTGGGGAACGCGGACACCCGGATCGGCTACACGGTGGGCCCGCAGCGGATCGCCGTCGTGGACGACACCACCAAGACCATGAACGTCTACATCGACGGCGCCCTCGCCCGCACCGCGCCGGTGACCCTCGGCGGGGAGGACTGGCTGTCCCCGACGGGGTACGCCGTGATCATGGAGCAGGAGCGCAGCTCCCGGTTCAACGCAGGCAGCATCGGGCTCAAGCCGGGGGACAAGGGCTACTACCCGCCACTGACGGTCGAGTACGCCAACCGGCTCACGACGTCGGGCGTGTACGTGCACCAGGCCCTGGAATCGGCCTGGGGCGCGGTGGGCCGGGCGAACGTCTCGCACGGCTGCGTGGGGCTGTTGCCGGCGGACGCCGCGTGGTTCTTCGCCACGATGAAGCCCGGCGACGTGGTCCAGACCCTGAACACGGGCGCTCCGCCGGTGGAACCCCTCGAGGGCTTCGGCGACTGGAACATCCCCTGGAACGTGTATGCCAAGCGGTAGGGGAGCGCGGGGAGTTTGGCCACGAATCGGTGACGGTCCGGGGTGGCACCTCCCCGGGGCCGAAACCCTGACGGTAGGCTCGAGAACAGATATGAGGCGCGGCCCGGCTCGACGCCCGGACGCGCGGAATCCGACGGAAGCGAAGCAGCAGTGACTGAGAAGAGTGCCACCCCTCCGAACCGGCCGGAGCCCGACCTGGATCCCGCCGGGGACACGGACGAGCCCGCCTTCGAGTGGATGAAGCCCTCCGGCGCCGCCGCCTCGAAGCCGGCCCCGGGCAATGACAGCGTTGCAGAACCCGGTGAACGCCAAGGCCGCCGCGCCGATCGGCTCGCCGCCGAACGCCGGACCGACGAACGCCGCACCGACGAGCGCGCCGGCGGCGCCACCGCCGTCGGCCGTCCCGCGGGGGAGGAGGCCTACCACGAGGCGCTCCCCACCTCGGCCCTGCACGTGCGCCCGCCCCAGGAAGAGGTCGAGCGCCGCAACGCCGAACGCGAGCAGGCCGCCAACGCCAAGCCCGTGGCCCCCCGGGTCATGCAGGTCCTGCTGGCCGTCTGCTTCCCGGTCATCCTGCTGGTGCTCGCCGTCCGCGCCGTGACCAGCCCGCTGTTCCTCTGGGCCGAATACAACCGTCCCGGCTTCCCGGGCGACGGCTACGGCTTCAACATCGATGACCGGATGACCTACGGTTCCTACGCCGTGGACTACCTGGGCAACTGGTCCGGCCCGCGCTACCTGGGCGAACTGGTGAACCGCAGCGGGGAGAAGCTGTTCAAGGCCGGCGAGGTCAGCCACATGGCCGACGTCAAAACCGTGATGCTCTCCTCCTTCGCGGCCGGGACACTGCTGGGCATCGTCAGCCTTGTCGCCATCCTCTACCTGCGCCGCCGCAGCACCGGCGGGGTCCGCCGCGGACTCTTCGCCGGCTCCATCGCCACCCTGGTGATCATCATCGGCCTGGGCGTCCTGGCGGTGCTCGGCTGGGAACAGTTCTTCACAGAGTTCCACCAGATTTTCTTCGCTAACGGCACCTGGACGTTCTCGCTGCAGGACACCCTGATCCGGCTCTTCCCGGCCCAGTTCTGGAGCGACGCGGGGATCGCGATCGGCGCACTGGTGCTGCTGGCCTCGCTGCTGACCCTCATCCTCACCTGGCCCACCCGGCGCCGCCGCGGCCTGCCGCCCCGGACCGGGAAGGCGAAGGACAGCGTTGCCGGCGACGCGCCGGCGGCCGGCGGCCTGACGGACGCCGACACGTCCTCCCAGGCGGCGCTCAAGGGCCGCCGCTTCAAGCGCCGCGGCACCCCGGCCACGGAGGCGCCCGCAGAGACTACGGCCGTGCCGAACGCTGCGTCGGAACCGTCCACGGACGCCGCCCCGGAAGCGGCATCCAAGGGCGCAAGCGCCCCCGCCGGACCCGCGCAGTCCTAGTCACAACCTCCGCGGCTGCCACGCACGGCCACAGCGTGCGGCGGGGCTCCCGCCCCGCCGCACGCTCAGCCGTAGATGCGGTTGATGTGCTCCTCGTAGTCCCGGACGACGGCGGCGCGCTTCAGTTTCAGTGACGGGGTCAGGTGGCCCGACTCGACCGTGAAGTCGGCGTCCAGGACCACGAAGCTGCGGATCGACTCGGCCTTGGAGACCAGCCGGTTCGCGTCGTCGACGGCGGCCTGCAAAGCCTCCCTGACCAGTTCGGATGAGGCCGCCTCGGCGGCACCCATCACGGGGATGCGCTGCGCTGCGCACCAATTCTCCAGGCCCTCGGGGTCCAGATTGATCAGCGCGGACACGAACGGCCGCCCGTCGCCCACCACCACGGCCTGGGCCACCAGCTGGTGCTCGCGGATCTTTTCCTCCATCGGCCCGGGTGCCACGTTCTTGCCGCCGGCGGTGACCAGCAGGTCCTTCTTGCGGCCGGTGATGGTCAGGAAGCCGTCCTCGTCCAGGGCGCCGAGGTCGCCGGTGCGGAAGAACCCGTCGGTGAAGGCCTCGGCGTTGGCCGCCTCGTTCGCGTGGTATCCCTTAAAGACGCCGATGCCCTTGACCAGGATCTCGCCGTCGTCGGCGATCCGGATGGTGGTGCCGGGGATCGGGATGCCCACGGTTCCCACCTTGGTCAGGGACGGTGTGTTGGCCGTGCAGGGGGCCGTCGTCTCGGTCAGTCCGTAGCCCTCCAGCACCGGGATCCCGGCGCCGCGGAAGAAGTGCGCGTCGTTGGCGCTCAGCGGGCTGGCGCCGGAGACGGTGTAGCCCAGCTGGCCGCCGAACGCCTGCCGCAGCCGCGGGTAGAACACCTTGTCGAAGAGCCCGTGCCGGGTGCGCAGCAGCAGGCCGGGTCCCCGGCCCTCGCCGCGGGACTCGGCGTCGAGCGCCCGGGAGTACTCGACGGCGGTGGCTGCGGCAGCGTCGAACAGTTTGCCCTTGCCCGCCTCGGCGGCCTTGTACGAGGCGCCGGCGTAGACCTTTTCGAAGATCCGCGGCACCACCAGCAGGAACGTGGGCTTGAAGGTGCCCAGATCCTCAAGGAGTTCCTTGGCGCTGCCGGTGTGGCCCAGGGTGGTGCCGGCGGCCAGGCAGACCACCTGCACGGCGCGGGCCAGCACGTGCGCCAGCGGCAGGAACATCAGCGTCCGGTTGGAGGGGTTCAGCAGTATCTCGGGCAGGAACAGGACGATGTTCTTGGCCACGAGCGCGAAGTTTCCGTGCGTGATCTCGCAGCCCTTCGGCCGGCCCGTGGTGCCGGAGGTGTAGACCAGGGAGGCGACGTCGTCCAGGCCCGCCGCGGACCGTTGCCGCTCCAACTCGGCGTCGGTGACGCCGGTGCCGGCGGCGGCCAGGCTTGCCAGATTGGGGGCGGCGCCGTCGAAGTCCATCCGGACCACGCCGAGGACGCGTTCGGCGAGCAGGGCGGAGGAGTCCAGGACGCCCTGGACCAGGTCCGCCTTGGCCTGGTCCTCGACGAAGACGCGGCGGGCGCCGGAGTCGTGCAAAATCCATTCGACCTGGCTGGCGGAGGACGTTTCGTAGATCGGAACGGTCACGCCGCCGGCGAACCAGATGGCGAAGTCCACCACGGTCCATTCGTAGCGGGTGGCGGACATGACGGCCACGGTGTCGCCCGGGACGATGCCGCCGGCGATCAGGCCCTTGGCCAGGGATCGGGCCTGCTCCACGAACTGCCTGGCCGGCACGTCCGTCCAGCCGTTGGGACCCTTGCGGGCGTACAGGGCGCGGACCGGGTCCTCGGCGTACTGCTCCAGCAGCAGGTCCGTGACATTACTGTCCGGATCCAGCTCCACAAGCAGTCCGGTGCTGGCTTCTCTCACGTCGCGTCTCTCCCGTTCCGGGTCGGCCGGCCGGTGACCGGGTGTCCGCTAGTAATCCTGCCCTAGATCCAGGACGGCATCCACATCCGGGCCCGCCAGTCCTGGTAGGAAATCACTTCGGCCGTCCAGACCGGATAAAAGAACGCCGAGAGCAGCACCGCGCCGACGACAAAGACGGCCACCACCAGCAGACCGGAGCGCCGCCGCCACAGCGGGTCCGTCCGGCGGCCCAGCACCAGCCCCAGGCAGTAAACCAGGGCGAGGACTAGGAAGGGCTCGAAGGAAACCGCGTAGAAGAAGAAGGTGGTCCGCTCCGGGTACATGAACCAGGGAAGGTAGCCGGCGCCGACGCCGGCCAGCACCGCCCCGGCCCGCCAGTCGCGGCGGCCGATCCACCAGAACAGCAGCACGCCGAGGGCGACGGCGGCGCTCCACCAGATCAGCGGGTTGCCCACCGAGAGGATGGCCGAGGTGCAGCTGGGCAGCTCGCAGCCGCCGGTGCCTTGCTTGGGGGACTCGTAGAAGAACGACGTCGGCCGGCCCATCACCAGCCAGCTCCAGGCGCTGGCCTTGTACGGGTGGTCAGCGCTGAGTCCCTGATGGAACTTGTACGCCTCCAGGTGGTAGTGCGCCAGGGACCGCAGCGCGTTGGGGATCCAGCCCCATTGTGCGGACGGGTTAGCCTCGGCCCAGTGCCGGAAGTAGGCGTTGCTTGACTGGAACCAGCCGGTCCAGGTGGCCAGGTAGACCAGCCCGGCGACCGGGACGATGCTCAGGAACGCCGGCAGTCCGTCCTTGAGGATGCCGCCGGCGATCCAGCCGTGCACCCCGGCGATCCGGCGCGCGCTGAGGTCCCAGAACACGGTGAGGAGGCCGAAGCCGGCCAGGAAGAATAGCGCGGACCACTTCGTGCCCACGGCCAGGCCAAGGCAGACCCCCGCGGCGAGGCGCCACCAGCGCACCCCGAGCCAGGGGCCGGCGGCCAGCTGCAGCCGCGTGGGGACACCAGCCTGCAGGGTGGATGCTTGCGAGGCGGAGGCCTGCGCTGCGAGGCGTGCCGCAAGCCGGCGCCGGCCGTCGTCGCGGTCCATCAGCAGCGCGCCGAACGCCGCCAGGATCCAGAACATCAGGAAGATGTCCAGCAGCGAGGTCCGGGACATCACCAGGTGGTGGCCGTCCACCGCCAGCAGCAGTCCCGCTACCGCGCCCAGGGTCAGGGAGCGGAAGAGCTTCTGGGCAATCAGGGCGAGCAACAGGATGGACAGGGTGCCGGTCAGGGCCGCGCCGAAGCGCCAGCCGAAGGAACTCTCCGGCCCGAACAGCCACATGCCCGCGGCGATCATCCACTTGCCCACCGGCGGGTGCACGACGTATTCCGGGCTGTCCAGCAGAACGCCCGGGTTGCCGGCGATGAAGGAATCGTTGGCCTTGTCCGGCCATGCCCGCTCGTACCCGCTGACCAGGTAGGAGTAGGCGTCCTTGACGTAATAGGTCTCGTCGAAGACCAGGTTGTGCGGGGTGTCCAGCCGGACGAAACGCAGGATGCCGCCCAGCACCGCGGTGAGGGTGGGGATCAGCCAGTACCAGAGACGCAAAGACGGCGGGTAGTCCCGCCAGCTGCCGAGGTCCCCGATCAGCCGCCGCGTGAGGGCGGGGAGGGTGTACGCCTCCTTCGGCCGGGCAATCCAGCGGTGCCCCTCGAGGTTCCGGCCGCCGCCGGCGGCACCGGCCGAACGTCGGCGGGATGAGGCGGGCTGCTGCGTGCTTGCGTCGGCGGGGGTCGGCGCGGCCCCGGCTGACCGCATGGGGGTCTGCGTCACGAAGCCCATGCTACCGGCGGCAGCCGGCCGGGTCGGTCCCGCGCGCCGGGCGGCAGTAGGCTGGTGCTGTGGAATCCGAGCCGAGCAGCCCCCAGTCCGATGCCCCCGCAGGCACGTCCCCCGGGAGCTCTTCCGGCAGTTTCGCCGGCAGCTATTCCGGCAGCATCTCCGGCCAGGGCCGGGTCGTCCTCGCGGCCACCCCGATCGGCAACGTCGGCGATGCCTCCGCGCGGCTGATCGGGCTCCTGGAGACCGCGGACATCGTCGCGGCCGAGGACACCCGCCGCCTGCACCGCCTGGTCCAGAGCCTCGGCATCACGGTGGCCGGACGGGTGATTAGCTACCACGAACACAACGAGGTGGCCAAGACCGGCGAACTCCTGGACCAGGTCCGGTCCGGCAAGACCCTGGTGATGGTGACCGACGCCGGCATGCCCTCGGTCTCGGACCCGGGCTTCCGCCTGGTCGAGGCGGCCGTGGCGGACGGCATCACCGTCACCGCGGCCCCCGGCCCCTCCGCCGTGCTGACCGCCCTGGCCCTCTCCGGCCTGCCCACCGACCGCTTCTGCTTCGAGGGATTCCTGCCGAGGAAGGCGGGGGAGCGGGCTGGCAGGCTCGCCGAGCTCGACGACGAGTCCCGCACCATGGTGTTCTTCGAGGCCCCGCACCGGCTGGAGCCGATGCTGCGGGCCCTGCACGAACGCTTCGGCGCCGCTCGCCGGGCCGCCGTCTGCCGCGAACTGACCAAAACCTACGAGGAGGTCATCCGCGGAGACCTGCGCGAGCTGCTGCGCTGGGCCGAGGCCTCCGAGATCCGCGGCGAGATCGCCGTCGTCGTCGCCGGGGCTCCCAAGCGCGAGCCGGGGAAGCCGGAAGACCACGTGGCGGACGTCAACGCCCTGGTCGCCCAGGGCATGCGGCTCAAGGAGGCCGTGGCCGCGGTCGCGGAGGACACCCGGGTCAGCAAACGCGAACTCTACGCCGCCGTCCTGGCCGCCCGCTGAAGCCCCAGCGGCTGCCCGCCGCACCTTGTGCAGCTGCACAGCGGCCTGCCCGGTTCCTAGTGCGCGGAAGCGTAGACACCCCCGAGAAACCGGCAGTACCGTGGGCAGTAGTTCGGCCCGGCCGCACCCGCTGCTGGGCCCGCCCCACCGGCCTGACGGAGCCACCAGTGCGACGCCAGTCCCCGGGCCCGCCATCCAATCTTTTCCATCCAATGCCGACGAGGGAGTCATTGTGACTGTAACTGCCCAGCCCACCGTTACCGCCGAACGGGAGGCCGCGCTGCTGGCCTCCGTGCCCACCGGCCTGCTGATTGACGGGCAGTGGCGTCCCGCCGCGTCTGGCAAGACCTTCGACGTGGAGGACCCCGCCACTGGCAAGGTGCTGCTGAGCCTGGCCGACGCCGGCCCCGAGGACGGCGCCGCCGCCCTGGACGCCGCCGCCGCGGCGCAGGAGTCCTGGGCCAAGGTCCCGCCGCGCGAGCGTGGCGAGATTCTCCGCCGGGCCTTCGACATGGTCACGGAGCGGGCCGAGGACTTCGCCCTGCTGATGACCCTGGAAATGGGCAAGCCGCTGGCCGAGGCCCGAGGCGAGGTCACCTACGGCTCCGAGTTCCTGCGCTGGTTCTCCGAGGAAGCCGTCCGCGCGTTCGGCCGCTACTCGGTGTCCCCGGACGGCAAGTCCCGCCTGCTCGTGGCGAAGAAGCCGGTGGGCCCCTGCCTGCTGATCACCCCGTGGAACTTCCCGCTGGCCATGGCCACCCGCAAGATCGCCCCCGCCGTCGCCGCCGGCTGCACCATGGTGCTGAAGTCCGCGAACCTGACCCCGCTGACCTCGCAGCTGTTCGCCGCGGTGATGATGGAGGCCGGCCTGCCCGCCGGCGTCCTGAACGTCATCCCCACCTCCACCGCCGGCGCCACCACCGGCCCGCTGATCAAGGACTCCCGGCTCCGGAAGCTCTCCTTCACCGGCTCCACCGAGGTGGGCCGCCGGCTCTTGGCCGACGCCTCCGAGAACGTGCTCCGGACCTCCATGGAGCTTGGCGGAAACGCCCCGTTCCTGGTCTTCGAGGACGCCGACATCGACGCCGCCGTCACCGGCGCCATGCTGGCCAAGCTGCGGAACATGGGTGAGGCCTGCACCGCGGCCAACCGCTTCATCGTGCACGAGTCCGTCGCCGACGAATTCGCGGAGAAGTTCGCCGCCAAGATGAAGGAGATGACCCCGGCGCGCGGCACCGAGCCGGAGTCCAAGGTGGGCCCGCTGATCGACGCGAAGAGCCGCGACAAGGTTCACGACCTGGTCGCCGACGCCGTCGCCGCCGGCGCCGAGACCGTCATCGGCGGAGCCGCGGTGGACGGCCCGGGCTACTTCTACCAGCCCACCATCCTCAAGGGCGTCACCGAGGGCACCCGCATCCTGAACGAGGAGATCTTCGGCCCGGTCGCCCCGATCATCACCTTCGACACCGAGGACGAGGCCGTCCGGCTCGCCAACAACACCGAGTACGGGCTGGTGGCCTACGTCTTCACCAAGGACCTCAACCGGGGAATCCGGATGGGCGAACGCCTCGAGACCGGCATGCTGGGCCTGAACGCCGGTGTCGTCTCCAACGCCTCGGCCCCGTTCGGTGGCGTGAAGCAGTCCGGCCTGGGCCGCGAGGGCGGCCTTGAAGGCATCGAGGAGTACCTCTACACCCAGTACATCGGCATCGCCGACCCGTACGCCGGCTAGTTCCGGCGAAGCCTGCGGACGGCGCCGCGGAACCCTGAACGGGTCTCCGCGGCGCCGTTCGGCGTTTGCGGGGTCGCCCGGTTGTCCGGGGCCGGCCGCGGCACGCGGCGCAGCGGGCGCGTGAAGGGCCGGGCCAGGGCGTTGCGCCAGCGGGTGAACAACGACGGCGGCAGCCACCCGGCGCGCAGCCGGGCCGCCCAGCGGGCATTGGCCCGCAGGCTGCCGCGGATCAGGGCGATCCGCTCCGCCGTCTCATTCCCGGAAGCACTTCCGGACCCACCCCCTGCCGCACCCGGTGACTGGCCCTCGACCCCGGGGCGGCCGTAGCGTTGCCGTTCGCGCTCCGCCGTCAAGGTCTCCACCGCGCCCCGGGCCGGGGCGTCCACCCCGTCCGGAACGCCCAGCAGGGGAGAACCCAGCAGCCGGGCGGCGAACAGCCGGGGCGAGTCGCTGCCGCGCGGCGGCAGGCCGTAGTCCGCGGCGAGGTCGCGCAGTTCCGCCCAGGCCGGCCCCGCGGCGGCCGCCGGATCCTCCGCCGCGGCCCGCAGCCGCCGCCGCCGCAACCCGGCACGGGCCAGGGCGGGCGTGGCCAGCAGCAGCGCCGCCAGCAGCACGCCCCCGGCGCCGTAGAGCAGCGGCCAGGGGATCTCCGGGCCCGTGGCGGTTCCGCCGGCCGCGGCGGGGACGGGTACCGGGAGGGGCGCCGCCGACGTCGTGGGCTTCGGATCGGCCGAGGGCACCAGCCCGTCGTTGTTCTCGTTGGTGCTCGCCCCGCTCGGGGCCGCCGCCTCGGTCGCATAGCCCGGGACGACGCCGCGGGAGGGCGTGGGTTCGAACGCCACCCAGCCCAGGCCCTGGAAGTACAGCTCGGGCCAGGCGTGGGCGTCGCGGGCGTCCACCTCGTACTCCGGCAGCGCCCCCAGGCCGGCGAGCGACACCGTCGAACCGGTGGGCCGGCCCGGGGCGTACCCGACGGCGATCCGGCTGGGGATCCCCTCCAGCCGGGCCATAACGGCCATCGCCGAGGAGAAGTGGATGCAGTAGCCGCTCTTCTGGGCCAGAAAGTCGGCCAGGACGGAGAGTCCGTTGCCGTCGTAGCCGTTCTGGACCGGCGCCTGCAGCGAGTAGGTAAACGCCGGGGAGCGCAGGTAGGCCTGGATGGCCATCGCCTTGGCGTACTCGGTGCCGGCCCCGGCGGTGACCGTGTCCGCCGTCTGCCGCACGATCGCCGGGACGTTGCCCGGAACCCGGGTGAAGAGGTCCGGCAGGCCGCGGGGCTGCTCCGTAGCCCGGTCCAGGACGGCCGGGGTCAGCTTCGGCGCCACCGACGCCACGACGTACTGCTGGTCGCGGGAGTTCACGTCGATGCCCTTGATGCTGAGGGTCGCCGGATCCCAGTTCCACCGGCCGGTGAGGCCGCTGACAGACGCCGGGGCGTACGGGACCGGCAGGTAGGGGCTGGTGAACTGCCCGGTGTTGACCGCGGTGACGGTCCGGACCTGCTCGTCGGCGGTGACGTCGGTCCCAGGATCGATCGCACCGGTGCCCGGCCGGCGGGTGGCATCCCGGTCATCCGGGGACCAGGAGTCGCCGTCGAAACTGTCCACCGTGACCGAGCGGAGATAGGGCGCGGACCCGGCGTTGCTGGCATAGGTGATCCGGCCGACGCCGGAGGGGCTCCGGAGGCTGTTGCCCAGGCTGATCATCGGGTTCAGGCCGGTGGCGCCGCCCCACGGGGTGAGCCTGGAGCCCTGCGGGAAGGCGCCCTGGTCGAAGCCCGGCACCACCGCCTGCACCAGCAGCGTCAGGGCCAGCGCCATCGCCCCCAGGACACCCGCGCGGCGAAGCTGCCCGGGGGTCCGCGCGGTGTCCCCGCGCAGGCCCGTGCCGGGGTGGAACCAGTGGCTGCAGGCCAGGATCATCAGGTAGCCGGCGGCCGCGGCGGTGAACGCCGGCCAGCCCACGCTCTGCGGCTTGACCAGGGCGGGGACCACCAGGACCGCCAGGATGCCCAGCCCGCTGGTGGCCGGCAGGGCCAGCGGGCCGCAGAGGGTATCCACCAGTACCACCAGCAGCCCCAGCACCCCGCAGATCAGCAGCACGATGCCCGCGTTCGGCGCCACGGGGGTGCTCTCGCCCAGGATCGTCTCGTTGGCGCGGCGCAGGTAGGCCTGCAGTTGCCCCAGCGTCTCGGCCGAGGGGATGAACCCGGCGATGCTGGACGGTCGGAAGAACGTACTGGTCAGCACCGCCGCGAGGGACAGGAACCCGCCGAGGCTGACCACCACCCCCGGCAGGCGGAGCGACCGCAGGGCGGCGGTGGCAAGGGCGACGGTGAAGACGGTGGTCAGCACGGGCGGGTACCAGGCCCAGCCGCGCAGTACCCCGTTCATGCCCAGGGCGGCCCCGGCCAGTGCCACGGCGACGGAGAGGGCCATCGCCCACGGTTCCAGGCCGGCGCCGCGGATGCGGCCGGCCGGGCCGCCCGGGGTGCCGCCTGTTTCGCCACGACCGGCGCCGTCGCGGCCGGCGTCGGGACCGTCTCCGGCGGAGCCGGTGCCCCCGCCGCCCCGGGCCGGGGTATCCGTCAGCGTCATTGCCGGGCCCCCGCGCCGCGGCGGGCGTCGGCGGCCGTCGCCTCGGGGGCGGCGCCGTCGTCGTCGAACGCGGACCACGCCGCGGGCAGGGCGGTGGCGGGGGAGACCGCCACCGCCCGCCAGCCCCCGCGGCGCAGCACCGCCATTATTTCCTCCGTCTCCGCCCCGCGCCCGGCGGCCACAAGGGCAAAGGCGTTGGCGCCGAACGCGGCCGCCGGGGCCAGATCCCGGGCTTCGGCCGGGGTGAGCCGGCCAAGGATCGCCAGGACGGGACCGCGCAGGCGGTGGGCGGAGAGCTTGTCCAGCAGCCGGTCATCGAAGGGTCGGGGCCCGGCGTCCCCGCCGGGATGCCGGGGGCCGGTGAGCCCGATCGCGGCCAGGCTCTCGGCGATGGACTGCAGCCCGGCCGCGCCCAGGAACTCCTCGGTGTGCGGTTCCGGGGCGGAGGGGGAGTGGAGGAAGGCGGGCTCGCCGGAGGGGTCGAGGCAGCGCAACGCGTAGCTGCGCTCGCCGAGGTGGGCGCAGACGGACATCGCGGCCGTCACGGCCCACTCGAACGAGTCGCTGCTCACCGGCTCCAGCCCGTCCGAGGGGCCGGCGTACCCGGTGCCTTGGGAGTGGGCCAGATAGCGGTGGTCCAGGATCACGGTCGCCTCCGGGGTGGTGACCGACTCCTCCTGGCGGACCATCAGCTCCCCGTGCCGGGCCGTGGCGGCCCAGTGCACCCGGCGCATCGGGTCGCCGTGCCGGTACTCGCGGGTCATGACGTCGTCGTCGCTGGGGTTGGCCCGGCTCCGGGTGGCGGTGACGCCGTCGTGGCCGCGTGCGCCGGCGAGCGAGGTGGGCGGCAGATAGACCGGGGCGGGCGTGACCGTAAGGACGTCCCCGGCGTCGATCGCGTGCCGGTGGACCGAGAGCCCGAACGGGTCGCTGAATTCGGCGGTGACCGGGCCGATCACGAACTGCCCGCGCGTGGCGCTGCGCAGCTGGTATTCGTAGCGGCTGCTGCCTGCCGTGGCGGTGCGGGCCGGAAAGCGGAACACCGGGGACTGGCCGAACCGGGGTGGGAGCTGCTCCTCCATCAGGGCGTGCCCGGTGCCCGGTCCGGTGCGGGCCACCGCCAGCCGGACCGTGACGGCGGCGGAGGTCTGGACCGGGGACGGGTCGAACTCCCGGTAAACGCTAAACCGCGGCTTCAGCACCCGGGTGCCGGCCAGGGAAAGCAGCGGCAGGATCAGCAGCAGCAGGGCCAGGGAGAGCAGGTCCCGCCGGCCGAGCACCTGGGCGGCCAGCAGGCAGAGCAACCCGGCGGCCAGCAGCCCCCAGCCGCGCGTGCTGAAGATCTGCTTCGGGATCCGGTCCCATACCCCCATGGCGGCCGGGTCCTAGCGGCGCCGGCCCGCGGGCGGACCGGCGGCCCCTTCGCCCACCGGAACCTTGGCCAGGATGGAGCGGATGACCGACTGCGGAGTCTCGCCGGTGCCGGCGGCCTTTCGGTCCAGGATGATGCGGTGCGCCAGCACCGGCTCGGCGACGGCGACGACGTCGTCGGGCAGGACGAAGTCCCGGCCCTCCAGCGCCGCGGTGGCCTTCGCCGCGCGCAGCAGCTGCAGCATGGACCGGGGGCTTGCGCCTAGCCGCAGCAGCGGGCTCTCCCGCGTGGCGCGGCCGAGCGCCACCGTGTACTCCTTGACCGCGCGGGAGACGTAGACCTGCTGGACCGTGGCGATCATCGCGGCCACCTGCGCGGCGGTGACGACGGCGGACACGGCGGCCAGCGGGGACGCGGACTGGTGCGTCTCCAGCATCTCCAGCTCCGCCTCCCGGTCCGGGTAGCCCATCGAGATCCTGGCCATGAACCGGTCCCGCTGCGCCTCGGGCAGCGGATAGGTGCCCTCCATCTCGATGGGGTTCTGCGTGGCCACCACCATGAACGGCTCGTCCAGCCGGTAGGAGGTCCCGTCGACGGTGACCTGGTGCTCCTCCATGCACTCGAGCAGGGCGGACTGGGTCTTCGCGGAGGCCCGGTTGATTTCGTCGCCGATCACGATGTTGGCGAAGACCGCGCCGGGACGGAACTCGAACATCCGCGTCGCCTGGTTGTACACGGACACGCCGGTCACGTCCGAGGGCAGCAGGTCCGGGGTGAACTGGATCCGGCTGACCGTGCAGTCGATGGTGCGTGCCAGGGTCTTGGCCAGCATGGTTTTCCCGACGCCGGGCACGTCCTCCAGGAGCAGGTGGCCCTGGGCCAGGAGCACCGTCAGGGCCAGCTTCGCCGCCTCGGCTTTGCCGTCGATGACCGTGTTGATGCCGGCCAGGATCCGGTCGCAGGCCCGGCTGAACTCTGCCGGATCCATCGGCTCCTGCCCGGTGCGGGCGGCGGGGACATGGGCGGCCTGCTGCGGCGCGGCCATGGCCTCGTCAACGGTCTCGTCAAAGGTGGTGCGGCGGTGGAAATCCATCGGCAGCCTTTCAGCCCTGGGGCGGCCGGAAATCCGCGGCAGGCAGATGCTGCCGGGCACCACGGTGGGCCGCCTGTGTGATATCAGCGTACTCACACAACTCTCAGCGCAGACAGAGAGTTCCGGTAATTCTCCGATCCGGGCCGCCGCTAGGCTGGAAGCATGTCCTCTTCCTCCCAGGCCCCGGCCCCGTTCCGCGCGATCAGTGACGAGGGCACCGGTACCTCCGGTCGCAAGGCCTACCCGCCGGCACCGGAGCCGCTGCCGGTCCCGGTCATGGACAACCACACCCACCTGGACTTCCCGGACGCCGGGGCGTCCGCGGACGGGCCCGCCGTCGGCATCAAGGACGCCCTCGACGCCGCCGCCGCCGTCGGCGTGCAGGGCGCCATCCAGGTCGGCTGCGACCTGGAGTCCTCCCGCTTCACCGTCGAAGCGGTCGACCTCGACGCGCGGCTGCTTGGCGCCGTCGCCCTGCACCCGAACGACGCACCCCACTACGCCGCCCGCGGCGAGCTGGAGGAGGCGCTGGCCGAGATCGAGGCGCTCGCCGCCCACCCCCGGGTCCGGGCCATCGGGGAGACCGGCCTGGACTTCTTCCGCACCGAGGGGGAGGGTCTGGCCCACCAGCGCTACTCGTTCCGCCGGCACATCGACATCGCCAAGCGGCTGGGCCTGACCCTGCAGATCCACGACCGGGACGCCCACGACGACGTCGTGCAGGTGCTGCGCGAGGAGGGCGCCCCCGAGCGGGTGGTCTTCCACTGTTTCTCCGGCGGCGAGGAGCTGGCAAGAACCTGCAACCGGGAGGGCTGGTACATGTCCTTTGCAGGGACGGTGACCTTCAAGAACGCTGCCGACCTGCGCAGCGCGCTGGCCATCGCCGAACCGGAGTTGCTGCTGGTCGAAACCGACGCGCCGTTCCTGACCCCGCACCCGCACCGGGGCCGTCCGAACGCCAGTTACATGGTGCCGTACACGGTCCGCGGCATGGCCGAATTGACAGGCCGGGACCTCGCCGGACTCTGCGCCGGCCTGGCCGAAAATACCGTGCGGGCATACGGATCCTGGGACTGACGCCGGGATTTTTCGCGCTCTCCGATGTGACGTCCCATGAATACCCGGTATGCATAATTTCTTGGCCGCTTTATAACGCTCCGGTTACAGTGGTCAACTATTAGCCGGGGTCGGGGAAGGCCTTCGGATAATTTCACTCCTTTCGGACGCGCGCTGCAGTGGTTGATCCACGTGCGCGCTCTCGTTTGGTGGTGTGGCGGTGCCCGCGTTTTCCGCAAGCATCCGGACCCGGTCCGGACCAGCCCTCGAGGGTGTTTGACGGGACACGCCTGTGCACTTTTCCCCGTGCCCGGATGGTCCAAGAGATACGGGCAATCGTGGTCAAGTTCTTCACAACGGACGGCAAGGTCAGCGTCGTCAAGGTCGGTTCACAGCTGGTGGTCCTCATGGCCCTCGTGCTCGGCCTCGTCGCCTTCGTCGGCAACAACAAGACAGTCACGCTCAACGTTGACGGCAAGGTCAGCTCCGTGCAGACCTTCGGCGGCACCGTAGGCCAGGTTGTTAAGGCCGCCAACGTCGAACTGCAGTCCGCGGACAAGGTCACGCCCGCCGCCGACGCCCATGTCCAGGACGGCTCCGTCATCAACGTCAACCTCGCCAAGGCCGTCAAGGTCAGCGTGGACGGCGCCGAGCGGACCGTGACCACCACCGCCCCCACCGTCGAGAGCCTGGTCTCCGAGCTCGGCGTCGCCAGCGCCTCCGAGGTTTCCGTCCCCAAGGACGCCCAGCTGGCCGTCTCCGGCTCCTACGTGAGCATCTCGACGCCGAAGACCGTCACCCTCGTGGCCGACGGCAAGGACACCAAGACCACCACCACCGCCGCCACCGTCGGTGAGCTGCTGAACGGAGCCGGCATCAAGCTCGGCGCCAGCGACCGTCTCTCCCAGCCGGCCAACGCCCCCGTCGTCAACGACATGGTGGTCAAGGTCTCCCGGGTGGACACCACCAAGACCGACGAGACCACCGAGGCCGTCCCGTTCGAGAGCCTGAGCTCCGACGACGCGACCCTGTTCAAGGGCGATTCCAAGGTCCTGCAGGCCGGCGTCAACGGCAGCATGAGCAAGAGCTTCAAGCTGATCCTGGTTGACGGCCGTGAAGCCTCGCGCACCCTTGTCTCGCAGAACGTCACGCTCCAGCCGGTCACCGAGAAGATCGCGGTCGGAACCAAGGAAAAGCCCAAGCCGCAGGCCGCCGCCGCGCCGGCCGCGTCCGGCAACACCGGTGCCGCCGCCCCGGCCATGATGAACGAGGCCATGTGGGACAAGATCGCCCAGTGCGAGTCCGGCGGCAACTGGTCCATCAACTCCGGCAACGGCTACTACGGCGGCCTGCAGTTCGACATCCCGTCCTGGCTCGCCAACGGCGGCGGGGCCTACGCTCCCAACGCCAGCCAGGCCAGCAAGGCCCAGCAGATCGCCGTCGCGAACACGTACTACGCCAAGGCAGGCCTCGGCCCGTGGGGCTGCGGCTGGGCGGCCTCGCGCTAACCTGACCGCGTAACACAGCACGATCCCGTCAAGGCCGGCCCCCGCTCTGTCCAGCACAGAGCCGGGGCCGGCCTTCGCCTTAACCTGTGCCATTTCCTTCGCCGTCTGCCGCGCCGTCCCCCGTCGGGGGCGGCGGCACCGCGGGATAGGATACCTAGGTGACTGAACCGACCTCCGCCGGGCCCGACGCGGCAACTCCCGCGACCGCCGCGACGCCTCCCGTGACCGCCCCTGCACCCCTGCTGGGCGCCACCGACATCCGCCGGATGGCCGAGGAGATCGGGGTCCGTCCCACGAAGACGCTGGGCCAGAACTTTGTCATCGACGGCAACACCATCCGCCGCATCGTCTCCGTCGCCGACATCGCCCCGGACGAGACCGTCCTCGAGGTCGGCCCCGGGCTCGGGTCCCTGACCCTGGGCCTGCTGGACGCCGCCAAAACCGTCGTCGCCGTCGAAATCGATCCGGTCCTCGCCGCGAAACTCCCCGCTACTGTCGAACGCTGGCGCCCCGGCGCCGCGCAGGACTTCCACCTGGTCCTCTCCGACGCCATGAAGGTCACCGAGCTGCCGGTGGAGCCCACCGCGCTGGTGGCCAACCTGCCCTACAACGTGGCCGTTCCCGTCGTGTTGCACCTGCTCCAGCACTTCCCGAGCCTGCGCCACGGGCTGGTCATGGTCCAAGACGAGGTGGCGGACCGGCTGGCCGCGGCGCCCGGCTCCAAGACCTACGGCGTCCCCTCGGTCAAGGCCGCCTGGTACAGCGGGATGCGCAAGGCCGGGGTCATCGGCATGAACGTCTTCTGGCCTGCGCCGAAGATCCACTCCGGCCTGGTGGCCTTCACCCGCCGCGAACCACCGGCCACGACGGCCACCCGGGAAGAGGTGTTCGCCGTGATCGACGCCGCGTTCGCCCAGCGCCGGAAGACTTTGCGCGCGGCGCTGGCCGGCTGGGCCGGCAGCGCCGCCGAGGCCGAGCGGTGCCTCCGCGCCGCGGGCGTGGACCCCACGGCGCGCGGCGAGGTGCTGGACGTGACGGCCTTCGCCCGGATCGCCGAGGCGCGCAACGCCCCGGCGCCCGCGGACGCCTGAGCCCTGGGCCATCTAGCGCGGAGCAGACCCCCGGGCCGCGTGGATATCACCTGCGCCGGCGGCTTGGAACCGCACCGCCCATGCCATAGCGTGGAGCCATGAACGCAGTGAGAGGGCGCTTCCCGGCGCGGACCGTAAGGGTCAAGGCGCCAGGCAAAGTGAACGTCTCACTGGATGTAGGGCCGCTGCGGCCCGACGGGTACCACTCGGTGGCCAGCGTCTACCTGGCCGTCTCGCTCTATGAAGAGGTGGCCGCCACCAGCACGGAGACGGGTGAAATCACCGTCGGCATCAGCCCGGCCAGCACCCTGGACCTCGACGGCGTCGACATCCCCCTCGACGAACGCAACCTGGCCTACAAAGCCGCCGCCATCATGGCCGACGTCTCCGAGCACTCCACCGGCGTGCACCTGGAAATCACCAAGCGTGTACCGGTAGCCGGAGGCATGGGCGGTGGCTCCGCGGACGCCGCGGCGACGCTGCTGGCCTGCGACGCGCTCTGGAACAGTGGACTCTCCCGCGAGGAACTCGCCCACCTCGCCGCCGAGCTCGGCGCGGATGTGCCGTTCTCCCTGCTCGGCGGCACCGCCGTCGGCCTCGGCGTCGGGGACGAACTCTCGCCCGCGCTCGTCAAGGCCCAGACCGACTGGGTGCTGGTCACCGCGGACTTCGGCCTCTCCACCCCCGAGGTCTTCCGCACCCTCGACCGGCTCCGGGCCGAGAGCGGCGAGGCCATCGAGGAGCCCACCTCCGTGGATCCCCGGGTCCTCGCGGCGCTGCTGAGCGGCGACGCCGACGCCCTCAGCCGCGTCCTCGTCAACGACCTGCAGCGCGCCTCGATCGAACTCGCCCCCGAGCTGCGCGATGTGCTGGGCCTCGGCGAATCCTGCGGCGCCATCGCCGGGATCGTCTCCGGCTCCGGCCCCACCGTGGCGCTGCTGGCCCACAACCCCTCGGCTGCCGACGGGCTCGCCACCGAACTGCGCCACCACGGCCTGGACGCCATGGCCGTCCACGGCCCGGTGCACGGCGCTCGCATCATCTCCGATACGCTCCTTTAAGTACGTTCGCAGTACGGACCCCGGCGGGGTCCTTCAGATCCAGGAAAGCAGTTCCCCGTGGCACACCTGCTCGGCGGCGAAAACCTCACGGTTTCGTACGCAACCCGCACCGTCCTCGACGGCATCACCCTCGGCCTCGAAGAAGGGGACCGGATCGGCATGGTGGGCCGCAACGGCGACGGTAAATCCACCCTGATGCGGTTGCTTGCGCTGCGCTCCACCCCGGATTCCGGCCGCGTCACCAAACGCGGCGACGTTAACGTCGGCTACCTGGACCAGAGCGACGTGCTCGACGGTGACCTTACCGTCGGCGCCGCGATTGTCGGCGACCAGGCCGACTACGAATGGGCCCGCAATCCGCAGATCCGCGAGATCATGGGCGGGCTGGTCTCCGACGTCGACTGGCACGCCAACGTCCACTCCCTCTCGGGCGGCCAGAAGCGCCGCGTGGCGCTGGCCAAGCTGCTGATCGAGGACCATGACGTCATCATGCTCGACGAGCCCACCAACCACCTCGACGTCGAGGGCGTCGCCTGGCTGGCCCGGCACCTGAAGTCCCGCTGGCGCGCCAACCAGGGCGCCTTCCTGGTGGTCACCCACGACCGTTGGTTCCTCGACGAGGTCTGCACCAAGACCTGGGAGGTCCACGACGGCATCGTTGACCCGTTCGAGGGCGGCTACGCGGCCTACGTCCTGGCCCGCGCCGAGCGCGACCGCACCGCCGCCGTCGTCGAATCCAAGCGCCAGCAGCTGGTCAAGAAGGAACTGGCGTGGCTGCGCCGCGGCGCACCGGCCCGCACCGCCAAGCCGAAATTCCGGATCGAGGCTGCCAACGCCCTGATTGCCGACGTCCCCGAGCCGCGCGACACCACCGCGCTGAGCAAGATGGCCACCGCCCGGCTCGGCAAGGACGTGCTGGACCTGGAGAACGTCTCCCTCGACCTGCGGGGCGACGACGCCGGTCGGAAGCTCTTCGACAACATCACCCTGCGGCTGGCCCCGGGCGAGCGGCTGGGCCTGGTGGGCGTCAACGGCGCCGGCAAGACCACGCTGCTGAAACTACTCAACGGCGAGATCGAACCCACCACGGGCAAGGTCAAGCGCGGCAAGACCGTCGTCACCGCCGTCCTCACGCAGGAGGTCAAGGAGCTCGACGACGTCTCCGACCTGCGCGTGATCGAGGTCATCGAGCGGGAGAAGCGCTCCTTCAACGTCGGCGGCAAGGAATTCACCGCCGGCCAGCTCGTGGAGCAGCTGGGCTTCACGAACGAGAAGCAGTGGACCCCGGTCAAGGACCTCTCCGGCGGCGAGCGGCGCCGCCTGCAGCTGCTCCGCCTGCTGGTGGGGGAGCCGAACGTCCTGATGCTCGACGAGCCCACCAACGACCTGGACACGGACACCCTCGCGGCCGTCGAAGACGTCCTCGACGGCTGGCCGGGCACCCTCGTGGTGGTCAGCCACGACCGCTACCTGCTCGAACGCGTCACCGACCACCAGATGGCACTGCTGGGCGACGGCAAGCTCCGTGCCCTGCCGCGCGGCGTGGACCAGTACCTGGAACTGCGCGAGGCAGCCCTGGCCGGCTCCACGGTGTCCGGCGGCGGCAACCCGGTCACCTCCGGCGCCGGCGCGGCGGCATCCGCGGCGTCGGGCCCGTCCGAGGCGGAGAAGCGCGAGGCCCGCAAGGCCAAGAACCGGATCGACCGCCAGCTGGGCAAGCTGCAGCAGCAGGAGGACAAGATCCACGCCCAAATGGCGGCCAGCGCCGGCGACGCGAGCAAGTTCGACGAACTCGCCGCCCTGAACGCCAAGCTCCAGGAACTCGCCGCCGAACGCGAAAGCCTCGAACTCGAATGGCTCGAAGCCGCCGAAACCCTCGGCGAGTAATTCCGCGCTGGCCGTCGGGTTGGGATGGGTGCCGGGTTCGGCCTTCCACGCCGCGGTCGGGTTGGGTGCCGCAGGCGGCCCTTCCGCGTCGCTTAGACACAACGTTCCGGAGCCCTACGGTCGCTGAGCGACCTCCGGACCCCGGAGCGTCGCGATGCGCTCCTTTCGGAAGGACCGCCTCCGGCGATGCGTCTCGCCATCGCGCGTGGCCGAGAACACGCCGTTCTGCCGCACAAGCGGCGCCGCGGTCTTTCGCGTAGTCGCGCATCGCGGCACAACGGGCTCCGGAGGTCGCTCAGCGACCGCAGGGGCCTGTTGCGCCGAAGCGTGTCCCGAGGGCCCCGACGCGAGCTTGCGAGTGTTGGGACGGGACTAAGCGCTAAGCGACGGCGAAGGGCCGTTGCGCCGCGGTGGTGACCACGACATCGCAGGGCAACCGCGCCGCGAAGGTGACCACGACGGCGAAGGGCCACCGCGCCGCGAAGGCAACCACAGGCTCAGCCGTCGATCTGCAGGCCCGGGTCCTTTTGCAGGCCGGTGAGGCCGTTCCAGGCGAGGTTCACCAGGTGCGCGGCCAGCTCGTGCTTGTTCGGGGTGCGGGTGTCCTGCCACCACTGTCCGGTCATCGCCACCATACCCACCAGCATCTGGGCGTAGATGGCGCCGTCCGCGGCGCTGAAGCCGCGGCGGGAGAATTCGTCGGCCAGGATGTGCTCAACCCGGGTGGTGACCTGGGCCAGCAGTGCGGGGAAGGCTCCGCCGGGCTGGGCCGGGGGAGCGTCGCGGACCAGGATCCGGAAGCCCTCGGCCCGGTCCTCGATGTAGCCCAGCAGTGCCAGGATCGCCCGCTCCACCAGGACCCGAGGCTTCGCGTCGGCGGAGAGTGCCCCGCCGACGGCGCCCAGCAGGATCCCGAACTCGTGGGAGACGACCTGGCTGTAGAGGCCCTCCTTGGAGCCGAAGTGCTCGTAGATCACCGGTTTGGAGACCCCGGCGGCCGAGGCGATCTCCTCGATGGTGGTGGCGTCCCGGCCGCGGGCGGCGAACAGGCCGCGGCCGACGTCGAGCAACTGCAGCCGCCGCGCGGCTCCGGTCATCCGGGGCCGCGGGATGTGGCCCGGCGCCCGCACCGGCATGCCGGTGCGGTGGTCCGCCCCTCCGGACCCGCCTGCGTTCTCACTCACAGCATCCATCATGCCCTAATCCGCGCGGCCCCCGCGGACCGCCGAGTCGCACGAGCAACATGCTTCGTGGCAGAATTGGCTCTCGTGCCAGGGCCTAACCGCCGGGCATGGTCCGCTCTGGTGTAATGGCAGCACCCCGGCCTTTGGAGCCGTGGAGTATAGGTTCGAGTCCTATGGGCGGAACTGCGGCAGCGGGTGGGGGCCCTGTGGATTCCAGTAGGATGGACAGGATGCCGAGATCCACCGAGCAGCGGCCACGAGTCGGGCCGCTGAGCAAGGAGAGCCCGTACGTGAGCCCCGAGAACACCGGCCCAGCCGCCGTCATAGTCCTTGCAGCAGGCGCCGGTACCCGGATGAAGTCCCGTACCCCCAAGATTCTCCACGAGATCGGCGGCCGTTCCCTGGTCGGCCACGCCCTGAACGCCGCGCGCGCCCTGCACCCGGAGGAGCTGGCCCTCGTGGTCCGGCACGAACGTGACCTCGTGGCCGCGCACATCGCGGCGCTGGATCCCGAGGCGCTGATCGTGGACCAGGACCACATCCCCGGCACCGGCCGCGCCGTCGAGGCGGCCCTCGAGGCGCTCGACGCCCGGCACGCCGGCGGCCCGCTGACCGGCACCGTCGTCGTCACCTACGGCGATGTCCCGCTGCTCACCGGCGGCCTGCTCGCCGAACTGGTGGCCGCGCACGAGGCCGGCGGCAACGCCGTCACCGTGCTGACCGCCGTGCTCGACGACGCCACCGGCTACGGCCGCATCCTCCGAGCCGAGGACGGCACCGTCACCGGCATCCGCGAACACAAGGACGCCTCCGAGGCCGAGCGCGGCATCCGCGAGATCAACTCCGGCATCTACGCCTTCGACGCCGCCGTCCTCCGCGACGCGCTGGCCCACGTCACCACCGACAACGCCCAGGGCGAGAAGTACCTCACCGACGTCCTGGCCCTGGCCCGGGCCGCCGGCGGCCGCGTCGCCGCCGTCGTCACCGAGGACCGCTGGCAGGTCGAGGGCGCCAACGACCGCGTCCAGCTCTCCGCCCTCGGCGCCGAGCACAACCGCCGCACCGTCGAGGCCTGGATGCGCGCCGGCGTCACCGTCGTCGACCCCGCCACCACCTGGATCGACGCGACCGTCACCCTCGACGAGGACGTCCGCCTGCTGCCGAACACGCAGCTGCACGGCGCCACCCGTATCGCCCGCGACGCCGTCGTCGGCCCCGATACCACGCTCACCGACGTCGAGGTGGGGGAGGGCGCGAAGGTCATCCGCACCCACGGCTCCGGCTCGCGCATCGGCGCCCGCGCCTCGGTGGGACCGTTCACCTACCTCCGCCCGGGCACCGACCTCGGCGAGACCGGCAAGATCGGCGCGTTCTATGAAACCAAGAACGTCACCATCGGCCGCGGCTCCAAGCTCTCCCACCTGGGCTACGCCGGCGACGCCGAAATCGGTGAGGACACCAACATCGGCTGCGGCAACATCACCGCCAACTACGACGGCGAGAAAAAGCACCGCACCATCATCGGCTCCGGCGTCCGCACCGGCTCGAACACCGTCTTCGTCGCCCCGGTCCAGGTCGGCGACGGCGCCTACAGCGGCGCCGGCGCCGTGATCCGCAGCGACGTTCCCGCGGGCGCCCTGGCCCTCTCCCTGGCCAAGCAGCGCAATGCCGAAGGCTGGGTCGCGGCGAACCGCCCCGGCTCCATCTCGGCGACCCTGGCCGAGGCGGCCGGCACCACAACTTCCTCCACTACTCCGGCACCAACAGAAGAGGGCTAGCAAACATGAGCGAAATTACGGCACACGGCGAGAAGAAGCTGGTGCTGGCCGCCGGGCGGGCGCACCCGGAGCTGGCACGGGAGATCGCCAAGGAGCTGGGCACCGAACTGCTGCCGCTGGACGCCTACGACTTCGCCAACGGCGAGATCTACGTCCGCGCCGGCGAGAGCGTCCGCGGTACCGACGCCTTCGTGATCCAGGCGCACCCGGCCCCGCTGAACAACTGGCTCATGGAACAGCTGATCATGATCGATTCGCTCAAGCGGGCCTCCGCCAAGCGCATCACCGTGGTCTCCCCGTTCTACCCGTACGCCCGCCAGGACAAGAAGGGCCGCGGCCGCGAGCCGATCTCCGCCCGCCTGGTAGCCGACCTGTACAAGACCGCCGGCGCCGACCGGATCATGAGCGTGGACCTGCACACCTCGCAGATCCAGGGCTTCTTCGACGGCCCCGTGGACCACCTGATGGCCATCCCGCTGCTGGCGGACTACATCCGCACCCGGGTCGGCTCCGACAACATCACCGTCGTCTCCCCGGACACCGGCCGCGTCCGGGTCGCCGAACAGTGGGCCGAGCGCCTCGGCGGCGCCCCGCTGGCCTTCGTGCACAAGAGCCGCGACCTGACCGTGCCGAACCAGGCCGTCTCCAAGACCGTTGTCGGCCAGATCGAGGGCCGCACCTGCGTGCTGATCGACGACATGATCGACACCGGTGGAACCATCTCCGGTGCCGTCCAGGTGCTGAAGAACGCCGGGGCCAAGGACGTCATCATCGCCGCCACGCACGCCGTGTTCTCCGACCCGGCAGCCAAGCGCCTCTCCGAGTCCGGTGCCCGCGAGGTCGTCGTGACCAACACCCTGCCGATCGCCGCCAACAAGCACTTCCCGCAGCTGACCGTGCTCTCGATCGCGCCGTTGATCGCCCGCGCGATCCGCGAAGTGTTCGACGACGGCTCCGTTACCAGCCTGTTCGACGGCAACGCCTGACAGCCCGCTTCACCACGGCAGTGCCGGGCCCCGTTTAGCACATCGGGGGCCGGCACTGCTAGACTTTTTCCCGATACCTTGGCGAGGGAGAGCGCCGGCACAACAGCCGGTCTCCGTTATCGACTGGGTCTGAATCTCCTTCTGAAGTGGGCCACGCGCCCGGCGTCGAAGGTCGCTGACAGACCTCCGCCCTTGCTGAACCACCGTTCCACCAGAGGAGACGCTATGTCTGAGCAGAAGCTCGCAGCAGAAGTACGCACCGAATTCGGCAAGGGCTTCGCCCGCCGCGCCCGCATGGCCGGCCTCATCCCCGCCGTCATCTACGGCCACGGCGCCGAGCCGATCCACGTGACCCTGCCGTCGAAGGCCACCACCCTGGCCGTCCGCACCCCCAACGCCCTGCTGAACCTGGACATCAACGGCGAATCCCACCTCGCCCTGGTCAAGGACATCCAGCGCAACGCCGTCAAGCAGATCGTCGAGCACCTCGACCTGCTGACGGTCCGCCAGGGCGAGAAGGTTTCCGTTGACGTCCCCGTCACGGTCACCGGCGAAGTTGCTCCGGGCAACGTCCACAACCTGGAACTGACCACCGTTCCGCTCGAGGCCGAGGCAACCCACCTGCCGACCGCCGTCGAGGTCAGCGTCGAAGGCCGCGCCGCCGGCGAGCACGTGCTCGCCTCCGACCTGGTCCTGCCGAAGGGCACCACCCTGCTGGCCGACGCCGATACCCTGGTCGTCAACGTCTCCGAGGCCGTCGAGCTCGAGGTCGAGGAAGAAGAGACCGGCGAAGAGGCTCCGGAAGCCGGCGAGGAAGCTGCCGAGGAAGAGTCCTCCGAAGCTGCCGCCGAGTAATTACGGCGAAACGTCCGGCGGCCGGGTCCCACAGGGGCCCGGCCGCCGTCGTCTGTGCCCACCCCGCCCCGGCGGGCCGCCCTGAAAGGATCCACCCATGAGCGAAACCTGGCTGATCGTCGGGCTCGGCAACCCCGGCGCCGAATACGCCCACAACCGGCACAACGTCGGCCAGATGGTCCTCGACGACCTCGCCGCGCGGGTGGGCGGGGGCTTCAAGTCGCACAAGGCGGCGCGGGCCCAGGTGCTGGAGGGCCGGCTGGGCATCGGCGGCCCGCGCGTTGTGCTGGCCAAGCCGCTGACGTATATGAACGTCTCCGGCGGGCCGGTCTCGGCGCTGACGAAGTTCTACGACATCGACCCCGCCCACGTGATCGCCGTCCACGACGAGATCGACATCCCCTTCGACACCATCAAACTCAAGCTCGGCGGCGGCGAGGGCGGCCACAACGGCCTGCGCGACATCTCCAAGGCCCTCGCCACCAAGGATTACCTCCGGGTCCGCGTGGGCGTGGGACGGCCGCCGGGCCGGATGGACACCGCCGACTTCGTGCTCCGTGACTTCGCCGGACCCGAGAAAAAGGAACTGCCCTTCCTGGTGGGCTCGGCCGCCGACGCCGTGGAGGACCTCATCCGCGAGGGCCTGCTCGCCGCGCAGCAGAAGTTCCACCCCGCGAAGGCCTGACCGCCGCACCTCCCGGCCATAGCCGCGGGGCCCCCGGCTGGCAAGGGCCCTAGTCTCCTTCCCGAGCCTTCCGGCGCGCCGTTATGATCGCCATACTTCCGTGTCGCGGGGTAGGGTTACGCTACTTCCATGCCGACGGCGCGGGATAAGCCGTCCGCAAGCGGTAAGAGGGGGCTTGATGTCGAGGGATACGCTGAATTGGGGGGACGTCTCCGTGACGGTGCCTCCCGCTCCGGCCAGGGCCGGCGCAGCCAGCGGCGACGACCGGGGCGCGGCCGCGCCATCCGCCGGGCGGCATTCCTGGTCAGGCCTGGCACGCGGGGCCGACGCCGACCGCGTGGTCCGTGCCCTGACCGCCCCCGAGGGCATGGGGGTGGTGATCACCGGCGACCGCGGGGTGGGTAAGTCGCTCGTCGGGCGCAGCGCCATCGCCGCCTTCGGCGCGGACGTCTACACCCTCCAGCTCCGCAGCCCGGGCAATGGTACCGCCACCCCCTACGGCTGCCTGTCCTTCACCCTGGCCCGCCTCCCGCAAAGCTCCCTGGGTTCACCGACGGCCATCCTGCACGGGATCACCTCGTTAATCCGGGACGACGCCGCGGGCCGCAAATGCGTCATCCTGCTCGATAACGCCGGCGCCCTGGATGAGCAGAGCACCGGGGTGCTGCTGAACCTGCTGCAGACCGGCACCGCCCGCCTGGCCGCCACCGCGCAGCGCACCACCGACCTCCCGCCGGACTTCTACTGGCTCATCACCTCCGGTCAGCTGGCCGAGGTCAGGCTCTCCGCCATGACCGAACTGGAGACCCGGAAGGTGCTGCAGGCAGCCCTGGGGCACCGCGTATCGACTGCCCTGGCGAGCCAGCTGCACGAACTGGTCGGCGGCAGCCCCACGCTGCTGCAGGCCGTGGTCTCCGAACAGATCGAGCGCGGCAACCTGGTCCTCGCCGGCTCCGTGTGGACCTTGGTGGACGAAGTGGTCCTGGACGGCCGCACCGCCCTGGAGGACATCGTCCGTGCACGCTACGCCCGCGAATCCCCGGAGGCCCGCGAGGTCATCGAGGTGCTCTCCTGCGCCCGGAGCATGTCGCTGTCCCGCCTGGCCCGGATGTACGGCCCGTCCCCCATCGCGGACATGGAGGAGGCCGGCCAGATCGTTGTCGACCGCACCGACCGGCACTTCGTCACCCTCGGCGACCGCTACCTGGGGGACATCGTCCGGAACTGGCTCAGCGTGGAGCGCCGCCTGGAGCTGCGGGACAAGGTCCCCGGTCACCGGGAAGAGGAGCTGGGCGAGCTCACCGTCCAGGACCTGCTGGCCTACGCCGCCTGGACCCTCGACTGCAACGCCGAACTCGCACCCGCCCACGCCCTGGCAGCGGCTCAGGCGGCCGTGCGGCTTTTCGACCCCAAATTCGCGCTGAAATGTGCCGGCAGCATCAGGTCCCGGGACCGCGAATGGCCCGAGGGCCAGCAGCAAAAAGCCGCCGCCTACCTCCAGCTGGGCCTGCCGCTGCAGGCAATGTCCGCCTTAGACGACATCTCCGAGGCCCAGCTGATGGCGCTGCCTCCGCGGGCGTTCGCCAACTTCATCGCCTCGAAGGCCGACTGCATGGCCTGGCTCGAGGACCGCTCCGGAAAGGTCCCGGAACTGCTCCGGCAGGCCCGGCTCCGGCTCCAGGAGTCCGGCCCCGACACCGAGGCCGACGGGCTGGCCTGCGCGGGCCTCTGCCTCGAGCTGTGCGAATTCAATTACCTGTCCTTCATCGGCGACTACGCGCCCATGATGCAGCGCCTCAGGGACGCCGCCGAGAACACCGCCGCGGATGCCGTCGACCCCGACTTCCGGCTCCGCGCCGCCATCATTCTGATGGAGGCGCTCGGCATGACCGGCCGGGAACTCGAGGCCCGGTCCGTGATGCGGGACATCGCCGGCCAGCTGGGTGAGCGGGCCAACGTTCCGCGGCTTAGGGAAAACTTCGCCTGGCGGTCCTTCAACGTCCTGCTCCTGGCCGGGCAGTGGCGCCAGAGCATCGACATGCTCAAGGACGCCAGCGGCCGGGCCGGGCACGGCCTGCACTCCGGCAGCGCCGCCACGGACCTCGCCGTCGGCCTCGCCTATGTCTACGCCGGCCGCGGCCACCTGGCCCTGGACCCGCTGCTGGCTGCGATAGCCCAGTTGGAGGTCCGGCCCAGCCTGCAGTCGCTGCGCCAGGCCTATGCCGCCGCGGCCTTCGCCTACGCCCAGATGGGCAACTCGGTCCAGGCCACCATCTACCTGGACCGGGCCCGCTCCGCCGACGGACCGGGCCGGTTCGTCGTCAGCAGCTCCGCGGACTTCTGCATGGACATGGCCTCCCGCTGGCTGGGGGACCCGGACGCCAAGGACCGGCTGGTCCGCGCGGCCGAACGCTACGACCGCGACGGCCTCTACACGCTGGCCGGCATCAGCATGCTGGGCGCCACCGTGAACGGCACGGTCAAGGACTTCCTGTTCATGGAGGAAATCGCCGGCCGGCGGCAGGGCCAGCTGGCCGAACTGTCCCGGGTGGTCGCCGTCGGGAGCCGGAAAAAAGACGCCGAAACCATGCTCGACGCCGCCGCCCTGGCCGCCGCGCTGGAGCTCGACGCGGTCCAGGCCCGGTGCGCGGCGCTGGCGTTCGACTTCGCCCGGGGCGCCGGCCAGGCCAGCCTCGCCACCGCGGCGCACAGCATGCTGGAGTCCCTCACCGACTCGGTACCGTCGCTGCCGGTGATACCCAGGAACAAGGGGCCGCTGCTGACCGACCGGGAACGGCAGATCGCGTCCCTGGCCGGAAACGGCGTCACCAACAAGGACATCGCCCAGGAAATCGGCATCTCCGTCCGCACCGTCGAAGGCCACCTGTACCAGGTCTTCACGAAGCTCGGGGTGTCCTCGCGGAGTGATCTGCTTGGACTCATCTAAGGCCACCACCGCCTCCCGGGAGACCCGGAGCGCGGGCCTGACCGGACGGGCCGAGGACCTGCGCGCCGCGGCCGAGGCCCTGCGGGGCGGCATGCACGTGGCCGTGTTGCTGGTGGGCGAGCACGGCATCGGCAAGTCCACCCTTATGGAGGCCGTCGCCACCGAACTCCGGGACGAGGTCACCGCCGTCCGCCTCCACGGCAGCCCGGCCCTGGGCAGCGTCCCCTACGGTGTCCTCGCGCCCTACATTGTGGAGCTTCCGGTGGAGGAAGCCACGTCGCAGCTGGCCGTGCTGCGGACCTTCTGGAGCCACCTGGAGGCCCGGCGGCGGGTCACCGGCCAGCCGCTGCTGCTGATTGTGGACGACGCCCATGACCTGGACGAGGCCACCGCCTCGGTGCTGGTGGAGCTCGCGGCCGCCGGTTGGGCGAAACTGCTGGTCAGCGCGGCCGTCCGTCCGGGACTGCCCACCCCGCTGCTGGAGCTGTGGTTCGAGGGCATCGCGGAACGGCACGACCTGCGCCCCCTGACCCTCGAACAGACGCAGGACTTCCTGGCCGAGAGGCTGGGCCCGCAGGTGCTGCCGAGTGCCGCGGAAATGCTCTGGCACGCTTCCGCCGGAAACCCGCTGCTGCTGACCTGCCTGATCGACGACGCCCGGAACGACGGCACGCTGAAGCAGCACAACGGCGTCTGGCTCCTCACCCGCGCCCTGAACAGCCACGGCGAGCGGCTCACCGACGTCGTGCGCCGGCAGCTGCTCCGCCTCTCCGCGGACGAGCGCACGGCCCTGAACCTCGTGGCACTCTCCGAGCCGGTGTCCCGGAAACTCATCGAGGCCATGGTGGACGAGGACACCGTCGCCGGACTGGTCGAACAGGAACTGCTCCGGGTGACCGACGCGGCCGAACCGGAGCTGCGGCTCTGGCACACCACCTACGGCGACACCCTGCGGAACCTCGTGTCCCCGGCCCGCAGCCTCCAGCTCCGGCAGGGCCTGCTCCGGCTGATGGACCGGGAACCGGCCAGCGCCGAAGGCCTGCTCCGCCAGGTGAGCTGGTCGCTGGAGTGCGGCATGGAGGTCGGCGACCGTCAGCTGCTGCGCGCCGCCGCGCTGGCCAGCGGACTCTTCGAGGACGAGCTTGCCCGCCGCGCTGCCGGCCAGGTCAAGGACCCGGACCTGCGCATGGCGGGACGGGCAATCGTGGCACGCACGTACTACAACACCGCCAACCACGCCGCCGCCCGGGACATCCTGGAGGCGGACTTCGGCCGGGGCGGCACCGTCACGAGCCTGCTCTCCGGCACGCTGCTGTGGGCGGCCGTCCTCACCGCCCTGGGTCACAAGCCGGCCGAGATCGTCCGGCGCTCGGAGGAGTTGTTGGCCGCGGGCGAGCGGCTCGCCGGGGAACGCCCGGCCGAGGCGGAGAGCATCCGGGCCGCCACCGCCGCGCGGGTCCGCTCCCTCCGTGCGCTGGCGCGGGCGCTGGCGGGGGAACGCGAGGACGACGGCGGTGCGGAGCCCGGCGAATCCTTCCCCGCCGCGGAGACCGGTGACGGGCTCCCGGACAACCACCTGGAGCGCGCCTTCGAGCTGGCCCTGGAGGCCGAGCAACTGCTGGTCCGGGGCAAAACCGAGGACGCCTACGCGGCCGCGACCCGGGGGATCGAGGCCGCCGGGAAGGCCGATGAGGAGGTCTCCTTCCTCACCGACTTCCTCGCCGTCCGCGCGGCCACCCCGCTGGTGCACGGGGGAAACTGGAGCGGCGCGGAGGGAGTGCTTGGCGGCTTCTCGGCCAGTTACGGGGCCAGCCTGATTGCCTTTGGCGGCGGCGTCCACACGGCGGCAGGGATCATGCTGCTCTACCAGGGCCGTGCCGCCGAGGCGAAGAAGACCCTGCGGGTAGGCCTGGAGGCCCTGCGGATCGCCGACGCCCAGCAGCTCTTCGCCCTGACCGCGGCCATGGCTTTCGCCGCCGCAGCGGAGGTGGGGGCCAAGAGCAAGGCCGCGGGGCTGCTGGCGGACTACGAATCCGCCAGGCCGCCGGCCTCCCGGTACCTGCGCACCCTCGCCGCGATGGCGGTGGTCTACGGGAAAGCGAAACTGGAAGACCACCCGGATGCCCTCGGGGAGCTGCGGCGGCTGGGGGAGTCCGCGGGACCCGACGGCGCCGGACTCGAGTTCGAGTCGCTGGCCTGGCGGCTGGCCCTCGGTGACAAGAGCGCCGCGGGCCGGCTGCGGGAACTCGCGCCGGACCTGGACGGCCGGCGCCCGGCGGCGGTCTGCGCCTATGCGGCGGCGCTGGGCACCGGGGACGCCGGGGAACTGCTGGCGGCGGCCAAGAGCTGCGAGCAAGCCGAGCTGTGGGGGTTCGCGGCGCAGGCCTACGACGACGCCGCCGCCGCGTACCGCGAGGCGGGGGACACCCTGCGGGAACGGGTAGCGACCGCGCAGCGCCAGCGCTGCCGTGACCGCGCGTCCAGCACCCCGGGGCAGGAGCCGGACGCCCAGGACGGTGCCCTGGCGCTGCTCACCCGGCGTGAACGGGACATCGTCGCCCGCGCCGTCCGCGGCCTGAGCGACCGCCAGATCGCCGCCGAACTGCAGGTCTCCGTCCGCACCGTGGAGGGCCACCTCTACCGCAGCTACGCCAAGCTGAATATCAAGGGCCGCGAGGACCTGCGCCGCCTCGCCGCCGACGACTGACCCGGAATCCGCTACAGTTTTGCGTGCGGCCCGCCCCTGCCCGCAATTAC
This sequence comes from Arthrobacter sp. YD4, assembly GCF_030410515.1. Lineage (GTDB taxonomy): Bacteria > Actinomycetota > Actinomycetes > Actinomycetales > Micrococcaceae > Arthrobacter. The sequence continues at coordinate 288,579 of NZ_JAUHHD010000005.1, read as the reverse complement.
CCGACCACGCACAGAACAGGCCGCCGGAGCCGCCTACGCCCGGATGCGTACCCGGTGACGCGGACCGGCGGGGGACTACTTGGTCCATCCCGGAGCCTCCGGCCAAGGAACTGAGTACACCCAAGTAAAGGCCTCCGAATACCTGTCTTCCAATCGGGTACTACCTACGGGTGTCATCGCCGGGGCTCATCCATACGGTGGAGCTATCACTGGCTATCCATTGATTGCGAAGGTCTCTCCCATGTTTCAGCATGACACCGGCGTGCCCGCCGGCAGCGGTAAAACAGATGTGATTCCACCCGCGCACCATGCCGCCGGCGGGCGGCCCGACAAACAGCAAACCCGCCAGCACATTATTGACGACGTCGTGGAAACCTTGACCTCCGGGTCCGGCTGCGGCGTCGTTTTGGTAGGCGAGCACGGCGCCGGCAAGTCCTTCATCGCCCAGCGCGCGCTGGAGCAGCTGGGGGAGGACTACCTGGTGGTCCAGGTCCGCGGCAGCTCGATCTCCTCGAAGCTGCCCTACGGGGCGCTCAGCGTGCTGCTCAACGACCTCGACTCCTCCCACCTCGAACACCCGCTCATGGTCCTGCGCGGCCTGACCCAGCTGCTGCACGCCAAGGCCCAGGGCCGCACCATCGCCCTGTTCGTGGACAACGCCCACGACCTGGACGACCTCTCCTGCATGATGGTCGCCCAGCTCAGCGCCGGCGGCCACGTCACCCTCCTGGCCGCCTGCGTGGACCTGCCGCATGTCGGCGGCGACATCATGGGCCTGTGGAAGGACGACCTCCTGCGCCGCGTGGATCTGGAGCCGTTCGACTTCGCCGAGACCTCGGCCACCCTCAACCAGGAGTACGGCGGCCACTTCTCGCACGCCGCGGCCCGCGCCCTCTGGACCGCCAGCGGCGGCAACGCACTCTTCCTGCACTCCCTGGCCCGCGAACAGATCAAGCTGGGCGCGATCGCCAAGCAGGACGGCACCTGGGTCCTCGGCCGCCGCCCGATCTCGCTCACCGGCGAGGTCCGGGACGTGGTCAAGGCACGCCTGAACCGCCTCAGCCCCGGCCAGCGGGACGTGTTCGAACTGCTGGCGCTCGCCGGTGCCGTGTCCCTGCAGACGCTCATGAACATCTTTAACCCGCACGACATGGACACCCTGCAGGAACGCGGCCTCATCCAGGTCAGCCACGAGCACCCGCCGACCGTCCGGGTCTCCAACACCGTGACCGCAGCCATCGTCGGAAGCGTCGTCCCCCCGGGCCGCAGCGCCGAACTGCGCCGCCGCCTCACCGCCGTGCAGGAAACCGCCAATAGCCTCGAACCCGGCGGCCCCACCGGGGTGGCCTGGGCGCTGGACTGCGGCGAGCAGATCACCCCCGAGCTGGCCCTCGCGGCGGCCCGGCGCGCCAACGACTCCTCCGATCCCGCCGCCGCCCTGCGCTTCCTGCACGCGGTCGAGGAACTGGCGGAGATGCCCGCGGCCGTCATTGAAGCCGCCAGGGCCCACCTGGGCCTCGGCAACGACGAGGCCGCACGCCGGCTGCTGTACCCGCTGGTTGGCGGCCAGGGCTCCGACCTCACCGCCCCCGAGTGGGTGGGGGTCAACATCCTGCTCGCCGACCTGGAACACCGCGGCCCCGGGACGGCCCCCGCCGCCTCCGGACGGGTGCTGGACCTGCGACCGTCGCTCGCGGCCCGGCCTGACGCCGACACCGACGCCGGACGCCGCGCGGCGGCGCAGCTTCGGCTGGCCGAGGCCAGGCTGGCAGTCCAGGAGGGCCGGTACACCGACGTGCTGGCCATGCGCGAGGACCTCGACGTCGCGGACCTCAGCACAGAATCCGGCGTCGTCGCCGGCGGCCTGCTCTGCGAGGCCATGGCGGTGACCGGCAACGTCCTGGGCGCCACCGGCCTGGCCAAGCAGGTCCTCTCCGCCGCGGCCACGGTCCCCATGACGGACCGGAACCTGCGCGAACTCCGCGGCCGGATGCTCCTGCTGATGCTGCTCTCCGCCCGGTTCAAGGAGGCTGGCGAGTTCCTGACCCTCACCTCCGAGGTGCCGGACCCGCATTCACGCCTGGGCGGCATGTTCGAGATCGGTGAGGGACTCATCAGCCTGCACGCGGGCCGGCTCGAGGAGGCCCTGCACAGCCTCGAGGCCGGGCTCTGGCAGCTGCGGACCAACGACCGGGACGCCCTCACCGGACTCGCCACGGCGGCCTGCGCCTACGCCAACGGACTGCACGGCAACGCCGACGAGGCCGCGGTCCAGCTGGCGGAACTCTCCGCCCTGGAACACCCGGCCCCGTGGCTCACCGCGCGGCTCACCCGCTACTTCGAGCTGGGCGCCACCGCGGAACTGGGCCAGCGGGCCGCCGCGATCCGCGCCCTGGCAGCCGAGGCGGACGCCGACTCCGAGGCGGGAGCCGTGGCCACCGCGCTGTTGTTCCAGTCCGCCGCCGCGCGGCTCGGCGACCGCCAGGCCAGCCAGAAGCTCGGCGGCCTGGCCGGCAGCGTCACGGGCCAGTTCGCGATGCTCTGCCTGCGCCTGGCCAACGGCGTCAAGGACGCCGCCAGCGAGGCGCTGCTGACCGTGGCCAAGGATGCCGACGCCGCGGGCGACGCCGTCTTCGCCCGGGACGTGGCGCGCAAGGCCGTCACCTGCGCCAACGACGCCGGCAACCGGATCGCCCTGCGGGTCGCCCAGCGCACCGAGCACATGCTGGACGAACGCTTCGGCGGACCCCGCAACGGCGTCCAGGCCCTGACCTCGTCCATCCTCACAGCACGCGAGTGCGAGGTCGCGGTCCGGGCCGCGGCCGGGACGTCGAACCGCAAGATTGCCGAACAGATGCAGGTCTCGGTCCGGACCGTGGAAGGCCACCTCTACCAGGTGTACGCCAAGCTCCATCTGGCGAGCCGGTCCGAACTTAAAGATGCCATCGCCGGAACCACCGGCAACGCCCGCATCGGCTAGCGGGGCGCCACAGCTCATCGGGCCCGGCGGCCGCCAGCCGCCAGCGGGGAAAGGACCTGGGTGGAAAGCCTCACGGACCAGATGGCGCTCATCGGCAGGTCCGGTGTCGTCCGGGACGCCGTGGCGTGCCTGCGGGACGAGGAACGCTCCGGGGCGCTCCTCGTCGGTGTCGCCGGGTCCGGGAAAACCGCCGTCGTGCGCGAGATCCTGCGTGAACTTCCCGGCCGCGGCGAGGTGATCCGGCTCGCCCCGACGGCGATGCTCTCCGCCGTGCCGTTCGGCGCCCTCGGCCCCGTCCTGACCGACCTTCCGGTGCACGATCTCGATTCGTCCGCCGCCGTCGCGCGGGCCTTCACCAAGCGCCTGAAGAACAGCCCCGCCCCGCCCCTCTTCGTCATCGACGACGCCCAGGACCTGGACGCCGGGACGGTCCGGATGATCGCCCAGGCAGTGGCGACCGGGGCCGCCCGGCTGCTGGCCGCCTGCCGGACCGGCCCGTCCACGCCGGAGGAATTCCTGGCCCTCTGGGACGACGGCCTGATCGCCAAGTACGACCTCGCCCCGCTCACCCGCTCCGAGGTGCACCAGTTCTGCGAGCAGGCGCTGCGGGCGGACGTCTCGCCCTGGCTGAGCGAACTCTTCGGCACCGTCACCGCCGGGCTGCCGGCCCTGCTCATGTCCCTGCTCCGGTATGCCCAAAAGACAGGCTCCATCGGGCTGCGCCGGGGAACCTGGATCCTCCTGGCGCCCCCGGATCTGGCCCGGGTACCGGCCGCGGACCTGGTGGACCACCGGGTGCGGTCCCTGCCCGCCGAGGAACAGACCGTGGCCGCGATCGTCTCCCTCGCCGGGCCGCTCTCGCTCGGCGAGATCCTGCACTTCAGCAACCCCAAGACCGTCGACGCCCTCGAGATGGCCGGGATTATCGCCGTCTCCCGTGACCAGGAGCGGCTGGTCCGGCCGGCCAGCCCCATGGTGGGCGAGATCGTCCGCGGCAGGGTCCCCGCCGGACGGAGCGCCGGGCTGCGGGCCAGCCTGCTGCAACTGCCGGGCTTCAGCGACGGCCACCCCGAGGCCTACCTCAACCGGCTCCGCTGGGCGCTTGACGCCGGCGCCGAGCTCGCCCCCGCCGAGCTGGTGTACGGCGCCGCACGGGCGAACGCCGCCCTCGACGCCGTCACCGCGCTCCGTGCCGCCACCGCCGCCGCCGGGGGTGACCGCGCGCCGGAGGCGAAGATCCAGCTGGCCTACGCGCAGTACCTCCTAGGCCGGACGGAGGCCGCCGCCGGGCAGCTGAGGTCCGCGGGGGCCGTTCCCTACGGCCGACCCTCCTACCTGGCGGCCCTCCTGACAGCGCGGCTGGGAAATGCTGCCCCGGAGACCGGCCCGGCGGGCCAGGCGGGCCCGGCAGGCGACGACGACGGCATCAGCCCCGGCGCGGGGGGCCGGGATACCGCAGCGGAGTGGTCCGGTTCGGCGGCGCCCGGCCTGGCCGCGCGGCTGCTGCTGGGCCCGGACGACGAGCCCGCGGGGGAGCTGCAGCGCCGCTGGGCAGCCCTGGCCAACCTCCCCGGCGTGCCGGAGGAGCTGGGCGTCCCCGCGGCATTCCGGGTGGCGGAGCTGCAGTCGGTGCGGGGGCAGGTTGTGACCGGGCTCGGGACGGACCGGCAGGCATGGCCCCAGGCGGGCCCGGCGACGGCCGCGTTGCCGCTGGTGCGTGAGGACCTGCTCGCCCGGCACTGCCTGAACCTGGTCCGGGCGGGGGAGTGGGACGAACTCGCCGCCGCGGTGGACGGCTACGCCGCGGCCCTGCCCTTCCGACTGCTCTACAGCGGCGGGCTGCTGCACTTGGTGCGCGGATTCTCCCGCCTGCGCCAGGGCCGGTTCCCGGAGAGCCTGGCCGAACTGCTGATCGGCGTCGAGGAGCTGACCGTCGCCGACCCGTGGCGGCTGCGTCCGCTGGCCCACGGGCTCGCGGCCTACGCCGCCTTCGTCGTCGGCCGGAACGACGACGCCGCCGCTAATGCGCGTGCCTACCGTGCGGAACCGCTGGGCGGGCCGGCCCCGCTGCGGTTGCTCGCCGATGCCTACTGCACCGCCGCGGACGACGGCGGTGCCGGCCCGGCCGCCCGGCAGCACCGGCTGGACCGGCTGGCGGACGGTGCACGGGACCGTGGCCTGTTCGGTGTCGAGACGGAGATCCGGCGGCTGGCCGTGCGCGACGGCGACCCGGCCGCCGCGGAGGCGCTGGCCCTCAGCAGCGCCGCGATCGAGGGGCCAGAGGGCTCCCTGCTGCGCGCCTTCGCCCGCGCCGTGGCCGACTCCGACACCACCGCGCTCAGTACCCTCAGCGACGAGGCGCTGGCGGCCGGCTACCTGCTCCTGGCCCTGGAAGCCGCCCAGCAGGCCGCCCGCTGCCTGGAAAACGATCCGCACAAGTGGAAGCTGACGGTGGTCCAGCGCAAGGTCCACCACCGCATGGTCGCGGCCGGGATGTCGGAGAGCATCAACATTGTCCATGGGGACCACCACGCGGACCTGACGGCCCGGGAAGCCGAAATCCTCAGGCTCGTCAGCCAGGGCGCCAGCAACGTCGAGATCGCCGCCGCCCTGACCCTCTCCACCCGCACGGTGGAGGGCCACCTGTACCGGGTCTTCGCCAAGCTGGGCGTCAGCCGGCGCTCCGAACTGGTCGACGCTGAACCGGACTTCCTGACCCCTCCGGCACCCGGATCCGGGCCGGGGACGGGGCCGCCGGGAGGTCCTGCGTAGTTCCCGGCCGGCGCTCCGACCGGCCGGGAGTACGCCTAAGTAGTTCGGCAGGGTAGCGGCGGAGGGAAGTCGGGTAAGTCCTACTCGTGTGGAGCACCGGCGGGATTTGGTTAACTTGACTCAGTCAAGGGAACGGCCCCGAAAGGACAACGCTCCACACACTTGGCTTTCGCTTCATCCGGCTTCCTTCGATGGAACCGTACGGTGCCCCCAACCGGCAGCCGTACCCCTTAGACGGAGCCGGCGGCGTCAGAGCCTTCTGAGACCGAGGCTCTCCCCCCAGCCGCCGCCGGCTCCCTTTACGGTCTCCCGCCAGGTCCATCCGGCGGCAGACGCAGGAATCAAACGCCCCGCCCGGGAACCCAAGGCCCGCCGGTGGGGCGTTTGGCTGCCCGGGACAGGGCGCTTGTCTGATCGGCACGTGGCCTGTGGTTGCCCGGAACGCGGGGAGAAGCCCGGGAGCGCCCCGCGTTCCGGCGGTAAGTTCCGGCGGTAAGGGGGCCCTCCGTGGGGCATCCGGCCGGGCCGTGGAATAATTAGGCTAAATCTGTGTAACGTAATCGGTCGCCCACCCCGCGCTCACCCGCCGGCGGACGCCGACGCAGCGACTGCCGATCAGGAGTTCCACCCATGGTTGCACCACCAGCCCACCTGCCCAGCCCGGCCCCGGCCCTGGGGAACGACGAGGTCCTGAGGATCCGCAACGACTTCCCGATCCTCAACCGGCCCGTGAACGGCCAGCCGCTGGTGTACCTGGACTCCGGTGCCACCTCGCAGAACCCCACCAGCGTCCTCGAAGCCGAGCAGGAGTTCTACGAGCAGCGCAACGCCGCCGTGCACCGGGGTGCCCACCACCTGGCCGTGGAGGCCACCGACGTCTTCGAGGACGCCAGGGAAACCGTCGCCGCGTTCATCGGCGCCGGCGTCGACGAACTGATCTGGACCTCGAACGCCACCGAGGGCCTGAACCTGCTCAGCTACTCCTTCCTCAACGCCTCCCTGCCCGGCGCCCCCGCGGAGGCCGCCCGGTTCGCCCTCGGCGCCGGCGACCGGATCGTTGTCACCGAGATGGAGCACCACGCCAACCTCATCCCGTGGCAGCAGCTCGCCGCCCGGACCGGCGCCACCCTGGACTACATCCCCGTGGACGACTCCGGTGCCCTGGACCTGGAGGCAGCCGCCCGGCTGATCGGCCCCCGCACCCGGGTCCTGGCCTTCACCCATGCCTCCAACGTCCTCGGCACCATCAACCCCGTTAACGACCTGGTCGCGCTGGGCCGGGCCGTCGGCGCGCTGGTGGTCCTGGACGCCTGCCAGTCCGCCCCGCACCTGGAGCTCGACGTCAAGGCCCTGGACGTGGACTTCGCCGTCTTCTCCGGCCACAAGATGCTCGGACCCACCGGGATCGGCGGCCTCTACGGCCGCTCGGAGCTGCTCAACGCCATGCCCCCGTTCCTCACCGGCGGGTCCATGATCACCACGGTCACCATGGACCGCGCAGGCTTCCTGCCCAGCCCGCAGCGCTTCGAGGCCGGCACCCAGCGGATCTCCCAGGCGGTGGCGCTCGCGGCCGCGGCGAACTACCTGACCGAGACCGGCCTGGCCCGGATCCACGCCTGGGAGGCCACGCTCGGCCAACGGCTCGTCGAGGGCCTCGAGGCGATCCCCGGCATCCGCGTGCTCGGCCCCGCCGCCGGCCGGGAACGGATCGGCCTGGCCGCGTTCGACGTCGCCGGCGTCCACGCCCACGACGTCGGGCAGTTCCTGGACAGCCGCGGCATCGCCGTGCGCGTGGGCCACCACTGCGCCCAGCCGCTGCACCGCCGCCTGGGCCTGACGGCGAGCACCCGCGCCAGCACCTACCTGTACAACACCACCGACGACGTCGACGCGTTCCTCGACGCGGTCGCCGGTGTCCGTCCCTACTTCAACGCCTGAGGACCGCCCGTGAGCCTTGACCAGCTGTACCAACAAATCATCCTCGAGCACGCCAAGGAACGGCACGGCAACGGCCTGGATGCGGGGGTGGAGTTCCCTGCGGGGGCCGCGTCCGGCCAGTCGCACCAGCTGAACCCGACCTGCGGCGACGAGATTACCGTGCGGGTGTCCGTGGCCGGCGGGAAGGTCAGCGACCTCCGCTGGGACGGTGAGGGGTGCTCGATCTCGATGGCGTCCGCCTCTGTCCTGACCGAGCTCGCCGAGGACCTGGACACGGCGGAATTGCAGCGCATCATCGACAGCTTCCGTGAGGTGTTGCGCTCCCGCGGCAAGGTGGCCGCGGATCCGGAGATCCTCGGCGACGCCGCCGCGTTCGAGGGTGTGTCCCGCTACGCCGCGCGGGTCAAGTGCGCCATGCTCTCCTGGGTTGCCGCCGAGGACGCCCTCACCCAGGCGCTGGGCCGGCAGGAGAGCTAGGGCACGTAGCTGGCGATGATGCCGAAGAGCAGCACCATCATGGCCAGCGCGGTGTACATCGACCAGTTCCGTCCGCCCGGCTTCCGGTGGCTGCCGTGCCAGACCCGTTCCATTCCATCCATGTCCATAGCACCATTGGACGGCGGGCCGGCGGCCGGAAACAGCGTGCGGTCCACGCAAAAAAAGGCCCGGCCGCCGCTTACGTGAGCGGGTTGCCTACTCACATTTCGCGACGGCCGGGTGGGGTCCGGAAGGGACCGCGGAATCAGAAGAGCCCGGCGATCCCGATCCCGGCCGTGGCCGCACCGAGCACCATCGAGATGCTGACCAGCACCACGTGCACGGTCAGGAACCGGGTGGCCTTGCCATTGGCGTCACGGGCCCGCGGATCGTTGCGCACGCGGCGCAGGAACTGCGGCCAGACCACCAGCGACCAGATGCCGGCGATGATCAGGACGACGGCGGCGAGGACGGGAAGCTCCATGGCCTAGTGGCTTTCGAGCCAGGCCTGCGCCTGGGTGGCCTGGATGTTTAGGGCCTTGCCCACCATCGGCTCGGCGGCGTCGGCGATCTTCCCGCCGAGGAACGGCACGGAAGAGGACACGGTTCCCTCGAGTTCGATGCGGGTGCTGCCGCCCTCGGCCACGAGGCGCTGCACGGCGGTGACGTCCAGCGGGGCGCCGGCGACCTTGAGGGAGATGTTGCTTTCCCGCGAACCGTCTGCCGCCGGGGCGCCCCAGCTCTCAAGCTGGGTGACCTTCAGGCTCTCGCCGACGAACTTCCGGGCGATGTCCGGCATCCGGGTGGTGGGGATGGTGCGCACGGTGGTGGTGTTGAATGCGCCGGCCGTATCGCCGTCGACGGCGAACGATTCCAGGGTGCCGCCGACCAGTTCACTGGTGTGGCGCAGGAAGTCCTCGTTGGCGAAGACTGCGGTGACACTCTCGACGGTGTGCGGAAGGGTGGTGGATGCGCTCAGGGCCATTAGGGTCCTCCAGGGGGTGGAAGGGGTCGTTTCGGGCTCCAAACATCTTACGCGTTAGGCCCGGCCGGTTCCGATTCGGTCTTCGGCGCCCGTTCCGGTTCCGGCACTGGTTTCGCCTCTGGTTCTGTCTCTGCGAGCCGTTGGGCCGCCGCCGCGATATTCCGCGACATGGCGGGGAAAATCAGGCTGTGGAACGGCAGCACGGCCAGCCAGTAGAGCTTGCCGCTGAGCCCCTTGGGGAAAAAGATGGCCCGCTGCCGGTAGAGGCTGCCGTTGCCCTCCGGTTCCACCATGAGCTCCAGCCAGGCCCGGCCCGGGGCGCGCATCTCGGCACGGAGCCGGAGCAGCCGGCCGCGGTCGATCCGCTCCACCCGCCACCAGTCCACCACTTCGCCCTCGGCCAGCAGCCGCGGGTGGCGACGGCCGCGGGCCAGCCCGGCCCCGCCGGTCAGCTTATCCAGCCAGCCGCGGACGCTCCACGCCAGCGGCAGGGAGTACCAGCCGTTCTGCCCGCCGATGCCCTCGATGATGGTCCAGACGTGGTCCGGGGCCGCCGGGCTGGAGTAGCTGCGCTCATCCACGTAGACCCGGTGCCCGGCCCACTCCGGGTCGCTCGGCAACGGGTCGGCGTCGGCGCCCGCGTTCGCCCACGTGGTCTCCACCTGCCCGTCGCGTTCCCGGCCCAGGGCCAGGGCGACGGCGCGGCGGTAGGGGGTCAGGCCGCCGTCGGGCTGCGGGATGAAGTCGTCGATGTCGTGTTCGCGCGCCACGGCGTCGTGCTGAAGAGATTCCACCAGCGGCAGGGACATGGACAGCGGGATTGGCGTGGTCAGGGCCACCCACATGCCGGCCAGCTTCGGGGCCGGAACGGGCAGGGCCAGCACCATCCGGTAGGGCAGCCCGGCCTCCGCGGCGTACTCCTGCATCATCCCGGCGTAGGTGAGCACCTGCCGGGAGCCGATGTCGAAGGTGCGGTTGATCGGGCCCTCCAGCGAGGCCGCGCCGACCAGGTAGTAGAGCACGTCGCGGACGGCGATCGCCTCGATCTTGTTGCGCACCCAGCTGGGGGCCGGCATCAGCGGCAGCGTCTCGGACAGGTGCCGGATCATCTCAAAGGACGCGGAGCCGGAGCCGATCACCACGCCGGCCTGGAAGACGACGGCGTCCACGGGGCTGTCCAGGAAGATCTTGCCCACGGCCTCGCGGGAGCGCATGTGGGTGGAGAGTTCGGCGCCGGAGGGGTGCAGGCCGCCGAGGTAGACGATCCGGTCCACGCCGGCGGACTCGGCCGCCTCCGCGGTGAGCGCCGCCATCGCCTTTTCCTTGGCCTCGAAGCCGGAGCCGCCGGCCATCGAGTGGACCAGGTAGTAGAGGACGTCGACGCCGGCCAGGGCAGCCTTGAGTGCCGCGCCGTCATCGAGGCTGCTTTGCACCACCTCCACCTGCTCCAGCCAGGGGACGCCCGCGATCTTCGCCGGCGTCCGGACCAGGACCTTGACCTTGTGCCCGGCCTCCAGCAGCCGGGGGACCAGCCGGCCGCCGATGTAGCCGGTGGCGCCGGTGACCAGGACCGTCTTGGGGTGCGGGGTAGGGGGGATGCCGGTCATTGCGGGTGGCTCCTTCTCGTTGCGGATATTAGCCATTCGGAGCGGCGGGGCCGCCGGACGTCCCGCTGCCACGAAACAGGCGTGGAAGGGGAGCCGGAACGGGCCGGGCCCGTCCTGCCAGCTTAGCGCCCGGGTGCCCGGTCCGCTCCGGTGGCGGTAGGCTGGAATCACCCGGGATTCTTGCGAATTCCGGGTATTCGTGTTGCCTGCACGTCAGCGATCAGTTCAGGAGTTTCCGCCATGAGCCTTCCCGGCCCCTCACTTTCCGGCCTGCGGCGCGTCCTCGCCCGGGACTCAACCTTCGCCCGGGTGCAGGCCGAGGCGTCCCGGCCGGTCTCCGCCCGCAGCGAGGGCTACCAGCTCAGCGCCCCGGCCGGGCTGCGCGCGGCCCTGCTGGCCGAGGTATCGGACGGCCTGCTCGCGTCCGACGCCGGCGGCACCGCCGCACCCGTCGTGTTGGCCGTGACCGCGACCGGGCGTGAGGCGGAGGACCTGGTGCAGGCCCTGGACGCGTTCCTGCCCGCCGGCAGCATCGCCGAGTTCCCCAGCTGGGAGACCCTCCCGCACGAACGGCTCTCCCCGCGCTCGGACACCGTCGGCCGCCGCCTCTCCGTGCTGCGCCGCCTGGCCCACCCGGAGGCCTCCGGCACGCCGCTGCGCGTCGTCGTCGCCCCCGTCCGCGCCGTCGTCCAGCCGATCGTGGCGGGGCTGGGAGAGCTGGTGCCCGTGACCCTGACGGTGGGCCAGGAGGCCCCGTTCGGCGAGGTGGTGAAGAACCTCGCGGCCGCCGCCTACGCCCGGGTGGACATGGTCACCCGGCGCGGCGAGTTCGCCGTCCGCGGCGGCATGCTGGACGTCTTCCCGCCCACCGAGGACCACCCCATCCGGGTGGAGTTCTTCGGCGACGAGGTCGAACAGATGCGCTGGTTCGCCGTCGCCGACCAGCGCTCGCTGACCGCCCCCGGCGTGCACCACCCCACCAAACTGCACGCCCCGCCGTGTCGCGAAATCCTGATCACCCCCTCCGTGATGTCCCGCGCCGCGACGCTGAAGTCCCAGCTGCCGGCCGCCGCGGACATGCTGGAGAAGATCGCCGGCGGCATTGCCGTCGAGGGCATGGAGTCCCTCGCCCCGGTGCTGGTGGATTCGATGGTTCCGTTCGTGGACCAGTTCCCGGCCGGTTCGATCGCCGTCGTGATCGAACCCGAGAAGGTCCGCACCCGCGCCCACGACCTCGCCGCCACTAACGAGGAATTCCTCGAGGCGGCCTGGTCCACCGCGTCCGACGGCGGGTCTGCACCGCTGGATTTGAGCGCCGCCGCGTCCGAGGCGCTGCACTCGGCCAGCTTCCGGTCCTTGGCCGAGACCCGCGCCACCGCGCTGGAGCACCAGGTGTCCTGGTGGTCGATCAGCTCCCTGGCCAGCGACGAGGAGCTGCTGCCGGACATCGACGTCGTGAACCTGCACGCCCGCGAACCGCGCGGCTACCAGGGCGACGTCGCCGAGATGATGGACTTCATCGGCTCGCACGTGCGCGACCAGTGGCGGATCGTGGTCGCCACCGAGGGCCCCGGCCCCGCCCAGCGCCTCGCCGAACTGTTCCACGACAACGACATCCCCTGCGCCCGGGTCGAGACGCTCGAAGCGGAGCCGCAGCCGGGGCTGATCGAGGTCACCACCGCATGCGTGGGCCGCGGCTTCGTCCTGGACGGGCTGAAGACGGCGCTGCTGACCGAGGCGGACCTGCTGGGCCGCACCTCCGCCGGGTCCACCAAGGACATGCGGCGGATGCCCTCCAAGCGGCGCAACGCCGTCGACCCGCTGCAGCTGCTCGCCGGCGACTTCGTGGTGCACGAACAGCACGGCATCGGCCGGTTCGTCGAGCTGATCCAGCGCAAGGTGGCCGGTGGAGGCGACGGTGTGCGCGAGTACCTGGTGCTTGAGTACGCCCCGTCCAAGCGCGGCGCCCCCGGCGACCGGCTCTTCGTCCCCACCGACCAGCTGGACCAGGTCACCCGCTATGTCGGCGGCGACACCCCGGTGTTGAGCAAGATGGGCGGCTCCGACTGGGCCAGCACCAAGTCCAAGGCCCGCAAGGCGGTCAAGGAGATCGCCGGCGAGCTGATCCGGCTCTACTCGGCCCGGATGGCCTCCCGCGGCCACGCCTTCGGCCCGGACACGCCCTGGCAGCGCGAGCTGGAGGAGGCCTTCCCGTACGTGGAGACCCCGGACCAGCTGACCACCATCAACGAGGTCAAGGCGGACATGGAGCGGGAGATCCCGATGGACCGCCTGGTCTCCGGCGACGTCGGCTACGGCAAGACCGAGATCGCCGTCCGGGCCGCGTTCAAGGCCGTCCAGGACGGCAAGCAGGTGGCCGTGCTGGTGCCCACTACCCTGCTCGCCCAGCAGCACTACGAGACCTTCACCGAGCGGTTCTCCGGGTTCCCGCTGCGGGTCCGGCCCCTGTCCCGCTTCCAGGCCGCCAAGGAGGCCAAGGAGACGGCCGAAGGCGTCAAGACCGGCGCGGTCGACGTCGTCATCGGCACCCACCGGCTGCTGTCCAAGGACTTCGAGTTCAAGGACCTGGGCCTGGTGATCGTGGACGAGGAGCAGCGCTTCGGCGTCGAACACAAGGAGGCGCTGAAGAAGATGCGCACCAACGTGGACGTCCTGGCCATGAGCGCGACGCCGATCCCGCGCACCCTGGAGATGTCGCTGACCGGCATCCGCGAGACCTCCACCCTGGCCACCCCGCCGGAGGAGCGGCACCCGGTGCTGACCTACGTGGGCCCGTACACGGACAAGCAGACCTCCGCCGCGATCCGCCGCGAGCTGATGCGCGAGGGGCAGGTCTTCTTCGTCCACAACCGGGTCTCCACGATCGAGCGCACCGCCGCGAAGATCCGCGAACTCGTGCCCGAGGCGCGCGTGGAGGTGGCGCACGGCAAGATGTCCGAGAGCCGGCTGGAACAGATCATCGTGGACTTCTGGGAGAAGCGCTTCGACGTCCTGGTCTGCACCACCATCATCGAGACCGGCCTGGACATCTCCAACGCCAACACCCTGATCGTCGACGGCGCGGACAAGTACGGGCTCTCGCAGCTGCACCAGCTGCGCGGGCGGGTGGGCCGCGGCCGGGAACGCGCCTACGCCTACTTCCTCTACCCCTCGGAGAAGCCGCTGGGCGAGGTGGCGCTGGAGCGGCTCAAGGCCGTGGCCACCCACAATGAGCTTGGCGCCGGCATGCAGCTGGCCATGAAGGACCTCGAGATCCGCGGCGCCGGCAACCTGCTCGGCGGAGAACAGTCCGGCCACATCCAGGGCGTCGGCTTCGACCTCTACATCCGGCTGGTCGGCGAGGCCGTGGCGGATTACCGCGGCGAGGCCGAGGAAAAGGCCGCCGAGATGAAGATCGAGCTGCCGGTCAACGCGCACCTGCCGCACGACTACGTCCCCGGCGAACGGCTCCGCCTCGAGGCGTACCGGAAGCTGGCGTCGGCTCTCACCAACGAGGCGATCGAGGAAGTCGAGGCCGAGCTGGTGGACCGCTACGGGGAGTTGCCGCTGCCCGCGCAGAACCTCGTGGCCGTGGCCCGCTTCCGAGTCGGGGCGCGCGAGGCCGGCCTGACCGACGTAGCCCTGCAGGGGAACTTCATTAAATTCTCGCCCGCCCAGCTGCCCGAGTCCAAGCAGATGCGGCTGGCCCGGATGTACCCGGGCTCGCAGACCAAGCCGGCGCTGGACGCGGTGCTGATTCCCAAGCCCAAGACCGCCCGGATCGGCGGCCGAGACCTGCAGGACGCCGAGATCCTGGCCTGGGCCAACAGCGTGATCGAGGCGATCTTCACCGACGCCCCGCCCGCCGCGGGCTAGGCCGTGATGGGAGGACACCACGCCGCGTCAGGTGCCGCGGCGTGGGTGGCTATTGCCTCGACCGGGCCGTACACGCTCGGCTGGTACCCGCTGGATCCCGCCGGGATCGTGATCGGCGGGATGGCGACCGCGGGGACGGCGCTGATCTGCGACTGGGACCACCGCTCGTCCACGGTGGCGCACGCGCTGCCGCCGCTTTCGAACCTGATCGCCGTCGGGATCGAGAACGCCTCCGGCGGCCACCGCCAGGGCACCCACTCGGTGCTGGGGGCGGCGTTCTTCGTGCTGCTCGCCGCGCTGGCCGGGAAGATCCAGTTGCAGACCGACTGGGGCCTGCTCTCGGTGGGCGCCGGGCTGCTGTGCATGTTCCTGATCAACATCGCCGCCAAGGCGCTCAAGCTCTTCCCCAAATACGGGGTAGTCAGCAACTGGATCTTCGCGCTCACCATGGCCGGGCTGGTGACCTGGTTCGCTCCGCACCAGTGGTCCTGGCTGCCGGTGTCGATGCTGACCGGCGTGCTGGTGCACATCCTCGGGGACATGATCACCACCGGGGGAGTGCCGCTGCTGTGGCCGATCGTGGTCAAACCGCCGAAGTTCCTGCGGAAGCTGCCGCTGGTCAAGGACGTCTGGAAGGCCAACGGGGCGTTCTCCATCCCGCTCCTGGGCCGGGCCGGTTCGCGGCGCGAGTGGCTGGTGCTGATCCCCGTCGGCGCCTACGCCATGGTGGGGATGTGCGTCGCCGCCGTCGACGTCGCCCGTGGCCACTTCCCGGCGGCCGTCGCCTTCGGCTCCGCCGTCGTCGGCCGGCTGTTCGGCACGGGAAGCTAGCGGCGCCACCGCACATCGTTTCCGCTACGGTTTCGGACCCGCGCACAGCGGGTCCGGGGTGCGCGGGTCCGAATCCGCCGCGCCCGTCCGGAACCGGCCGTTAAACGCCTGAAGCCCCGGCGAACCGGGGCTTCAGGCGTTGGACGAGGCTTAGTGTTCGCCGGCCGAGTCCGAGCGGCCGGTGATGGTCTGCGGGATCCAGAACGCAAGGGCGAACAGCACCAGGCAGGCAAGCATCGGCCAGGGGTTGCCCAGGGTCAGGAACGACAGCGAGTACAGTGCGCCGAAGAAGAGCGCCATCATGATGACAAACAGCACCACGCTGGATGCCAGGTTGTTCTCGAACCTGGGGGTCTTGGCGGTCTTGCCGTTGTTGCTGGACATTCGTTCCTCCTCGGCCCCGCGGGGCTGTAAAAACTGTGGCGGCGTGGTTCCGGCGGGGCGGTCAGTACGCGGACGAACCCTGTTCGCCCTTGACGATCGCGATGCCGGAGCTGGCGCCAATACGTGTTGCACCAGCAGCTATCATAGCCTGCGCGTCGGCAAGGGACCGCACGCCGCCGGATGCCTTGACGCCCAGGTCCGGTCCCACGGTGCGGCGCATCAGGGTGACGTCTTCGACCGTCGCGCCGCCGCCGTTGAAGCCGGTGGAGGTCTTGACGAAGTCGGCGCCGGCCTCGACGGCGGCCTCGCAGGCGAGGACCTTCTGCGCGTCGTCCAGCAGGGACGTCTCGATGATGACCTTGAGGATGGCGCCGCCGGCGTGGACGGTCTCGGCCACGGCACGGATGTCATCGACCAGGGCGCCCTTGTCGCCGGCGCGGGCGGCGGCGATGTTGATCACCATGTCGATCTCGTCCGCGCCGTCGAGCACGGCGCCGCGGGCCTCGAAGGCCTTGACGTCGCTGGGTGTCGCACCGAGCGGGAAGCCGATCACGGAGCAGGTCAGCACGCCGGAACCCTTGAGGGCGGTCTTGACGGTCTTGACCCAGATCGGGTTCACGCAGACGGACTTGAACTGGTACTCGGCGGCCTCGGAGCAGACCTTGAGCACGTCGGCCTCGCCGGCCTCCGGCTTGAGCAGGGTGTGGTCGATGAACGCGGCGATGTTGCCGGTGCCCTGGTGGAGGTCCTGGCCGGTGCCGGGTGCCCCGGCCGTGGTGGCGTCGTTGCTCATGGTGGTCCCTTTCCTGACGGGACGGATCATGGCCGGCCCGGCTGCTGACGCGGCGCGCGTCGTGGCTTCTCAGTGCACCATCTTGCCATATGGGACCACACTGTCTCGGGGTAGGAGGCCCGCTCAGGCGGCGGCCGCGACGGGGACCTGGAGGCAGGCCTGCACGAGCCCGGCGGCGCAGATGCTGGCGGCGGAACCGGCGGCCACCAACAGGCCCAGCCGGACGCCGTCGAGCGCCGCGGCGTCGCCGATCGCCCAGATCCCGGGAACGGAGGTGCGGTAGTCGGCCCCCACCAGGATCCCGCCCTGGGCGGCGGTGGCCAGCCCGGCGGTGCGGGCCAGCGCGTCCCGGGAGATCCGCTCCTCGGCGAGGACCACCAGGTCCCCGCTCATGCTGGAGCCGTCCTCGAAGACGATCCCGGAGGCCGGCAGCACGGAGCCGGCGAGGGTGGGGACGACGGCGGCGGGCCGCAGCGTGGTGCGGACCGGGCGCACGCCGCGGGCCCGCAGCACTGCCTCGGCCTGTCCCGCTGCCGTGCCGGTGCCCACCAGGATGCCCAGCGGCCGCCGGCCCAGGACCCGGGTGACGTCCTTGACCGCGTCGCCGAGGGTGCCGGCGTCGTCGATCGTGGAATAGCTCAGGCACCGGCCCGAGCCCTCGATCGGGGCCAGGGCCGGCGCCGAGCCGGTGGCGATGACCAGCTGGTCGTAGCCGAATTCGAGGCCGTCCGCCGTCGTCACCCGCCGCTGCTCGGCGTCGATGAAGCTGGCGGGCTGGCCGAACCGGACCGAGACCTGGGGGAGGACGGCCAGCTCCAGCAGTTCCGCCGGGGCGTCGTCCCGGTTGCTGAGGACCGTGATGGCGCCGCCGAACGGGGTGCGGGTGAGCTGGCGGACCAGGGCCTGCGCCGCCGGGCCGGCCCCGGCGATCACGATCCGCGGCGAGGAGGCGACGGTGGTGGAAGCGGTGCTGGCGGCGGAGGATTTCGGTGCGGACATGTGCTGGCCCTTTCGCTGGCGGGCCTGCTGGTGTGGCCCCTGTTTCTGTTGTTCCCCAGCGTAGGAGGCCGGTTTTTCGCGCACGTTTCTGCGGTGTTGCGGTATTTTCGCTCCCTGTTCGCCAATTGTTACCAGCTGGTAATGGCGTGGCTCACACCCGGAGCCGGTAGCCGCGCTTCACCACGGTTTCCACCAGCGAGGCGTCCGGCAGCGCGGACCGGAGCCGGCTGACTGTCATGTCCAGCGCGTGCACCGAGCCGCGCAGTTCCAGCAGCTCGGAGAGCGACTCGCGGGACAGGACGGCGCCGCCCGCCCCCAGCAGCGCCCTCATCAGCAGCAGCGGCGCGGGCGCCAGTTCCACGGGCTCGCCGTCGATCCGCAGCGACCGGCCGCGCAGCTCCACCGCGCCCGCGGCGGTGTCCAGCCGGCGGACGTGATTCAGGGCCAGGTGCTCGCAGACCAGCCGGATCAGCGCGCCCATCCGGAACCGTTCCGGCACCAGCGGCTGCACGCCGGCGTCGACCAGCGGCTGGGCGGTGATGGGGCCGACGACGGCGGTGGCCACCGTGGTCTTCAGCGCCGCGACCAGTTGCTTGTACAGGCCCATCTCGTGCGCGGTGCTCCATAACGCGTCGACGGCGGGGGCGGAGGTGAAGGTCAGCACGTCGAGGCTGCCGTTGCAGGCGGCCTCTATCAGCTTGGGCAGCCGGCCGGCACCCTCGGGCTTGACCCAGCGGTAGGGGGTGACGGTCATGACGTTCGCCCCGGACATCCGGAGTCGCTCCAGCTGCCGGACGTCGGTGTAGCCATGCAGCTGGACGGCGACGGTCTTCCCGCGCACCCCTTCGGCCAGCAGCATGTCCACCAGGGTTGCGGTGGTCTCGTCGCTGCTGATCCCGACGTCGGCCAGGCCCGCCGCCCGCACGGCGCCGCGGGCCTTGGGCCCGCGGACGAACATCCGGGTGGCGGCCAGGGTTTCCAGCAGCTGGTCGCCGATGCCGAAGCTGTCCGCCGCCTCGCACCAGCGGCGCATGCCGTAGGCGGTGGTGGCGATGCACAGCTGCGGCCGGGCCTCGATGATGGCGCGGCTGTCCTCGATCAGCCGGTGGTCCTCCTGCACCGGGGCAATCTTCAGCGCCGGTGCGTGCAGCACCTCGGCGCCGCGGCGTTCCAGGGCCTCGATCAGGTCCTGCGAGCGTCGGTGAGAGGTGACGCCGATCCGGAACCCTTCCAGCGGCAGGTCGGCGGTTCCGGCGGTGTCCGGGGCGGTCCCGGCCAGGCTGTTCACGGTCACGGCGCTCACGCCCCGACCAGGGACGCCGCGAGGCGGTCCAGTTCGGCCGCGGCGGCGTCGCAGCCCCGGTTCGCCTCCGCGACCCGGACCACCTCGCCGATCACCAGGACGGCGGGGTTGCCGCAGCCGGCAGCGGCCGCCGTGATGCCGCCCAGGTCCGCGATGGTGGTGCGCTGGCCGGGCTGGTAACCGCGCTCGATCACCGCCACCGGCATGTCCGCGCGCATCCCGGCCCGGCGCAGCCCGGCCGCCAGCTGGTGCAGCGTGCCGATGCCCATCAGCACCACGATGGTCCCACCGAGCCCTGCCAGGTGCCGGTGTTCGTCCTCGGTGAGCGGGGCATGGCCGGAGACCACGGTGAACAGGCGGCTGACCTCACGGTGGGTGACGGGAATGCCCGCGGCGGCCGGGACGGAGACGGCGCTGGTGACCCCGGAAATGACCCGGACCGGCAGCCCGGCGCGCACGCAGGCGGCCACTTCCTCGCCGCCGCGGCCAAAGACGTACGGGTCTCCGCCCTTGAGCCGGACCACGTTCGCGCCGGCCAGAGCGGCATTGACCATCAACTCCTCGATGCCGGCCTGGCTGACCTTGTGGTGGCCGGGGGTCTTGCCCACGTCCACCAGCTCCGCGGTGGTCAGGGACGGCAGGTCCTGGTGCGGTGCCAGCCGGTCGTAGAAGACGACGTCGGCGTCGCGCAGGGCGGCCACCGCGGCGACGGTCAGCAGTTCCCCGGCGCCGGGGCCGCCGCCCACCAGGGTGACGTGCCCGGCCGGGCCGGCCGCCGGTTCGGCGGCGACCGGCACGCCGGCGGCGCGGAACCGGTCCAGGCGGGCCGGCCAGCCGGGCTGGCCGTCGTCCACCGCGGCCACCAGGAAGGGCAGCGGCCCCGGAGCCGCCGGGGCGTCCGGGCCGGTGAGGCGGCCGACGACGGCGCCGGCGGCCCGGTAGCGCCGGACGGCCTGCCGGGCTGCGGCGTCGGAGCCGGCCACCAGGACGGTCCGGCCGGTGAGTTCGATGCTGAGCTGCATGCTTAGACCCTGCTTTCGGTGGGTTCGCCGGCGGCGGGGCCGGCCGACCTGACGGGAATGGTCGTGGCGATCAGCCGGGAGCGTTTCTCTTCCGCGGTGGCGGGCCGCATCTGGCCGCGCTCGTCGGGGACGAGGGTGATGGAGTCGTCCACCTGGCCCGGGGCGTTGACGAAGGAGCGGAAGCGGCGCAGCCGGTCCGGGTCCCGCAGGGTCTCGGCCCACTCGTCGACGTAGGTGTCCACATGTTTGGCCATGGCTGCCTCCAGGTCCGCGGCAATGCCCAGGCTGTCGTGCACCACCACGTCCTCGACGTGGCGGATGCCGCCATCGAGCTCCTCCTGCCAGCGGGCGGTGCGCTGCAGCCGGTCGGCGGTGCGGATGTAGTACATGAAGTAGCGGTCGATGTAGCGGATCAGCGTCTCGTCGTCGAGGTCCTTGGCGAGAAGCTGCGCGTGCGCCGGGGTGGAGCCGCCGTTTCCGCCGACGTAGAGGTTCCAGCCGTCCGCGGTGGCGATCACGCCGACGTCCTTGCCGCGGGCCTCGGCGCATTCGCGGGCGCAGCCGGAGACCCCCATCTTCAGCTTGTGCGGGCTGCGCAGGCCGCGGTACCGGAGTTCCAGGCGGATGGCCATGGCCACCGAATCCTGCACCCCGAAGCGGCACCAGGTGGACCCGACGCAGGACTTCACGGTGCGCAGGCTCTTGCCGTAGGCCTGGCCGGATTCGAACCCGGCGTCCACCAGCAGCTTCCAGATCTCCGGGAGCTGTTCCAGCCGGGCGCCGAACATGTCGATCCGCTGGCCGCCGGTGATCTTCGTGTACAGGCCGTATTGCTCGGCGACGGCGGCGATCACGCCGAGTTTCTGCGGCGTGATCTCACCGCCCGCGATCCGCGGCACCACCGAGTAGGTGCCGTCCTTTTGCATGTTCGCCAGGGCCCGGTCGTTGGTGTCCTGGAGGGTGCCGCGGCCAGCGTCGAGGACGTATGCGCCGTGCTGGCTGGCGAGGATGTTGGCGATGGTGGGCTTGCAGATATCGCAGCCCTCCCCGCTGCCGTAGCGGTCCATGACGTCCTCGAATGAGGTCAGTTCCAGGACCCTGATGGCGTCGAAGAGTTCCTGGCGGGAGAGCGCGATGTGTTCGCATAGCGCCGTGGAGACCTCGACGCCGGACTTGGTGAGTTCGCCGTCGAGGAGTTTCTTGAGCATCGGGACGCAGGATCCGCAGCTGGTGCCGGCGCGGGTGCAGCCCTTGAGCCCGGGGACGTCCCGGACCGGTTCGCTGCCCTCGCAGGTGCCGCAGCCGTTGACGGCGTCGCGGATGGTCCCGGCGGCCACGTTGTTGCAGGAGCAGAGGATGGCGTCGTCGGGCAGTTCGGCCGCGAGGGCGTCGACTCCGCCGCCGGCCGCGGTGAGGTAGGCGCCGGGTTCGGCCGGCAGTGCGCGGCCCAGCAGCGGCCGCAGCGCGGTGTACGGGGCGGCGTCGCCGACGAAGATCCCGCCGAGCAGGGTGGTGGCGTCGTCGGTGGTGACGATCTTTTGGTAGACGCCTCGGGCCGGGTCCGCGTAGACGATCTCCAAAGCGTGGTCGGTGCGGGCGAAGGCGTCGCCGAAGCTGGCGACGTCGACGCCGGAGAGCTTGAGTTTGGTGGCGGTGTCGAAGCCGGGGAAGGTCGCGGCGCCGCCGTGCAGCCGGTCCGCGACGATTTCCGCCATCGTGTTCGCCGGCGCTACCAGGCCCAGACACATGCCGCCGAAATTGGCCACTTCGCCGATCGCCCAGATCCCGGGGACCTCGGTGCGGCAGTCCTCGCCGATCACGACGCCGCCGCGCGGGCCGAGTCGGAACTGCTGCGGCCCGCCGTCGCCGGCCCTGAACAGCTCGTCGCGGGGCCGCACGCCGACGGCGGCGATGACGATGTCGGCGTCGATCACCCGCCCGTCGGCCAGCAGCACGCCGGTGACCCGGCCGGCGTCGTCGGAGAGCACCTCGGCGGGGAACACGCCGCAGTGGACGGTGAAGCCCTTGGCCTCGATCAGCCGGCCGAGGGCCTGCCCGGCGCCCTCGTCCAGCTGGGTGTTCATCAGCCAGGGGGAGCCGTTGATGACGACCGGGTTGGCGCCGAGCTGGGCGGTGCCGGCCGCCGCCTCCAGGCCCAGCAACCCGCCGCCGACGGTGACGGCGTTGACCGTGCGGCCCAGGGCCGCGGTGAGGTCCGCGATTTCGGCGTTGATGGCCCGGACGTCCTCCAGCGTGCGGTAGACGTGGGTGTGTTCGGCGCCCGGGATGGGCAGGCGGGCCGCGTCCGAGCCGGTCGCGACCACCAGCTCGTCGTAGGGGTAGACGGTGCCGGCGGCGGTCTGCACGGTTTTCGCGGCGGTGTCGATGGCGGTGGCGCGCTCGCCGGTCCGGAGGGTGAGCGCCCCGTGGCCCCACAAGGAGGGCTCGCCCAGGGTGAGGTCCACGGCGGTATCCGTCAGCGCCTTGCTCAGCGCCACCCGGTCGTAGGGCAGGTGGGCCTCCTCCGTCAGCACGGTGATCTGCCAGCCGGCCAGGCCACGGGCGTGCATGGCCTCCACGAAACGGTGGGCTGCGGGGCCGCCGCCGGCGACGACGACGCGGCGCGCCGCGGCGGGTGCGGGGGAGGAGGGGCGGGGGCTGGCGGTCTGTCCGGTCACGGGTGGCCTTTCGTTGGGCCGCAGGCGGTGTGCTGCAACATCTCCGGCCAGCCTAGGCAGCGGCAGTTTCGCGTCAGTTTCCCGAATGTTTCGTGGTCTTAACTTCTGCATCACGGACGGGTTTCGGCCCGGGTGAGGTCTCTTTTACCGGCCGGACACATGGGCTGTATGCGGCCGTTACACGACGGTCCTAGCGTGGGGGAATGGCCGCAGTGGCGGCCGGGAAACCGGAAAGCAAGCAGGGAGGAGCCCCGGATGACTGCCGTACTGGATGACGCGGCCCGCAGTTTTGCGGAGCAGATGACGGGAATGCACGGGACCGGCTGGCACCGGATCTGCGCGGTGCAGGACCTGGAGCCAGGCTGGGGTGAGGCGGCACTGGTCGCGGGCCGGCAGGTGGCCGTGTTCCGCACGGCCGGCGGTGAGGTCTTGGCCGTCGACCACGCCGATCCGGCCACCGGCGCGCACGTCATGGCCCGGGGGATCACCGGATCGCGGGGGACCCGGCGGACCCTGGCGTCCCCGTTGCACAAGGAGGTCTACGACCTGCTGACCGGGGAGTGCCTCGGCAACCCGGAGCTGCGGCTGGCAACCTATCCGGCGCGCGCCGTTGACGGCTTCATCGAAATCCGGCTTTAGCCACGGCCCGTATCTCTTGAAGCTGCGTCCCCGCGAGGGGGGCGCTAGAGGCTCAAGGGATTTAGAGGCCCAGGGCCTCGCGCACGTCCGCCAGCACGGCGTCCAGCGCTGCGCGCGCCTCCTGCCGGGCCTGGGGCAGGCCGGCGGCGGATTCCACGCCCCGGATGACCTCCAAGTAGCACTTGAGTTTCGGCTCGGTGCCGCTGGGCCGGATGATCACGCGGCTGCCGTCGCGGGTCAGGTAGAGCAGGCCGTCGGTGGGCGGAAGCTGCTCGCTGCCCTCGGACAGGTCCGCGGCGGTCTCCACGGCGGAGCCGCCGAAGGATTCCGGCGGGCTGACCCGCAGCCGGTTCATCATGGCGTCCAGCAGGCCCAGGTCCGCCACCCGGATGCTGAGCTGATCGCTGGCGTGCAGGCCGTGCACCAGATACAGCTCGTCGAGGGTGTCGAAGATGGTCCGGCCGGCGGCCTTGGCCGCGGCGGCGAGTTCGGCGATCAGCACGGCGGCGGAGATGCCGTCCTTGTCCCGGACCAGGGACGGTGCCACGCAATATCCCAGGGCCTCCTCGTAGCCGTAGAGCAGGTGCGGAACGCGGGCGATCCACTTGAAACCGGTGAGGGTTTCCTTGTGGTCGTAGCCTGCGGCGGTGGCCACGCGGGCAAGCAACCGGGACGAGACGATGGAGTTGGCGAACACGCCGGCGTTTTCGCCGTCCTGTGCGGCGCCCGCAACAGCGCTACCCTGTCCGTCTCCGCCGTCGGCCGCGAGCCGGGCGACGACGTGCGCGCCCAGCAGGGCGCCCACCTCGTCGCCGCGCAGCATCCGCCAGGCGCCGGTGTCCGGGTCCTTGGCAGCCACCGCGGCGCGGTCGGCGTCGGGGTCGTTGGCGATCACGATGTCCGCGTCCACCCGGGCAGCGGTCTCCAGCGCCAGGTCAAGGGCGCCGGGTTCCTCCGGGTTGGGGAAGCTGACGGTGGGGAAGTCCGGGTCCGGAAGGGCCTGCTCGGTGACCAGGGTAACGTCCGCGAAGCCGGCGGCGTTCAGTACCGCGACGGCGGTTTCCCCGCCTACGCCGTGCATGGGGGTCAGGACGATCTTCAGGTCGCGGGCCGGGAAGTGCTCCGGCATCACCAGCGCCGCGACGGCGGCCTGGTAGTCGGCGGCGATGGAGGGCTCCAGGACCGTCCAGCCCTCCCCGGCGAGGGCGATCGACTCAAGCGGGCCGACGGCGTCGATCTCGGATGCGATCCGGGCGTCGTACGGTGCCACGATCTGGGCGCCGCGGCCGGATTCCTCGACGGCGTGCCGGCCCAGGTAGACCTTGTACCCGTTGTCCTGCGGGGGGTTGTGGCTGGCGGTGACCATCACGCCGCCGTCGCAGTCCAGGGCGCGGACGGCGTAGGCGAGCAGCGGGGTGGGCAGTGCGGCGGGCATCAGGAACGTCTCGATGCCGGCGGCGGTGAAGATGGCGGCGGTCTCGCGGGCGAAGACGTCCGAGTTGTGCCGGGCGTCGTAGCCGACGACGGCGCGCGGCCGGGTGCCGGCGGCTGCCTGGCCGACGGCGCCGGTGAGGAAGGCGGCGAGCCCTGCGGCGGCGCGCCGGACCACCACGCGGTTCATCCGGTTCGGGCCCGGGCCGAGGGCGGCGCGGAGGCCTGCGGTGCCGAACTCCAGGGTGCCGCTGAAGCTGTCTGCGAGTTTCTGGCGGGCGCCGGGAGCGCCTTCCTCGGTGAGGCGGATGAGCTCGGCCAGGGCGGCGGCGGTGGCCGGATCCGGGTCCTGTCCGGCCCAGGCACGGGCTTCGCCCAGGAGATCGTTCAGTGCGGCATCGGAAGACGTCATGGATACCAAACTAGCGGCAAACCGGGGGCCGGCGCGCCGCGACAAGCGCGCGCGGCCTTACAGTTCCATTACGTCCGGACCCTCCGCAGGGCTGGCTCAGGATTGCCGCAGGAGACCCCCACAGGGCCCCTCGGCCCGTTGACACCCCAATTTCCGGACACATAGCGTCTGGAATATGAGGATGGGGCGAGGGGTGGAATGGGCGCTGCACGCGTGCGTCGCCATGTCCTGGACCCCCGCCGGCGAGGCCGTCAACAGCGGCCGGATCGCCGCCCTGTATGACCTGCCCGCCGCCTACCTGAACAAGCAGCTGCAGGCGCTGGTCCGGGACGGGATCCTGGTCTCGGTCTCCGGCCCGCGCGGCGGGTTCGCGCTGGCCCGGCGGCCGGATGCCATCACCGTCCTGGACGTGGTGCTGGCCATCGAGGGCCAGGAACCGGCCTTCCGTTGCGAGGGAATCCTGGGCAACGTCCCGGGCGCCGCGACGCGGGACGACTTCACCCGGTCCTGCCTGGTCTCCCAGACGATGCGGCAGGCGGAACTGGTGTGGCGGCAGACCCTGGCCCGGCAGACCATCGCCGGGATCGCCGACTCGATGGAGCGGCGGTTCCCGGAGGACCGGGCCCGGACCGTGGCGCAGCTGGCGGCAGGCTGAGCCGGCCGACTTAGAGCTTGGCGATGATCTCCGCGAGCAGCTTGGAGATGCGCGGGCCCGCGGCCTGGCCGGCCTCGAGGACCTCTTCGTGGCTCAGCGGTACCGGGCTGATGCCGGCGGCGAGGTTGGTCACCAGCGAGATGCCGAAGACCTCCATGCCCGCGTGACGTGCGGCGATGGCCTCCAGCGCGGTGGACATGCCCACCAGGGAAGCGCCGATCCGCTTGGCATACTGCACCTCGGCCGGGGTTTCGTAGTGCGGGCCGGTGAACTGCGCGTAGATGCCCTCGTCCAGGCTTGAATCCACCTCGCGGGCCAGGCCGCGGATGCGGGAGGAGTAGAGGTCTGTCAGGTCCACGAATGTGGCGCCCTCCAGCGGGGAAGTGGCGGTGAGGTTGATGTGGTCGCTGATCAGCACCGGGGTTCCGGGAGCCCAGTCCTCGTTCAGGCCCCCGCAGCCGTTGGTGAGGACCAGGGTCTTGCAGCCGGCAGCGGCGGCGGTCCGGACGCCGTGCACCACGGCGCGGACGCCCTTGCCCTCGTAGTAGTGCGTGCGCGCGCCGAGCACCAGGGCGCGCTTGCCCTCGCGGGTGAGAACCGAGCGGATGGTGCCCACGTGGCCCACCACCGACGGCGCGGAGAAGCCCGGGACCTCGTCCGCGGACAGGGTGGCGGTGGTCTCGCCGATCAGTTCGGCGGCGTCCCCCCAGCCCGAGCCCAGCACCAGGGCGATGTCGTGGCTGTCGACGCCGGTCTCCTCCGCGATGTAGTCGGCGGCGGCGCGGGCGGCGTCGAAGGGGTCAGTGTTCAGGAATTCCGTGTTGCTCACTGGAACAAGCTACCCTGCCGCCCCCGCGCTGCCCAGCACCGTGGCTTGGTGGCGCCGGTCCGGATGATGGACAATGGATGATTGTGACTACGCATCCCGATTTCAGTGCACCCCGTATCGCGATTCTCGGCGGAGGGCCGGGTGGCTACGAGGCGGCCATGGTCGCCGCCTCGCTGGGAGCGCAGGTCACCATCATCGAACGCGCCGGCCTCGGCGGCTCCGCCGTGCTGACCGACGTCGTTCCCTCCAAGACCCTGATCGCCACCGCGGACCTGATGACCCGCGTGGGCGAGGCGGGGGAGCTGGGCGTGAAGTTCGACGTCGACGGCGGCGACTGCATGCCCACCATGCGCGCGGACCTCAAGCACATCAACGACCGGCTCCTCGGCCTGGCGCGGCAGCAGTCCGCGGACATCCAGCGCGGCCTCGAGGGCCAGGGCGTGCGCATCATGCTCGGCTCCGGCAAGATGCTCGACAACCACACGATCGAGGTCCTGACCGCGGAGGGCGTGGAGACGGTCGAGGCGGACGCGGTCCTGCTCGCCGTCGGCGCCCACCCGCGCGAACTGCCCACCGCCCGTCCGGACGGCGAACGCATCCTGAACTGGGCGCAGATCTACAACCTGGACGAACTGCCCGAGGAACTGATCGTGGTGGGCTCCGGCGTCACCGGCGCCGAATTCGCCTCCGCCTACAACGGCCTGGGCTCCAAGGTCACCCTGATCTCCTCCCGCGACCGGGTCCTGCCCGGCTCCGACGCGGACGCCGCCGAGGTCCTCGAGGGCGTCTTCGAACGCCGCGGCGTGACCGTGTTGTCCCGGGCCCGCGCCGAGACCGTGGAGCGCACGGACAACGGCGTCGTGGTCACCCTGGCGGACGGCTCCACCGTCCGCGGCAGCCACTGCCTGGTGGCCGTCGGATCCATCCCGAACACCGCCGGGATCGGCCTGGAGGAAGCCGGCGTCGCGCTGACCGAGAGCGGCCACATCAAGGTCGACGGCGTCTCGCGCACCACCGCCCCGAACATCTACGCCGCCGGCGACTGCACCGGCGTCCTGGCGCTGGCCTCCGTCGCCGCCATGCAGGGCCGGATCGCCATCGCCCACTTCCTCGGCGACAGCGTCGCCCCGCTGAAGCTGCACCAGGTGGCCTCCAACATTTTCACCTCGCCCGAAATCGCCAACGTGGGCGTGTCCGAGGCGGACATCGACTCCGGCAAGTACCAGGGCGACGTCGTCAAGCTCTCGTTGCGCAGCAACGCCCGCGCCAAGATGCGCAACCACCGCGACGGCTTCATCAAAATCTTCGCCCGCAAGGGCTCCGGCACCGTGATCGGCGGCGTCGTCGTGGGCCCCAACGCCTCCGAGCTGATCTTCCCGATCTCGCTGGCCGTGACCCAGAAGATGCACGTCGACGACGTCGCCAGCACCTTCACTGTCTACCCGTCCCTGAGCGGATCGATCTCCGAGGCGGCCCGCCGCCTGCACGTGCACATGTAGCACCGCTCCACACCTTCCGAACGCCGGCGCCCCTCGGGGCCGCCGGCGTTCGGCTTTTAACCGGCGCCAGGGCATCCCGGACACGGCACGCTTTACATTCTGACACTTCATGCCTAAAGTGTCAGACATGAACGACCGCAGTGCTGACATCGTCGAGGCGGCCTACGTGTGCTTCACCCGGCACGGGGCGCGCCGCACCACCATGAACGACATCGCCGGGCAGGCCGGAGTCTCCCGGCCCGCGCTGTATCAGTACTTCCGCAGCAAGGAAGACGTCTTCCGCGCCCTGGTCGAACGCCTGCTGGCCGACGCCCTCGCCGCCTCGGAGGCGGCCGCGGAGGCCGGCACGGCGCCGGAGGAGCGGCTGGCCGGAATCCTGCTGGCCAAGCTGGAGCTGGTGATGCGGATCTGGCGGGACAGCCCGGCACACGCCGCCGAGCTGCTGGGTGTGGAAACCCGGCTCGCGCCCGAGGCTCTGGGCCGGTACGACGAGGCGATGCTGGCCCTGCTCACCCGCACCGTACAGGAGGCCTACCCCGGCGCCGATGCCCGGGACGCCGCCGAAATGCTGTTCGCCTTCACCCGCGGCCTGGAAGCAGGCGTCGCCGCCCCCGACGCGCTCCCGGACCGGCTGCGCCGCGGCGTGGCCATCTTCACCGCAGGCTTCACCATCTATCCCAACGAACCCAAGGACCAGCCATGACCACCGCAGTTCTGATCACCGGAGCCTCCTCCGGCATTGGCCGGGCCGCCGCCGAACGGCTGCTCAAACGGCCCGGCTTCACCGTCTACGCCACCGCGCGTCGGCCCGAAACCCTCGCCGGACTCGCCGACGCCGGCGCCACCGTCCTGCCCCTGGACGTCACCGACGAGGACTCCATGGCCGCGGCCGTCCGCACCGTGGAGGAACGGCACGGCAGCGTTGGCATCCTGATCAACAACGCCGGCTACGGCGAATACGGCACCATCGAGGAAGCGGACCTGGACGCCGTCCGCCGCCAGTTCGAGACCAACGTCTTCGGCTTCTCCCGTATGATCCAGCTGGTGCTGCCCGGCATGCGCGCCGCCCGCTCCGGCCGGATCATCAACATCGGGTCCATGGGCGGCCGCGTCACCTTCCCGGTGGGCGGCTACTACCACGCCAGCAAGTACGCCGTGGAGGCCATCACCGACGCACTGCGCTTCGAGACGGCGCCCTTCGGCATCAGCACCTCCCTGATCGCCCCCGGCCTGATCCGCACCGGCTTCGGCGCCACCGCCGCCCGCACCCTGGCCTCCTCCGGCGCCGACGGCGGCCCGTACGCCCCGCTCCGGGCCGCGGCCGATAAACAGATGGCCGTCTCCTACGCCTCCCCGCTGCTTGCTGCGGAGCCCGACGCCGTGGCCGCCGTCGTCGAACACGCCGCGACGGCCCGCAAACCCCGGTCCCGCTACACCGTCACCCCCGCCGCCAAGGCGATCGTCCAGTCCCGCCGCTTCCTCGGCTCGGGCCTCTTCGACGCCTACCTTCGTCTTCAGTTCAGGAGCAGCAAGTGAACCCCACCACCGATTGGCCCGCCGGCTTCGACCCCGCCTCGGCCCGGGTGTACGCCTATAACGAGCTCCGCACCGACCTCACGCCGGAGCAGCTCTGGCCCGTACTGATCGAGGCGCCGCGCTGGCCGGCCTGGTACCGCAATGCCAAGGACGTGGTGCTCGACGACGGCGGCGGCACGGAACTTGAGGCCTCGTCCCGGTTCGACTGGACCACCTTCGGCCTGCGCGTGGCCAGCACGGTCCGCGAGTTCGCCCCCCTGCACCCGGCTCGGCTGGGAGGGCGCCGGCCGCGGCTCCACCGGCTACCACCGCTGGGACCTGCAGCGCACGGACGACGGCGGCACCCTGATCGTCACCGAGGAGGTCCAGGGCGGCGTCCTCGCGACGCTGCTGGGACCGGTGGTCCGGCGCAGCATCGAGAAGCAGCACCAGCACTGGCTCGAGGCCTTGGTGGAGACCGCCGCCGCGCGGGTGGCCCGCTCCTAGAACGGGTAGGGTGCGATGTCCGGCCGCATGGTGAGCCACTGGATCTCGGTGAACGACTCCATGTTGGCGTGATGGCCGCCGATCCGTGAGCCGTTGCCGGAGTTCTTCGTGCCGCCGAAGGGGGAGTTGGCCTCGTCGGAGACGGTCTGTTCGTTAATGTGGACCTTGCCGGAGTCCAGCCGGTCGGCGATGGTCATGGCCAGGCCCACGTCGCCCAGGATGCCGATCGAAAGGCCGTATTCGTTGTCGTTGGCCAGCGCCACGGCCTCGTCCACGGTGGAGAACTTCATCACCGGGGCCACCGGGCCGAAGATCTCGTCCTTCCAGGCGGGGCTGTCCGTGTCCAGGTCCACCAGCACGGCCGGCTGGTAGAAGCGGCCGTCGTGGGTGCCGCCCGCGGCGAGCTTCGCGCCGGCGGCGACGGCGTCCCGGACGATCCCGTCCACCCGCTGCAGCTGGCGTTCGTCGATCACCGGGCCGAGCGCCACGGTGCCGCTTTTCGGGTCGCCCACGGGCAGGTGCGCGGCCTTCTCGGAGAGGGCGGCGACGTATTCGTCGTAGAGGTCCTCGTGCACGATGTGACGGCCGGCGGCCATGCAGATCTGGCCCTGGTGCATGAAGGACCCGAACGCGGCGGCGGAGGCCGCCTTGGCGATGTCCGCACCGGGCAGGACGATCAGGGCGTTGTTGCCGCCCAGTTCCAGGTGGGCGCGCTTGAGCAGCCGGCCGGCGGTCTCGCCGATTTTCCGGCCGGCCGCCGTCGAGCCCGTGAACGCGATCACGCGCACCTCCTCGGCTTCGACGACGGCGGCACCCACCTCCGCGCCGCCGGGCAGCAGCGAGAGCAGCCCCGGCGGGAGCCCGGCCTCCTCGAAGATGCGGATGACGCTGACGCCGCCGCACACCGTGGTCCGCGGATCCGGCTTGAGCAGCACGGCGTTGCCGAGGGCCAGGGCCGGGGCGACGGCGCGGATGGAGAGGATCAGCGGGAAGTTGAACGGGGCGATCACGGAGACGACGCCGACGGGCCGGCGGCGGGCAAAGGACCAGCGGTTTTCGTTGGAGGTCAGGACGTCCCCGGCCGGCAGCGAGGGCAGCGCGGAGGCCTCGTAGCATTCGTTGGCGGCGATGTGGGTTTCCAGGCCGGCCTTGGGCGGGATGCCGCCGGATTCGCGGACGATCCAGTCCTGGATGTCGGCGGCGTGCTCCTCCCAGAGCTGCCCGGCGCGGCGCAGGACGGCGGCGCGCTCCTCCGGGCTCCGGGCGGCCCATTCCTTTTGCGCCTTGGCCGCCGTGGCGGCGGCCTCCAAGACGTCTTCAACCGAGGCGACCCCGTAGCTGCCCAGCTCCTCGCCCGTGGCCGGCTCGACGGCAGTGCCGGTCCCTCCGCCCCCGTCCCGCCAGCCGTTGAGGTAGATCTTGCCGTTCCAGAGGGCGGAGTCGAGCAGGGACATTCGTTGTCCTTTCGGCGTTCCGGGCGGCGGGCGTCCGGCAGATGAGTGGTCCGGGATCAGTTCCCGTCCATCACATGCTGTCCGGACGCCGCCGTCAAGAGCCGTTCCACGCTATGTGCGCGGTGCCTGGGGCGACCCGCGGTCGCTGCAGCCGGACGGCCAGGATCTGCACGAATTGAAGCCCGGCGGGGACATGGGGACCAGTGGAGGAATGCCTGCGTCGCGGCGCGAGCGTGGCAGTTAAGGCCAGGTGTGCACACCTCGGCCCAGGCCGGTACGCAATCCCGTCTTTATACGACGCGCCGGAATGAGAGCCCGGCCGTGGTGCAGAAAGGCCCACCCCCTAACGGGAGCGGGCCTTCAGGCAGGGAGGGTATTAGTTGGTGGTGCAGACGCCTGTGCTGTGGTTGTAGCCGCCGCTTACATTGGCTTCCACGAAATTGGTGTCCAGGACGCAGGTCAGTCCGTCGGGGAAGGAGAGGACATCTGACCCGTCGACCCGTGTGACCTTGGCATCGTAGTAGAGGACCCCGTCGGGTGTCTGAACGGACGAACCGAAGACGGAGACGTACCGCCGAGTTCCTTGGCTGGACTGCGTGCCATCGGGGAAGGCTGTGGAGTCCGTGTACTCGCGATAACCCTGCAAGACCGCAACCCCGGACGGGGTGACTACCACGTTGCGGCGCTCCTCCATAGTGAGGCAGGTGGTGATATCGGGTGCGAGTTCCGTGCAGGTGCTGGTGGTGCTCTTCGTAGCGCCTTCGCTGCTGGATGCCTGTGCCGGAACTGCGGCGCCCATCAGGGATGCAGCCGCTGCAATGCCGACGGACAGGCAGAGAAGATTTCTATTGCGCATGAGACGGTTTCCCCCGAAACGTAAATGGCGGCCCCAGCGACCGCTTGCGCATCGTATCAGTACCGCTCGGACGAGACGGCTAGGCTCGGGACCTATAAACCTCTGTGGCCACTGCGATTGGGCCGACTCGACGTCGACGGTCAGAGTCGCAGCGGTACATCCTGGCTGCCCAGCTTCAAGGCACCCAGATCCTCTACGCCACGGCCGCTTGGAAGTTTATTTCGATTAGGCCCTTGATCTCGTCGTGGCAGCGGCCGCAGCCGGTGCCGGCACGGGTGGTACTAGAGACTTAGGCAACCGTCGAGCAACCCGGGAGGAAACAGCTGAAGTAATGGGCCGGCATCCAGGCGCCAAGTATCTGCCGGGCCGAAGGCCGCGCCGCGTGTCAGTTACTGGCCGGTAGGCTGGTCGCATGCTTGAGATCCGACCGAACTGCGAATGCTGCGATCGCGACATCGCGCCCACCGACGAGGCCTATATCTGCACCTTCGAGTGCACGTGGTGCCCGGGCTGCGTCGCCCGTTTCCGCGACGGGGCGTGCCCCAACTGCGGTGGTAACCTCGAGCGGCGTCCGGTCAGGCCGGCCGCGGCCCTCGTCGCCAACCCGGCCAGCACGCTGCGGGTCGTCTCGCCCAGCTGCCAGGAACGCCTGACCGGAGTGTAGGTGCCGGGCCGGTGTGTCGGCCCGGCAACTTTCTCGAGCTAGTTTCTGATGCCTCCGTGACCGCTGCAAGCGCCCCGACGGGTTGAAGACGGCCATGCGTAGCCGTCCTTGCAGATGATTCCGCCATAGACGGGCGGAGCCTGAACCGGTGCCGGCGGGACATAGGCCGGTGCCGGCGGAACGTAGGCGGGAGCGGGCGGCTCAGCCACCGCCGGAGGGGCGGCCGGGACCACCGGCGCGGGCGGAGCCTCTACGACCTTGACCGGAGTCGGCGTCGGAGTCGGTGTCGGCGTCGGGGTGGAGTCGGTGAGGTGATGGACCCCCAATTCAACGGTCGCGCCCTTGTCTACCTTGGTGCCTTCCGCTGTGCCCTGGCGGGCGACGGTCCAGTTGCTTTTGACCATGATCGACTTGCCGTTATCAACGTCGGTTGCCTTGACCTTGAGACCCAGATCCTGAAGTTGGTTCGTGGCCTTGTCCAGGGTCATCCCGACCACACCGGGAACGGAGATGGCGCCCTCTACGGCCGCGGCTGCGGAAATGCTGGGTGATGCTGCAGATGGTGCGGACATCTGCTTGCCGCCGCACCCGGTGAGCAGAAGCCCGGTGAGCACGACAAATGCGAGTGATTTCTTCAAAATTTCCCCCTTGGAAGGCGGCGCCTGAGACTGGGCCGCTGTCATAAGCTACCAGCTGTTCAGGCCGGTCTCAGGTTCGCGACATCGGCGCACCCCCACCGGGCCGCTCCCTACGCCACCGCCGACTGGAAGTGCTTTTCGATCAGGCCCCTGATCTCGTCGTGGCAGCTGCCGCAGCCGGTGCCGGCGCGGGTGGTCCCGGAGACCTCGGCAACTGTCGAGCATCCGGAGGAAACGGCTGAAGCAATGGCTGTTCCGCTGATCCCCGCGCAGCGGCAAACGGTCCGCGCCGGGTCGTGGGCGGCCTGCGAGGTATTAGCCTCCGGACCGTCCAGCCTGAGCAACAGCGACCGGTCCGCCGGTAGTTCCGCACCGCGTTCGAAGAGCTGCACCAGCTCGGCCGCGGTGCGGGGCATCCCGACGGCCACTAGACCCTCCAATACCCCGGCACGGGTGGACATTTTGACGTAGCGGCCGTGTTCGGGGTCGGCCCATTGCGAGACCTGCAGCCGTGGCCGGTCCGTGGCCGACCCGGAACACAGCGCCTCCTCGTCCCACGGATCAGCGGTGACGTCACCGGCCACGGCCATGGTCAGCCCGCGCGCCTTGAGCACCACCACGGCCGGCTGTTCCGAAGGCAGCGCCGGCATCGCCTGAGCCTCCGCAAGAGCACCGGACGCCAGCAGCGTGAGGTAGCCGGCCAGCCACTCGGCCTGGCGCCATCCCGGCCCCACCAGTCCGGACGGTCCGCGGGGAACCCGGCAGTCCACGCAGTCCGGATCGGGGCAGCGGACCTCCGCGCAGTCCCCGACGGCGAAGACGTGCGGCTCGTGGTGCGCGCGAAGCCGGTGGTCCACCAGGATGCCGGCCGCCGTCGGCAGCCCGCAGCCCTCCGCGAGCTCAACGCGGGGCCGCACGCCGCAGGACAGCACCAGCAGGTCCCCGTCGATCGCGGAGCCGTCGTCCAGCAGCAGCGCGGAGAAGCCGCCGTCGTCGTCCGTCTCCACGCCCACGGATCGAGCATTGCCCGCCATCCGCACCCCGCAGTTCCGCAGCGACGCCGCCAGCACGGCCCCGCCGCCGCGGTCGATGCTGCGGCCCAGCGGGAACGGGCCATTGTGCACCACGGTCACGGTGGCGCCCTCCTCGGCGGCGGCCAGGGCGGTTTCCAGGCCCAGGACACCGCCGCCTAGGACCACCACGCGTTTGCCGCCGGCCACCGCTGCGTGCAGCGCCGCCGCATCACCCAGGTCGCGTAGCGCGGTCACCCCGGGCGGAAGGGCGGGCCGTCCGGGATCCGGGTTCAGCCCGGTGAGGTTGGGAATCACGGGCCGGGCGCCGGTGGCGAACACCAGCCGGTCATAGCGCGGGGTGCTGCCGTCGCTGAGCAGGAGCAGGCGCCGGGCCCGGTCCACCCGGCGGACCCGCACGCCCAGCCGGACGTCGACGCCCGCGGCCACCAGGGACGCCGCATCGGCAAGGGCCAGGGCGTCCGCGCTGGTCCGGCCGACGCCCAAGTCCGCCACCAGGACCCGGTTGTAGGCGGCCACCGGTTCCTCGCCGATCACGGTCATCTCCACCACGCCTGACTCCACCGCCGGCAGCAGTTCATCGATCAGCCTCGCCGCAACCGGGCCGAAGCCCACCACCACAACACGCTCGCTCATGAGGCACCTTCGCTCTGCAGGGCCACGGCGGAGGCACCGGCAGCAACCGGCCGCACCCACACCTGACTGGTCTTAAATTCCGGCATCCCGGAGACGGGGTCCGTTACGGCCTCCGTGAGCCGGTTCGCGCTCTCCACCCCGGCGAAATGGAACGGCAGGAACACGGTTTCCGGGCGGATGTCCGGGCTGACTTCGGCGCGGCACAGCACCTCGCCGCGGACATTCGCCACGAGCACCAGGGCGCCGTCGTCGATGCCCTGCGCCGCGGCTGCCGAGGGATGCAGCTGCAGCCGCGCCTCGGGCCGTGCATCGACCAACGCGGGCACACGCCGGGTCTGGGCGCCCGACTGGTAATGCTCCAGCCAGCGTCCGGTCACCAGGGTCATCGGGGCGCCGCCGTCGCCGGAACCTAAGGAGCCGGCCGAGCCCGCGGAAACGCCCGACGGCGCACGACGGCGGGGCGTCACCGGCGTGAACACCGCACGTCCGTCCGGATGCGCGAAGGCCTCCAGGAACAACCGCGGCGTCCCGGCGCTGCCCGCGGGATACGGCCAGTAGGCCTCCTCGCCGCGGTCCAACATTGCGTAATCGATCCCGGAGTAGTCCGCCGGTCCGCCGGCGGAGGCCCTGCGGAGTTCCTCGAACACCGTCTCCGGGTCCTCGCTGAAGGTCGACGGGGCGTCCAGCAACTCTGCCAGCCGGGCCATGATCCACAACTCGCTGCGGACCCCGGCCGGGGGAGTCACGGCCCGGCGGCGGCGCAGCACACGGCCCTCGAGGTTGGTCAGCGTGCCCTCCTCCTCGGCCCACTGGGTCACCGGCAGGATCAGGTCCGCCTCGGCCGCGGTCTCTGAGACGAAGAAGTCGCAGACCACCAGGAAATTCAGCCGGCGCAGGCCCGCGGTCACGGCGTTCGCATCCGGGGCGGACACCGCAACGTTGGCGCCGTGCACGAAGAGGCAGCGGACGCCGTCGGGCTGTCCCAGGGAGGCCAGGAGCTCGACGGCGGGGACCCCGGGACCCGGGATCAGCGCCTCGGGAACTCCCCAGACGCCCGCGACGTGGGCCCGCGCCGCGGGGTCGGTGATCTTCCGGTAGCCGGGCAGCTGGTCCGCCTTCTGGCCGTGTTCGCGCCCGCCCTGCCCATTGCCTTGGCCGGTCAGCGTTCCGTAGCCGCTCCGGGCCGAACCCGGCAGGCCCAGCAGCAGGGCCAGGTTGATCGCGGCGGTGGCGGTGTCCGTCCCGTCCACGTGTTGTTCCACGCCGCGGCCGGTCAGGACGTAGCTGCCGCCGCGGCGCGCACCGTCGGCCAAGCGCCGGGCGGTCTCGCGGACCAGGCCGGCCGGCACGCCGGTGAGGGACTGCACCCGCTCGGGCCAGTACCCGGCCACGCTGCGGGCGAGGGCCGGGTAGCCGACCGTGCGCTTGGCGATGTAGGCCTGATCTGCCAGGCCCTCGTGGATCACCACATGTGCCAGCCCCAGCAGCAGCGCCAGATCGCTGCCCGGCAGCGGCTGCAGGTGCAGTCCGGCGCCGTCGGAGGTCAACGCGGCCGTCGCGGAGCGCCGCGGGTCGACGACGATCAGGCCGCCGGCGTCGCGCGCCCCGCGCAGGTGCTGGACGAACGGGGGCATCGTCTCCGCCACGTTGGAGCCCAGCAGGAGCACGGTCGACGCACCGTCCAGGTCGGCCACCGGGAACGGCAGCCCACGGTCCAGGCCGAACGCGCGGATCCCGGCCGCCGCGGCGGAGGACATGCAGAACCTGCCGTTGTAATCGATCCGCGAGGTCCCCAGCCCCAGCCGCGCGAACTTGCCCAGCTGGTACGCCTTCTCGTTGGTCAGCCCGCCGCCGCCAAACACGCCGACAGCGTCCGGGCCGTGGGCGGCCCGGGTCTCCCGGACCGCGGTGGCGGCCAGGTGCAAGGCGGTATCCCAGTCGACCGGACGGTGCACGCCGTCGGCGCCCCTGAGAAGCGGCTCGGTGACCCGCCCGGGGTGCTCGAGCAACGACGTCGAGGTCCAGCCCTTCCGGCAGAGCCCGCCACGGTTGGTGGGGAACTCCCTGCCGGTCACCTCGAGCGGGACTTCGGCGGCCGCCGGCACCGTCAGCGTCACGGCACACTGCAGGGCGCAGTACGGGCAGTGGGTCGCGGCGCCGTCGGCCATCTAGACGTGCCCCTTGCCGTGACCGGCGGGGCGTAGGTAGCAGGCCCAGCACACGGCCAGCATCAGGACGTAGGCCGCCACGAAGCCGTAGAACGCCGGCGTGTAGGAGCCGGTGGCGGTGTTCGCGGCGTTGAGCACCTGCGGGATCACGAACCCGCCGTAGGCGCCGATCGCCGAGATCAGCCCCAGCGCCGAGGAGGCCAGTTTCTGCGTGGCCGCCGGACCGGCCCCGGTGCGGGCCGCGCGGCTGTGCAGGGCGAAAATCACCGGGATCATCCGGTAGGTGGCGCCGTTGCCGAACCCGCTGGCGGTGAAGAGGGCCAGGAACAAGACCAGGAAGAGCCAGAAGTTCTTCAGCGGCAGCGTCCACACCACGGTCAGGGTGATGGCGGCCATCGCCGCGAACGCGGCCACGGTCATCCGCGCCCCGCCCAGCCGGTCCGCCATCCGTCCGCCGTAGGGCCGCGCCAGGGATCCCACCAGCGGGCCGAGGAAGGCCAGGGACAGCGCCACGGTTCCCACCCCGAAGGAGGAGAACGCCGGGAAGTAATCCTTGATCAGCTTGGGAAAGACGCCCGCGAAGCCGATGAACGAGCCGAAGGTGCCGATGTACAGCAGCGCCATCACCCACAGGTGGGGTTCCCGGACCGCGGCGAGGGAGCCGGCCACGTCACCCTTGGCGCTGGTGAGGTTGTCCATGTACTTCCAGGCGCCAAACGCCGCCAGCAGGATCAGCGGCACCCACATCAGCCCGGCCACGGGCAGGTTGATGGTGCCGGCGGCCAGCAGGGTGACGGCGACCGGGACGGCCAGCTGGGCGACGGCCGCGCCCAGGTTTCCGCCGGCGGCGTTCAGGCCCAGCGCCCAGCCCTTTTCCCGGGCCGGGTAGAAGAAGCTGATGTTCGCCATCGAGCTGGCGAAGTTGCCGCCGCCGAAACCGGCCAGGGCGGCCACCAGCAGCATGACGCCGAACGGGGTGCCCGGGTTGGCCACGCAGAACGCCAGCCCGGTGGAGGGGACCAGCAGCAGGAGCGCCGAGACGACCGTCCAGTTTCGGCCGCCGAAGCGCGGGACCATGAAGGTGTACGGGATGCGCAGGGTCGCTCCGACCAGGCTGGGCATCGAGATGAGCCAGAAGATCTCATTGGTGGAGAAGCGGAAACCGGCCGCGGGCAGCTGCACCACCACGATCGACCAGAGCTGCCAGACCACGAAGCCCAGGAACTCGGCGAAGATGGACCAGTTGAGGTTCCGCCGGGCGATGCCACGCCCCGCCGACTCCCACTGGGCCGGGTTCTCGGCGTCCCAGTTGGCGATCCACCGGCCGGCCCGGTGTTCCAGTGCGGGGACGGTCGGGGGAGTGAGGGTGGCGGTGTCTGCGGTGCGTTCTGTCACGGGGACCTCCTTGGGGATGTTCCCTCAAAGCTAGGGAGGCCGCATTTCCGGAACGCTCGCCGAATGTAAACGTGCTGTGACGTTTGCCTATCCGGGGTTCAGCCGGGGCGTGAGGCGCCGGCGGCATCCCGGGCCAGCCAACCCCTAATCCGGGCGACACGCAGATGTCCAAATAGTGAAATAAATGTCCAACTCGTGGACAGTGCCGCGTAATATGGCAGATATATTCCACTCCTTTGCCGGACGGCCCCCACTGGCCACCGGTCTTGATGAAAGCGTTCTCACATGTCACCCACCGCCATGTCGACGGAGCATGGATCCGCCAAGCAGGTGAACTCGCGCGGCCGCGTGATCGTTGCCAGCCTGATCGGCACCACCGTCGAGTTCTACGACTTCTACGTCTACGCCACGGCCGCCGTCCTGGTCTTCCCGAAGCTCTTCTTCCCGGGCCAGAACGAGACCACCCAGCTCCTGAGCTCCTTCGCCGTCTTCGGCGTCGCGTTCGTCGCCCGTCCGCTCGGCTCGATCGTCTTTGGGCACTTCGGTGACAAGTTCGGCCGCAAGGGCACCCTCGTGGCCTCGCTGCTCACCATGGGCATCGCCACCTTCCTGATTGGCTGCCTCCCCACCGCCCTGGTCCCGGGCTGGGAATTCTGGGCGCCGGCACTGCTGGTGGTCATGCGCTTCGCCCAGGGCCTGGCCCTCGGCGGCGAATGGAGCGGCGCCGCGCTGCTCGCGACGGAGAACGCCCCGGCCAACAAGCGCGCGATCTACGGAACGTTCCCGCAGCTGGGCGCGCCGATCGGCTTCATCATCGCCAACGTGCTCTTCCTGGTTTTCAGCTACACCCTGAGCCCGCAGGCCTTCAGCGACTGGGGCTGGCGCGTGCCGTTCCTGGTCAGCGCCGTCATGGTCATCATCGGCCTGTACGTCCGGCTGAAGCTGATCGAGACCCCCGCCTTCACCAAGGTCCTGGAGACCAACGAGGTTGCCAAGCTGCCGCTGGGCCGGGTCTTCAAGACCAGCTGGCGCCCGCTGATCCTGGGCACCTTCATCATGCTGGCCACCTACGTGCTCTTCTACCTGATGACCACGTTCACGCTGACCTACGGCACCAAGCCGACCCTGGCCGGCGCGCAGGCCGCCGCGGAGAAGGCCGGCAAGCCGATGAGCGAGGCCGCCGCGGCCGCGTTCGTTCCCGGCCTGGGCTACTCCCGCAACGACTTCCTCTGGATGCTGATCGCCGGCGTCGTGTTCTTCGGCATCTTCACATTGGTCTCCGGCCCGCTGGCCGAGAAGTACGGACGCCGCAAGATGCTGCTCGCCGTCACCACCGGCATCTTCGTCTTCGGCCTGCTCTTCGTGCCGCTGTTCAGCGCCGGGTTCGCCGGTGCCATGGGCCTGCTGATCATCGGCTTCTCCCTGATGGGCCTGACCTTCGGACCGATGGGTGCGCTGCTGCCGGAGCTCTTCCCGACCAACGTCCGGTACACCGGCTCCGCCATCAGCTACAACGTCTCCTCCATCCTGGGTGCGGCCGTGGCTCCGTTCATCGCCGTCTGGCTGTGGGAGTCCGCCAAGGGCAGCCCCGTCCTGGTGGGCATCTACCTCTCGGTCATGGCGGTGCTGACCCTGATCGCACTGTTCATCAGCCGCGAGACCCGCGACCTGGACTACGAGAACAACGTGGCCTGACGCTCCTCCCCGGTTACTGCGGCAAATGCCCGGCGTGCGCACCCGACACGCCGGGCATTTCCGTGTCCGGGGAGGGTGCGGTGGGCGGTAACCGGGGAGGAGCGTACGACGGCGGCGGCTCTCCTTGCGGGCTAGCGCGCGTACCGCTCCACGAAGTTGCGCAGGATGGCCATCGGCTCGGTCACGTTGTGGCTTCGGGCCTGGGCCATGAGTTCCTCGGCGGATTCCGGAGGGAAGTAGCCGGCGTGCCGGTAGATGTCGATCCGGGTGGTGAGGCCGTCGGCATCGAGCTCCGGGTGGAACTGTGTGGCATAGAGGTTGGACCGAATCCGGAACATCTGCACCGGGCAGGTCTCTGAGCTGGCCAGCAGCACCGCGCCGCCGGGCAGCACGGTGCAGGCCTCCTTGTGCCCGACGAACGCCGTGAATGATTCCGGCAGCCCGCGCAGCAGCGGGTCCTTCCGGCCCGCGTCGGTCTGGCTGACGGTCACTCCGCCCAGGCCCTCGCCATAGGTCCGGTCGATGACGGCGCCCTGGTGCAGGCCCAGGGTGCCGACGCCGTAGCAGGCGCCCAGGAAGGGGAAGTCCTCGGCCACGATACGGTCCAGCAGGGCGAACAGCTCACGCTCCACCCGGTGCTGGACGTCGGTTTTGTCCTCAGCGGGGTCGCTGGAGGTGAACGGGCTGCCGCCGACAATCACGCCCGAGTACCGCTCCAGGTCCAGTGGCGGCAGGGGCGCGGCCTCCATCCGGATCCGATGCAGCCCGGACTCGGCCAGACCGGTGTAGCGCAGGTAGGCGAGATATTCGTCGTCGGCGGCGGCG
Organism: Arthrobacter sp. YD4; assembly: GCF_030410515.1. GTDB lineage: Bacteria > Actinomycetota > Actinomycetes > Actinomycetales > Micrococcaceae > Arthrobacter. The sequence goes on along the minus strand of NZ_JAUHHD010000005.1, from coordinate 247,085 downwards.
TCCTCCGCGCGGGAGGCGAGCAGCAGGAAGGGCTTCACAGACCTAAGTCTGCACCGCCGCCGACGCGGCCGCTATTCGGCGCCCTCGCCATCCTCGATCATGGCGATCACGGCACCGGCGGAGACAGTCTCTCCGGCGGAGGCGGACAGGCCGATGACGATGCCGGCGCGGTGCGCGGTCAGCGGCTGCTCCATCTTCATGGCTTCCAGCACCACCACAAGATCGCCCTCGGCGACGCGCTCACCCTCGGCGACGGCCACCTTGACGATGGTGCCCTGCATGGGGGAGGTCAGGGCGTTGCCGCCGGCTGCCGCGGCGGGACCGGCGGCGCTGCGGGAGCGCTTCTTGGCCTTGGCGGGCTTGCCGCCGCCGCTGACGGTTCCGAGCGATGCCGGCAGGACGACTTCCATCCGCTTGCCGCCGACCTCGACGACGACGCGCTGGCGTTCGCCGGCGTCGGCCGCCTCGGCGGTGGCGCCGCCCGGGGTCCAGGCGGGGATGTCGTTGACGAACGCTGTCTCGATCCAGCGGGTGTGGACCTTGAACGGGCCGTCCGCCGGGGCGAAGTCGGGGTTGCTGACGACGGCCAGATCGAACGGGATGACGGTGGGGATTCCCTCGACCACCATCTCCTCGAGGGCGCGGCGGGAGCGCTGCAGGGCCTGCTCGCGGGTGGCGCCGGTGATGACCAGCTTGGAGAGCATGGAGTCGAAGTTGCCGCTGATGACGTCGCCCTGCTCCACGCCGGAGTCGATCCGGACGCCGGGGCCGGTGGGGCTCTTCAGGGCGGTGATGGTGCCGGGGGCGGGCATGAAGTTCCGGCCCGGGTCCTCGCCGGTGATGCGGAATTCGATCGAGTGGCCGCGGACCTCGGGATCGCCGTAGCCGAGCTCCTCGCCGCGGGCCAGCCGGAACTGTTCGCGGACCAGGTCGATGCCGGTGACTTCCTCGGAGACGCAGTGCTCCACCTGAAGGCGGGTGTTGACCTCGAGGAAGGAGATGGTGCCATCCTGGCCGACCAGGAATTCGCAGGTGCCCGCGCCGAGGTAGCCGGCCTCTTTAAGGATGGCTTTGGAGGATTCGTAGAGGCGCTGGTTCTGCTCGTCGGTGAGGAACGGTGCGGGGGCCTCTTCGACCAGTTTCTGGTTGCGGCGCTGCAGTGAACAGTCACGGGTGGAGACGACGACGACGTTGCCGTGCGCGTCGGCCAGGCACTGGGTTTCGACGTGGCGGGGAGCGTCGAGGAACCGTTCGATGAAGCATTCGCCGCGGCCGAAGGCTGCGGTGGCCTCGCGGACGGCGGATTCGAACAGTTCGGGGATCTCCTCGCGTGTGCGGGCGACCTTGATGCCGCGGCCGCCGCCGCCGAAGGCCGCCTTGATGGCGACCGGGAGGCCGAAGTTGTCGACAAATTCGAGGATTTCCTCGGCGGAGCTGACGGGGTCGGCGGTGCCGGGAACCTGGGGCGCGCCGACCTTTTCGGCGATGTGGCGGGCCTGGACCTTATCGCCGAGGGCGGAGATAGCCTCGGGGGAGGGGCCGATCCAGGTGATGCCGGCGGCGATGACCTTGGCGGCGAATTCGGCGTTCTCGGCCAGGAAGCCGTAGCCGGGGTGGACGGCGTCGGCGCCGGAGCGCAGGGCCACCTCGATCAGCTTGTCCATGACCAGGTAGGACTCGGCCGCGGTGTTGCCGCCGAGAGCGTAGGCCTCGTCGGCGAGCTTGACGTGCAGCGCGTCGCGGTCCGGATCGGCGTAGACGGCCACCGAGGCCAGGCCTTCGTCACGGGCGGCGCGGATGATGCGCACCGCGATCTCGCCGCGGTTGGCGATCAGCACCTTGCTCAGGCGACGGGTACCTGGCTGGGTTGAGGCGGGCGCGGACTGGACGGACTGCTCCGAAATAGCTGACAAGGCGTCTCCTTCTTTCCTTCACGGAGCCTAGCGCGGTTTTGTGGGTTCCGCCGAGATTCCTTGCGGATCCCGCGCGTAAACCGCTATTCCTTTGTGGGGTTCCTACAAGGCCGGGCGAATTGCCTCACTCGGCGCGGACCTCGGCGGGATTCGCGGCGCCGGAGGTCCACAGCTGTGTGACGTTGACTCCCGCCTGGGTCAGGAGGCCGCGGAGGGTGGAGATGGAGAGGCCGACGACGGTGTGCGGGTCGCCGTCGACCTTGCGGATGAACGCCCCGCCGTAGCCGTCGATGGTGAACGATCCGGCGCAGAGGAGCGGCTCTTCGGTGGCGATGTAGGTGTCGATCTCCGCCTCGCTCATCTCCATGAAGTGCACCTCGGCCGAGGCGACGGAACCGAGCGTCGCACCGGAACCGGTGCCGCCGTCGTCGTCCGCTTCGTCCGTGTCCCGGCAGTCGACCAGCCAGTGGCCGGTGTGCAGGATGCCCATACTGCCGCTCATCCGGAGCATGCGTTCCTTGGCGACCTCGGGGGTGTAGGGCTTGCCGTGGGCTTCGCCGTCGAATTCGAAGACCGAATCGCAACCGATCACCAGGGCGCCCTCCGCCTCGGGGAGCGACGCGACCGCCTCGGCCTTGGCGCGGGCCAGGAGGAGGGCGGTGTCGTGCGGGTCGGTTACGCCGTAGCGGGCCTGGACGGCGTCCTCATCGACGTCGGAGACGAGAACGGTGTGCGCGATGCCGGCGTTGCTGAGCAGCTTGGTGCGGGCGGGGGACTGGGAGGCGAGGATCAGGCGGGTCACGGAACCAGCGTAGTTCCTCGGGCTGACAGTGTGGCGGGTTCGGTGGGTATCCGGTGGGGTGCGGGCTTGGTCGGGGCGGCCGCCGCGCATCGAAGTACAGCGGACGACGACGATGCGCCGCCAAAAACGGCTTCCGGCCGCGTGCCCGCATGGCCGTCGTCAGGTCTCGGCCCCGGCGGCAGAGGTGCGACGTTATGGCGGGGGCGGCCTTATATTGTCAGACCCCTCCGATTGAATTGGCTTATGGAAGGCAGTCGGAAGCTTTTCGAGGATTCAGTCGGCGCGGTCCCGGTGGCGGGGGACGCGGCGGCGATCATCGATGAGCTCCGTGCGCTGGAGGACCGGAAGTCGGCGATCACTGCCCGGCAGGCGAGGTTGGCCGTGTCGCTGGACCTGGTGCGGCGGCGGGACCAGGCCGCTCTTGGCTTGCCCGCGGACCAGCTCGGTGCCGGGGTGGGGGCGGAGGTTGCGTTGGCGCGGCGGGAATCCCCGGCCAAAGGCTCACGGCTGCTGGGTCTGGCCCGGGCGTTGGTGACGGAGATGCCGCGCACCCTGGCCGCCCTCGACACCGGGCGCCTGAACGAATGGCGCGCCACCCTGCTGGTCCGCGAAACCGCCTTCCTCGACTCTGCTGACCGTGCCGCGGTGGATGAGGAACTCGCCGCCGACACCGGGACCTTCGACGGCGTCGGCGACCGTGCCATCATCTCCGCCGCCAAGGCCGCCGCCTACCGGCACGACCCGAGATCCGTCACCCAACGGGCAGCCCACGCCGAAACCGAACGCAGTGTCAGTCTCCGACCGGCCCCGGACACCATGTGCTACCTCACCGCACTGCTCCCCGTCGCCGCCGGAGTCGCCGCCTACGCCGCCCTGACCCGGCACGCCGACACCGCCCGCTCCACCGGAGACCCACGCACCCGCAGCCAACTCATGGCCGACGCCCTCGTTGAGCGAGTCACCGGGACACCGGGCGGGATCACCGGCATCGAAGTCCAACTCGTCATGACCGACCGCGCCCTCCTCGCCGGGGACAGTGAACCCGCCAGGCTCGCCGGCTACGGCATCGTCCCGGCCGGGTGGGCCAGGAAACTCGTGGCCGGCAAAGGCGACAACGCAGAGTTCACAACCTGGCTCCGCCGGCTCTACACCGCCCCCGGCACCGGCGAACTGACCGGCATGGACTCCCGGGCCCGGCTCTTCCCCGCAGGGCTGCGCCGGTTCATCGAAACCCGCGACAACACCTGCCGCACCCCCTACTGCGACGCACCCATCCGGCACCTGGATCACATTGTCCCCTGGCACCGCGGCGGACAAACCACAGCCACCAACGGCGCCGGACTCTGCGAAGCCTGCAACCACACCAAAGAAACCCCCGGCTGGACCGCCCGAACGGTCACTGGGACAGGTTCCGCCCGGCGGACAGAATCGACCAGAACGGCTGAACCGGGTAAGCGGGCCGGTCCGGACAGCCGGCGCCACACCTTGGAACTCACCAGTCCCACGGGTCACACCTATCTCTCAGTCTCACCGCCCCTCCCGGGTCATTCCGTGACGTCCGGAGAGGCGGAGCCAGCAGGGGTGGGGGATCGATGGTTGACGATAGATGTCTCCCACGCCCGGTCGGAAGTTGAGACTAGTTACCGGCTCCAAGCGCTTTCGAAGAGTCGGACAGCCCGTCGGAAACGGATGAAACCGGTCGCGGCACTCGTCCCGCGTGTGCCGAGTGTTCACGCGCCCGACGGTTCGTTGGATGGAGCCGTGTGACCGCTCAGCATGAGAAATCGTGACCGTCCGCGTAGGAGATGTGGAGGGCGCGGAGAGTCTGCGGCGACCGGCCCGGTGGGCTTGAGTACTAGTCGGTCGTAGGAGTCTGGCAAGTCACCAAGGCGTACCCCGAAGGTCGATGTCGCCCTCTGGCCATTCGCTCGTCTCGCGGAGTCCAGAGCAGATGAGAATGGGGCCACCTTCCGTTTGGACGACGGATTTTTGATCCAGCCGTGAGATGCAGCGTTCCGTCGCGTGAACCTGCACCCAACCTGCTTTCTCATAGAACGGCACCACCTCCGGCCGGCAACCGAGGAAGCCAAACTCGATGTCCCGTTCTGTGCGCATGGCCTGTTGGGCACGGCGCATCACCAGGCCGCCGAGGCCCGTCCCGCGAGAGCCGTCGTCGACGAGCACGCCACCGGTGCCGGCCACCACGACCTCGCGCATCCCGACGGCAATTCGTCGACGTTGAAAGCCCACATGAGCGGCCAGGTCCCGGCCGCGGAACGCCAACACATGGGTGTCGGCTGGCGAATAACCGTAGGGTGCGTTGGGAGTCCACGGGCCGAAGTCCTTCAGGTATTCACCGTCGAAGAGCTTCTGTAAAGCGTCGACGTCAGCAACCGTCAGGTCTGCATGGCGAAGGACATGGATCCCCTCACGCATCGTCGCCGCAGCTGTCGAGAGATGGCGGCATCGGACGCCTCTTAGCCGGCGCGTTGCGGAGACAGAAACTCAAGGCGGTTTCCATTGTTGTCCTGCAGATAGAACCGCCGCATGCCGGGGAAATTGTCATCCCACTCGACATCGAGGCCGTGCTCCTGAACCCGCTGAGCGAGGGCATCGATGTCCGCTACCAGAATTCCAGGATGAGCTTTCTTCTGCGGGCGGAAGTCCTCCTCGACCCCAAGATGGATCTCAAGGTTGTCAGCCCTGACCCACAGGCCACCCCGGGCGGCCAGCGCCGGTGGTTTCTGCACCTCCGTCATGCCCAGGACGCCTACATAAAACTCCCGGCACTCCTCTTCGCCACCCGCCGGCAGAGCCAACTGCACGTGGTGGAGACCAAAGCCCAGGACAGTGCGGGCAGGAACAGACTCATACGGTTGCAGGTCAGGCACGGAACTCCTTCGTCGGCGTCGGGCCGAGTATTCCACATGGAGCGCCCGGGAGCTTGTAAAGGTGCGCATTCGAAGAACCCACCCAAACGACCACCGCCCGCCGATCAAGGATCGACGGGCGGCGTCTAGGGGAGTGCAGCGCGGGCGTGCCGCGACGGGTTCGGCGCGCAACCCGTGAAGGCGCGGAAGCAACCCTTAGCGCACGGCGACCCCGGCGGGCTCGGACTCGGCGGCCTCGCCGTCGGCGTCGGCCTTGCGCAGCTTGGCGCCTTCGACGTCGACGTCCGGGAGAATCCGGTCCAGCCAGCGCGGCAGCCACCACGCCTTGCTGCCCAGCAGGTACATGACCGCCGGGACGATCGTCATGCGCACCACGAACGCGTCCACCAGCACGCCGAACGCCATTGCGAAGCCCAGCGGCCGGACCATGTTCAGGTGCGAGAAGATGAAGCCGGAGAACACACTCACCATGATGATCGCGGCGGCGGTCACCACGGCGGCCGCGTGGCTGAAGCCGGACCGGACCGCGTGCTTGGCGGTCTCGCCGTGCATGTAGGCCTCACGCATGCCGGAGGTAATGAACACCTGGTAATCCATCGCCAGGCCGAACAGCACGCCGATCAGGATGATGGGCAGGAAGCTCAGCACCGCGCCCGGATTCTCCACACCGAACACGGACCCCAGCCAGCCCCACTGGTACACGGCCACCACGGCGCCGAACGCCGCCGCGAGCGAGAGTAGGAAGCCGCCGGTGGCCAGCAGCGGAACCACTACGGAGCGGAACACCAGCAGCAGCAGGATCAGCGAGAGCCCCACCACGATCGCCAGGTACGGCGGCAGCGCGTCGCCCAGCTTGGTGGAGACGTCCACGTTGCCCGCGGTCTGGCCGGTCAGGCCGATGGACACCCCGGTCTGGTCCTTGATCTGGCCCTTCTCGGCCCGCAGGTCGGCCACCACCTGGACGGTGCTGGCGCTGGCCGGACCCTCCTTCGGCAGCACCTGGAACACGGCGGTCCGGCGGTCCTCACTGAGGGCCAGCGGCACGGCGGCGGCCACGTTGTCGGTCTTGCGCAGGATGTCGGCGACGTCGAACTGCTCGGCCTGCGCGGTGGCCGCGTCCAGGCCCTCGGGGAGGTCGCCCACCACGATGATCGGACCGGTCATGCCCTCGCCGAAGCTGCGCTTGGTGACGTCGTAGGCCTTGAACGCGGTGGAGGCCACCGGTTCGGAGCTGGCATCCGGCAGGGCGAGCCGCAGCTGGCTGGCCGGCAGCGCCACGACGCCCAGCAGGATCACGCCGGCCAGGAGCGCCAGCCACGGGTGATTGGTGACGACGCCGCCCCAGCCGTGGCTGCCGCGGTACTCGTCCCGCTCCCGGTCCTCCGAGTCGTGGCCGGGGTCGGCGTTGTGCCGTTCGGCCTTGGCCCAGGCCCGCTTCGAGATCAGCTTCCGGCCCACCAGCGACAGGATGGCCGGGGTCAGCGTCAGGGCGACGACGACGGCGACAGCCACCGTGGCGGCGGCGGAGAGGCCCATCACGGCCAGGAACGGCAGCCCGGGCACCACCAGGGCGGCCAGGGCGATGATGACGGTCAGCCCGGCGAACATCACTGCGTTGCCGGAGGTGCCGGTGGCGAGTGCCACGGACTCCTCCGTGTCCATGCCGGAGAGCAGCTGGCCGCGGTGCCGGTTGACGATGAAGAGCGAGTAGTCGATGCCGACGGCGAGCCCCAGCATCAGGGCCAGCATCGGCGAGATGGAGCTCATGTCCACGGCGCCGCTGAGCGCGAAGGTACCGCCGACGCCGACGGCCACACCCACGATTGCCATCAGCAGCGGCAGGCCGGCGGCCACCAGGGTGCCGAGCATGACGATCAGGACCAGAGCGGCGACGGCGATGCCGATGACCTCCGCGGTGCCGAAGAGTTCCGAGATGTCCTCGCTGATTTCCTTGCTGGGCAGGGCGGTGACATTGGCGGCGGAGACCTCGTTGACGATGTCCTGAACCTGCTGCCGGACCTCCGGCTTCAGGCCGTTGATCGAGGTCTTGAACTGCACCTGGGCGATCGCGGCCTTGCCGTCCTCGGAGACAAACCGGAGACCCTTGGAGGCCTCCAGCTGGCGTTTTCCGAGCGCGAGCTTGGCGTCGCCGGCGGCCAGGTCTTTGGTGCCCGCGTCGAGCTTCGCCTGCCCGGCTGCGAGGGCCGCCTTCTGCTGGCCGAGCTGGGCTTCGATGGCGGCATCCGGCAGGCCGGCGGCCCTTAGCTGGACCTCGGCGGCGTCCAGCTTGGCCTTGCCGGCGGCGAGGTCGGCAGCGGACTTGTCCAGCTGCGCCTTGCCGGCCGCGGCCTGCTGCTCGCCGGCGGCCAGGTCGGTACCGGCCTTGTCCAGCTGGGCCTGGGTGGCGAAGGGATCCACGGTTCCCTGCACGTCGGGAATGGTCTTGAGCTTAGACAGGGCGGCGGACACCGCGTCCTTGCCGGCCTGGCTGAACTGGGCGTCGTTGGCCTCGAAGACCACCGTGGCGGACCCGCCGGAGGACGACGGCAGGTCCTTCTTGAGCTTGTCCGCCATCTGCTGGGTCTCGGTGCCCGGAATCTGGAAGTTGTTGCTGAGGGTGCCGTGGAAGGCGGCGGCGGCCCCGCCGACGGCCACCATGACGGCGAGCCACAGCGAAATGACCAGCCAGCGGTGGCGGTAGGAGAACTTGCCGAGGCGGTACAGCAGGAGTGCCATGTCAGAGCCGATCTGGGGAAGGGGTGGCGGTGGAAGGGGCGGCCGGGGCGGCCGCCGGGGAAGCGAATCCGGAGCCCAGCAGGCTCATGGAGTCGATGAGGAGCTGGCGGAGGGTGGACAGCGAGGCGGGGGAGAGGTCGCCGTGGCAGCGGTCGAACCAGAGATCCATGGCGGCCTTGCCGCAGGCGATGACCGAGCCGGCCAGCGCCCGCAGGTAGAGCTCGTCGAGCGCCCCGGCCGGGCCGGTGAAGCGGGACCGGGCGGCCTCGATGATCTCGGCCGTGCAGTGGTCCCAGGCCTCCAGCTCGGAGCGGTTCAGCTGCGGATTGGATTGGCCCAGGGTGTACAGCTCGGCCAGGGGGGCGATGGTCATCGGATCCGCCAGGGCCATGAGCGAGGCCCGGGCCGCCTCCAGGATGGGTTCGCTGACCGGGCGCAGCCGGAACTGCTGGAGCGCGGTGTCCAGGAAGCCATGCGTCACCTACGCGATGACGGCGTCGGTGCTGCCGAAGTAGTTGAAGAAGGTGCGGCGGGAGATCCCGGCGGCGTCGGCGATTTCCTCGACCGTGAAGTTGCCCGGGCCGTTGGCGCGCAGGAGCCCGAGGGCGGCGTCGATGATGGCCTGACGGGTGGCGGCCTTGTTCAGTTCACGCCGGGAGGGTGCGGCCGCGGGGGCGCCGGGAACGGTCGCGGAGGAGGGCATGGAATTACACTAAGTGCATCTTTGCACTCCGGGCAACTTTATGACGGTGAGGTGAGCTGGATCGACTGTCCGGTGGCGCCCGGCTCGCCGCTGGTCAGCGGAATCGCGTAGACCGCCGTGCCGTAGGCGCAGATTTCGGACCAGTTGTTGGCCATGTGGGCGGTGTCGAAGCGCATCGCCACGATCGCGTTGGCCCCGCGCTGGGCCGCCTCGGACACCATCCGGGCCATGACCTCCTGCCGGCTCTCGTAGAGCACATCGGTCAGTTCGCGCAGTTCCCCGCCCGCCAGCGACCGGAAGCCCGCCACCACCTGGGCGCCGACGTCGCGCGAGCGGACGGTAAGGCCCATGACCTCCCCGAAGACGGCGTCGATGCGGTGGCCGGGGATGTCGTTGGTGGTGACGATCAGCATGCCCTGAGCCTAACCAGTCATCAGCATTCACAGGAAGCTAAAAGGTTCCCGACAGCCCACGCAGAAACGGACGGGGCACACTGGAAGAGCGGCCGGTCCGTCGACCACCGTGGTTTCCGGGCCGCCGCACACCGTAGGACTGACACCGCCGTCGCTGACGGCAGACCAGGAGACATCGCATGTCACGTACCAAGAGAATCACGCTCGGCGTCTCGGCCACCGCCCTGGCCCTGGGCGCAGGCCTCGGGGTGGCCGGGATGGCTTCCGCCACCACCACTCCCGCCCCCAGCCCGAGCGCCAGCTCCAGCGCGCCCGCCGACGGTAGCATCGCCAAGGGCGACGGCGACGGGATGCGCGGCGGCCACGGCCGCGGCGACCGCGAAGGCATGGCGGCCGTCAAGGCCGCGGAACTCGCCACCAAGCTGGGCGTGGACAAGACCAAGGTGGTCGATGCCCTGAAGGCCTTCCGTGACGCGCACAAGCCGTCCACGCCGCCGGCCGAGGGCACCAAGCCGGACCGCGCCGCCATGGAGGCGGAGCTGGCCAAGTCGCTGGCCTCCTCGCTGGGAATCGACGAAGCCAAGGTCACCGCGGCGCTGGATGAATTGAAGTCCGAGGCCCAGGCCAAGCACGCGGCCGCGCTGAAGACGAAGCTGGACAAGGCCGTCAGCAGCGGCACCCTCACCCAGGCCGAGGCGGATGCCGTCACCAAGGCCGTCGAGAAGGGCGTCATCGGCGGCGGCGGACGCTGACCGAAAAGAAACGACGCCGATGAGGCGGGATTAAACGGAAAGGTCCCCGGGAGACGTATCTCCCGGGGACCTTTACTTGTGGCGGGTAGGTCAGGCCTTGCTGCCCACCAGGCGCCCGCCCTCGAACTCGTCGGCGTCGGCCTCGCGGCTGATGGCCGCGGCGGTCGGGTCGGAGCCCTCGGATTCGGCGTCGTCGTCGGCGAACGGGTCACCGTTGCGCGGGGCGTTGTAGAGCGCCTCGTCCAGGATGCCCTGGCGCTTCGCGACGATCGTGGGGACCAGCGCCTGGCCGGCGACGTTGACCGCGGTGCGGCCCATGTCGAGGATCGGGTCGATCGCCAGCAGGAGGCCGACGCCGGCCAGCGGCAGGCCCAGGGTGGAGAGCGTCAGGGTCAGCATCACGACGGCGCCGGTGGTGCCGGCGGTCGCGGCGGATCCCAGGACGGAGACCAGTGCGATCAGCAGGTACTGGCTGAAGTCCAGCTGGATGCCGAAGAACTGGGCCACGAAGATCGCGGACACGGCCGGGTAGATCGCGGCGCAGCCGTCCATCTTGGTGGTGGCGCCCAGCGGCACGGCGAAGGAGGCGTAGGCGCGGGGGACGCCCAGGGACCGTTCGGTGACGCGCTGGGTCAGCGGCAGGGTGCCCACCGAGGAGCGCGAGACGAAGGCCAGCTGCACGGCCGGCCACACGCCGGAGAAGTACTGCTTGATGGACAGGCCGTGGCTGCGGATCAGGACCGGGTAGACCACGAACAGGACCAGCACCAGGCCGGCGTAGATCGCGACGGCGAACTTGCCGAGCGAGCCGATGGTGTCCCAGCCGTAGACGGCGACGGCGTTGCCGATCAGGCCGACGGTACCCAGCGGGGCGATCCGGATGATCCACCAGAGGACCTTCTGGATGACGGCCAGGGCGGAGGCGTTGAGGTTCAGGAACGGCTCGGCGGCCTTGCCCACCTTGAGCGCGGCGATGCCGACGGCGATCGCGATCACCAGGATCTGGAGGACGTTGAAGCTCACGGCCGTCGTGGCAGTGCCGTCGGCGACGGTGGTGCTGGCGCCCAGGCCCAGAAAGTTCTTCGGGAAGAGGCCGATCAGGAACGCCCACCAGTCGCCGGACTTGCCGGTGTACTTGGCTTCCTGGGTGATGCCGGTGCCGGCGCCGGGCTGCAGCAGGACGCCCAAGCCCATGCCGATCAGGACCGCGATCAGCGAGGTGATCGCGAACCAGAGCAGCGTGTTCCAAGCCAGCCGCGCAGCGTTGGAGACGGCGCGGAGGTTGGAGATGGAGCTGACGACGGCGGTGAAGATCAGCGGGACGACGGCCGTCTGCAGCAGCGAGACGTAGCTCGAGCCGATGGTCTGCAGTGTGGCGCCGAGGGCGTTCGGGGCCGTCTTGGTGCTGCCCGTGTACTTCGCGAGCAGGCCGAGCCCCAGGCCAACGATCAGCGCGGCGATGATCTGGAAGCCGAACGAGCCGGCCCAGCGTGGCAGCCGAAAACCGGGCTTGCCTGCGGTTGCGGGGGTACTTGTCTGAGTGGTCACCCGAATACGCTAGGACCACGGCCTTTACCACGACGAACCAATGTTGAGAAATGTTACGCGGCAGATTTTGCGTTGTGCTTCGAAAAACCCTGCAACGACGCCGAAAGACTGCCCCATTGTGAAGTTATTCCGGCCCGGAGTGTGGTGATTGTCTCTCGGTAGGATGCGCCCTAGAGTGGCGCCATGGCTATCGCACGCTTTCCCGCCGTCGTCCTCGACTGCCCCGACCCCCGGGCCCTGGCGCGGTTTTACGGCGCCCTGCTCGACTGGACCATCGAGCAGGACGACGAGGGGTGGACCTCCATCCGCGCCGAGTACGGCGACTCGATCAATTTCCAGAAAGTGGAATCCTTCGTCCCGCCGCAGTGGCCGGGCCAGGAAATGCCGCAGCAGATGCACCTGGACCTGACCGTTGACGACCTCGACGCGGCCGAGGCGGCGGTGCTGGAGCTTGGCGCGACCCGGCACGAGCACCAGCCGGGGGAGACCTTCCGGGTCTTCCTGGACCCGGCCGGCCACCCCTTCTGCCTCTGCCTGAGCTAGCCCCGAGAGGCTAGCCCCGAAAAGCCAGCCCCGAAAAACTAGCCCAGCAGCGCCCGCTTCAGCGTGTCCAGCCCCACCGAGCCCATGTTCAGCGCCTTGGTGTGGAACGCCTTGAGGTCGAAGCCGGGGCGGGACTCCAGCTCGGCCCGGATCTGCTCCCAGAGCCGCTGGCCAACCTTGTAGGACGGGGCCTGGCCCGGCCAGCCCAGGTAGCGGGTGAACTCGAACTTCAGCTGGCCCTCGCTTATCGGCAGGTTGGCCTTGAGGAACTCGAAGCCCTTCTCCGAGGTCCAGGTGCCGCTGCCCCAGCGCTCGGGGACCTCGAGCTCCAGGTGCACGCCGATGTCGAAGACCACGCGGGCCGCGCGCATCCGCTGCATGTCCAGCATGCCCATGTGGTCACCCGGATCTTTGAGGTAGCCCAGTTCCTGCATCAGCTTCTCGGCGTACAGCGCCCAGCCCTCGCCGTGACCTGAGGTCCAGCAGACGCTGCGGCGCCACTTGTTCAGCAGCTCGCGGCGGTAGACGGCGGTGGCAACCTGCAGGTGGTGGCCCGGGACGCCCTCGTGGAACACGGTGGTGGTCTCGGCCCACGTGGTGAAGGTGTCCTCGCCGGCGGGTACGGACCACCACATGCGGCCGGGGCGGCTGAAGTCCTCGGACGGGCCGGTGTAGTAGATGCCGCCCTCGTCGGTGGGGGCGATCCGGCATTCCAGGGTCTTCATGATGTCCGGGATCTCGAAGTGCACGCCGGCGAGGTCCGCCACGGCTTTGTCCGAGAGTTCCTGCATCCAGGCCTGGAGCGCGTCGGTGCCCTTGAGCTGGCGCGCCGGGTCGTTGTTCAGGATCTCCTTGGCCTCTTCGATGGTGGCGCCGGGGCGGATCTGGTCCGCGACGCGCACCTGCTCGGCGATCAGCCGGTCCAGTTCCTGCACGCCCCAGGCGTAGGTTTCCTCAAGGTCCACGGCGGCGCCGAGGAACTGGCGGGAGGCCAGGGCATAGCGTTCGCGGCCCACGGCGTCCTTGTCCGGGGCGACCGGCAACAGCTCGGATTCGAGGAACCCGGCCAGGCGGGAGTAGGCGACGCGGGCGTCCGCGGCGCCGGCGTCGAGGTCCGACTGCAGTTCTGCCGGAAGCGGGCCGTCACCGGTGCGGGCGCCGGCGGCGAGCTTGGCGAAGAAGCCGTCCTCGGCGGCGTACTTGGTGGTCTGCTCGATGACGATCCGCACCTGGCGGGCGGCGGAGACCTTGCCGTCGGCCTTGGCCGCGCGGAGGGATTCGATGTAGCCGTCGATGGCGCCGCCGATGTTGTGCGCGCGGCCGGCGATGTGGTCCCAGTCCGTGGTGGTGGCCGTGGGCATCAGGTCGAAGATGGCCCGGATCTGCTGGGCCGGGGATTCGATGTTGTTCAACTCGGCCAGGCCCCAGCCCGACTCGTGGATTTCCAGCTCCAGGCCCAGGCGCTCGCGCATCGCGTCCAGGGTGACGGCGTCGACGTCGTCCTCCGGCTCCAGCCCGTCCAGGGCGTCCAGCGCCTCGCGGGCCGCGGCGGCGAACGCGTCATGGCCGGCGGGGGAGAAGTCCGGGTACTCGGTCTCGTGGCCGGGCAGGCCCAGTTCGGTGGCGAAGCTCGGGTTGAGCCGGATCAGGGTGTCCGTGTACGCGTCGGCGACGGCGTCGATCCGGGTCTGCGGGCGGGCCGGCGTGCCGGCGGCGGGGGTGTTGGTTTCGATAGTCACCCGACCGACACTAGCCCGGCCCGCGCAGTTATGAAAGGGTTACTGAACTTTTAGCCGCGGCTGCGTTTCCACGAGCCCGGGCCGGGCTTGGGGGCCAGCTGCAGCTGCTGCCGGCGGATCCAGTGACGGGCGCTGGGCTGCTTCGCCTCCGCCGGCGCGCCGCTGCCCAGGGACAGGACGACGGCGGTAAGCGCGGCGAGTTCCTCCGCGGTGGGATCGCCCTTGACGACGGCCAGCAGGGGCTGCTCCGCCGGCGCGGCTGCGGGGTCTGGAGCGGCGGTCACAGCGGGATGTTCCCGTGCTTCTTGGCCGGCAGGCTGGCGCGCTTGTCCCGCAGCGCCCGCAGGCCCTTGATGATCTGCAGCCGGGTCTCCGACGGGGCGATCACGGCGTCGACGTAGCCAAGCTCGGCAGCCTGGTACGGGTTGAGGAGCTCCTCCTCGTACTGCCGGATGACCTCGGCGCGCTTGGCCTCGACGTCGCCGCCGGCCTCCGCCACGGCCGCCAGGTCGCGGCGGTACAGGATGTTGACGGCGCCCTGGGCGCCCATGACGCCGATCTGCGCTGTGGGCCAGGCGAGGTTCAGGTCCGCGCCCAGCTTCTTGGAGCCCATCACGATGTACGCTCCGCCGTAGGCCTTGCGGGTGATGACGGTCAGCTTCGGCACGGTGGCCTCGGCGTAGGCGTAGAGCAGCTTGGCGCCGCGGCGGATGATGCCCTGGAACTCCTGGTCCTTGCCGGGCAGGAAGCCGGGCACATCCACCAGGGTGATGATCGGGATGTTGAAGGCGTCGCAGTGCCGGACGAAGCGGGCGGCCTTCTCCGAGGCGGCGATGTCCAGGGTGCCGGCGAACTGCATCGGCTGGTTGGCCACGACGCCCACGGTGTGGCCCTCGACCCGGCCGTAGCCGATGATGACGTTCGGCGCGTAGAGGGACTGCATCTCCAGGAAGTGCGCGTCGTCGACGATCTGCTCGATCACCTTGCGCATGTCGTACGGCTGGTTGGCCGAGTCCGGGATGAGTGCATCCAGGACGAGGTCCTCGTCGTCGAGCTCGAGTTCCTGCGCGTGCTCCAGCACGGGGGCCTCGGCCAGGTTGTTCGAGGGCAGGAAGTCCAGCAGTTCGCGGACGAACTCGACGGCGTCGGCCTCGTCGGCGGCCAGGTAGGTGGAGGTGCCGGTGTTGGCGTTGTGCTGGCGGGCGCCGCCCAGGGTCTCCATGTCCACGTCCTCGCCGGTGACGGTCTTGATCACGTCGGGGCCGGTAATGAACATGTGCGAGGTCTTGTCCACCATGACCACGTAGTCGGTCAGGGCGGGGGAGTAGGCCGCGCCGCCGGCGGAGGGGCCCATGATGAGAGAGATCTGCGGGACGACGCCGGAGGCGTGGACGTTGTTGCGGAAGATGTCCGCGAACATGGCCAGCGAGGCGACGCCCTCCTGGATGCGGGCGCCGCCGCCGTCGAGGATGCCGACCACGGGGCAGCCGTTGCGCAGCGCGAACTCCTGGACCTTGACGATCTTCTCGCCGTTGACCTGGCTGAGGGACCCGCCGTAGACGGAGAAGTCCTGGCTGTAGACGGCGACCGGCCGGCCATCGACGGTGCCGTAGCCGGAGACTAGGCCGTCGCCGAGGGGCTTCTTCTTCTCCATGCCGAACGCGGTGGAGCGGTGCACGGCCAGGGCGTCGAACTCGACGAAGGAGCCGGCGTCGAGCAGCAGGTCGATGCGCTCGCGGGCGGTGTTCTTGCCGCGGGCGTGCTGCTTGGCGATGGCTTCGGGGCCGGAGGGCTGCTCGGCACGGGCCTGGCGGTCGCGGAAATCGGCAATCTTTCCCGCAGTCGTGGTCAGATCGTGGCTCATCAGGTGTCTCCGGCTCTGTTGTTCTGTGCTGACGTTCTCTGTCGGTCGTGGGCGCTGGCCCGGGCCCGTGCGGGGAATTCGCCGTTTAGGTGAATCCACACAAAAGCAGGGCCGTTGTGGCAAGTCTAGTAACGGTATTCGAGCTTGCCGCTGTAGAAACCCTACAATTTTCGACCGAATCCGCGGCGGGTGGGGCTGTACGGCACCCGGGAAAAAGGGGATGTTACTGGCGGGTAACATCGGTTAGGGTAGTGCCATGACTTCCAGCAATGACGCTTTGGACACCTCCGCCGCCCAGCAGCCGGGCCCCTACCGGGCTACCGGGTCCCTGGCCGGCCGCACCATCCTGATGTCCGGCGGCAGCCGCGGCATTGGCCTGGCCATCGCCCTGCGCGCTGCCCGGGACGGGGCCAACATCGCCCTGCTGGCCAAGACCGGCCAGCCGCACGCCAAGCTGGAGGGCACTGTCTACACCGCCGCCGAGCAGATCGAGGCGGCCGGCGGGCGGGCCCTGCCGCTGGTGGGGGACGTGCGCAACGACGCCGACGTCGAGGGCGCCGTGACGTCCACGGTGGAGCGGTTCGGCGGGATCGACATCGTCATCAACAATGCCTCCGCGATCGACCTGTCCAAGACCGACGCCGTGGACATGAAGCGCTACGACCTGATGCAGGACATCAACGTCCGCGGCACGTTCCTGCTGAGCAAGCTGTCCCTGCCGGCACTGCGCGAGTCCGAGGCCGGCCAGATCCTAACCCTCTCGCCGCCGCTGAACCTGGACCCCAAGTGGGCCGGCCTGCACCTGGCGTACACCATGGCCAAGTACGGCATGAGTCTGACCACCCTGGGCCTGGCCGAGGAGCTCAAGGTGGACGGCATCAGCGTCAACTCGCTTTGGCCCTGCACGCTGGTGGACACCGCCGCCATCCGCAACATGCCCGGCGGGGACCGCATCGTCCGCGGCGCCCGCGGCCCGGAGATCATGGCCGACGCCGCGCACGCCATCCTCACCGCGGGCAACGCCATCCCCGAATCGGGTAGCTGGAGTGGAAACTTCTACACCGACGAGCAGGTCCTCAAGGCCGCCGGCGTCACGGACTTCACCCCCTACAGCATGGGCGCCCCGGAAGATCAGCTGGTTCCTGACATTTTCCTCTGAGTTCCCCGACCATGCCGCCGGTGACGGGCTGTCACCGGCGCCGGGGAGGCCGCAACTCGGTAGGATTCAAGCATGGAAGCCGAGCAGCGAAACCCTGACCGTCCGCCGCTGGACCGGGCGGCCCTGACCGATCCTGCCTTCCTGGCCGGGAACGGGCTCGCCGGGGTGAGTGTGGTCGACTCCACCGGCTCCACCAATGCGGACCTGCTGCGCGGCGTCACCGTGGACCCGGCGTCGTATCCGGACCTAACTGTACTGACCGCCGAACACCAGAGCGCGGCCCGCGGCCGGCTGGACCGGCACTGGGAGGCCCCCGCCCGCAGCTCGGTCTCCGTCTCGATCGTGCTCCGCCCGGTCAACGCCGACGGCCGGCCGCTGCCCACCGACTCCTACTCCTGGCTCTCGCTGCTGGGAGCGCTGGCGCTGCGCGAGGCCCTGCTGGAAACCGCCGGGATCCCGGCCGAGCTCAAGTGGCCCAACGACGTGCTGGTGCGCGGGAAGAAGATCGCCGGCATCCTCGCCCAGCTGGGCCCCATGGGGGACGGCGCCGTCCCGCCGGTGATCCTCGGCACCGGCCTGAACGTCACACTGACCGACGCGGAGCTGCCGGTACCCACCGCCACGTCCGTACTGCTGGAGAACCCCCGCACCGTGGACCGGACCGAGCTGCTCAAGAGCTACCTGTCGCGCTTCTGCACGCTGTACCGCGGCTTCTGCAACGCCGACGGCGACCCCGCCGCGGGCCTGGCCGGCGGCCCCGCCCTGCACAAGCGGGTGGAGCACGTGCTCACCACCCTCGGCAAGCAGGTCCGGGCGCAGCTGCCCGGCGACCACGAGATCATCGGCCACGCCAGCCGGCTGGACGAGTACGGCTCGCTGCTGGTGGTCGACGAGCACGGCCGCGAGCACGTGGTGACCGCCGGCGACGTCGTCCACCTGCGCCCTTGGAGCCCGCCCGGCACCGAAAGCGACTATGCGTAAAGAGCTGTTCCCGGGCGAGCAGGTCATCGTGACCACCCGCCCGCAGCCCCGGACCCTGATCGGCCCGGCACTGCTCCTGATCGTCATCGCGGCCCTTACCGCCTATGCCTGCGCCTGGATTACCAAGGGCGGACCGGGCAAGCTGCTGCCGCTGGTGACCGCCGAATGGACGCCCTGGCTGACCGGGGTGTGCCTGGTCGTCGCGGGGTGGGCCGTGCTCTCCTACGGGCTGCCCCGGCTGGTGGCCTGGCAGGGCAGCCGATACATCCTCACCAGCCGGCGCCTGGTGGCCCGCAACGGCATGCTCCGCCGCCGTGACCAGCAGGTTCCGCTTGTCGCAGTCCGTAATGTGTTTGTCGATCAGTCGTTGCTTCAACGGAGCCTGCGGTCCGGGAATATATCCTTGGACACCGGGTACCCCGCGAACACGGTGATTCCCGACGTCCCGGAAGTCATGACCTTCCGGCGCTTCATCCTCGAGGCGATGGAAGAACTTCCGGAGGGCGAAGTGATGAACGACGGCGGTACGGAGGACGGCTCCGACGAATGGCCATGGGAGACGAGGGAAGGTGGACGAGATGACCGCTGAGAACGCGCAGCCGGACACCGGACTCCTGGCGCCCGAGCCCTCCGACGTGCCCGACGCCGTCGTCGACGCCGCCGCCCTGGAGGCCGCGGTGCTGGACACGGCCGGCGACGACGACGGCGCCCCCGGTGGCGCTGCCGGCGGCACGATCGATCCCGAAACCCTGACCGACGACGCCGCCGATGCCGGTTCCGGCCCGGCCGACGCCGATGCGGACGCCGCGGTGACCTCGGCCCGCGCCCAGGCCGTCGCCGCCCACCCCGCCACCGGCGCCATGTCGCCCGAACGGCTGGCCATCAAGGCCCTCGAACAGCGGCTGCTCGGCGGCGAACGCAAGCTCCGCCGCCGCGAGGTGGCTGCCGGGGCCGGACTGTCCCTGCTCTCGGCCCGGAAGCTGTGGCGCGCCCTCGGCTTCCCGAACCTCGGTGACGAGGACGTGGCCTTCACCGAGGCGGACCTGACTGCCCTAAACACCGTGGTGGGCCTGGTCCGCACCGGCACACTCACCGAGGAAGCGGCCATCTCCGTCACCCGCGCCATCGGCCAGATGACGGACCGCATGGTGGTCTGGCAGATCGAGGCCCTGGTCGAGGACATGGTCCACCAGCAGGGCGTCAGCGACGCCGTCGCCCGCAAGCAGCTGGTCGGCCAGCTGCCCGCCCTGGTGGACGCCCTCGAGGAGGTGCTCGTCTACTCCTGGCGCCGGCAGCTCAACGCGGGTGTACAGCGCCTGGCCGTCCGCGCCGAGGCCGGACTGGCCTCCAGCGAGGAGGGCCGCGAGGGCGACGAGGACGACGCACCCCTGCCCCTGGCCCGCGCCGTCGGCTTCGCCGACCTGGTCTCCTACACCAGCCTCTCGCGCCGGATGAACGAGAAGACCCTGGCCCAGCTGGTGCAGCGGTTCGAAAACAAGTGCGCGGAGATCATCTCCGTGGGTGGCGGCCGCCTGGTCAAGACCGTGGGCGACGAAGTCCTCTATATTGCCGAGACCCCCGCCGCGGGCGCGGAGATCTCCCTGGCCCTCTCACAGGCCTTCAATGACGACGAGATCCTTCCCCAGGCCAGGGTGGCGATGGTCTGGGGCCGCATCCTCTCCAGGCTCGGCGACATCTACGGGCCCACCGTCAACCTGGCGGCCCGGCTGACCGCGCTCGCGGACCCCGGCACCGTGCTGGTGGACTCCATGACCGCCGCCGCCCTGGAGCACGACGAGCGCTTCGTCCTGCTGCCCCGGGAAGCCGAAAACGTCCGTGGTTTCGGCGAGATCCTGCCGGTGGAACTGCAGCGCGGACAGGGCAAGGGCCTGGTTCTGGACTAAGTCCCGGGGTTTCTAAAGTCGCCGGTCTTATGTCATAGTCGTGGAGGCCCAGCCGGGCCGGAGCCCGCTGGGGGAGCCGCCGGCGGGCAGAGCTCCCCATCGCGCCGCCGCGGGCCGTTCGGTAGGCTGTCGCGGGGCGTAGAGCCCTGCCCGGGGCATCCGCCCGGAACCCAATGCCGCACTTTTTTGAGGGACAACTGACGCCTTGACACGACTTCTGAGCACTCTGAAAGCCAGGAAACCGGGCTCCCTGCTGCCCCGTTTCCGGCGACTGAGCCGTGCCCGACGCCGCCTGCTCTCTGTTGTGGGGTTTGTGGTGTCGCTGGCCGTTCTGGTGGTGGCTGCGGTGTTGTATCCGGGTTTCAAGACCACTGAGGTGGATTTGAATGACGGCGGCGTCTGGGTGGTCTCGAAGTCGAAGAATGCCGTCGGCCGGTTGAATTACCCGTCGCGCGTGCTCGATGGTGCCGTGACGCCGGCGTCGACTTCTTTCGACGTCCTGCAGGATGCCGGCACCGTGTTCGTTGACGACGCTAACGGGGCGACGTTGAACCAGGTCTCGGCGGCGCAGATGCGCCTTGGCGGGGACCGGAAGCTGCCAGGCTCCGCGGAGGTCAGCTTCGGCTCGAGGGTCATCGCCGTGACCGACCCGGCGAAGGGGTCGGTCTGGGCGCTCTCGCCGTCTTCGCTGAACAGTTTTGATCCGGAGAACGTGGAACCGGTGCTTCAGGGCGGCCAGGGCGTGGTCTCCGTGGTCGGCTCCGACGACCGGATCTACAGCGTCGACCCGAAGTCCGGGAAGGTCACCGTCACGGGTGTCGACACGGCCGGGAAGCCCACGGCTGACTCGCAGTCCGCCACCTGGGACGGGCTGAAGGGTGCCGGCACGGTGCAGCTGACCGTGGTGGGGGACCAGCCCGTGGTGCTCGACGCCGGCCGGTCCAAGCTGTTCCTGCCCGGCGGCCGGGAACTGGCGCTGGCGGATGCGAAGGATGCCAAGTTGCAGCAGCCCGGTCCGGGCTCGGACGCGGTGGCCGTGGCCACGCCGAAGGCGTTGCTGGAGGTGCCGCTGGACGGTTCGACGGCGCGGACAGTGACGTTCGGCGGCCAGGGCGTGCCGGCGGCACCGGTGCAGCTGGGCGGTTGCGTGCACGCGGCCTGGTCCGGGGCAAACAAGTACGTCCGCGACTGCGTGAACAACGCCGACGACAAGACCTCCGACGTGCCCAAGGCCTCGGCGTCGCCGAGCTATGTTTTCCGGGTCAACCGGGACCTGGTGGTGCTCAACGACGTGAACTCCGGCAACGTCTGGCTGGTCAACCAGAACATGCAGCTGGTGAACAACTGGGACGACGTCATCCCGCCGAAGAACCAGTCCAACGACCAGGACCAGGAATCCGCGGACAACAACACCATCAACATCCTCCCGGACCGCACCAAGCCCAACCGGCCGCCGGAGACCAAGCCGGACACCGTGGGCGTGCGGCCCGGCCGCACCACCGTGCTCTCGGTCCTGGACAACGACTCCGACCCCGACGGCGACGTCCTCACCGCCTCCGTGGCCGGCGACGGCCCGAGATCCGGCAGCCTGGAGAGCATCTACGGCGGCACGGCCTTCCAGATCACCGTCCCGCCGGACGCGAAGCCCGGCACCGAGACCTTCGGCTACAACGCGGCGGACGGCCGCGGCCTCTCCGCCGCCGGCACCGTCACGCTCAGCGTGGTCGGCCCCGACGAGAACAAGCCCCCGCTATTCAAGCGCGGCGAGCCCACCACCATGCTGGTGGAGCAGGGCAAGTCCGTCAGCCAGAACATCCTCACCGACTGGATGGACCCCGACGGCGATGACCTGGTGCTGCTGGACGCGAAGGCGGACAACGAGCAGGACCAGGTCAAGGTCCGCCGCGACGGCCTCCTCAGCTACCAGGATTCCGGCGCCGCGCCTGGCAAGAAGACCGTCACCGTCAGCGTCTGGGACGGCCGCGCCACCACCACCGGCAAGGTGATCGTCAACGTCCAGCCGCCCGGCGCCCTGCAGCCGGTGGTCAACGCGGACCACGTCACCGCCGTCGTCGGCCAGGACCTGGTGATCGCGCCGCTGAAGAACGACGTCGACCCCAACGGCGGCGCCCTGCGCCTGGCCCAGGTGGAGGCCGCCGGCCCCGCCCAGCTGGGCCCCGTGACCGACGGCGGAACCTTCACCTTCCGCAGCGACACCGCCGGTCCCGTTTACCTCACCTACATCGCCAGCAACGGCCCGCAAAGTACCCAGGGCCTGATCCGGGTGGACGTCGAGTCCGGCAAGGACACGGGTAACCCGGTGGCCGTGCACGACGTCGCGCTCATGCCCACGGGCGGCAGCGTCCTGGTGGACCCGCTGGCCAACGACTCGGACCCGGCCGGCGGGGTCCTGGTGCTGCAGTCCGTGCAGGTGCCGGAGAACTCCACCGCCTCGGTCAGCGTGATCGACCACAGCGTCCTGCGCGTCACCGACATCGTCGGCACGCGGGAACCGTTCACCTTCCGCTACACCATGTCCAACGGCAGCAAGTCCGCCACCGGCAGCGTCTCCGTGGTCCCGGTGCCCGCCCCTGCCGTGCTCGAGGCCCCGCAGCCGAAGCCGGACGAGGTCAACGTGCGCGTCAACGACGTCGTCACGATTCCGGTGCTGGCCAACGACACCCACCCGCAGGGCCAGAAACTCACGGTGGACCCGGTGCTACCGCAGCCTGTCCCCGAGGCCGACGGCAAGAGCTTCGTCTCCGAGAACACCCTGCGCTTCATCGCCGGACCTGTTCCGAAGACCGTCCGCGCCATCTACAACGCCGTGGACCCGCAGGGGCAGAAGAGCGCCGCCGCGGTCACCATTCACATCCTGCCGCTGGAGGGGGCGCAGAACTCGCGCCCGCAGCCGAAGAACCTGACCGCCCGCGTGGTGGCCGCCGGCACCGTCCGGATCCCGGTGGAACTGGACGGCATCGACCCGGACGGCGACTCGGTCCAGTTGACCGGGATCGACAGCTCCCCGTCGATGGGCACGGCCACCGTGGGAAGCAATTTCATCGACTTCACCGCCGCCGGCGACGGCGCGGGCACCGACACCTTCCGCTATAAGGTGGTGGACCGGCAGGGTGCCTCGAACACCGGCACGGTCACCGTCGGCATCGCCCCGCGCGGGGACGTCAACCAGAAGCCCACCCCGGTGGATGACGAGGTCAAGGTCCGGCCCGGCCGGCAGATCGCCGTCGATGCCCTGGGCAACGACACCGATCCCGACGGCGACCCGATCAAGATCCTCGCGAACGAGATTGAGGCCCCGCAGGAGCTGCAGGCCACCGTCAGCAAGCAGAGCGGCCGGATCATCCTGCTGGCGCCGGGGGAGGAGGGCACCACCAACGTCCGCTACACCGTGGCGGACGACCGCGGAGCCACCGCCCAGGCTTCGATCGCCGTGAAGGTCATGAAGGACGTGCCGCTGCAGGCACCGATTGCCCGCGACGACCGGGTCACCTCCGCCCAGACGCTGGGCAAGACCGCGGTCGACGTGCCCGTGCTCAAAAACGACGAGGACCCCGACGGCGTCGGCGAGAACCTCAAGATCTCCACCGAGTCGCCCACAGCGCGGCCCGGCACCGACGGCAATGTGATCGTCGAGCTGACCGAAGGGCCGCAGCTGATTCCGTACACCGTGGAAGACGTGGACGGCCAGAAGTCCACCGCCATCATCTGGGTGCCGGGCATTGGCCAGCAGGTTCCCACGCTGGCCAAGAACGACGTCATTGAGGTGGTCGCCGGCCAGTCCGTCACGGTCGACCTCAAGGAGTGGGTCAAGGTCCGCGACGGCCGCTCGCCGCGGCTGACCCAGACGGACCGGATCAAGCTGATCGGCGCGGACGGCTCCGACCCGGTCGCGGGCGACGGCACCGCGCTGAAGTACACCGCCGGCCAGGACTACGTTGGCCCCGGATCACTGAGCTTTGAGGTCACCGACGGCTCCGGCCCGGACGACCCGGCCGGCCTGAAGTCCACCCTGAGCATCCGCACCAAGGTGCTCCCGGACCCCAACCGGAACAACCCGCCGGTGCTGCTGGGCAGCCAGGTGGACGTGCCCAAGGGCGACACCGCCAGCACCGACCTGGCCAAGCTCACCACCGACCCGGACGACGGTGACGTGGACGCCATGAAGTACGAACTCGCCGGCAACGCGCCCGCCGGGTTCGACGCCTCGATCGACGGCAAGACGCTCAAGGTCACGGTCAAGGACGGCACCGCCTCCGGCGCAACCGGCGCGGTCCAGGTGAAGGCCAAGGACCGCCGCGGCCTGGAATCGACGGCCACTTACCAGCTGACCGCGACGTCCTCCAACCGGCCCAAGCCGGTGGCCAACGACGACGTCGAGGAAAACGCCGCCGTCGGCAAGCCGGTGACGGTCAACGTGCTGGCCAACGACGCGAACCCGTTCCCGGAGACGCCGCTGAAGATCCTCGCCGCCACCGCGGAGACCGGCTCCGGCAACGTCTCCGTGGCCGGGGACAGCGTGCAGGTCACCCCGTCCGCGTCCGGCACCATGGTGGTGTCCTACACAGTAGGTGACAAGACCAACGACTCTGCCCGTTACTCGACGGCCCGGATCCGGCTCACAGTCAAGGACAAACCGCTGGCCCCCGGCACCCCGCAGGCCCAAAGCGTGGGGGACCGGACGGCGCTGCTGACCTGGACCCCGCCGGCCGACCGCGGCTCTCCGATCACCAAGTACACGGTGACAGGGGAGGGCGGCTTCCGCCAGGACTGCCCGGCCAATTCGTGCACCCTGAACGGGCTGACCAACAACACCAAGTACCATTTCACCGTCACGGCCACGAACGCCATCAACACCTCCGACCCGTCCCCGGCCTCCGCCGAGGTGCGACCGGACGTCAAGCCGGACACCCCGGCCGCGCCGACCCTGAAGTTCGGTGACAAGCAGCTGGCCGTGGCATGGACGGCGCCCGCCTCCAAGGGCTCGGCGATCAAGTCCTACGACCTGGAGATTTCGCCGGCCCCCGCGGGCCAGAATGCCCAGATCCAGAACCTGACCACCACCAGCTACGTCTGGAAAGGCCTGAAGAACGGCGTGGCCTATACGGTGCGGTTGCTGGCCCGGAACGACGCCAAGGATCCCTCGGAATGGAGCGCGTACTCGGCGGCGGAGACCCCCGCCGGAGTCCCCGTCACTCCGGTGGCGCCAAGCGCAAGCCAGGCCGGTTCGGTCGGTTCGCAGAGCCAGCTGAAAGTCACTTGGGCGGCGCCGAACAACAACGGTGACGCGATCTCGGCCTACACCCTCACGACCCTCCGGGGCGGTACGGCGGTGAATTCCCAGCAAGTCGCCGGCACCTCGCAGAACGTCACGGTGGACAATTCGGAGGCAAATTACACCTTCACGGTGGCGGCCACCAACAAGGCCGGCACCTCGGGCACCAGCCCGGGCTCGGCCCCGGTCCGCGCGGCCGGCAAGCCCGGCATGGTCAGCGGCGGCAGCGTGGCCGCGACCGGCAGCAGTGGGGACCTGAAGGTCACCTTCACCCCGCTGACGCAGGCTCAGCGCAATGGCTCCACCGCCTCGGAGATCGCCTACCGTTGGAGCACCGCCTACGGGTCCGGGCCGATCAACGCGCCCGGCGGCACCATCGGCGGCCAGCCGAACGGCAAGAACGTCACGGTGAACATCATTGCGGTGTCCACCAAGAACAACGTCTCCGGCGACGCCCAGGCCATCGGCTCGGCCGTTCCCTACGGGCCGCCGGGCGCGCCCAATGTCAACGGTGGAACATCGCAACCTGGCGACGGGCTGGTGCACTGGACCTGGAGCCAGCCCACCGATAACGGCCGCCCGATCGTCCGCTACGAGGTCAGCTACGACGGCGGCGGCTGGACCGGCATGGGGCTGAACCGCAGCTACGACCACAACGCCGGCGGCTGGAGCCAGCGGCACACGCTCGCTGTCCGGGCCTGCAACGACACCAGCTGCGGCGGCTCAGGCAGCGCCCCCTCCACCTCCGGAGCGGACCCCGCGCCCCCGCTTACAGAGGTCAGGGTCAAGGCTGCCGACAATAACAGTTGTCCTGGAAAGCCAGGCGTACCGGACCGCTTTTACCGGGATGCCAGCGGACCGCAGTGCGGAGGAAATGACGCCAACTGGGTTTCGACGTCTGACGGCTGGATCCCGACGCCATGCTGGAGCGACATCTATAACCACAACGAGAAGTGGTACAAGATGGATGGCGGCCCGCATCCTGGCTGGTACGTCAAATGGACGACGGTCGACGTCCGTGGCCCTGGCGTCGGTCAATGTTGAAGCTAACGAAACAGCCCGGCCGCCGCCGGGAAACCCTCCCGGCGGCCCGACCCATGAACCACCCGATCCAGAAGAGGACCACGCCATGACCATGACCACCGAACAGGCCGAGTGGTTTGCCGGAACCTTTGACAAGCTCGTCGCCAACGTCGGCCAGGCCGTCCTCGGCAAGGAACACGTCATCCGGCTGACCTTCACGGCCATGCTGGCCGAGGGGCACGTGCTCTTCGAGGACGCCCCCGGCACCGGCAAGACCTCCCTGGCCCGGGCCCTCGCCGCCACCGTTCAGGGCTCGAACAGCCGCATCCAGTTCACCCCGGACCTGCTGCCCTCCGACGTCACCGGCGTGACCATCTACGACCAGAAGACGCAGAAGTTCGAGTTCCACAAGGGCCCGATCTTCAGCAACATCGTCCTGGCCGACGAAATCAACCGCGCCTCGCCGAAGACCCAGTCGGCACTGCTGGAGGTTATGGAGGAGTCCCGCGTGACCGTGGATGGCACCACCTACGAGGCCGGCCGGCCGTTCATGGTGATGGCCACCCAGAACCCGATCGAGCAGGCCGGCACCTACCGGCTGCCGGAGGCGCAGCTGGACCGCTTCCTGATCAAGACCTCCATCGGCTACCCGGACCACGCCTCCACGGTGCAGCTGCTCGGCGGCGCCAACCTCAAGGACCGGTCCAAGGAGATCACCGCCGTGATCACCACCCAGGCCGTCGCGGACATGGCCGATCTGGCCGCCACCACGCACGTGGACACCGCGGTGCTCGAATACATTTCCCGGCTCTGCGAGGAGACCCGCAACGCGGCGGAGACCCGCCTGGGCGTCTCCGTCCGCGGCGCCCTCGCGATGGTCCGCGCCGCCAAGGTCTGGGCCGCCGCCCAGGGCCGCAACTTCGTCCTGCCCGACGACGTCAAGGACCTCGCCGCCGTCGTCTGGACCCACCGCCTGGTCATGGACCCGGAAGCGGAATTCTCCGGCGCCACCGCCGACGCCGTGCTCACCCGGGTGCTGGCCGACGTCGCCGCCCCGCAGCAGCGCGCCGCCGTCTAACGTCCCGCTTCACTCCGCACGTCCCGCACGAACGAAGGCCACCCCTATGTCCACCGGCACTCCGCTGACCCGGCTTGCTGACCGTCTGAAGCAGCCCTTTTCCCGGGCTGCCGTGCCCGCGCGGCTGCACCCCTCCGCCGTCTGGGCCGAGGCCCGCGGCACCGCCGCCATGGCGCTGGCCCCCGCCGCACGGCTGGTCCGCGACCGTTTCCGGCGGCACGTCCAGCCGGTCCTGGCCGTGGTCAGTGTCCTCGGCTGGGCCGTGCTGGCCGGCTCCGTGCTGCTCTGGATCCTGGGCCAGGCCTACGGCTGGCAGGAGGCGCAGGCGGCGGCGATCGCCGCGTTCGTGCTCTTCGTGCTGGCCGTCGGCTTCATCCTGGGCCGGTCCTCCTACGGCGTCCTGCTGGACCTCGCCCGGATGCGGGTGGCGGTGGGGGACAGCGCCGTCGGCAGCATCGCGGTGTCCAACACCTCGGCGCGGCCGCTGCTGCCCGCCGCCCTGGAACTGCCGGTGGGGTCCGCGACGGCGGTGTTCCACCTGCCGCGGATGAAGCCGGCGCAGGTTCACGAGGACCTCTTCACCATCCCCACCGCCCGCCGCGCCGTGATCGTGGTGGGCCCGGTCCGGTCCGTGCGCGCCGACCCGCTGCACCTGCTGCGCCGCCAGGTGCTCTGGACCGAACCGCGCGACCTGTTCGTGCACCCCCGCACCGTGGCCCTCGCCGGGTCCGCCGCGGGCTTTATCCGCGACCTCGAGGGCATGCCCACCACCGAACTCTCCAGCGCCGACGTGTCCTTCCACGCGCTGCGCGACTATGTGCCGGGGGATGACCGCCGGCATATCCACTGGAAGACTACGGCCCGGACCGGCAAGCTCATGGTCCGGCAGTTCGAGGAGACCCGACGCGCCCACCTGGCGATCTCGCTCTCGACCAACACGGACGAATACGGCTCCGAGGAGGAGTTCGAACTCGCCATCTCCGCCGCCGCATCCATCGGCCTGCAGGCCATCCGGGAACAGCGCAACCTCGACGTCCTCACCCAGCAGGGCCCGCTGCGCTGCGAGACCGGCCGCAACATGCTCGATGACATGACCCGGATCGTGGGCGCGTCGCAGCGGAAGACCGCCGTCGACCTCGCCCGGACGCTCGCCGATACCGTCCCGAACGCCTCGGTGGTGTTCTTCATCGTCGGCAGCAACGTCACCCCCACGCAGCTGCGCTCCGCGGCCGCGTCCGTGCCGCCGGGCGTCCGCAGCCTCGCCGTCCGGGTCCAGGCCGGCGCCGCCCCCTCCCGCGCCAACATCGCGGACCTGACCGTCCTCACCCTCGGCGACCTCGCCGAGCTCGCCATCGTGCTCCGAAAGGCGGCCGCATGAGTGCCACCCCGCTGCGCCGCGACCGCACCCCCGCAAGCCGCAAGCCCGCCACCCGTTCCGCCGCCACAATGTCGGGTTTCGGCGACGGGCAGCCGGCCTGGCACTACCTGCTCGACGCCGGCGTCCTCACCGTGCTGCTGGGCCTGGGCGTCCTGGGCTTCAGCCTCAGCTTCGGCGGCGACCCGTACTACCTCGTGGCCGGCCTCGGCGGCGTCCTGCTGGGCCTCGGCGTCGCCTCCGCCTCCGTGCACCTGCGCCTCGGCGGCCTCGCCACCGCCGCCCTGGCCCTCGCCGCCTACCTGGTCTTCGGCACGGCGCTGGCCGTCCCGGGCGCGGCCCTGGCCGCCGTGCTGCCCAGCCTGGAATCGCTCCGGACCCTGCTGATCGGCATCGTCTTCGCCTGGAAGGACATGCTCACCGTGGGCGTGCCGGTGGGGACCGCGGGTGGCACCCTGATCGTGCCGTTCCTTAGCTCGCTGCTCACCGCCCTAACCGCCGGGCTGTTGATCTGGCGGCTGAAGAACCCGTACTGGCCGCTGTTGCCGGTCCTGGTGCTGTTCATCACCGGGATCGCCTTCAGCACCAACGCCGCGTTCCTGACCGTGGAGCGCGGCACCGCCCTGACCGTGATCGCGATCGCCTGGGCCACCTTCCGCCGGGACGCCCTGCGCCGCAACAGCACCCGCACCGTCTCGGTGAACCGGCCGGACGCGGACCCGGCCGCGGCCCGTGCCGCCCGGCTTCGGCGCCTCGGCACCGCCGCCGGCGTGATCGCCGTCGCCATCGGCACCACCGCCGTGACCTCCCCGCTGCTCACCGGCGGGGACGATCGTCGGGTGCTGCGCAACGCCGTCGTCCCGCCGTTCGACCCGAAGGACTACGTCACGCCGCTGGCGAGCTTCAGGAACTTCGTCAAGGACAAAAAGGACGACAACCTCTTCCTGGTCAAGGGCCTGCCCAAGGACGGCCGGGTCCGCCTGGCCGCGCTTGATTCCTTCAACGGCACCAACTACTCCATGGATCCCAACGGCTCCGGCAGCTTCAGCAAGGTAGGCGACGCCAAGTCGCTGAACACCCTCGCGGACTCGTCCGGCGTCGTGCCTACCCGGGACTACACCCTCGACGTGACCATCGAGGACTACCAGGGCTACTTCCTCCCCGGCGGACGGAAGACCACCGGTATCAGCTTCACCAGCGACGGCTCCGGCGCCGCGTCCGGCCTGTACTTCAACTCGGGAACGGACACCGCCGTCACCACCCGCGGCCTGGCCAAGGGCGACTCCTACAGCGTCCAGGTGGCCGACCCGGTGATGCTCGAACACGGGCAGTTGACGCAGTACGACTTCGCCAAGGACTCCCTGCCGGACCCCGAGGAAGTCCCGCCCGTGGTGGGCTCCCAGGCGAACGACCTGGCCGCGGACGCGCCCACCGCGATCGATCGGGTGCGGCAGATCGAGGCCCACTTCCAGAAGAAGGGCGCCTTCAGCAACGGCCTGATCGACGACGGCCAGCTGCCCAGCGTCTCCGGCCACAGCTCCAACCGCATCCGCGCCCTGCTGACCGCCAAGCAGATGCTCGGCGACGACGAGCAGTACTCCGTGGCGATGTCCCTGATGCTGCGGCACCTGGGCATCCCATCCCGCGTGGTGATGGGCTTCTACCCGGACCCCAAGGGCCCGGAAAACGGCGCCGGCCAGGTGCAGATCACCGGCAAGGACGTCCACGCCTGGGTGGAGGTGGCCTTCGACCGCGTCGGCTGGGTGGCCTTCGACCCCACCCCGCCCAAGGACAACGTCCCGATCCCACCTGACCCGGAGAACAAGTCCAAGCCCAAGCCGCAGGTGCTGCAGCCGCCGCCCCCGCCGCAGGAGCCGGCCGAGCTGCCGCCGGACTCCTCCCCGGACGCCCTGGACGCGGATGAGAAGAAGAACAACCCCTGGCTGTTCTGGGGACCGCTGCTCTCCGCGATCGGCGTCGCCCTCATCCCGGTGGCCGTGATGGCGCTGCCGCTGCTGCTGATCGCCTTGCTGAAGTCCCGGCGCCGGAAGGCCCGCTTCACCACCGGCAACCCCTCCCAGCGTGTGGGCGGCGGCTGGAGCGAGGTGCTGAGCCTGGCCACCGACCTCGGTGCCGGCGTGGACGGCCGCGCCACCCGGCGGGAAACCTCCGTGGTGCTCGGCGAGGCGTTCCCCGCCAGCAAGGGCACGACGACGCTGCTGGCCCACCGCGCCGACGCCGCCATCTTCGGCGCGGGCGAACCCAGTGAGGACCAAGTGCGCCAGTACTGGGAGATCGTGGACGGGTCGCTCAAGGAAATGACCGGGACGATGGGCTTCTGGCGGCGCCAGCAGGCGAGGTTCTCGCCCCGCTCGCTGCTGGCCGAGGGCCGCGCCGCGCTTACGCTGCGCAGCCTCAGGCCGGTGCTGCCCGACAGGAAACGGCCCGGCCGGAAGCCAGCTAGTACAGTGGAGCCCGGTCCGCCCCAGGAACCATAGTGACGCTTCAGGAAGACCCGCACCGAGCCATGACCGACGCCAGCCGCTGCCCGCGCTGCCAGCAGCCGATCCGCCCGGGCGCCACATTTTGCCCCGCCTGCGGGACGCCGCTGGCCAACCGCGCCGCCCACGCCGTCCCCGCCGCCCCGCGGAGTGTCCCCGGACCCGGTACTATCCCGGTAGCGCCAAACAGTCCGGGCGGCGCGACATCACGGGACGCCCGGCCGGCCGGCGCGGACGTCCACGGACCAGGGGGAGGTACCGCGTTGCCGAACAAGCTTGAGCTGGTTCCAGCGACCGCGCAGCGGCGTCTGGGGGCCGCGGTGCTGGACTGGACGGGCCCGGTGGCGGTCCTGGCGATCCTCTTCGCCGTCGGGTTCTCGCAGGTCACCCGCACCCGCAGCAACGGAACCATCATCTACAACACCTCCTCGCTGGTGCTCTTCGGCGGCATCGGCCTCGGCATCGCCGCGGTGTACGTGATCGTCCAGGCGGTGCTCGAGTCCCGTTCCGGCGTCACCCTGGGCAACCGCGTGCTGGGCCTCCGGACCGCCGACGCCGACGGGTACGCCCCCGGCGGCGGCGCAGTGTTCCTGCGCGGGCTGATCACCGGAGCCGGCGTGCTGCTGGCCGCCGTGGCCGCGGTCCTGGTGGTGGTCTTCCAATGGTTCGGCGCCGCGCAGTGGATCCTCGGGGCCGCCGTCGTGATTGCCGCCGTATGGGCCGTCCTGGTGGTCATCTCCAACCGGTGGGACAAGAACAACGGGCTGCGCGGCTGGCACGACGCCGCCGCCAAGACACTGGTGTTCGACGTCGCCGCCGGACGCAACCCCATCGCCACCGGCGGGATCCAGGGCCCCTACAGCTTCGCCCCGCTCGACCTGCCGCCGGTCCAGCAGGTCGCCTCGCCCGTCGCGGGTGCCGCCCGGCTGGATGCCCGGCCCGCGGTGGCTGCACCTGCACCCGCCCCGGCCCCGGCGGCTGAACCCGGTGCCGCGGCGCCCGCGCCCGCCGTCGTCCCCGCTTCCGCCGGGTTCGCCCCGATCGAGGCCGTCCGCAGCACGCCGGCGAACAACCGCGCCTTCGGCGTCCACCCCGACGACGATCATGACCGCACCCAGGTCCGCGGCGACTCCTCCGCGCCGATCACCCTCGCCATGCTGCGGATCCGGATCGACGACGGCCGGGAAATCGAGCTCGACCGCGCCTCGCTGATCGGGCGCAACCCCGCCGGCCACCCCGGCGAGGATGCCGTGCAGCTGATCCCCGTGGCCGACCCGGGCCGCTCCATCTCCAAGACCCACCTGCACCTGCAGGCCGGCGACGGCGGTATCTGGGTGACCGACCGGAACTCCACCAACGGCAGCGCCGTCACCACCCCGGACGGCATCCGCACCGCGCTGGCCCCCGGAGAGCCCACCCACGTACGCCCCGGCTCCACCGTGCACTTCGGTGACCGCTCCTTCTACCTAGGACAGGCATGACAACACAGCCGTCTCCCGTTCCCCCCGCCGCAGCCACCGCGGGTGCCGCACGCAGCGCGGCCGGCAGCGCCCCCAGCGGTGTTCCCAGCGATGCGCCCAGCCTGCGGCTTAACTGCGGCTACGGCACGGACCGGGGCCTCCGCCGTGAGATGAACGAGGACTCCTACATCGCCGCGGACCCGGTCTTCGCCGTCGCCGACGGCATGGGCGGACACGAGGCCGGCGAGATCGCCAGCGGCATCTGCGTCCGAACCCTCGCCGGAATCCCGCAGCTGGCCACCGGGGAACGCGACGCCACCGCGGCGGGACTCCAGCAGTACCTGGTCCAGGCGGACGCGGACATCCGCGAGGCCACCGGCTCGCGGGCCGGCACCACCCTCACCGGCGTCGTGGTGGTGGAGCAGCGCGGTGTGCCGTACTGGCTGGTCATGAACATCGGCGACTCCCGAACCTACCGGCTCAGCCAGGGCAAGCTCAGCCAGGTCAGCGTGGACCACTCCGAGGTCCAGGAACTCGTCGACGCCGGCGAGATCACCAAGGCCGAGGCCGCCGTGCACCCCCGCCGCCACGTGGTCACCCGGGCGCTGGGCACCGGCGACGAGACCGAGGCGGACTACTGGCTGCTGCCCGTGGAGGAGGGCGACCGGATGCTGGTCTGCTCCGACGGGCTGAACGGCGAGCTCGACGACGAGCAGATCGCCGGCATCCTTGCCGGCGAGCCGGACCCGCAGGCAGCGGTGGACCAGCTCATCCAGGCGGCGCTGCGCAGCGGCGGCCGCGACAACGTCACCTGCATCGTGGTGGACGCCAGCAACGTGGCCGGCGACGGCGGCGCCCACACCGCCCCGCGCACGCCCGGCGAGGCCGAGGACGAGAACACGCTCCCGCGGCCGGAACTGGTCGACACCGACGTTCTCCCGGCCAGCATTCCTGAAACGCAGGACATCACCGCCGACTCCGCCGCGACCGAGGTCCTGGACGTGGCACCCGACGGCGCAGTGGCCGACACCACTGACCGGGACAGCAATGGCAAGCGCTGACGCCGCGGCAGCTGACGCTGCTGAGGAACGGGCACGGCTGAGCTACCTGCCGGGGGACTGGCTGGGGATCATCCGCGGCGGCACTATCGTGCTGCTGCCGCCGGATACCGGCCGGTCCCTGGTGGAGCCGCTGTGGGCGCTGCTCGGCCGGTCCCCGGAAATCCACGAGGTGCTCGACGCCGTCACCGCAGCCTCGGGCGGGTCGCTGTTCCGGCTGCCGTGGTTCGGCGTGGTGGGCCTGGCGGCGCCCCTGCGGGTGTTCCTCCGCGGCGAGATCGAGCTGACCGTCCGGCTCGACGGCGGCACCACCACCGAACTCAGCGGCCGCGACGTGACCACCTGGACCGAGCGCCGGCTGCCCGCCGCTGAGGGTTTCGAGGCCGTACTGCCCGCGGCCACGGGTGACTCGGCTGCGGCTGCGGCTGCGGCCGCGACTGCGACTGCGGCCGCGGACCGGCTGCCGCTGGCCGAGGGCGTCGTGATGCTCCGGGGGCTCGTCTGCACGCTCGACGGCGGGACGCCCGGGACGATGCAGACCCCGGCAGCGGTGGCACCTGCGGCTGCGGCGCCCCGCGACGAAGTGCTGCTCGCCGCCGCGGCGGCGGTTGTCGAGGCCGAGCTGGCCGATGAGGCCGCAGACGTTACCGACGACCGGATTGAGGCTGAATCCGGCGACGCCGGCAGCTCTGCCGACACCGTGCTGGAACTGCCGGAGGATCTGGCACCCGCGGAGTCTGAAGCGGCCGATGCCGCAGCCGCCGCTTCTGAACCTGCCGATGCCGCAGCCGCCGGCCAGGATGTGCCCGAGGCGCCAGAACCCGCCGAGGCCGAACCCACCAGCAGCTACGACCACCTCTGGGAACGGACGGTGCTGCGGACCATCGAGGACGCCGCCGTCCGCGAGGACCCGGATGCCGACGGTGAACCCGCGACGGCCGCGGCCGAACCCGCCGCGGAACCGGAGCCCGCCCCCGAACCGGAGCCGGTTTTCGCCCCGGAACCGGAGCCCGCGCCCGCCCCGGCCCCCGCGCCGCCCGCCGTGCCCGGGGGCCTGATCGATTCGGTGCCCTGGGCCACCGGCGGCGACCGCGCGGCCGCCGCCCCCGCGCCGGCTCCTGCTACTGCACCCACGCCGCGGGCCCAGCAGGGTCCGCCGTCGTTGATTCACGCCTTCGCCCGGCCGGACACGGCCCCGGAAAGCCCCGCGTCGGCGTCGCTGGCTCAGCCCGCCGCCGGCGATACCGACCACGACGGCCAGACCATCATGAAGAGCGCGCTGCCCGGCAGGGGAGCGGCCCCGCTGCAGTCGCCCCCGGAGCCGGCTCCCGGCACGGGCCCCATGGTCCTGGCCCGGGTCTGCCCCCAGGGCCACGCCAACCCGCCCACCAGCGCCGCCTGCGCCTACTGCGGCCAGGCCCTGCCCGGCGACGGCGTGCAGGTCCGGCGGCCGCGCCTCGGCCGGGTCCGGCTCTCCACCGGCGAACTGATCGACTTGGACCAGTCCCTGATCATCGGCCGCCAGCCCTCGGTCTCCCGGGTCCAGGGCGCGGTCATGCCCCGCCTGATCCAGGTGGCCAGCCCCGGCGGCGATATTTCCCGCTCGCACGTGGAGGTCCGGTTGGAGGGCTGGCACGTGATGCTCTGCGACCTCAAGGCCACCAATGGCACCGTGCTCCTGCGTGAGGGCCAGGCCCCGCGCCGGCTCGCCCAGGGCGAGATGGCGATCGTGTTCGACGGCGACATCGCCGAACTCGGTGACGGCATCCAGCTGCGCTTCGAGGAGCTGCTGTGAACGCCAAACGCCCCGCCGCGCCGCCGCCCACCATCCCCGGCTTCAGCTACGTCAGCCTGCTGGGCTCCGGCGGCTTCTCCGACGTCTACCTCTACGAACAAGACCGTCCGCGCCGCAAGGTGGCGGTCAAGGTGCTGCTCTCGGACCTGAAGACCGAGGGCGCCCGCCGCCGGTTCGAGTCCGAGGCCAACCTGATGGCCCAGCTCTCCTCGCACCCCTACATCGTGACGATCTTCGAGGCCGAGATCACCGACGCCGGCCACTCGTACCTGGCCATGGAGTACTGCTCCCGGCCAAGCCTGGACGTCCGCTACCGGCGCCAGCGCTTCAGCGTGGACGAGGTCTTGGCCGTCGGCATCCAGGTGGCCTCCGCCGTCGAGACCGCGCACCGGGCCGGGATCGCCCACCGGGACATCAAGCCCGCGAACATCCTGGTCACCGACTACAACCGGCCCGCGCTGACGGACTTCGGCATCTCCGGCACCCTCGCCGGGGACCAGGACGAGGACGCCGGCATGTCCATCCCGTGGTCCCCGCCGGAACAGTTCAGCGACCGCCAGGTCGACGGCGTCCTGGTGGACGTCTGGGCGCTCGGCGCCACCCTCTACACCCTGCTGGCCGGCCGGTCCCCGTTCGTCCTACCGGGCGCGGATAACTCCCAGCGCGAGCTGATTTCCCGGATCACCAGCATGCCCGTGCCCAAGCTGGGCCGCGCCGACGTGCCCGAGTCCCTGGAACTGGCCCTGGCAACCGCGATGGCCAAGGCCCCGGCGTCGCGGTACTCCTCGGCGCATGCCTTCGCCCTGGCGCTGCAGCGCATCCAGGCCGAACTGAATCTCTCGGTGACCCCCTTCGAGGTCCTCGAGGAACCCCGCGCCGACGAACCGCACCCGGACGACAGCTTCGAGGAGACCCGGGTCCGCAGCATCGCGGCGATCGACCCGGACGCCACCGGGCACGGCCCCACGTTCCCCACCCGGTTCGGCGGGGTAACAGCACCGAACACCGCCACAACGGCTCCCACGACGGCGCCACAGCAGGCCCCGCAGGGTGGGTCCGGCAGCGACACCGTCCGCCGCCCCGCCGGAGCGCCCGCCGCGCCGCAGGGGGCCGACACCGTCCGGAAGCCGGGTACGGTGCCCTCCTTCACGCCGGCCGCCCCCGCGGAGGACGACGACGTCGCGGCCACCGTCAGCCGTTCCAGCCGGCAGGCCTCGGGGGACACTGACGCGGCGGCAGCCGACGCCGTCGGAGACAGCGCCGCCGCCCCCGACCACAGCCGGCGCAACCTGGTGCTCGCCGTCGTCGCCGGCGCCGTCCTGGTGGTGGCCGCCGTCGTCGGCGTCGTGGCCGGAACCACCCGCCCGGCGCCCGCCGCCAAACCCGCCGAACAGGTCAGCCGGCCGCCCGCCGACGCCCTGGACAACGGCACGGTCCCGGACGTGGAGAACCTCACCGGAGCCGTGGACGCGGCCGGGAAGGTCACCTTCACCTGGAAGAACCCGCAGCCCAAGCCGGGGGACAAGTACAAATGGCGGACCTACTCCCTCCAAGGCACGGGGGAGTTCCAGGCGGCCGCCGAACCCAAGGTGCAGGTGGAACCGAATCCCTCGGGGGAGACCTGCATCCAGGTGATGATGGTCCGCGCCGACGGTGCCTCCTCACCGATGGAACAGCCCTCCATCGGCTGCGCCAAGAAACCGTGACTACCACCCGAGAAGGAGAAGCATCATGGGGGACCTAGCGATCGATTTCTGCGGCGAATGGCACGAACCATCCGACGAGGACATCTTCAGCATCGGCCGCGAGGGCGACCTGGAAGTCGATGACAACCCGTACCTGCACCGGCAGTTCCTGCAGATCGCCCGCTACGACGGCATCTGGTGGCTCAGCAACGTCGGCAGCATGCTCTGCGCCACCATCGCCGACGCCTCCGGCGGCATGCAGGCCTGGCTGGCCCCCGGCGCCCGGATCCCGCTGGTCTTCAGCCACACCAACGTCATCTTCACCGCCGGCCCCACCACGTACGAGTTCGCCGTGCACCTGCGCACCCCGTCCTTCCGGCAGGAATCCCGCGGCGAGGACAGCGGCGGCGACACCACCATCGGGCCAGTGGTCTTCACCGACTCGCAAAAGGCCCTGATCGTCGCCCTCGCCGAGCCCATGCTCCGCCGCGAAGGCACCGGCTTCAGCGCCATACCCTCCTCCGCCGAGGCGGCGAAGACCCTGGGCTGGACCCTGACCCGTTTCAACAGAAAGCTGGATAACGTGTGCGACAAACTTGACCGGGTGGGAGTCGCCGGACTGCGCGGCGGCGGCGGGAAGCTCGCCACCAACCGCCGGGCCCGGCTCGTCGAGCACGCCGTCACCTCGCACCTGGTCACCCCCGCGGACCTGGGGCTGCTGGAGACCCAGCGCGGGAGTGGGGACGCATGAGGATCCGGCTGACCCTGCGGCGCGACCCCGCCGAGGCCAAGGACCTGGCCGTCACCGTCGACGGCCTCGCCACCGTGGCGGACATCGCCACCGAACTCTGGGCCGCCGACCCGGCCCGCCGCGGCACCCCCGCGCCGGCGAACCTCTCGCTCCGGATCGAGGAGGCCTTCGCCGCCGGCGGCTCCACCGGCACTGTCCTGAACCGGGAAGACGGCCTGCTCGAATCCGGCCTCCGGCCGGGCTCGATCATCTCCCTCACCCAGGTCAGCGAGCAGTTCGCCGTCCCCGGGGCGAACCGGGGCCCCGCCGCGGCGACCCTGCGGATCCTCTCCGGGCCCGACGTCGGCCGCGAATTCCCGCTGCCCTCGGGCACCAGCTACGTGGGCCGGGACCGCGACGTCGACATCCGGCTGACCGACCCGCTGACGTCCAAGCGGCACGCCCGGATCACCGTGGGCGAGAGCATCGAGATCGTGGACACCAATTCCGCCAACGGCCTGCTGATGGACGGGCTGCCGGTTACCCGTGCCACCCTGACCTCCTCGGACACCGTGACCCTGGGCGACACCACGGTCTCGGTGGTCTCGCTCGGCGGCAGCCAGGGCGCCGCCCCGAGCTCCCCGCTGATCGACTTCAACCGCTCGCCCCGCGTGGTGCCCCGGTTCGAACCGCGCAAGCGCACCGTGCCGTCCGGGCCCACCCGCCAGGAACGCCAGCCCTTCCCGTACATCATGCTGATCGCCCCGCTGATGATGGGCGCCGTGGTCTTCGCGGTCACGCAGAACATGATGTCCGTGATCTTCATGCTGATGATGCCGCTGTTCGTCGTGGGCCACTACATGGACCAGAGGATGCAGTCCCGGCGCGAACGCAAGGAACAGCTCAAGTCCTTCCGCGCCGCCATGGCCGCGTTCCAGGCCGACATCACCGGGCTGCAAAAGGTGGAACGGGCCGTCCGGCTGCAGGAGGCCCCCTCCGTCAGCGACACCGTGGACTCGATCTACAAGCTGGGCCCGCTGCTGTGGACCCACCGCCCCGAACACACCGGCTTCCTGGGCCTGCGCTTCGGCCTGGGCACCGCCCCGTCCCGGATCCAGTTCGAGGAACCGCAGAACAACGAGACCGACCCCGAATTCATGGCTGAGATCCAGGACTGCCTGCACCGGTTCGCCGAGGTTGAGGGCGTGCCGATCGTCTCGCAGCTGCGCACCGCCGGCTCCTTCGGCCTGGCCGGCGCCCGCGGCCTGGTGGACGACGTCGCCCGCGGCATGGTGCTGCAGCTGGTGGGCCTGCACTCGCCGGCGGAGGTCGTCCTCACCGCGATCACCTCCGCCCAGTCCCGGGACCGCTGGGACTGGCTGCAATGGCTCCCGCACGCCGGCTCCGGCCACAGCCCGCTCGCCGGGGACCACCTGGCCGCCGGTCCGGCCGGCGGCACCGCCCTGCTGTCCCGCCTCGAGGACCTGATCGACCAGCGCGAGGCCGCCTCCCGCGAGCCCGCCCCGGCGCTGCGCCCCGGTTTCACCGACCGGCCCGGCGACACCGCCGCGGAGGTCCCCGCCCCGCAGCTGCCCACCGTGCTGCTGGTGGTCGAGGACGACGCCCCGGTGGACCGCGGCCGGCTCACCCGCGTCCTGGAGCGCGGCCCCGACGCCGGCGTCCACGTGATCTGGGTGGCCGCCTCGGTGGAACAGCTCCCCGCCGCCTGCCGGGACTTCATGGCCGTCGACGGCGAACACGGCACCACCACCGGCCAGGTCCGCCTGGGCCGGCACACCTTCCCGGTCTCCTGCGAGAGCCTCGACGCCGGCCTCGCCGCGCAGCTGGCCCGCATGCTGGCCCCCGTCGTCGACGTCGGCAAGCCGCTCGAGGACGACTCCGACCTGCCCCGCGCCGTCTCCTACGCCACCCTGATCGGCAAGGACCTCCTGGACAACCCGCAGGCCGTCGCTGACCGCTGGAGCGAGAACAACTCCGTGCACGCCTCCGCCTCGCCCAACCGCAAGGACAACGGCTCGCTCCGCGCCCTAGTGGGCTCCAAGGGCATCGAACCGCTCTACTTGGACCTGAAGAACGAGGGCCCGCACGCGCTGGTGGGCGGCACCACCGGCGCCGGCAAGTCCGAGTTCCTGCAGTCCTGGGTGATGGGCATGGCCGCCGCCTACAGCCCGGACCGGGTCAGCTTCCTGTTCGTGGACTACAAGGGCGGCGCCGCGTTCGCCGACTGCCTGCAGCTGCCGCACACCGTGGGCCTGGTCACCGACTTGTCCCCGCACCTGGTCCGCCGGGCCCTGACCTCGCTCCGGGCCGAGCTGCACCACCGCGAGAAGCTGCTGAACCGCAAGAAGGCCAAGGACCTGCTGGAACTCCAGCGCCGGGCCGACCCGGAGGCGCCGCCCTACCTGATCATCATCGTGGACGAATTCGCCGCCCTCGCCACCGAGGTGCCCGAGTTCGTCGACGGGGTCGTGGACGTCGCCGCCCGCGGCCGTTCCCTGGGGCTGCACCTGATCCTCGCCACCCAGCGCCCCGCCGGCGTGATCAAGGAGAGCCTGCGCGCCAACACCAACCTGCGTGTGGCGCTTCGGATGGCGGATGAGGACGACGCCGTCGACATCCTCGGCGTCCCCACCGCCGCCTACTTCGACCCGTCCATCCCGGGCCGCGGCGCCGTCAAGACCGGTCCCGGCCGGATCCAGGGCTTCCAGACCGGCTACGCCGGCGGCTGGACCACGGAGAAGCCGCAGCGGCCCCGGATCGACGTCGTGGAAATGGCGTTCGGCTCCGGCCCGGCCTGGGCCGCCCCGGCCGAGGCGGACCCGGCGGCCGAGCAGCCGGCCGGCCCGAACGACATCGCCCGGATGACGCAGAACATCCTGCGCGCCGCGGACGTGCTCGCCATCGAGCCTCCCCGCAAGCCGTGGTTGGACGAGCTGGCCACCACCTACGACTTCTCCCTGCTGCCGAACCCGCGGACGGACGTGCGGCTGCTCCTGGGCGTGGCGGACGACCCCGCGCACCAGGACCAGCCCACCGTGTTCTACGAACCGGACCGGGACGGGAACATGGCCATCTACGGCACCGGCGGCTCCGGCAAGTCCGCAGCGCTGCGCGGCATCGCGATCGCCGCGGCCGTCACCCCGCGCGGCGGCCCGGTGAACGTCTACGGCATCGACTGCGGCTCGGCCGGACTGCGGATGCTCGACGAACTGCCGCACGTGGGCGAGGTGATCGACGGCGACGACGTCGAACGCGTCGGCCGCCTGCTGCGCTGGCTCCGCGACCTCGCCGACGACCGGGCCGCCCGCTTCGCCGAGGTCCGCGCCAGCACGATCGTCGAATACCGCCGGCTCTCCGGGATGGCGGACGAGAAGCGCATCTTCATCCTGGTGGACGGCATCTCCGCCTTCCGGGAGACCTTCGAATACAGCAAGCTCTCCGGCCTCTGGGACATTTTCCTGCAGCTGGCCACCGACGGCCGGCCGCTGGGCATCCACCTGGTGGTCACCGGCGACCGGCCCAACGCCGTCCCGGCCTCCTTGCTGGCCTCCATCCAGCGCCGGCTGGTGCTGCGGCTGTCCTCCGAGGAGGACTACCTCTCCATGGACGTCCCGCGCGACGTCCTGGGCGCCGGCAGCCCGCCCGGCCGCGGCCTCCTCGGCGGCCTCGAGGTGCAGCTGGCCGTCCTGGGCGGCAACTCCAACCTCGCCGTCCAGGCCCGCGAGGTGCACAAACTGCGGGAGGCGATGCTGCGGCAGGGCGTCGAACGCGCCCCGCAGATCGAGCGCCTGCCCGACTCGGTGGATCTGGACCTGCTGCCCGCCGGCAGCCCGGACCTGCCCGTGATCGGCGTCGACGACGAGACGCTGCAGCCGGCCGAAATCCTGGCCAAGGGCCCGCTGCTCTTGGCCGGCCCTCCGGGTTCCGGCCGCACCGTGGCCCTGGTGACCCTGGCCCATGCCCTGCGCCGCTCCAACCCGGGCGTGGAGCTGATCTACCTGGGCTCCCGGCGCTCAGCCGCGGCGTCGTTGAAGCTCTGGGACCGCTCCGTGGTGGGCGCCGACGACGTCGACGAGGTGATCGACGAACTGGTCGACTACAGCACCGGCACCCCCGGCAAGCTGGCGATCTTCATCGAGGGCCTCACCGAGTTCACCGACACCCTGGCCGAATCCGGCCTGGCCCGGCTGGTGACCGCCTCGATCAAGGCCGAGCAGTGGGTGGTGGGCGAATCTGAGACCTCCACCTGGTCCTCCGCCTGGTCCCTGGCCCAGCCGTTCAAGTCCGGGCGCCGCGGGCTGCTGCTGAACCCCGGGGACATCGAGGGTGACAGCCTGCTCAACACCTCCCTGGGCCGGGTCAGCGGAGACTTCATCCCGGGCCGCGGCTACATCGTGGGCCGGGGCAAGGTCCGCAAGCTCCAGGTCGCCCTGCCGCCGGAAAACCGGGCCTAGGAGCCGACCCCTGCCGCCGGGGACGCAGTGGCGTCCCCGGCGGTAGGGTGTGGGCATGACCCGGGTAAGGAATCGGGCGGTGGCCGCGCGGAGGGTGGCCCCCGGCGGCGACACGGCACTGGATAACGCCCTCTTCGTCTTCAGCGGTGTGGCCGCCCTGTGGCTCGCAAGCATCCTGTTTGAGGCGAGCCTGGACTGGAGCCGGGCCTGGTTCGCCGTCGTCT
The DNA here is from genome assembly GCF_030410515.1 of Arthrobacter sp. YD4. Taxonomy (GTDB): domain Bacteria; phylum Actinomycetota; class Actinomycetes; order Actinomycetales; family Micrococcaceae; genus Arthrobacter. The sequence goes on along the minus strand of NZ_JAUHHD010000005.1, from coordinate 204,440 downwards.
TCTGGGCCGCGCTCGCGTACCTGGTGCTGCCCCGGCTGCACCGGATCCTCACCCGCATCTACCTGCCCGACTACTTCATCGGCCGGGCCCGGACCAGCGACGGCCTGCTGGGGGACCCGGTGAACGTGGCGCTGCTCGGCTCCCCGGCACAGGTCCACACAGCCATGCGCCGGGCCGGCTGGACCCTGGCCGACCCGGTTGACCTGGCCAGCAGCCGGCGCATCATCACCGCCACCCTCACCCGCCGCAGCTACGACGAGGCGCCGGTCAGCCCGCTGTTCCTCTTTGGCCGGCAGCAGGACTTCGCCTACCAGCAGGAGGTGGACGGCAACCCGGGCAAGCGGCACCACATCCGGTTTTGGCGCTGCCCGCCGGGCTGGGTGCTACCCGGCGGCGCAGCCGTGGACTGGGTGGCCGCCGGCACCTACGACCGCTCCGTGGGCCTGTCCCTCTTCACGCTGCAGGTCACCCACAAGATCGAGGAGGACATCGACCGGGAACGGGACTTCGTCCTGGCCAGCCTGCGCGCCGCCGACCCCGCCGTCGGGGTGCGGATCCTGCGTGACTTCTCCTCCGGCTACCACTCCCGCAACGGCGGGGGAGACACCATCTCCACCGACGGGCACCTTCCCGTCGTCGACCTCACCGGGGTCAGGGCCGACGCCGGGGCGGTGCCGCCGCCCGCCGTGACGGCCGTCCGGCCGCCCGCGCCCACCCTCTTCGGCGTCGGGCTCGCGGCCCTCCGCGGCCTCGCAGCCCTGGCTCTCGCGGCCCTGATGGCCGTCTCGGACCCGGGCTCGCTGCCGCTGGCGGACCGCGCCGGGGAACAGCTGCCGGTGGTCGTCGCGGTGATCGCCGTGTTCGGCCTGGCCGAGCTCGCGCTGGGCTGGTTCGTGCTCCGCGGCGGCAACCGCGCCCGCGTGGCCACCATGCTGCTGAGCGCCCTGGCCATCATCGCCCAGGCCGTCGACGTGCTCACCGGGGGACCCGCCGTGACCTTCCAGACCAACCTGGTGGGCCTGTCCCTGGACATCCTGCTGATCATCGCCCTCACCAGCCGGCGCTCCCTCAGCTACGCCCGCAAGGCCGATGGGCAGGGGTCCCCATCGACGCTGGCGGAGGCGGCAGGGTAGGTTCTTGGCATAGGAACTTCCGGATCAGCCGGGGGCCGCTGGGGACGCCGAGAGGTTCGGGTCCGACGATCTAAGGAGATTTTTCGCATGGCTATTTGGGGTGCAGATGTTGATCAGCTGAAGGCGCTGGGGTCCAAGCTGCAGGCCGGGTCGCAGGAAATCGATAACCAGAAGTCGATGCTGACCAAGGTCCTCGCGGGCACGCAGTGGATGGGTCCGGACGCGGAGAAGTTCCGCAGCGAGTGGAACGGCGAGCACGTCGCGGCCCTGACCCGGGTGTCCCAGGCGCTGCAGCAGGCCGGCCAGCAAGCGGTCCGCAACGCCACCGAACAGCAGAGCGCCTCCGCCCGCTAAGAGCTCCCGCGGGCACGGCCCGCGCAGGAAGTACCGTCAGGCCCGGACGCACCCGCGTCCGGGCCTGACGCATCCCTCGGCCGGACCGCTCTTCCGGAACCGGACAACTTTCCGTGCCGACACAATGTCGGTGTTCTAAGGCAGGATAGGTCTGTGAGCACAGCGAAGACCGCAGCAGACAGCGAATCCACGGCCACCGCCCCCAGCAGCGACGGCGGCGCCGTCCCGTCCGAGGCCATCCGCGAGGAGTACGAGCAGCTGGTCGAGGAGGTCCGCAAGCACCGCTTCGCGTACTACCAGGAGGACGCCCCGGTCATCTCCGACGCCGAATTCGACGAACTCTACCGGCGGCTGGAGACGCTCGAGGCAACCCACCCCGAGCTGGTCGCCAACGACTCACCCACCCAGGAGGTGGGCGGCGAGGTCTCCGCCGCGTTCACCGCCGTCGAGCACCTCACCCGCATGTACAGCCTCGAGGACGTCTTCTCGGTCGAGGAGGTGGAAGCCTGGATCGCCAAGGCCGAGGCCGGCATCGCCAAAATCGGCAGCGGCGGCACCCCGCCGCAGTGGCTTACCGAACTGAAAATCGACGGCCTGGCCGTGAACCTGCTCTACCGCGACGGCGTCCTGGTCCGTGCCGCCACCCGCGGCGACGGCACCACCGGTGAGGACATCACCCACAACGTCCTGACCATCAAGGAGATCCCGCAGCGGCTTACCGGCACGGACTTCCCCGCGGAGATGGAGATCCGCGGCGAGGTGTTCATCCCGTCCAAGGATTTCGCCGCCTTCAACGAGGCCCTGATCAACGAGGGCAAGGCCCCGCTGGCCAACCCGCGCAACGCCGCCGCCGGGTCGCTGCGGCAAAAGGACCCGGCCGAGACCGCCAAACGGCCGCTGAAAATGTACGTCCACGGCATCGGCGCCCGCGAGGGCCTGCAGACCCGGAGCCAGTCGGACACCTACCGCCAGCTCGCCGACTGGGGCCTGCCCACCAGCCCCTACTTCGAGGTGCTGCCCGGCCTGGCCGAGGTGCTGGACTTCATCAAACGCTACGGGGACAAGCGGCACAGCCTCAGCCACGAGATCGACGGCATCGTCGTCAAGGTCGACGACCTGGCCACCCAGCGGGCCCTCGGCTACACCAGCCGCGTGCCCCGCTGGGCGGTGGCGTACAAGTACCCGCCCGAAGAGGTCAACACCAAGCTGCTGGACATCGCCGTCAACGTCGGCCGCACCGGCCGGGTCACCCCGTTCGGCATCATGGAGCCGGTCAAGGTCGCCGGCTCCACCGTCAGCATGGCCACCCTGCACAACCAGGACGTCGTCAAGGCCAAGGGCGTCAAGATCGGTGACATCGTCATTCTGCGCAAAGCGGGCGATGTGATCCCGGAGATCGTCGGCCCGGTCCTGGCACTCCGGGACCAGCAGGACCCGCCGGTCCGGGACTTCGTCATGCCCACCGAATGCCCGTCCTGCGGCACCCCGCTGGCCCCCGGCAAGGAGGGCGACGTGGACATCCGCTGCCCCAACGCCAGGTCCTGCCCCTCGCAGCTGCGTGAACGTGTCTTCCACGTGGCCAGCCGCGGCGCCTTCGACATCGAGGCGCTCGGCTGGGAGGCCGCCGTCGCCCTCACCCAGCCCACCGAGCCCGAGACCCCGCCGCTGACCAGTGAGGCGGCCCTGTTCCGCCTCACCCCCGAGGACCTCGCGGACGTCCGGATCCGGCGCGAGAAGCGCAGCAAGGGCGTGGGCACCGGCGAGTACGAGCTGGTCCCGTACTTCTACACCAAGGGCACGGCCAAGAACCCGTCCAAGCCCACCGCCAGCACGGTCAAGCTCTTCGCCGAGCTGGAGAAGGCCAAATCCCAGCCGCTCTGGCGCGTGCTGGTGGCCCTCTCCATCCGGCACGTGGGGCCCCGCGCCTCCCGGGCGCTGGCCACCGCCTTCGGCAGCATGGACGCGATCCGGCAGGCCTCCGAGGAGGAGCTGGCCGGGGTGGACGGCGTGGGCCCGGTGATCGCCGTGGCGCTGAAGGAATGGTTCGCCGAGGACTGGCACCGCGAGATCGTGGACAGCTGGGCTGCCGACGGCGTGCGGATGGAGGATGAGGTTGACGACTCCACCCCGCGCACCCTGGAAGGCCTGACCGTGGTGGTCACCGGCAGCCTGGAGGGCTTCAGCCGGGACGAGGCGAAGGAGGCCATCCTGATCCGCGGAGGCAAGGCCGCCGGCTCGGTCTCGAAGAACACCGACTACGTGGTGGCCGGGGAGAACGCGGGCACCAAGCTGGACAAGGCCGAGCAGCTGGGCCTGCCGGTGCTGGACGAGGACGGCTTCCGGGCACTGCTGGCCGAGGGGCCGGCAGGCGTGGGCGGCGGGAACGCGGCCGATACCGATGCCGGGACTGCCGCCGACGCCGGGGCCGACGCCGAATGAGCGGGACGGACGCGGCCTTCCCCGCCCCGGAGGCGTTCCTCGCGCTGGCCCGGGAGGCGGCCGCCGCCGGCGCCGCCGTCCTGGCCGGGCGCAGCTCAGCGGACCTGGGCGTCAGCAACAAGGGCGACGCGGGGGACTGGGTCACCGACTTCGACCTCGCCGCCGAGGCCGCGGTCCGGGGCGTCATCACCGGCGCCCGGCCCACGGACACCATCACCGGCGAGGAGGGCGGCACCGTGCTGCCCGCCGACTCCAGCGGCTACCGCTGGTCCGTCGACCCGCTGGACGGCACCACGAACTTCATCCGCAACATCGTCTACTACGCCACCTCGGTGGCGGTCGCCGGGCCCGACGGCGCCTGGCTGGCCGGCGTCGTCCATGCCCCGGCACTGGGCCGGGTCTACTACGCCTCCCGCGGCCAGGGCGCCTGGCTCGAGGAGAACGGCCGCCGGACCGCGCTCAACGGACCCGCCCAGGGCAGGACCGGCCAGATCCTGGCCACCGGTTTCAGCTACGACCCGGCGGTCCGCGCCGAGCAGGCCGCGGGGCTGGCGCAGCTGATGGGCGGCTTCGCCGACGTTCGCCGGCTGGGCTCCGCCGCGCTGGACCTCTGCCTGGTGGCCGACGGCACCCACGACGCCTACGGCGAACGCGGCCTGAACGAACACGACTTCGCCGCCGGCGCCCTGATCGCCGAGGAGGCCGGTTGCTGGGTCCGCCGGCCGCGGCTGACCAGCGTGCTGAACGGCGGGCCCTCGGACGAGGAACGCCTGGGCGCCTGGACCTGCGCCGGGCCGCTGGAGCTCTCCGGCGCCTTCCCGCTCTGATACCTCAGTCACGGAAAGGGGCGTTTGGCCGGCCGGCCCGCACGGCTGCCCGTACCATTGATAGGTGCCTTCGCAGATCCTGATCCGGCCCGCCGTCCCGGCCGACTTCGACGCCGTCGCCCGCATCACCACCGACGCCTACCTCGCCGCCGGGTACTTCGACGACGCCGACCACCCTTACATGCGCCAGATCCGGAAGGTCGCCGAGCGCAACGACAACGCGGTCATTTGGGTGGCCGAACGCGCCGGCGAGGTCATCGGTTCCGTCACCCTGGCCGTCGCGGGGGAGCCGTACGCGGACATCGCCCTGCCCGACGAACTGGAATTCCGGATGCTCGTGGTGGACCCGGCCGTGCAGCGCAGCGGCGCCGGCAAGGCCATGGTCGAAGCCATCATCAACCACGCCCGGACCCTGCCCGGCGTCACCGGTGTGGCCCTCACCACCGGCCTGACCTGGGAAAGCGCCCACGGCCTGTACCAAAAGACCGGCTTCCAGCGGGTCCCGGAACGGGACTGGTTCGTCCCGGACACCCAGATCAAGCTGCTGGTCTACCGCCTCGACCTCTAGCGGCGGCCCTCTAGTACCGGTTCTCTGGCGCGCGCCCTCGGGTAGGGTGGCCAGCATGGCACCCCGCATCCCCGAGACCATCGACCGGAAGCTGCTCGGCATCTACCTCTCGGACCATCTCACTGGCTCGACGGCGGGCCTGGGCCGGGTGGAGCGGATGGCCAAGGACTTCACTGACACCCCGTTCCGGGTCGAGCTGGCCCGGCTGGTGGAGGAGCTCACCCGCGAGCGGGAGCTGCTCCGGAACCTCATCCACGAGCTCCGCGTACCCCAGCGCCCGCACCGGCAGGCGGCGGCCTGGCTGGCCGAACACGCCGGCCGGCTGAAACTCAACGGCCGGCTCGTGAGCCGCTCCCCGCTGACCCTGGTGCTCGAGTCCGAACTCATGCGCGCTGCCGTTCTGGGCAAGATCGGCGGCTGGCAGACCATCCTGGAACACGCCGCCGAGCTCGGCCTCGACCCGGCCACGTATGAGCGGCTGATCGAAGACGGCCACGCCCAAATAGAAATTCTCGGCCGGATCCACGAACACGCCCGCAGGAACGCCTTCCGCGCCGGCGGCAGCATCAGCGGCTGACGGCCACCCCGTACCGGTGCTCCGGGCGGCCCGTGCTGCCGTAGCGGAGCTGGATCTCGACGGCGCCGTCGTCCGCCAACGAGGACAGGTAGCGCTGCGCCGTGGCCCGGGAGACACCCACCCGGGTGGCCACCTCCGCCGCCGAATACTGCTCGCCGGGCTCCAGGGATTCCAGCACGGCGGCCTCCGTGGCGGACCGCGGCCGGGCCGAGGCGGTGACGTCCCCGGGCATGAGGGACCGCTTGGCCCGCTCCACGGTTTCCTGCGTCACGGCGCCCGGCTGGGTGAGGATCCGGCGGTACCGGGCGTAGGAGCGCAGCTGCTGCGAGAGTGACTCGGACGTGAACGGCTTAAGCAGGTAGCCCAGCGCCCCGCGCCGGAACGCCACCCGCAGGGAGGCGGTGTCCGCGGCGGCGGTCAGCATGATGGTGTCCACATCCAGCTGGTGCAGCAGGTCCAGGCCGGAGGCGTCCGGGAGATACACATCCAGCAGCACCAGGTCCGGGCGGAGGCTGTGGATGGCCTGCAGCGCCTGGGCCGCGGAACCGGCCGGCGGCAGGGCCAGGAAGCCGGCCACGGAGTCCACGTAGGCGGCGTGCAGTTTCGCGACGTGGAAGTCGTCGTCGACGATCAGGACGCGGAAGTCCTCAGGCATTGTCCCCTCCTTCGGGGTTCGGGGTCATGGCGGTGGTGCCGGGCAGGGTGGCGAGGAAGACGGCGCCCGGACCGCCCGGGCTGCCGCGGTCCAGCACGGTGACGTCCCCGCCGCGGCGGCGGGCCAGCTGCCGGGCCAGGGCGAGCCCCAGCCCCTGCCCGGCCCCGGCGCGTGCCGGGGTCCTGGCGGTGGTGAAACCCTCGGCGAAGACCCCGTCCGGGTCGGCGCCGGAGCCGTCGAAGGCAGGGAGTCCGTCGCCGGAGTCGCCCACGATGATGTGCAGGGTTCCGGCGGCGCCGTCCGCGCCGGGGGCGTCCAGCACCTCCACCTCCACCCAGCGGTCCGGGCCGGAGCTGGCGACGGCGGCGTTCACGGCGTTGTCGATCAGGTTCCCCAGTACCGTGGTGACGTCCTGCGGCTCCACCACCTGGCCGCGGACCAGGGTCTCGGGGCCGAGGCGCAGGCTGACCCCGCGCTCGTCCGCCTCCACGCCCTTGGCGCCCAGGAAGGCCTGCAGGTAGGGGTCCTGCAGCAGTTCGGCCTGGTCCACCGGGAACTTCAGCGGGCCGGTCGCCGCAAGTCTGGCCAGGTAGTCGCGGGCCTGCTGGTGCTGGCCGATGCTCATGAACCCGGCGATGGTGTGCAGCTGGTTGGCGAACTCGTGCCGCTGCGCCCGGAGTGCGGTGGAGAGGGTGCCGACGGCGTCCAGCTGCCGGGTCAGGTGCTGGAGCTCGGTGCGGTCCCGGAGCATGACCACCCAGCCCAGGTCCTCGCGCCCGTGCAGGGCCTTGCGGGCGCTGGCCACGAGGGCACGGCCCCCGGCCACCACCTCGACGGCGTCCGCCTCGGCCGCGTCCGCCCGGGTCAGGGCGTGCAGGGCACCGGGGACGGGGGCGTCCGCCCAGGCGGTCCCGGCCAGGTCCGGCTGGTCCAGCATCCGCCGGGCCGCCGCGTTGAACACGCTGATCCGGCCGTCGGCGGAGATGCCGATCACGCCGTCGTCCACGCCCTGCAGCACCGCCACTTGGTCATGGACCAGGGTACTGATTTCCTCCGGCTCCAGGCCCAGGGTCAGCCGGCGCAGCCGGTGCCGCAGCAGGAAGGAGGCCAGCACGCCGGCCAGCAGGGCGCCGGCGGCGGTGAGGAGGATCGGGGCGATGTCCCGCCCCAGGCTCTGGCCGATCGATTCGGTGGAGTAGCCCACGCTGACCTCGCCCACCACCTGGCCCGTCGGCGCCCCGGCGCCGGGGGCGTAGACGGGGACCTTGGCGCCGGCGGAGGGGCCCAGGGTACCGGTGTTACGGGTGGTGACCTCCTTGCCGGAGAGCGCCTCGGACGGGTCGGTGCTGACCCGCTCGCCCAGCCGGTCGGCGTCGGGGTGGGCTAGCCGGAGCCCGGTCTCGTCGGTGATGACAACGAACAGCGCCCCGGTCCGGGCGCGGGCGCCCTCCGCGGCGGCCATCAGTGGCCCGGTGAGCAGTTCGGCCGGCGGCGGGGTGCCGGCCTGGGCGCTGATCTGCTGCACCTCGGACCGGACTCCGGGGTCGGAGGCGACCGTGCGGGCCAGGGTCAGGGCCTGGTTCTCCGCCTCACGGCCCAGCCGGTCGTAGGTCAGCCAGGCGTGGACGGCGCCGCTGAGCAGTACCACCAGCGCCACGACGGCGAGCTGCAGCAGCAGCGTCTGGGTGCTGAAACGCAGGGGAGTGCGGCCCGTGAGGGGTCCCATGGCTGCCTCCTGGGGCGGTCCGGCGTCGTCGATCGGGTGGTGAGCAAAATGAGCACAATGCGTCCAACAAGCAGTATGCCAATCAAATGCGGCAAAGGCACCACCGTGACGCACGCCACCCTAACGTCTGTAGTGCGCATCACAGCGGAGTGGTGCGGACCACTGAAGAAGGAGCCGGCTGTGCTGGTAATACTCGGATTCGCCATGATCGCGGTGTTCATGGTGCTGATCATGACGAAGAAGCTGACGCCGGTGCTGGCGCTGATCATCGTCCCCACCGTTTTTGGACTCTTTGCCGGCGCGGGCCTGGGCATCGGCCCCATGGTGCTCGACTCGATGAAGTCGATGACCTCCACGGCCGCGCTGCTGATGTTCGCCATCATCTACTTCGGCCTGATGATCGACGTCGGGCTCTTCGACCCGCTGGTGCGGCTCATTCTGCGCAAGCTTGGCAACGACCCCGCCAAGGTGGTGCTGGGCACCGCGGTCCTCGCCGCGGCCGTCTCGCTCGATGGCGACGGTTCCACCACCTTCATCCTCACCACCGCGGCGATGCTGCCGGTGTACCTGCGGCTGAAGATGAGCCCGGTGGTCCTCACCTGCGTGGCCGGCCTGGCCAACGGCACCATGAACATCCTGCCCTGGGGCGGTCCCACCGCCCGCGCCGCCACCGCGCTGAAGCTCGACGTGAACGACGTGTTCGTCCCGATGATCCCCTCGCTGGTGGTCGGCCTGGCCGTGGTCATGGTCTTCGCCTGGCTGCTGGGCCTGCAGGAACGCAACCGCCTCCGCGCCACCGCCCCGGAGATCTGGGCCGAGGGCGTTGAGTTCGGCGGAACGGCCGACGGCGGCACGGGCACCGGTTCCGGCACCTCCAGCACCTCGGGCCGCCGCGCCGGCACCCCGGCCGGCGGCGCCCCCGCGGGTGGCTCCGGCGTCGCAGTCCTGGAACGCACCGAAAACCTCGTGGACGATCGCGACTCCGCCATGGCGGACACCGCCCTGGATCCGAACCGCGCGACCCTGCGGCCAAAGCTGTTCTGGTTCAACCTGGCCCTGACCGTGGCCGTCATGGTGACCCTCGTGGCCAACATCATGCCCCTGCCTTTCGTGTTCATGGTCGGCTCTGCCGTGGCCCTGCTGGTCAACTTCCCGAAGATCAAGGAGCAGAGCGCGCAGCTGATCGCCCACGCACCCTCGATCGTCGCCGTCGTCAGCATGGTCATGGCCGCCGCCGTCCTCACCGGCGTCCTCAACGGCACCGGCATGGTCAAGGCCATGTCCGAGTGGCTGGTGCAGATCATCCCGTCCGACATGGGTCCGCTCATGGCCGTCATCACCGGCATCCTGAGCATCCCGATGACGTTCTTCATGAGCAATGACGCCTTCTACTTCGGCGTCCTACCGGTCCTGAGCGAAACCGCCGCCCACTACGGCGTCGGCGCGGCGGACATGGCCCGCGCCTCCATCACCGGCCAGCCCTTCCACCTGCAGAGCCCGTTGGTCCCGGCCATCCTCCTGCTGGTCTCCCTGGCCAAGGTGGACCTGGGCGACCACCACAAGAAGGTCCTCTGGCGCACCGCCGTCATCTCCCTGGTCATGCTCGGAGTAGGCATGGCCACCGGAGCCATCGGCGTCGGCTGACAACGACGGAGAAAAACAAAAGGAGGAAGGGGCGGAAGTTTTCCGCCCCTTCCTCCTTTGCGTTGTCCGGGCCCCGAGCCCCGGACAGGGGCCGTGAGGTGAGGTAGGCACATCGGCGACGGGACGGACATCCGTCAGCGTGCGTCTAAGCGAGGGCCCCCGCCGTCAGGGTTCCCTGCCCGAGGGGCCACGCCGGCGCGGGACCCGGCCTGAGCTTGCGAAGGCTGGGAGCCGGTGGGGACTTGCGAGGGGAGGGGGACGGTTGGGGTGGACGAGCGAGCACGCGGAGGATCGTCCGGCCCGCCGCCGAAAGGCGGCAGGCCGTCCCATGGCGGCCACGCCGGGCGGTAAGCGTAGTTCAACCCACGTAGACTGGGACGGAAAATAATCCGAACCTTGCAGGGGAGATCCATGGCTGCGATCAACCGCGACGACGTCGCGCATCTCGCGCGTCTCGCGCACATCGAGATGAGTGCTGAAGAGCTGGACAGGATGGCCGGCGAGCTCGCCGTCATCGTCGAATCGGTCAAGTCCGTCAGTGAAGCCGCCGGGGACGACGTCCCCGCCACGTCCCACCCGATCCCGCTGACCAACGTGTTCCGCGAGGACGTCGTCGGCCACACGTTCACGGCCGAGCAGTCGCTCTCCGGCGCCCCCGACGCGTACGAGGGCCGCTTCAAGGTCCCGGCCATCCTGGATGAGGACTAAGACATGACTGACACCAACGAACTGATCCGCCTCTCCGCCGCCGCGCTCGCCGAGAAGCTGGCCGCCCGCGAGGTCACCGCCGTCGAGGTCACCCAGGCCTACCTGGACCGCATCGCCGCCGTCGACGGCCAGGTCAACGCCTTCCTGCACGTCAACGGCGAGGAAGCCCTCGCCGTCGCCGCCGACGTGGACGCCATCCGCGCCGCCGGCGGCGCCGAAGCCGAGGCCCTGCACGTCCTGGCCGGCGTCCCGATCGCCGTCAAGGACCTGATCGTCACCGTCGGCCAGCCCACCACGGCCGGCTCGAAGATCCTCGAGGGCTGGCACAGCCCCTACGACGCCACCGTGGTCGAGCGCCTGCGCGCGGCCAGGATGCCGATCCTGGGCAAGACCAACCTGGACGAATTCGCCATGGGCTCCTCCACCGAGCACTCCGCCTACGGCCCCACCCGCAACCCGTGGGACCTGGACCGCATCCCCGGCGGGTCCGGCGGCGGGTCCGCCGCGGCGGTGGCCGCGTTCGAGGCCCCGCTGGCCCTCGGCACGGACACCGGCGGCTCCATCCGCCAGCCCGGCGCCGTCACCGGCACCGTCGGCGTCAAGCCCACCTACGGCGGCGTCTCCCGCTACGGCGCGATCGCCATGGCCTCCTCGCTGGACCAGATCGGCCCGGTCTCCCGCACCGTGCTGGACTCCGCGCTGCTGCACCAGGTGATCGGCGGCCACGACCCGCGCGACTCCACCTCGTTGCCGGACCCGCTGGAGGACCTGGTGGCCGCCGCCCGCACCGGCAACGTCGAGGGCATGAAGATCGGCATCATCAAGGAACTCCACGGCGAGGGCTACCAGGCCGGCGTCGAGAACCGCTTCAACGAGGCACTCGAGCTGCTCAAGGGCGCCGGCGCCGAGATCGTCGAGGTCTCCTGCCCGAACTTCAAGTACGCCCTGGGCGCCTACTACCTGATCATGCCCTCGGAGGCCTCCTCCAACCTGGCAAAGTTCGACGGCGTCCGGTTCGGCCTGCGCGTGCTGCCCGAAGAGGGTCCGCTGACCATCGAACGCGTCATGGGCGCCACCCGCGCGGCCGGCTTCGGCGACGAGGTCAAGCGCCGCATCATCCTGGGCACCTACGCCCTGAGCGCCGGCTACTACGACGCCTACTACGGCTCGGCCCAGAAGGTGCGCACCCTGATCCAGCGCGACTTCGACGCCGCGTTCGCCCAGGCCGACGTCCTGATCTCCCCGACGGCGCCCACCACGGCGTTCAAGCTCGGCGAGAAGCTGGACGACCCGCTGGCGATGTACCTCAACGACGTCGCCACCATCCCAGCGAACATGGCCGGCGTCCCCGGCCTGTCCCTGCCCGGCGGCCTGGCGGACGAGGACGGCCTGCCCGTCGGCGTCCAGCTGCTGGCCCCGGCCCGGCAGGACGCCCGCCTCTACCGCGTCGGCGCCGTGCTCGAGTCGCTGCTCGAGGAACAGTGGGGCGGACCCCTGCTGGCGAAGGCCCCTTCACTCACTGATTCTTCTACGGCTGCGTCTTCTGCGGCTGCCGCCGCCCTGAGCCACGGAGGTTCACACTAATGACTGACGCAACCCTAAGCTTCGAAGAGGCGATGGAGAAGTACGACCCCGTCCTCGGCTTCGAGGTCCACGTCGAGCTGAACACCAAGACCAAGATGTTTTCCTCCGCGCCGAACGTCTTCGGCGACGAGCCGAACACCAACGTCAATGAGGTGGACCTGGGCCTCCCGGGCGTCCTGCCGGTGGTGAACAAGACCGCGATCGAGTCCTCGATCAAGATCGGCCTGGCGCTGAACTGCACGATCGCCGAGTCCTGCCGTTTCGCCCGGAAGAACTACTTCTACCCGGACACCCCGAAGAACTTCCAGACCTCGCAGTACGACGAACCCATCGCCTACGACGGGTACTTGGACATCGAGCTCTCCGATGGCACCGTCTTCCGGGTCGAGATCGAACGCGCCCACATGGAAGAAGACGCCGGCAAGCTCACCCACATGGGCGGCGCCGCCGGACGCATCCAGGGCGCGGACTACTCGCTGGTGGACTACAACCGCTCCGGCGTGCCGCTGGTGGAGATCGTCACCAAGCCGATCGAGGGCGCCGGCAGCCGCGCCCCCGAACTGGCCAAGGCCTACGTCGCCGCGATCCGCGAGATCGTCAAGAACCTCGGCGTCTCGGACGCGAAGATGGAACGCGGAAACGTCCGCTGCGACGCTAACGTCTCGCTCCGCCCGCACGGCCGCGAACGCTTCGGCATCCGCTCCGAGACCAAGAACGTGAACTCGCTGCGCGCCGTCGAACACGCCGTCCGCTACGAGATCCAGCGGCACGCCGCCGTCCTGGATGCGGGTGAACCGGTCATCCAGGAGACCCGGCACTGGCACGAGGACACCCGCTCCACCACCTCGGGCCGGCCCAAGTCCGACGCGGACGACTACCGGTACTTCCCGGAACCGGACCTGGTGCCGGTCGTCGCCTCCCGTGAATGGGTCGAGGAGCTCCGGGCCACCCTGCCCGAGCCGCCGGCCGCCCGCCGCAAGCGCCTACAGGCCGACTGGGGCTACTCCGACCTGGAGTTCCGCGACGTCGTCAACGCCGGCGTCATGGACGAGATCGAGGAAACCATCGCAGCCGGCGCCACCCCCACGGTGGCCCGCAAATGGTGGATGGGCGAGATCGTCGGCCGCGCCAAGAACGCCGACGTCGACCCCGGCCAGCTGGGCGTCAACCCGGCCACCATCGTGGAACTGAATACCATGGTGGAGGCCGGCAAGATCAACAACAAGATGGCCTCCGAGGTCCTCGACGGCGTCCTCGCCGGCGAGGGCACCCCGGCGGAAATCGTCGAGAAGCGCGGCCTCGCCGTGGTCTCCGACGATGGCCCGCTGCTCGAAGCCATCGACGCTGCCCTCGCCGCGCAGCCGGACGTCGCGGACAAGATCCGCGGCGGCAAGGTCCAGGCGATCGGCGCGATCGTCGGCGGCGTCATGAAGGCCACCCGCGGCCAGGCCGACGCCGGCCGTGTCCGGGAGCTGATCCTGGAGCGCCTCGGCGTCGAAGGCTAGAGCCTAAGCCCCCACCAGATCGGTCATGATCGTCTGCAGCGCCTCGCAGACCATCATGACCGATCGGCGTTTAAGGTTCTCCGGCCGCGCCAGCAGGTCGATCCGGCGCCGGGTGCTGATCCCCTCCAGCGGCTTGAGCACGATCGAGGGGTTCAGCACCGGCCGGGCGGTGTGCCGGGGGAGCAGCCCGATCACGCTCCCCGCGGCCACCAGCGCCGCCACCGTGGAGTAGTCGTTGATCCGGTGCACGATATTCAGCTCCCGGCTGGCCACGGCGGCGACGGCGGAGAGCACGTCCGCGGGGGAGTAGCCGGCGTGGCTGGTCACCCAGGGCTCGCCGACGACGTCGTCCGCGCTCACCGCCCGCTGCCCGGCCAGCCGGTGGCCCGCCGGCAACGCCACGTCCAGCGGTTCGTGCGCCAGCGGAATCACCGCCACCCGCTCCTCGGGCCAGCGCGGGCTGTGGTCCATCCGGTGGGCCAGGACCAGGTCGTAGCGGGCGGTCAGGGCCGGGAAGTCCTGCTGTGCGACGTCTTCGTCGGAGAGCCGCACCTCCGGCCGGCCCGGCCCCGCCAGCAGCCGGGCCAGCGGCGCGAACAACGCCTGCCCCGCGCTGTGGAACCCGCTGAGGGTCACCGGCGCGGCGGGGGAGCCGTGGTATTCGCCGATCGCGGCGCGGGCCTCGGCCATGGCGCTGACGACGGCGGCTCCGGCGTCGGCGAGCACCTGCCCGGCCTCGGTGAGCACCAGGTTCCGGCCCTCCTTGCGGGTCAGCGGCACCTCCACCGAGCGCTGCAGCGCCGCCAGCTGCTGGGACACCGCCGAGGGGGTGACCAGCAGGGTTTCGGCGACTGCCTTGACGCTGCCCAGGGCGCCGAGTTCGCGGAGCATTTCGAGCTGGTGGATTTCCATGCCCACCATCCTACGGCTAAGAAGAATCTAAATCGTCGATTGAGAAATTTTCGGTTGTGCTAATGCATTCGGGCGGCTGTAATGGGGTGAGTTGACCCACACTTCGCCACCCCCCCGGCGGCACCAGCACAGTAAGGCAGGCCCATGAAGGCTCTCTACAAGTCCGGCGCGCACGCCGGATTCGACCTCGTCGACCGGCCGGAACCGGAGACCGGGGCCGGGGACGTCAAGATCCGGGTGATGACCACCGGCATCTGCGGCACGGACCTGCACATCCAGTCCTGGGACGCCTGGGCGCAGGGCATGATCAACGCCCCGCTGATCGCCGGCCACGAGTTCTACGGCGAGGTGGTGGAGGTCGGCGAGGACGTCCTGGACGTCAAGGTCGGCGACCGCGTCTCCGGCGAGGGCCACATCGTCTGCGGGATCTGCCGCAACTGCCGCGCCGGCCGCAAGCAGATGTGCATCAACACCGTCAGCGTCGGCGTCCAGCGCGACGGCGCCTTCGCCGAATACGTCGTGATCCCCGAGACCAACGTCTGGGTCCACCACGACCCGTCCGTCACCCCGGAACTTGGCGCCATCTTCGACCCGTTCGGCAACGCCGTCCACACCGCCCTGAGCTTCCCGCTGGTCGGCGAGGACGTCCTGATCACCGGCGCCGGACCCATCGGCCTGATGGCGATCGCCGTCGCCCGCCACGCCGGCGCCCGCAAGATTGCCATCACCGACGTCTCCGCCCCGCGCCTGGCCCTGGCCCGCACGCTCGGCGTCGACCTCGCGATCGACGTCTCCACCACCCGGGTCAAGGACGCCCAGCGCGAACTGGGCATGCGCGAGGGCTTCGACGTCGGCATGGAAATGTCCGGCCACCCCACCGCCCTGCCGGAAATGATCGAGAACATGAACCACGGCGGCCGGATCGCCATGCTCGGCCTTCCCAGCCAGTCCATCGACATCGACTGGGGCAAGGTGGTCACCCACATGCTCACCATGAAGGGCATCTACGGCCGCGAGATGTTCGAGACCTGGTACGCCATGAGCGCCATGCTCTCCTCCAACCCGGTGCTGCACGCGAACATCTCCGCCGTCGTCACCGACTCTCTCCCCGCGGCCGACTGGGAGAAGGGCTTCGAGATCGCCCGCGCCGGCGTCGGCGGCAAGGTCGTCCTCGACTGGACCGGCTTCTAGGCCGCGGCCCTTTCCGGTACCGTACAACCACCCACCCAGCCCAGGAGCGCACCGACCATGTATTCAGCCATCAAGGACCAGCTTCAGCACGAACTCGATGAGATCCGCAGCGCCGGCCTGTTCAAGACCGAGCGGCACATCGACTCGCCGCAGGCCAACCACATCACGGCCGGCCAGCTCGGCCAGCCCGGCACGGACGTGCTGAACTTCTGCGCCAACAACTACCTGGGCCTGGCCGACCACGCGGAGATTATCGCCGCCGCCAAGGACGCCATGGACTCCCGCGGCTTCGGCATGGCCAGCGTCCGCTTCATCTGCGGCACGCAGGACCTGCACCTGGCCCTGGAGGAACGGGTCTCGGCGTTCCTCGGCACCGAGGACACCATCCTCTTCTCATCCTGCTTCGACGCCAACGGCGGGGTCTTCGAGTCCCTCTTCGGCCCGGAGGACGCGGTCATCTCCGACGCCCTGAACCACGCCTCCATCATTGACGGGATCCGGCTCTGCAAGGCCCGCCGCTTCCGCTACGCCAACCGGGACATGGCGGACCTCGAGGCGCGCCTGATCGAGGCCTCCAGCGGGGATAACCCGGCCCGCCGCAAGATCATCGTCACCGACGGCGTCTTCTCGATGGACGGCTACCTCGCCCCGCTCGAGGCGATCTGCGACTTGGCTGACAAGTACGACGCCATGGTCATGGTGGACGACTCGCACGCCGTCGGCTTCATGGGTCCCACCGGCGCCGGCACCCCCGAACACGCGGGTGTCTCGGACCGGGTGGACATCTACACCGGCACCTTCGGCAAGGCCCTGGGCGGTGCCTCCGGCGGCTACGTCTCCGGCCGCCGCGAGGTCGTTGCCATGCTCCGGCAGAAGGCCCGCCCGTACTTGTTCTCGAACTCCCTGGCCCCAGCGATCGTCGCCGCCACCCTGAAGGCCCTGGACCTGGTGGAGAACTCCGCGGAGCTGCGCGGAAAGCTCTTTGCCAACGCCGGGCTGTTCCGCCGCCGGATGGCCGAGGAGGGCTTCGAGCTGCTCGACGGCGAACACGCGATCGTCCCGGTGATGTTCGGCGACGCCGTGATGGCCGCCAAGGTGGCCGACGCCATGCTCGGCCACGGCGTCTTCGTCACCGCCTTCAGCTACCCCGTTGTCCCCAAGGGCGCCGCCCGGATCCGCGTCCAGCTCTCCGCCGCGCACAGCGCCGACGACGTCGAACGCTGCGTCCAGGCGTTCGTGGCCAGCCGCGCGGAGGTCGCGGCCGCGTAGCAACCCGGTCCGCAAGACCTGCTGACGGATGTCCCCGCCGGGTGCGAGGATGGGTCACATGTCAGCTCATTACGATGTTGTGATTGCCGGCGGCGGCATTGCCGGACTGTCCCTGGCCTCGGCGCTGGCCGGCAAGTGCAGCGTGGCGCTGGTCGAGGCCGAGCAGACGCTGGGCTACCACACCTCGGCGCGCTCGGCCCGGCAGCTCATCCCCAGTTACGGCCCGCCCGTGGTCCGGGACCTGACGCTGCGCACGCTGGAACTAATCGGCACGCACGAGGGCACCCGCCCCGAGCCCGTCCTCTCGCCCCGGCGGTTCATGCTGATCGGCGACGAGGACGCGGTCCGCGAGCAGGCCAGCGGCTTCATGCACCTGATCGGCCACGACGAGGCGCTCAAGCTCTGCCCGGCGCTGAAACCGGAGAGCTTCACCGCCGCCGGGCTGGACTCCGGCTCCTTCGCCTGCAACGCCTCCCTGCTACTGGAGGACCACCGGGAGCGGGCCGTCGCCGGCGGCGTGGACATCATCACCGGCGCCCGCATCCACTCCGCGCAGCGCACCGGCTCGGGCTGGGAACTCGGCGCCGGGCAGGAGGCGCTCTCCACCGCCGTCGTGGTCAACGCCGCGGGGGCCTGGGCGGACGAGCTCGCCGTCCTTGCCGGCGTCGAGAAGCTCGGCCTGCAGCCCTTCCGCCGCACCGCGGCGATCGTCGACGTCGAGAATCCGCTTCCGCCCGGCTGCCCGATGGTGGCCGCCACGGACAGCTTCTACTTCCGCCCGGAAGGCCGGCACCAGGTGCTGATCTCGCCCTCGGAGAAGGTCCCCAGCGGACCCGAGGACGCCCGACCATACCCCGGCGACGTCGAGGCCCTGATCGCCCGCTTGAACGAGGTGACCACCCTCGGCATCAACGCCGTCAGCCGGGCGTGGACCGGGCTGCGCACCGAGGCCTCCGACGGCATCCCGGTGGTGGGGTTCGACGCCGAGGCGCCGGGCTTCTTCTGGCTCGCCGGCCAGGGCGGCTATGGCTTCCAGACCTCCTCCGGGATCGCCGAACTCGCCGCCGAACTGATCCTCGCCGGGCAGGCGGGCGGGTCGCCGTTCCCGGCCGACAGTCCGGCATCCCGGACAGCGGAGGCGCTGGCGGCGACGCGGATGTCCATCCGGGCCTGAAGAATGGACCCATGAGCACCCTGATCACGAATATCGGCGAATTGATGACGCAGGACCTTGAGCACCGGGTCCTGCACGACGCCGCCGTCGTCATCGAGGGCGAACGCATCGCCTGGCTGGGCCCCGCCGGGGACGCCCCGGCCGCGGACGACGCCATCGACGCCGCGGGGCGCGCGCTGCTGCCCGGCTGGGTGGACTCGCACACGCACTTGGTCTTCGCCGGCGACCGCACCGCGGAGTTCGAGGCGCGGATGGCGGGGGAGGAGTACAGCGCCGGCGGCATCGCCGTGACCATGGGCGCGACCCGGGCGACCGGCGACTTCGACCTTACCCGCCTGGCCCTCGGCCGGGTGGCGGAGGCAGTCTCGCAGGGCACCACGTACCTGGAGACCAAGACCGGCTACGGGCTTGACGTGGACAACGAGGCCCGCAGCGCCCGGATCGCCTCCACGGTCGCCGACGAGGTCACCTACCTCGGCGCCCACCTGGTCCCGGCTGGCATGGACGCCGAGGAGTACACGGACCTGGTCTGCGGTCCGATGCTTGCAGCGGTCCGGCCCTACGTGCGCTGGGCCGACGTCTTCTGCGAACGCGGCGCCTTCACCGAGGAGCAGTCCCGCCGCGTGCTGGCGGCCTGCCGGGAGGCTGGCCTGGGCCTGCGGCTGCACGGCAACCAGCTCGGCGAGGGCCCGGGCGTGCGGCTGGCGGTGGAGTTCGGGGCCGCCAGCGTGGACCACGTGAATTACCTGTCCCGGGAGGACGTGCGCGACCTCGCGGACAGCTGGTCCGGCTGGGAAGCCGCGGCCGGCGCCGGGGAGCGCGGCACGGTGGCCACCTGCCTGCCGGCCTGCGACCTCTCCACCCGGCAGCCGCTGGCCCCCGGCCGCGAACTGCTGGACGCCGGCGTCCAGCTGGCCCTCGCCTCC
Organism: Arthrobacter sp. YD4; assembly: GCF_030410515.1. Classification (GTDB taxonomy): domain Bacteria; phylum Actinomycetota; class Actinomycetes; order Actinomycetales; family Micrococcaceae; genus Arthrobacter. The sequence goes on along the minus strand of NZ_JAUHHD010000005.1, from coordinate 185,248 downwards.
AACGCCAACCCCGGCACCTCCTACACCAGCTCCATGGCCTTCTGCGTCACCACCGCGGTGCTGCAGATGCGGCTCAGCGTGCACGAGGCGGTCCGCGCCGCGACCTACGGCGGGGCGCTGGCGCTGGGCCGGGAGTCGGGGAACGACGTCGACGGCGAACGCGCTGTGGGGTCGATCGCCGTCGGCCACCGCGCGGACCTGCACCTGCTCAACGCCCCCTCGGCCACCCACCTGGCCTACCGGCCGGGCATGCCGCTGACCCACGCCGTCTGGCGCGCCGGGGTCCGCGCCCGCTAAACCTTCTAGAAGACCATGGGCGGGGCGTGCAGCACGGTCTCGTCCACGCGCCGCTCCACCCACTGGCTGAACGGCTTGTCGAGTTCGTACTTCCCGTCCCCGGTGCGGTGCAGGGTGCGCAGCTCGGCGTTGTCCGGGTTGTTCAACGACTCGAAGTACTCCACGGACCAGTGGAACCAGCGCATGCAGAACAGCCGCATGGTCAGCCCGTGCGTAACGAACAGGGCGTTGGGCGCGTAGTCCGGTTTGGACCAGTGCCGGTACAGGGTCTCCATGAACGAGGAGATCCGGTCGTAGACATCGGACCCGGACTCGCCCTCGCGGAACCGGTAGAAGAAGTGCCCGTAAGCGGTCCGGAGCTCCTTCTGGTCCTCGATGTCCCCCGCGATCTGGAAGTTCGCCCAGTCCTGCTCCCTCAGCCGGGGCTCCTCGATGACCCGCTCGGTCAGGTTGCCCAGATCCAGCGCATCGAGGGTCTGGTAGGCGCGCAGGTAGGGCGAGACGTAGACGCAGACCTGCTGCCCGTCCAGCTGGCGGCGGAGTTCGACGCCGGCGGCCCGGGCCTGCTCGACGCCCAGATCGGTCAGCGGGATGCGGTAATCGGGCACCCGGTTGTAGATGGAGGTATCGGCATTGGCAGCGGACTGGCCGTGCCGGATCATCAGGATTTTCCCGGGCGCGCTCACAGCCCCAGCTTAGGCGCGTCCGGCCAACTCCCGGCAACGGCAGGCAAGATAGGACCATGCTGGTTACCTCCCGCCGCCGTGTGCGGTTCGAAGTATGGATTGTGCTGGGACTCTCGCTGGGGCAGTCGGCGGTGTACTCGGTGGTGCAGCTGCTGGACAAGCTCTCGCAGGCGCCGCTGGCCCAGGGGACCTCAACGCTGAACCGCTCCCAGAGCAGCCGCGAGTACTTCGACCTGACCTACCAGCTGCTGGACATCGCCTTCGCGCTCGTCCCCGTGCTGCTGGTGCTCTACTTCCTCACCGGTCCCCGCGAGCCGGGGACCCCCGGCGGCTCGGCATTCCGGAAGCTCGGGTTCGATTTCGCACGCCCCGGAAAGGACCTGTTGCAGGGTGTGGGCCTGTTCCTGCTGATCGGCATCCCGTCGCTGGGCCTCTATGCCGCCGGCCGGGCCCTGGGCATCACGACGGCGATCATCCCGAGCGCGCTGGGCACCTACTGGTGGACCGTGCCCGTCCTGGTCCTCTCCGCCATCCGGCACGGGATCGTCGAGGAGGTGATCGTGGTGGGATACCTGCTGGACCGGTTCGGTAAACTCGGCTGGCGGCTGCCGGCGGCCATCGCCGCGAGCTCAATCCTGCGCGGCAGCTACCACCTGTACCAGGGGTTCGGGCCGTTCATCGGCAACGCCATCATGGGCGTCATCTTCGCCCTGGTCTACACCCGGACCCGGCGGGTGATGCCGCTGGTGATCGCGCACGCGCTGCTGGACATCGTGGCGTTCGTGGGCTTCAGCCTGTTCGGCAAGGCGGTCGGCCTGGGCTGAGGTGTCCTGGCGATTCCTGCGGTGCCGTGACCTGCCGTGCCGTGACCCGCACGACGAGGCGGGGAGCGGCTTAAAGAGTTTCGGCCCCCGGCGGCGGGTGGCGTCATTGACACCCGCGGCCGGCGGCCGAAGTTGTGGCGGGCCGGGGCCCTAGATGGTGACGGCTCCGGAAGCGGTCTCAAAGGTGACCGAGAGGATGCCCGGCGTGCCGTGCGGGGCCTGCCAGTTCACGGCCACGTCCTCCAGCGGCTTCTCCACCGGTTCGCCCAGCCACTCGGTGACCCGCTGCGCGGAGCCCGCGATGGTCAGCTCGGACATCTTCACCGAGCTCTCGTAGGCGTTGGACGGGTGCAGGGCCGGGTCGCCCTCCCACTTGAGCATGTAGGGCACCTGCGGATCCGCGATCAGGCCCAGGATGCCGATCTGCTTCCAGACCAGTTCACGGCCATCGGGGAACTTGCGGTTGCCGTTGACCGCGGCGCGGCCCAGGCGTTCCTCGAAGGGTGCCAGGTCGTCGACCTCAACGCACCAGCCCATCCAGCCGCCGCCGGCGGCGGAGCGGGCGCGGACCGCCTGGCCGAACGGTGCCTTGTCCGACGCCGGGTGGTCCAGGACCTCCACGACCTCCAGGTACTTGTGCCCGGCGAGCGGGATGATCATGTTGCGGGTGCCAAAACGGGGGTGCACGCCGCCCTTGACGGCCTCGACCCCGAGGGCCGTGGCGATACGGTCGGTGGTGGCCGCGAGGCCATCCTTTTCACAGGCGTAAGAGACGTGATCCATGCGCATGCCCTCATCTTGGCACTTTGTGATGGACCTCTCAGCTTAGGCTGTCCTAACCTCACAGGGACCATCCGGCGGGCCCCCGTGCCGCCCAGCGCGGCCGCGGAAATCCGCCGGAGAAGCCGTCCCGGGGACCGGTTTCTTCATCTTTGTCACAAAGCTATCCGGACCGGTTTCCGGCTTCCTACACTGGGAGCAGGTCATGAGTGCCAGCGCCAAGCCCCGGCTCGCTGGCCGGCAACCCTCCTTGCGCGGTGGGGTGCCCCGGGTGAAGACCTGGCCCTCCGGCGACCGCCGGCGGGGCAAGCGCGGCGCCAGGGCCGTGACGATATTCCGGGACCTGCCAGCGGCGCAGGACCCGGGAGGCGGTGCCGTCCTGAGCCCAGTCACAGGAGACACCATGTCCAACGCCTGGTCCTTTGAAACCCGTCAGATCCACGCCGGCCAGCAGCCGGACGCCGCCACCGGCGCCCGCTCGCTGCCGATCTACCAGACGACGTCGTTCGTCTTCCCGAGCGCCGAGAGCGCCGCGAACCGGTTCGCCCTGGCCGAGCTCGCCCCCATCTACACCCGAATCGGCAACCCCACCCAGGACGCGGTCGAACAGCGCATCGCCAGCCTGGAGGGCGGCCTCGGCGCGCTGCTGCTCAGTTCCGGGCAGGCGGCGGAAACCTTCGCCATCCTCAACATCGCCGAGGCCGGGGACCACGTGGTGGCCAGCCCCAGCCTCTACGGCGGCACCTACAACCTGCTGGCCCACACTCTGAAGAAGTTCGGCATCTCCGTGACCTTCGTGGCGGACCCGGACAACCTGGACCAGTGGCGCGAGGCGGTGCAGCCGAACACCAAGCTCTTCTTTGGCGAGGTGGTCTCCAACCCGCGCCAGGACGTGCTGGACATCGAGGGCATCTCGGAGGTGGCCCACCAGGCAGGGGTGCCGCTGATCGTGGACAACACCCTCGCAACCCCGTACCTGATCCGGCCGCTGGAGTGGGGCGCGGACATCGTGGTGCACTCGGCCACGAAGTACCTGGGCGGCCACGGCTCGGCGATCGCCGGTGTGATCGTGGACTCCGGAAAGTTCGACTTCGGCGCGGACCCGGAGCGGTACCCCGGCTTCAACACCCCCGACCCCAGCTACAACGGCCTGGTCTACGCCCGGGACCTGGGCGCGGACGGCGCACTGGGGGCCAACCTCTCCTACATCCTCAAGGCCCGGGTCCAGCTGCTGCGCGACCTCGGCTCCGCCGTCGCGCCCTTCAACGCCTTCCTGATCGCCCAGGGCATCGAGACGCTGAGCCTGCGGGTGGAGCGGCACGTCGCCAACGCCACCCGGGTGGCCGAATGGCTGGAGGGCCGGGAGGACGTCGAATCGGTCGCCTACGCGGGGCTGCCCTCGAGCCCCTGGTACGAGCGCGGCCGGAAATACGGTCCGCGCGGCACGGGCGCCGTCGTCTCCTTCGTCATCGCCGGGGGAGTGGAGGCCGGCAAACGCTTCGTCGACGCCCTGGAGCTGCACTCGCACGTGGCGAACATCGGCGACGTGCGCTCGCTGGTGATCCACCCGGCGTCGACCACGCACAGCCAGCTCAGCCCGGAGCAGCAGGCGGTGGCGGGCGTCCACCCGGGCCTGGTCCGGCTCTCGGTGGGCCTGGAGCACATCGACGACATCCTGGCGGACCTCGACGCCGGCTTCCGCGCCGCGAAGGCCGGCTAGGCCCGGGACCCCTGCCGGATTTCCCCACCTTTGCGGGCCCGACGGCGGCCGGCGCGGCGTGTCCGCGGCGACCCGCCGGCCTTGGCCTTCAAAGGTGGGGAAACGGGGCGGCGGGTCGGGCGGCTGTCACATGGAAGTCACAATCTTCGCCAGGACGCCGCCCTCTTTCGTACACTCGGTGCAGGTCATGAGTGCCAGCGACAGCCCCGGCTTGCTGGCCGGCAACCCTCCTTTTGCGGCGGGGTGCCCCGGGTGAAGACCTGGCCTGCCGGTCAACTGACGGCAGGCAAGCGCGAAGTGAGGTCTTTTAACATGACGATTGCCGTCACCCGAACGGGTGTACCCGCCACCAGTCCCGCAGCAGGAAACGCCGCCGCCCCCGAAGGCACCGTGCGGTACCTGTCCGTCGGCGCCCTGGAACTCGAATCCGGCGCCGTCCTGCCGGAGGTGGTGCTCGCCTACGAGACCTGGGGCACCCTGAACGCGGACGCCTCCAACGCCGTCCTGATCGAGCACGCCCTGACCGGGGACACCCACGTCACCCGCGGCGCCGGCGGGGAGCCCGGCTGGTGGGAACAGCTCGCCGGCCCCGGCGCGCCCGTGGACACGGACCGGTACTTCGTGGTGTCCATCAACATCCTCGGCGGCTGCTACGGCTCCACCGGCCCGTCCACGCCGGCGCCCGATGGCCGGCCCTGGGGATCCCGCTTCCCCCTCGTCACCCTGCGCGACAGCACCGCCGCCGAGGCCCGGCTGGCCGACGCGCTGGGCATCCACCGATGGCACGCCGTGCTCGGCGGCTCCCTCGGCGGCGCCCGGGCCCTGGAGTGGGCCGTCAGCTACCCGGAACGCGTGCGCCGCTGCGCCGTGATCGCCGTCGGCGCCTACAGCACCGCCGAACAGATCGCCTTCGCCCAGGCCCAGACCCTCGCGATCCGGCAGGACCCGCGCTTCAATGGCGGCGACTACTACGGCGGCCCCGAGCCGCATGACGGCCTGGCGTTGGCCCGGCGGATCGCCCACATTACCTACCGCTCCGCCGCCGAACTGGAGGGCCGCTTCGGCCGGACCGGCCAGGACGGCGAGGAACCGCTCGCGCCCGGGCCGCTGTCCGGCCGCGGCCGCTACCAGGTGGAGAGCTACCTGGACCACCAGGGCAACAAACTGGTGCAGCGCTTCGACGCCAACAGCTACATCGCCATCACCGAGGCGCTGATGAGCCACGACGTCGCCCGTGGCCGCGGAAGCCTTCGCCAGGCGCTCGCCGGTGCCACCGCCGAGTTCTTCATCGCCGCCGTGGACTCGGACCGGCTGTACTTTCCCGAACAGTCCCGGGAGCTCGCGGCGGCCCTGCCGGGGGAGGTGCCCATGCACGTCATCTCGGCCCCGATCGGCCACGACGGGTTCCTGACCGAGATCGGCCAGCTCGGCGGCGTCCTCCGGGAGGCGTTCTTCGCCTGAGCATCAAGGCTTCTTCGCCGGCTCTTGCCGGGGACGGGTGTGCAATTTTGCAGATGGGCTCTGCGCGATTGGTCGTTGAGGCTGCGGCGGTGACACTCCATACTCGTGGAGAATGACCGCGTGTGGTCCAACTCACACGGAGTCAGCCCAGTAAGCCGCAGGGTGTCGATGGCGACACCGAAGGAGTTCTTATGAGCACGGAAAACGCCGCCGCGAGGCGTGCAGAGGAAACCGACGTCAAGGCGTCCGGCCTCAAGAAAGTCGTCGCCGCCTCCATGGCCGGCACGGTGGTGGAGTGGTACGAATTCTTCCTCTACGCCTCCGCCGCAACCCTGGTCTTCGGCAAGGCCTTCTTCCCCAATTCCCAGACCGAACTGGACGGCATCCTGGCCGCCTTCCTGACCTACGCGGTCGGCTTCGTCGCCCGCCCCATCGGCGGCATCGTCTTCGGCCACTTCGGTGACAAGTTCGGGCGCAAGCAGCTGCTGCAGCTGAGCATCATCCTGGTGGGTGTCTCCACCTTCCTGATGGGCTGCCTGCCCACCTTCGCCCAGATCGGCTACTGGGCTCCGGCCCTGCTGGTCTTCCTGCGCTTCGCCCAGGGCTTCGCCGTCGGCGGTGAGTGGGGCGGCGCCGTCCTGCTGGTGGCCGAGCACAGCCCCAGCAAGTCCCGCGGCTTCTGGGCCAGCTGGCCGCAGTCTGCCGTGCCGCTGGGCAACCTCTTCGCCACCGCGGTGCTGTTCATCCTCTCCTCCACCCTGTCCTCCGCCGACTTCCTCGGCTGGGGCTGGCGCGTGGCGTTCTGGCTTTCCGCCGTGATCGTCCTGATCGGCTACTACATCCGCACCAAGGTCAACGACGCCCCGATCTTCCTCGAGGCCCGCAAGGAGGTCGAGGCCGGCCACAAGGGCTACGGCGTCGCCGAGGTCTTCCGCCGCTACCCCCGCGGCGTCTTCACCGCCATGGGCCTGCGCTTCGCGGAGAACATCCTCTACTACCTCGTGGTCACCTTCTCCATCACCTACCTGAAGACCGTGGTCCACGCCGACACCACCCGCATCCTCATGCTGCTGCTGGTCGCCCACGCCATTCACTTCTCTGTGGTTCCGATGGTGGGCCGGCTGTCCGATCGCCTGGGCCGCCGCCCGGTCTACATGGCCGGCGCCGTCCTCGGTGCCACCTGGGGCTTCTTCGCCTTCCCGATGATGGACACCGGCAACGACTTCATCATCCTTGCCTCGGTCATCATCGGCCTGCTGTTCCACGCCCTGATGTACGCCGGCCAGCCGGCCATCATGGCCGAGATGTTCCCGACCCGGATGCGCTACTCCGGCGTCTCCCTCGGCTACCAGGTGACCTCGATCGTGGCCGGTTCGCTCGCCCCGATCATCGCAGTGGCGTTGCTGGGCGAGTACAAGTCCTCCGTCCCGGTTGCCATCTACCTGGCGATCGCCTGCGCGATCACCGCCGTCGCGGTGCTCTTCCTGAAGGAAACCCGCGGCATCTCCCTGCACGACGTCGACGCCGCCGACGCCCAGGGCACGGCCGACCTCCTTGCCGCAGGCAAAAAATAGCAGGCAAGAAGTAACGAACGACCAGCTTCACCGGCAGCCCCCGTCCCCGCACCGCGGGACGGGGGCTGCCGCGTTCCGGTTTACCCGGCCAGCACGTCCTGCCGCTCGGCGATCTCGGCCCGGAGGGCGGCCAGCACGGCCTGCACCGGCGCCGAGCGGAGCGACTCGGCCCGCGCGGCGGCCCAGATGGGGAGCTGGCGCTGGAAGTCGGCCGGCAGGACCGGGACGAACCCCTCCTTGCCCACCACCAGGAAGTTGGGCAGCAGCCCGATCCCGGCCGCCCGCCGGACCGCCTCCAGCTGGGCGAAGATGCTGGTGGCCTGGAAGCTGGACCGGGGCATCGGCAGCTGCGTGGACCGGTGGCCGAGCTCGGCCACCTGCAGGGCGGACTCCACGTAGGAGACGAAGCCGTGCCGGCGCACGTCGTCGAGGGTCTCCGGCGTCCCGTGCTCCCGGACATACTGCGGGCTGGCGTACAGCCGCAGGAAGTAGTTGGCCAGGAAGATGGTCTGGGCGCTGCTGACCTCCAGGTTGCCCACCACCACCTCCAGGTCCACGCCCGAGCGGTTTTGGCTGACCTTGCGGGTGGCGCTGAGCACCTCCACGTTCAGCTGCGGATGCTCGCGCTGCAGCCGGACCAGCGCCGGCGTGACGAACTCGGCGCCGAAACCGTCGGGGGTGCTGATCCGGACCAGCCCGGCCAGCACGTCGTCCCGCCGGGCAATCCGGCCGCTGAGCGCGCCCAGGGTACCCTCGATCGCCTCCGCCGCCGCCACCGCCTGGCCGCCGAGTTCGGTCAGTTCCCAGCCCTGCGGAGTGCGCTCGAGGGTCCGGCCGCCCAGCTGCTTGTCCAGCGCCAGGATCCGGCGCGAGATGGTGGTGTGCGTGGTGCCCAGGGTCTCCGCGACGGCATTGAAGCGGCCCAGCCGCGCCACGGTCAGCAGGATCAGCAGGTCATCGGGGCTGGGCAGGCGGTTCACGGTCCGGGCCTCTCGGTGCTTCGGAAGCTATGTGCATGGCTGCACATGGCATCTTCACTTTTTTGTCTTGATTGCACTGTAACAGGGTGTGATGCTGGACACAGTGCCCCGCCGAAGCGCGGGGAGTTCCGCACGGAACCGTCAGCCACACCAAGCAAAGGAGCTTTAGCCATGGCAGTTGTCGCCTGGATCGGACTGGGAAACATGGGCGGATTCATGTCCGTCAACCTCGCCAAGGCCGGACACGAGGTCCGCGGATTCGACCTCAACCCGGACGCCGTCGCGGCCGCCGAGGCCGGGGGAGTGACCCCCGCCGGCAGCATCGCCGAGGCCGTCACGGGCGCCGACGTCGTCTTCACCATGCTGCCCAAGGGCGAGCACGCCCGCGCCGTCTACCTCGGCGAGGACGGCGTCCTGGCCCACGCGGACACCACAACCCTGCTGGTGGATTCCTCCACGATTGACATCGCCTCGGCGCAGGCCCTGCACGACGCCGCAGCCGAGGCCGGGTTCCGCTTCGTCGACGCCCCGGTTTCCGGCGGGATCAGCGGCGCCAAGGCCGCCACCCTGACCTTCATGATCGGCGGCAAGCCCGATGCCGTCGCCGACGCCACCGAGTTCATCCGCCCGATGGCCGCGAACATCATCCCCACCGGCGGGGCCACCACCGGCCAGGCCGCCAAGATCTGCAACAACCTGATGCTCTTCATCAACCTCGCCTCCACCGCCGAGGGCGCCGTCCTGGCCGACCGGTTGGGCCTGGACAAGCAGGTCTTCTGGGACATCGCCTCCGTCTCCTCCGGCGACAGCTGGGCGCTGCGCACCTGGTACCCGGTGGCCGGCGTCGTCCCCACCGCCGCCTCGAACAACGACTTCGCCCCCACCTTCACCGCGGAACTGGCCAATAAGGACATCGGCCTGGCCATCAGCGCCGCCCAGGACACCGGCACCCCGCTGGAGATCGGCCAGCACGTCCAGCAGCTCTTCCAGCGTCTGATCGACGGCGGCCAGTCCGGCACGGACTGCTCCGCGATCGTCAAGCTGGTCGACGGCTCCTTCGAAGCCGCCAAGTAGCGCCGGACCTCCGAGAAAGAGAACCCCCATGGAACGCATTCCCCACGTCATCAACGGCGAACTGGTCTCCGACGCCGAGCGCTACGGCCCCGTCTTCAACCCGGCCACCGGCGAACAGGAGAAGGAAGTCGCCCTCGCCTCCGCCGCCCGGGTCGAGGAAGCCATCGCGGCCGCCCGCGCCGCGCTGCCCGGCTGGCGCGCCACCAGCCTGGCCCGCCGCACCGCCATCTTCTTCCGGGTCCGCGAGCTGCTGATGCAGCGCCGGCCGGAGCTGGCCGCGTTGCTGACCAGCGAGCACGGCAAGGTCCTCTCCGACGCGGAGGGCGAGATCACCCGCGGCCTCGAGAACATCGAGTTCGCCACCGGGCTCTCCCATGCCCTCAAGGGCGAACGCTCCGAGCAGGTCTCCGGCGGCGTCGACGTCCACTCCGTCCGCCAACCCGTCGGCGTCGTCGCCTGCATCACCCCGTTCAACTTCCCCGCCATGGTGCCGCTGTGGATGATCGGCAGCGCCCTGGCCTGCGGCAACACCGTGCTGCTCAAGCCCAGCGAGAAGGACCCGTCCTCCGCAGTCTTCATCGCGCAGGTCTTCGCCGAGGCGGGGCTGCCCGCCGGCGTCCTGAATGTGGTGCACGGCGATAAGGAGGCCGTGGACGTGCTGCTGGAACACCCGCACGTGAAGGCCGTCAGCTTCGTCGGGTCGACGCCGATCGCCCAGTCCATCTACAAGCGCGCCGCCGACCACGGCAAGCGCGTCCAGGCCCTCGGCGGCGCCAAGAACCACATGGTGGTCCTCCCGGACGCGGACCTGGACATGGCCGCCGACGCCGCGGTTTCCGCCGCCTACGGCTCGGCCGGTGAGCGCTGCATGGCCGTCAGCGTGCTGGTGGCCGTCGGCAACACTGCCGACGACCTGGTCGGCGCGATCAAGACCCGGGTGGCCACCCTGAAGATCGGTCCCGGCACCGACCCGGCCTCGCAGATGGGGCCGCTGATCACCGCCGAGCACCGCGACAAGGTCGCATCGTACGTGGCGGGCGCCGCGGACGAGGGCGCCTCCGTGGTGGTGGACGGCCGCGAGCAGGAGTTCGACTCCAACGGCTTCTTCATCGGCGTCAGCCTGATCGACCACGTCAAGCCCGGCATGAAGGTCTACGACGACGAGATCTTTGGCCCCGTGCTCTCCGTCGTCCGGGTCGAGACCTACGCCGACGCGGTGCAGTTGGTCAACGACAACGAGTTCGGCAACGGTGTGGCGATCTTCACCCGCGACGGCGGTGCGGCGCGCCAGTTCGAGTTCGACGTCGAGGCCGGCATGGTGGGCGTCAACGTCCCGATCCCGGTGCCGGTGGGCACCTTCTCCTTTGGCGGCTGGAAGAACTCGCTCTTCGGCGACACCCACATGTACGGCCCGGAAAGCATCCGTTTCTACACCCGCGGCAAGGTGGTCACCACCCGCTGGCCGGACCCCTCCACCTCGGTGATCGACCTGGGCTTCCCGCAGGTCGACTAGGGCGGCGGACCCGTCGCGGTCAGCCCTTCATGATCTCCGCGCGCCGGGCCATGTAGTCCTCCATCGCAAGCTCGCCGTTGCTGTACATCTGGTCCAGCTCGGCGAGCTTGCGGGCGCGGTAGCCCTGCGCGTTCGACGACGGCGGCAGGACCGGGGGCACATCCTGCGGCTGCGGGGCGGGCCGGGGCGGGTTGTTCCGGTACTGTTCGCTGTCCTCGTAGGGGACCGGCGGCTGCGGCGCGGGGGACTGGTTGGCGGGGTACGGGCTGCCCGGGTACTGGGTACCCGGGGCAGGATTGCCTGGGTAGGGCTGGCCGGCGGGGTACTGGTTTCCGGGGTACTGCTGGCCGGCGGGCGGCTGCGGGGGATTGAGCTGGCCGAAGCCGCCGTAGTAGTCCCGCTGGGTGAAGCCGTCCCGCGGCTGGTTGCTCTGGCCGGGTCCCGGGCCGGTGCCGGGGAAACCTCCGAAGCCGCCCGGCGTGCCCTGGTACGGGCCCTGGTCCCGGTTCTTGTTCTGCACCGAGCGCCGGTAATAGCGCATCGCAGCAGGAATCACGAGGGACAGGATGATGATCCAGAAGAAAATACTCACGGTACCGGGCCTCTCAGAAGATGATCTCCCAGCTTAACGCCCGGCACCCGCGGCCCGTGCCGGACTCAGAACCGCAGGGCGTCGGCGGCGTCCGCGGTGCCGGCCGAACCCCCGGCGGCACCGGTCCCGGTGCCCTTGGGGCCCTCACCGGAGCCCAGCGGCACGCCGGGACCGAACACCGGCCCGGCCAGCGGGCGCTTGGCGGTTATGCCGTCGCCGGAGGAGCGGTGCCGCAGCCGGCGCACCACCCACGGCACGAAGTGCTCCCGGGCCCAGATCAGGTCCCCGGTGCGCGCCTCGCGCCACGTCTGCGGCGGCAGCGGCTTGGGGGAGAGCGGTTCCAGGGTGTGCTGGACGTTCAGGGAATCGAGCACCATCGCGGCGATCGTGTGGTGGCCCAGCGGGGAGAAGTGCAGCCGGTCCGCGTCCCACATCTGCGGGTCGCTCAGCTGCCGGAGGGACCACATGTCCGCGATCACCGCGTCGTGCCGGGCCGCCACCGTGCGGAGGTTCTCGTTGTAGATCGCCACCTTGCTCCGGATCCGGCCCAGCACCGAGGACCCCGTGTCGGGGCCGTTGAACAACACCACCGTGGCACCGTTCAGGCTCAGGATCTGCACCACCGAGTCCAGTCGCTCGGCCAGCACGTCGGGGTCGCCGCCGGGGCGGATCAGGTCGTTGCCGCCGGCGGAGAGGGTGACCAGGTCCGGCTTCAGCGACAGGCAGTTAGCGAGCTGCTGGTCCACGATCTGCTGCAGCAACCGGCCGCGCACGGCCAGGTTGGCGTAGGCGAAGTCGTCGTGCCCGCGGCTGAGCTCCTCGGCCACTCGGTCCGCCCAGCCGCGGTGGCCGCCGGGGCTTGCGGGTTCCGGGTCCCCGATGCCCTCGGTGAAGGAATCGCCCATCGCCACGTAGCGGGTCCAGGGGTGGTTGACCGTGCGGTCCGGATCGTTCTCCGTTGCTTTTGTTTCGCTCACCGTTCCATCCTGCCCCCTGCCCCGCAAATCGCGCCACCGTCGCATGTTACTGATTGGTAACTGCAAGAATGGAGCCATGACTGACGCCGCCGGCTACCCGGCAACCTTTCCCGAACCCGTCGTCCTCTGGTCCCGGCCCGAATCCGAGCGGGCCGGGCGGCCCCTGCTGGTGCTGCTGCACGGCTACGGCGCCAACGAACAGGACCTGATGAGCCTCGCGGACATGCTGCCGCAGGAGTTCGTCGTGGCCGCGCTGCGGGCACCGCTGCCCACCGGCCCCGGCTTCACGTGGTTCCCGCTGACGGCGTCCATCGAGTACTCCCTCGACGCGGTCAAGGAAGCCGCCGCCTACGCCGAGCACTGGATCGACTCGGTCCGCGGGGAACACCCGTCGGTGACGCTGCTGGGCTTCTCGATGGGGATGGCCCTGGCCACCACGTTGCTGCGCCGCCGCCCCGGGGCCTACGCCGCCGTCGTCGGCCTCTCCGGCTTCGCCGTGGACGCCGCCGGTGACCCCACCTTCCACGATGCCGACCTGGATGGCACGGTTCCGATGTTCTGGGGGCGGGACCAGCAGGACCCGGTGATCACCCCGGACAAGATCGAATTCACCATGGGCTGGGTGCGCAGGCACGTCAAGCTCACCAAGGTGCTCTACACGGGCATGTGGCACGGCATCAACCAGCAGGAGGTGGGCCATGTGGGGGAGTTCCTCACCCACGAGGTGCTCACCGCCTAGGGGCCTGCCGTGACGCCGCGCTAGGCTCCCGCGGGGGTGCTGATCCGGACCGACTCGCCGTTGACCGTGACCACGTCGCCGTGGTGCAACTGCCGGCCGCGGCGCTCCTCGATCTCCCCGTTGACCTTCACGAGCCCGTTCTTGATCAGCTCCGCCGCTTCCACCCCGTCCTCGACCAGGCTGGCCAGCTTCAACAGCTGCCCCAGCCGGATCATCTCGTCGCGGATCGGGACCTCATCAATTTCCGGGTTGCTCATACAAGCAATAATGCCTGACCAAAGGTGCCACCAATGACCCACACACCCCGGCTGCCGCTGCCGCTCGGACTCCTCGCCGCCGTCACCGCCGGCCTCCTGGTCCCCGTCCAGGCCCGCGTCAACGGCGCCCTCGGCACGGCGCTCGCCGACGGCCTCGCCGCCGCTGTGGTGAGCTTCACCACCGGCCTGATCCTGATGATCGCCATCTCCCTGGCGCTGCCCAGGGGCAGGGCAGGGCTGGCGGAGGTGCTGCCGGCCCTGCGGGAACGCCGCTTCCCCCGCTACTACGTGCTGGCTGGTGCCATCGGCGGACTCTTCGTCTTCGCCCAGTCCTTCACCGTGGGCCTGCTCGGCGTGGCGCTGTTCACCGTCGCCGCCGTCACCGGCCAGACCCTCAGCGGCCTGTTGGTGGACCGGATGGGCATCGGCCCGGCGGGCAAGCGGCCCATCACCGGCATCCGGGTCCTCGGCAGCGTCCTCACCGTCGCCGCCGTCGCCTGGGCCGTCTCACCCCGGTTCTCCGGGGGCTCCGGCGCCCCCGACCCGCTGCAGCTCATCCTCCCGGTGCTGCTGCCCGTGCTGGCCGGTTTCCTGATGAGTTTCCAGCAGGCGATGAACGGCACCGCCACCGTCCACTACGGCACCCCCATCACCGCCACCCTGGTGAACTTCATCGCCGGCAGCGTGCTGCTGTGGCTGGCCTGGGGTATCAAACTGGCCATCGCCGGGGCCGGCAACGGCCTGCCCGGACAGTGGTGGTACTACCTCGGCGGCCCGATGGGCTGCATCTTCATCGCCGTCGCCGCGTTCCTGGTCCGCAGCCTGGGCGTGCTGGTCACCGGCCTCGGCATGATCGCCGGGCAGCTCCTCGGCTCGCTCGGCCTGGACCTCGCGCTGCCGGCCCCCGGCACCGTCGTCGCCCTCCCCACCGTGCTGGGCACCCTGCTCACCCTCGCCGCGATCGTCCTGGCCAGCCTGCCCTGGTCCCGGAACGCGCTGAAACGGTAGGGGCCACACGGGTAGGCTAGGAGCTTGAATCACCCCGTTCGTACCACCCCGCCCGGCAACCAGCCGGTGACCCGGGGCCAACAGCGCGGACCGCACCCAGCGGCCCTGTAGAAAATGGAGTTCCCATGGCAGCAAAATCCGTACTCGACCAGATCATCTCCCTCGCCAAGCGACGGGGATTCGTCTTCCAGGCCGGCGAAATCTACGGAGGCTCACGCTCTGCCTGGGACTACGGTCCCCTCGGTGCCGAGCTGAAGGAAAACATCAAGCGGCAGTGGTGGCAGTCGGTCGTCCGCGGCCGCGAGGACGTCGTTGGCCTGGACTCCTCCGTCATCCTGCCCCGCCAGGTCTGGGAAGCCTCCGGCCACGTCGAGGTCTTCTCCGACCCGCTGGTCGAATGCCTCTCCTGCCACAAGCGCTACCGCGCCGACCACCTCGAGGAAGAGTACGAGGAGAAGAAGGGCCGCCCGGCCGAGAACGGCCTCAAGGACATCGTCTGCGCCAACTGCGGCACCCGCGGCCAGTGGACCGAGCCGCAGGAATTCTCCGGCCTGCTCAAGACCTACCTGGGCCCGGTCGCCAGCGAAGAGGGCCTGCACTACCTGCGCCCCGAAACCGCCCAGGGCATCTTCGTGAACTTCAACAACGTGCTCACCACCTCCCGGAAGAAGCCGCCGTTCGGCATCGGCCAGATCGGCAAGTCCTTCCGCAACGAGATCACGCCGGGCAACTTCATCTTCCGCACCCGCGAGTTTGAGCAGATGGAAATGGAATTCTTCGTCGAGCCCGGCACCGACGAGCAGTGGCACGAATACTGGATGAAGGAGCGCATGGCCTGGTACACCGGCCTGGGCATCCGCGAGGAAAACCTGCGCTTCTTCGAACACCCCAAGGAAAAGCTCAGCCACTACTCCAAGGGCACCACGGACATCGAGTACCGCTTCGGCTTCTCCGGCTCCGAGTGGGGCGAGCTCGAAGGCATCGCCAACCGCACCGACTTCGACCTCTCCACCCACTCGAAGGCCTCCGGCCAGGACCTGAGCTACTTCAACCAGGCGACCAACGAGCGCTACACCCCGTACGTGATCGAGCCCGCCGCTGGCCTGACCCGGTCCTTCATGGCGTTCATGATCGACGCGTACGTCGAGGACGAGGCCCCCAACGCCAAGGGCGGCGTCGACATCCGCACCGTGCTCAAGCTGGACCCGCGCCTCGCCCCGGTCAAGGCCGCCGTCCTGCCGCTGAGCCGGAACGAGGACCTCTCGCCCAAGGCCAAGGACCTCGCCGCGCAGCTGCGCAAGAACTGGAACATCGACTTCGACGACGCCGGCGCGATCGGCCGCCGCTACCGCCGCCAGGACGAAATCGGCACCCCGTTCTGCATCACCGTGGACTTCGACACCCTCGAGGACCAGGCCGTCACCATCCGTGAGCGCGACACCATGAGCCAGGAGCGCGTCTCCCTGGACAAGGTGGAGGGCTACCTCGCCGCGCGGCTGATCGGCGCCTGAGCATGGCGATCGAGTACCGCCCCTGGCGCGACGGCGACGACCTGGCGCTGCTGGAAATCTGGGGCGGCCCGGAAACGGACCAGGCCCGGCAGTTCCGCGCCGCCCTGGCGCCCTCCAGCAACACCCCCTGGCGCCGCTGCATTGTGGCCGAGGACGTCGTGGACGGCGTGGCCATCCCGGTCGCGGCCGGCGTCGTCCACGAAGCCACGCTGCACCCGGAACGCCTCTGGGTGTACGTCGAGGTGGCCCGGGACCACCGCCGGGCCGGCATTGGCTCGACGCTGCTGGCCATGCTCCGGCACGAGGCCCAGCAGTCGCCCTCCGGCGTGACCCGGCTGCGGACCAAGGTTGAACCCGGCACCCCCGGCGCCGGCTTCGCCGAGGCCGCCGGCCTGACACCCATCCAGCGGTCCCGCCTGGTGGTGGTCGAACCCGGCGCCCTGAAGCTGCCCGTCTTCGGCGACGGCTCCGAGGCCGCGGCTTCCGAGCGGGTTGAGGACCTGGCCACCGGCTCGGTGGAACTGAGCGACGTCGTGGGCCGGTACTACACTGCCGTCCACCACTGGGACACCCCGGGGGAGCTCAGCGTCGCCACGGTTCAGCGGCTGTTCCTCGACGACCTGACGGGGGCCCGCGGGGCGATCGTGCTGCGCGCGCCCAAGGCCAGTGCCTTCGGTGCCGGCGTCCCGGCCAGCAGGAAGGGAAAGCTGCAGGCCTTCGCCGTCAGCTACGCCCAGGGCGCGCTGGAGACGGGTGCACTGGAGGCGGGCACCCCCGACGCCGGCGCGGCCGGGGCCGAGCCCTCGGACGTGTTCCTGGGCCACGACCCGGAGCTCTCCGCCGAGGACGCCCGGGCCGCGGTCCGGGATCTGCTGGCGCTGATCGCCTACCAGTACCCCGTGCTGTTGGAATTGGATGACTCCATGGAGGCGTTGACCGCCGTCGTCGAACCCCTGCTGGAGGCAGGCACCGCCCGGCTGGCCGAGGCGGACACGCTGGTCCTCTCCGACCCGGCCTAAGCCGCCTTAAAACACACTGACCCGCAGCTGTTGTCATGATGACAACGGCTGCGGGTCAGTTGGGTTAAGGGCTACTTACCCGCTACTTTCCCGAAGGAATTACCGGCGGGACGAAGTCGAAGGTCATGCCCAGCAGCCAGACCAGCAGGAGCACCACCGGGAGGTGGAAGAGGAACTGCAGGAAGGTGAAGCCCACCAGGTCCCGGGCCCGCAGCTTCAGCACCGCGAGCAACGGCAGCATGAAGAACGGGTTGACCAGGTTGGGCAGCGCCTCGGCGATGTTGTAGATCTGCACCGTCCAGCCCAGGTTCATTTGCACGTCCGTGGCGGACTGCATCACGTACGGGGCCTCCACCAGCCACTTGCCGCCGCCGGAAGGGACCAGCAGGCCCAGCACCGCGGTGTAGAGGGCAATGACGACGGCGAACCCGCCGCCGCTGCCGATCTGGGCGAAGAATTCGGCCAGATGTCCGGAGATGGTCATGCCGCCGGCACCGGTGGCCTTGGTCAGGATCGCGGCCATCGCGGCGTAGAGCGGGAACTGGACCAGGATGCCGGCGGTGGCCGGGACGGCCTTGGTGACTGCCTGCAGGAAGTTCCGCGGCGTGCCGTGCAGCACCAGGCCCAGGATGAGGAAGACCAGCAGGTAGCCGTTGAGGCTGCTGACCACGGACAGGAACGGCTTGGTCAGGAACTGGGAGACCAGCCAACCCAAAGTCAGGAGCCCGGCCAGGATCGGCAGGATCCGGCTGTATTCGAGCCATTCACCCGGCCGGGACCGGGGCGCCGGCTCGGTCGGGGCGTCGTCGAGGTCCACGCCCAGGTCCTGCGCGGTGCGGATCGAGCCGCCCTGCGGGGCGGAGAAGTGCGCGATCACGGTGGTCAGCAGCATCAGGATGGCCAGGGTCAGCAGCGACTGCCAGGTGAAGATGGTGGTGCCGAAGTCCAGGACGCCGGTGATCTTCAGCAGCGCCGGCGGCAGCGAGGCCGGGGTGGCCTGCAGCTGGGCGGCGGAGGAGGACAGTCCGAGGGCCCAGACGGCGCCGAGGCCCATGAACGCGGCCGCGCCGAGGGCCCGGTAGTCGACGGTGAGGTCCTTGCGGCGGGCGATGGCGCGGGCTAGCAGGCCGCCGAAGATCAGGCTCAGGCCCCAGTTGAGGAAGGACACGGACATGGACATCAGGGCCACGAAGCTGACGGCGGTGCGCGCGGTGGCCGGGACCATGGCCAGGCGGTTGATCAGGCGCGCCACCGGAGGGGACGTTGCCACGACGTAGCCGGTGAGGACCACCATGGCCATCTGCAGGGTGAAGGCGGTCAGGTCCCAGAAGCCGTTGCCGAAGGAGTCGGCGATCGACTGCGGGGAGGCGCCGATGGCGAGAGCGGCAAGGGCGATGATGATGACCCCGGCGAGGGCGAAGATGTAGGCGTCCGGGAACCACTTCTCCGTCCAGGCGGCCATCCGTTGGGCGATCCGGGCGAGACCGCGTTCCTCGCCGATAGTGCTTGTGGTCAGGGCTGTGTTTGCCACCGGGGGTATACCTCTCCATTGAGTGCGTTTTTCTACCCGATGGAGTTTAGCCAGCGCCCCGCCCCGGCCCGGGTTCATCGGCGCGTGTTGGCCCGGCCCAGGCTCTCAGGCGGGCGGCGGAGCGCCGAGCGGTCGGTCTGCGGCGGTCAGCGGCGGAGAAGCTCAGCGGCGGAGCCCAGTGGCGGAGCTCAGCGGCGGCGGGCGCGGGCGCGGCGGGGACCCTCGGCCTCGTCCAGCCGGCGCCGCTGTTCCTCCGTGGGAGCGCCGCCGCCGTGGTCGGCAGGCATCCACCAGGCCCCGGGCGCAGGGCGGAGCGGAAAGTCGGCCATGGCGACGTCGATCCCGTCCTGGAGTGTCGTCCGCAGCGCCTCGGTGGCGGCGGCGACGTCGACCCCCGGCCCGGGAGCGAGGGGTTCGCCCACATGGACCCGCACGGGGGCGCGCCAGGCCCGCAGCGGCGAGAAGCCGTGGTGCCGGGTCATGATCCGGTGCGCGCCCCAGACCGAGACCGGGATGATGGGGACACCCGCCTCGGCGGCCATCCGCACCGCGCCGGTCTTGCATTCGCGGACCTTGAAGCTGCGGCTGACGCCGGCCTCGGGCAGGATCGCCACGTACTCGCCGGCGCGGAGTTTCTGCACGGCGGCGTCGTAGGCGTGTGAGCCGGTCTCGTAGCCGACGATGACGTGCCCGGCGGCGCTCACGGCGGGGCCGGCGAACCAGTGGTCAGCCGCGCCCTGGGTGATGAGGAAGCGCATCTGCGCCCTGTTGCGGGCCCAGAGCAGCAGTTCGGCGGCGGCGAAGTCCAGGTACCCGAAGTGGGTGATCGCGACGACGGCCCCGGAGCCGGGAACCGGGGTGCGGGAGGCGGTGCCGCGGTGGTCCGGGGCCGGCAGGTGCTCCTGGCCCGTGACGATGATCCGGATCTGGAACAACCAGCGCAGGGCCTGCCCGGTGCGCACGATCGAGCGGTAGAAGCGGTCGTTAGGCGCCGGACGCCAGTGCGGGAACCGTCCCATTATTGCCCCCTACCCGTGCCCGTGCCCGTTGCGGCGCGGCGGGTCCGCGGCGGCCACGGCAGGAAGCCCGAGGTCGCCTCGAGGTATTCCTTGTAGCCCGGCCGGCCGGCCATGGCCTTCTCGGTCAGCGGTTTGCCGGTCTTGCCGGCCAGGGTCCAGATCATCAGGGCGGGGGAGAGGACGGTGAGGATGCCCGGCCAGGAGTCCGCCGCCACCAGGAACAGGCCGGCCCAGACGGCCGCGTCACCGAAGTAGTTCGGGTGCCGGGTGTAGCGCCAGAGGCCGGTGTCCAAAACGGTCCCGCGCCGGGCGGGATCGGCCTTGAACTGCGCCAGCTGCCGGTCGCCGACGGTTTCGAAGACGAAGCCGACGGCCCACAGCAGAGCCCCGGCCAGCGCCAGCCAGCCCAGCGGAGCGGTGGCGAACATCCCCACCTGCAGCGTTAGGGAGACGAAGAAGAGCACGATGCCCTGGGGCAGGTAGACGCGGCGCAGGGCGTAGACATCCCGGGAGCCTGGCGCGCCGTCGAGCATGGCGGTGTAGCGCGGGTCCTCGTGCCCGCCGCGCGCCCGGACGCCGATGTGCGCTCCCAGCCGCAGGCCCCAGACTGCCACGAGCACCAGCAGCAGGAGGCGCCGGCCGCCGTCGCCGTGCCCGGCCGAGAGCAGCCAGGACACCGCCGCCACGACCACGAAGCCGGGCCCCCACACCACGTCCATCACCGAGTGCCGGCGCTGCCGGACGGCGACGGCGAAGGTCACGGCCAGCAGTGCCGCCACGGCCAGCGCGGCCCAGGGAAGGCTGGCCAGGAAGGCCTCCAGCGGGAAGTCCAGCGGCGGGAAAGCCCGCATTAGAGAACCACCGGCAGCGCAGCCGCGGCCGGCAGCACCTGGCGGAGCGCATCGGTTCCGGCAGGCCTGGCGCCGGTGCTGGCGGCAAAGGAGTCCAGGATGAAGCCGTTGGCCAGGGAGTTCCAGAGCCCCACCCGGCGGAACATGAAGTGCCCGGCGCCGGTGAGCGAGACGTAGTCGATCGAGGCGGCGATCCCCTCCGCGCGGCGGGCGTAGGCCAGGGAATTCACCGGGCTGGTCCAGCGGTCCTCGTCCCCGTGGACGATCAGGATGCGGCGGCCCGCCACGCGCTCCACCGGCGTCGCGTCGGTCAGCCAGGGGGCGAGGGCGACGACGGCGGCAACCTGCGGATCGTCGGCGACGCAGAGGGCCGTGAGGCCGCCCATGGAGTGGCCCAGCAGGAAGACCGGGACACCCGGGTGTTCGCGCGCGATCTGCGACAGGGCCCAGCGGGCGTCCTGCACGGGGGACATGTCCGGGCCGTTCCAGCCGCGGTACCGGTTCCGCATGGTCCAGACCGCCAGGCCATGCGGTCCGCCCTGGCTGCGCAGGGCCTGGGCGAAGGGCAGCATCCGGGCCGGGCTGAGGTGCCGGGCACGGACCTGGTCGAAGCTGTCCGCCCGTCCACCGTGCAGCACCAGTGCGACGCCGCGGGTCTGCCCCTCGGCGTCGGCGACGCTCAGCTCCGCCCGGGCCTCCGGGCCCGGGCCCGTGTGTTCGCGCTCGTCTGCAATTCGCCTGGCCACGATAGTGTCCTCCACCCTGCTTGTCCTGCCCATACCAACACCGGGCCCGCGGGCGAAGTTCCCGCACGCCGAGTTTATGTCCCACGGTGATTCGGAACCCGCCACGACGGGGATGGGTGCGCCGTGCCACCGTGCCCGGGAGGCATCGTTCTCCCCGTAGGATTTTCGGCATGGAGATCACCTGCTGATGGGCGCCGGACACTCGCACGCCCCGCACCCGGCCGACCCGCCGTCGCCCCGTGCCCTCGCCGCGCGCCGGAAAGCCAACTGGATCCTGGCCGCGGTCCTGGCGCCACTGACCGTCCTGACCATCGTGGCGATGATCCTCCTCTGGCCCTCGGGCAGCAAGGAAGGCCTCACTCTCGCCAGCCCCTACGCCGCCGCCCCCGGCGTCACCTTCGACACCGGGAAGATTCAGCGCGTCGTCACGGGCAACTGCATGGACACCACACAGGGTCAAACGCCAGCGCAGGGGCAGCAGCCGGCCCAGCAGGGCCAGCCCGCCGACGGGCAGTCCGCCCAGCCCCAAGCTCCGGGAACGGGCTCGCAGTGCACCTTCGCCTGGACGGAACCGGACCAGGGCGGCAACCCGGTCAAGGTGGTGATCAACCCCGACGTCGCCAAGTCCCACGGCGTCAAGGTCGGCGACAACATTCGCTACCTCAACCTCTCCCGGGTCCAGGGCGCCGACGCCGGCGGCTCCCCGGCGTTCGTCTTCGTCGACTTCGTCCGGACCCTGCCGATCATCCTGCTCGCGGTGCTCTACGCCGTCGTCGTGATCGCCGTCGCCCGCTGGCGCGGACTGCGGGCGCTCATCGGCCTCGTGGGTGCCTATGCGGTGCTGGTCTCCTTCATGCTGCCCGGCCTCGTGGAGGGCAAACCGCCGCTGCTGCTGGCCCTGGTCGGATCCACCGTGATCATGATCGGGGTGCTCTACTTCGCGCACGGGTTCACCGCCCGGACCTCGACGGCGCTGCTGGGCACCATCTTCGGCCTGGCGATCACCGCCGCGCTCGCAGCCTGGGCCACGGACGCGGCGAACCTGGCCGGCGTCGGGAACCACGACGCCGCCACGCTCGCCAACGTCTCGGACCACATCTCGATCTCCGGAATCATCCTCTGCGGGCTGATCATCTCCGGCCTCGGCGTCCTCAACGACGTCACCATCACCCAGTCCTCCGCCGTCTGGGAGCTCTGGGAACTGGCACCGGAGACCTCGGCACGGAAGCTCTTCGCCTCGGCCATGCGGATCGGCCGCGACCACATCGCCTCCACCGTCTACACCATCGCGTTCGCCTATGCGGGCGCGGCGCTGCCCATCCTGATCATCGTGATGCTCTACGAGCGCCCGCTGGGGGACGCACTGACCAGCGCCGAACTCTCCGAAGAGGTGGTCCGCACCCTGGTCGGGTCGATCGGGCTCGTCCTGGCGATCCCCGTGACCACCCTGATCGCCGTGCTGGTGGTCAAGGCCACCGGGCTCCGTTCGGGCGGGCCCGCGGCGCCGGTTGCAGGCAGTCCGGGACCCGCCGACAACCGGGACCCGCGCCCCGCCGCCGGCCGGGAACCGGCCCCGGCCGTCGACGCCGGTCCGGATGCCCCGCCGGAGAAGCGCCGGGGCCGGCGCGCGGCCCCGGTTTCCACATAGCGGGCACGGCGCGGCCTCGATTTGTCCGGCTTTGAGACAATGGAGGGGTGACTGTTGTAGCAACCCCTCCCGCCCCCAAGCTGGAACTGCCGCCCCTGAAGCTGGGCCCGATCACGGTGGACACGCCCGTGATCCTCGCCCCGATGGCAGGCATCACCAACTCCGCCTTCCGCAGGCTCTGCCGTGAATACGGCGGCGGCCTCTACGTCGCGGAGATGGTCACCTCCCGTGCCCTCGTCGAGCGCACCCCCGAATCGCTGCGCATCATCTCCCACGACGACGACGAAAAGGTCCGCTCCGTCCAGCTCTACGGCGTGGACCCGGTCACCGTCGGCGCGGCCGTGCGGATGCTCGTCGAGGAGGACCGCGCGGACCACATCGACCTCAACTTCGGCTGCCCGGTGCCCAAGGTGACCCGGCGCGGCGGCGGCTCCGCCCTGCCCTGGAAGATCGACCTGTTCACCTCGATCGTCCAGACCGCCGTCAAGGAAGCCTCCAAGGGCAACATCCCGCTGACCATCAAGATGCGCAAGGGCATCGACGATGACCACCTGACCTACCTCGACGCCGGCCGGATCGCCCGCGATTCGGGCGTCGCCGCCGTCGCCCTGCACGGGCGCACCGCCGCCCAGTTCTACTCCGGCCAGGCCGACTGGTCCGCCATCGCCCGGCTGCGCGAGGCCCTCCCGGACATCCCCGTCCTGGGCAACGGCGACATCTGGTCCGCGGAGGACGCCGTCCGCATGGTCCGGGAAACCGGCGTCGACGGCGTCGTCGTCGGCCGCGGGTGCCAGGGCCGGCCCTGGCTCTTCGGCGACCTGATGGCCGCCTTCGAGGGCAGCGACGTCCGGCACAAGCCGGGACTGCGGCAGGTCGCCGAGGGTATCTACCGGCACGCCGAACTGATGGTCGAGACCTTCGGTGACGAGGGGAAGGCCCTGCGCGAGATCCGCAAGCACATGGCCTGGTACCTCAAGGGCTACGTGGTGGGCAGCGACCTGCGCCACCGGCTGGCCCTCGTCACCAGCCTGGAGGTGCTCCGCGGCACCCTGGACGAGCTGGACCTCGACTCGCCCTACCCGGGCGTCGACGCCGAGGGGCCCCGCGGCCGCGCCGGCTCGCCGAAGAAACCCGCACTGCCCAAGGACTGGCTGCTGGACCGCCGCCTGAACGCGGAGCAGTCCCAGGAGATCGCCGCCGCCGAACTGGACGTCTCCGGTGGCTGAGACCCGGACCGCCGCCCCGGTGCTGGACGGCTACGTGGAGAGCGACACCGCCCGCTGGGTCGAGGAGCCGCCCAAGAGCACCTACCGGTCCGACTTCGAACGGGACCGCGCCCGGGTGCTGCACTCCTCGGCGCTGCGCCGGCTCGGCGCCAAGACCCAGGTGGTCGCCCCGGATACCGACGACTTCGTCCGAACCCGGCTCACGCACAGCCTCGAGGTCGCCCAAGTGGGCCGCGAACTGGGCCGCGCCCTGGGCTGCGATCCCGACGTCGTGGACACCGCATGCCTCAGCCACGACCTGGGACACCCGCCCTTCGGGCACAACGGCGAGTCCGCCCTGAACGAGGTGGCGCACGCGATCGGCGGCTTCGAGGGCAACGCCCAGACCCTGCGCCTGCTGACCCGGCTGGAACCGAAGGTCCTCGCCGCGGACGGCCGCCCGGCCGGGCTCAACCTCACCCGGGCCAGCCTCGACGCCGCCGCCAAGTACCCCTGGTCGGCGGAAAACGCGCCGGTCATCCACGGCCAGCGCACCAGCAAGTTCGGCGCCTACGAGGACGACCTGCCCATCTTCGACTGGATCCGCGAGGGCGCCCCGGAGCGGCGCTCCTGCCTCGAGGCCCAGGTCATGGACCTGGCCGACGACATCTCGTACTCGGTGCACGACGTCGAGGACGCGATCGTCGCGGGGCACTTCCAGCTGCGCTGGATGGACAATCCGGACCACCGCGCCCGCGTCGTCGGCTACGCCAAGCAGTGGTACCTGCCGCACAACGACCCGGCCGCGATCGACGCCGCCCTGGCCCGCCTCGAGGCCACCAGCGTGTGGGTCCGCGAGGCCGACGGCAGCCGCAAGTCCATGGCGGCCCTGAAGGACATGACCAGCCAGCTCATCGGCAGGTTCTGCCAGAGCGCCCTGGAGACCACCCGCGCCGTGTACGGGCCGGAGAACCTCACCCGCTACAACGCCGAACTGATTGTCCCGGACGAGACCGTGATGGAGATCGCGGTGATGAAGGGCCTGGCCACCACCTTCGTGATGACCACCGAACACCGGCAGCCGATCTACGAACGCCAGCGCGAGGTCCTGCACGCCCTGGTGACCGCGTTGAACGCCACCGGCGACCGGCACCTCGAGCCGATGTTCGCCGCGGACTGGCGCGCCGCCGGCGACGATGGCGCGCGGCTGCGGGTCGTCATCGACCAGGTGGCCTCGCTGACCGACGGCTCCGCGCTGGCTATGTATGAACGGCTGGTCGGCAGCCTACCGTCACTGTGGTGACAGGGGGAGTGACTAGGATGGCTCCGTGGCCGGCCTGATCAAACGCGAAGACATCGACGAGGTGCGCCAGCGCACCGACATCAAGGAAGTCGTCGACGGCTACGTCACGCTCAAGGGCGCCGGCCTCGGCTCCTATAAGGGCCTCTGCCCATTCCACGACGAGCGTTCCCCCTCCTTCACCGTCCGCCCCCAGGTGGGCCGGTACCACTGCTTCGGCTGCGGCGAGGACGGGGACGTGATCTCCTTCGTGCAGAAGCTGGACCACACCACCTTCCATGAGGCGGTCGAGAAGCTCGCCGCCCGGATCGGCTACGAGCTCCGCTACGAGGACGGCGGCTCCGGCCCTAACCGCGAGGAGATCGGCCGCCGCCAGCGGCTCCTTGACGCGCACAAGATCGCCGACGAATTCTTCCGCGCCCAGCTCCTGACCCCCGGCGCAGCCGAGGGCCGGAACTTCCTCTACGGCCGCGGCTTCGACCGGGCCGCCTCCGAGCAGTTCGGCGTGGGATATGCCCCGCAGGGCTGGGACTCGCTGCTCAAGCACCTCCGCGGCCGCGGCTTCACGGACGCGGAACTCAAACTCACCGGCATGTTCTCCGAGGGCAACCGGGGGATTTATGACCGGTTCCGCGGCCGGCTGATCTGGCCCATCCGCGACATCGCGGGGGACACCATCGGCTTCGGCGCCCGGAAGCTCTACGAGGACGACCAGGGCCCCAAGTACCTCAACACCCCGGAGACGGCGCTCTACAAGAAGTCTCATGTCCTCTACGGCATCGACCTGGCCAAGCGCACCATCGCCAAGGACCGGCAACTGGTGGTGGTGGAGGGGTACACCGACGTCATGGCCTGCCACTTGGCCGGTGTGACGACGGCGGTGGCCACCTGCGGCACCGCCTTCGGCACGGACCACATCAAGATCGCCCGCCGGCTGCTCTCCGACGACGGCAGCGGCGGCGAGGTCATCTTCACCTTCGACGGCGACGCCGCCGGCCAGAAGGCCGCCCTGCGCGCCTTCGAGGAGGACCAGCGGTTCGTCGCACAGACGTACGTGGCGGTCGAACCCACCGGGGCCGACCCCTGCGACCTGCGCCAGGCCAAAGGCGACGCCGCCGTGCGCGACCTGATCGGCACCCGCCGCCCGCTCTTCGAATTCGCCATCCGGGCCACCCTGCGCCGGCACAACCTGGACACCGTGGAGGGCCGGATCTCGGCGCTGCGCGAGTCCGCCCCCGTCGTGGCGCAGATCCGCGACGCCGGCATGCGCCCGGCCTACGCCCGCGAGCTCGCCGGCTGGCTCGGCATGCCCGTGGAGGACGTCAGCCGGGCCGTGGGCGCGGCCATGAAGCGCGGCACCCAGGGCGGTCCCGGTCAGCAGGGCGGCCGCGGGGGAGCGGGCCAGGGCAACGGCTTCGGTTCCATCGGTCAGCAGGGTGGGTACCAGCAGAACCAGCAGGGCTACCAGAATCAGGGTGGCTACCCTCAGCAGGGCCAGAACCCGGGTGCACCGGGGGTGGCGCCGCTGCCGCCGTCGGCCGCGCTGCCCGCGTTCAACCGTCCCGATCCCCGCGACCCCGTCGCGGCGATGGAACGGCAGGCGCTGGAAGTGGTGCTGCAGCAACCCTCGATGCTGGAGGGGACCACCTGGGAGCGCTTCTCCGAGGCGCGGTTCTCCACCCCGGCCTACCTCGCGATCCACGAGGCCATCCGCGCCACGGGCCTGGCCTCGGCCGCGGATCCGGCCCGCTGGGTCGCCGAGCTGCTGCAGGAGGTGCCGGAACCGCTCCGTCCGCTCGTCTCCGAGCTCTCGGTGGTGCCGTTGCCGGCCAGCACCGAGGACGCCGTGCAGCGCTACTGCCGGGACATCCTGGCCCGGCTGTTCGAACTGCAGATCACGCGGGTCAAGGCGGACAAAATGGGCCAGTTGCAGCGCCTCGACGCCGCCGCGAACCCGGAAGAGTTCCAGCGACTCAACCGCGAGCTGATGGAACTGGAGATGCAGCGGCGGTCCTTGCGCGCCGATTCCTGAGGCCTCGCCCCGCAACCGGGGCCCGGCGGCCGTCGATTTCGCTTCCGGGCCGCGGGTTTGCTAGGCTAGTACCCGCTTCATTCCTCCTTAGCTCAATTGGCAGAGCATTCGACTGTTAATCGAAGGGTTGCTGGTTCAAGTCCAGCAGGAGGAGCGCACAGTCCCCGTTCCGGTCCGCCGGAGCGGGGACTTTTTTATACCCGGCGGGGGTATCTGCCGAGGCGCCGGGGGCCGATTTCCTTAGCGGTAAAACCTTTGCTAATGTCATACCTGCTTCATTCCTCCTTAGCTCAATTGGCAGAGCATTCGACTGTTAATCGAAGGGTTGCTGGTTCAAGTCCAGCAGGAGGAGCGGACAGGCCCCGCGGCCGGCGAAAAGCCGCCGCGGGGCCTTTTTTGTGCGTTCAGACGAAGAACATCTCCACCTGCAGGAAGCGTTCCGCCTCGCCGACGGCGGCCCGGAAGGCCTCTTCCTCGGTGGGGGACTGCCGGGGTTCGCGGGGGTGCCATTCGTGGGCGCCGGAGTGGACCCGGGTGAACCCGCCGCGCGGCGGGGCGTAGAAGATGCCGAAGCGCTGCACCGGCCATTCCGGGGACGTCTCGGGAGCCACCAGCAGGGCGGCGTCGAAATCGGGGTTGTACCACTGCGCGATCGGCCGACGGCGGTCCTCGGTAAAGAGCCCTGCCGCGTAGAGCGCCGCCGATTGGGGGCTTGTCTGCGAACACAACCGCTCCCACCACAGAGGCAGGATGCCGTCATCGCACCGCTGCCACGTGGCCGGGAGGGGAGGGAGATCCTGCCGTTCGGGCACACCACAACCTTATCGCCCGCCGCCGGGCGGGAACAGGGCCGCGACCGGCCCCGAGGGGCAACCGGAGCGTCCTTCGAGGAGCGCCGGGTCAGTGGATCGAAGGTACCGTCCGCGGCCGGACCACGAGCCAGAGCGCGGCCGCCGCCAGCAGAATGCAGCCGGCCTGCACGGCGCCCATCGGCGTCGCCGACTCGACGCCCAGCCAGCCCACGACGGGGGAGATGATCCCGGCCATGAGGAAGGTCGCGGCACCCAGCAGGGACGCCGCCGTGCCGGCCTGGGCGCCGTGGTTGGCCAGCGCCAGGACCTGGACGCACGGGAAGGTAAAGCCGGCCCCCAGGATGTAGAACCACAGCGGCACCATCACGCCCCACAGCCCCAGGCCGGCCCGGTCGAAGACGACGATCAGCAGGGACATCAGGAACATCCAGGCCGTGGAGCAGGCCACGATCCACTGGGGCGGGACGCGCTTGATCAGCCGGGCGCTGGTCTGCACCCCGGCCACGATCCCCAAGGAGTTGATGCCGAAGAGCAGGCCGTACTGCTGGGCCGAGAAGCCGAAGACGTCCTGGAAGAGGAAGGGCGAGGCCGAGAGGTAGGTGAACAGGCCGCCGAAGTTCATGCCGCCCAGCAAAAGGGTGCCTACGAAGATGCGGTCCGCGAACAACACCCGGTAGCGCTGGCGCATCGTCATGCCCGAGGCGCCGCGCAGGTGCGCCGGCAGCGTCTCGCGGACCAGGAACAGCGCCGCGATGATCACGCAGCTGCCGTAACCGGCCAGGAACAGGAAGATGCCCGGCCACGCCGTCAGCAGGAGAAGCTGCGAGCCGATCACCGGCGCCAGGATCGGGGCCAGGCCGTTGACCAGTGCCATCCGGGAGAACATCCGCACCATGGCGTAGCCGCTGAACAGGTCGCGCACCATGGCCATGGCGACGACGCCGCCGCCCGCCGCGCCGATGCCCATGAGCACCCGGAACAGGCCGAGGGTCCCGATGTCCGTGGCCGACGCCGCCCCCAGGGACGCGCCGATGTGCAGGGCGGTGGCGAGGATCAGCGGCATCCGGCGGCCGAACCGGTCGCTGAGCGGTCCCACCACCAGCTGGCCGAGCGCGAAGCCCACGGTGGTACCGGTCAGGGTCAGCTGGACCGCCGCCTCGCTGACGCCGAGGCTGGCCTCCAGGGCCGGGAAGGCCGGCAGGTACAGGTCCACCGTGAAGGGTCCCAGTGCCGTCAGGGCGCCCAGCATGAGGATATAGAGAAGCTTGCGGCGGCGGGTCAGGGAATCGCCCGGATTGCTGGGTGTCTGCACAGAGGTCAATCCTAGGGCCGGGGCGGCGGCACGGACAGCGCCGCCGGCCGCCGCCGCCGGCACGACGCGCGGCACGACGCCGGGCACGACGCCGCGCAGGACGCGGCGCGCGTCGCCTAAACCCGACGCGCAGGCGCCCGCGCCTTCCGCTGGCCGCCGTCGGCGCCCCGAATGATAGTTTTGACACCTGGGCGTGCAATCAGCCGCGCAGGCCCGGGCATTTCAGCGGAAGCAGAACGACAGATGGCACCAGTTAGGCGGAACCGATGAGCGGACGGCACACCGGCAGGACCGGCGGGGGGCTGCGCCTTTCCGCGTTGCCCAAGACCTTGAAACTGATCTTTAAGCTGGCACCGCGGCAACTTAACGATGAGATTGCCTTCGCCAAGGCCGAACTCAAGCGCAAGGGCATCCAGCTCGGCATCGCGGCGGCCTTCGCCGTCGTCGCCCTGATTTTCGTCCTGCTGCTGGTCATCGGACTCGTCGTGGCGGCCATCATGGGCCTGGCCACGATCATGCCGGCCTGGCTCGCGGCCCTGCTGGTCTGCGCCCTGTTCCTGGTCATCGCCCTGATCGTGGGACTGATCGGCGTCAGCCGCTTCAAGAAGGCCATGCCGCTGGTCCCCGAGGAGACCATCCGCGGGCTGAAGTACGACCTCGGCATCGCCAAGGAGGGCTCCTCCTTCGACCCGGCCGTGCTGGACCCGAACACGCCGCAAGCCAAGGCCGCGAAGGCCGCCAAGGAAGCGGCCGCAGCCCGGGCGAAGGCGGAAAAGGAAGCGAAGAAGGCGGCCGAACAGCCCGACCTCGGCCCCGCCCCCTCCGAAGATGAGCTGCGCCGCCGGCTGGACCAGCGCCGCCGCCACCTCACCGGCGTCCGCGACGAACTCGGCGAGGAACTGGACCTCAAGGCCCAGGCGCAGATCCTCCTCGCCGCCGGCCAGCAGCGCGTCGAAGAGGGCAAGGAACTGGTCGACGACCGGATCGCCGCCCTCCGCGGCCCCTCCGCCACCACTCCCGGCGCCCGGCCCTCCACCGGCAGCTCCGGCTCGGCTCCGGCCGCGGACCTGGCCAAGCGCTGGAAGCCGCTGGCAGCCTTCGCGGCGGCCGCCACCACCTTCGTCGTCCTGCTGCGCCGCCTGCTCAAGGGCTGACAGGACTGTAAACCTCGACAACGAATGGACACCGGCAGCGGAAAGGGAGGCCGAATGAGGTTCATCGGCGCTGGCGCGCGTCCCGGCCAACCCCAAATCCATTCGGATGTGGTCTTCACGGTCCCCAATCTCCTCACCGTGGTGCGGTTCCTCGGCGTTCCGCTGTTCATCTGGCTGGTCCTCGCGAAACAGGAGTACGGTGCCGCCGCCCTGGTCCTGGCCCTCATGGGCAGCACCGACTGGGTGGACGGCTACATCGCCCGCCGCTTCAACCAGATGTCCAACCTCGGCCGAATCATGGACCCGATCGCGGACCGGCTGGCCCTGATCGCCGTCGCGGTCACCCTCGTGATCGCCGGCGTCGTCGAGTGGTGGTACCTGACCGCCCTCCTCGTGCCCGACCTCATCCTGATGACCATCTCGCTCTACTACTTCCACAGCCACCCCGACCTCCCGGTCAGCCGTGTCGGCAAGATCCGGACCGCGCTGCTGCTCCTCGGCACGCCCCTGCTGGTGCTCTCGAAGCTGCAGCTGCCCGGCGCCGAGGGCTACTTCGTGGCGGCCTGGGCCTGCCTGGGCCTCGGCCTGATCGGGCACTGGATCGCCGCCTATAACTACTTCTGGGCCATCATCCGCAAGGGCCGCGGACAGCGGCCCGCCGCAGAAAGCAGCACCGCCGTGAACCCGCAGGAACGTTCCAACGACGACGGCGGGCCCCGCTGATGGTCTGGCTGGCAGTCGTGCTGGCCGTCGCCGGTGCCTTCTTCCTCGCCTTCGGCGCGCAACGGCAGGGCAGCGCGGTCAAGGCAGACACCGGCGGACTGGCCCTGAGCTCCAACGGCCTGCTGCGGCTGATCCGCAACCGGCGCTGGATCCTGGGGCTCCTGCTGCTGTGCGTCGGCACGGCCATGAACGCCATCGCCCTCGTGTCCGCCCCGCTGACGGTCGTGCAGCCTATCGGCGCCATCGCGCTGGTCATCACCACGGTCATCAACGCCAAGGACCAGGGCCTGAGCATGAACCGGGCCACCGTGGTGGCGATCAGCTGCTGCGTCACCGGCTCCGCCCTGTTCGTGGTCCTGGCCGTCACGGTCACCCAGGAGAACCACCATGTCAGCGCCGCGGACGAACTCACGGTGGTGCTGCTGCTGGCCCTCGTCGTGGCCCTGTTCGGCACCCTGGCGCTGCTGTTCAAGCACCGGATGAGCGCCTTCGTCTATATCATCGGCGCCGGCATGCTGTTTGGCTTCGTTGCCGTCCTGACCCGCATCATCGGCCGGCACCTGCTGGACCCCAACGGGCTGTTCCTGCTCAACGTGCAGTGGTACACCCTGCTGGCGATCCTCGCCGCCGGCGGCTTGGGTTCGTGGTTCGTGCAGAGCGCCTACTCGGGCGGTCCACCGGATCTGGTCATCGCCGGCCTGACCGTGATCGATCCCATGATCGGCATCGCGATCGGTGTCGTGATCCTCGGCGAACTGCGCCCCGATGTCCACGCCGTGACCGCGATCGCCATGGGAGCCGCGGCTCTCCTTGCTATCGTGGGAGTGATCGCCCTGTCCAGGCACCACCCCGAGGTCACCAAGCGCAAGAAAGACGCGCGGAAGGCCGCGGCGCGGAGGCCCTAAGGCGACGCCACAGACTTCAGGCGCCGGCTGGCCGGGCCTGCGCCGGCGGCCGGCCGGCCGCCGCTACCCACCGTGACCACCAGGAGCCATCCCCGTGACCATGCCCCAGACCGACAACCCCGGCAGGAAACTGACGATCCTGATCGCCGCCGAAACCTACCCGCCGGACGTCAACGGAGCCGCCCAGTTCGGCTACCGTCTCGCCAAGGGCATGACCGGACGCGGCCACGACGTCCACGTCCTGGCCACCCGCCCCAGCAAGGGCAAGAGCTACAGCGAGTTCCGCGACGAGGCCACCGTGCACCGCGTGCGCTCCCACTCCGTGCCCACGCACGAGAGCTTCCGGATCACCTTCCCCTGGGAGATCAAGAAGGAGATCGCGCTGCTCTTCGACCGGGTCAAGCCCGACGTCGTGCACATCCAGAGCCACTACATGATCGGTGAGCACGTCCTCTACGAGGCGGTGCGCCGTGGCGTGCGGATCGTGGCGACCAACCACTTCATGCCGGAGAACCTCAACCCCTTCCTGCCGTTTCCGCAGTGGTTCAAGGACATCGTTGGCCGCGTCTCCTGGCGCGACATGGGCAAGGTCATGGGCCAGGCCGACGTCGTGACCACCCCCACCCCGCTCGCGGCCAAGGCGATGCACGACCACGCTTTCCTTCGCAAGGTGCTGCCGCTCTCCAACGGCATCGACGCCGCCGCCTACGAGCTGAAGCCCGGGGAGGAGGTTCCCGTCAACGCCAGCCCCACCGTGCTCTTCGTGGGCCGCCTCGCCGAGGAAAAGCACATCGACGTCCTGATCGACGCAATCTCCAAGACCCCGGCCAACCTCGACGTCCACCTGCAGGTGGTTGGCGGCGGCGAGGTCCGACCGGCCCTGGAAACGCAGGTCAAGCGCCTGGGCCTGGGGGACCGGGTGCGCTTCCTGGGCCTGGCCAGCGACGAGGAACTGCGCCGCGCGTACCTCGGCGCCGACCTGTTCTGCATGCCGGGCACCGCGGAGCTGCAGTCCCTGGTGACCCTTGAGGCCATGTCCGCCTCCACGCCCGTGGTCCTGGCCGACGCGATGGCCCTGCCGCACCTGGTGCGCGACGGCGAGAACGGCTACCTCTTCACCCCGAACGACAGCGACGACCTGGCGGCCAAGATCACCGCGGTGCTGTCGCTGCCGGCCGACGAGCGCGCCGCCATGGGCAAGGTCAGCCGCAGCATGGTGGAGAACCACAGCATCGAGCGGACCCTCCAGACCTTCGAGGACATCTACCGCGGCGCCAGCTACGACGACCTGGTGGTCTAGCACTCCCGCACGGGCCGTAGCGCCCGGCCGGTGCGACTACTATTGCTAGAGTGTTTTGCCCCGGGGCCCGCCGTGACACGGCCGGTGCCCCGGGTCCCACGGGGCTATAGCTCAGCTGGTTAGAGCGCGGGACTCATAATCCTAAGGTCCTCGGTTCAAGTCCGAGTAGCCCTACCATCGACCGGTCTCCTGGCCGGTCCGCATCACCTCCCCACATCAGACGCCGCATTCCCAAGCCGCGTCCGGAAGCCCGCCTCCCGGACGCGGCTCTTTTTGTATGCCGTGGCCCCCGCGGGTGGGCCAGGTCACTTGCGGCACCTCTCCGCGCACGGTAAGTTACTGCCCAGTAACATATCGGTGCGGATCTCCCCGCGCCGTTCTGGTCGCCGCTGATCACAAGTGAGGGAACACCATGTCCAAGGCTGCAATCGACGTCAACAACCTCCCGTACGCCGACGGCGACTTCTTTGCCTTCGAGCAGCTGCTCAGCGCCAAGGAGCGCGACCGGCTAGCCGAGGTCCGCGAGTTCCTGGCCCGCGAGGTCAAGCCGATCGCCGTCGACTGCTGGAACCGTGCCGAGTTCCCGATGGATCTGATCCCCAAGCTGGCCGACATCGACCTGGTCAGCCCGGTCAAGCGCCAGGGTTACTCCAACCTCTTCGCCGGCATCCTGCACGCCGAGACGACCCGCGCCGATACCTCGATCGCCACCTTCATGGGCGTCCACGACGGACTGTTCACCGGCTCCATCGAGGCGCTGGCCTCCGAGGAGCAGCAGGAGGCCTGGCTGCCGGAGATCTACTCGATGAAGAAGATCGGCGCCTTCGGCCTGACCGAACCGCTGGGCGGCTCCGACGTCGCCGGCGGCACGCGCACCACCGCCCGGCGCGAGGGTGACCACTGGGTCCTCAACGGCGCCAAGCGCTGGATCGGCAACGCCACCTTCTCCGACTGGGTGGTCATCTACGCCCGCGACGTCGAGGACAACCAGGTCAAGGGCTTCCTGGTGGACACGAAGACCGAGGGCTACGGCGCCACCAAGATCGAGAACAAGATCTCGCTGCGCACGGTCCAGAACGCGGACATCACGTTGGAAAACGTCGTGGTTCCCGACTTCTTCAAGCTCGCGAACGCCAACAGCTTCCGCGACACCAACAAGGTCCTGAAGGTCACCCGCCTCTCCGTGGCCTGGCAGGCCGTCGGCCAGCAGCTGGCCGCGTTCGACGTCGCCCGCCGCTATGCCGTCGAACGCAGCCAGTTCGGCCGGCCGATCGCCTTCTTCCAGCTGGTGCAGAACCAGCTGGTCCAGATGCTCGGCAATACCGTCAGCTCCATGGGCATGATGGTCCGGCTCTCCCAGCTCGAGGACGCGGGTCAGGCCAAGGACGAACAGTCCGCCCTGGCCAAGGCCTTCACCACGGCCCGGATGCGGGAGACCGTGGCGATTGGCCGCAGCCTCCTGGGCGGCAATGGCATTGTCTCCGACTACGAGATGGCGAAGGTCTTCTCCGACGCCGAGGCCATCTACTCCTACGAGGGCACCCACGAGATCAACACCCTGGTCACGGGCCGGGCCATCACCGGAATCTCTGCGATCGTCTAAACCCGACGCCGGCGCCCGGACCGGCGGCAGCAGCACCGAGGGCCGCAGGTCCAGGACGAACCCGAGGGGGTCCAGATACTCCTCACCGCGGCGGACGCCCCAGTGCAGGCAGGGCGTGCCGCCGCAGTGGCCGGGCGGTCCGGACTGCGCGGCTGCCACCGCACCCACCGGGGATCCGGCCGCCACCGGGTCCCCGGCCCGCAGGCTCGTCTCCACGGGTTCGAAGCTGCTCCGGAGACCGTCCCCGTGATCGATGGTCAGCACCGGGCGGTCCACCACCACGCCGGCGAAACTGACCCGTCCCGGAGCCGGTGCGCTGACCGCAGCCCCGGCCTCGGCCCGCAGGTCCACCCCGCGGTGGCCGCTGAGCCACGGCCGGTCCGGCGGATCGAAGCCGCGCACCACCGCGGGCCTGGGGGAGAGCGGCCAGGCCCAGCCCCGCGCCGTCGCGGCTCCGATGGCCGCGGCACGGACGGCCGCCGGGCCGGAAAACGCTGCCGAGGGGCGCGGTGGCGCCGGCGCAAGGGACTGGGCCAGCGCAACGGCGAGCAGCAGCGGGAGCACAGGGAACAGGGTCATGGTTTCAGCATGGGGACTCAGGCTGTGCCGGAACAGGCGCTCGGCACGCCATGTGGACAACTCCATTGAGGCCCCCGGATTCGCCCTTCAAGACACCGCCGTCGGCGCCCCGTCAGCACCCCGAAGCACCCCCGCCGGGCACCCCGAAGCACCCCGCCGGGCGCCCCGACCGCGTCCGTCGGGCGGGGACCGCTGTAGTACACTAGGTGGAGCAGTTTGCTGTTCCCTCATGCCCCGATTCGTTGCGCTGTCCTTCCCGGACGTGCCGCGGAAGGCAGCACATCTCATTCAGGAGTGCGGGAATGCTTGCTGACTACGCGTATCCAGCCCTCTGCAGCCGAAGCCCCGCTCTGGACGAGGAGGACTGCGCCCCTTGCGGTCCGGACCCCATGGTCCGGATGAGGAGCGCGGTGGATACCAGGAGGAGCTCCCGGAACCGGGTGCTGCTAATCAACCGTCAACTATTGGCAGGGTAAGAGGGCCTCACGGCTCTCTCATGAATGACCTGCCGGAAGGAGCGTCGGCATGCCCGTCGTAACCATGCGCCAGCTGCTTGACAGCGGCGTCCACTTTGGACACCAGACCCGTCGTTGGAACCCGAAGATGAAGCGCTTCATCTTCACGGAGCGCAACGGCATCTACATCATCGACCTGCAGCAGTCGCTGTCCTACATCGACCGTGCCTACGAGTTCGTGAAGGCCACCGTTGCACACGGCGGCACCGTCCTCTTCGTTGGTACCAAGAAGCAGGCACAGGAAGCCATCGCCGAGCAGGCCACCCGCGTCGGCCAGCCGTACGTCAACCAGCGTTGGCTCGGCGGTATGCTGACCAACTTCCAGACGGTTTCCAAGCGCATCCAGCGCATGAAGGAACTCGAAGAGATCGACTTCGACGACGTCGCCGGTTCCGCTTACACCAAGAAGGAACTGCTGCTCCTGCG
The DNA here is from genome assembly GCF_030410515.1 of Arthrobacter sp. YD4. GTDB lineage: Bacteria > Actinomycetota > Actinomycetes > Actinomycetales > Micrococcaceae > Arthrobacter. Next base: position 148,575 of record NZ_JAUHHD010000005.1, on the reverse strand, counting down.
TCGCGAGCTGACCAAGCTGGAGACCAACCTCGGCGGTATCCGCAACCTCACCAAGGCGCCGTCGCTCCTGTGGGTTGTCGACACCAAGAAGGAACACCTCGCCGTCGACGAAGCCAAGAAGCTGAACATCCCGGTTGTGGCCATCCTGGACACCAACTGCGATCCGGACGAAGTTGACTTCCCGATCCCGGGTAACGACGACGCCATCCGCTCCGTGAACCTGCTGACCCGCGTCGTTGCCGACGCCGTTGCCGAGGGCCTGATCGCCCGCAACCAGCGCGCCACGGGCACCACGGAAGCCCCGGAAGAGCCGCTGGCCGAGTGGGAGCGCGAGCTCCTCGAAGGCAACAAGGCCGAAGAGGCTGCCCCGGCCGCCGAAGCTGCACCGGAAGCCGAAGCTGCTCCGGAAGCCGCCGAGGCCCCGGCCGCGGACGACGCCAAGTAGTCACCCCGGCATAGCCGCACTTCCCCGCGCGCTGCCCGCAGCGCGCGGGGGTACCGACAGGATGGCCGCTCACCGTGCGTGAGCAGCCGTCCTGTCGGTCCGTACACCAGACAAAATTTTCTAGACAGAGGGGTTCACATGGCGAACTACACTGCTGCTGACATCAAGGCCCTGCGCGAGCGCACCGGCGCCGGCATGATGGACGTCAAGAAGGCTCTCGACGAGGCCAACGGCGACGCCGAGAAGGCCATCGAGATCATCCGCATCAAGGGCCTCAAGGGTGCCACCAAGCGCGAAGGCCGCTCCACGGCCGAGGGCCTGGTTGCCGCCAAGGTCGCCAACGGCGTCGGCGTGATGGTCGAAGTCAACTGCGAGACCGACTTCGTTGCCAAGGCTGACAAGTTCATCCAGCTGGCCGACAAGGTCCTGACCGTCGCCGTCGAGTCCGGCGCCGCCGACCTCGAGGCCCTCCTGGCCACCGACGTTGACGGCAAGCCGCTCTCCGAGGTGGTCGTCGAAGAAGGCGCCATCCTGGGCGAGAAGGTCGTCGTCCGCCGCATCGCCCGCATCGAGGCCCCGACCGTCGACGCGTACCTGCACAAGACCTCCAAGGACCTCCCGGCCCAGGTCGGCGTCCTGTTCGCCGTCGACGGTGAAGGCGAAGCCGCCACCGCCGCCGCCCACGACGTCGCCGTCCACATCGCCGCCATGGCCCCGAACTACCTGACCCGCGAGGACGTCCCGTCCGAGCTGGTCGAGTCCGAGCGCCGCATCGCCGAGGAAACCGCAAAGGCCGAGGGCAAGCCCGAAGCCGCGATGACCAAGATCGTCGAAGGCCGCGTCACCGGCTTCTACAAGGGCGAGGTCCTGGTTGACCAGGCATTCGCCAAGGACGCCAAGAAGTCCGTCGCCGCCGTCCTCGAAGAGGCCGGCGTGAAGGCTACCGGCTTCGCACGCTTCCGCGTCGGTTCCTAACCGGCAACGCCAGGGGGGTGGTCACTTCGGTGGCCACCCCTTTTGCATGCGCAGGAGACCCCCGGGCGCCTGCGCCGGGACCGGCGGCGGCAGGGAATGCCGCCTCCGGGCCCCGGCACGATAACCTTTTGAGAGCTCACCAACGGGAAGGCACCATGGATACCGTCAACAATTCCGCCCAGCCAACGAAGACGCGGCGCCGCGTCCTCCTCAAGCTCTCCGGCGAGGTCTTCGGCGGCGGCAAGCTGGGCGTCGACCCGGACACCGTCCGCGGGGTCGCCAAGCAGATCGCCGCGGCCGTCCCGGACGTCGAGGTCGCGATCGTCGTCGGCGGCGGAAACTTCTTCCGCGGCGCCGAGCTCTCGCAGAGCGGCATGGACCGCTCCCGCGCCGACTACATGGGCATGCTCGGCACAGTCATGAACTGCCTGGCGCTGCAGGACTTCCTGGAGCAGGCCGGCGTCGAGACCCGCGTGCAGAGCGCCATCACCATGGGCCAGGTCGCCGAGGCGTACATCCCGCGCCGCGCCATCCGCCACATGGAGAAGGGCCGCGTCGTGATCTTCGGCGCCGGCGCAGGCCTGCCCTACTTCTCCACCGACACCGTCGCCGCGCAGCGCGCGATGGAGGTGCACGCCGACGTCGTCCTGATGGCCAAGAGCGGCGTCGACGGCGTCTACACCGCCGACCCGAAGAAGGACCCCACCGCGGAAAAGCTGCACAAGCTCAGCTACGACGAGGCCCTGCGCCGCGACATCCGCGTCATGGACCAGACCGCCATGACCATGTGCAAGGACAACAACCTCACCATGGTCGTCTTCGGCATGGAGGGCGAGGGCAACGTCACCCGTGCCATCCGCGGCGAGGACCTGGGCACCGTAGTCACCCCCTAGCTCCGGCTAGGATGGTTTGAGGACAGTTCAGCTCCCCGGGCTCTGGGGCGCGCACCAAATTTCTGAGGAGAGAACGTGATCGAAGAGACCTTGCTCGAAGCCGGCGACAAGATGGACAAGGCGGTCGAGGTTGCCAAGGAAGACTTCGCCTCGATCCGCACCGGCCGCGCCACCCCGGGCCTGTACAACAAGGTCATGGTGGAGTACTACGGCTCGCCGACCCCGCTGCAGCAGCTGGCGTCCTTCGCCGTGCCGGACGCCCGCACCATCCTCATCACCCCGTTCGACAAGACCGCCCTGCGGGACATCGAACGCGCCCTGAGCGACTCCGAGGTGGGCGCCAACCCCTCCAACGACGGCAACGTCATCCGGGTCACCATCCCGGAACTGACCAAGGAACGCCGCAAGGAATACGTCAAGATCGTCAAGTCCAAGGGCGAGGACGCCAAGGTGTCCATCCGCAACATCCGCCGCAAGGCCAAGGAAACCCTGGACAAGCTGGTCAAGGACGGCGAGGCCGGCGAGGACGAGGGAACCCGTGCCGAGAAGGAACTGGACGCCCTGACCAAGTCCCACGTCGACGGCATCGACGAGCTGCTCAAGCGCAAGGAAGCCGAGCTGCTCGAGGTCTGATGACAGGCGAACAGCAGGCACCCGGGCCGCGCGTCCGGGTGAGGGGGAAAGAGCGGAAGAACCCGACGCCCAAGGCGGGCAGGAATCTTCCCGCCGCGACGGCCGTCGGCCTCGCCATGCTCTTTGCGGTGCTCGGCGGCCTGCTGTTCCTGCCCCTGGCCTTCGTCCTGATCGTCACCGCCTTCGCCGTCTTCGGCGTCTGGGAGGTCTACCGGGCCCTGGAGGCCTCCGGCACCCGGCTGCCGATCATCCCCGCGATGACCGGCACCGTGGCGATGCCGGTCTCCGCCTACTTCGGCGGCCCGGAAAGCCTCATGTTCGCGTTCCTGCTCAGCAGCGTCGCGGTGCTGCTGTGGCGGTCGCTGGAGGGCGCCGCGGGCTCGGCCCGCAGCATCTTCGCCGGCGTCTTCACGATGGCGTGGGTCCCGTTCCTGATCAGCTTCGCGGTCCTGCCGCTGCATGCCGCCGGCGGGGTCACGCCGGTCGGCTTCTGGCCAAACGGCGTGGTGCCCGTCGGGGCCTGGCAGATCGGCACCCTGCTGCTGCTGGTGGTCTCCAACGACACCTTCGGCTACCTCGTCGGCGCGTCCCTCGGCAAACACCCGATGGCTCCCAAGATCAGCCCGAAGAAGTCCTGGGAGGGCTTCGCCGGGTCCGTGGGCGGGGCCGTCGTCGTCGGCGTCCTGGCCTCGATCTTTGTCCTCGGCGAGCCGTGGTGGTTTGGTGCCGCCCTCGCCGTGGGCATGGTGGGAGCGGCGACCGCCGGTGACCTTGCCGAGTCCATGGTCAAGCGTGAGCTTGGCATCAAGGACATGGGCAACAGCCTGCCGGGCCACGGGGGAGTGATGGACCGGCTGGACTCCATCGTCTTCGCCTCGCCGGTGGCCTTCATGATTTTCTCTGCCGCCGCGGGCGGCTGAGCGGGCGGACAACCCCGCCCCGGCGCCTACAATGGTGCCCGTAAAAAGCGCCGTACCGGATCGGCCAGAGCCGGACAACCAGCGCCGAACAACAAGAGCCGCACGGCCTCGAAGGATAAGAAGTAAACAGTGGACAGCAACCGAGTGGACCTCAACCGGCAGATCCCTGCCTCCTTTGACCGCGTCCAGCGCAACCAGTACGGCTACAACGCCAAGCAGGTGGACCAGTTCCTGCGGCAGGCCCGGGTCTCCTTCGAGACCCCGCAGGCCGCCGAGCGCGTGGTCAAGAGCGCCGATGTCCGCGCCGTCACCTTCGACCCGGTCAAGGGCGGCTACGCGGCCGCCGCCGTGGACGCGGCCCTGGACCGGCTCGAGGACGCCCTGGCCCGCCGGGAACGCGACGAACTGGTCGGCGAACGCGGTGAGGACGCCTGGCTGCGTGAGATCGGCCGGCTGGCCGGGCTGCTCCGCGGCCGGCTGCACCGCCCGGACGGGCAGCGCTTCCGGCGGCCGGCGAAGGCCAAAGTCCGCAGCTACAACATCGCCGACGTCGACGGCCTCTGCCACGAGCTGATCGGCTACCTGGACGAGGACCAGCCGCTCAGCGTGGACAACGTCCGCCGCGCCACCTTCCGGCCTGCCGTCGGCCGCGACGGCTACGAGGAAACCCAGGTGGATGCGTTCCTGGACAAAGTCGTCGAACTCATGGCCGCCATCGACTGACGCGGCCCTAGCGACCGGCCGCCCCGTGACCGGCCGCTAGCGCTCCGTCACGAGCGGCCGTTCGGGGGTGTGCAGCCGTGTCATCAGCCGGGTGATGCTGCGCGGCACCCGGTCCCGGGTGGCCCGGGACACCAGGACCATGACGGCGAACGCCGCCGGCACCGTCCACGCCGCCGGCTGCGCCAGCCACGACGGCGTCCCCGCCGCACCCAGCACCGCGCCGGCCAGCATCGAACCGCCGCACGCCAGCGCCCCGGTCAGCATCCCCGCGATCGCCCCGGCATCGGTCAAACCGCGCCACCAGATCCCCAGCAGCAGCACCGGGCAGATGGTCGAGGCGGTGAAGGCGAACACCAGCCCCACGCTCCCTGCCAGCGCCGTCGAATCCGTCGTCGCGGCGATCCCCAACGGCACCACCGCCGAGAACAGCGCCGCGAGCCGGAAGCCGCGGACGCTGCCGCCCAGGATGTCCTGGCTGATCACGCCGGCCAGCGAGACCACCAGCCCGGAGGTGGTGGACAGGAACGCCGCAAACGCCCCGGCCACCACCAGCGCGGAGAGCAGATCCCCGGCGAGGCCGCCGATCATCCGGCCCGGCAGCAGCAGCACCAGCGCGTCGGCCTGCCCCGCCCCCGCGGCGCCGGGGGCGAAGACCCGCCCGATCAGCCCGTACGCGGTGGGGAAGAGGTAGAACACGGACAGCAGGCCCAGCACGATCAGGGTGGTCCGCCGCGCCGACTGGCCGTCCGGGTTGGTGTAGAAGCGCACCAGCACGTGCGGCAGGCCCAGCGTCCCGAAGAGCAGCGCCACCAGCAGCGAGATGTTCTGGTACGGGCCGGCCGGCGGCAGCCCGGTGGGGTTCACCGGCGCCTCGGCCACGGCCGGGGTACCGGTGCCGGCGAGCACCAGCAGCAGGAACAGCAGCGGCACGGCCAGGGCCGTGAGCTTCAGCCAGTACTGGAAGGCCTGAACGAAGGTGATGGAGCGCATCCCGCCGGCCATCACGGTGACGCAGACGACGGCGATCACGGCCACCTGGCCCACCCAGGCCGGCAGCCCGGTGGTGATCCGGATGGCCAGCGCCGCGCCGTGCAGCTGCGGGACGATGTACAGCCAGCCCACCATCACCACCACCAGGCTGGTGACCCGGCGGACGGCCCGGGACTCCAGCCGCGCCTCGGTGAAGTCCGGGATGGTGTACGCGCCGGAGCGGCGCAGCGGGGCCGCCACGAACAGCAGCAGCATCAGGTAACCGGCGGTGTAGCCCACCGGATACCAGAGGGCGTCGGTACCCGAGAGCAGGATCAGCCCTGCCACGCCCAGGAAGCTGGCCGCGGAGAGGTACTCGCCGCCGATGGCCGAGGCGTTCCACCACGGCCGGACGGTGCGGGACGCGACGTAGAAGTCCCCGGTGGTGCGGGAGATCCGCAGGCCGTAGAAACCGATCACGGCGGTGGCGAGGGTGACGGCGGCGAAGGCGGCGACGCCGACCACCGGGTTCATGGCCGCCTCACCGCTCGCCGGCGAGGTCGCGGTAGCGGGCCTCGTTCCGGGCGGCGGTCCGGACGTAGAGCCAGGCGCTCAGCCCGATCACCGGATAGATCCCGGCGCCGAGCAGCACCCAGTCGAAGGGCAGGCCGGCGATCCGCAGCTCGGCGAGTCCCGGCACCAGGCCCAGCAGCAGCGCGAAGCCCAACATGATCAGCAGGAACCCGGCGGCCACCACGATCCCGAGCCGGAGCTGGGACCGGATCAGCGCGCGGACGAACACCTGACCGGCGTCGGTCTCTTCCGCCGCCTTCCGTGCCTCAGCCGCGGCTCTGCCACGCCCGGAACCGGCGCCCGTGGCGACGCGGCGCGGGGCGGTGACCCTGACCCGGGTCATGCCTGCGGCCGGATCCGGGTGGCCTCCAGCTTTTCCCGGACCGGGGGCAGGTGCCGGCGGCTGATCGGCAGTTCGGCGCCGGCCACCGCAACGCTGGGCCGTCCGGCCGCCAGCTTCAGGTGCCCCACGTGGGCCAGCGACACCAGGTAGGAGCGGTGGATGCGCAGGAACCCGGCCTCGGCCCACTGCTGCTCCAGGTCCGCCAGCGGCACCCGGATCAGGTAGCTGGCGTCCGCGGTGTGCAGCCGGGCATAGTCGCCCTGCGCCTGGACGTAGGTGACGTCGTCGCGGCGGATCATCTTGGTGGTGCCACCGAGGTCCACGGTAATCATTTCCGGGGCCGGGCCGCCGTCGCGCAGCAGCTCACTGATCCGGCCCACGGAGCGGGCCAGCCGCTCGGCGCGGACGGGCTTGAGCAGGTAGTCCACGGCGGCGAGCTCGAAGGCCTCGAGGGCGCAGTCCTCGTCCGCGGTGACGAAGACGACGGCGGGCGGCCGGGCGCTGCGGGCGATCACCCGGGCGATGTCCAGACCGGAGAGGGCGGGCATGTGGATGTCGAGGAAGACGGCGTCGACGTCGGCGCTCTCCAGGGTGCGCAGCGCCTCGGCGCCGGAGGAGGCGCGGTGGATGGTGCCGATCCGGTCGTCCCGGCCCAGCAGGAACGCCAGCTCCTCCACGGCGGGCAGCTCGTCGTCGGCGACGAGGACGTTAATCATGGTCCTAGGGTACCGCCGCACCGGCGCCCCGACGGGCGCCATGGCGGCGAGGGCCGGGCGCCGTTTCAGGCGTCGTGGCGGGGCTGGGACTTCGGGACGCGCAGGGTGATCAGCGTGCCCTCGCCGGGCGCCGTCTCGATCACCAGGCCGTTGTCCTCCCCGTAGACCTGCCGCAGCCGCGCGTCCACGTTGTGCAGGCCCACGTGGTCGCCGCCGCTGTGCCCCGCCAGGACCGAACGCAGCTGCTCCGGGTCCATGCCCACGCCGTCGTCCTCGATCGTCACCTCGGCGAACGCGCCCGAATCGTTGGCCGTGATGCTGATGTGCCCGGGCCCCTCCTTGGCCTCCAGGCCATGCCGGACGGCGTTCTCCACCAGCGGCTGCAGGCTCAGGAACGGGATCACCGTGCTCAGCACCTCCGGCGCGATCCGCAGGCTGACCTGCACCCGCTCGCCGAACCGGGCGCGCTCCAGCAGCAGGTACCGGTCGATGCAGCGCAGCTCCTCGGCCAGGGTGGTGAAGTCCCCGTGCCGGCGGAACGAATAGCGGGTGAAGTCGGCGAACTCCACCACCAGCTCCCGGGCCCGGACCGGGTCCGTGTTGATGAAGGACGCGATCGCGTTCAGTGAGTTGTAGATGAAGTGCGGGCTGATCTGGGCCCGCAGCGCCCGGACCTCCGCCTCCATCAGCAGCGTCCGGGAGGCATCGAGTTCGGCCAGTTCCACCTGGGTGGCCACCCAGTCCGCCACCTCGCCGGTTGCCCGGACCAGGCCGGACCCCGCCTCGGGGGCGAATGCGGCCACCACGCCCGCCACCCCGGACCCCACCCGGATGGGCGCGATGACGGCCGCGTAGCCGGCTCCGGGAGAGCCGGCGGGGGAGCGGCCGCCCGGGGCCCGCAGCTCCCCGGCGGGGATCACGGCGGTGTGGCCGCCCGCCAGCACTGCCGCGGCCACCTCCATCAGGACCGGGCGGAGTTCCTCGGCCGCGCCGTCCCAGGCCAGGACGCCCGTGGTGTCCGTGATGGCGAACCCGTCGCAGCCGAGCAGCCCGCGCAGCTGCCGGCTGGCCTTGCCCGCGCCGGCGGGGTTCAGGCCGGTCCGCAGGTGCTGGCCGGCCCGGGACGCGGCGTGCAGGGTCTTATAGGTCGCGCGCTCGGCGTCGGTGCCAAGGTCACGGAAAGAGCGCAGGACCTTGAGCCCGACGGCGATGACGACGGCGATCGCCAGCGCGATCACGGCGACGGCCGCGGCGCTGACCAGGGGGGAGTCCGGCATGCTGCCAGCGTAGCGCCAGGCCGGGCGGTCCGCCGTTTGTCGCAGCGCGGCGACCGCTGGGCGACGCCGCCCGCGCCGGTGCTGGAATGTAGCGCACGTCACGTTGCACAGTGATTCCAGTCACACAATCCCGGGGGAGTGTTGTCCGGAAGCCGGAGTGCCCGGCGGTGACTCGCCAGTCTCAATGAGGAGGAATGATGGGTCACGACGCCCAGCATACGGACGCAGCGGCGTCCGTGGACTTCAAGCAAGTCCAGTCGACGGAGCAGTTCCAGGAACTGCGCAAACGTCACCGCAGCTTCGTCTTTCCGATGGCCATCGCGTTCCTGCTGTGGTACTTCGCCTACGTCCTGCTGGCCGACTATGCGGTGGGCTTCATGTCCACCAAGGTCTGGGGCAACATCAACGTCGGCCTGATCCTGGGCCTGCTGCAGTTCGTGTCCACCTTCGCGATCACGGGCTGGTACGTCAGCTACTCGAACCGGAAGCTGGACCCCATCGCCTCCGAGATCCGCCAGGAGATCGAAGGCCACGAGTTCGACAAGCACGGCAACCGAGTGAGCGGAACGGCCCAATGACACTGCACGCATCCCTGACGGTCCCCGCGGTCAACGTCGCCGCACTCAAGGACACCACCCTCCTGAACATGGGCATCTTCGCCCTCTTCGTCGCTGTCACCATGGTGATCGTGTTCCGCGCCAGCCGGAACAACAAGACCGCCGCCGACTACTACGCCGCCGGCCGGTCCTTCACCGGTTCGCAGAACGGCACCGCCATCGCCGGCGACTACCTCTCCGCCGCGTCCTTCCTGGGCATCACCGGCGCGATCGCGGTCAACGGCTACGACGGCTTCATGTACTCCATCGGCTTTCTCGTCGCCTGGCTGGTGGCGCTGCTGCTGGTGGCCGAACTGCTCCGCAACACGGGCAAGTTCACCATGGCCGACGTGCTCTCCTTCCGGCTCCGGCAGCGTCCGGTCCGGATCGCCGCGGCCATCTCCACCCTGGCCGTCTGCTTCTTCTACCTGCTCGCCCAGATGGCCGGCGCCGGCAGCCTGATTTCCCTGCTGCTGGGCATCAGCGACTGGGGCGGACAGGCGCTGGTGATCATCGTCGTCGGCGCCCTGATGATCATGTACGTCCTGATCGGCGGCATGAAGGGCACCACCTGGGTGCAGATCATCAAGGCCATGCTGCTGATCGCCGGTGCCGCCGTGATGACCTTCTGGGTCCTCGCGATCTACGGCTTCAACCTCTCGGACCTGCTCGGCGGCGCCGCGGAGACGGCCAAGAACCCGGCCGTCCTGAACCCGGGGCTGCAGTACGGCAAGTCGGACACGTCCAAGCTGGACTTCATGTCCCTGGGCCTGGCCCTGGTGCTCGGCACCGCTGCCCTGCCGCACGTGCTGATGCGCTTCTACACGGTTCCCACCGCCAAGGAAGCCCGCAAGTCCGTGGTCTGGTCCATTTGGCTGATCGGCATCTTCTACCTGTTCACCCTGGTCCTGGGCTACGGTGCCGCGGCCCTCGTGGGCGCCGACACCATCAAGGGCGCCCCCGGCGGCGTGAACTCCGCCGCCCCGCTGCTGGCCTTCCACCTCGGCGGCCCGCTGCTGCTGGGCTTCATCTCGGCGGTGGCGTTCGCCACCATCCTCGCCGTCGTCGCCGGCCTCACCATCACCGCGGCGGCCTCTTTCGCCCACGACATCTACGCCAACGTGATCGCCAAGGGCAAGGCCGACGCCGAGACCGAGGTCAAGGTGGCGCGCCGCACGGTGATCGTCATCGGCATCCTCGCCATCGCCGGCGGCATCTTCGCCAACGGCCAGAACGTCGCCTTCCTGGTGGCCTTGGCCTTCGCCGTCGCCGCCTCCGCGAACCTGCCCACCATCGTGTACTCGCTGTTCTGGCGCCGGTTCACCACCCAGGGCGCGATCTGGAGCATGTACGGCGGCCTCGCCGCCGCCATCATCCTGATCGCCCTCTCCCCGGTGGTCTCCGGCACCAAGACCTCGATGATCGCCGGCGCGAACTTCGCGATCTTCCCGCTCAGCAACCCCGGCATCGTCTCCATCCCGCTCGCGTTCTTCTTGGGCTGGCTGGGCACCGTGCTGGACAAGCGGCGCGAGGACACCACCAAGCAGGCCGAGATGGAGGTCCGCTCCCTGACCGGGGTGGGCGCCGAGAAGGCCACCAACCACTAACGCATCACCACATAGCTGCATCACCGAACGCACAGGACCCCCGCGCCGCCCGGCGCGGGGGTCCTGTGCGTTCCGGGTCAGCCCTCGGCCGGGCCGCGTTCGAGCAGCGGTTGGATCCGGAACGGGATCATCTCGCTCATCGCCAGAGCCGTGTCCGTCCGGTCCACCCCGTCGCAGGAGAGGATCTTGCCGTTGATCCGGAACAGGTCCTCGGCGTCGCGCGCCACCACGCGCAGCAGCAGGTCGGCCGAGCCGGTCAGGCCATAGCCCTCCAGGATCTCCGGGACCGCGGCGAGCTCCACCGCCAGCCTGCCCAGCTTCTGCTGCTGGACGTGGACCGAGATGAAGGCCATCAGCGGGTAGCCCAGCGTGGCCGGATTGATCCGGCGCTCGAAGGAGAGGAATACGTGTTTCTTCTCCAGCTGGGCCATCCGGGCCTGCACCGTGTTGCGGGAGAGTCCCAGCTTCTGTGCGAGGGCCACGACGGTGCCGCGCGGGTCCCGCGCCATGGCCGAAAGCAAGCGGGTGTCCGTGCCATCCAAGGGTTGCATAGTGCGCAAGGTTAGCACGGTCCGGAACGTCTGAACCGGGCAGGATGCTCAAAATATCAGTGGGTGGTTGTACCCAATGGCACTTGTGAGTAGGGTCACAATTATCCGGGGCAACGGCGCCCGGGTGGCCGCCGCACGCAGGGATCACGAGTCCCGCGGGCAGGGGTCAGACGACGTCAGAAGGTTGCGGACAAACTGTGTTTACCGACGACGCGGGCCAGGGCGGCGCAGCCCCCGGCGGCCCCGGAAACAGTGCAGGATCGAACAGGCGCACGGGCGGGGATCTCGTCCAGCTCATCACTCCGGGGGGTGAACGCGTCAGCCATCCCGAGTTCGACCCCTGGGTCCAGGACATCGGCGACGACGTGCTGACCTCCCTCTACGAGGACATGGTGGCCATCCGGAGGATCGACGCCGAGGCCACCGCCCTCCAGCGCCAGGGCGAACTCGCCCTCTGGCCGCCGCTGCTGGGCCAGGAGGCCTCCCAGATCGGCTCGGCGAGGGCCCTGCGCGAGGACGACTTTGTCTTCCCCAGCTACCGGGACAATGGCGTTGCCTACGTCCGCGGGGTCAAGCCGGCGGACATCGTCAAGGCCTGGCGCGGCAACGCCCTCGCCGGCTGGGACCCGTACACCGTGAACGTTGCCACCCAGCAGATCATCATCGGTGCGCAGAGCTTGCACGCCACGGGCTACGCCATGGGTATCCAGAACGACGGCGCCGACTCCGCGGCCGTGGCCTACTTCGGCGACGGCGCCACCAGCGAGGGTGACGTCAACGAGGCGATGGTCTTCGCCGCGAGCTTCCAGGCCCCCGTCATCTTCTTCTGCCAGAACAACCACTGGGCCATCTCCGAGCCCGTGATGCTGCAGTCCCACATCCAGATCGCTGACCGGGCCTCCGGCTTTGGCATTCCCAGCATGCGGGTGGACGGCAACGATGTCCTCGCCGTGCTGGCGGCCACCCGGATCGCCCTGGACCGGGCCCGCCGCGGCGGCGGCCCCACCTTCATCGAGGCCGTCACGTACCGCATGGGCCCGCACACGACGGCGGACGATCCCACCCGGTACCGGGACGCCAACGAGCTTGAGGACTGGGCCGCCAAGGACCCGATCCACCGCCTCAAGGCGCTTTTGGAGCGCAAGGGCCTGCTGACCGCGGATGTGGAAGCCGCCGTCGCCGCCACGGCCGACGCCGTGGCCAAGGAACTGCGCTCCGGCACCATCACCATGCCCGAACCGCAGCCGCTGCAGATCTTTGAGCACGTCTACAGCACCCCGCACTCCTGGCTGGACCGTCAGCAGGACCACTACACCCGTTACCTGGCCTCCTTCGGCGATCCCGCAGGTGCCCCCTCCGAAGAAGGTGCTCGCTGATGACGCAGATGACCTTTGCCCGGGCGATTAACTCCGGCCTGCGCAAATCCCTCGACAACGATCCCAAGGTGATCCTCATGGGCGAGGACATCGGCACCCTCGGCGGCGTCTTCCGCGTCACCGACGGGCTGCAGAAGGACTTCGGCAAGCACCGCGTGGTGGACACTCCGCTCGCCGAATCCGGCATCCTCGGCACCGCCGTCGGCCTCGCCTACCGCGGGTACCGCCCGGTGGTGGAGATCCAGTTCGACGGCTTCATCTACCCGGCCTTCGACCAGATCGTCAGCCAGGTCGCCAAGATGCACTACCGGACCATGGGTGCCGTGAAGATGCCCATCACCATCCGGGTGCCCTTCGGCGGCGGCATCGGTTCACCCGAACACCACTCCGAGTCGCCCGAGGCGTACTTCACCCACACCTCCGGCCTGCGCGTGGTCAGCGTCTCCAACCCGCAGGACGCGTACACGATGATCCAGCAGGCCATTGCCTGCGACGATCCGGTTCTCTACTTCGAGCCCAAGCGCCGCTACCACGACAAGGGCGAGGTGGATGAGTCCCTGGACCTCTCCGCCGCCCCGTCGATGGAAAAGGCCCGGGTGGTCACCGAGGGCACCGACGTGACCCTCGTGGCCTACGGTCCGCTGGTCAAGACCGCCCGCGATGCCGCGCTCGCCGCCGCCGACGAGGGCGTCTCCGTCGAGGTCATCGACCTGCGCTCCCTCGCCCCGGTGGACTTCGCCACGCTGGAGGCCTCGGTCCGCAAGACCGGCCGCCTGGTCATCACGCACGAGGCCAGCCAGTCCGGCGGCCTGGGCGCCGAGGTCGCGGCGAGCATCACCGAACGCTGCTTCTACCACCTCGAGGCCGCGCCCGTCCGGGTGACCGGCTTCGACGTCCCGTACCCCTACTCCAAGCTGGAGATGCACCACCTGCCCGGGCTGGACCGGATCCTCGACGGCGTGGACCGGGCCTTGGGCCGCCCCAACTCTTTGAGCGGGCTGGAAGGATGAGCGCCACCATGATCAAGGAATTCCGCCTCCCGGACCTCGGCGAAGGCCTGACGGAATCGGAAATCGTCGCCTGGAAGGTCGGCGTGGGGGACACCGTCACCCTGAACCAGATCATCGCCGAGGTGGAGACCGCCAAGGCTGTCGTCGAGCTGCCCTCGCCGTTCGCCGGCGTCGTCACCGCGCTGCACGAACAGCCCGGCACCGTGGTGGAGGTCGGCAAGCCGATTGTCTCCTTCGAGATCGAGGGCGACGACGACGGCGGTTCCGGCGCGGGTTCGGGCGAGGCGCCCGCAAAGCGGGAACCGACGCTGGTGGGCTACGGTGCCATGCCGGAGGGCTCCGGCCGGCCGGCCCGCCGGGCACGCACCTTTGCGGCCGCCGCCGCAGCGGCTCCGCCTGCTGCTGCCGCGCCTGCCCCGGCTCCCGCACCCGCGCCCGCCCCGGCAGCCGCACCCGCACCCGCCGTCGCCGTCGCCGTTCCGCAGAGTGGCGCGCCTGCTGCCGAGCGGCCCCGCTCCACCCCGCCGGTCCGCAAGCTGGCCAAGGACCTCGGCGTCGACCTCGCCGCCGTCACGGCTACGGGCGAGCACGGCCTGATCACCCGGGAGGACGTGCGGAACTTCGTCGGCGGCGGGGACCTCCCGGTCGCCCCGCAGGAACTGGCCGGCGCGCAGCCGGTTACTGCCCCGGCGGCCGGCGAACGGGAAACCCGGACCCCGATCAAGGGCGTCCGGAAGTTCACCGCGGCGGCCATGGTCTCCAGCGCCTTCACCGCGCCGCACGTGACCGAGTTCCTGACCCTGGACGTCACGCCCACCATGGAACTGCTCGCCAGGCTCAAGGACAGCCGGGCCTTTGCCGGGTACAAGCTCACCCCGCTGACCCTGGTGTCCAAGGCCGTGCTGATCGCCCTGCGCAACCACCCCACGCTCAACGCCCGGTGGGACGAGGCCAACCAGGAGATCGTCCAGTTCAACTATGTCAACCTCGGCATCGCGGCCGCCACGCCGCGCGGGCTGACCGTGCCGAACATCAAGGACGCGGACCGGATGTCGCTGACCCAGCTCTCCACGGCGCTCACCGAGCTGACCGAGACCGCCCGCGCCGGTAAGACCGCCCCCGCGGACCTCTCCGGCGGGACCATCTCGATCACCAATATCGGCGTTTTCGGCATCGACGCCGGGACCCCCATCCTCAACCCGGGCGAGGCCGCCATCCTGGCCGTCGGCGCGGTGCGGAAGATGCCGTGGGAGTACCGGGATGAGGTGGCCCTGCGCCAGGTCATGACCCTCAGCCTCTCCTTCGACCACCGGTTGGTCGACGGCGAACAGGGCTCCCGCTTCCTGCAGGACGTCGGCGCGCTGCTGTCCGACCCCGGCATGGCACTCGCCATGGCCTAGGTTCCCAGCCCACGGGGCCGGGCATCCCTTCCTTGCCGGAGGGGTGCCCGGCCCTTTGTCGTTCAAGGGCAGGGACGCCCGGGGGAAGTGCCGCCCAGGGGAGCGGGGCTTAGCGCGTGCCGTTGCCCGGGGCCGTCAGGGCGGCCAGGGCCATGCCCTCCAGCAGCGGTCGGGCACGCTTGAGCGCCATCCGGCGGCCTTGGGTGCGGACCGAGTGCGGGGTGGAGTTGATCAGGCCGAAGGTGGCGTGGGCGCGCATCCGCAGTTCGGCCGGGTCCGTGTCCGGGTGCAGTCCGGAGAGCACGTCCACCCACAGCTCCACGTAGTTCCGCTGCAGGGTCCGGACCTCGGCCTGATCCTCCTCGGCGAGGTTGCTGAAGTCCTGGTCCTGGACCCGGATCACGTCCGGGTGGCTGAGGGCGAAGTCCACGTGGAACTCGACCAGGCCGGCAAGGGCGGTCTCCGCGGTCCCTGCGCCGGCCACCACGGCGCGGCCGCCGTCGAGCAGGTCCTGGCTGACGCTGAGCAGCATGGCCCCCAGCACCGCCTGCTTGCCGGCGAAGTGCCGGTAGACGGCGGGGCCGCTGACGCCGGCCGCGGCGCCGAGATCCTCCAGGGAGACCCGGTTGAAGCCCTCGGCGGCGAAGAGGGCGGCCGCGGCCTGCAGGAGCGCCTGCCGGCGGCTCTCCTTGGCCCGGCTGCGCTGGGTTGGCTGGCTGGACTCGGTCACCGGCTCACCCTCCTTCTCGGCTGGTCTGGGTATTCAGTGCGCTGTCCGGGGGCTCGGCACATGGTTTCAACCCGCCGCACCGGCGATCCTGTGTTGGACATCACAGTTAGTAGAGACTAACCTAAAACTCAGTTATGCATTACTAACCGAAATGGCCGGACCGGCAGCCCCAGGGCCCCGGTCCGGCCGGGGATGGAAGCAGTCAATGGAGACAATCGCCAGCCGGGTGGATCCGGGCAGCGCAGGCTTCGCCGCCAACCGGGAGGCCCAGCTGGGCCTGGCCCGGGAACTGAAGGAGCGCCTGGCCGCCGCCGCGCTCGGCGGGCCGGAAAAGTCCCGCGAACGCCACGTCGCCCGCGGCAAGCTGCTGCCGCGCGAGCGCATCGACCGGCTGTTGGACGACGGCAGCCCCTTCCTGGAAATCGCACCGCTCGCCGCGGACGGCATGTACGACGGCGATTCGCCCGGCGCCGGTGTGATCGCCGGCATCGGCCTGGTCCACGGCCGCCAGGTGCTGGTCATCTCCAACGACGCCACCGTCAAGGGCGGCACCTATTACCCGATGACGGTCAAGAAGCACCTCCGCGCCCAGGAGATCGCGCTGGAGAACCGCCTGCCCTGCATCTACCTGGTGGACTCCGGCGGGGCGTTCCTGCCCCGCCAGGACGAGGTCTTTCCGGACAAGGAGCACTTCGGCCGGATCTTCTACAACCAGGCGCAGATGTCCGCGGCGAAAATTCCGCAGATCGCCTCCGTCATGGGCTCCTGCACCGCCGGCGGCGCCTACGTCCCCGCGATGAGCGACGAGACCGTGATTGTCCGCAACCAGGGCACCATCTTCCTCGGTGGCCCGCCGCTGGTGAAGGCTGCGATCGGCGAGATCGTCACGGCCGAGGAACTCGGCGGCGGCGACGTGCACTCGAAGATCTCCGGCGTCACCGACCACCTGGCCGAGAACGACGAGCACGCCCTGCAGATCGTCCGCGACATCGTCTCCACCCTGCCGCGGCCGGCCGCCCCCGCCTGGGAGATCGACCCGGTCGTCGAACCCGAAGCGGACCCGGCCGAGCTCTACGGCGCCGTCCCCACCGACGTCAACGCCCAGTACGACGTCCGCGAGGTCATCGCCCGGCTGGTGGACGGCAGCCGCTTCCACGAGTTCAAGAAGAACTACGGCACCACACTGGTCACCGGCTTCGCCAAGCTGCACGGCCACCCCGTGGGCATCGTGGCCAACAACGGTGTCCTGTTCAGCGAATCCTCGCTCAAGGGCGCACATTTCATCGAACTCTGCGACCAGCGCGGCATCCCGCTGATCTTCCTGCAGAACCTCTCCGGCTTCATGGTCGGCAAGGATTACGAGCAGGGCGGCATCGCCAAGAACGGCGCCAAGATGGTCACCGCCGTCGCCACCGCCCGGGTGCCCAAGCTCACCGTGGTGATCGGCGGCTCGTTCGGCGCCGGCAATTACTCCATGTGCGGCCGGGCCTACTCGCCGCGCTTCCTTTGGATGTGGCCGGCCTCCCGGATCTCGGTCATGGGCGGCAACCAGGCCTCCAGCGTCCTCGCCACGGTCAAGCGCGACCAGTACGAGGCCCGCGGCGAGGAATGGTCCGCCGCGGACGAGGAGGCCTTCAAGGCCCCGATCAAGCAGCAGTACGAGGACCAGGGCAGCCCCTACTACTCGACCGCCCGCCTGTGGGACGACGGCATCATCGACCCCGCGGACACCCGCACCGTCCTGGGACTGGCGCTCGACGTCGTCTCCCGCACCCCGCTGCCGGAGACCTCCTTCGGCCTCTTCCGGATGTGAGCCCCGCCGTGACAGCAACCACCAGCACCCCCACCACTTCGACCCCGGCGCGGCTCTTCGGCACCGTCCTGGTCGCCAACCGCGGCGAGATCGCCTGCCGCGTGATCCGCACCCTGCGCGCCCTCGGCATCCGCTCGGTCGCCGTCTACTCCGACGCCGACGCCGGCGCCCGCCACGTGCGGGAGGCCGACGCCGCCGTCCGGATCGGGCCTGCGGCCGCCACCGAGAGCTACCTCAAGATCGAGGCCATCATCGATGCCTGCCGCCGCAGCGGCGCCGAGGCCGTGCACCCCGGCTACGGCTTCCTCAGCGAGAACGCCGACTTCGCCCGCGCCCTGGAGCGGGCCGGCATCACCTTCATCGGCCCCGGCGTCGAATCCCTGAACATCATGGGCGACAAGATCCGCTCCAAGAACCACGTCACCGGCTACGGCGTCCCCGTGGTCCCCGGCGTCGCCGAACCCGGCATGAGCGACGCCCAGCTGATCGAGGCCGCTGCCGGCGTCGGGTACCCGCTGCTGATCAAGCCCTCCGCCGGTGGCGGCGGGAAGGGCATGCACGTGGTCGAACGCCCCGAGGACCTGGCGGCCACGCTCGCGACGGCCCGCCGGGTCGCGGCCAGTGCCTTCGGCGACGACACCCTGTTCCTGGAGCGGCTGGTCACCACCCCGCGGCACATCGAGGTCCAGGTCCTCGCCGACAACCACGGCAACGTCATCCACCTCGGAGAGCGCGAATGCTCCCTGCAGCGCCGGCACCAGAAGGTGATCGAAGAGGCCCCGTCCCCGCTGCTGGAAAGCCTTCCCGACGGCGCCGCCATCCGCGCACGGCTCGGCGAGGCCGCATGCCAGGCCGCCCGCAGCGTCAACTACTCCGGCGCCGGCACCGTGGAGTTCCTGGTCTCCGACGACGCCCCGGACGAATTCTTCTTCATGGAGATGAACACCCGCCTGCAGGTCGAGCACCCGGTCACCGAGATGGTCACCGGCATCGACCTGGTCGAATGGCAGGTCCGCATCGCCGCCGGGGAGGAACTCACCGTGGCCCAGGACGACGTCGTCCTCACCGGCCACTCCGTGGAGGCGCGGGTGTACGCGGAGGTCCCGGAGAAGAACTTCCTGCCGTCCATCGGACAGGTCGTGATGCTGGACGAACTGCCCGGCCCTGTCCAGCGCCCCGGCGCGCCGGCCCGCAACGAAGTCGAAACGGGCCACGGCCGCGTGCGCGTGGACTCGGCGCTCGTCCATGGACTGGAGATCTCCTCGAACTACGACCCGATGATCTCCAAGGTCATTGCGTGGGGCGAGGACCGCAACGCCGCACTGGACACCTTGGACGAAGCGCTTGCCGGCTACACGGCGCTGGGCATCGACACCAACGTCGAGTACCTGCGCCTGCTGATCAACGACGCCGACGTCCGCGCCGGCCGTCTGGACACCGGCCTGATCGAACGCAAGATGCCGGACTTCAGCTTCCGGCGGGTGGGCGACGCTGAACTAGTGATCGCGGCTCTGTACGCCCTGGCCATGGCGGAGGAGGCCAATCCGGCCGACCGGGATGGCAGCCCGTGGCGGCGCCGCGACGGCTGGCGGCTCGGTACGCCGGCGCCGCTCAGGATCAGCCTGGGAACCGCCGACGGCGGTGTCGCCACCGTGGACGTGAAGGGGTTGTCTGCGGGGGAGCAGGCCAGTGTGAGCGTGAACGGAGGCCCGCAGCTCAAGGCCCTCCTCCAATACAACGCGCGGGATCGCCCGATGCTCACGCTCGAGGGCGAGACCAGCAGTTACGTACTTGCACCCGTTCGCACAGGTCCTCCCGCCCAGAGCTGGATGGCTCCCGATCCCCGCGTTCTGTCGGAATTCTTCCTCGGCAACGAGGGCTGGTCCTGCCGCCTCGAACTGCTCACCCGTGAGGCCCGGCTTGCCCGGGTGCTGGCCGCCGTCGAACGCGAAGAGGGCGCCGCCGACCCGGCGGTGCGCTCGCCGATGCCCGGCACCGTGGTTTCCGTCTCGGTCGGCAACGGCGACGCCGTGACCGCCGGCCAGGTCCTGCTGTCGGTGGAGGCCATGAAGATGGAGCACCAGCTCGTGGCACCCCTCGACGGCACCGTCCACATCAGCGCCGGCACCGGGGACCTCGTCAAGACCGACCAGGTTCTCGCCACCATCCACCCCGTCGATTCGCCGGAGGACTCGAAAGCCGAGGACACCGTCGAGGAATCCGTCATCGCCATGGGCGAGGCGGACTAGCAACCACCAGCTTCAGCACCACACCAGAACAGCCAACAGACACAGGAGTCACCCCATGCCCGATTTTGAACTCAGCGAGGACTATCAGGACCTCTCCGACACCGTCCGCGACTTCGCCGACCAGGTGGTTGCCCCGGTCTCCGCCAAGCACGACGAGGAGCACAGCTTCCCCTACGAGGTCGTCTCCCAGATGGCCGACATGGGCCTCTTCGGCCTGCCGTTCCCGGAGGAATCCGGCGGCATGGGCGGGGACTACTTCGCCCTGGCACTGGCCCTGGAGCAGCTGGGCCGCGTGGACCAGTCCGTCGCCATCACCCTGGAGGCCGGCGTCTCGCTCGGCGCCATGCCGATCCACCGCTTCGGCTCCGACGCGCAGAAGGAGGAGTGGCTGCCGCTGCTGGCCTCCGGCAAGGCGCTCGCCGGCTTCGGCCTGACCGAACCCGAGGCGGGTTCGGACGCCGGCGGCACCAAGACCACCGCCCGGCTGGAAGGCGTCGGAGACGCAAAAGAATGGGTCATCAACGGCAACAAGGCGTTCATCACCAACTCCGGCACCGACATCACCAGGCTTGTTACCGTCACCGCGGTCACCGGCCAGCAGGAACGCCCGGACGGCAGCATCAAGAAGGAAATCTCCACCATCCTGGTGCCCACCAGCACGCCCGGGTTCACGGCGGAGAAGGCCTACAACAAGGTCGGCTGGAACGCCTCGGACACCCACCCGTTGACGCTCGACAACGTCCGGGTCCCGGAGGAGAACCTCCTCGGCACCCGCGGCCGCGGCTACGCCAACTTCCTCTCCATCCTCGACGAGGGCCGCATCGCCATCGCCGCGCTCGCCGTCGGCGCCGCCCAGGGCTGTGTGGATCAGTCGGTGAAGTACGCCAAGGAACGCAGCGCCTTCGGCCAGAACATCGGCAAGTACCAGGCCGTCGCGTTCAAGATCGCCCGGATGGAGGCCCGGGCCCACACCGCCCGCCTGGCCTACTACGACGCCGCCGCCCGGATGCTCGCCGGCAAGCCGTTCAAGACCCAGGCGGCCATCGCTAAGATGATCGCAGGCGAGGCAGCCATGGACAACGCGCGGGACGCCACCCAGGTGTTCGGCGGCTATGGCTTCATCAACGAGTTCACCGTGGCGCGCCACTACCGCGACTCCAAGATCCTGGAAGTCGGCGAGGGCACCACGGAGGTCCAGCTGATGCTGATCGCCCGCGAACTGGGCCTGTAGCCGCACGGAAGGACCTTTCGATGATCGACAAAGTTGTTGCCAGCGCCGCCGAGGCCGTGGCGGACATTCCGGACGGCGCCTCGCTGGCCGTCGGCGGCTTCGGCCTCTGCGGCATCCCGGTGGCGCTGATCGAGGCCCTGCACGAGCGCGGCGCGACGGACCTGGAGACCGTCAGCAACAACTGCGGCGTGGACGATTGGGGCCTGGGCATCCTGCTCAAGGACGGCCGGATCCGGCGCACCATCAGCTCCTACGTGGGGGAGAATAAGGAGTTTGCCCGGCAATACCTGTCCGGCGAACTCGAGGTGGTCCTCACCCCGCAGGGCACCCTGGCCGAAAAGCTGCGCGCCGGCGGGGCCGGGATCCCCGCGTTCTACACGCCCGCCGGCGTCGGCACCCAGGTCGCCGAGGGCGGCCTGCCGCAGAAGTACGACGCCGACGGCAACGTCGCGGTGGCTTCCGCGGCCAAGGAGGTCCGGAGCTTCCACGGCGCCGACTACGTGCTGGAGGAGGCGTTGACGCCGGACTTCGGCCTGGTCCACGCCTGGAAGGGGGACCGGCACGGCAACCTGGTGTTCCATGCCGCCGCAATGAACTTCAACCCGCTCTGCGCCATGGCCGGAAAGATCACCATCGCCGAGGTGGAGGAACTCGTGGAACCGGGGGAGCTGGATCCCGGACAGATCCATGTCCCGGGCATCTTCGTCCAGCGCGTGGTCCTGGCCCCGGAGGCGGAGAAACGCATCGAGAAACGGACCGTGGCCGCCGCGCCCGCCGCGCCCGCCGTAACGACAGGAGCCTGACCGTGGAGAGCACCCAGACCCCGGACGGCCCGGCCCGGCCCGAAACCGTCCGGCACGAATACCGCCCGCCCGCCGTCGAACACGGCGCCGTTACCGGTGGCGCCGACTCCGCCGCGCCGGCCAGGGGCTGGACCCGGAACGAGCTCGCCGCCCGCGTGGCGCGGGAGCTGCACAACGGCCAGTACGTCAACCTCGGCATCGGCATGCCCACGCTGATCCCGAACTACATTCCGGACGGCGTCGAGGTGGTGCTGCACTCGGAGAACGGGATCCTCGGCGTCGGGCCCTACCCGGCCGAGGACAGAGTCGACCCCGACCTGATCAACGCCGGCAAGGAGACCGTCACGGTCAACAAGGGCGCCGCCTTCTTCGACTCCGCCGCATCCTTCGGGATGATCCGCGGCGGCCACGTCGACGTCGCCGTCCTCGGCGCCATGGAGGTGGCGCAGAACGGGGACCTCGCCAACTGGATGATCCCGGGCAAGATGGTCAAGGGAATGGGCGGAGCAATGGACCTGGTCTTCGGTGCCAAGAAGGTGATCGTGATGATGGAGCACGTTGACCGCAACGGCAACCCGAAGATCGTGGAGCGCTGCTCCCTGCCGCTGACGGGCAAGGGCTGCGTGGACCGGATCATCACCGACCTTGCCGTCATCGACGTCGTGACCGAGGGTGGGACCTCGCGGCTGGTGCTGCGGGAACTGGCTCCGGACGTGACCGCGGAAGAGGTGGCCGCGGCCACCGGCGCCGAACTTTTCGAGGAAGACCAGGAACTCTCCGTATGACCACCAGCCACTCCCACATGGACGCCGACGCCGGCGGCGCGGGCCGCCGCGTTATCGAACAGCGCGGCCTCTACTTCGACGAGCTTGAGGAAGGCGTCGCCTACGCGCACCGGCCCGGCCGGACCGTGACCGAGACGGATAACGTCCTGTTCACCACCATGACCATGAACACCCAGTCGCTGCACCTGGACGCCGCCTGGAGCGCCGGGCAGCCCTTCGGCCAGCGGCTGATGAACTCCATGTTCACCCTGGCCACCATGGTGGGCCAGTCCGTGCCGCAGCTGACCCAGGGGACCATCATCGCCCAGCTGGGCCTGACGGATGTGTCCTTCCCGCACCCGCTCTTCCACGGGGACACGCTCTACACGGAGACGGTGGTGACCGGGAAGCGGCTCTCCTCGTCCCGGCCGGGCCAGGGCATCGTGACCATGGAGCACACCGGCCGGAACCAGGACGGCACCGTGGTGGCCCGCGCCACCCGCAGCTGCCTGATGTGGACCCGCGACGCGCACGCGGCGCAGGACACGGCGTCCCGGGACGCCGCCGGAAAGGGGACAATCGGAGTATGACCTTCCTGATGGGCCCCGCCCTGCTCTTCTGCCCCGCCGACCGGCCCGAGCGCTACCAAAAGGCCGCCGACCGCGCGGACACCGTGATCGTGGACCTCGAGGACGCCGTCGCCCCCGCGGACAAGCAGCGCGCCCGCGGGGCGATCCTGGCGCAGCTGGGCTCCGCCGGGGACGTTCCCGAACTGGATCCCAGCCGGACCATCATCCGGATCAACCCGGCCGGGACCGAGGAGTTCGAGAAGGACCTGCACTGCCTCAGGCACACCCCCTACCGGCACGTGATGCTGGCCAAGGCCGAGAGCGCCGAGCAGCTCCGTGAGCTTGAGGGCTTCAGCGTGATCGCCCTGTGCGAGACGGCGGCCGGCATCGTCAACGCTCCGGCCATCGCCGCCGAACCGAACGTGTTGGGCCTGATGTGGGGCGCCGAGGACCTGATCGCCTCCCTCGGCGGCACCTCCAGCCGGACCGACGACGGCGGCTACCGGGCCGTCGCCCTGCACGCCCGCTCCACCGTGCTGCTGGCCGCCCGCGCCGCCGGCAAGGAAGCGGTTGACTCGGTCTACGTCAACATCCCGGACCTGGACGGACTGGCCGCCGAGTCTCGCGACGCCGTCGCCTCCGGTTTCGGCTCCAAGGCCTGCATCCACCCGAACCAGGTGGCCGTGGTCCGGGAGGCCTACGCCCCGTCCGAGGAGGAGGTGGCCACGGCGCGCGAGCTGCTCGAGGCCGCCGCGGCCGCCGGGACGGGCGTGTTCCAGTTCCAGGGCAAGATGATCGACGGGCCCATCCTCAAGCACGCTGAGGCCACGCTCCGCCGCGCCGGGCACTAGCCTCCGGGGCTTTCGGGCCGCTTCTCAGCGGCGCCAGAGGTAGCGGTTCTCCGGCCGGCCGGCGGCGCCGTACCGCGGGGTGAGCCGGGCGAAGCCGTTGACCACCAGATACTCGAGGTACCGCCGTGCGCTGACCCGGGAGAGGCCCAGCCTCAGCGCGAGCCCGGCCGCGGACACGTCCTCGGGACTGGCCCGCAGCGCCTCGATCACCGCTTCCAGGGTGGGCCGGGACAACCCCTTGGGCAGCCGCACCCCGTCCGCACCGGCACTGACCCCCGCGCCGGTCCCGCCGCCCTCGGCCTCTGCCGCGTGACCCCCGGCAGCCTGCCCAGCCCCGGCCGCCGCGGTAGCACGCCGGGAGGGTGCCACCAACCGGTCGATCCGGTCCTGGTCCAGCGGCCCGGCCGAGGACCCTGCGGCCAGCTCGTCGCGCAGCGCCACGTACTCGTCCAGGCGCTCGTTCAGGGCCTGCGAGGTGAACGGCTTGACCAGGTAGTGCAGCACCCCTCCGGCCATCGCCGCACGGACAGTCTCCAACTCCCGGGACGCGGTGATCACCAGGACGTCCGTGGGCTGGTGCGGCCGGTTCCGCAGCTGCCGCAGCACCTCCAGCCCGGACATGTCGGGCAGGTGGATGTCGAGCAGGACCAGGTCCGGCAGCAGCTCCGCGGCGAGGTCCAGCCCCTGCCGTCCCGAGTGGGCGGTGCCGACGACGTCGAAGCCGCCGCGGGCCAGCAGGAACCCGTGATGGATCCCCGCCACCGCCACGTCATCGTCGATGATGAGGGTGCGTATGCCGCTCATAGCCGTTCCAGTGCCGCCTTCCGTGGGGCGTCCGGTCCCGCCGCCGGGGGAGCCGCCGCGGCGCTCCCCGCCGTGTGTGAAGTAACCGTGTCTGAAATAACCGTGTGTGAAGTAAGCGTGCTGAACGTGACCGTAAACCGCGCCCCGCCCAGGTCCGAACGGGTCACCGCCGCCGTCCCGCCGCGCCGCCGGGCAACGCGCTGGACCAGGGCCAGCCCGAATCCGCGGGTGTTCACGCCGTCGGTATCCTTGCTCGTGACCCCGGGGTCGAAGACCGCCTGCCGGGCCGCCTCCGGCACGCCCGGGCCGTCGTCTTCGACGGTGAGCACCCGTCCGCCGGCCGGGGTTTCGGTGAGGGCGACGGCCACGGTGCTGTCGTAGCCGGCGGCGTCCACGGCGTTGTCGATCAGGTTTCCCAGCACGGTGATGACGTCGTCGGTCCCGTCCGGGGAGCAGACCGAGTCCTCCGCGACCTCGATGTCGATCCCGCGCTCGGCGCACACCGTGGACTTGGCGATCAGCAGGGCCCGGACGCCGTCGTCGGTGATGCCGGCCGCCAGCGGACGGTTCACGAAGCCGGCATCGGCGGCGCTGCGGCCCAGGAACTCTACCGCCTTCGACTGTTGGCCCAGTTCCAGCAGCCCGGAGACGACGTGCAGCTTGTTCGCGAACTCGTGCGCCTGGGCCCGGAGCGCCTGCGTCACGTCCAGGGCGCCGTCCCGGTCCCGCAACATGGCGTGCAGCTCGGTCCGGTCCCGCAGGATCAGCACCTTGCCCACCTCCCGGCCGTCCACCGTGGCGGCGTTCACCTTGCCCAGGAGGATCCGCTCGCCGGAGAGGACCAGTTCCTCGGTGCTGGACCCGGCCGCGAGGAGCCGGTGGATGCCCGGCTCCAGGGAGGCGGTGGCGGGGGAGCCGAGGATCTCCTCGCCCACGCCCAGCAGCCGCCGGGCCTCGTCGTTGACCAGCACCACGGTGCCGTCGGCGTCGACCGCCACCAGCCCCTCGCCCAGGCCGTGCAGCATGGCGTCCCGGGTCTCGAGCAGCGCCGCGATGTCCTCCGGTTCCAGCTTGTAGATCCGCCGCCAGACCAGCTTGGAGATGTACATCGCGCCGAGGGACCCCAGCAGTGCGGCGCCCACCAGCCAGCCGAAGAGCTGCGGCAGGTCCTCGTAGAGGTCGGCGGCGAGGGTGCTCTCCAGGACCCCCACGGAGGCCGACCCGATCACCGCCCCGTTCCGGTCGAAGATGGGCACCTTGACCCGCCAGGACTCGCCGAGGGTGCCGGTCTGGGTTCCCACGTAGATGTCCCCGGCGAGCGGGACGGACGGGTCCGTGGAGACGTGCTTGCCGATCTCCTCCGGGTTCGGGTGGGACTGCCGCACGCCGAACTTGTCCGTCACCACCACATAGGTGACGTTCGAGGCTTGCCGGATCACCTCGGCGATCGGCTGGATGGTTTCCGCGGGGGCGGGCGTGCCGAAGGCGTTGATGACCGACGGGAGCCGCGCCACGGACTCGGCCACGCCGATCAGCCGGCTCTTGTACGCATCGCGCAGCTGCGCCTCCTGCATGCGGATGGTCACGACGCCGACGGCGGTGAGCACGGCCAGGACGATGGCCAGCTGGAGGGCCACCAGCTGGAAGCGGAGCGGAACGCTGTGAAACACCTCACAAGTCTGCCACCCGGGACCGCCGCCCGGTGCCGGAAGCCGGCCACGATCCGTGACCAATATGACCACTACTACCTCTACGTCCTAATACTGTCCCGGCACGTTGGCCGCTCCTAGGGTCGGGGAAGTGATTCCAATGATGTGCATCACATGTGTCCAAGGAGAGATCATGACGTTCCACCACACCTTCACCCGCCGCGCCGCCCTCACCGCCGGAGCGGCCGGCCTGGCCCTCACACTCGCGGCCTGCGGCGGCAGCACCGGCACCGGCAGCGCCGCCGGCACCGGATCCGCCGCCGAACCGGTCAAGAAGCTCAGCATCATCGTCCCCGCCAACCCCGGCGGCGGCTGGGACCAGACCGGCCGGGCCATTCAGGCGGACCTGCAGTCCAACAAGCTCGTCAGCTCCGCCCAGGTCACCAACATCGGCGGCGGCGGCGGCACCAACGGCCTGGCCAAGCTGGCCACCGAAAAGGACGCCAACACCCTGATGGTGATGGGCTACGTCATGGTCGGGGCCGTCGAGACCAACGGCGCCAAGTCCCGCCTGGAGGACACCACCCCGATCGCCCGCCTCACCGAGGAGCCCCTGGTCCTGGTGGTCCCGGCGTCCTCGAAGTACCAGTCCGTCAAGGACCTGGTGGACGACATCAAGGCCAACGGCAAGGGTGTGGCCATCACCGGCGGCTCGGCCGGCGGCGCGGACCACATCCTGGCCGGGCAGATCCTCAAGTCCCAGGGCGTCGGCTCGGATAAGCTGAACTACATTGGCTACTCCGGCGGCGGCGAATCCATTGCCGCGCTGCTGGGCAACAAGGTCCAGGCCGGCATCTCCGGCATCGGCGAATACGCCGAACAGGTCAAGGCCGGCAAGGTCCGCGCGCTCGCCGTCTCCGGCAAGGGCGAGGTCCCGGCGCTGCCCGGCATTAAGCCACTCACCGAGCAGGGCATCGACGTCGTGCTGACCAACTGGCGCGGCGTGGTGGCCCCCGGCTCCATCGACGACGCCCAGAAGACCAAGCTGACCGAACTCGTCACCAAGCTGCACGAGACCGAGGCCTGGAAGTCCACCCTCAAGAAGAACAACTGGGACGACGCATTCCTGGCCGGCGACGGCTTCAAGACCTTCCTGGGCGAGGACATCACGAAGGTCAAGACCACGCTGACCGAGATCGGCCTGGTCAAGTAACAGTGTCCGCCCCAACAACAGAGTCCACCCACGTGGAGGCGCCCGCCAAGCGGCCTCTCGGGGAGATTCTCTTCGCCCTCCTGTTCGTCAGCATCGGCGCGGCGGGACTCCTGACGGCGGGATCCATCCCGATCCCGCCGTCGGAGACCGGCATCGGCCCCCGTGCCTTCCCCTACATCGTCTGCGGCACCCTCGTGGCCGTCGGCACCGGCATCGTCATCCAGGTCCTGCGCGGCAAGGTGGGCCAGGCCGAGGAGGGCGAGGACCTCGACGCAGACGCCTCCACAGACTGGGTGGCCCTGGCCAAGCTGGTGGGCTTCGTGGTGCTGCACATCGTCCTGATCGAACCCGCCGGCTGGCCCGTGGCCGCGGCGGTCCTGTTCAGCGGGGCGGCCTGGACCCTTGAGGCCAAGCCGCTCTGGAAGGCGATCGTCGTCGCCGTGATCATGGCACTGCTCCTGCAGTACGTCTTCGGCGGCCTGCTGGGCGTGTCCCTGCCCCCGGGCCCGCTGTTCGAGGGGGTGCCGTTCTTCCATGGATAGCATTACGTTCCTGCTTGACGGCTTCGCCAACGCCCTCCAGCCGGTCTACCTGCTCTACGCCCTGGGCGGCGTCTTCGTCGGCACCGCCGTCGGCGTCCTCCCGGGCATCGGCCCGGCCATGACCGTGGCACTGCTGATGCCCATCACCTATGCCCTGGATCCGGCCGCGGCGCTGATCGTCTTCGCCGGCATCTATTACGGCGGCATGTACGGCGGGTCAACCACGTCGATCCTGCTCAACACCCCCGGTGAATCCGCCTCGATCGTCACCGCCCTCGAGGGCAACAAGATGGCCAAGGCCGGCAGGGGAGCGGCCGCGCTGGCGACGGCGGCGATCGGTTCGTTCATCGCCGGCACCATCGCCACGGTGCTGCTGTCCTTCCTGGCCCCCGTCGTGGCGGAATTCGCCGTCGGCCTCGGCCCGGTGGACTACGTGGCACTCATGGTGGTGGCCTTCCTCACCGTCGGCGCGCTGCTGGGCGCCTCGGTGCTCCGCGGGCTCGCGTCCCTGGCCCTGGGCCTGTTCATCGGCCTGATCGGCATCGATGACAGCACTGCCCAGCAGCGCTTCACCTTCGACAACCCCAACCTGGTGGACGGCATCGACATGGTGCTGGTGGCCGTGGGCCTTTTCGCCCTGGGCGAGGCGCTCTACGTCGCCTCCAAGCTCCGGCACGGTCCGGTGGAGGTCATCCCGGTCAGCAAGGGCAAGAACGCCTGGCTGTCCAAGGAGGACTGGAAGCGGTCCTGGAAGCCGTGGCTGCGCGGAACGTTCATCGGCTTCCCGATCGGCACGGTCCCCGCCGGCGGTGCGGACGTCTCCACGTTCCTGTCCTACGCGGCGGAACGGCGGCTGGCCAAGGGCGAGAACCGGCGCCAGTTCGGCAAGGGCGCGATTGAGGGCGTCGCCGGTCCCGAGGCGGCCAACAACGCCGCCGCAGCCGGTGTCCTGGTGCCGCTGCTGACCCTAGGTATCCCCACCACCGCCACCGCGGCGATGATGCTGACCGCGTTCCAGCGCTACCAGATCCAGCCCGGGCCGCTCCTGTTCGAAAACCAGGGCGCCCTGGTGTGGACCCTCATCGCCTCCCTGTACGTGGGCAACCTGATGCTGCTGGTGCTGAACCTGCCGCTGGTGGGCCTCTGGGTGAAGATCCTGCAGATCCCGAGGCCGTTCCTCTACGCCGGCATCCTGGTCTTCGCGGCCCTCGGGGCGTTCTCGGTGAACTTCTCGCCGATCGACGTCGGGGTGCTGCTGGTGGTGGGCATCCTGGGCTACTTCATGCGCCGCTACGGCTACCCCGTGGCGCCCATGGTGGTGGCGATGATCCTGGGGCCGATGTTCGAGGTGCAGCTGCGGCGCTCGCTGCAGCTCTCCCAGAACGACCCCACCGCGCTGTTCTCCACCCCGTTCGCAGTCGTGGTCTACGCGACCATGGCGCTGATCTTCCTGGGTTCCTGGTGGCTGCGCCGCCGGCAGGCCGCCCTGGAGGCGGTCACCGAGAAGGAATCCGTGTCCGTCTAAGGCGGGAGCATTAGCCAGGCCACCGCGCCTGTTTGCCACGAATGGCCGGAATGGTACCCACCATTCCGGCCATTCGTGTCAGATCGCTGCGTTCCCGGCGGGCACTCAGTCCTCCGGCGGCAGGGACAGCGGCGGGATGGACTCCTCGAGCAGGATCCGGACCCAGCGCTGGCCGGTGGCGCGGAACTCCGCCCGGGTGGCGAAGCGGTAGTGGAAACTCCGGGCCCGCACCCAGCGCGGCCGGGCGCCGTCGAACGGGTCCTCCCGCAGCAGCCGCAGCGTGGGCCGGTCTGCCTCCAGCAGCTTCGCCAGGAACGCGTAGAACCATTGCTCGTGCACGCTGCGCAGCGGCAGGAACCACATCAGCCAGTCCAGCCGCAGGTGGTACGGCGCCCACTGCCGCGGCAGCCGGCGGACATCTCCGGGCTTGCCGCGGAACCCGTACTCCCGCCAGTCCGCCGTCTCGTCCGGCTCGGCGTCCAGGGTCCCCTCCACCACGATCTCGATCCGCTGCTTGGTCACCGAGCCGAACGCCCCGTAGGCATTGACCAGCTGCCAGCGGTTGAACGCGGCATTCATCAGCTGGTACGACGAGACCAGGTTCGCCGCCGGGCGGTAGCTGAGCACCAGCAGCAACACGGTGGCCAGGCTTACCAGCACCAGCCAGGGCAGCGGCGCTGGCGAGCCCTCCGTTGACACGACACCTCCCGCCGGCACTGCTCCCTCCGCCGCACCCGGGGGCCGCCAGCCGGACGGCAGGCCGGGGAACAGGGCGTGCAGCACCGGATCGCTCACCGCCGCGAAAGCCAGCAGAATCGCCATCCAGTTCAGCCACGCGAAGTTGCCGCTGGCCACCAGCCACAGCTGGGTGAACACCACGATCCCCGCGGCCACGGACGCCAGCGGCTGCGGGGCGAACAGGAAGAACGGCACGACCAGCTGGGCGCCATGGTTGCCCAGGACCTCCAGCCGGTGCCAGGCCTTCGGCATCAGGTGGGCCTGGCGGCTCAGGGGCCCGGGCATCGGCTGGGTTTCGTGGTGGTAGTACAGCGCGGTGAGGTCCCGCCACTCCCGGCCGCCGCGGATCTTGATCATCCCCGCCCCGAATTCCAGCCGGAACAGCAGCCACACCAGCAGGAGCAGGACGGTCCGCGGCGGGGGAGTCTGCTCCGAGCCGAGGAACCCCACGGTGAACCCAGCCTCCAGCAGCAGCATCTCCCAGCCGAACCCGTAGAACGTCTGGCCCACGTTCACGATCGACATATACAGCAACCAGAGCGCCAGGAACGCCAGCAGCGGCAGCCACGGCGGCCCCTGCTGCGGCAGGCCCAGCACCAGGGCGGCGCCGACCACCATCCCAACGGCGCAGACCGCGCGCAGCAAACGGTCCGAATAGTGCCAGGCGAACAGGGTGGGCCGGAGCGGGCGCCGGGCCCGGGCCAGGAACGAGGGCGCCGGGAGCAGTCCGCGCTCGCCGAGGAGCGCCGGAAACTGGTTCAGCGAGGAGAGGAAGGCCACCACAAAAACGGCCGCCACGCCGCGCTGCAGCACCTGCCGGGCGAATCCGTAGTCCGGCGCGTCAAACCAGGCCGTCCACTCCACGATTCCCACGGTACGCCGCCGCCGGAGGGCGTCAAGGCGCGGCCGGGGCAGTGCCGGTGCGGGATACTGGAGGCATGAAGCCGCGCAGCATTGTCCTCCTCGGATCCACCGGGTCCATCGGTACCCAGGCCCTCGACGTCGTCGACGGGGCGCCCGACCGGTTCGAGATCGTGGCGCTCAGCGCGGGCGGCGGCAACCTTGAACTCCTGGCCCGGCAGGCGGTCCACACCCGGGCCCGCGCCGTCGGCATCGCCGCCGGCGACCCGGCCGGGCTGCAGCGCCTGATTGACGACGCCGCGCGCGCTGCCGGGGTGACCGGCTACCGTCCGGAGATCCTCGCCGGCCCGGACGCCGCCACCCGGATCGCGGAGATCCCCGCCGACGTCGTCCTCAACGGCATCACCGGCTCGATCGGCCTGGCCCCCACCCTCGCCGCCCTGAAGTCCGGCGCCACGCTCGCCCTGGCGAACAAGGAATCCCTGATCGTCGGCGGCGCCCTGGTCAAGGCAGCCGCCCGCGAGGGCCAAATCGTCCCGGTGGACTCCGAACACTCCGCCATCGCCCAGTGCCTGCGCTCCGGCACCGCCGCCGAGGTGGACCGCCTGGTCCTGACGGCCTCCGGCGGTCCGTTCCGCGGCCGGACCCGGGCCGAGCTGCTGGACGTAACCCCGCAGGACGCCCTGGCCCACCCCACCTGGGACATGGGCCTGATGGTCACTACCAACTCCGCCACCCTGGTCAACAAGGGCCTGGAAGTGATCGAGGCGCACCTGCTCTTCGACATCCCGCTGGAGAAGATCGACGTCGTGGTCCACCCGCAGTCCGTGGTGCACTCGATGGTGCAGTTCACCGACGGATCCACCATCGCCCAGGCCTCCCCGCCGGACATGCGCCTGCCGATCGCCCTGGGCCTCGGCTGGCCGGACCGGGTTCCCGGCGCCGCGTCCCCGTGCGACTGGAGCCGGGCCACCAGCTGGACGTTCGAACCGCTGGACGCCGGCGCGTTCCCCGCCGTCGGTCTGGCCAAGGACGCCGCCCGCCGCGGCAGCACCTACCCGGCGGTCTTCAACGCCGCCAACGAGGAAGCCGTGATGGCCTTCCACGCCGGCCGGATCCGCTTCCCCGACATCGTGGACACCGTCGAGGCCGTCCTCAGCGAGCACACAGGATCCTCCGGGCTGACGGTCGAGGCCGTGCTGGATGCTGAAACGTGGGCACGCGCGCGGACCCTCGAGCGTTTGGCCGTAGGAACCCCCGCCACCCCCAGCCAGTCCGTGCCCAGGAAGTAGCCAGACCCAGCATGAGCCCCGTTCTCCTCTTCATCCTCGGCGTCGTCTTTGTCGTGATCGGCATCGCCGTGTCCATCGCCCTGCACGAGGTGGGCCACCTGGTGCCGGCCAAGCTGTTCAAGGTCCGCGTCACCAAATACATGATCGGCTTCGGCCCGACCCTCTGGTCGCGGCGCCGCGGCGAGACCGAGTACGGCGTCAAGGCCATCCCGCTCGGCGGCTTCGTCTCGATGATCGGCATGTACCCGCCCAACCCGGAGGACGGCACCGTCCGGGCCTCCAGCACCGGCATGTTCCAGTCCCTGGCCGCCGACGCGCGGTCGCTGGCGCACGAGGAGATCGGCCCCGAAGACCGGGACCGGGTGTTCTACCGGCTGCCGGTCTGGAAGAAGATCATCATCATGCTCGGCGGCCCGGCCATGAACCTGCTGATCGGCCTCGTGCTGACGGCCGTGCTGCTGATGGGCTTCGGCGTGGCGGGCTCCACCACCACCATCGCCGACGTCTCCAAGTGCCAGGTCAAGGCCGGGGAGACCGTGGACCCGAACTCGCAGGACTGCAAGCTCACCCCCGCGGCCGCTGCCGGGCTGAAACCGGGCGACACAATCACCTCCTTCGACGGCAGGCAGGTCACCAACTGGGACGAGCTCACCGGCTGGATCCGGGCCTCGGCCGGCAAGACCGTGAGCGTCACGGTCCAGCGCGACGGCGCCCCCGTCACCACCACGGTGACCCCGGTGCTCTCCTCCCGCCCGGTGGTCGGCGCCGACGGACGCCAGGCCAAGGACGCGGACGGCAAGCTCCGCTACCAGGACGTCGGCTTCCTCGGCATCGGCCCGCAGTCGGCGCTGGTGCAGCAGCCGGCCTCGGCGGTGCTCCCGATGGCGGGGGAGAACATCAAGCAGATCGCCGGCGTCGTCCTGAACCTCCCGGCCCGCGTCGTGGGCGTGGCGCAGGCGGCCTTCAGTTCGGAGCCGCGGGACCCCAACGGCCCGATCAGCGTGGTGGGCGTCGGCCGGGTGGCCGGCGAGGTCGCCGCCATGGAACAGGTGCCGCTGCAGAGCCGGCTCGCCACCCTGGTGGGCCTGCTCGCCGGGCTGAACTTCGCCCTGGCCGTCTTCAACCTCGTCCCGCTGCTGCCGCTCGACGGCGGCCACGTGGCGGGCGCGCTGTACGAGGGTTTCCGGC
This sequence comes from Arthrobacter sp. YD4, assembly GCF_030410515.1. Lineage (GTDB taxonomy): Bacteria > Actinomycetota > Actinomycetes > Actinomycetales > Micrococcaceae > Arthrobacter. The sequence continues at coordinate 114,746 of NZ_JAUHHD010000005.1, read as the reverse complement.
GCCGGATCGCCAAGCTCTTCGGCCGGCCGGATCCGGGGGCGTTCGACATCGCCAAGATGTTGCCGGTGACCTACGTGGTGGCGGCGCTGCTGATGGGCATGTCCGCGCTGCTGATCTACGCCGACATTGTCAAACCGGTGAATCTTTTCGGCTGATTCCCGCTGCTAAGCCAGTTTGAGCTGATTTTTGATAATCAGCTTTAGATGGTTGATCTTTCTGAATCAGCCGCCTAGGGTTGCGGTATGTACGTCCTGACGATTGACCAGCGCGGCAGCAGCACCGATGTGGACCGGGTTCCCGGGCTGCTGGCGGCGCTGGCCCGGCTGGTTCCCGGAGCCACCTTCGAACGCTCCGTCGGCGACGAGCTGCAGGGGGTGCTGCAGTCGCCGGCCGAGGTGGTGGACACCGCCCTGCACGTCCTTCGCGACGGCCACTGGTATGTCGGAATCGGCGTCGGGGCCGTGGACCAGCCGCTGCCTGCCAGCCCCCGTGAGGGCTCCGGGCCGGCGTTCGTGGCGGCCCGGCTCGCGGTGGAGCGGGCCAAGGCCGCCGGGCATGTCCCCCTCGCCGTCGAAGCCGGCACCGCGGGGACCCCGCGCCGCGGGGCGGCCTCCCGTCCGGCCGGCTCCGGAGACGGCGCCGCCGGGACACCGGCCGCGCCGCCGGGAGAGCGGGAGGCTGCCAATGCCGAGGCGGTCCTGCGGCTGATCGGCCGCCTGGTCCAGGACCGGACCGCGGCCCAATGGAAGGTGGTGGACGCGCTCCGTGACGTCCGCGACGGGCGCTCAGGCACCCACGGCAGCCAGAAGGCCGCCGCCGCCGCGCTGGGAATCACGGAGCAGTCGGTGAGCCGTGCCCTGCTTCGCTCCGGCTGGCAGGAAGAATGGGCGGCACGGCCCGCGGCAGAAATGCTGCTGGCCCTGGCCGACGGCCAGACCGCGGGCGCGGACGGCCACGCCGCGCGCACCCCGAGCGAAGGAGACCGGTGAACGCCCTCTGGATCACACTGGCGCTGCTGATTGCGGGCTTTGCCGGCTGGCCGGTTACCGCCCTGGTCTTCCGCCTGGCCCGCACCATCGACGACAGGGCCGACGCCGGGCAGTCGGCCGACGCGGTTGACGGCACCACGGGCAGCGACGCCGACGGCGGTCCCGGCTGGAGCGACGCCGACGCCGGTCCCGGCTGGAGCGACGATCCCACGGACGGGGCGGCAACCACGGCCGCCGGAACCCCGGCAGTCCCGGCCGCACCAAGCACTGAGACTCCAACCCCCGAGACCCCAGCCCCCGGCACCCCAACCCCCGCGCCCGTCCCGGCGGTCGCCGTCGGCACCCGCATCCTGCGCGGCGGGGCGATCATCGGCGTGCTGGAACGCCTCGCCGTCGCCCTCGCCATCCTGGCCGGGCAGCCCGTGGCCATCGCCTATGTGGTCGCCATCAAGGGCCTGGGCCGGTTCGCCGAACTGAAGGAAACCCCGGTCGCGGCCGAGAGGTTCATCATCGGCACCCTCACCTCGATGCTGTGGGCCGCCGGCGTGGCCGCGCTGGCGAGGGTTCTGCTGCAGGCCTGAAACCGGGCCGATGGATGGGAACCCGGCGGACTGGGGGATAGGGTAGCGGTATGACTGTTTTTGCTGTTGAGTACGTTTACGACGCCGAGTCCGCCGAATCCCGCGCCGCCGCCCGCCCCGCCCACCGGGAATGGACCGCCGGCCTGGCCGAGGACGGCACCCTGCTGGCCAGTGGCCCGTACTCCGACGGCGCCGGCGCGTTGCTGATCCTCAAGGCAGCCGACGAGCAGGCCCTGAGCGAGCTGCTCAAGCAGGACCCGTTCGCCGCCGCCAGCGCCATCTCCGGTATCCGCACCACGGCCTGGGCGCCGGTGACCGGCCTGCTGGCCGGCCACTCCGCCTAAGCGGCCCGCCCACCCTTCGCACTACGCTTCGATCCCAGAGGAGTCCCCGTGACCTCGGTCAGCCTCGGAATGCCGTCGGCACCGCCCCCCGTTCTTGCCCCGCGCCGGAAAACCCGCCAGATCAAGGTCGGCTCGGTCGGCGTCGGCTCCGACTTCCCGATCAGCGTGCAGTCCATGACGACCACGCCGACCACGGACATCAACGCCACCCTGCAGCAGATCGCCGAACTCACCGCCTCCGGCTGTGACATCGTCCGCGTGGCCTGCCCCTCCGCCGACGACGCGGAGGCGCTGCCCATCATCGCGAAGAAGTCGCAGATCCCGGTGATCGCGGACATCCACTTCCAGCCGAAGTACGTCTTCGCCGCGATCGAGGCCGGCTGCGCAGCGGTCCGGGTCAACCCCGGCAACATCCGCAAGTTCGATGACCAGGTCAAGGAAATCGCCCGCGCCGCCAAGGACCACGGCACCTCCATCCGGATCGGCGTCAACGCCGGCTCGCTGGAGCCCGGCATCATGAAGAAGTACGGCAAGGCCACCCCGGAGGCGCTCGTCGAGTCCGCCGTCTGGGAAGCCTCGCTGTTCGAGGAGCACGGCTTCCACGACTTCAAGATCTCGGTCAAGCACAACGACCCCGTCGTCATGGTGGCCGCCTACGAGATGCTCGCGGAAAAGGGTGACTGGCCCCTGCACCTCGGCGTGACCGAGGCCGGCCCCGCCTTCCAGGGGACCATCAAGTCCGCCACCGCCTTCGGCGCGCTGCTCTCCCGCGGTATCGGCGACACCATCCGCGTGTCCCTCTCCGCCCCGCCGGTGGAGGAGGTCAAGGTGGGCAACCAGATCCTGCAGTCGCTGAACCTGCGCCCCCGCAAGCTCGAGATCGTCTCCTGCCCGTCCTGCGGACGCGCCCAGGTGGATGTCTACACCCTCGCCGAGGAAGTCACCGCCGGCCTGGAGGGCATGGAGGTGCCGCTGCGAGTGGCCGTCATGGGCTGCGTGGTGAACGGACCCGGCGAGGCCCGCGAGGCTGACCTCGGCGTGGCGTCCGGCAACGGCAAGGGCCAGATCTTCGTCAAGGGCGAGGTCATCAAAACCGTCCCCGAGAACCAGATCGTCGAAACACTGATCGAAGAGGCTATGCGCCTCGCCGAAGAGATGGGGGAAGCCGATGGCGAAGATGCTGTCAAGGGTGGCCCCGTGGTTAGCGTTTCGTAAGGACGGTACCCAGGCCGGTGCCGCCGTCCGCCTCCTCGGCGCCGGCGACACCGGCACCCTCCGCGATCTCGCGCGGCGCGACCCCGTCGCGAACGTCTTCATCCTGTCCCACCTCGAATCCGCCGGCACCGCCGCGCCAACCGCCGGCGGCGCCAGCATCCTCGGCGTGTTCGACGGCGGGACCCTCGTCTCGGCGTGCTGGGCCGGGGCCAACCTGGTGCCGGTCGAACTGGACACCGACCTCGCGCCCCTCGTCGCGGCCGCGGCACACCGGGCCGGTCGCCGCTACGCCTCCATCTTCGGCCCCGCCGAGGCCGTACTGGCGCTGCACGCGGCCATGGAGGACCTGGGGCACACGGCCCAGGAGATCAGGGCGGACCAGCCGCTCATGACCATCAGCGGCACGCCGCTGATCGGGCCCAACCCGGCGTTGGGCTTCGGGCAGATGGCCGACTTCGACCGCATCCTCCCCGCCTGCGCCGCGATGTTCGAGGAGGAGGTGGGCTACTCGCCCTACCTCGGCGGCCGCGAGTTCTACAGCCGGCGGGTCAAGGGGCTGATCCGGGCCGGGCACTCCATGGTCCACCTCGGGCCCGACGGCGAGGTCATCTTCAAGGCCGAACTCGGCGCCGTCACATCCGCCGTCACGCAGGTCCAGGGCGTCTGGATGAACCCCACCCACCGCGGTCTGGGCCTCAGCGCCGGGTACATGGCCGCCGTCGTGCTCCTGGCCCAGCGGCTCGCGCCGGTGACCAGCCTCTACGTCAACGACTTCAACGTCCGTGCCCGGGCCAGCTACGAACGGGTGGGCTTCGAACAGGCCGGCAGCTTCGCGACGGTGCTTTTCTAAGTCCGTGCTCTTCTAAAACCGCGCTCTTCTAGGACGGTGCCGTCCACCCCGCCCGAGACACGTCATGTCACCGACTTGTGACAGAAATATAAGGGCACACTCTTGTTTTGGCGACGGGGATCACATAGGTTCTAGCTAGCCGCGCCGAGAAGGCGCGAGCGGTCTCAGGGGGAAACCACCAACTGGCCCCGCAGCCGCCCGGAAGGGCAGGCTCGAGCCAGGGTTAACAGCCTTGATAAAAGCGGCACTGGGGTCGCGGGGCCGCGCCACGACGGATGACCAGCCGGAAACGGCCAGGGGCTTCCACGCCGGGGCGCGGCCCTTCCCATTCCCTGACGCCTGCCGCCCCGGGGACCCGCGTCGTCCGGGAACCTGCCCCGGGAACCCGCGTCGTCCGGGAACCCGCCCCGCGGTGAGGCGGTAGATTGGTAGCTGGACATTTCGTGCCTCCCCGGAGGCCCCGCATTTCTCAGAAACGGATACCCCTCCAGTGGTCCTTCGACTCTCCCAGCTGTTCCTGCGCACCCTGCGTGAAGACCCCGCCGACGCCGAGGTGGCCAGCCACCGGCTGCTGGTCCGGGCCGGTTACATCCGCCGCGCGGCCCCCGGCATCTACACCTGGCTGCCGCTGGGCCTGAGCGTGCTGCGCCGGGTGGAGCAGATCATCCGCGAGGAGATGACGGCGATCGGCGCCCAGGAGGTCCACTTCCCGGCGCTGCTGCCGAAGGAGCCCTACGAGGCGACCAACCGCTGGACCGAGTACGGCGAGGGAATCTTCCGGCTCAAGGACCGCAAGGGCAACGACTACCTGCTGGCCCCCACGCACGAGGAAATGTTCACCCTGCTGGTCAAGGACCTGTACTCCTCGTACAAGGACCTGCCGCTGAGTATCTACCAGATCCAGAACAAGTACCGCGACGAGGCACGCCCCCGGGCGGGCCTGCTCCGCGGCCGCGAGTTCATCATGAAGGATTCCTACTCCTTCGACGTCGACGACGCCGGCCTGGACGCCAGCTACGCCGCGCACCGCAGCGCCTACCTGAAGATCTTCGAGCGCCTCGGCCTCGAGGTCGTCCCGGTCACCGCGACGGCCGGCGCCATGGGCGGGTCCAAGAGCGAGGAATTCCTGCACCCCACCGAGATCGGCGAGGACACGTTCGTCCGGTCCGCCGGTGGCTACGCGGCCAACGTCGAGGCCGTCACCACCGTGGTCCCCGCGGAGATCGACTTCACCAACGCCCCCGCCGCCGAGGTGCGCGACACCCCGGACACCCCCACCATCGACACCCTCGTGGCGGCCGCCAACGCCCTGTCGCCCCGCAGCGAAGCCGACGGCGGCGCCTGGACCGCCGCGGACACGCTGAAGAACGTCGTGCTCGCCGTCACCCTGCCCACCGGTGAGCGCCAGCTCGTCGTCATCGGCGTCCCCGGCGACCGCGGCGTGGACCTCAAGCGCGTCGAGGCCACCATCGGGACCTTCCTGCCGATCGCCGGTGAGATCACCCTCGAGGCCGCCAACGAGGAAGACCTCAAGAAGCAGCCGCTGCTGGTCAAGGGCTACATCGGCCCGGGCATGTCCCTGGACGCCCCGCTGCTCGGCTCTGAGGGCGCGTCAAAGCTGCTCTACCTGGTGGACCCCCGCGTCGTCAGCGGCTCCGCCTGGATCACCGGCGCCAACGAGGCCGGCAAGCACGTCTTCGGCCTGGTGGCCGGACGCGACTTCGGCTGGGACGGCGTCATCGAGGCCACCGAAGTCCGCGCCGGCGACCCCGCCCCGGACGGCTCCGGCCCGCTGGAAACCGCCCGCGGCATCGAAATGGGCCACATCTTCCAGCTCGGCCGCAAGTACGCCGAGGCCCTGGACCTCAAGGTCCTGGACCAGAACGGCAAGCAGGTCGTGGTGACCATGGGCTCCTACGGCGTGGGCGTCACCCGCGCGGTGGCGGCCCTGGCCGAATCGAACCATGACGAGAAGGGCCTGGTCTGGCCCCGCGCCGTCGCCCCGGCCGACGTGCACGTCGTCGCCGTCGGACGCGGCGAGGAGATCTTCGCCGCCGCCGAGAAGCTCGCGCTCGAACTGGAGGCCGCCGGCCTCGAGGTCATCTACGACGACCGTCCCAAGGTCTCCCCGGGCGTCAAGTTCGGCGACGCCGAACTCGTCGGCGTGCCCACCATCCTGGCCGTCGGCCGCGGCCTGGTGGACGGCGTCGTCGAGATCAAGGACCGCCGCAGCGGCAACGCCGAGAACATCGCCGTGGACCGGGCCGTCGACCACGTGGTCAACGCCGTCCGCAACGACTGACCCCCGGGGATGCTTTCGGGTCTTGAATCAATCCAGCTCACCACCCTGATCCTGGTGGTGGTTGCCGGATTCGCCGCCGGCTGGATCGACGCCGTCGTCGGCGGCGGGGGACTGATCCAGCTGCCGGTCATGCTCCTGGTGCCGGGCATCAGCCCGGTGCAGGCGCTGGCGACCAACAAGATGGGCTCCATCTTCGGCACCACCACCAGCGCGGTGACCTACTACCGCCGGGTGCGGCCGGACCTGCGCACCGCCATCCCCATGGCGGTGATCGCCCTGGCCGGCAGCTTCGGCGGGGCGATCCTGGCCGCCACCCTGCCGGCGAGCGTCTTCAAACCGATCATCGTAGCCGCGCTGGTGGCCGTGGCCCTGTTTACGGCGCTGCGGCCCAACGTTGGCGAGCTGACCAAGCTGCGCCACAACGGGCACCGCCACTACGTCATCGCCTGCCTGATCGGCGGCGTCATCGGGTTCTACGACGGCATGATCGGCCCCGGAACGGGGTCTTTCCTGATCATCGCGCTGGTGTCCGCCATGGGCTACGCCTTCCTCGAGGCCAGCGCCAAGGCCAAAATCGTCAACATGGCCACCAACGCCGGAGCCCTGCTGTTCTTCCTGCCGCACGGCTCCCTGCTCTGGGGCCTGGGTCTGGTCCTCGGCGGGGCCAACATGGCCGGCGGCTACCTCGGTGCCCGGACCGCCGTCAGCCGGGGCAGCAAGTTCATCCGGATCGTGTTCCTGGTGGTGGTGGGCGTGCTGATCATCAAGCTCGGCTCCGACGTCTGGCACGACACCCTCGGCTGAGACTTCGGCTAAGGGCTCCGTGCCGGGCTCCGGGCGCCGGGCTCCCGGGGACCGCAGGGCCCTGCCGCGGTGGCGGGGCCGGGCGTAGCATGCAGCTATGTCAGCACCCGGTGAGCGCTACCGCGACGCCCTGGCCGCCGCGGCCGGGCACGCCCGGCGGTGGCTGGAGAGCCAGCAGTCCCGTCCCATCGGCCCCGCCCGGAGCGCCGCCGAACTCGCGGCCGACTTCGGCGGCCCGCTCCCGTCCGGCGGCACCCCCGCTGTCGAGGTGGTGGACTACCTCGCGGAAAAGGCCGAACCCGGGCTGATGGCCATGCCCTCCGGCCGGTTCTTCGGCTGGGTGATCGGCGGGACGCTGCCCGCCGCCCTGGCCGCGGACTGGCTGGTCAGCGCCTGGGACCAGAACGCCGGGCTCCGTTTCGCCACCCCCGCCACCGCCGCCATCGAGGAGGCCGCGGGCCGGTGGCTGCTCGAGCTGCTGGGCCTGCCCCAGGAGTCGGGGGTGGGGTTCGCCACCGGCGCCACCATGGCCAACTTCACCGGCCTGGCCGCCGCGCGCTGGCGCCTGCTGCAGGACGCCGGTTGGGACTCCGACGCCGACGGCCTCTCCGGCGCGCCGCGGATCCGCTGCTTCGCGGGTGCCGAGCGCCACGACACCATTGACCTGGGGCTCCGCTACCTCGGGCTCGGCCGGCCCACCGCCGTGCCGGCGGACGCGGAGGGCCGGATCGACCCGGCGGCCCTGGACCGCGCCCTCGGGGCGGCGGTTGCCGAGGGTGGTCCGGGTACCAGATCCGTGCCGCTGCTGGTCTGCCTGCAGGCCGGCAACCTGCATTCGGGTGCCTTCGACCCGTTCCGGGAGGCCATCGCCGTCGCCAAGTCCCACGGCGCGTGGGTGCACGTGGACGGGGCCTTCGGTCTCTGGGCCGCCGCCGTGCCGGAACTGGCCGCCCTGACCGACGGGCTGGACAGGGCAGACTCCTGGGGGACCGATGCGCACAAGACCCTCAACGTGCCCTACGACTGCGGGATCGCGGTGGTCCGGGACGTCACCGCGCTCCGGGCGGCGATGGGCCTGCACACCAGCTACCTCATCCAGGCCGCCGACGGGGCCGCCGATCCGTTCGAGACCGTGCCGGAGCTGTCCCGGCGGGCCCGCGGCGTGCCGGTCTGGGCTGCGCTGAAGTCCCTCGGCCGCGACGGCGTCGCCGGGCAGGTCCGCGGGCTGGTGCTCCGTGCCCGCCAACTGGCCGAGGCGCTGGCCGCGCTCGAGGGCGTCGAGGTGCTCAACGACGTCGTCTACACTCAGGTCTCCCTGGCCTTCGGTGATGACGCCACCACCCGGGCGGTAACGGACCGGATCATCGCCGACGGCCGGGTCTGGATGTCCGGTTCGCGCTGGCGGGGCAGGGACATCCTGCGGATCTCGGTGAGCAACTGGAGCACCGACGACGGCGACGTGGCCACAGCTGTGGCGGCGGTCCGGGACGCGCTTGCCGCGGTCCGGGACGCCGGTGAGCAGGCGACTGAGCAGGCGGGCACCTAGCGCGGACGCCTGGCTAGGCAACCTCGTCGTTGTTGCCTAGCCGCGGGAGGGGCCGGAGGCGCCCGGGACCTGCAGGTCGGCGGGCATGGGCAGCCCGTCGAGGGTCCGCCCGGCGAGGGTGCTGGCGACCCAGAGCGAGCGCATCGGGCCGCCGTCGTTCCGTTCCTCCGTGTACCAGAGCGCATTCTCGACTTCCCGCGCCAGGGCCCATTGCCGGGCGACGTCGCCGTCGAGGCCCGCGGCGGCGCTGAACTCCTGGCAGCGCTCCAGCAGCGCCGCGGCCGGACCGGCGGCGGACAATTCGGCCAGCCGGTTCCAGAGCAGCGGCGCCACCGCGAACTCCGCCTCACCCACCAGCGGGTGCGGGTCGATGGCACGGTAATCGTCCGGATGCCCTGACCCGGCCGCTGTCCCGGGACGGGCCAGGATGTTCAGGAAGTGCAGGTCGGCGTGGACCAGGACGTCGACGCCGGAGCGCCGGCCCACCACGCCCCTGGTCTGGCAGACCTCCAGGGCGGCCTCCAGGAGCCAGCGGGGGAAGGGCCGGCCCAAGGCCTCCCAGCGCTCGGGAAACTCGTCGCTCCACCGCTCGGCCACGGCAGCGACCTGTTCGAAGCCGCGCCACGCAGGTCGGCCGTCCGGGGTGATCGAAAGCCGGCGGACCAGGCCGCCCCACACCGCGGTGGCCGCCGCCAGGGGCACCTCCTGCAGCGAACGGGTAGCCTCCAGCCGCTCCAGCACCAGCACGCCCGCCTCCGGGTCGGCGGCGATCAGCCGGACCGCGCCCCGGCCCTCCCAGAGCCCGAGGGCGAGATGTTCGGTCCGGTATTCCTCGTGCGGGTAGGCGGCCTTCAGTACACCGGGCGCGCCGTCGTTCAGCCGCACCGGGACGACCACGGCGCAGTGCCCGCTCCACGGTTCCGCGCCGGGCGCCAGGTCAAGGACCAGCGAAAACGCCTCAAGGGCGTCCGCGATCACGCCCGGTAGGGACGCCAGCCAGGCGCGGCCCTCGGCGGTCCGGGAGTATCTGCGGGTGAGGGCGGCGGGGATCGGGACGGGGCTGGGCGAAGTCACCGTCCCAGCGTAGTGTCGGCGATTCAGCCGGCGAAGCCGCTCGCGCCCAGCCAGTTGCCGATCAGGAAGGTCGCCAGCAGCGCCGCGGCGCCGCCGATCACCACGCGGATCGCGGCCTTGCCCTTGGAGCCACCGCCGATCCAGGCGCCAACGGCACCCGTGGCGGCCAGGGCGACCAGCACCGCGGCGAAGGTGAGCGGCACGCGGATGTTCTCCGGCGGCAGCAGGATCGCCAGCATCGGCAGGATGGCACCTGCCAGGAAGGCGATGGCGGACGCGAGGGCCGCGTGCCAGGGGCTGACGATGTCGGTCTCGTCGATGTTCAGTTCGGCCGCGAGGTGCGCGCCGAGCGCGTCGTGGGCTGTCAGTTCCCGTGCCACGGCGCCGGCGGTTTCGGGGCTGAGGCCCTTCGCCTGGTAGATGGCGGTGAGCTCGGCGAGCTCCTCCTCGGGCTGTTCGGCCAGTTCACGGCGTTCCTTCTCGATCAGCGCCTCCTGGCTGTCCTTTTGGCTGCTGACGGACACGTATTCACCCAGGGCCATGGAGATAGCACCTCCGACGACGCCGGCGGCACCGGCGATCAGGATGGGGCCGGAGTCGGTGGTCACGCCCGCGACGCCCACCACGATCGCGGCGACCGAGACGATCCCGTCGTTGGCACCGAGGACACCGGCGCGCAGCCAGTTAAGCCGGTGCGCGAGGTCGTTGCGGTGCGGTTCATTTTCTTGAAGGACGGGTGCCTGGCTGGTTTCCATGCGAACAGCCAACCATCAGGGCCGCAACCACTGCCAGTATCCGGAGGCTAAGCAAAGTAAGCCGCGCCTACCCTGAATCGTGGCACATCCAGGCTTATTCCCCGCCCGGCCAGCCTATTGTGCAGGCAGCGTGGGCAGTTCCGCGGGGTCCACCGACAGGCCCGGGGTCGGCTCCGGCGCGGCGCCCCAGGCGGCGGCGCGGCGGCCGGCCTCCAGCAGCCCGGACACGGCCCACTGGCGGGTGCTGCCGTCGCTGAGGCCCACCAGGTCGGCGTAGGTGGCCAGCGAGCCGGCCTCCAGCCCGCGTAGCCCGGCCGCCGGCGAGGCCAGGAACGCGGGGTCCAGCGCGTAGCCGGCCTGGCGCGGGGGAGCGGCCGCGCAGTGCTGCCGGACCAGCGCCTCGGCGGCCGCGGCGAGGTCCTCGTGGCGGGTCAGCCGGGTGGAGGCCGCGGCGGCCCCGGGGCCGTCCAGACGCGTGAGGGCCACCTGGTAGGCGTAAACGGTTTCCCGTTCGGTGCTGATCACCTCGGCGAGGGCGTTCGCCAGGTCCGCAGGCGCCGGTGACGCCGACGCGGAGGGGGCGGCAGAGGAGGAATCCGTCGCGGTCGGGCAGGCCGAGGGGGGCGGGGTCGCAGAATCGGTGGTTGGGGCGGCGGGAGCGGGGGCCAACGCCGGGGCGCCCGTCGATGCCGGGTCCGGCGTGCCGGTCGCGGCGGCCAGCGCGGAGGCCTGCAGCAGCTGGCCGGTGCCGATCGAGGCGAGCAGGCGGGCCGTCCCCGGGTCCGCTTCGGCGGCGTCGGCCAGGCGTTGCCGCCCGCTGGCGTCCAGTGCGGTGACGAGCGACGCGGCCGTCACGGGCGCGGCTGACGGGGACGCAGACGCGGGGGATTGGCCCGGGGACGCCGACGCGGTGGACGGGGACGGGGACGCGGTGGACGGGGACGGGGACGCCGCGCCGGAGGGCGCCAGAGACGGGGACGCCGAAGCGGTGGCCGACCCGGGCCGCCAGAGCGCCCTGGCCTGGGTTGTCAGGAAACTCACAGTGACGTCCGCGGCGGTCCCCGCGCCGGGGAGCCGTTCCGCGTCGGAACGGAGCTCCAGGGTGTCGGTAAGGGCGGCGGCCAGGGCCTTCTCCGACGCGGTCGGCGGAGCCGGTTCCGCGGGCTTGCCGGGGCGTACCACCAGCCCCAAAGTCAGCACCACCACGGCGAGGACGACGATCAACGCCAGCCGGGGAAGGTTGCGGGGCAGCCGGGCCCGCCGTCGTTCTCCGCTGGTCTCCTCATTCACAACAGACCATTTTGGCACGGCCCGCACGCGAGCCACGGCGGTGGGGGTCCGGAGAGGCCCGGCGGCGGTGCGGCGGCCGGAACCGGAGTGCGCCACCGGCCGCGATTGTCGCTACGCTAGTACTCACAACATCATCTAGCAGGAGGCGGGCGGCATCATGACCAACGCAGAAGCCACGACTTCGACAGGCCGGACCGGTTCGGGGAAGGCTGACGCCGCCCCCGCACACAACCTGGAGGCCGAGCGGCTCTACGCGCTCCTCGCCCCCGCGGTCCAGGCCAACCGGCTGTACCTGGAAGATGTCTCCATTCACATTGCCGGCGCCAACCGGGTGGTCCACGTCGTCGTCGACCTGCCCCAGGAGGAAACCGGCGGCGTCAGCCTCGACGTGATCGCGGAGATCTCCAAGACCCTTTCGGACATCCTGGACGAGGACCCCAGCACGGATTCCCGGCCGTACGAGCTCGAGGTGTCCTCGCCCGGCGTCGGCCGCCCGCTCACCGAAGAGCGGCACTGGCACCGCGCCCGCGGCCGGATGGTCACCGTCAACGTCATCCAGGGTGACAACGTCACCGGCCGGATCCAGTCCGTGGACAGCTCCGGCGTTACGCTGGTGCCCGAACTGGCCGTCAAGAAGGGGATGAAGCCCAAGCAGGGCGACCCCGTGAAGCTTCCTTTCGACAGGATCCGCAGTGGAAAAGTCGAGATAGAGTTCAGCCACCTCGAAGAGGCGCCGCTGGAGAACGACAATGGACCTTCCGAGGAGGCCTAATGGATATTGACATGAGCGCGCTGAGACTCCTGGAGCGTGAGCGTGAAATCCCGCTGGATCTCCTGATCCCCACCATCGAACAGGCCCTCCTGGTCGCCTACCACAAGACGCCGGGCGCCTTCGAGAAGGCCCGCGCCGAGCTGGACCGCAAGAGCGGCCACGTGACCATCTGGGCCACCGAGATCGACGACGACGGCGAACCCGTCGGCGAGTTCGAGGACACCCCGGCCGGCTTCGGCCGGATCGCCGCGAGCACCGCCCGCCAGATCATCCTCCAGCGCCTGCGCGACGCCGAGGACGACAACGTCCTGGGCCAGTTCAAGGGCCGCGAGGGCGAACTCGTCGCCGGCACCATCCAGCAGGGCAACAACCCGCACATGATCCAGGTGAACCTCGGCACGGTGGAGGCGCTGCTGCCGCCGCCCGAACAGGTCCCCGGCGAGAAGTACATCCACGGCAACCGGCTCCGCGCCTTCGTCATCGACGTGCACCGCGGCACCAAGGGCCCGTCCATCACGCTGTCCCGGTCCCACCCCGGCCTGGTCCGCAAGCTCTTCGAGCTCGAGGTCCCGGAAATCGCGGACCACTCGGTGGAGATCGTGGCGCTGGCCCGTGAAGCCGGACACCGCACCAAGATCGCGGTCAAGGCCAACATCCCGGGCGTCAACGCCAAGGGTGCCTGCATCGGCGAGATGGGCTCCCGCGTCCGCGCCGTGATGACCGAGCTGAACGAGGAAAAGATCGACATCGTCGACTACAGCGACGATCCGGCCACCTTCATAGCCAGCGCGCTCTCGCCCTCGCGGGTGAATTCGGTCACCATCACGGACGAGGCCACCCGGTCCGCCCGCGTGGTGGTCCCGGACTACCAGCTCTCCCTCGCCATCGGCAAGGAGGGCCAGAACGCCCGCCTGGCCGCCAAGCTCACCGGCTGGCGGATCGACATCGTCTCGGACGCCGCGGAGAACAAGGACAAGTAGTCCCTCCCGCATCCCCAAGTTCGGCCCCGGCGCAGCCCCTGCCCGGGGCCGAACGGCGTTTCCCCGGCCCCGCCCGTTTCGGGACAGGGGCGCCGGAGGGCTAGAATAGACAGTGACCGCGCCTTCGGGCCGGCATCCTTGTGCCCTCGGCGCGTGCGGCTTTCCCAGCGGACGTGCCCGGGCCGGCAGGTGATTACGGCAGGAAGATACTCGCAGTGGCAGAAACTCAGCAGCTCGGGAATCAGCCGCAACGTACCTGCATCGGGTGCCGAAAGAAGGGAACGCGGTCGGAACTGCTCCGGCTGGTCGCCGGCGCCGGCGGGTCAACCGCCGTCGTGGTCGACGAACGACGCCGGATGGCAGGCAGGGGTGCATGGTTGCACCCCAGCGAAAAGTGCCTGGCACTGGCGGTCAAGCGCCGTGCGTTCGGACGCGCCCTCAACGGCGCCGCCGGAACGGACGACGTCGAACGCCGGATCCTGGCAGGCACGCACGCTGCAGACACCCCGGTGGCCGCAGCAACAACCGTCCAACCTGAAAGCGGGTCAGAAAACTGATGGAAACCCGATGAGTTCCCAGCGATGAGTACGCAACGATGACAACTTTGTTGCGCTCTGCAATGGGCCTTTCAGCTGCACCCGCGGCGGAGGCCCGCAGTAAGAAGTAGACGGTTCGTGCCTGGCTCGGTGCGGACCGAGACAGGAGAAATGTGGCCAAGGTCCGCGTACATGAGCTCGCCAAAGAGCTCGGTATTACTTCCAAAGATGCAGTGACAAAACTGCAGGAACTGGGCGAATTTGTTCGCTCCGCCTCTTCCACCATTGAGGCACCGGTGGTGCGGAAACTCCGCAACGCCTTCCCCGACGCGCCTGCCGCTTCCAAGACTGAAGCGCCCGCGTCCGCCCCCAAGGCCAGCCCCGCCGCCAACCGCCCGGCCCCCGCGCCGGCTCCGGCCGCGCCCAAGGCCGAAGCTCCCGCAGCCCCCGCCGCTCCGGCGCCGTCGGCTCCCGCCCCGGCAGCCCCCGCTGCCGCTCCGGCCGCCGAGGCACCCGCCGCGCCGTCCACCGCTGCCAAGCCCGGCGCACGCCCGGCCCCCAAGGCTGAAGCGCCCGCCGCTCCGGCCCGCCAGGGTGGCTCCGCGCCGCGTCCCGGCGGTCCCCGCCCGGGCAACAACCCGTTCGCCACCTCGCAGGGCATGCCCCGCGGCCGTGGCGGCGACTCCGAACGTACCGCCCGTCCGGGCAACAACCCGTTCGCGCCGTCCCAGGGGATGCCGCGTCCGGGTGGCAGCCAGGGCGACCGCCCCGGCGGCCCCCGCCCCGCAGCCGGTGCCGGTGGACCCCGTCCGGGCGCCCCGCGCCCCGCCGGTGCTGCAGGTCCCCGTCCGGGCGCCCCGCGTCCGGCCGGTGCCCCCGGCGCCCGTCCGGGTGCCGGCGGAAACCGTCCGACCCCGGGCATGATGCCCAACCGCACCGAGCGTCCCGCACCCGCCGGTGCAGGCCGTCCCGGCGGCGGCCGCGGCCCGGGCCGTCCGGGTGCTCCCGGCACCGGCGGTCCCGGTGGCGGCGGCGCCCCGGCCGGCGGCGGCTTCGGCAAGGGTGGCCGCGGACGCGGTGGCACCCAGGGTGCCTTCGGTAAGGGCGGCGCAGGCCGCGGCAAGCAGCGCAAGTCGAAGCGCGCCAAGCGCCAGGAACTTGAGCAGATGAGCGCTCCGTCGCTGGGTGGCGTGAGCGTACCCCGCGGCGACGGCAACACCGTGGTGCGCCTGCGCCGCGGCTCGTCCATCACGGACTTCGCCGACAAGATCGAGGCAAACCCCGCCGCACTGGTGACGGTCCTCTTCCACCTGGGCGAGATGGCCACGGCCACGCAGTCCCTGGACGAAGAGACCTTCGCGCTGCTCGGCGAGGAGCTGGGCTACAAGCTGCAGGTCGTCTCGCCGGAAGACGAGGAGCGCGAGCTGCTCTCCGGCTTCGACATCGACTTCGACGCGGAGCTTGAGGCCGAGGGCGATGAGGAACTCGAGGCACGTCCTCCGGTTGTCACCGTCATGGGCCACGTCGACCACGGTAAGACCCGGCTGCTCGATGCCATCCGCAAGTCCGACGTCATGGCGGGCGAACACGGCGGCATCACCCAGCACATCGGTGCCTACCAGGTCACCCACAACCACGAGGGCACCGACCGGAAGATCACCTTCATCGATACCCCGGGCCACGAGGCGTTCACCGCCATGCGTGCCCGTGGTGCGAAGGTCACCGACATCGCCATCCTGGTGGTCGCAGCGGACGACGGCGTGATGCCGCAGACCGTTGAAGCCCTCAACCACGCCCAGGCGGCCAACGTGCCGATCGTCGTGGCCGTGAACAAGATCGACAAGGAAGGCGCCAACCCGGACAAGGTCCGCGGCCAGCTGACCGAGTACGGCCTGGTTCCGGAAGAGTACGGCGGCGACACCATGTTCGTGGAGGTCTCTGCTCGCCAGAACCTCAACATCGACGAGCTGCTCGAGGCCGTCCTGCTCACCGCGGACGCAGCCCTGGACATGCGCGCCAACCCGAACAAGGACGCCCGCGGTATCGCGATCGAAGCGAACCTGGACAAGGGCCGCGGTGCGGTTGCAACCGTCCTGGTCCAGTCCGGCACCCTGCACGTCGGCGACACCATCGTGGCAGGCACGGCCCACGGCCGCGTCCGTGCGATGTTCGACGACGACGGCAGCGCCCTGACCGAGGCCGGCCCGTCCCGCCCCGTCCAGGTGCTGGGTCTGTCCAACGTCCCGCGCGCCGGTGACACCTTCTTCGTGACCGCTGACGAGCGCACCGCCCGCCAGATCGCCGAGAAGCGTGAAGCCGCCGACCGCAACGCCGCCCTGGCCAAGCGCCGCAAGCGCATCAGCCTGGAAGACTTCGACCAGGCCGTCGCCGATGGCAAGATCGACACCCTCAACCTCATCCTCAAGGGTGACGTGTCCGGTGCCGTGGAAGCCCTCGAAGACGCGCTGCTCAAGATCGACGTCGGCGAGGGTGTCCAGCTCCGCGTCATCCACCGCGGTGTCGGTGCGATCACGCAGAACGACGTCAACCTGGCAACGGTCGACTCCGCAGTCATCATCGGCTTCAACGTCAAGCCCGCCGAGCGGGTTGCCGAACTGGCAGATCGCGAAGGCGTGGACATGCGTTTCTACTCCGTCATCTACGCAGCCATCGATGACATCGAGGCAGCCCTCAAGGGCATGCTCAAGCCGGAGTACGAAGAGGTCCAGCTGGGCACGGCCGAGGTCCGCGAGGTCTTCCGCTCGTCCAAGTTCGGCAACATCGCAGGCTCGATCGTCCGCTCCGGCATCATCCGGCGCAATGCCAAGGCCCGCATCAGCCGCGACGGCAAGATCATCGGCGACAACCTCACCGTTGAGACGCTCAAGCGCTTCAAGGACGACGCCACCGAGGTCCGCACGGACTTCGAGTGTGGTATCGGTCTTGGCTCGTACAACGACATCACCGAAGGCGACATCATCGAGACCTTCGAGATGCGCGAGAAGCCGCGCGTCTAAGGTGTCCGCCTGATGGCGAGCCAGCAGTAACAGGTGCGGGGCCGTTGGATTTTTTCCGGCGGCCCCGCCCTTTCCGCCGTTGTGGGGGCCCCGCCCCTGCGCTGGGCGGCCAACGTCTGACGCCGTTGTCCGCCCAGCTCCGGCAGCGGTCTCAGCCTTCCCAATGCTCGCAAGCTCGCATCGGGGCCCTCGGCTGCGACCTTGGGATGCCACTCCCGGGCCCCCACAACGGCTCCAAGGGCGGCGGGTAAGAGTCCCGTCCGTCGTAGACTCGCTTCAGGGCGTGGCATCAAACCGGCACTTGTACGGCGACCATTTCGGCGCCGTTGTACATCCAAAATTTTTTAGGAGTGGAAATGGCTGATCCCGCACGGGCTGCCAAGTTGGCGCAGCGGATCAAGGTTGTGGTTGCGGAGGCCTTGGGCCGACGGGTGAAGGATCCCCGGCTCGAAGGCGTGACCGTGACCGATGCGCGGGTGACCAATGACCTGCAGCACGCCACGGTGTACTACACAGTCTTCGGCGACGAGACGGCGCAGGCAGACGCCGCCAAGGGCCTCGAGAAGGCCAAAGGCGTGCTCCGCCAGGAAGTCGGCCGCAACATCACCGTCCGGCTGACTCCGACCCTGGAGTTCGTCGCCGACCAGATCCCGGTGGTGGCCTCCAACCTCGAGGAGCTGCTGCGCGAGGCGAAGAAGCGCGACGCCGAGGTGGCGGCCCTCGCGGCCGGCGCCAAGCACGCCGGCGATGCTGACCCGTACAAGAGCGACATCCCCGACGACGTCGAACTCGACGACGAGGACTTTGACGAGGACGACTTCGACGAGGAGAACCACGACCTCCGCGCTGACGGCGACATCGACGAGGACAGCAACAAGTAGTCCCGGCACGCCCCGGACCTCCGGCCGGACCCGTTCGCGGGTCCGGCCGCAGGCGTATCCGGGGCAGGCCGCCCGCCGCCCGCGGGGCCTTTGGACCCTAGGCGCTCCGGCGCCCGGAGGGTCCCATGGAACCATGACTCCGGGGCACCCGAACGACGGCGGCAGGCCATGACCACGGCGCTGGTGACGTGCCCGAACTGCGGCGCCACCAACCGCATCCCCGCCGCCGTGGCCGGCCACCCCCGCTGCGGCAAATGCCGGCAAGACCTGCCCTGGATCGTGGCCGCCGGAGACGCGGACTTCGCCGCGATCGCTGAGCAGTCATCGGTGCCGGCGCTGGTGGATTTCTGGGCCGCCTGGTGCGGACCCTGCCGCATGGTCAGCCCGGTGCTGGACCGGCTGGCGCGCGAGCGGGCCGGACGGGTCAAACTCGTCAAGGTCGATGTGGACACCTCCCCGGCCCTGTCCCGCCGCTTCGACGTGCAGGCCATCCCCACCATGCTGGTCATCATCGACGGTACGGTGGTGGCGCGCCAGGCCGGGGCGCCCCCGGCGGCCGCGCTGCGGTCCTGGCTGGACGAGGCGCTGGCCGCCCGGAACGAGGGGAGCCGGCGGTGACCGAGATCCTGCGCTACGAGGTGGGATCCGGGACCGTGCTGGTGGAGGTCGACGAGGGCAGTTTCGGCGTCGAGGGCCCGGCCCGCAACGAGATCGGCGTGCTGGAGGCCGGCCGCCGGCTCGAGGACGCCCTGGCTGCGGTCCGCCCGGCCGCCCGTGCCGCCGCGGAGGTGATGCGCGAACTCGCCCCGGAACACCTGCAACTGCAGTTCGGGGTGAAATTGGCCGGCGACGCCGGGGCGATCATCGCCCGCAACTGCGCCGAGGGACACTTCGTCGTCACCCTGTCCTTCACCGCACCGGCCGCGCCGGCGGTTCAGGACGAGAACGAGATCGTGCTCTGACCGCGGTGCTCTGATCGGGCCTGTCGCTACCGCTGGCGCGCCCCGTCAGCGCCGCCGTCGGGCGCCCAAGCGGCCCAGCAGCGGGGACCCCATGCCGAGCAGGAAACCGAAGTCGTACCAGTTGCCGGCCCGGGCAGTGTTGTAGAACGGGAATTCCTTCCATGCCCCGAAGACGTGGGCGATCAGGATGATCCAGGCCGTCAGCCCGTTCCAGATGCCCCACAACAGGTCCTGCCACCACATGCCGCCTCCGTTTTAATTGTCGTTGCCCGCCGCCGGCGGCTGGGGCGTGTCGGGTCAGGCTACTGCCTGGCCGCATCCCGCGGTAGGGACTCCGGGGCCGTGTCGTCCCCGGACCGGTCCCTGCCGGGCAGCCGCTCCAGCCCCTCGACCAGTTCCGCGGTGCCGCCGCACAGGGCGATCCGGATCCAGCCCTCGCCGATCGAACCGAACGCGGTTCCCGGGGCGAAGGCAACCCCCGACTCGGCCAGGAAACACCGCACCCAGGCCCGGACGTTGCCGCCGCTGACGTGGGACATGTCCGCCCACAGGTAGAAGGCACCCTGGGCGGTCAGGAAGGGGATGGCCTTCGCATCCAGGACCTGGGAGGCGGCGTCCCGGTTGGTCCGGTAGTGGGCACGGGCGTGGGACACGTAGTCTTGCGGGCCGGTGAGCGCGGCCAGGGCGGCGTACTGCGAGGGGGAGGCCACGCAGGAGACGATCGCCTCCATGACGTTGTTCATCTGCTGCTCCAGGCCGGGAGGGCAGATCAGCGCACCGATCCGCAGGCCCGTCAGCCCGTAGGTCTTGGAGAGCGTCAGCGACGTGAACACGCGTGCCTCGCCGGGGACGTCGCTGTCGAACCGGGCCGGGCTGACGTGCGGCACGTCGTAGGTGAAGGCCTCGTAGCATTCGTCCGAGATGATCCACAGGTCGTGCTTCCGGGCCAGTTCCACCAGCCGCCGCGTGAGGTCCTCGCTGAGCACGGCACCCAGCGGGTTCGAGGGGGAGTTGAGCACCAGCACGCGGGTCCGCGGAGTGATCAGCTCCTCGATGTCCTCGATCCGCGGCTGGAAGGCGTGGTCCGGGTACAGCGGGTAACGGACCGGGACAGCGTGCAGCAGGCTGGAGGTCATGGCGAACGTGGGGTAGCCGGGGTTGGGCACCAGGATCTCGTCGCCGGGGGAGAGCAACAGACTCATCGCGAAGTGCAGGCCCTGCTGGGCGCCGTCGACGACGTACACGCGATCCGCACCGACGTCGACGCCGTTGTGCTCCCGGAAGCGGGCGGCGAATGCCTCCCGCAGCGCGGGAATCCCGGCGTTGGGCGTGTAGTTGGTTTCGTCCCGGTCCAGGCACGCCATGCCGGCCTCGAGGACGTGACGGGGGAGCGCGAAGCCCGGCTCGCCGATGCTCAGCACGATCGCGCCGGGGGTGTGCCAGGCGGCCTCGGTGATCTCGCGGATCTGGTTGACGGGAACATCGCGGACATGGGCGGCTAGCTCTGGCATGGTTGCCATCCTAGCCGCCGGGTTGGCGACCGGGCCGGTGCCTGCCGGCTGTGGCTTCCCGGTGGCTTCCCGGTGCTGTGCTGGTGCTGCGCTGGTGCTGCGCACGGCCGACTCCCGGGCGGCGGGAGGCCGGTGTGCCGCGGATATACTGGGAGGCGTGCTTTCTGGACTGGTGATAGTAGACAAGCCGCAGGGTTGGACCAGCCACGATGTGGTTGGGCGGATGCGGCGGATCGCCGGTACCCGAAAGGTGGGCCATGCCGGCACCCTGGACCCGATGGCCACCGGCGTCCTGGTCCTGGGCGTCAACAAGGCTACCCGCCTCCTGACCTACATCGTTGGGACGTCCAAGACCTACACCGCCACCATCCGCCTGGGCGAGTCGACCATCACGGACGACGCCGAGGGCGAGGTCGTCAGCCGCACCAGCGCCGCCGGGGTCACCGAAGACGCCGTCCGTACCGGCGTCGCCGCCCTCACCGGGGAAATCCAGCAGGTCCCCAGCAGCGTGAGCGCCATCAAGGTCAACGGCGAGCGGGCCTACGCGCGCGTCCGCTCCGGCGAGGAGGTCAAACTCGCCGCCCGACCGGTCACCATCCACCGCTTCGCGATCCACGAGTTCCGGCGCAGCGCCGACGGCGCGGTGCTGGACCTGGACGTCACCGTCGAGTGCTCCTCCGGCACCTACATCCGCGCCCTCGCCCGCGACCTGGGCTCCGCCCTCGGCGTCGGCGGCCACCTCACAGCACTGCGCCGCACCCAGGTGGGACCCTACGGCCTCGACCAGGCCCACAGCCTGGAGGAGCTCGCCGAGGAGCTGGACTTGCTGGAAATGTCGCAGGCCGCGCGGGCGCTGATGCCCAACCGCGAACTCAGTGACGAGGAGACTGTCGAGCTTTCCTTCGGCCGGCGGATCGCCGCCGGTGCGCCGGCCGGTTCACCGGAGGCCGCGACGGCGGAGAATCCGGCGGCGGCCTTTGCCCCGGACGGCTCCCTCGTGGCGTTGCTTTCCGACGCCGGCAACTACGCCAAGCCCGTGCTGGTCTTCGCCCCGGACACCGGAAAGCCGGGTGCCTGAGGGTGGACGCGTATTTCTACATCATCCTGGTGGTGGGGCTGGTCTCCACCGTGCTCTGCGCCGGTGCCGGCATCCTGAAGAAGGCCCCGAACGACACGACCATTCTCTCCGTGGCCGCCGTGGAGCTGGCCCTGCTGGTCTATTTAGTGGGCTCGATCATCCGCGTGGCATCGGGCGAGCACATCGCGGGGGAGCCGTGGGAGTTCTGGGGCTACCTGTTCACGGCGCTGCTGCTGCCGGTGGGGGCCGTGTACTGGGCCATCGCCGAACGCACCCGGTGGAGCAACTTCGTGCTGGCGGCCGTGGGCGTGACCGCCCTGGTGATGGCCGCCCGGATGAATCAAATCTGGTACTGACGTGAAAGAGGCAAGGAAGAACATGGCGGCTTCAGAGCGGGGAACCGGCACCGCGGACAACGGCGGGGCAACGGACCCGTCCGGGGCCATTGGGGGCCGAGAAGCCGGCGCTGGCCGGCTCGGTGGGTTTGGCCGATCGGCGGGGGCAGGTCGGTCTAACCGGACCGCGAGGGATACCCGCAACACCGGTCCGGGGCGGCTGCTGATTGCGGTGTACGCGATCTTCGCCCTGTCCGCGACCGCGCGGGCCGGCTACCAGATCCTCACCAAGTTCTCCGAGGCGCCGCTGGCGTACCTGCTGTCCGCCTTCGCCGCGGTGGTTTACATCGTGGCGACCATTTCCCTCGCGAAGCCCGGGCCCACCTGGTTCAAGGTGTCCGTCACGGCCGTGGTGGTGGAACTGGTCGGCGTGCTGGTGGTCGGGGCCCTGAGCCTCTTCGACGCCGTGAACTTCCCGCACGAGACCGTCTGGTCCCTGTTCGGGCGGGGCTACGGGTTCATCCCGCTGCTGCTGCCGATTCTGGGCCTGATCTGGCTCTACCGCCGCCGCCCCTCGGCCCCGGTGGCTGCTTCCGCTGACTGAGGCGGTCCGCGGCATCCGGACGACGGCGGCGGCTTCGCTGCTGAAACCGCGCGCTCCGGAGTGATGCCGTTCGAGCCTGCCGACCGACGCCGGCTCCGCCGCTGGTTCCGCCCGTCCCCGACCGATGCGTACACGCGCTGGCGAGTGTGGCTGCCCTTTGAACCCCACGGCGCCGAGCCGTCGCCGGGCAGCCGAGACCGCCGTCGTCGTCCGCCATTTCCCGCGACCGTGCCCCGATCCTTCCCGCCGGAGTGCATGCTTGGCACCACGCCGCAGGCCCGCGATAATAAGTAAACTTGCGATTCATAGTAAGCATGCTTATTGTAGAACTCGGATGCGGGCAATGACGGTTTCGCTTCCTGCTGGTCAACCGAAGCGAGGGAGGCATCATGGGTACTATGAACGCCATTCCCGGAGCGACATGGGAATTTGAGGGCGCAGCCACGGGCGCAGCGCCGGTGGGCGAGGTCAGTTTGCGGCCGCTCCCGGGGTGCCTGGCATGAGCGCCGCCCCCGATTCCAGAAAATGGCGTACCGACCAGCTGCTGTCAATGGCCGCCAGGGTCGTTGAACGCCGTAAGGACAACGCCTTGGCCGCGCTGGGACTCACCCACGCCGGCGTCATTGCCCTCCAAGGCCTCGCGGCCGGACCGCTCAACCAGGAACAACTGGCGCGGCGCATTGCCGTGCAGAGCCAGACGCTGGGACGCGTCCTTGGCCGGTTGGAAGACTCCGGTCTGGTCACCCGCACCCGCGACGAACGCGACCGCCGGCAGTTCTCCGTGGCGCTGACGGACGCCGGCACCGCCGCGCTGGACGCGGCGCACAAGATCGAGCGCGAGGCACTCCCGGAGGATCTGGAGAACTGGACCCACCTGCAGCACGACCTCGGCCGCATCCTTTCGGCTTTCGAGACTCCCGGGCGCTAAGCGAGCTTTTATACTCGTTCGCCGGTTCTAGGACGCTTGCTCAAGCCGCCGGCGCAGTTCCGGCCAGGCGGCGGCAAAGCCGGGGTGCAGCTCATGCTCATCGACGTTGGCCGGCTGAATCCACTGCAGATCCAGGCTTTCCGGATCGCTGATCGCCGGGTCGAAAGGCTCGATCACTCGCGCGGCGACTGTCGTGTAGGTCCAGTAGCCGACGTCGAACACGGACGTGAACAGCACCTCCACCGCCTCCGGGGGCACCGCGGCCTCCTCTCTCGCTTCGCGAAGTGCACCGTTGACCGCGTCCTCGCCCTGGTGCAGGGCACCTCCGGGCAGGCCCCAGGTGCCGCCCTGGTCACTCCAGGTGGCACGGTGCTGCAGGAGGATGCCTTTGCCGGCGTCGTGGACCAATAGCCCGGCCGAACCGAACCTGCCCCAGAACCGCCCCTTGTCGCCCTCCACCCAGGCGTCGCCCGGATCGCGGGGGCCGTGCGGCCGGCGCGGCCCGAAGTAGGGGTTCTCCTGCTTTTCCTGCGTGTCCGGCGTGGGGGTTGGCTGCGGGGCGTCGGGCAGGGGAGCGGCTGAGCTGTCCATATCGCTAGTCTGCCACGGGGGCAGTTCGGCGTGACTCCGGGGAGGCGCACTCGAGGTCATAGGGAGTCACGCCACTGGGTTTCTTCTGCGGGTCTTTGAGGCGCGGTTAATTGTCAGAGGTCGGCGAGAGTATTGGGTCATGGACGCAACGGCTGCGCTTTCGTATCTACCGGCTCAACGGCCGACCGGTGACGGGCGCATGCGGCCCGCCTGGGTGAGGTTAATGGTCAGTGGTCGGCGGCAGGATTAACCCATGAACGCAACGGCTGCGGTTTCGTTTCTTCCGGCTCAACGGCCGACAGGTGATGGAAGCATGCGGCCCGCCTGGGCGAGATTAATTGTCAGTGGTCGGCGGCAGGATTAACCCATGAACGCAACGGCTGCGGTTTCGTTTCTACCGGTCCCCGGACCGGTAGCTGGCGGGCGCGGCGGTATTGCATTGGGGGATATCGCCGCCTCGCTCCGGGAGGTCTGCACGGCGGCGCTCGACGACGCCGGGGTGCTGGGTTTCACTGAGGCGGCGGCTTTCGCCGGGGACGTGGAGGAAATCGCCCGAGCCGTGGAATTCCTGCAGGTTGTCGCCGCAGGAGCGGTCGACCGAACGCGAACCCAGGCCGCCGCGGCCGATGCTTGTGATCGCTCCACGCCCGGGCCGGAAGGTGACGGGTATCGGCGGACCACGGACTTCCTGCGGGACCGCCTACGGATCACCACCGCCGAAGCCCACCGCCGGGTCTGCCTGGCGCAGGAAGTCCTGCCCCGTGTTGGGCTGACCGGCCAGCCGATCCCGCCCGTTCACGGGGAACTGGCCGCGGCGTTCGCGGGAGGGGAGGTCCCGTCCCGGTCCGCGACCATCATCACCCAGGCCCTGGACCGGGTCCGGCTCCTGTCCGCCCCTGCCACCGTGGCCCGGATGGAAGAAGCCCTGACCACCGTCGCGGCGGTTCACGACCCGGACTTCCTCACCCGGGTCGCCCGCCGCTGGGTCGACGGCCTCGACCAGGACGGTGCCGAGCCCACCGAGGAGCTCCTCCGCCAGTTACAGGGTGCGTTCATCCGCCGTCCCCGGCACGGTCTCCAGCACCTGGAAATCTTCGCGACCACCGACCAGTTCGAACACCTCCTCACGGTGATGAACACCGCGACCAACCCCCGCACCGCTGCGACCGTTCCCGGCGCAGTGGATGCCAGCGGGACCACCCCGGCCGCTGCCGACAAAGCCGCCGCTGAAGGCTGCATAGTTTCGCCGGAGGAGGCCTTCGCCACCGGACCGGGAGTCTCAGAGGAACGGCTGGATCTCCGGACCCGGCCCCAGCGCCTGCTCGACGGCCTGATCGGCGCCTGCAAGGCCGCCCTCGCCACCGGCGGGCTCCCCGCCGCGGGCGGATTCCGCCCTCAGGTCATGGTCACTATCGACTACAGCGACCTCCTCACCCGCCTCACTACCGCCGACGGTCGTGGCCCGCAGGACGGGTCAGCATCCGGCACCCTGGGTCTGGCCGGGACCGGGTCGCTGGCCTTCACCGGACCCGTCACCGCCGCCACCATCCGCAAGATCGCCTGCGACGCGGACATCATTCCCGTCCTCCTCGGCAGCGAGGGCCGGGTCCTGGACATCGGCCGGACCAGCAGGATCTTCCCGCCACACATCCGCAAAGCCATCACCGCCCGCGACAAGGGCTGCACCTTCCCCGGCTGCACCATCCCCGCCCCCTGGTGCGAGGCCCACCACATCGACTACTGGTCCCGCGGCGGCCTAACGAGTACAGACAACGGTGTCCTGTTGTGTTCTCACCACCATCACCTGATCCACAAAGAACAATGGACCATCCAATCCCGCGCCGGGACTCCCTGGTACATCCCGCCACCCCACCTCGACCCCCACCAAAAACCCCGACAAAACCACTACTTCAGACTGTGATTTCGGGAGATAGAGGGAGTGGCTGCAGGTGCCGCTATCGGAACAGTGTGAACACGCGCAGAGCGTGGGGCTTCGAGTCGCCGCCCTCGATGAATCCCTGCGACTCGTAGAAGGACCGTTGTTCCGGCTCGTCTTCGGTCAAAAGGACCGTTTGCCGCACGTGAGCGAACCGGTCCATGACCGCGGCCAGTAATTGTCGGCCGACACCCGAACGATGGAAGGAGGGTTGCACCAGGATGTCCTGGACGTAGCAAATAGTCTCGTCGTCGGACATAGCCCTTGCCAGACCCACCAAGGCGCCTTCTGCCCAGGCCGTGACGACAAAGGAGGACTTTCGAACGGCCCGTTCCAGCACCTCGGGTTCGTTGGTGTAGGCGGTCCAGCCCACGGAGTCGTAGAGGGCAAGCAGCTCCGACCAGGAGACAACGCGGCTCGCTGAGA
Source organism: Arthrobacter sp. YD4 (assembly GCF_030410515.1). GTDB lineage: Bacteria > Actinomycetota > Actinomycetes > Actinomycetales > Micrococcaceae > Arthrobacter. The sequence goes on along the minus strand of NZ_JAUHHD010000005.1, from coordinate 88,439 downwards.
GGCTGAACTCGGGCATCCGCCCAGTGTGGCATGCTGGGGCGAATGAACTCACCCACCCCGGCCCCGGGCCCCTCGCGTGTGCTTTTCTATGGTGTCACCGGGAGCGGAAAATCGTCGGCTGCCCGGGCCTATGCGGCACGCACCGGGCTTCCGGAGTTCTCCGCGGATGACGATATCGGCTGGCTGCCCGGGTGGCAGCAGCCTGGCGACGAGGAGCAACGCGAGACGGCCGCACGGATCGCCGCCTTGGACGAGTGGGTGCTGGACAGCGCCTACGGCGTGTGGCGGGATTTGATCGTTCCCCGGGCCGAACTCATCGTCGGGCTGGACTACCCCCGGTGGCTATCCCTGCTCCGCCTCGTTCGCCGGTCCATCCGACGGGTCGTCTCCAAAGAGACGGTCTGCAACGGAAACCGGGAGACGTTTCGCCGACTGTTCGCCAAGGACTCAATCATTGCCTGGCACTTCCGGTCCTTTACCCGCAAGCGGCGGGTTATGCGCTCCCTCGGCAGCGCCGGCGGCTCCGCCGAAGTGCTGATCTTCCGGCGGCCGCGGGAACTGGAGGCATGGTTGAACGGGTTGCCATCCGTACCACCGGTGGAGACGCGATCCCAGACAAGGTAGGGGAGCGTGTGGCTGCCGCGGTGCGCGAACGACGACGGGTTGCGGCTCAGGTCGGAACCTACCGGATCGGCTCGCCCGCCGCATCGACCCGGAAGTCGGCGATCACCTGACGGGTGGTGGTATCGATGATGACCACCGAGTCCTTCGGCCATGACGGGTCCGGGGTGACGATGTAATCGACGTCGCTAATCTTCGTGGGGCGGCCGGCCTCGTTGATGCTTCGGTTGAAGGCGTCCACCACCTGGTTGGTTCGGGTATTGATGGCGACCGTCTCCGCAGGTAGGCCATGGGCGTCACCGCTGGCCGGGGTCGAGTTCCACCAGCCTTCGTAACCGCCCACCGGACCAGGGGCCCGCCCGGCGTCCGTCGGACCTGCGGCCGCCGAACCGGCCTGCGCCGGCCCAGGCTGCACGGCGCCCGTGGGCTGCGCTGCGCACCCGCTCAGCGTCCCGGCGAGTATCGCCACCAGTGTCAAGGCGCCCGTCATTCCATATTTCATCTGTCCCCCAATTCGATGCCATGTCACTCCGTCGGCGTTAGGGGGACGCTACCACGGCGCCGATAGCGGGGGCCGGGTTCGGGGACCCACCCGGCGTCGGGGGCGCCGGATGAATGCGGGTAACCTAGGAGAGTTCCGGAGCCGGCCCTATCCCTCCGGGAAAAGTGTTTTGGCAGGCAGCAAAAAGGCGAGGTAGATGGTCCACATCTGGAACGATCCGTCCGAGGTCCCCACGGACTTCGGCCCGACCGTCGTCACGATCGGCAACTTCGACGGCGTGCACCGCGGTCACCAGCAGGTGCTCTCCCAGCTCATCCGCACCGCCCGCCTGAACCACGCCCGCGCCGTCGTCATCACCTTCGACCCGCACCCCGCCCAGGTACACCGGCCGGAGTCCGCACCCGAGCTGATCATGGGCCTCGAAGACAAGCTCGTCGCGCTCGGCGAGGTGGGCCTGGATGCCGTCCTGGTGATGAAGTACTCGCTGGAACTGGCCAGCCTCACGCCCGAAGAATTCGTCTCCTCCATCATCGTCGACACACTCAAGGCCAGCCACGTCGTCATCGGCCACGACACCCGCTTCGGCCGCGGCAACTCCGGGGACCTGGACACCATGAAGGATCTGGGGGAGAAGCTCGGCTTCGAAGTCCAGGTCATCAGCGAGTTCGGCGCCGAAGGCTTCCCGCTGCACGGCGCCGGAGGAGATAGTGCCGGAACGCACGGTGCCGAAACGCACGACGCCGGAACGCACAATGCAGGAACAGGCGACGCCGGAACCCCCGGAGACGCGGCCGAACACGGCGTCGGCGACCGCCGCTGCTCCTCCACCTGGGTCCGCGAAGCGCTGCGCGAGGGCGACGTCGCCACGGCCGCCGCCGTCCTCGGCCGCCCGCACCGGATGCGCGGCACGGTGGTGCACGGCGCCGCCCGCGGCCGCGACCTGGGCTTCCCCACCGCGAACCTCGCCGCCGACGCCACCGGCTACATCCCCGCCGACGGCATCTACGCCGGCTGGCTGGTGGATGAGGCCGGTACCCGCTGGCCCGCGGCGATCTCCGTAGGTTCCAACCCCACCTTCGACGGCGTCAGCCGCCAGGTGGAGGCGCACGTCATTGACCGGCCCCAGGAAGCCGTGGAGGACTTCGATCTGTACGACCAGACAGTCGTCGTCGAATTCGTGGCCCGGCTGCGCGGCATGGTCGCGTACCGTGGGCCGGAGGCTCTGATCGAGCAGATGCGGCTGGACGTCGTCCAGACCCACCAGATCCTGTTCGCCGGCTGAAACCCTGCCGGCGGGGAAGGCACCAGACGTGACACTTGAGAAGAACACCCGGGAGCTGGACAAGGACATCGTCCGCGACTTCAGCACCCGGATGAGCTACGCCTCGTACCTGCAGCTCCCCACGCTGCTCAGCGCGCAACAGCCGGTCAGCCAGCCGGAGCACCACGACGAGCTGCTGTTCATCATCCAGCACCAGACCACGGAGCTGTGGCTGAAACTCGTGCTGCACGAACTGCGCAGCGCCGCCGCGTGGCTCCGGAGCGACGACCTCGGCTCCGCCCTCAAAGCCATCGCCCGGGTCAAGCACATCCAGAAGACCCTCACCGAGCAGTGGTCCGTCCTGGCCACCCTGACGCCCACCGAGTACTCCCAGTTCCGCGGCTTCCTGGGCAACTCCTCCGGGTTCCAATCCAGCCAGTACCGGGCCGTGGAATTCCTGCTGGGAAACAAGAACCGCAAGATGCTGCCGGTCTTCGAATCGGACCCAGAGGCGCACGCGATGCTCCAGGAGCTGCTCGAGGCCCCCAGCATCTACGACGATTTCCTCGCCTACCTCAAGCGCCAGGGCTTCGACGTGCCCGAGTCGGTGCTGAACCGGGACGTCACCCGGGCGCACGAGTTCTCCGCCGAGCTGGTGCCGGTGTTCAAGTACATCTACGAAAACGCGGCGGACAACTGGGGCGCCTACGAGGCCTGCGAGGAACTCGTAGACCTGGAGGACAACTTCCAGCTCTGGCGCTTCCGCCACCTCCGCACGGTGCAGCGGACCATCGGCATGAAGTCCGGCACCGGCGGCTCCAGCGGCGCCGCATTCCTGCAGAAGGCCCTGGAGCTGACCTTCTTCCCCGAACTTTTCGCCGTACGAACGGAGATCGGCCAGTGAGCGAGAACCAGCAGGTACACAGCGGCGCCGACCCGTTGTGGCAGCGCGCCCTCGACCTCGACGCAGCCGATCCGCTGGCCGCCTACCGGGACCAGTTCATCGGCGCGGAATCCGAGCTGTCCTACCTGGACGGCAACTCCCTGGGCCGGCCGCTCAAGCGCACCGTCACGGACATCTCCGCGTTCATCGAACAGGGCTGGGGCGGCCGGCTGATCCGTGGCTGGGACGAGGAATGGCTGGACCTTCCACAGGCCATCGGCGACCAGCTGGGCCGGGCCGCGCTCGGCGCCGCCCCGGGGCAAACCATCATCGCCGACTCCACCACCGTGGTGCTCTACAAGCTCATCCGGGCCGCCCTCGCCGCCGTCACGGACCCGGCCCGCACCGAGATCGTGCTGGACACCGAGAACTTCCCCACGGACCGGTACCTGGTGGAGGGGATCGCCCGCGAGGAAAACCTGACGATCCGCTGGATCAAGGCGGACCAGGCCTCCGGCGTCACCGAGGAACAGGTGCGTGCCGCCACCGGCCCCGCCACCGCCGTCGTGGTCCTGAGCCAGATCGCCTACCGCTCCGGCCACCTGGCGGACCTGCCCGGGATCACGGCCGCCATCCACGACGTCGGCGCGTTGGTGGTTTGGGACCTCTGCCACTCCGCCGGCTCGGTGGAGATCGCCCTGGACGCCGCGGACGTGGACTTCGCCGCCGGCTGCACCTACAAGTACCTCAACGGGGGACCGGGATCGCCCGCGTTCGCGTACGTCAACGCCCGGCACCTGCCCGGCCTGCAGCAGCCCATCTGGGGCTGGATGGGCCGCAAGGACGCCTTCGAAATGGGTCCCGGCTATGAGGCGGCCCCGGGCATCCGCGGTTTTCTCAGCGGCACTCCCGCGATCTTCGGCATGCTCGCCATGCGTGGAACCCTGGACCTGATCGAGGATGCCGGGATGCCGGCGATCCGGCGCAAGTCCGAGCTGCTGACCGCCTATGCCCTGGAGCTCTTCGACGCCTGGCTGGAACCCTCCGGCGTGAAGCTCTCCACCCCCAGGGACCCGGCGCGGCGCGGCAGCCACATCACCGTGGACCACCCGGCGTTCCGGGAAATGACCGCAACGCTGTGGAAGCAGGACGTCATCCCGGACTTCCGCGCCCCGCACGGCATCCGGCTGGGCCTTTCCCCGCTGAGCACCTCGTTCGCCGAGCTCTACCGCGGCGTGCTGGCCATCCGCGGGCTGCTCGCCGACGCCGCCTGATCGCCGCAGGTCGACGCCGCCTGATCGCCGCAGGTCGACGCCGGCGCGACACCGGCGCAGGGCCGGTTTAGACAACGTCCGCGGCGTGCCCGTAAACTAAACGGTGGGTCCGGCTGCAGTCCGTGGTTGCTGGGCCCTGCCGCGTGATACCGCTTTGGTGGAAATACGCGTCCGGCATCCCCGGCAGTGAATTACTGATTCGGGCCTCACGGCACATCTCAAGGAGTTATTGTGGCACTTGAAGCCGCTGTAAAGCAGTCCATCATGAAGGATTTCGCAACGTCCGAGGGCGACACCGGTTCGCCGGAGGTCCAGGTTGCAGTCCTGACCCAGCGGATCAAGGATCTGACTGAGCACATGAAGGTGCACAAGCACGACTACCACACCCAGCGCGGTCTGCTGGCCATGGTTGGTCGCCGCAAGCGCATGCTCACCTACCTCAAGAACACTGACATCAACCGCTACCGTGCGCTCATCGAGCGCCTCGGCCTGCGCCGCTAGTCAGCTTTAGGGGCGGCCCCTTTCCGTGCGGAAAGGGGCCGCCTTCTTCAAAAAAACTCAACAGGAGGATCAACCGCATCACGCATTCGCGGTCCTCGGTAGTGACCTCCGGGAAGGGCTTCAAGGAACCGAAGCCCGGGCCCGTGGGTCTCGATCGATGACCGGGTGCAGTGCAGTCCAGGTAGACAGATGCCGGACTGGGTTGATGCGGCTGGACTCCGTGACACAAGAAACGGAGGTGACTCTCTATGGAGGGTCCCGAAATCCAGTTCTCGGAAGCCGTCATTGACAATGGCCGCTTCGGCAAGCGGGTCATCCGCTTCGAAACCGGCCGCCTTGCCAAGCAGGCCGCCGGTGCCGCGATGGTCTACATCGACGAAGAAACCGCTCTGCTGTCGGCCACCACGGCCGGCAAGCACCCGCGTGAAGGCTTTGACTTCTTCCCGCTGACCGTCGACGTCGAAGAGCGCATGTACGCCGCCGGCCGCATCCCGGGCTCGTTCTTCCGCCGCGAAGGCCGCCCGTCCACCGAAGCGATCCTGGCCTGCCGCCTGATGGACCGCCCGCTGCGCCCGGCCTTCATCAAGGGCCTGCGCAACGAGGTCCAGATCGTCGTTACCGTGCTCTCCATCAACCCGGACGAGCTCTACGACGTCGTCGCGATCAACGCGTCCTCGATGTCCACCCAGCTCTCCGGCCTGCCGTTCTCCGGCCCGATCGGCGGCGTCCGCGTTGCCCTCGTCGCCGACGAGCAGGGCTCCCAGTGGGTTGCCTTCCCGAAGCACTCCCAGCTGGAGAACTCGGTCTTCAACATGGTCGTCGCCGGCCGCGTTGCAGGTGACGACGTCGCGATCATGATGGTCGAGGCCGAGGCCACCGACAACTCCTGGAACCTGATCAAGGAACAGGGCGCCACCGCCCCGACCGAAGAGGTCGTGGCCGAGGGCCTCGAGGCTGCCAAGCCGTTCATCAAGGCTCTCTGCGACGCCCAGTCCGACCTTGCCGCCCGGGCCGCCAAGCCCACGGTCGAGTTCCCGGTCTTCCTGGACTACGAGGACGACACCTACGCCGCCGTCGAGTCCGCCGCCGCCGAGAAGCTTGCCGCGGTCTTCCAGATCGCCGACAAGCAGGAACGCGATGCCGCCTCCGACGCGCTCAAGGACGAGGTCCTCTCCTCCCTGGCCGGCCAGTTCGAGGGCCGCGAGAAGGAACTCTCCGCAGCCTTCCGCTCCGTCACCAAGCAGGTCGTGCGCCAGCGCATCCTCAAGGACCAGGTCCGTATCGACGGCCGTGGCCTGACGGACATCCGCCAGCTCACCGCCGAGGTCGAGGTCCTGCCCCGCGTCCACGGTTCGGCCATCTTCGAGCGCGGCGAGACCCAGATCATGGGTGTCACCACGCTGAACATGCTGAAGATGGAACAGCAGATCGACTCGCTGTCGCCGGTGACGCGCAAGCGCTACATGCACAACTACAACTTCCCGCCGTACTCCACCGGTGAGACCGGCCGCGTCGGTTCGCCGAAGCGCCGCGAAATCGGCCACGGTGCCCTGGCAGAGCGCGCCATCGTGCCCGTGCTGCCGTCCCGCGAGGAGTTCCCCTACGCCATCCGCCAGGTCTCCGAGGCTCTCGGATCCAACGGTTCGACGTCGATGGGCTCCGTCTGCGCCTCCACCCTGTCGCTGCTGAACGCCGGTGTGCCCCTGAAGGCCGCCGTCGCCGGTATCGCCATGGGCCTGGTCTCCGACCAGGTTGACGGCCAGACCCGCTACGCCGCCCTGACCGACATCCTCGGCGCCGAAGATGCCTTCGGCGACATGGACTTCAAGGTCGCCGGTACCTCCGAGTTCGTCACGGCCATCCAGCTGGACACCAAGCTCGACGGCATCCCGGCCTCCGTGCTGGCAGCGGCCCTCAAGCAGGCCCGCGAAGCCCGCCTCCACATCCTGGACGTCCTGAACTCCGCGATCGACACCCCGGACGAGCTTTCCGAGTTCGCTCCGCGCGTCATTGCGGTCAAGATCCCGGTGGACAAGATCGGCGAGGTCATCGGCCCGAAGGGCAAGATGATCAACCAGATCCAGGAGGACACCGGCGCGGATATCTCCATCGAGGACGACGGCACCGTCTACATCGGCGCCACCAACGGCCCGTCCGCGGACGCCGCCCGTTCCGCGATCAACGCCATCGCCAACCCGCAGGTCCCGGAAATCGGTGAGCGCTACCTGGGTACGGTCGTCAAGACCACCACCTTCGGCGCCTTCGTTTCCCTGACCCCGGGCAAGGACGGTCTGCTGCACATCTCCGAGCTGCGCAAGATCGCCGGTGGCAAGCGCGTGGACAACGTCGAGGACGTCGTCTCCGTCGGCCAGAAGATCCAGGTGGAAATCACCAAGATCGATGACCGCGGCAAGCTCTCCCTCTCGCCCGTCGTGGCCGAGGAAGAGGGCGCCGACGCCGCCGCGGAGTCCGCGGAGTAGTCCCTCCCGATCAACGGCCGCGGGGCCGGTGGATTCGTCCACCGGCCCCGCTGCCGTTAACTGCCGCCGCCGCGGGTAGGATGGCAGGCAGATTTGGCACCCTTCCAGCACGGTTTTTTGAAAGGCCTTAATGACTCTCGTCCCGCTGCCGCTCGAGCAGAACCAGCACGCCGACACCCTGATCCACGGGGCCGACGGCGGTTCGGAGGTGCGGCGTTCGGTGCTCCCCGGCGGCGTCCGGGTGCTGACCGAGGCGATGCCCGGCCAGCGCTCCGCCACGATCGGTTTCTGGGTCGGCGTCGGATCCCGGGACGAGGCCCCCGGCCAGCACGGCTCCACCCACTTCCTGGAACACCTCCTCTTCAAGGGCACCCGGAAGCGCACCGCCCTGGAGATCGCCTCCGCCTTCGACGAGGTGGGCGGCGAATCCAACGCGGCCACCGCCAAGGAAAGCACCTGCTACTTCGCCCGGGTCCTCGACACGGACCTGCCGATGGCGATCGACGTCATCGCCGACATGATCACCGGCGCCGTCCTCGACCCGCAGGAGATGGAGCAGGAACGCGACGTCATCCTCGAGGAGATCGCGATGGACAGCGACGACCCCACCGACGTCGCCCACGAGCACTTTGTCGCCGCGGTCCTCGGTTCCCACCCGCTCGGCCGCCCCATCGGCGGCACTCCCGAGGCCATCCGCGCCGTTGCCCGCGACTCGGTCTGGGACCACTACCGGCGCTACTACCGCCCGGACGAGCTCGTCATCACCGCCGCCGGGGGACTCGACCACGACGTCGTCTGCCGCCTCGTGGTGGACGCCCTGGAGACCGCCGGCTGGGACCTCGAGGCCGACGCCGCCCCGGTGCAGCGCCGCGCGACCGAACGCGCCGTGATCACCGGCACCGCCGGCCTGCACGTGGTCAAGCGCCCCGTGGAGCAGGCCAACATCATCGTGGGCTGCCCCTCGCTGGTGGCCACCGATGACCGCCGCTTCGTCATGAGCGTCCTCAACGCCGTCCTCGGCGGCGGCATGTCCTCCCGCCTGTTCCAGGAGGTCCGCGAGAAGCGCGGCCTGGTCTACTCGACGTACTCCTTCGCCTCCTCCTACGCCGACGCCGGGTACTTCGGCATGTACGCCGGCTGCACCCCCACGAAGGTCCGCCAGGTGCTGGACCTGCTGGGCGCCGAGCTGGACAAGCTCGCCGAGGGCGGCATCACCGAAGAGGAGCTGCGCAAGGCCGTGGGCCAGCTCAGCGGCGGGATCGTCCTGGCGCTGGAGGACACCGGTTCGCGGATGTCCCGCCTGGGCCGGGCCGAACTGGTCTCCGGCGAATACCAGGACATCGACGAGACCCTGCGGCAGATCCAGGCCGTCACCGCCGCCGAGGTCCAGGAACTCGCCCGCGAACTCGCCGCCGCCCCTCGGACCGTCACCGTGGTGGGACCCTTCGAGGAAACCGAGACCTTCGGGCTCTAAACCGGCGCCGCCGCCGGGACCCGGCGGCACACCGTCGTCATGAACGGGGTGAATTCCCCGGCGGCTCCCAGCCGCAGACCGGCGGAGTGGATGAGCTCGCCATCGCGCACCTGCAGCGTGTGCCGGGCCGTGCCCCGGGCGCTGCGCCGCTCGATGGTCAGCACGCCGTCGTCCCAGCCCGCCCGCGCCGGCGCCCCGAGGGCCGGGCCCCCCAGGGGCAGGCCCACGACGCCGGCGCGTGCGCCGTGCAGCTCGTACAGGAGCGCCCCGGGATGGCGTGGATCCTCGGTGAGCACCCCCGTGACGGTGGCGACGCCGCCGTCGGCCTCGGCGTGCCGGAACGCCACCGTGACCGCCAGCCCACCCGCCGCCCGCGCGAACTCCACCTCCGCCGCCGCGCTCCTTGCCGGACCCCACGCGGTGGCCTCCCAGCGGGTGGTGCCGCTCCAGCGCCCCAGGAAATCAGCCAGGGCGCCGAGCGTGGCGCCCGTCAACCGTCGGTTCATGCCGCACGCACCTCCCCGGTCCTTCCAATGGGACCGCGCTGCGACCGCGCTGCGGCCCCGGGATCATCTTCACGCGGGCCGCACCGGGAGTAAAGGGCGGCCGCGGGGAGCCGGTGAGGCGCAGTTGGTCGAAGCGGGGGAGAGTCAACTTCGTTGCCATTTCGTTGCACAGCCGGCGCCGGAATCCGTTGACAGCGTGTGAGTCGCGCCATAGATTGACTGTAATCTGAATCACCTTTCAGGTTGGACTCAGATCTCTCCTGCCCCCACTCCTCGGATTTCCACCGAAAGGCATCCCGTGAAGGACACAAAGAAGTTCCTGATGGCAGCCGTGATGGCCTCCGGCCTGGCCCTGAGCGCCTGCGCGCCCACCGCCGGCTCGGCAGCCCCCGCGGGCTCCGGCAAGGCCGCCGAGCCCGTCAATGTCGGCATCATCTACTCCAAGACCGGGGCCCTGGCGGCCTACGGCGCCACCTACTACCAGGGTCTGCAGGCCGGCATCGACTACGCCACCGGCGGCAGCGGCGAGGTCAACGGCGCCAAGATCAACCTGACCTACACCGACGACGCCGGGGACCCGGACAAAGCGGTCGCGGCCGCCAAGGACATGATCGGCAAGGGCTACAAGATCATCGGCGGCACCGCCTCCTCCGGCATCGCCGTCAAGCTCGCCGAACAGGCCCAGCAGAACAAGGTCCTCTACATCTCCGGCCCCGCCGCCACCGACGCGATCCAGGGCGTCAACAAGTACACCTTCCGCTCCGGCCGGCAGAGCCTGCAGGACGTCGCCACCGCGGGCACCTTCATCGACACCAAGGGCAAGAAGGTCGTCGTCTTCGCCCAGGACAACGCCTTCGGCCAGGGCAACGTCGCCGCGGTCAAGGCCGTGCTCGGGGCCAAGGGCGCCAACGTCAGCTCCGTGCTGGTTCCGGAGAACCAGGAACTGACGCCGTTCGCGCGCCAGCTGCTGGACGCCAAGGCGGACCTGGTCTTCGTCGCCTGGGCCGGCGCCACCACCGGCACCATGTGGCAGGCCCTGAGCCAGCAGGGCGTCTTCGACTCCGCCCCCGTGGTCACCGGCCTCGGCGACGCCTCCAGCTTCAACGCCTACGGCCCGGCGAGCTCCAAGATCAGCTTCCTCAACCACTACTTCCCGGGCGCCTCAGGCACCGACGTCGAGAAGAAGATGATCGCCGGCGTCGAGAAGGCCGGCGGCAAGGCCGACCTCTTCACCCCGGACGGCTTCGTCGCGGGCCAGCTGATCGTCCAGGCCATCAAGCAGGGCGGCGGCACCGACCCCGACGCCATGGTCAAGGCCCTCGAGGGCTACAGCTTCGACGGACCCAAGGGCAAGGAAACGGTCCGTGCCTCGGACCACGCCCTGATCCAGGACATGTACCAGGCCAAGCTCGTCCAGAAGGACGGCGCCTGGACCCCGCAGCTGATCAAGGCCGTGCCCGGCGACACCGTCGCCCCGCCGGAGAAGAAGTAGCCAGCGGCGGCCGGGCCGGGCGCGGAGAATTCCGCCCCGGCCCGGCCGCACCGGCCTTCGAGCCAGAACAAAGGACCCGTATGACTACCCCAGCCACGCCCGCCCTTGAGGCGGACGGCCTCGGCCTGCAGATCGGCGGCGCCCGCATCCTCCAGGACGTCGGCTTCACCGTCAACGCCGGCGAGATGATCGGCGTGATCGGCCCCAACGGCGCCGGCAAGACCACCCTCTTCAACCTGATCTCCGGCGTGCTGCGCCCCACCGCGGGCAGCATTGCCCTGAACGGACGGCCGATCACCAACGAGCCGATCCACCGCCGCGCGAGGGCGGGGCTGGGCCGGACCTTCCAGACCTCCAACCTCTTCCCCCGGCTCTCCGTCCTGGAGAATGTCCGGCTCGCCGCGCAGGCCAAGCTCGGCGGAAGCCTGAACATCCTGCGCTTCCCCGGCTCCTCGGACGAGGCCACCCGGATCGCCCTGGGCACCATCGCCGAGGTGGGACTCAGCGGCCAGCTCACGACGGCGGCCGGGGACCTCTCGCACGGCGAGAAGCGCAAGGTGGAGATCGCCGTGCTGCTGGCGACGGATCCCGCCGTCGTCCTCCTCGATGAGCCGATGGCCGGGGTGGCGTCGGGGGACGTCCCGTCCCTCACCGCCATCATCCGGGGGATGCACCGGGACCGCGGCTGCACGGTCATGATGGTCGAGCACCACATGGACGTGGTGCTGGGCCTGGTGGACCGGGTGGCCGTGATGCACCACGGCAGCCTGCTGGCCTTGGACAGCCCCGATGCCGTCATGGCCAACCCCACCGTGCAAAGCGCCTACCTCGGAGAACCAGTATGAGCCCCGCCGCGGACCCCCGCCCCGAAACCCCGGGCGCCGCCCCAGGCCCCGTCACGCCGATCCTCACCGTGGACCGCCTCAGCGCCAAGATCGCCGGCCAGCAGGTGGTGGAGGACGTCTCGTTCTCCGTCCCGCCCGCCGGGATCACCGCGCTGCTGGGCCGCAACGGCGTCGGCAAGACCAGCACCATCAAGGCCATCATCGGCCTGATCGATCGCTCCGGGGCAGTCACGCTCGACGGCGAACGGATCGACAAGGACCCCACCTACCGGATCATCCAGCGCGGCGTCGGCTACGTCCCCGAGGACCGCGAGGTGTTCTCCAAGCTCACGGTCGCCGAGAACCTGCGCCTGGCCGAACGCGACGCCGCGCCGCGCCGCCAGCTGGTCGAGGAGCTCTTCCCGGACCTGCTGGCCCGCGCCGGCCAGATGGCCGGGACGCTCTCCGGCGGCCAGCAGCAGATGGTCTCGCTGGCCCGCGCCCTGCTGAACACGAACAAGGTCCTGCTGGTCGACGAACCCACCAAGGGCCTGGCCCCCAAGATCGTCGGCGAGGTCGCCGAGACCCTGGCCGAGGCCGCCCGGACCGTGCCGATCCTGTTGGTGGAACAGAACCTCCAGGTGGTCCGCCAGCTCGCCGGCGACGCCGTCGTCCTCTCCGGCGGCCGCGTGGTCCACACCGGCCCGGCACAGGAATTCCTCGACGACGCCGCCCTGATCCAGCGCCACCTCGGCGTCTCCAACGACCCGCACCCGGGTGCGGACCAGGCCTCCCACGCTGCCGTGAAAGGCGCCGCCCAGTGAGTACCGTCATCCTCCTGCTCTTCACCGGCCTCGGCCTCGGGGCGCTGTACTTCCTCGTCGCCGCCGGCCTGTCCCTGATCTACGGCCTGATGGGCGTGCTCAACTTCGCCCACGGGGCCTTCCTGACCCTCGGCGCCTTCACCGGCTGGGAGATCGCCCGCCGCGCCGGATCCGATAACTGGGGGATCTTCCTGGTCTCCCTGCTGATCGGTGCCGCCGCCGGCGCCGCGTTCGCGGCCTTCACCGAGTTCGTCCTGATCCGGCGCCTCTACCAGCGCCACATCGAACAGGTCCTGGTCACCCTTGGCCTCTCGCTGGCCACCGTCGCCCTGTTCGACGGCATCTGGGGGACCGACCCTGTCTTCATCCAGGGACCGGCCTGGTTCAAGGACACCACCGACATCCTGGGCGCCCGCGTCCCCAACGACCGGTTCGTCTGCATCCTCGCGGCGGTCCTGGTGCTGCTGGCCCTGGTCTTCTTCCTGAAGAAGACCCGCTACGGCATGATCATCCGCGCCGGCGTCGAGAACCGCTCCATGGTCACCGCCCTGGGCATCGACGTCCGCAAGGCCTTCACCCTGGTCTTCACCATCGGCGGCGCCGCCGCCGGACTGGGCGGCGTCCTCGCCTCGCACTACTTCGGCTACGTCTCACCGATGCTCGGCGGCTCGCTGCTGATCTTCGCCTTCATCGTCACGGTGATCGGCGGGCTCGGCTCGCTGACCGGCGCGGCCATCGCCGCCGTCGCCGTCGCCGTCCTGCAGCAGTTCGCCAACTTCTACCTCGGCGGCACCGGCGACTTCGTCGTGGTGCTGGCCCTCGGCGTCGTACTGCTCGTCCGCCCCACCGGCCTGCTTGGGAGAACCGCATGACCACCACCGGCAGCAACACCGAGACCACCACCGGCGGCGACGCCGGGACCACCGCCGGGACCGGCGCAGTCCGCCGGTCCCGCCGCCAGGGCGCCACCCACGACGACGGCGCACGCACCGCGGGCACGCCCGGCGCCGGCCGCGGCAGGGGAGGCCGCCCCGTCACCGGCCGCCGGATTGCCGGCTGGGCCGCGGGCCTGGCCGGGGTACTGCTCCTGGTCCTCCTGCCGCTGCTCAACCTGTCCCTGCCCGGGATCCTGCCCGGTCCCAGCTACACCCCGGGATCGCTGCAGCTGCTGGCCATGAGCATGCTGATGGCCGCGGCCGCGCTGACCTACCACCTGCTCCTCGGCGTCGCGGGGCTGCTCTCCTTCGGCCACGCCCTCTATTTCGGCGCCGGCGTCTACGGGCTCGCGATCATCCTGAAGAACCTGGAGATTCCGCTGCTGCCGGCCATGGGGCTGACCCTGCTGATCGTGATCGTGCTGGCGCATGTGGTGGGCAGCATCAGCCTCCGCGTCGGCGGCATCCCGTTCGCCATGGTCACCCTCGCCTTCGCCCAGGCCGGCTCGGTGATCGTCGGCCGCAACCCGGACGGCCGGACCGGCGGCGACGAGGGCCTGACCCTGCGCACGGACAACCTGCCCGAGGCCCTGGTGGGCGTGGTGAACACCCGGAACCTCTACTGGCTGGCGCTGGCCGTGCTGGTGGTTGTCTTCATCATCGTCTCCTGGGTGCAGTCCTCCCGGGCCGGCCACACCGCCGCCGCGGTCCGCGAGAACGAACTCCGTGTCCGCGTCCTGGGCCTGCAGCCGTACCTGGTGAAGCTGCTGATCTTCGTGGTCTCCGCGATCCTCGTGGGTGTGATTGGCATGGTGTTCCTGCTGCTGCAAAGCGGCGCGGTGCCCCGGGCCATCTCCTCGGACCTGACCATCACCCTGCTGGTCATGGTGGTACTCGGCGGCGTGGGCTCACGCTGGGGCGCCGTGATCGGCGGCGTCTTCTACACCATCCTGGACCAGCGGCTCACCGCGCTGGCCAACTCCGAGGCCGTCAAGGGCCTTCCGGACATCCTGCGGGTACCGTTGTCTGAACCGCTGTTCATCCTCGGCACGCTGTTCATCCTGGTGGTGCTCTTCCTCCCGGGCGGCATCGCCGGGACCGCGGAGCGGCTGGCGCAACGGCGCCGCGGCCGGGCCGGCAACGGCACCACCGAGACGCCGCGGGAAATTCTGGAGGACGCAGCATGACCACCGACACGGCTTCCGCCGCGGTCCACATCGCAGGCTCTGTTCGCGGGGACGGGCTCCACACCCTGGGCCGCTGGACCACCGACCGCAGCCACGCCACCCCGCACCGGGTCGCGATCGATGACCGGGGCTGCGCCCTGACCTACCTCGAACTGGAGCGCCGCGCCGCGGCCCTGGCCGAGGGGTTCCGCGAAGCCGGGTACCGGGTGGGGGACCGGGTGGCGAGCCTCACCGGCAACAGCACCGACCACGTGGTGGCGTTCTTCGCCTGCGCCAAGGCCGGCCTGGTGCTGGTGCCCCTGTCCTGGCGGCTCTCGCCCCGGGAACTGGCCGTGCAGCTGGAACTCGCCGAACCGCACCTGCTGCTCGTCGAGGCGGACCTGGACTCCCTGGGCGCCGCCGCCTGCGCCCTGCTGGCGCACCGGCCACGGACCGCAGCGCTGGGTCCGGGCGGGGTGGAGAAGTCCGTCCCGCCGCCTACCCGGGTCACCCCGGCGCCGGCCGAGCTGCCGCGGCAGTCCGTGCAGGACGACGACGCCCTGCTGATGATCTTCACCTCCGGCACCGAGGGGCCCAGCAAGGCCGCCGTGCTGACCCACGCCAACTGCTTCTGGAACAACCTCTCGCTCTCCCGCACCCTGGACATGGGCAGCAGTGACGTGGTCCTGGCCGTCCTCCCTCAGTTCCACGTGGGCGGCTGGAACATCCAGCCGCTGCTGGCCTGGTGGGTGGGGGCCACGGTGGTGCTGGAGCGCGGCTTCGATCCCGGCCGGGTGCTGCAGCTGATCGACGAACGCGGCGTCACCATGCTGATGGGCGTGCCCACCCAGTACCTGATGCTGGCCGAGCACCCCGACTTCGCCGCCGCGGAACTCGGCGGCCTCCGGCACGCCGTCGTCGGCGGGGCGCCCATGCCCGCGCCACTGCTGCGGATCTGGCACCGCAAGGGGGTGGCGCTGAGCCAGGGCTACGGCCTTACCGAGGCGTCCCCAAACGTGCTCTGCCTGCCCAACCAGGACGCCGAGCGGATGGTCGGCTACTCCGGCAAGCCCTACCCGCACGTCGAGGTGGCGGTCGCCGATCCCACCACCGGGGAGATCCTCGACGGCGCGGCCGCCGGCGAGCTCCTGGTGGGTGGCCCCGGCGTCTTCGCCGGCTACTTCCGCGACCCGGCCGCGACGGCGGCGGTCCTCGCCGGCGGCTGGCTGCACACCGGTGACCTGGTCGAGCGCGACGCCGACGGGTACATCAAGGTGGTGGACCGGCTCAAGGACATCTACATCTCCGGCGGCGAGAACGTCTCGCCCTCCGAGGTGGAGGCCGTCCTCCTGGCCCACCCGGCGGTGGCGCAGGCCGCCGTCGTCGGCGTTGAAGATCCCCGCTGGGGCGAGACCGGGCAGGCGTTCGTGGTGGTCCGGCCCGGGATGGCCACCGACGAGCAGGACCTGCTGGACCACTGCGCCGGCCAGCTGGCCCGCTTTAAGGTCCCGTCGCGGGTGGAACTGGTCGCCGGGCTGCCGCGCACGGCGCTGAACAAGGTGCTGCGCGCCCGGCTCCGGCAGGATCTCGCCGACCGTCACTCGGACGGCGCCACCCCGACCACCGCATCAACCACCACTGCATCGACCCCCGGAGGCCGGCGATGAGCACCGCACCCCGCACCGCCCGCGGCACCCGCACTCGCGCCAAGCTGCTCGAAGCCGCCGAGGCCGTGTTCGCCTCGGTGGGCTACCACGACGCCTCGATCGTCAAGATCACCGAGGCCGCCGGCGTCGGACTCGGCACCTTCTACCTCTACTTCGACGGGAAGCAGACGATTTTCGACGAGGTGGTGGAGGACCTCAACCGCCGGGTCCGGCACGCCATGACCGACGCCGCCCGCAGCGCCGGTAACCGGATCGACGCCGAACGGGCCGGCTTCCGGGCGTTCTTCCGCTTCACCGCCGAGCACCCCGCGCTGTACCGGATCATCCGCCAGGCCGAGTTCGTCTCGCCCGGCGCCCTCCGCCTGCACTACACCCGGATCGTCAACGGCTACATCGAGGGCCTGAAGTCAGCCCAGCTCGCGGGGGAGGTCCGGGACATGGACCCCACCGTCGCGGCCTGGGCGTTGATGGGCATCGGCGAGCTGATCGGCATGCGCTGGGTGCTCTGGGACGAGGAAGGCGCCGAACCGGCCGCCGGCGCCAGGCCCGAGATTCCCGAGCACGTCTTCGAGGAAATGATGCAGTTCATCGAACGCGGGCTGGCCCCGAACCCCGGCCTTCCCGCCCCCACTACCGCCGCGAACCCCACCCCGCCCCAGGAAGGGACGAACCCATGACCCAGACCACCAGCCAGCAGACCTACCGGACCGTCGAGGTCCCCGTGCGCGGCGGCACCATGCACACCGCCATCTGGGGCCCGGAGGACAGCTCCGACGCCCCGACCATCCTGGCCGTCCACGGCGTCACCGCCTCGCACAAGTGCTGGGCGTACCTGGCCGAGGCGCTGCCCGACGTGCGGATCATCGCCCCGGACCTGCGCGGCCGCGGCCGCAGCAACGCCCTGCCCGCCCCGTACGGCATGACCTCGCACGCGGAGGACCTCACCGCTGTGCTGGCCGAACTCGCCCCCGGCCCCGTCGTCGTGGTGGGCCACTCCATGGGCGGCTTCGCCTCCGTGGTCCTCTCGGACTTGTCCCCGGAGCGGGTCCGGTCCCTGGTGCTGGTGGACGGCGGCCTGCCGCTGCAGGTCCCTGAGGGGCTCTCCGACGCCGAGATCGTCTCCTCCATCCTGGGCCCGGCGGCGGAGCGGCTCAACGCCACCTTCACCAGCCGCGAGGTCTACCGCTCCTTCTGGCGCAAGCACCCGGCCTTCGCCTCCGACTGGGGCCCGTTCGTGGACGACTACGTGGACTACGACCTCACCGGCGAGGCCCCGGAACTGAAGCCGGCCACACGGTACGAGGCGATGGCGGAGGACACCGCGGACCTGCACCGGGGCTCCTCGCTGCTGAAGGCGCTGGCGGACCTCACGGTGTCGACCCAGGTGCTGCGGGCGCCGCGCGGGCTGCTCAACGAACCCGCCGGCTTGTACGCGCCGGGCTACCTCGAGACCTGGGCGGAGAAGCTGCCGTCCCTGCAGGTCCGGGATGTCCCGGACGTGAACCACTACACAATCATCATGGGCGAGCGCGGCGCGGCCGCCGTGGCGGACACCGTCCGGGCCGCCCTCGCGGGGGAGTAGTTTCCCGGCGGGTTCCTAGCCGCCGGCGAACGGCGGCAGGACGTCGACGACGTCGTCCGGGGCCAGCGCCGTGGCGTGGTCCCGGACGGCCACCTCGTTGAGCAGGAAGCTGGAACGGGACAGCAGCCGGGCCAGCGGGGGAGTGCCGGCGGGCGGGACCGGACGGTCGACGGCGAGCACGGCTTCGAGCAGGCCGGCAACGTCGGCGCCCTCGGGCAGCTGGAAAGTTTCCTCGTCGACGCCGGCGGCGGCGCGCGCGGCAGCGAAGTAACGGACGATCACGGGTGCGTCAGCCTCCGATGGCGCTCATGCTGCGGTCCGGCTGCACGAAGTCGGGGGCGTCGAGGCCCACGTGATCCATGCCGTGGGCCTTGGGCTTGGCCCACATGGCGTCCTGCCAGCGTTCGGCGAGCTGTTCGTCGGTGGCGCCGCTGCGCAGCAGCCCCAACAGGTCCGTCTCCTCGTGCGAGAAGAGGCAGCTCATGATCTTGCCCTCGGCGGTGATCCGGGTGCGCCGGCAGTCCGCGCAGAACGGCTCGGTGACCGAGGCGATAATTCCCACGGTGCCCAGGACGGGTCCCTCCGCGGTGTCCGTGCCGGGGACCCGGGCGCGGACCTCGAAGCGTTCGGCCGGGGCGCCGTCGCGTTCCCGCGGGTCGGCGGACAGGACATAGTCCACGGACAGCAGGTCCCGGATCTCGGCGGCGGTGATCATGTTCCGTCGGGTCCAGCCATGGTCCGCGTCCAGGGGCATCTGTTCGATGAAGCGGAGCTCGTAACCGCGGCCCAGCGCCCAGGCCAGCAGTGAGGGGGCCTCGGCGTCGTTGATGCCGCGCATCAGGACAGCGTTCAGTTTCACCGGTCCGAGGCCCACGGCCCAGGCGGCGTCGACGCCCGCGAGCACCTTGATCAGGAACGGACGCCGGGTCAGCTGGGTGAAGGTCTCCTCGTGGAGCGAGTCCAGGGAGACGTTGATCCGGGTCAGGCCGGCGTCCTTCAACGCCTGGGCCTTCTTGTCCAGTCCGACGGCGTTGGTGGTCATGGAGATCGGCAGGTCCGGGTGAGCGTGGCGGAGGGAGCTGATGATGTCCAGCAGGTCCGCGCGGACCAGGGGTTCGCCGCCGGTGAGCCGGAGTTCGCGGACGCCCAGGCTGTCCACGCCGATCCTCACGATCCGGACGATCTCCTCGGCGCTCATCACGGCCGCCTTGGACAGCCATTCCAGGCCCTCGGCGGGCATGCAGTAGCTGCAGCGGAGGTTGCACTTGTCCGTCAGCGACAGGCGCATGTCCGTGGCGACGCGGCCGTAGCGGTCCACCAGGCCCGCGGGCAGCCCGGCCGGGCGTCCGGCCGGCTGCGGCGCCTTCGGACCGGAGCCACCCTCCGCGCGGGGCTGGGGCATGCCAAGCTGAACAGTCATAGTGTCAGGCTACGCCACCTGCGCCGGGGCATCACCGCCCGGCAGCCGCGAATCCATCCAGTGAACGCAGCCGTGAACCCAGCGGGCGGACCCAGCCCGTGAACCCGGCGGCGAATCTCCCCGGCGAATCTATGCTGGGAGGATGAATACCCCGCAGCCGGTGGCGCAGCGACCGGGACCGCCCGGGCCGAAATCCGTGGGCCCGCGCGTGTCCCGCTGGGCGGCGGCCTCCGGGTTGGCCGCGGTGGGAGCCGGCGTGGCCGCCGGGGAGCTCGCGGCCGGGTTGCTGAGCCCCTCGGTCTCTCCCGTGACAGCGGTGGGCGGCGCCGTGATCGACGCCGTCCCGCCCGGCGTCAAGGAGTGGGCCATCTCCCTGTTCGGCACCGCCGACAAACTCGCCCTGCTCACCGGCATGGGCCTGGCGATCGCCGTGCTGGCCGCCGTCGCCGGGGTCCTGGAACTGCGCCGCCGCTTCGCCGGGGCGGCCGTCGTCGCGGTGTTCGGACTGGCCGGACTCGCGGCGGTGCTGGGCCGGCCGGAGGCGGACGGGGCTGCCGTGCCCGCCCCGCTGCTGGCCGCCGCTGTCGCCGTCGTGCTGCTGCGCTGGCTGATCGGCGCCCTCCGTGACTGGCGGACGACGGCGGAGGAGACGCGCGGTGCCACGGCGCCGGATAGAGCGTTAGAGCCGGAGACGCCGCCGGAGACACTCCCAGCGGCACTGCCGGCCCCGGACACCGGGAAGGAACCGGCCACCCGACGCCGGTTCCTGCGCAACTTCTCCATCACGGCGGGCGTCGCGGCCCTCGGCGGCGTGCTCGCCGGCACGCTCCGCGGCGCCACCGCCGCCGTCACCGGCTACCGCAGCACCCTGGCGCTTCCCGCCCCCGCCTCGGCCGCCCCGCCCGTTCCCGCCGGCGCGGACCAGCAACTGCCAGGCCAGGGCCCGCTGGTGACCCCGGCGGACGATTTCTACCGGATCGACACCGCCCTGCGCGTCCCTGTGGTGGATCCCCGGACCTGGAAGCTCACGGTCACCGGGATGGTGGACCGGCCAGTGGAACTCGACTTCCAGGCGCTGCTCGCCAAACCCCTGATCGAACGGCACATCACCATCGCCTGCGTGTCCAACGAGGTGGGCGGGGACCTTATCGGCAACGCCCGGTGGCTGGGCTGGCCGGTCCGCGAGCTGCTGGCACAGGCCGGACCGCAACAGGGCGCGGACATGGTGCTCTCGCGCAGCGTGGACGGCTGGACCGCCGGGTCGCCGCTGGAGGCCCTCACGGACAACCGGGACGCGATCCTGGCTATCGGCATGAACGGTGCGCCGCTGCCGCTGGAACACGGCTTCCCGGTGCGCCTTGTCGTCCCCGGCCTCTACGGCTACGTCTCGGCCACCAAGTGGCTCACCGAGCTGAAGGTCACCCGCTTCGCCGCCGACGAGGGCTACTGGACCCCGCGCGGCTGGAGCGAGCGCGGGCCGATCAAGACCTCGTCCCGGATCGACGTGCCCCGCGCGGGCCGGAAGGTCCCGGCCGGGACGGTGACCTTCGGCGGGGTGGCCTGGGCCCAGCACCGGGGGATCCGCGCCGTGGAGGTGCGGGTGAACCGCGGCGACTGGAAGGCCGCCGAGCTGGCCCCCGGCATCTCCGCTGACACCTGGCGGCAATGGAGACTGGCCCTGCCGCTGGGGCCGGGCAGCTACGAGGTGCAGGTCCGCGCCACGGACGCCACGGGAGCCGTCCAGGTGGAGGCACAGGCCCCCGTCGCGCCGGACGGAGCCACCGGATACCACACGGTTACAGTTGACGTGACCTCCTAACCGGAGCGCCGCCAGACCCCTGCCACACCAGAACCCCAGTCCGCCGAGAAACCCAGCCCGCCGAGCCGAAGGACACGCACCCATGCACTCCCGACCCCAGCCCGCCAAGGCGGGACCGGCCAGCGTCGAGGCGCACCGGGATAAGGTCCGCGCACTGCTGGCAGGCCTCGCCGTCCGCACCGACACCGTGCCGCTGGCCGACGCGCTGGGCCGCGGACTGGCCCGAAACATTACCGCGCCGCTGGACCTCCCGCCGTTCGCCAACTCCCAAATGGACGGATACGCCGTGCGCAGCGCGGACCTGGCCGAGGGCGGCACCGAGCTGCGCGTCACCGACCCGGTGCCCGCAGGCGCCCAACCCGCCGCCCTGGCCGCCGGGACCGCGGCCCCGATCATGACCGGGGCAATGATCCCGCCGGGTGCGGACGCCGTCGTACCGATCGAAGCGGCCGAGCCGGACGTCTTCCCCGAACCCGGCAGCCCCGCCACCGTCCGGCTGCCCGCCACGGCCACAGGAACCTACGTCCGCGCCGCCGGCAGCGACATCGCCGCCGGGACGCGGGCACTGGCCGCCGGCACCTACCTGGGCCCCGGGCAGCTGGGACTGCTCGCCGCCCTGGGCCTCGCCGAGGCACCGGTGCACGCCGCCCCGACGGTGCTGCTGGTCACCACCGGCGACGAGGTGGTGGCCCCGGGCACGCCGCTGGAGGCCGGCAAGATCTACGACGCCAACTCCACCCTGCTCGACTCCGGGCTACGGCAGGCCGGCCTGGCCGTCACCCGCGCCGGCATCACCGCGGACGACCCGGCCGCCCTCGAGCGGCTGCTCCGCGCCCACGCGCCCTCGGTGGACCTCATCATCACCACCGGCGGCGTCAGCAAGGGCGCCTACGAGGTGGTCCGGCAGGCCCTGGAGGGCCACGGCGTCGAATTCGGCTCCGTCGCCATGCAGCCGGGCGGACCCCAGGGGCTGGGCACCTTCGACGGCGTCCCGGTGCTGTGCTTCCCCGGCAACCCGGTCAGCTGCCTGGTCTCCTTCGAGATGTTCCTCCGTCCCGTCCTCACCGGGCTGCTCGGCAGTCCCGCGGGCCGGACGGCCGTCCGCGCCCGGCTGGCCGCCCCGCTGACCTCGCCCGCGGCCAAGCACCAGGTCCGGCGGGGGACCCTTACCCCGGACGGCACCGTGCACCTGGAGGGCGGCCCCGGCTCACACTTGGTGCACGCCCTGGCCCTCTCCAACGCCCTGGTGCACGTCCCGGCCGGTACCCCGGAGCTCGCCGCCGACGATGAGGTGGAAGTATGGGTGCTGTGAACGACGCAGAACTCTCCCCGCCCGCGCTGACCCATCTCCGCCGGGACGGCACCGCCCAGATGGTCGATGTCTCCACCAAGGCCGAGACCACCCGCGAGGCCACCGCCACCGCCACCGTGCACAGCACCGCGGAGGTCCTCGCGCTCCTGGGGTCCGGGGACCTCCCCAAGGGCGACGCGCTCGCCGTCGCCCGGGTCGCCGGCATCATGGCCGCCAAGAAGACGCCGGAGCTTATCCCGCTGTGCCACCCGCTGCCCATCAGCAAGGTCACGGTGGACTTCGAGCTCGGCACGGACACCGTCACCGTCTTCGCCACCGTGAAGACCCGCGGCGTGACCGGGGTGGAGATGGAGGCCCTCACCGCGGTCTCCGTCGCCGCCCTGAGCGTCTACGACATGATCAAGGCCGTCGACAAGCACGCCGTGCTCAACGACATCAAGGTCCTGGCCAAGAGCGGCGGCAAGAGCGGGGACTGGACCCTGTGAGCAGCCACGAACCCCACTCCCACGGGGAACCACGCACGCAAGGGGAACCCCATACCCACGGCGAGGTGACCGGCCGGAAGGCCGGGATCGTGATCGCCTCCACCCGCGCCGCGGCCGGGGTCTACGAGGACCTCACCGGCCCCGTCATCGCGGACTGGCTGACCGAGCACGGCTTCGAGACGTACCCGCCTCTGGTGGTTCCCGACGGCGAACCGGTCGGCGCCGCCCTGCGCGCCCTGCTCAGCCAGCGCCCCGCGGTGATCATCACCAGCGGGGGGACCGGCCTCAGCCCCACCGACGCCACTCCGGAACAGACCCTGCCGCTGCTGGACCGCGAGATCCCCGGCATCATGGAGGGGCTGCGGGCCGTCGGCGCCGCCAAGACACCCACAGCGCTGCTCAGCTGCGGCCACGCCGGCGTCGCGGGCACCACCTTCATCGTCAACCTGCCCGGATCGCCCAAGGGCGTGATGGACGGCCTTGGCGTCCTCGACCCGATCCTCGGGCACCTCTGCGACCAGCTGGAAGGCACCCATGGGCACTGACGCCACCAACCCCGACGCCACCAACCCCGACGCCACCACAGCCGCCACCACAGCCGTCGGCGGCGCCACGTTCGACATCGTCCACGCCGTCCTCAGCGCCGAGCCCATCTCCGTCGACCAGGCCATCGCCGCCGTGGAGTCGGACACGGCCGGCGCCGTCGTCAGCTTCAGCGGCGTCGTCCGCAACCACGACGGCGGCAAGCCGGTGGACAGGCTGAGCTACAGTGCGCACCCCACCGCCCACCAGGTGATGGCCGACGTCGTCGCCGGGCTCGTCGCCGAACACGCCGCCGCCGGCACGGAGTCCAAGCCGGTCCGGATCTGGGCCGCGCACCGCACGGGCATGCTGGAGATCGGCGACCCGGCCCTGGTCTGCGCCGTCTCCGCCGCGCACCGCGGGCAGGCCTTCGCCGTCTGCGCCGAACTGGTGGACCGGATCAAGGAACAGGTGCCGATCTGGAAGGAACAGTTCTTCAGCGACGGCACCGTCGAATGGGTAGGCGCGGGGGAGTAACGCCTCCGGCGGCGTGTGCCCGCCGACGCCCGCAGCCAGCCGCCCGCGGCGCGTGCCCCGTTACGCGGGGCCGGTCCGGGCGGTAACGGTTCAGGCCGGCCAGCGCCCCGGCGGTAGGGTTGAGCACATGACCGAACAACTCGCCGTCGCCGTCCTTGGCGCCAACGGACGCATGGGCGCGGAGGCCGTCAAGGCCATCGACGCCGCCGAAGACCTCACCCTCGTTGCCGCCCTCGGCCGGGGCGATTCCCTCGAAACCCTCACGGAGGCCGGCGCACAGATCGTCGTCGACCTGACCGTTCCCGAGAGCACCGAGGCGAACGTCCGCTTCGCCGTCGACCACGGGATGCACGCCGTCGTCGGCACCACCGGCTGGGACGCCGGGCGCCTGGACCGGCTCACCGCCCTCCTCGCCGGCCGGCCGGAGACCGGGGTGCTGATCGCCCCCAACTTCGCGCTGGGCTCGGTCCTGGCCTCCGCCTTCGCCGCCAAGGCCTCCCGCTACTTCGAATCGGTCGAGATTATCGAACTTCACCACCCGGACAAGGTGGACGCCCCCTCCGGCACCGCCGTGCGCACGGCACAGCTCATCGCCGCCGAGCGCGACGCCGCCGGCGTGGCCCCCAGCCCCGACGCCACCACCAGCGAGCGCCCCGGCGCCCGCGGCTGCGACGTCGACGGCGTCCGGGTCCACAGCGTCCGGCTCCGCGGCCTGGTGGCCCACCAGGAGGTCCTGCTCGGCGGGCCCGGCGAGCAGCTGACCTTCCGCCACGACTCGTTCGATCGCGCCTCCTTCATGCCCGGCGTGCTGCTGGGTGTCCGCAATGTCGCGGCGCACCCGGGCCTCACCGTGGGCCTGGACGGCTACCTGGACCTGGGCCTCTGATGGCAAACGTCCTGGCCGCCTTCAAGGCAAACCGCACCAAGATCTGGGTGGGCGCGGTGACGCTCCTGCTCGTCTTTTACCTGGTGGTCTCGCTGCAGCGCTCGGTGCTGCTGCTCGGCGACCCCAACCTGGTGGCCAAGGCCCTGGGCCTGGCCTACCTGCTGCTGCCCATCATCGGGGCCTGGGCGCTGGTGCGGGAACTGCTCTTCGGCGCCCGCACCGAACGCCTGGCCAAGATCCTCGAGGCCGAGGGCGGCCTGCCGGAGGACACCCTGCCGCGCACCCCCGCCGGGCGGATCATCCGCGAGGCCGCGGACGCCGAATTTGAGAAGTACCGCGTCGAGGCGGAAGCCGCGCCGGATGACTGGCGGTCCTGGTTCCGGCTCAGCTGCGCCTACGACGCCGCCGGCGACCGGAAGCGCGCCCGCGCGGCCATGCGCGACGCCGTCCGCCTTTACCGCGACGGCGGGAACACCGCGGACCGACCGGCCTAGCGGCCCGCGAGGGTTCGGCCCCGGCCCAGCAGGTTCGCGCCGTGGCCGGCCCACTCCAGCGGCCCCCGCCAGGACAGTGTCGCGAAGACCCAGCCCAGCGCCAGGACCGCCAGCGCCTGCGCCCAGAAGACGCCATCGGGGCTCCACCCGGACGGCAACGGGTGGCCGTGCAGGGACGCCATGACGCACACGTGTGCCGTGTACAGGCTGAGCGTCATCGCACCGGCGCCGCGCAGGGGGCGGAGCAGGTCCAGCTCCAACCAGTCCGCCAGCCGGGCCAGCAGCAGGCAGACGCCCAGCACGGCGGCCGCGACCCCGGAGGTGTGCAGCAGGTCCAGGCTGGTGCCCGAGTGCGGGGCGGCGGTGGCCAGCCACCAAGCCGAGCCAGACTGGTCCACGCCGGCGAGGTTGACCTGCAGCAGGGACGCCAGCGGATAGTCGGGGTCACCGATGGCCGCCTGCAGCGCCGCCCGGCCGCCCCGGTCCTCCATCAGCACCCCGGCGAACCACTTCGCGAAGACGGCGGCGACCGTCCCGGCGGCCACCAGGCTGACCTGCAGACCGACCCGGCCCAAAGGCAGCCGGCCGAGCGCGAGTCCGATCAACAGGTACGTCAGCCACTGCACCACCGGGTAGTAGCCGGTGAGCAACAGGTCGCCGGCCACCCGGGCGGGCTCCGCGAGATCCGCCCAGCCGGGGTTGTGCCCCAGTTGCAGCGGCGGCTCCGGTGCCAGCAGCCACGGGCGCAGCAGGTAGGCGAGCACCGGGCTGGCCAGCAGCCACCCGGTGGCGAACGCGAACAGGCGCCCCGGCCGCAGCCCGAGGAAGGGCAGGATGCAGAGGAACAGGACGGCGTAATGCACCAGGATGACGGCGATGTTCACCTCGAGGGCCCCCAGGGTGAGCCCGACGGCGGCCACCACCAGGGCCCGCAGGGCCACCCCGCGCCGCGCCGCCCAGAGCTCGCGCCCGGCGTAAGGCTGCTCCTTGCCTGTGGACAGCGCCAGGCCCACCCCGGCCAGGACCGCGAACAACGCCGCAGCCCGGCCCGAGAACGCCAGGCCCACCCAGGTGGGGGTGAGTGCCGCGTCGGCCTCGAAGGTGGGCAGGGCGTGGGTGGCCATCATCCCCAGCAGCGCCAGGCCCCGGGCGGCGTCGACGCCGGTCAGGCGGGGCGTCCGGGGCGTCCCGCCGGCGGTCCTGGAACGGGGAGCGGTACCGCGGGAGGTCATGGCTCGATCGTCTCACGAGGGCCGGTCGCGACCCTTGTGTTCGAATATATGTTCGAATAAGATAGCGGCATGAACCATCCACCAGAACCGCAGCCGGCCGGGTTCGGGCCGTCCTCCGGGGTCCTCAAGGCCATGAGCCCCGGCGTCGTCGATTTCCTGTTCCGCCGGCTGGTGGCCGGGGAAGCCGCGGAGGACCTCACCTGGCACAACGAGGGAACCGCCCTGTCCGCCCAGCAACCCGGCGCCGAACTGGCACGCCGGCTCGCCGAGACCGATGTCGAGGCGCTCACGCCGATCGAGCTCTTCCACTACGTCCGCGCGGCGCAGCGGCTGGCCGCGTGGGCGGAGTCGCTGCGGGAGCAGGCGGTGGGCCGCTACTGCGCCGCGCCTGGCAACGCGGGCGGCGCCGCAGCGGGTGCCGCGCCGGGTGCCGCGCCCGAACGGGGATGATGCGCGTCACGTTGCCTTTATTGTCCTAACACTGCGGGGACAAGGTAACGTTTTTGCCATGGCTGACTCTGACATTCGCTCTTACACGTTTGGAACCCTCGTGACCGCCATGGTCACGCCGTTCACGAACGATGGTGACGTCGATTATCAGAAGTCCGCCGAACTGGCCTCCAAGCTCGTCGACGACGGCAACGACGCCCTCGTCATCTCCGGCACTACCGGCGAGACCTCCACCCTGGAGGACGACGAAAAGGAAAAGCTGTTCCGCGTCATCGTCGAGGCGGTGGGGGACCGGGCCAAGGTCATCGCCGGTACCGGCACCAACCACACCTCGCACTCGATCGAGATGGCCAAGCGGGCCGCCAAGGCCGGCGCCCACGGCCAGCTGATCGTCACCCCGTATTACAACAAGCCCAGCCAGGCCGGCATCCAGGCGCACATCGAGGCTGTCGCCGACGCGGCGGACCTGCCCGTCATGGTCTACGATATCCCCGGCCGCGCCGGCGTCCCGATCCTTCCCGAGACCATGATCCGGCTGGCGGACCACCCCCGGATCGTCGCCCTCAAGGACGCCAAGGCCGACTTCGCCGCCGTCACCAAGGTGCTGGCCAACACGGACCTTGACGTCTACTCCGGCGACGACGGCCTCACCCTGCCCTGGATGGCCGCCGGCGCCGTCGGGCTTGTCAGTGTTTCCGCGCACGTCGCGACCCGGCAGTTCCGGGCCATGATCGACGCCGCGCTTGCGGGCGACTTTGCCACCGCCCGCACCCTACATTTCGAACTGGACCCCGTGGTCCGTGCAGTGATGACCCACATTCAGGGCGCTGTAGCTGCGAAGCAAGTTCTCAAGTGGCAGGGAGTCCTGCCCAACTCGGTTGTCCGTTTGCCCCTCGTGGAGCCGGGCGAAGCCGAGATCGAAACAATCCGCGAGGACTTGGCGGAGGCCGGGCTCGTCTACGCCTGATCCGGCCCCGCGCCGCATCACGCCCCGACCTGCCATGCCCCGCCTGGAAAGTAGTGCACTATGACCCAAACCGCCCTCCCCGGCCTCGTCACGCCGCCGAAACTGGCCGCCAACACCCTGCGGATCGTCCCGCTGGGCGGCCTCGGCGAGATCGGCCGCAACATGACGGTCTTCGAAATCGGCGGCAAGCTGCTGATCGTTGACTGCGGCGTCCTCTTCCCCGAGGAGACCCAGCCCGGCGTGGACCTGATCCTCCCGGACTTCTCCTACATCGAGAAGCGCCTGGACGATGTCGTCGCCGTTATCCTCACCCACGGCCACGAGGACCACATCGGCGCCGTCCCGTACCTGCTGCGCCTGCGCAACGACATCCCCCTCGTCGGCTCGCAGCTGACCCTGGCGCTGATCGAGGCCAAGCTGCAGGAACACCGGATCAAGCCGACCACCATGATCGTCAACGAGGGCCAGGTCGAGAAGTTCGGCCCCTTCGAGTGCGAGTTCGTGGCCGTCAACCACTCCATCCCGGACGCCCTCGCGGTCTTCCTGCGCACCGCCGGGGGCACCGTGCTGCACACCGGTGACTTCAAGATGGACCAGCTGCCCCTCGATGGCCGCATCACCGACCTGCGCCACTTCGCAAAGCTCGGCGAGGAAGGCGTGGACCTGTTCCTCTCGGACTCCACCAATGCCGACGTTCCCGGCTTCACCACCGCGGAAAAGGAGATCGGCCCCACCCTGGACCGCCTCTTCGGCCAGGCGTCCAAGCGCATCATCGTCGCTTCCTTCTCCTCGCACGTGCACCGCGTCCAGCAGGTGCTCGACGCCGCGGCCAACCACAACCGCAAGGTCGCCTTCGTCGGCCGGTCCATGGTCCGCAACATGGCCATCGCCGCCAAGCTCGGCTACCTCGAGGTGCCCGCCGGCATCCTGGTGGACATCAAGAACATTGACAACCTGCCGGACAACCGCGTGGTGCTGATGTCCACCGGTTCCCAAGGCGAGCCGATGGCCGCGCTGTCCCGCATGGCCAACGGCGACCACCGCGTCGTCGTCGGACAGGGCGACACCGTCATCCTTGCCTCCAGCCTGATCCCGGGCAACGAGAACGCCGTCTTCCGCATCATCAACGGCCTGCTCAAGCTCGGCGCGGACGTGATCCACAAGGGCAACGCCAAGGTGCACGTCTCCGGCCACGCCGCCGCCGGCGAGCTGCTCTACTGCTACAACATCCTCGAGCCGCTGAACGCCATGCCGGTTCACGGCGAGACCCGGCACCTGATCGCCAACGGCAAGATCGCCCTGGACTCCGGCGTGCCGGAGGAAAGCATCCTGCTGGCCGACAACGGCACCGTGATCGACCTGCGCGATCACGAGGCGGACATCGTCGGCCAGGTCGAGGTCGGCTTCGTCTACGTCGACGGCTCCAGCGTTGGCGAGGTCACCGAGGCGGACCTCAAGGACCGCCAGACGCTCGGCGACGAGGGCTTCATCTCGATCGTCACCGTCATCCACCGCGCCACCGGCAAGGTCGTCTCCGGCCCGGAGATCCACGCCCGCGGCGTCGCGGAGGACGACTCGGTCTTCGACGAGATCATCCCGAAGATCAACGCCGCGCTCGAGGACGCCGTCAAGAACCGCGACCACACCACGCAGCAGCTGCAGCAGGTTGTCCGCCGGGTTATCGGTACCTGGGTCAACCGCAAGCTGCGCCGCAAGCCGATGATCATCCCGGTGGTCCTCGAGGCGTAGGCCCCGGCAGCACCAGCAGCACCCGAACGGCTCCTCCCGCCGGTTCCGCCCCCGCGCGGCCCGGCCGGGGGAGCCGTCCGGCGTTAACCGGCCCCGCCGCGCCGTGAGGCCGCCAGGGACGGGGGCGCGCCGTGAGCCCGCCGGGCAGGGGGAACGCCGGGCCGGGGAGCGCCAACATGGCCCGCTCCGCCCCGGAAATCCGGGGCATCCGGCCGGTCCTCGGGTACCGTGGCAGGTATGGCGACACGAACTACTTCCGCGCCTAGAGGCAACTCAAGCGGCAGCCCGCGGGGCAAATCAGGCACATCTTCGGCCAAAGGCTCCGGCGCAGCCGCGTCCAAATCCCGCACGCAGGGGACGGCCCGCACCCGGCAGATGGCCGCCGTCGAGCCGCACCAGCCCTGGCTGGTCCGCGTCGTCGCTGGCGCCTGGCTCGGCGTCGGGCACGTCCTGGGCGCCGGGATCCGCCGCATCGGCTCCGACGTCAGCGACCTCCACCCCGAGGACCGCCGCGACGGCGCCGCCCTGTTCAACTTGGTCCTCGGCGTCTTCGTGGCAACCTTCGCCTGGTGGGGCTTCCGCGGCTGGCTCCCGGACCTGGTCTACGGGATCGTCAACGGCACGTTCGGCTGGATGACCCTGCTCCTGCCGCTGATGCTGTTCGTCTGCGCCTTCCGGCTCTTCCGCCAGCCGGTGGACGGCCGCGGCAACAACCGCGTCGGTATCGGCTTCCTCATCATGACCTTCGCCGGCTGCGGCCTCGCCCACATCATCGGCGGCCAGCCCGGCGTCGCCGAGGGCTTCGACGGCCTCCGCCGCGCCGGCGGCATGCTCGGCTACCTCGCCGCCGCGCCGCTGGCCACCATCCACCCCGCCGTCCCGGTGGCCCTCTACAGCCTGCTCGCGTTCACCTCCCTGCTGATCGTCACGGCCACACCGTTCGGCGCCATTCCCTCCCGGATCCGCGGCGCCTACGAACACCTCATGGGCATCGATCTCCGGGACGAGCCGGAGACCAACTCCCACGACCGCAGCTACCTCTACGAGAACGACGCCCCCGCGCCGAAGAAGAAGCGCAAGCGGCTCTTCGGCAAGGACCAGGACGCCGCCGACGCCCGCCTCGAGGGCTACGTCGGCGACGAGGCCTTCGAGCACGCCGTCGTCGACGACGAACCCGACGACGCCCACGACGACGGCGGCCGCCGCGGCCGGAAGGCACCCGCCGTCGCGCCCGGCGTGCGCCGGCCCACCCAGGCCGAGATCGCCGTCGAGAAGATCAAGGCCGCCCAGGGCCTGGGCGCCGCGGCGGACGGCGCCACTCCGGAGAACGCCACCGAAGCGATCCCGCAAATCACCCCCGGCATGATCGCCGCCGGGTCCGTCACCGCGGGCGCCGCCGCCGCGCCCAAGGTCCCGGCCAACCCCGTCGCCCCCGCACCGCAGCCCACCCCGATCCCGCAGCGGACCGAGCAGCTCTCCCTCGCCGGGGACGTCACCTACACGCTGCCGGCCTCGGACTTCCTGACCCCGGGCTCCATCCCCAAGGAGCGCACGGAGGCCAACGACGCCGTCGTCGCCGCCCTGACCGACACCCTGACCCAGTTCAACGTGGACGCCACCGTGACCGGCTTCAGCCGCGGCCCCACCGTCACCCGGTACGAGATCGAACTCTCGCCCGGCACCAAGGTCGAACGCGTCACGGCCCTGTCCAAGAACATCTCCTACGCGGTGGCCAGCTCCGACGTCCGGATCCTCAGCCCCATCCCGGGCAAGTCCGCGATCGGCATCGAGATCCCCAACACGGACCGCGAGACCGTCTCGTTGGGCGATGTCCTCCGCAGCCAGAACGCCCGCCGCACGGACCACCCGATGGTGATGGGCGTCGGCAAGGACGTCGAGGGCGGCTACGTCGTGGCCAACCTCGCCAAGATGCCCCACTTGCTCGTGGCCGGTGCCACCGGTGCCGGTAAGTCCTCGTTCGTGAACTCGATGATCACTTCGATCCTGATGCGCGCCACCCCGGACGAGGTGCGCATGGTTATGGTGGACCCCAAGCGCGTGGAACTGACCGCCTACGAGGGCGTCCCGCACCTGATCACCCCCATCATCACCAACCCCAAGAAGGCCGCCGAGGCGCTGCAGTGGGTGGTCCGCGAGATGGACGCCCGCTACGACGACCTGGCCAACTACGGCTTCAAGCACATTGACGACTTCAACAAGGCCGTCCGCGCCGGGAAGGTCCACCCGCCCGTGGACTCCAAGCGCGTCATCCGCCCTTACCCGTACCTGCTGGTGATCGTGGACGAGCTCGCCGACCTGATGATGGTCGCCCCGCGCGACGTCGAAGACTCGATCGTACGCATCACCCAGCTGGCCCGCGCCGCCGGCATCCACCTGGTGCTCGCCACGCAGCGGCCCTCGGTGGACGTCGTCACCGGCCTGATCAAGGCCAACGTCCCGTCCCGGATGGCGTTCGCCACCTCCTCGGTCACCGACTCCCGCGTCGTCCTCGACCAGCCCGGCGCGGAGAAGCTGATCGGCCAGGGCGACGCCCTCTTCCTGCCGATGGGCGCCTCCAAGGCCATGCGCGTCCAGGGCGCCTGGGTCACCGAATCCGAGATCCACAAGGTGGTCGAGCACGTCAAGGGCCAGCTGCAGGCCGTCTACCGCGAGGACGTCGCCCCCGAGGCGGAAAAGAAGCAGATCGACGACGACATCGGAGACGACCTCGAGGTGCTGCTGCAGGCCACCGAACTGGTGGTCACCACGCAGTTCGGCTCCACTTCGATGCTGCAGCGCAAGCTCCGCGTCGGCTTCGCCAAGGCCGGCCGGCTCATGGACCTGCTCGAATCCAGGGGAGTGGTGGGACCCTCCGAGGGTTCCAAGGCCCGCGACGTGCTGGTCAAGCCGGACGACCTCGCGGCCGTGCTGGCGGCCATGAAGGGCCAGGAGGCCCCGGCCGCGGCCGACTCGCAGACCGCCGCGCTGAGCGACAACGCCAACGCCAACGTCGCCCAGGGCGGCTACGCCGAGGACCTCGTGGCGGCGGACTTGGACAACCGCGCCCAAAGCGTCGACTACTACGACGGCGCGGACGGCGGCGAGGACGAGGGCTCCGAGGACGCCTGGTCGCTCACCGGCCGGTAACCGGTGCAGACGGTAGCCTAAGAGAGTGACTAGCGCCGAGAACAACCCCGGGTCCGCCCCGCAGATCTGGAACCTGCCCAACATCCTGACGATGCTGCGGATCGCGCTGGTGCCCTTCTTCATCTGGTGCCTCGTTGCGGATGCCCCGGGCCTGCACGCCGGCAACGGGCCGTGGCGCTGGGCCGCCGTCGCCGTCTTCGCCGTCGCCATCTATACGGACAAGCTCGACGGCGATATCGCCCGCAGCCGCGGCCTGGTCACCGACTTCGGCAAGATCGCGGACCCCATCGCCGACAAGCTGCTGATCGGCTCGGCCCTGGTGATGCTCTCCCTGCTGGGTGAACTGCCCTGGTGGGTGACCGCCCTGATCCTGATCCGCGAGTGGGGCATCACCGCCCTGCGCTTCTTCGTTATCCGCTACGGCGTGATTCCCGCCTCCCGCGGCGGCAAGCTCAAGACCGTCGTGCAGACCGCGGCGATCTTCCTCTACGTCGTCCCGCTCGCCGCGATCGCCCCGTGGCTGGGCGTGCTGGGCTTCATCGTGATGCTCGCGGCCCTCGCCATCACCGTCTGGACCGGCGCCGAGTACGTCATCGAGGCCATGAAGCTCCGCGCCCGCGGCATCAAGGCGCAGCAGCAGAAGATCCA
This sequence comes from Arthrobacter sp. YD4, assembly GCF_030410515.1. GTDB lineage: Bacteria > Actinomycetota > Actinomycetes > Actinomycetales > Micrococcaceae > Arthrobacter. The sequence continues at coordinate 54,779 of NZ_JAUHHD010000005.1, read as the reverse complement.
GGAGGGCACCCCGTGACCGGCCCTGAAGCCCACCTGAACCTGCACCCGGGAGCCCACCCCAACCTGCACCGCCTCGCCGGCGAAGCCGTGGAGCGGTCCGTTGCCGCCGGCCTGACGGTAGCCACGGCCGAGTCCCTCACGGCCGGCATGGTCGCCGCCGTCCTCGCCGACACGCCCGGCGCCTCCGCGATGCTCCGCGGCGGCGTGGTCGCCTACGCCAACGAGGTCAAGGCCGCGGTGCTCGGGGTCCCGGAGGCCCTCCTCGAGACGGCCGGATCGGTCGACGGGGACGTGGCCGCCGCCATGGCCGCGGGCGCCCGCCGCGCGTGCGGCGCCGACGTCGGCGTCTCCACCACCGGCGTCGCCGGCCCCGACGCCCACGACGGCAAACCCGTGGGCACCGTCTTCATCGGCGTCGCCACCGCGGAGGGCGCGGCGTCGTACCCCTACCGTTTCGAGGGCAGCCGTCAGGAGATCCGGGCGCTCTCCTGCGGCGCCGCACTCGAACGGCTGCTCGACGCCGTCGGCGGTGCTACCGGACCGTAAAGTAACGGGGAACAAAACGTGATTTCGAATAGTTGTTACATTGTGTCGCCACCGAAGAAGGGCGGCGCATAGGATGAAGTCACCGAGACGTTCGCACCGAAACGGCGAACCGACCAACGAGGGAGCAAGGCGATACAGATGGTAAAGCAGCCCGTATCCGTAAACGGCGTTGTCCGCTGGAAGGATGTGGGCCTCGCCGATCAGGCTAAGAGCGAACAGAAGGAGCGCAAGATGGTTGTACTTCGTCACGAAATTGGCGACGTCCTGCGCGACGTCCGCCAGCGCCAGGGCCGTACCCTCCGCGAAGTCTCGCACAGTGCCCGAGTATCCCTGGGCTACCTGAGCGAAGTGGAGCGCGGCCAGAAGGAAGCCTCCTCGGAGCTGCTCTCCTCGATCTGCACGGCCCTCGATGTCCCGCTTTCCAGCATGCTCCGCGAGGTCAGCGACCGTGTCGCCGTGGCCGAGGGCGTGGCAGTGCCGGACACCGTTCCGCAGGAATTCTCCCAGCGGTACGGCCGTGATTTGGACAGTGAACTGAACGACGAACTGGGAACCGGACTGCTCTCGGGCGCCCGCTAAACCCAGCGTCACCCAAAGCATAGAAAAGGTCCCCGGCGGTGTGCCGGGGACCTTTTGCGTACCGCCGCAGGTCTCTTAGAGGTCTTCGTCGCGCGGGAAGCCATCCCGTTCGTAGCTGGCATTGAGCCGGGCCATGTACCCGGCGAAAGCCGCCAGGTCCCCGGCCGGCCACTCCGCCAGCCGGTCCCGGAACACCTCGCGCCGGGCGTCCTGCACCAGGTGCATCTTTTCTTCGCCCAGGGCCGTCAGGCTGATCGCTTGCGCCCGGCCGTCCAGCGGGTCCGCCGCCTTGGACACCAGGCCGAGGCCCTCCAGGAACGCCACCTGGCGGCTGACCGACGGCTTGCCCACGCCCAGCCAGGCCGCCAGCTCGGTCAGGCGGATCGGCCCCCGGGCCCGAAGCACCGAGAGCAGGCCGTACGCGGCGGGTTCCATATCCGGGTGCACCTCGCGGGAGAGCCGCTGCGAGACGGAACGGGCGCGCCGCCACAGCAGGCTCAGCTGGTGTTCCACCTCGGCGATGGACTCGTCGGGGGAGGCCGCGCCGGCCCCGGAACCCTGCTCCGGCGTGGTCGCGGCGTGGTCAATGGTGCTCATAGCAACCATTCTAGGGTCCGCCCCGGGCTCGGCTTCCGTGAGAGACTTGTGCGGTGCGAATCAGCGACTTCTGGCGGCTCATGGACGACGAGTTCGGTGCCGGCTACTCCCGCGTCCTCAGCAGTTCCCTGGTCCTGGCCGGCGTCGGAGGACGCACCGCGGACCAGGCGCTGAGCGCCGGCATCCCGCCCAAACAGGTGTGGCTGGCCATGTGTGACGTCCAGGACGTGCCCGCGGAGCGCCGGCTCGGCCGCGACATCAAACCCCGCGACCAGGGCCCGCTGAACTAAACCACGGCGACGTCGGCCCGGGAACCGGTCCGGTGAACCATGCCCGGACCGTGGGCGCCTGGCCTCCCGCGGTGCCTGACACGCCGTGGGATTGTTCGAATATCTGTTCGGGTCGGGCTATGCTTTTTTCAGAGCGTTTTCCACATACGCGACGACGGCGGCAACTTTGTCAGTGGCTGCCCCTAACGTCGGTGATGACAGCAACGGCCGTGACGGCCACTCTCCAATGAGAAAGTTTTTGAGGTGTGAATCATGGCCGCAGCCCCGGATCGCCAGAAGGCGCTCGACGCAGCACTCGCCCAGATTGACAAGCAGTTCGGCAAGGGCTCGGTCATGCGCCTGGGCGACGAAGTCCGCGCCCCCATCGAGGTCATTCCCACCGGCTCCATCGCCCTGGATGTCGCCCTTGGCATTGGCGGCCTGCCCCGCGGCCGCGTCGTAGAGATCTACGGCCCCGAATCCTCCGGTAAGACCACCGTGGCGCTGCACGCCGTCGCCAACGCCCAGCGCCAGGGCGGCATCGCGGCCTTCATCGATGCCGAACACGCCCTGGACCCGGAATACGCTGCCAAGCTGGGCGTGGACACGGACGCGCTGCTCGTCTCGCAGCCTGACACCGGTGAGCAGGCCCTGGAAATCATGGACATGCTGGTGGGTTCCGGCTCGCTGGACATCGTCGTGATCGACTCCGTCGCCGCGCTGGTGCCCCGCGCCGAAATCGAAGGCGACATGGGCGACAGCCACGTCGGCCTGCAGGCCCGCCTGATGAGCCAGGCCCTGCGTAAGATCACCGGCCGGTTGAGCCAGACCAAGACCACCGCCATTTTCATCAACCAGCTCCGCGAGAAGATCGGTGTCTTCTTCGGCTCCCCGGAAACCACCACCGGTGGTAAGGCGCTGAAGTTCTACGCCTCTATCCGCATCGACGTCCGCCGGATCCAGACCCTCAAGGAGGGCGCGGACTCGGTCGGCAACCGGACCAAGGCCAAGATCGTCAAGAACAAGATGGCCCCGCCCTTCAAGATCGCCGAATTCGACATCATCTACGGCCAGGGCATCTCCCGCGAGGGCGGCATCATCGACATGGGTGTCGAGCACGGCCTGATCAAGAAGTCCGGTTCCTGGTTCACCTACGACGGTGACCAGCTGGGCCAGGGCATGGAGAACTCCCGCCGATTCCTCCGTGACAACCCGGAGCTGGCAGCGGAGCTGGAGCGCCTGATCAAGGAAAAGCTCGGCGTCGGCGTCAAGGCAGCCGACGCGGAAGAGTCGCCGAAGCTGAAGGCCGTTGACGGGTTCTAGGCCACGGGCTTCTCAACGACCGGCGCCGGAGCTGGACGCCGACGCGGACCCCGCGTCGGTGGCCCGCACCATCATCCTGCGCCAGCTGACCGGCTCCGCCAAGAGCCGGCACCAGCTCGAGCGCAAACTCGCCGAGCGGAACATTCCCGAGGACGTGGCCGAGGCCGTGCTGGACCGCTTCGAGGCGGTCCGGCTGGTGGACGACGCGGAATTCGCCCGGATGTGGGTCAGGAGCCGCTCGGAAAACCGGAAGCTCGCCAGGGGAGCCCTGCGCCGGGAACTGGCCGAGAAGGGCGTCGCGGAGGACGCGGCGGCCGAGGCGCTCGCCCAGGTGACCGACGAGCAGGAAGACGCGGCTGCCCGGCAACTGGTGGAGCGGAAGCTGCGGTCCCTGCGCGGCCTCGAGGACCGGGCGGAACGGGACAAGGCCGTCCGGCGTCTGGCATCCATGCTCGCCCGGAAGGGCTACCAGCCGGGACAGGCGTTCCGGATCGTCAACGAGGTCATCGACGCGTCGCTGCAGGACGGCGGCGCGGGCGACGTGCCGCCCTTGGATGACTGAGCTTGGCCCTGGATTAGTCCGGCCCTAGGACGCCACTCGTCGTGTCTCGTCATCGGCATCCCTGACGCCCTCCCACAGCCGGTCCAGGGACAGCCCGAGAGCCTCGGCCAATGCAGCGATCGTCGGGAACGCCGGGGTGGCGATCCGGCCGGTCTCGATCTTGCGCAGGGTCTCGGGGGAGACCCCGGCGGCCAGGGCCACGTCCAGCATCGACCGGTCGCCGCGGGCCTCGCGTAGCAGCGTGCCCAGGCGCTGGCCGCGGCGGACCTCGTCCGGGGAGAGCGGGAGTCTGACCATGGGAACCAGTGTACCGGGATAATATGGCCGGTATAGTTATTGGATGATCGAGATTCTCAACGCCGCCGAACTGGACCGGGCCCGCGGGTCCGGCGCCCTCGTCGCAGGCATCCTGCAGACCGTCAAGAGCCGCACCACCGTCGGCACCAACCTGCTGGACATTGATCGTTGGACCAAGGACCTCATCGCCGCTGCCGGCGCCGAATCCTGCTACGTCGACTACGCGCCCTCCTTCGGCCGCGGACCGTTCGGCCACTACATCTGCACGGCCGTGAACGACGCCGTCCTGCACGGATTGCCCCAGGACTACTGCCTGGCCGACGGCGACCTGCTCACCCTGGACCTCGCCGTCGCCAGGAACGGCATCGCCGCGGACTCCGCCATCAGCTTCCTCGTCGGCGACACGCAGCCTGCCGCGAGCGTCGCGATGATCCAGACCACCGAACGCGCCTTGGCCGCCGGCATCGCGGCGGCGAAGCCGGGCGCCCGGATCGGTGACCTCTCGGCCGCTATCGGCGGCGTCCTCACCGCGGCAGGCTACCCGGTCAACACCGAATTCGGCGGCCACGGCATCGGCTCCACCATGCACCAGGACCCGCACGTGCCCAACACCGGCCGGCCCGGCCGCGGGTTCACCCTCCGGCCGGGGCTGCTGCTCGCGCTGGAGCCCTGGGTCATGGAGGACACGGCCACCCTGGTCACCGACGCCGACGGCTGGACACTTCGCAGCGCCACCGGCTGCCGGACCGCCCACAGCGAACACACCATCGCCATCACGGAGGACGGGGCCGAGATCCTCACCCTCGCTCCGCCCGCGTAGTCCGCGCCCCGGGCGGAGCCGGTACCCTTAACGGGTGAGTTTGACCATTCCCTCCCCAGCCGACAGCCCCTCGACGCACGCCGATTCCTCGGCGTCGGATGCGGCAGCGTCCGCGCCCGCCCGCACCTACCAGGTGCGGACCTTTGGGTGCCAGATGAACGTGCACGACTCCGAGCGTATGTCCGGCCTGCTGGAGGCCGCCGGCTACGTCCGCTCCGAGGGCGAGCTGGCCGACGTCGTGGTCTTCAACACCTGCGCCGTGCGTGAGAACGCGGACAACAAGCTCTACGGCAACCTCGGCATCCTCCGCCCGGTCAAGGATGCGAACCCGGGCATGCAGATCGCCGTCGGCGGCTGCCTGGCACAAAAGGACCGCGAGACCATCCTGAAGAAGGCGCCGTGGGTCGACGCGGTGTTCGGCACCCACAACGTCGGCGCGCTGCCGGCCCTGCTGGACCGGGCCCGCCACAACGACGAGGCACAGCTGGAAATCCTGGAATCCCTCGACGTCTTCCCCTCCACGCTGCCCACCAAGCGCGACTCGGTGTACGCCGGGTGGGTCTCCATCTCCGTCGGCTGCAACAACACCTGCACCTTCTGCATCGTCCCGGCCCTGCGCGGCAAGGAAAAGGACCGCCGCCCCGGCGACATCCTCGCCGAAATCCAGGCCCTCGTGGACGACGGCGCCATCGAGGTCACCCTGCTGGGCCAGAACGTGAACTCCTACGGCGTCGAATTCGGCGACCGCCAGGCCTTCTCCAAGCTGCTGCGCGCCTGCGGGGAGATCCCCGGCCTGGAGCGCGTCCGGTTCACCAGCCCGCACCCCGCCGCCTTTACCGACGACGTCATCGAGGCGATGGCGGAGACCCCCAACGTCATGCCGCAGCTGCACATGCCGCTGCAGTCCGGCTCGGACAAGGTACTCAAGGACATGAAGCGCTCCTACCGCTCCACGAAGTTCCTGGGCATCCTCGACAAGGTCCGGGACAAGATCCCGCACGCCGCGATCTCCACCGACATCATCGTCGGCTTCCCGGGGGAGACTGAGGAGGACTTCCAGGCCACCTTGGACGTCGTGGAACGCTCCCGCTTCGCCACCGCCTTTACCTTCCAGTACTCCAAGCGGCCCGGCACTCCCGCCGCCGACCTGCCCGAACAGCTGCCCAAGGCCGTGGTGCAGGAACGCTTCGAACGGCTCACCGCCCTGCAGGACCGGATCGCCGCCGAGGAAAACGCCCGCCAGGTGGGCCGCCGGGTCGAGGTTATGGTCACCGCCCAGCAGGGTCGGAAGGCGGGGGAGACCCACCGCCTCTCGGGCCGCGCGCAGGACCAGCGCCTGGTGCACTTCTCCGTGCCCGACGGCGCCGAAACCCCCCGCCCCGGCGACCTCGTCACCGTGACCGTCACCGGGGCCGCATCCTTCCACCTCATCGCCGACCCCGCGTCGCCCGAGGACTACCAGCTGCGCCGCTCCCGCGCCGGCGACGCCTGGGACCGGTCCCAGGCCGACTCCTGCGGTGCACCCGCCCCCGCCGCGGCCGGCGGCGGCAAGGCCGGGGTGTCCCTCGGCATGCCCGCGCTGCCCGTGCGCGGCCGCTGACGCCGTGACCGGGGCCGAACTGTCCGCCGCGCCGCCGCCGGTGATCGCCGTCGTCGGCCCCACCGGCTCGGGGAAATCCGACCTGGCCGTCGCCCTCGCGCTGGCGCTTGACGGCGAGGTGGTCAACGCGGACGCCATGCAGTTCTACCGCGGCATGGACATCGGCACCGCCAAGATCACCGACGCCGAGCGGCGAGGCGTCCCGCACCACCTGCTCGACATCATGGACGTCACCGAGGAAGCCAGCGTCTCGGACTTCCAGCGGCAGGCCCGGGAGGCCATCGACGGCATCCACGCCCGCGGGAAACGCGCCATCCTCGCCGGCGGGTCCGGGCTGTACGTCCGGGCCGCCCTGGACGTCCTGGACTTCCCCGGCACCGACCCGGCCGTCCGTGCCCGCCTCGAGGCCGAGGAGGCGGCGGAAGGCCTGGCCCCGCTCCGGGCCCGGCTGGAGCAGGTGGACCCGGTCTCGGCCGGGCGTCTGGGCGACGCCCGGCGGGTCATCCGTGCCCTCGAGGTGTACGAACTGACCGGCCGGCCCTTCAGCTCCTTCATGCCGGACCGCACCTACCACCGCCCGGCCGTCCAAATTGGCCTCCAGGTGGACCGGGAGCAGCTCCGGGAGCGCCTCGCCGCCCGCGTGCACGCCATGGTGGACCGCGGCCTGCTCGAGGAGGTGCGACGGCTGGACCGCGAGGGCCTGCGCCATGGCAGGACGGCCTCCCGCGCCCTCGGCTACGCCCAGTTCCTCAAGGTTCTCGACGGCGAATCCGACGTCGCGCACGCCGCCGAAGACACCATCGCCGCCACCCGGAAGTTCGCCCGCCGCCAGCTCACCTGGTTCCGCGCCGACCAGCGGATCGCCTGGCTCGACTGGCAGGACCCGGACCTCGTGGCGAAGGCAACGCAGCTGGCGTTGGTCCCGGCGGGAGGCGGCCCGGTAGCCTTGGACCATGGATGACATTCTCGCCGGAACCGCCGCCTCAACGGCCCACGCCGCCGACACCACAGCACTGGCCGGGCTCGCCTTCTCCAAGGGCCACGGCACCGGCAACGACTTCGTCCTGATCGCGGACCCGCACGGGGCCCTGGAAGTGACCGCCGAGCACGTCGCGGCCCTCTGTGACCGGCACCGCGGCATCGGCGGCGACGGGCTGATCCGCGCCGTCCCCTCTCGGTTCCTGCCCGAGGGCGCCGAGCTGCTCGCGGAGCACCCGGAGGCGGAGTGGTTCATGGACTACCGCAACGGTGACGGATCGCTCTCCGAAATGTGCGGCAACGGGGTCCGGGTCTTCGTCCACTTCCTGGTCCAGCAGGGCCTCGTGGACCTGCCCGCCGGGGAATCCCTCGTGATCGGCACCCGCGCCGGTATCAAGACCGTCGTCCGCACCGCCTCCGGCTACGCCGTGGACATGGGCCCCTGGGAATTCATCTTCCCCGGCGAGGCCACGGCCCGGGCCATGGACTCCCTCGTCAGCGCCCACGGCCTCGACGTCGCCCGCCCCGCCCTCTCGGTCAGCATGGGCAACCCGCACACCGTCGTCGCCCTCGCCGAACAGGCGGAACTGGACGCCACCGAACTCTTCGCCGCACCGCGCGTCGACCCGGAGCCGCCACACGGAACCAACGTCGAGTTCGTCGTCCCCGCCGAGCCGCTGGTCCACGACGGCGTCGGCGCCATCAGCATGCGCGTCCACGAACGCGGCGTGGGCGAGACCCTCTCCTGCGGCACCGGCGCCTGCGCGGCCGCCGTCGCGATCCGGCACTGGGCCGGTCAGGGCGCGCCGGACGCCTGGAACGTCACGGTGCCCGGCGGCGTCGTCGGCGTGAAGTTCTTCGTCGCCCCGGACGGCCACGAGCACGTCGAGCTCAGCGGCCCGGCCGTGATCGTCGCTAGCGGGACGCTTTCCTGACCCGAAGGATCCGGAACGACTTCGAGGTGCTCTCCCGGGTCACCGTGAAGCTGCTGTCCAGCTCCGTGTCCAGCCAGCGCTGCAGCGAATCCGAGCCGAGGTTCTTCTGCACCACCAGCCACGCCGACCCGCCCGGCGCCAGCCGCGGCAGCCAGAGCAGCAGCAGGGAATGCAGCTCGTCCTTGCCGATCCGGATGGGCGGGTTGGACCAGATGGTGTCGAAGCGCAGCTCCGGGTCCACCTCGCCGGGGGTGCTGGCCGTGACGTTCTCCAGGCCCAGCAGTGCCGCGTTTTCGTTGGTCAGAGCCACGCAGCGTTCGTTGACGTCCACGGCGTAGACGTGCGCGTGCGGGGCCTTCAGCGCCATCGTCAGCGCAATCGGACCCCAGCCGCAGCCGATGTCCAGCAGGTTCCCCTGCGGGGCGGGGGCCGGGACGTCCGCCAGCAGCACCGCGGTGCCCTTGTCGACGCCGTCGGGACTGAAGATTCCGCTGGAGGTCTGCAGCTGCCGCGGCGTGCCGGCCAGTTCCACGGTGAGGGGCTTGCGGGTGAACGGCCCGGCCGGCTGGGCGCTGAAATAGTGTGCAGACTCCATAACGTGCCAGAGTAGTTGGCCGTCCGCGGGCTTGGGAAACCGGAAAGGTGCGCTCTGGTAAACTTGGAGGCATGTTCCTGATCTTCGAATAGCCGGCCACCAGGCAACCGGCACGGGCGCCCCGCCTCAGCGGGTGATCCGCCCTCCAGTGACGCAGGCCCCGCCCTCCGCTGGACCCCTCCGGCCGCGGCGACCCGCGGCCTGTTCCGGTACTCATTCCAGCAACGCCGGAAACTCCACGCCTCGAAGATCCCACCGCACGGCCCCGCCGTCGCCCGCGGAACCGACCGGCGTGCAGCACCGCCCGTGAGGAAACCTTTCCAGGACCCACGGACCCCACCCGCCGCTCCGCCGAGGAGCCCGCCCGTCCGCGGCACCGCCGCCGCAGGACACCCAGGAGGCACGGATGACCCCACATCGTCAGCCCAGCGCGAATTCCGCAGCGCACCGCACCGATCAGCATTATTCTGAAATGGCAGACCCTTCAAAGGAGACCATGACCAGTCAGCCCAACACCGGACCCGATTCAGCAGCCCAGGACATGAGTCCTGCCGAGATCCAGGCTGTGATCGACCGGATTCTTTCCAAGGATTCCCCCGCCAGGGACACCGGCGCCGCCAACGCGGACATCGCCGAACCCCGCGCGGTCCTGGGCCGGGCCCAGGCCATCTCCGGCCTGGCCACCGAGCACGGCAGCTACGACGGCGACCAGCAGGACCTCGAGGAGCGCCGCGCCCTGCGCCGCACCGCCGGGCTCTCCACCGAACTCGAAGACGTCACCGAGGTCGAATACCGGCAGCTCCGGCTGGAGCGCGTGGTGCTGGCCGGCCTCTGGTCCGAGGGCACCCTGGCCGACGCCGAGAACTCCCTCCGCGAACTCGCCGCGCTGGCCGAGACGGCCGGCTCCGAGGTGCTCGACGGGCTGGTCCAGCGCCGGGCAAAGCCGGACCCGGGAACCTTCCTGGGCTCGGGCAAGGCCCAGGAGCTCAAGGACATCGTGATGTCCACCGGTGCGGACACCGTGGTGGTCGACGCCGAACTGGCGCCCTCCCAGCGGCGTGCGCTCGAGGATATCGTCAAGGTCAAGGTGATCGACCGGACCGCGCTGATCCTGGACATCTTCGCCCAGCACGCCAAGAGCCGCGAGGGTAAGGCCCAGGTGGAACTGGCCCAGCTCGAGTACCTGCTTCCCCGCCTCCGCGGCTGGGGCGAGTCGATGTCCCGCCAGGCCGGTGGCCAGGTGGGCGGCGCCGGCGCCGGCATGGGCTCCCGTGGCCCCGGTGAGACGAAGATCGAACTGGACCGCCGGCGGATCCGCACCCGGATGGCCAAGCTGCGCCGCGAAATCGCGGCCATGAAGCCGGCGCGTGAGACCAAGCGGGCCAACCGCCGTCGTAACGCCGTCCCGTCCGTCGCGATCGCCGGCTACACCAACGCCGGGAAGTCCTCGCTGCTGAACCGGCTGACCGACGCCGGCGTGCTGGTGGAGAACGCCCTGTTCGCCACCCTGGACCCCACCGTGCGCAAGGCCGAGACCTCCGACGGCCTGGGTTACACCCTGGCCGACACCGTGGGCTTCGTCCGCTCGCTGCCCACGCAGCTGGTGGAGGCGTTCCGGTCCACCCTGGAGGAGGTCGCCGACTCGGATCTGATCCTGCACGTGGTGGACGTCTCGCACCCGGACCCCGAGGGCCAGATCGCGGCCGTCCGGTCCGTCTTCAGCGAGGTCGACGCCCGCAAGGTGCCCGAGATCATCGTCCTGAACAAGGCCGACGCCGCGGACCCGTTCGTGGTGGAGCGCCTGAAGCAGCGCGAACCGCGCCACGTGGTGGTCTCCGCCCGCACCGGCGAGGGCATCCCCGAGCTGCTGCGGGCCGTCAGCGAAGGCATCCCGCGGCCCAGCGTGAAGCTGGAACTGATGATCCCGTACAGCCGCGGCGACGTGCTCAGCAAGCTGCACGAGACCGAGGCGGAGATCGTCAGCCTGGACCACGAGGAGACCGGCACGCGCGCCGTCGTCATGGTGCGCGAAGGCCTGGCGGCCGAGCTGGATCCCTTCGTCCGCAATGACTGAACCGGCCGTGGCGGAAGCGGACAGCGACGCACGCCCGGCCCCCAGCGACGCCACCGGCGAGGAGCTCGTGATCGAGCTCCTCGACCGGGCTGTCGCGGCGATGGGCGGGCAGAGCCGTGACGGCCAGCACGAAATGGCCCGCCAGGTGGCCCGCGCCATCGACACAGGCGACCACCTGCTGGTCCAGGCCGGCACCGGCACCGGAAAGTCCCTGGCGTACCTGATCCCGCTCATCGCCCACTCGCTGGACAGCGACAAGCCAACCCTGGTCTCCACGGCCACCCTGGCCCTGCAGACCCAGATCGTCGGCCGGGACCTGCCGCGGCTGCTCAAGGCCATCACCCCTGCCCTGAAGCGGCCCGTCAAGATTGCCCTGGTCAAGGGCCGGTCCAACTACGTGTGCCGGCACAAGCTCGAGGGTGGGTTCCCGTCCGAGGAACCCGCCGAGGGCCAGCTCTTCTCCCTGGGTGAGGACACCTCGGTCCCGCATTTCGCCGCCGCCATGGGCGGTCCGGCCTCGCAGCTGGGCCGGGAAGTGGTCCGGCTCCGGGAATGGGCCGAGGACACGGCCACCGGCGACCGCGACGAACTGCTCCCCGGCGTGACCGACCGCGCCTGGCGGCAGGTGTCCGTCACCGCCATGGAATGCCTCGGCGCGCAGAAGTGCCCGCTGGCCGCCGAATGCTTCAGCGAACTGGCGCGCCAGGACGCGGCGGACGCCGACGTCGTGGTCACCAACCACGCCATGCTGGCCGTGAGCGCCTTCGAGGGCCTGACCGTGCTGCCCGAATACGACGTCGTCGTGGTGGACGAGGCGCACGAACTCCAGGACCGGGTCACCGGGGCTGTCTCCGGCCAGCTCTCCGTGGCCATGGTCCACGCCGCCGCCTCGGGCGCCCGCAAGCACACCGGCATCACCGTGGACGCGCTGAACAACGCCGCCGCGAACCTTGAGCTCGCCGTTGCTGGGGTTCCCGGCGGACTGATGCCCAACGGCCTGAACAGCGAACAGCTCGACTGCGTGGACCAGCTCCGGGACGCCTGCCGTGCGGCGCTCTCCGACTCCAAGGGAGACGGCTCCACCACGGCCGACGGCGGCCGGCAGCTGGCGCGCTCCCGGCTGATGGTGATCCTGGAGCTCTGCGAACGCCTGCTCGCGGCCCGCGAGAACCGCGAGGTGGTGTGGTTCTCGCGGCAGAGCACCTTCGACCCGCAGCAGGGCTACTCGCAGCCGGACGATTCGGCGCCCGTGCTGATCAACATCGCCCCGCTCAGCGTGGCCGGGCGGCTGCGGGAGGGCCTGTTCGCGGACCACACCGTGGTGCTGACCTCGGCCACCCTCGCCATCGGCTCGGCCTTCGAACCGGCCGCGGGGGGGCTGGGCCTGGTGGGCCCCGGCGCCCCGAGCTGGACCGGCGTCGACGTCGGGTCGCCGTTCGAATACCCCAAACAGGGCATCCTCTACGTCGCCAAGCACCTGCCCAAACCGGGCCGGGGGACCGCGCCCGAGGCCCTGGACGAGCTCGAGAAGCTGATCCGCGCCTCCGGCGGCGGCGCGCTCTGCCTCTTCTCCTCCCGGCGCGCCGCGGAGGAGGCCGCCGACGCGCTCCGGCCGCGGCTGGGCCTCAGCATCCTCTGCCAGGGCGAATCCACCATGACCGCGCTGGTCAAGCAGTTCGCGGACGAACCGGACACCTGCCTCTTCGGCACCATGTCCCTGTGGCAGGGCGTTGACGTGCCCGGCAACTCCTGCCGGCTGGTGGTGATCGACCGGATCCCGTTCCCGCGGCCGGACGATCCGCTGATGACGGCCCGCTCCCGGGCCGTGGCGCAGGCCGGGGGCAACGGCTTCATGAGCGTCTCGGCCACGCACGCGGCGATCCGGCTGGCGCAGGGCGCGGGCCGGTTGATCCGGTCGACGTCGGACCGCGGCGTGGTGGCGGTGCTGGACTCACGGCTGTCCACCGAGCGTTACGGCGGCTTCCTCCGGGCCGCGCTGCCGCCGTTCTGGGCCACGACGGACCCGGCGGTGGCCGTGGCGTCGCTGGAGCGGCTCGCGAAAGAAGCCGCGCAGGGGTCGTAGGCCCCCGGTGCCGGGGCGTGGCGGCGCTCGGGCCTCGGAGTTCGGCCGGGGCGTGGCGGCGCTCGGGCCTCGGCGTTCGGCCGGGGTGTGGCGGCCTCAGGTCCGGGCGTTCAGCGCGTTCAGCCGGTCCCTGGCTGGCGGCATTGCCCGCGCTACAGGGAGCGGAGGACCGAGACGACCTTGCCCATGATGACGGCGTGGTCGCCCAGGATCGGTTCGTACTGGGTGTTCTGCGGCAGCAGCCAGGTGTGGCCGTCGCGCTGCCGGAACGTCTTGACCGTGGCTTCGTCATCGAGGAGGGCGGCCACGATGTCGCCATTGACGGCGTCGTTCTGCCGGCGAACCACCACCCAGTCCCCGTCGCAGATCGCGGCGTCGATCATGGAATCGCCCGCGACCTTGAGCATGAACAGCTCACCGTGGCCCACGAGCTGGCGCGGCAGGGGGAGGACGTCCTCCACCACCTGGTCGGCCAGGATCGGGCCACCGGCGGCGATCCGGCCCACAAACGGGACCATCGCCGTGTCCGTGGCGCTGGCCAGTTCCGACACCGCGAGTCCGCCGACTGCCTTCAGCCCGCGGGGCTGTTCGACGCCGGAAATCGGGGTGGACCCCTCGTCCAGGGTCAGCGGCATCAGGACTTCCATGGCGCGGGGACGCTTGGGGTCCCGGCGCAGGTAGCCCAGCTTCTCCAGCTGGGAGAGCTGGTGGGTCACACTGGAGAGGCTGGCCAGCCCCACCGTGTCCCCAATCTCGCGCATCGACGGCGGATAGCCGTTGTCCGTCACGGACCGCTGGATGGTTTCGAGGATCTTCTTCTGACGGACGGTGAGGCTCTTGGGCGCCCGGGCAGGCTGGGCGCCGCGCCGGGTTGCCCTCCCGCCGGTGGCTTGTGCTGCCATGGTCGCCGTGCCTTCCGTTCGTGGTGCGGATCCGTGGCCGGCGGACCGAGTGAAGCGGCCCGATTGCTGCGAATCCTAAAAATGTCAGTGCCTGCCGTTTGACTGCTCTTGATCACCGCTGGCGGGTGTTCGACAGGTTTCAGACTGCAGGTGCGGAGTGCGGGTCCCTTGAGGGACCGGTTCCGTGCTTCAAAAATAGGTCAGCCGCCGGTGTTTTTCAAACATTTGTTCTAGCGAGTCTCGACAGAGTTCGTTCATAGGTGCTAAAAAGAGAACAGCAAGATTCGAAGATGTGTTCGAAGATTGCGAGTGGAGAACCACGGCCGGTTTCGGCTTTGTGTTCGAAGCGAATGATGGTTCAGCCGGTTGGCGGCAGGTACGAGGAGTACGCCGGGCGGCAACGACAAGTCCAGGAGGGCTCAGTTCATGTCAGCAAGAAGCGCTTTCGCCGGTTCGCAGTTTTCCGACGCCGGAAGGCCGGCACTGTATCTCGTGCCGGATACTGCCACGGCCTTCTCCGGGGCGGTGGCTCCGTTCGCGGCCCCGGCCGACGCTTACGCCACCGCCGGGAGCGCGTCAGCTGTACGCCGAGCAGACTCTTCGGCCCAGGCTCCCTTGCGGCTGACCCGGCGGGGACGCTTCGTCTTCTTCGGACTGCCCTTGATCCTGCTCGCGGCCCTGCTGCTGTCCCTGGCCGGCTTCCTGACCGCGCCGGCGAAGGCCGCCGACTCCCCGGCATCGCTGGCGACCACCCCGACGGTCACCGTGACCGTGCAGCCCGGGGAGTCCCTGTGGACCATCGCCGGCACCGTCGACCCGAAACGGGATCCGCGGGACGTGGTCGCCGAGATCGTGCAGCTGAACAACCTCGACGCCGCACCGGTCCTGCCCGGCCAGCAGCTCTTCGTTCCGACCCCCTGAGCTGAATCCCCCGGGACGGAGCGTCCGCCGTCCTCGCGATGGCCATTCGCCGGCCGCGGGATGGGCCGTCGTTGGTCACGGTTTCGGGCCAGACAGTCCCCTCACTTAAACTGGGGACGTGACTGACCAGCTTGAGCGACTCAACCGACTTCCCCTCCGGACCAACCTGCGGGGCCTGCGCCCCTATGGTGCTCCCCAGCTGGACGTTCCGATTCTCCTGAACGTCAACGAGAACACCCATGGTGTTCCCGCCGACGTGCGGGCAGCGATCGCGGAGGCCGTCACCGAGGCGGCTGCCGGGCTCAACCGCTATCCGGACCGGGAGTTCACCGAACTCCGCGGGGCGCTGGCCGAATACCTTGGCCACGGGCTGGACGCAATGAACATCTGGGCCGCCAACGGTTCCAATGAGGTGCTGCAGCAGATTCTCCAGGCCTTCGGCGGTCCGGGCCGCAACGCCCTCGGTTTCCCTCCCACGTACTCCATGTACCCGCTGCTCGCTGCCGGAACGGACACCGGCTACGTCGCCGGCGTCCGCGGCGAGGGCTACAGCCTGACCGCCGAGTCCGCCGCCCGGCAGGTCCGCGAGCTGCAGCCGAACATCGTCTTCCTCTGCTCGCCCAACAACCCCACCGGCACGGGCCTTGGCCTTGATGTCGTCGAAGCCGTCTACGAGGCGGGGGAGGCCAGCCAGGCCATCATCATCGTCGACGAGGCGTACCACGAGTTCGCCCACGAGGGCACCCCGAGCGCCCTGACCCTGCTGCCGGGCCGGGAACGGCTGATCGTCTCCCGCACCATGAGCAAGGCCTTCGCCCTCGCCGGTGCCCGGATCGGCTATATGGCCGCGGCGCCCGAGGTCACCGACGCGCTGCGCCTGGTGCGCCTGCCGTACCATCTCTCCGCCATCACCCAGGCCACCGCCCTCGCCGCCCTCCGGCACCGCGAGGCGCTGATGGCCGACGTCGAGGACATCAAGCGGCAGCGCGACCGGATCGTCACCGAGCTGACCCGAATGGGCCTTACCCCGGCGTCGTCGGACTCGAACTACGTCTTCTTCGGCGGGCTCACGGACCCACACCGGGTCTGGCAGGAACTACTCGACGCCGGCGTTCTGGTCCGCGACGTCGGCATCCCCGGCCATCTCCGGGTCACCGCCGGAACCGAGGCGGAGACCACCGCCTTCCTGGAGGCCCTCGAACGGATCCTCACCGCCCACCGCGGCTGAGCCCGCGTCCACCCCCACCTTCCGCACCGCCGGGTCAGCCCCGCCGGCCCGGCGCGACCGCCCCTGCGACCGCTGGGCGTCCCGGGCGTGCCGGGCCCTAGACTTGATCCAGGACCCGCGCGCCGCCGTCACAGGCCGGGCGACCGCCACCTAGCCAAAAGGACACCCATATGAGCACCACCGGATCAGCCGCTGCCCGGGCCCGGACCGCCCGCCTGGAACGGACCACCAGCGAATCCTCCGTCCTGGTCGAGATCGACCTGGACGGCACCGGCGTCTCGGACATCAGCACCTCGGTGCCGTTCTACGACCACATGCTGACCGCCCTGAGCAAGCACTCGCTGATCGACATGACCGTCAAGGCCACCGGTGACACCCACATCGACGTGCACCACACCGTCGAAGATGTCGCCATCACCTTCGGCGAGGTCCTCAAGACCGCACTGGGCACCAAGGCCGGGATCCGCCGCTTCGGCGAGGCCACCGTGCCCCTCGACGAGGCCCTCGCACACGCCGTCGTGGACGTCTCCGGCCGTCCCTACCTGGTCCACGCCGGCGAACCCGCCGGGCAGGAATACCACCTGATCGGCGGCCACTTCACCGGCTCGCTGACCCGCCACGTCTTCGAGGCCATCACGCTGCACGCCGGAATCTGCCTGCACATGAACGTCACCGCCGGCCGCGACCCGCACCACATCGTCGAGGCCCAGTTCAAGGCGTTCGCCCGGGCGCTCCGTGCCGCCGTCGAGCCGGACCCCCGCGTCGAGGGCATTCCCTCCACCAAGGGTGCACTGTGACCGGGAAGGTGCTGCGCGACGGCGCCATCATCGATCCGGAGGCCGGCCGCAAGCCCGCCTCCCCGGAGGGCAAGCCCACCGTCACCGTCCTGGACTACGGCTCCGGCAACGTCCGCTCCGCCGTGCGCGCCCTCGAGCGCGCCGGCGCCGAGGTCATCCTCAGCTCCAAGCCCGAGGACGTCCTCAACGCCGACGGCCTGGTGGTCCCCGGCGTCGGCGCCTTCGAAACCGTCATGAACGAACTGAAGGCCGTCGATGCCATCCGGATGATCGGCCGCCGCGTCGCCGGCGGCCGGCCGGTGCTGGCCATCTGCGTCGGCCTCCAGGTCCTCTTCGAGGCCGGCGTGGAGCACGGCACGGTCGCCGAAGGCATGGGGGAGTGGCCAGGCAAGGTCGAGCTGCTGCCCGCCGACGTCGTCCCGCACATGGGCTGGAACACCGTCGACGTGCCGGAGGGCTCGCTGCTGTTCGACGGGGTGGAGAAGGAACGCTTCTACTTCGTGCACTCCTACGGCGTCCAGCACTGGGACTTCGACGTGATCCAGCCGCGGATGGCAGCACCGCTGGTGACCTGGTCCGACCACGGCGCCCCGTTCATCGCGGCGGTGGAGAACGGCCCGCTCTGCGCCACCCAGTTCCACCCGGAGAAGTCCGGGGACGCGGGCGCCCGCCTGCTGCGCAACTGGGTCGGGAGCCTGCGCCCCGCCCGCAACGCCGGCACAGGCACCACTGCGGAAGCCCCGGCAACCCCGGAAGCGACCGCCTGAATGTGGTCCCTGGTACTGATGGGCCTCGCCGGGCTGCTGGTGGGCGGAGCGCTCTCCTTCCGCCAGCAGAAGAGCCCGCTCTGGGTCCAGATCGTCTTCTACATCTTGGCCGGCATGTCCCTGCTGGCCGCCTACCTGCTGACCCTGCCCGGCGCCTGACGCCCCGCGCCGCCCCCGCCACCTACCTTGTGAGGACTTCACGATGACCACCGAAAACCCGCTGCCGATCCTGGAACTGCTCCCCGCCGTCGATGTTGTCAATGGCCAGGCCGTGCGCCTGGTCCAGGGCGAGGCCGGCAGCGAAACAAGCTATGGCACCCCCCTGGAAGCGGCCCTGAACTGGCAGGAACAGGGCGCCGAGTGGGTCCACCTGGTGGACCTGGACGCTGCCTTCGGCCGCGGTTCGAACGCGGAGCTGCTGCGCGAGGTGGTCGGCCGGCTGGACATCAAGGTGGAACTCTCCGGTGGCCTGCGCGATGACGAATCCCTCGAACGCGCCCTGGACCTCGGCGTCGGCCGCGTCAACCTCGGCACCGCCGCGCTGGAGAACCCGGAGTGGACCGACCGGGTGATCGAACGCTTCGGCGACAAGATCGCCGTCGGCCTCGACGTGCGCGGCACCACCCTCGCCGGCCGCGGCTGGACCAAGGAGGGCGGCGACCTCTGGGAGGTCCTCGGCCGCCTCGAAGAAGCCGGCTGCGCCCGCTACGTCGTCACCGACGTCACCAAGGACGGCACCCTGCAGGGCCCCAACGTGGAACTGCTGCGCCAGATGGTCGAGAAGACCGGCAAGCCCGTCGTCGCCTCCGGCGGCATCTCCAGCCTCGAGGACCTCAAGGTCCTCCGCTCCCTGGTCCCGCTCGGGGTCGAGGGCGCGATCATTGGCAAGGCGCTCTACAACGGCAACTTCACCCTGCCCGAGGCCCTCGACGTCGCCGGCCGCCGCTAGGCCGGTCCCTTCATGCCGCAGGAACCAGTGCCGCAGGAACCCCAGCCCGGCCACCGCGCCCTCCCCGGCCACATCGCCGCCGCCCTCGCCGGCGCCGGGGGAGCGACGGACTCCGCCGGGCAGCCCTGGGCAGGCCGCAGCCTGTCCGGCGACGGAGCGACCATCCATAACTTCGAGGACGACGACGGCACGGCCGACGCCGGCTACCTCGCCGCCGTCGCCGCCCTCGCGGCAGGCACCGGGGACGAAGCCGGCGTCGTCGCGGCCCTCGCCACGGCCCGGGTCTTCGTGCCGATCGTCGCCAGCCTCGCGGAGGAGGGCGACGCCGTGGCCGGGGCCCACGGGACCGAGCTGCACGGGGACAAGCAGGCCGACATGGCGCTGGTGACCCTCAAGGCGCCGGACGGCCGCACCGCCCTGCCGGTCTTCACCTCCGCGGAGAACCTCACCGCCTGGCACCCCGAGGCCCGCCCGGTGGCCGTCTACGCCGCCCGCGCCGCGCTCTCCGCCGTCGCCGAGCATGCCGAACTGCTGGTCCTGGACCCCGGCTCGGCCGCCACGTTCGTGGTGCGCCGCCCGGCCGTATGGGCGCTGGCCAAGCAGCACGGCTGGGTCCCCAGCTACCGGGACCAGGCGGTGGCCGACGCCGTCGCCGCCTCCGCGGCCGGGGTAAGGGCGCTGCGCGGGGTCGAACTGCGCCCCGGCGGGGGAGTGGCCTCGGCGCAGGCCGACGGGACGCAGCTGCCCGGCGGCGGTGCCGGGCCGGAACTGCGCGTGGTGCTGTACCTTGAAGACGGGCTCAGTGCCGCCGAGGTGCAATCCCTGGTGGCCGGCCTGAACGAGGACTGGGCCCGGAATGAAGCTTTCGCCGAGCGGGTTGACTCGATCGAAATCAAGCTGCAGCGCGCAGCACCCTGACCGGCGGCCCGCCTCTCCCGCGGTGCCGGTCACGGGCCGCGCCACCGAGAGAAATGCAAGGCAAAGGAACGCCGTCCCGTGAACTTCGCGCTTTACCGTGAGCTGCTGGCAGTGCGGCCCATCAGGAACCTACTGATTGTCGGGATGGTGGCCCGCATCCCGCACTCGGCCGCGGGCGTGCTCCTGACCCTGCACATCGTCCTCACCCTGGGCCAGGGCTACGCCGCGGCCGGGACCGCCGCCGCCGTCATGACCATCGGCATCGCCGTCGGCGCCCCGTGGCGCGGCCGCCGGGTGGATACCGTGGGTCTGCGCCGGGCACTGATCCCGTCCGTCCTCTCGGAGACGGTGATCTGGACCATCGCCCCGCACGTCAGCTACCAGTTGCTGTTGCCCCTGGTGTTCGTCGGCGGCCTCTTGACCCTGCCGATCTTCAGCGTGGTCCGGCAGTCCCTGGGCATCCTGGCCACCGGGGACCAGCGCCGCACCGCGTTCGCCCTGGACGCCATTAGCACCGAACTGGTCTTCATGATCGGTCCGGCCGCCGGCGCGATCGTCGCCACCGCCGGCTACTCCGTGCTGGGCCTCGGCATCGTGGGCGTCGCCACCTCACTCTCCGGGCTCTTCCTGATGTGGATGAACCCGCCCACGCGGTCCGTCGCCACCGACGCCGAGCCCGAGGCCGCCTTCGAGGCGGACCAGCAGCAGGGCGCCGAGGCCGCCGTCGTCGCGGCCGCCCCCGCGCACCTGCAGGAGGCAGCGGCGGAACTGGCTCCCCTCGCCGCCGCCGAGCACCGCCGTCAGGACCGGCTGGGGCTGCGGCACAAGGTGCGGCACAACTTCGCCTGGTTCACTGCCTCGGTCGCCGCAGTCTTCGCCGTCGCCGCCGGCTCCGGCATGGTCCTCAGCGGCACCGACGTCGGCATCGTCGCCGCCTTGCAGACCGGCGGCCACCAGGCCGAGATCGGCCTCGTCTTCCTGTTTTGGTGCGCCGCCTCGGTGATCGGCGGCGTGGTCTACGGCGCCATGCACCGGCCCGTTTCCCCGGTGCTCCTGCTGCTCGGCATGTCCGCCCTGACCCTGCCGATGGCGTTCGCGCACGACACCTGGGCCCTGGCGTTCCTGTCCCTGCTGCCGGGCGTGCTCTGCGCCCCGGTACTCTCGGCCGCCTCGGAGAAGGTGGCCGACCTGGTTGACGAGGAACGACGTGGCGAGGCGATGGGCTGGTACGGCTCGGCCCTGACCGGCGGTGTGGCGCTCGGCGCTCCGCTGGCCGGGCTCTTCATCGACGGCGTGGGCGCCGGGGCGGGCTTCGTCTCGGTCGGCGCGGCCGGGGTGCTGCTCTGCCTCGTGGGTCTGGTGCTCCAGCGCCGGCGCAGGCGCCGGCTCGCCGCCGTCTGACGAGGGCCCAGTGCCTCCCGGCCTTAACGACGACGGCGGGCGGACCGCACTGGTCCGCCCGCCGTCGTCGTTACCGCCGTGTGTTTGTGGTCAGTTGACCGCGCCGGTGTACTTCTCGCCCGGGCCCTTGCCGGGCGCGTCCGGAATGACGGACTCCTCGCGGAAGGCCAGCTGCAGGGAGCGCAGGCCGTCGCGCAACGGTCCGGCGTGCTGGGAGCCGATCTCCGGTGCCGCCGCGGTGACCAGGCCCGCCAGTGCGGTGATGAGCTTGCGGGCCTCGTCGAGGTCCTTGAGTTCTTCGGCATTGTCCTCGGCGGCGAGGCCGAGCTTCACGGCGGCGGCACTCATCAGGTGCACGGCGGCGGTGGTGATGACCTCGATCGCGGGGACCTCGGAAATGTCGCGGATCTGCTGGGAGACGTCCGCCTGCTCGCCCGCCGGCTGGAAGACGTGCGAATTACGTTCTGGTGTACTCATGCTGGTAAGCTTGTCACAGACCGACTGGATGTCGTTATTTTGCCGGAATCGCACAGATTCCAGTGAAGACGGCGTCCAGTTTGCAAGCGGAGATCTCTCCCACCCGCGTCAGCCGCGCGAATTCCTTCGGGAGTCAAGGTTGCCGGGTACCTGGTCGGGCGCTTGACCCACGCACTGCGTGCCGGACAAGCGCATGTTGCCCCACCGGGCGGCAGTTCCGATCTTCGAGGCCTTCGATTGCTACCGGCAATGGGAGGCCTTCTTCTTTTGCCGGAGAAGTACCCCCACGATCACAGGAGCTTTAACATTAGCGAGCCAAGAATCAATGAGCGTATCCGCGTCCCCGAGGTGCGGCTGGTCGGCCCTGCAGGTGAACAGGTAGGAGTCGTCCGTATTGAGGATGCCCTGCGTCTGGCTGCCGAGGCTGATCTGGATCTCGTTGAAGTTGCACCGCAGGCCAAGCCTCCGGTGTGCAAGCTGATGGACTTCGGCAAGTACAAGTACGAAGCCGCCGTCAAGGCACGCGAGGCCCGGAAGAATCAGACCAACACGGTGCTGAAGGAAATCCGTTTCCGCCTCAAGATCGACAAGCACGACTACGAGACCAAGCGTGGACACGCGCTGCGGTTCCTCGGCGCCGGCGACAAGGTCAAGGCCATGATCCAGTTCCGCGGCCGTGAGCAGCAGCGCCCCGAGATGGGCATCCGCCTGCTGCAGCGTTTCGCCGAGGACGTCGCCGAGGTGGGCGTGGTGGAATCCAGCCCCCGCATCGACGGCCGCAACATGGTCATGGTGGTCGGCCCGCTCAAGAACAAGGCCGAAGCCAAGGCGGAAGCCCGCCGCGCCACCCAGCGCGCCGAGGCTAAGGCCGAGAATGAGGCCAAGGCTGCGCGGGTCAACACCAACGGCGGCGAAGCCCCCCTGACGCAGTCCCTCGCGGACCTGCTGCCGGAGGGCTACCAGGTCCGGACCGAGGCTGCGGAACCCGTAGAGGCACCCGCTGCCGAGGCGCCGGCCCCCAAGGCTGAGGCTGCCACGGAAGCCGCTCCGAGGGCCGAAGCCGCCAAGGCTGAGACCCCGAAGGCTGCGGCTCCGAAGGCGGAGGCCCCGAAGGCGGAAGCTCCCAAGGCTGCGGCTCCGAAGACGGAAGCCCCGAAGGCGGAAGCTCCCAAGGCCGCGGCTCCGAAGGCACCCGCTCCGAAGGCTGCGGCACCCAAGGCTCCGGCCGCGAAGCCGGCCGCCGAGGCATCCGCCGCGAAGCCCGCTCCGAAGCCTGTTGCCACGCCCAAGCCGGTAGCACGGCCCGCGGCTCCCAAGCCGGCGGCACGGCCCGCGGCCCCCAAGGCCGCGCCGAAGCCTGGCAGCAAGAAGACCAACTGATTCACGGCCGCCGGACCGCAAGGTCCGGTGGCAGTCAACCAGCACGCCGCCCCGAGGGGCGGCTGCCCGAAAGACTGCAGACCCGTTCTGCGGATACGTAAGGAGATCGGTTCCCATGCCGAAGATGAAGACCCACAGCGGTGCTAAGAAGCGCTTCAAGCTGACCGGTAGCGGCAAGCTGCGTCGCCAGCAGGCCAATCGCCGCCACTACCTCGAGCACAAGTCCTCCAGGCTGACCCGCCGCCTCGCCGGCGACAAGATCGTCTTCAAGGGCGACGCCAAGGTCATCCGGAAGATGCTCGGCATCTAAGTTCCAAGTACCCGGACCGATTGCCGCCGGCAACGGTCCACCTACCACTAAGGCTTCTCAGGCCAGCCGGGATTTCCGGCAGTAGACGCTTGGGATCAGATTTTGAAGGAGTACGCACGTGGCACGTGTGAAGAGGGCGGTAAACGCCCACAAGAAGCGCCGGGTTGTTCTTGAACGCGCAAAGGGTTACCGCGGTCAGCGTTCGCGCTTGTACCGCAAGGCCAAGGAACAGCTGCTGCACTCGTTCGTGTACAGCTACGGCGACCGCAAGAAGAAGAAGGGCGACTTCCGCCGCCTGTGGATCCAGCGCATCAACGCTGCATCCCGCGCCAACGGCCTGACCTACAACCGCCTGATCCAGGGCCTGAAGGCCGCTGAGGTCGAGGTTGACCGCCGCATGCTGGCCGAGCTGGCCGTCTCCGACGCCACCGCCTTCGCCGCGCTGGTCCAGGTCGCCAAGGACTCGCTGCCCGCCGACACCTCCGCGCCGGCCGTGCAGGCCGAGGCTGCCGCCGCCCCCAAGGCTGCGAAGAAGCCGGCTGCCAAGAAGACCGCCGCCGAGAAGGCTGCCAAGTAGTACCGGAGCTCCGCTCCGAGCCTCGCGGCTCAGTTCAGGAACCGCTCTTCGGAGCAACTAAGGTTCTTATATGAACGAAACCGGGCGCCCGCACGCTGAACCACTGTCCAATCCCCGAGCCGATCGGGTCAGGAAGGTGGCGCAGCTTGCCGGGCGCCCGGCGCGTTTAAAGCGCCGGGAGTTCCTGGCCGAAGGCCCGCAGGCGGTCCGCGAGGCCCTGACCCTGCACCAGCAGCGGCTCGCCGACGGCAGGGACGGCGTCGTCCTTGAGGTCTACGCCAGCGAGGACTGCCTGGACCGGCACCCGGAACTCGAAACCCTCGCGGAGGGCACACGGGCGTTCCTCGCCACCGATGAGGTTCTGGCGGCCATGGCGGACACGGTCACCCCGCAGGGCATCCTGGCCGTCTGCCGCTTCCTCGACGTCGAACTGGCCGACGTCCTCGACGCCGAACCCCGCCTCCTGGCCGTCCTGTGCGAGGTCCGGGACCCCGGCAACGCCGGTACTGCGCTTCGTGCCGCCGACGCCGCCGGAGCGGACGCCGTCATTCTCAGCTCCTCCAGCGTGGACATTTACAACCCCAAGGCGGTGCGGTCCACCGCGGGCTCGATCTTCCACCTCCCTGTGGTCCTCGGCGCAGACATCGCCGAGACCGTCGCAGCCTGCACGGCACGCGGCATCGGAGTCCTCGCAGCGGATGGCTACGGACAGCTGAACCTGGACCGGCTGCAGGACGAGAGCGCCGCCCGGCGGCTCGGCGGCGCGGACACGGGATCGGACTACGACCTGGCCCACCCCACCGCCTGGCTGTTCGGCAACGAGGCCCAGGGCCTGTCCGAGGAGCAACTGGCGCTGGCCGGCCACCGGGTCGCGGTGCCTGTCTACGGGACGGCGGAGAGCCTCAACCTCGGGACCGCCGCCACCGTCTGCCTGTACGCGAGTGCGCGCTCCCAGCGCGCCACCGGCTGACGAGACGTCTTCTAACTCCCACGACGCGAACAAACGACGGCGGGGGCCCACCGTGTGGTGGGCCCCCGCCGTCGTATGTGTCCCGCGGGGCTCACTGGCCCGGGCGGGGGATGAGAATTACGTAGTCCGGTTCCGACCGGTGATGGCGCCGTAGATTCCGGCGACGACGAGGCCGCCGACGATGGCCAGGATCCAGGAGCCGAGGTTCCAGAATTCCATCTTGCCGCCGCCGAAGAGCAGGTCGCCGATCCAGCCGCCGACAATGGCACCAACCACACCGAGAACGAGGCTGGTGACCCAGCCGCCGCCAACCCGGCCAGGCATGATTGCCTTAACGATTGCACCTACAATGAGTCCGAGAATGATCCAGCCTAGAAAGCCCATGTCTCCTCCTACATATTCGTCGGCATTCACCTTAGGAATCCCGATTATGGCTTCAAGCTAACACACGGCCCACGGCCTGTCAGCAGTCCCACCCTCAATCGTTATGTGCCCTCTTTGGCCCCGCCGGCACGCGGAATCCGGGTCCCTCCCGGTACGGTTGACCCCTGGAGTCCGGCTCCTCGAAAACGCCCGGCGGCGCCGATCATTTGTCTAAAGGAGAACGGCCCGTGGCTGCTAACGGCGGTACCAAGGCGATTGTGGCGGCGCTGACCGCCAACCTCACGATCGCCGTCCTGAAATTCGTCGCCTTCCTCCTGACGATGTCCTCGTCGATGCTGGCGGAGGCGATCCACTCCGTCGCCGACTCCGGCAACCAGCTGCTGCTGCTCCTGGGCGGCAAGCGCGCCACCAAGCAGGCCAGCCCGGAGCACCCCTTCGGCTACGGACGGGAACGCTACATCTACGCCTTCATCGTCGCCATCGTGCTCTTCAGCGTCGGCGGCCTGTTCGCGCTGTACGAGGCGTGGGGCAAGCTGCAGCACCCGCACGGCATCGAGGGCGGGTTCTGGTGGGTTCCGCTGGCCGTTCTCCTCGGCGCCATCATCGCGGAGTCGTTCTCCTTCCGCACGGCCATCCGCGAGTCCAACCCCCTGCGCGGCAACCAGAGCTGGATCCGCTTCATCCGCAATGCCAAGCAGCCCGAGTTGCCCGTGATCCTGCTGGAGGACTTCGGCGCGCTGCTCGGCCTGCTCTTTGCCCTCCTGGGCGTGGGGCTGACCCTCATCACCGGCAACGGCATCTGGGACGCCCTGGGCACCGGCATGATCGGCCTGCTGCTGGTGGCGATCGCCGCGGTTCTGGCGATCGAAACCAAGTCGCTGCTGCTGGGCGAGTCAGCCACGAAGGCGGACGTCGCGAAGATCCGCGGCGCGATCGAGTCAGATGGCACCGGCATCATCCACCTCAAGACCATGCACCTGGGACCCGAGGAACTCCTGGTCGCGGCCAAGATCAGCGTCGGCGCGGCGGACTCCGGCCGTGAGATTGCCGCCGCGATCGACGCCGCCGAGGCCCGGATCCGAGAGGCGGTCCCCACCGCCCGGTTGATCTACCTGGAACCGGACCTGCAGCGCGGCGCGGCCGTCTAGGCCGCGCCGCACCACGGAATCACCGGTCCGCCGGCGGGCCGCCGGGAGGGAGCGGGGCCGAACGGCGGTCGCGGTTACCGGACCAGCGGCCTCCGGCGTCCCACGGCCCCGCTGAGGATGGCAACGCCGAGGCCCAGCAAGGCCAGCACGGCGCCGACCAGGGCGGGGGCCACGTAGCCCCAGCCCCAGGCGATGACCAGGCCGCCGAGGAAGGCGCCGAGGGCGTTGGCCACGTTCAGGGCGGCGTGGTTCAGCGAGGAGGCAAGCGACGGCGCGTCGGGGGAGGCGTCCAGCAAACGGGTCTGCAGCGCCGGGACCAGCATGGAACCCGCGCCGCCGACGACGAAGACCATCAGGTACGCGGACCACGGCCAGTGCACCGCTACGGCGTACACCACCAGGGCCACGGCGACGCCGGGGAGTACCCAGTAGATGGTGCCCATGACGGACTTGTCGGCGATGCGTCCGCCGACAATGTTGCCCACCACCATGCCGACACCGTAGAGCGCGACGACCAGAGGCAGCCATTCGGCCGGGATCCCGGCGACGTCGGTCATCGTGTGGGCGATATAGGTGTAGGTCGCGAAGAAGCCGCCGAAGCCCACGACGCCGATCAGCACCGCCAGCCAGACCTGCAGCCGCTTGAGGGATGCGAGTTCCCGGCGGATGCTCGCGTCAGCGTGGGGTGCCTGGTACGGGACAAACTTCCACAGCATGGCCATGGTGGCGATCCCGATGATGCCGACCAGGAGGAACAGCAGCCGCCAGCCGAAGTTCTGGCCCAGCCAGGTGCCGAACGGGACGCCGATGACGTTGGAGACCGTCAGGCCGGCCATCACCATCGAAATGGCCCAGCCGCGGCGGGTGGGGGCAACCAGAGAGGAGGCGATCACCGCGGCGACGCCGAAGAACGCGCCGTGCGGCAGGCCGGCCGCGAAGCGGGACACCAGCATGGTGCCGTAATCGGGGGCGATGACCGAGCTGAGGTTCGCGAGGCTGAAGAACAGCATCAGGCCCAGGGCCAGATACTTGCGGGGGAGCTTCGCGCCGACGGCGGCGAGCAGCGGGGCGCCGACCACGACGCCGAGCGCATAGGCGGAGATCAGGTGCCCGGCCTCCGGGGTGCTGATGCCCAGACCGTGCTCGACCTCCTTGAGCAGGCCCATCATCGTGAATTCCGTGGTGCCGATGCCGAAGCCGCCCATGGCCAGCGAAATGATGGCGAGGGTCAGGTTGTAGGAACCGGTCCGGGGTGTGGTGGGGGCGTCGTTAGTTAAAGTCATCCATCTGCTTTTCGATCAGTGAGTGGTCAGTGCCCGGCCGTGGCCGTGGATCAGGGGTTTGCGCAGTTCCGTGAGTGCCAACGCGTGGCGGGCGGCCCGCTATTCCGGATCCGGACTGCGCGGCCGTTCCATTCTCTCCCGGGGCGGGGGTGCGGCGGCACCTAGACTGGGGTCGTGACTGAACTCATCAACGTCGTCGGCGGTGCGATCGTCGATTCCCTGGCCCGGCCCCGGACCCTGCTGGTGGCGAGGCGGACCGCGCCGCCCCGTTTCGCGTGCATGTGGGAGTTCCCCGGCGGCAAGGTGGACCCGGGGGAGACGTCGGAGCAGGCGCTGCACCGGGAACTGTCCGAGGAGCTCGGTGTCCGGGTGGTACTGGGACCTGAATTACCCGCACCCGGGCCGGAGGGCTGGCCGTTGAACCCGACGGCGGTGATGCGGGTTTGGTTCGCCGAACTCGACGGCGGAACCCCGCAGCCGCTGCAGGACCACGACGAACTCCTTTGGGTGCCCCTGGCCGACCCGGAACAGGTGCTGGCGCTGCCTTGGATCCCCGCGGACCTGCCGATCGTCGAGGCGCTCCTCGCGGCCGTCGGCGCGCGGGCCTAAACCCACTAGCCTCAACCAACTAGCCGCGACCCGCCAGGCCCAGCTCGCCAAGCCCAACTCGCAAGACCTACCCTCTATCCGCAGCCCGGACGCCGCCCTACACGGGTAACCGGACCTCAGAACAGCGTGGGCTGGGCGGCCACCGGTTCGGCGGCCGACTCCCCGGTACCGGAGTGACCGACGCTGCCCGCGGTGCCCCGTCCATGCCTGATGCGCGCCGAGCCCGGCAGGCTGCCCGCCGGGTACCGGGCCTCCTCGTCGCGCGGGTCCTGGTCGATGTCCTCGTGACTGAAACCCGTGGAGCCGATGAAGCCGTGGCGGGCCTTGAAGAAACGGACCCGGCCGGCCAGCCAGGCGCGGTATTCCTTGGACGCGTAGGACCCGCCGCCGTACAGCCGGCGGTACTTTCCGGCGAGTTGGGGGTGTTCCCTGGCGATCCACTGCATGAACCATTCCCGGGTCCCGGGCTTGAGGTACAGGGCCCCGGCGCTGACTCCCGTGGCCCCGGCCGCCGCCAGCGAACCGAAAAGGGAGTCGAGGGCCTCATCCGAGTCGGACAACCACGGCAGGATCGGCATGGCCATCACGCCGCAGGGCAGGCCGGCCTCGCGCAGCCGGGAAATCAGCTTCAACCGGGCCCGGGGACCGGGTGTTCCGGGTTCCACCGCCTCGGACAACTGCTCGTCCGTCATGGCCAGGGAAATGCCCACGCCCACGGGTACCTGGGTGGCCGCGTGCTTCAGCAGCGGGATGTCGCGGGCCAGCAGGGTGCCCTTGGTGAGGATGGAGAGGGGCGTGCCGGAGTCGGCAAGGGCCCGGATGATGCCGGGCATCAACTGGTAGCGGCCCTCGGCGCGCTGGTAGGGGTCTGTGTTGGTACCCAAAGCCACCTGGTGCCGTTGCCACGACGGTTTCGCCAGCTCACGGCGCAGCACCTCCGCGGCGTTGACCTTGACCACCACCTGGCTGTCGAAGTCCAGGCCCGCGTCGAAGTCGAGGTAGGTGTGGGTCTTCCGCGCGAAGCAGTAGACGCAGGCGTGGCTGCAGCCGCGGTAGGGGTTGATGGTCCATTCGAAGGGCATCCGGGAACCGGCGGCCACCTTGTTGAGCACCGATTTGGCGGTGACCTCGTGGAAGGTGACCCCGGCAAACTCCGGGGTGGTGACGGACCGGACCAGGCCCGCCAGCGGCAGCAGCGCCGGTGCGGGCAGCGGAGCCGTCTGGCCGTCGGGGGCCTGCGTCCCGGTCCTGGGCGTCTCTGCATTGAGTGCCTCTGCATCGACTGCTTGTGCATTGAGTGCCTGTGCGTCCCACCTCATGACCTCATTCGAATATATGTTCGATATTAAGTCAAGGCTGCCCGTCCCGTCCTACCCCGCCCCGTCTCACCCCGTCCCGGGCAAGCACCGACCCGGCTGCGCCGGCCGGCGGTCACCACCGGTCACTGTCCCTCCGGGGCCGCCGCGACGATTGCTAGGCTGGCCCCATGATCCTCCTGACTGGCTTTGAACCCTTCGGCGGCGAAACGACCAACCCCTCCTGGACGGCGGTGCGGCATGCGGCCGGCGTGCTGCGGGCCGAGGGCCTGGAGGTGGCCACCGTGGAACTGCCGTGCGTCTTCGGCGATTCGCTGGCGGCACTGGACGCGGCGCTCCGGGAGCACCGCCCGGACCTGGTGGTATGTGCCGGGCAGGCGGGCGGCCGGACCGGCATCTCCCTGGAGCGCGTCGCCATCAACTGTGACGATGCGCGGATCCCGGACAACGCCGGGAACGCGCCGGTGGACGAACCCGTCCTCCCGGATGCCCCCGCCGTCTACTTCGGCACCCTGCCGGTCAAGGCCGCGCTGCAGGAGCTGCGCCGCCGCGGAATTCCCTCCGAGGTGTCGCAGACGGCGGGAACCTACGTCTGCAACCACGTCTTCTTCGGCCTGATGCACGCCCTCCGCGGCGAGCCCGGCATCCGCGGCGGATTCGTTCACGTTCCCTTCGGCCCGGATCAGGTGCAGGCCGGAAGCGGCGCGGCCTCCCTGCCGCTGGAGCAGATGGGGGAGGCGCTCGCCGTCGTCGTCCGGACGTCCCTGGCGACCACCACCGACCTCAAGCTGGCCGCCGGCGCCATCCACTGACGCGGAGGAACCACACCTGATATCGCGCTGCGGCTTCTCAGTCGAGAAGCTCCCAGACGACGCGGACGGCGGCGGTGACCGAGGCGCTGCCTGCCTCCACCGCGACGGGCTGGGCCGCGGCCGTGCGCTGCAGCGGCACCGGCGGCAGCGCGGGCGGGGACGCCGGATTCTCGGTCACGGAGAGGACCTTGCCCAGCCGCGCCCCTGCCAGGGCGGCGAACTGCCCGGCCCGCGTCAGCGCGTCCTCCCAGGCCATCTCCCGGGCCTCGGACTCGAGGGCGGCCGGATCCGCGAAGCCGAGGTCGATCCCGTGCAGCCGGGCGTCGTCGGCCCCGGCCCGCACCGCGTCGGCGACGACTGCCGCGGAACCGGCCAGGTCGCGGAGCCGGACCCGGAGCGTCCCGGTCGCCAGGTAGCCCGTCACGCGCTGGCCCTGGCCCTCCTGCCAGGTGACCTCGGCGCGCAGGGACAGGCCGGTGCTGGTGATGTCCCGATCCGTCACGCCGTGGCCCCGCAGTGCATCCGTGATGGCGGTCGCGACCGCACCGGCGTCCCGGTAGGCAGCCTCCACGCCCGGGCGGCGGGACTCGACGCCGATCGAGAGGGTCAGCAGGTCCGGCGCGGACTCGGCGGTGCCGGTGCCCGTCACGGACAGGGTCCTGGGGGAGTCGGTCATGGTGGTCTCACTTTCCGCCGTCGCGGCCTGAGAGGCCGCGGTTGTTGGGTTCGTCGCGGAAGTCGGGGGAACGCCGCCATCCGCGGGGCCGCGCGTGGACGTGTTCCGGGTAGCCGCCGGCGGCCAGGCCCGCGTGCCGTTCGAAGGGGTTGGCCGTGCCGGGGTTTCCGGCACGCCACAGGGACCAGCCGGCCGCGGCGAAGTACAGGGGAAGGAACGGGATTCCGCAGCACAGCGCGTACTGGGTGCTGTGCCGTTCCTCGTGGCCCAGCAGCCCGGGGAAGCCCGCCCCGTCAGGGAAGCAAGGGGAAGGGGAGGACGAAGAAGAGGAGGATGACGAAGGGCAGGAAGGCGGGGGAGATTCGCCGCCGAAGACCCGGTCCGCGTCGGCCCGAAACAGCACGACATTGCCCACCGTGAATGCCGCCGCGTAGGGCAGTTTCCACCGGTAGCCCGCGGCGAGGATCAGGCCGCGCGGTCCGGACGCCACATGGCAGCGGGCACCCGCGGCCAGCAGCAGGCCCAGCAGGGTGCTGCCGTTGAGCACGTTGGCCAGCTGCCGCAGCCTCGCTCCGGTCCCCATGGGGCCATGCTAGACCCCGGCCGGGGCTCCGGCGCCGTCAACTAGACTGGTTCAGACACCACCCGACTCGTAGCGAAGAACAGTAGATGACTGACACCTTGCCGGGCGCCGCCGTCCCGAACCCTCTGGATGAAGCCGCCATCAACGCCGCCGTAGAGCAGGCCGTCGCCGCCATTGCCGCGGCCTCCACCCTCGAAGAGCTCAAGGCCGCCCGCCTTGCGCACACGGGCGAGAAGTCCGCCCTGAGCCTGGCCAATCGCGAAATCGGCGGCCTGCTCAAGGATCAGAAGGCCGCCGCCGGCAAGCTGATGGGAGCCTCCCGCGGACGGATCAACAAGGCGCTCGCGGACCGCACCGCGGAACTCGAGGCCGAAAACGACGCCCGCATCCTGGTCGAGGAGACCGTCGACGTCACGGCCGCCCCACGCCGTCGTCGTGCCGGTGCCCGCCACCCGCTCTCCACCCTCCAGGACCGCGTCGCTGACATCTTCGTCGGCATGGGCTGGGAGATCGCGGAGGGCCCCGAGGTTGAATCCGAGTGGTTCAACTTCGACGCGCTGAACTTCAAGCCGGACCACCCGGCCCGCGAAATGCAGGACACCTTCTTCGTCGAGCCGCCCGAGGCGCACCTTCTCATGCGCACCCACACCTCCCCGGTGCAGGTCCGCTCCATGCTCGAGCGCGAGGTCCCGATCTACGTCCTCTGCCCCGGCAAGGTGTTCCGCACCGACGAGCTGGACGCCACTCACACCCCGGTGTTCCACCAGTTCGAGGGCCTCGCCATCGACAAGAAGCTGTCCATGGCGGACCTGCGCGGCACCCTGGAGCACTTCGCCCGGCAGATGTTCGGCGACGAGGCCCAGATCCGGCTGCGCCCCAACTACTTCCCGTTCACCGAGCCCTCCGCCGAGCTCGACATCTGGCACCCCGGCGCCAAGGGCGGCCCCCGCTGGATCGAGTGGGGCGGCTGCGGCATGGTCAACCCGAACGTGCTCCGCGCGGCCGGCATCGACCCGGACGTCTATTCAGGTTTTGCCTTCGGCATGGGCATCGAGCGGACCCTCATGTTCCGCAACGAGGTCGGCGACATGCGCGACATGATCGAAGGCGATGTACGTTTCAGCGAGCACTTCGGGATGGAGATTTAACAGTGCGTATCCCCCTTTCCTGGCTGCGTGAATTCGCGGCCGTTCCTGCCGGTGCGAGCGCCGAGGAAGTCATGGCCGACCTCGTGAAGGTCGGCTTCGAAGAAGAGGCCGTGCACCGGCCCACCGACACCCTGCAGGGTCCCATCGTCGTCGGCCAGGTGCTGTCCCTGGTCAAGGAACCCCAGTCCAACGGCAAGACCATCAACTGGTGCCAGGTCCGCGTGGTCCCCGAGGGTCAGCAGCAGACCCTCACCGGCGAGGGCATCGACCCCTCCGGCGTGCAGGGCATCATCTGCGGCGCGCACAACTTCGTCGAGGGCGACAAGGTGGTGGTCACCCTTCCGGGCGCCGTGCTGCCCGGCGACTTCCGCATCTCCGCGCGCAAAACCTACGGCCACCTCTCCGCCGGCATGATCGCCTCCGTGCGGGAACTCGGCATCGGCGATGACCACGACGGCATCCTGGTGCTCTCCCGCATCGGGCTTGACCCGGAAATCGGCACCGACGCGATGGAACTGCTCGGCCTCTACGACCAGGCCGCGGAAATCAACGTCACCCCGGACAGGGGCTACGCGTTCTCGATCCGCGGCGTGGCCCGTGAATACGCCCACGCCACCGGAACGCCGTTCACGGACCCGGCGTCGAAGGTCACCGCCCCGGCGGAACTTTCCGGCGGCTTCGACATCAAGCTCAACGACGACGCCCCGATCTACGGAAATGCCGGCTGCGACCGGTTCGTGGCCCGCACCGTCCGCGGTGTCGACGCCACGAAGCCGACCCCGCCGTGGATGGTCTCCCGGCTGCGGCTCGCCGGCATCCGGTCCATCTCGCTGCCGGTGGACATCTCCAACTACGTGATGCTCGAGCTGGGTCAGCCCACGCACTGCTACGACCTGGACACCCTCACCGGCGGCATCGTCGTCCGCCGCGCGGCCCAGGGCGAGAAGATCACCACCCTCGACGACAAGGAGCGCACGCTCGACGCCGAGGACCTGCTGATCACGGACGGTTCCGGCGCGATCGGCATCGCCGGCGTGATGGGCGGCGCGGCGACCGAGGTCTCCGACGCCACCACCAACATCCTGGTCGAGTCCGCACACTTCGACGAGGTGTCGATCGCCCGGTCCCGCCGCCGCCACAAGCTCCCGTCCGAGGCGTCCAAGCGCTTCGAGCGCGGCGTCGACTGGTACGTCGCCCCGGTGGCCGCCCAGCGCGTGGTCGACCTGCTGGTGGAGCTCGCCGGCGGAACGGCCGACGCCGAGGGCACCGACGTGGGCACCGCGCCGGACTCCGTCACCGTGGACCTCCCGGCAACCTTCGCCTCGGAGCGGATCGGCATCGACTTCACCGAGGAGCAGATCCTCACCTCGCTCCGGGACCTCGGCGCCGACGTCCGCACCACCGACGACGGGTACGCCGTCACGGCCCCGAGTTGGCGGACGGACCTGGAGACCAAGGAAGACCTGTCCGAGGAAATCGCGCGGCTGGTGGGTTACGACAAGATCCCCGCCACGCTGCCGGTGGCCCCGCCGGGCCGCGGCCTGACCCGCGTGCAGCAGCAGCGCCGCCGCCTGGTCCAGGCCCTCGCCGACGCCGGCCTCACCGAGGTGCTGGCCTACCCGTTCGTCTCCAAGGCCGCCAACGACACCTTCGGCACCCCGGTTGCCGGGGCGGACCGGAAGGCGCTTAAGCTGGCCAACCCGATCAGCGAGGAACAGGGCTTCCTGCGCACCTCGATCCTGCCCGGCCTGATCGAGGTGGCGAAGCGGAACCACTCCCGCGGCTTCCGTGACCTGGCTCTCTACGAGACCGGCCTGGTCTTCCTGCCGGGGGAGACCCTCGGCACCGCCTCGATCCCGCCGCTGGGCGCCCGCCCCGCCGAGGAGGTCCTCGACGGACTGTTCGACGGCGTCCCGGACCAGCCGCTGCACCTGGCGGCCGTGCTGACCGGCCACGACAGCCCGGCCGCCCCGGCCCACACCCCGCGGGCCTGGGACTACGCCGACGCGCTGGACATCGCCCGGCTGGCCGGCGACGTCCTCGGCGTCGAACTGGTCGTCAGCCAGGGCAGCCACCAGGCATTCCACCCCGGCCGGGCCGCGCAGCTGGCGCTGCGCACCGGCGAGGTGATCGGCTACGCCGGCGAACTGCACCCCAAGCTGCTCGCGGCGCACGACATGCCCGCCCGCTCGGTGGCGCTGGAACTGAACGCGGACGCCCTGTTCGAGGCGGCCGCCGACGTGATCGTCGCCCGGCCCATCTCCGGCTACCCGGTGGCCACCCAGGACGTCGCCCTCGTGGTGGCGGCCGATGTGCCCGCCGGGGACGTGCTGGAGGCGCTCCGCGAGGGCGCCGGCGATCTGCTGGAAGAGGTGTCCCTGTTCGACGTCTACGCCGGTAAGGGCATCGAGGACGGCAAGAAGTCCCTGGCCTTCAACCTGCGCTTCCGCGCAGACGACCGCACCCTGACCGCGGACGAGGCCTCGGCCGCCCGTGATCTGGCCGTGGCCGCCGCACACGAACGCTTCGGCGCCGTCCAGCGGTAACAGGGCGCAGCGCTAAAGGGGTCCTGGGCTAACAGGATCCGTCGGTACGAACCGGCACCACGAAAAAGCTCCCCGCAACCTGCCGGTTGCGGGGAGCTTTTCTCGTTGCGGACGTGACGCTGGCCGTTATGGGACCAGCAGGACCTTGCCGGTGGTGCGCCGCTGTTCCAGGTCCGTGTGCGCGGACGCCGCGTCGGCCAGGTCGTACTTCGCGCCGATCCGCACCTTGAGGCTGCCGTCGGCGACGGCGGCGAAGAGCTCGTCCGAGCGCCAACGGCGTTCCTTCGCGTCCCGCAGGTAGTGGACGATGGTGGGCCGGGTGAGGTAGAGCGAGCCGCCGGAGTTCAGCCGCTGCGGATCCACCGCCGGGACCGGGCCGGAGGCGGCGCCGAAGAGCACCAGGGTGCCGCGGACCCTGAGCGCCGCGAGCGAATCGTCGAAGGTGTCCTTGCCGACGCCGTCGTACACCACGTGCACGCCTTCGCCGTTGGTGAGTTCCCGCACCTTGGCCCCGAATCCCTCGTACCGCAGCACGTGGTCTGCGCCGGCTTCGCGGGCCAGGGCCTCCTTCTCGTCGGTGGAAACGGTGGTGATGACCCGCGCGCCCTTGGCTTTGAGCAGCTGGATCAGCAGCAGGCCCACGCCGCCGGCGCCGGCGTGCAGCAGCACGGTCTGGCCGGACTGCACCTCGAAGGTCGAGTTGATCAGGTAGTGCGCGGTGATGCCCTGGAGCGGCAGGGCGGCGGCGGTGAAGTCGTCGACGCCGTCGGGCACCGGCAGCGCCTTGTCCGCGTCCACCAGCGCGTACCCGGAGTAGCAGGCTACGCCCTCGGCGGTGGCGACGCGGTCGCCCGCGGAGAAGCCGGTCACGCCGTCGCCGGTTTCCTCGACGGTGCCGGAGGCCTCGGAGCCGGGGATGAAGGGGTAGTCCACCTTGTAGACGCCGCTGCGCTTGTAGGTGTCGATGAAGTTCACCCCGACCGCGGCAACCTTGATCAGCAGCTGGCCGGGGCCGGGGACGGGCCGGTCGATGGGGGAGAGCTCAAGGACTTCCGGGCCGCCGGCCTGCCGGGCGACAATAGCGTGCGTCATGTGACTCCTTCGTGTGGGCCTTCCGGGCAGGGCGGTCCGTGCCCGGGGTGCTGTGACCATCCTAGGGACCGGCCCGGGCTCCGCCCAGCATCCATGACGGGGAAGAGGGCACGGTAGGGTCCAGACG
This sequence comes from Arthrobacter sp. YD4, assembly GCF_030410515.1. Taxonomy (GTDB): domain Bacteria; phylum Actinomycetota; class Actinomycetes; order Actinomycetales; family Micrococcaceae; genus Arthrobacter. The sequence goes on along the minus strand of NZ_JAUHHD010000005.1, from coordinate 18,200 downwards.
TCGGCCCGCGAGAGCATGCATAAATATCAGCAGCGATGCATAGTCTTGCTGTATGCTGGGGGCTATGACTATTTCTGTTGCCGTCTCCGGGGCCAGCGGTTACGCCGGCGGCGAGGTGCTCAGGCTGCTTGCCGGCCACCCGGACGTCACCATCGGGGCTATCACGGCGCACAGCAACGCCGGTTCCAGACTAGGCGAACTCCAGCCGCATCTCCATGGTTTGGCGGACCGGATCCTCGAAGACACCACGGTGGAGAACCTCGCCGGGCACGACGTCGTCTTCCTCGCCCTGCCGCACGGCGCCTCCGCGGCGATCGCCGCGCAGCTGCCCGCGGGCACGGTCGTGATCGACGCGGGTGCGGACCACCGGCTCCAGGACGCGGCGGCGTGGGAGAAGTTCTACGGCTCCCCGCACGCCGGCACCTGGCCCTACGGCCTGCCCGAGCTGCCGGGCCAGCGGGAGGCCCTGCGCGGCGCCACCCGCATCGCCGTGCCCGGCTGCTACCCGACGTCGGCGCTGCTGGCGTTGACGCCCGGCTTCAGCAGCCACCTGCTGCAGGCCGACGACGTCGTCATCGTCGCCGCCTCCGGAACCTCCGGGGCCGGCAAGGCCGCCAAGGTGAACCTGATCGGCTCCGAGGTCATGGGCTCCATGAGCCCCTACGGCGTCGGCGGCGGCCACCGCCACACGCCCGAGATTGAGCAGGGCCTCTCCAATGCGCTGAACTCGCCCGTGACGGTGTCCTTCACGCCCACCCTCGCGCCAATGAGCCGGGGCATCCTCACCACCGCCACCGCCAAGGTGCGGCCGGGCGTCACGGCCGAGGAGCTCCGCCGGGCCTGGGCCGCGGCCTACGACGAGGAGCCCTTCGTCCACCTGCTGCCCGGGGGCCAGTGGCCCACCACCAAGTCCGTCCAGGGCTCCAACCACGCCGCCATGCAGCTGGCCTTCGACGAGCGGATCGGCCGCGTGATCGTCACCTGCGCGATCGACAACCTCACCAAGGGCACCGCCGGCGGCGCCGTCCAGTCCATGAACATCGCCCTCGGCCTGGTGGAAACCGCCGGCCTCAACCTGCAGGGAGTCGCACCGTGAGCATCACCGCACCGAAGGGTTTCCGCGCCGCCGGCGTCAAGGCCGGCCTCAAGGCATCCGGTAACCCCGACCTGGCCCTGGTGGTCAACGACGGCCCGGCCAAGGCCGCCGCCGCGGTCTTCACCTCCAACCGCGTCGCCGCCGCCCCCGTGCACTGGTCCCGCGAGGTCATCAAGGACGGCCGCGTCGACGCCGTCATCCTCAACTCCGGCGGCGCCAACGCCTGCACCGGCCCGCAGGGCTTCCAGAACACCCACACCACCGCCGAAAAGACCGCCGAGGCCCTCGGCGCCTCGGCGACGGACGTTTTCGTCTGCTCCACCGGCCTGATCGGCGAACAGCTGCCGATGGACAAGCTTGTCCCCGCGATCGGCACCGCCGCCGCCGAACTGAGCGCCGACGGCGGCCCGGCTGCCGCCACCGCCATCATGACCACCGACTCGGTCTCCAAGCAGGCACTCTTCACCGGCACCGACGCCGAGGGCCGGGAGTTCACCATCGGCGGCATGGCCAAGGGCGCCGGCATGCTGGCCCCGGGCCTGGCGACCATGCTCGTGGTCCTCACCACCGACGCCGAGGTCCAGCCCGAACTGCTCGACGTCGTGCTGCGCGACGCCACCCGCGTCACCTTCGACCGGACGGACTCGGACGGCTGCATGTCCACCAACGACACCGTGGTGCTGCTCGCCTCCGGCGCCTCCGGCTCGGTTCCCTCCGCCGCGGCGTTCGGCGCGGGCCTGACCCGGGTGTGCGCGGACCTCGCCCGCCAGCTGATCGGCGACGCCGAGGGCTCCAGCCACGACATCGCCATCCGCACCTTCAACGCCGCGAACGAACGCGACGCCGAGGTGGTCAGCCGCGCCGTCGCCCGCTCCAACCTCTTCAAGACCGCGATCTTCGGCAAGGACCCCAACTGGGGCCGCGTGCTCTCCGCCGTCGGCACCACGGACGCCGCCTTCGAACCGGACCAGCTCAACGTCGCGATGAACGGCGTGCAGATCTGCCGCAACGGCAGCATCGGCGAGGACCGCTCCCTGGTGGACCTGGAACCGCGCGAGGTCCTGGTCGAGATCGACCTGCAGGCCGGTGAGGCCGAGGCCACCATCTGGACCAACGACCTGACCCACGACTACGTCCACGAGAACAGCGCCTACTCCAGCTGACCGGCCGCCGGACACCACCCGACGAACACCCCACCACCCGGAAGGGACCACCGACCATGAGCACCGAAGCCCGCGAGACCACCTCCATGGCGGACGCGCAGGACAAGGCCGGCACGCTGATCGAGGCGCTGCCCTGGATCCAGCGCTTCGCCGGCACCACCATGGTGATCAAATACGGCGGCAACGCCATGGTCAACGACGAGCTGCGCCGCGCCTTCGCCGAGGACGTGGTTTTCTTGCACCACGTCGGCATCCACCCGGTGGTGGTGCACGGCGGCGGCCCGCAGATCAACGCGATGCTCGGCCGGCTCGGGATCGAATCCGAGTTCAAGGGCGGGCTGCGCGTCACCACGCCCGAGGCCATGGACGTGGTCCGGATGGTCCTCACCGGCCAGGTGGGCCGGGAACTGGTGGGCCTGATCAACTCCCACGGCCCCTACGCCGTCGGCATGTCCGGCGAGGACGGCGGCCTGCTGCAGGCCGTCCGGACCGGCACCGTCGTCGACGGCGAGGACGTGGACCTGGGCCTGGTGGGCGAGGTGGTCGGCGTGAACCCCGAGGGCATCCTGGACATCATCGCCGCCGGCCGGATTCCCGTCATCTCCACCGTCGCCCCCGAAATCGAGGCGGACGGCTCCACCACCGGGCAGGTCCTGAACGTCAACGCGGACACCGCGGCCGCGGCCGTCGCCTCCGCCCTGGGCGCCTCCAAGCTGGTCATCCTGACCGACGTCGAGGGCCTCTACGCGAAATGGCCGGACAAGTCCTCGCTGATCTCCTCGCTGACCGCCTCCGAGCTGCGCGGGATGCTGCCGCGCCTGGAGTCCGGCATGATCCCGAAGATGGCGGCCTGCCTGAAGGCGGTCGACGACGGCGTCGAGCGCGCCCACATCGTCGACGGGCGGCTGGCCCACTCGATGCTCCTGGAAACCTTTACGACCGCCGGCATCGGCACCCAGGTCGTCCCCGATGAGGAAGTGAACTCAAAGTGAGCAGCACCGAACTGAGCCATTCGGCTGAAGGCCGCAGCAGCGATGGGGGCCCCATCGCTGCGGAGGCCGCCGCAACCACCATCGTTCCGAGCAGCAATGGAGCAGACTGGCTTTCGCGCTACTCGTCCTCGCTGCTGGGCGTCTTCGGGGCGCCCCAGCGGGTGCTGGTGCGCGGCGCGGGTTGCCTGGTCTGGGACGCCGATGGCAAGGAATACCTGGACCTGCTCGGCGGCATCGCCGTCAACGCCCTCGGCCACGCCCACCCCTTCGTCACCTCGGTGATTTCCAGCCAGCTCTCCACCCTGGGCCATGTCTCCAATTTCTTCACCAGCCCCACCCAGGTGGCCCTGGCCGAGAAGCTGCTGGAGATCGCCAAGGCCCCCGCCGGGTCCAAGGTCTTCTTCGCGAACTCCGGCACCGAGGCAGTCGAGGCCGCGTTCAAGCTCGCCCGCCGCAACACGGGCGCCGGTCCGGACAGCGGCGAGGCCCCGCGCACCAAGATCATCGCGCTGGAGGGCGCCTTCCACGGCCGGACCATGGGCGCGCTGGCGCTGACCTACAAGGAGGCCTACCGGGCCCCCTTCGCGCCCCTGCCCGGCGGCGTCGTCCACGTCCCGTTCGGCGACATCGACGCCCTGCTGGCCGAGATCGACGAGACCACGGCCGCCGTCATCCTCGAACCCATCCAGGGTGAGGCCGGCGTCCGGCCCCTGCCCGCCGGCTACCTCAAGGCCGCCCGCGAGGCCACCAGCGCCGCCGGCGCGCTGCTGATCCTGGACGAGGTCCAGACCGGCATCGGCCGGACCGGGAAGTGGCTGGCCAGCGAGGACGCCGGGATCGTGCCCGACGCCGTGACCCTCGCCAAGGGACTCGGCGGCGGCTTCCCGATCGGGGCCCTCATCACCTACGGCCCGGAGGTCTCCGCGCTGCTCACCGCCGGCCAACACGGCACCACCTTTGGCGGCAACCCCGTAGCCACCGCTGCCGCCCTGGCCACCCTGCACGTGCTGGAGAACCAGCAGGTGCTCGCCCACGTCCGGGAGGTGGGGGAACGCCTGCGCGCCGGCCTCGCCGGGATCGACGGCGTCATCGAGGTCCGCGGCGAAGGGCTGCTCATCGGCTTCGACCTCGACGCCGACGTCGCCCCCGCCGTCGTCGCCGCCGCCCTGGACGCCGGGTTCATCATCAACAGCCCCGGCCCGCACACCATCCGCCTGGCCCCGCCGCTGATCCTCACCGAGGCGCAGGCGGACAGCTTCCTGGCCGCACTGCCGGCCCTCCTCCAGACCGCAAAGGACGCCCAGTGACTGCGACTGCCATGTCAAAGCCGAAGACCCGCCACTTCCTCAAGGACACGGACCTGACCCCGGCCGAACAGGCCGAGGTGCTGGACCTGGCCGTCCGGATGAAGGCCGCCCCGTACAGCGTGCAGCCCTACGCCGCCGAGGCCAGCGGCCGGAAGACCGTCGCCGTCATCTTCGACAAGACCTCCACCCGTACCCGGGTTTCCTTCGCCACCGGCGTCGCGGACATGGGCGGCAACGCGCTGATCATCAACCCCGGCGAGGCCCAGATCGGCCACAAGGAATCCGTCGAGGACACCGCAAAGGTCCTCGAACGCATGGTCTCCACGATCGTATGGCGCACCGGAGCGCACCAGGGACTGGTCGCCATGGCCGCGAACTCCGCCGTCCCCGTCATCAACGCCCTGTGCGATGACTACCACCCGTGCCAGCTCCTGGCCGACCTGCTGACCATCAAGGAGCACAAGGGCTCCCTCGCCGGCCTGACCATGAGCTACCTCGGCGACGCGGCCAACAACATGGCCAACTCCTACCTGCTGGCCGGCGTCACCGCCGGCATGCACGTTCGGATCAGCGGCCCGGAGGGCTACCTGCCGGCGCCGGAGATCGTCGCCGCCGCCGAGGAACGCGCCGCCGGGACCGGCGGCTCCGTTCTCATCACGGCCGACGCCGCCGAGGCCCTGCGCGGCGCCGACGTCGTCGCCACCGACACCTGGGTCTCCATGGGCCAGGAGGACGAGAAGGAAGCCCGGATGCAGCTGTTCCGGGACTACTCCGTCGACGAGGACGCCATGACCCTCGCCGCGCCCGACGCCGTCGTGCTGCACTGCCTGCCCGCCTACCGCGGCTACGAGATCTCCGCCGGCGTGATCGACGGCCCGCAGTCAGTGGTCTGGGACGAAGCCGAAAACCGGCTGCACGCCCAGAAAGCCCTGATGGCCTGGCTGATGCACCGCTCCGGCCTCGCCGTCGTCGAGGGCCTGGCACCGGTCGACGGGGCGGACTGATGTCCGTCCAGCCCGCCGCGCAGGGCGCCAGCCCGGCCACCAAAACGGCCCGCCAGGCCCGGATCGCCGCGATCCTGACCGGCGAATCCGTCCGATCCCAGGCCGAGCTGGCGGCCCTGCTGGCGGACGACGGCGTGCAGGTCACCCAGGCCACCCTGTCCCGGGACCTGGTGGAACTCGGCGCCGTCCGGGTCCGCGGCAAGGAAGGTGTCCTGGTCTACGCCGTCCCCGGCGAGGGCGGCGAACGCGGCGCCAAGAGTGGCGTTACCCAGGAAATCCTGGACGCGCGCCTCGCCCGGCTCTGCGGCGAACTGCTGGTCACCGCCGAGGCCTCCGGAAACCTCGTGGTGCTCCGGACCCCGCCGGGAGCCGCGAACTTCCTCGCCCTGGCGATCGACCACTCGGTGATGCCGTCCATCCTGGGCACCATCGCCGGGGACGACACCGTCCTGCTGGTCACCCGCGACCCGGCCGGCGGGGCCGACGTCGCCGCCCGCTTCCTCGCCATGGCCGACGAAACCGGCCAATAGACCGGCCGTCCGTGGCGCACACTTGTACCAACGACCCAACAGAATTCCCCAACATAAGGAGCATTTGAAGTGACTGAGCGTATTGTGCTGGCCTACTCCGGTGGCCTCGATACTTCCGTGGCCATCGGCTGGATCGGTGAAGCGACCGGCGCCGAGGTCATCGCCGTGGCGGTCGACGTCGGACAGGGCGGCGAGTCGCTGGAGACCATCCGCCAGCGCGCCCTCGGCTGCGGCGCCGTCGAGGCCTACGTGGCCGACGCCTCCGACGAGTTCGCCAACGAATACTGCATGCCCACCCTCAAGGCGAACGCCCTGTACCAGGGCCACTACCCGCTGGTCTCCGCGATCTCCCGCCCGGTAATCGTCAAGCACCTGGTCAAGGCCGCCCGTGAATTCGGCGCCACCACCGTGGCCCACGGCTGCACCGGCAAGGGCAACGACCAGGTCCGCTTCGAGGTCGGCATCCAGACCCTCGGCCCCGACCTAAAGTGCATCGCCCCGGTCCGCGACCTGGCGCTCACCCGCGACAAGGCCATCGCCTTCGCCGAGGAAAAGGGCCTGCCAATCGAGACCACCAAGAAGAACCCGTACTCGATCGACCAGAACGTCTGGGGCCGCGCCGTCGAGACCGGCTACCTCGAGGACATCTGGAACGGTCCCACCAAGGACATCTACGACTACACCGCCACCCCGGAGTTCCCCCCGGCCCCGGATGAGGTCATCATCTCCTTCGAAGCCGGCATCCCGGTCGCGATCGACGGCGTCAAGGTCACCCCGCTGCAGGCCATCCAGGAACTGAACCGCCGCGCCGGCGCCCAGGGCGTGGGCCGCATCGACGTCGTCGAGGACCGCCTCGTCGGCATCAAGTCCCGCGAAATCTACGAGGCCCCCGGCGCCATGGCGCTGATCACCGCGCACAAGCACCTCGAGGACGTCACGATCGAGCGCGAGCAGGCCCGCTTCAAGGCCACTGTCGGCCAGCGCTGGTCCGAGCTGGTCTACGACGGCCAGTGGTTCTCCCCGCTCAAGCGCTCCCTGGACGCCTTCATCGAGGACACCCAGAAGTACGTCTCCGGCGACATCCGCATGACCCTGCACGGCGGCCAGGCCGTCGTCACCGGCCGCCGCTCGGACACCTCGCTGTACGACTTCGACCTCGCCACCTACGACACCGGCGACACCTTCGACCAGTCCATGGCGCGCGGCTTCATCGAGCTGTGGGGCATGTCCGCCAAGGTCGCCTCCGGCCGCGACATCCGCGTCGCCGGAAAGTAGCCCCTGTGGCTGAGCAAAAGTCGGAAGCCACGAACACCGGCGCGCTGTGGGGCGGCCGGTTCGCCGGCGGCCCCGCGGACGCCCTCGCCGCGCTGAGCAAGTCCACGCACTTCGACTGGCGGCTGGCCCGCTACGACATCGCCGGGTCCAAGGCGCACGCCCGCGTGCTGCACAAGGCCGGGCTGCTCGACGACGGCGAGCTGGCCGGCATGCTGGACGCCCTGGACCGGCTGGACGCGGACGTCGCCTCCGGCGCGTACACCCCGGCCGAATCCGACGAGGACGTGCACGGTTCGCTCGAACGCGGCCTGATCGAGCGGGCCGGGCCCCAGCTGGGCGGCAAGCTTCGCGCCGGCCGGTCCCGCAACGACCAGGTGGCCACCCTGGGCCGGATGTTCCTGCGCGACCACGCCCGGATCATCGCCCGCGGCGTGCTCGCCACGATCGACGCGCTGGTGGACCAGGCCAAGGCCCACCACGGCGTGGCGATGCCGGGACGGACGCACCTCCAGCACGCCCAGCCGGTGCTGCTCAGCCACCACCTGCTGGCCCACGCCTGGGCGCTGCTGCGCGACGTGCAGCGGCTCGCCGACTGGGACAAACGCGCCGGCGTGTCGCCCTACGGCTCCGGCGCCTTGGCCGGGTCCTCGCTGGGCCTGGATCCTGAGGCCGTCGCCGCGGACCTGGGCTTCTTCTCCGCGGCGCACAACTCGATCGATGGCACCGCAGCGCGCGACGTTTTCGCCGAGTTCGCCTGGGTCTCCGCCATGATCGGGGTGGACCTGTCCCGGGTCTCGGAGGAAGTGATCCTCTGGGCCACCAAGGAGTTCTCCTTCGTGACCCTGGATGATTCCTACTCCACCGGCTCCTCGATCATGCCGCAGAAGAAGAACCCGGACGTGGCCGAGCTGGCCCGCGGCAAGGCCGGCCGCCTGATCGGCGACCTGACCGGGCTGCTGGCCACCCTTAAGGGCCTGCCGCTGGCGTACAACCGGGACCTGCAGGAGGACAAGGAACCGGTCTTCGACGCCGCCGACACCCTGGAGCTGCTGCTCCCGGCCGTCTCCGGCATGATCGCGACCCTGACGTTCAACACCGAGCGGATGGAGTCCCTGGCACCCCAGGGCTTCGCGCTGGCCACGGACATCGCCGAATGGCTGGTCCGCCAGGGCGTGCCGTTCCGCGAGGCGCACGAGCTCTCCGGTGCCGCCGTCAAGCAGGCCGAAAGCCGCGGCGTCGAACTCTGGGACCTGACCGACGAGGAATACGCGGCCATCTCGGAGCACCTCACGCCGGAGGTCCGCACGGTCCTGTCCACGGAGGGGTCGCTGAACAGCCGCAACTCCCAGGGCGGCACCGCCCCGGCCGCCGTCGAACGCCAGCTGCAGTCGCTCGAGGCCGAGCTGGAAGGCGTGCGCGCCTACGCCGGCTAGCTCCTCCGGACGCTCCCTCACTTCTGGCAGCGTTTCCACCGACGCTCCTGCACCCGTTGCAGGAGCGTCGGTGGATTTCCTGCCAAAGGTGAGGGAGCGTTCTGCGTTGGCCGCCGGAGCTTCCCGCTCTAGCATGGCGGAATGAGCGAATCCTTCCGGCGCATGCTGCGCGCCCTGCCAGACTTCCCGGCCGAGCTTCCCGACTTCGATCCGCAGCTGGCCCCGGAGGACCCGGAGCAGCTGTTCCGGCAGTGGTTCGACGAGGCCCTGGCCGCCGGGGTGCCGCAGCCCAACGCCTGCAGCCTGGCCACCGCCGACGCGCAGGGCCGCCCCTCGGCCAGGATGCTGATCCTCAAGGACATCGACGACGCCGGCTGGCACTTCGCCACCTCCCGTGAGTCCCGCAAGGGCCGGGAACTGGCCGAAAACCCCAACGCCGCGCTCAACTTCTTCTGGCAGCCGCTGGGACGCCAGGTCCGCGTCGCCGGCGAGGTCCTGGAACTCTCCGCCGAGGCCTCCGCCGCCGACTGGGACGCCCGGCCCGGAGCCGACGGCAGCACCAACCCTGCCTGGCAGCTGTACGCGCTACGGCCCAGGGAGCTGGAATTCTGGCAGGCCCGCCATGACCGGCGGCACATCCGGCACCGCTACGGCCCGTTCTAACCGGCGCGAATCCCGTCCGCGACGCAGGACACCGGTTAATCCGGATTAATCAAAGTGCTCCGTTAGGATGGGCGCCATGACTTCCATCACCCCCGAAAACCTTCTGGCAGAACTTCGCCGCGCCGCCGACGTCGTGACCGGAGTCTCCGCCGGACTGGACGACGCCGCGGTGGCCGCGCCGTCGGAACTGCCCGGCTGGACCCGCGGCCACGTCCTGGCCCACATCACCGGGATCGCCAACGCCATGGCCCGCCAGGTGGAGCACGCCACCCGCGGGGAACGCGTCGAGCTTTACGACGGCGGCTTCGAAGGCCGCAACCGGGCCATTGAACTGGCCGCCGGCCACGGCGCGGACCAGCACCGCGCCGCCGTGGGCGCGGCCATCGACCGGGCGCTGGCCGCCTTCGGTTCTCTCGACGAGGCGGGCTGGCGGGCGCCCATCACGTTCTGGGACGGCGTCGTCCTCGACGGCGGCCTGGCGCTCTGGCGCGAGCTGACCATCCACGCCACGGACCTTGGGACGGGCCGCGGCCCGGAGACCTGGAGCCGGCCGTTCTGTGAGCACCTCTTCGACTTCCTGACCGCGCGGGTGCCCGAGGGGCAGCGGTTCGTGCTGCAGCCGCTCGGCCTGCCCTCGGTGGCCATCGGCGCGCCGGGCGGCCGCTCCACCGCCATCAACGGGATGCTGACCGACATCGCGGCCTGGCTGGCCGGGCGAACCCCCACCCTGGGCAGCCTGCGCGCCACCGCGGCGGCCGACGGCGTCGCCCTTCCGGCCCTGCTGCCCTGGCCGGCGGGAGTCCCCGTCACGAAGTAGCAGGCAGGGTACGGGGCACCTAATCGCGGGGCGCCTGCCCGGCCTCGCGTGCCAGCAGGCTTTCCTTGACGGGCAGGCCCCAGCGGAAGCCGCCCAGGGTCCCGTCGGTGCGGATGACCCGGTGGCAGGGGACGAAGAGCGCGGCGGCATTGAACGCGCAGGCGCTGGCCGCGGCCCGGACCGCCTTGGCGTTGCCGGCGAGTTCCGCGTACTCGGTATAGGTCACCGGGTGTCCGGCGGCGACGGTGCGGAGCATGTCCCAGGCGTGGGCGCGGAAGGGCCCCGATTTCTGCAGCACCGGCACCGCCATGGCAGCCTCCGGGCTGCCGGCGTAGAACTCCTCGACCGCCGCCGAGATCGCGCCCAGGCCGGACACATCCTGGTATTCGGTGGGCCGCAGCGTCGGGTGGATCTGGCCGGTCAGGGCGCCCGGTTCCGCCGTCCAGCCCGAGGCCAGGACGGCGCCGTCGCGGGCGATGATGGTGAAGGGACCGTCCGGGGTGGACAGTGTCAGGAGCCGGGCCGTCATGTCGTTGCTTTCTTTCGTGGCTTGGTGGAGGTTCGAGCTGCGGCCTGCGCCGCTGCCGCCGCGCGCCAGAGGTGCATGGTGGCGTAGGAACGCCAGGGGCTGACCTCGCTGAAATCGGGGGACAGGGTCGGGGAGCCCGGGACGGATCCGGTTCCGGTGCCGCCCGCCGCGAGCGACCGGACGCCGTTGCGGACGGCGGCGTCGTTGGCCAGGAACACGTCCGGGGCGCCGAGCACGCGCATGGACACGTACCCCACCGTCCAGGGGCCGACGCCGGCCAGCGGCAGGAGCTTCGAGCGCAGGCTCTCCGGGTTGTCGCCGTAGCCGAAGTCCAGGCTGCCGTCCGCCATGGCCGCCGCGGCCCCGAGAATCGAGTCGATCCGCCGCCGTGGTCCGCGCAGCAGCTCCCGGCCGCCCCCGGCGATTTCCGCCGCGGTGGGAAACATCCGGTCCAGCCCGTCCCCGGGGACTGTGCTGTCCTGCCCGCAGGCGGACAGCTGCGCCAGGGCGGTGCGGGCCGCCGCGACGGTGATCTGCTGGCCGATCATGGCGCGGACCAGCAGTTCCTGCGGATCGATCGCGCCCGGCATCCGCATCCCCGGCGCCTCTGCCACCGAGCCCCGCATCCGGGGGTCCGCCCCCAGGGCGGAGTCGATCGCCGACGGGTCCGCGTCGAGATCCAGCAGCCGGCGGACACGGCTGAGCAGGGCCGGCAGGTCCCGCAGGTCCACCGCCCCGATGGTGAGCCGGAGTGGCCGGCCCCGCTCCTCCGCGGCGTACTCCACCCGGAACCGGGCGTCCCCGTGGGCCAGCCGCAGGGTGCGGGCGTAGGACCGGTCCGTGCCCTCCTCGATCCCAGGGAGGGCACGGACGGCCAGGAAACCGAAAACCCCGGGGTCGAACGGCGCCCGGTACGGCAGGCTCAGGGTCAGGGCCGTCGAGCCCGGTGCCGGGCGGGCCGGACCGTGATGGCGGGCGGTGGCGCGCAGCGCCGACGGCGTCATGGCGAACACCTCCGCGATGGTGTCGTTGAACTGCCGGACGCTGCTGAAACCGGCGGCGAACGCGACGTCGGTGGCCTTCATCGGCGTCGAGACCAGCAGCGTCCTGGCCGTCTGCGCGCGGCTGGCCCGGGCCAGGGCCAGCGGGCCGGCGCCGAGTTCGTGGCTGAGGATCCGGTTCAGCTGCCGGGCCGAGTAGCCCAGCCGGGCGGCGAGGCCCTCGACCCCGTCCCGGTCGATCACGCCGTCGTTGATCAGCCGCATCGCGCGGGCGGCGACGTCGGTGCGCACGTTCCAGGCCGGGGTGCCCGGGACCGCCTCGGGCAGGCAGCGCTTGCAGGCGCGGTAGCCCGCCTCGTGGGCGGCCGCGGACGTCTCGTAGAAGGTGACGTTGCCAGCCTTGGGCGTCCGGGCAGGGCACGATGGACGGCAGTAGATGCCCGTGGTGCGGACCGCCGTGTAGAACTGCCCGTCGAACCGGGTGTCCCGCGCGTCGATCGCCCTGTAGCGCTGCCAAAAATCCATTCCTCCATCCTGCCAGCCGCCGGACGGCCAAGCTAGCGGAAATCGGACACGGGCGTGAGGCCTCCCGGCAGTGTCCGGCCGGGGCCGTCCGGCAGACCCGGCCCGGGGGACGTGTTTGCTACGGTCTGAGCATGGACTCCTCGCTGACGCCCGCGGCCGTGCGCGCCCTGTTGTCCGGGGACGCCCGGACCGTCGCGCCGCTGCTGCTCGGCGCCGTCCTGACCCACGAGAGCCATGCCGGGCACGTGGCCGTTCGGATCACTGAGGTGGAGGCCTACCTCGGCCCGGAGGACTCACTGCACCCGGACCCGGGTTCGCACACGTTCCGGGGACAGACCCGGCGCAACGCCCCGATGTTCGGCCCGGCCGGTCACCTCTACGTCTACTTCACCTACGGCATGCACCACTGCACGAACATCGTCTGCGGCCCCGAGGGCACGGCGTCCGCCCTGCTGCTGCGCGCCGGCGAGGTGGTTACGGGGGAGGAGCTGGCCCGTTCGCGGCGGCCGACGTCGAAGAGCCCCGCGGACCTGGCCAGCGGACCCGCCCGGCTCGCCACGGCGCTGGGACTGACGACGGCGGACAGCGGCCGGGACGCGCTGGCCGAGCCCTTCCGTCTCGAACTGCCCGCCGGTCCGGCCGCGGGCATCAGCTCCGGGCCGCGCGTCGGCGTCTCCGGGGCGGGCGGCACCAGCGACTATCCGTGGCGGTTCTGGCTCAGCGGGGACCCGACCGTGTCCCGCTACAAAGCCGCGAAACCCCGGCCCCGCGGCTCGGCTACCGGCCGGTAGAATTATTCGGTGAATTCCACCGAGCAGCACACCAGTACGTCCACCGGCGCCAGCGCAACCGGCACCGCCGAGACCGGCCCCGCCGTCGACGGCACGACCGCGTCTGGCACCACCGTCGAACACCTGATCGACAGCCTCTGCGCCACCGTGCCGGACTATCCCAAGCCCGGCATCACCTTCAAGGACCTGACCCCCGTCTTTGCCGACCCCGCCGCGTTCAAGGCCGTCGTCGACGCCCTGGTCCGGCCCTTTCTCGGCACCTTCGACGCCGTCGCCGGGGTCGAAGCCCGCGGATTCCTGCTGGCCGCCGCCGCCGCGTACGCCACCGACACCGGCGTCATCACCGTCCGCAAGGCCGGGAAACTGCCCCGCGCCGTGGTGTCGGAGGACTATGCGCTGGAATACGGCACCGCCACCCTCGAACTGCACACCACCGACCTTGCACCGGGCAGCCGTGTCCTCATCCTGGATGACGTGCTGGCCACCGGGGGGACCCTTGGCGCCGCGGCGCGGCTGTTCGAACGCTGCGGCATCACCGTCGCCGGCGTCGGCGTCGTGATGGAGCTCGAGGACCTGGCCGGCCGGGCCGCGCTGGGACAGCAGCAGATCCACTCCCTGCTGCGGCTCTAGCCACGCCGCAGGGGGAGCCGCCCGGGTCACTGGACGGGCGCGGCCGCGTCGGTAGAATGCCTGCAAAGTCCGGCCGGAAGAAAACCGACATATTTCGGGAGAGATTGCCGAAATTGCCGTAGAATGGTTGGTCTGTCTTTTTCGATAGGGGAACGTTCCATGCACGACGCTGATTTGGCCCACGAGCGCGACTACGTGGCCGGCCTGTACGCCCGGTTGGATGAACTGCGGGCGGAAAAGCGGGCCCAGCTGGCCCAGGTCCGGCGCGCGGGCGCCGTCGGCACCATGCAGAACGTCTCCGAGCGCGACGCGTTCGCCGCCCTGTACGAGGACCGCCTCGCCCAGCTTGACGCCGTCGACGACCGGCTGGTCTTCGGCCGCCTCGACCTCGACTCCGGCGAGGAGCAATACATCGGCCGCATCGGCCTGACCACCGAGGACCTGCAGCGGCTGATGGTCGACTGGCGTGCCCCCGAGGCCGGCCACTTCTACCAGGCCACCGCGTTCGACCGGCAGGGCGTCCGCCGCCGCCGGCACCTGATCCTGCAGGGCCGGGAGGTCAAGGCGATCGAGGATGACGTCCTCGACGCCGACATGCTCGCCGACGACGACTCGCTCCAGGGGGAGGGTGCGTTGCTTGCGGCGCTGAACTCCAAGCGCACCGGCCGGATGTCCGACATCGTCAGCACCATCCAGTCCGAGCAGGACCGCATCATCCGCTCCTCGATCTCGGGCGCCCTCGTGGTTCAGGGCGGTCCCGGCACCGGCAAGACCGCCGTCGCCCTCCACCGCGCCGCCTACCTGCTCTATACGCACCGGGACCGGCTGAAGACCGCAGGCGTGCTGCTGGTCGGCCCGTCGTCGTCGTTCATGAACTACATCGAACGCGTGCTGCCCTCCCTGGGCGAGACCGGCGTCGTGATGGCGAGCCTGGGCCGGCTGATGCCCGGCATCCACGCCGTCGCGGAAGAGGATTCCGACGTCGCCGCGCTCAAGGGCCGCCTGGACATGGCCGGGGTGATCGCGAACGCGGTCGCCAACCGGCAGCGGATCGTCCCCGCCAACCGCACCCTCGAGGTGGACGGCCGCAAGCTCGTGCTCACCCCGCGGCAGGTCCGCCGCGCCCGGGACAAGGCCCGCGCCACCGGCAAGCCGCACAACGAGGCGCGCGTGACGTTCGTCAAAATCCTGCTGCGCGAGCTGACCGAGCAGATGACCGAGCTGGTCGAAGCCGGCAGTATCGGCAACAACGCGGACCGCTCATACCTGGCCGAGGACGTCCGCTCCGCCCGCGACGTGCGCGTGGCCCTGAACCTGTGCTGGATGCCGATGACGCCGGAGAAGCTCGTCAGCGAACTCTTCTCCAAGCCCGCCATCCTCGAGGCCTGCGCCCCCAACCTCACCGCTGAGGAGCGGGCCCTGCTGCTCCGCCCCGCGGACGCGCCCTGGACCGAGGCCGACGTGCCGCTGCTGGACGAGGCCGCCGAGCTCCTCGGCGAACTCGACCCGGCGGCCGGACGCGGACTGGCCCAGCAGGAGCACGACCGGGCCCGGGACCTGGCCAACGCCAAGCAGACCCTGGTCAACATGGAGGCGGCCGGCGTGGACGCCCTGTTCACCGCCGAGGAGCTGGCCGACCAGAACCAGGAACGCGAGGCCCGGCTCACCGCGGCCGAGCGCGCCACCACCGACCGCACGTGGGCCTTCGGGCACATCGTGGTGGACGAGGCGCAGGAACTCTCGCCCATGCAGTGGAGGCTGCTGGTCCGCCGCTGCCCGCTGAAGTCCTTCACGATCGTCGGCGACATCGCCCAGACCAGCTCCGTCGCCGGGGCCAAGTCCTGGCAGAGCGCACTGGCACCCCTGTTCGGGGAGCGCTGGCAGCTCGAGGAGCTCACGGTCAACTACCGCACCCCGGCCCAGATCGCCGAGGCCGCGGCCAGGATGGCCAACGCCGCCGGTCTGGTCGTATCCGCGCCCAAGGCCGTCCGCGAGGGCCGCTGGGCCCCGGTGATTGACCAGGTCGCCCCGGGTGCCGTGGTGGAGCGGCTGGTAGAGGTCCTGCCCGAGGAGATCGACGCCCTCGAAGGCGGCCTGCTGGCGGTTATCGCCGACGGCGCGCTGCTCGGCGAGGCGACGGCGGCGCTGCGGTCCGTCTACGGCCGCCGGATCGGCACCGGGGCGGGCAGCTACGAGCAGGACATCGTGGTGATCAGCCCCCGTGAGGCCAAGGGCCTGGAGTTCGACGGCGTCGTGGTGCTGGAGCCCTCGGCGATGCTCAACCACGAGCACGGCCGGGTGGGGGACCTCTACGTCGCCATGACCCGGCCCACGCAGCGGCTGCGGCTGATCGCGGCCGCCGGGGTTCCCGCCGGTATCGAGGAGTAGGCAGGGGCGCGCCCCTGCTACCTTTGATTCCGTGTCCCAGCAAATTGATCTTCAGTCCCAGCAGAACGACCCGGGTTTCGCCAACATCTGGCAGGAGCTCACCTGGCGCGGCCTCGTCCACGTCTCGACCGACGAGGCCGAGCTGGAGAAGCTCCTCGCCGGCGATCCGATAACGTACTACTGCGGCTTCGATCCCACCGCGCCGAGCCTGCACCTGGGGAACCTGGTCCAGCTGTTGGTGATGCGCCGGCTCCAGCTGGCCGGACACAAGCCGCTGGGCCTGGTGGGCGGCTCCACCGGTCTGATCGGCGACCCGCGGCAGACCGCGGAACGGGTGCTCAACACCCCGGAAACCGTCGCCGAATGGGTCGGCCGGCTGCAGGGCCAGGTGCAGCGCTTCCTCAGCTTCGAGGGGGAGAACGCCGCCCGAATGGTGAACAACCTCGACTGGACCGCGCCCCTGAGCGCCATCGACTTCCTCCGCGGCATCGGCAAGCACTTCCGCGTCGGCACGATGATCAAGAAGGACATCGTCGCCACCCGGCTGAACTCGGAAGAGGGCATCAGCTACACCGAGTTCAGCTACCAGATCCTGCAGGGCATGGACTACCTCCAACTGTTCCGCGACTACGGCTGCATGCTGCAGACCGGCGGCTCGGACCAGTGGGGCAACCTCACCAGCGGCACGGAACTGATCCGCAAGGTGGAGGGCAAGCACGTCCACGCCCTCGGCACGCCGCTGATCACCAACTCCGACGGCACCAAATTCGGTAAGAGCGAGGGCAACGCCATCTGGCTGGATGCGGAGATGTGCAGCCCGTACGCCTTCTACCAGTTCTGGCTCAACACGGCCGACGCCGACGTCGCCGCCCGGCTCAAGGTCTTCACGTTCCTCAGCCGCGCCGAGATTGAGGCGTTGGAGGCTTCCGTGGCCGAGCGTCCGTTCGCCCGGGAGGGCCAGCGGAAGCTCGCCTACGAGGTCACCTCCCTGGTGCACGGCGTCGAGGCGACCGAAAAGGTCATCGCCGCCTCCGCCGCCGTCTTCGGCGGCGGCCAGCTGGCCGGGCTCGACGTCGACACCCTGCGCGCGGCGACGGCCGAACTCCCGTCCGCCACGGTGCCGGCCTCGGGCCTGGGCATCATCGACCTGCTGGTCGCCACCGGACTGGCCGAGAGCAAGTCGGCGGCCCGGCGCACCGTGGGGGAGGGCGGCGCCTACGTGAACAACGTCAAGGTCACCGATCCCGATGCCGTGGTGTCCGACGCCGAACTGCTCCACGGCCGCTACCTGCTGCTGCGCCGCGGCAAGAAGAACCTCGCCACGGTGGAGGTTTCCCGCTAACCGCTACGGCCGCCGGTTGCTCCTGCACGCTCCTCTCCAGACGTCCATCCCCCGCGGGATTTGCACGTCCGGAGGGGAGCGTGTAGTGTTTTCTGAGTCGCCGCCGCTGAGTGGTGACCAACCCCCAACATTGAGAAGCAATTCTTCCGGCGCTGGACGCTGTGAATCGAAATTGCTCCTCTTTTGCTGGGCGGATTCACTTTTACAGTTGAATTCCGGATGAAAATACGGATTTGCAAAGTAGAAATGAATGAAATAAGCTGTAAACATCGCAGCGAAGAAATGCGAAACAAAAGAAATTGTTTCAAAAAGTATTCGAATGCTTCTGTTGTTTGAGAACTCAATAGTGTGCCAAGTTTGTTGATACCGATTGTTTTATTGATTGGTTGAAATTGCCGAATCGTGCCGCCCCTGTGGTGTGGTTTGGTGTTTTTGGCTGGTTTCAAATTTTGTGCAGCCTTCGTATCCCGTTTTCCCGGGGTTGTTGGTTGTGTCTGTTTGTTTTCAACGGAGAGTTTGATCCTGGCTCAGGATGAACGCTGGCGGCGTGCTTAACACATGCAAGTCGAACGATGATCCGGTGCTTGCACCGGGGATTAGTGGCGAACGGGTGAGTAACACGTGAGTAACCTGCCCTTAACTCTGGGATAAGCCTGGGAAACTGGGTCTAATACCGGATATGACTCCTCATCGCATGGTGGGGGGTGGAAAGCT
>NZ_JAUHHD010000004.1 GCF_030410515.1 Arthrobacter sp. YD4 | reverse complement strand
ACAGGGTTACGGCGGTCATAGCGTGGGGGAAACGCCCGGTCCCATTCCGAACCCGGAAGCTAAGACCCACAGCGCCGATGGTACTGCACCCGGGAGGGTGTGGGAGAGTAGGTCACCGCCGGACAACCATTAGGTCGAGAGCCTCCAACCACCAGGTTGGAGGCTCTCCCACTTTAAACCACCCATACAGGATTCACACGGAAAAGCCGGTCACTCCCATACCCGCACGTAATCCACCCGCATCGCGCCGGCCTCCCCGAGAATCCTGGCCCCCCGCCACCCGGCCGCGCGCCGTCGTGGTTGCTCACGCCGTCGCCCTGGAGGGTCCAGACATTCTGCTCTCTCCGGGCCGGTATCCGCCGTTTCCGCGAGGAGAAGTGATGCGGGGCGCGACCGGCCGGCATCGCCCTGTGAGGCGTGCCACCGCGGGGCCCACGGGGCGCCGGCAGTTAGCCGGGGGAGTGCTCCTCGCCTAGAATTGAATGAGATGTACGGACTTCGAAGCGCTTGATTTCGGGTTGCGTAGGAACGAAACACGAAAAACAGAGCGGCTGCGATTGCGCCAGTGGTCGGCTCACAACAGGAGGAATCCAGCATGGCTGATCACAACGACGGTAACCGCGGCCGCGACGACCGCGGCAACTTTGGCGGGGGCCGTAACGCCGGCGGCGGCGGATTCCGACGGGCCAACAACTCCGGCGGCGACCCCCGCGGCTTCCGCGGCCGGGATGATCGTGACCGCAAGCCGTACGGTGACCGTCCGGCCCGAGACGGTGAACGTCCGGCCCGAGACGGTGAACGTCCGGCCCGAGACGGTGAACGTCCGGCCCGCGACGGTGAGCGTCGCAGCTTCGGTGGCGATCGTGATCGTAAGCCGTTTGGTGACCGTGACCGCAAGCCTTTCTCGGGTGGGAACGACCGTAAGCCGTTTGGTGATCGTCCGGCTCGTGATGGTGAGCGCCGTAGCTTTGGTGGCGATCGTGATCGTGATCGTAAGCCGTTTGGTGATCGTCCGGCTCGTGATGGTGAGCGCCGTAGCTTCGGTGGCGATCGTGATCGTGACCGTAAGCCGTTTGGTGACCGTCCGGCTCGTGATGGTGTGCGCCGCAGCTTCGGTGGCGACCGGGATCGTAAGCCGTTTGGTGATCGTCCGGCCCGTGATGGTGAGCGCCGTAGCTTCGGTGGCGATCGTGATCGTGACCGTAAGCCGTTTGGTGATCGTCCGGCTCGTGATGGTGAGCGCCGTAGCTTTGGTGGCGATCGTGATCGTGATCGTAAGCCGTTTGGTGATCGTCCGGCTCGTGATGGTGAGCGCCGTAGCTTTGGTGGCGACCGGGACCGCAAGCCGTTTTCCGGCGGAGACAACCGCAAGCCCTTCGGCGACCGCGAGGACCGTCCTGCCCGCAGCTTCGATCGTGGCGACTCCGGGCCGCGCCAGTTCGGCCGCGACCGCGCGGAGGACCGTCCGGTCCGCCAGCCCAACGCCGCCGACCTGCGCAGCGCCAACCGCCCCGACCGGGACCGTTCGCCCGAAATCGACGAGGACGTCACGGGCAAGGAACTGGACCGCGCCACGCAGCACCAGATCAAGACCCTCGAGGACAACAGCGCGACCTGGGTGGCCCGCCACTTGGTCATGGCCGGCCGCCTGATCGACGACGAGCCCGAGCTGGCCTTCCAGCACGCCCTCGCCGCCAGCCGCCGCGGCGGCCGTCTCGCCGCCGTCCGCGAAGCCGTGGGCCTCACCGCCTACTCCGCCGGACACTACGGCGAAGCCCTGCGCGAGTTCCGCACCTACCGCCGGATCAGTGGCTCCAACACGCATCTGCCCGTCATGGCCGACTGCGAACGCGGCCTGGGCCGTCCGGACCGTGCCCTCGACATGGCCCGCTCGGAGGAAGCCAAGGACCTGGACGCCCCCGGCAAGGTGGAACTCGCCATCGTGGCCGCCGGCGCCCGGACCGACCTCGGCCAGCTGGATGCCGCCGTGTCCGAGCTGGAGATCCCTCAGCTCGACATCAACCGCGCCTTCTCCTACAGCCCCCGCCTGTTCCGCGCCTACGCGGACGCGCTGACGGCCGTGGGCCGCGAAACCGAGGCCGCCAAGTGGCAGCGCCAGGCCGTTGTGGCCGAGAACGCCCTCGGCCTCGGCGTCGACGAGGAACCGGACATCATCGACCTCGGCTGGGATGAGGAGGAGGAAGCCCGCGAGGAGCAGCGCCGCCGTCGTCTCCTGAAGGAGCAGGCGGACCGCCAGGCTGGCATCACCGCTGACGAGGCCCCGCGGGCCGCCAGCGCCGCCGCGGTCGCCGGCCTGCCGGAGAACACCGAAGGCCGGGCCGACGACGTCGACTCCGGTTCCGACGACGAAGAAGCCGGCTTCTTCGAGTCCGACGACGCCGAATCCGACGAGGATTCGGTGGAAGCCGACGAGCTGGCCGGCCACGAAGACAACACCGGCCACGAGGACCACGCCGGCAACCGGGACCACACGGAGGACTAGGCCCCGATGGACCACGACTGGCTGATCTCGCGCTTCGACGCGCTCCTTTCGGACCTCGACGGGGTCGTCTACGCGGGACCGCACGCCATCCCCGGTGCCGTCGAGGCGCTGGGACGGCTGGCGGGGATCGGCGTCGGGCTGGGCTACGTGACGAACAACGCGTCGCGCAGCCCCGCCGAGGTCGCCGCCCACCTGCGTGAACTGGGCGCGCCCGCCGAGGATGAGCAGGTAGTTAGTTCCTCGCAGGCCGCCGGTGAACTGCTGGCCGCCAAGCTGCCCCCGGGCTCCCGCGTCCTCATCACCGGCGGCCCCGCGCTCGCCCGCGAGATCGAACTCGCGGGCCTGGTACCGGTCCGCAGCCAGGCCGACGAGCCCGTGGCCGTCGTGCAGGGCTTCCACCCGGACCTGGGCTGGAAGGACCTGGCCGAGGCGGCCTATGTGGTCGCCGCCGGCGCCCTCTGGGTGGCCACCAACACGGACCTGTCGATCCCGCAGGCCCGCGGCATCGCGCCCGGCAACGGCACCCTCGTGGCCGCCGTCGCCTCCGCCACCGGCAGCACGCCGCTGGTCGCAGGCAAACCCGAGGCACCGCTCTTCCACACCGCCGCCAAGCGGCTCGCCGCGGAACGGCCCCTGGTGGTCGGTGACCGCCTGGACACCGACATCCTCGGCGGCAACAACGCCGGATTCGCCACCGTGGCGGTCCTGACCGGCGTCGACACCCGCGAGAGCATCCTCGCCGCCCGGACCGCCGAACGCCCCGGCTACTTGATCGAGGACCTCGACGGACTCTTCCAGCCCTACCCGGACATCGAGCACGACGGCGGGGCAGGGTTCCGCTGCGGCGCCGCCACCGCCGTCGTGGACGGCACGGTCCTGCGCATCACGGGGGACCCCGCGGACCTCGATGCCTGGCGCGCCGGCTGTGCCGCGTGGTGGGCCGCCACCCCGGAGGCCGCCACCGCCCAGGCGCCGGAGCTGCACTGGACCGGTCACTAGACTGAAAGGCATGATCGAATCGCCCCGCCCCGCCGAGCCCGCACCTGCGGGCGCACCCGGCGTCGGTGACATTCAGCCGGACTGGCCCGCGCGCACGGCGGACGCACCGCTGGCCGCCGACCCCGCCGTCGAGGCGCTGCTCGAACCTCTGGACACGCTCGCGCACCTGCCGGTAACCGACCACGGCGACGTCTACGCGGCCCTGCACGACGCGCTGGCCGACGCCCTGAATGAGGACGTGACGGGGGAGGCCCGCACGTGACCCGGCTGGATCAGGCGCTGGTCAGCCGCGGACTCGCCCGTTCCCGCACCCACGCGGCCCGGCTGATCGCCGACGGCAAGGTCAGTTCGGCGGGCACCGTCCTGGCGAAGGCCTCGCAGCAGGTGGATGACGCGACCGGCCTGGACGTCGCCGCCACCCCGGGGGATGACTACGTCAGCCGCGCCGCGCACAAGCTCGCCGGCGCCCTCGACGCCTTCCCCGCCGTCGCCGTCGAGGGGAAGCGCTGCCTCGACGCCGGCGCCTCCACGGGGGGCTTCACCGAGGTGCTGCTGCGCCGGGGTGCGGCGCACGTGGTGGCGGTGGACGTCGGCCACGACCAGTTGGTCCCGCAGATCCGCAACGACCCGCGGGTCTCCGTGCACGAGGGCCTGAACGTCCGGTACATGACCCCGGAGACCATCGGAGGGCCGGCCGCCCTCACCGTCGCGGACCTGTCCTTCATCTCATTGACCCTGGTGGTGGCGCCGCTGGCCGCCTGCACCGAACCCGGCGGGGATCTGGTCCTGATGGTCAAACCACAATTTGAGATCGGCAAGGACCGACTGGGCCGCACCGGCGTCGTCACCTCCGAACGGGAACGGCGCCTCGCCGTCGAAAAGGTGGCCGCCGCGGCCTTGGACGCCGGACTGGAACTGGCCGGGCTGGCGCAGAGCCCCCTGCCGGGGCAGGACGGAAACGTCGAGTACTTCCTGTGGATAAAACGCGCGATCCGGGCGGACCTGCCTAAGATCGAGGAGCGGGACGCGGCCCTGGCCGCGCTCCTTGGAACCATCTGGACCTAACCAGCAGCCCATGCAGCAATCGAAGCAGTAGAAGGCGGAACCTGATGAGCAGGCGTGTCCTCATCCTTGCCCACACCGGCCGCGAGGACTCCCTCAAGGCCGCCTGGGACGCGTGCGCCATGCTGCACGCCGCAGGCATCGTGCCCGTGATGCAGAAGTCCGAACTCGGCGACATGGTGCGTTTCTACGGCCGGCTGGACCAGCCCGTGGAGGTCCTGCACGACCACGTGAAGCTGCACGACGTCGAACTCGTCATGGTGCTCGGCGGCGACGGGACCATCCTGCGCGCCGCGGAACTGGTGCGCGAGGTGGACGTGCCGATGCTGGGGGTGAACCTCGGGCACGTGGGCTTCCTGGCCGAGAGTGAGCGTGCAGACCTCGCCCAGACCGTGGACTGGATCGCCAGCCGCCAGTACACGGTGGAGGAGCGGATGACGATCGACGTCCAGGTGTGGGTCCGGGGCCAGAAGATTTGGCACACCTGGGCGCTGAACGAGGCGGCGATCGAGAAGGGCAACCGCGAACGGATGCTCGAGGTGGTCACGGAGGTGGACGAACGCCCCCTGACCTCCTTCGGCTGCGACGGCGTCGTCCTCGCCACCCCCACCGGCTCCACCGCCTACGCCTTCTCCGCTGGAGGCCCCGTGGTATGGCCCGAGGTGGAGGCACTGGTCATTGTCCCGATCAGCGCCCACGCACTGTTCGCCAAGCCGCTGGTGGTCTCACCGCGCTCCCGGCTGGCCGTCGAGATCCTCGGCCGGACGGACGCCCAGGGCGTGCTCTGGTGCGACGGACGGCGGTCCGTGGACCTGCCCCCGGGCGCCCGCGTGGAGGTCACCCGTTCCGCCACCCCGGTCCGGCTGGCACGCACCCACCAGACCCCGTTCTCCGGCCGCCTGGTCAGGAAGTTCGAGCTTCCCATCCAGGGCTGGCGCGGCCCGGTGCCGCAACCGGACGCCATCCCCACCGGCCCGATGCCCGTGGTGCGCACGCCCCGGCCGATGCCGCTGCCCGACCCCACCGATCCCTCGACTGCGAAGTGACCCATGCTTGAAGAACTGCGAATCCGCGACCTCGGTGTCATCACGGACGCCACCCTCCCGCTCGGCCCCGGCCTGAGCGTGGTGACCGGCGAGACCGGTGCCGGCAAGACCATGGTGGTCACCGCCGTCGGCCTGCTCCTCGGTGCCCGGTCCGACGCCGGAGCCGTGCGCAGCGGCGCCAAGAGCGCCTCCGCCGAGGCGGTCCTCAAACTCGACGCCGGCCACGCCGCCGTCCAACGCGCCCGTGAGGCCGGCGCCGACGTCGAGGAGTTCGACGGCGGCGCCGAGCTGCTCCTGGCCCGCAGCGTCGGTGCCGACGGGCGCAGCCGCGCCTACCTGGGCGGCCGGACCGCCCCCGTAGGGGTGCTCGCCGAGATCGGTGGCGCCCTGGTGGTGGTCCACGGACAATCCGACCAGATCCGGCTCAAGAGCGCCGTGGCGCAGCGGGAGGCGCTGGATAAGTTCGCGGGGGAGCCTCTCGCCAAGACGCTCGCCGCCTACCAGCAGCTCTACACCCACTGGAAGGGCAGCCAGGCCGAGCTGGACGAGCTGCGCAACGCGGCGCGGGAACGGCTCCGCGAGGCCGAATCGCTGGAAGCCGCCCTGGCCGAGATAGACGCCGTGGAGCCGCAGCCCGGCGAGGACGAGGCCCTCAAGGCCGAGGCGGTCAAGCTCGCCAACGTCGAGGAGCTGCGGATCGCCGCGAGCACCGCGCACCAGGCCCTGATCAGCGAGGACTTCGGCGAGGGAGCCGACGCCACCACGCTGGTGGACGCCGCCAAACGCACCCTGGAACACGTTGCCGAGCACGACGCCGAGCTCGGTTCGGCGGCCGCCCGGCTGGCCGAGGTGGGCTTCCTGCTCAACGACATCGCCGGCGAGCTGGCCAGCTACCAGGCCGGCCTCGACACCGAGGGCCCCGAACGGCTCGCCGAGATCGAGGACCGCCGCGCCGCGCTGGCCGCACTGGTGCGCAAATACGCGCCGAGCATCGACGAAGTGCTGGTCTGGGCCGACCAGGCGCGGGAACGCTTCACCGAGCTGCAGGACGACTCGACCCGGATCGAGGCCCTCGAGGCCGACGTCGTCCGCTCCGAGGCCGAACTGGCCAAGCAGGCCGCGGCCATCAGCAAGGCTCGCAAGAAGGCGGCCAAGGACCTTGCCGCCCGCGTCAGTGCCGAGCTGACCGCCCTGGCCATGGCCGACGCCACGCTGGTGATCAATATTGAAGCCGGGGACGGCCTCGGGCCCTACGGCGCCGATGAGATCGCGTTCCTCCTCCAGCCGCACTCGGGCGCCCCCGCCCGCCCGCTCGGCAAGGGCGCCTCGGGCGGTGAACTCTCCCGGGTGATGCTTGCCATCGAGGTGGTGCTCGCCGCCGTCGACCCGGTCCCCACCTTCGTCTTCGACGAGGTCGACGCCGGCGTGGGCGGCCGCGCCGCCGTCGAGATCGGCCGCCGGCTGGCCATGCTCGCCCGGCACGTCCAGGTCCTGGTGGTCACCCACCTGCCCCAGGTGGCGGCCTTCGCCAACCAGCACATCCGTGTCACCAAGACCTCCGTCCGGGGATCCGACGGCGCCACTGCCACCGGGTTCACCTCCAGCGACGTGCAGCTCCTGGACGAGTCCGAGCGCGTCCGCGAACTCGCCCGCATGCTGGCCGGCCAGGAGGACTCCGAGTCGGCCCGCGCCCACGCCCAGGAACTGCTCGACGACGCGAAACTCCTGCCGCAGCAGGCGTGACCCCGCGCGCCGCTGGGATGACCATCACAGCGGCGCGATTCGGACCCTCAGAAGACCGATTTGATGATAGGCTCAAATTCCGTGGTGCAGCGATCAAATTCCCGTGTAAATTCCCGGTTCCCGGGCTCGTCCAAGACGACCAAACACATCTTCGTCACCGGCGGTGTGGCGTCCTCGCTCGGAAAGGGTCTGACGGCTTCGAGCCTCGGCCACCTCCTGCGGGCACGCGGCTTGTCTGTAACTATGCAAAAGCTCGATCCCTATCTGAATGTGGATCCGGGCACGATGAACCCCTTCCAGCACGGCGAAGTCTTTGTGACCGACGACGGCGCCGAGACCGACCTCGACGTCGGGCACTACGAGCGCTTCCTCGATGAGAACCTCGAGGGTTCCGCCAACGTCACGACGGGCCAGGTCTACTCCACCGTGATCGCCAAGGAACGCCGCGGCGAGTACCTCGGCGACACCGTCCAGGTCATCCCGCACATCACCGACGAGATCAAGCGCCGCATGCGGCTGCCCGCCGAGGGCAAGAACGCCCCGGACGTCATCATCACCGAGATCGGCGGCACGGTCGGCGACATCGAGTCCCAGCCGTTCCTCGAGTCCGCTCGCCAGGTCCGCCAGGACATCGGCCGGAACAACGTCTTCTTCCTGCACGTCTCCCTGGTCCCGTACATCGGACCGTCCCAGGAACTGAAGACCAAGCCGACGCAGCACTCCGTTGCCGCGCTCCGCTCCATCGGTATCCAGCCCGAGGCGATCGTGATCCGCTCGGACCGCGAGGTGCCCCAGGCGATGCGCGACAAGATCGGCCGGATGTGCGACGTCGACCTCGACGCCGTCATCGGCTGCCCGGACGCTCCGAGCATCTACGACATCCCCAAGACGCTGCACTCCCAGGGCCTGGACTCCTACATCGTCCGCGCGCTGGACCTGCCGTTCAAGGACGTCGACTGGACCAGCTGGGATACCCTGCTTGAGGCCGTCCACAACCCCAAGCACGAGGTTGAGATCGCCCTGGTCGGGAAGTACATCGACCTGCCGGACGCATACTTGTCCGTGACCGAGGCGCTGCGCGCCGGCGGCTTCGCGAACAACACCAAGGTCAAGATCCGCTGGGTCCCCTCGGACGAGTGCGACACCGAGGCCGGCGCCAAGAAGGCCCTGGCCGGCGTCGACGCCATCTGCGTTCCCGGCGGCTTCGGCATCCGCGGCCTCGAAGGCAAGCTCGGCGCGCTGAAGTTCGCCCGCGAAACCAAGCTCCCGGTCCTGGGCCTGTGCCTGGGCCTGCAGTGCATGGTCATCGAGTACGCCCGCAACGTCGTCGGCCTCGAGGGCGCCTCCTCCTCCGAGTTCGAGCCGGACTCCAAGTACCCGGTCATCGCCACGATGGAAGAGCAGCTGGACATCGTTGACGGCAAGGGCGACCTGGGCGGCACCATGCGCCTGGGCCTGTACGAGGCCAAGCTGGACGAAGGCTCGGTCGTGGCCGAGACCTACGGCACCACCAAGGTCAGCGAACGCCACCGCCACCGCTACGAGGTCAACAACAAGTACCGCGACCAGATCGCGGCGCAGGGCCTGGTCTTCTCCGGTACCTCCCCGGACGGCAAACTGGTGGAGTACGTGGAGCTTCCGCGCGAGGTGCACCCGTACTACGTCGCCACCCAGGCCCACCCGGAGCTGAGCTCCCGGCCGACCCGCCCGCACCCGCTGTTCGCGGGCCTGGTCCGGGCCGCCCTGGACCACCAGCACGGCGACCACCAGCACGGCGACCACCAACAGGGTACCGCCAAGCCGGCGGCAAAGGCCGCGGCGCAGGCCAAGTAACACCAACTACATCAAAGGACGGCGCGATGCCCGGAATGTCTGAGACCCATGATGCTGCACGGCAGGTTTCAGATGAGCCGAGCCCGCGCCGTCTTTTGTCGTCCGAGAAGGTCTACGAGGGCCGGATCTGGGACGTGGTCAGCGACAGCTTCCAGCTGAATGACGACGGCGACGCCCTGACCCGGGACTACATCGACCACCCAGGCGCGGTGGCCGTGCTGCCGATGAACGACGACGGCGAGATCCTCCTGATCAAGCAGTACCGGCACCCGGTGGGCATGGCGCTGTGGGAGATCCCGGCCGGACTGCTCGACGTCGAGGGCGAGGACTTCGTGGCGGGCGCCGCCCGGGAACTCGCCGAGGAAGCCGACCTCGTGGCCGCGGAATGGAACGTGCTGGCCGACTTCTTCAACTCGCCGGGCTCCTCCAGCGAGGCGATCCGGATCTACCTGGCCCGCGGACTGAGTGACGTGCCCGGCCACGAACTGCACGTCCGCACCGACGAGGAGGCCGAGATCGAGCTGCACTGGCTGCCGCTGGATGCGGCGGTCACGGCGGTACTGGAGGGGCGCCTGCACAACCCGTCCGCCGTCGTCGGCATCCTCGCCGCTGCCGCGGCCAAGGCCAACGGCTTCGACCGGCTCCGGCCCGCGGACGCGCCCTGGCCGGCGCACCCCAGCCAGCGCGGATGACCGGCCTGCTGGCGGCGGAGCCTCCCGCGGCGGCTGCCTCCGCTCCCGACCCGGCGGCACCGGCAGCCGCGGACGCCACCACGGATGCCCCCCGGCCGCCCACCGCCGTCGACCGCGCCATCACCGACTACCTGCAGCACATGGGGGTCGAGCGCGGACTGGCCGCCAACACCCTGTCCGCGTACCGGCGGGACCTGGCCCGTTACGCCCGCCACCTGGCGGCCGCCGGGCGCAACCGCCCCGAGGACATCACCCGGCGAGACGTCACCGCCTTTGTCCAGGCCCTCTCCGACGGCTCCGACGGCGGGACAGCGCTGGGCGTCCGGTCCGCGGCCCGCACCGTCGTCGCTGTCCGGGGGCTGCATAAGTTCTGGGCCCTCGAGGGCCTTACCCCGACCGATCCCGCCAGCGACGTCCATCCGCCGATGCCCGGCAAACGGCTGCCCAAGGCCATCACGGTGGACGAGGTGACCCGCATCCTGGAGGCGGCGGGCACGGAGACCGCCACCGGCCTGCGCGACCGGGCGTTGCTGGAATTCCTCTACTCCACCGGGGCCCGCATCAGCGAGGCCGTCGGACTGGACGTGGACGACATCGCACTGGCCGGGAGCGCTCCCGACGACGGCGGGGGGCCGGCGATCGTGCGCCTCTTCGGCAAGGGCTCCAAGGAGCGGCTGGTGCCGCTGGGGTCCTACGGTGCCCGCGCGCTCGACGCCTACCTGGTAAGAGGGCGGCCGCTCCTGGCGGCGAAGGGCAAGGGCACTCCGGCGCTGTTCCTCAACGCCCGCGGCGGCCGGATCAGCCGCCAGAGCGCCTGGACCATCCTGAAAACGGCTGCCGAGAAGGCCAACATCACCAAGGACGTCTCCCCGCACACGCTGCGGCACTCCTTCGCGACCCACCTGCTGGAGGGCGGCGCCGACGTCCGCGTGGTGCAGGAACTGCTGGGGCACGCCTCGGTCACCACCACGCAGGTCTACACCCTGGTCACCGCCGACACGCTGCGCGAAATCTACGCCGCCGCACACCCGCGCGCCCAGGGCTAGCCTGCCGGGCTTTTTCCAGACGTTGCGGCACTGCGCCTGATTTTCGACACGCCCGTGTGTAAGGATCCGGGCATCCCGGGACACTGATTGGGTAGAACCACGTCATCGATTGTTCGGGGGAAACATCATGTTGGCTGCGAAGGAGCAGGCATTCATTGAGCTGCATGACCAGCACGCCGCCCGTGTCTACGGCTACATCGCCCGCCGCATCAACGACGCCCACCGGGCCGAGGAGCTCGCCGCGGACGTCTTTCGCATCGCCTGGGAGAAACAGTTGCCTGAACCGCCCGGCATCGGCTGGCTCCTGGCAACCGCACGCAACGTCCTCGGCAACGAATACAAGGGCCGCCGACGTCGGCAGGAACTGTTCGAACGCCTCGCCGAGGAGGCGCGCACCGATGACGTCACCACCGCCGGCGACCAGCGCTCCGTCGTAGCAGCCGTGCTGATGAAACTCCGGGACAAGGACCGCGACATCCTCATGCTGACTTACTGGGAGGATCTCAGCGGCGCCGAACTGGCCGCAGCCCTCGGCTGTTCGGTCTCGGCCGCCGGCGTCCGGCTGCACAGGGCCCGGCGTGCCTTCGCGAATGCCGCACCCGCCCACCTGATGACAGAACGGAGAGACTAGCCATGGACCGCATCGAACAGCTCATGAAGGACATCAAGCCGTCGGTCACGGTCCCGGACCGCGGGGTCCTCCGCTCGGAGGTGACGTC
This sequence comes from Arthrobacter sp. YD4, assembly GCF_030410515.1. Lineage (GTDB taxonomy): Bacteria > Actinomycetota > Actinomycetes > Actinomycetales > Micrococcaceae > Arthrobacter. The sequence goes on along the minus strand of NZ_JAUHHD010000004.1, from coordinate 372,198 downwards.
CACGGACCCGAACGTGGTCACAATGCCGCGGGCCGCCTTCGCGCACCGCGAGGCCACCCGGCGACGCCGTACCAGGATTGCCGCCGTGGCAGCTGCCGGCCTCGCCGCCGCGGCGGTGGCAGGAGCCGTCGTCGTGGGCGGGAACTTCCCGACGGTGCCCGGACCCGCGCAGCCGGTGCCAGCCGGGCCGAACACCACGATCAGTGAGAGCGCCCCCGCCACGCCGTCGCCGTCGCCTGCTTCACCGACGCCGTCGCCGACGTCTCCGGTGCCGGCTACCCCCAGCCAGACCACCCCGCCCAGCACCGGGGGAGTAGCCTGCACGCCGGCGAACATCGACCAGCTGCGCAACGACCGACAGCCCACAATCCTGCCGATCCCCGCCGCGGAGCAGCGGTACTACACCGTGCTCGGCTGCGCCGACGGTTGGCTCGCCTACGTGATCTCCGATGAAGGCGGGCAGGCACTTAAGCTCGACGGCGGGAACGCCTGGTTCCGGCTCGCCAAACTCCAGAATGGCCGCTTCCTCTGGGATGTCCGCCAACCCTCGGCCACGGTCTACAACTGGGAGTTCCAGGCGCTGAACAACCAGGGGCTGACGGCGCAGCAGGCCATGGACAAGGAGTTTGCCGAGAAGGGGATCCCGGTCACTCTGCGGCCGCAGTTGGTCGGTGAAGGCCCGGCCGGCAAATAGAGGCGCCCGGAGAGCAGCTACTAGGCTGAAACCATGACAGCCGCACCGGTGACCCTCTGCTTCGCCCTCCGGGACACGCCCGACGGGACGGAGGTGCTGCTGGGCCTGAAGCGGACCGGGTTCGGGCTGGGAAAAATTGTGGGCATCGGCGGCCACGTCGAACCCGGGGAGACCGACGCCCAGGCTGTCGTCCGCGAGGTTTTCGAGGAAACCGGGCTGATCGTTGCCGAGCCCGACCTCAGCCACGCAGGCCTCGTGGAGTTCGTCTTCCCGGCCCGACCCGAGTGGAACATGTCCTGCCGGCTCTTCACCACCCGGCGCTGGGACGGCGAACCCGCCGAGAGCCGCGAGATCACCCCGGAATGGTTCGGCACCACGGAACTGCCCCTCGAACGCATGTGGCAGGACGCCGAACACTGGCTGCCGCCGGCGCTCTCCGGCGAGACGATCGACGTCGTCGTCGTCCTGAATGACGACAACGAAACGGTGGCCTCCGTCCGCTACCCCGATGAGCAAGGGAAGGGTACGCAGGGGGCCGCCGGGGCGCAGCGCTAACACGCTTCCCGCCGGGAAACGATGCCGCCCGGCGGGGCGAGACCGGCAGTCATTCGGCGGGCCGGTAGCCTAGGCGTGAAAATGCCGGATCCGCCGGCACCTGATCCGCGCACCCTGGAGGCCCGGCATGAGCGGCAACAACCTTCACCTCCCCGGCGACGACGACGGCGACTATCCCGACTCTGCAGACCGCGGGGACTCTCCGGGCGACGCCCGACGGCGCTGGCCGCTTGCCGCCGCCGTCGTCGTGCTCGCCCTGGCAGCGGTGGGAGGCGGCGTAGCCGTCGCAGCGACCATGGGGTCCAAGGCGCCCGCGGCAGCCTCGTCACCGGCGCCCTCCGAAACCCCGACGGCGCCCGCCGCGCTGTCCACCAGTGCCGCGGCGGCCCCGTCCCAAACGGCAACACCCACCGCCACGGCCACGACCCCGGCCGCAGCAAACACCCAGCCGCCCACCGACGCCGCCGCCGACTGGCGGACGTTCACCAGTGCCGACCGCCGGATCAGCTTCGAGTACCCCGGAACCTGGACGGCGACCCAGGCCCCGCCCGCGAATACCGGGTCGACGGACGTGGAGGTTGCCGACGAATCCGGCGTGATCGTGGCGTCCCTGCACTCCGGACCGTCGGGCGGCGTCGGCGGAGCCTGCGAGGGGCCGGTGCCCTACACCGTCCTCGACTCGGTCAACGTCGACATCCCCTACCAGCCGACCAAGGGCTCCGTGAGCCCGAGGTTCGCCTTCCGCGCCCTGCAGGAAGCCGACCACGTCACGGCGTCCTACGGACTCACCAGCTCCCCGGCCGGTCAAAACGGCAGCACCTGCATGTTCTACAACATTGTCAGCGGGCCCTCCGACTCGCCGTTGTTCTCCTTCGCGGACGCCTACCAGGTGAACACCGGAGTCCAGCAGCAGATTCCCGGCCACAAGGGTCCCAAGTCGTTCCCCACGATGGCCGACGCGCGGGCCTACATGCAGGGCGCCGAGTACCTCAACGCCAAGCGCATGATCACCTCGCTGAAGGTCACCCAGGGCTAGCCCCGGCGCCCCCCCCCGAAACCCCGCCAAACACAGCGGCCCGGCCACCCAGAAGGGGTGGCCGGGCCGTTGGCTTTGCTTTACCGCCTGAGGCGGGGAAGCGGTTCGGGAGTTACGGCACGTGCCGCTCTTCCACGCCGTTGTACTCGCTCAGCGGGCGGATCAGGGAGTTCGAGTCGAGCTGCTCCATGATGTGCGCCGTCCAGCCGGTGATCCGGCTGGCGACGAACAGGGGAGTGAACGTCGGGGTGTCGAAGCCCATCAGGTGGTAGGTCGGTCCGGCCGGGTAATCGAGGTTCGGCTTGATGGCCTTGGCCTCGTCCATGGCGGTTTCCAGCCCGTTGTACAGCCCCAGCAGCTCGGGCCGTCCGTAGTGCGCGATCATCTTGTCCAGCGCCGCCTTCATGGTCGGGACGCGGGAGTCACCGTGCTTGTAGACGCGGTGGCCGAAGCCCATGACCTTCTTCTTGTTGGCCAGGGCGTCCTCCATCCAGGCCTTGGCCCGGGCGGCGGCCTCCTCGAGCGATTCTTCCTGGCGGATGCCGATCTCGTCGAAGGTGTGCATGACGGCTTCGTTGGCGCCGCCGTGCAGCGGTCCCTTGAGCGCCCCGATCGCCCCGGTCACGGCCGAGTGCAGGTCCGAGAGCGTCGAGGTGATCACCCGGGCGGTGAAGGTCGAGGCGTTGAAGGAGTGCTCCGCGTACAGGATCATCGAGACGTTGAACGCCTCGACGACTTCCTGGACCGGCTCCTCGCCGAACGCCATCCAGAGGAAGTTGGCAGAGTAGCCCAGGTCATCGCGGGGCTCCACTGGTTCCTGCCCGTGCCGCCGGCGCTGGTCATACGCCACCACAGCCGGCATCGCGGCGAACAAATCCACGGCCTTGGCCATGTTGGCCTCCCGGGAGGAGTCCTCCGCCAGCGGGTGCCGGGCGCCCAGTACCGACGCCGCCGTCCGGCAGACATCCATCGGGTGCGCCGTGACGGGAAGGGCGTCGATGACGGTCTTCAGCACCGGGTCCAGTGCACGCCCGGCGCGCTCCTTGGCGGTGAACTCCGCCAACTGCCCGTCGGTCGGCAGCTCGCCGTTCCAGAGCAGGTAGGCCACCTCCTCGAAGCTGCACTTGGCGGCCAGCTCCTGGACGGGGTAGCCGCGGTACAGCAGCGAGTTGGTTTCCGGGTTGACCTTGGACACCGCGGTGTAGTCCACCACGACGCCGGCAAGGCCCTTCTTGATCTCGTTGTCAGCCATGCTGAACTCCTTTGTTCCTAACGCCTGTTGTCCGGCCGGGGCCGGCGGTCCGGTGGGGTGTCAGATGCCGGGGATCTGGAAATTGAACACCCCGGTGTCGAAGTGGTTGTAGGCCTCGTAGTCCACGAGGTCGTACAGCCGTGCACGGGTCAGCATGTTGGGAACCTGTGCCTCCTGGGTGCCGTCTGATTTGATCGTCTCCAGAGTACGCTCCGCCGCGCCCATGGCACTACGAAGCAGGGTCACCGGGTAGATGATCATGTTGACGCCGACGCCGGCCAGCTCGTCCACCGTGAAGAGTGCGCTCTTGCCGAACTCGGTCATGTTCGCCAGGATCGGCACGTCCACGGCGTCGCGGATGGCCTGGAACTCGGAGAGATCCTTCATCGCCTCGGGGAAGATCGCGTCGGCACCGGCCTCCACCAGGGCGTTGGCGCGCTGCTGGGCAGCCTCCAGGCCGTCGGTGGCGCGGATGTCGGTGCGGGCCATGATCAGGAAGTTCGGGTCCCGGCGGGCGTCGGCCGCGGCGCGGATCCGCTTGGTGGCGGTGTCCAGGTCCACGACGTTTTTGCCGTCAAGGTGCCCGCAGCGCTTCGGGTTGAACTGGTCCTCGATGTGCAGGCCGGCCAGGCCGGCGTTCTCGAGTTCCTGTACGGTCCGGGCGACGTTCATGGGCTCACCGAAGCCGGTGTCCGCATCCACGATCGAGGGCAGGTCCGTCATCCGGGCGATCTGCCCGGCCCGGGTGGCCACCTCGGTGAGCGTGGTCAGCCCGATGTCCGGCAGGCCCAGGTCGTTGGCCAGGACGGCGCCGGAGATGTACACGCCGGCGAAGCCCTTCTCCTCGATCAGCCGCGCCGAGAGCGGGCTGAACGCGCCGGGGAACTGCGCGATGGTGCTGGAGGAGAGCAGCTCGCGGAAACGGATGCGCTTCTGCTCCGGCGTGGTCTTCGAGTACAGCATTAGAAGAGTCCCTTCGGTGCGGCCGCCAGGTCGATCACGCCGTCGGCGGCCTTGATGTTCAGCTGGTCCAGCTCACCGGCGGCGAGCTCGGGCAGGCGGGCGGCTGCGGCGAGGAAGCGCTCGATCTCTTCCTCGGCCACCAGGCCAGCGGCGAGGGTGCGGAACTTGTTCACGTACTGCTCGCGGGCGAACGGCCGGGCGCCGAGCGGGTGGGCGTCGGCGACGGCGATCTGGTCGGTAATGACGGTGCCGTCCTTGAGCGTGATCTCCACCGAGCCGCCGAAGGCCTTCTCGGAGATGTCCAGGCTGTGGTAGCGGCGGGTCCATTCGGGATCCTCCACCGTGGTGACCTTGTGCCAGAGTTCCACCGTGTCCGGCCGGCCCGCACGCTCGGGGGAGTAGGAGTCCACGTGGTGCCAGCGGCCGTCCTGCAGGGCGACGGTGAAGATGTACGGAATGGAGTGGTCCAGGGTTTCCCGGCTGGCGGTGGGGCTGTACTTCTGCGGGTCGTTCGCGCCGGAGCCGATCACGTAGTGCGTGTGGTGGCTGGTCTTGATCAGGACGGACTCGACGTTGGCCGGGTCCGTGACCTCCGGGTGCTCACCGTGCAGCTTGCGGGCCAGGTCAATCCAGGCCTGCGCCTGGTATTCGGCGGAGTGCTCCTTGGTGTAGGTGTCCAGGATGGCGCGCTTGGCCTCGCCCTCCTCGGGCAGCGGCACCAGGTAGTCGGCGGTGGGGCCGTCGAGCATCCAGGCGATGACGCCGTCTTCGCCTTCGTAGATCGGCACGGGGGAGGTCTGGCCGCGCATGGCGCGGTCGGCGGCCTCGACGGCCATCTTGCCGGCGAACGCCGGGGCGTGTGCCTTCCAGGTGGAGATTTCGCCCTTGCGGGACTGCCGGGTGGCGGTGGTGGTGTGCAGGCCCTGGCCGACGGACTGGAAGATGGTCTCGACGTCGAGGCCCAGCAGGGTGCCGATGCCGGCGGCGGCGGAGGGGCCCAGGTGGGCGACGTGGTCGATCTTGTGCTTGTGCAGGCAGATGGCCTTGACCAGGTTGACCTGGATTTCGTAGCCGGTGGCGATGCCGCGGATCAGGTCGCGGCCGCTGGAGCCGACGTGCTGGGCGACGGCCAGGATCGGCGGGATGTTGTCGCCCGGGTGGGAGTACTCGGCGGCCAGGAAGGTGTCGTGGTAGTCGAGTTCGCGGACGGCCACGCCGTTGGCCCAGGCGGCCCATTCAGGGGATACGCGCTCCTCGATGCCGAAGACCTTGGAGCCCTTGCCGCCGGTGCTGGGGCCGTGCGTGAGGGCCTGGGCGCGTGCTGCAACGATCGGCGCGCGGTTCAGCGAGGCGATGGCCACGGAGGCGTTGTCGATGATGCGGTTGATCACCATGTCGGTGACCTCGTCGGTGACCTCCACCGGGTCGGCGGCGACCTTGGCGATCTTGTAGGCCAGCTGGTCCTCGCGGGCCAGGTTCTCTTCGCTCTTATAGACGCGGACGTGGTGTTCCTTGACCATGGTGCTCCTTCTGAAGGGGTCCGTACTAGTGCGGTACGTGGGTTGCTTTGACGTGGGAAAGACTGCGGTGCAGGTGAAGCGTGGTGGCGGCCTCGGCCAGCCGGGGGTTGCCGGCGGCGATGGCCTCGGCGATCGCCGCGTGTTCGGCGGCCGCGGCGGTGAGGCGTGCGGCGTCGTCGGCGGCCAGCCGGCGCACCCGGACCAGATGCACGCGCAGGCTGCGCATCGCCTGGGCCAGGTAGGCGTTGGAAATGGCGGCGTCGACGGCGGCATCGAGCCGGCCGACAAGGTCGTAGTAGTCGTGCCGGGCGGGGTCCGCACCGTTGATCAGCTCCGGTGCCCGCAGCAATTCGCGCTGCAGCCCGGCGAAGACGGCCGAATCGCCGCGTTCGGCGGCCAGCGCCGCGGCCTTGCCTTCCAGGGTTTCGCGAAGCTCGAAGAGTTCGTCGATGTCCTCCAGAGAGATGTCGGTGACGACGACGCCGCGGCCGCCCGCCGTCGTCGTCAAACCCTCCGCGGTGAGCCGGCTCAGCGCCTCCCGCAGCGGGGTCCGGGAGACGCCCAGGCGCTCGGACTGCTCCACCTCGGCGAGAACCGTGCCGGGAGCCAGCCGCCACTCGATAATGTCGTCGCGGAGTGCCGCATAGGCCCTGTCACTGGCGCGCATGATGCTCTCCTTCCTCGCCGAATCCCCACCAGTGTATACACAGACTGCTTCGCATCCAAGCAATTCGGGAGAAAATCCCGAATAGGCCCACCCCGTGTATACAAACCCCTTGTGGGCGTCGGAGCGTCCGTCTAGCATGGTCTGCATCACAACGTCGTGGAACGGGAGAACGCCATGGGCAACGCCGGCAACCGGGAGACCTCGGAACGCAGCTCCGACACCAGCAGCTACGAAGAACGCAGCACCGCCAGCTACGGGAGCAGCTATGCGCGCAGTATGGACCAGCCGGAAGACTTCTGGCTCGACGCGGCCCGCAAGGTCGACTGGAGCGTCCCGCCCACCCGCGCCCTGGATTCGAGCCGCGCCCCGCTCTACGGCTGGTTCCCCGACGGCGAACTGAACACCTGCTTCAATGCCCTGGACCGGCACGTGGCGGCCGGCCACGGCGACCGGACGGCGCTGATCTACGACTCCGCCATGCTGGGCCTCCGGAAGAGCTTCACCTACGCCGAGCTGACGGACCAGGTGGCGCGGTTCGCCGGCGTCCTCCGCGCCCGGGGCGTGGGCCGCGGCGACCGGGTGGTCATCTACATGCCGATGATCCCAGAGGCGGCCATCGCCATGCTCGCCACGGCGCGGCTCGGCGCCGTCCACTCGGTGGTTTTCGGCGGTTTCGCGCCCAAGGAGCTCGCCGCCCGCATCCGCGACGCGGGCCCGGCCGCCGTCGTCACCGCCTCGGGCGGCATCGAGCCGGCCCGCCGGATCGAGTACCTGCCGGCCGTCGCGGAGGCGCTGGAGCTCACCGGAACCCCGGACACCCCGGTGCTGGTCAAGGCCCGGGACGGCTTCGCCGACACCGCCGCGAACCACGGCGGCTGGCTGGACTGGGACACCGAGATGGCCGCCGCCGAACCGGCGTCTCCGGTCAACGTCAAGGCCACGGACCCGCTGTATATCCTCTACACCTCCGGCACCACCGGCACCCCCAAGGGCGTGGTGCGGGACAACGGCGGCCACGCCGTCGCCCTGAGCTGGACGCTGGAGAACATCTATGACGTCGGCCCCGGCGACGTCATGTGGACCGCCTCCGACGTCGGCTGGGTGGTGGGCCACTCCTACATCGTCTACGGTCCGCTGCTGGCCGGGGCCACCACCGTCATGTACGAGGGGAAGCCGGTGGGCACCCCGGACGCCGGCGCCTTCTGGCGGGTGATCCAGGACCACAAGGTCAACGTCCTCTTCACGGCCCCGACGGCGCTGCGGGCCATCCGCAAGGCCGACCCGGAAGCGGATCTGCTGAAGAACTACGACATCTCCAGCCTGCGGACCCTGTTCGCCGCGGGGGAGCGGCTGGACACGGACACCTTCCATTGGGCCGCCCGGGTTCTGGGGGTGCCGGTGGTGGACCACTGGTGGCAGACCGAGACCGGCTGGGCCATCTGCGCGAACCCCCGCGGCATGGCCGAACTGCCCATCAAGGCCGGGTCCCCGAGCGTTCCGATGCCGGGCTTCCGCCTGCAGGTCCTCGACGGCTCGGGGGAGGAAGTGGAACCGGGAACGGAGGGCAACATCGTCCTGGGCCTGCCGCTGCCGCCGGGTACCCTGGCCACCCTCTGGCGCAACGATGACCGCTACGTCTCCTCTTATTTGCAGGCTTTCGAGGGCTACTACGCCACCGGCGACTCCGGCTACCGGGACGAGGACGGCTACCTCTTCGTGATGGGCCGCACCGACGACATTATCAACGTGGCCGGCCACCGGCTCTCCACCGGGGCGATGGAGCAGGTGATCGGCCAGCATCCCGCGGTCGCCGAGTGCGCCGTGATCGGCCTGGCCGACCCGCTCAAGGGCCAGCGGCCCAGCGGCTACGTGGTCCTCAAGTCCGGCGTCGACGTGCCGGGGGAGGTGCTGGCCAAGGAGCTGGTGGCCCTGGTCCGGCGCGACATCGGCGCCGTGGCCGACTTCAAGCACGTCACCGTGGTGGAGGCGCTGCCCAAGACCCGCTCGGGGAAGATCCTCCGCAAGACCATGCGGCAGATCGCCGACGGCGAGGATTACGTGGTGCCCTCCACCATTGAGGACGCGGGCGTGATCGAGCAGCTGCTGGGCACCCTGCGGCCCGACACCGCGCGGTCCTGAACGGCGCGGTCCTGGAAAGCGGCTCCTAGGACGCCGGCCGGCTCCAGCGGTATTCGTTCTCCGGCCGGCCCGGCGCGCCATAGCGGGCCGTGCGGGCGACCGTCCCGGCGTCGGCCAGGTACTCCAGATAGCGGCGGGCGGTCACCCGGGACATGCCCAGGGCCTCCATCACCTCGCTGGCGGACACGGCCCCGGCCTGGCGCTTCATGAACTCCTGCACCGACTCCAGGGTGGAGGAGGCGAGTCCCTTGGGCAGCGGCAGCTCCGAGGGGGCGCGCAGGCTCGCGAACGCCTGGTCCACGTCGCTCTGCGAGGCCCCGGTCCCTGGTCCGCCGGCAGCGGGGGAGGCCAGCTGCTCACGGAACTGCCGGTAACTCCGCAGCTTGTCCGCGAAGGTGGCGAAGGTGAAGGGTTTGATCAGGTACTGCACGACGCCGGTGGCCACGGCGCTGCGGACGATGTTCAGTTCACGCACGGCGGTGATGGCGATGATGTCCGCGAAGAGCCCGGCGGTGCGCATCCGGCGGGCGATGTCCAGACCGTGCAGGTCCGGCAGGTTCATATCCAGCAGGACCAGCTCCACCGGCTGGCCCGCGGCGTTGAGCTCCGTCAGCAGGCGCAGGGCCGACTGCCCGTCCGGGGCGGATCCGGCGAGGGTGAAGCCCTCCAGCCGGCCGATGTACGCGGCGTGCGCGGCGGCCGCGATCGGCTCGTCCTCGACGACGAGCACACGGATCTCATTCATGGTGTCCCTCTGCAATACCGGCCGCCGCGTTCCCCGCGGCCTGCCCCGTCGGCAGGCTGACCCGGAACAGCGCCCCGGCCGGGCTGGTGATTGTCATGGTACCGCCCAGCCGCCGGACCGCCTGCCGGACCAGCGCCAGGCCAAGTCCGCGGCCGAAGGGCCCGGACTCCTTGGTGCTGAAGCCATGCCGGACGACGTCGTCCACCGCCGCCGGGTCGATGCCGGGCCCGCTGTCCTCCACGGTAATCTCCAGAGCTTCCGGCCCGGCGGTGACTGTCAGCTCCACCAGCCGCGGCGGGGGAGCGTCCGCGGCGGCGTCGATCGCATTGTCCAGCAGGTTGCCCAGGATGGTCACCAGGTCCTGCACGGCCAGGCCGGTCACGGCGGTGGAGCCGGCCGTGGTGAGAATCAGCTCCACGCCGCGTTCGTGCGCCTGGGCGGACTTGCCCATCACCAGGGCCGCCAGTACCGGCTCCTCGATGGAGCCCACCAAGTCATCGGTGAGCCGCTGGGACAGCTCCAGATCCTTGGTGGCGAAGTCCAGCGCCTCGGCGTCCCGGCCCAGCTCCATCAGCGAGACGATGGTGTGCAGCCGGTTGGCGTGCTCGTGTGTCTGCGCCCGCAGCGCGTCCGAGAGCGTCCGCATGGTCTCCAGCTCGCTGCCCAGGGACTCGATCTCGGTCCGGTCCCGGATGGTGGCCACCGTCCCGAAGACCGGCCGCCGCGACGACCCCCGCTGCCGCCGGGCCCCCCGCGAGGCTGCCAGCGGCCCCGGAGCGGGACCCACCGCGGGGCCCTGATTGACCACCAGCACGCGCTCGCCGGTGAGGTGGATTTCGTCCTGGGCCAACCGCCCGGACCGGAACAGCTCCCGCAGGCTCGGCGCCAGCGGCAGCTCCGCCAGTGAGGGGGCGTCGGCCGGGCGGCCGACGCCGTCCCGGTCCGCGCTGTGGTTTGCGCCGTGGTCCGCGCCGTGGTTTGCGCTGCGGGTGATGCCCAGGGCGGCACCGCCGTCGGCGTCCACCGCCGCGTCCGCGGGCCGCGGCGGCACGCCCAGCAGCGCCGCCGCCTGGTCGTTGTACATCACCACCCGGCCGCGCGGGTTGATCAGGATCACGCCCTCACGCACCGAGTGCAGCACGGACTCGTAGTAGGCAAACAGCTGGGCCAGCTGCTCCGGGCCCCAGCCCCGGGTCACGCGCCGCAGGTACCGGCCCAGCAGCCAGGACGCCACCGAGCCGCCTGCCAGCAGCGCCGCCGCGATCACCAGCAGGGCCGGCAGCCGGCCGGAGAACGCCACGTCCACCGTTCCCACGGTCACGCCCGCCGCCACCAGCGCCTTGACCGTGCCGTTGGCGTCCTTTACCGGGGCGATCGTGCGCACCGAGGGGCCCAGCGTGCCGGCCATGATCTCCGTGAAGACCCGGCCCTGCAACGCCGCATCGATAGACCCGATGTACGGTTTGCCCAGCTCCTCGTCCCGGGGGTGGGTCCAGCGGGTCCGGTCCGGGGCCATGATCGTGATGAAGTCGGCCTGGGCGTCCCGCATCACCTCCATGGAGTAGGGCTGCAGCAGCGCCGACGGGTTCGGCGCCGCGGCGGCCTGCAGGACCAGCGGGTTGTCCGCCACCGAGGTGGCGATCCCGGCCATCCGCCGCCCGGCCTCCTGGTACGCGTGGTCCCGTGCGTCCACATAGGTGGCGGTCCCGACGACGGCGGTCAGCGCCAGCATGAACAGCAGATGGGCCACGAACAGGCGCCGGGCGATGCTCCAGTGGATCAAAGTGCACCCTCCATGACCAATATGAACGCAACGGTGATGCGCGTCACTCCGTACCCAATGATGGAGGAACACGCAGAAAGGACGGATGCGTCCACGGACAGCATCGACGTCCAGCCTATCCAAGGAGAAATACCATGGCCTCTCAACGAGGAGAGTCAGCGGCAACGGCCGCGGCGCCGGTCAAGCGCAAGGGGCTGGACAAGTCCCACTACCTGTACATCGCGGTCATCGTGGCCGTCGTCCTCGGCGCCGTCGTCGGCCTGATGTTCCCCGAGGTCGGAAAGTCCCTCAAGCCCCTCGGCGACGGGTTCATCAAGCTGATCAAGATGATGATCGCCCCGGTCATCTTCTGCACCATCGTCCTGGGCATCGGTTCCATCGCCAAGGCGGCCACCGTCGGCAAGGTCGGCGGCCTGGCCCTGGGCTACTTCATCGTCATGTCCACCTTCGCCCTGGCCATCGGCCTGGTCGTCGGCAACCTGATCCACCCGGGCACCGGCTTGAAGCTTGCCCCGTACGATCCGAACAAGAAGGCTGCCACGGACAGCACCGTCGACTTCCTGCTCGGCATCATCCCCGGCGACATCCCCGTCCTGCCGACCCTCCTCGCCGCCATCCTGGTCGGCTTCGCGCTGCAGAAGATGGGCACCCAGGGCGCCCCGATCCTCAAGGCCATCGGCCACGGCCAGGCCCTCGTCTTCCGCATCCTGATCATGATCATGTGGCTCGCCCCGGTGGGTGCCTTCGGCGCCATCGCCGCCGTCGTCGGCGCCACCGGCGTCCAGGCCATCATCAGCATGGCCACCCTGATGGTCGCCTTCTACATCACCTGCGCCGTGTTCATCGTCGTGATCCTCGGCGGTATCCTGCAGGTCGTCTCCGGCGTCAACATCTTCCGCCTGATGAAGTACCTGGGCCGCGAATACCTGCTGATCTTCTCCACCTCCTCCTCCGAGGCCGCCCTGCCCCGCCTGATCGCCAAGATGGAACACCTGGGTGTTTCCAAGCCGGTCGTCGGCGTCACCGTCCCCACCGGCTACTCCTTCAACCTGGACGGCACCGCGATCTACCTGACCATGGCCTCCCTCTTCGTCGCCAACGCCATGGGCACCCCGCTGGACCTGGGCGCCCAGGTCTCGCTGCTGATCTTCATGATCATCGCCTCCAAGGGCGCAGCCGGTGTCACCGGCGCCGGCCTGGCCACCCTGGCCGCCGGCCTGCAGGCCCACCGTCCGGAACTGCTCGGCGGCGTCGGCATGATCGTCGGCATCGACCGGTTCATGTCCGAGGCCCGCGCGCTGACCAACTTCACCGGCAACGCCGTCGCCACCATCCTGATCGGCACCTGGGTCAAGGAGATCGACGGCGGCCAGGTGGAGCGCGTCCTCTCCGGTGCCGTCCCGTTCGACGAGCAGACCATGATCGCCGGCCACGTGGCCGGCGAACCGGCCGGCGAAGCGGCCGCAGAGTCCGCCCGCCCGCAGGTGCCGGCCAACGCCTGACCGGCCGCCGCACCCGCAACGCATTACCGCGAAACCGCCCGGACGCCCCGCCGCGTCCGGGCGGTTTCGCATCCCCGGCCCGGCCTCCCCGCGGCAACCCTCGACCTCTACCAGAAGGTCAAGGCGCGCAAAACGGCGGTTGTCAAGGTCCGTCGAATACCGTGTCGGGGGCTGTAACCTTGGGAGGAATAACGATCGCCGCCGACGAACCGCGGCGGGATCGGGCAGCAAATATCACCGTCATCGAAAGTGTGGATAGATACGTGAGCAGCGAACAGGGGTCAGCCACCCTGGAAGGCACCGGACTCGACCCGGACGACGCCGTCATGGGGCCCACCGGGCGTCCCCTGCGGGAGTTCCCTGAGCCCGCGCCGCTGTCCTCCCACGGCCCGGCCCGCGTCATCGCCATGGTGAACCAGAAGGGCGGCGTCGGCAAGACGACGTCCACCATCAACCTGGCCGCGGCCCTGGCCGAGTACGGCCGCCGCGTCCTGCTGGTGGACTTCGACCCGCAGGGTGCGCTGTCCGCCGGCCTCGGCACCAACCCGCACGAGCTGGACCTGACGGTCTACAACGTCCTGATGGACCGCAAGGTGGACATCCGCGACGCGATCCAGAAGACCGGCGTCGAGAACGTGGACCTGCTCCCGGCCAACATCGACCTCTCCGCCGCAGAGGTGCAGCTGGTCAACGAGGTGGCCCGCGAACAGGTCCTGGACCGGGCACTCAAAAAGGTCGAAGACGACTACGACGTCGTCCTGATCGACTGCCAGCCCTCCCTCGGCCTGCTCACGGTCAACGCCCTCACCGCCGCCCACGGCGTCATCATCCCGCTGATCTGCGAGTTCTTCGCCCTCCGCGCCGTGGCGCTGCTGGTCGAGACCATCGACAAGGTCCAGGACCGGCTCAACCCCCGCCTGCAGGTCGACGGCGTCCTCGCCACCATGTACGACGCGCGGACCCTCCACGGCCGCGAGGTCATCGCGCGGCTGGTCGAGGCCTTCGGCGACAAGGTCTTCGAAACCGTCATCAAGCGCTCCATCAAGTTCGCCGACGCCACCGTCGCCGCTGAACCGATCACCAGCTACGCCGGGAACCACGCCGGCGCGGACGCGTACCGCCGCCTGGCCAAGGAACTGATCTCGCGCGGCGGCGCGCCCTAGGCACCGTGACGGCGACGCTCACCGCGCCGGAGGAGCTGTCACCGGCGGCGAAGAAGCCCGGCTTCGAGGTCCGGCTGGCCAACTTCACCGGCCCCTTCGACCTGCTCCTGGGCCTGATCTCCAAACACCAGCTGGACATCACCGAGGTGGCGCTGGCCACCGTCACCGATGAGTTCATCAAGTACACCCGGAAGCTCCAGGAGCAAGGGGAGGACTGGGCCCTGGACGAGGCCAGCGAGTTCCTGGTGGTGGCCGCCACCCTGCTGGACCTCAAGGCCGCCCGGCTGCTGCCCGCCGGCGAGGTCGAGGACGCCGAGGACGTGGCGCTCCTGGAAGCCCGGGACCTGCTGTTCGCCCGGCTGCTGCAGTACAAGGCCTTCAAGCACGTCGCCGGCCTGCTCGGCGCCACCCTGGAACAGGAGGCGCAGCGCTACCCCCGCCAGGTGGCCCTCGAGGAACACTTCGCCGCGCTGCTGCCGGACCTGGTCTGGAAGCACACCCCGGCCCAGTTCGCCGCCCTCGCCGGCGCCGCGCTGACCCCCAAGGCCGCCGCACCCACCGAGGTGGGCCTGGCGCACCTGCACGGCAGCCCCGTCAGCGTCCGGGAACAGGCCGAGATCCTCGGGCTGCGCCTGCGGCAGGGCCGGCCGCTGACCTTCCGGGCCCTGACCGCCGACGCCGAATCCACCCTGGTGGTGGTGGCCCGCTTCCTGGCCCTGCTGGAGATGTTCCGCGACAAGGCGGTCTCCTTCGACCAGCTGCAGCCCCTCGGCGAACTCTCCGTGCACTGGACGGCCGCCGACCCCGAATGGAACAGTGCGGCCCTGAGCGAGGAATACGAGGACCAGCCATGACCACCGGACCAGAGACTCGCCCCGGACCGGCTGGCACCCCCGCCGGACAGCCGGACCCGGGAACCCCCGACGTCGCGGATCTTCCCGGCGGCATCCGCGCCGCGCTGGAGGCCGTGCTGATGGTGATCGACGAACCGGCGACGGCGGCGCGGCTCGCCGCGGGCCTCGGCCAGCCCGTCGACGTCGTCGAGGACCTGCTCGAGGACCTGCGGCGGGAGTATAACGGCTATACTGGAAGTTCCCCGGATGTGGCCACAGCCCCCCGGGGTTTCGAATTGCGGAACATCGCCGGTGGCTGGCGGATCTATTCCCGGGCCGAATTCGCCGACGTGGTTGGCGGATTCGTCCTTGAAGGCCAGACGGCCAGGCTGACGCAGGCGGCGCTCGAAACGCTCGCCGTGATCGCCTACCGGCAGCCCGTATCCCGGGCCAGGGTCTCGGCAATTCGAGGCGTCATTGTCGACTCCGTGGTGCGGACGCTCGTGCAGCGCGGACTGATCGAGGACTCGGGACATGATCCCGAATCCGGGGCAGTCCTCTACCGCACCACCTCGTATTTCCTGGAACGGATGGGGATCGGGTCGGTGGCGGAACTGCCCCAGCTCTCCCCGCACCTTCCCGGACTCGAGGGCATCGCGGAGTACTACGACGCCGGACGCATGTAAGAGCACCACACACCAGCGGGCAGCCACGCAGCCTGCGCACAGATTTCACCACAACGAAGGACGGGTCATGACACAGGCGGGACGCCAGGGTTCACCACGTAACGGTTCGGGACGGACCGGAGCCGGCAACAGGGCCGGACACAACACACCGCGCAGCCAGGGAGCCGGCGGCGCCGGCCGCGGCCAGCGCGACGCCGGCAAGGGCGGCTTCTCCGGCGGAGCCGACCGCGGCTTCAAGCGGCCCAAGCCGCGCGAGGAAGCCTTCATTGACCCGGACCTGAACCCGGGTCCGGCGGAGCCGGCACAGCGCGGCGGCAAGCCCGCGGCGAAGAAGCCTGGAGCCCGCAAGCCCGGCGCCGGCAAGGCGCCGGGCACCCCCGGCGCCCTGAAGCCCAAGGCCCGCATCGGGGCCGGCGCCGCCAAGGCCACCGGCTCGAAAGCCTTCGGCAGCGAACGCTTCGGCCAGAACCTCGGCCCGGTCCGCAAGCCCACCCGCAAGCGCGGCCCGCGCGGCGCCGTGCCGCAGTCCGAGCTGCACGATGCCGACGGTGTCCGCCTGCAGAAGGTCATGGCCTCCGCCGGCGTGGCCTCCCGTCGCGTCTGCGAAGAGATGATCGCCGAGGGCCGGGTCGAGGTGGACGGCCGCGTCGTCACCGAACTGGGCATGCGGGTGGACCCCGCCACCTCCGTGATCCACGTCGACGGCCTGCGCATTCAGCTGGACGAAAACATGGTCTACATGGTCTTCAACAAGCCCAAGGGCGTTGTCTCCACCATGGAAGACCCGGACGGCCGGCCGTGCATCAGCGACTTCGTCCGCAACCACCACGGCGAGCGGCTCTTCCACGTGGGCCGGCTGGACGTCGCCACCGAGGGCCTGCTGCTGCTGACCAACGACGGCGAACTGGCCAACCGGCTGACGCACCCCTCCTACGAGGTGCCCAAGACCTATCTGGTCCAGGTCCGCGGCCCGTTCCCGCAGGGCGTCGGCGCCCAGCTGAAGGCCGGCGTCGAGCTGGAAGACGGCATGGCCTCGGTGGATTCGTTCCGGCTGGTCGACTCCACCCCGGGCCACGTGCTGATCGAGGTGGTCCTGCACTCGGGGAAGAACCGGATCGTTCGCCGCCTCTTCGACGCCGTCGGTTTCCCCGTGCTGCGCCTGGTCCGCGTCAAGGTCGGCCCCATCGGCCTGGGCGACCAGCGCCAGGGCAGCATCCGCAACCTCGGCAAGCAGGAAGTCGGCCACCTGCTGGCATCCGTGGGGCTGTAGGCATGTCCGCTTTCCGCACCCACGGCCGCGGGCACCTCAACGGCCCCGTGGTCGTCGTGGGCACCGGGCTGCTGGGCACCAGCATCGGGCTGGGCCTGCGCGGCCGCGGCGTCCCGGTGTACCTGACCGACCCCTCGCCGACCAACCAGGCCGTCGCCGTCGACATCGGCGCCGGCCTGCCGCTGGAGCGGCTCGAGGGGGAGGCCCCGGAGCTCGTCGTCGTGGCGGCCCCGCCGGACGTGACGGCCGACGTCGTCGCCCGCGCCCTGGCGGACTACCCCGACGCCACCGTGGTGGACATCGCCAGCGTCAAGGCGGGCATCCAGGCAGAGCTCCGCGACCGCGGGGCCGACCTGGGCCGCTACGTCGGCACCCACCCGATGGCCGGCCGGGAGAAGTCCGGGCCGGTCGCCGCGCGCGGGGAACTCTTCACCTCCATGCCGTGGGTGCTGTGCCCGACGCCGGAGACCCGGCCTGAGGCCCTCACGACGGCGCGCGCGCTGGCGGGCGACCTCGGCGCCGTCGTCGCCGAATTCGATGCCCAGGAACACGACGACGCCGTGGCGCTGGTCTCACACCTGCCCCAGGTGATGTCCTCGTTGCTGGCCAGCCGGCTGCAGGGCACGCCCCTGCACGCTCTGTCCCTGGCCGGGAACGGGCTCCGGGACACCACCCGGATCGCCGCGAGCGACCCGACGCTGTGGGTGCAGATCCTCGGCGCCAACGCCGGGCCCATGGTGGGGCTGCTGCACGGCGTCCGGGAGGACCTGAACCGCCTGATTAGCACGCTGGAGAACCCCACCGCGCCGGGCGCGCGGCTGGACCTGGCGCAGCTGATCAGCGAGGGCAACGCCGGCCAGGCCCGCATCCCGGGCAAGCACGGCGGGCCGCCGCAGGCCTACTCCTGGCTCACCGTCCTGGTGGACGACACGCCGGGGCAGATCGCCCGGCTGCTCACCGAGATCGGCGAGATCGGTGTCAACCTCGAAGACCTGCGCCTGGACCACTCGTCCGGCCAGAACGTGGGCATGGTGGAGATCTCCGTCCTGCCCAACAAACACGAAATGCTCATCGAAGCCCTCAACGACCGCGGATGGCGGGTACTCCAGTAATGACCCAGGAAACAGCAGCAGTAGCGACGGACGTGGTCCGTCCCGGCAAGAGCCTCGTCGTCGCCATTGACGGGCCCTCCGGGTCGGGCAAGTCCAGTGTCAGCAAGGAGGTGGCCCGCCGGCTCCGGCTGGCCTACCTGGACACCGGCGCGATGTACCGGGCCCTGACCTGGTACTGCCTCGACGCCGGGACCGACCTGGCCGACGGGCAGGCCGTCGAGGACGCCGCCGAGGTCCTGGATCTGGACATCAGCACCAGCGCGGGGGAGGAGTACGTGCGCGTGGGCGGCGTGGACATCACCGACGCCATCCGTGAACCCTCCATCTCCGCCGCGGTCAGCGCCGTCGCCACCAACCTGGGCGCCCGCACTGAACTGATCCGCCGCCAGCGCGCACTGATCGACAAGCACCACCGCCGCATGGTGGTGGAGGGCCGGGACATCACCACTGTCGTCGCGCCCAACGCCGAGGTGCGGATGCTGCTGACCGCCAGCGAGGAGGCCCGGCTGCGCCGCCGCGGCCTGCAGCTGGGCGGCACCCAGAACGCCGAGCAGCTCGCCGCCCAGGTGACGGCGCGGGACGCCAAGGACTCCACCGTGGTGAACTTCACCCGGGCCGCCGACGGCGTGGTGACCCTGGACTCCTCGGATCTGGACTTTGAGCAGACCGTCGACGCGGCCCTCGGGATCGTGCGGCGGGTCGTTGAGCACGCGCCCTTCACCCGTGACTGAGCGCGTGGCCGCGGTCCCCGGACGCCTGTTCCTCACCGGGACCATGGCCTGGAGCCGCCCCGTGGGGTGGGCACTGGACCACCTGGTGTACCGGACCACCGTCACGGGACGGGCCAACGTCCCGCAGGCGGGCCCGGTGATCTTCGCCGGGAACCACATCAGCTACCTCGACGGGCCGGTGATGTTCGGTGCCGCCCCGCGGCCGATGCACATCCTGGTCAAACAGGAGATGTTCGGCGGGATCCTGGGCCGGGTGCTCACCGCGGCGGGCCAGCTGCCCGTGGACCGGTCCGGGGACCGGGCGGCGCTGCAGCGCGCCAAGGCCATCCTGGACGCCGGATCCTGTGTGGGCATCCTCCCCGAAGGCACCCGGGGCAGCGGCCAGGCGGCGGCGATCAACAACGGGGTGGCCTGGCTGGCGCTGAACTCGGCGGCCACCGTCATCCCGGTCGCCATCCTCGGAACCCGCACCGGCGACGAACACCTCAACACCGTGCCCCGCCCGGGCCGCCGGCTGCACGTCAGCTTCGGCCCGGCGCTGACCGCGGACCGCAGGCCGGGGGAGACCGGGCGTGCTTCAATGGACAGGGTGGGAACCGGGATCCGTGCTGCGCTGGCGCGGCACGTCCAGGACACCATCCAGGCCAGCGGACACCGCCTGCCCGACGCGGAAACAGCACGCGCCGGATCAGCAGCACCGCAATCAGAAACACCGCATGAACGCCAGACAGCAGTAGCCGGAGAGCCGGCAGATCACCACCTAAGGAAAGTGCAATGAGCGATACGACTCAAACCTCCGGCAACTTCGGCGCCGGCGAAGACGAATACACGCCCACCGGCACGGACCAGGTGGCGGAGAACCTCGCCGCCCTGGACGACGACGAGGCCGACCTCCGCGCCGCGTCGCTGCGCGCCGGCCTGGAGGACTACGAGCTCGACGAGGACGACGCCGCGCTGCTTAGCGGCGACTTCGAGGACGAGGACTTCGACGGCCCGCTGAAGCTGGACCCGGTCCTGGCCATCATCGGCCGCCCGAATGTGGGCAAGTCCACGCTGGTCAACCGCATCCTGGGCCGCCGCGAGGCCGTCGTCGAGGACACCCCCGGCGTCACCCGCGACCGCGTCATGTACTCGGCGCACTGGAACGGCCGCAACTTCACTCTGGTGGACACCGGCGGCTGGGAGCACGACGCCCGCGGCATCCACGCCCGCGTCGCCGAGCAGGCCGAGATGGCCGTGGAGCTGGCCGACGCCGTGCTCTTCGTGGTGGACTCCGCCGTCGGCGCCACCGCCACCGACGAGGGCGTCATGAAGATGCTCCGCAAGTCCAAGAAGCCGGTCATCATGGTGGCCAACAAGGTGGACGACTTCGCCCAGGAAGCCGACTCGGCCGCGCTCTGGGGCCTCGGCTTCGGCGAGCCCTACCCGGTCTCCGCCCTGCACGGCCGTGGCGTGGCAGACCTGCTGGACCACGTGATGGATGTCCTGCCCGAGTTCTCCACCATCGAGGGCCTGGAACGCAGCGGCGGCCCCCGCCGCATCGCGCTGATCGGCCGCCCGAACGTGGGCAAGTCCTCGCTGCTGAACAAGCTGGCCGGCTCCGAGCGCGTCGTCGTGGACAACACCGCCGGCACCACCCGCGACCCGGTGGACGAATTCATCGAGCTCGGCGGCCGCACCTGGCGCTTCGTGGACACCGCCGGCATCCGACGCCGCCAGCACATGGCCCAAGGCGCCGACTTCTACGCTTCCCTGCGCACCCAGAGCGCGCTCGAAAAGGCCGAGGTCGCCGTCGTGCTCCTCGCCGTGGACGAGGTCCTCAGCGAGCAGGACGTCCGCATCCTGCAGCTGGCCATCGAATCCGGCCGGGCACTGGTGCTGGCGTTCAACAAGTGGGACCTGCTGGACGACGAACGCCGGATCTACCTTGAGCGCGAGATCGACCGCGACCTGGCCCACGTGGCCTGGGCCCCCCGGGTGAACATCTCCGCCAAGACCGGCTGGCACAAGGACCGCCTGGTTCCCGCCCTGGACACGGCGCTGGAAAGCTGGGACAAGCGCATCCCAACCGGCCGGCTCAACGCCTTCCTCGGCGAACTCGTCGCGGCGCACCCGCACCCGGTCCGCGGCGGCAAGCAGCCCCGCATCCTCTTCGGCACCCAGGCCTCCAGCCGTCCGCCGAAGTTCGTCCTCTTCACCACCGGGTTCCTGGACCCGGGCTACCGCCGCTTCATCACCCGCCGCCTGCGTGAAACCTTCGGCTTCGAGGGCACCCCGATCGAGGTCAATATGCGGGTCCGGGAAAAGCGCAGCAAGAAGCGTTAATTCGGCCACACCGGAGGGAAAAGTGCCCGTGGCGGCGGCGAAATGTCACGGGCACCCTCCGGGATCGTGTAAGCTTTTCAAGGTGGTTCGGCCGGACTGCTCAGTGAATACGGCAGGGAGAAATCCCTCCGGAGCCACGGAGCGGAGAACGACGGAACCAGCGGGCTGTAGCGCAGCTTGGTAGCGCACTTGACTGGGGGTCAAGGGGTCGCAGGTTCAAATCCTGTCAGCCCGACCAACAGAAAAAACCCCGTCCTTGCCGGAAACGGCAGGGGCGGGGTTTTCTGCTTTCCCGGGTAACCCGCCGCGGCGCGGGCTGCTACGGGGGCCGGTTACTTCAAGAAGCGCGAGGTGCGCCGGTCCGCCAGGATCTTCCCCTTCGTCTGGCAGGTGGGGCAGTACTGCAGGGCCGTGTCCGCGAAGGAGACCTCCCGGACGGTGTCCCCGCAGACCGGGCAGGCCTCCCCGGCCCGGCCGTGAACCCGCAGGTGGGTCCGCTTCGTGTCCTTGAGTTCGGCGGGCGGCTTTCCGGCTGCCTCCGCCACGGCCGCGCCGAGCACCTCATGGATCGCCCGGTAGAGGCGTTCGACGGCGTCGCGGTCCAGGGACGCGGCGATCGCGAACGGGGAGATCCGTGCCGCGTGCAGGATCTCGTCGCTGTAGGCGTTGCCGATCCCGGCCATAATGCTTTGGCTGCGCAGCACCCCCTTGACCTGCTGGGAGTGGGCGGCCAGGATCGCCGCGAGCGATTCGACGTCGAAATCCTTGCCCAGCGGGTCCGGCCCCAGCGCCGCGATCCCCGGAACCTCGGCCGGGTCCCGGACCAGGTACACGGCCAGGCTCTTGCGGGTCCCCGCCTCGGTCAGGTCCACGTCCACGGGACCGGCGCCGCCGGTCAGGGACAGCCGGACCGCGATGTGCCCGCCGCCGCGCTTGAGTACGGCCCCGGTGGGGGCCTCCGTCACCCGGACCCAGCCGGCGCGGGCGAGATGGAAGACCAGGAACAGCCCGTCCGCCTCCACCGCCACGAACTTCCCGTACCGCCGGACGCCCGACACCGTGCGGCCCTCGAGCGCGCTGATCGGGGGATCGGCGGTCTTCAGCACGGCGAAGGAGACCACCTGGATGCCGGCGACCTCGCAGCCGGCCAGGCGGGCGGCGAGGAAGTCCGCCAGCGCCGCGACTTCGGGCAGTTCAGGCATACGCAAACACGTTCCGTTCCGGTGCAGGGGCGGCCATGGCCCCATCATGCCAGAGACCTCCCGGGCCGGTGCCGATATGCCTATACTTTCAGCGGCGGCCCGTTCCTCCGGCCGCCGCATCTCCAGCGCTGGACCCAGTGATTGACCCTAAAGATTGACCCGCAGTGCTTGACCTGTAGTGCTTGACCCGACGAAAGGCCCGTCATGAGCATCATTCCCGAAGACCTCTCCTACACCGCCGAACACGAGTGGGTCACCGCCCCCAACGCCGACGGCGTCGTCCGGGTGGGCATCACGGATTTTGCCCAGGACGCCCTCGGCGACGTGGTCTACGCCCAGATGCCGGAGGTGGGCACCAAGCTCACCGCCAATGACGTCGTCGGCGAGGTCGAATCGACCAAGAGCGTCAGCGACATCTACGCCCCGGTCAGCGGCGAAGTGGTGGCCCGCAATGAGGCGCTGGACACCGATTCGGCCCTGATTAACTCCGATCCTTACGGCGAGGGCTGGCTGCTGGAAATCAAGCTGGCCGAGGCCGACGCGGTCGAGTCGCTGCTCAGTGCATCGGAGTACGAACAGCAGGTAGGCTAAAGGCAAGGCCGCCCGGCCCTGCCGCTGGAGACAGCTGCCGGACGGCGGACCGACTACCGGATCTGCCAGGCTTTTCCGGACGGCATGCGTTGTTTGCAGGGGGGAACCTGCAACGAATCAGGAGGATTCAATGGTTGGGCACGGACAGAACGACACCGGTGAATACGGCACGGGTGGAGTGAAAGCCTCGGAGACCACCTCGATCCACCTCACCCCGGTCCGCGACGAGCCGACGATCGCCCCGAAGGTTTCGACCGAGGAGCGCACCGCGATCGAATCGCTGCCGGCAGGTTCGGCGCTGCTGATCGCGCACAGCGGTCCCAACAGTGGTGCCCGCTTCCTGCTGGACTCGGACGTCACCACCGCCGGCCGGCACCCCGACGCCGACATCTTCCTCGATGACGTCACGGTGTCCCGCCGCCACGTCGAATTCCGCCGCACGGCCCGCAGCTTCGAAGTGGTGGACACCGGCAGCCTGAACGGCACCTACGTCAACAACGACCGCGTCGACGCCGTGGAACTCAAGTCCGGCAACGAGGTGCAGATCGGCAAGTTCCGCCTGACCTTCTACCTGAGCCCTGTCCGCACCGCAGGCAACGTCTGATATCGGAGTACTTTCCGGTGGCCATGGCACAAGCCGAACGGCGCGGACCCCAGGTTTTGAACATCGGGGAGGTCCTGGGGCAACTCAGTGACGACTTCCCGTCCATGACCGCGTCGAAAATCAGGTTCCTTGAGGAAAAGGGACTCATCAACCCGCAGCGGACCCCCGCGGGGTACCGGCAGTACTCGGAGAACGACGTCGAGCGGCTCCGTTTCGTGCTGGCGCTCCAGCGCGACCAGTATCTGCCGTTGAAGGTGATCAAGGATTACCTCGACGCGATCGACCGCGGCGAACGCCCGGACAACCTTCCGCCCGGCGTCACCGTCTCGCCGCGGATCGTCTCCGACGAGCTCGCCTCCGAGCTGAACAACCGGGTGCGCCGGCTCAGCGAGGAACAGCTGCGGACCGAATCCGGGGCGAGCGTCCCGCTGTTGGAGTCCCTGCTGAGCTACGGGCTGATCGGCCACGTCAACGGCCAGTTCGACGAGCACGCCCTGCAGGTGGCCAAGGCCTGCGTCCAGCTGGAAAGCCACGGCCTTGAGCCCCGCCACCTGCGCCCCTTCCAGGCCGCCGCGGACCGGGAGTTCGGCCTGGTGGAACGCGCCGTCGCCACCCTCACGTCCCGCAAGGACGCCGCCTCGCACGCCCGCGCCGCCGAGGCGGCCCGGGAAATCAGCGACCTCTGCCTCTCGCTGCACCGGGCTCTGGTCCAGGACCGCATCTCGAGGATGGACATCTGATGATTGAGGTCGAGATCGTAGGCGTTCGGATCGAACTGCCCTCCAACCAGCCGCTCGTGCTGCTCAAGGAGATGCACGGCGAACGGCACGTGCCGATCTGGATCGGCACCCCCGAGGCCAGCGCCATCGCCCTGGCCCAGCAGGGCGTCGTCCCGCCGCGGCCGATGACCCACGACCTGCTGATCGACGTCGTCGAGGCGCTCGGCCACACGATCGTCAGCGTCAACATCGTCGCCGTGGAGGATAACGTCTTCTACGGCCAGCTGCAGTTCGAGGACGGCACCACGGTCAGCTCCAGGGCGTCCGACGCCCTCGCCCTGGCGCTGCGCGCCAAGTGCCGGATCTGGTGCGCCGACGCCGTCATGGATGAGGCCGGCGTGCGGATCACCGAGCATGATGAGGGTGAGGACACGGAGCCGGGTCCCGCCGTCGACGAAGAGGGGGAGATGCGCCGCTTCCGGGAATTCCTGGACGACGTCGAACCCGAGGATTTCGCGGGCTGACCCCGCCGAAGTCTCAAGTTGAGGTCGAAACTTTCGACACGCCCCGGCTATAGCCCCAACGTCTTTGACCTGAGGGGCCGGTCAGCCTAACGTCAGAGATACAAGTTCCCATTGCAGACAACAGGTGCGCACGTCACACTGGACTGAGCAGCCGGACCCGAACGGCGCGGATCACTCCCGCGCCGGGACGGCCCGACGGCGGCAGGAAAGCGCGCTAAGGCTGTAATTCCCCGCGGGAGCTCAGAATGAGGAGGATCCACGTGAGTCCGAAAGGCGACGCAGGCGAGCTCAAGCAGGCTTCGACGGCAGGTGTTGCCGTGCCCGCTACCGGCGCGCAGGGCCTGCTCTTCACCGAGGACCTCCCCGTCCTGGACGAAGATGCCGGCTACCGCGGACCGACCGCCTGCAAGGCCGCCGGTATCACCTACCGCCAGCTTGACTACTGGGCCCGCACCGGACTGGTGGAACCCGCCGTCCGCGGCGCCGCCGGTTCCGGCTCGCAGCGGCTCTACGGCTTCCGTGACATTCTGGTCCTCAAGGTCGTCAAGCGTCTCCTGGACACCGGAGTGTCCCTGCAGCAGATCCGCACCGCCGTCGAACACCTGCGTGAACGCGGTGTGGAGGACCTGGCCCAGATCACCCTGATGAGCGATGGCGCCAGCGTCTACGAATGCACCTCCGCCGACGAGGTCATCGACCTGGTCCAGGGCGGCCAAGGCGTCTTCGGCATCGCCGTCGGCCGGGTCTGGCGCGAGGTGGAGGGCAGCCTCGCGGCCCTTCCCAGCGAGCACGCCGCCGACCAGTCCTTTCCCGACGACGAACTGAGCAAGCGCCGGGCGGCCCGCAAGACCGGCTGATTCTTTCCCTTCAGACACAGAAGCGCGGGGCCACCAGGTGGCCCCGCGCTTCTGTCGTTTAATCGGCCCCGGCGGGCCAAACGTCAGCGGCTGCTGCGGGACCGGGCCCGGCCCGCGCCGACGAGTTCGCCACGGTTGCCCAGCAGGTTCGCCAGCAGTTCGTCGAAGAGGCCGGCGGCGTTCTTGGCCGAGTCGCCCGGCCAGGAGTGCACGGCGTGGGCGGCACCCTGGATCTGCTGCCAGTTGGCCTGTTCCGGGATGTGCGGGGTGAGCAGCAGTTCGCCGAACATCGAGTCCATCTCGGAGAGGCGGAAGGCGTGCTCCGCCGAGCCCGAGCGGACCCGGTTGGCGACGATGCCGGCCGGCATCAGCCCGGGGGCAAACTCCTGGCGGAACAGCTGGATGGCGCGCATGGTGCGCTCGGTGCCGGCCACGGAGAAGAGGCCGGGTTCGGCCACCAGGGCCACCTTGTCGCTGGCGGACCAGGCCATCCGGGTGAGGCCGTTGAGGGACGGCGGGCAGTCGATCAGGACCAGCTCGTACCGGTCGGCGCCGGCCAGGACGGTGGAGAGGCGGCGCAGGTCGCGGCGGCCCAGGTCCGGGCGGTCGTAGATGCCGGTGTAGGCGGAGCCGACGGCGACGTCCAGAATGGATTCTTCGCTGTTGCCGGCACGGGTTCCGGCGGTGGAGTTGCCGCGCTCCAGCCAGCCGCTGGGGACCACGTTCTCGGCCAGGCGGGCGCGGCGCGGGGACTTCAGCATGCGGCCGATGTCCAGCTGCTCGCCGGCGCGGACGCCCAGGGCGGTGCTGGCGTCGGCGTGCGGGTCAAGGTCGACCACCAGGGTGGGGATGCCGGCGGCGAGGGCGGCCGAGGCCAGTCCGGTGGTGACCGATGTCTTGCCGACTCCGCCTTTGAGGCTGCTGATGCTGACTACGTGCACTTGAAAACCAATACCTAACGCCGGTTGCCGAGACTGGGTCATGCCGGCCCGTGCGTTCCTCCGGGCCGGGGCGGACATGCGCCACCCACCTACCCATCATAGGCGGCGGCGCACAATAAACCCGCCTCATCCACCCCGGCAGAGGCGGAAGTCCGGTCCCTCGGGCCGCGCCGCAGCCCACGGATGAGTCCGTGCCCCGGGCCGTGTCTGCGCTGCTGCCCGGCCGCGGAACAACCCCGTGTCGGAGGGCGGCGGACGCCGTCTGCCGCTTCCCGGGCACATGACGGATAATTCTGTGATGACGGCCACAATGATTTGTGTTGGCCGCCACCGTCTTAGAAACTGTGACCACTTACCGAACCGCCCGCGAAGATGCAGGGAGAAGTATGTTTTCCAAGATTCTGGTGGCTAACCGCGGCGAAATCGCGATCCGCGCCTTCCGTGCCAGCTACGAGCTGGGAGCCAAGACCGTTGCGGTGTTTCCCACCGAGGACCGCAACTCGATCCACCGCCAAAAGGCCGACGAGGCTTACCTGATTGGCGAGGAGGGCCACCCGGTCCGCGCCTACCTCGACGTCGACGAGGTGGTCCGGGTCGCCAAGGAGGCAGGCGCCGACGCCATCTACCCCGGCTACGGCTTCCTCTCGGAAAACCCCAACCTGGCCCGGGCCGCCGCGGACGCCGGAATCACCTTCGTGGGCCCGCCCGCCGAGGTCCTGGAGCTGGCCGGCAACAAGGTGGCCGCCCTGGAGGCCGCCCGCAAGGCCGGCGTCCCGGTCCTGAAGTCCAGCAAGCCGTCCAAGGACGTCGACGAACTGATCGCCGCCGCGGATGAGATCGGTTTCCCCGTCTTCGCCAAGGCCGTCGCCGGCGGTGGCGGCCGCGGCATGCGCCGCGTCGACACCCGGGAGGCGCTGCCCGAGGCCCTGCAGGCCGCCATGCGGGAGGCGGACGCCGCATTCGGCGACCCCACCATGTTCCTGGAGCAGGCCGTCCTGCGGCCCCGCCACATCGAGGTGCAGATCCTGGCCGACGCCGAAGGCAACGTCATGCACCTGTTCGAGCGCGACTGCTCCATCCAGCGCCGCCACCAGAAGGTTATCGAGATCGCCCCGGCACCGAACCTGGACGAGGGCATCCGCCAGGCCCTCTACCGTGACGCCGTGAAGTTCGCCAAGGCCCTGAACTACGTCAACGCCGGCACCGTCGAATTCCTGGTCGACACCGTGGGGGACCGGGCCGGCCAGCACGTCTTCATCGAGATGAACCCGCGCATCCAGGTCGAGCACACCGTGACCGAGGAAGTCACCGACGTCGATCTGGTCCAGGCCCAGCTGCGCATCGCCTCCGGCGAGACGCTCGCGGACCTCGGCCTCTCGCAGGACACCGTCCGGCTGCGCGGCGCCGCCCTGCAGTCCCGCATCACCACCGAGGACCCGGCCAACGGCTTCCGGCCCGACGTCGGAAAGATCACCGGCTACCGCTCCGCCGGCGGCGCCGGCGTCCGGCTCGACGGCGGCACCGTGTACTCCGGGGCCGAGATCAGCCCGCACTTCGACTCCATGCTGGTCAAGCTCACCTGCCGCGGCCGCGACTACCCGACCGCCGTCGCCCGCGCCCGCCGGGCCCTGGCCGAGTTCCGCATCCGCGGTGTCTCCACCAACATCTCCTTCCTCCAGGCCGTCCTGGACGACCCGGACTTCATCGCCGGCGACGTCGCCACGTCCTTCATCGACGAGCGTCCCGAGCTGCTCAAGGCCCGCGTCTCCGCGGACCGCGGCACCAAGCTGCTGACCTGGCTGGCCGACGTCACCGTCAACAAGCCCAACGGCGAGCTGACCGTGCACACGGACCCTGCCGACAAGCTGCCCGCGCTGCCCGATGCCGAGGCCCGCCCCGGCTCGCGCCAGCGGCTGCAGGAACTCGGTCCGGAGGGCTTCGCCCGCGCCCTGCGCGAGCAGAACGAAGTCGCCGTCACGGACACCACCTTCCGCGACGCGCACCAGTCGCTGCTGGCCACCCGGGTGCGCACCCGCGACCTCGTCGCCGCCGGCCCCGCCGTGTCCAAGCTGCTGCCCGAGCTGCTCTCGGTCGAGGCCTGGGGCGGGGCGACCTACGACGTCGCCCTCCGCTTCCTCGGCGAGGACCCCTGGGACCGGCTTGCGGCCCTGCGCAAGGCGCTGCCCAACGTCTGCCTGCAGATGCTGCTCCGCGGCCGGAACACGGTGGGCTACACCCCGTACCCGGAGGAGGTGACGGTGGCGTTCGTCAACGAGGCGGCGAAGACGGGCATCGACATCTTCCGCATCTTCGACGCCCTCAACGACGTCAACCAGATGGCCCCGGCCATCCGCGCCGTCCGCGACACCGGGACCGCCGTGGCCGAGGTGGCGCTCTGCTACACCTCGGACATGCTTGATCCCGAGGAGAAGCTCTACACCCTGGACTACTACCTGGAGCTGGCGCAGAAGATCGTCGACGCCGGGGCGCACATCCTCGCGATCAAGGACATGGCCGGCCTGCTGCGTCCGGCAGCCGCGGCCAAGCTGGTCACCGCCCTGCGGGAACGCTTCGACCTCCCCGTCCACCTGCACACCCACGACACCGCCGGCGGTCAGCTGGCCACCCTGATGGCGGCCGCGGACGCCGGGGTCGACGCCGTCGACGTCGCCTCTGCCTCCCTGGCCGGCACCACCAGCCAGGTGGCCGCCTCCGCCCTGGTCGCGGCTCTCGCGCACACGCCGCGGGACACCGGCCTGGACCTGGACAGCGTCTGCTCCCTGGAGCCCTACTGGGAGGCCGTCCGCCGCGTCTACGCCCCGTTCGAGTCGGGCCTGCCCGGCCCCACCGGCCGGGTCTACCAGCACGAGATCCCCGGCGGCCAGCTCTCCAACCTGCGCCAGCAGGCCATGGCGCTGGGCCTGGGTGAGCGCTTCGAGGCCATCGAGGACATGTACACCGCGGCCGACCGCATCCTCGGCCGGCTCGTCAAGGTCACGCCCTCCTCCAAGGTGGTGGGCGACCTCGCCCTGCACCTGGTGGGCCTCAACGCCGACCCGGCTGACTTCAACGAGAACCCGCAGAAGTACGACATCCCGGACTCGGTGATCGGCTTCCTCTCCGGCGAACTCGGCGACCCGCCCGGTGGCTGGCCGGAACCGTTCCGCACCAAGGCCCTGCAGGGCCGCAGCGTCAAGGTCCGGGACGTGGAGCTCAGCGCCGAGGACAGCGCCGCGCTCAAGGGCGACTCAAAGACGGTGCAGCAGACCCTCAACCGTCTGCTCTTCGCCGGGCCCACCAAGGACTACCAGAAGAGCGTCGAGACCTACGGCAACCTCTCGGTCCTGGATACCCGCGACTACCTCTTCGGCCTGCAGCGCGGCGCCGAGCACGAGATCGAGCTGGAGAAGGGCGTCCGCCTGATCGCCTCGCTGGAGGCCGTTTCCGAACCCGACGAGAAGGGCATGCGCACCGTGATGTGCACCCTGAACGGCCAGTCGCGGCCCGTCGTGGTCCGCGACCGGTCCGTGGTCAGCAACGTCAAGGCCGCCGAGCGCGCCGATGCCTCCCAGCCGGGCCAGGTGGCAGCACCGTTCGCCGGCGCCGTCACCCTCACCGTCAAGGCCGGGGACAAGGTCAACGCCGGCGACACGGTGGCCACCATCGAGGCGATGAAGATGGAAGCCTCCATCACGACGCCGGTGGCCGGCACCGTGGCACGGCTGGCGGTCAGCGCCGTCGAACAGGTCCAGGGCGGGGACCTGCTGCTCGTCATCGGGGAGTAGGACCCACGCATTAGAAAGGGCTCCTCCGGCTGACGCCGGGGGAGCCCTTTCTGGTTTCTGGTTGCCGGTTGCTGGCCACCGGCTGCCGTGGCCGGTGCGCTCGCGGCTCAGGCGTGCGTGGGGCGCTTGGCCGCGTACATCTCCTCGATGACGGCATCGAAGTCCTTGAGGACTTGGGCGCGCTTGACCTTCATCGAGGGGGTCAGGTGGCCCGAGGCCTCGGTGAAGTCCGAGGGGACGATCCGGAAGGACTTGATCGCCTCGGCCTGGGAGACCGACTGGTTGGCCCGGTTGATCAGCTCCTGGACCGCGGCCTGGACCGCCGGGAGCTCCGCGGCCTCGGCCACGCCGGACGCGGACAGGTTGTGGCGCTGCAGCCAGCCCGGCAGGGCCTCCTCGTCCAGGGTCACCAGGGCGCCGATGAACGGGCGGTTGTCGCCCACCACCAGCACCTGGGAGACCAGGGCGTCGGCGCGGATCTGGTCCTCGAGCAGTGCCGGGACCACGTTCTTGCCGCCGGCGGTGACGATGATTTCCTTCTTCCGGCCGGTGATGGTCAGGAAGCCCTGGTCATCGAGCTGGCCGATGTCGCCGGTCCGGAACCAGCCGTCTATGAACGCCTCATCCGTCAGGTCCGGCCGGTTGAAGTAGCCGCGCATCACGCAGACGCCCTTGGCGAGGATCTCGCCGTCGTCGGCGATCTTCACCGCGTTGCCCGGGATGGGCGCCCCGACGGTGCCGATCTTGATCAGCGAGGGCGTGTTGACGGTGACCGGGGCGGTGGTCTCGGTCAGGCCGTAGCCCTCGAGGATCTGCAGGCCGATGCCCTGGAAGAAGTGGCCCAGCCGGGCGCCCAGCGGGCCGCCGCCGGAGACCGCGTGGGCCACTTGGCCGCCCATGGCGTCGCGGAGCTTGCCGTAGACCAGCTTGTCGAAGAGGGCATGCTTGGCGCGCAGTACCAGCCCCACCTTCCCGTCCTGCCGGGCCCGGGAGTATGCAATGGCGGTCTCGGCGGCGCGGTGGAAGATGGCGCCCTTGCCGCCGTCCTCGGCCTTGGTCAGGGCCGAGTTGTAGACCTTCTCGAAGACCCGGGGGACGGCCAGGATGAAGGTGGGCCTGTAGCTCTGCAGGTCCGGCAGCAGGTTCTTGATGTCCGGGGTGTGTGCCACGGTCACGCCGGCCGCCACGGCCAGGACCGAGATGAACCGGGCGAAGACGTGCGCCAGGGGCAGGAACATGATGGTGCGGGCGTCCTCGTTGACGGTCAGGCCCAGGGAGGTGGCCAGCACGTTGTCGGAGAGTTCCACGAAGTTGCCGTGGGTCAGCTCGCAGCCCTTGGGCCGGCCGGTGGTGCCCGAGGTGTAGATGATGGTGGCCAGGTCGGCGAGTCCGGCGCTTGAGCGGCGCTGCTCCAGCTCCTCGTCGCTGATCCCGGCGCCGGCGGCGCGGACCTCGTCCAGGGCGTCGCCCTCGAGCTGCCAGACGTGGCGGAGTGCGGTCAGGCCCTCGGAGGTGGCGGCCTGGCGGATGATGTCCTCGTGGTGGGCGGACTCGCCGAACGCGGCGACGGCGCCGGAGTCGCCGAGATTCCATGCGACCTGGGAGGGGGAGGAGGTCTCGTAGATCGGCACCGACACGGCTCCGGCGAACCAGATCGCGAAGTCGATCAGGGACCATTCGTAGCGGGTGCGGGACATGATGCCCACCCGGTCGCCGGCGCCCACACCGCTGGCCATCAGGCCCTTGGCGAGGGCGGAGGCGTCGGCCAGGAACTCGGTGGCGCGGATGTCCTGCCACTGCCCGGCGGCGTCGAGCCGGGAGAACAGTGCCGGGTTGGACTGCTTCGCCGCCTGGCGCAGCACCAGGTCGGTGATGTTTGTCTCCGGCGGGACGGTGACCAGGGGCGGGACAATGATTTCTCGCACGATAGCTCCTTTGATATCCGTAAACCCCCGAGGGGTACGACTAAGACTAGTACGCGGCCTTGGTACGGGTGTGGCGCACTTCACCTACTGGCCAGTAACTTTACGGCCGTCGGGGGCCTAATGCCACCCGGCGGGCCTCCCGGCGGGCCGCGCCGCCCCGGGACGGTGGGGCGGCTGGCCCTAGAATGAGGAGCGATGCACACTCCACTTCCGGGCCCGCAGCCGGCCCCGTCCCGCCGGAGCCCCATGTGGCGGCACCGGACCACACGCCGCCCGGGCGCCGAGCCGGCAGGCCGCTTCCGCGAACACCTGAGGCTGGGCCGCAAGGGCCTGGCGATCGGCATCGACATCGGCGGCACCAAGGTGGCGGCCGGCGTGGTCGACGCCGAGGGCAGGATCCTCAAGGAGGCGCGGCGGTCCACCCCCGGCAACGACCCCCGCGCCGTGGAGCAGGTGATCGTGGAGCTGGTCGAGGAGCTGGGCCAAGGGCACCGGATCTGGTCCGTAGGCATCGGTGCCGCCGGCTGGATGGACCTCGACGGCGCCACCGTGCTCTTCAGCCCCCACCTCGCCTGGCGGAACGAGCCGCTGCGGGAGAACCTGCAGCGGCTGCTGCGCCGGCCGGTGCTGCTGACCAACGACGCCGACGCCGCCGGCTGGGCCGAGTGGCGCTTCGGCGCCGGCCGCGGGGAGGACCGGCTGGTCTGCATCACCCTGGGCACCGGCATCGGCGGGGCGATGGTGATGGACGGCCGGCTGGAACGCGGACGCTTCGGCGTCGCCGGCGAATTCGGCCACCAGATCATCCAGCCCGGCGGCCACCGCTGCGAATGCGGAAACCGGGGCTGCTGGGAACAGTACGCCTCCGGGAATGCGCTGGGCCGCGAGGCCCGTGAACTTGCCGCCGCCAACTCCCCGATGGCGCAGGAACTGCTCAAGGCCGTCGGCGGCCGCGTCGGGGATATCACCGGCGTCACCGTGACCGAACTGGCCAAGGCCGGGGACCCCACCGCCCGGGAACTGCTGGAGGACGTGGGCGAGTGGCTGGGCCTGGGCCTGGCCAACCTGGCCGCCGCCCTGGACCCGGGGACCTTTGTGATCGGCGGCGGGCTCTGCGATGCCGGCGAGCTGCTCGTCGGCCCGGCCCGCACGGCCTTCGCCCGCAACCTCACCGGGCGGGGCTTCCGCCCGGCGGCCCGGATCGAGCTCGCGGCGCTCGGCCCCAACGCGGGCCTGATCGGCGCCGCCGACCTGTCCCGGGTCAGCAGCCGGATGCGGAGCTAGCGGTACCGCTCCGGGGCACGTCAGACCCGGGCGCCGTCGTCGTACTCGTCTTTTTCGTGCGGAAGCTTGGTGATCAGGTAGACCACGGACACCGCGAACGCGGCCACCATGCCGATGATCGCCAGCAGCGGGGCCGAGCGCCAGAACATCACCGAGAGCAGCAGGGCAATCGGACCGCCCACCGCGCCGATCCACGCCAGCATGGTCAACGGGTCCGTGTCCGAGAGCTTCGGCGGCTCCTCCGGCACGAACTCGCCGTCCCCGTCGTCGTCGGCCTCGTAGTCCCGCGGCCCTCTGCCCGCCGCGCCGCGGGCAGCGGGGGCAGACCCCGGGGCTGATCCGGGTCCCGGCGCGGCCAGGCCCAGCGGGTCGAAGTCGCTGAAGCGCCGCGGCCCGGCAGGATCCCCGCCGGTGCCGGCGCCACCCTTGCCGGCTCCGTCTCCGTCCGTCTTTTCCCCGCCGGTCCCGTCCCCGCCAGTTTTTCCCCCGGCTGTCTCTTCTCCGCCTGTCTTTTCCCCGCCTGCGACGGGTTCCGGCGTCAGGCCCGAGTCGGTCTGCTCCAGCCGCGCCACCAGGTCCAGCCAGACGGCATCGTCCTGGTTCGCGCCGGAATCCGGGTCCGGGGACTTGGGATCGGAATGCGTCATCTGCCGTTTCTTCCTTGGCTGCTGCTGGCGCCCGGTTCGTGGGCTGCCACGATCGAGCGGATGAATTCGGCCGTGCCGCTGAAGATCTGCGGCGCGTCGTTGTCCATGGTAGCCACGTGGTAGCTGTTCCTCAGCGGCACCACCTCCAGCGGGGCGTTGGCCAGTCCACGGCGCAGCGCCGTCATGCTGGCCTCCGAGACCACGTGGTCCACCGTGGAGCGGTAGGCCCGCACCGGGGCGGTGACGCGGGGGAGCAGCCGCACCGTGTCCTTGAACATCTTGTTCAACTCGTAGGCGGCCGCCACCGGGGTGCGGGCGTAGGCGCCCTCGTCGACGCCTTCCTTGAGGATGTCCCCGGCGATCGCCGGTGTGCTCTTGAGGACGAAGCGCACGAAGCCGGCCAGCGGGGCGCGGGGATCGTCGATCACCAGGCCCGGGTTGACCAGCACGGCGCCCGCCACCGGGTGGGTGGCGGCCAGCCGCAACGCCAGCGCCCCTCCCATCGAGAGTCCGGCCACCACCACGTGGTCGCATTCTTCCGCCAGTTCCAGGTAGGAGGCCTCCAGGCCGGCGTGCCATTCCTGCCAGCGCGTCCGGGCCAGCTCCTGCCAGCTGGTGCCGTGGCCCGGCAGCAGCGGCATCCGCACCGCGTAGCCTTCCCGCGCGAGGGACTCCGCCCACGCCCGGACACCGTGCGGGCTGCCGGTGAAGCCGTGGGACACCACCACGCCGACGCTCGGGCCCTCCCCGCTGAAGGGGTGGCTGAACGGCGAGTGGTCGGGCGCTGGCGTCATGGCTGCTCCGGGGTTCCTGAGGGGGCGGGGGTGTGGTCCTGGAAGAAGCGTAGCGAGCGTTCGAAGATCAGTGGCGCATCGACATCGAGGGTCGCCACGTGTCCGATGTCCGGCAGCCGCACCACCTCCGGTGCGGACGGACCCAGCCGGCGCTCGAGCAGGGCCAGCGAGGAGGCCGGCACCACGGCGTCGGTGTCCGATTTGAACACCAGGGCCGGCGCGGTGACCGAGGGCAGTTCCCGGAGCGTAGTCGAGAAGAGCTTGCGCAACTGGTGTACGGCCTGCAGCGGCGTGAGCGAGTAGTCGCCGTCGTCGGTGGCGGCCGCCGTCGACTCCGCCTCCTGCAGCGGAACGGTGGTGCGCTGCAGATATTTGAGGACGCCGACGTAGCGGACGCGCCGGTCGTAGAAGCTCAGCCCCGGGTTGACGACGGCGACTCCGGCCACCGGGTTCCGGGCGGCGGTGCGCAGCGCGATGGTCCCGCCCATGGACAGGCCCGCGACGAAGCAGGTACCGGTGGTGGCGGCCAGTTCCCGGTAGGCATCCTCGAAGGCGCCGTACCATTCCAGCCAGCTCCGGCGCGCGAGATCCCGCCAGTTCGTGCCGTGTCCGGGAAGCAAGGGAACGCTCACCGCGTAGCCAGCGGCGGCAAGGTGTTCGGCCCACGGCAGCACGCTCAGCGGGCTGCCTGTGAAGCCGTGGCAGATGGCCACGCCGGTGCGCGCGTTCGCGCCGTGGCCGGGGTAGGAGAAAGCGGCAGGCCGGGAGGAGGTACTGCTGTCGCTCATGAGCCCATCGTGTCACTGTTCGGGACAAAACTCACTAGAGTAGGGTGTCATTGAAGTCCTGGCCGGACCCGAGGAAGGGCCGGCCAGACGCCTGCCGGAGAGGTACACCACGTGTTTTATTGGTTCATGAAGACGTTCGTCCTCGGACCGGTCCTCAAGACGCTCTTCCGGCCGTGGGTCAAGGGCCTGGACAACGTTCCCGCCAGCGGCGCCGCGATCCTTGCCTCCAACCACCTCTCCTTCTCCGATTCCATCTTCATGCCCCTGATGGTGCCCCGGCCGGTAGTGTTCCTGGCCAAGTCCGAGTACTTCACCGGCAAGGGCGTCAAGGGCAAGCTCACGGCCGCCTTCTTCCGCCTGACCAACCAGCTGCCGATGGACCGGTCCGGGGGAGCGGCCTCCGCCCAGTCACTGAACGCCGGCATGGACGTGCTGAAGAACGGCTCGCTGCTGGGCATCTACCCCGAGGGCACCCGCAGCCCGGACTCGCGGCTGTACCGCGGCAAGGTGGGCGTGGCCCGGCTGGCGCTGCAGGCCCGGGTCCCGGTGATCCCGGTGGCGATGATCGGCACGGACAAGGTCCAGCCGATCGGCAAGCGGGTCCCCAACATCCGCCGGATCGGCATGATCTTCGGCGAGCCGATGGATTTCAGCCGCTACTACGGCATGGAGGACGACCGGCTCATCCAGCGCTCCGTGACGGACGAGATCATGTACGAGCTGATGAGACTCTCCGGGCAGGAGTACGTGGACGAGTACGCCGCCGTCGTCAAGCTCCGGCTCGCCGGCAAGGCCACCGAGGCACCCACGCAGGAGGCCGGCCCGGGCCCGGAGGCGCCGGGAACAGTGTGACGGGAGGGGCCCGGACTTTGACGCCCCGGCGCCGTTGAACCGCTCCCGGCGAACTATCCTAGGAGGGTGACTGAGCTATCCGCACCCTCCACGTCCCCTCTCACCTCCTCCCCGATGCCGGGCGCCCCCGTGGCCCCCGCGTTCGCAGCCGGCGCCTTCGCCGGCATCTCCCAGAGCGGGGCGGCCAACTATCCCGGGCTGGACGACTGGCGGAAGCTCCCGGCCTCCCAGCAGCCCACCTGGTCCGACCCGGCCGTCTTCGAGGCCTCGGTCAAGGAGCTCTCCGTGCTGCCGCCGCTGGTGTTCGCCGGCGAGGTGGACATCCTCCGGGAACGGCTCGCCGCCGCGGCCCGGGGCGAGGCGTTCCTGCTCCAGGGCGGTGACTGCGCCGAAACCTTCGAGGCCGCCACCGCGGACAAGATCAGCGCCCGGGTCCGGACCATCCTGCAGATGGCCGTCGTGCTTACC
This sequence comes from Arthrobacter sp. YD4, assembly GCF_030410515.1. Lineage (GTDB taxonomy): Bacteria > Actinomycetota > Actinomycetes > Actinomycetales > Micrococcaceae > Arthrobacter. The sequence goes on along the minus strand of NZ_JAUHHD010000004.1, from coordinate 335,241 downwards.
TATGGCGCAGCCATGCCCGTGATCAAGATGGGCCGGATGGCGGGGCAGTTCGCCAAGCCGCGGTCCTCCAACGACGAGACCCGCGACGGTGTGACCCTCCCGGCCTACCGCGGCGACATCGTCAACGGTTACGACTTCACCCCGGAATCCCGCGCCCACGACGCCGGCCGGATGCTGAAGGCGTACCACACCTCGGCGTCGACCCTGAACCTGATCCGGGCCTTCACCCAGGGCGGTTTCGCTGATCTCCGCCTGGTGCACCAGTGGAACAAGGGCTTCACCGAGAATCCGGCGCACGCCCGCTACGAATCGCTCGCCCGCGACATCGACCGGGCCATCAAGTTCATGTCCTCCTGCGGCGCGGACTTCGAGGCACTCAAGCGCGTGGAGTTCTACGCCAGCCACGAGGCGCTGCTGCTGGACTACGAGCGGGCGCTGACCCGCATCGACTCCCGCACCGGCCTGCCGTACGACACCTCCGCGCACTTCCTCTGGATCGGGGAGCGCACCCGCGAGCTGGACCACGCCCACGTGGACTTCCTCTCCCGGGTCCGCAACCCTATCGGCGTGAAGCTCGGCCCCACCACCACGGGTGACGACGCGCTGCGGCTGATCGACAAGCTGGACCCGAACCGCGAACCGGGCCGCCTGACCTTCATCACCCGCATGGGCGCCGGCAACATCCGCGAGAAACTGCCGCCCATCGTGGAGCGCGTCACCGCCTCCGGCGCGCAGGTCCTCTGGGTCACGGACCCGATGCACGGCAACACCGTTACCTCCCCGAACGGCTACAAGACCCGCAACTTCGACGACGTCATCGACGAGGTGCGCGGCTTCTTCGAGGTCCACCACGGCCTCGGCACCGTGCCGGGCGGCCTGCACGTGGAGATGACCGGCGACGACGTGGCCGAGTGCCTGGGCGGCGCGGACCCGATCGACCAGGACGCCTTCCTGGACCGCTACGAGTCGGTCTGCGACCCGCGCCTGAACCACATGCAGTCCCTCGAGATGGCGTTCCTCGTGGCCGGATCCCTCGCCAAGCGCTAGGACCCCGCCCAGCTTAAACGCAAGGACCCCCGGCCGCCGCTCGGCGACCGGGGGTCCTTGCGCTTAAGTCCCCTTGGGAGGGCCTGGCCGGGCCGGCTAGACCACGGTCAGGGTGATGGTGGATCCCTCCGGGACGCTCCGGTTGACCGGGTCCTGGGCCCGGACGGTGCCGAAGAACCCGCCCAGGATGTTCTCCACCTGCACCTTGAAGCCCAGTTTCTCCAGCGCGTCGCGGGCCTCCTTGGCCTGCTTGCCCACGAAGCTGGGCACGTCCACCATCCGCGGCCCCTTGGAGATGGTCAGGGTGACCGAGCCGCCGCGGGTGAGGGTGGCGCCGCCGGCGGGGTCCTGGCTGACGACGGCGCCCTTGGGCACCGAGCGGTCGAAGACGGGTTCGGGGGCGACGACGGGTTGCAACCCGGCGGCCTGCAGGGCCTTGGCGGCGGCGTCCTGGTCCTTGCCGCGCACATCCGGGACGGGGATGGGCTGTGGTCCCTTGGAGACTGTCAGGCCCACCGGGGTGCCGTGCTTGGCGGGCGTGCCCCCGGCCGGGTCCTGAGCCAGCACGGCACCGGCCGGGGCGGACTCGTCGAAGGTCTGGGTGACCGGGCCCAGCGCCATGCCGGCGCCGTTGAGCGCCGTCTTCGCCTCGTCCAGGGACTTGCCGGTCAGCCCGGGCAGCGGGAAGAGCTCCGGGCCCTTGGAGACGGCCAGGGAGACCGGTTCGAACTTGCGGATGACCTTGCCGGCCGGGGGTTCCGAGCCGACCACCAGGCCGGGGGAGACGCTGTCGTCGTAGACGTCCCGGGTGGTCGAGTTGAAACCGGCCGTCCGCAGCAGGGCCTGGGCCTCGGCGACGGTCTTGTTGCCCACCTGCGGCACGGTGCCGGGCGAGCCGGGACCCATCCCGAAAAACCACCCGGCTCCGGCGGCGAGCACCGCCACCAGCACCAGCACCACGATCCAGACCAGGCCGCGGCGGCGGGGGTTGCCGGGCCGCAGGGTGCGGCTGGGCGTGGCGGCGGCGCGCTGCCGGGCCTTCTCCTCGTCCCGGTCCAGCTTGCGCTGGGCGCGCTTGCTGGTCGGCGGCGCGGCGGCGTCACCGGCCCAGGCCTCCGCCCCGAAACCGGAGCCGCTGTCGCCGGAGTCGCCGTAGGGCGAGTCGCCGTCGTCGGAGTCGCCGGGGGCGGTCAGCGGGCCGAAGCCGCCGGCGGCGGCTCCCCGGGCCGGCGGACGGGACGTTCCCGGGATCACGGTGGTGGGGTTGCTGCCGCCGCGGCCGATCACCTCGGTGGGCTGCGGAAGGGCGCCGAGGAACTCGGTGTGCGCCCCGCCGTCGCCGGCAGCGGCTCCGGCAGCAGCTCCGGCCGCGGCGCCGGGCAGCGCGGGAGAGAGCGGGCGGGCGGCGGGCGGCTGCAGGTCGAGTTCGGCGTCGCTGAGGTTGGTCCGGATGTGGCGCAGCTCGGAGAGCAGGGCCTGCCCGTCCACCGGGCGCTTGTCGGGGTCGTTGGCGGTGCACCACTGCACCAGCTCATCGATTTCCCCGGCAAGTCCAGGCACCAGGAGCGAGGGCGCGCCCACGCTGGAGTTCACGTGCTGGTAGGCCACCTGGATGGGAACCTCGCCGTCGAACGGCTGGCGGCCGGTGAGCATCTCATAGAGCATGATGCCCAGGGAGTAGATGTCGCTGCGGGCATCAGCCTGCCGCCCCATCACCAGCTCGGGGGAGAGGTACGCCACCGTGCCGATCAGCGCGCCGGTGCTGGTCGACGTCGTGATGGCCCGCGCGAGGCCGAAGTCGCCGATCTTGATCCGGCCGTCGTCGGCGATCAGGACGTTCTCCGGCTTCACGTCCCGGTGGATCAGCCCGGCGGCGTGCGCGGCGGCGAGGCCCTCAACCACGGGGTCAATGTAGGCCAAGGCCAGTCGCGGCGTGAGGGCGCCGCGTTCCTTGAGCATGTCCCGGAGGGTGTGGCCCTTGATGTACTCCATGACCAGGTATGCCAGCGGGCCGTCCTCGCCCTGGTCCAGCATGCCCACCACGTGCGGGTGGGAGAGCCGGGCCGCCGCCTTCGCCTCCCGGCCCAGGCGGTCCAGGAACTGCGGGTCGCCGGCCATGTGCGGGTGCAGGACCTTGAGCGCCACGTCCCGCTCCAGGCGGCGGTCCGTTGCGAGGTAGACGGTGGACATGCCGCCCCTGGCCAACTTGGAACGAACCAGGTACCGGTTGTCCACGAGGGTCCCGACGAGAGCATCCGAAGTGTAGTCCTGCACCATTCGATCCTACGTTCTGCACAGAAACGGGCCCGGATTGACATGCAATCCGGGCCCGTATCGTTACGCGACGGAGGGCTCAGCCCCGCGCGAAGCCGGGGTCAGCTGAACTGCTGCTGCAGCCGCTTGATGGACGCGACGTACGCCTTGGTGTCGTCGTACATGCCGTTCTTGCTCACCGAGTACTGGCCCTGGTAGTAACCGGCGATCGCGGTGTCCAGGTCCTTGCTGGTGCGGACCAGTTGGCGGATGATGGCGACGCCGGCCGTGGCGTTGTCGTACGGGTCCAGCAGGTTCAGCTTGCGGCCCACCAGGTCCGAGGCCCACTGTCCCGAGGACGGGATGACCTGCATGGTGCCAATGGCATTGGCGGGGGAAACCGAGCGCTGGTTGAAGCTGGACTCCTGGAAAGCGAAGGCCATGGCCAGGGACGGGTCGACGCCCATCCGGCGCGCTGTGTCCGCGACGATCTGCTTCATCTGCGCGGTGCTGGGCACCGGTGAGGCGTTCAGGATCGCCTTGTTCGCGTTGGCGGAGCTGACCACGGCCTCCGGGTAGCTGAAGCCGAGGAAGGTGCTCGGGACGAGCGGCGTGACCGTGGCCGGCGGCGTGCTGGAGCTCGGGTTGACCGTGGTGGAGGAACCCGCGCCCGGGATGACCAGCTTGTTGCCCGGGTAGATGATGCTGCTCATGGTCAGCCGGTTCGCCGAGAGGATGTCGGCGAGCTTCACGCCGTTCTTAGCCGCGATACCGGAGAGGGTGTCGCCGGACTTCACGGTGTAGGAGCCGGAGGCGGGGGCCGGTGCCGGCGCGGGTGCGGACGGCGCGGGGGCTGCCACAGGGGCGGGAGCCGCCGGTGCCGGGGCGGAGGGGGCGGAACCGCCGCCCACCTTGATCTGCTGGCCCGGGTAGATGATCGAGCGCATGTTCAGCCCGTTCCAGTTCAGGACATCGGAGAGCTGGACGCCGCTGCGGGCCGCAATCGCGCTGAGCGTGTCGCCGGACTTCACGGTGTAGGACTGGCCGCCGGCGGGAGCGGGTGCCGGGGCCGATGGCGCGGCGGGAGCCTGGGGGGAGGCGACCGCGTTGCCGCTGAGCTTGATCTTCTGGCCCGGGTAGATGATCGTGTTCGGCTGCATGTTGTTCAGCGACAGGACCTGGTAGGTGTCCAGGCCGAACTTGCCGGCGATCGCGCTGACGGTGTCGCCGCGGGCAATCGTGTACTCGGCCGGCGCCGGCGCCTGGGCCGGCTGGAATGCCGCCGGGATGGTGGTGGAGACGGCGGCGGCCGGGATGACTGCGGACGGCAGGGCCTGGGCGGTGAGCCCGGCGGCCTGGGCCTTCATGGCGGCGGCCAGGGTGGCCGGGATGGCGCGCGGCCGGGATTCCGCGGTGGCCGGCTGGGCGATCGCCAGCGAAGACAGGACGACGGCGGGCAGGGCCGCCGTCGTGGCCGCGATCAGCGGGAGGCCGGGCCTAGGGGTTGGCTTCGGCGCACGGGACGTCGTCATGGGAAAGATCCTCTTCTCAGCGGCGAACGCTGCAGGTCAGGCCGGTGTTACTGGTGTTATCAGTGTGACTCTAGATACCCCAGTTACAAATGTGATCTATGTGAATCTCTCATGAATTGGGAAATAGCACAAGAACTGTTTGACATTCCGTAAAACCGTTTTGTGGGTGTGTCGTGGACGGGTGCTGCGGAGCGGGGTGAATTACCGTCCGGGACGCGGCTGACTAGGCGCAATACGTCCCGACATGGCACTCTTGACGCGTGAGTAATGTAGAAAGCCTTGTAGGCGAATGGCTGCCCCTGCCCGATGTTGCCGAGCTGCTGAATGTCTCCATCACCAAGGTTCATGCGCTGCTGGACGAGCGTGCGCTGGCGGCGATCCGGGTTGGAGAGCGCCGCATCCGCTCCGTGCCCGCGGCGTTTATCCAGGACGGCCACGCGGTGGAAAGCCTCAAGGGCACCATTGTGGTCCTTTCCGACGCCGGTTATTCGGATGAGGAATTGATTACCTGGCTGTTCACCGCGGACGAATCCCTGCGCGGCCGTCCGATCGACGCCCTCCGGGAGGGCCGCAAGACCGAGATCCGCCGGCGCGCCCAGACAATGGCCTGGTAGCGGACCGCAGAGGCGGTTTCCTGGATCACCTTTCAGCGTCAACGGCGAAGGCCGTGCCCGGTGCAGTCACTCTGCCAGGGGCACGGCCTTCGCTTTTTGTTGCCGCTGCTGTTGTCGGTGCTTCTGCTGTCGCTGTTATTGCCGCTAACGCGCGTCAGGCCGCGCGGCTGACGGCGGCCTCGGCGAGCCGGCGCAGGGCCGTCTTCGGCAGCTCGTCCAGTTCCAGCGACTCCAGCGCGTCGAAGGCGGCCTGGCCGAACTCCTCGATCAGCGTCTCGGTGGCCTGCAGGGCCCCGCACTCGACGATGATCCGGCGGATCTCCTCGACGTCTTCGTCCCCCAGGCCCGGACTGCCCAGCCGGGCGTCGATGAACCCGGACTCCTCCGGGGTGGCCATCTCCAGGGCGAAGGCCACCAGAACGGTGCGTTTGCCCTCGCGGAGGTCATCGCCCGCGGGCTTGCCGGTGGTCACCGGGTCGCCGAACACGCCCAGCACGTCGTCGCGCAGCTGGAAGGCCTCGCCGAGCGGCAGGGCGAAGGCCGAGTACCCGCGCAGCAGGGCATCGGTGGCGCCGGCCAGCGCACCGCCCAGTGCCAGCGGATGCTCGGTGGAGTATTTTGCGGACTTGAACCGGATGATGGACTGCGCCCGGCTGACGGCCCCGGCCCGGTCGCGGCGCGGCCCGGCCACCTCCTCGAGGATGTCCAGGTACTGGCCCGCCATGACCTCGGCGCGCATCAGGTTGAAGATGAGCCGGGCCCGGCTGCCGGCGGCGGCGCGGCTGCCGATCTCGGTGAAGGATTCCTCGCTGAAGGACAGGCACAGGTCGCCGGTGAGGATGGCCGCGGCGTGGCCGAAGCGTTCGGGATCGAGGGCCCAGCCCTGCTCTCCGTGCAGTTCACTGAAGCGGCGGTGCACGCTGGGGCCGCCGCGCCGGGTGTCGGAGCGGTCAATGATGTCGTCGTGGATCAGCGCCGCCGCCTGGAACAGCTCCAGCGCCGAGCCCGCGGTGATCACCTCGGCGGCCGCGGCGTCCCCGCCGGCGCCCCGCCAGCCCCAGTAGCACATCAGCGCGCGGAGCCGCTTGCCGCCGGTGACCAGGTTGGAGATGGACCCCATCAGGGGGTCGATGTCCGGCGAGATGGTGGCCATGATCGCGGCCCGCCCGGTCAGGAACTCGGTGAGCTTCCCGGCCACGGCGGCGACGTAGGCGGCCTGTTCGTCCCGGAGTTGTTCGGCCAGGCTCACTTGACGGACCCGGGGGCGACGTTGGCGCCGATGGTGAAGGTGGACACCCCGGAGGCCTCGACGACGGCGAGGTTAACGGTCTCGTTGTCGCCCCGGACGAAGTCCTTGGACGCCACGGCGCCGACCTTCTCGCCCGGGACGGCCTTGAACCCCTGGCCCTCCAGCTGCTGGGTGTAATAGGCCACGACGTCGGAAGACGGCGCAGATACCTTGCCCACCAGGGCGACGGTGGCGGGGGAGCCGGTCTTGTCGAAGCTGCTGGATTCCACCTTGGCGTTCGGCATCAGCGGCAGGAGCTGCTGCGGGAAGCCGGCCACCAGGGCACCCACGGTCGCGGAGGTGCCCGGCGTGGCGGACGGGCTCGGGGAGGCGGTGACGGAGGCCGTCGCGGTGGGTGCCGGAGCGGCCGCCGAGGATGCGGCCGGCGTTCCCGCCCCGGAGGTGCAGGCCGTCAGGGCCAGCAGGGCCCCTGCCGCGGCGACTGCGGCCACGGCCCGTGTACGCTCTCCAATTACCTTCACGAAGACATTCCTCCTGGTGTTGATGCCGGATCCAGCCTCCAGTTTAGTCAGGCCCTGCGGCTAGGATTGATCCGGTGGGGCAGGAGAGCGGCAGCAGTGCCGGAACGGGCAGCGGATCATCCGGCGGAACGGCGTTGAGCGCCGATGCGCTGCGTGAGTTGCGCGGCAGCAGCATCCTGCACGTGGACATGGATGCCTTCTTCGTCTCGGTGGAGCTCCGGACCCGGCCCGAACTCAAGGGCAAGCCGGTGATCGTCGGTTACCCCGGGGAACGGTCCGTCGTCCTCTCCGCCTCCTACGAGGCACGCAAGTTCGGCGTCAAGTCGGCCATGCCGATGGCCCTCGCCGCACGGATGTGCCCGGCCGCGGTCATCATCGAACCCCGCCACAAGCTCTACTACGAAGTGTCCGGGCAGATCATGGCCATCTTCGGCTCGATCACCGACCTGGTGGAACCGCTCAGCGTCGACGAGGCGTTCCTGGACGTCGGCGGCGCCATCCGCCGGCTGGGCCCGCCGCGGGAGATCGGCGCCCTGATCCGACGCCGGGTCTCGGCCGAGCTAGGCATCACCGCCTCGGTGGGCATCGCCGCCAGCAAGTTCGTGGCAAAGATCGCCTCCACCCGCTGCAAGCCGGACGGGCTGCTGCTGATCGCCCCGGAGGAGACCGTGCCCTATCTCCACACCCTGCCGGTCAACGCGCTCTGGGGCGTGGGCGCCAAGACGGTCGAGGTCCTGGCCCGGATGGGGATCCGCACCGTGGCCGATGTTGCCGCCACCCCGCTGCCCTCGCTGCGGAAAATCCTCGGCGCCACCGGCGAACACGTCCACCGGCTCTCGTGGGGCATCGACCCGCGGCCGGTCACCCCGGTGCGGCTGGAGAAGAGCATCGGCGCCGAGGAGACGTTCGCCGTGGACACCACCGACGCGGCACTGCTGCACCGCGAGCTGCTGCGCCTCTCCCACCGGACCGCGGGACGGCTCCGGAGCGCCGGCATGCACGCGCGGACCATCGCGCTCAAGCTGCGCTACGCCGATTTCTCCACCATTACCCGTAGCCGGACCGTCAGCACCCCGCTGGACAGCGCCCAGCTTCTCTACGGCGTGGCGGTGCAGTTGCTCGACTCGGTCGGGGACCGCCCCATGGCCGTCCGCCTGATCGGCATCCGGGCCGAACAGCTGGAGGAGGCCGCGCAGGCGCCGCTGCAGTTGAGCCTGGACCGGCGGGACGACAACTGGCGCGCCGCAGAGCAGGCCCTGGATAAGGTGACCCGGAAATTCGGCGCCAGCTCGGTCCTTCCGGCCCGCCTGCTGGACCCGTCCCCGGGTACGGACTGACCACGCGGCGGAGACCCGGGCGGGGCGTTGCCGGAGGACTTTCGGCGTCTTTCAGAACGGGCCCCGACAAACTATCCTTATTTATACGTAGATTTCGAACGGCTGGATGGAACGTTCGGACTGCCGGCTGTGTCAGGGGAAGCGACCGTGAACGGCCTCGAGGGTGCCAGTCGTCCGATGGCGGACGACGGGAACCGACGGGGAGTTCCGGACGTTGGGCAGGTAGGACAGGGCCGCGTCAGATCCGGACGTTGGCCGATTAAAGGAGGTCGTGATGCCGCTCTCGGAGCACGAACAGAAGTTGCTTGAGCAACTTGAGAAGCAGCTGCACGAGGACGATCCCAAGTTTGCCAGTTCCATGGGATCGGACCCGGTCCGCTCCTGGTCCACCCGGCACCTGGTGATCGGAATCCTCGGCACCCTCGCCGGCGTCCTCCTGCTGTTGCTCGGCGTCTCGCTGCAGAACATCATCGTCGGGGTCCTCGGCTTCGTGGTGATGGGCGGCGGCGTCTACTACGCCACCATGCGCAACGGCGGCGTCAAGGCCAAGACCGGAGGAGCACCCCGCAAACCCGGCAAGCCCCGCAGCTCATTCATGAGCAACCTCGAGGAACGCTGGGAAGAACGGCACCGCGGCGGGGACGCCTGACCACAGACCCTGCTCCACCCCGCTCCACCGGCAACGCCTCCACTTCACACCACCGGCACCCGGTTTCCGCGACAAAGGCCCGCTTCGGCGGGCCTTTCGCCTTTTAACCCACCTTTTGGTCCCCACCCGGCCCCTTTTGCCCTCCACCGCGCCCCACTTTGGCTCCTTCCCTTTGTTGGCGCGGGACGCCGCCAGAAAAAATGTGTCGAAATTGTGGCCGAAAGGCCGGAATGTCGTTGACGGGGGAGTGAAGTGGAGTAATGTGGAGCGCGTAAGAGGGTAGTGGCAGCACAGGGGACGTTGGACTTCCAAGAACAGACGGGTGGTGGGCCGTGTTTCTCGGCACTCATTCACCACGCCTGGACGAGAAGGGCCGCATCATCCTGCCGGCAAAGTTCCGCGAGGAACTGGCCGGGGGGCTGGTTCTCACAAGGGGCCAGGAACGTTGCATCTACGTCTTCAGTGAGGCGGAATTCGGCCGGGTTCACGAGCAGATGCGGGAGGCTCCACTGTCCTCCAAGCAGGCCCGTGACTACATCCGCGTTTTCCTCTCTGGAGCCTCGGACGAGGTACCTGACAAGCAGGGGCGCGTGACGATTCCGCCGGCGCTCCGGGAGTACGCAGGACTCGGCAGGGAGCTGGCCGTCATCGGCGCCGGCACCCGCGCGGAGATCTGGGACGCCCAGGCCTGGAACGAGTACCTGGCTGAGAAGGAAACCGCCTTCTCGGAAACCGACGACGCCATCCCGGGGATTCTCTAGCCCCCGGCGCCGCCGCACCACCGCTTCTTGATCGAGATCTCCAGCCGCCCATCCCGCACCCACCTGGCTCACTTCCCCGGAGCCAGGCGGACCGCAGGATAGGCGCGGATGGGGATCTGGACCAAGAAGCACCCCTCCAGCACCGCCAACCCAGGAAAGGACGCAGGCATGAGTGACGACTCAAACCAGGCGAAGCCTACGTCCGAACGCCATGTACCGGTCCTCAAGGACCGGTGCATCAATTTGTTGGCCCCGGGATTCGACGCGGCCCGGCGCCGGGGCGAGACGCCCGTCGTCGTGGACGCGACGCTCGGGATGGGCGGGCACTCGGAAGCGATGCTGCAGCGGTTTCCGGACCTGCACCTGATCGGCATCGACCGGGACGAGGAAGCCCTTGCCCTGGCGGGGGAGCGGCTGGCCCCGTTCGCCGACCGCACCGACCTGGTCCACGCGGTCTACGACGAAATCGCCGAGGTGATCGAGGACCTCGGCTTCAGTGAGGTCCACGGCATCCTGATGGACCTCGGCGTCTCCTCCCTGCAGCTGGACGAACGGGAGCGGGGCTTCGCCTACTCCTTCGACGCGCCGCTGGACATGCGGATGGACACCAGCCGCGGGATCACCGCTGCCGACGTCGTCAATACCTACAGCGAAGAGGACCTGGTCCGGATCATCCGCAAGTGGGGCGAGGAGAAGTTCGCCGGCCGGATCGCCAACCGGATCGTCGCCGCCCGCGCCGAGCGTCCCTTCACCACCACCGCCCAGCTGGTCGACACCATCCGCGCCGTCGTCCCCGCCGGCGCCGCAAAGTCCGGCGGACATCCGGCCAAGCGGACCTTCCAGGCCTTGCGCATCGAGGTCAACGAGGAACTCGACGTGCTGGAACGCGCCATCCCCGCCGCCGTGGCCTCGATCGCCCTCGGCGGCCGGGTCGTCGTGATGTCCTACCACTCGCTGGAAGACAAGATCGTCAAGTCCGTCTTCCAGGCCGGCTCGAAGTCCTCCGCGCCCCTGGGCTTTCCGGTGGAGCTCGAGGAGCACAAGCCGGAACTGAAAACCCTGACGAAGGGCACCGAGGTGCCCACCGCCGCCGAAATCGCCGAAAACCCACGCGCAGCCTCCGCCAGGCTCCGCGCCGTGGAACGCATCAAAGCCAGGAGAGACGCATGAGCGCTGCCGCCGCCACCACGTACCCCGTGTCCACCGCTGCGACCGCGCGCGCACTGCCGGAGCTCCAGCCGGGGCAGCCGGCCCGGAAGAACCGCACCCCGCTCTCGGTGGCCCGGTCCGTTCCGCGCCGCCGCCGGGCCCCGTTCGTCGTCATGTGCTTCGGCCTGCTGGCCCTGGCCCTGATGGCCGTGCTGGTGCTGAACATCTCCGTCTCCTCCGCCCAGTACCAGCTGGTGGAACTGCGGGCGAAGCAGAACACGCTGACCAAGCAGAACCAGGACCTCACCCAGCAGGTGCAGAACTACGACGCCCCGCAGAACCTGGCCGCCAAGGCCACGGAGCTGGGCATGGTGGCCTCCACCGCCAAGGGCCAGATCGACCTGTCCACGCTCTCGGTCACCGGAAAGGCCAAGCCCGCGGCGAAGTCGGACGCGCCCTCGGCCGTGATCGCCGCCCCGGCCATCGCCGGCCAGGTCGCCGTCGTCCCAGCGCCGTCCGCCCAGGATCCGCTCGCCAACCGCAAGCCGGCCGACAGCACCTCCGCCGCGGCTTCCGCCACCGACGCCGCCGCGAAGACCGCGGCCGACGCCGCCGCGGCAGCCAAGCAGGCGGCGGAACAGGCGGCAGCCAAGGCCGCCGCGGCCGCGCCCGCCGTCGAACTGCACGGCGGCTCCATCCCGGCGCCGGCACAGAAGACCCCCGGCAAGTAGCCCTGGCCGGTAACGGACAGGACCACCCCGCACCGCCGACCAGCAAGGAAGTACCGTGGCGCAGAACACCGGCAAGGCACACTCATCCCGGACCTCAAGCGCCACCCGGCGGCTGCGGATCGGGCTCTGCCTGATGCTCGCTCTGCTGCTGGTGGTCGGCGCCAAGCTCTTCCTGGTCCAGGGCCTGGACATGGGCGGCATGGCCGAGGCGGCACTGAAGAACCGGCTCACGCCCACGGTGCTGCCGGCCGAGCGCGGCAAAATCCTGGACGCCTCCGGCAACGTCCTGGCCAGCAGCGTCATCCGCTACAACGTGGTGGTGGACCAGACCGTCAACACCACCACCGCCACCTTCCCCCGGCTCGAGACGGTGGACGGCAAGGACACGGTCGTCAAGATCCCGCGGGACCAGGGCATCGAGGAACTCGCCAACGTCCTCGGCATGAAAAAGGACGACGTCAAGAATGCCCTGACCGGCACCCAGCGCTACTACATCGTGGCCAAGGACATCCGGCCCGACGTCGAGGACCGGATCTCCAAACTGCAGATCCCGGGCCTGGCCTCGGAGGGCACCAGCAAGCGCGTCTACCCCAACGGCTCGGTGGCCGGCGGGATCGTCGGCTTCCTCAAGGACGGCACGACCGGCCAGGCCGGCCTCGAACAGACCCAGGACGACGTGCTGAAGGGCACCCCGGGCAAGCGCGTCTTCGAGATCGGCGCCGACGGCCTGCGCATCCCCGTGGGTGTGGACCAGCTGACCCCCGCCGTCAACGGCAAGGACGTCAAGCTGACCCTGAACTCGGACCTGCAGTACTTCGCCCAGCAGGCCATCCAGAGCCAGAAGGATAAGCTCAGCGCCGAGTGGGGGATCATCGTCATCTCCGACGTGAAGAACGGCAACATCATCGCCATGGCGGACACCAACGCCCCGGACCCCAACGACCCGGGCAAGGTTGACGCCAAGGACCGCGGCGTCCGCGCCGTCACCGCCGCCTACGAGCCCGGCTCGGTGGAGAAGATGATCACCGCCGCTTCGGCCATCGAGGAGGGCACCTCCCACCCACTGGACACCTACACCGTCCCGCCGACCTACACCGTGGACGGGCAGACCTTCTCCGACGCGTTCGAGCACGGCACCGAGCAGCGGACCCTCGCCGGGATCGTGGGCTATTCGATGAACACCGGCACCGTGATGGTCGGCCAGAAGCTGAGCAAGGAAAAGCGGCACGACTGGCTGCAGAAGTTCGGCATCGGCGAGGCCCCGGACATCGGCTTGCCCGCCGAAACCCCCGGCATCCTCACCCCCGCGGACCAGTGGGACGGCCGGCAGCAGTACACCGTCCTCTTCGGCCAGGGCGTGGCGCAGTCCACCCTGCAAACAGTGCGGGCCTACCAGAGCATCGCCAACGACGGCGTCATGCTCCAGCCCCGCCTGATCGACAGCTACATCGACCCGGACGGCCACGAGGAAAAGGTCCCCGCCAAGGACAGCCGGCAGGTGGTCAGCAAGGACACCGCCAAGCAGGTCCGGGACATCCTGGAGAGCGCCGTGACCGAGGGCGAGATCAAGGACGCGGCGATCGACGGTTACCGGGTGGGCGCCAAGACCGGCACCTCCGAGTCCCCGTGCGACGACGGCAAGCCCGGTTTCTGCGGCTACACGGCCTCCATGGTGGGGATGGCGCCGATGGACGATCCGCGGTTTATTGTTGAAGTGGTCCTGCAGCGGCCCAAGGGCAGCATCTACGGCATCACCAACGGGCCCGTTTTCCGGTCCGTGATGGGCCAGACGCTGCGGACCTACAACGTCCAGCCCTCCACCGGCGCGCCGGTCAGGCTGCCGCAGTACGCCAAGTAGCACACGAGACCACCAGCCAGCAGCACGTTATTCACGCAGCCGGGCCTGGGTGCGGGGCAATCCTCCGCGCGCAGCGCGCGCTGCCCGCACCACCGACGGAGAACCCCTTGTCAGACCCCACCGCCCAGGATCAGGCCGCCGAGAACGAGGGCCGGGCCGCCGCCGCGGCGTTCCGCCCGGCCGCCGTCGCCCCCGTGCCCCTGGAAACCCTTGGCGGCTGGATCGGCGTCGTGGTTCCGGGCGCCTCGGCCGCGGTCGACATCACCGGCATCTCGCTGAACTCCCGCTCGGTGCGGCCGGGGGACCTCTACGTCGCGCTGCCCGGTGCGACCCGGCACGGGGCCGACTTCGTCGCCCAGGCCGTGGATGCCGGGGCCGTCGCCGTGCTGACCGACGACGCCGGCGCGCGGCTGCTGGCGCTCTCAAACGACGTTCCCGTGCCCGTGCTGGTCACCCCCGAGCCGCGGGCCCTGGTGGGCAAGCTCTCCGCGCTGATCTACCGCAGCCGCCCCGAGCGGGCCACCGGGCAGGGAACAGACAGCCCGTCTGAAGGTACCGCAGACCCGGCGCCGGCGCTGTACGGCGTGACCGGCACCAACGGCAAGACCACCACCACGTACTTCACCAACGCCCTGCTGCGCGCACTGGGGCGGCGCCCCGGTCTGATCGGCACCATCGAGATCCTGGCCGGCGGCGAGCCGATCCCCAGCCTGCTGACCACCCCGGAGTCCACGGACGTGCACGCCCTGCTGGCGCTCATGCGCGAACGCGGCCTCGATGCGGCCTCCATGGAGGTCTCCTCGCACGCCATCGCCTTCCACCGCGTCGACGGGGTGGACTTCGACGTCGCCGGCTTCACGAACCTGACCCAGGACCACCTCGACCTGCACGGGACCATGGAGGAGTACTTCCAGACCAAGGCCCGGCTGTTCACCCCCGAACTGGCCCGCGCCGCCGTGGTCACGGTCGACGACGAATGGGGCCGCAGGCTCGCCGGCCTCGCCGCCGGGGCCGGCCTGCCGGTCACCACGCTGGCCACAAACGCCGGCACGGAACCCGAAACCTCAGGGAATGCCGCCGGCCCCGACGCCGACTGGACCGTCACCGGGACCACCCCGCGCGGGCTCGGCACCGACTTCGTGCTCCGGCACCGGAACGGCGCGGTCCTCACCGTCCACACCGGCCTGCCGGGCGGCTTCAACGTCGCCAACGCGGCCCTGGCCACCGTCATGGTCCTGGCCGGTGGCGCCACCGTCGAGGAGGTGCAGGCCGCCCTCGACGCCGCCGACCCGTTCACCGTCGCCGTGCCCGGCCGCATGCAGCTGGTCGCCACCGAGCCTGCCGCCGTCGTCGACTTCGCCCACAACCCCGACGCACTCGAACGCGCCCTCGCCGCCGTCCGCTCCCCGGAGCCCGGCTCCAAGGTGATCATCGTCTTCGGCGCCACCGGCCAGCGCGACCAGGGCAAGCGCCCCGCGATGGGTGCGATCGCCGCCCGGCTGGCCGACGTCGTGATCGTCAGCGACGACGACCCGCACGACGAGGAGGCCGGCGGCATCCGGGCCGACGTCCTGGCCGGCGCCCACGCCGCCGTCCGCGACGAGGCCCTGGCCAGCACCGTGCTGGAGGTCTTCCCGCGGGACGAGGCCATCCGCAAGGCGGCGGAGCTGGCCGCGCCGCACGACACCATCCTGGTGGCCGGCCGCGGGCACGAAGTCTGGCAGGAGGTCAAGGGCGTCAACGTGGCCCTCGATGACCGCGTGGAACTGCGCACTGCCTTGACAGCCCGGGGATTCACCGTTCTCGACGACCAGCGGATAGAGTCCTAAACCGAGATGATTGCATTTACCGCGGCGGAAATCGCCGACATAACCAACGGCCGGCTGGCCGCCGATCCGGAGCTCACGCCCGGGTCAGTGGTCACCGACTCCCGCGAAGCGACGCCGGGCTCCCTCTACGTGGCCAAGCCCGGTGAGGCCGCCGACGGGCACGACTTCGTCGCCGCCGCCTTCGACCGCGGCGCGGTCCTGGCGCTGGCCGAGCGCGAAGTCTCCGACGCCGCCGGCAAGCCCTTCCCGGCCGTGATCGTCGAGGACGCGGTCCTTGCCATGGGCGCCCTCGCCGCCGAGGCCGTACGCCGGATCCGGCAGCACCGCGCCGCCGCCGGCGAGGACTTCACCGTGGTGGGCATCACCGGCTCCGCCGGCAAGACCACCACCAAGGACCTGCTGACCGGCATCTTCTCCGGCTCCGGCGAAACCGTCGCGCCCCAGGGCTCCTACAACGGCGAGGTCGGCGTCCCGCTGACCGTCTTCAAGGCCGGCTTCGGCACCCGCTACCTCGTCATCGAAATGGGTGCCACCGGCGTCGGCCACATCACCTACCTCGCCGAAATGGTCCGCCCGGAGATCGGCGTCGTGCTCTGCGTCGGCACCGCCCACGCCGGCGAATTCGGCGGCGTCGAGAACATCGCCCGCGCCAAGGGCGAAATGGTCGAGGGCCTCTCGGCCGACGGCACCGCCGTGCTCAACCTCGACGACCCCCGCGTTGCGGCCATGGCCGCCAGGACCCAGGCCACCGTGCTGGGCTTCTCCGCCGAATCCGGGCAGACCGGCGCGGGCGTCCTCGCCACCAACGTCGAGCTCAACGCCGGCGGCAGCCCCGAATTCGACCTCGTGCTGCCCGACGGCGGCACGCACCACGTCTCCGCCCGCCTGATCGGCGCCCACCACCTGACCAACCTGCTGGCCGCCGCGTCCGCCGCGTTCGCCGCCGGCATCCCCGGCGCGCAGATCGCCGCGTCCCTCAGCAGCCAGACCGCCGCAAGCCGCTGGCGGATGGAACGCACCGAACGGTCCGACGGCGTCACCATCATCAACGACGCCTACAACGCCAACCCCGAGTCGATGCGGGCCGCGCTCCGCACCCTGGCCGACCTCGGCCGCGGCCGGCGCACCTGGGCCGTACTCGGCGCCATGCTGGAACTGGGCGAGGACTCCATCCGCGAGCACACCGCCGTCGGCACCCAGGTGGTCCGGCTCAACATCTCCCGGCTCCTGGTGATCGGCCGGGAAGCCCGTGCCCTCTACGTCTCCGCCGTCAACGAGGGTTCCTGGGGCGACGAGTGCATCTTCGCCGAGGACGTCGAGGAGGCCTTCGGGATCCTCCAGGCCGAGCTCGAACCCGGCGACCTGGTCCTCTTCAAATCCTCCAACAGCATTGGCCTGCGCCACCTGGGGGACCGGATAGCATTAGCTGCACCGGCGCCGGACGCCGCCCCGGGCACCGGCCCGGACGCCACCCCTGCCACCGACGGGAGCACCCTGCCGTGATCGCACTGCTGATGGGCTCCGGACTGGCACTGCTGCTGTCCTTCCTCGGTACCCCGCTCTTCATCCGCTTCCTGGTCCGCAAGGGCTACGGGCAGTTCATCCGCGACGACGGCCCCACCTCGCACCACACCAAGCGCGGCACCCCCACCATGGGCGGCGCCGTCGTGGTGGTGGGCGTGCTGATCGCCTACTTCGCCACGCACCTGGTGATGTGGTGGATGAACCCGGCCTCGCCGGGACCCACCGCCTCGGCCATGCTCCTGCTCTTCCTCATGGTGGGCATGGGCCTGGTGGGCTTCCTGGATGACTTCATCAAGATCTCCGCCCAGCGCAGCCTGGGCCTGAACGCCAAGGCCAAGCTCATCCTCCAGGCCGCGGTCGGCATCATCTTCGCCGTCCTCGCCCTGACCTTCCCGGACGAGAACGGCGTCACCCCTGCGTCGTACCAGATCTCCCTGGTCCGCGACATTCCCTGGCTCAACATGGCCTTCGGCGGCACCGTGCTGGGAGCGATCCTGTTCGTCCTCTGGTCCAACCTGATCGTCACCGCCGCGACCAATGGCGTGAACCTCACCGACGGCCTGGACGGCCTCGCCGCCGGCGCCTCCGTGATGGTCTTCGGCGCCTACACGCTGATCGGGATCTGGCAGAGCAACCAGTCCTGCGGATCGCCCCGGCAGGCCGGCGGGGGCTGCTACACCGTCCGCGACCCGCTGGACCTGGCCCTGCTGGCGGCCATCCTCAGCGCGGCCCTGGTGGGCTTCCTCTGGTGGAACACCTCCCCGGCCAAGATCTTCATGGGCGACACAGGCTCGCTCGCAATCGGCGGCGCCGTGGCCGGCTTCGCCATCCTGTCCCGCACCGAACTGCTGCTGGCCTTCATCGGCGGCCTGTTCGTCCTGATTACCCTCTCGGTCATCATCCAGGTGGGCTACTTCAAGATCACCAAGGGCAAGCGGTTCTTCAAGATGGCGCCGCTGCAGCACCACTTCGAACTCAAGGGCTGGGCCGAGGTCACGGTCGTGGTCCGGTTCTGGATCCTCTGCGGGCTGTTCGTTGCCGCCGGCCTCGGCATCTTCTATGCGGAATGGGTGGTACTGCTGTGATCGGCACGATTCCCGAACCCCTCGCCAGCTCGCCCCGGCTGGAGGGACTCACCAGCTGGGACGCCGACTGGGCCGGCCTGCGCGTGGTGGTGACCGGCATCGGTATCTCCGGCTTCGCCGCCGCGGACACCCTGATCGAACTGGGCGCCCGGGTTGTGGTGGTGGACGTCGCCGAGACCCCCAAGGCCCTGGCCCAGGCGGACACACTCAAGATCGTCGGCGCGGCCGGCGTGCTGCTCGGCGAGGACGCCGTTGGCTCCGTACCTACCGTGGACGGCCAGAAGCCGGACCTGATCGTCACGTCCCCGGGCTGGCGCCCGGACCAGGCCCTGCTCGCCGCCGCCGCGCGGGCGCACATCCCCATCTGGGGCGACGTCGAACTCGCCTGGCGGGTCCGCGTCCGTGAGGGCCGCAAGACCGCCGACTGGATCACCATCACCGGCACCAACGGCAAGACCACCACGGTGGGCCTGACCGAGTCGATGCTGCAGGCCGCCGGCCTCAAGGCGATCGCCGTCGGCAACGTGGGCACCCCCATCCTGGACGCGCTGCGCGACCCGGTGGACTACGACGTCTTCGCCGTGGAACTCTCCAGCTTCCAGCTGCACTGGAGCCACTCCATCTCCCCGGTGGCCAGCGTGTGCCTCAACGTCGCCGAGGACCACGTGGACTGGCACGGCTCCTACGACTCCTACCTCGCGGACAAGGCCAAGGTTTACGAACGGACCCAGAAGGCCTGCGTCTACAACGCCGAGCAGATCGAGACCGAGCGGATGGTCGAGGACGCCGACGTCGTCGAGGGCTGCCGCGCCGTCGCCTTCACCACCCTGACCCCGGCGATCAGCATGGTGGGCGTCGTCGAGGGCCTCCTCGTCGACCGTGCCTTCATCGCCGAACGCAAGGACAGCGCCGCCGAGCTCGCCGCCATGAGCGACCTCGGACCGGTGGCCCCGCGGCACATGGTGGCCAACGCCCTCGCGGCGGCCGCCCTGGTCCGCGCCTACGGGGTGGCACCCGCCGCCGTGCGGCAGGGCCTGCAGAACTACCTCCCGGGGGACCACCGCATCCAGCCCGTCGCGAAGCAGGGCGGGGTGCTTTGGATCAACGACTCCAAGGCCACCAACCCGCACGCCGCGGCCGCCTCGCTGGCCGCGTTCGAGCACGTCATCTGGATCGCCGGCGGCCTATCCAAGGGTGTGAATTACGACTCACTGGTGCGCGAAAACGCCGCCAGGCTCAAGGCCGTGGTGCTGATCGGGGCCGACTCCTCGGACCTGCTGGCCTCGCTCGAGCGACACGCGCCGGATGTCCCGGTGATCGGCCACGCCAAGGGTGAGACTGAAAAGGAGCAGACTGCCGGACCGGCCGACGCCGACGCAGCCCCCTCGCCGATCTTTGGCGAAACTGTGATGGCCCAGGCCGTAGCGTCCGCCGCACAGCTGGCCGCCCCGGGGGACACTGTGCTCCTGGCCCCGGCAGCTGCGTCCATGGATCAGTTCTCTTCCTATGCTCACCGTGGCGACGCCTTCATCGAAGCCGTCCGCGAGCTCGTGGAAGGGCAGGCTCAGACCACCGAGGAGTAGCAATGGTCAGCACGCCCACCCGTCCCGCCACGGCACCCACCAGCGGCACGTCCGCCGCCGGCCGCCTCCGCGGCTGGTACCGGATGTTCTGGTCCGCACTCGAGGGCAACGGCCGGTCCCGGAACGGCTCCACCTACTACCTGATCCTGGGGTCGACCCTGGCGCTCACGGCGATTGGCATCATGATGGTGCTCTCGGCGTCCAGCGTCGAGTCCATCGCCGCGGGGGAGTCGCCCTACTCGGCGGCGCTGAAGCAGGGACTCTTCGCCGCGATTGGCGTCTTCGTCATGTTCGTCCTCTCCCGGGTGAACGTCGTCTGGCTCAAGCGCTTCGCCTGGCCGGCCATCTTCCTGGCCATCCTCCTGCTGGGCCTGGTTCTGCTGATCGGCCGCAGCACGCTGGGCAACCAGAACTGGATCGACGTCGGGCCCTTCACCTTCCAGCCCTCCGAGGCCGCGAAGCTGGCGCTGGCGCTCTGGATGGCCACCGTGCTCAACCGCAAGGCCGCGTTCCTCAGCCAGTGGCGGCACGTGCTGGTCCCCGTCGTGTTCCCCGGGGCCGCCGCCATCCTCGGCCTGATCCTGGCTGGCAACGACCTCGGCACCGCCATGATCATCATGATCATCATGGCCGCCGGGCTGTTCTTCGCCGGGGTCCGGCTCTACCTGTTCGGGATCGCCGGCGTGGCACTGGCGATCGGCACCGCCGTCCTGGCCGTGACCAGCCCCAACCGCATGTGCCGCATCCTCTCCTGGACCGGGCAGACCTGCTCCGACGGCTCGGACCTGAACTACCAGTCCACCAACGGCCTCTACGGCCTGGCCTCCGGCGGCTGGTTCGGCGTGGGCCTGGGCCAGAGCCGGCAGAAGTACAGCTGGATCCCCGAGGCGCACAACGACTTCATCTTCGCGATCATCGGCGAGGAACTTGGCCTGATCGGCACGATCGTGGTCCTCATCCTCTTCGCCGTCCTCGGCACCGCGATCTACCGCGTGGTGGTGGCCCAGCAGGACCTGTTCCACCGCGTCCTCGCCGGCGCCATCATGGTCTGGCTGCTGGGACAGGCCACCGTCAACATGGCCGTCGTCACCGGCCTGCTGCCCGTGATCGGCCTGCCGCTGCCGTTCATCTCTTACGGCGGCTCGGCGCTCCTCATGTCCCTCAGTGCCGTGGGCGTCGTCCTGTCCCTGGCCCGGGCGCAGATGGCGCCGGACATGCAGCCCAAGGGCCTGCTCCGCTTCGGTCCCGCCGGCTTCACCCGGATCCTGCGCCGCAGGGTCGTGGCCCGGCGCGAGGGAGAGGCGACGACGGCGGCGCCGGCCGCTGCGAAGCCCTCCACCGCGCCTACCGCCGCCACAGCGGCCGCTCCCTCCACAGCCACCCGCAAGCCGCCGGGCACGAAGCAGGCCGGCACGAAGCAGGCCAGCACGAAGCAGCCGGGCGCGAAGCAGGCCGCCGCGAAGCCCGCCAGCCCGGCGCCGACCGCGACGGCACCAGCCCCCCGGCCCGCCGGCACCCGAACCCCCAGCCCCAAGAACCCCGCACGGAAGCGTACCCAGACCTGATGAAGACCCCACCGCCCCTCTCCGTCGTCCTTGCCGGCGGCGGCACCGCCGGCCACATCAGCCCGCTGCTGGCGATCGCCAACGCCGTCAAGGAGGCACGGCCGGACGCCGCCCTGCTGGCCGTCGGCACCCCCGGCGGCATGGAAACCCGGCTTGTGCCCGCCGCCGGGCTGGACCTCGCCACCGTGGACCGCGTGCCCTTCCCGCGCAAGCCGTCCACGGCGCTCCTGCGGCTGCCGGGCAAGCTTGCCGGCGCCGTCCGGCAGGCCGGTGTCATCCTGGACGACGCCCGGGCCGATGTGCTGGTGGGCGTCGGCGGCTACGTCTGCACTCCGCTCTACCTTGCGGCGTGGCGGCGAAAGATCCCCATCGTGGTCCACGAGGCCAACACCCGCCCGGGCCTGGCCAACCGGGTCGGCGCCCGCCTGAGCCGGCACGTCGCCGTCGCCTTCGCGGCCACCAGGCTGCGCGGCGCCCGCCACGTCGGCATGCCCATGCGCCGCGAGATCTCCGGGCTGGACCGGGCGGGCGCGCGCGCCGCCGCCCGCTCAGCGCTGGGTCTGGAGCAGGACAAGCCCACCCTGATCGTCACCGGGGGTTCCTCCGGCGCCCAGAGCATCAACCGGGCGATCGCCGCCGCTGCGGACGCCCTCGGCGCCGCCGGCGTCCAGACGCTGCACATCACCGGCCGGGACAAAGCCGTCCACGACGCCCGGGGCCGCCTCCTCGAGGCGCCGGGTTATCGCCAGGTCGAATACATCGATGGCATGGAACTCGCCTACGCGGCCGCCGACCTGCTGCTGGCCCGCGCGGGTGCAGCGACCGTCTGCGAGGTGGCCGCCGTCGGGCTCCCCGCGGTGTTCGTGCCGCTGCCCATCGGCAACGGCGAGCAGGCCCTGAACGCTGCCGGGCTGGTCGACGCCGGGGCGGCGCTGCTGGTCGACGACGCCGCCTTCGACGCCGCGTGGATCACCGGGACCATCCTCCCGCTCCTGGGCGACCCGGCGCGGCTGGACCGGATGGCGCACGCCGCGGAGCAGTTCGGCATCCGCGACGCGGACCGGCGGATGGCCGCGCTGGTGCTCGAGGCCGCCGGCGCGGACGCCGGCAATGGCACCGGCACGGGCGCCCCAGACACAGACCCCACGACGCAGGACAAGCAGTGACCGGCACGGCAGGAAGCGGTAAAGCAATGGCACAGGAAACCGGTACTGGCCAGGCGGCCGAACGCACCCAGGAGTCACTGGGGCGGGTCCACTTCATCGGCATCGGCGGCGTCGGCATGTCCGCCGTCGCGCGCATCATGGTGGCCCGCGGCGTGCCCGTCAGCGGCTCCGACGCCAAGGACCTGCCGGTGATGGCCGACCTCGCCGCCGCCGGCGCCCGGATCGCCGTCGGCTACGACGCGGCCAACCTCGGCGACGCCCAGACCGTGGTGGCCGGGTCCGCGATCCGCGCCGACAACCCCGAACTGGCCGCCGCCAAGGCCGCCGGGCTCCCCGTGTTGCACCGCTCCGAGGCGCTGGCCGCCGCCATGGCCCGGGACACCGCCGTCGCGGTCGCCGGCACCCACGGCAAGTCCACCACCACCTCCATGATCACCGTGCTGCTGCAGGGCGCCGGCCTGGACCCCTCCTTCGCCATCGGCGCGAACGTCCCGGCGCTCGGCGTGAACGCCGCCTCCGGGTCCTCGCCGGTGTTCATCGCCGAGGCGGACGAATCCGATGCCTCGTTCCTGAACTACCGCCCACAGATCGAGGTGGTCACCAACGTCGAACCGGACCACCTGGACCACTACGGCACCGCCGAGGCCGTCTACGAATCCTTTGACCGCTTCACCGGCCTGCTTCCGGCCGACGGCCTGCTGGTCGCCTGCGCCGACGACGAGGGCGCCCGGGACCTCGCCCTGCGCACCCGCGAACGCGGCACCACCCGCGTGCTCCTCTACGGCACCTCCCCGGAGTCCGACGTGATCCTGCACGACGGCGGCCGGGGCGCCCTCACGCTGGAGACCGCCACCGGGCGCTACGACGTCGAATTGCAGGTCCCCGGCCGGCACAACGCGCTGAACGCCGCCGCCGCCTTCGCCGTGGCACTGGAGCTGGGTGTCGCGCCGGAGGCCGCCGCCGCCGCGCTGGGCGGCTTCACCGGCGCCGCCCGCCGCTTCGAGTACAAGGGCGAGGGCTGCGGCGTCCGCGTCTACGACGACTACGCCCACCACCCCACGGAGGTCCGCGCCGCCCTGGCCGCGGCCCGCTCGGTGGCCGGCGACCACCGGGTCCACGTGCTCTTCCAGCCGCACCTGTTCTCCCGGACCCGCGAATTCGCCCGGGAGTTCGCCGAGGCCCTCAACGCCGCGGACACCGCCTGGGTCCTGGACATCTACCCGGCCCGCGAAGACCCCATCCCCGGCGTCACCAGCCAGCTGATCGCCGACCACCTGGGCCCCAACGGGCACCTGGTGGGCCCCGGCGCGGACGCCGTCCAAGCCGTGCTGGCCGCCGCAGGCCCGGGCGACATCGTCCTCACCGCCGGCGCCGGCGACGTCACCGCGTACGGGCCGCTGCTGGTGGAGGCGCTCACCGCCGGGATCCCCGGTGCCTAGCTCCCGCCGGCCCGGCTACCCGCCCGCAACTGGGAGCTCGAAACGGGGCGGCGCCGGCGCTCCAAGGTCCGGCTCGGACGTCATCTCGGCCACTAAGTCAGCTCCCGGCCCCGGCACGGGCCCGGCGCCGGAGCCGGCGCCCGGCAAGGTCCTGGCCTTCCCCGAACCGAAGGCCCGGCGGCGGCGCCGGATCGTCCTCGGCACCATCGCCGTCGTCGCGGTCCTGATCGCGGGGGTCATCGCCGCCGCCGTCTATTCGCCGTGGCTCGCAGTCCGCACGGTGACCGTGCAGGGCACCAGGATGCTTAGCCAGGACCAGATCCAGGCCGCGCTGGCACCGCTGCAGGGCAAGCCCCTGCCCCAGGTCAGCGACCGGGACGTCACCGCGCTGCTGCAGCCTCTGGTGCAGGTCAAGTCCGTAACCAGCCAGGCCCGGCCGCCGTCAACCCTGCAGGTGACCATCGTCGAGCGTGTCCCGGTGGCCCTGCTCAAGCAGGGCGAGGCCTTCCAGCTGGTGGACCCGGACGGGGTTCCGCTCGGAACCGCGCCGGATGCCGCGGCGGTGAAGCTTCCCGTCATCGACGGCGGGGGAGGGGCGCTGCCGCAGGACCTGTTCCACGCCATCACCGGCGTACTCGGCGCGCTGCCGCCGGACATCCTCGCCCGGCTCTCCGACGCCTCCGCCAAGTCCGTGGACGCCGTGGAACTGAAGCTCGTGGACGGGCAGACAATCGTCTGGGGGAACGCGGGGGAGAAGGACCTCAAGGCCCGGGTCCTGGCCGCCCTGCTGAAGGCGCCGGCGGACCCCAAGAACCCGGTCAAGGTCTACGACGTCAGCGTCCCGCGCCACCCCGTCACCCGCTGACGGCCGGCCGGGGAGATTCGCCATTTAGCCGGTATTAGCGCGACACGCTGAGCCGGTCATTGAATGTCCCCGGCCTAGCCAATAGCGTTCCAACTACGAGTTAGTTGACATAACTATAACCCTCAAGTCGAAGGTTAAGGTTAGCCTTTCAAGCTGGACTCCATCAGATTTCGCAATAGAACACGAACAAGGGACACGTAACGTGGCAGCTCCGCAGAATTACTTGGCCGTCATCAAGGTCGTCGGCATCGGCGGCGGTGGCGTGAACGCAGTCAACCGCATGATTGAGGTGGGACTTCGCGGCGTCGAATTCATCGCAATCAACACCGACGCGCAGGCGCTGCTGATGTCCGATGCCGACGTCAAGCTCGACGTCGGACGCGAGCTGACCCGTGGTCTCGGAGCCGGCGCGAACCCCGAGGTCGGCCGCCAGGCCGCCGAGGACCACGCCGATGAAATCGAAGAGGTGCTCCGCGGCGCGGACATGGTCTTCGTGACTGCCGGCGAAGGCGGCGGCACCGGCACTGGCGGCGCGCCCGTCGTGGCCCGCATCGCCCGGTCCCTCGGCGCCCTGACCATTGGCGTCGTCACCCGCCCGTTCACCTTCGAGGGCCGGCGCCGCGCCGGTTCCGCCGAGGCCGGCATCGACGCCCTGCGCGACGAGGTCGATACCCTCATCGTCATCCCGAACGACCGGCTGCTCTCCATCAGCGACCGCAACGTCTCGGTGCTGGACGCGTTCCGCTCCGCCGACCAGGTACTGCTCTCCGGTGTCCAGGGCATCACGGACCTGATCACCACCCCCGGCCTGATCAACCTCGACTTCGCCGACGTCAAGTCCGTCATGCAGGGCGCCGGTTCGGCCCTGATGGGCATCGGCTCGGCCCGCGGCGAGGACCGTGCGGTCAAGGCAGCCGAGCTCGCCATCGCTTCGCCGCTGCTGGAAGCCTCGATCGACGGCGCCCACGGCGTCCTCCTCTCCATCCAGGGCGGCTCCGACCTGGGCCTGTTCGAAATCAACGAGGCGGCCCGCCTGGTACAGGAAGTCGCGCACCCGGAAGCCAACATTATCTTCGGCGCCGTGATCGACGACGCCCTCGGCGACGAGGCCCGCGTCACCGTCATCGCCGCCGGCTTCGACGACGTCAAGGCCACCTCGCCGTCGATGGACCAGTCCCAGCCGGCCCCCGTACGCCAGGCCGCACCGGCTCCCGTCCCGGCCCAGGCTCCGGCCTCCGCCCCGGCGCAGCCGATGCACGCCGGCGTCGGTGCCTCTGGCCTGAGCAGCTGGGGCCAGCAGCGTCCCGCCGCCGTACCCGCCGATTCGGGCTTCGACGTGGACCTGCCCTCGGTCGTGGAGCCGGACCTGTCCGGCCGCCACTCCGATGACCTGGACGTCCCCGACTTCCTGAAGTAGGCCACCGGCACCACCCGCAACACCCAGCATGGCACCGCCCCGGCGGTGCCATGCTGCGTTGCGGGCGGGTACCGTGGTGGGAGCGGAGGACATCCGCTCACGAAAGACAGCAACAACCGGAATAGTGGTGAGATACGTGTTTTCCTGTCGGGCAGAGGTGAGCCCCGGCGTGTGGGTTGCCTTCACGAACGCGGCGGCCGGCAACCTGGCCCTGCACGTCGGCGACGACCCCGCCGAGGTGCGCAGGCGACGGCAGGACCTCGCGGCGGAGGCCGGCGTGGGCCCGGACGGGTTCTCCTTCATGAACCAGGTGCACGGCAACGACGTCGCCGAGATCCCCGCGGACGCCGGCCAGGGTGTCGCCCCCACCGCCGACGCCCTGGTCTCCGCCGGCGCGCCGCTGGCCGTGATGGTGGCGGACTGCGTGCCGGTCGTCCTCGTGGGGGAGCGGGCCGCGGAGGACGGCGCCGGAGCCCCGGCCCCCGTCTTCGGCGTCGCCCACGCCGGCCGTCCGGGCACCGCCGCCGGGGTTGTCCCCGCCGCCGTGGACCGGATGCGCGCCCTCGGTGCCGGGACGATCCGGGCCTGGATCGGCCCCTCCGTCTGCGGCCGCTGCTACGAGGTGCCCGCGGAGCTTCGCGAGGAGGTGGCCGCCGCCGTCCCCGCCACCTGGACCACCACCGCGCAGGGAACCCCCGGGCTCGACCTCCCCGCCGGGGTGCGGAGCCAGCTCGAGGCCGCCGGCGTCGAGGTCATGTACAGCGGCGGCTGCACGCTCGAAGACCCTGAGCTCTTTTCCTACCGCCGGGACGCCTCCACCGGGCGCTTCGCCGGCCTGGTCTGGGCGGCGGCATGAGCGGGGCACCGGCCCCGGATCCCGGGGCGGATCCCCGCACCGCGCAGCTCTCCGAACGGCTCACCGCCGTCCGCAGGCGCATCGCCTCGGCCGCGGAGGCCGCCGGCCGTGGCGCCGACCTGCCGCAGCTGATCGTGGTCACCAAGTTCCACCCCGCCGCCGACGTGGCACGCCTGGCCTCCCTGGGCATCACCGACGTCGGCGAAAACCGCGACCAGGAGGCCGCGGAGAAGGCGGCCGAACTCTCCGCCCTGGCCCTCCGCTGGCACTTCATCGGCCAGCTCCAGACCAACAAGGCCAAGTCCGTGGTCCGCTACGCCGCCGCCGTACACTCCGTGGACCGGCCGCAGCTGGCAACCGCCCTCGCCAAGGCCATCACCGTAGAACAGGACCGCACCGGCCGGGACGACCTCGACTGCTTCATCCAGGTCAGCTTGGCCGACGACGCCGACGGCGACCGCGGCGGCGCGCTGCCCGCGACCGTGCCGGAGCTCGCCGCCCAACTCGCCGACGCGCCCGGCCTCCGGCTGGCCGGTGTCATGGCCGTCGCACCGCTCGGCGCACCGCCCGAACCCGCGTTCGAAAAACTCGCCGGCATCGCCGCGGCGCTGCGCGCAGACTTTCCGCAGGCCAGCGGCATTTCCGCGGGAATGAGCCAGGACCTGGAGGCCGCGATCCGGCACGGGGCGACACACCTGCGAATTGGCTCCGATATTCTCGGTCCGCGTCCGGCCGTGCGGTAGGTTCAACGTATTGGAAGGTAATGGCGGGGTAATACTGACACGATTAGGAGTGGACCCATGGCTGGCGCTCTGCGCAAGACAATGATCTATCTTGGGCTCGCCGACGGCGATGAACACTACGAGTCTGACCATCACACCCCGCACAAGGATGAGGACGAACCTATGGAGCACGACCGCGAGGAGCGCCGCGCCCCGGCCCCCGTCCGCGAAGCCCCCCGGGAAGAGCCCTATGCCGCCGAAGAGGAATACCGCGCACCCGTGACACCCATCAAGCGAGCGGCCGCCAGCCGCGAAGAGACCTCCGGCCTCCGGCAGATCACCACGATCCACCCGCGGTCCTACAACGACGCGAAGCTGATCGGTGAGAGCTTCCGCGACGGCATCCCGGTGATCATGAACGTCACGGACATGGGGGAGGCGGACGCCAAGCGGCTGGTCGATTTCTCCGCCGGACTGGTCTTCGGCCTCCGGGGCAGCATCGAACGGGTCACCAACAAGGTGTTCCTGCTCTCGCCCTCCTACGTCGAGGTGATCGGCGACGACAAGAAGGCCAGCGAGACCACGGCCTCCTTCTTCAACCAAAGCTAGTCCCTGATTCCGGCGGGGCGGCCAGGCAGGATCACCTGCCCGGCCGCCCCGCCGGAATTTTCGTGTTGAAATAGAAGCGCACCCCCCGGCCAGGACACTGCGGTATCCGGAACGAACATGGAGAACTGAACTAACTCATGGGAATTGTTTTCGGGCTGATCTATATCGCGCTGCTGCTCTTCTTTGTCGCGCTGATCGTGCGCCTGGTTTTCGACTGGGTCCAGATGTTCGCGCGCAGCTGGCGTCCCCGCGGCGCGGCGCTGATCACCGCCCACGCGGTCTACGCCGTGACGGACAAGCCGCTCAAGCTGCTGCGCCGGATCCTCCCGCCGCTCCGGCTCGGCGGAATTTCCCTGGACCTTGCCTTCCTGGTCCTCTTCCTGGCGGTCTCGATTGCCATGGGAGTAGCCAGGTCACTGACCTACGCGACGGCCGTCGCCATCTGACGCGGCCCGCGGACAGCACCATCATCAGATAAAACTCCGGTCCAACACTGCGGTGTTGAATTAGAGGAACCAGACCATATTTAGGTACCGTAGTTTTGACGGCCGGAAGGCCTCCTGACTAACTAGACCAACGAGGTGACCAGATGGCTTTGACGCCAGAAGACGTTGTCAACAAGCGCTTTCAGCCGACCAAGTTCCGCGAAGGATACGACCAGGACGAGGTTGACGACTTCCTGGACGAAATCGTCGTCGAACTCCGACGCCTGAACCAGGAAAACGACGAGCTCCGCAAGAAGCTCGCCGAGGCCGGTTCCGGCACGGCTGCGGCCCCCGCCGCGGCCGCACCCGTCGTGGAAAAGGTCCCCGCACCCGTCAAGGCCGAGCAGGATGACCGCGCCAAGGCCGAGGCCAAGGCCAAGGCCGAAGCCGACGCAAAGGCTGCCGAAGCCGCGAAGAAGAAGGAAGCCGAAAAGGCTCCCGCCCCCGCCGCTGCGGCCCCCGTCGCCGCCTCCGCCTCCGCGGAATCCGCCGCCGGCCTGCTGGCCATGGCGCAGCAGATGCACGACAAGCACATCGCCGACGGCGAGCAGCAGCGCGACAAGATCATCGCCGAGGCACAGATCGAAGCCAGCAGCCTGGTCAACGACGCGCAGGAGAAGTCCCGCAAGATCCTGGGCGCCCTCGAGCAGCAGCGCTCGGTCCTGGAACGCAAGGTCGAGCAGCTCCGCGGCTTCGAGCGCGACTACCGCTCCCGCCTGAAGGCCTACATCGAGGGCCAGCTGCGTGACCTGGACGCCCGCGGTTCCGTCGCGGCCCCCGAGGTCGAAGCGAACTAGTCGAAGCGGACCACCAGCTTCAGCACGTATTCTGAAAGCCGGTGGCTGAGGACTCCTCGGCCACCGGCTTTTTGCATGTGGCATGACCGGAACCGGAACGAAAGCACTATGACGAACGCACCAACCCCCGCCGTCCCCCGGGACGCACCCGCCCGCCGGCCGCGCCGCGGGCTCCTGCTCTCCCTGTTCGCGGGCTTCGCCGTGTTCGCCTACGTCTTCGACCAGCTCACCAAGCTGTGGGTCACCTCCACCATGATCGAGGGGGAGCGGACCCCGGTCCTGCCCCCGCTGCTGCACTGGTATTACATCCGGAACTCCGGCGCCGCGTTCTCCATCGGGGAGAACGTCACCTGGGTCTTCACCATCATCATGGCCGCCGTCTCCGTGGCCATCCTGCTGCAGCTGCGCAAGCTCGGCTCCGCCTGGTGGGCGCTGGCGCTGGGCCTACTCCTCGGCGGCGCCCTGGGCAACCTGACCGACCGGCTCTTCCGCGACCCGTCCTTCGGTATGGGCCACGTGGTGGACTTCATCCAGCTGCCCAACTTCGCCATCTTCAACATCGCCGACTCCGCGGTTGTGTCCTCCGTGGTGATCATCTGCCTCCTGACCCTGCGCGGCATCCCGCTGGACGGCGTCCGGCGGCGCGAGGAAGCCCACGACGGCGACGAGCACGACGCCGACAAGGATGATGCCGACAAGCACGACGGCGGCAACCATGTCTGAGCCGGCAGCCGGCGCGGCCCGGCACTACACCGTCCCCCAGGAGCTCGCCGGCGCCCGCATCGACGCGGGGCTGGCCCGCCTCATGGACATCTCCCGGTCCCAGGCCGCGGCGCTGATCGCCGAGGGACACGTCAGCACCGGCGGCAAGCCGGTCGGAAAGTCGCTGAAGCTCAGCGCCGGCGCCGGACTCGACGTCGTCGTCCCGGACCGCAGGGACCCCCTGGAAGTGGTGGAGGAAGTCGTGGAAGGCCTCACAATCCTGCTCGACGACGATGATTTCGTCGTGATCGACAAGCCCGTCGGCGTCGCCGCGCACCCCTCGCCCGGCTGGGTGGGGCCCACGGTCGTCGGCGGCCTCGCCGGCGCCGGGTACCGGATCTCCACCTCCGGCGCCACCGAACGCGCCGGGATCGTGCACCGGCTCGACGTCGGCACCTCCGGGGTCATGGTGGTCGCCAAGACCGAGGACGCGTACACCAAGCTCAAGCGGGCCTTCAAGGACCGCACCGTGGACAAGGTCTACCACGCCGTCGTCCAGGGCCTCCCGGACCCGCTCGCAGGCACCATCGACGCACCCATCGGCCGCCACCCGGGCCACGACTGGCGCTTCGCCGTCGTCGAGGACGGCCGCGACTCGGTCACCCACTACGAGGTCCTCGAGGCGTTCGGCAAGGCGTCCCTGGTGGAAGTGCACCTGGAAACCGGGCGCACCCACCAGATCCGCGTGCACTTCTCAGCGCTCCGCCACCCCTGCGCCGGAGACCTGACCTACGGCGCCGACCCGCGGCTGGCCGCCACCCTGGGCCTGACCCGGCAGTGGCTGCACGCCCGGCAGCTCTCCTTCGACCACCCCCGGACGGGGGAGCGGGTCACCGTCACCAGCGACTACCCGCAGGACCTGCAGTACGCGCTCGAGGTCCTCGCCTCCGGCAACGCCTGACGCCCACCGTCCGTGCCCGGCACTAGAATGAACCGGTGACTTCCAGCAACAATTCGTTCGTCCATCTCCACAACCACACCGAATACTCCATGCTGGACGGCGCCGCCCGGCTCGGGGAACTGTTCGATGAGACCGGACGGCTGGGCATGCCGGCGCTGGCCACCACGGACCACGGCTACCTGTTCGGCGCCTTCGACTTCTGGAAGCGCGCCACCGACGCCGGCATCAAGCCGATCATCGGCGTCGAGGCCTACGTCACGCCCGGCACCGCCCGCACGGACAAGACCAGGGTGCGCTGGGGCGAGGAAAACCAGCGCAAGGACGACATCTCCGGCGGCGGCGCGTACACGCACATGACGCTGCTGAGCTATAACAACACCGGCATGCGGAACCTCTTCCGCGCCTCCTCGATCGCGTCCCTGGACTCCGTCTTCGGCAAGTGGCCGCGGCTGGACCGGGAGCTGCTGAACACCTACTCCGAGGGGCTCATCGCCACCACCGGCTGCCCCTCCGGAGAGGTGCAGACCCGGCTCCGGCTGGGCCAGTACCGGGAGGCGCTGGAAGCCGCCGCCGAGTTCCGCGACATCTTCGGCGCGGAGAACTACTTCTGCGAACTGATGGACCACGGCCTGGACATCGAACGCCGCGTCACCGGCGACCTGCTGCGCCTGGCCAAGGAACTGAACCTCCCGCTGGTGGCCACGAACGACCTGCACTACACCCACGAGCACGACGCCAAGGCCCACGAGGCACTGCTGGCCATCCAGTCCGGCTCCACCCTGCTCGAACCCACCTACGACAACGGCGGCTCACGGTTCGCGTTCTCCGGCAGCGGCTACTACCTGAAGTCTCCGCAGGAGATGCGCGAACTCTTCCGGGACCACCCGGACGCCTGCGACAATACGCTGCTGATCGCCGAGCGCTGCGACGTCTCCTTCAACACCGGCGCCAACTACATGCCCCGCTTCCCCTGCCCCGAGGGCGAGGACGAGACCTCGTGGCTGGTCAAGGAGGTGGACAAGGGCCTGCACTACCGGTACCCGCAGGGAATCCCGGACAAGGTCCGCGCCCAAGCCGACTACGAACTCGACGTCATCACCTCGATGGGCTTCCCCGGCTACTTCCTGGTGGTCGCGGACTTCATCAACTGGGCCAAGAACAACGGCATCCGCGTCGGTCCCGGCCGTGGCTCCGGCGCCGGCTCCATGGTGGCCTACGCCATGCGCATCACCGACCTGGACCCGCTGCACCACGGCCTGATCTTCGAACGGTTCCTCAACCCGGACCGCGTCTCCATGCCCGACTTCGACGTCGACTTCGATGACCGCCGCCGGTCCGAGGTGATCGACTACGTGACGAAGAAGTACGGCGACGAGCGCGTGGCCATGATCGTCACCTACGGCACCATCAAGACCAAGCAGGCGCTCAAGGACTCCTCCCGCGTGCTGGGCTACCCGTTCAGCATGGGCGAGACCCTCACCAAGGCGCTGCCCCCGGCGGTTATGGCCAAGGACATCCCGCTGGCGGACATCCAGAACCCCGAGGCCAAGCGCTACGGCGAGGCCGGGGACTTCCGGCAGCTGATCGCCACCGACCCGGAGGCCGCCAAGGTCTTCGAGACCGCCCTCGGCATCGAGGGCCTGAAGCGCCAGTGGGGCGTGCACGCCGCCGGCGTCATCATGTCCTCCGATCCCATCATCGATGTCATCCCGATCATGCGCCGCTTCCAGGACGGCCAGGTCATCACCCAGTTCGACTACCCGACGTCCGAGGGCCTGGGCCTGATCAAGATGGACTTCCTGGGCCTGCGGAACCTGACGATCATTTCGGACGCCCTGGAAAACATCAAAATGAACCGCGGCGTCGACCTTGACCTGGAATCCCTGGCCCTGGACGACGCCGCCTCCTACGAGCTGCTGGCCCGCGGTGACACCCTGGGCGTCTTCCAGCTCGACGGCGGGCCCATGCGGTCGCTGCTGAAGCTGATGAAGCCGGACAACTTCGAAGACATCTCCGCCGTCCTGGCCCTCTACCGGCCGGGTCCGATGGGCGCCAACGCGCACAACGACTACGCGCTGCGCAAGAACGGCATCCAGCCGGTCATCCCCATCCACCCGGAGCTGGAGGAACCGCTCGCCGAGATCCTCGGCGGCACATACGGCCTGATCGTGTACCAGGAGCAGGTCATGGCCGTGGCGCAGAAGCTCGCAGGCTACAGCCTGGGCCAGGCCGACATCCTCCGCCGCGCCATGGGCAAGAAGAAGAAGTCCGAACTGGACAAGCAGTTCGCCGGCTTCTCCCAGGGCATGCAGGACAACGGCTACTCCATGGACGCCGTGAAGACCCTCTGGGACATCCTGCTCCCGTTCTCCGACTACGCCTTCAACAAGGCCCACTCGGCCGCCTACGGCGTGATCTCCTACTGGACCGCCTACCTGAAGGCCCACTACGCCCAGGAGTACATGGCGGCCTTGCTGACCAGCGTCGGCGACGACAAGGACAAGTCGGCCATCTACCTGAACGAGTGCCGCCGGATGGGCATCACGGTGCTGCCGCCGGACGTCAACGAGTCCGCGTTGAACTTCACCCCGGTGGGCAACGACATCCGCTTCGGCATGGGCGCCATCCGCAACGTCGGCGCCAACGCCGTCGACGCCATGGTGGCCGCCCGCGAACGCGAGGGTGCCTTCACTTCCTTCAAGGACTTCCTGATGAAGGTCCCGGCCGTGGTCTGCAACAAGCGCACCATCGAATCGCTCATCAAGGCCGGCGCCTTCGACTCGCTGGGACACCACCGGCGCGCCCTCGCCATGGTCCACGAAGAGGCGATCGACTCCGTCATCACGCTCAAGCGCAACGAGGCCATCGGCCAGTTCGACCTGTTCGCCGGGATCGAGGACACCGAATCGGAGTCCTCGCTCAGCATCGACATCCCGGACCTGCCCGAATGGGAGAAGAAGGACAAGCTCTCCTTCGAGCGGGACATGCTGGGCCTCTACGTCTCGGACCACCCGCTGCAGGGCCTGGAGGGCGTCCTGACCCAGCACGCGGACCAGTCCATCACCTCGATCATCGCCGAGGACGGCCCGCACGACGGCGCCATCATCACCATCGCGGGCATGATCACTTCGCTGAGCCGGCGGATCGCCAAGGCCAGCGGCAACGCCTACGCCCGCGCCGAGATCGAGGACCTCGGCGGCTCGGTGGAGGTGATGTTCTTCGGCCAGGTCTACGGCCCCATCGCCTCCGTCCTGGCCGAGGACCTGATCGTCGTCGTCAAGGGCCGCCTGCAGCGCCGGGACGACGGGGCCATCGCGGTGAACTGCATGGAGCTCTCCGTGCCGGACCTCAGCGAGGGCCTGGACGGGCCGCTGGTCATCACCATGCCCACGCACAAGGCCACCGAGGCCGTCGTGAACGAACTCGGCGAGGTCCTGAAGACCCACCGGGGCAAGTCCGAGGTGCGGCTGCACCTGCACGGCGACTCACGCGTAGAGGTGATGGGCCTGCCGGTGCACCTGCGGGTCAACCCGAGCCCCTCGCTCTACGGCGACCTCAAGGTCCTCCTCGGGCCGACGTGCCTGGACGGGTAGGGGCTCAGATCTCGTAGTCCAGCGGCACCGGCTGGGAGTAGGCGCCGCCGTGGTAGAGCAGCGGCACGGAGGCTCCGCCGACCGCGCCGTCGACCACTTCGACGACCACGACCGCGTTGTTCTCGAAGGAGAGCCGCATCTGGATCTTTCCGATCAGCCAGCCGGAGACGTCCTTGAGGACCGGGACCCCGTGCGGTCCCTCCTCCCAGTGGTCGCCCTCGAAGCGGTCCCGGCCGCGGGCGAAGCGGTCGGCCAGGGTCTGGTTCTCCAAGCCCAGCATGTGCACGCCGATGTAGCTGGAGTTGGCGACGGCGGGCCAGGAACTGGACGTCCGGGCCATGTTGAAGGTGAACCGGGGCGGCTTGGCCGACAGCGACGCCACCGAGGTGGCCGTGAACCCGTAGGGAGCCCCGTTGTAGCTCGCGGTGATGATGGCGACGCCCGCGGCGTGCCGGCGGAACATTTCCTTGAACGTTCCCTCGAAGGGCTCTTCGGCTGACGACACGGTGGTCCATCTCCCTGCTGTGGTGCGGCTGTTGCTGGTGCCAGCGTATTCCCGCAACGCCCGACGGCGGTATTCGGCCGGTCGCGGGGCGCCGCGCGGCGTCATCCTGGCCCGGCCGGCGTGCCGGGGGCGCGGAATCCTGGGTTAAGGTTTGTTGCATGACACAACCCGCGGTGCACCCGCCCGTCGACCCCCACGGCTCCGGCGCCGCGCCCACCGGCGGCACGCCCGGGGATACCGCCGGCACCGGCGGGACAGGATGGGGCAACGGCGCCGACACCGGCGTCCCCGCGTCCAGGCACCGGAGGGCGCCGTGGCGCGGGCTGCTGGTCATCGCCCTGGCCGGGATCCCGGTCGGACTGCTCTGGTGGGCCCTGGCACCCACCGGCCTGAACCTGATCAGCCGCGACCCGGCGCTGGCCAGCGGCAGCAACCCCTCCACCTGGCTGCCCCGGGACCTGGTCCTGGCCGGGCTGTACCTGGCGGCCGGCTGCGTCGGCGGGATCCTGGCCGCCGGCAGTAAGCCGGCCAGCCTCCCGCCGCTGACCGTCATCGGCGCCGTCGCCGCGGGCGCCGTCGGGGCGCTCCTGGCGTGGGGGACCGGCGTCCTGGCCGGCGCGGTCTTCACCCCGGCCGGGGACACCTCCGCCAGTGCCAGCATCGCCTTCTCGCTGCGGGCCTACGCCGTGCTGCTGGTCTGGCCCGCGGCCACCGCGCTGTCCATCTTCGTCGCCTCCCTGTTCGGCCACCCTGACCAGGAGCCGTAAAATAGGCGGGTGACTTCCTCTGCCGACCGCCCCGCGTCCCTGGTACCCGCCTCCACCGGCCTCGATTTCCGGACCGTGGACGTCCGCGGCCGGCAGCTGAGCCTCGCCGGCCTCCGCGCCGCCGTCCCGCGTGCCCAGCACGGCACCGTGGCCGACGCCGAGGGCAAGGTCCAGGAGATCATCGCCGACGTCCGCGCCCGCGGCCTCGCCGCGCTGAGCGACCTCGCCCGGCGGTTCGACGGCGTCGAGCAGTCCCACCCCAGGGTGCCGGCAGAGGCACTGCAGTCCGCGCTGGACGGCCTGGACCCGGAGGTGCGCGCCGCGCTGGAGGAATCCATCCGCCGCGCCCGGCTCTTCGCCGATGCCCAGCGCCCGGCCAACACCGACGTCGCACTGGGCGACGGCGCGGTGGTCAGCCAGAACTGGGTGCCGGTCTCCCGCGTGGGCCTCTACGTTCCCGGCGGCCTGGCGGTCTACCCCTCGTCGGTGATCATGAACGTGGTCCCGGCGCTGGCCGCGGGCGTGCCCTCGATCGCGCTGGCGTCGCCGCCGCAGAAGGACTTCGGCGGCCTGCCGCACCCCACCATCCTCGCCGCCGCCGCGCTGCTGGGCATCGATGAGGTCTACGGGATCGGCGGGGCGCAGGCCATCGCCGCCTTCGCCTACGGCGTTCCCGCGGACGCCTCGCCGGCGGACGCTTCCGACACCGCCCTGCCCGGCATCGACCCGGTGGACGTCGTCACCGGCCCGGGGAACATCTTCGTGGCCACCGCCAAGCGCCTGGTCAAGGGCGCCGTCGGGATCGACTCGGAGGCCGGCACCACCGAAATCGCGATTCTGGCCGACGCCACCGCCCGCCCCGGGCTCGTGGCCGCGGACCTGATCAGCCAGGCCGAGCACGACCCCAAGGCCGCCTCGGTCCTCATCACCGACTCCGAGGATCTCGCCGCGGCCGTGCGCCGGGAGCTCGACACCCAGGCCGCCGCCACCAAGCACAGCGCCCGCGTCCGGGAAGCCCTCTCCGGCCCGCAGTCCGGCGTCGTCCTGGTCGAGGACCTGGAGCAGGGAATCGCCGCCTGCGACGCCTACGCCGCCGAGCACTTGGAAATCATGACCTCGGATGCCGCCGCCGTCGCCGCCCGGATCCGCAACGCCGGCGCCATCTTCGTGGGCGACTACAGCCCGGTCAGCCTGGGCGACTACTGCGCCGGGTCCAACCACGTGCTGCCCACAAGCGGCACCGCGGCCTTCTCCTCGGGCTTGAACGTCACCACCTTCCTGCGCGCCATCCAGGTCATCAACTACGACCGGGCCGCGCTGGAGGTCGTCAGCCGGCACATCGTCAGCCTTTCGGTGGCCGAGGACCTGCCGGCGCACGGCGAGGCCGTGACCGCTCGGTTCGCCAACCACAACATGTAGTAATTACAGGCTTGTTATTCGCCCAGATCTAGTCGTAGACTGAATCCGGAAGCCCCGCCAGCGGTGCTTCCTTCCGGAGTTGCGGCAGGAAAGGAAGAGACGTGTATTGCCCGTTCTGCCGTAATCCTGACTCCCGCGTGGTGGACAGCCGCATCGCCGACGACGGCTCGGCCATCCGCCGCCGCCGCCAGTGCCCCGAGTGCGGCCGCCGCTTCACCACCGTGGAAACCACCAGCCTCACCGTCATCAAGCGGTCCGGCGTGGGCGAGCCGTTCAGCCGGAGCAAGGTCATCAATGGTGTCCGCAAGGCCTGCCAGGGTCGGCCGGTGACCGAGGACGACCTCGCCATGTTGGCACAGGAGGTCGAGGAGACCATCCGCGCCGCCGGCGCCGCCGAGATCGAGGCCCACGAGGTGGGCCTGGCCATCCTGAACCCGCTGCAGCGCCTCGACGAGGTCGCCTACCTGCGGTTCGCCAGCGTCTATCAGGCATTCGAATCCCTCGAGGACTTTGAGTCCGCCATCGCCCTGCTCCGCCACGAGGCGGAGACGAAGGGGTTGGAGGGTCAGGGCCTCGACGGAAAACCGGTCCAGAAGAGCCCGCTCTAGGCACCCACAGACTCCGGTGGTGGCAACGGAGGGGAAGCCGCAGCCACCACCGGCTCCACAGTGAGATCCGAAAAAGAAGAACCGGCCCGCAGTTGGACAACTGCGGGCCGGTTCTTTGTTTCTGGCGCGGGTCTTACTGCCTGAGCAGAGTAGCGGGCTACTTGGCCAGCTTGTGCGTCAGCGCCACCTCGATGGCCGCGCCCACGATGCCGGCGTCGTTCTTCAGCTCGGCGGGAACGATCGGGGTCCGCAGCGACATGTGCGGCAGGTACTCGTCCGCGCGCTTGGAGATGCCGCCGCCGACGATGAACAGCTCGGGGGAGAAGAGGAACTCCACGTGCGAGAAGTAGCGCTGCAGCAGAACGCTGTATTCGGTCCAGCTCAAGCCGTCGCGTTCGCGGGCGACGGCGGAGGCCTTGCTCTCGGCGTCGAAGCCGTCGATCTCCAGGTGGCCGAGCTCGGCGTTGGGGACCAGCTTGCCGTTGAAGATGAACGCGGAGCCGATGCCGGTGCCCAGGGTGATCACCAGGACGGTGCCGTCGACGCCCTTGCCGGCACCGTAGCGGGCCTCGGCGAGGCCGGCGGCGTCGGCGTCGTTGATGACCTCCACCGGGCGCCCCAGCTTGGCGGTGAGCAGCGCGTCGATGTCCAGGTTCAGCCACGCGTGGTCGACGTTGGCGGCGGAGTGGACCACGCCGTGCTGGATGATGCCCGGGAAGGTCACGCCGACGGGGCTGTCGGCCTCCGGGGCGTCGGAGCGCTTGGACAGCTCGGCCACCACCTGGGCGACGACGTCGGCCACCGCCTCCGGCGTCGAGGGCTGCGGGGTCGGAACCCGGAGCCGGTCGCCCACCAGCTTGCCCCTCTTCAAGTCGACGATGCCGCCCTTGATACCGGTGCCGCCGATATCAATGCCGATCAGCGGGGCGTTCTTCTTCGACTTGTCGTCTTTCTTGGCCAATGTGTGTCCGTTCGTGGCTGGGGGCAGGGGCTGGGGACGCGCGCTGCGCGGCTCGTGCTGAAAAGGTGGTGCGGGGACTGCGGGTCAGGGGAGGGTGAGGACCTCGGCGCCGGAGTCGGTCACCAGCAGCGTGTGTTCGAACTGCGCGGTGCGTTTCCGGTCGCGGGTCACCACGGTCCAGTCGTCGGCCCACATGTCCCACTCGATGGTGCCGAGGGTGAGCATGGGTTCGATGGTAAAGACCATACCCGGCTCGATCACGGTGTTGTAGGCGGGCGCGGCGTCATAGTGCGGGATGATCAGGCCGGTGTGGAATGCCTCGCCCACGCCGTGGCCGGTGAAGTCGCGTACCACGCCGTAAC
Organism: Arthrobacter sp. YD4; assembly: GCF_030410515.1. GTDB lineage: Bacteria > Actinomycetota > Actinomycetes > Actinomycetales > Micrococcaceae > Arthrobacter. Next base: position 295,720 of record NZ_JAUHHD010000004.1, on the reverse strand, counting down.
CGAAGCGCTTGGCGTAGGAGGCGATGGTCCGGCCGATCACGTTGATCTCCCGTCCCGGGGCCACCGCGCGGATGGCCCGGCGCAGCGACTCCTCGGTGCGTTCCACCAGCAGCCGGGACTCCTCGTCGACGTCGCCCACCAGGAAGGTGTGGTTGGTGTCGCCGTGGACGCCGCCGATGAACGCGGTGATGTCGATGTTCAGGATGTCGCCGTCCTGGACCACGGTGCTGTCCGGGATGCCGTGGCAGATGACCTCGTTCAGCGAGGAACACAGCGACTTCGGGAAGCCCCGGTAGCCCAGCGTGGAGGGGTAGGCCTTGTGGTCGAGGAGGAACTCGTGGCCCACCCGGTCCAGTTCGTCCGTGGTGACGCCCGGTTCGATGTGCTTGCCCACCTCGACGATCGCCTGGGCGGCGATTTTCGAGGCAACGCGGATCTTCTCGATGGTCTCCGCGGACTTCACCTCGGACCCGGTGAATTTCGCCGGCGCGGGCTTCCCCACGTACTCCGGACGCGGAATCGACGCCGGCACGGCACGCTGCGGGCTGATCGTGCCCGGGACAAGGGTGCCAATGGGTGCAGTCGAGGTGAGGGAAGGCATAGATTGATTCTATAAGCAGTGGCCTAAGCCGAAAAAAATGCAGCCGCCCGGCACGTGCAGAAGGAGATCCGATGGCCGAGTATTGGTACAACGTCAACACCCACGAGATCGAGGAGGACGCGATGTCGGACTGGAGCCAGCTCATCGGCCCGTACAAGACCCGCGAGGAAGCCGAACACGCCCTCGAGAAGGTCAAGGCACGCAACGAGGCGTGGGACAAGGGCGACGACGACTAAACAGCCACCCCGGGCGCGCTCCGGCGCCCGTCGGCGGCTCCGGCCAGAGCCGGGACACCGTTCGCATTACCATCCATCCATATCCGGGTGCCGGTACGACCGGTACCGCTAGGAGGTTCATCATGGCCGAACTCTCTCCGGAATACGCGGGACAGTGGCGCTTCGACCCAACCCACACGCGGATCGGGTTCTCCACCCGGCACGCAATGGTCACCAAGGTCCGCGGGGCCTTCAACGACTTCGACGGCGTGATCACCGTCGATCCCGTGAACCCGGAACGCTCCTCGGTGGAACTGACCGTCAAGGTGGCGAGCATCGACACCCGCAACGCGGACCGGGACCAGCACCTGCGCACCAACGACTTCTTCGACGCCCCCACCTACCCGGAAATCACCTTCAAGAGCAGCCGGGTGGACCAGGTGGACGAGGGCCACTTCATCGTCATCGGCGACGTGACCATCCGCGGGGTGACCAAGGAGATCTCCATCCCGCTGGACTTCATCGGCGTCGAGCGGGACCCCATGGGTAACCTCCGGGCCGGCTTCGAGGGATCGCGGCGGATCGATCGGCAGGACTTCGGGCTGAAGTGGAACACCGCCCTGGACTCCGGCGGCGTCCTGGTCTCGGACAAGATCACCCTCGAGTTCGAGGTCTCCGCCATCAAGGTCGAGGACGCCTCCTAAGGCCCAGTCAGCCTAGGGCGCAGCCCGCCTAAAAGGAATGCTCGGGGCCCGGGAACTGCCCGGAACGGACGTCGTCGCCATAGGCGCGGGCGGCGTCCGTCAGGGTGGTCCGGAGGTCCGCGTACTGCTTGACAAATTTAGCCATCTTCCCGCCGCGCAGCCCCGCCATGTCCTGCCAGACCAGCACCTGGCCGGTGGTGGCGTTGCCGGCCCCGATGCCGATGGTGGGGACATCGAGGGCGGCGTCGACGGCGGCCGCCGTCGAGGCCGGGACCATCTCCATCAGCACGCAGAACGCCCCGGCGTCGGCCAGGGCCACCGCATCCTCGATCAGGCGCGAGGCGTCGTCGCCCCGGCCCTGCACCCGGTAGCCGCCCAGGGCGTGCTCGCTCTGCGGTGTGAAGCCGATGTGGGCCATGACCGGGATGCCGGCCTGGACCATGGCGCGCACGGTGTCCGCGTAAAAGGCCCCGCCTTCCATCTTGACCGCGTGCGCCAGTCCCTCCTTGAGGAAGCGCACGCCGGTGGCGACGGCCTGCTCGGCGGAGACCTCGTAGCTGCCAAACGGCAGGTCCGCCACCACCAGCGCGCGGCGGGCGGAGCGGGTCACGGCCCGGCACAGCGGGAGCAGCTCGTCGACGGTCACCGGCAGGCTGGTCTCGTTGCCGAAGACGTTGTTGGAGGCCGAGTCGCCGACCAGCAGCACCTCGATGCCGGCGTCGTCGAAAATCTCCGCGCTGTACTGGTCGTAGGCGGTGAGCATGGCAAAGCGTTCGCCCTTCTCCTTCGCCTGGCGCAGGTGGTGCGTGCGGATCCGGCCGGCGGGCTTCGCGGCGGGCGGCGCTGCCTGCGCGGGGCCGGTGCCGTAGGGGGCGGGAAGTTCTGCGGACATGCCGGAATCGGGGCTGGTGCTGGGGGCCATGGAATGAGCGTAGTGCGATACCGGGGGTCCTAGCTACCGGAGGGGCCGGCATGACCTGCTTCGGCGGGCAGTCCGGAGCGCCGTCCGGGACGCTCCCGGGTGGCCGGACCGGGGTGTTGTGTTAACGCTGGGTTACGCGCCCGGGCCGGGCCAGCAATCGGCGGTAATGATTAGTAGAGTGAACCGTGAGCAGCTGCGGGCGCCGCCGCCGGCCATGGGCCTGGGCGCGCCGAGGCACGGACGAAGACCCGGAAAGAGGCACTATGGACCGCCAGCAAGAGTTTGTCCTGCGGACGATCGAGGAGCGCGACGTGCGTTTCGTGCGTTTGTGGTTCACCGACGTCGTCGGCTCACTCAAGTCCGTGGCGCTGGCGCCCGCCGAAGTCGAGGGCGCCTTCGAGGAGGGCCTGGGCTTCGACGGCTCCTCGATCGAGGGCCTGGCCCGCGTGTTCGAATCCGACATGCTGGCCCAGCCGGACCCCTCCACCTTCCAGATCCTGCCCTGGCGCGGCGAGACCGAGGCGACCTCGCGGATGTTCTGCGACATCCTCACCCCCGATGGCGAGCCGTCCGCCGCGGACCCGCGCAACGTCCTCAAGCGCAACCTGGCCAAGGCCGCGGACATGGGCTTCACCTGTTACACCCACCCCGAGATCGAGTTCTACCTGCTCAAGTCGCAGCAGCCCGGCCCGGACGGCGCCCCGGTTCCCGTGGACGAGGGCGGTTACTTCGACCACGTCCCCGGCGGCGTGGCCCAGGACTTCCGCCGCACCGCGGTGACCATGCTTGAATCCGTGGGCATCTCGGTGGAGTTCAGCCACCACGAGGCCGGCCCCGGGCAGAACGAGATCGACCTGCGCTACGCCGATGCGCTGCAGACCGCGGACAACATCATGACCTTCCGCACCGTGATCAAGGAGGTCGCGCTGCAGCAGGGCACGTACGCCACCTTCATGCCCAAGCCGTTCACGGCGCACCCGGGCTCCGGCATGCACACCCACTTCTCGCTCTTCGAGGGCGACACCAACGCGTTCTATGAGGCCGGGGCCGAGTTCCAGCTCTCCGAGACCGCACGCCAGTTCATCGCCGGCATCCTCAAGCACGCCCCCGAGTTCACCGCCGTCACCAACCAGTTCGTGAACTCCTACAAGCGGCTCTGGGGCGGGGGAGAGGCGCCCAGCTACCTCAGCTGGGGCCACAACAACCGCTCCGCGCTGGTCCGGGTGCCGCTGTACAAGCCGGGCAAGGGCCAGTCCGCGCGGATCGAATACCGCGGCATCGACTCCGCCGCGAACCCCTACCTGGCCTACGCCGTGCTGCTGGGCGCCGGGCTGAAGGGCATCGAGGAGGGTTACCAACTGCCGGCCGCGGCCGAGGACGACATCTGGTCGCTGAGCTCCGCGGAGCGCCGCGCCATGGGCCACGACCCGCTGCCGGCCAGCCTGCACGACGCGATCCGGACCATGGAGGACTCGGAGCTGATGCCGCAGATCCTCGGCGAGCAGGTCTTCGAACACTTCCTGCGCAACAAGCGCGCCGAGTGGCAGGACTACCGGCTCCAGGTCACGCCCTACGAGCTGCAGCGCAACCTGGCGATCCTCTAGGGGAGTCCGGTGAGCCTGGCCCGGCGCCTGATCGCCGCGGGGTTCGACGACCTCGACCGCGGCGAACGCTTCCTGGCCGCCCCCGAACTCGAGGGGCTGGACCGGGAGGCGCTGTTCGCCGGGCTCCGGCTCGCCGCCAACCCGGACACCGCCCTGCTGTCCCTGGTCCGGCTGATCGAGAAGAACCCGGACCTGCGCCGGCTCGCCGCGGATCCGGAGCGCAGCGAGCCGCTTTACCGGGTGCTCGGCGCGTCCGAGGCGCTGGGGGAGTTCCTGCTCCGCCACCCGGGGCACCTGGCCGCGTTCGACGCGCCCGTCAGCCCCGAACCGGTCCCGGCGGACCCCGCCGCGCTGCGCACCCGGCTGCTGCAGTCCGTCCGCGCCGACCCGAAGGCCGCGCGACCCGTCGCCGGGCTGACCGGCCAGGACGGCTACGCCGCGCTCCGGACCGCGTACCGCCGCGGCGTCGTGGACCTGGCCATCAAGGACCTCTGCGCGGCTGACCCGCTGGATTACCTGCCCGCCGTCGGCGCCGAACTGGCGGACCTCGCCGCCGCCGCCATCGAGGCGGCCCTCGCCGTCTCCCGGGCCGAGGCGGCGGAGCAGTTCGGGGCGGATGACGTCGCCGCCGTCGGGCTCGCCGTGATCGGCATGGGCAAGTGCGGGGCCCGCGAACTGAACTACATCTCCGACGTGGACGTTATCTACGTGATCGACGGCGGCCCGCTGGAGGACGCCCGCGCCGCCACGATCGGCACCGCCCTCGCCTCCGGCCTCTCCCGCGCCATCATGTCCACCGGCAAGGAACCCGGCCTCTGGGAGGTCGACGCGAACCTGCGGCCCGAGGGGAAGTCCGGGCCGCTGGTGCGCACCCTGCCCTCGCACGAGAGCTACTACGCGCGCTGGGCCGAGAGCTGGGAGTTCCAGGCGCTGCTGAAGGCCCGGGCCATCGCCGGCGACGCAGACCTCGGCGCCCGCTACGAGGCCGCCGTCGCGCCGCTGATCTGGTCCTCCGCCGGCCGTGAGGGCTTCGTCGAATCCGTGCGGTCCATGCGCCGGCGCGTCACCGAGCACATCCCGTCCGACGAGGAGCAGCGGCAGCTCAAGCTGGGCCGCGGCGGCCTGCGCGACGTGGAATTCACCGTCCAGCTGCTGCAGCTGGTGCACGGGAAGTCCGACGAGTCGCTGCGCTGCCGGGACACCACCGCCGCGATCGCCGCGCTGTCGGCCGGTGGCTACATCGGCCGCACCGACGCCGCGGAATTCGACCGCGACTACCGCTACCTGCGGCTGCTGGAGCACCGGATCCAGCTCTTCCAGCTACGCCGCACCCACCTCATGCCGGTCAAGGAGGCATCGCTGCGGTCCCTGGCCAAGGCCGTGCTGGGCTCCCTCTCCGACGACCGTCCGCACCCGGACGCGCTCCTGGACGACTGGCGCAAGACCAAACGCTCGGTCCGGGAACTGCACGACCGGATCTTCTACCGGCCGCTGCTGAACACGGCCGCCGCCCTCAGCACCGAGGAGGCCCGGCTGACCCCGGAGGCCGCGCAGGGCCGGCTCGCGGCGCTGGGCTATCTGGACCCGCCAGGCGCCATGCGGCACATCGAGGCGCTGACCGCGGGGGTGAGCCGCCGCGCCGCGCTGCAGCGCCAGCTGCTGCCGATCCTGCTGGGCTGGCTCGCCGAGGGCGTGGACCCCGACGGCGGCCTGCTGGCCTTCCGCCGCGTCAGCGAGGCCCTGGGCACCACGCACTGGTACCTCGGGCTGCTGCGGGATTCGACGGCGGCCGCCGAGCGGCTCTGCCATGTGCTCTCCAACTCCCGGCTGATCGCGGACCTGCTGGAGGTCTCGCCCGAATCGGTGGCCTGGCTCGGCTCTGACAAGGACCTGGTGCCGCTTAGCTACGAGGCGCAGTGGCTTGAAATCACCTCGAAGATGTCCCGCCACTCGGACCCGGAGAGCGCCATGCGGCTGATCAGGCTGATCCGCCGCCGGGAGATCCTCCGAATCGCCATCGCGGACAGCGCCGGGCTCCTGGACCAGGACCAGGTGGGCGCCGCCCTGGCGGACACGGACCGCGCCGCGGTCCTCGGCGCCCTGCGCGTGGCCGAGACCGTCGTCGCCGCGGGCGAACCACTGAAGACCCGGGTGCTGGTGGTGGCCATGGGCCGGCAGGGCGGCCGCGAGATCGGCTACGGCTCGGACGCGGACGTCATGTACGTCCACCGCGGCCTGCCCGGCGTCTCCGAGGAGGAGGCGCAGCAGCAGGCGGCCCGGATCGTGGGCAAGCTCTCCAGCCTGCTGACCCAGCCGCTGAAGCCCGCCGTGCTGGCGGAGCGGGTCCTCATGGTCGACGCCGACCTGCGCCCCGAGGGCAAGAACGGGCCCATGGTCCGGTCGCTGGAGTCCTACGGGGAGTATTACCGGCGCTGGTCCCTGGTGTGGGAGGCGCAGGCCCTGCTCCGGGCCCGCCCGATGGCCGGCGACGACGAGCTCGCCGCCGACTTCATCGCCCTGATCGACCCGATCCGCTACCCCGAGTCCCTCGCCGAGCAGGACGTCCGGGAGGTCCGCCGGATTAAAGCCCGGGTGGAGTCCGAACGGCTGCCCCGCGGCGCGGATCCCGCCCGGCACCTGAAGCTGGGCCGCGGCGGCCTCAGCGACGTCGAGTGGCTCGCCCAGCTGCTGCAGCTGCGGCACGCAGGGAGGCACCCGGAACTGCGGACCACCTCCACCGTGCAGGCCCTCGAGGCGGCCGCGGAACTCGAATTGCTGGAGGCCGGGGAAGTAGTGCTGCTGCTGCGTGCCTGGCGGCTGGCCAGCAGGATCCGCTCCGCCAACGTCATCTGGACCGGCCGCGCCTCGGACCTCCTGCCCTCCTCCCGCCGCGACCTCGAGGCCGTGGCCCGCTGGTGCGGCTACGGCCAGGGCAACGCCGCCGCCCTGGAGGAGGACTACCTCCGGCTCAGCCGGCGCGCCCGGGCCGTCTTCGAGCGCGTTTTTTACGGCCAGTAGCGGGCCGCGGCGCCGGGGTGGCGCCCTCGCGTGCCGCCGGAGGCCAAATGCGGGTAGCCTCGAGGGGTACTTTGCCGGTCCCATGGGCCGTCACCCGCACTTACCTAGGGGTTGTTCTACCTTGCCCAGACTCCAGCAGGCCGGGACCTCCCGGCCGCGGACGGCCACCGTCCTCGGGGCGTTGCTCGCGTTCGCCGCACTGATCCTCGGGGCCCCCGGCGCGGCCGCGGCGCCCGCCCAGGGCGCCTCCGCGGCCGCCCCCGCGGCTCCTGTCGCCGCACAGCCGGGAACCGCGCCGTCGAGCGTTGCCGGGAAGACCTACGTCATCGGGACGGACACCACGTTCGCCCCGTTCGAGTTCCGCGACGCCGGCGGCGACCTCACCGGCATCGACATGGACATCATCCGGACGATCGCCAAGAACCAGGGCTTCTCGGTCGAGATCAAGTCCCTCGGCTTCAACGCAGCGCTGCAAGCGCTCTCCTCCAACCAGGTGGACGGCGTGATCGCCGGCATGTCCATCACGGAGCCGCGCAAGCAGATCTACGACTTCTCGGACCCCTACTTCGAATCCGGCGTCCAGATGGCGGTGGCCAAGAACAACACCGACATCAAGGGCTACGAGGACCTCAAGGGCAAGACCGTCACCGCCAAGACCGGCAGCGAGGGCGAGACCTTCGCCAAGTCGATCGCCGGCAAGTACGGCTTCACGGTCAAGTCCCTGGACCAGTCCGCCACCATGTACGAACTGGTCAAGTCCGGCAACGCCGTCGCCGTCTTCGACGACTACCCGGTGCTGGCCTACGGCATCAGCCAGAACAACGGGCTGAAGTCCGTCACCGAGAAAGAAAAGGGCGGCTCCTACGGCTTCGCCGTCAACAAGGGCCGCAACCCGGAACTGCTCAAGGCCTTTAACACCGGCCTCGCCGACCTGAAGTCCAGCGGCGAGTACCAGAAGATCCTCGACAAGTACCTCAAAGACCCCACCCAGGCCACCTCCTCCAGCTTCTGGGACCTGCTCGCGAACAGCTTCCCGGCGCTGATGAAGGGCCTCGGCAACACCGTCCTGGTCACGGCAATCTCCTTCGTCCTGGCCATGCTGATCGGCCTGTTCATGGGCTTCTTCAAGATCTCCACCTCGGTCATCCTGCGCGGCATCGCCACCACGTTCGTCAACATCTTCCGCGGCACCCCGCTGCTGGTCTGGGCGTTCTTCTTCTATTTCGGCATCCCGCAGCTCACCGGACAGCCCATCGACATCTGGGTCGCCGCCGTCCTGACCCTGAGCCTGAACTCGGCGGCGTACATCACCGAGATCGTCCGCGGCTCCATCCAGTCCGTGGACCCCGGCCAGCTGGAAGCCAGCCGGAGCCTGGGCCTGGGCTACGCAAAGTCCATGCAGAAGGTGGTGGTCCCGCAGGCCTTCAAGATCATGACCCCGTCGCTGATCAACCAGCTGATCATCATGCTCAAGGACAGCTCCCTGCTGCTGGCCATCGGCTTCGCCGAACTGCTCTATCAGGGCCAGCAGATCTACGCCGGCAACTTCCGGATCACCGAAACCCTGCTGATCGTCGCGGTGCTCTACTTCGTCGTCATCATGCTCCTGACCAGGCTGGCCAACTTCGCGGATAAGAGGTTCAACAAATGACCACGGCAGCTACCACCGCCAGCAAGATCTCGGTCCGGGAACTGAAGAAGTCCTTCGGCAGCAATGAGGTCCTCAAGGGCATCAACGCCGAGGTGGCCGAGGGCGAGGTGGTCTGCGTGATCGGCCCCTCCGGCTCCGGCAAGTCCACGTTCCTGCGCTGCCTGAACAAGCTCGAGGACATCACCGCCGGCCACGTCACCGTGGACGGCTTCGACGTCACCGACCCGAAGGTGGACATCAACGAGGTCCGCCGGCACATCGGCATGGTCTTCCAGCACTTCAACCTGTTCCCGCACATGTCCGTGATCGAGAACATCATGCTGGCACCCGTTGAATCGAAGAAGCAGACCAAGGACGAGGCCCGCGCCAACGGCCTGAAGCTGCTCGAGCGGGTCGGGCTCGCCGAGAAGGCCGACGCCCGTCCGGCGTCGCTGTCCGGCGGCCAGAAGCAGCGTGTGGCGATCGCCCGCGCCCTGGCGATGAATCCGGACATCATGCTCTTCGACGAGGCCACCTCGGCGCTGGACCCGGAAATGGTGGGCGAGGTGCTGCAGGTCATCAAGGACCTCGCCGCGGAGGGCATGACCATGGTGCTGGTCACCCACGAGATGGGCTTCGCCCGCGAGGTGGCGGACCGGGTCCTGTTCATGGCCGACGGCGTCATCTGTGAGCAGGGTGGGCCGGAGGCCCTCTTCGGCAGCCCGCAGCAGCAGCGCACCCGGGACTTCCTCTCCAAGGTGCTCTAGGACCGTGGCCCGACCCCCGGCGGCCCCGCATGTGTGGCTGATTCCTTTGAAAGACCTCGACGACGACGCCCGCGCCGTCAAGCTCGGTGAGTTGGCCGGCGTCGAACTCGGCGCCGGCCAGGACCGGTTCGTCGGCGAGCCGCTGCGGATGGCCCTGATGGGCCTGGCCGAGGAGTCACGGCACCCGTACGTGCTGGACGTCGACGGGGCCGCGGTGGGCGCCGCGACCCTGCAGTCCGGCGCCGCCCGCTCCGCCGGCTGGGCCGACGACGATTCGGCCTGGCTGCTGCGCGGTTTCGCCATCGACCAGCGTGCGCAGGGCCGCGGCTACGGCACCGCCGCGGCAACGGGGACGGTCCGGGAGGCTGCCAGGCTCACCGCCGCGCTCGGCGGGACCCAGCGCGGCGTCGTCCTCTCGGTCAACGAGGCCAACCCGGCCGGGCAGGCGGCGTACCGCAGGGCCGGTTTCGAGGACCGGGGGCAGTATCTAGGCGGGAACGCCGGGCCGCAGCGGATCATGTACCGCGCATTCTGACGGCTTCGCCTTAGACTGGCGGCCATGACTGCCAACCCCGTCACCGATCCCCGTCCCGAACCGGGCCCCACCGCCGATGAGCGCACCACCCTCACCGGCTTCCTCACCTGGCACCGCCAGACCCTCGAGCTCAAGTGCGCAGGCCTTGCCCCGGCCGACCTGGCCCGGGCCGCGGTGCCGCCCTCCACCCTGTCCCTCCTGGGCCTGGTGCGGCATCTTGCCTACGTCGAGCATCATTGGTTCCGGGGGATGCTCGCCGGCGAGAGCGTCCCGGCCCCGTTCGAGTCGGACGAGGACCCGGACTACGACTTCAACGGCGTGGAACCCACCGCCGAGGCCGTTGGCGAGGCCTGGGCGGCCTGGCGCGCTGCCGTGGACTTCGCGGACGCCTTCGTCGCCGCCGCGCCGGACCTGGACGTCACCGGCAAGCACCACCGCCGGGGCAACATATCACTCCGCTGGGTGCTGGTGCACATGATCGAGGAGTACGCCCGCCACAACGGCCACGCGGATCTGCTGCGGGAACAGATCGACGGCGCCACCGGCGAATAACTGCGCATTCACCGGGAAGTAATAACGGGGAAGCCTTAACGAGGAACGGCCCCCGCCATAAGGCGGGGGCCATTCTGTGTCTTACCTGCGTTTACGTCAGGGACTAGACGCCGTAGTAGAGCTCGAATTCGTATGGGTTCGGGCGCAGCGAGAGCGGACGGATCTCGTTCTCGTACTTGTACTCGATCCAGGTGTCGATCAGGTCCTGGGTGAACACGCCGCCGGCCTGCAGGAACTCGTTGTCCTCGGCCAGGGCCTCCAGAGCCTCCTCGAGGGTGCCCGGAGCCTTGGGGATGTCCTTGGCCTCCTCGGCGGGGAGCTCGTAGAGGTCCTTGTCGATCGGAGCCGGCGGTTCGATCCGGTTGCGGATGCCGTCGATGCCGGCCATCAGCTGGGCGGCGAATGCCAGGTACGGGTTGGAGGAGGGGTCAGGAGCGCGGAACTCGATGCGCTTGGCCTTCGGGTTGGAACCCGTGATCGGGATACGGATACCGGCGGAGCGGTTGCCCTGCGAGTAGACCATGTTGACCGGGGCCTCGAAGCCCTTGACCAGGCGGCGGTAGGAGTTCACCGTCGGGTTGGTGAAGGCCAGGACGGCGGAGGCGTGCTTGAGCAGGCCGCCGATGTACCAGCGGGCGGTGTCGGACAGGCCCGCGTAGCCCTTCTCGTCGTAGAACAGCGGCTCGCCGCCGTTCCACAGCGACTGGTGGCAGTGCATGCCCGAACCGTTGTCACCGAAGACCGGCTTCGGCATGAAGGTGACGGACTTGCCCCAGGCGTCGGCGGTGTTCTTGATGACGTACTTGAACTTCTGCAGGTCATCGGCCGCGTGGGTCAGGGTGGTGAACTTGTAGTTGATCTCGGCCTGGCCGGCGGAGCCAACCTCGTGGTGGCTGCGCTCGACCTCAAGGCCGGCCTCGTCCAGGGCAACGCACATGGCGTCGCGCAGGTCGGCCTGCTTGTCGGTGGGGGAGACCGGGAAGTAACCGCCCTTGACGGGGGTCTTGTAGCCCAGGTTGCCGCCCTCTTCCTCGCGACCGGTGTTCCAGTGGGCTTCCTCGGAGTCGATCTTGTAGAAGCTGCCCTGCGGGGAGGACTGGTACTGGACGTTGTCGAAGACGAAGAACTCGGCCTCGGGGGCGAAGAACGCGGTGTCGGCGATGCCGGTGGAAGCCAGGTAGGCCTCGGCCTTCTCGGCCACGCCGCGCGGGTCACGGTGGTACGGGTCACCTGTGCGGGGGTTGACGATGGAGAAGTTCAGCGCGAGGGTCTTCTCGATGCGGAAGGTGTCCACGAACGCCGTCGTGACGTCCGGGATGAGCTGCATGTCCGACTCGGCGATGCCCTGGAAGCCGCGGATCGACGAACCGTCGAAGAGCTGGCCGTTGACGAAGAAGTCCGCGTCGACGCTCTTGGCCGGGACGTTGAAGTGCTGCTGCACGCCGGGGAGGTCGGTGAAGCGGATATCGACGAATTTGATGTCTTCGTCCTTGATGAACTTGAGGACTTCGTCCGCAGTCTTGAACATCTATGCTCCTTACGCATATGAAAGGTCGGGCCCAGGGGCCGTACGGGCCAGCGCAGTCCGACGCCGGGGACAGCGCACTGCCGTCCCCGCTCAGGATCCCGCTAACAACTGTTACCACCCTAGGGATTGGGAGTTTCCCCGCGGTGTCAGCTTTGTTTCGCGCAGGTTACAAACCGCGCTGACCCTCTAAAGCTAGCCGGTGTCCACACTGTGGCCTATCCATGTCCGCGATTTGAGCCGTTTGAGTCCACACTGTGAATGCTCCGGAGGCCTGCCGACGCCCGGTAAACTTGGCAGGTGGTAGATCGTAAAGACCTTGGCTCGTGGCTCAGCGGACCGGACACCTCCGGCATCTCCAAGTACCCGGGGGAGCGTCTGGGCCTGCCCGAATCCGGCCCCGGCTCGATGGCCAGGGCCGGCCGCCGGATCATCGCGATCTGCATCGATTGGGGCGTCGCCCTGCTGATCAGCAACTTCGCCTTCGCCGGCAACTCCTGGGCCACCCTCGCCGTGTTCGCGGTGGAGCAGGCTCTGTTGGTGGGAACCCTGGGGTACAGCATCGGCCACCGGGTCGTGAACATCCACGTCGTCCGGCTCGGCGGCGGCCCGGCCGGACCGCTTGCCGGTGCGGTCCGCGCGCTCCTGCTCTGCCTGGTGATTCCCGCCGTCATCTTCGACCCGGACCACCGCGGCCTGCACGACAAGGCCGTCAACACCATCCTGATCCGCCGCTAGCCCGGCCGGGCGGCGGTACACCGCTGGCCCGCCGGCGTCGTCCTCGCTGTCGTGCCGTATGCCTCCCACTCGTCCGTTGCGCCCGGGCTCGTCGTTTCCAATCCGCGAGCCCGTACCGGACCGGCGGGCCGAACCCCCGAACCGCTATCAGCGCCAGCCCCCACCGGCGGCGACCCATCCCTTAAGCGCAGAACGCCCCGGTTCCTGGCCAGTGGCCGGGAACCGGGGCGTCCGGTGAGCTGCGGTGCTTAGCGGCCGCGTGCTGCCTTGCGGTCGGGGCGCGCCTTGTACGGGTCGATGCCCTTGGGGATCGGCAGGCGGTTTCCGAGCGAGGAGATGCGCTTGGAGACGGTGCTGACCTCGGTCTTGGTGAGTTCGTTCTTCATCTTGCCCATCTTGCGTGCGACCTGGCTGATGGGGGTCTGGCCCTCGCCGCGGCCGCTTTCGATCACGTGGATGGTGACGTTCGGCAGGATGCGGGCAAGGCGCTTGCGTTCGCCGTCGATCAGCGGCTTGACGCGGTGGCTGGGGCCTTCGCTGACCAGCACGACGCCGGGCCGGCCGATGGCGCGGAAGACGGCGTCCTGGGTGCGGGGGTTGACGGCCACGGGCTGGTCTTCGGTGATCCAGCCGCGGCGGAGCGTTCCCAGCGCCGCGCCGGAGGCGCCGGGCTGGTTCTCGATCTGGGCGAAGGCGGCGCGCTCGGCGCGGCGGGACAACACCAGGGTGGCGGCGAGGACACCGAGCACGATGCCGATGATCAGGCCCGTGATCCAGTTCTCCAGCAGGAAACCGACCAGGAGGGCAACCGCAACGGTGCCGAGGAACGCCAGCAGGATCAGCCACGTCACCATCGGGTCGTGGCGCCGGGTCATCTGGAAGACGTCCTTGATCTGCTTCAGCCGGCTCGGCTTCTTGACCTTGGCTTCCTTGGTCTTACGGGAAAAAAGGCCACGCTTCGGCGCTTCGGCTGAAGAGGTGGACGTGCTGGAGTCGGAGGAATTCGCCATAATGCCTTAATTCTACGTGATGCACGGCTCAGGGCCGGACGCCGGATCTCTCCGGCGCCGGCCCTGGCTGGCAGTGCGGTGCGGGTGGTTCAGGAGTGTGCCGCGAGCAGCGAGCTGGCTTCCTGGCGGGTGCTTCCGGAGCTCTCGATGTGCGCGAGTTCGGCCGGAATTTCCCAGCCCTTCTTGCGCATCGCGGTGGCCCAGAGGCGGCCGGCGCGGTAGGAGGAGCGGACCAGCGGGCCGGACATGACGCCGAGGAAGCCGATCTCGTCCGCTTCCTGCTGCAGTTCCACGAACTCCTGCGGTTTGACCCAGCGGTCCACCGGGAGGTGGCGCTCGGACGGGCGCAGGTACTGGGTAATGGTGATCAGGTCGCAGCCGGCGTCGTGCAGGTCGCGGAGGGCCTCGGAGATTTCCTCGCGGGTTTCGCCCATGCCCAGGATCAAATTGGACTTGGTGACCATGCCCAGGTTGCGGCCCTGGGTGATGACGTCGAGGGAGCGCTCGTAGCGGAAGGCCGGGCGGATCCGCTTGAAGATCCGGGGCACGGTCTCGACATTGTGTGCGAAGACCTCGGGCTTGGAGTCGCAGATCGCCGCGATGTGCTCGGGTTTGCCGGAGAAGTCCGGGATCAGGAGCTCGACGCCGGTGCCGGGGTTCAGCTCGTGGATCTTGCGGACCGTCTCGGCATAGAGCCAGACACCCTCGTCGGCGAGGTCGTCGCGGGCCACGCCGGTGACGGTGGCGTAGCGCAGCTGCATTGACTGGACCGAGCGGGCCACCTTGGTGGGCTCGAACATGTCCACGGGGGAGGGCTTGCCGGTGTCGATCTGGCAGAAGTCACAGCGCCGGGTGCACTCGGAGCCGCCGATCAGGAAGGTGGCTTCCTTGTCTTCCCAGCACTCGAAGATGTTGGGGCAGCCGGCCTCTTCACAGACGGTGTGGAGGCCTTCCTTCTTCACGAGGTTCTTGAGCTGGACGAACTCCGGGCCCATCTGGACCTTGGCCTTGATCCATTCCGGCTTGCGTTCCACCGGGGTGGCCGCGTTGCGCTGCTCAATACGCAGCAGCTTGCGTCCTTCTGGTGCCAGGGTCACAGCAGGGCTCCTTCATGGGTAGCGACGAGGGCTTCTTCATTCTTGCGCAGTTCTTCGATGATCCGCGACACGAGCTCTGCCGGGGCGACGTCCCGGCCGGTTTCCTGCGCGATCGTCGTGACGCCGGCGTCGGTGATGCCGCAGGCGATGATCTGGCCGTACGGGGCCAGGTCGTTGTTGCAGTTGATGGCGAAGCCGTGCATGGTGACGCCCTCGTGGACGCGGATGCCGATCGCCGCGATCTTGCGCGCGGGGCCCTTCTCATCCGCGTCGATCCAGACGCCCGCGCGTCCCTCGATTCGGACGGCATCGATGCCGTAGTCGGCCAGCACGGCGATCATCACGGACTCCAGGCGCTCGACGTAATCGCGGATGCCGGCGGGGTTCTTCAGCTTGATGATCGGGTAGCCCACCAGTTGGCCCGGGCCGTGCCAGGTGAGCTTGCCGCCGCGGTCCACGGGCACCACCGGGGTGCCGTCAAAGGGACGTTCGTGGTCCTCGGTGCGTTTGCCTGCGGTGTACACGGCAGCGTGTTCAAGCAGCAGGACGGTGCTGGGCGCCGTGCCGGCGAGGACCTTCGCGTGGAGTTCGCGCTGGATCTCCCAGCCGCGGGTGTAGTCGATGAAGTCCGGGGCAAGACCCAGCTGTTGGAACTCAAGAGTCATGCAACCCAGCTTAGACCTCGCCCCGTGCCCCAACCGATTCTGTGGTCAAACTCTCACGCCTGTGGATAACTTCTGCGGCGTCGCGGAAAAGCGCGTATCCATGGGCTATGGACGAATCTGCGCGCACTATTCAGGGGGAGCCCGGGCGCCCCGACGTCGAGGGCTACCGGGTGGGACGGATGCTGGGCCGCGGCAGCTCCGCCGTCGTCTGGCTCGCCACGGAGCAGGCCTCCGGCGGGAGCGTGGCGCTCAAGTGTTTCGACCGTGGCCCGTCCGGGGCCGGCGGTGTGACGGAGCCTGGTCCCGAGACGGAGGAAGCCGTCCGCCGGGAGGTGCGCATCCTCTCGGTGGTGGAGCACGCCCACCTGGTGGGGGTGCGGGACGTGGTGCGCTTCCGGGCGGGCGACGACGGCGGGACCGGGCTGGCGCTGGTGCTCGACTACGCGTCGGGCGGCTCGCTCGCTGAGCTGATCGCGGCGGGGGGCAGCCTGGGGCCGGGGGAGACCGTCACCATCCTGACCCCGGTGGCGCAGGCGTTGAGCTACCTGCACGGCAGGGGCTTTACCCACGGGGACGTCTCACCCGGGAACGTGCTCTTCACGGCGCACGGGAAGCCGCTGCTCTCGGACCTGGGCGTCGGGCGGATGATCGCCGACGCCGCCGATGCGCACCCGGCCGGGACCGGCGGCTTCCAGGACCCCACCCCTGTGGATCCTTTCCGTGCCGGGCTGCAGCCTGAGGCGGATGTCTACTCCGTCGCGGCGCTCGGTTGGTATTGCCTCACCGGTGCCCCGCCACCGCCGGAGCCGCAGCGTGCCCCGCTGCCGTTGCTGGTGCCGGGCGTTCCGGCCGCCCTGACCGCTGCCCTGGAGTCGGGTCTGCGGCTGGACCGCCGGCTTCGCCCCTCCGCGGCCGACTTCGCGGCGGCTGTGTACCGGTCGGCGACGGCGGCCCCGGTGGACCTGACCGTCTCGGCCCATCCCACGGTTCTCCCGGAGCTCCTGACGCATCGTTCCGGCCCGGCCACGCCCCGGGAACGGCGGGCGGCCCGGCGTTCCGCCGTGGTCCTGGCACTGCTGCGCGGGACGGCCGCCGCGCGGGAACGGCTCGGGCGGCGTGGTCCGGCGGATGGGGCGCGGCCCAGACCAGGAGCCGGTGATGACCCGGCGCGGCTCCGGATGGGAGCCCGTGAGGACCCGGCGCCGCGCCGGACAGGGGTTTCCGGGGAGCTGACGCGGCGGGCGGAGGTGCGGCCACGGCGGGGCCCGGCTGTCCCCGCGGAGAAGACAACGTGGCAGGCGGGGCGGACCCGGCACCGGGCCGTGAGACGGCGGGGCGCACTTCGCCGGGCGGTCCTCATGGCTCTCGTGGCGGTGGCCGCCGCGGCGGGACTGGTGTTCCTGCCGGCACTGGGCGACCCGGAGGCAACGCTGCGGCAGGCGGTACAGGCGACGGCTCCCGCGGCTGCCACCGCAGACGCAGCACCCGACGGGAACCGGGATGGCATCCCGGCCGACCTGGTCCCCCTGCTCTCCGCCGCCCGGCCCGAGGAGGCGGTGCAGGGCCTGGCCAGGCTGCGCGGCATGGCACTGCGGACGGGAAACCATGCCCTGCTGGCGCGGGTCACTGAGCCGGCGTCACCCGCCGCGGCGGCCGACGCCGACGTTGCCGCCCGGCTCGCGGCGGACGGGCACGTCCTCGACGGGTTCGAGCAGCGGCTGCTGGAGGTGCGGTCGAGGCCCCTTGGCAGCACGTGGACGGGCGGGGCGGGTGCCGTCCCGGACGATGGCGCCCTGGTTCAGCTGGCGGTCACGGTCGCGACTCCGGCCTATCGGGAGCTGGGCCAGGACGGTGCGCTCGTGGCGGAGGCGGCAGCAGCCGGAGACCAGCGGCTGATCCTGGTGCTGGCTGCCGTGGACGGGAGGTGGCGGATCCGGGAGATCCTGCCTGCCGTTTAAGCACGCCCGCCGCCGGCTCGAGTTGCATGGCCGGTGAGGCCTGTCCTATCCCGCTGCCGAGCTACTGCCCCGCGGCCACCCAGGCGGCCGCCTCGCGCACGGTGGGATGCTGCCATTCGAATCCGGCGGCTGCCAGCGCGGCCGGCTCCATGCGCTGGCTCGCCAGCAACAGTTCGTTCGCCAGCCGGCCCAGCGCCAGCCGCAACACCGGCGCCGGTGCCGGCAGCAGGGCGGGACGGTGCAGGGCATCGGCCAGCGACCGGATCAACCCCGACACGTCGGAGGCCTCGGGGGCGCAGAGGTTGACCGGGCCCTCCAGCGGGGCGGTCAGCAGGAACTCGAAGGCCCCGGCGACGTCGGGCAGCGTGACCCAGGGCCAGTACTGCCGGCCGTTGCCCAGCGGGCCGCCCAGGCCGGCGCGCAGCAACGGGAGGAGCTTGCCCAGGGCGCCGCCCTTGCGGCTGAGCACCACGCCGGTGCGCGGCGTGACCACCCGCACCCCGGCCGGCGCCTGGTGGGCGGCGGCCTCCCACTCGGTGCAGATGTCGGCGAGGACGCCGTGGCCGGCGGGGGAGTCCTCGCGCAGGACGGCTGATCCGGCGTCGCCGTAGAAGCCGGAGGCGGACTGGCTCAGGAAGACCGGCGGCGGAGTGGCGGAGCGCCGCATCGCGGCCACCAGCGTGGTGGTGGGCTCCAGCCGGGAGGACTTCAGCTCGGCGACCCGGCGGCTGGACCACGGGCGGTCGCCGATGCCGGCGCCGGAGAGATTGATGACGGCGTCCACGCCGCGGAGTGCGGAGTCCTCCAGCCGGCCGCTGGAGGGGTCCCACTCGATTTCAGCGGCCGTCGCGGCGGGCCGCCGGACCAGGCTGACGACGTCGTGGCCGCTGGTGCGCAGCCGGGTGGTGAGGGCAGTTCCGATCAGCCCGGAGGCGCCGGCGACAAGGATTCTCATGGTTCATCTCACCATGCCCGGCTCGGCAGGGAAACCTCCCCGGGGTGCGGCGCGCCGTTGACTATGATCGAACGATGACCTCTTCGAGTTACCTCCGTTTCCCGCACCTGCACGGCGATCTGGTCACATTCGTGGCCGAGGACGACGTCTGGGTGGCCCCGCTCGAGGGCGGCCGCGCCTGGCGTGTTTCCTCGCTGCAGTTGCCGGCCCGCAACCCGCGGTTCAGCCCCGACGGCCGGCGCCTGGTGTGGACAGTGGTGCAGGGAACGGCGCCCGAGGTGGTGACGGCCGACGTCGACGGCGGCGGCTACCGCCAGCTGAGCTACTTCGGCCACAGTTCCACCCGGGTCAAGGGCTTCACGCCCGAGGGCAACGTCGTCGTCACCAGCGCCTTCCGCCAGGGCGACAGCCGACTCACCCACGCCTACAGCCTGCCCCTGGAAGGCGGCTCCGCCGAGGAACTCCCGTACGGTCCGGTCGAGTCCCTGGCCTACGGCACCGTTGTCGGCGACGAGCGTCCCCTCGTGCTCGCCAGCGTGCTGTCCCGCGAACCGGCCTGGTGGAAGCGCTACCGCGGCGGCACCGCCGGCAAGCTCTGGATCGACGCCGACGGTAACGGCGAATTTGAACGCCTGGTCCCGGACCTCGACGGCAACCTCACCGACCCGCTCTGGGTCGGCGGCCGCATCGCGTTCCTCTCCGACCACGAGGGCTACGGCAACCTCTACTCGGTGCTCCCGGACGGTTCGGACCTGCGCCGCCACACCGACCACGAGGACTTCTACGTCCGGCACGCCGCCACCGACGGCGAGCGGGTCATCTTCGAGTCCGCCGGCGAGCTCTGGCTCCTCAGCAGCCTCGACGCCGACGCCGTCAAGCTGAACATCACCCTCGGCTCCGCCGCGCAGGGCCGCCGCTCCACGCCGCTGAAGGTCGCCCGCCACCTCGGCGAGGTCATCCCGGACCGCACCGGCGACTCCAGCGCCGTCGAATCCCACGGCACTCTGCACTGGCTGCGGCACAAGGACGGCCCCTCCCGCATCCTCGAGGCCACCCCGGGGGTCCGTGCACGCCTGCCCCGCCCCTTCGGCGAGGGAAAAATCGCGTACATCGCGGACCACGACGGCGTCGAGGCGCTCTACCTGCGCCCGATCGCCGCGCCGCTGTCTGGAGGCAGAGCAGGAAGCAGCGCCGTCGGCCGTGGAGGGACGGCAGCGCCCACGGCGGCCGCCGTACCCGCCACCCCGAACCACTCCGACGAGGACGCCTCCCCGGCGCTGCCCCGCCCCGTCTCGGCCGCCGCGCTCACCCGTGCCGGGTCCGACGCCGCGGGCCGCGACGCTGCAGAACAGGTCCAGGCGGCAGCCCCGCAGGCCGACGACGCCAACGCCGCCACCGCGGACGCGGCCGGCGGCACCGCCGGGGCCGAAACCGCCGCCGAGGCCCGGACGGGTTCGTCCGCCGGCACCACCCGGATCGATTTCCCCCGCCCCAGCCGCCCCAGCGCCCTGGAAGCAAGCCCGGACGGCAACTGGCTGGCCGTCGGAACCTCCTTCGGCGACATCTACCTCGCGGATACCCGCACCGGCGAGCTGACCCTGC
Source organism: Arthrobacter sp. YD4 (assembly GCF_030410515.1). Classification (GTDB taxonomy): domain Bacteria; phylum Actinomycetota; class Actinomycetes; order Actinomycetales; family Micrococcaceae; genus Arthrobacter. The sequence continues at coordinate 275,622 of NZ_JAUHHD010000004.1, read as the reverse complement.
TCACCAGCATCGGAGAAGGCACCATCGAGGGCTTCACCTGGTCCCCGGACTCCGCCTGGCTGGGCTGGGCCGAACCGGTCACCTCCTTCGGCGCCCGCACCCGGCTGCGCCTCGCGCCGGTGCCGGGCTCCGCCGAAAAGAACGGTGCAGGTAAAGACAGCGCCCAGGCGATCATCGATGTCACCGACGGCCGTTTCCGGGACGACTCCCCGGTCTTCACCCCCGACGGCAAGTACCTGGCCTTCCTCTCCAACCGCAGCTTCGACCCGGTCTACGACGGGCACTCCTTCGACCTGTCCTTCCCCAGCCCGATCAAGCCGTACCTGGTGGCCCTCGCCGCGGAGACGCCGTCCCCGTTCGGCCCCAGCGTCGCCCTGGCCGAGGCCGTGGCCGCCGGCGGCGCCACGGACGCCTCGGGCACGACAGGCCGCCCGGATGCCAAGGACTCCGACGCTGACAGTGCGGACACCGTCCCCGCGGTCACCGTCGACCCCGAGGGCCTGGCGCACCGCGTCATCAGCGTCCCCGTGCCGCAGGGCAACTACTCCCACCTCAGCGCCTCTACCGGTGCCCTGCTTTGGCTGGACCACGAACTGGCCGGCGTGACCGGCGACGGCCGGGCCAGCCTCGAGGACAAGAACGCGGCCCCCAGCCTGGTCCGCTTCGACCTGGCCAAGCGCCGCTGCACCACCATCGTCGAGGCCCTCGACAGCTACCGGCTCACCGGCGACGGCGAGAAGCTGGTCCTGATCCAGGACAAGCAGGTCCGCGTCAGCCCGGCCCGTTCCAAGGCCGACGAGGAGTCCGGCCAGCTGGTCAAGGTGGACCTGAACCGGATCCGAGTGCGCCTGGACCCGGTCAGCGTCTGGGGCCAGGCCTTCGACGAGTCCTGGCGGCTGCAGCGCGACTTCTTCTGGACCGAGGACATGGCCGGCCAGGACTGGGACTCCGTCCACGCCCGGTACCGCCCGATCGTGGACCGCCTCGGCTCCCACGACGACCTCGTGGACCTGCTCTGGGAGATGAACGGCGAGCTTGGCACCTCCCACGCCTACGTCCGGCCCGCGCTGGTCACCGAGAACGGCAGCAATGGACAGGGCCGGCTCGGCGCCGACTTCACCGCCACCGCCGAGGGCTGGGAGATCACCCGGATCCTTGCCGGGGAGTCCTCCGACCCGCTGGCCACCTCGCCACTGACCCGGCCCGGCGTCGACGCCCGCCAGGGTGACGTCCTGCTGGCCATCGACGGGATCGAACTCAGCCCTGAACTCTCGCCCTCGATGCAGCTGGCCGGCGCCGCCGGACGCGCCGTCGAACTGACGCTGCGCAACGGCCCCCGCCACGGCGAACGCGCCGGGGAGCAGCGCCGCGTCGCCGTCGTCCCCGTGAAGGATGAGGAGCGGCTGCGCTACCAGGAATGGGTCGCCGGCAACCGGCGCACGGTCCGCGAGGCATCGCAGGGGACCTTCGGCTACCTGCACATCCCGGACATGATGGCCAACGGCTGGGCGCAGCTGCACCGTGACCTGGACACCGAGACCGCCCTGGACGGCCTGATCGTGGACGTCCGGCGCAACCGTGGCGGCCACACCTCCCAGCTCGTGGCGGAGCTGATCGGCCGCAAGGTCACCGGCTGGAGCATGCCCCGCGGGGAACGCCCCCGGACCTACCCGCACCACGCACCGCGCGGGCCGGTGATCATCCTTGCCGACGAGTTCGCCGGGTCCGACGGCGACATCATCACCCAGGTCTCCAAGCTCCGCGGCATCGGCCCGGTCATCGGCACACGGACCTGGGGCGGCGTCGTCGGTATCGACAACCGATTCTCGCTGGCCGACGGCACCGGCGTCACCCAGCCGCGGTACGCCAACTGGTTCGCCGGGGGAGTCGGCTGGGGCGTCGAGAACTACGGCGTGGACCCGGACATCGAGGTGACGTTCCCGCCGCACGCGTACGCCGCCGGCAGCGACCCGCAGCTCGAATACGGCATCGGCGCGCTCAAGGAAATGATCCAGGAGCTGCCCACAGACCGGCCGCCGCTGCGTGAGGGCTACCGGAACGTCCGGCCGGCCCCGCTGCCGCCCCGCCGGCAGGGCTAGCGCGCGCGGGACGGACCCCGCAGAGGCCAGCCGCCCGCGAGCACGGAAAAGGCCCCCGCCCCGGGAATCCGGAGGGCGGGGGCCTTTGTGTCGGCGTTGCCGGCTACGCGGCCAGGGTGGCGTCGAGGGTGATGGTGATCCCGGTCAGCGCGGCGGAGACGGGGCAGCCGGTCTTGGCTTCCTCGGCGATGCGCTGGAAGTCCTCCTGGGAGAGACCCGGGACCTTGGCGTTCAGGGTGAGGTGGCTGCCGGTGATGCCGGTGCCCGGCTCGAACGTGACATCGGCCTTGGTGTTGACCTCGTCCGGGGTGTGGCCGGCCTGCGCGAGGGCGTGGCTGAAGGCCATCGAGAAGCAGGCGGAGTGCGCGGCGGCGATCAGTTCCTCGGGGCTGGTCTTGCCTTCGGCGGACTCGGCGCGGGCCTTCCAGGTGACATCGAAGGTGCCGAGCCCGGAGCTGTCCAGGCTGGTGTTCCCTGCCCCGGTCATCAGGTCGCCGTTCCATACAGTGTGTGCGGTGCGTGTCGTTGCCATATCCACTCCTCAGCGTCGTTGATCCAGGAGTCCGGCGTCCGGACCCTGCCGCTCTCCATCCTAGGGTTAACGACGGCGGCGGCCGATGAAGGCCAGGACCGCGACCACGAGCGCCACGACGAACTTGATGCCCAGCTTGGCGTAGTTGACGTCCATGTCCAGGGCCGGGATCAGGCCCATCATGGCGATGCCGGTGATCAGCTGCAGCACGGCGCCGTCGAACTGGCGCGGGTGGACGGTGGGCTTCTTCATCTGGCCGATCCAGATGCCGACGATCATGGTGGCGCCGATGATGTGGAGGAAGACCAGGATGTCGAACAAAATTTTCATGGCTTCAGTCTAACCAGAGAATTCTACGGTCCGTAGTAAGACGGCGACGGCGGCGCGGTCCGCCGGTAGTTTCCCACCGTGGTCCGCACCGCCGTCGCCGTTTGCGCTGTGTGGCCCCCGGAACCGGGGACCGCCTGCCGCTAGAGGCCCAGGTCGGCCTCGAAGGCGCCTTCCTCGAGGCGTGCCTTCAGCGTCTGCAGGAAGCGTCCCGCATCCGCGCCGTCCACCAGGCGGTGGTCGTAGGTCAGCGAGAGGTACATCATCGAGCGGATCGCGATGGAGTCATCGCCGTTCTCGTCCGAGACCACCACGGCGCGCTTGACGATCGCACCGGTGCCCAGGATGGCGACCTGAGGCTGGTTGATGATCGGGGTGTCGAAGAGGGCGCCCACGGAACCGATGTTGGTGATGCTGAAGGTTCCACCGGAGAGCTCATCCGGGCCGATCTTGCCGTTGCGGGTGCGGTCGGCGACGTCGGCGATCTTGCCGGAGAGACCGGCGAGGTTCAGGTTGCCGGCGTCGGAGATGACCGGAACCAGCAGGCCCTTGTCGGTGTCCACCGCGATCGCCAGGTGCTCGGCGTTGTGATAGGTGATCTCCTGCTTGTCCTCGTCGTAGGACGCGTTCAGCTTCGGGTGCTGCTTCAGGGCCTCGGCGACGGCCTTGGCGATGAAGGGCAGGAAGGTCAGCTTGGAGCCGTTCTGCGCCTGGAACGAGTTCTTGGCGCGGGCACGCAGCTTGGCGACCTTGGTCATGTCGACCTCGTGCACCTGGGTCAGCTGGGTGGAGACGTCCAGGGATTCGCGCATGCGGCGGGCGATGACCTGGCGGATGCGCGGGGCCTTCTGGACGGTGCCGCGCAGCGAGGAAGCCTCGGCGGTGGGGGCCGCGGACGGGGCCTTCGCGGCAGTCGGGGCGGCGGCGGCCGGGGCGGCCTTCGCCTCGGCGGCGGCCAGGACGTCCTGCTTGCGGATGCGGCCGCCGACGCCGGTGCCGGTCAGCGAGGAGATCTCGACGCCGTGCTGGTTGGCCAGCTTGCGGACCAGGGGAGTGACGTAGCCGGACTCGCTCGAGGAGGCTGCGGGCGCCTCCTGCTTGGCGGGGGCGGCGGGAGCCGGGGCGGCGGCCGGGGCGGGAGCCTTCGGGGCCTCCTGCTTCGGTGCTTCCTGCTTCGGTGCCTCCTGCTTCGGGGCCTCGGGTGCCGGAGCGGCGGCAGGGGCAGCGGCGCCGGAGCCGATGACGGCCAGGACGGAGCCGACCTCGGCGGTCTCGTCCTCCGCGACGCGGATTTCCTGCAGGGTGCCGGCAACGGGGGAGGGGATCTCTGTGTCGACCTTGTCGGTGGAGACCTCGAGCAGCGGCTCGTCGACCTCGACCGAGTCGCCGACGCTCTTGAGCCAGCGGGTGACGGTGCCTTCGGTGACGCTCTCGCCCAAGGCCGGGAGGGTGACCTCGTGGCCTTCGCCGGCGGGAGCGGCGGCCGGGGCCTCGGCAGCGGCCGGGGTTTCGTCCTCGGGGGCCGGAGCCTCGGTACCGGACGGGGTCTCGGCGGGGGCTTCCTCGGCCGGGGCGGCTTCCGCGGGAGCGGCCGGGGCGGCGTCAGCGGAGCCGGAGCCGTCGCCGATGCGCACCAGCGGGGCGCCGACCTCGGCGGTCTCGTCTTCGGCCACGAGGATTTCCTCGATCACGCCGGCGATCGGAGAGGGGATCTCGGTGTCTACTTTGTCGGTGGAGACTTCGAGCAGGGGCTCGTCCACCTCTACCCGGTCACCTACCTGCTTGAGCCAGCGGGTGACGGTTCCTTCGGTGACGCTCTCACCGAGGGCGGGCAAGTTAACGGATTCAGACATGTCGTCCCCGTTCTCCTTATTGATCTTTAGTGCGGATGATTGCTGCCTGGTTCGAGCTTAGTGCACCCGGATTTTCGGGCCGGGTGCACTAAGCGCGGTGGTGTTGCGGTGCTGCGGAGGGGGCTGTTAGCCGTGCAGCGGCTTGCCGGCGAGGGCCAGGTGGGCCTCGCCCAGGGCCTCGTTCTGGGTCGGGTGGGCGTGCACCAGCTGGGCCACGTCCTCCGGGTAGGCTTCCCAGTTCACGATCAGCTGCGCCTCGCCGATCTGCTCGCCCATGCGGGAGCCGATCATGTGGACGCCGACGACGGGGCCGTCCTTCTGGCGGACCAGCTTGACCAGGCCGGAGGTGCCCAGGATGGAGCTCTTGCCGTTGCCGGCCAGGTTGTATTCCTGGGTCTCGATCTGGTCATCGCCGAACTTGGCCTTGGCAGCCTTCTCGGTGTAGCCGACGGTCGCGATCTCCGGCTCGGAGTAGGTGACCTTGGGGATGTTGACGTCTTCGACGACAACCGGCTTGAGGCCGGCGATTTCCTCGGCGACGAAGATGCCCTGCTGGTAACCGCGGTGGGCCAGCTGGACTCCGGGGACGATGTCGCCGACGGCGTAGATGTTGCCGACGCCGGTGTGCAGGCGCTCGTTGGTGATCACAAAGCCGCGGTCGATGGTCAGGCCTGCCTCTTCGTAGCCGAGGTTGGCGGTGACCGGGCCGCGGCCGACGGCCACGAGCATGAGGTCGGCTTCGAAGGTCTTGCCGTCCACCAGGGTGACCTTGACGCCGTCGTTGTTCTGCTCGACGCCCTGGAAAAAGGTGCCGGTGGAGAACTTGATGCCGCGCTTCTTGAAGGCGCGCTCGAAGTTCTTGACGATCGTGGCGTCCTCGTTCGGGACGAGGGAGGGCAGGCCCTCGATGATGGTGACGTCGACGCCGAAGGACTTCCAGACCGAGGCGAACTCGACGCCGATGACGCCGCCGCCGAGGATGATGGCGCTCTTCGGGATGAAGTCCATGGTCAGCGCCTCGTCCGAGGTGATGACCTTGCCGCCGATCTCGAGGCCCGGCAGGGTGCGGGAGTAGGAGCCGGTGGCCAGGACGATGTTCTTGCCCTTGTACGCGGTGCCGTTGACCACGACGGTGTCGGTGCCCTGGAGCTTGCCCTCGCCCTCGATGACCGTGATGGCCTTCTTGGACTTGATCAGACCCTGGAGGCCCTTGTACTTGCCGGCGATGATGCCGTCCTTGTACGAGTTGACCGTGGAGATGTCGATGCTGTCCAGGCTCACGTTGACGCCGTACTTGGCGGAGTCACGGGCGTGGTCGGCCAGTTCGGCGGAGTGCAGCAGGGCCTTGGTGGGGATGCAGCCGTTGTGCAGGCAGGTGCCGCCGAGCTTGCCCTTTTCGATGAGGCCGACGGTGAGGCCGAGCTGGACGGCGCGGAGGGCGGTGGCGTAGCCGCCGCTGCCGCCGCCGAGTACCAGGATGTCGAATTCTTGCGCAGTTGCCTGATCGGCCACTAAAACGCTCCCTCGCGTGAACGATGACGCGAGAGTACGCATCATCTGGTCTTGGAATCTGTCTGCCGTGATTATGCCAGCAGGCGGCTTCCCTTTCGTGTGGAATTGCTTCCATGAAGCTGAATGCTTTGAAACTACGGTTCACCTTAGCGAACCACTAATCCATGCTCCACCTTGCCGTGGCGTTTGTGGAGCGCTTGTGTCCAGTCTCACGCGGGCCTGTGGCCGGGGTATCAGCCCCGGCCACAGGCCCGCGGAAGCGGGCTTCCTGGGCGGCGCGGCCGTCCTCGACGGAGGCCACCAGGGTGCGGACGGTGCAGCCGGTGCCCTGCTTGTGGTTGTAGCCGTACGGGCTGCCGTTGTTGAAGGACGGGCCGGCGATGTCGATGTGGGCCCAGGGGATCTGTTCCCCGTCCTTGCCCTTGCCGACGAATTCCTTCAGGAACACGGCGGCGGTCATCATGCCGCCGTGGCGTTCGCCGATGTTGGCGATGTCCGCCACCTGGGAGTCCAGGCTGGGGCGCAGTTCCTCGGGCAGTGGCATCGGCCAGACCAGCTCGCCGGCGCGGTCCGCGGCGGCCTTCAGGGCGCCGGTGACGGACTCGGAGCCCATGACGCCGGCGGTGCGGTTGCCCAGGGCGATCAGCTGCGCACCGGTGAGGGTGGCGACGTCGATGATGACGTCCGGGTGCTCCTCGCTGGCCGCGACGATGCCGTCCGCCATGACCAGGCGGCCCTCGGCGTCGGTGTTCAGCACCTCGACGGTCTTGCCGCCGAAGATGGTGAGGACGTCGGCGGGGCGCTGGGCCGCACCGGAGGGCATGTTCTCGGCGATGCAGAGCCAGGCGGTGGCCTTGACCGGCAGGCCCATCTCGGCCAGGGCCAGGACGGTGTTAAGGACGACGGCGGCGCCCGCCATGTCCGACTTCATCTCACCCATGCCCAGGTGCGGCTTGAGCGAGATGCCGCCGGTGTCGAACGTGATGCCCTTGCCCACCAGGGCAACCTTGGCGGTGGCCTTGGCCGGCGCGTACTCGACCTTGACCAGGCGCGGCTGGCGGGTGGAGCCCTTGCCGACACCCAGGATGCCGCCGAAGCCGTCCTTTTCGAGGCGCTTCTCGTCCCAGACGGTCACCTTGACCGGCAGGCCCTTGGCCAGGTCCTTGGCGGCCTCGGCGAAGGTCTCCGGGTAGAGGTGGCTCGGCGGCTGGTTGACCAGGGTGCGGGTGGCGTTGACGGCCTTGCCGATCAGCGCGGCGCGGTCCAGGGCCGGCTGCAGGAGGCCCTTGGTGGCGGCCAGGTCGGTGAGGATGCGCACGTTGCGGACCGGCTCCTTGAGCCCGTCCTTGGAGGAGCGGTGTTCGGTGTAGGCGTAGGCACCCATGGCCGCACCCTCGGCGATCGCGGCGACGGCGGCGGCGTCCGGGGCGGGCAGGGCCAGGGTCACGGTGCCCAGGCCGGCCAGCTGCCGGATGGCCGAGCCGGCGGCGCGGCGCAGGGCCTCCTCGCCCAGGGCGGTGCCGGGCGTGACCTTGCCGACGCCGGCGAGGACCAGGACCGGGGCTCCGGCCTCGGGCAGGCCGGGCAGGCGGTGTGCCTGGTCGGCGGCACCGGTGACGCCGAGGGCGGCCAGTGAGTCGGCGAGGGCCTCGGCGGCCTTGGCGGTCAACGGGTTCTCCAGCAGGACGGGGCCGTCGGTGCCCTGTCCGACGCCCACGACGAGGGCATCGGAGGGGGACTTCTTCACGTCTCCGGCGACGGCGCTCAGTTTGACTTCGGTATTCTTGACCACCAGGACAGTCCTCAATTCTCTGTGCTTCGTAAGCAGGGACTGCATGTTTGGCGCCCTGCCATGGGACCCGGGCCACCGGGAACGACGTACGTCCCGCCGGCATCACCCGGGCCGGCCCTCAGGCCAGCTTCGATCGTAGTCTCTTGCAGCGGCCGGAACCGCATTTTCTGAGACGTGGCCCACAGTGGGGGCAGGAATTAGCCCGGCGGCCGGGGCGTTGGACCTGACAAAGGACAAATGCCGCGGCGACGCGGGCCCTCCGCCCAAGGTACCGCAGCCCCGCCGGGCGCCCGCTGGGCCCGGCAGACGGCCCCGCTTGGGCCGCATGGAGGAAAGGAATACGTGATGGAACGGATAACAGGTTCCCTGCTGGATCCGGCAACGCTGTACGTCCGTGACGACGCGCTGTTCCACAGCCCCGAATTGAGGGGCCTTGATCTGCTGATGGGCTTCACCGGGTTCGCCGATGCCGGCCACGTGGTCCGGCAGATCACCACGGAACTGGTCGACAACCTGGACGCGGAGCTGGTGGCGGAGTTCGACGCCGATCAGCTGATGGACTACCGGTCCCGCCGCCCGCAGATCAGCTTCGTCGAGGACCACCTGCAGGACTACCAGGCGCCGCGGCTGTCCCTGTACCGGCTGCGCGACGGGCTGGGCAAACCCTTCCTCCTCCTCGCCGGGTTCGAACCGGACCTGCAGTGGGAGCGGTTCGCGCGCGCCGTCGTCGGCATCGTGGAGGAACTTGACGTCAACCTCACCGCCTGGATCCACTCCATCCCGATGCCGGTGCCGCACACCCGCCCGGTTGGCGTCACGGTCCACGGCAACCGCCCGGACCTGATCGAGGGCATCTCCGTCTGGAAGCCCACCGTTGAGGTTCCCGCGGCCATCGGCCACATCCTGGAGCTGCGCCTCGAGGCCGCGCACCGGGACGTGGCCGGCTACGTCATCCACGTCCCGCACTACCTGGCCGAGGCCGAATACCCGAACGCCGCCGTCGCCGGCCTGGAATATTTGGGCGCCGCGACCGCGCTGATGCTGCCCACCGACCGGCTCCGCGAGGCGGGCCGGGAGGTCGGCCGCCAGATCGCCGAGCAGATCGAGGCCTCCGAAGACGTCCAGCAGGTGGTGTCCCGGCTCGAGACCCGCTACGACGAGAAGGCCGAGGGTACGGTCCGCCGCTCGCTGCTGGCCGACGAGAACGACCAGCTGCCCAACGCGGACGACCTCGGCGCCGCCGTAGAGGCCTACCTGGCCCGTAAAGAACCCGGCGAATAAATAATCTTTATCCGTCGCGGGGGCATAATGGGGGAGTGACGTACCCCCGTGCCTGGCTCATCTGGATCATCGGGGTTTTCGCCTATCTGGTTGCCGTGAGCCAGCGCACCTCCTTCGGGGTCGTCGGCCTCGAAGCCACCGCCCGCTTCCACGCCAGCGCGGCCGAGATCTCCTTCTTCACCGTCCTGCAGCTGCTGGTCTATGCGGCGTTGCAGATTCCCGTGGGCATCCTGGTGGACCGTTTCGGGTCCCGGGCCATGCTCGCCGGCGGCGCCCTGCTGATGGGACTTGGCCAGCTCCAGCTCGCCTTCGCCGACAGCATCCCCGGCGGCGTGCTGGGCCGTGTCCTGGTGGGCGCGGGGGATGCGATGACGTTTGTCTCGGTGATCCGGCTCATCCCGCTCTGGTTCGCCGCCTCCCGGGTTCCGCTGCTGACCCAGCTCACCGGCATGTCCGGGCAGCTCGGCCAGCTCTTTTCCGTGGTGCCCTTCGCCTTGATCCTGCATTCCGCCGGCTGGACGCCCGCCTTCCTGACCCTCGCCGGCATGTCCGGGCTCGCCCTGGTCCTGACCGTGGTGCTGCTCCAGGACCTGCCGCCCGGGCACCCCGCTCCGGCTCCGGCCCAGGGGCTGCGCGCAACGGGGGTATCGCTCGGCGACGCCTGGCGGCAGCCGGGAACCCGGCTGGGCCTCTGGAGCCACTTCACCGTGCAGTTCAGCGGCACCGTCTTCGCGATGACGTGGGGCTACCCCTTCCTGATTTCCGCGCAGGGGCTGAACGCCGGGACGGTGTCCGCGCTGATGGCCCTCTATGTCGCCGCCGCGATCGTGGCCGGTCCGTTGATGGGGAGCTTCGTCGCGCGGCACCCGCTGCGCCGTTCCACCATGGTGCTGCTGATCTCCGGGGCCACCGCCGCCGCGTGGGCCGCGGTCCTGCTGCAGCCCGGGCGGTCGCCGCTGTGGCTGCTGGCCGTCCTGGTGGTCGTGCTGGCCATCGGCGGCCCGGGCTCCATGATCGGCTTCGACTTCGCCCGCACCTTCAACCCGGCCCACCGGATCGGGACCGCCACCGGCATCGTGAACGTGGGTGGTTTCATCGCCGCGCTGCTGGCGATCTTCCTGATCGGGCTCGCCCTCGACTTCCAGCACGGGGCGGGACTCTCGCCCGGCGGCCTCTACAGCCTGGACGCCTTCCGGGTGGCCCTCTGCGTGCATTTCGTCCTGCTGGGCGGCGGCGCGACGGCGATCCTCATCATCCGGCGCAAGGTCCGCCGGCAGATGGCCGCACAGGGCGTCGTGGTCCCGCCGCTGCGGGACGCGATCGCCCGGCAGCGACGCGTCGTGGCGGAACGACGGCGCGACGGCGGCACCGCCCGCTAGCTCCGGGGGCGATCCTCCCTTGCTGCTTATCCACATAGCGGCTCCGACCGGCTGACCGCGTGCGGTGCCCGGGGCGAAGCTGACGGCATGACAGCTCCCGATCACCTGACAATTTCCGGTCCCGCCGACGTTCTCGGTTTCATCCCGCACTCACTGGGCTATTGGCCGGCCAGCAGCGTGGTGGCTATGACCATGCAGGGAAAGCGCCTCGGCGCCACCCTCAGGGTCGACCTCCCCGGCCCCGGCCGATTCGACCGGGCGCACCTGCGGGCCTTCGCCCGTTCAGTTGCCGGCTACCTTGTGGCGGACCGGGACGCCGACGGCTCTCTCCTGGCCCTCTTCACCGCGCCGCCCCCGGAGGGCGAGGCCGCCGAACCGGGCCCCGTCAGCCACCCCGCGCCGCCGCAGCAGTCCGTCGACCGGCTGCTCCGGGAACTGGAGGCCGCGCTGGCCTCCGCCGGGCTGCCCGTCCGGGACGCCTGGATCGTGGGGGAGCGGTACTGGCGGAACGCCCACTGCTCTGACCCGGGCTGCTGCGCACCACCGGGCCGGCCCATCGAGGAGATCCGCGACAGCGTCCTCAGCGCCGAGATGGTGTTCCGCGGCAGCCGGGTGGGTGCGGCGCCGGGCTCCGCCGGTCCTGCCGGGTCGCCCGGATTGTCCGGGCCGGCGGGAATGGGCGGTTCGGCGGATCACAGCCGGCCGGGCCGGGACCCGGCCGGAGTGCTCTCGGTTGAGCGGGGCTTCCTCGACGGGTTCGGCACGCGCTGGCGGGACCGGCGGCAGTTCGAGGCGGTCCTCGACGTCTGGGAATGCGTCCTCGAGGGGCCACCGGCAGCACCTGATCGGGGTCCCGCGCCAAGCAGTGTTGCAGCCCAGACTGCGGGCGGGATGCCGGATGATCTGGCCGGCTACCTTCGGGCCACCCTGTGCGTGGCGTCCTGGCGGGATGCGGTGCTGGTCCTGGCCGCGGCCGGACGGCGGGCGGCCGTCGCCGGAGCGGAGGACTTCGGCCTGCTGGACGACGGGCCGGGTGCCGACCCCCTGCTGCCGGACGGAATGACCCGGCCCGCAAACATGACCCGGCCCGGAAACGCCCCGGCGGGAAGCCCCGGACCGGCCGTGCGGACCCTTCCGCCCCCGCCGGGGTATGGGGAGGTCCTCCTTGGCCTGGAGCCCGTCACTCCGGACTGGCGGCGGCTGTCGCGACTGGACGCTGTGCTGGATGTTCTCTCCACCTGCGGCGCCGGGGAGTCCCGGGCCGCAGCCCTCACCGGCCGCGGCTGGATCGAGTGGTGCCGGGGCCGCGGCTCCTACGCCGCGGCACTTTACGGCGCGGCCACCGCCGAGTACCCGGGGTATCGTCTCGCGGAGCTGCTGGGAGAGCTGGCGCGGCGCGGAACCCTTTGCGGCTGGGCGGCCAGGAAGGAGTCGGCCTGGCAGAAATTCGACCCGGACGCCGCCTAGCCCGGACGCCGGGCGGGCCCCTGATTCGGAAAAGCATGAGACAATGGAGGCCGAGACCCGGTTGGGTCCGTGTATCTGGTGTGTGTAGCGAACCTTGGAAACAGGGAACATTATGGTCGCTCCGGCAGTTCTACCTAGTGGCTCTGCTGGTCCCGATTTCACCTGATGGAAAACACGGACTTGACAGGGTCATAGTGGTGTTGCCCGTATGGCGATTCCACAGACCACCGCTAGAAAGGTTTTCTGTGACCCCGTCTTCCCAGAAGAAGGACCCCGCCGACCAGGCCGTCTTGTCCCCCGAGGAGAAGAAGGCGGCGGCGAATGCCAAGCGCGCCGCCACCCGTGCAGCGAACAAGGCTGCCAAGGATGCGGCCGCCGCCGCGGGCGACGACTCCGCCGCCGACGCCAAGCCTGCGCCCAAGAAGCGCGGCCCCAAGCCCGGCGCGAAGGCCGCCGCCGAGGCCGCCAACAAGTCCCAGGACGAGGACATTGACGAAGTTGAGGTCGACGAGGACCTCGACGATGTCACGCCCGACGCCACCGAACTGACCGAGGAGGGCGAGGAGGCGGCCGGCAAGACCGCCGCAGCCCCTACCGGATCCGGCTTCGTCTACTCCGACGCGGACGACGACGACGCCCCGGTCCAGCAGGTCATGTCCGCCGGCGCCACCGCCGACCCCGTCAAGGACTACCTCAAGCAGATCGGTAAGGTCGCCCTGCTGAACGCCGAGCAGGAAGTCGACCTCGCGCTCCGCATCGAGGCCGGCCTGTTCGCCGAGGAGAAGCTCGCCGCGGACGACGGATCCATGGATCCGAAGCTCAAGCGCGAACTCGAATACATCATCCACGACGGCAAGCGCGCCAAGAACCACCTGCTGGAGGCCAACCTCCGTCTCGTGGTCTCCCTGGCCAAGCGTTACACCGGCCGCGGCATGCTGTTCCTGGACCTGATCCAGGAAGGCAACCTGGGCCTGATCCGCGCTGTCGAGAAGTTCGACTACACCAAGGGCTTCAAGTTCTCCACCTACGCCACCTGGTGGATCCGCCAGGCCATCACCCGCGCCATGGCGGACCAGGCCCGCACCATCCGTATTCCGGTGCACATGGTCGAGGTCATCAACAAGCTCGCCCGCGTCCAGCGCCAGATGCTCCAGGACCTGGGCCGCGAACCCACGCCGGAAGAGCTGGCCCTCGAGCTGGACATGACGCCGGAAAAGGTCGTCGAGGTCCAGAAGTACGGCCGCGAACCCATCTCGCTGCACACCCCGCTGGGTGAGGACGGCGACTCCGAGTTCGGCGACCTGATCGAGGACTCCGAGGCCGTCGTCCCCGCCGACGCGGTGAGCTTCACTCTGCTGCAGGAACAGCTGCACTCGGTGCTGGACACCCTCTCCGAGCGCGAGGCTGGCGTCGTCGCCATGCGCTTCGGCCTGACCGACGGCCAGCCGAAGACTTTAGACGAAATCGGCAAGGTCTACGGCGTGACCCGCGAACGCATCCGGCAGATCGAATCCAAGACCATGTCCAAGCTGCGCCACCCGTCGCGGTCGCAGGTCCTCCGGGACTACCTGGACTAAGTCCCCGGCATCACCGCCGTCACTGCCGGCACACCACAGCGGGGCCGCGTCCCGCCCGGGCCCACCAGGGCCGGGCAAGGGCGGCCCCGCTGTCGTATGCCCCACTGTCGTACACCCCGCCGTCGTAATGCGCCGGGTGGCGCAGGGCTTCTTCCCGGGTGGCGCTGCCGGGTTATGCGCTCGGGTTAAACGACGAAGGACCCCTCCGCTGTGGAGGGGCCCTTCGCAGGTGGAGGTCTTAGTCGACCGGAACCGGTTCCTTTTCATTGAGGCGGCCCGTCTCGTCGTGCCAGTCGGAGCTGAGCGGGCGAAGGTTCGGTTCAACGGCGCGTGCGTGGTGGGCGCAGAAGAGAAGCTCACCGCCGGAGGCTCCGAGGACAACGCGGACATATGCCTGAGCTCCGCAACGGTCACACCGGTCAGCGGTAGTGAGTGTGCGGTCCGCAACTGCTGTGGTCATGTTCGGCCTCCTTAGTAGATCGATACGTCTATATAACCAGCATTCGCTCCCAATCCATGGCACGGATGGGCCACTTTCGCTGTGCGCGTATCACGTCCCCGTAACGGCGTGCGCCGGGCCACATTCCGGCGGGGAGTGGCAACCAAAAGAGCGGCCCGCGGCCGACTACCCTAGGAAGAGCGTATTTTCCGCGTTTCACCGAAGGAGTTCCCCACCCGTGGCACCAAGTTCTGATTACACCGCCCGGCACCTTTCCGTGCTGGAGGGCCTGGAGGCCGTCCGCAAACGCCCCGGCATGTACATCGGATCCACGGACTCGCGCGGCCTGATGCACTGCCTCTGGGAGATCATCGACAACTCCGTCGACGAGGCCCTGGCCGGCTTCGGCCACGACATCAAGATCATCCTGCACGCGGACAACTCGGTGGAGATCCACGACGACGGCCGCGGCATCCCGATCGACGTCGAACCCAAGACCGGCCTTACCGGCGTCGAGGTCGTCTTCACCAAGCTGCACGCCGGCGGCAAGTTCGGCGGCGGCTCCTACACCGCCTCCGGCGGCCTGCACGGCGTCGGCGCCTCCGTGGTCAACGCCCTCTCTTCCCGCCTGGACGTCGAGGTGGACCGCGGCGGCAAGACCTACAAGATGTCCTTCCGCCGCGGCGAACCGGGCCGCTTCAAGGACCCCGGCACCCGCCCCGACCCGGCCGCGGTCTTCGAGCCGTTCGTCGACGGCTCCGTGCTCGACGTCGTCGGCAAGGCCAAGCGCGGCGTCACCGGCACCCGCATCCGCTACTGGGCGGACCGGCAGATCTTCACCCCGGACGCTAAGTTCTCCTACGAGGACCTCACCGCCCGCGCCCGGCAGACTTCCTTCCTGGTGCCCGGCCTCAAGCTGACCGTGCGCGACGAGCGGAAGGTTCCGGGCACGCCCGGGGAGGCCGGCCCGCACGAGGAGGTCTTCCACCACGACGGCGGCATATCCGAATTCGTCGAATTCCTCGCCGCCGACCCTGCCGTCACCGACGTCTGGCGGCTGCACGGCGCCGGCAAGTTCAAGGAGACCGTCCCCGTCCTGGACGAGCGCGGCCACAGCCAGCTTGCCGAGGTCGAACGTGACTGCGAAGTTGATGTGGCCCTGCGCTGGGGTATCGGCTACGACAGCACGGTCCGCAGCTTCGTCAACATCATCTCCACCCCGAAGGGCGGCACCCACCAGTCCGGCTTCGAGCAGGCCCTGGTGAAGACCTTCCGCAAGGCCGTCGAGGCCAACGCCCGGAAGCTCAAGGCCGGCAACGACAAGCTGGAGAAGGACGACATCTTCGCCGGGCTCACCGCCGTGCTTACCGTCCGCCTGGCCGAACCGCAGTTCGAGGGCCAGACCAAGGAAATCCTCGGCACCTCCGCGGTCCGGGCGATCGTCGCGAAGGTGGTGGAGCGGGAAATCAACGCCAAGCTCACCTCCGCCAACCGCAACGACAAGGCCCAGTCGGCGCTGCTGCTGGAAAAGGTCGTCAGCGAGATGAAATCCCGCATCTCGGCCCGCGTCCACAAGGAAACCCAGCGGCGCAAGAACGCCCTGGAAACCTCCTCGATGCCGACCAAGCTGGCGGACTGCCGCACGGACGACGTCGAACGCTCCGAACTGTTCATCGTCGAGGGCGACTCCGCGCTCGGCACCGCCAAACTGGCCCGCTCCTCGGACTTCCAGGCGCTGCTGCCGATCCGCGGCAAGATCCTCAACGTCCAGAAGGCCTCGGTGGGGGACATGCTCTCCAACGCCGAATGCGCCGCGCTGATCCAGGTGGTGGGCGCGGGCTCCGGCCGCAGCTTCGACATCTCGGCCGCGCGGTACGGCAAGGTCATCCTGATGACCGACGCCGACGTCGACGGCGCCCACATCCGCACGCTGCTGCTGACGCTGTTCTTCCGCTACATGCGGCCCATGATCGACGAGGGCCGCGTCTTCGCCGCCGTCCCGCCCCTGCACCGGGTGGAGGTCATCAACGCAGGCCAGAAGGCCAACGAGATGATCTACACCTACTCGGAGGCCGAGCTGCACCAGCTGCTGGGCCGGCTCGCGAAGGAAGGCAAGCGCTACAAGGAACCAATCCAGCGCTACAAGGGCCTGGGCGAGATGGACGCCGAGCAGCTCGCGGAGACCACCATGGACCCGCGGCACCGCACCCTGCGGAAGGTCCGGGTGGAGAACGCCCGCCAGGCCGAGGAGATCTTCGACCTGCTGATGGGCTCCGACGTCGCCCCGCGCAAGGACTTCATCATCGCGGGCGCCGCCAGCCTGGACCGGGAACGCATCGACGCCTAAGGCGCAAGGGTCGAAGACGCCGCCCGCATCAGCTCAGCCGAGCAGGCCTGGCACAATGAGCAGCGCCGTCGGCGCCGCGAGCAGCAGGATGCAGGCGGCCAGCACGGCGTAGCGCAGCCCCTGCGGAAGTGGCGGCTGGGGCGAGAGCAGCCGGCTGACCCGGGTCGCCGTCGTCACCATGGCACCCGCCCCGCCGGTGGCTCCGGGCTGGGCGCTGTCCGCCTCGGAACTGCCGAAGGCCATCCGCGCCGCCGGTGCCGCGCCGGGTCCGGTGCCCGTGGCCGAGCCGCTGGCCACGATGGCGATGGCCTTGATCAGCGTGGCCTTGCTCTCGGTCTTGAGCGCGACGTCGTCGGCCAGCATCTCGATCAGTGAATTGACCGCCTCCTGGGCCAGCCGGGTGGTTGGCAGCCAGGGCAGGGCCTGGCGCCAGGCGGCAAAGGCCCAGAGGAGCAGGTGGTGCCGCTGGCTGAGGTGGGCGTTCTCGTGGCTGAGTACCGCCCGCAGCTCGCCGGGTTCCAGCGCCGCCATGAGGCCGTCGGAGAGGACAGTCACGGAGCGGGCGCCGCCGGGCAGGCAGTAGGCCACCGGAGAGTCGTGGCTGATCACCATGGTCCGGGCGGCTTCCGCCGACGGGGACGCCAGCAGGGCCAGGAGCTCACGGTGCCGCCGGCGCTGCCGCTGGATCTTGTAATAGGTCAGCAGCAGCGTGAAGACCAGGTGGGCGCTCAGCAGTGCGGCCGCGGACAGCGCGAAGATGTGCCAGAAGCCCAGATCGGTGGTGGGTTCGTTGCGGAAGACCATGCCCGCGAGGCCGCGCAGGCCGGCGATCAGGTTGTCTCCGATGGGTTCCAGCCCGTAGACCAGCATGGCGCCGATCATGGACAGGCCGCCGGCGAGGGCGATCGCCTGCCAGAGCAGCATCGCCGTCGACGGGGAACGGGCGGGCCATTGGGCGCGCGAAAGCAGGATAGGCACCGGCCACGCCAGCGCTATCGCCAGGACCGCCAGAAAATATGAGGTCCAGAACACCGCTGTTAGTTGTGGTCCAGCAGTTTGCGCAAGGTCTCGGCCTCGGTGGGGGAGACGGAGCCGATGAAGCGGGCCAGGACGGCCTCACGGTCCGGTGCGGAGCCGAGGACCTCGTGCATCAGTTCGGCGGTGTGGTCCGCGCGGCTGGACACGGCCTGGTAGCGGTGCGGGCGGGTGCCGCGTTCGCGCTCCACCAGGCCCTTGCGCTCCAGCCGGGAGAGGACCGTCAGGACCGTGGTGACGGCCAGGTCCTTGCCCTCGTGGCCCTCGGTACCGCCGGGCGCGCGGGTGCTTGTGGCCAGCAGGTCGCGCAGGGTGTTGGCCGTCGCGGCCTCCTGTCCTGCCCAGAGCAGGTCCATGACCGCCCGTTCCAGTTCCCCAAGACTTGCCATTGCCTGTGTCCTTCTAAGATGCCTCCCTGCCGGCGGCTGCCGCGGGAGGACGTTAATTACTTCAGCTTTCAATTTACCGTTTTTTCGCCCGACTTTCTACATGCAGTAGAACAGGGCCCCGGCGTGTCACTGTGGGGTCGAGTGCGGGGACCGGCGGCGGTCCGTTGTGGCCCGGGGTGAGCCGTGCCACGCTGGGTGCGTACGGTCCGGCCAATGTTCTACACTCTGTAGAAGTAGCAATTCTACGAACTGTAGAAAACTCTCGGGAACCTAGCCAAAGGGACTGCCATGGACGCCTTGGAAATTGCACGCTGGCAATTCGGGATCACCACCGTCTATCACTTCATGATGGTGCCGCTGACGACCGGCCTGGGCCTGGTGGTGGCGGTGATCCAGACCCTCTGGTACCGCACCGGCAAGCCCGAATACCTCCGCATGACCAAGTTCTGGGGCAAGCTGTTCCTGATCAACTTCATCATGGGCGTCGCCACCGGCATCGTGCAGGAATTCCAGTTCGGCATGGCCTGGAGCGAGTACAGCCGCTTCGTCGGGGACGTCTTCGGCGCCCCGCTGGCCCTCGAGGCGCTGCTCGCGTTCTTCGTCGAGTCCACCTTCCTGGGCCTCTGGATCTTCGGCTGGAAGCAGCTCAAGCGCGGCGTCCACCTGGCCTGCCTCTGGATTGCTGTCATCGGCTCCGCGCTCTCGGCCTACTTCATCATCGTGGCCAACAGCTGGATGCAGCACCCGGTAGGTGTCGAGATGATCAACGGCCGCCCGGTCATGACCGACGCGTGGGCCGTGTTCACCAACAACACGGCCCTCGTGGCCGTGCCCCACACGCTCTTCGGCGCCCTCGCCGTCGCCGGCGCGTTCCTGCTCGGCATCGCCTGGTACCACCTGTGGCGCCGCCGGTATGACGGGATCGACACGGTCGGTGCCGACGGCCGGGTCATCCCCGGCGAGTCCACCGTCCCGGGCCGCGACCGTGCCGACCACGCCGTCTGGATCCGCTCGCTGCGGATCGGCGCCGTCGTCGCCATGATCTCCTTCGCCGGCACCGCCGTCACCGGCGACCTGCAAGGGAAGCTGATGTTCGTCCAACAGCCCATGAAGATGGCCGCCGCGGAGGCCGCCTGCCACGACGGGACCGGCTTCTCCATCCTGAGCATCGGCAACGTCGGCTCCAAGAACTGCGACGACGTCGTCGCCGTCATCGAGGTGCCGGGCCTGCTCTCCTTCCTGGCCAAGGGCGACTTCAGCACCGAGGTCAAGGGCGTCAACAGCCTGCTGGAACAGTACAAGGCCGACTACGGCACCCACCTGCCGGACAGCCCCATCTACGGCGACCGCGCCGGCAAGGAAATCCAGTACGTCCCCGTCATGGAGGTCACCTACTGGGGCTTCCGGATGATGATCGGTTTCGGCGGCCTCGCCGCGGCCGCTGCCGCCGCCGCGCTCTGGGCCACCCGCAAGGGCACCGTTCCGGCCTCCCGCGGCCTGATGCGGCTGGCCGTCTTCGGCATCCTGGCCCCCTTCGGCGCCAACGCCGCCGGCTGGATCTTCACCGAGATGGGCCGCCAGCCCTTCGTCGTCGCGCCCAACCCGGACGCCAGCGGCATCGACCAGGTCTTCATGTTCACCGCCGCCGCCGTCTCCCCGGGGGTGTCCGCCGGGGAACTGATCACCTCGCTGGTGGTGCTGACCGCCGTCTACGCGCTCCTGCTGGTGGTGGAGGTGAAGCTGCTGGTCAAGTACGTCCGCGGCGGCGTGGTGTCCGCCATGCCGGAGCTCGCGCACGTCCCGGCGGACGAGAACGAGGACAAGACGCCCCCGGGCGGCACTCCCGGAACGCCGGGCGCCGACGACGTCCTGGCCTTCGCCTACTGAGCGCCCCGCCCACCCGTACCCGACCCGATACTGACAGAGGACACCCCGCATGGAACTGCTCCCCACGACCTGGTTCATCGCCATTGCGGTGCTGTGGACCGGCTACCTCTTCCTCGAAGGCTTCGACCTGGGCGTCGGCATGCTGATGAAGCTCTTCGCCCGGAACAACACCGAGCGCCGCGTGCTGCTGAACACCATCGGACCGGTGTGGGACGGCAACGAGGTCTGGCTGCTGACCGCGGGCGGGGCCACCTTCGCGGCCTTCCCGCTTTGGTACGCCTCGCTCTTCTCCGCCCTGTACCTGCCGCTGCTGCTGGTGCTGGTGGCGCTGATCTTCCGGGCCGTGGCCTTCGAGTACCGCGGCAAGGTGGACACCCCGCAGTGGCGCGCCCGCTGGGACTGGGCGATCGCCCTCGGCTCCCTGGTGGCGGCCTTCGGCGTCGGGGCCGCCCTGGGCCTGACCACCACCGGCCTGCCGGTGAATGCCAACGGTGACCGCGTGGGCGGCCCCTTCGCCTGGTTCAACGCCTACGCCGTGCTCGGCGGGCTCGCCGTCGTCGGCTTCTCCCTGGTCCACGCGCTGGCGTTCCTGGCGTTGAAGACCGACGGCGAGGTCCGGCACCGGGCGCGGCAGTGGTTCGTCCGGCTGCTGCCGGTGCTCCTCCTGCCCATCGCCGGCTGGGCGGTCGTCTTGCAGTTCCAGGGCGGCAGGGCCTGGACCATCGTCGCCGTGGTGGCCGCCGTCGTCGCGGCCGCCGCAGCCTGGAACTTCGCCCGCGGCGGCGCCGAGGGCAAGGCATTCCTCTCCCTGGGCGTCTTCCTGGTCCTCGGCACCGCCTCGGTGTTCGGCGCCGCGTTCCCGGTGGTGCTGCCCTCCACCCTGGACCCGGCCTTCAACCTGACCATCTCCAACGCCTCCTCCTCGGACTACACACTGGGCCTGATGACGATCGTCGCCTGCGTCGGCCTGCCGCTGGTGCTCGCCTACCAGGCCTGGACCTACTGGGTGTTCCGGCGCCGGGTCAGCAGCGCCCACATCCCGGAGGCGCACAGCTTCCTGCCCGCCATCGCCTCCCGGGCCCTGGCGCCCAAGGACTAGGTGCCGATGAGACCGCAGTTCCCCTCCGGCCCCGCCACCCGCTCCGCGCTCTACCTGCTGGGGCTCCTCGCCGCCCTGAAGGCCCTGTCCCTGGTGCTGATGGGCCAGGCGGTCGCCGCCATGCTGACGGGACTGGCCGGCCACCAGGAGGCGTGGGCCGAACAGTTGGGCTGGGGCCTGGCGGGCGTGGTGCTGAGGGCACTCACTACATGGGGACAGGCCGTCGCCGCGCGCCGTGCCGCGCTGGGGGTCAAGGAGGAGCTGCGCTCGCAGCTGCTGGAACGGGCCCTGCAGACGGGGACCCGGTCAAGCGGGCCGTCCGACGGCGGGCTGGCGGTGCTCGCCACGCGCCGTCTGGACGCGCTGGATAACTACTACACGCAGTTCCTGCCGGCGCTGGTCAACTGCGCGGCCATCCCGCTGCTGCTGGGCGCCCGGATTCTCCTCGCCGACTGGGTCAGCGCCGTGGTGATCGTCCTGACCGTGCCCCTGGTGCCGCTGTTCATGATCCTGATCGGCCGGTACACGGAGGAACGGGTCCGGGAGGCGCAGTCCACGCTGGCCCGGCTCTCCGGCCACATGCTGGAACTGGCCAAGGGACTGCCCGTGCTGGTGGGCCTTGGCCGGGCCAGTGCCCAGCGCAAGGCACTGGAGGACATCTCCGAGGAATACCGGACCCGGACCATGGGTACCCTGCGCACCGCGTTCCTCTCCGCCCTGGCGCTGGAACTCATCGCCACCCTGTCCGTGGCCGTCGTGGCGGTCTTCATCGGCGTCCGCCTGGTCCACGGGGAGATGGGCCTCGAGGCCGGCCTGCTGGCCCTGATCCTCGCCCCCGACTGCTACCTTCCGCTGCGCGAACTCGGCACCGCGCACCACGCCAGCGACGAGGGCCGTGCCGCGCTCGCCGACACCACCGAAGTGCTGGATGCGCCCCGGCCGGAGCCGCTGCTGCCGGCGGACGGCACTCCGGCTGGCGCTGTCGCTGTGCCTCCCGTTGTCGCCGTCAGCGGGCTGAGGGTGCGCTACCCGGGCCGGGACGGCGACGCCGTCGGGCCGCTGGACTTCACCGCACCCGCGGGACGCATCACGGCCCTCGATGGCCCCAGCGGCGCCGGCAAGAGCACCATCCTGGGCGTGCTGGCGGGCACCCTCGCTGCGGACGCCGGGACGATCCTGGAAGGCCGCGTGTCCGGGTATGCGGCCGCCGACGTGGCGTGGGTGCCGCAGCACCCGGTCATGGTGGCCGACACGGTGCTGGATGAGGTGCTGCTGTACCTGGGCGGCGAGGACACGGCCCCGGAGGACGCGTCCCGCGAGGCCGAGGCCAAGGCTATGGCTAAGACTGAGGCGCGGCGCTGCCTTGCCGCCTGCGCGGCGGAACACCTGGCCGCGAAGCACCCCGCTGAGCTGAGTCCCGGCGAGTTGCGCCGAGTGGCCGTGGCCCGCGGCCTCGCACGGATCGCCGCCGGCGCCACCGTCCTGCTGCTGGATGAACCCACAGCGCACCTGGATCGGACCTCCGCCGACGCCGTCAGCGCCGCCCTCACCGGGTTGCGCGGCCGGGCCACCGTGCTGCTGGTGGCCCACGACCGGCAGACCCGCGAACTGGCGGATACCGTGGTGCGGATCGGCGCTGCCGCTTCCGACGGCGGTACGGCCGACGGCTCTAGGGCCGGCGGCGGTGCCGTAAAGGCATCGGCTGGCCCCGCACCGGCTGTCCCATCAACCGCGGCCGTATCCAGCGTGGCCATAGCCAGTCCACCTCCTGCGAACCGCCTCGCCGCGCGCGCCGACCTGGCCGCCAGGGGCCGTCCGGAACCCTCCGATGGCCTGAATCCCGACCGCGTGGATCAAGCTGAAAACCCCCCGGCCCCCGAAGGGACCCCCGGCGCCATCGCGCGGCTTGGGAGGCTGCTGGCGCCGGTGGCCGGGCGGTTCACCGCCGCCGGCGTCGTGGGCGTGCTGGCCGCCCTGTTCGCCGTCGCCCTCGCCGGCCTCTCCGGCTGGCTCATCATCCGCGCCAGCGAGCAGCCGCCTATCCTCTACCTGCTGACCGCGATCGTGGGGGTGCGCTTCTTCGGCGTGGGCCGGGCCGCGCTGCGCTACGCCGAACGGCTGCTGCTCCACGACGCCGTCTTCACCGCCCTGACCCGGCTCCGGGGCGAGCTGTGGGAGTCGCTGAGCCGCCGCGCCCTGTCACTGCGGCGCCTGCTGCAGGGTGGCAACGTCCTGGGTGCCGTGGTCGACGATGTCGACACCGTCCGGGACCTGCTACCCCGCGTGGTGCTGCCGCCGCTGACCGCCGTCGCCGTCGCAGCCGCAGCCCTCACCGGGGTGGGGCTCCTGCTCCCGGAGGCACTCCCGGCGGTGGCCGCAGCCGCCATCGCCAGCCTGGTGGCCGCCCCGGCGCTGGCCCTCTACGCCGACCGCAGGTCCGCCAGCGCCGAGCAGCGCCTGCGCTCGGGCGTGCTCCGCCGGGTGGCCGCCGCCCTGGACGCGCGCGCCGAACTCCACGCCAACGGCGTCGGCGGTCCCGTGCTGGCCGCCATCCGGCGCGATGACCGGGCAGCCACGGACGCGGTCCGGCGCTCCGCCGTGGCCGAGGGGCTGGGACACGCCTTGACGGTCCTGGCCTGCGGATCTGCCGCGCTGGGTTGTGCCCTGCTGGCCGCCCCGCAGGCCCTCGCCGGGTCCGCCCAGCCGGCCGTGGTGGCGGTGGTGGTGCTGCTCCAACTGGCGCTGATCGAACCCTACGCGGCGATGACGACGGCGGTCCGGCAGTACCCCGCGCTCCGCACCGTGCTGCGGCGGATCGGGGAGTCGGGCGTCCTGGAAGCGGACCGGGGCACGTCCGGCGCCGGCGGTCCCGACGGCGGCCTGATGGCGCTGACGCCGCGGCAGGACGGCCGTCCCGGCCTGGCCGCCGTGGACCTGGCCGCGGCCTGGCCGGGCGGTCCGGCGGTGTTCGAGGGCCTGTCCGCGACGGCGGAACCTGGCCGCTGGCTCGCCGTCACGGGCGGATCCGGCTCCGGTAAGTCCACGCTGCTGGCCGTCCTGCTGGGGTTCCTCCCGGCCGCCGGCGGCGAACTGAGGCTGACCGGCCGCGCCGCCTGGTGCCCGCAGGAGGCCCACCTGTTCGACTCGACCATCCGCGGCAACCTCATGCTGGGATTGCCCGGGGGAACCCGCCCAAGCGATGGCACCGCCGAGGGTGCGGCCGAGGGTGCACCTGACGGATCGCCTGACAGGGCGGCCGTTGAGCGCCGCCTGAGGGACGCGGTGTCCGCCGTCGGCCTGACGCCGCTGCTGGCCCGCCTGGACCGTGGACTGGACACCCCCGTCGGCCCGGGCGGGGCCTTCCTCAGCGGCGGCGAACGCCAGCGCCTGGCCGTGGCCCGCACCCTGCTGACCGGGGCCGACATCATCCTGCTCGACGAGCCCACCGCCCACCTGGACGCCGAGGCCGGCCCCGCACTGCTGGCCGAACTGCGGCGCGGGCTGCGTGAGCGGACGGTCGTCCTGGTCACCCACAACCCGGACGACGTCGACCCCGCCGACGCAAGGCTGGACCTGGACGACAACGCCGCTGTGCGGGAACCGGCCGGAGTGAGCGGCCGGGCCTGACGCCCGTCTCCGGCGGGGCCTGACGCCCGTCACCGGGCCGGGCCAGGTGCTCAGCCCGAGGAAGCGACCGCGAAGAGCCCTGCCACGCCGGCCAAGTACAGCACCAGGACCACCAGCGAGTCCACACCCATGCCCAGCACCCGGCGCGCCGGGCGGAACAGCAGCCCCAGCATGTAGACCAGCGTCAGCAGGATGGCCAGCGCCGTCAGATAGATGTCCGAGGCGTGGGCCTGGGGGAGGACCGGCGTACCCGAGATCAGGACGGCCACGAGGAACAGCACCGGCAGGAAGGCGTTGCCGCCGAAGATGTCGCTGACCGCCAGTTGGAAGTCACCCTGCCGGACCGAGGCCAGGCCGGTGGAGATTTCCGGCAGGGAGGTGGCCAGGGCCAGGAACGTCGCGCCGAAGAGGACGCCGGACAGTCCGATCTGGCCGGCGATCGCGTCCCCGCTGCGCTCCAGCAGCACGCCGGATCCCAGCGTGGCAGCCGCCGCGACCAGGAAGATCCCCAGCGCCTTGCCGGTGCCGGTCTTATTCCGGGACGACCCGGCGTCGGACCGTCCCGACGTCTGCGACGAATCCTGCGCCGAGGCCTTCGCGTGGCCCTTGGGCGCGGACTGCCCATCGGGGGCCTGACCCTGGGCGTGCCAGGGCAGCGACTTCTGCGACCGCTGCACCAGGAGCAGGCCCAGCAGCCAGATCACGGCGATCAGCACCGCGGCCGGGGTGAGCCGGAACAGGACCAGCCCCGGAGGCATCTGGCTCCCGGCGATGACCACGCCCAGCACACCCACCACCGTGATGGCCTCGATGACCAGGGTCAGCGACGCCGCGCGGTAACTCAGCGGCTTGCCGCCCTTGGTTCCGACGACGTCGAGGACGACCAGGACCACCGTCTGGATGGCGATGCCACCGAGGATGTTGCCGACCGCCACGCCCACATTCCCGGCCAGGGCGGCGCTGACGGTAATGGCGATCTCCGGCAGGTTCGTGGCCAGCGCCAACAGGATCAACCCGCCCAGGGCCGAGCCCAGCCGAAAGCGGGCATCGAGCACATCCGTCTGTTTGGACAACTGGATGCCGGCCACCCAAATCACGGCGGCGGCCCCGGCGAAGATCAAGGCCAAGGCCCACAGCGGCAACGACTCCATCACGTGCTCCCATCCCGGCCGGAGGAACACCCGGCCACAGCTCCCACGGCCTGGCGCCGCGTAGATCGTCAGGCTACTTACTCTATGACCAGTACCCTGGGAGGGAGCCGGGAGCCGCCCACTGCTGGAGCGGACCCGAGGGGTCGGATAGCCTGACCCGATGATGAGCCATGACGACATTGACGCCGTTGACGCCCGCCAGGCTCTGGATGGCCGGCTGTCCTGGCGCCCAGCGGGGCCCGGCGACCTGGACGCCTGGGCGGCGCTGATCGCCCGGACCGCCGCCGTCGAACACCCCGTCTGGTACGAACGCCGCGAAGACCTGGCGCAGATCCTGTCCTCCCGGCAGAACCCGGCCGCCGCGAACACCATCCTTGGTTTCGACGGGCAGGGAACCGCGCGCGCCTACGGCCGGCTGACGAAGAACACCGACGGCGGGAAGGCCGTCGGGTTCGGCTGCGTGGATCCCGATTGGCAGGGCAGCGGGGTGGGCGGCGGCGTCCTGGCCTGGCTGGAGGAGCGGACCCGGCGGCGCTTTGCCGACGACGCCGAAGCAAACGTGGAACCGGCAACCCCCAGGCTCCGCCTCCACTCCGAGGAAGCACATGCCCGAGAGGCCCGGCTCTTCGAACGGCACGGCTATCGGGTGGTCCGCTACTACAACGAGATGCACCGCCCCCTGACGGACCCACTGCCCGCTTATCGCCTCGGCGGCGGGCTCGAGCTGGCCGACTTCGGTCCCGCGCTGCACGAGGAGGTGCGGCAGGCCCACAACGACGCCTTCCGCGACCACTGGGGCAGCGAACCGCGCGACGAGGAGGCTTGGGGCTTTGTCGTGAACGACCCGTTGGCCCGGCCGGACCTGAGCTGCGTGGTCCTGGACGCCGACAACGGCCGGGTCGCCGGCTACCAGCTGGCCAGCCACGACCCGGACATCGCCGTCGAACGCGGCTTCACCGAGGGGTACACGGACCTGCTCGGGGTCCGCCGGGACTACCGCGGCCGGGGCATCGCCCGGGCGCTGCTGGCCGAGGCGATGCGCCGCTTCGCCGCGGCGGGCATGGACAAGGCCTCTCTCGACGTCGACTCCGAAAACCCCACCGGCGCCCTGGCGCTCTACACCGCCCTGGGCTACCGGGCCGTCAACCGCAGCATGGCCTGGGACAAGGAGCTCTGAGCCCCGCGGAGGCGTAAAATCCTAAGTGGGGGAAGGGCCTGGAAAGGGATATCACCATGCTCAAAGACCAGCCGGTCGGCGCCGTGTTGCCGGCCGCGGATATCGCCCGCGCCCGCGATTTCTACCGCGACAAGCTCGGGCTCGAACCTGACAACCAGGATGCCCAGGACAACCTGCAGTACACGTGCGGCTCCGGGAGCAGATTCATGCTGTACCTCACGCCGAACGCCGGGACTGCAAAGAACACGCAGATGGGTTGGATGGTGCCGGACCTTCCGGCCGCCGTCGAGGAACTGCGCGGAAAGGGCGTGGTCTTCGAGGACTACGACTTCCCGGGCCTGAAAACCGAGAACGGCATCGCGACCCTTCCGGACGGCAACTCCGCGGCCTGGTTCCTGGACAGCGAGGGCAACATCCTGAACCTCAACTCCGGCATGTGAGCCCTGCCGGCGGGTCCTAGGACTCTGGCCGGGACGGGGAACGCCGGAGACACTCGTCGCATGTGCGCGGAAGCCCTGGTCCGGCTGGACGGCCTCACGAAGAGATTCGGCCGGAACACGGCGCTGGAGGGCGTCAGCTTCGGCATCGAACCCGGCGAGGTCTTCGGCTACCTGGGACCCAACGGCGCCGGCAAGACCACCACCATCCGGTTGCTGATGGGGCTGCTGCGCCCCACGGCCGGGACCGCGCGCGTGTTGGGCCTGGACGCTTGGCGCCAGCCGGTGGAGGCACACCGGAGGGTGGGTTACGTCCCCGGCGAACCGGCGCTCTATGACCGGCTCACCGGCCACCAGCACGTTGCTTACTGCGCCCGGCTGCGTCACCGGGACGACGCCGGGCGGGCCGCTAAGCTGGCGGCCCGCCTGGGGCTGGATCTCGGTAAACCGGCCCGCACGCTTTCCCGCGGCAACCGGCAGAAACTGGCGGTGGTGCTCGCCGTCATGTCCCGGCCGCGGCTGCTGATCCTGGACGAACCCACCAGCGGCATCGACCCGCTCGTCCAGCAGGTCTTCCACGAGATCCTGCGCGAACACACGGCCGAGGGCGGCTCCGCCCTATTCTCCTCACATGTCCTCGGCGAGGTGGAACGGGTCGCGGACCGGATCGGCGTCGTCCGGGCCGGGCGCCTGGTGGCCGTCGAACGCCTGCAGGACCTCGCGGCCCGCTCCCTGCACCGGGTGCGGGCCCGCTTCGCCGAGGACGTCTCCGCCACCGACTTCGCCGGGCTGCCCGGCGTGCGGGACATCGTGGTGGAGGAGCGGGCACTGAGCTGCAACGCACCGCAGGCGGCCCTGGACGCGCTGCTGAAGCGCATCAGCGCCCGCCGGGTGGAGGATTTCGAGTGCGCCGAGGCGCCCCTGGAGGAGACCTTCCTGACCTACTACGGCAACGGCGGAAACGGGACCGGCACCGGCACCAGGGCAGCGGCCGGCTCAGGCACAGGGGAACCCGTCGGGGCCGGCGACGACGGGGAGGACTCCCGTGCGTCCTAACGTGCTGCTGAAGACCCTCCGCGACCAGGCGCGGGGCCTCGCCGCCTGGTCCGTGTCGCTGGCCCTGATTGTGGCGATGTACGCCGCCGTCTGGCCCTCGATCCGGGGCCAGCCGTCCATGAGCGACTTCATCGACCAAATGCCCGAGGCCTTCCGCTCCATGTTCGCCACCACCGGCGCGGACATGTCCACGCCCACCGGCTACATCCAGATCGAGCTGCTGTCCTTCATGGGGCCGATCGCCGTCCTGATCTACGCCGTCGGGACCGGCGCAGGCGCGATCGGCGGCGAGGAGGACCGGCACACCATGGACCTGCTGCTGTCCAACCCGGTGGGCCGCTGGCGCGTGGTTCTGGAGAAGTTCCTCGCGATGGCGGCGGGCACCTTCCTGCTGGCGGCCGTGACCGGAGCCGCGCTGGTGCTCGAGGGCCGGCTGGTGGAGCTGGACCTGCCCGCGGACAAGGTGGCGGCCACCATGCTGCACCTGGCCCTGCTCGGCGTCGTCTTCGGCACCCTCGCGCTGGCGCTCTCGGCCGCCACCGGCCGGACCGGGCTGAGCCGCGGCATCCCCGCCGCCCTGGCGGTTCTTGCGTACGTCGTGAACGCGCTGGCCCCGCTGGTGGACGTCTTCGACCGGCTGCAGAAGCTCTCGCCGTTCTACCAGTACATCGACCACGACCCGCTCCGCAGAGGCATCGCCTGGGACTCGGTGCTGGTCTCGGTGGCGACCATCGCCGTCCTGGCCGGGGCCGCGGTCGTCGGCTTCCGGCGCCGGGACATCCCGGCCTGAACGCCGGGCGGTCAGGCCGCGCTAGCCGGCCACGTCGTGGAGATGATGGACGACGTCGTGCAGGAAGTACTGCGAAAAGGTCAATACCGTGAACTCCGAGCCGTTGCTGCGGGTGCCCTTCCGGCCCCAGTCGCTCTCCGGGACGCGGGCGAAGGACGCCGCAATTTCCTGGCCGCGGGCCGTCAGTTCGTCGCTCACCGTGGCCGGGCGGGCTCCGGCGTAATCCAGCTCGACCGCGGTCCGGTCCTGGTCCCAGTCCTCGAAGCGGGCGTCGTCCTGGCTGAGCATGAGGTGGAGGCGCTGGTTGAAGAGCGCAAAGACGTCGCGGACGTGGCAGGCGTACTCCAGCGGCGACCAGGTGTCATCCTCCGGCCGCACGGCCACGTCCGGTCGCCGGAGGACGGCCTGCCAGCGGGGCAGCATGGCCGTAATGTGGTCCGGCGCCGTGGCCGGGGTCCAGGCGGAGGCGTGGAAGCCGCACTCGGGGCAGGGGGTGCCGAGCACCCAGGTCCAGTCTTTTGCGTCCGGGACGATAGGCATGCCAGCAGTCTAGGGGAAGGAGCAGGCCGCGTTCCGGGGAAGGGCCTGGAAAGAAACATAGCCAGACTCGAGGACCACCCGGTCGGCGCCGTCCTGCCGGCCGCGGACCTCGCCCATGCGCGGGGCTTCCACCGCGACAGACTCGGGCTCGAACCGAATACCCGGATGCCGAGGACAATATGATGTACACGTGCGGCGCCGGTAGCAGATTCCTGGTGTAGCAGACGTCAACCGCCGATTCGGCCAAGAATACCCAGATGGGATGGATGGCCCCGACGTGCCGGCCGCCGTGCCGTGCTTCGCGCGGCGGGGGCCGTCTTTGAGGACAACAACTTCCCGGGGCTGAAGACCGAAGGCGGCACCGCCACGCTGCCGGACTTCAGCACTGCCGCCTGGTTCCTGGATAGTGAGGGTGACATCCTGAACATCAACTCCGGGATGTAGGACCCGCCAGATGACCCGGGGCGGCCGCTCATGGCGGCGGCACAGGCGATCGCAGGTTGGCTTGAAGTCTTTGGGGCCGCTCCGGCGTGCGCCCCGGGACTTACCGCCTATGCGCGAAAGCGCTGTTCCGGCTCGACGGGGTCAGTAAACGGTTTGGCAGAGCGCCGCGCTCGACGGCGTCAGCCCCACCATCACGGTCGGCCAGATTTTCGGCTGTCTGAGTCCGAATGGCGAGGGTCGGCCCCCACCGTACGGCTGATCTTGGGATGCTGCAACCCTGCTCGGGAACCGACAGAACAACCCGTCTTCCCGGGGACACAGCAGCATCCCGACGACTGCCGAAAGTTGGCCGCTGATTAGCGCTGGACCGTGGGCGATGAATATGTCGACAACGACGTCAGAGCCTATAAGTCCAGCGCGGCGAAACCACGCCCGCAGTGTTAGCGGTTGCTAGCCGAGTTGGCCGGGGGCCACCGTGGCGCCGTGATCCTTACGTCGCCCCTAGTGCGGCTCCGCCGCCAACGCCCGGGACCTACCTTATAACTTGTCCAAAAAGCCCGTCGAGTCTCCGAAAACCATGTCCGTCCTTAGTTCGATTAGCTGGCGAACCAGAGGCTCAGTCTTGGCTAGCACTGCCGCCTTCTCGGCCTTCGCATCGTCCATCTCCTCGTCCCCCATTGCCTGCCATTTATAGTGCACGAAGGCGTTGCGCCTGTCAGCTATGTCAAGAATGGTCGCTACGATGTCCGTGTCCAATTCGTGGCCGAAGGTATCCGTCCAAACTTTGCCGGTCTTCCTCTTCACAGAGTTGAGCCGGATCAACTCAACAGCTTCCGACTGAGGCTTTCCTAACCGCTTAACTTTCCAAATAAACATGTCGTTCAGCCGATGCTCAATCCAGGTCGCATAGAACGTAATTGCAAAATCCGCTTTCCCCGACGCTTCGAAGGCCTGGGCCTGCTCGAGGACTGAATCTTGATGATCCAAGATGACGGAAAATCCGCCGTCCTCGGCCACTATGGCCCGCGCCTCCGCCACGAAGGCGGCCCGAAACTCCTTCGCTGACATGCCGGTCGGATCGATAACGCCGTCAGCTATCATTTGTGCGGCCAGAGACTTGATCAAATCCGCTTTAAGCTCGTTTTCATCCATACGCTCACGGTACCGGCGGAGGTCTGCGGAGGCGGCGTACTAAACAGTTGTTGGCTTGCGATCTGGGTGCTCCGGGGCGAGACGACTTAAGAATGCGATAAGTCACCGAGTCACCGTCGGGCGGCACGGGACGTGAAGGGAAAACAACCCCGTAGTTTTCTGGCAAGATCTCAACATGACTGCCGAATGGGTGCCGTTTGGGTTAGACGATGGCGAAGTAGCTGAGTTTGAAGTTCTTGTTGCGGGCGTCCCAGGGTGGCTTAAGGAGCCTCTGATTGGTTACGTCCATGCCTATCTAAAGGATTCGCAGTACCACAACGCGTCGAGATGCTTGGACATTCAGCTGAACACGCGAGTAGAACTAGGCATCTCCACGGGGGGACTCTATGTGCATGCTGATGGCGTTCTCGCACGTCTGCGTAGCATGACCGACCTTGAGCTACTGCGGGTTGTAGATTACGTTTGCGCCGTCCAAAACCCCTACTTGAATACTCAAAATGCTCGGACCCTTGAGACATTGCTGAGTTCAGCGCGTTCCAAGTGGACCCTGGGGAACAGGACGGGTCGTATTGGGCTCGTGGAACGCGTTCCAGAGGGAGTTCAGGCCAGCGTTGAAGGCGTTATTGCGTCTTCGGGCTCAGCTGGCCGACTCCTGGCGCGAGCATGGGCCCAGGTGCACGGGCTCCAGCCAAACGACAGCGCGGGTTACGCGGATGCAGTACGTTCAGTCGAAATCGCGGCGATCGATGTGGTGCAGCCAAACAACAAGAGTGCCACCCTGGGAACGGTGATCACCCAGATGAAGGCTCAAGGGGACTGGCGTCTCCCCTTGCGAGAGCACCAATATGCCCCCAGTGCCGAACTCCTACTGACGTCCGCCCGGACGCTTTGGCATGGGCACCGGGACCGGCATGGGAGTGTCCATTACAAAGATGTGACTCACGAGGAGGCGCGCGCGGCAGTGGCTTTGGCGGCCACCTTGGTCGAATGCTTTAGCTCGGGAGCAATAGCCCGACGGCCTGCCTAACCGATTTCCGTCCCTCATCGGAACTCGATCTAAACCGAAAGGAGACCAGCGACTCGGCCTAACTGGCTGACTGACCCTCAAGCCGTTCCTTGGTAGCAGAATAGTTTCGCCGGCTCGGGCGCCAAGCCCTTCTGACTGAGTCCGGATTCGAGCAATCGCGGGACTCGTTTCTCGAAATTGATAGGGCGAATTTGGTGGCCCCACTCGCCTTATGAGGTCCTAGTTACAATTTGTCGTGTTCCGTCATCCAGTGTGGCCCCTCACGGTCATATCCAGGGGGGTAGGATTCACGCAGTGGAACCCGTAGGACATTAGCCTTCTGTTCCAGCCGTGGGCCAAGCATCGATAGGGGTTGTGCACCCTCGAGCGGGGCACGACATAGAGCGTGCCGAGTTCGCCGCAATTCAGGACCTACACCGATGTCCGTATGCTCGAAAATTCCCTATCCAACACTCTGGTCTGCGAGCCTGGCTCTTCGCGCCATCCAAAGAATCGCTTCGGCGCGGGGACGAAAGCCGCCAACAGGTGCCTACTTATGCAGCCCCTGCCGGCAGTGGCACCTCACCTCGAAGTCCAAAACACGGGTGCCACCATGGTCGCCACGGGCTGGCTCTGCGGGGTTGCGGGGTCGCAACTGATTTCGCCCCGGCCGTTTGCCAGAAATGGCCGCTAAGTCGGGCAAGTTAGCGGCCATACGTGGCGAATGGGTGGACCTCACCGCTATGCCGCCCCGCACGGCACCGCAGATTGGCCCCGCCGGGCCGGCCCTACGCCTTCGGCGCCGGGGCGGCGCCGGCGGGAGCCTCGGCCCCGGCCATGCTCGGCCCGATGGCGTCGACGGCCTGGGAGAGCGGGATGCCCGAACCGTCCCGGCGTCCGTGCTCCACCGGCAGGGAGCGCGCCACACCGGCCAGCGAGGACGCCTTGGCCGGGCCGTGGCCCGCCCATGCCAGCAGGAGGGTGTCTTCGCCCTTGAGGAACCGATGCGCCCGGACTCCGCCGGTGCCGCGGCCCTTGGAAGGGTACTCGGAGAGTGCTGTCACCTTCGCGGCGCCCGGGGCGGTGCCCGGCAGGGCCCCCTCGGTTCCGGCGATGGTGACCACGACGGCGGCCTCGTCATCGGCGCGGGCGGTGCCGAAGTGCAGCACCCGGTCCCCGGCGGCCAGCTTAATCCCGGCCATGCCGCCGGCGGTCCGGCCCTGCGGACGCACCGAGGAGGCGCCGAAGCGGAGCAACTGGGCCTGTCGGGTGATGAAGACCAGGTCGACGTCGTCGCCGTCGGCCGCCTCAACGCCCACCACGGTGTCCTTGTCCTTGAGCGCGATGACCTCCCAGTCCTCGCGGTTCAGGGGGTAGTCCGGCTGGACGCGCTTGACCACGCCCTGTGCGGTGCCGATGGCCAGGACCCGGTCCAGCGGCGCGAAGGCCACCAGCGTCTCACCCTTGAGCAGGGTGATGAAGTCCTTGGCGGGGACGCCGCCGGCCATGTTCGGGGTGCCGTTGGTGGGCGGTAGCACGGGCATGTCCACCACCTGCAGCCGCAGCATCCGGCCCTGCGAGGTGATGGCGGCGATCTCACCGCGGGCCGAGGTCTTCACCACGGAGCGGAAGACGTCGTGCTTGGCCCGCGGTCCGGCCTCGGCCAGGCTGTCCTGGTTGGCGGTCCGGGCGATCTGGCCGGAGGCGGTGAGGATCGCCCAGCACGGGTCGTCCGCGATTTCCAGGGCCAGCGGGGCGGCCTTGCCCTTGACCGGGGCGGCGGCCGCGGCGGCCAGGGTGGGGGAGACGGCCTCGGATTCGAGCAGCACCGTCCGGCGCGGCGTCCCGTACTTCTCCGCGATTTCTCCGAGCTCGTCGGAGACCAGGCCGCGCAGCAGCTCGGGTGAGTCCAGGATGGCCTGCAGCTCGGCGATCTCGCGCCGCAACTCGTCCTGTTCCTTCTCCAGTTCGATCCGGGAGTACTTGGTCAGCTGCCGCAGCCGCAGCTCCAGGATGTAGTTGGCCTGGATCTCGGAGAGGTCGTAGATGGACATCAGCCGGGTCCGGGCCGCGGCCGCCTCGTCCGAGGAGCGGATGATCTGGATGACCTCGTCGATGTCGACGATCGCGATCAGCAGGCCCTCCACCAGGTGCAGCCGGTCCTGCTTCTTCGCCAGCCGGAACGCGGTGCGCCGGCGGACCACGGTGATGCGGTGGGTGACGTAGACGCTGAGCAGTTCAAGGAGGCCCAGGGTCTGCGGCTGGCCGTCCACCAGGGTGACGTTGTTGATGCCGAAGGAGTCCTCCATCGGCGTGTAGCGGTACAGCTGCTGCAGCACGGCGTTGGGGTTGAAGCCGTTCTTCAGCTCAATCACCAGGCGCAGCCCGTGCTTGCGGTCGGTGAGGTCCACGATGTCGCTGATGCCCGAGAGTTTCTTGCCGTTGACGGCGTCCTTGATCTTCTCGATCACCTTTTCCGGGCCCACCATGTATGGCAGTTCTGTGACCACCAGGCCGGTGCGGCGGGCCGAGAGCTGCTCGACGTCGACCTTCGCCCGGGTCTTGAATGAGCCGCGGCCGGTGGCGTAGGCGTCCCGGATGCCGTCCAGGCCCACGATCCGGCCGCCCGTGGGCAGGTCCGGGCCGGGGACGAACTTCATCACGTCCTCCAGCGTGGCGTCCGGGTGCGCGATCAGGTGCCGCGCCGCCGCGATGACCTCGCCGAGGTTGTGCGGGGCCATATTGGTGGCCATGCCGACGGCGATGCCGGTGGCGCCGTTGACCAGCAGGTTCGGGAACGCCGCCGGCAGCACGTCCGGCTGGGTGAGCTGGTTGTCGTAGTTCGGGACGAAGTCGACGACGTCCTCGTCCAGGTGGTCGGTCAGAGTCAGCGCCGCCGCCGCGAGCCGGGCCTCCGTGTACCGGGGCGCGGCCGGACCATCGTCGAGAGAACCGAAGTTGCCGTGCCCGTCGATCAGGGGCAGCCGCAGCGAGAAGTCCTGCGCCATGCGGACCATCGCGTCGTAGATGGCGGTGTCGCCGTGCGGGTGCAGCTTGCCCATCACCTCGCCCACCACGCGGGCGCTCTTGACGTGGCCGCGGTCCGGGCGCAGGCCCATCTCGCTCATCATGTAGAGGATGCGCCGCTGCACCGGCTTCAGGCCGTCGCGGGCGTCCGGGAGCGCCCGGGAGTAGATCACCGAGTAGGCGTACTCCAGGAAGGACCCTTCCATTTCGGAGGTGACATCGATGTCGACGATGTTCTCGTGATAATCCTGGGCTTCCCCTGCCGGGGGCGTGGTTTGGCGGCGTGCCATGGGGCTGGTGGGTCCTTCTGCGTGGTGCTCAACGGGTGCTGTGTAAGTTTATGGCTAGGCTAAGCCTATGGTGGATCAGCCCGTGGACGGCGTATATCCGGAACATTGGGAAGCCGATGTCGTGCTGCGCGACGGCGGCACGGCCCACCTGCGGCCCATCCACGCCGCCGACTCCGACGCCGTGCAGGCCTTCCACGTCGGCCAGTCGCAGAAGTCCATCTACATGCGCTTCTTCGCTTTCAAGTCCAAGCTCTCCAGCAAGGAACTCAAGCGCTTCACCGAGGTCGACTACAAGGACCGGGTGGCGCTGGTGATCACCATCGGCGGCGACATCATCGGCATCGGCCGCTACGACCGGCTCGACGACCCGGCCGAGGCGGAGGTAGCCTTCAACATCGCCGACGCCCACCAGGGCCGCGGCATCGGCTCCATCCTGCTCGAACACCTCGCCGCCGCCGCCCGGGAAAACGGCATCCGCAAGTTCAGTGCCGAGGTGCTGCCGGAGAACCGCAAGATGCTGATGGTCTTCTCCGACGCCGGTTACGACGTCAAGCGGCACTTCGACGACGGCGTCGTCAGCCTCGAATTCAACATCGACCCCACGGACAAGTCCCGCGCCGTGATGGAATCCCGCGAGCACCGCGCCGAGGCCCGCAGCATCCAGGAGCTGCTGGCCCCCGACTCGGTCGCCGTGATCGGCGCCAGCCGCCGCTGGGGGACCGTGGGCTACCAGCTGCTCGAACACATCATCGAGGGCGGCTTCACCGGTCCGGTCTATGCGATCAACCCCGAGGCGCTGGAACTGGCCGGCATGCTCTCCTTCGCCCGGCTCTCCGAGGTGCCGGGCCCGGTGAAGCTCGCCATCATCGCCGTGCCCTACGACGAGGTCCCCAAGGTGGTGCAGGAGTGCGGCGAGGCCGGGGTCAAGGGCATCGTGGTGGCCACCGCCGGCTACGCCGACGACGGCGAACGCGGCCTGGCGCGGCAGCGGGAACTGGTCCGCCAGGCCCGGGCCAACGGCATGCGGGTAATCGGCCCGGCGTCGCTCGGGATCGTCAACACCAACCCCGCCGTCTCCCTCAACGCCTCGATGGCCCCCTCGCTGGCCCGCCGCGGCGGCCTGGGACTGTTCAGCCAGTCCGCGGCGATCGGCGTCTCGCTCTACGCCGCGTCCAGCCGCCGCCGGGTGGGGATCTCCACCTTCCTCTCCGCCGGCAACCGCGCCGACGTCTCCGGCAACGACCTGATGCAGTACTGGGAGGACGACGCGGACACCACCGCCGTCGGCCTCTACCTCGAATCGATCGGCAACCCGCGTAAGTTCTCTCGCCTGGCCCGCCGGCTGGCCCGCACCAAACCCGTGATCGTCGCCAAGTCCGACGCGATGGGCCTGAACCTGCCGCCGGGCCACTCGGTCCGCACCACGCAGGCGCCGCCTGAAGCGCTCGACGCCATGATGCGCCAGGCCGGCGTGATCCGGGTGGGGACCATCGAGGAACTCATGGACGTCGCGCAGATCGTCTCCAGCCAGCCGCTGCCCCAGGGCCCCGGCGTGGCCGTGTTCAGTAACTCCCGGGCTCTCGGCAAGGTGGTCTCGGACAGTGCCGAGGCCGCCGGGCTCGGCGTCGAGCGGATCGTCGCCGACGTCGACCTGGACACCGGCATGTCCCGTGCCCTCCCCGCCCTGCGCCGCAGCCTGCAGGAGACGCTGACGCTGGAGAACGTGCACGCCGTCGTTGTCGCGCTGCTGCCCGCCCGGGGCCTGACCGTGGAGAAGATCGGCGCCGTGCTGGCCGAATGCTCGGCCGCCGCCGGGAAACCCGTGGTGGCCGCGTTCACCGGCATCCTGGACCCGTCCATCTACGTCGAGGGCATGGTGGGCGACGCCGGCGAGGCCCCGGCCGTGCCCTGCTACTCGAACCCGGGCGCCGCC
The DNA here is from genome assembly GCF_030410515.1 of Arthrobacter sp. YD4. GTDB lineage: Bacteria > Actinomycetota > Actinomycetes > Actinomycetales > Micrococcaceae > Arthrobacter. The sequence goes on along the minus strand of NZ_JAUHHD010000004.1, from coordinate 237,977 downwards.
GTCGCCGCTCTGGCCGCCGTCGTCCGCTACGCCCAGTGGAAGGTCCGGGACCAGGGCCTCTTCGTCGAACCCGAGGGTTGCGACCCCGACGCCGCGCACCACGACCTCGAAGAACTGTTGCGCCCCGTCGGCGGCGAGCAGCTGGTCCGGCTGGACCAGGCCGCCGCGGACCGGCTGCTGGGCCACTACGGCATCCACGTGCTGCCCTCGGCGGGTTTCGAAACCGACGACGACGCCGTCGCCGCGGCGGAGAGGCTCGGCTGGCCGGTGGCGATCAAGACCACCGACCCGGCGCTTCGGCACCGCCTGGACCTGGGCGGGGTGCGGCTGGATATTCAGGACGCCGACTCGTTGCGGGCCAACATCGCCCAGATGCGACGGTCCCTGCAACGTTACGGCTCGCCCTCCCTGGAGGTTCAGACCATGGCTCCGGTGGGCCAGGCGTGCACCTTCCGGGCCATCGAGGACCCGCTGCTGGGACCGGTGGTCTCCTTCGGCCTCGCCGGGGACGCCGTGAACCTGCTGGATGACTGGGCGCACCGCGTTCCGCCGCTCTCCGGCTCGGACGTGCACGACTTCATCCGCTCGCCCCGGGCCTCGCGGAAGCTCTTCGGCTACCAGGGGCTGCCCGCCGTCGACGTCGCCGCGCTGGAGGACCTCGCCGCGCGGCTGACCCGGCTCAAGGACAACCACCCGGAGATCGCCCTCGTGGAGTTCAACCCGGTCCTCGCCGGCACCGAGGGGGCGGTGATCCTCGCCGCCGACGTGCGGATCGCCAACGCAGCCCAGCGCACCGACACGGCCCGGCGCGCCATGCGGGCCTGAGGCTCAGGTGCCTGCGGTCTTGTCCACATCGGGGCGCCGCGGTTAGCAAGTGACTAGCCGATCTGTGAAAATGGAACCCATGACCTCCCAGCCCCCAGCATCCCAGCCACAGGCTTCCCTCTCCGCCCGCCACGGTGCGCCGCACGCCGGCCTGCACGACCACAGCGCGCAGGGACAGAGCCTCACGGATGCGCTGGAGCAGGCCGGCTTCTACCCGCGGCTGGTCGCCGACGTGGTGGCCGACGCCCTCGACGGCCGGGACTGCGTCTCCCACCTGGTGCACCTCGAAACCCACTTCGACCGGGCCGAGGTCCGCCGCCACATCACGGTGCTGGTGCTCACCGAGGACATGCTGGTGATCACCCACGTGGACGACCAGCAGCTGGACGAGGCCGGCGAGCAGATGGTCGCCCAGGTCTCCACCGAGTCCGTCCCGGTGGCCCAGATCCGCTCCGTGGTGCTCAGCTACATTTACGCCCAGCCGCAGGACTACAAGCCCTCGGACCCGGTCCGCGAACTCACGCTCTCCATCGCCTGGTCCGGCGGCCAGCGGCTGGACATGGGCCCGGCCAGCTGCGGCGACCCCCAGTGCGAGGCGGACCACGGCTACAGCGGCACGATCGCCCAGGAGGACATCGTCCTGCGGATCAGCGCCGAGGCGGACGGCCTCCAGGCGGTCCAGGACGCCAAGCTCTTCGCCCGCGCCCTGCGCGCCGTAAACACCGGATCCGGCGCCCCGGCCGGCCACGGCGTCTCCACCCTGCCGCCGCGCTCCCGCGCCGGCGTCTTCGCCAACCGCCTGAGCCGCGGCCATCAGCGCTGAGATGGGCGCCGACAGCACCGCCGGTTCCGCCTCGGTTCCGGGCGGGTCCGCCCTGCCCACCGGCCCGGCCCTGCCCTCGCCGCCGGCCTACGGCCGCAAGTCCATCGCCGAGGTCTTCGGCAGCGCGGCGGCCAGCATCGGCGTGCCCGGCTTCGAGAACCGGCTGTCGTTGCCCCCGGCGCGGCGGGTGTGCGTGGTCCTGGCCGACGGCCTGGGCCGGCAGCTGCTGAAGCAGCGCGCCGCCCACACGCCGTTCCTGCGCTCGGTGCTCCAGTCCGGGCAGGGTGAGGTCCCCGCCGGCGTCGATGCCGCCTTCCCGTCCACCACCGCGGCGTCGCTGGCCAGCTTCGGCACCGGCCGCTCCGCCGGCCAGCACGGCATGGTGGGCTACGACGTCGTGGATCCGGACCAGGACCGCGTGGTCAACATGCTCAGCAACTGGGACGACGGCGTCGACCCGCGCCGCTGGCAGCCGCTGCCCACCGTCTTCGAACGCGCCGCGGAGCACGCCGACGTCAGCACCGTCGCCCTGCCCCGCTTCAGCGACTCCGCCATGACCCAGGCGGCCCTGCGCGGAGGGCGGTTCATCGCCGGAACCACCGCGCACGCCCGCACCGCCGCCGCGGCCGAGGCGATGGCCGGGGCGGAGAGCGCGCTGATGTACTTCTACGTGCACGAGCTGGACAAGGCCGGCCACCGCTACGGTGCCGCGTCGGCCCAGTGGGAACACCAGCTGGAGGAGCTCGACGCGACCGTCAGCCGGCTGAACTCGACACTGCCGCCCGGCACTACCGTGCTGGTCACGGGCGATCACGGCATGGTGGACGTGCCCGAGTCGCAGCGCCTGGACTACTCCGCCGAACCGGCCCTGATCGAGGGCGTCCGGCACACCGCAGGCGAACCCCGGATGGTCCACCTCTACCTGGAGGAGGACGCGGGGGAGGCCGGCCGTAGCCGGCTGCTGGCGGCCTGGCGGGCGCGGTTCGGCGAACGGATCTGGGCCTTCACGCGCGAGGAGGCTATTGCGGCGGGGCTGTTTGGCGACGTGCGCGACGCCGTTGGCCCCCGGATCGGGGACGTGATGATTGCCGCCCGCGACACCCTGGCGCTCTACGACACCCGCCGGGTGCCCGCACGGGCGCTCGAGGTGGTGGGCCAGCACGGATCGCTGACCAAGGCCGAGCGGGAAGTCCCGCTGCTGTGCTTCAGCGCCGCCGGCAAGACCGGCAGCAAGGCCCGGCGCCGCTAACAGTCCATCGGGGTCGGCGACAATTCGATCGCTCGGTGGCTACTCGCTGCGGGTACCGAAAACGATATCGTCCCAGCTGGGGACGCTGGAGCGCTTGGGTTTGGCAGGCTGGCGTTCGGGCGTCTCAGCGGCACGCTCGGCCCGCGCCTCAGACCGCGACAGTTCCGGGTTCCGGTTGCCGGCGGGGAAGATGCCGTCCGGGGTCCGGGGCTGCTCGGGGGACTCCGGCCGTGCCGCGCGCCGCGAGGTGCCGCCGCCCAGCAGTTCGTCCAGTCCGGGGCTCGACGTCGGCCCCTGGCCATTGCCGCGCACCGGGCGCAGCTGGGAGGCCGCGATGGTGATTTCCCGGGTCTCGGTGCTGACCCCGTCGTGCAGCCGCAACGCGTCGCCGGCGTCTGCGGCGTCGTGCCGCGGCGCCAGCGTCAGCCGGGAGAGCATCGAGGGCCGGGCATCGCGGCGGCGGGTGAAGGCATCCGGCCCCGGAATGGAATGCGGTTCGGCCTTGGCCGCCGTCGGAGCGGAGGGCTTCTCCGGCTCCGCGGTCGTGTCGGCCTCGCCGGCTTCGGCCTCACCGGTGGTATCCGCGCCGCTGCCGTTGGAAGCGTGAAGGTCGGCGTCATCGGAGGTACCGGCGTCGGACCCGGTGTCGGTGTCGCTGTCGGAGGCATCGCCAGGGGCGGGAACCTCGGAGGGCCGGGGGTGGGCCGCCGGGACGCCCTGGCTCAGCATGAGCGCCAGCGCGTCATCAGCATCCTCGTCCACCCCGATCCGGTGCCCGCGGCGGGAGCGGAGCATGTCCAGCAGCCCGTCGTTGTCCCGGTCCTGTCGGGTATCCCCGGGCAGTGACCTGTCGGCCGGGACGATGCTGAGCTGCGCCGTCGCCGTGCGCGCGGCGGCCTCGGCGTCGGTCTCGAAGTCGAAGGGCCGGTCGGAAACGGCCGAGAGCCGGCGGGACGGGACGGGCCCGTCCATCGGCTCGAGTTCGCTGAGCTGCTGCGCCCAGCGGTTCGCGTTCTGCAGGGACTTCAGCGCCGGGCTGAACGTCCACGTGGCGGGCGGTTCCTCACCGATGGCGGTGTGGCCGCCGGCCGGCAGCGAAAACGCCGCCACCACGTTCCACAGGCCGTCGGGGCGCCGCCAGGAATCCCACTCCACGGTCTCCGGAGCGACGCCGTAGGCGCGCAGCCGGTGGCTGACCATTTCCTCCAGGGTGGCGGGCTGGTCGCCGAAGTGGGAGCGGTAACCTTCGTGGCCCGCCGTGGGGGACGCAACCTCGATCCGGCGCGCCTGCTGGGCGACGTATTCGCGCTCGGCCAGCACTGGGCCTTCGTAGCGTTCAACCTTGGCCAGCGGCAGGCCCGAAAGCTCGGCGACCTCCGCGGCGGTCGCGCCGCTCCGGATTCGGGCCTGGATGTCCCGTGGGGACATGACAATTGGCTCCGGCGCCGGGCCCGGGGCAGTCTTCGAGGGCCGGTTCACGGCAGCCCGAAGCGTTTCATCGATCGGCAGCTGGAACATCTCGCCGCCGGCGCCACTGAACAGGAGATGCTCTCCATCGTCGTGGACGCCTACAAGCCGTAGATCCTGCATACAAATCCTCCACCCTGGCATTGCTAACACTCGAAACTCTGCCACTGCCGGGCACCAAAAGCGGTGAAGAGGGAGGGCGCGCCGCGAATTTCCGGCATTTTCCGACCTTCGAGGGCGCCTCCGGCGGGCATTGGGTGAACGCCCGGGCCATCACGTCCCGACGGCGTCCGCCAGACTCTGGCGTGCTGAACCCGCGTAGGCAAGAATGACCCGACGCCGGGCACAAAAAACACCCGTCCGGCGTTGACGCCGGTGAACCGGACCCGGACCGGACGGGGAAGAGCACCACCCCGGCGGACGGCGACGGCGACAACCCCAACAAGTGCGGAGTGTGAGCGAAAAGTAATGGCGACAGACTACGACGCGCCGCGGAAGAGCGAAGAGGACCTCAACGAAGACTCGATCGAGGAACTGAAGTCCCGGCGGACCGAGAAGCCCTCCGCGGTGGTGGACGAGGACGAGACCGATCTCGCCGAGGGGTACGAGCTCCCCGGAGCTGACCTTTCCGGCGAGGAGCTGCTGGTCCGGGTGATGCCCGCCCAGGCGGACGAGTTCACCTGCGCGTCCTGTTTCCTGGTCCGGCACCGCTCCCAGATCGCCCGGGAAAAGGACGGCCTGAAGTACTGCGTGGAGTGCGAGGGCTAGGCGGACCCTCGATGGGCCCCGCCGACGGGCTGGCGGTTCAGGAGGTCAGGGGCGCAGGGGATTAGCGCTTCAGCGCGGCGACGAACTCGGCGGGATGGCGGGTCGAGGCCAGCCAGTAAGGCGTGCGGTCCATCGGGTCGGTGATCTCAATCCGCACCACCGGATCGATCCAGCCGCGGATGCACATGAAGGCCAGCCCGTTGAGCCGGGGTCCGCGTTCCGCCGTCGCCTCTCCGCCCTCAAAGGCCTCCACGGTTCCGACGAACCGGCGCTCGATCGTCGCCCGGCCAACGCGCAGGGTCCCCGCGGTGACCTGGAGCGACGGGGTGGAGACGGTCAACAGCACGGCCAGGATCACGAACAGCACCACCGCCGCGGTGATGCCCGCGGTCATGCTGATCGGAGCGAACACCAGGATGCCGGCCGCCGACAGTCCCGCCGCCACCAGCCAGATCCAGAAGCTCGGCCACAGCTTTTCGCTGAACAGGAGGGTGGAGTCGTCGGGGGTCCGGTTGGAGGCAGGCACGGCGGCGCTGGATTCGGGCATGAGGCCAGCTTTCCACTTTTCCCGGGCTATTTCACCTTGGCGGGACGTCCCGGGAGGGCCCCGACGCCCGGGCCCGCAAGGCATCCTCCCGCCCGGCGCCGCGGTAGGCCGAACCTTTCCGCGGGCGTTACAGTGGGGGACTGTGACTGAAGAAACAACCCCCGCACCCGCCGTCCCTGGTCCCACCCTGGCGGTCCAGTTGAAGATGCTCGACGACGGGCTGGAACCGCCGTCGTACGCGCACCCCGGCGACGCGGGCGCGGACCTGCGCGCCCGCGAGGATGTCGTCCTGGAACCCGGCGAGCGGAAACTGGTGCCCACCGGCGTCGCTATCGCCCTGCCTGTCGGCTACGTGGCACTCATCCACCCGCGCTCAGGCCTCGCCACCAAGCACGGCTTGACCGTGGTGAACGCCCCCGGCACCGTCGACGCCGGCTACCGCGGGGAAATTGCGGTAACCCTGCTGAACACGGACCGCTCCGAGTCCATCGAGCTCCGGCGCGGCGATAGAATTGCCCAAATGGTCATCCAGCGTGTGGAGCACGCGGAGTTCGTTCCGGTCCAGGAGCTCAGCGATTCGGTCCGCGGCACCGGCGGTTTCGGTTCCACCGGCGGGTTCGGCGCGACGCAGGCCTGACCGGCCCCAGCTACACCGCCCGGCCCGTCAGGCCGGCACACCCGGGCCGCCCCGGACGAGCAGCGCCGGAACACAACGAAGGAGACAACCCCATGGTTTTTGGGCGTGGCAGGAAAGCCAAGCAGGAACAGCCGAGCGAGGCCGTCGAGGCCCCGGAGACCGGCGCCGACGCCGCCGCGGACACGGCCGTCCGCGGGTCCGGCCCGTACGACGTCTCGGAGATTGAGAACCAGGACGGCTACGTGGACCTCGGCGCCCTGCTGATCGCACCACGGGAGAACCTGCAGCTGCGGCTCGAGGTCGAAGAGGCCACCCAGCGCGTCGTCGCCGTGACCATGGACCTCGAGGGCTCCAGCCTGCAGCTGCAGGCCTTCGCGGCTCCCCGGTCCGAAGGACTGTGGGACGAGATCCGCGAGCAGATCGGCCAGTCCGTCGGAAGCCAGGGCGGCCAGGTGGAGGAGATCGAGGGCCACTTCGGCATCGAACTCGTCGCGAAGCTCCCCGCCGGCGACGGCAGCGAGGGCTACCGGGTGGCCCGCTTCATCGGCGTCGACGGCCCCCGCTGGTTCCTGCGCGGTGTGCTCGGCGGCGAAGCGGCCCTGGACCGGGAAGCCTCCCGTGACCTGGAGGACCTCTTCCGCAGGATCGTGGTGGTGCGCGGAGACAACCCGATGCCGCCGCGCGACCTGCTGCAGCTGCGCCTGCCAAAGGACACCAGCGCCACGGTCCCCGGCACGGCCGGACGCCCCACCCTGGACCAGCCCGAACGCGGACCGGAGACCACCCAGATTGGGTGACGCCCCCGGAGGCCTGTCCTCCGACGCCGTCCCGGTCCGCGGCCTGCCCGAGCGCGGCCGCGTCCTCTGCCGCGGCTTCATCGAATCCGTCACCTACGCCCCCGCGGGCGAGGTCGCGGCATTCACCGCGATCATCACGGACCACGACGCCCCCGCGGCGAGGCCCCGCCGAGTCCCGGCGGACGCCGCACCGCCCACCGCCCGCCGCCGCCGTCAGGTGGCCGCGGACCGCCTCCGCGTGGTGTGGCTGGGGCGCCGCCGCATCCCGGGCGTCCACGCCGGACTGGAGCTGAAGCTGGAGGGGATGGTCACCGTCCGCGACGGCCTGCCCACCATGTTCAACCCGCGCTACGAAATCCTGTCCCGCCTGGAGGAACACTGACCATGCCCGAGAGCTCCCCGTTCCAGGACCCCCGCCCCCGCGAATCCCAGCCCGGCTCCACCCGGCCCGGCGAGGCGCAGCCCGCGGGCACCCAACCGACCGTGGCCCAGCTGGCCGAGGACTACGCCGCGAAGGCGGGCCTGCACCGCACCAGCAACGGCAACATCGACGTGCTGAAAAGCGCCGGCGGCGTCCAGGGCCTGGCCGAGAGCATCCTGCCCGGCCTGGTCTTCCTGATCGCCTTCACCGTGTCCCGTGAGCTGACCCCGGCGCTGGTGGGCGCCCTCGCCGTCGCCGCCGCCTTCACCGTCGCCCGGCTGGTCCAGCGCAAGCCGCTGACCCAGGCGCTGGCCGGCATCGCCGGCGTCGGCCTCTCCGCCTGGCTTGCCAACACCACCGGCAAGGCCGAGGACTTCTACGTCCTGGGCTTCTTCACCAACCTGGGCTACATCGTGGCGATGAGCATCTCGATCGCCGTCCGCTGGCCGATCGCCGGGCTGCTGTTCGGCTTCATCCGCAACGAGGGACTGCACTGGCGCAAGGACCCGGCCCGCGTGAAGGCTTATCGGATCGGGACCTGGGTGATCATCACGGTCCTGGCCCTGCGCCTGCTGGTCCAGGTGCCGCTGTACTACATGGGGGAGCAGGGCCTCGCCGCCCTCGCCACCACCCGGCTGCTGATGGGCGCCCCGCTGTACATCCTGGGCCTCTGGGTGGCCTGGCTCCTGACCCGGCCCGCCGCGCCGGCAGCCGACGCCGAGCATCCCGCCGAACCCAACTAGCTCGCAGCTGAGGCCGTTATGAACGCTCATAACGGCCTCAGCTGTCAGTCAGATGGGTCGGCGGGCGGTCGGGGCCTTAGCCGTCGAAGCCGTCGTCCTCCATGGCGTGGGTGTGCGCGGGCTGGCCGGAACGGCCGTCGTAGTCATCGCCGGACCCGGCGGTGTCCGCCACAGTGTCGCCGTCGCCCTCGCCGGCATCCGGGGCCGAGAGCAGGGCCCGCAGCTCGTCCTCGGCGGCGATGGTGGTGACGAAGAACAGCTCGTCGCCGCCGTCGATCACATCGTCCCGGCTGGGGGTGATGGGGGCCTGGTCGCGGAGGATCGCCACGAGCGTCGCGTCCTCGGGCCATTCGATGGCGCCCACCGTCAGGCCGATCACGTGCGAATCGTGCGGCACGGTGAATTCCACCAGCGACGAGACACCCGTCTGCAGCGTCAGCAAGCGGACCAGGTCGCCGATCTCCACGGCCTCCTCCACCAGCGCCGTCATGAGCTGCGGGGTGTTGACCGCGACGTCGACGCCCCAGGAATCGTCGAACATCCAGTCGTTCTTCGGGTTGTTCACCCGGCCCACCGTGCGGCCCACGCCGAATTCGGTCTTGGCCAGCAGCGAGACCACCAGATTGACCTTGTCGTCGCCCGTGGCGGAGACGACAACGTCGGCATCCTCCAGCCGGGCGTCCTTGAGCGTGCTCAGCTCGCAGGCGTCGCCCACCAGCCAATGCGCGCCGCGCAGGCCGCTGCGGCCGATCACCTCCGGCTTCAGGTCGATCAGCAGGATTTCGTGCTTGTGCGAGAGCAATTCGCGGGCAATCGAGGAACCGACGCTGCCGGCACCGACGATGACGACCTTCACTTAGGACTCCTTGGCGGGGGATTTGGCGAGGATGTGGGCCACCTCGGAGGTGCGGTCCACGCTGAGCATGGCGTGGACGGTGTCGCCGTCCTGCAACGACATGCCGGGCGTCGGGAGCATCCCCTCGCCGAATCGGGTGAGGTAGGCGATGCGGATGTCCGCTGCCTTCTCGATGGCGGTCAGCGGGTGGCCGACCCAGCCGGCGTCGAGGTCCACCTCGGCCAGCACCAGCCGGCCTGAGGGGTCGCGGAAGTCACCGGCGAGGTGCTGCTCGGGCAGGATCCGGCGCAGCACCTGGTCCGCGCTCCAGCGCACGGCCGCGACCGTGGGGATGCCCAGGCGCTGGTAGATTTCGGCCCGGCCCGGGTCGTAGATGCGGGCCACCACGTGCGGGACGTGGAAGGTCTCCCGGGCGACACGGGTGGCCAGGATGTTGGAGTTGTCACCGCTGGAGACGGCGGCGAAGGCGTAGGCCTCCTCGACGCCGGCGCGCTTGAGCGTTTCGCGGTCGAAGCCGACGCCGGTGACCTTGCGGCCGGTGAAGCCGGTGCGGAGCCTCCGGAAGGCGCGGTCGTCCTGGTCGATGATGGCGACCGAGTGGCCGGCGTCCTCAAGGGTGTGCGCCAGGGTGGCACCCACCCGGCCGCAACCCATGATCACGAAGTGCGCCACATGTGCCTCCTAAAGCGTCTGTCTCACGTTGCTGCGTAAACTCTACCGGCCACCGGGGCCCGGCAGCCTCGCCCCGGCCGCCATGACATCGGGTGCGAATCAGACTAACTTTGTCTGGTGCTGACAATTTTCAATGCCGTGAAGCGGGTGCTGGTGGGGCGGCCCTTCCGCAACGACCGTCTGGCCCACACCCTGCTGCCGAAGCGGATCGCGCTTCCGATCTTCGCCTCGGACGCGCTGTCCTCGGTGGCGTACGCCCCGGACGAAATCCTGCTCACCCTGGCCCTGGCCGGCGTCAGCGCGGTGGCGTTCTCGCCGTGGGTGGGCCTGGCGGTGATGGTGGTGCTCCTGACGGTGGTCGCCTCCTACCGGCAGAACGTCCACGCGTACCCCTCCGGCGGCGGCGACTACGAGATCGCCAACGAGAACCTCGGCAAATACGCGGGCCTGACCGTCGCCTCGGCCCTGCTGGTGGACTACGTCCTGACCGTGGCGGTCTCCATGTCCTCGGCCGCGGCGTACCTGACCACGGCCGTGCCCTCGCTGCACGGCCAGCAGGCCGCGATCGCCACCATCGGCGTCGTGATCCTGGCCCTGGTGAACCTGCGCGGCATCCGAGAGGCCGGCAGCGTCTTCGCCGTCCCCACCTACATCTTCATGGTCTCCATCCTCGGCATGACCGCCGTCGGCGTCTTCCAGGCCGTCACCGGCCAGCTGGGCCAGGCGCCGTCGGCCGAGTTCGAGATCGTCCCGGCGGCCGGCTTCGACGAGGGCCTGGTGGGCCTGACCGGCGCGTTCCTGCTGCTGCGGGCCTTCTCCTCCGGCGCCGCCGCCCTCACCGGCGTCGAGGCGATCAGCAACGGCGTGCCCAACTTCAAGAAGCCCAAGAGCAAGAACGCCGCCACCACGCTGCTGCTCCTCGGCGTCATCGCGGCGTCCATGCTGGCCGGCATCATCTACCTGGCCAACGCCACCAAGGTGCACATCGTGCAGGACCCTGCCAAGGAGTTCCTGCTCAACGGCCAGCCCGTGGACGAGGGCTACATCCAGAACCCGGCCATCAGCCAGATCGCGCAGACGGTCTTCGGCGCCGGCTCCATCCCGTTCTACATTGTGGTGGCCGCCACCGGCGTCATCCTCGTCTTCGCCTCCAACACGGCGTTCAACGGCTTCCCGGTGCTCGGCTCCATCCTGGCCCAGGACGGCTACCTGCCCCGCCAGCTGCGCACCCGCGGCGACCGGCTGGCCTTCAGCAACGGCGTGCTGGCCCTCGCCGCCGGCGCGCTGGTGCTGATCATCTCCTTCAACGCCGACGTCACCAAGCTGATCCAGCTCTACATCGTGGGCGTCTTCATCTCCTTCACCCTCAGCCAGCTCGGCATGATCCGGCACTGGGGCCGGGAGCTGAAGCTCGCCAAGGACCCGGCCGCAAAGCTGCGGATGCTCAAGTCCCGCACCATCAACACCATCGGCTTCGGCATGACCGGCCTGGTGCTGGTGATCGTGCTGATCACCAAGTTTGAACAGGGCGCCTGGATCGCCCTGCTGGCCATGTTCATCCTGTTCCTGATCATGTGGAGCATCCGGGCGCACTACGACAACGTCGCCAAGGAACTCGCCGTGGACGAGGACTCCTCGCCGCGCGCCCTGCCCACCCGCGTCCACGCCGTGCTGCTGGTCTCCCACGTCCGCAAGCCCGTGCTCCGCGCCCTGGCGTACGCCCGCGCGTCCCGGCCGTCCCGGCTGGACGCCATTACCGTGGACATCAGCCCGGAGGAGACCGAGCAGACCCTCGCGGACTGGGAGAAGCTGGATATCCCGGTGCCCATCACGGTCCTGGCCAGCCCGTTCCGCGAGACGGTCACGCCCATCATGGAATACATCAAGAACATGCGCAGGGACTCACCCCGGGACCTGATCGTGGTGTACATCCCCGAGTACGTGGTGGGCAAGTGGTGGGAGCAGCTGGTGCACAACCAGACCGCCCTGCGGATCAAGACCCGGCTGCACTTCGAACCCGGAGTGATGGTCGCCAGCGTGCCGTGGCAGCTGAAATCGTCCGAAGAAGCCAAGAGACTGCAGGATATTCAATGAGCACCGACCCCCGGACCCCCGCCGCCACCGAACTGGTCGTCGACGTCGGCCGGGTGGCCCACGGCGGCCACGCCGTGGCCCGGCACGAGGGCCGGGTCATCTTCGTCCGGCACGGCATCCCGGGGGAGAAGGTCCGCATCAGGCTCACCGACGACGCCGAGGGTGCCAAGTTCTGGCGCGCCGACGTCATTGAGGTGCTCGAGGCCTCCGAGGACCGGGTGGAACACTTCTGGCACGCCGCCGACGCGCGCCGCGCCTGGGCCCACGGCCATCCGCCGGTGGGCGGCGCCGAACTGGGCCACATCTCCCTGCCCCGCCAGCGGCGGCTGAAGGCCGAGGTCCTGGCCGAACAGCTGCACCGGCTGGCCGGCATTGACGCCCACGCCCTGGCCGGCCTCCCGGGCGCCGGCCACGTCGAGGCGGTGGGGGAGGACGCGTCCTCGGCGGCGCCGGGCCTCGGCTGGCGCACACGCACCGGCTTCGCGATGACCCCGTCCGGCCAGCTGGGCATGCATGCCTACCGCTCCGACGCCGTCCTGGCGGTCCGCGAGATGCCGCTGGCCGTGGACGGCATCAATGACCTGCGCCTCTGGGACCAGGACCTGCAGGGCATCGAACGGATCGAGGTCGCGGCCCCGGCCAATGGCTCCCGGCCGCTGGTGCTGCTGGTTCCCGCCCCCGGCACCCGCCCGCAACGGGTCGCCGCCATCGCGGCCCGCCTGCCGGAGAGGGTCTCCGTCGCCCGGCTGGACCCCGCCACCGGTGAGGTCACCCAGCTGCGCGGCCGTACCTGGGTGCAGGAAACCGCCTCCGGCCACGACTTCCGCGTCACCGGCGACGGTTTCTGGCAGATCCACCGCCACGCCCCGGAGACCCTGGTGGGCGCGGTCAAGGAGGCCCTGCACGACGGCGGCTACCTCGCCCCCGGCTCGGCCGTGGCGGACCTGTACGCCGGCGCCGGGCTCTTCACCGCCGCGCTGGCCGACGCCGTCGGGGTCACCGGCTCCGTGCTGTCCGTCGAGGGATCGCCCGGCACCAGCCGGGACGCCCGCAAGAACCTGCACCACGCCCCGCAGGTGGAAATTGTCCAGGGCAAGGTCGAACGGGTGCTGCGGCAGAAGCCGCGCAGCTTCGACGCGCTGATCCTTGACCCGCCCCGGGCCGGCGCCGGCAAGGCCGTGGTCAGCCAGCTCGTGGACTCCGCGCCGCGCGCCATCGCCTACGTCTCCTGCGACCCGGCGTCGTTCGCCCGCGACGTCGGCTACTTCCAGCAGCGGGGCTGGGCACTGAAGTCCCTGCGCGGGTTCGACCTCTACCCGCATACGCACCACCTGGAGACGGTGGCGTTGCTGACTCCCCGGGGCCCGGGCCACTAGGATGGGCGGAGTAGTCCGACGTCGCGCGGGCTCAGCACCCCACAAAGCGCTTGGTTAGGCTTGCCTAACTAGCTTAGGGGTCTGCGGCGCGACAAAGATGAAACAGTTGCGAGAGGAGTCCTGCGATGAGCATTGTGGACAGCTTCGGTGCAAAAGGCAAACTTAATGTAGCCGGTACCGAATACGAGATTTTCCGGTTGAACTCCGTCGAAGGCGCAGACAGCCTTCCGTTCAGCCTCAAGGTGTTGCTTGAGAACCTGTTGAGGACCGAGGACGGCGCCAACATCACGGCCGACCACGTCCGCGCCCTGGCCGGCTGGGATCCCAACGCCGAGCCCGACACTGAAATCCAGTTCACGCCGGCGCGCGTGATCATGCAGGACTTCACCGGCGTGCCCTGCGTTGTCGACCTCGCCACCATGCGCGAGGCCGTCAAGGACCTCGGCGGCGACCCCACCCGGGTCAACCCGCTGGCACCGGCCGAACTGGTCATCGACCACTCCGTGCAGATCGACGCCTTCGGCAACTCCGGCGCACTGGAGCGCAACATGGAGATCGAGTACCAGCGCAACGGCGAGCGGTACCAGTTCCTCCGGTGGGGCCAGACCGCGTTCGACGACTTCAAGGTCGTCCCGCCGGGAACCGGCATCGTGCACCAGGTCAACATCGAATACCTGGCCCGCACCGTCATGACCCGCGAGGTTGACGGAACCCTGCGCGCCTACCCGGACACCTGCGTCGGCACCGACTCCCACACCACCATGGTCAACGGCCTGGGCGTGCTCGGCTGGGGCGTCGGCGGCATCGAGGCCGAGGCGGCCATGCTGGGCCAGCCCGTCTCCATGCTCATCCCGCGCGTCGTCGGCTTCAAGCTGACCGGTTCCATCCCGGCCGGCGCCACCGCCACCGACGTGGTGCTCACCATCACCGAGATGCTGCGCCAGCACGGCGTGGTCGGCAAGTTCGTCGAGTTCTACGGCGAGGGTGTCGCGGCCGTGCCGCTGGCCAACCGCGCCACGATCGGCAACATGAGCCCCGAGTTCGGTTCCACCGCCGCGATGTTCCCGATCGACGACGTGACCCTCGACTACCTGCGCCTCACTGGCCGGGCGGACGAGAACGTCGCCCTGGTCGAGGCCTACGCCAAGGAGCAGGGCCTCTGGCACGACCCGTCCCGTGAGATCAAGTTCTCCGAGTACCTCGAGCTGGACCTGTCGACGGTTGTCCCGTCGATCTCCGGCCCGAAGCGCCCGCAGGACCGCATCATCCTCTCCGAGTCCAAGGCCCAGTTCCGCGAGGATCTGCGCAACTACGTCAAGGTCGACCTGGCCGACGGCAGCCTGGACGAAGCGATCGATGAGAGCTTCCCGGCCTCCGACGCGCCGTCGTTCACCGCCAACGCCAGCCACCTCACCGAGGAGGCCCCGCACTCGCACGGACCCAAGGCCAACGGCCGCCCGTCCAAGACCGTGGCGGTCAAGACCGCCGACGGCCGCGAGTTCGAACTGGACCACGGCGCGGTGTCGATCGCCTCGATCACCTCCTGCACCAACACGTCCAACCCATCCGTGATGCTGGCCGCCGCACTGCTGGCCCGCAACGCCGTCGAAAAGGGCCTTACCGCCAAGCCGTGGGTCAAGACCTCCGTCGCCCCGGGCTCAAAGGTCGTCACCGACTACTACAACAAGTCGGGCCTCACCCCGTACCTGGAGAAGCTCGGCTTCTACATCGTCGGCTACGGCTGCGCGACCTGCATCGGCAACTCCGGCCCGCTGGACGCCGAGATCTCCGAGGCCATTCAGGCCAACGACCTCTCGGTCACCGCCGTGCTCTCCGGTAACCGCAACTTCGAAGGCCGGATCAACCCGGACGTGAAGATGAACTACCTGGCCTCCCCGCCGCTGGTCATCGCCTACGCCCTGGCCGGCACCATGGACTTCGACTTCGAGAGCGACCCGCTGGGCCAGGACGAAGCCGGCAACGACGTCTTCCTCAAGGACATCTGGCCGAACCCGTCCGAGGTCCAGGAGACCATCGACTCCTCGATCGACAAGGGCATGTTCGCCCGCGGTTACGAGGGTGTCTTCGAAGGCGACGAGCGCTGGAAGGCCCTCGACACCCCCGCCGGCGACACCTTCGCCTGGGACCAGGACTCCACCTACGTCCGGAAGCCCCCGTACTTCGAGGGCATGAAGGCCCAGCCGGAGCCGGTCCAGGACATCAGCGGAGCCCGCGTGCTGCTCAAGCTCGGCGACTCGGTGACCACCGACCACATCTCCCCGGCCGGTTCCTTCAAGTCGGACACCCCGGCCGGTAAGTACCTGCTGGAGCACGGCGTCGAGCGCAAGGACTTCAACTCCTACGGTTCGCGCCGTGGCAACCACGAGGTCATGATCCGCGGCACCTTCGCCAACATCCGGATCAAGAACCAGCTGCTCGACGGCGTCGAGGGTGGCTTCACCCGCGACTTCACGCAGGCCGACGGCCCGCAGGCCGCCGTCTACGACGCCGCCCAGAACTACCAGGCCGCCGGCACCCCGCTGGTCGTCCTGGCCGGCAAGGAATACGGCTCCGGTTCGTCCCGTGACTGGGCCGCCAAGGGCACCGCTCTGCTCGGCGTCAAGGCCGTCATCGCCGAGAGCTACGAGCGCATCCACCGCTCCAACCTCATCGGCATGGGCGTCCTGCCGCTGCAGTACCCGGCCGGCCAGAACGCCGCCAGCCTGGGCCTGACCGGCACCGAGTCCTTCTCCGTCGAGGGCGTCACCGCCCTCAACGAGGGCACCACGCCGAAGACCCTCAAGGTCACCGCCACGGCAGAAGACGGCACCACCACGAGCTTCGACGCGGTCCTGCGCATCGATACCCCGGGTGAAGCCGACTACTACCGCAACGGCGGCATCCTGCAGTACGTGCTGCGCCAGATCTCGGCCAGCTAGCACCACCGGCCGAGCCTTCCCGGCGAGGCCACCCGAAGCCCCGGACCGTCACTGACGGCCCGGGGCTTCGGCGTTCCCGGGACGTCGGCGTTGGCCCGCGGCGGGGGAGCGGCGCCCGCGCATCCGGGGCGCGCAACCCGCGGACACGCCGAGGCGTTAGAGTTGTAAGGCATGTCTACTACCCGCAAGGAGGGCCGTTGGGAATCTTGGAGAGCATCCGGAGTCCGCAGGACCTGAACACGTTGTCCCAGGCGCAGCTGGACCAGCTGGCCGCCGAGGTCAGGGAATTTCTGATCGGCAATGTGTCCCAGACGGGCGGACACCTCGGGCCGAACCTCGGCGTCGTCGAACTGACCATCGCCGTGCACCGCATCTTCGACTCGCCACGCGACAGCATCGTCTTCGACACCGGACACCAGTCCTACGTGCACAAACTCCTCACCGGACGGCAGGACTTCAGCACCCTCCGCCAGCAGGGCGGCCTCTCCGGCTACCCGGACCGCGGCGAGTCCGAGCACGACATCGTCGAAAGCTCCCACGCCTCCTCCTCGCTGTCCTGGGCGGACGGCATCTCCCGCGCCCGCCGGCTCACCGGTGACGGCGACCGGTACGTGATCGCCGTCGTCGGCGACGGTGCCCTGACCGGCGGCATGGCCTGGGAGGCCCTGAACAACATCGCCGCGGACAAGAAGCGCCGCGTCGTGATCGTCGTCAACGACAACGGCCGGTCCTACGCCCCGACCGTCGGCGGCCTCGCCGACTACCTCGCCTCGCTGCGCCCCACCATCGACTCACTCCGTGCCGCCCCCGCCTATGAGGGTGCCCTGGACTGGTGGAAGAAGCGGCTGCAGAGCGGCGGCCCGGTGGGCCAGTTCACCTACAAGAGCCTCCATGCCATGAAGAAGGGCATCAAGGACTGGTGGGCCCCGCAGGGCATGTTCGAGGACCTCGGCATGAAGTACATCGGTCCCGTGGACGGCCACAACCTCCAGGCCATGGAAAACGCCCTCTCCACGGCCAAGAACTACGCCGGTCCCGTGATCGTGCACGCCATGACCGAGAAGGGCCACGGCTACGCCCCGGCCCGCGCCCACGAGGCGGACCAGTTCCACGCGGTCGGCATCATCGACCCGGAAACGGGCGCACCCACCGAGGCCGGCGGCGCCAAGTCCTGGACCTCTGTCTTCGCCGACGAGATCGCCGACATCGCGGACGAACGCAAGGACATCGTGGGTATCACCGGCGCGATGCTGATTCCCGTGGGCCTGCACAAGTTCGCCGCGCGGCACCCGGAGCGCGTGTTCGACGTCGGCATCGCCGAACAGCACGCCCTCACCTCCGCCGCGGGCATGGCCTTCGGCGGCCTGCACCCCGTGGTGGCCGTCTACGCCACCTTCCTCAACCGCGCCTTCGACCAGCTGCTGATGGACGTGGCCCTGCACAAGGCGGGCGTCACCGTGGTCCTGGACCGCGCCGGCGTCACCGGGCCCGACGGCGCCAGCCACCACGGCATGTGGGACATGGCGATGGTTCAGATCGTCCCCGGCCTGCACCTGGCCGCCCCGCGCGACGCCACCCGGCTGAAGGAAGAACTCCGGGAGGCCGTCGCCATCGAGGACGCCCCCACCGTGCTGCGCTACTCCAAGGGCAGCGTCGGCGCCGAGGTCGAGGCGCTCGAACGCCTGGCCGACGGCGTGGACGTGCTCGCCCGCCGGCCCGCCGGCTCCACCGACAACGACGTGCTGATCGTCAGCGTCGGCGCCATGTCCGAACTGGCCCTCGACGTCGCCGGCCGCCTCGGGGCGCAGGGCATCAGCTCCACCGTCATCGACCCGCGCTGGGTGCTGCCCGTGCCCGCCTCGGTGATCGCCCTGGCCTCCCATCACCGCCTGGTCATCTGCATCGAGGACGGCGTCCGGGCCGGCGGCGTCGGTTCCCGGATCCGCCAGGAGATGCGCGCCGCCGGCGTCGACACCGCCCTGAACGAGGTGGGCCTGCCGGTCGAATTCCTGGACCACGGCACCCGCAGCCAGGTGCTGGAGCGCGTCGGCCTGACGGCCCAGCAGATCACGCACGACGTCGTCGCCCAGGTCCTCGGCACGAAGGTGCCGTTCGCGCGCCCGCTGCCCGGCCAGGAACACCCCAGCACCGGCAGCCTGCCGATCCTCTGACCGAACCACCAAAGGAACACAGCATGAGCGGCATCATCCGCGTCTACAAGCGCGACGAGGAAGGGGTCCTGCACTTCCGCGAGGCCTGGATCGACGAGGACTACTCCGAGTTCGTGATGAACCACGGCGTGGTGGGACACCAGAGCAAGACCGAGGAGACCGACGTCGCCGACCCGGACGCCGGCGAATCCCTCATGGAGGCCTTCGCCGCCCAGTGCGCCGAGGACGGCTACGCAGAGATCCCCGAGGAGGAACAGTCCTGGGTGGTGGCCCAGTACGCCCTCAAGACCAAGGAGGGCACCAGCCGGGACCGGTACCTCGAGGAGAAGGCCAAGGACGCGCTGATCAGCCACCTGGCCTGGCGCGGCCTGGGCGTGGTGGACCGGTCCGAATTCTCGGACGCCAAGCTGAACATCTTCTGCCTGACCCCGGACGTGGCCAAGACCGTCAACGCGATCAAGGTCTGCATCCGCGGCGAGGCCCTGGACTTCACCAAACTCAGCATCGGGGCGGCGCCGTATGGCTCCACGGACTATAAACTGAAACACTCCGCCAAGCCGGCCTCCAGCTTCTCGCTGTAGCCGGCGGCACCTGAACGGAGCCGGACCCGGCTCACCTGGTTATTGGGGGCAGCGACTGGAAGGACACGCAATGACGCGCAAATCCCCACGACCCGGCAGCACCCCCCTCCCCGCCGGACTGGCCGCCCCGGCACGCCGCTCCCTGGCGCACGCCGGGGTGGAGACGCTGGAACACCTGGTCCCGCTGGGCCGCCGCCAGCTCGCCGGCATGCCGGGCATCTGCCCGCGCACCCTGGCCCAACTGCAGGACGCCATGGACGAGCACGGATTGGAACTCCCCGCCGGGTAGGCCGTTATAGGCTGAATTCCATGACTGATTACCGACGCGTAGGAAATTCCGGACTGACCGTCTCCGCCGTGGGCCTCGGCTGCAACAACCTGGGCCGGGCCGGCACCGCCACCGAGACGCAGGAGGGAACAGACGCCGTCGTCCACGCCGCGCTCGACGCCGGCATCACCTTCTTCGATGTCGCCGACGTCTACGGCCGCGAACCGGGCCTGAGCGAAACCATGCTGGGCAAGGCCCTCGCCGGCCGTCGCGACGACGCCGTCATCGGCACCAAGTTCGGCCTCGACATGAACGGCGCCAACGGCAACGACTTCGGCGCCCGCGGCTCCCGCCGGTACATCATCCGTGCCGTGGAGGCCTCCCTGCGCCGGCTCGGCACCGACTGGATCGACCTGTACCAGTTCCACACCCCGGACCCGCACACCCCCATCGAGGAGACCCTCGACGCGCTCAACGAGCTCGTGGCCAGCGGCAAGGTCCGCTACATCGGCCACTCGAACCGCGCCGGCTGGCAGATCGCGGAGGCCGAATACGTGACCCGCGCCCGCGGCGGCGCCCGCTTCATCTCCAGCCAGAACCACTACAACCTGCTGGACCGCCGTGCCGAACAGGAAGTCACCCCCGCCGCGGAGGCCTACGGCCTGGGCGTCCTGCCCTACTTCCCGCTGGCCAACGGCCTGCTGACCGGCAAGTACGCCAAGGGCCAGGCCCCCGAGGGATCGCGCCTGAGCCATACCCGCACCAACCTGGTCAACGACGCCGACTGGGACCAGCTGGGCCGGTTCTCCGCCTTCGCCGCGGAACGGGACCTCACCGAGATCCAGGTCGCGTTCTCCTGGCTCGCCGCCCAGCCCTCGGTCAGCAGCGTCATCGCCGGCGCCACCCGCCCCGAACAGGTTCGGCAGAATGCCGCGGCCGTCGCCTGGGTTCCGGACGCCGCCGAACTGGCCGAGCTCGATGAGATCTTCCCGCGCACGCCGAAGGTTGCCCTGTTCTGAGCGATCGCGTCCCCGGCGCCCCGGCCGCCGGTTCCCGCATCCTGATGGACGTCGACACCGGGATCGACGACGCCCTCGCCATCGTCTACCTGCTCTCCCGCCCCGAGGTGGAGGTGCACGCCATCACCTGCACCGCCGGGAACGTGGGCGCCCGGCAGGTGGCTCTGAACACCCTTTCGCTGCTGGAACTCTGCGGCCGCGGCGGGATCGAGGTGGCCACCGGCGCCGAGGTCCCGCTGCAGGTCCCGCTGGTCACCACCGAGGAAACCCACGGGCCGCAGGGCATCGGCTACGCCGAACTCCCCGCCCCGGCCCGGCCCATCTCGGACCGGCACGCCGTCGACCTCTGGATCGAGGAGGCCCGCGCGCATCCCGGCGAGCTCACCGGCCTGATCACCGGACCGCTGACCAACTTCGCCCTGGCCCTGCGCCGGGAACCCGATCTGCCGCGGCTGCTGAAGTCCCTCGTGATCATGGGCGGCAGCTTCTACTACCAGGGCAATACGACGCCGACGGCGGAGTGGAACACCCACGTGGACCCGCACGCGGCCAAGGAGGTCTACGCGGCCTATCGTGGCCTGCCCGAGGACAAGCTGCCCGTTGTCTGCGCACTGGAAACCACGGAACGGATCGAGATGCGGCCCGAACACCTGCGGCGGCTGGGGGAGGCCGCCGGGCTGCCAGCGCCGGAGCTGGTGCTGCCGGAGCAGCCCGAGGGCCTGCGCAGCACCGCCGCGAATCCCCTGGTGGCCTGCCTTTCGGACGCCCTCCGGTTCTACATGGAGTTCCACCGGCTCTACGACCAGGGCTACGTGGCGCACGTGCACGACGCGTTCGCCGCCTGCGCCGCCGCCGGGCGGACCCCGTTCAGCACCCGGCTGGCGACGGTCGACGTCGAGGCGGACTCGCCGCTGCTGATGGGCACCACGGTGGCGGACTTCCGCGGACTCTGGGGGCTTCCGCCGAACGCCCGGATTGTCTCCGGCAACGACCCCGACGCCTGCTTCGCCGAACTCGTGGGCTCGGTCGGGGCGCTGGCCCGCACCCTGGGCCCGGAACCGATGCCGAACCCCGGGCCGGATCCCAGCCCGAACCCCGGGCCGGACACCGGGCCGGTCACCAGGGTCCGCAAAGGCTAAGATGGTAGCTGCGCCGAGGTGACATCAGGCGGACTTTGCCGACCCCAGCCGAAGGACCCCCATGTCACAGCAGCCCTTGACTCTCCCCGCGACCGGACCCCGCTCCGGTGAACCCCGCGGCCGCCGTCGCCTGCTCCTGGAGATCGCCGGCGCCGTCGCCATCGCCGCCACCTACGTCTACCTGGTCCTGACCCAGCCCGTGGAACTGGCCGACGGCCCCACCAGCGCCTCCGCGCTCGTGGCCCTGGGCGGCTTCCTGCTCGGCGCCGTGCTGCTCCTGGTGGCCGTCCTGCCGACCCTGCCCACCTCCACCCTGGTGCTGATGCCGGTCGCGATCGTGCTCAACGTCGTCCTCGGCCAGCTGATCGGCACCACCGGGCTGCCGTTCTACATCGACGCGGTGGGCACCGTCCTGGTCGCGGTCCTCGCCGGACCGGCCGCGGGCGCCGCCAGCGGCGTCCTGGGCAGCATCATCTGGTCCTTCTTCAACCCCACCGTCCTGCCCTTCGCCGCCGGCGCCGCGCTGATCGGCTTCCTCGCCGGCATGGCCGCCCGCGCCGGGCTGTTCCGCCGCTTCTACCTCGCCCCCGTGGCCGGCTTCGTCACCGGCATCCTGGCCGGCGTCGTCTCCGCACCCATCGCGGCCTTCGTCTACGGCGGCACCGCCGGCCTGGGCACCGGCGCCCTGGTCAGCGCCTTCCGGGTCATGGGGGACACCCTGCTGGCCGCCATCACCAAGCAGGCCCTGATCTCGGACCCGATGGACAAGGCGATCGTCTTCACCATCGCCGCCCTCCTGGCCTACGCCCTGCCGCGCCGCACCACCTTCCAGTTCCCCTTCGTCCGCCGCTTCCGGGTCCTGGCCGGCAAGGCCCCGGCCGCGCCCGACGCCTAGGGTGCGGCTGCACCCGCTTACCGCGCTCACGGCGGCGGCCTGCACCGCCGTCGTGACGACGGCGGCCGGCAGTTGGCCGCTGTCCCTGGCGGTCGCCGCCGGTGCGGCGCTGCTGGCCGCGGGGGCCGGCGTGGCCGGACGGGTGCTCGGCTCGGCGGCGGTGATCCTCGCCCCGCTCCTGCTCTCCCTGCTGGCGCTGCACGGGCTCTTCTTCCCCGAGGGACGCACGGTCCTGGCCCAGTGGGGTCCGGCCCGGGTCACCACCGAGGGGCTGGGCTTCGCCCTCGAGCTGGCCACCCGCACCACCGCCTCGGTGCTGGTGCTGCTGCTGTTCTCCTTCACCGTCAGCGTGCCCGACCTGCTGGCCGCCCTCGCCGCGCGGCGGATCCCGCCCCAGTTCAGCTTCGTGCTCGCCTCCGCCCTGACCCTGGCGCCCGGGATGGCGGCCCGGCTGGAACGCATCCGGCAGGCCCAGGAAGCCCGGGGCCTGGTGGTCTCCGGAGGATTCCTCTCCCGGCTCGTTGCCGCCCGGCTGCAGGCGGTGCCGCTGGTCCTGGCCCTCGTGGACGATGCCGGCGTCCGTGCCCAGGCCCTGGACGCGCGCGGCTTCGGCAACCCCGGCCCGCGGACCAGCTACCGGGAACTCGAGGACCCGGGCGGGCAGCGGGTGTTCCGCGCCTGCGCCCTGCTGATCGCGGCCGCCGCCGTTGCGGTCCGGCTTGCCGGCGGCTGGTTGGCTACTGGCTTGCTGGGGACTGGAGCATGAGCCTCCTTGCCGCCGAGATCGGTGGCTTCAGCTACCACGGCGACGACGCCCCGGCGCTGCGCGACGTCGAGCTCACACTGCGGCCGGGCACCCTCACCGCCGTCCTCGGCGGCTCCGGCAGCGGCAAGACCACCCTCGGCAAGATTCTTGCCGGCTGGCTCCGCGCCGGCGCCGCGGGCAGCCTCCGCGGCAGTCTGGCCCTCGGCGGGGAACGCCTCGAGTTCTCCGGCGGCGACGGCGACCCCCGGATCGACCCCGCCGCCTGGTCCGGCCGGGTGGGCTACGTGCCGCAGGACGCCGCGACCATGCTCTCCACCGTCCGCCACACCGTGGCGGAGGAACTCGCCTTCGGCCTGGAGAACCGGGGCGTGCCCCGCCCGGAGATGCTCCGGCGGGTGGCCCTGACGGCCGAACGGACCGGGCTCGGCGGCCTGCTGGACCGGAACCCGGAATGGCTTTCGGGCGGGGAACTGCGACGCCTGGCCGTTGCCTGCGCGGTGATCGGCGAGCCCGAGGTCCTGATCCTGGACGAACCGCTCGCCTCGCTGGACCCGGCCGGGGCTCAGGGCATCGTGCGCCTGGTGGGCGACCTCCGGGCGTCCGGGACCGCCGTCGTCGTCCTCGGCCAGGCCGCCGACGGGCTCGCCCGCAGCGCCGCCCACTGGCTGGTCCTGGCGGATGGAACGGCCGTGGCGGCCGGGAAGCCCTGGGACATCCCGGAGCAGGTGCTCCGGGACGCCGGGGTCCTGGCGGGCGACGCGGCCGGGGGAGTCCGGCACCCGGCGCCGGTCGACCCTGCCGCCGCCCCCGTCCTGGAGTTGCGGGACGTCGGCTTCGGCTACGCGCGCGTCGGCACCGGCCCGGCGCGTTCGAGGCGCCTGATGTCCCGGCCCCGGCTTTGGCGTGAGCGGGCGGACGACGCCGACATCCTCCCGCTGCTGCGCGGGCTGGACCTCGCGGTCGTGCCCGGCGAGATCGTTGCCGTGACCGGCCCCAACGGCGCCGGGAAGTCCACCCTGTTGCGGCTGGCCAACGGGCTCCTGCAGCCGCGACAGGGCGACGTCAGGGTCCTCGGCGATCCCATCGCCGGAGTCCCCGCCGGCCTGGTGGCGGACACTGTGGGCCTGCTCTTCCAACAGCCCCGCGACCAGTTATTCGAGCGGACAGTGCTGCGCGAGGTCCGCTTCGGCCTGCGCCGGCTGACCGGCCCTGACGGAGACCCCACGGCGCGTGCCATGGACGCCCTCACCGCCGTCGGCCTGGCCGGTTCCGCCGCCGCGCACCCCGCCGAGCTGCCCTCGTCCCGCCAGCGGCTCCTGGCCCTGGCCACCGTGCTGACACGCCGCCCGGCCCTGCTGGCGCTCGACGAACCCACCGTAGGCCTCGACCGTCACGGCCTGGCCCGGCTGCACGCCGCCGTCGCGGACGCGGCCGGCCGCGGCGCGGGCGTCCTGCTGGTCACGCACGACGCCGCCTACGCTCGGGCTGCCGCCCACCGGGTCCTGGAACTCGACGGCGGCAGGCTCCGGGAGACGTGGCGGCGGCCCGCGCCCTGATCGCTGGCGATCTCCAACCCTGTTCCCGGTATTCCCCCAGCCACGGCCGATACCGTCCAGCCATGACCTCAAAAACCCTTGTCATCAACTCTGCCCTGGGCGCCCTGATTCTGGCGCTCGGAGCGGGCACCTACCTCTCCGTCACGGCCGCAGGGTCCACCACCCCGGCCGCCTCGGTGCGGACGGTTGCGGTGACCAAGGCCGGCATCTCCTCGGTGGCCACCGCCTCGGGCAACGTCACCTCCGCCACCACCACCGTGGTCAACGCCCAGAACTGCACCGGCGCCATCATCTCCGTCAGCGCCGCCGCCGGCCAGCAGGTCGCCGCGGGCCAGCAGTTGTTGACCATCGATCCCACCAACGCCCAGAACGCGCTCAAGACCGCCGAGGCCCAGCTCGCCTCCGTCACCGCGCAGGCCAACCAGCAGGAGGTCAGCGCCGCCGGGCAGGTGTCCTCGGCGAACCAGAGCCTCGTCAACGCCCAGCAGTCCGCCAACCTGGACGCCGCCCAGCAGGCCGCGGCCGTTGCGGCGGCGCAGAAGGCCTTGGACGCGGACAACGCCGCCGTCACCGCGGCCCAGACACAGCCGGTGCCCAACCCCAAGCCGGCCAACTGGACGGACCCCGTCGTCGCGGCCCAGAACCAGCTCGCCAAGGACCAGCAGGCGCTCACCACCGCGCAGAACCAGTCCTCCTCCACCCAGCTCAAGGACAAGCAGCAGCTCGCCACCGCGTCCACCGCGCTGGGTAACGCCCAGAACTCCGCGGCCTCCGCCGGCGGTACCAACATCACGAGTGCCCAGGTGGCGGTGGAGACCGCGCAGGCCAACCTGGCCTCCTGCAACGTCAACGCCCCCGCTGCCGGCACGGTCACCGCCGTCAACGCCACGGTGGGCGCTCTCGCCGGCTCCTCCGGCGGCTCGGGCTCCGCCGCAGCGGGGTCCACCGGAAGCGGCGCAACCAGCGGCGGGGCGTCCGGCGGGTCCGCCGCCTCCGCCGGCAGCAGCACCACCGCGGCCAGCGGCGGCTCCTCCGCGGGCTTGGTCACCATCAGCGACACCACGCACCTCCAGGTGGTGGCCGGGTTCTCCGAGTCGGACATCGCCGCCATGAAGCCGGAGCAGACCGCCCAGTTCGTCTTCCCGGCCCTGAACGCCCAAGGCAACGCCCAGCCGGCCACCGCCGCACCGGTGACCGGCAAGGTGGTCTCCATCGCGCAGACCTCCAGCACCACCAACGGCGTCGTAACCTACCCGGTGACCGTGTCCATCGCCAACCCGCCCGCGGGCCTGCGCCTGGGCCAGAGCGCCAACATCACCGTCACCACCGCCGTTGCGGACAACGCGCTCCTGGTCCCGAGCCTCGCGGTGACCACCAGCGGCGACCGGCAGACCGTGAACGTCACCCGGAACGGCGTCACCACCCCCACCAAGGTCACCACCGGAATCACCGCCAACGGCAGGACCCAGATCCTGACCGGGCTCTCCGAGGGCGACCAGATCGAGCTGCCCGCCATCTCCAATACCCTGGACAGCGGCACCGGGACCACCCAGCAGGGCGGCGCCGGCTTTGGCGGGGCCGGGTTCGGCGGCGGCACCCGCGGCGGCGGCAGCCGGAACGGCGG
The DNA here is from genome assembly GCF_030410515.1 of Arthrobacter sp. YD4. Taxonomy (GTDB): domain Bacteria; phylum Actinomycetota; class Actinomycetes; order Actinomycetales; family Micrococcaceae; genus Arthrobacter. Next base: position 211,744 of record NZ_JAUHHD010000004.1, on the reverse strand, counting down.
CCAGTAGGCCATGGCGGCGGTCATCGAGCTGACCAACGTCAGCAAGGTCTATGGCAGGGGAGAGGCCGAGGTCCGGGCCCTGGACGGTGTCAGCATCGGCATCGAACGCGGTGACTTCGTGGCCATCATCGGCGCCTCCGGGTCCGGCAAATCCACCATGATGAACATCATCGGCTGCCTGGACGCCCCCACCTCGGGCGGCTACTTCCTCGACGGCATCCGCACCGCGGACCTGGACGAGTACCAGCAGGCGCAGATCCGCAACCGCAAGATCGGCTTCGTCTTCCAGAACTTCAACCTCATCTCCCGCACCAAAGCCGCGGACAACGTGGCCATGCCGCTCGCCTACGCGGGCGTCGGCCGGCAGGAACGGCACACCCGGGCGCTGGCGATGCTCGACGCCGTCGGCCTCGCCAGCCGCGCCGACCACAAACCCTCCCAGCTTTCCGGCGGCCAGCAGCAGCGCGTGGCGATCGCCCGGGCGCTGGTCACCAACCCCGTGCTGCTCCTCGCCGACGAACCCACCGGCGCCCTCGATTCCCGGTCCTCCGACGAGATCCTCGACCTGTTCGAACGGCTGCACGCGGCCGGCCGCACCATCGTCATGATCACCCACGAGATGGACGTGGCGGAGCGCGCCGGCCGCGTGGTCCGGATGCAGGACGGGCGGATCATCTCCGACGTCCGGCAGCGTCCGCTCCGCGTCCCCGCCCTGGCGGCGGCGCAGTGAGCCTCCTGGAGTCCGCGCGCTTCGCCCTGGCCGGCGTCGCGGCCAACAAGCTGCGCTCGGTGCTCACCACGCTGGGCATCCTCATCGGCATCGCCGCGGTGATCGTCCTGCTCGCCGTCGGCGCCGGCACCAGCAACGCCATCAAGGCGCAGATCGGCAAACTCGGCACCAACGTGCTGACCGTCAGCCGCTCCACGTCGGTGGGCGGACGGGCCGGGGCCGGCACCGCGGTCAGCGGCACCCGGACCAGGAGCACCAACCTCACACTGGACGACGAGAAGTCGCTGACGGACCCGGTGCTGGCGCCCGACGTCGCCCGCACCGCGCCGATCGTGCAGGCACAGGGGGTGACCGGGACGTACAACAACGCCACGCACTCGGTGGCGAGCTTCCTCGGCACCACGGCGCCCTACTTCACCATCAGCAACAGCACGGTGGCGGCCGGCAGCCTCTTCACCGACGCGGACCAGCAGGGGGCCGCTCCGGTCGCGGTGATCGGAGCCACGGTTGCCTCGGACCTCTTCGGCGCCTCCACCGCCTCCGCCGTCGGCCAGACCATCCAGCTCAACGGGCAGAACTTCACCGTGTCCGGGGTGCTCACCGCCAAGGGCTCCTCCGGCCTGAACGATCCCGATGACATCGTGGTTGTCCCGCTCTCGACGGCGCAGAGCAAGTTCACCGGCTACGCGCCGACGCTCGCCTCGATCACGGTCCAGGCGGCGTCCGCGGATGTGATGAACCAGGCGCAGAACGAACTGCAGATGATCCTGGACGCCCGGCACGGCGTGGATGCGACCAACCGCGATTACCAGATCCGGAACCAGGCACAGATCCTTACCACCGCCACCAACACCACCCAGACCCTGACCATCCTGCTGGGCGCCGTGGCGGCGATCAGCCTGCTGGTGGGCGGCATCGGCGTCATGAACATCATGCTGGTCACGGTCACCGAACGGACGCGGGAGATCGGCATCCGCAAGGCGATCGGCGCCTCCCGCGGCAGCATCGTCGCCCAGTTCCTGATCGAGTCGCTGATCATCTCCGTGATCGGCGGTGTGGCCGGGATCGTGATCGGGTTCACCGGCAGCGCCTTCCCGGTGCTCGGTGTGCAGCCCGAGGTCCAGCCATGGACGGTGTGGCTGTCGCTGGCCGTCTCCGCCGTGATCGGCCTGGTCTTCGGTGTCTATCCCGCCAACAAGGCCGCGAAGCTGCGGCCCATCGACGCCCTCCGCTATGAATAGGACAGCCATGAAGAACGTATTTGCCGGCGCCGAGGGCGCACGCCGCCGCCGCGGGAACGTTGGGGAGAACGACGGCGGGGCCGCCCTTGGGGGGACGGACGCCGAAGCCGCCGGCACCCAGGCGCTGCCGGTGCCGGCGGAGGCCGGGTCCTGGGGAGGCCCGCACCCGGCCACGGAGGCGCTGCCCACCGGTACGGCGACGGAGGCGCTGCACACGGCGGAGCTGCCGGCGTCGGCCCCGGAACTGCCGGACGCCGCGGACGAGCCGTTCGTCCCGCGCAGCCGCTACGTCATGGGCCGGTCCACCAAGATCCTCGTCTGCGTCGCCCTCGTGGCCGGCGGCATGTTCGCGGGCTCCGCCGTGCAAAAGCAGATCGACGCCGGCAACCGCTCCCAGCGGGCCAACTTCGGGACCTTCCAGAACGGCGGCAACGCCGGCTCCCAGAACGGCGGAGGCGCCGGTAGCACGACGTCTGGCCAGGGCCGCCGCGGCGGCCAGGCCGGCACCGGTGGGACCACCGGCACCGCCGGCGGCAGTGGAACCGGCGCGGGCGGGCAGTCGTCGGCGCCGGCCCGAGGCGGGAGCAAGTAGGGCGGACCCCCGTGGTGCCGAACGTGCAGAACGTGCGGGCGCACCGTACGGCTTCCGCTGTGCGGTCCGCCCCTCCCGGTAGAGTGCGGGGCAGTTTCCCATCCCTCTCCCGTCCGCAGGAGAGGGGCATCAACCAATCGGAGGTCCGCCGCCCATGAATCCCGTCCGCGCCGAGATCGGCACAGTCTTCGTCCCCGTCAGCGACATCGCGGCCGCGAGGGACTGGTACTGCGGCCTCTTGGGCGTACCGGCGGACGGTGAGATTCTCTTCGACCACCTCTACCTCCTGCCGATGACCGGGGCCGGGCTGGTCCTGGACAGCAAAATCTTCTCCCCGGACGCGGTGTTCCGGGCGCCGGCCTTCCACCTGAACACCGGCGACATCGACGCCGCCCACCGCCACCTGACCGGCCTCGGCGGGGAAGTCATGGACATCACGGACGGCCGGTGGTTCACCTTCCGCGACCCGGACGGCAACCTCCTGATGATCTGCGAGTGTTAGCCGCCCAAGGAGGCAGCGGTAGCGGCAGACACAGCAAAGTGAGCAGACACAGCAAAACGCCGCCGTTTACCGCCCGGGGGCAGAAAACGGCGGCGCTTTGACCAGGCCGGCAGCCTACGCGGCCGGCTCCGAGGCCACGCCCGCGGGCAGGAACTTCTTCCCGTTGACCCGCTCCGAGGCGCCCACCCGGTCCAGGTAGGGGGTGATGCCGCCCAGGAACATCGGCCAGCCGGCACCCAGGATCATGCAGAGGTCAATGTCCTCCGGCCCGGCCACGACGCCCTCGGAGAGCATCAGCCCGATCTCCTCGGCCAAGGCGTCCTGCACCCGGCGCAGCACGTCCTCGCCGGTCGAGGCCGAGTCACCGAAGCTCATCAGCGCCAGCGTTTCCTCGGGGATCCGGGGGGCGCCGGCCTTCACGGAGGCGGGGTCCCAGACGGAGGTCACGCCGTTGTCGATCAGGGCCTGCAGGTTCTTCGAGACCGGGAACCGATCGCCGAAGGCCTCGTGCAGGGATTCCTGGACGTGCTGCGCGACCGGCAGTCCCACCATGGCGCCGAGCACGAACGGCGTCATGGGCAGGCCCATCGGGCGCAGGGCATTGTCCGCGACGTCGGCCGGGGTGCCCTCGTCGAACGCGGCCGTGACCTCGCCCATGAGCCGCAGCAGGATCCGGTTGACCACGAACGCCGCGGCGTCCTTGACGAGGACGGCGGACTTCTTGAGTCCCTTGGCGAGGACGAACGCGGTGGCCAGCACGGCGTCGTCAGTCTTCGGCGCCCGGACGATCTCCAGCAGCGGCATCACGGCCACCGGGTTGAAGAAGTGGAAGCCCACCAGGCGTTCCGGGTGCTCCAGGTCCTCCGCCATGGCGGTGACCGAGAGCGAGGAGGTGTTGGTGGCCAGGATGCACTCGGGCGAGACGATCGCCTCGACCTCCTTGAACACCTGCTTCTTGACGTTGAGTTCCTCGAAGACAGCCTCGATCACGAAGTCGGCGTCGGCGAAGGCTTCCTTGGACACCGAACCGCTGACCAGTGCCTTGGTGCGGTTCGCGGCGTCAGGGCTGATCCGCTTCTTCGCCAGCAGCTTGTCGACCTCGCCGTGGACGTAGGTGACGCCCTTGTCCACGCGGGCCTGGTCGATGTCCGTCATCACCACGGGGACCTTGAGCTGGCGGGCGAGCAGCAGCGCCAGCTGGCCGGCCATCAGGCCCGCGCCGACGACGCCGACCTTGGTCACCGGCCGGGCGAGCTTGCGGTCCGGGGCCCCTGCGGGCCGCTTGGCCCGGCGCTGCACCAGGTCCAGGAAGGCGTACACGGTGGAGCGGAACTCGTCGGTCTGCATCAGGTCGGCGAGGGTCTGGCACTCCAGCTCGGCCGACTCGGCCTGGGTCATGGTGCGGTTGGCCTCGAGGACGTCCAGGACCTTGGCCGGGGCGGGGGAAGCGTTGGAGGTCTTGGCCTCCACGAACGCCCGTCCCGCGGCGACCGCGCCGGCCCAGCGCTCGGCGACCGCGGGATCGGCGGGGTCGACGGCGGCGGCGCGTGCCGGGGTTTCGACGCCGGCGATCACCTTCGCGGCCCAGGCCACGGACTGCTCCACGAAGTCGGCCGGCTCGAAGATCGCGTCCGCGACGCCGAGGTCGAAGGCCTGCGGTCCGGTCAGGGTGCGGTTGTTGCTCAGCGGGTTCTCGATCATCACCTTGACGGCGTTCTCCGGCCCGATCAGCCGCGGCAGGATGTACACGCCGCCCCAGCCCGGAACCAGGCCGATGAATGCCTCCGGCAGCGCCAGGGCACCCGCACCGGTGGAGACCGTGCGGTAGGTCGACTGCAGCGCGATCTCCAGCCCGCCGCCCAGGGCCAGGCCGTTGATGAACGCGAAGCTCGGCACGCCCAGATTCGCCAGGGTGGAGTAGACCTCGTGGCCCAGTTGGGCCATCCAGAGGCCCTGCTCGCGGCCGCTGACCGACTTGACCGTGGACAGGTCCGCGCCGGCGACCAGGAAGTACGGCTTGCCGGTGACGCCGACGCCGACGATCTCGCCGCGGGCGGCCCGCTCGCGCAGGCCCTCGAGGACGGTGCCCAGCTCCACCAGGGTGTTCGGGCCCAGGGTGGTGGGCTTGGAGTGGTCCAGGCCATTGTCGAGGGTGACCAGCGCGAATGTGCCCGGGCTGGTGCCGTTCACGGCTGGAAGCTCGATGTCCTGGACGTAGGAGTGGGTCACCGTCTCGTTCGGAAACAGGGTGGCAAGTTTCTGGAAATCGGCGGCGCTCATGCTGCTGCTCCCGTCTCGGTGGCGGTGTCGCCCGTGGTGGTGGTCTCGGTGCCGTAGTCGGCGTGGTGCGGGTTCTCCCAGATGACGGTGGCGCCCATGCCCAGGCCAATGCACATGGTGGTCATGCCGTAGCGGACTGACGGGTCCTCTTCGAACTGGCGGGCCAGCTGGTTCATCAGGCGCACGCCCGAGGAGGCCAGCGGGTGGCCGACGGCGATCGCGCCGCCGTAGCGGTTGACCCGGGGGTCGTCGTCGGCGATCCCGAAGTGGTCCAGGAAGCTGAGCACCTGCACGGCGAAGGCCTCGTTGATCTCGAACAGGCCGATGTCCTCGATGCCGAGGCCGGCGTTCTTCAGCGCCTTTTCGGTGGCCGGGACCGGGCCGATGCCCATGACCTCGGGTTCGACGCCGGCAAAGGCGTAGCTGACCAGGCGCATCTTGACCGGCAGGCCCAGTTCCTCGGCGGCGTCGGCGGAGGCCAGCAGTGCGGCGGTGGCGCCGTCGTTGAGTCCGGCGGCATTGCCGGCGGTGACACGGCCGTGCGCGCGGAACGGCGTGCGCAGCCCGGCGAGGTCCTCCACCGTGGTGCCGGGGCGGGGAGGCTCGTCCACGGAGTTCACGGTCCAGCCCTGGCCCGGCTTCATGGTGGCCACGGGGACCAGGTCCGGCTGGATCTGCTCCTTGGCGTAGGCCGCGGCGAGCTTGTCCTGGGAGGCGACGGCGTAGGCGTCGGTGCGCTCCTTGGTGATGGCGGGGAACCGGTCGTGCAGGTTCTCGGCCGTGTTGCCCATGTTCAGTGCGGCGGGGTCCACGATCCGCTCGGACATGAACCGCGGGTTCGGGTCCGCGCCGGCGCCCATCGGGTGGTTGCCCATGTGTTCGACGCCGCCGGCGATGACGACGTCGTAGGCGCCGAAGCCGATGCCGCTGGCGGTGGTGGTGACGGCGGTCATGGCGCCCGCGCACATGCGGTCGATGGCGAAGCCGGGAACGGTGCGGGGCAGGCCGGCGAGCAGGGCCGCGGTGCGGCCGATGGTCAGGCCCTGGTCACCGGTCTGCGTGGTGGCGGCGATGGCGACCTCGTCGATCCGCCCGGCCGGGAGGGAGGGGTTGCGGCGCATCAGCTCGCGGATGCACTTGACCACCAGGTCATCGGCGCGGGTCCCGGCGTAGATGCCTTTCTCGCCGGCGCGGCCGAATGGGGTGCGCACGCCGTCGACGAAGACGACGTCGCGCACGGCGCGGTGGGCGGAGCGGGGGGTGCCGCTGCTGCGGGCTCCGCTGGGGCTGTCTTGGCTCACGTGTAACTCCTCATTGAGACAGGGGTGCCGGGCCCGTCCCCGCGGCCGGTGACGGCTGGTGCGCGGGATGGCCCTGGCGGCATCGCTAGCAATGTTACTCGTGAGTAACATCACAAGCAAGGAGCCTGTTCAACGATGTCGGCGCGTTCAATGACTTCGGAGTGTCTCCATACCGTCAGACGGCGGGCGGCGTGACCGGCTTGGGTTCCTTGGGCGGCAGCGGCTGCGGGTTGAGGAACGAGTCCGCGATCAGCCCGGCGGTGAGCTCGATCTGCCACTGGCGGGCGCCGAGGTTCTGCAACTCCTCGGCGATGCCCTCCTCGCTGACCTCGGCCGGCGGGCGCCACGCCACGCGGCGCAGGAAGTCGGGGGTGAGCAGGTTCTCCACCGGCAGGTTCAGTTCCTCGGCCAGCGCCTGGAGCCGGGGACGTGCGGTGGCCAGGCGTGCCGCGGCCTCGGGGTCACGATCGGCCCAGACGCGCGGCGGCGGGGGAGCGTTGGTGGGCAGGTGCAGCGGAGGCAGATCCTCAAGGTTGCGAGCGGTGCTGATGCAGCGGAGCCAGCGCGGGGCCTCGCGCTGGGCGGCCCGGCCGTGGAAGCCCTTGGTGCCCAGCAGCTGCGGGACCGTGGTGGGCATCGCCTTCGCCGCGGCCACCAGGGAGGAATCGGGGATCAGCCGGCCGGGGGCGACGTCGCGCTTCTGGGCCAGCGAGTCGCGCTCAAGCCAGAGTTCGCGGACCGCGGCGAGCTGCCGGCGGTCGCGGATCTGGTGCAGGCCGGAGGTCTTGCGCCACGGATCCACCCGCGGCGGCGCCTGTCCGGCCTCAAGGATCGCGGCGAATTCCTGCTCGGCGTACTCCAGCTTGCCGTCCGCGGTCAACAATTCGATCAGTTCCTCGCGGAGCTCGGTGAGGACCTCGACGTCGAGGGCGGCGTAGCGCAGCCAGGGCTCGGGCAGCGGCCGGGTGGACCAGTCTGCGGCGGAGTGTTCCTTCGCCAGGCCGAAGCCCAGGAGCTGTTCGATCACGGCGGCCAGGCCCACCCGGGGAAGCCCGGCCAGCCGGGCGGCGAGTTCGGTGTCGAAGAGTTTGTCCGGCCACATGCCCAGCTCGGAGAGGCAGGGGAGGTCCTGGCTTGCCGCGTGCAGGATCCATTCCACGCCGCGGAGCGCGTCGTTGATGATGGTCAGGTCGCGGAAGGGTTCCGGGTCGATCAGCCAGGTTCCGGCCCCCTCGCGGCGGATCTGGACCAGGAAGGCCCGCTGGCCGTAGCGGAAGCCGGAGGCCCGTTCGGCGTCGACGCCGGCGGGGCCGTGGCCGGCGGCGAGGGCCGCTGCGCACCGTTCCAGGCCGGCCTGCGTTTCGATCACGAGGGGGACGCCGTCGCGCGGGGCGTCCAGGTCGATGACCGCGGGAACCAGGCTGTCGAAGCCCTCGACGGTGATGTGCTCGGCTCCTCCGGGCTCCGGCGTGCCGGCCGACGTGTCGGCGGCGGTGGGGGCGGCGGCTGGTGCGTCAGCCGTGTCTGCGGGGCTGGAGTCCGGTATCTGAGCGGTCATGGTGACTCCAGTTTACCGATAACCCCGCTGAGCAGGCCGAAAGCCGCTTGACGGGACACCGCGGCAGGGTCCTGCAAGGAGCGTAAACGGTGCTCCCAGGGGCGCCGGAGGGGTGCTCAGGCGAGCCGGGGGCGCCGGCGCGGGAGCACGGCCACGCCCTCGGGAAGCGGCGGCAGCCCGGCGAAGGTGCAGACCATGTCGGCCCAGGCCTCCAGGTGGGCGCCGATGTCCCGTCCCTCCGGGGTCCAGGAGGCCCGCAGCTCGATGTCGATGGTGCCGGGACGGTCCGCCAGCGTGCCGAAGCTTTCCGAGAGAACGCGGGTGGCGGTCCCGCCGGCGGAGCGGTACGGGGCCCGGTGGTTTTCCAGTGCCTCGACCAACCACGTCCAGGCCACGGAGCCCAGCATTTCGTCGTTGCCCATGTCGGGTTCGAGCTGGGCGCGGATGTAGGTGACGATCCGGAATTCGCCGTCCCAGACCTCGGACCCGTCCGGGTCGTGCAGCAGGATGAAGCGGCCGGTGGCGAGTTCGACGTCGTCGCTCCCGGCGGCCGGTGCCAGCGCCGCAGCTGCGGGGCCGTGGACCGCGCCCGGTGTCCCGTCGCCGGGTCCCACCACCTCGGCGCCGAGGGCGACGGCGAAGGGTGCCAGCCGGGCGGGGGCGGGGATCTCGTCGAGACGCAATTCGCTGCGGCAGCGGGCTTCGCGGAGGGTGCCCAGGGCGAAGAGGAAATCCGCCGGCGCCTGGTCGAGTGCAGTCACAGGGACAGGGTAAGCACGGGGTCCGCCCCGGCCGGGCAGGCTCGCCGCCGGGCCGGAGCGGAGGGACGCCTAGTGGTCCGCGAGTTCGTGCCGGATGGCGGCGACAAAGGCATCGACGTCGTCCTCGGTCGTGTCGAAGGAGCACATCCAGCGCACCTCGCGCCGCGCTTCGTCCCAGTCGTAGAACCGGAACGAGGTGCGGAGCCGGTCCGCCACGCCGGGAGGAAGGATGGCGAAGACGCCGTTGGACTCGGTCTTCTGACTCAGCTCGACGCCGGGGACGGACTCGACGCCGGCGCGCAGCCGGGCCGCCATGGCGTTGGCGTGCGAGGCCGAGCGCAGCCACAGGTCGCCCTCCAGCAGGGCGATGAACTGCGCGGACATGAACCGCATCTTGGAGGCCAGCTGCATGTTCATCTTGCGCAGGTAGATCAGGCCGTGGGCGGCCTCGGGGTTGAGGGCCACCACCACTTCGCCGAACAGCAGGCCGTTCTTGGTGCCGCCGAAGGAGAGGATGTCGACGCCGGCGTCGCGGGTGAAGGCGCGCAGCGGCACGCCCAGGTGGGCGGCGGCGTTGGCCAGCCGGGCGCCGTCCATGTGCAGCTTCATGCCCTTGGCGTGCACGTGCTCGGCGATGGCCCGGACTTCCTCCGGGGTGTAGCAGGTGCCCAGTTCGGTGGTCTGGGTGATGGAGACGGCCAGCGGCTGGGCGCGGTGCTCATCGCCCCAGCCCCAGGCCTCCTGGTCGATCAACGCGGGGGTCAGCTTGCCGTCCGGCGTCGAGACCTGCAGCAGCTTGATGCCGCCGATCCGCTCCGGGGCGCCGTTCTCGTCCATGTTGATGTGGGCGGTGGAGGCGCAGATGACCGCACCCCAGCGGGGCAGCAGCGACTGCAGGGAGAGCACGTTCGCGCCGGTGCCGTTGAAGACCGGGAAGCACTCGATGCCGGTGCCGAAGTGTTCCTCCATCAGCTGCTGGAGGCGGGCGGTGTAAACGTCCTCGCCGTAGGAGACCTGGTGGCCCTCGTTGGCGGCGGCCAGGGCGGCCAGCACCTCGGGGTGCACGCCGGAGTAGTTGTCGGAGGCGAAGCCGCGGACCGCGGGGTTGTGCAGCCGGGCGATCGTGGGTGCTTGTTCGGGGGTGTGGACCGCGCTGGTCATCGTTTCGTTCACGCTTTCAGTGTAGGCAGGTGCCGGTTCAGCGGCTAAGCGGCAGGCGCCGGCCGTTGAGTTCCCCGGCAGGGGTGTCGAAGAGCCGGACGACGGCGGCGGCCAGGTCGGCGACGTTCGTGTAGCCCGGGAATTTCCGCTCCGGCGCCGCGGCGCGCATGGCGTCGTCAACCAGCGCCTTGACCACGAAGACCGCCGCGGCGCTGTGTTGTTCCACCGGGTGTTCCTTGTGGCCGGACTGCTCGCGGCGGAAGCCGTCGGCCACGGCCAGGGTCCAGGCTTCGGCGGCGGCCTTGGCCGCGGCGTAGCTGGCTGCGCCGGCGGTCGGGGCGGCCGCGGTGGTGGAGGAGACCATGGCGAGCCGGCCGGTGCCGGAGGCGGTGAGGTCGTCGTAGAAGGCGCGGCTGACGTTGCGGAGCGTGGTCACGGCGTTCCGTTCCAGGAAGTCCCAGTCCTCATCCGGCTGGTCCGCGATGCCCTTCGCGCCGCGCCAGCCGCCCACCAGGTGGATGACGCCGTCGAGCCGGACGCCCCGCCCGGCGAGGTCGGCGCGCAGGGCGGCGACGGCGGCCGGGTCGGCCAGGTCGCAGGTCAGCGGGACCACGCTCTCCCCGGCGGCGGCCGCGGCGGCCGCGATCCGGGCGGCGTCGGAGCCGACGGTGAAGACCGCGTGCCCGGCGCCGCGGAGGGCGCGGGCGACGGCGATGCCGGAGGCGCCGCTGCCGCCCGCGACCAGGACGTTCAGCACGTCAGCGCTCATGCGGCGGTGGCGGAGCTGCCGGTGATGCCCGCGGTGGATTCGATGACGGTGCGCATCTTCTTCTCCAGCGCCTCGTAGAACATCGAGAGCGGGAACTCGTCGTCGAGGACCTGGTCGGTCAGGCCGCGCGGCGGGCCGTCGAGGGGGAGCGCCTCCGGGCCCTTGGCCCAGACCGAGGCCGGGTTGGGCGTGACGGTCGAGGAGATGAGCTCATACGCGGCCAGCCAGTGGGCGGTCTTGGGCCGGTCGATCGAGCGCCAGTAGAGTTCCTCGATCCGGGCGCCGAGTTCGACGACGACGTCGGCGGCCTCGTCCCAGTCGATGCTCAGGCGGCTGTCGGTCCAGTGCAGGACACGGTGCTGGTGCATCCAGGCGAAGAGCAGCTGGCCGCCCAGGCCGTCGTAGTTGCGGACCCGGCTGCCGGTGATGGCGAAGCGGAAGATGCGGTCAAAGATCACCGCGTACTGCACCAGCTTGGCGTGCCGGCGGGCTTCCGGATCGGCGTCCTCGTCCTTTTCGATCTTCACGGACTCGCGGAAGGCGGTCAGGTCGCAGCGGAGTTCCTCCAAGGAGTACAGGAAGAACGGCATGCGCTGCTTGATCATGAACGGGTCGAAGGGCAGGTCGCCGCGCATGTGGGTGCGGTCGTGGATCAGGTCCCACATCACGAAGGTTTCCTGGGTCAGCTCCTGGTCCTCGAGCAGGGCCGCGGCGTCGGCCGGCAGCTCCAGGGAGGTGATGTCCGCGGCGGCGCGCAGCACCCGGCGGAAGCGGGCGGCCTCACGGTCGGCGAAGATGGCGCCCCAGGTGAAGGTGGGGGTCTCGCGGACGGCGACGGTCTCCGGGAAGAGCACCGCGGAGTTGGTGTCGTAGCCGGGGGTGAAGTCGAGGAAACGGATCGGCACGAAGAGCTTGTTGGAGTACTCGCCCGCCTCGAGGCCGTCGATGAATTCCGGCCAGATGACCTCGATCAGGACGGCCTCTACCAGCCGGTTGGTGCTGCCGTTCTGGGTGTACATCGGGAAGACCACCAGGTGCTGGAGGCCGTTGACCCGGTGCCGCTGCGGCTGGAAGGCCTGCAGCGAGTCCAGGAAGTCCGGGACGCCGAAGCCGCCGTCGGCCCAGCGGCGGAAGTCCGTGACGAGCAGGTCCAGGTAGGCGGCGTCGTGCGGGAAGGCCGGGGCCAGTGCGGCGACGGCGTCCGTGATGGTCGCGACCTGATCCGCGGCGGCGGCGTGGTCCGCCGCCTCGGGGACCGAACCGTCCTTGATCTGCAGGGCCTGCAGGGCGGTGGCGGCGGACTTCAGGCGCTGCCAGTCCGGGGACTCGGCGGTGATCGGGGCGGAAACGGTGAGGGCGGTAGCGGTCACGTCGGCGGCCTTTCTGGTTGCTCGGGAATCTACGGCGAGCGTAGCAAGCAAGCAGCATTCCTAACGCAAAATTAGCGCGAGCATAAGAAAGACTGGGGCAATCGTGGCTGCCCCAGTCTTCCAGCTCAAGCTGTCCGCGCCCTTGGCTAGTCCTCCGCCGGCACCAGGGTCAGCGACACGGAGTTGATGCAGTACCGCTGGTCCGTGGGTGTGCCGTAGCCCTCGCCCTCGAAGACGTGGCCGAGGTGCGAATCGCAGGCGGCGCACCGGACCTCGATACGCTCCATGCCCAGGGTACGGTCACGGATGTAGCGGACGTTGCCCTCCGCGAGCGGTGCCCAGAAGGAGGGCCAGCCGCAGTGCGAGTCGAACTTCTCGGCGCTGGTGAAGAGCTCGGTGCCGCAGGCGCGGCACTTGTAGACGCCCTGGGTGTGGGTGTCCCAGTACTCGCCGGTGTAGGGCCGTTCGGTGCCGGCCTGACGGAGCACCTGGTATTCGGCCGGGCTCAGTTCCTGGCGCCACTCATCCTCGGACTTGACCACCGGCCGCACGCCGGTGCCGTCAGTCTTCTGCGTGTCGGGATCGGCGTCGGCGACGGGGGAGGGGACGGGTGAATTCTTGGGTTTGTTGCCAAAGATACTCATGGCATCCATAACGCTTAGGAGTCCCCGATAAATCCCGAGCCGGCGTACAGGTGCAGCACCGGCAGGCCCAGCTTGTCCTGCGCCTCGTTGGCCCAGTCGGTGTGGAAAGTGTCTGCCACCGCGTGCGGGCGGGTGATAACCACGGCCTGGCCGGCGTTGAGTTCCCGTGCCTTGGCAACCAACGCATCCACCGGCTTGCCTTCGACCACCTCTCCGGTCACGCCGCCGCCGATCCCGCCCAGGGCGGTCAGCGAGGCCGCAAGGGTCTCCGCTGCGGCCGTGCGCTCGTGCTCCGGATCCGGCTGCTTGCCGGAGAGCTCGCGGAATGCCTTCGCGAACTCCAGCATGGAGAGGTTCTCCAGGAAGTCCACCAGCAGGTGCCGTTCGGTGTTGGCCGGGACCAGGACCACCAGCGGCATGTCGCCGTCGGCGACCAGGGTCTCGATGTTGACGCGGTCGTCCGCGTTCAGGGGCTCTTCTGTCAGGATGACAATCGGGTCGCTCATGCCCCAAGCCTAGTCCCCGCGGAAAGCATCCGGGCGGGTCCCGCGCCCGATGCCGGACTGGCGTGCCGGGTGGGTGAGAATGATGGCATGGTCTCCCTTCCGCGTCCCTCCCGGCGTCCGGTGCCGGTACCGATGTCAGCCGCCCTCGCCTGGCAGAGTCCGCCTCCGGCGTCGCGCGCCATGCAGCGTTTCTCCGGCGGAGCATTCCGACTCGGCACCAGCCTCCGCGTCCTGCCCGTCCCGGTGGCGGCTGCCCCCGCGCCGGCCGCGTCCCTGACCCGCAACGCGAAGTGGGCGGCGGCCGGGATTGCCGGCGGCGGAGCCGCTGCCGGACTGCTGGCCGCCGGCTCGTCGGCGCTGGCGCTGTATTTCGCCCGCCGCGTGGTCACCCCCGTCCGGGTCCGGGAGGAGGACCAGGAGGTCCTGGCCGTGATCCGGGACGCCGGCGGGAAGCCGCAGGTGATCCTCAAGGCCACCCCGGACGCCGTGGTGGACGGCGTCTACGGACTGTTCTTCGACGGCGGCCGCGGGCACGCCCGGATCGGCCGGATCGTCTCCTACTCGCAGGCGGAACAGACCGTGCTGCGCGAGGTGGAGGCCGTCTACGGCGGCGACCTCAGCCAGGTCCGGCGGGCCTATTGGAGTGGCGCCGTGCATCCGGATCCCGCGGCGCTGGGCCTGCCGACGGAGGACGTCGAGATCGAGGTCGACGGCGGCACGGCGCCGGCATGGCTGGTCCGCCCCGCCCCGGCCGTCGATGCCCCGTCCGGCGCTCCCGTCGCATCCTCTGCTGCCGGAGACGCTCCCGACGCATCCTTCGCACCCGCCGCAGGCGAAGCCCCCGCCACTCCCGGTGCCGAGGCGCCGTCAAGGGAATCGGCGCCGTCGTCGGACGTGTGGGCGATCATGGTCCACGGCCGCGGCGCCTCACGGCAGGAGGGCCTGCGGGCCGTCCGCGTGGCCCGCGACCTGGGCCTGACCAGCCTGCTGATCACCTACCGCAACGATGGCCAGGCGCCCTCCGCCCCGGACGGCCGCTACGGGCTGGGCTGGACCGAGTGGCGCGACGTCGAGGCGGCCATCGGCTACGCCTTGGAGCACGGCGCCCGGGAGGTGGTGCTCTTTGGCTGGTCCATGGGCGGCGCCATCAGCCTGCAGACCGCCGACCTCTCCCGCTACCACCACCTGATCCGCGCCATGGTGCTGGACGCTCCGGTGATCAACTGGGTGGACGTGCTGGCCCACCACGCCCAGCTGAACCGGATCCCCTCGGGCATCGGACGCTACGGGCAGTTGATGATGAGCCACCCGCTGGGCCGGCGCCTTACCGGGCTGGCCGCGCCGGTGGACCTCAAAGCGATGGACTGGGTGTCCCGCGCCGTGGAGTTGCGGACGCCCACGCTCATCATCCACTCGGTGGACGACGAGTATGTTCCCTACGGCCCCTCTGCGGTGCTGGCGGAGAAGAACCCGGAGATGGTCACGTTCGAATCGTTCACCACCGCGCGGCACACCAAGGAATGGAACGTGGACCCGGAGCGCTGGGAAGCCCTGGTGACGGCGTGGCTCGGACAGCGGTTGGCTCCGCGGGCCACCCCGGTGGACTAGGCGGAACGCCCGGCCGTCAGCGGCCGGTGCCGATCCGGGCCGTGCGGGCGCCGGTGAGCCGGATCAGGTCCTGTGGGCTGAGCTCCAGGTCCAGTCCGCGCCGTCCGCCGGAAACCAGGATGGTCTCGAGGGCCAGGGCGCTCTCGTCCAGCACGGTGGGGGAGGCCTGCCGCTGGCCCAGCGGGGAGATCCCGCCGAGGACGTAGCCGGTGCGGCGCTCCGCCGTCGCCGGATCCGCCATGGCTGCCTTCTTCCCGCCGAGGGCCGCCGCGATGGCCTTGAGGTCCAGGTTGCCGCTCACCGGCACCACGCCGACGGCGAGCCGGCCGTCGACGTCGACCATCAGGGTCTTGAACACCCGGGCCGGGTCGATGCCCAGCACCTCGGCGGCCTCCATGCCATAGCTGGCCGCCGCCGGATCGTGGGTGTAGGGGTGCGCGGTGAAGGATACCCCGGCCGCCGCGAGTGCCGCGGTGGCCGGGGTTCCCTGGGAGGCAGTCTTGCGTGCCATGGTGCCGTTTAGCCCTGCTGCGGCAGTTCGGCGACCTTGCGCTTGATCCGCCCGAGCATCGCGGTCATGCCGCGCATCCGCAGCGGGGTGATGGCGCGGGTCAGGCCCAGCAGTTCGGGCATGTCGTCCGGCACCGCCAGGATCTCCGCGGGGCTCAGCCCGTCGAGTCCCTCGTGCAGGACACCGGCAAACCCGCGGGTGGTCGGAGCCTCCGGCGGGGCCTTGAAGAACAGCCGGACGCTCTGGGCCCCCGACTGATCCGCGGCGGGCTCGGTTTCGATCGTAAGGAACAGCGGCGACTGGCACTCGACCACCTGCTCCAGCAGCTCCGGGTGGTCCAAGAGCCGGGCCGGCGGGTCGGGCAGTTCGCGGGAGAACTCCAGCAGCAGCTGCAGGCGCTCGGATTCCTCGAGTGCCTGGAAGTCGTCAACGATCTCCGCCAGGGCGGTGGGCAGGGCAGTGGAAGTCACGATTCCAGCTTACTTTCCCGCGGGGACGGTGCCGCGCTCGGCGCCCCTGGCGATCGGGACGCGGACGGCGTTGCCCCACTCGGTCCAGGAGCCGTCATAGTTGCGGACGTTCTCGAAGCCCAGCAGGTACTTCAGGGCAAACCAGGTGTGGCTGGAACGCTCGCCGATCCGGCAGTAGGCCACGACGTCGTCGCCAGGGGTCAGCCCGGCCTCGCCCAGGTACAGCGCCTCAAGCTCGGAGCGGTCGCGGTAGGTGCCGTCCTCAGCGGCCGCGCGGGCCCAGGGGATGGAGGCGGCGGTGGGGATGTGGCCGCCGCGGAGGGCGCCCTCTTCGGGGTAGGCCGGCATGTGGGTGCGCTGGCCGGTGTATTCCTCGGGGGAGCGGACGTCGATCAGCGGCTTGCCCAGGTGGGCCAGCACGTCGTCCTTGAAGGCGCGGATCGGGGTGTCGTTGCGCTCGACCACGGGGTACTCGGCCGGTTCGACGGCGGTCTTGTCCGTGGTGAGCGGCCGGCCCTCGGCGATCCACTTGTCGCGGCCGCCGTCGAGCAGCCGGACGTCCTCGTGGCCGAACAGGGTGAAGACCCAGAGCGCGTAGGCGGCCCACCAGTTGGACTTGTCGCCGTAGATGACCACGGTGCTGTCGCGGGACATGCCCTTGGCGGAGGCCAGGGCGGCGAACGCTTCCCCGTCGACGTAGTCGCGGGTGACCTCATCGTTCAGGTCCGTGTGCCAGTCGATCTTGACGGCGCCCGGGATGTGGCCGGTCTCGTAGAGCAGCACGTCCTCGTCGGATTCGACCACCACCAGCTGACCGTTCCCGACGGCTCCGTCCTCCAGCGCGGCGGCGAGCCAGTCGGTGGAGACCAGCCGCTCGGGGTGGGCGTAGCCGGCAAATTTCTTGTTCTGCTCAACGGGGTAGGGCATCAAGAGCGCCTTTCACTGGAAGTCGGGGGTGCCCGGCGGACGCGTGTCGCGGCCCCGGGCCTATGACAACACTAACCACGGGCGCGCGGGATTGTTCCTTCGGGGTTCTCGGGGGGAAATATGGTCTTCGTCACGGCCGCGGACGCCGCCGGTAGCCACTGCGGCTTTGCCGGTAGTCTTTCTGGGGACACGAGACCAGCAGAACGGACCACCTTGGTACAGATCGAACAGCTCGCCGCCAGAACCCCGGCGGTTTCCGTGGATGAACTCCTCAAGGGTTTTTATCCGTCGCCGCGCTTTGGTGAGGTCTCTTTCGCCAGCTACCGCCCCGATCCGGCCCAGCCCAGCCAGGCTCACGCCGTCCGGGCGCTGGAAACATTCGCAGCCGGCGTCGGTGCCGGAAGCGGCGATGGCCTGTTCAAGCGGCTCTTCGGCAAGAAGGAATCGTCCCGCGCGGGCATTTACCTCGACGGCGGGTTCGGCGTCGGCAAGACCCACCTGCTGGCCTCTCTCTGGCACGCGGCGCCCGGGCCCAAAGCGTTCGGCACCTTCGTGGAGTACACCAACTTGGTCGGCGCGCTGTCCTTCCGGAAGACCGTGGAGGCCCTGAGCAGCTACAAGCTGGTCTGCATCGACGAGTTTGAACTCGACGATCCGGGGGACACCGTGCTGATGTCCCGGCTGATGCGCGAGCTCGCCGACGCCGGCGTCAAGCTCGCCGCGACCTCCAACACCCTGCCCGGTTCCCTGGGCGACGGCCGCTTTGCCGCCGTCGACTTTCAGCGCGAGATCCAGGTGCTGGCGGACCAGTTCGACGTCGTCCGGATCGACGGCGAGGACTTCCGCCACCGCGGCCTGCCGAAGGCTCCGTCGCCGCTGCGCAACGACGAACTCACCCACCACATGCAGCGGGAATTCGACGGCAAGACCGTGGCCAAGGACGAATTCAGTACCCTGATCAACCACCTGGCCGGCGTGCACCCCAGTCGCTACCGGCAGCTGATCGACGGGATCGACGCCGTGGTGTGGCGCAATGTGGAGACCATCACCGAGCAGGCCGTGGCGCTGCGCTTCGTGGTGCTCGCCGACCGGCTGTACGACAAGGACGTCCCGATCCTGGCCAGCGGTGTGCCCTTCGACCGGCTCTTCACCGAAGAGATGATGACCGGCGGCTACATGAAGAAGTACTTCCGGGCGGTCTCGCGCCTGACCGCCCTGGCCCGCGAGGGCCAGAACCACGAACCGTCGTAGGACTCACGGGGTCGGTGTTCCCGGCGTCCGCCCCGGCGCCGCCGGCTGCCCGCGGCAGCCGCGCCGCGTCGGCGACTCGGTGTCTCGGTGCCACTGATTAAACGACGAAGGTGCCGGCGCCGCCTCACGGCGGGACCGGCACCTCGCTGACGTACCTGGGCTAGAGGCCCTGCTGCCGGGGTTCCCCGGCTACTGGCGGGACCCCCGCGACGTGGGGTTCGCTGGCGGGACCGGTTTCGGGCCGGCCGTTGGCGTTGTCCACGTAGTCGGAGGCGCTCCGCTGAACGGTGTCGACGCGGTCGGCGTACTTTCCGCCGGTCTTGGAATCGACGAAGTCACCGGCCTTCTCGATGCCGTCCTTGATAGCCGTTTCGTTGCCATCAATCAGCTTCTGAGCCTTGCCCTTTAGATCGTCAAGTAAACCCACGGGCACCTCCTTTCAGTCGCGGAGCCAGATCGCTCCTAGCGCTTTCGATCCTAGCCCCGGCCCGGAGGCATGCCAAGGGTACTGACGGTTTGTACGCCCAGAGGAGAAAGCCACGATGGAAGGGGCATCACGACGGCGGCCGGTCGCGGTGCCGGGAGACGTGGAAACGAAAAAAGCAGCTCCCGGGGGAGCTGCGGTGAGTGTGGGCGATACTGGGATCGAACCAGTGACCTCTTCCGTGTCAGGGAAGCGCGCTACCGCTGCGCCAATCGCCCGCAACCGGAGGAATCCGGAGTGGATGGTAAAGAGAGCGGACGACGAGATTCGAACTCGCGACATCCACCTTGGCAAGGTGGTGCTCTACCAGCTGAGCTACGTCCGCATTTAGTCCGTCCGGCAATGCCGGCGGTACTGGATCAAGCAAGTTGCCTTGCTTTGGTGGGCGATACTGGGATCGAACCAGTGACCTCTTCCGTGTCAGGGAAGCGCGCTACCGCTGCGCCAATCGCCCCTATGCATCCGGCCGGGACCGGAAACCAGGGTTTTCACCGAGGTGGGTACGGGATTCGAACCCGTGTATACGGCTTTGCAGGCCGCTGCCTCGCCTCTCGGCCAACCCACCGTGTAGACAGAATCCGTGAAGATTCTTATCCGTGACAGTGTCCTGCGAGCGGACGACGAGATTCGAACTCGCGACATCCACCTTGGCAAGGTGGTGCTCTACCAGCTGAGCTACGTCCGCAGTGTTGATTGTTGATTTCCCGCCGCACTCGGCAGTTCCTCGCGTTCCAACGAGTAAGAACTCTATAGGAGGTTCAGGCAATCCACAAATCGAGGGCCATCCGCCGGCTGCCAGCCCCCGCGGATCCCTGTAACCACGCGGATTTCGCTAATTACAGGGCTGTAATTCGGGGCCGTTTCCGGCAGCGTCGCGAGGGGCGGAGCCGACGGCTTGGGTGGGGGCACGACCAGCACGGCGCCGTTCCGGGCACTACGAATCGGTGGTCCGGCCGTCCGAACGCGGGCTTTGTACGGCCGAAGGCTCTGCGGAGGATCCGACGTCGTCATCACGATTCGCGGACACCCCCGATATGGGCCCGGACCGGGACCCGGCAGGCCGCCCCGCCCCAGTTGAAGGCCGATTTTAGATTTCCGCCGGGGTGGGCTAGCATTCAAGGGCACCCGGGGCGATTGGCGCAGTGGTAGCGCGCTTCGTTCACACCGAAGAGGTCACTGGTTCGAACCCAGTATCGCCCACCAACAGATGGTCCGTTCCGCTCTCCGAGCGGGGCGGACCATTGTTTTTTGGCGGTCAGGCGTCGTTATCGGCTGGGCCGGTCGGGCCGAGGACTGGACGGTCTCGGACAACTGGGCGGGTACCGACTGCTGGGGAGCGTCTCCCGGCTACCTGCCCGGCAACCGGCAACGGCAACCGGCGACGGCGCGCGCAGCGCCCGTAACCGGCAACCGGCGACGGCGCGCGCAGCGCCCGTAACCGGCAACCGGCGACGGCGCGCGCAGCGCCCGTAACCGCCGTCGTCGTTGATCGCCTCCACAGCCTCATATCGCGTCAGACCCCTGTGAAAGAGTTCTTGCCATGACAGCCCCACTCCTCGCCCACGCCACCGAGTACGGACGGATGTACGCCCGTGCCACCTCGGCTCCGTTCACGGTTCCCTCGATCACCACGGTGATCGGCCAGCAGCCGCACGGACTGGATGGCTGGTTCGGCTACATGGGCGCCAACAGCCTGGCCGCCGATCCGTCACTGCCGGAGATCCTGGGCAGCCCGGCAAAGGTCCGCCAGGCCGTGAGCCGGGCGGCGAAGGCCGCGGAAACATATCGGGACGACGCGGCCAAGCGCGGCGACCGGGTACACAACTACTGCGAACAGGTTGCGTTGCGTGCCCTGGGCCGGCCGCACCAGATGAAGGAATCCCGCGAGGCACTGGCGGCAAACGGCGAGGAAGCCTTCGCGGCCCGCTTCGACGAGTGGTGGCAGCTGTTCCAGGTCGAACCGATCGCACCGGAGATCACCGTCTGGAACCAGACCGTGGGATACGCGGGAACCCTCGACCTGGTGGCGAAGATCAACGGCCGCACCTGCCTGATCGACTACAAGACCAAGGGCACCACGCGGGACGGCATGGTGAAGCCGCTGGACGCCAAGGTGGTGATGCAGCTGGTGGCCGGTATGAAGGCCGAGGAGAGCCTGGTTGACCCGGTGGCGGGGGAGT
The DNA here is from genome assembly GCF_030410515.1 of Arthrobacter sp. YD4. Classification (GTDB taxonomy): domain Bacteria; phylum Actinomycetota; class Actinomycetes; order Actinomycetales; family Micrococcaceae; genus Arthrobacter. The sequence goes on along the minus strand of NZ_JAUHHD010000004.1, from coordinate 190,898 downwards.
GGGAGCCGTGGCAGCACGGTGATTCGCCCATCCTGCTGGCCGTGGCCATCGGCGAGACCGAGGTCCGTCCGGAACGCGCCAACCCCAACGTGCTGAAGCATCACTGGTGGAAGTTCTGCGCGCTGCGACGGGTCTGGGAGATGTCGGCCGACACCGTGGCGGCGGGTCCCGCGCTGCTGCCGATCGCCCCGCCGATGGCACGCTAACCCTTCGCCTTAGCGCCTCTTTCGGGCCGAAACGCCCTTCCGCGAAGCGGTGTCGGCTGCCCACCCTTGGGCATGGCAGTTCGGCGCAACTCTCGTTATCACAGCATGGTCGGTGCCCTTACCATGGCACTGCTAAGCGGTTGCGCGGCTCCCGGCGGGCCGGGAGAGGGGACGGCATCCGCAGCACCCACCGTGGAATCGGGATCCCCGACCGCTCAGGCTCCTGGATCAGCGACCACGCCGGCATCCCCGTCGGGCGCCCCAGCCACTACTGCCGTGCCGGCATCGGAGACTCCCGTGGCCGTGCCGTTCAACCTCTTCACGCATTGCGGTATCCGCGAGGCACTTGTCGACGGGACGTACTTCCTCGCCGACAAGATCCTCGACGACGGCAATGGCAACCCTCCCGCCGGCTGGGACAACCTCTACCAGGCCGGCTCGATGACGGTCAGTGGCTCCACAGCGGTTTTCCGGAACGACGCGGGACACGCAGTGACTTTCCATTCGCGGCCGGGAGCCACCGGTTTCCTGAACATGTGTTCGTGAGAGCAATCCGGGCAGGCCCAGTCACGACGGCGGCGCTGGCCGAATGACCGGCGGGAGGTAGCATCCCGTCCCGCGGCGCCGGCCAGATGACGACGGCAGACAGTAGCCGGCCGCGCGGCAATGGCACGGAAGCGGCCAGCAAACGGACGGACATTCCGGCTAGGCAGCAACAGGACGGAAGAATCCGTTGCGGCACGGTCTTCGGCCGGGGTCCACGTGCGGTGGCGGGATGAACCATGGCACCCCCAGGCGGACTTGGATCTCCCACTGTTCCTTGTGGACGACGTGATGGTGATGCGAGCACAGCAGCACGCCGTTGTCCGTACTTGTGGCCCCGCCGCGTGACCAGTAGTCGATGTGGTGCGCCTCGCACCACGGCGCCGGGATGGAGCAGCCGGGGAAGGCACACCCTTGGTCCCGGGCAACCAGTGCCTTCCGGATATGCGGCGGGAACACCCGGGACGCCCGGCCGATGTCCAAGACGCGGCCCTCTCCGCCGAGCACCACGGGAATGATGTCCGCGTCGCACGCAATCTTCCGCACCGTGGAGGCGGTGACCGGGCCCGAGAAGAGCATGGTCCCCGTGCCTTGGCTCGATTCGATCCGTTCCAGCAGGTCCCGGTAGTCGATAGTCACCATCACCTGCGGCCTGAGCCCTCCGGCTGCCGGCAGACCGCCGGAACCGAGGGCCACCTCGCAGCCGCCCACCAGTCCATCGAGCCGCTTCTGGGCGACGGTCCGAAAGTCCACGGACCCGCCGTCGTCGTACCCGATCCGCGGGTTTGTCGCGGTGTTCATGACGGTGATCAGGTGCTCGAACTGCTCGTCCGTGGCGAAAATCTCGAGGTGCTGCAGACCGTGCCGCCGCCTCCGGATGAAAGCGCCCTGCAGCTGCCGGAGTAGCTCCTCTGACGGTTCGCTCCCGTCCGGGTCCACAGCGTTCAACCACCGCTGCGCGATCCGGACCAGGAAATCGGGGTCATGTTCGACTGCCGTGCGGGTGAGGGCGTGTTCCATGCGCCCGAGCGTTTCGGTGTCGCAGACGGGTTTGGCCTTTTCCAGGGCCGCCAAGGTGACGCCGGCCGAGCGCGCGGATATGTCGCCCGCGGCCACCGCGGCTCCGAGTTCCTCGCGGACCGGCGGAAGGAGCTCTCCAGTCAGGTCCTGCCGCGGCAGTACTGCCTCGGCCAGCCGCAGCCTGCTCCGTGCCTCGGCGAGTGAGATATGCAGCCTGGCCCGGAGGAATTCCGCGGTATTCCGGTAGCCGTCGTCCGATGCAGCGGACAGGGTGACGGCAATATCTTCGGTGGCAGACCGTCGCGCGGGTACCGCTGTCCCTGCCGCCTCCGCGATTTCCGGCCGGGTCGGCTTGGCAGACGCCTGCCAGCCGGTGGTCCACCCGGGAACGGCGTGGGCGTCCTGCGCGGCACGCTTCCTGCTTCGGTCCACCGCCGCTGAGGCCACGAGTTGCCAATATGCGGTGAGCCGGGACAGCTCCTCGGCGGCATCTGCCAGATCGGCCGCGGTCTGGAGATCGAGCAGGGAGGCATCCCGTGCCTCCTCCGGACCGGCCTCCCGCATCAAGGACAGGGCCGCATACACTCCGGCGACCGTTGTCGGTCCGGAATCGAGATCCGCGATGAAACCCCCGATGGCTTCCATGGATCAAGTCTCCTGCGGGGGTCTGACATTTTTAGCGGGGCGATGCACAAGGCAGGGAAAATCCCCGCCACGGAATCTGGCACTAAACTGGATGGAATCCCTGACCGCCCAGCTCGAAGGACAGATCACCCATGGCCATTTTGAACATCCGCATCATCGGGGACCCTGTGCTGCGCACAGTTGCCGATCCCGTGACGGAGTTCGGGCCCGAGCTGGAGAAGCTGGTGGCGGACATGCTCGAAACCATGGAAGACGTCGAAGGCGCCGGCCTGGCCGCCCCGCAGGTGGGCATCAGCCAGCGCGTCTTCACGTACCGGATCCGCGGCGTCGAGGGCCACATCATCAACCCCGTCCTGGACAACAGCGAGGACTTCCAGCCCGACGAGGTGGAGGGCTGCCTCTCCATCCCCGGCCTGGGCTTCCCGGTCCGCCGCTTCCGCCACACGCGGGTGACCGGCGTCGACGTGCACGGCAACCCGGTGGAGCTCGAGGGCGAGGGCATGCTGGCCCGCGTCTTTCAGCACGAGACGGACCACCTGGACGGCATCCTCTTCACGGACCGTCTCGAGGGTGAGGACCGGAAGGCCGCCCTGCGCGCCATCCGCAACGCCAACTATGACTCCATCACCGAACAGACGACGTCGAAGCGCGCCAAGACTGTCGGCTCCAGCTTCGGCGCCGGCGCTTCCTTCGGTTCCGCCCAGTGAGGGTCCTCTTCGCCGGCACCCCCGCCGTCGCCGTCCCCTCACTTGACGCGCTGGTCGGCGCAGGGTTCGACGTCGTCGCCGTCCTGACGCGCCCCGACGCGCCGCTGGGGCGCAAGCGCGTCATGACCCCGTCGCCGGTGGCGGCGCGGGCGGCCGAGCTCGGCATTGAGGTCATCCACGCGGCCAAGGTCGACGCCGATGTGACGGCCCGGATTGCCGCCGCCGCCCCGGACGTCGCCGCCATTGTTGCCTACGGAGGGCTGATCCCGCGGTCCGCGCTCGACGTCCCCGCCCACGGCTGGATCAACCTGCACTTCTCGCTGCTGCCGGCCTGGCGTGGCGCCGCCCCGGTCCAGCGCGCCCTGATCGCCGGCGACGACGTGACCGGCGCCGTAACCTTCCGGCTCGAGGAAGGCCTGGACACCGGCCCCGTCTACGGCACCCTCACCGAGTCGGTCGGACACGAGGACACCGCGGGGGAACTCCTGGAACGCCTCTCCCACAGCGGCGCCGTGTTGCTGGCCCAGACGCTCTCCGCGGTCGACGCCGGCAAGGCCGCCGCGGTCCCGCAGCAGGGGGATGTCACCCTGGCCCCGAAGCTCACCCTCGAGGACGGCCGCCTGGAGTGGCAGCTTCCGGCGCTGGCAATCAGCCGCCGCTCCCGCGGCGTGACGCCCGAACCGGGGGCCTGGACCACGCTGGACGGCCAGCGGATCAAACTTGAACCCGTCCGCCTGCGGCCCCAGGCTGGGGCCCTGCAGCCCGGCCACGTGGCCGTGGTCGACAAGGCCGTCCTGGTGGGAACCGGCTCACACCCGGTGGAACTGACCCGGGTACAGCCCGCAGGCAAGAAAATGATGGCCGCCGCCGACTGGGCGCGCGGGCAGGCAACACTGGAAAGCGTGGTCTTCGAATGAGCGAGTCCGGATCCAACGGAAACGGCCGCGGCCGCAGCGGAGGCGGCGCGGGCAACCAGCGCGGCCAAGGAAACTCCGGCAGCCAGCGCGGTAAGGGCGGCGCCGGAGCCGACAGCTCCCGCGCCGGCGTGCGCCGCGACGCCCAGGGCCGCGAACGCAACCGGGGTCCCAAACGCAACTTCACCGAAAGCGCCCCGGCCCAGCGCACCCGCCGCGCCGACCCGGCCCGGCTGGTGGCCTTCGAGGTGCTCCGCGCCGTCGCCGCCGAGGACGCCTACGCCAACCTGGTGCTCCCGGCGCGGATCCGCCACCACGGCCTGGACAAGCGCGACGCCGGCTTCGCCACCGAACTCAGCTACGGCGCCCTCCGCGGCCAGGGCACCTATGACGCCATCCTGGCCCGCTGCGTGGACCGGCCGCTGGACCAGCTGGATCCGGCGATCCTCGATGCCCTGCGGATCGGCGCGCACCAGCTGCTGGCCATGCGCGTTCCCGCCCACGCCGCCCTGGACGAGACTGTCGGCCTGGCCCGCGCCGTCATCGGCGCCGGCCCCTCCGGCCTGATCAACGCCGTGCTGCGCAAGGTCTCCGCCCACACGCTCGACGAATGGCTCGAGCTCCTGCTCACCGGAGAAGCGGACGAGACCAAGGGCGCCGCCATCCGCTACGCCCACCCGGATTGGATCGTCCGTGCCTTCCGCCAGTCGCTGGTGGCGCACGGCCGGCCGGTCTCCGAGATCACCAGCCTGTTGGAGGCGGACAACGCCGCCCCGGTGGTCAACCTGGTGGCCCTGCCCGGCCTCGGCAGCCTCGACGAGGCGCTGGAAAACGGCGCCACCCCCGGCGAGCTGGTGGAGGGCTCGGCGCTCTCCAGCGGCGGCGACCTGGGCCGGCTCGCCTCCGTTCGGGACGGCAGCACCCGCGTCCAGGACGTCGGCTCCCAGCTCGTGGCCCGCGCCCTCGCCGCGGTGGACCTTGCAGCCGAGGGCCACGGAGAAGCCAAGAACGACGGCGGCGAACGCTGGCTTGACCTCTGCGCCGGCCCCGGCGGCAAGGCGGCCCTCCTCGGAGCCCTCGCCCGGCAGCACGGCGCCACCCTGCTGGCCAACGAACCCGCCCCGCACCGCGCCAAGCTGGTCAGCCAGGCTCTTAGCGCCGTTCCACGCGAGACCTGGCAGGTCCGCACCGGCGACGGCCGCGAGGTGGGAACCGAGATGACCGGCCAGTTCGACCGCGTCCTCGTCGACGTGCCCTGCACCGGCCTCGGGGCCCTGCGCCGCCGCCCGGAATCACGCTGGCGCCGCACGCCCAAGGACCTCGCGGACCTCGGTCCGCTGCAGCGTGAGCTGCTCAAATCCGCACTCGACGCGGTCAAGCCCGGCGGCGTCGTCGCCTACGTAACCTGCTCGCCGCACCCGGCCGAGACCACCGCCGTCGTCAGCGACGCCCTGCGCAAGCGCGAGGACCTGGAGCTGCTCGACGCCGGCGCCGCCCTGGACGCCGTGAGCCTCACCGGTCACCTGGACGCCGGCCACGAGTCGACCGCCCAGCTCTGGCCGCACCTGCACCGGACGGATGCGATGTTCCTGGCGCTCATCCACAAAAAGGCCTGATCCAGCGGTCATACTGGCACCACACCGGCACCACAGCAAAGGACTTCCATGACGCACACCTGCATCAACCCCAGCATCCTCTCGGCCGACTTCGCGAACCTGCAGACCGAGCTGGCGAAGATCCGGACCGCGGATGCGGTGCATGTGGACGTGATGGACAACCACTTCGTGCCCAATCTCTCCCTGGGCCTGCCGGTGGTGCAGCGGCTGCAGGAGATCAGTCCGATCCCGCTCGACGCCCACCTGATGATCGAGCACGCGGACCGCTGGGCGCCGGCCTATGCCGACGCCGGCGTCGCCTCCGTGACCTTCCACGCCGAGGCGTCCATCGCTCCGGTGAAGCTGGCCCGCGAACTGCGGGCCAGGGGAACAAAGGCCGGGCTGGCGCTGCGCCCGGGCAGCGGTGTCGAGCCGTTCTTCGACATGCTCGGCGAACTGGACATGATCCTGATCATGACGGTGGAGCCCGGCTTCGGCGGCCAGGAGTTCCTGGAACTGACCCTGCCCAAGATCCGCCGGGCCCGCGCGGCCATCGACGCGTCCGGCCTGGACGTGCTGCTGCAGGTCGACGGCGGCATCACCGAGGACACCATCTGGCGGGCTGCCGAGGCGGGGGCGGATGTCTTCGTCGCCGGTTCCGCGGTCTACGGCGCGGACGATCCGGCCGAGGCGATCGAGCGGCTCCGCGAGGCCGGAAAGCGCTAACACCGGACCGAGCGTCCGGGCGACGCCGCGGCTTCTGGGCGATCCCTCGCCTGTTGCGTCCGGTGACGGCCGCGGGCCCGGAATACCCGGCCGCCAGGCGCGGTTGTGTCAGAATAGCTTCACACATACGTGCTCCGGGGTCGGTGCAAGTCCGAACCGGCGGTGACAGTCCGCGACCCGCGAGCCGGCGCCTTCCAACAGGAGGGCAACGGCGGACGGTTGAACCGGTGGAATTCCGGTACCGACAGTTAAAGTCTGGATGAGAGAAGCACGTACAGCTGTTACTGCGGCGCCCTTTCGCGCCGCGGCACTGCGCTGTCGTATACCCCCGGAGCCATCGCGGTTCAGAGGAAAGGTATAGACAGACACATGAACCCCCTGCGATGGCTCTTCCACCGCACCGCGGTCCTCCGGGACCGGGCGGGCGGCCGATGAGCGTTCACCACACCACACCTGACTTCAGCGCAGCCGAATCGGCGGCGATGGACGCCGCCCTCGCCGCGGCCGCCCTCGGCCCCCGCGGCGCAAATCCGCTCGTTGGGGCCGTCATCATCGCCCCCGACGGGTCCCCGCTGGTCACCGGCTACCACCGCGGCGCCGGCACCTCGCACGCCGAGGCCGACGCGATCGAGCAGGCGAAGCAGGCCGGGTTCGACCTCACCGGCACCACCATGGTGGTCACCCTCGAGCCCTGCAACCACGTGGGCCGCACCGGCCCCTGCGCCCGGGCCATCATCGACGCCGGCATCGCCAACGTCGTCTACGCCGTGGACGACCCGCATGATCCCGCCGCCGGGGGAGCGGCCACGCTGCGCGCCGCCGGCGTCACCGTCCGTTCCGGCCTTGCCGAAGAGACGTCACTGGAGCTCAACCGGCGGTGGTTCGACGCCGTCGCCGTGCAACGGCCGTTCGTCACCCTGCACATCGCCCAGACCCTCGACAGCAGGATCGCCGCCGCGGACGGCACCAGCCAGTGGATCTCGAGCCCCGAGTCGCTTGAGGATAACCACGCCCTGCGCGGCCGGATCGATGCGATCCTGGTGGGCACGCAGACCGTGCTGGTGGACAACCCGCGGCTGACGGCCCGCACCCCCGACGGCCGGAACGCGGACAAGCAGCCGCTGCGCGCCGTGATGGGTCTGCGGGGCATCCCGGAGGACGCCGCCGTGCACGGCGACGACGGCAAGGTGCTGCACCTGCCCACCCGCGAGCCGGCCGAGGCGTTGGACCAACTGTTCGACGCCGGCGTTCGGCACCTGATGGTGGAGGGCGGCTCCAGGATCCTCAGCGCGTTCCTGTCCGCCGGCCTGGTGGACGAGCTGATCCTCTACCTCGCGCCCACCCTGCTGGGCTCCGGCACGGCCGCCCTCGAGGACCTCGGCATCGGCACCCTCGCCGACGCCCAGCACTGGGACTGGGACGAGGCCACCGGCGGCTCCGTGCAGCGGCTCGGCCGCGACCTGCGGCTGCACCTGCGGCCCCGCTCCGCCCACCCGGGCGCCGAGACAGGCACCCCTTCTTCATCTGAGACCACCCCGCGCCACCCCGCGGTCACCGCCCCAGGAGGCAACTGATGTTCACCGGAATTATCGCCGAACAAGGAAAGGTACTCTCGGTCGCCCGCGACGGGGACACCAGCGCCACCCTCCGGCTGCACGCACCCACCAGCACCGAGGGCCTGGCCCACGGCGGCTCCATCGCCGTCAACGGCGTCTGCCTGACCGCCACGGACATCGACGGGACCGACTTCAGCGTCGACGTCATGGGCGAGACCCTGGTCCGGAGCACCATCGGCAGCCTTGCCGCGGGGGACCGGGTCAACCTGGAACGCTGCCTCCCGGCCGGCGGCCGGCTGGACGGGCACGTCGTCCAGGGCCACGTCGACGGCGTCGGACAGCTCCTTGAGCGCGAGGCACTGGGCAACTGGGACCGGCTGCGCTTCGGTGTGCCCGCGCCGCTGGCCCGCTACATCGCCGAGAAGGGCTCCATCGCCGTCGACGGCGTCTCCCTCACCGTCACCGCGGTCAGCCCCGCCCCGGCGTCCGAGCCATGGTTCGAGGTGGGCCTGATCCCCACCACGCTGGCCGAAACCGGGCTCGGTGCCAAGGAGATCGGCGCGCCTGTGAACCTGGAGGTGGACGTGCTGGCCAAGTACACCGAACGGCTCCTGGCCTTCGCCCCCGCCCGCACCGCCGGAGAGGACGCATCATGAGCACGCTGCAGAACCGCCAGGAGGACGCCGTCCGCGCCGCCGGCGCGGGCGCCCCGGTGCTGGACCCCATCGAGGACGCCGTCCGCGCCATGGCGGAGGGCCGGCCGGTGCTGGTGGTCGACAATGAAGACCGCGAAAACGAGGGCGACATCATCTTCGCCGCCGCGCACGCCACCCCGGCGCTGATGGGCTGGACCATCCGGCACAGCTCCGGCGTGATCTGCGTGCCGCTGGAGGACGACCGCGCCGACGCCCTGGCACTGCCCCCGATGGTCACCATCAACGAGGATGCCAAGGGCACCGCTTACACCGTCTCCTGCGATGCTGCGATCGGCGTCAGCACCGGAATTTCCGCCACGGATCGGGCCCTCACGGCCCGGATTCTGGCCGATCCCACCAGCGAACCCAGCTCCTTGACCCGGCCCGGGCATGTTTTCCCGCTCCGCGCCGTTAAGGGGGGTGTGCGGGAGAGGCCCGGCCACACCGAAGCAGCCGTGGAGCTGTGCCGGCTGGCCGGCGTCGAACCCGTCGGTGTGATCGCAGAAGTAGTGCACGACGACGGAGAGATGATGCGGCTGGACGGACTTCGCAGCTTCGCGCTGGAGCACGGCTGCCCGCTGATCTCGATCGCCGACCTGGTGGCGTACCTTGAGGCCGGGAACACCGGTAGCCACGCGGCGGCCTCCGCCTAGGACCTTGGACAGAGGAGAAACAATGACGACTTCCCCAGCGCAGCCGGCCACCCCGGCGCAGCAGCCGCATCCGGTCAGCGGCGGCCCGATCGTGCAGCTTCCCACCGCCTTCGGCGAATTCGTGGCCCAGGCCTGGACGGACCTGGAAACCGGTGCAGAGCACCTGGCGGTCAGCTCGCCGCTGCCGGCCACCGACGGCAAGGCGCCCCTGGTCCGGCTGCACTCGGAGTGCCTCACCGGCGACGTGTTCGGCTCCTACCGCTGCGACTGCGGCGAGCAGCTGGCCTACGCTCTGGAACTGATCCACGAGCACGGCGGAACCCTGCTCTACCTGCGCGGCCAGGAAGGCCGCGGCATCGGCCTCGCGAACAAGATCCGGGCCTACGCGCTGCAGGAAGCCGGCTTCGACACGGTTGAGGCCAACGAGCAGCTGGGCCTGCCGGTGGACGCCCGCTCCTACCAGGCCGCGGCCCAGATCCTGGCGGAGATGGGACTGAACGAGGTCCGGCTGCTCAGCAACAACCCGGACAAGCAGGACCGGCTGGCCCAGGCCGGCGTGCACGTGGTCGAAATGGTCCCCACCGAGGTGCCCTCCCGCGAGCAGAACCTGCGCTACCTGCAGACCAAGAAGGACCGGATGGACCACCGCCTGGTCCTGGACATGCAGCCGGCCACGCTGGACCCCGGAGCCGGAGCCGGGTCCGGAGCCGGCGTCGAATCCGGTGTCCAAGCCGGCTAGGCCGCACCGCCTCCCCACCCACTTTCCCCACAGCACCAACAGCAAGGACACCCTATGAGCGGCCACGGCGCCCCCACGATCGACCTGACCACCCAGTCCGCAGAAACCGGCAGCCTCAAGGTGGCCATCGTCGCCGCCAGCTGGCACACCACCATCATGGACGGCCTGCTCGACGGTGCCCTCCGCGCGGCCAAGGAGGCCGGCATTGACGAGCCCACCGTCCTGCGCGTGCCGGGCACCTTTGAACTGCCCGTCGCCGCCGCCCGGCTGGCGCCGCACTTCGACGCCGTCGTCGCCCTCGGCGTCGTCATCCGCGGCGGCACCCCGCACTTCGAATACGTCTGTGAGGCGGCCACCATGGGCCTGACCGAGGTCAGCGTCCGCACCGGCACCCCGGTGGGCTTCGGCGTCCTGACCTGCGACACGGAGCAGCAGGGCATCGACCGGGCCGGCCTGCCCGGTTCCAACGAGGACAAGGGCCACGAGGCGTTCACCGCCGCCGTCGCGACCGCCGTCAGGCTCAAGCAGTACCGCTAGGCTGTGGAATCCCTCACATCAGGGGAGTCATCAGGAGACCCGGCAGGCGGGGCTATGCCCCGAGCAAGTAGGCTGGAGGGTGTGAAGAATTTCGAGTCGCTGTTCGCAGAACTGAGTGAGAAGGCCGCCAGCCGTCCGGCAGGCTCCCGCACCGTCGCCGAACTTGAGTCCGGCGTCCATGGCATCGGCAAGAAGGTTGTGGAGGAAGCCGCCGAAGTCTGGATGGCCGCCGAGTACGAATCCGACGAGGCCGCAGCCGAGGAGATCTCCCAGCTGCTGTACCACCTGCAGGTCCTGATGCTCGCCAAGGGACTGACCCTGGAAGACGTCTACAAGCATCTCTAGCCACGCGGTTCCGCGTCCCCGGCTCACGCCGGCGGACGCGGAGCAGTCCGTGGCCCGCAGTGCCTGTTACCCCATGACGATCCACCCAGAAAGAAACCTCCCATGCTGAGAGTTGCCGTCCCGAACAAGGGATCCCTGTCCGAAGCCGCCTCCGCCATGCTCGCCGAGGCCGGCTACCGCCAGCGCCGCGACAGCCGCGAACTGGTCATGGTCGACCCGGACAACGACATCGAATTCTTCTTCCTCCGCCCGCGCGACATCGCCGTCTACGTCGGGCAGGGAACGCTCGACGTCGGCATCACCGGCCGCGATTTGCTGCTGGACGCCGAGGTCGACGCCGAAGAGCTGCTGCCGCTGGGCTTCGCCGCCTCCACCTTCCGCTTTGCCGGCCCGGTGGGCGACTTCAGCTCCATCGACCAGCTCGAGGGTAAGCGGCTGGCCACCAGCTACGACGGACTGCTCCGCGGCTACCTGGCCGAGCGCGGCATCAACGCCAAGGTGGTCCGGCTGGACGGCGCCGTCGAATCTTCGGTCCGCCTGGGTGTGGCCGACGCGATCGCCGACGTGGTCGAGACCGGGACCACGCTCAAGGCCGCCGGCATGGAGATCTTCGGCGAACCGATCCTGAAGTCCGAGTCGGTGCTGATCGGCCGCAAGGGCGAGCAGAACCCCGCCGTCGAGATCCTCATCCGCCGGCTCCAGGGCGTGCTGGTCGCCCGCCAGTACGTGCTGATGGACTACGACATCCGCAACGAGCTCGTGGAGCAGGCCGCCGCCCTGACCCCGGGCCTGGAATCGCCCACGGTGTCTCCGCTGCGTGACTCCGACTGGGTTGCCGTGCGCTCGATGGTGCCGAAGAAGGACACCAACCGGATCATGGACGAACTCTACGACCTGGGCGCGCGCGCCATCCTGGTCAGCAGCATCCACGCCTGCCGGATCTAAGCCAGCCGGTCTTAGGTCAGCCAGGGCCCCCGAAGAAGCACGTCAACAGCAGGAGCAGTCATGTCAGTAGCCGTCCGCGTCATCCCGTGTTTGGACGTCGACGCCGGCCGCGTGGTCAAAGGCATCAACTTCGAGGGCCTGCGCGACGCCGGTGACCCGGTGGAACTGGCCCACCGCTACGACAACGGCGGCGCGGACGAGCTGACCTTCCTGGACGTCACGGCCTCCTCGGGCAACCGGGAGACGACGTTCGACGTCGTCCGGCGCACCGCCGAGGAAGTCTTCATCCCGCTCACGGTGGGCGGCGGAGTCCGCGGCGTTGCAGAGGTGGACAAGCTGCTGCGCTACGGCGCGGACAAGGCCGCGATCAACACCGCCGCCGTGGCCCGGCCGGACGTGATCGACGAGATCACCCGGCACTTCGGCTCGCAGGTGCTGGTGCTCTCCGTGGATGCCCGCCGCACCCGGCCCGGGTCCAAGCCCACGCCCTCCGGCTTCGAGGTCACCACCCACGGCGGCCGCCAGGGCACCGGCATCGACGCGCTCGAGTGGGCGCGGGAAGCTGCGGACAGGGGAGTGGGGGAGATCCTGCTCAACTCGATCGACGCCGACGGCACCAAGGACGGTTTCGACCTGGAACTGATCCGGCTAGCCCGAGCCGCCGTGAAGGTCCCGCTGATCGCCTCCGGCGGCGCCGGCCGGCCCGAGCACTTCCCGCCGGCAGTGGCCGCCGGGGCCGACGCCGTCCTGGCCGCCTCCGTCTTCCACTTCGGCCCGGTGGACATGATCGCCCAGGTCAAGACCGCGATCCGCGACGCTGGGTTCGAAGTCCGATAGATCGGGCTGGGCTTTACCGAACCTCTTGTGGTGAGTGTGGCGTGTTTAGGTCACCTGCGCTGGCGTCGCGAGTTTTGCGAGGTGCCTGGCGATGCGGTTCGCACGCAGACCTTTTGTCCGGGCGGTGGTTACATCGAGCAGTATCCGATAGCGGGCGCCGCGCGTGAGGGCATTGAAGGCAGCCTCTGCATCGGGCGCTGTGCGGAGAGCGCAGCGTAAGTCGTCGTGTACCTCTATTGTCGCGGCCCCAGCGTAGGCGTGGTCCCAGCGCCCGTCTGTCTGGGCGAGAGCTACTTCGGCGTGACCGCGTTCGCGCATGCGGCCCGCAGCGGTAAGTGCACCGACAATTTCGATGTTGCGTTCTGACCACATGGATCGTGCCCGGCGCGGAGTGAAGTGCTGGCTGTACGTTCGGGCATCGATCTTATTCTTGCGTCCATCGATCCACCCGCTGCACAGCGCTTCCTCAAGTGCTTGGGTGTAAGTCAGTGTCGTTGGCGTGCTGGTGTCTTTCTTGGCGAGGGTCAGCCACACCCCGTCGCTTGTGTTCTCGTTTTCGTTCAACCACTCCCGCCATGCACTGGCGTCTGCCACGGTCAAATGTGAGTGGATCATGGCTTGCCTGCTTCACAGCGGGTCGTGTCGTTGCCGCCCACCAGGGCAACCGACTTGGCCGGGTGTGCGGGCCAAGTGAAGTTAGAGCGTGCAGCGGACATGATTCTCCGTTCCGGGCGGGCTGGTGGGGAGCTGCGGAGGCCGTGGCGGGAGTCAACCGGACCCCGCGCCACGGCGTTTGGAGCATTTAGGCGATAGTGACGCTGACGCTCCAGGTAACGCCGAACTGATCGGTGAGCATCCCGAAACCGGCGCTCCACGCCGACGCGGCAAGCGGTTCGATGATGATGGCATCAACGGCCAGCGCGTCCCAGTAACCGTGAAGCTCTTCGAGGAGGTCGGATTCGATAGCGACGAAGAAAGCCTGGTCGGTGATAGTGGTGTTGTTCTCACGGCGGGTCGAGCCGCCCCCGGCAATCGTGCCTTCGCTTTCGCCGGGAATGTCGTAGCCCATCACGCGGAAACCGTTTTCCGCGGTGACGAGGCCAAATACGATCTTGTCGGCACCGGGTAGTTCAGCTGGCATGCCGAAGTCTGCGTAGGTGTTTAGCACGGTGTGTCCGCCGAATACGGACTGGTAGAACTCCAGCGCTTGGCGTGCATCGCCGCGGAAGTTGAGGTGGGTAGTGGTTTGAATAGTCATTGGGCTCCTCGGTGAAATACGGCCTACCGGCTCGATGGAACCAGCATTACAGGCGTCTAGGTCAGGTCGTGTCCTAGACCTCCACATATGCTGGAGTGCATGACAACGACTTCACGGCTGCTGAATCTGTTGTCTCTGCTGCAGACCCGCCGGGACTGGCCAGGATCGCTCCTGGCCACACGGCTGAACATCAGCGACCGCACCGTCCGCCGAGACATCGACCGCTTGCGGGAAATGGGCTACAGCATCCGGGCCACCATGGGTCCGGACGGCGGGTACCGTCTCGACAACGCAGGCAAAGAGCTGCCACCGCTGCTCTTCGACGATGATCAAACCCTCGCCGTGGCCATCGCCCTGCAGGCAGCCCCCGCCCTCGGCGCGGGAATCGAAGAAGCCGCAATCCGCGCCCTCGGCACCGTCCGCCAAGTAATGCCATTACGGCTCCGGCGCCGGCTCGATGCGCTGACGGTCACGCCAGTCGGGGGGCCCGGCGACGCGGCACCCAGAGATGTCTCCCTAGACACTCTTGTCACCGTCGCGAATGCCATCCGTGACCGGGAATCCCTCCGCTTCGACTACGCCGCAGACGAAGCCACCTCTGACACTGGGAGTCAGGCACCATCACCCCGCCGCGCGGAACCCCATCACCTGGTGACCTCTCGCGGGCGGTGGTACCTCGTCGGCTGGGACCTGGATCGAAGAGACTGGCGCCTCTACAGAATCGATCGGCTCCGCCTCCGCGAACCCCGTGGCGCCCGCTTCACCCCGCGCATGGTGCCTGGCGGCGACGTCAAGGACTTTGTCTCCGCCCGCTTCAAGGGGTCCCATCTCAATCAGTGGCAGTGCCGCGGCACGGTCATTCTCCACCTCCCCGCGCAGGACGTTCTTCCCTTCGCCGGCGACGGAACAGTGACCGCGATCGATGCCCTAACCTGCAGCCTCGAAGCAGGAGCCTGGTCCTGGGAAGCGCTGGCCGCCTCATTTGGAAAATTTGAGGCGCACATGGAAGTCGTTGGTCCCCCCGAACTCGCCTCAGCCTTCGCCAGCCTCGCCCAGCGATACGCCACCATTGGCAGAAGCAGCGAGCCGGACTAAGAACGGGTCGAGACGGAGTCGATAGTCCGGCGCCGGATTCTCTTTAGGGCACCTTCGCGCGGCAGATTGCGGGCGGCCTGCACGGGACATCCTGAACGAATATTCCGCAGTGTCGTACGTCAAACCTCGGTTGTCGCAGTGGGGAACCGGCTTACGGGCGCGGTCAGGTCTTTCCTTATCGCCGCGACTTACTTTCCCTTATGACCGCGCAGGGACCAGATCATGCTTTGCAGCGCTCCGAATGCGGCGGACTGTTCGTCCTTCGTCATGCCACCGAGCATTCGGTCTTCAACTGCCCGGACCGCGATACTGGCCTTTTCCAGGCTGAGTCGGCCGCGGGGTGTGAGCTGCGCGGGAAGCACTTTTCCCACGCGCGCCTCGATCGGGCGGACAACGTAGCCATCCTGTTCCAGGTTCTGCAGCAACACGTTCATGGATTGACGGGTCACGAACGTTCCCCGTGCCAATTCAGAGTTCGACAGGCCCGGGCGCTGGGCGAGGAGTTCGAGACACGAATAATGCGTCACGGTCATTCCCAGCGGCCGCAAGGCTTCCTCCATTGCTGCCCGCAGCGCACTTGAGGCTTCCTTCAGCAGGTAACCCAGTGAGGTTTCGAGATTCACTCCGCCTTGACGCATGTCAGTATTCTGACATAGGTTGTCGATGTCAGAAAACTGACACTACAGAAAGTAGCTATTTATGCCCGCCATCGGCCCGGACTTCATCTCGCTCCAAGCTCGCAACCTCGACGTCTCTCAGGCTTTTTACGAGCACTACCTCGGCCTGGTTCGCTCCCAAGCCGGCCCGCCCCACGCCGTCGTCTTTGACACGGCCCCGATTGCGTTTGCGCTGCGGGAAATCTTTCCAGGCACTGATCTCTCCTCTGTTGCCCAGCCAGGGATCGGGGCCGCGATCTGGCTCCACGCCACCGATGTCCAGGTCATTCATGACGCTCTCGCCCGCGATGGCCATACGATCATCTCGGCTCCCATCGACGGTCCGTTCGGTCGTACTTTTACCTTCGCCGATCCGGACGGCTACCACATCACTCTCCACGACCGGACCTAGGCGCTGCGAGCTCCCGTCAGGCAGGTTCACTCGACGATCGCCTTGAGGACGCCTGAACCGGCCGCCAGACCTGACTCGATGTGTCTCGAAACCTTGGCACGCAACAGCGTCGAGCGAAGAATTCACTCCTGGCTGCTCGCTAGGGGACCGGCATGCTGCAACGGAGGTTCAGCATCGTAGGGATTGTAGGATCGGGACGTGACTCGCACGGACCGGCTCTATGCTCTCGTTGAGGAATTGCGTGCCGTGGCGCCGCGACCGAGGAGTGCACGTTGGCTTGCCGAGAAATTTGGCGTCAGCGCACGCACCATTGAGCGGGACTTGTCGGCGCTGCAACAGGGTGGCGTCCCTATTTGGGCAGAACCCGGGCGTTCCGGGGGCTATTGTCTTGATAGGGCGCACACGCTGGCGCCGCTCGGGTTCACCGTTGACGAAGTTCTCGCGGTGACGATTGCGCTCGGGATGCTGGCGACGTCTCCGTTCGGTGACGCGGCGAGTTCTGCGCAACGAAAAGTTGCTGCCGTCATGGAAGATCGAAATCTTGGTGAGACTGCGGGACTTGCTGCGCGCATCCAACTCCTGGACGAGGGTCCCACGGCGGTGGTGCCTGATCAATTCGCAACGGCGCTTCGATCCGGGCAGGTTCTTCGCATCGCCTACGTCGACCGCAACGCCGTCACTACTTCACGCGAAGTCGAACCGATGGGCTACGTCGGAAAGGGCCGCGACTGGTACCTGGTTGCCTGGTGCCGCCTCCGAGACGGAGTTCGTGCGTTCCGTGGCGATCGCATCAGCACGGCTGAACCGACTGGCGAAAAGCCGCCGCGACGCCCACTGCATCCAGATGACCTCGGCATTGTCCATGGGCTTCTCCGGGAGATCACCCCGGGCGGAGAAGTTGCTAAACACCGACACTACGGTGTCGGGACATCACTTTAGTCTGGACGGGTTGAGGCAAGACCCCTGCAAACTGGAGAACCCATGGAATTCGCATCAATCCGCATTATCACCCACGACGTAGAGCGGCTCACCCGTTTCTATGAGATAGTCACGGGCACGACCGCGCTAAGGCCGGCTCCCGTGTTCTCAGAAATCCGCACCGGCACGTGCGTTGTCGCGATTGGGAGCACAGCGACCGTGAGCATGCTTGGCGACCAGGCTCCAAGGCCGAGTAGCAATGACAGTCTCGTCATCGAGTTCCTCGTCCCGGATGTGGACGCTGAAGTTGCGCGACTCCGCGCTTCACTGGAGAACATCGTGCTCGAGCCGACCACCATGCCGTGGGGCAACAGGTCCACGCTGTTCCGCGATCCTGATGGCAACCTCGTCAACCTGTTCTCGCGCCCCACCAGTTGAACTCAATCACTTCTTCGGTCCCGGAAGGTCGAGTCTCAATCGCAATCCCCCCGTGTGCCATCGCAATCACCCCGCGTGCCCATTGCGGCATCCCTTGCGGGGACCTAAACTCGTCGCCATCGCTGGACCACGCGCCTCATAACCTCAGTGCCTCGAATCCTTCGCGATTCGAGACACTGGGGCTGTGAGAAATCTCCACGAACGACCTGATGGCCGTCAGTAGAACGCTTGCGTGGACTCCGTGGAGTCCAGATAACTCGGGGTACGAGGGCGAGCCGCCCCCGGAATTGAGACACGGCCGAGCAAAGGAGGGGAGGGGTCAGGGCGACTCGTCACGGACGCTAGTCTTCAACCTATGACGCTGACAATAACCTTGACCTACTGCGCACTGCTCGGCTTCCTCGCAGTATTTCAGGTGCTTCTTATTGTCGGGCTTCCGCTGGGCCGCTTCGCCTGGGGCGGCCACAACGAAGTCCTCCCGGCGCGCCTCAGATTGGGAAGCGCCCTGTCGGTCTTTGTTTACGCCGTCTTTGCAGCCGTGGCCCTCGACAGGTCCGGGTTGATTTCCCTCCTGCCCGCGCCAGCTGATGTGGTTGCAATGTGGGTTGTTGCGGCCTACCTACTACTGAGCGTCCTGCCCAACCTTGCATCAAAGAGCCGGGACGAACGCAGGCTCATGGCCCCGACATCCTTGGTGCTGGCTGGTTTGGCCATCGCCATTGCCTTGGGACGGTAGCCGTGCCCCCCGCGACGTGACTCCAAGCAGTGACCAGCACACCACCCAAGCAGAGAAGAGCACCCCATCATGACCACTGTCCTCGTTGCCGGAGCCACCGGTGATCTCGGCCATCGGATCGTCCGCGAGCTGCTCGCCGCCGACGCCGAAGTCCTTGTTCGTGTTTTGACCCGCCCAGGCGGCGGCGCCGCTCAGGCGCAATACGGCGGGTGTGACCGCGTTGAGGTTCGCGCGGCGGCCTATACGGACCACACCGGCCTCGTCGTCGCCCTCCGCGGCGCCGACGTCGTCGTGTCTGCCGTCAGCGGCGCGCGCTCCGTCATCGTCGACGCCCAGGAGGCGCTGCTGGCTGCGGCCGTTGAGGCCGGTGTGGCACGCTTCATCCCGTCCGACTACTCGGCTGATTACCGCCGGGTAACCCCTGGCAGCAACCGCAACTTCGAGCTGCGCCGGGAGTTCGCCGCCGCCGTCGATGCCACTCCGCTCCGGGCCACGTCCGTGCTCAACGGGGCCTTCGCGGACATGCTGACCGGGCAGGCTCCAATGATCCTGTTCAGGAGGCACAAGGTCCTCTACTGGTCCTCGCCCGACCAGCTGCTCGACTTCACAACCAAAGACGACGTCGCCCGCACCGTCGCTCGCGTGGCACTGGACGACGCCGCGCCACGCGTCGTCGAGGTGGCCGGGAGCCGGGTGACAGCCCGGGATATCGCGCGGATTATGTCCGAGCTCACCGGCGCCGCGTTCAGCACCCAGTGGGCGGGCACCACGGGATTGCTGTCCGGCATGGCCCGGATCGGACGTCGCATATCAAGGGACGAGGACGCGACGTTCCCTGCCTGGCAGGGTATGCAATATTTCGTGAGCATGTTCAGTGGCGAGGGCCAGCTGCATCACGTGAACAACGACCGCTACGGGCCGCAGGCGTGGACCAGCGTCCGTGACGTCCTTGAGGCGCACGTGAAGGACGGTGCGACCAGGGGCTGACGACGGCGACGCCGCCTCGGCTTGGCCCGCGGGAACGAGAAGGCGAGCTTGCGGTACTCGGCGGGGAGCATCACCCGCAAAAGTGTCATGATGGTCTGAAAGCCGGTGGGGCCGAGCTGCACGGCGCCCATGGGACAGGGGTGTGACTGTTTCGGTAACAGCGGCGTGGAAGGGCAGCCATGATTGATGAGCGGGTAGCCGCCGAGCGCTTTGACCGGATTGTCCTGATCTTCAATCCCGGCAAGCCCGGGATGGGTGCCAGGATCGATGAGGTGCGGCGAAGCCTGGCTGACGGATTGCCGGGTCTGCCGGTTGAGTCGATGCCATCGGAGTTCGCCGGGCATGCCCGGGAGCTGGCGCGGTCCGCGGCCGCCAGGGGTGCGCCCCTTATTGTTTCCATCAGCGGCGACGGCGGGTACCACGAGGTCGTCAACGGGGTCATGGATGTACGCGACAGCAGGGCTGTGTGTACCGTCGTCGCGGCCGGCAACGCCAATGATCATCACCGCAGCATGCCCGCGCGTTCGTTGCCTGCTGCCGTGCGTGAAGGCCGGATCCGCCACATCGACTTGTTGCGCATCCGATTCAGCGGGGAACACGGCGAGCAGACGCAGTACGCCCATTCGTATATAGGCTTCGGACTCACACCCTTGATGGCGATCGGCATCGAGAAGGGCCGCAAGGGAAAAATCCTCGAACTCATATCCGTGGCCCGCACCCTTTCGGCGTTGAGTCCGTTTGAGCTCATTCGGGGAGACGGAGCCACTGCGCGCTTTGACAGCCTGATCCTTGCCAACATTTCCCGGATGGCCAAGTACGGAACGGTCAGCGAAATGGGCACTCCGGACGACGGCATGTTCGAGGTGGTGACGCTGCCACATGCCGGGCGGTGGAAGATGGCGTTGATGACGCTGCGGGCTGTGACGCTGGGCCTCGGCCACCAGCCAAGCGTGAGCAGTTACGCCTTCACCACGAGGGACGCCGTTCCGTGCCAGATCGACGGCGAGGTCCTTCACCTTCCGGCGGCAACGCACGTGCTGGTGGAGAGCGCCAAGGGGGCCTTGGCAGTCGTGTGACTCCTGAGGCCTTGCCCCAGTCGCTGGATGGTGGACCGCCGGGCGATCCGAACCCACCGCTTGACCATTGATGTGTCAGTTTCCACGTATCTCAGCGGACGAGGGCGTACAGTCAGAGTATCGGGACGGCCTGACTGGACATCCGGTATTCCGACTATTTGAAACCAGCTCCGCGCCCGCCGCCGGCACCATGCGGCTGCGACATCCGGTCACTGCAACCTCGTGGTGATGAGCTGGGATGACGAGGGCGGCCCCACCGTTCTGCCGCGTGCAGGCCGGACTCTTGCGGCCCTGTCCTCCCTACCGATAGGCCCGGTTTCGGGTTCGTCGACCTCCAGCCGCCGTTGATCCGCCCGTTTTCCGGCGTTGTCGACTGCGCATCTCCAAGAAATGTTGGCGCTATGCCATGACCACCACCCCAGTACAGCCCGTCCAAACCGTGGGGAGACTCGCCCTCAGCGGGGTTCTCGCCTCCGCCCTGCCTCACGACCTCGGCACGGCGAAGGCCGCGTCTCGATACATTGTCCCTGTCGTCTTCTCCCGTAGGCCCCAGCCCCGGGAACTGGACCTGCTTCATGATCAGAGCGTCACCCGGCGCTTGGCGGAAGAGGGCTACAGCGACGTCGAGCTGCGAGTCTCTGACCGCCGCCTCCTCATTACCAACACCAATTTGCAGGACCTTAAGTCAGGTCTTGCGCACCTGGTTGGCACGATCCTGCGCGAGATCTCAGTGCAAGCCGACGCGGAACGCGCGCATAGATCAGAAGAACTGGATACTTTGGGGCTTCTCGAAGAGCAGCGAATCGAAGCAGTCCGCCGGTCCGCGGCCGACATCAGCTTCGACTAATACTCCCAGGCGCACTGGCGCGAATTCTGCGCCGCGGGTTGCTTTCTCGGCACGTAGTTGGGGGCCGAGAAAGCATCGTCCTGGAACGACCCGCAACGGAAAAGGAAACAATGACTTCCATGCATCTTGAGGAACACTGGCACCGCCTGTCTCCGGCCAGCAAGCAGTGGTTTATCGACAACCCTGGTTGTGTAGTTCTACCCCGGACCATCTCGGCCGAAATCAATGCCGAATCCGGAGAGAACGCCGATTCTGATAGACACGGCGAAACGGTCCTGTCGCAGGAAAATATCGATTTCATCCGATCCAAATCACACCCGGAAGAACCTTCCATGGCGCAGCCGCCCTATCGGTTCTTCGACTCCGTGCAGCCCTGAACTGCTGCCGGCGGCCACCCAGGATTGAGGCCGGCCGGTTCCCTCGTGCCCGAATCATGTGGGCCCGCTCAAGAAGCAAACAAACAGATCCGCACGTTGCTGAGAAGACGGCTCGGCGGGGGATAGTTGGAGGTGTGGCAATTTACGACTCCCGGAGTTTTTACACGCGGGGTGA
This sequence comes from Arthrobacter sp. YD4, assembly GCF_030410515.1. Classification (GTDB taxonomy): domain Bacteria; phylum Actinomycetota; class Actinomycetes; order Actinomycetales; family Micrococcaceae; genus Arthrobacter. The sequence continues at coordinate 169,260 of NZ_JAUHHD010000004.1, read as the reverse complement.
TTCCATTAGCGTCGGTGCTTCACGGGAACACATCGAACGTTCCCTGCTGAACTTTGGGGCAACCGAGATTATTTTCAGCCAACGTGGCCATCTGAACGCTATTTCGTTCAGGGCCTGCGGAAGGCAATTCCGGATGGTGCTTCCGCTGGTGCCGGCAAAGGCGCACGCTACTGCTCCGGATGGAGTCTCCGAGGTCCCCGGCCGGGACGCTTCCGCACGAGTGCTCGAACTCGATGCCCGTCGCTTCTGGCACGCCTTAGCCCTGTCGACGGATGCCAAACTCGCGGCAGCGACAGCGGGCGTTGCAACGCTGGAGTCCGAATTTCTGGCCCATGTGGTGCTCCCCGGGAACCATACGGTGATGGATGAGCTTGGACCCGTCATAGCCTCGGCCTACAGGTCCGGGCAGCGACCCACGATCGGCACTGCGTGTCCTCCGACCGCGGCCAAGGCGAACACCATGACGTGAATCACCGGATTTCCCTGATTCCTATCGGACCGTTCCCGAGGGTTTAGAGTCGAGGCACAACTAATGGGGGGAGTCTCGGTGCAGAAGCTGACTAGTCTGAACAGGCCGAGTGCAACGTTGGCGCCGGAACGCGGGCCTGCAATTGCTGTTGTCACCGCTGTGGCGGGTTCGCTGCTGCTCATTCTCTTGACGGGCTATCTCACGATGCAGCTTGTGATGTCCGGGATGGGCGCATTCATGACCCTAGATTCCCGTGCCGTTGGGATCTCAAACGGCTGGTTGCCATATGCGTGGCGGCTGAGTCTGATTCTTCTCGCCCTCGCAGCGGTGATGGCGCACCGCAAAATCCTCCGGGGCACAGCCGCCCGGATCGTTGCGCTGGCAACCCTGGCTGCTGTTGCGTTCATCGGCACTGTGATGACGACTGGACCGCACCCCGCCGGGGAGCAGCAGTCCCTGATCCTGGTGATCGCTGCAGAAGGTGCCAAATCACCGCTAATCCTGGCCCTCATTGGAGCAGGTGTTACCGACCTGGTTGCCCGTCGCCAACCGACGCGCGCGCAGCAACCTGCCGCGGTACCTGACAACTGACAGCTAGGGAAGCGTCCTTTGCGCGGTCGTGCGACGGCGGGAATCCGCCGCGGCCTGCTCTCGGGACGCTAGACACTGTCCGGTGGGCCCGGTGGGGTCTAGGGTTTGGACCCTCGTGGTCGGCGTCGTGGGGGCGGTGCGCGGTTCCCGGGAGGGCCTGGTGACCCAGGGCGGGAAACACCCGCGTTGTTCTAAGCGGGCCCAGTGATTCACGGACGGCGCCTTTGGAGGCAAAGGCGACAGATCGGAACAGCAATGATGGCTGACCCGGAATTCCCTCTGCCCGTTGCCGCTACTGGCGGTGTGTACCTGTTGGACGACCACGAAATTGTGCGGCGTGGCGCGCGCTATTTGGTGGAGTCTGCCGGATTGGTTGTCGTGGGCGAGTCCGGGTCGGCGCGTGAGGCGTCCCGCCGGATTCCTGCCTTGCGCCCGGCCCTGGCCATTCTCGATGATGATCTTCCGGACGGCTCGGGAGCGGAAGTATGCCGCGCCGTCTTCACGGCCGACCCATCTATCCGGTGCATCCTGGTGACGGCCGGCGACGACGAATCGGTGCTTATCCGCTCAATCCTTGCGGGTGCCTGGGGTTGTCTCTCGAAGCTGGATGACAGCGGTGAGCAGCTCAGGCTCATTTCCCGCGTCCTCTCCGGCCACGCCGCGTACAGCCGCAGGTTCTATCCGGCCCTCATGGGACCGGCCCGGGAGGTGCATCCAGGGGTCGACGAGCTGAGGCTGCGGGACCTGTCGAAGCGCGAATCAACGGTTGCCCTGGGCATCGCCACCGGGCTCAGCAATCGGCAGATTGGTCACGAGATGTTCATCGCGGAGAAGACGGTAAAGAACATGGTCTCCTCAATATTGAGCAAGCTTGGCATGGCCCGAAGAACCGAGATCGCCGTCATGGTGGCCGGGACGGTCAACCGTTCACGTGCCGTCGCTGCCGACGGCGCGGACTACAGGTCCTGCGCTTCCCCCGACCTGGTCTCCGATGTCACGGCCGCACTGCGGGAATGCGTCAGCGAGGAGCCTTCACAATCCGAGGCCACAGGGGCGCGGACCGCAGCTGCTGCCAGGCTCGCCCGGACGCTGGCCGCCACCAAACCTTGAGCTGTCCCAGCTCATGGCCTCCCTACAGTCGCGCCCGCGGGCAGTCGCCTAGAGCCCGACTTCGGCGGACTGCAGGAGGGCGACGGCGTCGGGCTGACCCTCGAAGGTGACCAGCGCGTGCCGGGTGCGGCCGTGGGCGTGCATGAGGAGTTCGCCGGGCTCGCCGACGATCGCCACGGAGACGGGGGCCCGCTTGGCGACGTGCCGGGGTCCGGAGGGGCTCACCAGCACGATGCCCAGATCGACGCCGCGGTAGAGGATGGCGGCGCGTTTGATCAGGTCATCCCACAGCGCATCCGAATAGCCCTCGTCCAGCGCCCGCGGAGCCCAGCGGTCCACGGCCCGGCGCACGTCCTCGGTGTGGACGAAATATTCAGTCAGGTTGGAGCTCTCGTCCAGCGCCTTGATCCGCATGGGGGACAGGGCGGGCGGCCCGGCGCGGAAGGTGTTGACCAGCTTCGCGTACGCCTCGGGACTCTTCAGGGTCTCCGCGAGTTCCGCCGTCGCCTCATCCGAGGTCTTCCTCAGGCTCTTGATGAGCAGGCCCAGTCCAACGCGCGCCTTACGCTCGCGCAGGTACAAGTGCGCGGCAAGATCACGCGTCTGCCAGCCCTTGCAGAGCGTGGGGGAGTCGGGGCCGGCCGCAAGCAGGGTTTCGGCCAGGACTTCTCGGGACGGGTCGACGAAATGCATCACTTGTGAAACTAGCACGAGACGCCCCTCCCTGCGCACAGGAAACGGCCGCCATTTCACATCCCATGGCCGTAACCCGTGGTGCGGGTGATGAAAGAGATAGGGCGACGACGGCGGGCCAGGCCCCGGCGGGTGCCCCGGTGCACGGCGTCGAGGTCGCCCGGAGGTCGTTCGGTAGCGCCGGGGGCTTCGCACTGGGACCCGGCGGGCGGCGTGTCCCGCGCAGGCACTAGACTTGGGGGTGATGTCTGAGCAGCCCGCCCCCGCCCCCGCCGCGCCTTCCGGCCCCCTCCCCGAGGACCTCGCACGATCCCTGAAGCGGGACGCCGCCGGACTGGTCGCCGCGATCATCCAGCAGTTCGATACCGGCGAGGTGTTAATGCTCGGCTGGATGGATGACGAGGCGCTGCATCGGACCATGACCACCGGCCGGGTGACCTTTTACTCCCGGTCCCGCCAGGAATACTGGCGCAAGGGCGATACCTCCGGCCACGTCCAGTGGGTCAAGTCGCTCGCGCTGGACTGCGACGGCGACGCCCTGCTGGTCCGCGTCGACCAGGTGGGCGCGGCCTGCCACACCGGCACCCGCACCTGCTTCGACGGACGCGACCTCGACGCCATCGTCGGCCACGCCGGCTGACCGCCCGGCATCATTCCGGGCAGCCGTCGACGCCGCGGCAGGTAACAACCGCAGCCGAACCAATCCGCACACCTAAGACCTATAGAACAGGTGGAAGTACGCAGCCATGCAGGACCTCGGAATCATCAGCCCCAGCCTGGAGGAGTTCCGCGAGCTCGCGGCCGGCAACCGCGTCATCCCGGTCCGGCTCAAGGTGCTGGCCGACGCCGAAACGCCCATCGGCCTCTACCGCAAGCTCGCCCAGGGCCAGCCGGGAACGTTCCTGCTCGAATCCGCCGCCGTGGGCGGATCCTGGTCCCGGTACTCCTTCATCGGTGCCCGGTCGCGCGCCACGCTGACCACCAAGGACGGCCAGGCGCACTGGCTCGGCGAACCCCCCGTGGGCGTCCCCCTGTCCGGCAGCCCCGTGGACGCGGTCCGGGACACCGTCCGCGCCCTGCACACCGAACGCTTCGAGGGCCTGCCGCCCTTCACCTCCGGCCTGGTCGGCTTCCTTGGCTGGGAGTCCGTCCGTCACTGGGAGAAGCTCACCAGCCCGCCCGAGGATGACCTGCAACTGCCCGAAATGGCGCTCAACCTCGTCACCGACATGGCCGTCCACGACAACATGGACGGCACCGTCCTGCTGATCGCCAATGCGATCAACTTCGACAACAGCTCCGAGCGCGTGGACGAGGCCTGGCACGACGCGGTCGCCCGGGTCAAGGAACTGCTCGCCAAGGTCAGCACCCCCACCGCGCAGCCGGTCTCAGTGCTCGAATCCGCCGCCCTGGACTTCGCCTCCAGCGTCCAGGAGCGCTGGGACGAAAACCAGTACCTCGCAGCCCTGGACCGCGGCAAGGAGGCGATCGTCGACGGTGAGGTCTTCCAGGTGGTGATCTCCCGCCGCTTCGAGATGGAGTGCGGCGCGGACCCGCTGGACGTCTACCGCGTGCTGCGCAACACCAACCCCAGCCCCTACATGTACCTGTTCAGCCTGGCCGACGCCGACGGCCGCGAATACTCGATCGTCGGCTCCTCGCCCGAGGCGCTCGTGACGGTCACCGGGGATGAGGTCATCACCCACCCGATCGCCGGATCCCGCCCGCGCGGCAAGACCGTGGAAGCGGACAAGGCCCTCGCCGAGGAGCTGCTCGCCGACGAGAAGGAACGCGCCGAGCACCTGATGCTGGTGGATCTCTCCCGCAACGACCTCTCCAAGGTCTGCGTCGCCGGCACCGTGGACGTCACCCAGTTCATGGAGGTGGAGCGGTTCAGCCACATCATGCACCTGGTCTCCACCGTCGTCGGCCGGCTCGCCCCCGACGCCACCGCCTACGACGTCCTGAAGGCCACCTTCCCGGCCGGTACGCTCTCCGGCGCCCCCAAGCCGCGCGCCCTTCGCCTCCTCGACGAGCTGGAACCCCACCGCCGCGGCATCTATGGCGGCGTGGTGGGCTACCTCGACTTCGCCGGCGACATGGACATGGCCATCGCTATCCGTTCCGCCCTGCTGCGCGACGGACGCGCCTACGTCCAGGCCGGCGGCGGCATCGTGGCGGACTCGGTCAACGCCGCGGAAGCCCAGGAAACCATCAACAAGGCCGCGGCCCCCATGCGCGCGGTCCACACGGCCCAGTCGCTGCACACCATCACCCCGGACAGCCTCCCGGGTGCCGAGGGGAGCCGGGCATGAGCGGCACCGTCAAGAGCACCGGCCCGGTGGTTCCCCCCTGGGCCCGCAAGTCCAGCCTGGTCCTGTTGATCGTGGTGCTGGCCCTTGCGGTCTTCGGCGCCACCACCCAGACCTGGCTCACCGTCCGGCTGGACGCCGGGCAACTGGGCCAGGCGGTCGCCAACCGTGACGGCCTCCAGGTGCAGGGGAGCAAGGCCGCGACGGCGGTCACGGCGCTGGCCCTCGTGGCCCTCGCCGGCGGACTCGCCGCCGCCATCGCCGGCAAGGTCGCCCGCTGGGTCATCACGGTCATCATCCTGCTCGCCGCCGCCGGAATCGTCACCGCCGCCGGCACCGTGCTGGCGGACCCACTGGCCGCCGCGCAGGGATCCATCGCCGCCGCCACCGGCATCAGCGGCAGCAACGTCTCGGTGGCCACCACCGTCTTCCCCCTCCTGGCCGTCATCGCCGGGGCGCTGCTGGGCCTCTCCGCGCTGCTGGTCGTCCCGGCCAGCCGACACTGGAAGAGCCGGACGAAATATGACGCCGCCGCCGTCAAGGCCGGCACCGGGGGTCCCGCCGACGAAATCGACAGCTGGGACCGGCTCACCCGCGGCGACGACCCGACGTAGGCAGCGCCCCGCGCGGCCCGGCTCACGTGCCGACCGGCCCGCCCGCGCCCCCGGCCATTGTCACGGCCAAAAAATGGCAGAATGTAAGCAGTATTGATCCTGAGGAGATTTCCATGAGCAAAGCCCCCATGTCTGCACCGAAGCCCGCCGCCGGCACCGGCATCTACGACGACGTCGACCACAGCGAGCCCACCGGCCACGGCAACAGCCCCGCCGCCTGGACCACCGTGATCATCATGCTGGTGGGCGCACTCATCGCATCGATCGCCTTCGTGATCGCCAACACCCCGATCTTCGTCGCCGGCGCGGTCATCATGCTCGTGGGCCTGGTCGTTGGCTTCGCCATGCGCAAGGCCGGCTACGGCGTGGGCGGCAGCAAGCTGAAGAACTCCGGCCACTAGGAGTGAGTGTTCTCGACGACATCAATGCCGGTGTCCGGGAGGATATGGAGGCCCGCCAGCGGCTGGTTTCGCTCGCCGAGCTGAGGGATCGCGTGGCGGCCGTCGCTCCGGCCAGGGACGCCTGGGCCGCCCTGGGCGGGGACTCCGCCAGGGACCAGCTGAAGGTGATCGCCGAGATCAAGCGCAGCAGCCCCTCCAAGGGTGCGCTGGCCACCATCGGCGATCCGGCCTCGCTGGCCCGGCAGTACGCCGACGGCGGCGCGGCCGTGATCAGCGTCCTGACCGAGCAGCGCCGCTTCCACGGTTCCCTTGTGGACCTGGACACGGTCCGCGCTGCGGTGGACGTGCCGCTGTTGCGCAAGGACTTCATGATCGATGAGTACCAGTTCTGGGAAGCCCGCGCCCACGGCGCGGACCTGGTCCTGTTGATCGTCGCCTCCCTCTCCGACGCCCAGCTCCGCGATTATGCGGCGCTGAGCCACGAGCTGGGGATGAACGTCCTGGTCGAGACCCACACCCCGGAGGAAGTCGAGCGGGCCGCGGCCGCGGGCGCCAGGATCATCGGCGTCAACGTCCGCAACCTCAAGACGCTCGACGTCGACCGCTCCGTCTTCGCCGACCTCGTCGCCGCCATCCCCGCCGGCGCGCTCGTCGTCGGCGAGTCCGGTGTGCGCGACGTGGACGACGTCCGGCACTACGCGGCGCACGGCGCCAACGCCGTCCTCGTCGGCGAAGCCCTGGTCAAGAACGCGACTCCGCAGGAGCGGATCGCCGAATTCATGGCCGCGGGCGCCGAGGAAATCGCAGCACGGTCCTGACGCCGGGAGAGCGCCGGGCCTCTGCGGTCCGGCCCTCCGGCGTCTCCGTGCGGCCCCCAAGATCTAGTTAGCAGTGGAACAGGATGGTGAGACTGATGGTCGATGCACCCATGACCGGCTCAGAGGAAAGCCCCGCGGACGCGTTCCTGCAGGGCAACCGGCCCGACGAAGCAGCGCAGGGCACGCCCTCGCTGCGGCACGCCCCGGGACCGTACTTCGGTTCCTACGGCGGCCGCTGGATGCCCGAATCCCTGATCGCCGCCCTGGACGAACTCGAGGACACCTTCGAGAAGGCCAAGGCCGATCCCGAGTTCACCGCCCAGATCGCCGAGCTGAACAAGAACTACTCCGGCCGGCCCTCGCTGCTGACCGAGGCCAAGCGGTTCGCCGAGCACGCCGGGGGAGTGCGGATCTTCCTCAAGCGCGAGGACCTCAACCACACCGGCTCGCACAAGATCAACAACGTCCTCGGCCAGGCCCTGCTGGCCAAGCGGATGGGCAAGACCCGCGTCATCGCCGAGACCGGCGCCGGCCAGCACGGCGTGGCCAGCGCCACCGCCGCGGCCCTGCTGGGGCTCGAGTGCGTCGTCTACATGGGCGCCGAGGACTGCCGCCGGCAGGCCCTCAACGTCGCCCGGATGGAGCTGCTCGGCGCCACTGTGGTCCCCGTGACGAACGGCTCCCAGACGCTCAAGGACGCCATCAACGAGGCCCTGCGCGACTGGGTTGCCAACGTGGACAGCACCCATTACCTGCTGGGCACCGCGGCCGGCGCCCACCCGTTCCCGGCCATGGTGCGCTACTTCCACGAGGTCATCGGCGAGGAAGCCCGCGCCCAGATGCTGGAACAGACCGGCCGGTTGCCGGACGCGGTCTGCGCCTGCATCGGCGGCGGCTCCAACGCCATCGGCATCTTCCACGGCTTCCTGGACGACTCCTCCGTGAAGATCTACGGCTTCGAAGCCGGCGGCGACGGCGTCGAGACCGGCCGCCACGCCGCCACCATCACGCTCGGCCGCCCGGGCGTGCTGCACGGCGCCCGCTCCTACCTGATGCAGGACGAGGACGGCCAGACGGTCGAATCACACTCCATCTCCGCCGGCCTGGACTACCCGGGCGTCGGCCCGGAGCACTCCTACCTCTCGGACATCGGCCGCGTCAGCTACGAGCCCATCACGGACAGCGAGGCCATGGACGCGTTCCGGCTGCTGTGCCGCACCGAGGGCATCATCCCCGCCATCGAGTCGGCCCACGCCCTTGCCGGTGCCATCAAGATCGGCCAGCGCCTCGCCGCGGAAGCGGCAGAGTCCGGCAACCCGGAGAGCGTGCACGAGAAGATCGTGCTGGTAAACCTCTCCGGCCGGGGCGACAAGGACGTGGCCACCGCCGCGGAATGGTTCGACCTGCTGGACAAGAACTCTCCGGAAGCGGAGATCGCCAAGGAAGGGGAGCAGCTGTGAGCTCCGAGACGCCTGCAACGGCCAGCAAGTCAGCCGCCGCTATCGACCGCGCGCGGTCCCAGGGCCGCGCCGCGCTGATCGGCTACCTGCCCGCCGGGTACCCCGCCGTCGAGGAGACCATCGCCGCCGGCATCGCGCTGGCCGAAAACGGCGCCGACCTGATCGAAATCGGGATCCCGTACTCGGACCCGGTCATGGACGGCCAGGTCATCCAGGCCGCCACCACCGAGGCCCTCGCCAAGGGATTCCAGGTCAGCCAGGTCTTCGACGTCGTCCGCGGCATCACCAGCAAGACCGACGCCGCCGTCCTGGTCATGACTTACTGGAACCCCGTGGTCCGGATGGGCGTGGACGAATTCTCCCGCCGCCTGGCCGAGGCCGGGGGAGCCGGGCTCATCACGCCTGACCTGATCCCGGACGAGGCCACCGAATGGATGGCCGCCTCGGACAAGTACGGACTGGACCGGGTGTTCCTGGTGGCGCCGTCCTCGACTCCGGAACGGATGAAGCGGACCGTGGACGCCAGCCGTGGCTTCGTCTACGCGGTCTCCATCATGGGCGTCACCGGTGCCCGCACCTCGGTCAGCTCCGCCGCGAAGAACGTGGTGTCCGCGGCCCGTGCCGCCGGCGCCGAACGCGTCTGCGTGGGCCTGGGCGTCTCCAACGCCGGCCACGTCCGTGAAATCGCCGCCTACGCGGACGGCGTGATCGTCGGCACCGCACTGGTCGCGGCGATCGGTGAGGGCGGCGTCGATGCGGTAGCGTCCCTGACGAAAGAGCTCAGCACCGGCCTCACCAAGGAAGAAGCGTAGTCAATGCAGGCAGTCCTCCACGCGGCAGCGCTGGTTCCCGCGAGCATACCGAGCCCGGTCTGGTCCGGATTCGACATCCCGCTGCCCTGGGGCTCCCTGCGGATCCACGCCTACGCGCTGTGCATCCTGGCCGGCATCATCGCCGGCCTCTGGCTCACCTCCGTGCGCTGGGCCAAGCGCGGTGCCCCTGAGGGCAGCGTCTGGGACATCGCCATCTGGGCCATCCCGTTCGGTATCATCGGCGGCCGGCTCTACCATGTGGTTTCCTCCCCGGACGCCTACTTCGGCCCCGGATTCGACGGCACCGGCGACCTCTCGCTCATCCCGCAGATCCAGCGTGGCGGCCTGGGCATCTGGGGCGCCGTGCTGCTCGGCGCGGTGGGCGCCTGGATCGGCTGCCGCCGCGCCGGCGTCAAGCTCAGCGCCTTCGTCGACGCCGCCGCGCCCGGCCTGCTGCTGGCCCAGGCCATCGGCCGCTGGGGCAACTACTTCAACCAGGAACTCTTCGGCGGCCCCACCACCCTGCCGTGGGGCCTGCAGGTGGACCCCACCAACCCGAACTTCCCCGCAGGAATGCCGGCGGACACGCTCTTCCACCCGACCTTCCTCTACGAGTCTCTGTGGAACCTCGTCGGCGTCGTGATCCTGCTGGCCCTGGACCGGAGGTTCTCCTTCCGCCGCAGCCGGCTCTTCTGGCTCTACGCCATGTACTACACTCTGGGTCGGGTCTGGATCGAGGCCATGCGCATCGACGATGCCGAGCAGATCAGCCTGTTCGGCATCACCACCCGCCTCAACGTCTGGACCAGCCTCCTGGTCCTGGCCGGCTCGCTGCTGGCCTTCATCCTCCTGGGGCTGCGGAAGAAGACGGGCGAGGACACCGTGTACCTGCCCGGCCGCGAACCCGCCGCCGTCGAGGGTGACGCTGAGGATGCCGACGACGACCACGTCACCGAAGGCAGCGCGGAGGAGCGCGATGCCGCCGAAGGCAGTGCGGAAGAGCGCGACGGCGAACGGGACGCGGAGGACCGCGACGGCGACGCCGTCGAGGGCGGCCGCGACGCCGAGAAGGCCACCGTCCCGGCCGTCCGCCATTCGGACTCGGCTGTCTCAGATAATGAATCCCGTGATAATCTCCCGGTGAATACCAGCGGTCCGGACCGGGCTTCGGCCCAGGCCGTAGCCGCGGGCGAACCCAACGGCGGCCACGATGCCGCCGCCGCGAAGCCGGCAACCGGGAAAACCGGCCGCCGCGCCGCCGGAACCGCGCCGGAGACTGACGCCACCCCATAGTTCAGGACCGGCATTCGGGCTGCAGGGAAACCCCCGGCCGGGCCCGTTACCCACAGCGTCGTGGTCTCACAGGACAGCGCGTCCGGCACATAACAGCCGCGCGCAAGTCCGGCCGGCGGCCCGCGTAACTGTTCGTGCAGTATGCGGCCCTGGCCTACAATTCCAGTAGGAAAATCACACTGTTGTGCCCGTCACACCGGCGCAGCGTCACGGGCCAATGTTGTCCCTCCCATACGCTCGATCAGGAGGAAGGACGTCTCCCATGACCCAAACTCTGCACAGCCCCAGCTGGTCCGAACCGGACCAGCCCGCGACGGCACTCTCGCCTTTCCGGCGCTTCGCGGCACTGCCCGACGCCGCAGGCCTCTACAACCCGGAGCAGGAGAAGGACGCCTGCGGCCTGGCCATCATTGCCACCCTCCGCGGCGAACCCGGCTACGACATCGTCGATGCCGCCCTCACCGCCCTGCGCAACCTCGAACACCGCGGCGCCGTCGGAGCCGATGAGGGAACCGGCGACGGTGCCGGCCTCCTCATGCAGATCCCGGACGAGTTCTTCCGCGCCGTGACCAGCTTCGAGCTGCCCGCCGCCGGCCAGTACGTGGTGGGCACCGCCTTCCTCCCCGCCGAACAGCGCGAAGCCGACGCCGCGAAGGCAGGCATCGAAGCCCTCGCCGCCGATGAGGGCCTCACCGTCCTCGGCTGGCGTGAGGTGCCGGTCGTCGCCGACCTGGTCGGCGCCATGGCCCGGGCCTGCATGCCCTACTTCTCCCAGCCGTTCCTGGCCTCCAGCACCGGTGAGGCGCTCTCCCACAACGACCTGGACTCCCGGGCCTGGCGGATCCGCAAGCGCGCGCAGAACAAGTTCGGCGTCTACTTCCCGTCGCTCTCGTCCCGGACGATCGTCTACAAAGGCATGCTCACCACCGCGCAGCTGGAGCCGTTCTACCCGGACCTCTCGGACAAGCGCTTCAAGACCAAGCTGGCGATCGTGCACTCGCGCTTCTCCACCAACACCTTCCCGTCCTGGCCCCTTGCCCAGCCGTTCCGCACCATCGCGCACAACGGCGAGATCAACACCGTCAAGGGCAACCGGAACTGGATGCGGGCCCGCCAGTCGCAGCTGGCCAACCCGCTGCTGGGCGACAGCCCCGAGGAGCTGTACCCGATCTGCACCCCCGGCGCCTCGGACTCGGCGTCGTTCGATGAGGTCGCCGAGCTGCTCTGGCTCTCCGGCCGGCCCATCACGCACTCGATCATGATGATGATCCCCGAGGCCTGGGAAAACCACGCCACCATGGACCCCGCCCGCCGGGCGTTCTACGAGTACCACTCCCTGCTGATGGAGCCGTGGGACGGCCCCGCCGCGGTGTCCTTCACCGACGGCGCCCTGGTCGGCGCCACCCTGGACCGCAACGGCCTGCGCCCGGGCCGCTACTGGATCACCGAGGACGGCCTGGTGGTCTTCGCCTCCGAGGTCGGCGTGATCGACGTCGAACCGGCCAAGGTGGTCAAGAAGGGCCGCGTCTCGCCCGGCAAGATGTTCCTGGTGGATACCGAGGCGGGCCGGATCATCGACGACTCCGAGGTCAAGGCCGAGGTGGCCGCGGCCAACCCGTGGGCCGAATGGCTCAAGGACAACCTGATCGACCTCAAGGACCTGCCAGAGCGCGAGCACGTGGTGCACACCGCCGCGTCGGTGAACATCCGCCAGCGCACCTTCGGCTACACCACCGAGGAACTGAAGATCCTGCTCGGCCCGATGGCCCGGACCGGTGCCGAACCCCTCGGCGCCATGGGTTCGGACACCCCGGTGGCCGTGCTCTCCAAGCGGCCCCGGCTCTTGTTCGACTACTTCGTGCAGTCCTTCGCCCAGGTCACCAACCCGCCGCTGGACGCCATCCGCGAGGAACTGGTCACGTCGCTGACCTGCGCGATCGGCCCCAACGGCAACCTGCTGGACACCAAGCGGGTCCGCCAGCCGCAGGTCTCGCTGCCGTTCCCCGTGATCAACAACGACCAGCTGGCCAAGATCGCGAACATCGAGAACGCCGACGGCGACCGCGTAGCCATGAAGGTCCGCGGCCTGTACCGGCCCGAGGGCGGCGAGAACGCGCTCCGGGCCCGGCTGACCGAGATCTGCGAGCAGGTTTCCGGCGCGATCAACCGCGGGGTGCAGTACATCGTGCTCTCGGACCGCGACTCGAACGCCCAGTGGGCCCCGATCCCGTCCCTGCTGCTGGTCAGCGCCGTGCACCACCACCTGCTGCGCAGCGCCAACCGCACCAAGACCGCGCTGGTGGTCGAGGCAGGCGACGTCCGCGAGACCCACCACGTGGCCGTGCTGATCGGCTACGGCGCGTCCGCGGTCAACCCGTACCTGGCGATGGAATCCGTGGAACAGCTAATCGCCTGCGGCGACGTCACCGGCGTCACCCCGCAGGACGGCGTCTACAACCTGATCAAGGGCCTGGGCAAGGGCGTCCTGAAGATCATGTCCAAGATGGGCATCTCCACGGTGGCCTCCTACACCGGCGCCCAGACCTTCGAGGCGCTCGGCCTCGGCCAGGAACTGGTGGATGAATACTTCGCCGGCACCCACTCCCAGCTCGGCGGCGTCGGCCTCGACGTGATCGCGGCCGAGGTGGCCGCCCGGCACCGCATGGCCTACCCGGAGAACGGGATCGAGCAGCCGCACCAGCCGCTGCTGGGCGGCGGCGAGTACCAGTGGCGCCGCGACGGCGAACCGCACCTGTTCAACCCGGAGACGGTCTTCCGGCTGCAGCACGCCACCCGGGAACGCCGCTACGACATCTTCAAGGCCTACACCCGCGGCGTGGACGACCAGTCCACCAACCTGATGACCCTCCGCGGGCTGCTGAAGTTCAAGGACGGACTGCGTCCGGCCGTGCCGCTGGAGGAAGTGGAACCGGTCTCAAGCATCGTCAAGCGCTTCTCCACCGGCGCCATGAGCTACGGTTCCATCTCCCAGGAGGCCCACGAAACCCTCGCCATCGCGATGAACCGCCTCGGCGGCAAGTCCAACACGGGCGAGGGCGGTGAGGACGTCGAGCGGCTGCTGGACCCCACCCGCCGCTCTGCGGTCAAGCAGATCGCGTCCGGCCGGTTCGGCGTCACCAGCCTCTACCTGACCAACGCCGACGACATCCAGATCAAGATGGCCCAGGGCGCCAAGCCCGGCGAGGGCGGCCAGCTGATGGCCCAGAAGGTCTACCCCTGGGTGGCCCGGACCCGGCACTCCACGCCCGGCGTCGGACTCATCTCCCCGCCGCCGCACCACGACATTTACTCGATCGAGGACCTCGCGCAGCTGATCTACGACGCCAAGCGCGCCAACCCCTCGGCCCGGGTGCACGTCAAGCTCGTCTCCGAGGTGGGCATCGGCACCGTGGCCGCCGGCGTGACAAAGGCCAAGGCCGACGTCGTGCTGGTCTCCGGCCACGACGGCGGCACCGGCGCCTCGCCGCTGAACTCGCTCAAGCACGCCGGTGTGCCGTGGGAACTCGGCCTCGCCGAGACCCAGCAGACCCTGATGCTCAACGGCCTGCGCGACCGCGTGGTGGTGCAGGTGGACGGCCAGCTCAAGACCGGCCGCGACGTGGTCATCGCCGCGCTGCTCGGCGGCGAGGAATACGGCTTCGCCACCGCGCCGCTGGTGGTCTCCGGCTGCATCATGATGCGCGTCTGCCACCTCGACACCTGCCCGGTGGGAGTCGCGACGCAGAACCCGGAACTCCGGTCCCGGTTCAACGGCAAGCCCGAGTTCGTGGTCAACTTCTTCGAATTCCTGGCCGAGGAAGTCCGCGAAATCCTCGCCGAACTGGGCTTCCGCAGCCTGGAGGAGGCAATCGGCCACGCCGAGATGCTGGACACCCGCGAGGCGATCAGCCACTGGAAGGCCGAGGGCCTGGACCTGGACCCCATCCTGCACGGGCTGGAGTTCGACGACGACGCGCCGCTGCGCAACCTCACCGGCCAGAACCACGAACTGGACAAACACTTCGACCAGCGCCTGATCGGGATGGCCGCTGAGGCCCTCAGCGACCGGACGCCGGTGAAGATCTCCGTCGACGTGATCAACACGGACCGCTCCGTGGGCACCATGCTGGGCCACGAGGTCACCAAGACCTTCGGCACCGACGTGCTCGCCCCGGACACCATCGACATCACCCTGACCGGCACCGCCGGCCAGTCGCTCGGCGCGTTCCTGCCCGCGGGTATTACGCTGCGCATGTTCGGCGACTCCAACGACTACGTCGGCAAGGGCCTCTCCGGCGGCCGCGTCATCGTCCGCCCGGACCGCACCAACGTCTTCCCGGCCGAGCGCAACGTCATCGCCGGCAACGTGATCGGCTACGGCGCCACCAGCGGCGAGCTGTTCCTGCGCGGCCAGGTGGGGGAGCGGTTCATGGTCCGCAACTCCGGCGCCACCGCAGTCGTCGAGGGCATCGGCGACCACGGCTGCGAGTACATGACCGGCGGCCAGGCGCTCATCATCGGACGGACCGGCCGGAACTTCGGCGCGGGCATGTCCGGCGGCACCGCCTACGTCCTGGACCTGCAGCCCGAACGGGTGAACAAGCAGGCCCTCGACGCCGGCGAACTGCTGCTGCGCGAGCTGGACGCCGAGGACCGCGAGATCGTCCGCGCGCTGCTGACCCGGCACGTGGAGGAAACCGAGTCCCAGCACGCCGCCCGGCTGCTCGAGGACTTCGACGACACCGCCGCCCGCATCACTAAGGTCCTGCCGCGCGACTACGCGGCGGTCCTGCAAACCCGTCTCGACGCCATCGAAGAGGGCCTGGACCCCGACGGCGAAGAAGTTTGGTCTCGAATCCTGGAGGTTACCGGTGGCTGATCCACGCGGATTTTTGAAAGTACGCCAGCGTGAGACCCAGCCGCGCCGTCCCGTCCCGGTCCGCATCATGGACTGGAAAGAGGTCTACGAGGCGCAGGAGAAGGGTGTCCTGAACGCCCAGGCCGGCCGCTGCATGGACTGCGGCGTGCCGTTCTGCCACCAGGGCTGCCCGCTGGGAAACCTGATCCCGGAATGGAATGACCTGGTCTGGCGGGACAAAGGCGAAGAGGCGATGGAGCGGCTGCACGCCACCAACAACTTCCCCGAGTTCACCGGCCGGCTCTGCCCCGCTCCCTGCGAGGCGTCCTGCGTGCTGGGCATCAACCAGCCCGCCGTGACCATCAAGCAGGTTGAGGTTTCGATCGTGGACCAGGCGTTCGACAACGGCTGGGTCACCCCGCTGCCGCCGGCGCGCCTCACCGGCAAGACGGTCGCCGTCGTCGGCTCCGGTCCCGCCGGCCTGGCCGTGGCCCAGCAGCTCACCCGGGTGGGCCACACGGTTGCCGTCTACGAACGCGACGACAAGATCGGCGGCCTGCTGCGTTACGGCATCCCCGACTTCAAGATGGAAAAGGACCACGTCGACCGCCGGCTGGACCAGATGAAGGCCGAAGGCACTCGCTTCCGCACCGGCGTCGCCGTCGGCACCGACGTGACCTGGGAACAGCTGCGCCGCCGCTACGACGCCGTCGTGATCGCCACCGGCGCCACCGTGCCCCGTGACCTGCCGATCCCGGGCCGCGAGCTCGAGGGCGTGCACTTCGCCATGGACTACCTGGTGCCCGCGAACCGCGTGGTGGCGGGGGAGACCGTGGAGAACCAGATCAACGCCGCGGGCAAGCACGTGGTGATCCTCGGCGGCGGCGACACCGGCGCGGACTGCCTCGGCACGGCCCACCGGCACCAGGCCGCCTCCGTGACCACCCTGGCGATCGGCAAGCAGCCGGCCGCCGAGCGTGCGCCGCACCAGCCGTGGCCCACCTTCCCGACCCTGTTCGAGGTGGCCAGCGCCCACGAGGAAGGCGGCGAGCGGACCTACCTGGCGTCCACCGTCGAGTTCGTCGGCGAGAACGGCAAGCTCACCGGCGTCAAGGTCGCCGAGACTGAGTTCGTCGACGGCAAGCGCCTGCCCAAGGCCGGGACCGAGCGGATCATCCCGGCTGACCTGGTGTTCCTTTCGCTCGGCTTCACCGGCGCCGAACCGGCCGGCATCACCGAGCAGGTCCACGCCGACTTCGATGGCCGCGGCAACGTGGCCCGGGACGGCTACTACATGACCAACACCGAGGGCGTGTTCGTCGCCGGTGACGCCGGCCGCGGCCAGTCGCTGATCGTCTGGGCGATCGCCGAGGGCCGGGCCTGCGCCGCCGCGGTGGACAAGTTCCTGATGGGCAGCACCACGCTGCCCGCGCCAGTCGCGCCGACGGACCGTGCCATCTCGGTCCTCTAAACCGGCTCCGGGCCGGCGGGGCGATCCCTCGCCGGCCCGTGAAGGACGCCTGCCGTTCTTCTCCCCGTCAGCTTAAACAACCAAGAGACTACTAGGGTAGGTATATGAGACGCGCTAAAATTGTGGCCACCTTTGGACCGGCGATCGCCAGCTTCGAGAACACTCTCGCCGTGCTGGAAGCCGGCGTGGATGTGGCCCGGATGAACATGAGCCACGGCGACTACTCCGTGCACGACAACACGTACGAGAACGTGCGCAAGGCCTCCAAGCAGCTCGGCAAGGCCGTCGCCATCATGGCCGACCTGCAGGGTCCCAAGATCCGCCTCGGCCGCTTCGTCGACGGGCCGCATCTGCTCGCCGTCGGCGACATCTTCACCATCACCACCGAGGACGTCCCGGGCACCAAGGACATCTGCTCCACCACCCTGAAGAGCCTCACCGAGGACGTCAACCCGGGCGATGCCCTGCTGATCGACGATGGCAAGGTGGCCCTGCGCGCCCTGGAGGTCGACGACGTCAAGGTCGTCGCCCAGGTGGTCGTGGGTGGCTTCGTGTCCAACAACAAGGGCATCAACCTCCCCGGCGTGGCCGTCAACGTGCCCGCGCTGAGCGAAAAGGACGAGGATGACCTCCGCTGGGCCATGAAGCGCGGCGTCGACATGGTGGCGCTGTCCTTCGTCCGCGATGCCTCCGACATTACCCGCGTCCACGAGATCATGGACGAGGAGGGCCGCCGGGTTCCGGTGATCGCAAAGATCGAGAAGCCGCAGGCCGTGGAGCAGCTGCCGGAGATCATCGACGCGTTCGACGCCATCATGGTGGCCCGTGGCGACCTCGGTGTGGAGCTTCCGCTGGAGGAAGTGCCGATCGTGCAGAAGCGCGCCGTCGAACTGGCCCGCCGCTGGGCCAAGCCGGTCATCGTCGCCACCCAGGTGCTCGAATCCATGATCGACAACCCGCGCCCGACCCGCGCCGAGGCCTCCGACTGCGCCAACGCCGTGCTCGACGGTGCCGACGCGGTCATGCTCTCCGGCGAAACCAGCGTGGGTAAGTTCCCGATCGAGACCGTCAAGACCATGGCCCGGATCATCGAATCCACAGAGGTCCACGGCCTGGAGCGCGTCCC
The DNA here is from genome assembly GCF_030410515.1 of Arthrobacter sp. YD4. Lineage (GTDB taxonomy): Bacteria > Actinomycetota > Actinomycetes > Actinomycetales > Micrococcaceae > Arthrobacter. The sequence continues at coordinate 151,232 of NZ_JAUHHD010000004.1, read as the reverse complement.
CCCGCTGGGCACCAAGCCCAAGACCCGCGGCGGCGCCATCACCCGTGCCGCCGTCGAGATCGCCGACCAGCTGGAGGCCAAGTACATCTGTACTTTCACCCAGTCCGGTGACTCCGCCCGCCGCCTCTCCCGCCTGCGCCCCACCCGCCCGGTGTTCGCCTTCACCCCGGTGGAGCACGTGTGGAACCAGCTGGCGCTGACCTGGGGTATCCAGCCGGTGCTGGTCCCGATGGTGGGTCACACGGATGAGATGACGGCCCAGGTGGACCGCAACCTCCTCGAGATGGACCTCGTCGACGACGGCGACATGGTGGTTATCGCCGCCGGTTCGCCTCCGGGCAAGGCCGGTTCGACCAACATGCTCAAGGTGCACCGCGTGGGCGATCTCGCCGACGCCGGCAGCCAGGGCGACGCGACCGTCACCAAGGACAAGCTCGGCCCGTGGCCGGAAAAGAAGAAGAAGAACAACAAGATCTAGTTCTTTGGACACAGAAAGGAGGGCCCCGCCGCTGGAAACCAGCGGCGGGGCCCTCCTTGTTTACGTGCTGTGTGGCCCTAGTTGACCTGGTTGATGATGGTCTCGGCGACTTCGCGCATGCTCAGGCGGCGGTCCATCGAGGTCTTCTGGATCCAGCGGAAAGCCTCCGGCTCCGTCAGGCCCATCTTGGTGGTCAGCAGGCTCTTGGCGCGCTCGACCAGCTTGCGGGTGGCGAACTGCTCCTGCAGGTCGCTGACCTCGCTCTCCAGGGCCTTGATCTCCTCGTGCCGGGACAGGGCGATCTCCAGGGCGGGGATCAGGTCCGCGGGGGTGAAGGGCTTGACCACGTAGGCCATGGCGCCGGCGTCGCGGGCGCGCTCGACCAGTTCCTTCTGGCTGAAGGCGGTCAGCAGCACGACCGGGGCGATGCGCGCCTTGACGATCTTCTCGGCGGCGGAGATGCCGTCCATGACGGGCATCTTCACGTCCATGAGGACCAGGTCCGGCTTCAGCTCCTCGGCGAGCTGCACGGCCTTCTCGCCGTTGTCCGCCTCGCCGACGACGTCGTAGCCTTCGCCGCGCAGGATCTCGATGATGTCCAGGCGGATGAGGGTCTCATCCTCGGCGACCACGACGCGGCGGGCGGGCTGGGAAGCGGGGGTGGAATCCGTCTGTTCTGACACGGGAACTCCTTGAAAAGGTACGGCGGGCGTTGTGCCATTCTGTGGCGCGTCCGCGGGTGTACTGGGGCCGTTGGGGATCGATGCGGCTTCACTGGCGCGATTCTGGAATTCAGCCTATCTGCATGTAGAGTAAATCCGCGCACCGGAAGCGATCGCGTTGCTCACAGGACCCCTGGAGCGGCCGATTATGACAGCCGGTGTCTCCGCGCCCGAGTGGCGGAATTGGCAGACGCGCCGCACTCAAAATGCGGTATCGAAAGGTGTGTGGGTTCGAGTCCCACCTCGGGCACAGTTTGGACCCCTCGTCAGAGGGGTTTTTTGCTTTAACGTCTGTGCAGCGCTCCGTCCGGGGGCACTTTGGCGCGGACTCGCCGTTAGCCAGGCAGCCGGCGTCGGGCATTGACCCTGAAAGTTCCCCCGGACAGAGGCGGCGACGCAGTAAAGCGGCGTCCGCATGCGGTTCGGCCCGCGGCGCGACCCCTCGTCGGAGGGGACCACGCCGAGGCCGGCTAGGGCCAGAGTTCCTTGAAGTGGTGCGGCGCTCAGTCCTCAAGCTTCGAATGCTCGCCCAGCCGGTGCCACGAACGGTTGTGGTAAACCAGTGCGTCGCCGGGTTCGCCCGCTTGGACGTCACGCATCATGCGGAACTCCAAGGCGTGGACGGCGAGGATCGTGGACGTCCCGACCTCCATGCGGTTGATCACGGCGCAGCGCACCCAGGCACGCGCGTCGTCGTACACCGCCTCTCCGGTTGCAAGGGTCGACCAGCGGTGCGTCTGGTCAAAGCGGTCGGCCCCGGGGGTCGCTCCACGCTTCGCAAGGTCGACGTCGTGCGCGTCCAGCAGGTGCACGACGACGGTGTCGGCGCGCAGAAGTACCTCCGACGCCGAGGACAGCGCCGAGACCGAGAAGATCAGCAATGGAGGGTCCGCACTGACTGACACGACCGACGATACCGTCAGCGCCACCGGTCCTTCGCCGGCATCTGCGGTGATGACGGCGACACCTCCCGGGTGGCCGCGGAACAGCGCCTTGAATTCGTCGGCCGTGAGGGAAGACGTGAAGCGTTGCGCGGGTGCCTGCAGCCAGGTATCCGGAGGGTAGGCGTGAAACACGGTTACGACGCCCCGGGAGCGGAGCGGGCGAGCTCCTCGCGAACGATGCTCGTCCCTGCACTCAGGGCACTCAGCTTCGCCAGTGCCACATCCCGGGGAAACGGTGCCATGCCGCAGTTGGAGCTGGGGATCAGCTTGTCCGCATCCACGAACTGGAGGGCCCGGCGGAGCGTGTCGGCGACCTCCTCCGGGGTCTCGACGGTCTCGCTTGCGACGTCGATGGCCCCGAGCATGACTTTCTTGCCGCGGAGGAGTTCGATGAGGTCCATGGGCACGTGGGAGTTCTGGCATTCCAGCGAGATGATGTCGATGCTGGAGGCCTGCAACAGCGGGAAGGTCTCCTCGTACTGCCGCCACTGCGCGCCGAGGGTCGCCTTCCAGTCGTTATTGGCCTTGATCCCGTAGCCGTAGCAGATATGCACGGCGGTCTCCGCGCGCAGTCCCTCTGCCGCTCTCTCCAGGGCGGCCACGCCCCAGTCCTTAACCTCGTCGAGGAAAACATTGAACGCGGGCTCGTCGAACTGGATGATGTCCACGCCGGCCGCTTCCAGCTCTTTCGCCTCCTGGTTCAGGATCGTGGCGAACTCCCAGGCCAGCTTCTCGCGGCTCTTGTAGTGGTCATCGTAGAGCGTGTCCACCATCGTCATCGGACCGGGAAGAGTCCACTTGATCGGGCGGTCGGTGGTTGCGCGGAGGAACCTTGCGTCGTCGACGAAGACGGGCCGTTCGCGGCGCACCGGTCCGACGACGGTCGGCACGCTCGCGTCGTAGCGGTCGCGGATGCGCACGGTTTTGCGCTGTTCAAAGTCGACCCCGCTGAGATTCTCGATGAAGGTCGTGACGAAGTGCTGGCGGGTCTGCTCGCCGTCACCGACGATGTCGATGCCGCGTCGGGTCTGCTCGTGGATTGCGATGCGCAGCGCATCCTCCTTGCCCTCGAGCAGTGCATCTCCCTCCAGCTTCCACGGGGACCAAAGAGTCTCCGGCTGGGCGAGCCACGATGGCTTCGGCAGGCTTCCGACGACGGTGGTGGGCAAAAGTGTGTTCATGAGTGAGGATTCTCCGTGTGTCAGTTGACGAGAGCGGGGTAGTTGGCGGTCCACTGGTCCAGTAGATCCTTGTGGGGCGTGATGAAGTGCTCTTCCGTGTACTTCGCCTGCGTGATCGCGAGCTGACCGCGCTCGACACGGTCGTAGGCGATCTGGGTCCGCGAGTAATCCTGCTCGCCCAGGCTCGGCTGGTAGACGGCGGCGGCGGCGGAGTTCGCGTTGTAGACCTCCGGGCGGTAGATCTTCTGGAACGTCTCCATGGTGCTGATCGTGCCGATGAGCTGCAGGTTGGAGTAGTCGTTGAGCAGATCGCCGCGGAAATAGAAGGCAAGCGGCGCAACGCTGCCGCGTGGCATGAAATAGCGGACCTGAAGCCCCATCTTTGCGAAGTACGCGTCGGTCAGTGAGAACTCGTCCTGCTGGTACTCGACGCCCAGGACCGGGTGCCGGTTCTCCGTTCGCCGGTAGGTCCTGCTTGTCGAGACGCTGATGCACACCACGGGCGGCTGCGGGAAGCGTTCCCGGCATGCCGGGGAGTCGAGGAACTGCTGGAACAGTTTGCCGTGAAGATCGCCGAAGTCCTCGGGGATGGTGGGCTTCCCGGACTCCGCTGCTGCCGCCGGCAGCACGACGCTGAAGTCGAAGTCACGGACGTAGGAAGAGAAGTTGTTCCCGACGATCCCATGGTGGCGGACCCCGTTCAGCCGGTCGACGATCGAGATGTCGAGAACCTCGAACAGGGGGAACTGCCGATCCTTACCATCGGCGGTGAACTCTATCTGCACGGAGACGATGTCAAGGTCGATCACGTAGCGCTCCCTGTCAGGGTTGTCCCAGTCTGCGAGATCGTTGAAGCGGCGCCGCATCATGGTGAGGGCGTTGCGGAGGTTTTCCCGGCGGTGCTCGCCCCGTGCCAGGTTGGCGAAATTGGTCGTGATCCGGGAGTCCTCCGACGGGGTGTAGTCCTCGTCGAAGCGTGTGGTGCGGATGCTGAAGGTGAAGTCGTCTGCCATGTGCTGCCAATCCGTGGTGATGGGCCGGGATGGCCGTCCAGAAGAGATGTGTCAATGGTGCAGCCTGCCGACAGCTATCGAGTAACTGTGCCTTGCTATGCGCTGATATAGCATTTGCCTATGCCACATCTTTCGAGCGGACTGACCCTGCAACAGCTCCGCTACTTCATCGAAGTTGCAGCTGAAGGGTCGATCTCCGCGGCCGCCGATCTTCTCTACGTAGCCCAGCCGACCATGTCCGCGTCGATGAAAGACCTTGAGGCCCGGGTGGGCCGCGCACTCCTGGTTCGCTCCGCCCGCGGGGTCACCCTCACCGCGGACGGGGCAGAGTTCCTCGGGTATGCGCGGCAGGTCGTGGAGCAATTCGCCCTCCTCGAGCAGCGTTACCTTGGCAGGCCGCCGACGCGGCGTCTGCTGGGGGTGTCAACGCAGCACTACTCCTTCGCCGTGGACGCCTTCGTCCGGATGGTCAAGGCCACTGACGTGGCCGAATACGAGTTCTCGCTCCGTGAGTCCCGCACCTGGGACATTATCGAGGACGTCCGCACCCTCCGTAGCGAGATAGGCATCCTTTACCGAAACGATTTCAACCGCAAGGTCATCGACAAGCTGCTCCGGGAATCCGGGCTCGCGTTCACGCCACTTTTCCACGCAGATCCGCACATTTTCGTTGCACGGAACAACCCGCTGGCGTCCAAGGAGCGCGCGACCCTCGACGATCTGGCCGGCTTGCCGCGGCTGACATTCGATCAAGGTGCGAACAACTCCTTTTACTTCGCCGAAGAGATTCTCTCCACCATGTCCAGCAAGCAGGAGATCCGGGTCTCCGACCGTGCCACGATCTTCAACCTCATGATCGGGCTCCACGGCTACACGATCTCGACGGGCATTATCAGCGGGGAACTCGACCCCGAGATCGTCGCCATTCCGCTCGACGTTGACGAACGCATCGAGATCGGCTGGATCGGTCACGCCGCGATACCGCTGACCGAGCAGGCGAAGCGCTACCTCGGGGAATTGCGGGCCGTGGTCTCTGAGTTCGGGATAGGGCTACTCGGCTGACTGCAACCGGTAAGGCGGGTGCCACCCCCGCGGCGCGTTCCTGTTGCGCCAAATGTGATCTGGGATAAGCTCCAAAGATGGCACCGCGGAGTTTTCTCGAATGGCCGGTTATCCGGCAGCTCAGCACCGGCGATTTGCTCGGGCGGGGTCCCTCCGTGACCTCGCCCAAGACCCGAAGCATCGCCCCGCGGACGGCCACCGCCGATAAGGTGGTGCAAAGCGTCTGCCCGTACTGCGCCGTCGGCTGCGGCCAGCGCGTCTATGTGAAAGACGAACGCGTCGTCCAGATAGAGGGTGACCCGGATTCGCCCATCTCGCGCGGCCGGCTCTGCCCGAAGGGCTCCGCCAGCGAGCAGCTCGTCAACTCGCCCGGCCGTCAGACCAAGGTCCTCTACCGCGCCCCGCGCGCCAAGGAATGGCAGCGGCTGGAACTCTCCACCGCCGTCGACATGATCGCCGACCGCTTCATCGAAAGCCGCCGCCGGACCTGGCAGCAGACCGACGACCACGGGCGCCTGTTGCGCCGGACCATGGGCATCGCCTCCCTCGGCGGCGCCACCCTGGACAACGAAGAGAACTACCTGATCAAGAAGCTCTTCACCGCCGCCGGAGCGGTACAGACGGAGAACCAAGCCCGTATATGACACTCCGCCACGGTTCCCAGTTTGGGAGCCTCGTTTGGACGCGGTGGTGCTACGCAATCACTGCAGGACATGGCCAACGCCGACTGCATCATCATTCAGGGATCCAACATGGCCGAGTGCCATCCGGTCGGATTCCAGTGGGTGGCGGAGGCGAAGGCACGCGGAGCCAAGGTCATCCACATCGACCCCCGGTTCACCCGCACTTCGGCGGTCGCTGACAAGCACCTGCCGATCCGGGCCGGATCCGACGTCGTGCTTCTTGGCGCCCTGATCAACTACGTCATCGCCAATGACCTGTGGTTCAAGGAGTACGTGAGCGCGTACACCAACGCGGCCACGCTGGTCCACGAGGATTACCGCGACGCCGAGGACTTGGGCGGCCTGTTCTCCGGTTTCGACCCGGAGAAGGGCGCTTACGACAACTCGTCCTGGGCCTACGACGAAGCCAACGACGGTTCCATCACCGAACCCGGCGGTCCGGAACACGGCGCCGAAGCCGGGGCCCGTGCCGCCGGCGACGCGCTCGGCAGCGGCGGCCCGCCCCTCGAACACGCCGAGGTGCTCCGCGACGACACGCTGCAGAACCCGCGGACCGTTTTCCAGATTGTGAAGCGGCACTACGCCCGCTACACCCCGGACATGGTGCGCGACATGTGCGGCATCAGCGAGGCGGACTTCGCCTACCTTGCGAAGACGATCACGGAGAACTCCGGCCGCGACCGAACCACCTGCTTCGCCTACGCCGTGGGCTGGACCCAGCACTCCCTGGGCGCCCAGTTCATCCGTGCCGCCGCCATCCTGCAGTTGCTGCTAGGGAATGTGGGGCGCCCGGGCGGCGGGATCATGGCCCTGCGCGGCCACGCCAGCATCCAGGGTTCCACCGACATTCCCACGCTGTTCAACCTGCTGCCCGGCTACCTGCCGATGCCCAGTGCCGGCCGCCACGACACCCTTGAGGAGTACCTCAAGGCAAACGCCTCGAAGAATCAAAAGGGATTCTGGGCCGACGCCGACGCGTACACCATCAGCCTGCTGAAGGCGTGGTGGGGTGACGCGGCGACGGCGGAGAACGACTGGGCGTACGACTACCTGCCGCGCCTGACCGGTGCGCACGGTACCTACGAGACCGTGATGAGCATGCTTCGGGATGAGGTGGAAGGCTACTTCCTGCTCGGCCAGAACCCGGCGGTCGGCTCGGCCCACGGCCGGATGCAGCGCTTGGGCATGTCCCACCTGAAGTGGCTGGTGGTCCGCGACCTGAACATGATCGAGTCGGCGACGTGGTGGAAGGACGGCCCGGAGATCGAGTCCGGGGAACTGAGCACCGAGGACATCGAGACGGAGGTCTTCTTCCTGCCGGCGGCGACCCACGTGGAGAAGGCAGGGTCCTTTACCCAGACCCAGCGGCTGCTGCAGTGGCGCCACCAGGCGGTGGCCCCGCCGGGGGAGTGCCAGAGCGAACTGCAGTTCTTCTACGAACTCGGTCACCGGATCCGGGAGAAGCTCGCCGACTCCCAGGACGAACGCGACCGTCCGCTGCTGGACCTGACGTGGGACTACCCGACGGACGAGCACGGCGACCCGGATCCCGAGTCGGTGCTGGCCGAAATCAACGGCCGTCACCTCACCGGACCGGATGCCGGGAAGCCCCTTTCCGCCTACACCGAGCTCCGCGCCGACGGGTCCACGTCCGGGGGGTGCTGGATCTACACGGGTGTGTACGCCGACGGCATCAACCAGGCCGCCAACCGGAAGCCGGGCGAGGAGCAGGGACCAGCGGCCCCGGAGTGGGGCTGGGCGTGGCCGGCCAACCGCCGGATCCTGTACAACCGCGCCTCCGCCGACCCCGACGGCAAGCCGTGGAGCGAACGCAAGAAGTACGTCTGGTGGGACGAGGAACAAGGCAAGTGGGTGGGCGACGACGTCCCCGACTTCCCGCCGACCCTTGCGCCCGGGACCAAACCCGACCCGTCCGTGGGCGGACCGGCCGCGCTCAGCGGCGACGATCCGTTCATCATGCAGTCCGACGGCAAGGGCTGGCTCTTCGCGCCGAAGGGACTCGTGGACGGGCCGCTCCCGACCCACTACGAGGCCCAGGAATCACCGGTCGCCAACGGCCTCTACCCGCAGCAGCAGAGCCCGTCACGCCTGAAGTACCCGCGGAAGGACAACCTCAGCGCGCCCAGCGCAGGCGATCCTGGCGCTGATGTCTACCCGTTTGTGTTCACCACGTACCGGCTCACCGAGCACCACACGGCGGGCGGCATGAGCCGCTGGCTGCCGTACCTGTCCGAGCTGCAGCCGGAGATGTTCTGCGAGGTCTCGCCCGAACTCGCCGCCGAACGCGGACTGGAGCCCTACGGGTGGGCCACCATCATCTCGGCGCGCTCGGCCATCGAGGCGAAGGTGCTGGTCACGGAGCGGATGACGCCGCTGAGAGTTGGAGACCACACCGTGCACCAGATCGGGCTGCCCTACCACTGGGGGGTCGGGAACAGCGCCGTCGTCAGCGGCGACGCCGCCAACGACCTGCTGGGCGTGACCCTCGATCCCAACGTCCAGATCCAGGAAGGGAAGGTGGCCTCCTGCGACATCCGCCCCGGGCGCAGGCCGCGGGGACCGGAACTGCTGGCGCTCGTCGCCGAGTACCAGGAGCGCGCCGGGCTCACCGTGGAGACCAGCAACAGCACGGTGACCCACCCGGCCGCCGAGGGTGAACACCCGGGCGGGCAGACGCCGTGACCCGCTCATCGGCGGCTGCCCGGCACGCAGCAGATCTTGCCCGGTCCGGGCGGTGGCACCTCGCTGCCGCCCGGACACCGACCCGACGTTGGAGGACCGCATGGGCCAGCTGACCGGACCGACCGACCCCACCATCGACGCGCACTGGGAACACAACCATCCCCGCAAGGGATTCTTCACAGACACCTCCATCTGCATCGGCTGCAAGGCCTGCGAGGTGGCGTGCAAGGAATGGAACCACAATCCGCAGGACGGGAACCTGGAACTGCTGGGCTCCTCTTATGACAACACCGGGTCCCTCGGCGCCAGCACCTGGCGGCACGTCGCCTTCATCGAGCAGGGCCAGGACCGCATCGCCGAGGCGCGCGAATCCGGCCGTGCGCTGGTCAGCCTGGGCATGCCGCGCATCGGGCCGCCGCCCCAGCCCGGGGAGGTCGTCGCCGGCGCGGACACCACCCCGCCGGACACCGCCGACTTCCGCTGGCTGATGTCCTCGGATGTGTGCAAGCACTGCACGCACGCCGGCTGCCTGGACGTGTGCCCCACCGGGGCGCTGTTCCGCACCGAATTCGGCACGGTGGTGGTGCAGGACGACGTCTGCAACGGCTGCGGCACCTGCGTGGCGGGCTGCCCCTTCGGCGTCATCGAACGGCGCAGCAACGGCACCGTCAAGGTTGCCACCAGCCGCGAGGAACAGCATGCCGGGCACCCCGAGGTCCCCAACGCGGGCGTCGCCCAGAAGTGCACGCTGTGTTACGACCGGCTCGTGGCCGACGAGACGCCTGCCTGCGCCAAGGCCTGCCCGACGACGTCGATCAAGTTCGGCGACCACGACGACATGGTGCAGACCGCCAAGGAGCGCGTTGCCACCCTTCACGCCCAGGGTATGACCGAGGCGCGGCTCTACGGCGCGAACGAGAACGACGGCGTGGGCGGCACCGGCTCTGTCTTCCTGCTCCTTGACGAACCCGAGGTCTACGGCCTCCCGCCGGACCCGCGGGTTCCCACGGCCGACCTGCCGAAGATGTACCGGCGCGCCGCCGTCGCGGTGGCCGGCATGGCGGCGGCCGCCGCCGTGGCATTCCTTGGAGGACGCGAGTGACGCTTTCCGAATTCGACAGCTTCCGTCCCGCGGAACCCGCCCGACGCCGCCGCAACGGGGGCAAGCGGGGAACCGGTCGGCGCAGGGACAACGGTGACGGCTCCCGCGAAATGCCGATGGTGCCGGAGCCGGAGTTCACCTCCTACTACGGCCGCCCCGTCGTCAAGCCGGCGCCGTGGGGCGACGATGTCGCTGCGTACCTGTTCCTCGGTGGCGTTGCCGGCGGATCGGCCCTGCTGGCCGCCGGCGCCCAGCTGAGCGGACGGCCGCTGCTGAGGCGGAACGCCAGGCTCGGTGCCCTTGGCGCCGTCGGCCTTGGCGCCGCCGCCCTGGTCAAGGACCTCGGACGCCCGGAGCGCTTCCTGCACATGCTGCGCACCTTCAAGGTGACCTCGCCGATGAGCGTCGGCTCCTGGATCCTCAGCGCCTTCAGCGCCGGGGCCGGCGTCGCCGCCGCGGCTGAGGTGGACCGGCTGACCGGCGAACGGCTGCCGCTGGGACCCCTGCGGGGCGTGCTGCGCGCCGTCGAGGGCCCGGCAGGCCTCGAAGCCGCCGTCTTCGCAGGCCCGCTGGCTGCCTACACGGCCGTCCTCCTCGGCGACACCGCGACGCCGACCTGGAATGAGATGCACGGGGAACTGCCGTTCGTGTTCGTCAGCTCCGCCAGCCTGGCCTCCGCCGGGCTCGCGATGGTGACGACGCCGGTCCGTGAGGCCGGCCCCGCGCGGAACCTCGCGCTTCTAGGCGTGGTCGGGGACGTGGTGGCGATGAAGATCATGGAACGCCGGATGGACCCGGTGGCCGCGGAGCCCCTGCACAAGGGCAAGGCCGGCACCATGCTGACGTGGAGCGAACGGCTTGTCCTGGCCGGGGGACTGGGCACCCTGCTGGGAGGCCGGAACCGGATCGTGGCGGCGGCGTCGGGACTGGCGTTGCTGGCAGGTTCGGCGTTGACCCGCTTCGGCGTGTTCGAGGCGGGGCTCGCCTCGGCCAGGGATCCGCGCTACACGATCGAACCGCAGAAGCGGCGCCTGGCGGAGCGGCGGGCCGCCGGGATCACCGGCGACGCCATCACCACCGGCAGCTGACGAACCGGCCCGGGCCGACCACGCGGCGCCGGCCGCCCCGGCCGTCGGTCCGCGGGGTCTAGCGGATCCGGATGCCCTGGCCCGCCGTCGTATGACCGATCACCGGGTAGCCGGGCACCTCGCCGACCACCAGCAGGCCGCCGGAAGTCTGCGCGTCCGCCAGAAGCAGCAGGTCGTTCTCGGTGATGCCGGTGCCGGCATCGAGGTGGGCGCGCACCCAGTCCAGGTTGCGCTTGGTGCCGCCGGAGACGAACCCGTCGCGGAGCGCCTCGCGTGCCCCGTCCACCAGGGGGACAGACTGGAGGTCGATCACGGCGCCGATTCCGGAGGCGCGGACCATCTTGTAGAGGTGTCCCAACAAGCCGAAACCCGTGACGTCCGTGGCGGCTTTCGCCCCGGCGGCGACGGCGGCGTCGGAGGCGTTGCTGTTGAGGCGTGCCATCGTCTCGACCGCCTCGGCGAAGACCTCGCCGGTTTGCTTGTGGCGGTTGTTGAGGAGCCCGACGCCGATGGGCTTGGTCAGGGTGATGGGCAGGCCGGGCGCGGCGGCGTCGTTGCGCAGCAGGCGGTCCGGGTGGGCGACGCCGGTGACGGCCATGCCGTACTTGGGCTCCGGATCGTCGATGGAGTGCCCGCCCAGTACCGGGCAGCCCGCCTCGGTGGCGACGCTGAGCCCACCGCGGAGGACCTCGGTCATGAGTTCCATCGGCAGCACGCCGCGCGGCCAGCCGAGGAGGTTGATGGCCGTCACGGGCCGGCCGCCCATGGCGTAGATGTCGGACAGGGCGTTGGCCGCGGCGATGCGTCCCCAGTCGTAGGCGTCGTCGACGACCGGGGTGAAGAAGTCGGCCGTGGTCAGCACCGCCAGGTCCTCGCGGACCAGGACGGCGGAGGCGTCGTCGCCGCTGTCCAGACCGACCAGCACCTCCGGCCCGGGGTGCCCGATCAGGCCGCGGACGGCGTCCTCGAGTTCGCCCGGCGGGATCTTGCAGGCGCATCCTCCGCCGTGCGCAAAGCCTGTGAGCCGGATGGGCGCGGCGCCCTCTTCCGGCTCCCGGATGGTTGTCTGGGCCTCGGTCACCCGCCCAGCGTACCCCCAAGGCAACCCTGCTATATTGATGCGCGGTGGCGTCCGGGTCCTGGTGGGCCCCCCGGTCTTCAAAACCGGTGCGGCCGAGCATCTCGGCCTGGCGGGTTCGATTCCCGTCCGCCACCGCCAACTTCAGGCGTGACTGCCGCCGGCCGAGGAGGACCGTGGACCAGACCGACCCCCGGCGGCATATTCCGCGGACGAACGACCTGCTTGCCCTGCCCGCCATCCGGGAGGCCGCCGGACGGCTCGGCGGCCACGTCATCCGCGAAATGATCCGGGACGTCCAGGACCGGGCCCGGCGCGGCGAACTGGCCCCCGGCCAGGTGGAATCGACGCTGACGGCGGAGGTGAACGCCCGCCGTGCCACAACCCTGCGGCCGGTGCTCAACGCCACCGGGGTCATCGTCCACACCAACCTCGGACGCGCCCCGCTCTCGGACGCCGCAAAGGAAGCCCTCATCGCCGCCAGCGGCTACGTCGACGTCGAACTCGACCTCCGGGACGGCAGCCGCTCCAGCAGGGGAGCCGGCGCCCGGGCGGCGCTGCTCGCGGCCTGCCCCGCCGCGGAGGCCGCGCTGGTGGTCAACAACGGAGCGGCAGCCCTCGTCCTGGCCACCACTGCCCTGGCGGCCGGCAGGGAAGTGGTCCTGAGCCGCGGCGAACTGGTCGAAATCGGCGCCGGCTTCCGGCTGACGGACCTGATGGAATCCACCGGCGCCGTGCTGCGTGAGGTCGGCACCACGAACCGGACACACCTGGCCGACTACGCGGACGCCATCGGACCGCAGACGGGGTGCGTGCTCAAGGTCCACCCCAGCAACTTCCGGGTCGACGGGTTCACCTCAGCCGTCCCGGTCCGGGAACTGAGCCGGCTTACCCGGTCCGGCGACGTTCCCCTGGTGGCCGACCTCGGCAGCGGACTGCTGGCCCCGGACCCCCTGCTGCCCGACGAGCCCGACGTGACCTCGGCACTCCTGGACGGCGCCGACGTCGTGATCGCCAGCGGCGACAAGCTCCTGGGCGGCCCCCAGGCGGGCCTGCTGCTGGGCCGCAAGGACATCATCGACAGGCTGGCCCGGCACCCGCTCGCCCGCGCTGTCCGCGCCGACAAGCTCGCCCTCGCCGCCCTCGAAGCCACCGTGACCGCCGGCGCCACGCCCGTGTCCCAGGCCCTGCACGCCGACGCCGACGAGCTGCGCCGGCGCACGGACCGTCTCGCCGCGGCCCTCGACGTGCCGGTTGTGGCCCACGACGGCAGGGTCGGCGGCGGCGGTGCCCCCGGCGTGCCGCTGCCGGGCTGGGCACTGCGGCTGCCGGAACGACTCGCCGGGCCGCTGCGTACCGGCACCCCGGCCGTGCTGCCGCGGGTTCACGACGGCGCCTGCCTGATCGACCTCCGCTGCGTGCCCGCCGCCGACGACGACCGGATCCTCGACGCAGTCCGCCAGGCCCGGGCAGCGTTCGCTGCCGCCGGTGCCGGGGGCGACGCCTGACCCATGCACGTCATTGCCACGGCCGGACACGTTGATTCCGGCAAAAGCACCCTGGTCCGCGCCCTCACGGGAATGGAACCGGACCGTTGGGAAGAGGAGCGCCGCCGCGGGCTGACCATCGACCTGGGCTACGCCTGGACCGCGCTGCCTTCCGGCCGGGATGTCGCCTTCGTGGACGTTCCGGGACATGAGCGGTTCCTCGGGAACATGCTCGCCGGCATCGGGCCCGCGCCCGTGGTCTGCTTTGTGGTGGCCGCCGACGAGGGGTGGCAGGCGCAGTCCGGTGACCACCGGGACGCCGTCCTGGCACTCGGCATCGAGCACGGCGTGATCGTCCTGAGCCGGTCCGACCGGGCCTCGGAGCAGCGCCGCGCCGAGGTCCTGGCAAGGACCCGTGCGGAGCTCGCCGGAACCGGCCTGCGCGACGCGCCCGCCGTCGCCGTCGCCGCCATCGACGGCACCGGACTGGACGAGCTGCGGGCCGCGCTCGACGACGTCCTCGCCCGGGTGCCGGCGCCCACCCTGACCGGACGGGTGCGGCTCTGGGTGGACCGGTCCTTCACCATCACCGGCTCCGGGACCGTGGTGACGGGGACCCTGGCCGCCGGAACCCTGGCCCGCGGGGACCGGCTGATGCTCCTCGGGGACGCCACCGCACGGCCGGTGACCATCCGCGGGCTGCAAAGCTGCGACACGGCACGGACCTCGGTGGAACCGGTCAGCCGGGTGGCCTTGAACCTCCGCGACGTCGGCCCCGCCGAAATCCACCGGGGCGACGTCCTGGTCACCCCGGACGCCTGGCCCACCACCGCCGTCGTCGGCATCCAACGCGCATCGGGCCTGGAGTACACGGAGGTGCCGGAGAACATCATGGTGCACGTGGGAAGCGCCGCGGTCCCGGCCCGGCTGCGTCCGTTCGGAGCCGACCTTGCCCGCCTGGTGCTCGACCGGGCGCTGCCGCTGGTGCTGGGGGACCGGCTGGTGCTGCGGGACCCCGGCCGGCACTCCGTCCTGGGCGGCGCCCGCATTCTCGACGCCGACCCGCCCGCACTGGAGCGCCGCGGCGATGGGGCGAAATGGGCGAGGCGGCTGGCCGCGATGGACCCCGCCGGCGACCTCCCCGGCTCGGTCGCGGCCCGCGGCGCGGTCCGGGAGGACCACCTGCGGCGGCTGGGACTGCTGACCGGCCAGGACCCCGCGGGGTTTGACGACATCCACGTGGTGGGGGACTGGTGGGTGCACGCCCCCGTCCTGGAGGCATGGCAGCAGCGGCTGCGCGCGGCCGTCGAGGAGCTTCGGCAACGGGACCCGCTGGCTCCCGGGCTCTCCATGGGGGCCGCGGCCGGCCTGCTGAACCTGCCGGACGAACGGCTGCTGCCCCACGTGATCGAGGGGGCCACGCTGGAGGCCGACGCCGGCCACATCCGGGTGCCCGGCAGCCGTGACGATCTCGGCGCCGCCGAGACCGCCGTCGCCGAGATCGAACGCCGGTTGACCGCGGACCCGTTCCACGCCCCGGAGGCCGACGACCTCGCCCGGTTGGGCCTGGGCAACCGCGAACTGGCCGCGGCCGAACGCGCCGGGCGGCTGCTGCGGCTGCGGGACGGGGTGGTGCTGCTGCCCGCCGCGCCGGCCCTTGCCATGCGCGCGCTGGCTCGCCTGGACCAGCCGTTCACCACCAGCCAGGCCCGGCAGGCGCTCGACACGACCCGCCGGGTGGCCATCCCGCTCCTGGAACACCTTGATTCCCGGGGCTGGACCCGGCGCCTGGACGCGGGTCACCGTACCGTGGTGCGCTGACCCGCTCCGGCCGGGCTACGGGTTGGTGCCGCCGCTCGGGGTGCCACCACCCTGGGCACCGTCCTGGGAACCGTTTTGTGAGCCCGGTCCCGTCGGCTGGCCCTGCCCGCCGCCGCGCCGGCCCTGGCCGTTGAAGCCGCCCTGGCGGCCGTTCTGGAACCGCTGTGCGGCCTGGTGCGCCGCGTCCGTCTTGCCCATCGAGTACCCAATCGCGGCGCCGCCGCCCCCGGCGAGCAACACCGCGAGACCGGCAGCCACCAGGACCTTCGGCAGGCTCCACCAGGATTTCTTGGCGGGCCGTCCCGGGCCGGGGGCGCCGGGGCCCGGGATTCCGGGACCGGGGGTACCGGGACCTGCGGACCCGTTGCCCGGGTAGGCCGGGCCCGGGGTTCCCCACACCGGGGCCGCCGGGGCCGACGACACCGGCTGCGGCCCCGCGTTCGATGTAACCGGCCCGGCATTCGGTGCAGCCGGCCCGGTGTGCGGCACCGGCATGGTGGGCGGCGTGGTGGGGCCATAGGGCGGGGTGCCGGGGGCCTGGCCGGCGCCCTCCGGGTAGCTCTGTTCGTCCACGGTATTTCTCCTCAAAACTGGATGTTTCCGCCCCAAGTAAAGGGCAGAAGACTGGGCGGATGCTGTGATCCGGCAGGGGATCCGCCGCGCACTGGCGGGACGGGGCGGACGACGGCGGAACCGGTCCGTCATCCGGAACGCCGCGGCCAAACCCTTGGGCTGCCAACAATTTGCAGTTACGATGCAAATTGTTGCCCCGATGTGACCTGGATCGCAGGGGCCGCACACCCCTAGGCAAAGGAGCCCCGCAGTGTCCGGACCGGAGATCACCAGTGATTACTTCCTGCTCGACGACGAACTCTCCGCGGAGGAACGCGGGCTGCGGGACCGGGTCCGGGCCTTCGTCGAGGCGGACATCCTTCCCGTCATCAACGACCACTGGGAGCGGGCCGAGTTCCCCTCCGGACTGATTCCAGGCCTGGCGGGGCTGGGCATCATCGGCAGCACCATCCGGGGCTACGGCTGCCCGGGACTGAGCCGCCGCGCCGCCGGCATCGTGGCCCGCGAGATCGCCCGCGGCGACGGCTCAATCAACACCTTCGTCGGGGTCCACTCGAGCCTGGCCATGGGCAGCATCAACATGCTCGGCTCCGAGGACCAACGCCGCCGCTGGCTCCCCGCCATGGCGGCCATGGAGAAGATCGGCGCCTTCGCCCTCACCGAACCGCTGCACGGCTCCGACTCCGTCGCCCTGGAAACCTCCGCCCGACGGGACGGGGACAGCTACATCCTCAACGGCCACAAACGGTGGATCGGCAACGGCCACATGGCCGACGTCGTCGTCATCTTCGCCCGCGACGACGCCGACGGGCGGGTGAAGGCGTTTGTCCTGGAAAGGGACGACGACGGCAACCACCCGAATGGCTACCAACCCACCGTCATCACCGGCAAGATCGGCAAGCGCGCCATCCAGCAGGCCGATATCGTCATTGACAACCTCCGCATCCCGGCAGAAAACCGGCTGGAGAACTGCGCCTCCTTCAAGGACGTCACCACCGTCCTGTCCGCCACCCGCGGCGGCGCCGCCTGGGAGGCCATGGGCCACGGCATGGCCGCCTACGAGATCGCCGCCCGCTACGCGCTGGACCGGGAACAGTTCGGCCGGCCGATCGGCTCCTTCCAGCTGGTGCAGAACAAGCTCGCCAACATGCTCAGCGAACTGACCGCCATGCAGCTGATGTGCCACCGGATGGCCGAACTGGCCGAGTCCGGGCGGCTGACCGGGCCGATGGCGTCCATGGTCAAAATGTCCACCGCGCAGAAGGCCAAGTGGATCTGCGCCGAGGCCCGCGACATGCTGGCCGGCAACGGCATCCTCCTGGAGCGGCACGTCGCCCGCCACATGACCGACATGGACGTGGTCAGTACCTACGAGGGCACCGACTCCATCCAGTCCCTCCTGGTGGGCCGCGACATCACCGGCATCTCCGCCTTCAGCTGACCCCTCCACGCCGGAACGGCCTCGGCCACCGGCAGAAAGGCAGGCACCCCGTGGGCGAACCTGCAGATCGAATCGTCGACGTCTCAGTAGCGGACGGCGTCGCGCGCCTGACCATGCGCAGCGGCAGCGTCAACGCCCTGGGGCGGGACCTGCGCCGTGCGCTGGCTGCCGCGCTGGACCGCGCCGCCGCCGACCCGGACGTCACCGCCGTCCTGCTGCTCGGCCAGCCACGGGCCTTCTCCGCGGGCGCGGACATCACCGAGTTCAAGAGCACTGAACCAGAAGTTGCCGGCGCCGGGCAACCCGGCCAGGCGGACGCCCCCGACCTCCGGGCACTGGTGGCCCAGGTGGAGGACTTCCCGAAGCCCGTCATCGCCGGGATCACCGGCGTGGCCCTGGGCGGGGGGCTGGAACTCGCCATGGCCGCGCACGCCCGGATCGCCGCCCCTGAGGCCCGGCTTGGACTGCCGGAAATCACGCTGGGCCTGATCCCCGGAGCCGGTGGCACCGTCAGGCTGCCCCGCCTGGTGGGTCCCCACCGTGCCCTTTCCATGATTCTCACGGGCAAGGACGTCACCGCGGCCGATGCGCTCCGCGACGGGCTGGTCGACGCGGTGGCGGAAGACCCCGGCGCGCCCCGCGCCGTCACGGACGCCATCGCCCGGGTCAATGCCCTGCCGGCGCGGCGCACCCGGGACCGGGAGGACAGGATTGCTGAGGCGGCCGCTGCCCCCGGCACGGTGGAACGGCTCGCCGGGGCGGCGCTCGGCAAGGCCAAGGACCCGTTCGCCGCCCGTGCCGCGGTGGACGCCGTCGCGGCCGGCATCGAGGAGTCCTTCGACCGCGGGCTGGAGGTGGAGCGGGAGAAGTTCCAGGAACGGCTCGCCAGCGAAGAATCGGCGGCCCAGCGGCACCTCTTCGCCGCCGAACGTGCGGCCCGCCGCCCGGCCGGCCTGGACCCGGAGGCGGCCCGGCCCGTGCGCCGGGCCGGGGTGGTGGGCGCGGGGACCATGGGCGGCGGCATTGCCATGGCACTGGCCTCCGCCGGCATCCCCGTCACGGTGGTCGAAGCCGAACGCTCCGCCCTGGACCGCGGCCTCGTCCAGGTGGACAAGAACCTCGCCGTGTCCGTCTCCCGCGGCAGCCGGAGCGAGGGGGACGCCGCGGCACTGCGGTCCCTCATCACCGGTAGCCTCGACTACGGGGACGTCGCCGACGTCGACCTGGTTATTGAGGCCGCCTACGAGGACCTGGGCGTCAAGCAGGGGATCTTCGCCGCGC
This sequence comes from Arthrobacter sp. YD4, assembly GCF_030410515.1. Taxonomy (GTDB): domain Bacteria; phylum Actinomycetota; class Actinomycetes; order Actinomycetales; family Micrococcaceae; genus Arthrobacter. The sequence goes on along the minus strand of NZ_JAUHHD010000004.1, from coordinate 132,575 downwards.
TGGACGCCGTAGTCCCTCCCGACTGCATCCTCGCCTCCAACACCTCCTACCTGAGCATCGACGTCATCGCCGCGGGCACCCGCCTGCGGTCCCGGGTGCTCGGCCTGCACTTCTTCAGCCCTGCCAACGTCATGCCGCTGGTGGAGGTGGTGCGCGGGGCCGCCACCGACGCCGCGGCCCTGGCCACCGGGGTCGCCACGGCGCGCCGGATCGGCAAGACGCCGGTCGTCGTCGGGGTCTGCCACGGATTCGTTGGCAACCGGATGCTGGAGGTCCGTTCCGCGCAGGCCGAGCAGCTGCTGCTGGAGGGGGCGCTCCCGGGCCAGGTGGACCGGGTCCTCAAGGACTTCGGATTCCGGATGGGTCCCTTCGAGATGGGGGACATGGCCGGCCTGGACATCGGGTGGCGCAACCGCAAGGCCGAGGGCACCACCGCCCCGGTCTCCGACGCGCTCTGCGAGGCGGGGCGGTTCGGCCAGAAAACCGGCGCCGGATACTACGCCTACGACGGGCGGGAGGGCCGCGAGGACCCCGAGGTGGAACGCCTGATCGTCGAGGTCTCCCACACCCAGGGAGTCACCCGGCGGGACCTCTCCGACGCCGAGATCCTCGAGCGGCTGCTGTTCCCGATGATCAACGAGGGCGCCCGGATCCTGGCCGAGGGCATCGCCGAGCGCGCCGGGGACATCGACGTCATCTGGGTCAAGGGCTACAACTGGCCCGCCTACCGCGGCGGACCCCTCTGGTACGCCGGCCACGTGGGACACGGGTACGTCGCCGAACGGCTGCGGCACTACGCCGAGCAGACCGGCGACGCCACGCTGCTCCCGGCCGGGTTCCTCGCCGGCGCATGACCGCCACCGACGGACGCAACGCACGGACCCTGCGGACCCGGCAGGTCATCCGCGACGCCCACATGGCCCTCCTCCGGGACGGCGAACTCAAACCCTCGGCCCGGCAGATCGCGGCCCGGGCCGGAGTCTCGGTCCGTGCCCTCTGGGACCACTTCAAGGACCTGGAGAGCCTCATGGCCGCGACGGCCGCCCGCCAACTGGACGACCAGGACGCCGGCGTCGCACCCGTCCCGGCGGGGCTCCCGCTGGGGGAGCGGATGGCGGCCTACTGCGCCCAGCGCGCCGCCGTGCTGGAAGCCCTGGCGCCGCTGGCGCGGGCGGCGGACGTGCAGCGGCCCTTCTCCGCGGCGCTGCAGGAGAACCTGCGCGGGAACCTGGACCGGATCAGGGTCGACGTCGAACGGCTGTTCGACGCGGAACTGGCCGCCCTGGACCCGGAACACCGCACCCGCACGGTCCTCTCCGTCTGCGCCGCGGCGGACTGGGCCACCTGGAAACTGCTGCGGGACCATCTGGGGCAGTCCCCGGAGCAGGCCCGGGCGGTCCTGGAGCACACCCTGACGGCCGTCCTGGCCGGACCCCTCACCGGACGTGAACACGAGAGAAAGCAGAACCCATGACAGCGTTGTCGCTCGCTTCGATCCTGGCCGAATCCGCCCGCAAGTACCCGGACAAGACGGCCGTGATCAGCGGGGGCAGGTCCTATTCCTACGCCACCCTGTGGCGGCAGGCCCTCAGCTACGCCGGCCAGCTGGAGGCCGCCGGGGTCCGCCCCGGGGACGTGGTGGGACTGATGGCCCCCAACGTCGTCGAATTCCCCGCCGCCTATTACGCCATCCAGGCAACCGGCGGGGTGGTGGTGCCCGTGCACCTGCTGCTGACCGTCCGGGAAGTCATTCAGGTGCTCCGCGACAGCGGCGCCACGGCGCTCCTCTGCCACCCGGCGTTCCTCGAGGTGGGACGGCAGGCGGCGGGGGAGGCCGGGATTCCCCTCCTGCTGGTCGGCCCCGCGGCGGCCGACGGCGGACCGGGCCCGGGCGCGACGGGCCGGAACGGCGACGACGGCGTCCGGCACCTCGACCCCGAGGCCCCCGGCGGACGCGAGACCTACGTGAGCCGTGAAGCGGAGGACCCGGCGGTCATCTTCTACACTTCCGGCACCACGGGCCGTCCGAAGGGCGCCATCCTGACGCACCTGAACATGGTCATGAACGCCACCGTCTCCGCCGTCGACGCCAACGACGTCCGCTCCAGCGACGTCGCCCTCGGCTGCCTGCCCCTGTTCCACGTCTTCGGGCAGACCGCCAGCATGAACGCCCTGTTCCGGCTGGGCGGCACCCTGGTGCTGCTGCCCAAATTCACCGGCGAGGCGGCGCTGGAGCTCATCACCACGCATCAGGTGGACATCTTCCACGGCGTCCCGACGATGTACATGCAGCTGCTCGCCGCCGCCGAAGGCCGGCCCGACCTGCCCACGCTGCGGCTCTGCGTCTCCGGCGGCGCGCCGATGCCGCTGGCCGTGATGGAGAAATTCAACGCCGCCTTCGACGTCACCATCTACGAGGGGTACGGCCTTTCGGAGACCTCTCCGGTGGTCTCCACCAACACGCCGCACGCCGGCGCGCGGCCCGGAAGCGTGGGCCAGGCGGTCTGGGGCGTGGAGGTCACCATCGCCGACCACCGCGAGCCGGAGCGCGTGGTCCCCATGCCCTCGGGCGAACTAGGGGAGATTCTGGTCCGCGGCCACAACGTCTTCGCCGGGTACCTGAACAACCCGGAGGCCACGCGCGAGGCCATGGTGGACGGCTGGTTCCGCACCGGCGACCTCGGCACCATGGACGAGGACGGCTTCATCTACGTGGTGGACCGGACCAAGGACGTCATCATCCGCTCCGGCTACAACGTCTACCCGCGCGAGGTGGAGGAGGTGCTCTCCCGGCACCCTGCCATCGCCCAGGTGGCCGTCGTCGGACTGCCCGATGAACTGCGCGGCGAAGAGGTCTGCGCCGTCGTGGTGCTGGACCCCGCGCACGCCGGGAACCCGCCCACCGAGCAGGACATCATCGACTGGAGCCAGCAGCACCTGGCCAAGCACAAGTACCCCCGGCATGTCCGGTTCACCGGCGAATTCCCGCTGGGGCCAAGCCATAAGGTGCTCAAGCGGGAACTGCGTCGCACGCTGGCGGGCGGTAAGGCGTAAGGGGACGACGGGTTGTAGGGAGACGGCGTCGTTAGAAGGCGGACGACGGCGGCGGGGACGGGTGAGGGGCGCGGCAACATGCAGCGTCCTGTCAGCGCCCGTCCACCGGATTCCCACTCTGCAGGTCGACAATGGGCTCGACACCACCAGATGGTGGCGCACGGTATGGTTCGGGGGAGATACCCCGAACAGCTCGAGAAGGACCGGCCATGACTGTCCCGCCAAGCACCCCAAACGCCGGGTACGGCGCACCCGGTAACCTGCCCGCGCCGGGCTGGTACGCGGACCCTGCGGGATCCGGTTACCTGCGCTGGTGGGACGGGACGGCCTGGACCGGCTACCTCAGTGCGGGGCACCTCAGCGCGGGGCACCCGGGCGCCCCTGCAAACCCGTACCGCACCGTGCGCCCGCAGATCAGCCCGTCCACCCCGGTCTACAACCCGTTCATCTGGCTGATCGCCACCCTGCCGATCATCCCGCTGATCAGCCTGGCATTTTGGAATCCCGTCCTGCGGACCAGGACGACGGGGTTGCGACGGGTGCAAACCATGGACCCGGCGTCGATCCTCACCCTGCCCTACCTGCTGGCTCTGGGCACCGGCCTGATCATCTACGCCGTGTCCGCCGTGCTGGCCTACCTCGACTGGCAGAAGCTGCGCCGCGACGGCGTGGTCCGCCCGTTCCACTGGGCCTGGGTCTTCCTCAGCCGGGAGCTCTACGTGATCGGCCGATCAGTGGTGGTGCACGAGGCCGCTCCCCGCCGCGGGCTGGCGCCCGTCTGGGTGACCCTCGGCATGATCGTCCTGACGGCCGCACTCATCGGCATCAAGGTCTCCACGCTGATCACCGCCGTCGCCGGGCACACCATCATCTGAGTCTCCGGCGACGCCGCTCCCGGCGTCGGGGCTTAGGCCTTCTTCCCGGCGATGTTGACCAGCCAGGCGACGCCATACTTGTCGTTGCACATGCCGAACGCGTCGCCCCAGGGAGACATGGACAGTGGCATCGTGACGGTGCCGTCCTGGGAGAGCTTGTCCCAGTAGCCGCGCAGTTCCGCGTCCTCGTCGCCGCTGAGCGAGACGCTGAAGGTGTTGCCCGGGGTGTAGTCCATCCGCGCCGGGGTGTCGGACCCCATCAGGACGAACCCGCTGGGGGACTCCAACTGGGCGTGCATCACCAAGGTGTCCTCCGACGGATCCTGGCTGGCCTGGAAGTCCGCGAAGGTGCTCACGGTCAACTGGCCGCCGAAAACATCGCGGTAGAACTCCATGGCCTCGCGGGCGTTGTCGCGGAAGCTCAGGTAGGGGTTGAGGTGTGTGGCCATGGCGGTTCTCCTTGCGGACGGGGGTGGGACTCCGGGATGCGGACGCCCCGCCGGGTGTCGGCGGCGTCCGCGCCTATGCTAGCAACGCGCCGCCGTCACGGACAGGGGTCCCGGGACGCTTCGGAGGACGCGGTGCCGGGAGGCGGCGCACGGGCGTGGCCCACAACCCGGGCGCGGAGTCTTCCGACGTCGGTGCCGGATGGTTTGATTAGTCGGTGCTCCGACTCAAACGCCTCCTCGTCTTCGGCCTGCTGGCCGTGGCCGTCATCGCCGGTTTCTCGTTCTGGGCGGTGGGCCGGTCCGGCGAGGGCATCCGGACCGCCGTCGCCGCGCCGCCAAGCGCGGTAGCGAAACTCGAGGGCGCCGACATCACCACGGCGGTCAACGTCACCCCCAGCCCGGATGCGCAGTGGCTAACCGGCGCCGCCGCACGAACCGGTATCCCGGCCCGGGCGCTGCGGGCCTACGTCGCCGCCGCGGTCACCGCGAACGCCACCACCCCCGGCTGCGGCATCGGTTGGAACACCATCGCGGCGATCGGCTTCGTCGAAACGGCGCACGGGAGCTACGGCGGAGGCAGCCTCAACGCGGCCGGCCAGGTCAGCGGCCCGGTCGTCGGGCCCAGCCTCAACGGCGACGGGTTCGCCGCGATCCCGGACACCGACGGCGGTGCGCTCGACGGCGACCCGCACTGGGACCACGCCGTCGGACCCATGCAGTTCATCCCCTCTACCTGGCGGCTGGCGGGCCGGGACGGCAGCGGCGACGGCGTCGCCGATCCCTTCAACATCGACGACGCCGCCCTTAGCGCCGCCGACTACCTTTGCGGCCACGGCCGGGACCTCACCACCCCGCGCGGCTGGACCGACGCCATCTACGCCTATAACCAGTCCGACGCCTACATCCGCAACGTCCAGGCTCGGGCAACCGTCTACGCAGCGCAGGCCGCCGCCCAGGGCTGAGAGGCCCGCCAAGGCGGCGCACCGGACGGCGCTGGGGCCCCGCCCGGGGAGGCCGCGGCTCCGAAGTCCTTGAGCGGACCGCCCGCCGCTCCTAGAGTGGGCTCGGAAACCCGGCCACCCGCCAAGGAGCTCACATGTCCCTCGTCCGCGTACACAATTTCTCGATCTCCCTGGACGGCTACGGCACGGGCGAGGGCCAAAGCCTCGAAGCGCCCTTCGGCCACGCCGGTACCCGGCTGATGCAGTGGGCGTTCGGCACCCGCACCTTCCGCGCCATGGGCCTGCCCGGCGACGGAGAACCCTCCTTCGGCGTCGACGAGGCCTTCGCCGGCACCTGGGCACCCGGCATCGGCGCCGAAATCATGGGACGCAACAAGTTCGGCCCCCAGCGCGGACCCTGGCAGGACGAGGAATGGAAGGGCTGGTGGGGGGACAATCCGGTCTTCCACACGCCCGTCGTCGTCCTCACCCACCATCCCCGGCCCGTGCTGGAGATGGAGGGCGGGACCACGTTCCACTTCCTCGACGCCGGCCCCGCCGAGGCGCTGGAACGTGCCCGGGAGCTCGCCGGCGGCAAGGACGTCAGGATCGGCGGCGGGGTCGCCACGGTGCGGCAGTTCCTCGCCGCCGACCTGATCGACCACCTGCACCTGGTCCTGGTGCCGATCCTCCTGGGCCGCGGGGAGCGGCTTTGGGACGGGCTCGAAGACTTGGAAAAGCGCTTTGAGATTGAGGCGACGCCCTCGCCGTCGGGCGTCACCCACCTGGTCTTTACCCGGCGTCCGCGGGACTAATTCCCGTCCCGCCGGAGTTATGACCTCGGAACCGCGCGGTTCCGGGCGCCGTACGGCGTGGACGACGACGGGAACGAAACCAGTGACGACAACAAGCGACGGAGTCGGCTTCCGCTCCACCCGGGGACCGATCCTCATTGCCCTGATGCTCTCGACCGGCCTGGTGGCGATCGATTCAACGATCGTGGCCACCGCGGTGCCCTCGATCGTGCGCGACGTGGGCGGCTTCTCGTCCTTCCCCTGGCTGTTCTCCGCCTACCTGCTGGCGCAGGCCGTGTCCGTGCCCGTCTACGCGAAACTCTCCGACGTGGTCGGCCGCAAACCCATCATCCTGATCGGCATCGGCCTGTTCCTGCTCGGATCCATCCTCTGCGGCATCGCCTGGAGCATGCCGGCGCTGATCGCCTTCCGGGTGCTGCAGGGCCTCGGCGCCGGTGCGGTCCAGCCGATGGCCATCACCATAGCCGGGGATATCTACACCCTGACCGAACGGGCCAAGGTGCAGGGCTACCTCGCCAGCGTCTGGGCCATCTCCTCCGTCGTCGGCCCCACCCTGGGCGGCGTGTTCTCCACCCTCGGCATCTGGCGGGGCATCTTCCTGGTCAACATCCCGCTCTGCCTGCTGGCCGGCTGGATGCTGCTTCGCTCCTTCCGGGAGGACGTCAAACGCCAGGGCCACACCGTGGACTACCTCGGCTCCGCGCTGCTCACTGCGGCGCTGACCCTGCTGATCCTCGGCGCCCTCGAGGGCGGCCAGGCCTGGGCCTGGAACTCCGCCCCCAGCATCGGCGTCTTCGCCAGCGGTGCGGTGCTGCTGGCCGTCTTCGTGCTGGTGGAACGCCGCGCGGCCGAGCCCGTCCTGCCGCCGTGGGTGGTCTCCCGCCGGCTGCTGGCGACGACGGCGCTGGTCTCCTTCGGCGTCGGCGCCGTCATGCTGGGCCTGACCTCCTACGTGCCGACCTTCCTCGAGGGGTCCATCGCCACATCCCCGATCCTGGCCGGGCTCGCCCTCGCGGCACTGACCATCGGCTGGCCGATCAGCGCCTCCCAGTCCGGCCGCTTCTATCTGCGCCTGGGCTTCCGGACCACCGCGCTGATCGGCATCAGCATCACCGTGGTGGGGACCGCGGTGCTGGCGTTGACCGCCTCCTCACCGAGTGTGCTGCTGGTCGCGGCCAGCTGCTTCATCGTGGGGCTGGGCCTGGGGCTCGTCGCCACGCCCACGCTGATCGCCGCCCAGTCCAGCGTGGAATGGAACGAACGCGGCGTGGTGACCGGCACCAACCTGTTCGCCCGTTCGATCGGCAGCTCGATCGGCGTGGCGGTCTTCGGCGCCGTCGCCAACGCCATCTACGCCGGGACCCCGGGCGGGGACACCAACCCCGGGACCGTCGTCACCGCCTCCGGCGCGGTGTTCCTGGCGGTGCTGGTGGGCGCGGTGCTGACGGTGGTCGCCGTCGTCGCGATGCCCGCCACGGGCCGGAAGCCCGCCGAGCAGGCCCACGCCGGTGACGCCGCGGATTCCGCGGTGGCGGAGCGCAGCTAGGCACCTTGCTTGTTAGGGACGGGGCTTGTGAGGGACGGGGCTTGTTAGGGACGGGGCTTGTTAGGGACGGGGCAGTCTAGGGACGGGGCTGGCTAGGGACGCTGCGAGGCGGCGGCCTCGGGGCTGAGATCCGAGAGGTCGAGCCGGTGCCGGGGCCCGTCCGGGAACGGAAACGTGGACGTGACTGCCAGGTCCGGGCCCACCCGCAGCATTTCCCCGGGGGCCAGCGCACGCCAGCCGGGGTCGTGGTCCATCGGCTCGGTGGCGATCAGCACCTGCGGCCCGGCGGCGAGGTCCTCGCTGTGGGCGTGGATGCGGTGGCTGCGCGCCTCCAGCGGCGCGGCCGGGCCGTGGATCCGCCCGGGATCGCGCTCCAGCAGGTGCAGCTCATGGGTTTCCGGGTAGCGCAGCGCCCACAGCTCCGTGGCCGTGGTGACGATCAGGTTCAGGCTGAGCACCGGCAGTTCGGCGGCGGCCCAGGCCACGGCGTGGGTGATCCCGGCGCCGACGTCGCCGTCCGCCCGCCGGGTTTCGGCGGTGATCAGGGCGAAGAGGCGTTCGCTGTCCGTCTGCCCCCGGACCAGGTCGGCGACACCGAACTCCGCGAGCCGTACGTCCAGCCGGTCCAGGCCACCGAAGGCGCCGTTGTGCGCGAACAGCCGCCCGTCCTGCTCGAACGGGTGGGTGTTGGCCACGGTGTGGGCGCCGGTGCTGGCGTAGCGGACATGCGCGAGGAACGTGGTGCTCCGCAGCGTCCTGGCCTCCCGGGCGAAGGCGTGATCCTCCCACGCCGCGAGCGGCTGTTTCGCCACGTGCGGCTGTCCAAACTCGTCGAAGGTGCCGATGCCCGCCCCGTCCGGCTCGCGCCGGCTCTGGACGGACAGGCTGTCCGGCGCGTCGAGCAGCCAAAACGTGGCGCGGACCGTTCGGGCGCCGGCGTGGAGCCCGAACAGTCGGCACATGGTGGCTCCTCCGTGGTTTACGCGGCGTTATGGGAGCCAGTGTACGTCCGGGCTACTGCCAGGCGCGGACGTAATCCACCAGGACCTGCGACGCCGGGCCGTAGGCCGGGTTGGTCGAGGAGGCACCGACGTTCAGGACCAGGTACTGCGGGGCGTTGCCGTCGTTGGTCGGGTAGGACTTGACCTTGACGCCGTCGAAGTAGACGTCCGAGGAGCTGGCCATCCGGTGCAGGCCGAAGGTGTGGTACTCGTTGGCCCAGTTGCCCCCCACGCCGCCCTGGTTCTGGGCGCCGCTGGTGGAGTGGTAGTTGACCGTCATCTTGGCCTTGAGGACCTCGGCGATGTCGTTCTCGCCGGTGGCGGGCCAGGACTGGCCGGTGGACCAGAATGCCGGCCAGTTGTAGAGGCCGTTAGCGTTGCCGGGGAACTTGATCCGGGCCTCGACGTAGCCGGTGGTGAACTGGTAGCCGGTGCCGGCGCCGCCGCGGGGGTTGGAGGAGACCAGCGCCCCGGACGTGGCCGACGCCAGGTTCAGGACCAGGTTGCCGTTGCTGACCGAGACGTTGGCGGGGCTGGTGCTGACCTTGTTCATGGTTCCGCAGCCGGGCGCGAACCAGCAGGCGGCCCATTTGTTGGTATCCAGGCCGGCACCGTTGAAGTCGTCGTTGAAGGCCAGGGTCCAGTTGCCGGGGACACCCAGGGGAGCGGGGCCGCCGGTGGAGGCTACGGCCAGGGCGGGTGCCGGTGCGGCCTGCACGGCTGCGGGGGCCGCCGCCGGGGGAGCGGCCTGCGCCGGCGCGGGGGCCGCCGTCGTCGCCGGGGCGGACGGGGCTGCGGCCGCGGTGCTGGCCGGTGCGGCCGGGGTTGCCGACGGCGAGGCCGGGGCGGAAGCGGGGGCGGCCTGGGAGACCTCCGACGCCTGCGCCTGGGTCAGGCTGTTCAGGGTGGCCTGGCCGAGTGAACCGAGGCCGACGACGGCGACGGCCGCCGCGGCGGCGAGGGACAGGACGCGGGGGGACCTCAGCCGAAGGGCGGTGCGTCGAAGGGGGGAGGGAGCGGACTGGTCACGACGGCGCGCGGGGGCGCACGTCTGATCCTGGGGTGCAGACATGGAAGGTTTACCTCTCGACGCCTGCGGAGTTAGCTGTCGGGTTCGGATGAGGTCATCCGGCCGTGGGACACCACGGCTTCACCCCGAGGGCAGGCCAACGCCATACCCGGGACACTTGGGTCCCCCGCCTCTGCCTTATATCTAGCGGATCCCGGGCGCGGCAGAGCTCAGCGACGCACGGAATTGGGACCAACGTTGACGGTCCACCCGTCGACCGTACGGCATTGAGCCGGTTAATCACAATTAAGTAACGGCAGTCACCGGCCTCCGCGTGGCGGCTTGAGGTGCGGCCGGAACCGAGTCAACGGCGCGGCTCAGGGGCCGCGGCGTCCCGGCCAGGCCGAATGCAGCAGCGGCAGCACGGAGACGGCCAGGAGTACCGTCCCGAGGGCCGGATCGTCGTGCCGGAGAATGGCGCCGGCGATCAGCAGGGCGGCGAAGAGAATGGCGGACACCGCGCGGCGCACGGTGCGGTCCAGCCGGGCCACCTGGCGCTCCAGCCGGGGGTTGCCCACGGTCAGGGAACCCTCCTCGGCGCGGGCCGCCAGGCGGTCGAGGCGCTGCGGCAGGCGGAAGGCCACCGCCGCGGCGTCGAAGACCTGGCGGCCGGCGTCCTGCAGGAGGTTTCCGCGCTCCTCGCGCAGCAGCCGTGCCGCGTACGGCTCCACCGAGTCCCAGAGGTTGAAGCGCGGGTCGAGGGAACTGCACACCCCGGAGGTGAGCGACATCGCCCGGATAATCAGCAGGAAATTCTCCGGGACCTGAAACGGCAGCGAGCGGACCAGTTCGCCGAACTCGTTGGCGAAGGCCAGGAACTCCCGCGGGTCCACCTCGCGCAGTTCGGCGAAGCCCATGCCGCCGAAGCGGGTGAACAGCCGGGACATGGCCCGCTCCAGTTCGGCGGTATCCGCCGTGGGCAGCAGCACCCCGATCTCGCCGATCGCCGAGACCAGGCCTCCGCCGTCGCGCGCGGCCGCCGCGATGAGCAGCTTCCGCAGCCCGCTCCGGGTGCCCGGGGGCACCTCGCCCATCATGCCGAAATCGATGAACGTCAGCCGCCAGGGCAACCCTCCGGCGCCGGGGGTCGGGGTGACGAAGATGTTCCCCGGGTGCGGGTCGGCATGGAAGAACCCGGTGGTGAAGAGCTGGTCGAACATCACCGATGCGAAGACCGGAGCCACCTCCACGGGGTCGATCCCCGCGGCGCGAAGACCCTCCGTATCCGTGATCTTGATGGCGGTGACGTCTTCCAGGGTCAGGACCCGGCGGGTGGTCCGTTCCCAGGCGACGCGGGGGACCGCCACCCGCTCGTCGCCGGCGAAGTCGGCGTCGAACCGCTCGGAGTTGGCCGCCTCCTGCAGGTAGTCGACCTCCTCGAGGCTGGTCTGGGCGAACTCCTCCACCAGGGAGGGCATGTCCGCCCGGTCCGAGACCAGCCGGAAGTGGCTCAGCCAGCCGCCCACCCGGCGCAGGGCGGCCAGGTCGACGTCGACGATCGCCTCGATCCCGGGGCGCTGAACCTTCACCACGACGCCGCTCATGCCGGCATCCTCCGCCGCCGCGGGCAGCAGCGTCGCGCGGTGCGCCTGCCCGAGGGACGCCGCGGCGATGGGCGTCTCCTCGATGACGGCGAAGATGTTCTCCAGCGGTGTGCCCAGTTCTGCCTCGGCCAGGTCCCGGATGGCCGGGAACGGGACCGGGGGAACCTCGTCCTGGAGGTCCTCGAGTTCCTTGGTGATCTCCGGCGGGAGGACGTCCAGGCGCGAGGAGAGGAACTGGCCCACTTTGATCATCAGGCCGCCCAGCTCCACGGCCAGGGCGCGGAAGCGCCGGGCGAAGCGGATCATCCGTCGGGTCCGGCTGCGCTCGGTGATCCGTCGCAGGCCCAGGCGGGGGAGCAGCAGCTCGTGCCACCAGGTCACGGCGAGGTGCCAGGCCGCGAAGCGCAGGATCCTCCGGTAGCGGGCGCGGGTGCTCCCGGTCCCGGCCGCCGGGTCCGCCCGGGCCCGGCCAGCCTCCGCCACCCGCGTCAGTCCTGGGCCAGGATCGAGTACAGCCGGCGGCGCGCCTCGTCCAGCACGGCCACGGCCTGCTTGACCTGCTCCGGCGTGCCGGTGCGGCCCACCTGGGATGCGGCCTGGGCCAGCTCGATGCCGGCCTTCGGCAGTGCCCCGAAACCGGGGGCCTGGTCCGCGTCGGCGGACTCCCAGGGAGCCGAGGTGCCGCCGGAGACCTCGTCGCGGCCGGCGTCCGTCAGGGAATAGATCTTCCGCCCGTTGGACTCCTCGGCGCGGATCAGGCCCTCGTCGGCCAGCAGCTGCAGGGTCGGGTAGACGGAGCCGGCGCTCGGCTTCCAGCTGCCGCTGCTGCGCTCCTCGATCTCGCGGATGATCTGGTAGCCGTGCATGGGCCGCTCCGCCAGGAGCGCCAGTACGGCCGAGCGGACCTCGCCGCGGCCGGCGCGGCTGCCGGTGCGCTTTTCGAAGCGTGAACGCAGGTCCTCGACGGCCTGCCACATGCCATCAAAGCTGGGGGCGCCGAAGCCGCCCATCGGGTATGAGTTACGCATGGTGCTCTCCTCCAAGGGTTCGCTAACGATACTTAACGATACGTCCCGATATGCGGAAACAACAGGGTTGCGCTGTGGGCGATAGGGCGACGGGGGTGGGAGCCTCAGGCGGCTGCGGGCCGGGGGAGGTGGACGAAGACCTCGCCGCGCTGCTTCATCGCATCGAGGGCGCGGGCCAGGCCGGCCGCGGTCCCGCCGGCGGGGTGGTTGCCGTGGGATATGACGATGTCCCCGGCGTGTGCGCCGGAGATTTCCTTGGCCACGGCCGGGGCGGGGAGCGTGGCACCGGCGTCGCCGTTGACGGAGAAGCCGACGGGCGTGACCCCGAGGGCATGCACGATCTGGGCGGAGACATCGTCGAGGTAGGCGGTCCCCGGCCGGAAGAAGAGCGGGCGCTTTCCGGTGAGCTCCGCGATGCGGGCGTCGTTGGTCATGATCTCGTCGTAGACCTCGCCCGGGTTGCGGGTGCCCGGAATGTTGTAGGCGCTCTTGCCGGACACGGACAGCGGCCGGTGTGAGGTGCCATGGTTGGCGAGCTCGAAGAGGGGATCCGCGGCGAGTTCAGCGGCCAGGGCGGCATTGGCGGCGATCCAGCGGTGGTTGAGGAACAGCGTTGCCGGAACCCCGTGGCGGCGGAGTTCGGTGAGGACGCCAGTGTCCGCGGCGTTGCCGCCGGTACCGCCGCAGAAGTCAAAGGTCAGGGCGACGCCGGCGGGCGCGGGCAGGCGCGAGAGCACACCTGGGGCGGCGAGCCCCCAGTAGCCGGCGGTGCGATGGGAGAAGGCCCCAATAACCTGGTCCCGGGACGGGGCACCCTGGGGCTGGGCCGTGGCCGGGACCGGGGCAGGCTGCGCGTCGGCGCCGGCCGTCTCCACCAGAGGCCCGTCGGCCGGGGTTGCGTCGGGCTCGCGGAGATCCTTCGGGCGGCTGTCCTGCGGCAGCGCCGCCAGGGCCCCGAGGGAAAGGGCGGCAGCGGCCGCCAGGAATGACCTCCGGTCAGGGGTCCACGCCACGTGCATGTCCGTTCTCTTCGCGGCCCGGCTACTGGGTAGTCTGCGTAATCCTGCCGTCTCAAACCTCGCCCATCGTAGTGGACGCCGGGGCGTGCCGGCGCCCCGGTGACGCGGTGTCCCGCCGCGTGTCGGCCGCTACCCGCCGGCGGTGGCCTGGCAGGTCGTGTCGCTGCCGGTCTGGGACACTGCCCCGCCGGCCTGCGACGGCGGCGCCGCGGGCTTGGAACCCGTGGCGAAGTCCTCGCCGGCGTAGAGCTGGACGCCCTGCACCCCGGGGACCTGCTGCACGCTGGAAGCCGGCAGGCCAAACACCGCCGCCACGTCGGCGGCGACGTCCTCGAACCCGGCGCCGAAGTAGACCATGGTCTGCTGCCGCGGCTGGGCCGGGATGCGGGAGAGCTTCGTGAACCCGGCGTCGGAGAGGATCGTGCCGATCTCGGTGCCGCGGCTGGCGACGTTGGTGCCGTTGGCCACGGTGACCGGCTGCAGTGCCTTGTTGTAGGCGGGGGCGGCCGGGGCGCTGGAGGTCTCCGGGGCCGCCGAGGCCGGCGCGGGCTGGGACAGGTCCGGGCTGCGGCGCAGTGCGGCGAAGAGGTTGTCCGCCGCCGGCTCGTCCAAGGTCAGCCGATTGGGATCCGACGGCGCCGGGACGGTGGGGGTGGTGATGAAGTTGACCTTGGCCGGGTCGATGTTCTTCAGCCGGTTGGCGAGGGTCAGCATGGTTGGGACCGAGGCGAGGCCGTCGTCGACGGTGAGGTTCTTGGTCATGGTGTCGGCAATGCTGAGCACCTTCTGCGGGTCGCTGAGCGTGCCGTCGGCCTTCAGCTTCCGGGTCAGGGACGCCAGGAACGACTGCTGGGCCTTGATCCGGCCGAGGTCCCCGCCGTTGGCGAAGGCGTGCCGGGTGCGCAGGAAGGCCAGGGCCTGTTCGCCCTGGACCTGGGAGGTGCCCTTGGGCAGCTTCAGGCCGGAGTCGGGATCGTTGACGGCGGTGTCCACGCAGACGTCGACGCCGCCGACGGTGTTGGAGAGTTCTTTCACGGCGTTGAAGTCGGCCATCATGAAGTGGTCGATTTCCATGCCGGTGAGCTTGTTGACGGTGTCCACCGCGCAGCCGATGCCGGCCTCGGCCATGGCGGAGTTGATCATGACTCCGGACCGGCCCGCATGCTGTTCGTTGGTGGCGCTGTCCTTGCAGGCGGGGACGTCCACCAGGAGGTCGCGGGGGAAACTGACGACGTTGACGTGGTTGTTGTCCGCCGAGATGTCCAACAGCATCATCACGTCCGACTGTCCGTAGCCGGAGGAGTCGGCCGTCGAGCCGTACTGGCCGTTCTTGCCGCTGCGGGTGTCGCTGCCCAGCACCAGGATCTGCAGCCGGTCCTTGCTGTCGTTGACCGGGCCCTCGGTGCGCACCCCGCCGGCGCCGAGCGCAGAGGTGCTGATGTTGGACTGGAGCCGCCAGAGCCAGTAACCGCCGAAGGCGATCACACCCACCAGGATCACGGCCGCGGTGATGCCGGTGATCTTGAGCCAGCGCGGCCGGCGGCCCTGACGGTAGTTGCTGCTGCCCTCCACCAGGGTGCCGTAGCCCGGGTAGGGCTCAGGGGTCCCCTTGCCCGGGGCGGACGATTCGTGACGCAATGGAGCAACCTCTCGACAGACTCTCGAACCCGGCCATGATACTGGCCGTCGCTGGAGATTTCCCCGGAAAACGCCAGCGGCACCGGCCGGGGGTGTCACGTCCCCTGCCGGTGCCGCTGTCAACCGCCGGGTGGTTTCTCAGTCCACCTGGGCGGTCAGGCCGGCCGCACGGACGGCGGTTGCGGCCGCCGTCTCATCGTTGTCCGAGGTGTCCCCGCTGATGCCCACGGCGCCCAGCAGCGCGCCGTCGGCGTCGCGGATCAGGACCCCGCCCGGGACCGGGATCAGCCGGCCGCCGATCGCCGCGGCGGCCGCGGCGATGAAGTACGCCTGCTGCTCGGCGCGCGCCATGATCGAGCGGGAACCCATGCCCAGGGCCAGCGCCCCGTAGGCCTTGCCCTGGGCGATCTCGAAGCGGTTGTTCGACGCACCGTCCTGGCGGGCGGCGGCGGTGACGTGGCCGCCGGCGTCCAGGACGACCACCGTGAGCGGCTTGAAGCCGTGCTCGGCGCCCGTTGCGAGGGCCTGGTCGATGATGGTCCGGGCGGTGTCCAGGGTCAGGGTCATGAGGCGTTCCTTGCAAGGTCGTTGGCGTGCTTGTGGGCGGCCCGGCGGCGGTGCAGCACGGGTTCGGTGTAACCGGAGGGCTGGGCGGCCCCCTCGAGGACCAATTCGCGGGCGGCGAGGAAGGCCTCGCCATCGAACTCGGGGGACATCGGCCGGTAGCCGGGGTCGCCGTCGTTCTGCCCGTCGACGACGGCGGCCATCCGCCGCAGCGAGGCTTCCACCTCCTCCTGCGTCACGATGCCATGGAGCAGCCAGTTGGCCACGTGCTGGGAACTGATCCGGCAGGTGGCGCGGTCCTCCATCAGGGCGGTGCCGTGGATGTCGGGGACCTTGGAGCAGCCCACGCCGTCGTTGACCCAGCGGACCACGTAGCCCAGGGTGCTCTGGATGTTGTTGTCCAGCTCGTTCCGGCGGTCCTCGGCGGACCAACCGGCCGGGTCGCCCAGCGGGATGGTGAGCAGCTGGCGCAGGGTGGAGCGGCGCTTGCCCGCCAGTTCGGCCTGCCGGGCGTCGACGTCCACCTGGTGGTAGTGGATGGCGTGCAATGTTGCCGCGGTGGGGGACGGGACCCAGGCGCAGTCGGCGCCGGCCTGCGGGTGGCCGGCCTTCTGCGCCAGCATGTCCGCCATGTTGTCCGGGGCGGCCCACATGCCCTTGCCGATCTGGGCCCGTCCGGCGAAGCCGCACGCCAGGCCCGTGTCCACGTTGGACTCCTCGTACGCCTTGATCCAGCTGGAGTTGCGCATATCCGCCTTGCGGACCATGGGGCCGGCGAGCATGGAGGTGTGGATCTCATCGCCGGTGCGGTCCAGGAAGCCGGTGTTGATGAAGGCCACACGGTCCCGGGCCTCCTTGATGCAGGCCTTGAGGTTGGCCGAGGTGCGGCGTTCCTCATCCATGATGCCGATCTTCAGGGTCAGCGGCTCGAGCTTGAGTACCTTTTCGGCGCCGGCCAGCAGCGCGCAGGCCACGGCGACCTCCTCGGGGCCGTGCATCTTGGGCTTGACCACGTAGGCGGACCCGGCGCGGGAGTTCCGTCCGGCCGTGGCGCCGCGCAGGTCGTGCACCGAGCCCAGCCCGGTGAACAGTGCGTCCAGGATCTCCTCGGGGACGGGCTGCCCCTCGGCGTCCAGGACGGCGTCGCTGGTCATCAGGTGGCCCACCTGGCGGATCAGCAGGAGGGAACGGCCGGGCAGGACCAGCTCGGAACCGTCCGGGGCGGTGTAGCTTCGGTCCTCGTTCAGCCGGCGGGTGTAGCTGCGGCCGCCCTTGGACACCTCGGCGGTGAGCGTGCCCTGCATCAGCTTCAGCCAGTTGCGGTAGCCGTCCACCTTGTCGCCCCCGTCGACGGCGGCCACGGAGTCCTCGAGGTCCATGATGGTGGTCAGCGCAGATTCGAGGACGATGTCCTTGACGCCGGCCGGATCACCGGAGCCGATCGGGTGCCCGCGGTCCACCTGGATCTCGATGTGCAGCCCGTGGTGGACCAGCAGGATGGCTTCGGGCTGGTCTTCGTTGCCGCGGTAGCCGGCGAACTGGGCGGGATCGGCCAGGCCGGTGGTCCCGGCGGGGGTCTCGGCGGCGAGCGCGCCGTCGGTGATCCGGTAGGCCGTGACGTCGGCGTGGGAGCCGGAGGCCAGGGGCGTGTGCTCGTCCAGGAGCCGCCGGCCGAAGTCGACGACGGCGGCGCCGCGGACGGGGTTGTAGCCTTCCGTGTGCCCGCGGCCCTCGGCGTCGTCGATGGCGTCGGTGCCGTAGAGGGCGTCGTAGAGCGAACCCCAGCGGGCGTTGGCGGCGTTGGCGGCGAAGCGGGCGTTCAGCAGCGGGACCACCAGCTGCGGGCCGGAGACGCTGGCGATCTCGCTGTCCACGCCGTCCGTGCTGATGCTGAAGTCGGCCGGTTCCTCCACCAGGTAGCCGATCGAGCGCAGGAATTCCTCGTACGCCTCGTGATCGATCTCCGCGCCGGCCTGCGTGCGGTGGTACTCGTCGATCTGCTGCTGCAGCCGGTCGCGGACCTCGAGGAGTTCGCGGACGCGGGGGGAGAATTCGGCGATCAGGCCGGCCGCGCCGTCCCAGAACTCCCCGGCGTCGAGTCCGGTGCCGGGCAGCGCCTCGTCCCGTACGAAGGAGTACAGCTCCTCCGCGACGTGGAGTCCGTTGGTCTCCAGGTGATTCGACATTCCGGTCACGCTCCGTTCAGTTGCTGTGGTGCATTGCGGGTGTCTCTGCGGTGTCTTAGCAGTTCCGTAATGCGGAAATAAAATATCAATAAGTAAAAACTATCCAGCCCCGCGGCGGACTGTCAACGCCCGTCCGCGGACCGTCGGCGGTGGTCCGACCATTCTGCGGCAAGCTGTTGACTGTGATGTGGATCGCACATATGGTCTATCCACACAATAAGAGATCTATTTCGCCATGCGGAAAATCTTCCCGTCGCCCCATGACGCCCGGGTCAGAGGCCCGCCACCACTCGTAAAACAAAGGAGTTTTTGTGAGTCCCAGGTTTGAGCCGTTTCAGCAGGTCGTAGACCCGATCGCCGGGTCCCTTGCTGTTTCCGCCGTGGTGGCCGCGCTGCCGCTGCTCCTCTTATTCGTCCTGCTCGGCGTGTTCCGGGTCAGGGCCCCGAAGGCAGCCATCGCCAGCCTGCTGCTCTCGATCGTCCTGGCGGTCGTGGGCTGGCATATGCCCATAGTCCAGGTCCTCAGCGCCACGGCCCAGGGTGCCTTCTACGCGATCTTCCCGATCCTCTGGATCCTCATCAACGCGTTGTGGGTCTACAAACTGACCGTGGCCACCCCGTGGTTCGAGGCGCTGGGCCGCACCATCCGCTCCATCTCCAACGACCTGCGGATCCTGGCCATCCTGGTGGCGTTCTGCTTCGGCGCCCTGCTCGAGGCCCTCGCCGGCTTCGGCGCGCCGGTGGCCATCTCCGGCGCCATGCTGATGGCGGCCGGCATGAAGCCGCTGAAGTCGGCCATCGTGGCGCTGCTGGCCAACACCGCGCCCGTCGCGTTCGGCGCCATGGCCGCGCCGATCATCGCGCTCAACGGTGTCACCAACATCCCGCTGCACGAGCTCAGCTCCATGGCCGGCCGGCAGACCCCGTTCGTCGCGGTCCTGGTCCCGCTGATCCTGGTCTTCATCGTCGACGGCAAGCGCGGCGTGCGCCAGACCTGGCCCGTCGCCCTGGTCTCGGGCGTCGTCTTCGGCGTGGCCCAGTTCCTGGCCTCGAACTTCCTGGTGGTGGAACTGACCGACGTGATCGCCGCGATCGCCACCGTGGCCGTCGTCCTGGTGATGCTCCGGTTCTGGCAGCCTGCGGAGATCGTCGGCATGCACAATGTCAAGGGCAGCGACACCGACGCCGCCGAAGCCGACCTGGTGGGCGCCACGGCCACCGGGCGCACCGGCTACGGCACCTCCTCCGGCCTGGGCGGCGTCAGCCGCAACGGCCAGCCCCTTCCGGCTCACGCTGCAGGCGCTGCCGGATCGGACGCGGCCGGGACCGGCACGGACACCGTCGCCCGGCCGCCGGCCCGCGATGTGTGGATGGCGGTGGCCCCCTACCTGATCATCATGGCCGTCTTCTCCATCGCCCAGCTTCCCGGCGTCAAGAACTGGCTCACCGCCGTCGGCTCCGTCACCTTCGACTGGCCCGGCATCGACGCCGTCGACCCCTCCGGCCACCAGGTCTCCGCCCACAAGTTCAAGCTGGACCACCTCAAGGCCACCGGCACCCTGCTGCTGATCTCCGGCATCATCACCATGGCGCTGTACCGGCTCAAGCCCCTGCAGGGACTGCGGATCTACCGCGACACCCTCTTCCAGCTGCGCTGGACGATCGTCTCGGTCACCTCCGTCCTGGCCCTGGCGTTCGTCATGAACGTCTCCGGCCAGACCAACTCACTCGGGTTCGCCCTCGCCTCCGCCGGCGGCTTCTTCGCCTTCCTCTCCCCGCTGCTGGGCTGGATCGGCGTGGCCCTCACCGGGTCCGACACCTCGTCCAACTCGCTCTTCGGTCAGCTCCAGGTCACCGCCGCGCAGCAGACCGGCCTCTCGCCGGTCCTGATGGCCGCATCCAACTCCTCCGCCGGCGTCCTCGGCAAGATGCTCTCGCTCCAGAACCTCGCGGTGGCCTCCGCCGCCGTCGGCCTGGACGGGGCCGAGAGCGTCCTGTTCCGCAAGCTCCTCGGCTGGAGCCTTGGCCTGCTGGCCTTCATCACCATCCTTGTCCTGCTGCAGTCCACCCCGGTCCTGGGCTGGATGGTCCCCTAGGGACCCCGCCCGCGCCGATCACCTCCTGCACCCGATAGAAAGCAGTCCCCGTGAGCACCACCGCCAATGACACCACCGCCACCCGCTCCGCCGCCGGCCTGATCGCCGCGGCACGGAACGGCTCCACCGAGGAAGCCGACCGCCGGAGCGTCAACACGGACCGCTCCGGCTACACGCCTTCGTCCCTGCCGGACGGCGTCGTGTACGCCACCGCCGTCGAGGACGTGGTGGACACCATGGTCCGGGCGACGGCCGACCGGATCCCCGTCGTCGCCCGGGGAGCGGGGACCGGCCTCGCCGCCGGCTCCTCCGCCCAGGCGGGGGAGATCGTCCTGGACCTCTCGCGGATGAACCGGATCCTGCGCATCGATCCGCTGGAGCAGCTGATCGTGGTCGAACCGGGGGTGCTCAACGCCGAGGTCAACGCCGCCGCGGCCGAGCACGGACTCTTCTACGCGCCGGACCCGGCGAGCACGGCCATCTGCTCGATCGGCGGCAACATCGCCACCAACGCCGGGGGCATGCGCTGCGCCAAGTACGGAGTCACCCGCGAATCCGTGCTGGCGCTCAAGGTGGTGCTGCCGGACGGCCGGATCCTGGTCACCGGCCGCGAGACCATCAAGGGCGTCACCGGCTACGACCTGAATGCGCTGTTCATCGGCTCCGAGGGCACCCTGGGCGTGGTGGTGGAAGCGACGCTGCGGCTGCGGCCCATGCCGGTCTCCACCGCCACGGTAGCCGCCTACTTCCCGGACATCGTCGCCGCGGCCGAGGCGGCGTCGGCGATCATCGCCTCCCGCATCACGCCCTCGGTGCTGGAACTGATGGACGGGCCCACCCTCGCCGCCGTCGACGCCGCCCTCGGCACCGACTACCGCAGCCGGGGCGGGGCCTTCCTGCTCGCCCAGACCGACGGCTACGGCGCGTTCCTGGAGCAGGACGTGCTGATCAAGGCGATCGAACCGTTCGCCACCTCGTACGAGAAGGCCACGGACCCGGACCACACCGCGGAGCTGCTCCGGGCCCGCCGCGAGGCCATCCCGTCCCTGGAACTGCTGGGCACCGTCTGCATCGGCGACGTCGGCGTTCCGCGCGGCCGCCTGGCCGAGATGGTCACCGGCATCGAGGAGATCTCCCGCCGCACCGGCGTGAGGATCTTCACCGTGGCTCACGCCGCCGACGGGAACCTGCACCCGATGATCGTCCTGGACGAGGGACAGCCTTCCACCGAGGGCCCGGCGAAGGCCGCGCTGGCGCAGATGTTCGAGCTGGCCCGGAGCCTCGGCGGAACCCTGACCGGCGAACACGGGGTGGGACTGCTCAAGCGCGACTGGCTGGTGGACGAGCTGGGCAACGATTCCCTCGGCCTGCAGCACGCCATCAAGGGCGTCTTCGATCCGCTGGGCATCCTCAACCCGGGCAAGGGCATCTAGGGGCATCCTTCCGGGGGATCCGGTGGTGGCCGCGAGGCCCTGCGGTATCGTGGGCCTCGGAAACTTTCACGATGCGGATATTTCGCTCCGCGGTGCGCTCACCCGGCGCGAAGGGTGTCCATGCTTCGTGGGTAAGGAAAAGGTGCCGGCCGGCGACGGGCGGGACCATGGAGGAGGGGTGGCATGGCGGAACGGGCCGCGGGCGGCGTGCAGTCGGTGGAGCGCGTCTTCGAGCTGCTGGAGCTGATCGCCGACGCCGGGGGAGAGGTGATGCTCAGCGAGCTCTCCTCGGCCACCGAGCTGCCGCTGCCCACCATCCACCGGCTGCTGCGGACGCTGGTGACGCTGGGCTATGTCCGCCAGCTGCCCAACCGCCGGTACTCCCTGGGCCCGCGGCTGATCCGGCTTGGCGAGGGGGCGTCCAAGCAACTGGGCGTGCTCGCCCGGCCGCAGCTGAAGCCCCTGGTGGACCGGCTGGGCGAGACCGCCAACGTGGCCATGCTCGACGGGGACATGGTGGTCTATGTCGGCCAGGTCCCCTCCCGGCACTCCATGCGGATGTTTACCGAGGTGGGCCGGCGCGCGCACCTGCACTCCACCGGCGTCGGCAAGGCGATCCTCGCCCAGCTCGACGACGAGCGGGTGCGGGCGATCGTGTCCCGGACCGGCATGCCCGCCGCGACGCCCAAGAGCATCGGCGACGTCGAGACCCTGCTGCAGGACCTGGACACCATCCGGCGCCGCGGCTACTCGATCGACGAGGAGGAGCAGGAACTCGGGGTGCGGTGCTTCGCCGCCGCGGTGGCCGACGCCCCGACGCCGATGGCGATCTCCGTCTCCGGCCCGGTCTCCCGCGTGGACCAGGCGTTCGCCGACCGCGCCGTCCCCCTGCTGCAGGAGGCCGCCGCCGCGATCTCGGCGGAACTGAGCCTCGCCTAGGCCCCTCGCGGGCCTGCTTCCGGGTCTACTCCGGTCCTTCCGCCCGACTTTCTACCTGTGGCCGGAGCGCCGCGGCGTAGGATTCGAGCCGGTGCTGCATGTCCCAGTACGGGGTGGCGGACGGGGCGGTGCGTCCGTCCCGCAGGGCCGCGACGGACGCGACGGCGGCATCGACCGCCGCGCGGTAGGGCATCGACCCGGAACTGACGCGCCGCACCCCGAGCCCACCAAGTTCCGCCACGGTCAGGGTGGGATGCGGCAGGACGTTCACCGGCAGCTCCAGGGCCCCGGTGATGGCCTCGATCTCGGCCGGGTTCGCCAGCCCCGGGACGAAGATGCCGTCGGCCCCGGCGTCGGCATAGTGCCGGGCCCGCGCCAGCACGGAGTCCACGGTCGGGTCCTCCATGAACCACAGGTTGTCCACCCGGGCGTTGATGAAAACGCCGGGGCAGCGGCGCCGGACGGCGGCGATCTTCGCGGCGGCGGCCTCCGGAGCCACCAGGTGCCCGTCGAGGCTGTCCTCCAGGTTGATCCCGGCCACGCCTGCCTCCACCAGGCCCGCGACGAAATCGGCCGCCTCGCCGGGATCCGGGGAGTAGCCGTCCTCGACGTCGGCCGTCACGAACACCGGCAGCCGGCACAGCAGCGGCACCAGGGCCGCCGTCGCCGCCTTGCTGGCCCGCCCGCCGTCGGGATAGCCGGCGCTTGCCGCCACGCCGAAGCTGGTGGTGCCGATCGCCGGGTAGCCATCCGCCAATAAGGCGACGGCGGAGCCCACGTCCCACGCGTTGGGCAGCAGCAAGGGTGCCGCGCCGCCGTGAAGCTCCCGAAAAGTGTCCATGTGTCCTCCTTCTCTCCTGCCCGCCGTTGTTCCAGCCGGTGCCCGCCCCTGGATATGGGTCTACGCCGGGTCCCGGAGTCCGTCAACGGCTGTCAGGCTGTGCGGCTAGCATGGCCGCATGAACGAGACGACGAAGAACACCGCCCGCACCGTGGCCGTGCTCGGCCTGGGCATCATGGGCGCCGCGATGGCCCGCAACCTTCTCCGCGCCGGCCTCGACGTCCGGGTCTGGAACCGCGACCCGGCCAAGACCGGCCCCCTGGCCGATGCCGGCGCGCACGCGGCCGCGACCCCTGCCGAGGCGGTCGAGGGCGCCGGCGTGGTCCTGACGATGCTCTACGACGCCGCCGCGGTGACGGAGGTGATCCGGCAGGCAGCCCCCGGCATCACGCCCGGCACCGCCTGGGTGCAGTCCACCACGGTAGGCGTCCACGACGCCGGGGCCCTGGCGGAGCTTGCCCGCGAGGTGGGACTGGAGCTGGTGGAGGCTCCGGTGTCCGGCACCCGCGAACCCGCCGAGGCCGGCCAGCTGCTGGTGATCGCCGCCGGTGCGCCCGCGGTGCGGGACGCGGTGGCACCGGTCCTGGACGCGATCGGGGCGCGCACCACCTGGACCGGTGAGGATGCCGCCGCCGGTACCGCCGCCCGCCTGAAGCTCGTGGTCAACAGCTGGGTCATCGCGGCCTCCAACGCCACCGGCGAGATCCTGGCCCTAGCCGGGGCGCTGGGGGTGGAGCCGCAGCAGTTCCTCGACCTGATCGAGGGCGGCGGACTGGATCTGCCCTTCCTGCGGGGCAAGGCCGGACTCATCCTCGGCGACAAGCTGGACCCGGCGTCGTTTGCCGTGGACACCTCGCTCAAGGACGCCCGGCTGATCCTGGCGGCGGCAGCGGAACAAGGCATCCGCCTCGACGGGACCGAGGCCGCGGCGGCCCGGCTGGAGCGGGTGGCCGCCCAGGGCCGGTCCAAGCAGGACATGGCGGCCGCGTACTACGCCAGCACGCCGGCGGACGGCGGGGCCGGGGACTAACGGTAACCGTCAGGACCGGCCGGCCCAGGGATCGTAGTCGGCCAGCAGTTCTTCCTGCGGCGGCCGCTGGTCCTCCGGGATGTGCTGGAGGTTGATCCGGACCCGGTACCAGAGCGAGCTGGAGCCGCGCATCCCGTCGACCAGGACGTCGGCGGGGTGCAGGCCTGCCGCCGTCCCGGCATGGCCCGCCTTCCACGCCTCAAGGGCCGCGAGCGCCTCCGCCTTGGTCCTGGTCCGCGCCACCTCGATCAGCGGCATCACGGACTGGCGCCGCCCGGAGCCGTCCTTTCCGGCGCCCCTCGGCGCCTTTTCCGCCGGGCCCAGCGTCCCGGCCAGCTCCAGCAGGGCCGCCAGGCTGCCGGCGGCCTCATCGATGCCCGCATGCGGGTCGCCGTCCTTTGCGTACCGGTCCGGCAAGGTCAGCACGGTGAACTGCTCCGGCCGGGCGGACGGCACCTCCTGCCAGGTCAGCGGCGCGGACACCCGGGCGTCGGGGAGCGGACGCACCGAGTAGGCGGAGGCCACGGTGCGGTCCTTGGCGTTCTGGTTGAAATCGACGAAGACGCTCTCGCCGCGTTCCTCCTTCCACCACCGGGCGGTCGCTAGGCCCGGGGCCCGGTTCTCCACCTCCCGGGCCAGGGTCTCGGCGGCGAGGCGCACCTGCGGGTAGGACCAGTCCGGCGTGATGCGGACCAGGATGTGCAGGCCGCGGGACCCGCTGGTCTTCGGCCAGCCGACCAGCCCGACGTCGTCGAGCACGCCCCGGGCGATCAGCGCGGTGTCCACGATCTGCTCCCAGCCCACGCCCGGCATGGGGTCCAGGTCGATCCGCAGCTCGTCAGGGTGCTCAAGGTCCGTGGCCCGGACGGGGTGCGGGTTCAGATCGAGGCAGCCGAGGTTGACCAGCCAGGCCAGCCCGGCGGCGTCCCGGATCACGGCCTCCTCCGCGGAGGTCCCGGAGGCGTAGTGCAGGGTGGCGGTGTCGACGAAGTCCGGGTGGTTCTCCGGGACCCGCTTCTGGAAGAACGGCTCCGCGTCGATGCCCTTGGGGAACCGTTTGAGGACCATCGGCCGGCCGCCCGCGCCGCGGAGGGCGCCGTCGGCGACGGCGAGGTAATAGTGCACCAGGTCCAGCTTGGTCAGCCCCGGCCCGGGGAAGACCACCTTGTCCGGGCTGGAAATGCTCACCTCGTGCCCGGCCGCGGTGATGATCTCAGGCGGAGTCTTCGACGGGCTCATGCGGCCACGCTAGCAACGTTCCCGCGCCCCAACCAGAGGCCACCGCGGCCCGCTGCCAGCCAGCCATCAGGTTCTGCCGGGATAATCCGCAGTCAGCAACGGTACACACCGCGTGCGCCCGGTCCGCGGGCTGCTCGGCGGTGACGAAGGAGGATCCCCATGTCCGAGCAGGAATACCAGAATCCGGCGCCGGAGCCCGCCGCGCCGGCGAAGGGCCCGGCGGCGAAGGGTCCGGCGGCGCTCTGGTCCGACGGGCTGGGCCGCGCCGGGACCCGGGCCGCGCAGGTGCTGCTGCTGGTGGGCCTGGCGTGGGTGGTGATTCGGGTCCTGACCCTGGTGCCGCTCGTGGTCATTCCGGTGCTCCTGGCGGTCATTCTGGCCGCCGCCATCTCCCCGCTGGTGCGCTGGCTGGCCGGCCACGGCTGGCCGCGGGCCCTGGCCGTGCTGACCTCCTTCGTCGCGGTCCTGGCCGTGTTCGGCGGCGTGGTCACCGCCGTCGTCGCCCTGGTACGGATGCAGTTCAAGGAGCTGGTGACCCGCGCACTGGCCGGGATCGACCAGCTGCACGCCTTCCTGAATAACGGGCCGGTCCCGGTCTCGGACCAGGAGCTCGCCAACGCCAAGGAATCGGTGCAGAAGTTCTTCAGCAGCGGCAACCTGGGCTCCGACGCCCTCACCGGCCTGCGCACCGGAGGGGAGATCCTCGCCGGCATAGTCCTGATGGCCGTCATCCTGTTCTTCTTCCTCAAGGACGGGGCCGTGATCCGGGCCTTCCTCTTCGGGTTCCTCCCGGCCCGGCACCGTGACCGGGCGCACCGCGCCGCCGCGGCCAGCACCCGCGTCCTCGGCGGCTACGTGCGGGGCACGGCGCTGATCGCCGCGATCGACGCCGCCATTGTCGCCGTCGCACTGCTGATCCTCGGCGTCCCGCTGGCGGTGCCGCTGGCGGTCTTCGTGTTCATCGGCGGGTTCATTCCGATCATCGGCGCCACCGCCGCCGGCAGCCTCGCCGTCCTGGTGGCCCTCGTCTCCAACGGCCCGGTACCTGCCCTGGTGGTCCTCGCCGTCCTGATCGGCGCCAACCAGCTCGAACACCATGTCCTGCAGCCGCTGCTGATGGGCAAGGTGCTAAACATCCACGGGCTGGTGATCCTGCTGTCCCTGGCCGCCGGGACCATGCTCGCCGGTGTCATCGGGGCGCTGCTGGCGGTGCCGCTGGCCGCCGTCAGCTGGACCATCATCAAGGTCTGGACCGGCCGCGACGCCGCCGACCAGCCGGCACCCGGGCAGTCCCCACCCCACGAGCCGGCAGTCGCGGGGTAGGCCCGTCCAGAGCCACGAATCACTAGCCCGGGCCTGTCGCCCGCGTCAGTAGGTCGCGGCGTTCGAGAGGATAAGCGGCGGCTGCGGGGCCTGGTTGAAGTCGAACGCCGTGGTCAGGTCGCCCAGGAGGGGGTTGGTCTCCCGCACGCTGGGCCGGCCGTCAGGGCGCCCGTCGGTGCCGGGGTCGATCCGCTGGCCGTGCAGGAAGTCGTCCTCGATGAACTTGATGTAGGCGTCGTGGCTGGCGGTCTGGTGGTCGATGTAGCCCTTCCGGGCGTAGGGGCTGATGATCAGTCCGGGCACCCGGAGGCCGTAGCCGTTTTCGTCCGCCACGGGCGGGGCAACGTGGTCGTAGAACCCGCCCCAGTCGTCCCAGGTCAGGAAGATCGCGGTGCTGTCCCAGTCCGGTCCGGACATGACGGCGTTGACCAGGCCGGCCACGTAGGCCTGGCCGGTCTTGATGCTGGCCGGGGCGTGCTCGCTGACCTTGTCGGTGGGCGCCACCCAGCTGACGGCCGGCAGGGTGCCTTGCTTGGCGGCGTCGTAAAAGTTTCCCAGCGCCTGGATGTTCCCCAGCTCGCCGTCCTCCTTGACCGTGTCGAAGTACAGCAGCGGGTTCCAGAGGCCCGGCGTCTTGGCGTCCTGCTTCACCGGGGCGCAGGTCGCGGCGTCGTCCCGGCAGTCCGGTTCGGTGCCGTTGAAGACGTAGTAGGCCCACGGGACGTGCTGCTGGTGGAGCAGGTAGGTCAGGTCCGTCCAGGCGTAGTCGGGGAGCTCGAGCTTCTTGGCGGCGTCGCTGAGCTTTTTCTTCAGCGCGGCCGGGACCTGGGCGGCGTCCACCGCGGCCTGGCAGCTGGGGTAGGAGTCGGTGGGCTTGCAGCTGGCGCTGATCAGTTGATCGATCTCGGTGGCCAGGTCCGGGCTGATGCCCGCCGCCCTGAGGGCATCCTGGCAGGGCTGCAGGTCCAGGCCGGTCTGGCACTTGCCGATCAGGGTGTTGCGGATGATCTCCGGGTCGGGTCCGCTGTCCGGGTTCTGGAGTTCGTTGACGCACGACGACGGGTCCCCGGCCCTGCTGCACTTGGCGGACCACTCCGAGACCAGGTAGAGGTGGGCGGGCAGGCTCCAGGCCGATGCCGCGGCGAAGAGGTGGTCCTGCAGGGTGAAGTTCTGGGCGTAGGCCCAATAGTTCGGCAGGTCGGTGCCGTCGTGATAGCCCATCACGTCGGTGGCCTTGGTGTTGTACTGGCAGGCCGCAGCCGTGGCGGCGCAGCCGGAGAGCCCCTTCTCCGCCTGGGCCACGAAGCCGTCCATGGCCCCGCCGTTGACGTCGGCGACCTCGTCGGAGTGGCTGTGCGGTGCCCCCGCGTTGTTGACCTCCGGGTTGTGGTACGGCCGGATGCAGCCGCCGCGGCCCGGATCGGGCAGGCAGACCGACGGCGTCCCATCCTGCATGGGGATGCCGTCCGCCCCGGGGTAGGTGCCGAAGTAGCTGTCGAAGGACCGGTTCTCCTGGGTGATGATCACCACGTGCTTGATCTTGGCGATGCCCTGGGGCGGCGCCTGCAGCAGTTGGAGGCCGCCCAGGACGTTGCCGATCAGCCCGGTGCCGCCCGCTCCGGCGCCGGCCAGCACCGCCACCAGCACCAGCAGGGCCACGGTGGAGCCGGCGGCGATCACCAGGCGGCGCCGCCCGAACCGGCCGAGGCGGCCACGGAGGGTGCGCTGACTCATGGCTGCCCCTGGGATCCGGAGCGGTAGACGTCGCCGCCGAAGGCGTTGACGCCGGGTTGGGCCGCGCCGGCCAGGCGGGGCAGGCCGAAGATGTCCTCCATGCTGGCCAGCAGGCTGTAGTGGTTGTACGCCCGGTCCGAGCTGCCGCCCGGGACCGTGAACGGCGAGAGCACCAGGGCCCCGACCTTGCCTCCCGCCGTGCCGCCGGTGACGCCCGACGACGGTCCGACGGCGCCGCCGTCGGCCTCGTCGAAGGTGATCACCAGCATCCCGTCCTGCTGGTAGGCGGGGGAGGCGAGGATCGCCGGGACCTGGCTCTTCAGCCACTCATCCGCCGTGCCCAGGCCGCCGGCGGTTCCGTCCACGCAGGGGCTGTCGTGGCCGTCGTGGCAGAGGTTTGGCGTGATGTAGGACAGGTTGGGGGTGGTGGCGGCGGAGGAGAGGTCGTGCGCCAGCGCCGAGTAGTTGACGACGTTCCGGCCGCAGCCGGAGCCGTCCGTGATGGAGCGGAAGTAGACGAACGGGTTGTGCCGGGTGGCGTACTGGTCCCCGGCGGTGGCGGCGACGTGGGTGTCGACGGCGTCCGGTTGCGGGTGCTCGCACGGGGTGGCCATGTCCTCCATGTAGCCGCGCCAGGTCTTGTGCGCCGCGTCCAGTTGCCCGGCGAGGGTGGGAACCTCGGCCGGGAAAAGGCACCCGTCGCCCAGCAGTTGGCCCTGGGAGTCCAGCCCCGTGCCGCTGAAGGGCGTGTACGTGTGGCAGTCATGTTCGGTGCTGCTGTTCGGCGGCTGGCCGGAGATCTGGGCCAGGTAATTCGGCAGCGAGTTGTGGGAGACGCCGTAGTAGCTGTCCAGCAGGACGCCCTGGGCGCGCAGGGTGCCGGAGAGGTACGGGGCGGGGGAGCCGTTGCCCCAGACCCGGTCGAAGCCTTTGTTTTCGAGGTTGATCACGAAGATGTGCCCGGGAGTGCCGGTCCGTTGGGGCGCGGCGGCGGGAGGCTGGCAGGCCGTGACCGCGGTGAGAAGCAGGGCGAGCAGGAAGGCGATCCGTGCGGCACTGCGGCGCCGACTCCGGTGCGCGCTCCGGTGGGAAAGCAGGGTCACGGTCAGCTCCTCTCGGGACCGCCGGGGAACCCGTTTCCGCGCCTCCGGGTGGGGGAGCAACGGGATACCCGGTTCAAAAACTGTGCCATGCCGCGGAGGCTCCGCTCCCGCGTGAAGGCTGTGAGTTCCCCTTGAATTTCGGTGGCCCGAAACTTATGGGCGTCTCGCCGGCTACTCGGCGCTGGGCCGGCGGCGCTGCTGCTTCGTCGCGGAGCGCAGTTTCTTCCCGGCCAGCCGCCGCCGGGTGGAGCCGCGGGTGGGCGAGGTTTTGCGCCGGGCGGCGGGTCCGGGCGCCAGTGCCTCCGCCACCAGGTGGACAAGGCGGGCTGCGGCGGCCTCCCGGTTGCGGAGCTGGGACCGGCGCTCGGACGCGGCGACGGTCAGGACACCGCCGGTCAGCCGGCCTTCCAACCGGCGGCCCAACAACTCCCGCTGGTCCTCCCGCAGCGAGGGCGATCCGGTGACGTCCCAGGACAATTCCACCCGGCTGTCCGAGGTGTTCACGTGCTGGCCGCCGGGGCCGGAGGAACGCGAGAACCGCCAGCGCAGTTCCGACGCCGGGATCGTCAGGGAATTGTTCACCTCCAGGTCCATGCCACCAGCGTGTCACAGAACTCGCGGCCGTCGGCGGAACGATTGGCGGGACGACCCGGCGCCGCGCCCGCCGCCGTCGGGCCCCTCACCCGGCGCTCCGCCCTGCGCTGCGGCGTGGCGCGGTTCCGGGTACGGCGTGTAATCTCTGAACACGGCGATGGATCCCGCCGGAACGGCCTGCACTCCGCACCCCGTTCGAACCGCCTCCTGGCTGATGGTTCCTGCCTTTGCACCAACGAAGGTGGGTGACCCGTGCTGACAGCCGCGTCGCCGCGACGCCTCACACAGACGCCACAGGACAGGAGCATCATGACACCAACAGGACCCGTCCCCGGTCCGGCGGACCCCGCCGCCGGAGGGCAGCACGCCGCGTCCGGACACACTTCCGGCTCCATCGATCGCATCGCCGGGCCCGTGGTCATGGGCGCGGTCCCGGGCCAGCCACCGGCCGTCGCCCACCGGGCCGCCGAGCTTGCGCTCAGCCTGGGTGTTCCCCTGATCTGTGCCTACGTGGACGTCACCAGCTACCTCGCCGATGACCCCGCCGGCCGCCGTCCTGGTGATCCCAGCGGCGCCCGGCCGATCGATCCCGACGGCATCGACGACGACGTCGAGGGGATCGCCGCGGCGCTGAAGACCAGCCTGGGGGAGACCCTGGACGCCGGCGGCGTGCCTTGGTCCTTCGTCGCCCTGGCCGGGGACCCCGCGCGGGCACTCGCCCGGCTCGCCGAGGCCAGCGGCGCCTCGATCATCGTCGTCGGGACGCGGGAGCGTGGCCTCGGCGCCCGCTTCGAGGAGCTGCTGGTCGGCTCGGTGGCTGTGCACCTGACCCACCGCCAGCACCGCCCTGTCCTGGTGGTCCCGCTCGCCCCGCAGCCCCGGCACCACGCACGGGAGGGCCGGTAATGGAACCCCGCACCCCGGACACCGTCCCCGCCGCCCGGCCGGACGGCACCGACGCCGCGGCGTCCGGCCCCGGGCACCCCGCGCAGGAGCCGGCACACAGCCGGCGACCGCTGCACCTGCACCCGGGCTTCCTGCTGCTGGTGGTGGCCGGCGGGATCGCCGGAACGCTGGCCCGCTACGGCCTCGGCTCCATCCTGCCCGCCCCCGGCGGCTGGCCGCTGCCCACCCTCGTGATCAATCTGGCGGGGGCGTTCCTGCTGGGCCTGCTGCTGGAGGCCCTGATCCGCCGCGGCCCCGACGCCGGACGGCTCCGCGTCATGCGGCTGCTCCTTGGCACCGGGTTCATGGGCGCCTTCACCACGTACAGCACCCTGGCCCTGGAAAGCAACGGACTGCTCGCCGCCGGCCGTTCCCTTGACGCGCTGGCGTACGTGGGAGCCTCCCTGGTGGGCGGTTTCCTCGCCACCTTCGCCGGCATCCGCCTGGCCTCCGCGCGGAAGGGGGCGTCCGCATGAGCCTGGTCACCGTCGCCCTGCTGGGCCTGGCCGGGGGCCTCGGCGCCGCCTCCCGGTTCCTGCTGGACGGACTGATCCGCAGCCGGGTCCGCGCCGCCCTTCCCGTGGCCACGATCGTCATTAACGTCACCGGCTCCTTCCTCCTCGGCCTGATTGCCGGGGCCGTCGGAGCCCACGCCGCACCGCCGGAACTCCAGCTCATTGCCGGGACCGGGTTCCTGGGCGGCTACACCACCTTCAGCACCGCCAGCTTCGAGACCGTGCGCCTGGTCCAGTCCGGCCGGTCCGGGCTGGCGCTGGTCAACGGCCTTGGCACGGCCCTCGCCGCGGTCGGTGCGGCCGCCGGCGGCCTGGTCCTTGGCGGGCTGCTGTGAGCGCGTCCGGCCAGCCGGCACAGGCCCAGCCGGTAACGGCCGAGCGCCGCGGAAACCGGTTCGGCCCGATGGGCTTCGTCCTGTCCTTCGGCGTGGTCAGCATGCTGGCCGACGTCGTCTACGAGGGCGCCCGCGCCATCACCGGCCCATACCTGGCCACCCTCGGCGCCAGCGCCGTGATGGTCGGCTTCATCACCGGCGTCGGCGAGGCAGTGGCGCTGGTCCTCCGGCTCGGAACCGGGCCGCTGGCTGACCGCACGCGCAAGTACTGGCCGCTGACCATCGCAGGGTACGCCCTGACCGCCGTCGCCGTCCCGCTGCTGGCCCTCGCCGGGTCCCTCTGGCAGGCCTCCGCCCTGGTGATCACCGAACGCTTCGGCAAGGCCGTCCGCACCCCCGCGCGCGACACCATGCTCTCCCACGCCGGGGCGACGCTGGGCCGCGGCCGCGCGTTCGCGATCCACGAGGCGCTGGACCAGTCCGGCGCCCTGGTGGGCCCGCTCCTGGTCAGCCTGATGATCGCGGTCTCCGGCTACCAGCTGGGATTCGGCGTCCTCGCCATCCCCGGCGCGCTGGCGATCGCCGCGGTCGTCCTGCTCCGGCGTTTCGTCCCGGCCCCCGAGCGGTTCGACGCCGGGCTCGCCGGCGACGGCGAACTCGCCAACGCAACCGTTCCCGTGGCGGTGCCCGCCGCACCGGCCGTCCGCACGCCGTTGCCGGCCCGGTTCTGGTGGTACAGCGGCTTCACCGCCGTGTCCATGTTCGGGTTCTCCACCTTCGGCGTGGTCTCCTACCATCTGGAGGTGGAGAAGGTGCTGGCGCCTGGGCTGATCCCCGTGACCTACGCCGTGTCGATGGGCGCTGCGGCCTTGGCGGCGCTGGCCTCGGGTGCGCTGTACGACCGGATCGGATTGCGCGGGCTGCTGGTGGCTTTGCCGCTCACCGCCGCCGTGCCGTTCCTGTCTTTTTCGGATTCGCCCGCCCTGGTGTGGGCCGGCGCGGCGGTCTGGGGCGCGGCCCTGGGCATCCACGAATCCACCCTGCGCGCCGCCGTCGCGGACCTGGTCCCGGCCGCCCGGCGCGGCACGTGGTACGGGATTTTCACCGCCGTCTATGGCCTTGCCTGGCTCGCGGGCTCGACCATCATCGGCGCCCTGTACGCCTCGTCCCCGGCGGGGCTGGCGGTCTTCACGATCGCCACCCAGGTGGCCGCCCTGCTGGTCTTTATCCCGCTGCTGCGTTCCGGCGCGGGGCGGCCCGCCGCGTCGGCGTAGGCGCCTATACCGCCGGGTCGGCGGCGAGTTCGCGCTTGAGGATCTTGCCGCTGGGACCCAGCGGCAGTTCGCTCAGCAGTCGAATGATGCGCGGGTACTTGTAGGCGGCCAGCTGCGAGCTGGCGAACTCAACCAGTTCCGCTTCCGTGACCGTGGCCCCGGCGTCGAGCACGATCGCCGCGGCAACCTCCTGGCCGTGGACCTCGTGCGGGACGCCGTAGACGGCGGCGCTGACCACCTGCGGGTGGGTCAGCAGCAGCTCCTCGACCTCCCGCGGGTAGACGTTGTAGCCGTTGCGGATGATCATGTCCTTCTTGCGGTCCACGATGGTGAGGTAGCCCTCGTCATCCTTGGTGCCCAGGTCGCCGGTGCGGAACCAGCCGTCGACCACGGCCTCCGCGGTGGCCTCGGGCCGGTTCAGGTAGCCCTTCATCAGCAGGTGGCCGCGGACAACCAGTTCGCCGAGTTCGCCGTTGGGCAGCAGTTCGATGCTCTCCACGGTCTCGGCCCGGGCGATCTCGATGTCCACGCCCCAGATAGGGATGCCGATGGTGCCCGGCCGCGGCGTCATACCGACGTGGTTGAACGCCGCCACCGGCGAGGTCTCGGTCAGCCCGTAGCCCTCGTGGATTTCGATGCCGAACACGTCGCGGAACCGGTCCATCACCGCCAGCGGCAGCGACGCCCCGCCGGAGATGCCGTAGCGCAGATCCGCCGGCCGCACCGACGTCGACTTCGCGGCCTCCAGCAGCGCCACGTACATGGTGGGCACCCCGACGAAGACGTTGACCTTATGCTTGGCCACCAGCTCCAAGGCGCCCTGGCCGGTGAACCGCGGCAGCAGCACCACGGTGGCGCCCGCGCGTAGCCCGGCGTTCAGGACCACCGTCTGGCCGAAGGTGTGGAAGAGCGGCAGGCCGCCGAACAGCACGTCCCCGGGCTTGAAGTCCATCACGCTGGTCAGGATCACGGAGGTCTGCTCCACCAGCGCGAAGTGCGTCCCCAGCGCACCCTTGGGCTTACCCGTGGTGCCGGAGGTGTAGAGGATCGTGGCCGTGTCCGAGGGCCGGCAGGGTTCGTAGCTGCGGATCGGTTCCGCCGCGGCGGCCTCCGCCTCGAGCCGGGGCAGGTCCCCGCCCTCGGGCGACATGACCGTCAGGACGTCGACGCCGCTAGCCGCGGCCCCGGCGGCGCCCTCGCCCAGGAGGGCGTCCGCGCAGATCATCAGCCGCGCGCCGCTGTCCTGCAGGACGTACTCGATTTCGCGGGCCTTGAGCAGGGCGTGCACCGGCACCACGATCGCGCCGAGGGCCAGCACCGCGTAGTACACGCGGGCGAAGTCCGGCACGTTCGGGATCAGCACGGCGACCGCGTCGCCCCGGCCGATGCCGCGGGCCCGCAGCGCGCCGGCGTACTCCCGGGTCTGCCGCCAGAGATCGCCGTAGCTGGTCCGGTCCTCCCCGACGATCAGAGCCGTCCGGTCCGGGGAGCGGCGGGCGGACTCCGCCAGGATTGCCGCGACGGAAATGGTGGCGAAACCGTCGCCGCTGGTGGTGTTGGTCATGGCCTGCTTCTTCGTCGGAGGGGGTGGTTAGGCTTTGAGGACCAGGGCGTCGCCCTGGCCGCCGCCGCCGCAGAGGGCGACGACGCCGGTGCCGCCGCCGCGGCGCTTCAGGGCGAGTGCCTGGTGCAGGACCAGGCGGGCCCCGGAGGCGCCGACGGGGTGGCCAAGGGCGATCGCGCCGCCTTCGGCGTTGACGACGTCGGTGTCGATGCCCAGGTCGTTGGCGGACTGGATCAGCACGGAGGCGAAGGCCTCGTTGATTTCCACCAGGTCCAGGTCCTTGGCGTGCAGTCCCTCCTGGGCGAGGGCACGGTCGATGGCCCGCGCCGGCTGGGAGTGCAGGGAGCCGTCCGGACCGGCGGTCTGGCCGTGGGCGCCGATCTCGGCGATCCACTCCAGGCCGGCGGCGATCGCGGCTTCCTTGCTGGCGATGACGAGGGCCGCGGCGCCGTCGGAGAGCGGTGAGGCGGAGCCGGCGGTGATGGTGGCGGCGGCGTCCTTGGAGAACGCCGGGCGCAGCTGCGCGAGGGACTCGGCGGTGGTGTCGGCGCGGATTCCCTCGTCGTGTTCCAGGGTCAGGGCCGGGCCCTTCCGCTGGGGCACCTCGATCGGGGCGATTTCCTCGGCGAGGATCCCGGCGGCGCGGGCGGCCTCGGCGCGCTGGTGCGAGCGGGCCGCGACGGCGTCCTGCTCCTCGCGGCTGATCTGTCGTTCGACGTTGCCGGCGTCCGTGGCCTCGCCCATCAGCTTGCCGCTGACCGGGTCCTGCAGGCCGTCGTGGTTGAGGGAATCGAGCATGGGCGCGTCGCCGATAACGACGCCGGCGCGCAGTCCGGGGACCAGGTGCGGGGCATTGGTCATGGATTCCTGGCCGGCGGCGACGATGAAGTCGGCCTCCCCGGCGCGGATCATCCGGGCGGCGTCGATCACGGCGGTGAGGCCGGAGAGGCAGAGTTTGTTGATGGTGACGGTGGGGACGTCCCAGCCGATGCCGGCGGCGAGGCTGGCCTGCCGGGCGGGGCCCTGGCCCGCGCCGGCCTGGATGACCTGGCCGACGATCACGGCGCCGACCTGTTCGGGGGCGACGCCGGTGCGCTCCAGTGCGGCGCGGATGGCGTGGGCACCCAGCTCGCTGGAGGAGAAGGCGGACAGGCCGCCGCGGAAGCGGCCGAAGGGGGTGCGGGCGCCTCCGAGGATGACCGGGGTGATGGCGTTCTGGTTCATGGGTGGGTCCTTTGGTGGGTGGCGTCTGTCAGGGGACGGCGACAAGCGAAGAAATGGACGGGTCAGGCGAAGGCGGAGGTGCCGGTGATGCCGCGCCCGATGATGAGCGCCTGCATGGTCTCGGTGCCTTCGTAGGTGTGGATGGCCTCGATGTCGGCCAGGTGCCGGGCGACGCGGTTGGCCAGCAGGATGCCGTTGCCGCCGAGCAGGTCGCGGGCGTTGGAGGCGATGCCGCGGGCCAGCCGGGTGCAGGTGTACTTGGCCAGCGCGGCCTGCTCGGCGGTCAGGGCGCCGGCCTCGTCCAGCCGGGTCATCTGTACGACCATCAGCTGCATGGTCGAGAGCTCGCTGAGCATGCGGGCCAGCCGTTCCTGCACGATCTGGGAGGAGGCCAGCGGGCGGCCGAACTGCTTGCGCTGCTTGGCGTACTGGACGGCGGTTTCGTAGCAAGCGGTCGCGTGGCCGACGGCGGACCAGGCGACGCTGAGCCGGGTGGCCAGGAGCACGCGGGCGGTGTCCTTGAAGGTCCGGGCGCCCGGCAGGATGTTCTCCTCCGGAACGAAGACGTTCTCCAGCCGGATGTGGGCCTGCCAAATGGCGCGCAGGGCAAGCTTGCCCTCGATGGTGGTGCCCGTGTAGCCGGGGGAGTCCTGCGGGACGAGGTAGCCGTGGACCTGCCCGTCCTCGCCGCGGGCCCACACCACGCTGAGGCCGCCGATGGAGCCGTTGCCGATCCACTTCTTCTCGCCGTTGAGCAGCACACCGCCGTCGGTGGGGGTGGCGGTGGATTCCAGGCCCACGGAATCGGAGCCGTGGGTGGGCTCGGTGAGGGCGAAGGCGGCGTACTCGGTGCCGTCGGCGATCGGGGCCAGCCAGCGCCGCTTCTGCTCTTCGGATCCGCATTCTGCGACCGAGCGGAGGGCCAGGCCGCCCTGCACGGCGATCATCGTGGCCACAGAGCCGTCGCCGCGGCTGATTTCCATGGTCACCAGGCCGGCGGCCATGCTGCTCATCGGGGCGTGGCCCTCGACGTCGATGCCGTCGCGCAGGAGGTCCAGTTCGCCGAGGCGGCGGAGCAGGTGCACGGGGTATTCGGCGCGTTCCCAGTAGCCGTCGATCACCGGCAGGACCTCGTCCTGGACGAAGCCGCGGGCGCGGTCCCAGTAGGCGCGGTCCTCGTCGCTGATGCCGGTGAAGAGGGCTGCCGGGTCGGTTCCCAGTGCCTCGGTCAGGAGGTAGTCCGGCTCCACGGTGCCGGCGGGGAAGCCGGCCGGGACGGTGCCGGAATGGTCGGTGGCCGCGGAGGCGGGCGACGTCGTCGTCATGTGCGTGCTGGTCCTCGTCGATAGCGTCGGCGGCTGCGTGCCGCGCGTGGCGTGGCTCACACCACGTCGATCAAGGATGCAATGAAACGCAGTTCCACGTCAAGAAACTCCGTTCCAAGGTGGCTGCGGCGCGTTGGGGGGGAACTCGTCAGGGGAGCGCGTCGCGGACCGCGCGGGCCACGGCGTCCTTGTCCGCGGCTCCGGCCAGCACGGTCACCACCACGGTGCTGGCTGCCGCAGCCGGGGCGGTGCCGAGCAGGACCGGGCGGAACAAGGCGGACAGGCCGCGGAGTTCCGTGGCGAGATCGCGCATCCGCCCGGTGTCGGCGTTCTCCTGCTGTCGGGTTTCTTCGGTGGCGGGGGAGCGCAGCCATTGGCGGAGGAAGGCGTTGTGGACGGCGACGACGGCGGCCGCGTAGGCGACGGCGGTGTGCTCACGGTGATCCGCCCCGGCCAGTTGGTCACCCGTTCCGGCGGCGGCGGCGGCGGGCAGACGGTCCAGCAGGTGCACGAGGAAGGCGCGCTCGTACCGGTGCGAGGTGACCAGTTCCCGGTCCCGGAGCGAGGGCACGGCCTGCATCAGTTCGTAGCGTGCCCGGGAGGTTTCGCGGTGGCGCAGGTGGTGCTCGAACACCAGCAGGGCGGCGTCCTCGACGCCGGCGAGCGGATCCTGCCGGGATTGGGCCAGCCGCCCGGTGACCTGCGTCAGGATCCGTTCGTGGTCGGCGAAGACCACGTCTTCCTTCGACCCGAACTTGCGGAAGAAGGTGCTGCGGCTCATCCCGGCGGCCTCGGCGAGTTCCTCCACGGAAGTGGCGTCGAAGCCCTGCCGGGCCAGCAGCCCGATAGCGGCGGCCGCCGGGCTGTCGGCGTCGTGGGTCACGGGCTGGCTGGTCATGGCCCGAAAGTAGCACACCGCCGCGCCTCGACCAGGCCCGGCAGTACGTCAGCCGCGCTCCGCGGGGGCGCCGGATTCCTGGCTGGCCGGCGGGATGAGCCGTCCCATCAGGGACCCGGCACCGCTGCCCGGAGCCGGCGTGTAGACCACCAGGTGAAGGTCCGGCCGGTCCGAGGGGGAGAGCTGATGGTGTTCCAACGTCAGGATGCCGACGCCTGGGTGGTGGAAGACCCTCTCCCGCGACTCAAAGCCAAGAATGTCGTACCGGTCCCAGCCCTCTTTGAACTCCGGGCTGGCGGACTTGAGCCGTTCCACCAGGTTCCTGACGTCCACGTCGCCCAGGCGCTGCCCGGTTTCGGCACGGAACTCGGCCAGGAACCGCTGGCTGGTCACCTCCCAGTCCGGCAGGAGGTCCCGGACGTAGGGGTCGGTGAAGACGAGCCACAGCAGGTTGCGGTCGGCGGCGGGCACGGTGGCGATGTTGGGGAACAGGGCCGCGTAGGCGCTGTTCCAGCCCGCAATGCCCCAGTCAGGAAACAGGGCGAATGATGGGTTCGGGTCCAAGGCGTCGAGCAGGCGCTGGAGATGGGCGGGGGCGGTGGCCGCCGCGGCGGGCCCCGGCCCGACGGCGGCGTAGCCCCCGAGGGAGAGGACGTAGTCCAGTCCGGCGTCCGAGAGATGCAGGGCCCGGCCGACCGCTTCGAGGACCTGGCGGGACGGGTTGATGTCCCGTCCCTGCTCCAGCCAGGTGTACCAGGTCACGCTGACGCCGGAGAGGAACGCTACCTCCTCGCGGCGCAGGCCCCGCTCGCGGGTGCGGGACAGGGGTGGGAGGCCGTAATCCACCCGAACGGCCTGGTTCCGACGGGCCCGCAGGAAGAGCCCCAGTTCCTTGCGACGATCGGCGTGCTGCACCTAGAAATACTATTACTCTGTTAGTTTTACTACTAGTATCAAGGCCGTCTTCACCCCGGCTGCGGCGCGGTGCAGGATGATACACATGCCTGCACTTCGCTCTAAAACAGTCACCCACGGCCGGAACATGGCCGGAGCCCGCGCCCTGCTGCGCGCCTCCGGCGTCGCCAACTCGGACATCGGAAAACCGATCATTGCCGTGGCCAACTCCTTTACGGAGTTCGTCCCCGGCCACACCCACCTCGCCCCCGTGGGGCGGATCGTCTCCGACGCGATCCTGGCCGCCGGAGCGGTTCCCCGCGAGTTCAACACCATCGCCGTGGATGACGGCATCGCCATGGGCCACGGCGGCATGCTGTACTCGCTGCCCTCCCGCGACCTGATCGCCGACTCCGTGGAGTACATGGTCAACGCCCACTGCGCCGACGCCCTGGTCTGCATCTCCAACTGCGACAAGATCACCCCCGGCATGCTGATGGCCGCGCTGCGCCTGAACATCCCCGTGGTGTTCGTCTCCGGCGGCCCCATGGAGGCCGGCCGCGTCACCCTGACCGACGGCTCCGTCCGCTCCCTGGACCTGGTGAACGCCATCTCCGACGCCGTGGACGAGTCGATCTCCGACGCCGACATCAACCTCATCGAAGAAAACGCCTGCCCCACCTGCGGATCCTGCTCCGGCATGTTCACCGCCAACTCGATGAACTGCCTCACCGAGGCCATCGGCCTGTCCCTGCCCGGCAACGGCTCCGTGCTCGCCACCCACACCGCGCGCAAGGCGCTGTACGAGAAGGCCGGGGCCACCGTCGTCGAGCTCGTGAAGCGCTACTACGACGGCGACGACGAGTCGGTGCTGCCCCGCTCGATCGCCACCGCCAAGGCCTTCGACAACGCCATGGCGCTGGACATCTCCATGGGCGGATCCACCAACACCATCCTGCACCTGCTGGCCGCAGCCCAGGAGGCGGGCGTTGACTATGGCCTGGCCGAGATGGACGCCAAGTCCCGCCAGGTACCGTGCCTGGCCAAGGTTGCCCCGAACGTGGCCAAGGACCGGACCTACTACATGGAGGATGTACACCGTGCCGGCGGCATCCCCGCACTGCTGGGCGAACTGAACCGCGGCGGCCTCCTGCACAAGGACGTCCACTCGGTGCACTCGTCCGACCTGGACGGCTGGCTGGACGACTGGGACATCCGCGGCGGCAAGGCCACGGAGGAAGCCGGCGCCCTGTGGCACGCGGCCCCCGGCGGCGTCCGGTCCTCCACCGCGTTTTCCCAGTCGAACGAGTGGACCTCGCTGGACACCGACTCCGCCGAAGGCTGCATCCGCTCCGTGGAGCACGCCTACTCCAAGGACGGCGGGCTGGCCGTGCTCCGCGGCAACGTGGCCGTGGACGGCGCCGTGGTGAAGACCGCCGGTGTGGATGAATCCATCTGGACCTTCTCCGGCCCGGCCGTGGTGTGCGAATCCCAGGATGAGGCCGTGGAGAAGATCCTGAACAAGACGATCAAGGAAGGCGACGTGGTGGTCATCCGCTACGAGGGGCCCAAGGGCGGTCCGGGCATGCAGGAAATGCTGTACCCGACGTCGTTCCTCAAGGGCCGCGGCCTGGGCAAGAAGTGCGCCCTGATCACCGACGGCCGCTTCTCCGGCGGCACCTCCGGCCTGTCCATCGGGCACATCTCCCCGGAGGCTGCCTCCGGCGGAACTATCGCCCTGGTCGAGGACGGGGACATCATCAGCATCAACATCAGCCAGCGGTCCCTGCAGCTGGAAGTCAGTGACGAACTGCTGGCCGAGCGGCGGGAGAAGCTGCTGATCAACGGCGGCTACAAGCCCAGGGACCGGGAACGCGAGGTCTCGGCCGCGCTGCGGGCGTACGCCGCCATGGCCACCTCCGCCGACAAGGGTGCCGTCCGCGACGTCACGCTCCTGGGCGGCTAGTCCCCGCCGGCCTACAGTCCGCGCACGGCAGCGGCGGCCCGTTGCCCTATCACCTGTGGTGCCTATGAACACTTTTTGGCACCCGCAAGTGATAGGGCAACGGGCCGTTCGTGTGCCAGCATGGGCGGACGAACGACGCCAGGGAGGGAATGGAATGAAGTCCAACGAACTGCTGCTCGATGCTTTTGGCCGGATCCGCGAAACGGTGGAGGCCGTGCTGGACGGAACGGACGAAAGCGGCCTGACCCGGCGCCCGGGAGGGACCGGGAACTCCATCGCCTGGCTTCTCTGGCACCTGGCCCGGGTGGAGGACGCCCAGGTCTCCTCCGCGGCCGGCCTCCCGCAGGTCTGGACAGCCCAGGCCTTCGCCGGCAGGTTCGGGCTCCCGCTGCCCGAGCGGGACACCGGCTACGGGCACTCGTCCGCCCAGGTGGACTCCGTGACCGCCGGGCCGGACCTGCTGCTGGAGTACTACGACGCCGTGCACCGGCAGACTGCCGGTTTTATCGAAGGACTGGACGACGGCGCGCTGGACCGGGTGGTGGACGAGCGGTGGGATCCGCCGGTCACCCTGGGCGTGCGCCTGGTCAGCGCCGTGGCGGACTGCCTCCAGCACGTGGGCCAGGCTGCGTACGCCAAGGGCCTGGGCGGCTGTTCCGCCCAGGCCCCTGGTCAGGCTGGTTGCTGCGTGTGAAACCGCCGGCGGTTACCTGCCGGCACTGAGCACCATGGCCGAGCCGCCGCCGCGGCGGACGGGTTCGGCGGCGGCGGTCAGCCGTCCGCCCGGTCCGAACTCGATCGCCGTCGCGGCGCCGATCTCCGCCGCGGACGTGAAGGCGTCACCCGAGGGCGTGAACTGGTGCCCGAACGGGGTGAGCTGATCGCCGTAGGCCGCGATGAACGCCGGCTCGGCGGTGACCTTCGCCGTGTTCCGCTGCGAGGCGCGGGGCGCGGCGATGGCCTCCGAGATGGTCATGCCCAGGTCCACCCGGTTCAGGATGGTCTGCAGCACGGTGGTGATGATCGTGGACCCGCCCGGCGAGCCCAGGGCGACGAACGGGGCGGCGTCCTTGAGGATGATGGTCGGGGACATCGAGGAACGGGGACGCTTCCCGGGTTCGATCCGGTTCGGGTCCTGCGCGTCATAGACCGTGGAGAAATCGGTCAGCTCGTTGTTGAGCAGGAAGCCGCGGCCGGGAACCACCATGCCGGAACCGCCGGTCTGTTCGATCGTGAGCGTGTACTCGGCCACGTTGCCCCACTTGTCCGCCACCGTGAGGTTGGTGGTGGAGATGTTCTCGGTGTCCTTTTCGCTGGCCGCCGGCGCCGTGGAGGCGGGGCACACGCCGTCGTAGTTGGCGACATCGCCCGGCGCCACCGGCTTGGTGGCCGCGTGCAGGGGATCGATCAGGCAGGCGCGCTCCTTGCCGAAGAGCGGATCGGTCAGGGCCGCCGTCGGGACCGTGACCTTGGCCGGGTCGCCGACATACTTGCCGCGGTCGGCGAAGGACAGGGCGCTGGCCTCCAGGTAGTGGTGCAGCGCGCCGGCGGTGGACAGGCCGGAGAGGTTGGTGGGGGCCAGGATGTTCAGGGCCTCGCCCACGGTGGTGCCGCCGCTGCTGGAGGGAGCCATGCCGTAGACGTCCAGTCCGCGGTAGCCCACCCGCGTGGGGGCCTGGTCCGCGGCCCGGTAACCGGCCAGGTCCGCCGTCGTCATCGATCCCGCGGGCACGGGCAGCGTGGTGCCGGGCGCCTTGGCGGGGTTCTGGACGGTGGCCGCGATGTCGGCGGCCAGTGGCCCGGTGTAGAAGCCCGCGGTGCCCTGCTTGGCCAGGAGCCGGTAGGTCGCGGCGAGGTCGTGGTTCTGGAAGATGCTGCCGACGGCGGGGGCGTCGCCGCCGGGAAGGAACAGTTCGCTGGTGGCCGGGAAGGCGGCGAACCGGGCCTTGTTGTCCAGGGTCTGCTGGCGGAAGGTGGGGTCGACGACGAAGCCGCGGTCGGCCACCTTGATGGCCGGTTTCAGGGCCTCGCCCAATCCCAGGCTGCCCCACCGTTCCAGGGCGCGCTGCCAGGTGGCCGGGGTGCCCGGGACACCGACGGCGACGCCGCTGGTCACCAGTTCCGGGGTGAAGCGGTAGGGCCTCCCGCTGGATTTGTCGATGAAGGCGTCGGGGGTGATGCCGGCCGGCGCGGTTTCCCGGCCGTCGATGGTGCCCACCGACTTGCTCTTGGCGTCGTAGTACACGAAGTACCCGCCGCCGCCGACGCCGGCGCTGTACGGTTCGGTGACACCCAGGGTGGCGGCGGCCGCGACCGCTGCGTCGGCCGCGTTGCCGCCTTTGCGGAGGACCTCGATCGCCGCGGCGGACGCCTCCGGATCGACGGTGCTCACGGCGCCGCCGTACCCGGTGGCGGTGGGGGTCTTCTCCGTCCCGCGGGGATCGGCGACGGCGGGGCCCGCGACGGCGCCGCCGGCCACGGTGAGTGCCAGCGCCGCCGTCAGGGCGGAGAGCCTGCGTCCTGGTGTTTTCATGAATGCTCCCGGTGAAGAGGTCTGTCGATTGATGTCACACTACGTGTCGATTTTGTGACATTCAATGACAAGACGTTCTGCGTCGGGGGCGTCAGGTCGGTTCCGGCCTCCCGTCGAGGCGCCGGACCAGGGCGTCGAGTATGGGGAGCTGGCCGCGGACCAGCCGGAGCCTGGCCTCGTCCTCGCCAACCCATTCGGCTGCGTCGATCTCGGGGAATTCCCGGATGGTGCCCGAGCCCCTGGGCCACTCCAGCGGGAAGGTGTTGCTGACGATCCGCTCCGGGGCGAAGTCCGTCTCCGCGGCGAAGACGGTGACTACCTTCCCGGATGACTGCCGGAAGCTGCCCAACGGAACGTAATCGGCCTCGGGCGGCGGGGTGCCGATCTCTTCGGTGAACTCACGCCGGGCCGCGGCGAGCGGGTCCTCCTGGTCCGTGTGGATGCCCTTCGGGATGGACCAGGACGCGGTTTTCTTGCGCGCCCAGAACGGACCGCCCATGTGGGCGATCCAGACCTCCAGCCCGGCGCCGGTCCGGCGGTAGAGCAGCAGGCCCGCGCTGTGGACGGTCACTTGGCTGCCGGGTCCGCTTCGTTGCCGGTCCCGTGTTCCGGCGCGGCGTCCTTGAGCGCGGCCACGGCCGAACGCACCGCGTCGGGCATGGTGGTGGCCGGCCGCCCGATCAGGGATGCGAGCTGGCCGGAGGTGACCAGAAGGTCGCCGCGGGCAATGCCGACGTCGGAGTCGGCGAGGATGCCGGCGAAGTCCGCGGGGACCCCGAATCCGGCGAGCATCGCGGCGTAGTCCGCGGCAGGGAGGTCCTGGTAGGCCACAGGTTGTCCGGCCGCCGCGCTGATCTCGGCCGCCAGTTCCGCCATGGTGAAGGCCTGGTCGCCGCCGAGTTCATAGACCTTGCCGGCCTGGTCGTCGGCCAGGAGCACGGCTGCGGCCGCGTCCGCGTAGTCGGCGCGGGCGGCGGCGCTGACCTTGCCGTCACCGGCGCTGCCGGCGAAGCCGCCCTGGGCCAGGGTGCCCGGCAGCTGTTCGGTGTAGTTCTCCAGGTACCAGCCGTTGCGGAGGAGGACGTGGGGCAGTCCGGACTCGGCGAGGAGCTTCTCGGTGGCCTGGTGTTCGGCGGCGAGCTTCATCCCCGTGCTGTCCGCGTTGGCGATGCTGGTGTAGGCGAAGA
This sequence comes from Arthrobacter sp. YD4, assembly GCF_030410515.1. GTDB lineage: Bacteria > Actinomycetota > Actinomycetes > Actinomycetales > Micrococcaceae > Arthrobacter. The sequence continues at coordinate 87,854 of NZ_JAUHHD010000004.1, read as the reverse complement.
GTTCCACGCCCTCGGCCCGGGCGGCGTCGATGACGGTCCGGTGCTGTTCGAGGCGCTGGCCGACGGCGCTGCCGGAAATCAGCAGCACCTTGGACGCACCCTTGAGGGCCGCCGCGACCGACCCGGCGTCGTCGTAGTCCATGGCCCGGACTTGGACGCCGCGGCCGGCGAACTCATCCAGCTTGTCGACGGCGCGGCCGACGGCGACGAGCTCGCCCGCGGGGGCGCCTCGGCGGAGCAGGGATTCCAGGACGAGGCGGCCCAGGTGGCCGGTGGCGCCGGTGACAACGATGCTCATGATGGTTCCTCTCGGGTGGTGTGTTCTTCCGAGGGCTTCAACACGCGGGCGGCACCGGATCATCCCGGCGGCTCACGCAGTCCTACCATCCGGCCCGGGGGGCGCCTGACCCGGGAGGCCGGGCCCGGGCCGCTACCAGTTCTGCGGGTCGTTGAGCCGGCACAGCTGCGAGCTGCACTGCCGGTCGCTGACCTGCCAGTCGGGTTGCCGGGCGGACGCATGCCGCTGGTCGGTCCAGTTCGGAACCACCCGGGATCCGCAGGCCGGACAGGGCGGCTCCACGTGGGCGCGTCGCTGTGCCTTATTCATATTTCCCCCAAGAAATGTTGAAACGTACCCGCCACGGTAGCAATAACTCCAGTGACGTTACAAAACCCGGGGGCGGGGGTGGCTCCTAGGCGTCGTCGTCGGTGTGGCGGCGGAAGTCGCGGGATAGATAAAACGCCAGCGCGGCGAAGTTGCCGCTGTCCACCGTAACCGCCACCGTGTTGCGGCCCTGTATCTGGAGGGTGTCGAGGCAGTGGCTAAGCAGTTCGTCAGCCAGGCCCTGGCGGCGGAAGTCGGGGTGGGTGAAGAGTTCGGCGATCACGGCGTCCCATTCCCCGTCGCTGCCGGGGGCCGGTTCGGTGACGATGATGGCCGCGGTCAGCTGGCCCTCTGGTCCGGTCAGGACGGCGGAGGCCTCGGGGAGGTGGGCGCCCTCCGCTCCGGAGAGCAGCGCGTCGATCCAGCCCGTGGCCCGCTCGGGCGGCTGGGGAAGGCTCTCCGCGTACGACTCGTGATACATCCGTGAGAGTTCGTCGACGTCGTCGGGCTTGATGGGGCGGAGGGGCACGCCGCGGCGGGTGGAGCCGCCGGCGGCCGTTTCAGCGGTGAGGACGAACAGGGGATTCACGGCGACCTGCACTCTCTCCTGGGCGGAGTCCGGGGATGCCCGGGCCGGGCGGGGCGCTCCGGCCTTCCATCCAGACTGTACCGCCAATATTGCGCCCAGGTTTCGGGCCGGTGATATTTGTGGAGATCTTTCGGTTGGCCCACGGCCCGGACACAGGAACGGCCCGGCGGCACAGGGAATTCCTGCGCCGCCGGGCCGTCTGCCGGCACCGCGGACGGGCCGCACCTGGCGGACCGTCCCCGGTGACGGGGTGCCTAGCTGAGCGTGGCCGTGTCGATCACGAAGCGGTAGCGCACGTCGGAAGCCAGAACGCGCTCGTAAGCCTCGTTGATCTTCTCGGCCGGGATGACCTCGATCTCGGCGCCCAGGTGGTGCTCGGCGCAGAAGTCCAGCATCTCCTGGGTCTGGCGGATGCCGCCGATCATGGAACCGGCGAAGGAGCGCCGGCCGCCGATCAGGGCGAACGCGTTGACCGGCAGCGGCTCGGCGGGGGCGCCAACGTTGACCATGGTGCCGTCGAGGCGCAGCAGCTGCAGGTAGGAGCTGATGTCGATCGAAGCGCTGACCGTGTTGATGATCAGGTCGAAGCTGCCGGCGAGCTCACTGAAGGTGTTCTCGTCGCTCGTGGCGTAGTAGTGGTCGGCGCCCAGCTTCAGGCCGTCTTCCTGCTTCTTCAGCGACTGCGAGAGGACGGTCACCTCGGCGCCCATGGCGTGGGCGAGCTTGACGGCCATGTGGCCCAGGCCGCCCAGGCCAACGACGGCGACCTTCTTGCCGGGGCCGGCGTTCCAGTGCTTCAGCGGGGAGTAGGTGGTGATGCCGGCGCACAGCAGGGGAGCGGCGACGTCGAGCTCGATGCCCTCCGGGATCCGCACCACGAAGTCTTCGGTGACGACGACGTGGGTAGAGTAGCCGCCCTGGGTGATGGTGCCGTCACGGTCGACGGCGCCGTAGGTGCCGGTGTTGCCCTTGAGGCAGTACTGCTCTTCGCCGGCCTGGCAGTTCACGCACTCGCCGCAGGAGTTGACCATGCAGCCGACGCCGACGCGGTCACCGACGGCGTGCTTGGTGACGGCGGAGCCGACCTCGGTGACAATGCCGGCGATCTCGTGGCCGGGAGCGAGCGGGTAGGACTGGGGGCCCCAGTCGCCGCGGACGGTGTGGATATCCGAGTGGCAGATGCCGGCGAACTTGATCTCGATCAGGACGTCATGGGGTCCGACGTCGCGGCGTTCGATCGTGGTGGGGACCAGATCGCCGGTGGCGGACGGTGCGGCATAAGCGTTAACGGTAAGCATGTATCTCCAGTGTGTATCTGTGATTCGTTAGCGGTCTGGGGAGAATCAACAACAGCTGCCGGCGGGGGATCAGCCCAAGGCTGCGCCGGAATGTGCCCCCGGCCGGCGAACCGATCGGAGCCACAGTGGGAGACAACAGCGCACCCGGCGGGATTGTTCCGCAGTGTGCTGATTAATTTTTTTTGACGTCCGACGCCGGTGCCGCGTGGAAGGCGGGTCAGGCGCGTCCGCGGGCCATGTCCGGGTGGACGCGGACGAACTCGATCCGGTTGCCGGAGTTGGTCCGTGCCTTCGGTGTCCGGGAGAAGCCCTTCGCGTCCAGGTTGTTTCCGGCCCGGAACTCGGCCAGCGACCGGTCGTAGGCGGCGTTGAGGTCCCGTCCGGTGAACTCCGCGGTGGAGCCGTCGCTGAAGGTGATGGTGACGGGGGTGCCGGCCGGAAGGTGCCGAGGCATCCGGATGAAGCCCTCGGCGTCCTGCTGGAAGTGCATCAGGGGGTCTGCTCTCTGTGGGGACGGGCTCAGCGCCAGCCCAGTTGCGGGGCGACGTGCTTGAGCACGGACTCGATGACGTGGGCGTTGTAGTCGACGCCCAGCTGGTTGGGGACGGTCAGCAGCAGGGTGTCGGCCGCGGCGATCGCCTCGTCCTCGGCCAGTTTGGCGGCAAGTTCGTCCGGGGCTCCGGCGTAGGAGCGGCCGAAGATCGCCCGGGTTTTTTCGTCGATGTTGCCGATCTGGTCCGAGCTGCGCCGGTCACGGCCGAAGTAGTGCCAGTCCCGCTCGTCCGTCAGGGCGACGATGCTGCGGCTGACCGACACACGGGGTTCGCGCTGGTGGCCGGCGTCCTTCCAGGCCTGCCGGTAAAGCTCGATCTGTTCGGCCTGCTGGATGTGGAAGGGCTTGCCGCTCTCGTCGTCCTTGAGTGTGGAACTCTGCAGGTTCATGCCGAGTTTCGCGGCCCAGACCGCGGTGGCGTTGGAGCCGGAGCCCCACCAGATCCGCTCACGGAGCCCCGCCGAGTGCGGCTCAATCCGCAGCAGCCCCGGCGGGTTCGGGAACATCGGCCGCGGGCTCGGCGCGGCGAAGCCCTCGCCCTTCAGTACCTCGAGCAGCCGTTCGGTGTGGCGGCGGCCCATGTCGGCGTCGGATTCGCCGTCCGCCGGGGTGTAGCCGAAGTGCCGCCACCCGTCGACGACCTGCTCGGGTGACCCGCGGCTGATGCCGAGCTGCAGCCGTCCGCCACTGATCAGGTCAGCTGCCCCGGCGTCCTCGGCCATGTAGAGCGGGTTCTCGTAGCGCATATCGATGACGCCGGTGCCGATCTCGATGCGGCTGGTCCTGGCGCCGACCGCCGCCAGCAGCGGGAAGGGAGAGGCGTACTGCTGGGCGAAGTGGTGGACGCGGAAGTAGGCGCCGTCCGCGCCCAGTTCCTCGGCCGCGACGGCGAGGTCGATCGCCTGCAGGAGCGCATCCGAGGCGCTGCGGGTGCCGGACTCCGGGTGGTCGGTCCAGTGGCCAAAGGACAGGAAGCCAATGTTTTTCACATCAGCCCCAACGCGCCACCGGGGGTTCCTATTCCGTCCGCACAGCCCGTTCTGCGGGTGGGGAACGGCGGCGTGCGGCCCGGTGCGCCGGGGCGGGGAGAATGGAAGTGTGACTGCCCCCGCCAGGAATCCCCGCTTCCATCGCCGTCCCTTTGACATGGGTGCCATCGGCGCGGGCCTGGTATTCGCCGGGTCCCTGGGAGAGCTGGCCGGGGCGCTGGCGGCCGGTGGCCCCGGTGCTGCCGCGGTGGTGGAGGCGCCGCCGGGGACCGGAAAGACCACGCTGGTGCCCCCGTTGCTGGCGAACCTGGCACTGGCCGGCGACGCGGCCGCCGCCCCGAACGGGGCGCCCGCCCGGATCGTGGTCACCCAGCCCCGCCGGGTCGCCGCCCGCGCCGCAGCCCGCCGCCTCGCCGCCCTGGACGGCAGCCCGCTGGGGGAGCGGGTGGGCTACGCGGTACGCGGCGAGCGGCGGACCGGCCCGGACACGCTCGTGGAATTCGTCACCCCGGGGATCCTGCTGCGTCGCCTGCTCGCCGACCCGGGACTGGAGGGGACCGCCGCCGTCGTGCTGGATGAGGTGCACGAACGAGGGCTGGAGACGGATTTGCTGCTGGGCATGCTGGCCGAGGTGCGCCAGCTCCGCGGCGACCTGGCCCTGGTAGCAATGTCCGCCACCCTGGACGCGCGCCGCTTCGCCGAACTGCTTGGGGACTCCGATGCCTCCCCGGCCGTGCCGGCGCCCGTCGTCGGCTGCCCCAGCGCGCTCCATCCGCTGGAGGTGCAGTGGGCGCCCGCGCCGGGACCGCGGCTGGACGCCCGCGGTGTGACGCGCTCCTTCCTGGACCACGTCGCGGACACGGCGGCCGCCACGCACGCCGCCGCCGTCGCCGCCGGGGACGATCTCGACGCGCTCGTCTTCATGCCGGGCGCCCGGGAAGTCACGCACGTGGCGTCACGGCTGCGGGGACGGACGACGGCGGAGGTGCTGGAGCTGCACGGCCAGGCCGACCCCGCGACCCAGGACCGGGCGGTGTCCGGGCGCGTCCCCGGCGGGCAGCCGCGGATCATCGTCAGCACCGCGCTCGCCGAATCATCCCTCACCGTCCCGGGCGTCCGCCTGGTGATCGACTCGGGCCTGGCCCGCGAACCGCGCCGCGACGCCGCCCGCGGCATGACCGGCCTGGTCACCGTGTCCTGTTCCCGGGCGTCCGCGGGCCAGCGGGCCGGCCGTGCAGCGCGCCTGGGCCCGGGCCGGGTGGTGCGCTGCTACGACGAGCGCAGTTTCGGTGCCGCCCCCGCGCATGTCACCCCGGAAATCACCGTCGCGGATCTCACCGGGGCCGCCCTGGTGCTCGCCTGCTGGGGTTCCCCCGAGGGCCGCGGCATGGCGTTGCCGGATGCCCCGCCGGCCGCGGCGATGGCCGACGCCGTCGAGGTCCTGCGGGAACTGGGCGCCGTCGGAGCCGACGGCCACGCCACCGGCCTCGGCCGCACCCTGGCACGCATCCCCGCCGACCCGCGGCTGGGCCGCGCGCTCCTGGAGGGCGGTACCGCGGTGGGCCCCCGAGCGGCCGCCGAGGCCGTCGCCGCCGTGTCCGGCGGCCAGCGCGCCCCCGGGGCGGACCTGCCCGGGCTGCTGGCGGCACTGCGCTCGGGCAGGGATCCCGGCGCGCGCAGTTGGGCCGACGAGGTGCGGCGGCTGGAGTCGATCGCCCGTACCGCGGGCGCGGGTGGCCGAATTGCGCCCAAACCGGCGCCCTCCGCCGCCGCGGAGACCGGGAAGAAACCGGCCGGCCCGGGGGTGCCCGGTGAGGAGGCCGGCCACGTCGTCGCCCTCGCCTTCCCCGACCGGGTGGCGCGCCGGGTGCCCGGCCCCGGCGACCGTTACCTGCTCGCCTCAGGCACCCGCGCCGCCCTTCCCGGCAGCAGCCGCCTCGCCGGGCAGGACTGGCTCGCCGTCGCGGAGGTCAGCCGCGCCGACGGGCATGAGGCTGCGGGCACCGGCGCCGTTATCCGCGCCGCGGCGCCCCTCGCCCCGGCAGATGCCGAAACCGCCGCCGCGCACCTGCTCACCGACACGGTGGTCGCGGCTTTCGACGGCGGCCGGGTGACCGCCCGCCAGGAACGCCGGCTGGGTGCGATCGTGCTGTCCTCCACCCCGGTGCGTCCGACGCCGGAAACGGGCCGCGCGGCCGTGGGCCGCGCCCTCGCCGGGGCGGGGCTGGGCGCCATCGGCTGGTCACCGGCCTCGGATGCGCTCCGCCGCCGGCTGGCTCTGCTGCACCGGGAGCTCGGCGCGCCCTGGCCGGATGTCTCGGAGGAGGCCCTGTTGGCCCGGCTGGAGGACTGGCTGGCGCCCGAACTCGAGGCGCTGGCCGCGGGCGGCCGGACTGCCGGTGTCGACCTCCTGGACCCGCTGCGGCGGCTGCTGCCCTGGCCCGAAGCGTCGCGCCTGGCCGAGCTGGCGCCCGAATCCCTGAAGGTTCCCAGCGGCTCGATGGTCCGCATCGATTACCCCGCGGCGGACGACGACGGCGGCCGGCCCGTCGTCGCGGTCAAGCTGCAGGAGTGCTTCGGCTGGGATCGGACGCCCCGGCTGGTGGAGGGCCGGGTGCCGGTGCTTTTCCATCTGCTGTCCCCGGCGCGGCGGCCGCTGGCGGTCACGGACGACCTTGCCTCGTTTTGGTCCGGGCCGTACGCCCGGGTCCGCGCGGAGATGCGCGGACGCTACCCTAAGCACCCGTGGCCGGAAGACCCGTGGACGGCCCCGGCCACCGCGAAGGTCAAGAACCGGATGTAGGCGCCTAGTGGGGCAGGTGCTCCTGGTCCCGGTGGGCCGCCGGTTCGAGCTGGAAGGTGGAGTGCTCCACGGAGATGTCGAAGTGTTCGGCAACGCAGCGCTGCAGGTCGGCCAGGATGGTCGCGGCGTGGCCGTCGGTGAGGCACTCGTCCTCGAGCGTGACGTGCCCGGTAATTACCGGGGTGCCGGACCCCACCAGCGAGGCGTGCAGGTCATGGACGTCGATCACGTGCGGCAGTGCCAGGATGTGGGTCCGCACCTGGCCCAGGTCGAGGCCCTTAGGGGTGCTCTCGAGCAGGACGTGCACGGTCTCCATCAGCAGTTTGAGCGTCCGCGGGATGATCAGCGCACCGATCAGCAGGGACACCAGCGCGTCGGCCCGGGTCCAGCCGGTCCAGGCGATCACCAGGGCGGCGACGATCACCGCCACGGAGCCCAGAGCGTCATTGAGCACCTCGAGGAACGCGGCGCGCATGTTGAAGTTGTGCTTCCGGCCGGCGGCCAGGACCAGCAGGCCCACGGCGTTGCCGGCCAGGCCGATCACGCCGAACCAGAGCATCAGCGAGGAGCCCACCTCGGGCGGCTCGAAGAGGCGCCGGATGCCTTCGACGATCACGAAGGCGCCCACGATCAGCAACAGCCCCGCCTGCAGGGCCGCGGCCAGGATCTCGGCGCGCTTGAAACCCCAGGTCCGCTTCATGGTGGCGGGCCGGAGCGCCAGGGACGCCGCGATCAGCGCGATCAGCAGGCCGGCCGCGTCCGTGAACATGTGTCCGGCGTCGGCCAGCAGGGCCAGGCTGCCCGAGAGCACCGTGCCGATGATCTCCGCAACCATGACCAGGACCGTGATGCCGAAGACCAGCAGCAGCCGGGTGCGGTTGCCGTCGGCGTCGACGGCCTGCGAGTGGTCGTGGTGCCCGCTCACGGCGTGCAGTCCTCGTCCGGGCAGGTGCAGATGGGCTCCACGGTGAGAATGACCTCCAGCAGATCCCCGAGGGCGTGGGCGAGCCTGGCGTCCGAGAGTTCGTAGCGGACCTTGCGTCCGGCCGGCTCGGCGACGACGAGGCCGCAGTCCCGCAGGCAGGCCAGGTGATTGGAGAGCATCTGCCGGCTCACGCCGAGGGACTCGGCCAGCTCGCCCGGGAACGCCGGCCCGTCCTTGAGCCTCAGCAGGATCGAGGACCGGGTGGGGTCCGCGAGCGCCTTGCCGAACCGGGCCAGGACGCCCGTGCTGGTCAGTGTCTGCATGCGAAAATACTACAGCGATTTCTGTACTGTCGCAGCGGTCGGTGCCTGTGCAGCGTCCGGTGTCGGGGGCTAGCCGGCCTCGGCGCCGTCCCAGGCGACGTGCACCCAGCGCTGTCCCTCGTCGTCCCAGGATTCCGAGTGGCCCAGCAACGCCAGGTCCTGAAAACTGACCTCGATGCCGTCGCGCTGCAGGGTGTCACGGAGTTCGTTGGTGGCCTCGCGGACGGCGGACGTCACCGCCTCCGGGTTGTCGGACTCGATGGGGCGGGACGCTTCATAGGGTTTCGTCATGGGACCCATCATTCAGGCTCGGCGCGGATAAGGGAACAGCTGAAGGACCAGCGCCGTCCCCGATCAGCCGGGCGCCGTTGTCCCAGCACACGGCCCGCAGCCAGGCGTCGTCGAGCCGCGGCTCCCGGTCCCGCAGCCGTTCCAGCGCCTCCAGCTGGTGGGCGTAGGGATAGGGGATGTTGGGGAAGTCGCTGCCCAGCACCACCCGGTCACCGAGGTCCGCCAGCCGGGGGAGCAGGCCCGCCGGGAACGGGGTCACGGACTCGAAGAAGTCGGTGAAGGCCATGGTGGTGTCCAGGTGGACGCCGGGGTAGCGGTCGGCCAGGTCCAGGAACTCGGCGTACTCCGGGGCGCCGAGGTGGGCGACGACGGCGGTCAGGTCCGGGTGGCGGCGCAGCACCCCCTCGAGCTTGTCGGGGCCGGTGAATCCGTGCCGGGGGACGGGGCCGGAGCCGACGTGGATGACGACGGGAATGCCGGCGTCGGCCAGGAGTCCCCAGGCCGGGTCCAGGATGGGCTCGCGCAGGTCGAAGCCGCCCACCTGGGCATGGATCTTGAAGACCCTGGCACCACGGGAGAGGGCCCGCTCCACCTGTCCGACCACGCCCTCCTCCGGGTAGAAGGTCGCGCTGGGGACGCAGTCCGGCTCGGCGGCGGCGAGGTCCAGGGCGAAGTCGGTGAGGTCCGTCGCCATGTCCGGCCGGTGAGCATAGGTCAGGGCGGTGAAGCGCCGGACGCCGAGGGCGCGGAGGGTGGCGAGCCGCTGGTCCTGCGCGGTGCGGTAGGTGATCGGCCAGGGCCGGCCGACCAGGGGGCCGGCCTCGTCGAAATGGGCCCAGACCCGGCGGAGCATCCGTTCCGGGAGGAAATGCGTGTGGATGTCGATCAGGCCGGGCAGGCCCAGCCGCTGCCACCACGCCGGCACGTCGGCGTCGGTGAGCGCTGCACGACCGTGCCCGCCGCTCACTTCCCGGTTCCTTCCGGGGCATGGGACCGGAGGAAACGGGCCACCGGTTCCGCCAGTCCCGCGCCGATCTGGTCCGCGGGGCGCTTCCTGCCGGCCACGGCGAAGGAGTGGTCCCCGCCCTCGACCCACTGCACCTCGGCGGAGGGCCCGATCCGGGCGGCAACCGTGTCCAACAGGTTCCCGGTGGCGAAGGTGTCCCGGGTGCCCTGCAGGAACAACATGGGCACGCTCACGCCGTAGAGGTGTTCGTCCCGGAGCTTCTCCGGCTTGCCCGGCGGGTGCAGCGGGTAGCCGAGGTAGACAAGGCCGGCCGCCGGCATCCCCTCGGCCACCGCCATGGACGCCATCCGGCCGCCGAAGGACTTCCCGGCCGCCCAGACCGGCTCGCCGGTGGAGCGTTCGCGTGCGGCAGCCATCGCGGCCCGCCACGTTGCAATGGCGACCGGCGGGCGGTCCGGGAACTTCCGCCCGGCCTCCCGGTAGGGGAAGTTGAAGCGGAGGGTGGCGACGCCGTCGTCGTCCAGGGCGGCGGTGAAGCCGGTCATGAAGGGGTGGTCCATCCCGGCGCCGGCCCCGTGCGCCAGCACCAGCGTGGCCACCGGGTGGTCGGGCCGGGCATAAACGGCGGACACCGCGGTGCCGTCCACGTCGATGCTCAGCGCCTCCTCAACCACGGGCACCTGCCGCCCGCGTTCCGGGGACCAGGGCCCTCAGCGCCCAGCCCGCGGCGCACACCAGGGGCACCGCGGCGGCCATCAGGACCACCGGGTTGGGTCGGAATACGCTCCGGCCATCGCGGCCGCCCGCATACACTCCCAGCGGCAGGACAAACCCGCCCCCGCCTCCGCCGGCCCCGCCGGGTTCCTCCCCGGATGCCGGCGCGCTGCCGCCGCCGAACCCGAAGGACACCAGCGCCACGGGCACCACCCGCTCTCCCGCGAGGTCGATCGGCTCGCCGTACGCCCGGGAGACCCCCACCGTCTTGAATGCGTCCGCCAGGGACGCCAATGCCTCAGCCATGGAAGCCACCCTAGCCAGCGGCGGCAGCCGGAGCCAGACGCCGGGCCGCGGCTCCCGTGGCGACCGGACCGGCGGCGACGCGTTCCCGGCGGGTGTCGCCGGGACCGAGCGCGGGGTAGCCTGCCCTCATGGCAAGGGAAGAGACGATGGTGACGGTTCCGGGTCCGCACGGCGAGCGGGAGGTCCGGATTTCCAGCCCGTCCCGGCTGGTCTGGCCCGCCGCGGGGGTGACCAAGCTGGACCTGGCGCGGTTCATGATCGACGTCGGCGAGGCATTCCTGGCCGCGAATGGGGACCGGCCCATCACCCTGCAGCGTTTCTCCGGCGACGTCGACGGCGAACAGTTCTTCTCGAAGAATCCGCCGAAGGGGGCGCCGGACTTCGTCAGGTCGGTGCCGGTGGTCTATCCCAGCGGACGGTCCCACCCGCAGCTGGTGATCGACGAGGCGGCGGCCGCAGTCTGGGCGGTGCAGATGAACACCGTGGTCTTCCACCCCTGGGCATCGCGGGCCGGGAACCCGGACAACCCGGACCAGCTCCGCATCGACCTAGACCCGCAGCCGGGAACCTCCTTCAGGGACGCCGTCCCCGCCGCCCGGGAGCTGCGGAAGGTCCTCGCCGACGTCGGCCTGGAGGCCTTCATCAAGACCTCCGGCAACCGCGGGCTGCACGTGTTCGCGCCGATCGAGCCGGACCACGAGTTCCTGGACGTCCGGCATGCCGTGATCGCCGCGGCCCGTGAACTGGAGCGCCGGATGCCCGAGCAGGTAACCACCGCCTGGTGGAAGGAGGAGCGCGGGGAACGGGTCTTCATCGACTTCAACCAGGCCAACCGGGACCGCACCATGGCCGGGGCCTACAGCCCGCGGGCGCTGCCGGGGGCGACGGTGTCCTGCCCGCTGACGTGGGAGGAACTCGACGACGCCGATCCGGCTGCCCTGACCGTGGCGACGGTGCCGGACCGGCTGCGGGCCACCGGCGACCCCTGGGCCGGAATGCACGCCAACCCCGGCTCGATCGATGGCCTGCTCGGCTGGTGGGAGCGGGATGCCGCGGCCGGCCTCGGCGAGCTGCCGTTCCCGCCGGACTTCCCCAAGATGCCGGGCGAACCGCCGCGCGTACAGCCCAGCCGCGCCAAAGCCAAGGACTAACCGGCGGCCGCCCGCCGCCGCTCCAGGACCACGACGTCCCGCCCGAAGGACAACACCAGCAGGCCGAGTGCGGCCGCGACCGCAGCGGTCGCCGCAGCCCCCGGGATGCCGGGCACCAGGGCGAACAGCAGGGCCGCCGGCTGCAGCGCGCCGATCACCTTCCGGGCGGCCGACGGCGGCAATGGCACGCGAAGCGGCGGCCGGACCCGGCCCGCGGCTTGGAACACGTAATAGAGAAGGCCAGATCCGAGCGCCCAGACGCCAAGGCTGCCCGCCACGGCGCAGGCCAGTACCAGCGTCAGTGCCGCGTCGGTGGCGGTGTCGAGGCGGGCGCCGTCGGCCGAGGCGGTCCCGGTCCGCCGCGCCACCGGCCCGTCCACGGCGTCCAGGGCGAAGGCCGCCGTCCCGACGGCGAGCAGCGGCAGCCCCGAAGGGCCGCCGGTCAGCAGCCCCGACGCGGTGAGCGCGGCGCAGCAAGCCACCAGCACCGCCCGGGCAAGGGTGACCCGGTCCGCGGGGGTACAGGACGGGACGGCCCGGCCCAGCAGGTTCGCGCCGGCTCCGGTCAGCACCGCCGCGCCGGCGCCCACCGCGAGCAGTGCGCCCCCGCCGACGGGAAGCGACGGGCCGGCGACCACGGCGACGGCACCGAGGTACGCCACGGCGGCCACGGAAACGTCGGCCACCGCCGGATGCGGGGCGGTCCGGAGTTCAGTCATGATGCGGCCATGGTATCGCCGCGGGCCGGTGCGGGGCCGCTGCCTAATGCCCCGACATCCCGGCACCGTGAGCTCCCTGAGGTCTCTGCACCCTAAAGTCGCGCTCACCGCGTTGGGCTCAGGCCGCCGTCGTCGTCCGTCCTCGACCGGCCCGGACGAACCCCGCGGCCGCCGCAACCGCGCCCAGGCCTTCCGCGGCGGCGCTGATCGACTTCTCCCAGAACCAGACCGGGTCGTACATAGCGGGGAAGGGACCGAACGCGGGGATATCGACGTAGCGGTAGAGCACCACGGCGGCGAAGGCGCTCAGGGAAACGAGGAACGCGAAGGCAAACGCCGCCCGGGAACCCCGCCAAAGGACGGCGACGGCGGCGAGCGCGGCGGCGGCCGCCTCGACGACAAAGAGCGTGCCCTGTCCGAGTCCCTGCGGCGAGCCGGCCTGGTAGCCGGGCGCCAGGTGAAGATGGACCCCGGCGTCGACGGCCAGGCAGCCGGCCGTCAGCAGCCGCAGGGCAAGGCCCCGGCTCCGGTGGCCGGCAACGCCCCGGTGTGCGGTGGCGCTCATTTGACCACCAGCGTTCCGTGCATGTTGGGGTGGAAGGTGCAGTGATAGGTGTAGGTGCCGGGCGTCCCCGGCGCGGTGAAGGTGGCCGTGCCGCCGCTGCCCTTGACCGTGACGTCGAAGGCGCCGCCCTGATCGGCGGTGACGGTGTGCGCGGCGCTGTCCGTGTTGGTGACCGTGACGGTGCTGCCCGCCGCCACCTCAAGGGTCGGGCCGTAGGCGAAGTTCTTGATGGTGATGGCGGCCCCGGCGGACGACGTCGTCGACGCGCCGGCAGAGGCCGCGGTGGTCGAAGTGCCCGTGCTTGTTGAGGCGGCTGTGCTCGTCGAGGTGCCGGCGGTGTCCATCGGCATGGGGGCGCTCGCGGAGGTGCCGGACGGGGGAGCCGTGCCGCCTCCCGAGCCGCAGCCGGCCACACCCAGCACCAGGGCCGCGAGCGCAGCGACGACGCCACATTTTCTTCCGGTGACCATGACCCACCTCCGGCGAATCAGTTGACCTGAGCAACCTGCCTTAATTCTGCTCCTCATCGGTGCGGATGGCGCCGGGCATTTTGACGGGTATTGCGGTGCGGGCGGCCGGGGCCGCTGCCGAGGGGTCCGACGTCCTAGCGTGAGCCCGGGCGGGCGGCGTCCCACTCCTCGCGGAGGATCGAGAAGACTTCCTTGTCGTAGCGGGAACCGTCAAACACCCAGCTGCTGCGGAGCACGCCCTCCGAACGCATGCCGAGCCGCCGGGCGATGGCGACGCTGCGCAGGTTGTCGGTCCGGCACCGCCACTCCACCCGGGACATGCCGCGTTCCTCGAAGGCCCATTCCATCAGCAGGGCGACCGAGCGGGTGACGAGTCCGCGGCCCACCGCGCCGGGTTCCAGCCAGCAGCCGACCTCGCAGATGCCCCAGCCGGCGTCGAAGGCCACGAACATGACGCCGCCAATGATGCGCTCCCCGTCCCAGAGGCCGTAGATGCGGGCGCCGTCGCGGGCGGTAGCCGTGGCGTAGCGCTGCAGGGTGGCCCGGGCGCCCTCGACGGTGTCGGTGACGAAAGCCGGTCCCACCCAGGGGCGGATGTGGTCCCGGGCCCGGTCCATGTGCTCGGCGAAGGCCGGGGCGTGCCACGGCTCCAGGGGTTTCAGGACAACGCCGTCCCGGACGGCCGTTTCAAACAGTGAAGAAGGCATGCCGGGAGCTTAGCTGATAGGCCGGCGCGGTCAGGCGGCCTTGACCAGGGGGAGTTCATCCCAGTGGGTGGTGTAGCGGGGGGAGAGCATGTCCCGCCTCATGCTCCAGTCCGGTCCGCCCCGTATACCGCCGAAGCCCAGTCCGATGGAGCCGCGGCCGTAGCGGCGTGTGATGTCCTCCACCAGGCTCCCGATGTGGCGTTCCTCGTGCGGATTCTCGAACGGGGACAGCGGTGCCTGGTTCCCGGTGGGCCGAAGGTCGGTGACCATGATGCCGGCCTTCGCGTACTTCACGCCGTCCACGATGCGCGGCAGCAGCGCATGCGCCGCCCGCGTCAGGATCACCGGATCCGCCGTCGGCATCGGCAGGACCACACTGACCGTGGGGAACGAGACGTCCCGGGCGTTGAAGTGCGAGGTGCCCGCGAACGCGGTGAGGAGCTTCGCCTGCAGTCCGTGCCGGGACAGCCGGGCGGAGGCCTGTTGCCCGTAGACGCTCAGGACCTGCCGGAACCCGGCTGCCGAAGTCAGCGGGGCGGAGAAGGAACGGGAGAAGATCAGTTGGTCCCGTCCGATGCGTTCCTCTTCCAACGGGATGCATGGGGTGCCCTGCAGTTCCAGGACGGTGCGCATCATGACCACGGAGAACCGGTCGCGGATCATCACCGGGTCCGCGCGGGCCAGGTCCAGGATCGAGTAGATGCCGAGGGCGTTGAGCCGCTTGGTCAGCCGGGTGGCGACGCCCCAGATTTCGATCACCGACAGGCTTCGCATCAGGCGCTCGCGGGCGGCGGCGGGCACGGACTCCCAGTGGCAGACGCCGTCGAAGGCAGGATTGTTCTTGGCCCACTTGTTGGCCAGCTTCGCCAGCGTCTTGGTGGGGGCGATGCCGACGCAGACGGGCACGCCGACGTTGCGCCGCACCGCCGTCTTCATCTGTCCGCCCAGCTCCAGCAGTTCCGCGGGCGTGCCCTTGACCCCCAGGAACGCCTCGTCGATGCTGTACACCTCCAGCCAGGCGGAGAACCGGCCCAGCAGCTCCATCACGCGGGCGCTGATGTCGCCGTAAAGTTCGTAATTGCTGGACAGGGCCACCAGCCCCCACTCCCTGGCCCGAGGGGCGAGTTTGAACCACGGCTCGCCCAAGGCAATCCCCAGCCGCTTCGCCTCGGGTGACCGCGTGACGGCACAGCCATCGTTGTTGGACAGCACGACGACGGGACGGCCCTCCAGGGCGGGGTTGAAGGCGCGCTCGGCGGACGCGTAGAAGCAGTTGACGTCCACATGGGCGATCTGGGGCAGCTGGCGCATCGGGGCGGGCCTGGCCATGACGGCGCCCTAGACCACGTGGAGGCAGCGCGTGGCGACGCCCCAGACCACGAGTTCGGACAGGGACGGAACCCTGATGTCCGGGTAGGCCAGGTTCTCGGCCTGCAGCACCACTCCGTTGCGGGTGATCCGTAACCGCTTGATGGTCAGCTCGCCGTCCAGGACCGCGACGACGACGGATCCGTCCACGGGTGTCAGCGCCCGGTTGACGATCAGTTCGTCTCCGTCGCTGATCCCGGCGCCCTCCATGGAGTCCCCGGAGACCCGGACCACGTAGGTGCTGGTGATGTCCTTGATCAGGTGTTCGTTCAGGTCGATGCGGCCGTCGAAGTAGTCCTGCGCGGGCGAGGGATAGCCGGCCGCCACCGGGACCGGCGAGATCAGCACCGAGAGGAGGGAAGTGCCCGCGTCTATCACGCGGGGTCCGATAATTGCGCCCACAACACACCTTAGTTCGAATATATGTTCGAATCTAAGTGTAAACCCGGGGGCGGACACTGGACCGGGGGAAACCCTTCGGTAGTAGGCTTCGGGGGTTGGCCGCGCCGGGCGGCCCGCTGTTTGGGGGTAGTGGTGGCACGAGCACGTTGGCTGACGGTTGTGGCTGTGGGAGCTGCCCTGTGCGGCGGGGCTGGGCAAGCCGTCGCGGCCCAGGATGTCGCGGCGCCGGCCGCCTTGGCGCCGGCGGAGGTGGTATCGACGGGCGGGACGCCGGTCGATGTCGTCGTTGGCCCGGATGGCACGGCCTACATCGGCGGCTACGACGGCCCCGGCGGGGTCCTGGTGATTCCGCCGGGCGAGCCGGGCCCTACGCGCCGGATCACGACCGGCCCCAACGTGGCCGGACTGGCCCTGGCGCCGGACGGAACGCTCTACGTGGCCCAGCAGCAGGGTGGCTCCGTCGGCGGGGCCGAGATCGGCGTCGTGCCTCCCGGTGCCGCGGCCGTCGCCCGGACCATCCCGGTGTCGAGGGGCAACCACCTGATTGCCGCCGGCCCTGACGGCACAGTGTATGTGCCGAACCCGGAGAACAAAACGGTGCTTGTCCTTGCCGCCGGGGGCACGGCGGTGGACCATGTCATCGGGGTCGGGGCGGGACCGGTGGAAGTCGCCGTCGGCGCGGACGGCACCGCCTACGTGGTCAACCAAATCGAGGGCACGGTCTCGATCGTTCCCGCCGGCCAGACCGCGGCATCCCACACGATTCCCACCGGGACGGTGGCCGGCACCACGGAGAATCCCCACGGCATCGCCGTCGCCCCGGACGGCACGGTCTACGTCACGAACATCAGCACGAACAAGGTTGCGGTCATCGGGACGGGGGCGGACCGGGTGGGCTACACCATCTATGTCCCCGGCGGCCCCACCGAGGCGGCGCTCGGACCCGACGGGACGCTTTACGTGTCGAGTGTCCTCACCGAAGGGATATCGGTGATCAAGCCCGGTTCCAGGACCGTCGATTCCACTATCCCGACCGAGGGACGCCCCGGGCACCTCGCGGTGGCCCCGGACGGTAGCATCATCGCGGCGACGCCGGGCACCGGCCTGGGCAACGGGTCGGTCTCCCGCTACGCACCGCCGGCGCCGGCCTCTGCTCCTGCGGGCCCGGCCGGCCCCGGGCTAGGGAACGGGACAGGAGTCGGTAACGCGGTGGGTAACAGTGCCGGGCCCTCACCGTGGAGTTCGCCCGGCGTCGTTGCGGGTGCCGGCGGAGTGGCGGTGATCGTCGTCGCCGCCCTGGTGCTGTTGCTGGGCCGACGCCGTTCCCTCAGAGCCGACGGAGCCGACGGCGACCTCACCGCCGAACAGGCGTCGGCCTAGGCCGTCTCGATCCAGTAGCGGCGCTTGCCGTTCCGGGTGTCCTCGTAGGCGCCGCCGTTCTTTTCGATCGTGGCGCGGGAGCCTGCGTTGTCTTCGTCGCAGGTCAGGAGTGCCCGCTCGATTCCCAGACCGCGGGCGATCGGCAGCGCCTCCGCCAGGGCGCCCGCGGCGTGACCGCGCCGCCGCGCCGACGGGCGTACGCTGTAGCCGATGTGCCCCACCTCGTTGAGGAGGAATTCGTTCAAGTGGTGGCGGACCGCGAGTGAACCGACGAATTCGCCGCCCTCGACAATCCAGAGATACGTACAGGGCACGTAGCCGGGCTTCCGCGGAGTCTCCGGTCGAGCGTCCCGGCGCAGAGCCTCCACAAAGTCGGCGAACGCCGCGGAACCCGTAAGGTCCGCGTCGGGCCGATGCTCTATCCCGCCGCCATCCTGGTGCGCGCCGTCGAACTCGGCAAAGGCCTCCAGCCAGGAGGCGTGATACGTGGTGTCGGGTGCGGTAAGCCGGGCCATGCCCCGATCCTAGCCGGGCCGGGGTGTAACCCTGTGGACCCGTGCGGCTACTCGAAGCGGGAAGGGTCACCCATGCCGCGGCGGACCACCTCGGCGGCGCCGCCGGAGAAGTCGATCACGGTGGTGGGCTCCGCGCCGCACTCGCCGGAGTCGATGACGGCGTCGACCACGTGGTCGAGCCGCTCCTTGATCTCCCAGCCCTGCGTCAGCGGCTCCTCCTCGTCCGGCAGCAGCAGCGTGCTGGAGAGCAGCGGTTCGCCCAGTTCCGCCAGGATGGCCTGAACCACGGTGTGGGCCGGAATGCGCACCCCCACGGTCTTCTTCTTCGGGTGCAGCAGCCGCTTCGGGACCTCCTTGGTGGCCGGCAGGATGAAGGTGTAGCTGCCGGGGGTCACCGCCTTGATGCTCCGGAAGACGTCGTTGTCGATCTGGACGAACTGTCCCAGCTGCGCGAAGTCCTTGCAGACCAGGGTGAAGTGGTGCTTGTCGTTCAGGTGCCGGATGGCCCGGATCCGGTCCAGCGCCTCCCGGTTGCCCAGCTGCGCGCCGAGGGCGTAGCAGGAGTCCGTCGGGTAGGCGATCAGGCCCCCGGACTTGAGCAGCTCCACCACCTGGGTGATGGAACGCGGCTGCGGGTTGTCGGGGTGGACATCGAAGAATCTCGCCATGGCATGAGCTTACGCCCGGCGGCGCGGGGCACATCCATTCCGGCCCGGGGGCTGTGTCGCGTTTCATTTGCGCCCGGATCGGTGCTACCCCTTGAGGGACACCGCGCGACGGACGCACCGATGCAGCACCGACGAAGAGGAGTAGTACATGACTTTGCCCCGGGATGAAGACAGCTCACTGCGGCACTGGAGCGCGCGCCTGATCCAGGCCCTGCAGATCCTAGACCTGGAGGTGGACCACGAGAAGCTCGTGCAGCTCGCCGACGAATCGGTCAAGGCCGTGGGTCCGCACGCCGACGCCGTCAGCGCCTTCATCGTTGGCTTCGCCGCCGGAACGGCGTCCACCCACGGGCGCAAGAGCGTCGACGAGGCCGTCACGGCCGCCGCGGACAAGGTGATCGAGCTGTGCGAGCACGGCGAAGAGGGCGGCCCGGACGAGAAGGGCTGGACCAAACGGGCCCAGTAGCCCGCACAAAACGCACAGGCAACAGCCGGCAGGCCGCATCCCCGAGGGGACGCGGCCTGCCGGCTTTTCCGGAGAGATGTTAGGCGGACACCGTCGCGCCGGGGGCGGCGTGCAGGCGTCCCGGGCCGTCCGGCTGCTGGTCCGCGCTGGCTTCGAGCCGCACGATGACGGCCTTCGAGATGGGCGTGTTGCTGCCCTCCGCGGTGTGGTTCAGCGGCACCAGGACGTTGGCCTCCGGGTAGTACGCTGCGGCGCAGCCGCGCGACGTCGGGTACGAGACCACGCGGAACTTGCGCAGCACGCGCTCCTCGCCGTCGTCGTGCACGCCGTGAATGTCCACGTACAGACCGTCCGCGAGCCCCAGCTCGGCGATGTCGTCCGGGTTGACGAACACCACGTGGCGGCCCTTCTTGATGCCGCGGTACCGGTCGTTGTGCCCGTAGATGGTGGTGTTGAACTGGTCGTGGGAGCGCATGGTCTGCAGGATCAGCGTGCCCTCGGGGCGTTCGACGTGTTCGAGGTAGTTCACCGTCAGTACGGCCTTGCCCGTGGGCGTGGCGAAGGTGCGCGAATCGCGGGGACCGTTCTCGAGGATGAAGCCGCCTTCCTGGCGGATCCGCTCGTTGTAGTCTTGGCAGCCGCCCACCACCCGGGAGATGTGGTCCCGGATCAGGTCGTAGTTCTTCTCGAAGCCGTCCCAGTCCGCCGCGATCCTGTCGCCCACCAGGGCCTTGCCCAGGCGGCTGAGGATCGCGGGTTCGGAGAGCAGGTGGTGGGAGACCGGTTCCACGCTGCCCCACGAGGGGTGCACGGCGCAGACGGTGTCCTCCACGGAAACGAACTGCTCGCCGGATTCCTGGATGTCGATCTCGGTCCGGCCCATCGTGGGCAGGATCAGCGCCTCGGCGCCGGTCACCACGTGCGAGCGGTTGAGTTTGGTGGAGACCTGCACGGTCATCTCCGTGCCGGCCATGGCGGCCTCCGCGGCGTTGGTGTCCGAGACGGCGGCCACGAAGTTACCGCCCATCGCCATGAAGAACTTGATCCCGCCTTCGCGCATCTTGTTGATGGTTTCGACGGCGTCCACGCCGTGTTCGCGCGGCGGCTCGAAGTCGAATTCCTTGCCGAGGGCCTCCATGAAGGACTGCGGCATCTGCTCCCAGATGCCCATGGTCCGGTCACCCTGGACGTTGCTATGGCCGCGGATTGGCGAGGCGCCGGCCCCGGGCTTGCCCATGTTGCCGCGCAGCAGCAGGAGGTTGATGATCTCCTTGATGGTGGCCACGCCCTTCTTCTGCTGCGTGACGCCCATGGCCCAGGTGATGATGACCTTGTCCGCCTTCAGGTACCGGGCGGCCAGCTCGTCGATCTCCTCGGAACGCAGCCCGGTGGCCTCCAGGACCTCCCGCTCGTCCAGCTGCGCGAGGTGTTCCTTCAGTTCGTCCAGACCCTCGCAGTGCTCGGCCAGGAACGCGTGGTCCAGGACCGTCCCGGGGTTGCGGGTCTCAGCGTCGAGGACGCGCTTGGAGACGGCCTGCAGCAGGGCCATGTCCCCGCCGATCCGGATGTGCATGAACTGGTCCGCGATGGAGGTCCCGTGGCCGATCACGCCGCGGACTTTCTGCGGGTTCTTGTAGCGGTGCAGCCCGGCCTCGGGGAGCGGGTTCACGGCCACGATCTCGCCGCCGTTGTGCTTGCAGTTCTCCAGCTCGGTCAGCATGCGCGGGTGGTTGGTACCCGGGTTCTGGCCCATGATGATGATCAGGTCGGCGTCGGCGTAGTCGTCGAAGTTCACGGTCGCCTTGCCGATGCCTATGGTCTGGCCCATCGCCCAGCCGGAGGACTCGTGGCACATGTTGGAGCAGTCCGGCAGGTTGTTGGTGCCGTAGCCGCGCACCAGCAGCTGGTAGAGGAAGGCCGCCTCGTTGGAGGTGCGACCGCTGGTGTAGAAGGACGCCTCGTCCGGGGAACCCAGGCCGTGGAGCTTGTCCGTGACGATCCGGATTGCCTCATCCCAGGAGACGGGGCTGTAGTGGTCTTCGCCGGCGGCCTTGAACACCGGTTCGGTGAGGCGGCCCTGCATGCCGAGCCAGTAGTCGGACCGGTCGCGCAGTTCGCTGACCGAGTGCTCGGACCAGAACGACGACGGAATCACCAGCGGCGTCGCCTCCCAGGTGACGGCCTTGGCGCCGTTCTCGCAGAACTCGAACGCCTTGCGGTGGTGCGGGTCCGGCCAGGCGCAACTGGGGCAGTCGAAGCCGTCCTTCTGGTTCATCTTGAGGACCGTTTTGCGGGTCCGGTTGGGACCCATCTGCTTGATCGCCGGCTCCATGGAGTGGTAGACGCCGGGAACTCCGGCCGCCCAGTGCTTGGGCCGGTCGCCGACCTCCAGGTCCTTTTCGTTCGGTTCCTGTACCTCAGGTGTCTTGCGAGCCACGACAACTTCCCTTCTGCAGACGCCGCCGTTAGCCCGGCGGCGGGCACAACTCCTCTACGCACCCTACCCGCCTACGTGAGACACGACTCCCAGCCGGACCGGAGCGCCGCGGGGAATCGGCGGGGGCGGCCTATTCGGCCGCGCGTTCGGCGAGCGTTGCCTGGATCTCCCGGCGCAGGACCTTGCCGATCAGCGAGCGCGGGAGCCGCTCCATGACCACCACCTGCCGCGGCACCTTGTACGCGGCCAGGTGTTCCCGCGCGAAGTCCCGCAGGGCTCCGGGGTCCACGGTGCCGCCGGCGTCGGGCACGACGGCGGCCACCACGTCCTCGCCGCCGCCGGGCCGGGGGACGCCCACCACGGAGACCTCCGCGACGCCGGGGAACCTGGCCAGGACGTCCTCGACCTCGGTGGGCGAGACGTTGAAGCCGCCGGTGATAATCAGCTCCTTGATCCGGTCCCTGATGGTCACGAAGTGGTCCTTGTCGACGGAGACGATGTCACCGGTCCGGAACCAGCCGCCCTCCAGCAGGGCCTCCTCGGTGTCCTGCGGGCGGTTCCAGTAGCCGGCGAAGACCTGCGGGCCGCGGATCAGCAGTTCGCCTTGGTCGCCGGGCGCCCGGTTGACGAGGACGTTCCGGGGATCGACCACGCGGACGTCGGTGAGCGGGAAGGGGACCCCCACGGTGCCGGGTTTGCGGCTCGGGCCGAAGGGGTTGCCCACGGAGATCGGCGAGGTCTCGGTCAGGCCGTAGCCTTCGATCAGGTACCCGCCGGTGGCCTTTTCCCAGGTCTCCACCGTGGCCACCGGGAGGTTCATGGCCCCGGAGATGGAGTACCGGATGCCGCGCAGACTCACGCCCCGGCGCTCGGCCTCCGCGGCGAGCCGGTCATAGATCGGCGGGACGGCGGGCAGGAACGTCGCCGGCGAGCGCCGGTGCGCCTTCAGGACCAGGCCGGCGTCGAACTTCGGGAAGAGCACCAGCCGCGCCCCGATGCTCAGCGAAAAGGTCATGCAGAGCGTGAGCCCGTAGGCATGGAACATCGGCAGGACGGCGTAGACGGTTTCCTTGCCGTCCTGGAGGCCGGGTACCCAGGCGCGGCCCTGCGCGGCGTTGGCCTGCAGGTTCGCGTGCGTGAGCATGGCACCCTTCGGTGCGCCGGTAGTGCCGCTGGTGTATTGCAGGACCGCCAGGTCCCCGGGCGCGGGCCGCTGGTGGCGCCGCTTGAGCCGCCCGGCGTCCAGCAGCCGGCGCCATGGCAGCACCTGCCGTTGAACGACGGCGGCCCGGGTTCCGCGCGCGGGCTTCCCGGCGGCCAGGGCGGCGCGTGCCTTCCGTGCGGAGGGCAGTGGAAGCCGCAGCGCCAGCCGTTTGCCCAGCGGCATGGCCGGGATCAGCTCGACCGACACCACGGTGCGGACGCCGATGTCCGCCGGCAGCCGCAGCACCCGGTCCACGGCCTTGTCCCAGACGATCGCGACGGTGGCGCCGTGGTCCTCGAACTGATGGCGCAGCTCGCGGTCCGTGTACAGGGGGTTGTGTTCGACGACGACGGCGCCCAGGCGCAGCACCGCGTAGAAAGCAACGACGTGCTGCGGGCAGTTGGGCAGGACCAGGGCCACCCGGTCCCCGGCGGCCACCCCCAGCTTCTGCAACCCGGCGGCCACACGGTTGATCTGCGCGCCGAGCTCCCGGTAGCTGGTCCGCGCCCCGAAGAACTCCAGCGCCGTCCGGCTGCCGTAGCGCCGAACGGACGCCTCCACCATGTCCACCAGCGACCCGGTGGGCAGCACCAGGTCGGCCGGAACGCCGTCGCTGTAGTGGGCGGTCCAGGGGCGGTCCGCCCACGGGAGGCCCGGCACCTGTGGTTCCGGGAGATTCTTCTGCTTCATGCCTGGTCCTTGCCGTGGGGAGGGGGTCCGGCCGCTGACGGGTCGGGGCAGTGGTTCGCGGAGGCTGCGGGACAAGTCGGCCGCCCCGAAAAAGCCTACTGCCCGGTACCGGGTCCCGGAGACAGCCGTGCCCGATGGGCGCTCCCAGTGGGCGGTCACGGCGGGCTGTCCGCACGGTGGCGAGGGGCGCCGCGGCGCCGTGACTTTCGGCCCTAGGGAGCGTGAGCGATTGCGCGGAAGGTGAGGGTGACGGACTCGGGAACGGAACGCACCATGACACACGACCGGCCTTCCCTGCGGTTCCTCGGTGCGACAGACACCGTGACCGGTTCCCGGTACCTGCTCGAATCCGGCGGCCGCCGCGTCCTGGTGGACTGCGGGCTGTTCCAGGGCTACAAGCGGAGCAGGGAACGCAACCGGACCCCGTTTCCCGTCCCGCCGCACTCCATCGACGCGGTCGTCCTCACCCACGCCCACCTGGACCACACGGGCTACGTCCCGGCCCTGGTCCGGGACGGCTTCAAGGGGCCCGTCTACGCCACGGACGGCACCACCGAACTGTGCAAGCTGATCCTGCCCGACAGCGGCTACCTCCAGGAGGAGGAGGCCAAGTACGCGACCCACCGGGGGTCGGCCAGCCACTCGCCGGCCCTCCCGCTTTATACGGCGGCAGACGCGGTCAGGTCGCTGAACAGCTTCAAGGTCAGGGAGTTCGATGACCCGCTGGACCTCGGCGGCGGCATGGAGCTGACGTTCGTGCCGGCGGGCCACATCCTCGGCGCCGCCCAGGTGCACGTCCGGTTCGGCTCGCAGTCGCTCCATTTCACCGGGGACCTGGGCCGGAGCGATGATCCGTTCATGTATCCGCCCCGGCCGCTGGGAGAGGTGGACGTCCTGGTCACCGAATCCACCTACGGGAACCGGAAACACGCGGAGGCGGACCCGGAAGAGCAGCTGGGGGAGATCGTCCGGCGGGTGGCCAAACGCGGGGGCGTGGTCCTGTTCGCCGCGTTCGCCGTCGGCCGCGCCGAAACCCTGATGCTCTACCTCTCCAGGCTGCGGCGGAAAAACGCCATCCCGGACATCCCCATCTACCTCAACAGCCCCATGGCCATCGACGCCTCGGACATGTACCAGCGCCACCCGGAGGAACACCGGCTCCGGCCCGAGGAGTACCGGGGCATGTACACCGTGGCCACCTTCACCCGCAGCGTGGACGACTCAAAGCTGCTGAACCTGCGCGGCGGACCGATGATCATCATCTCCGCCAGCGGCATGCTCACCGGCGGCCGGGTGCTGCACCACCTCGCGGCGTACGGGACGGACCCGAAGAACGCCGTCGTCCTCAGCGGCTACCAGGCCGGCGGGACCCGGGGAGCGGCGCTCGCCGCCGGCGAGCGCAACGTGCGGGTCTACGGCGAGGACCTGACCATCCGGGCCGAGGTCATCCAGATGGAGAACCTCTCCGCCCACGCGGACACCGACGGGCTGATCGCCTGGATGAAGGCCGCGCCGCGGGCCCCGCGCATCGCCTACGTCACCCACGGCGAGCCGGACGCCGCAGACGCCCTGCGGCTGCGGATCAAACGGGAGCTGGGCTGGCGCGCCCGGGTTCCGGAGTACCTGGAACGCGTCGACCTGGGGAACCCGCGGTGATCGCGCAGGTCACCCGCTCGGCGGTGTTGAGTGAGATCCACGCCCTGGCCCGGCCCTTGCGCAGCGACCGGGACCTCGACGCCGTCGTCCGGCGCGCGGCGGACTGCCGGTTCACCGCCATCGGGGAGGCCTCCCACGGCACCCACGACTTCTACACCTGGCGGGCCACGTTGAGCCGCCGGCTGATCGAGGAGCAGGGCTACACCTGGATCGGGGTGGAGGGGGACTGGCCGGACTGTTGGCGGATCAACCAGTGGGTGCGCGGCATCACGGGGGCGGAACAGGGCGTGCATTCGCTGCTGGCGGGGTTCCAGCGCTGGCCCACCTGGATGTGGGCGAACGAGGAGGTGGCGGCGTTCCTGGACTGGCTGCGGACCTGGAACCTGCACCGGCCGTTGTCCCGGCGCGTGGGCTTCTACGGCTTGGACGTGTACTCGCTCTGGGACTCGCTGCGGGAGATCATCGCCTGGCTCCAGGCCCACCAGCCCGACGCCGTCCCCGCGGCGATGCGCGCCTGGCAGTGCTTCCTGCCCCACCACGAGGACCCGCACCAGTTCGCGTGGAGCACACGCCTGGTCCCGCAGTCCTGCGAGGCCGACGTTGTCGCACTTCTCCGGGAGATCCGCGCCCGGGCCTTCGACGCCGCGGAGCACGAGGACGACGACGCGTTCGACGCCGTCCAGAACGCGGAGGTCGCCGCCAACGCCGAGCACTACTACCGGATCATGGTCCGCGGCGACCGGCAGTCCTGGAATGTCCGGGACCATCACATGGCGGACAGCATCGACCGGCTGAGCCACCACCTGGGGCCAGAGTCCCGCGGCATCGTCTGGGCCCACAACACGCACGTGGGCGACGCGCGGGCCACGGACATGGCGGTGGACGGGCTGGTCAATGTGGGGCAACTGCTGCGGGAGCGGCACGCCGCCGACGGGGTGGCGCTAGTGGGCTTCGCCGGCCACCGCGGCACCGTGCTGGCCGCCGGGGCCTGGGGGACCCCGGAACGGATCCTGGAAGTCCCGGTCGCCCGGCCGGACAGCCACGAGGCGTTCCTGCACGAGGCGCTGGGTGTGCCCGCGGTGCTGGACTTCGGCGAGGACCGCACCGGCCCGTGGCTGGGCACCTGGCTGGGGCACCGGGCGATCGGCGTCGTCTACAACCCGGAGCGCGAGCGCGGCAATTACGTGCCCACACGGATGGGGGACCGCTACGACGCCCTGATCTGGCTCGAGGAGACCTCCGCCGTCCGGCCGGTCCACCACGAGGGACCGCCGCGCGAACCCGAATTCGAGACCGAGCCCAGCGGCTTTTAGCCCCTGCCGCAGCGGCGTGCCTGCCCCGAAAAGGTGCGGGGCTTAAGGCCCTAACCCGCCCCGCGGACCCGGGACACACTGAGGTGTCGGCGGCTCCCAGGGGCGGCCGGCGCGTCATGCCAGACAGCAGCGGCCACGGCAGCGGCTCGTGCGGCGTCCGGGCGCAGCGGTCACAGAAGGGTGCGCTGCCGG
Organism: Arthrobacter sp. YD4; assembly: GCF_030410515.1. Taxonomy (GTDB): domain Bacteria; phylum Actinomycetota; class Actinomycetes; order Actinomycetales; family Micrococcaceae; genus Arthrobacter. The sequence continues at coordinate 61,589 of NZ_JAUHHD010000004.1, read as the reverse complement.
GACCGCCGCGGCGGGGCGGCCAGCCTGGCCTACGACGGAAAAGAGCGATCAGCATGAGTAAACCAATCGTCGTCGGCGTCAACGGGTCCGCGGGCAGCGAAGCCGCGCTGGCCTGGGCGCTGGAACGGGCCGCCGCGGACAACGCCCCGGTCCTCTGCGTCCACGCCGTGGACGACCGCTGGATGTCCCCGGACTTCCAGTACCACGAGCTGATCCGCCAGTCCGGGATGGAGCTGCTGGAGAAGGCCAAGGCCGCCGCCGCCAAGCAGGCCCCGGACGTCACGGTCGACACCGAACTGCGGCACGGCAGCCCGGGCGCGGCGCTGCGCGAGGCGTCCCAGTCTGCCGCCCTCGTGGTGGTGGGCGGCCACGACAAGCACTGGCTCGACGGCGGCCCCATGACGGACCGCGCGCTGCAGGTGGCGTCCGCCTCCGAATGCCCGGTGGCGGTCATCCCCACCCAGCGCGGCACCGGCAACCGGGGCGTGGTGGTCGGCGTCGACGGCTCCGAGGAATCCCTGCAGGCCGTGGCGTACGCCGCCGCCGAGGCGGACCGCGGCGGCGACGAACTGACCGCGGTCCTCGCGTTCCGGAACCCGGCCCGCTGGGTGGAACGGCAACTGCCCGAGAGCGGACTGGCCGAGACGATCGTCGAGGAGGACCGGGTGGTGCTGGCCGAATCCGTCGCCGGGCTGCACGACAAGTACCCGGACCTGGTGGTCCATCAGCGCCTGGAAACAGACACCGACCCCGCGAAGGCCCTCTCGGACCTGGCGGGGGAGGCGCGCCTGCTGGTGATCGGAAGCCGCGGACGCGGCGGCTTCTCCCGGCTGGTGCTCGGCTCGACCGCACACGCGGTGCTCCTGAATGTCCCGTGTCCCACCGTCGTGACACGGGTCCACAAGGTCAAGCACGGCGACTGAGCGGTCCTGCCGACGGGAAGCCCCCTCCACGGAGGGGGCTTTTCCCGTGTCCGGGCCGGTGCGAGGATGGGGCGGTGGATTCGATACTGACCTTCGTGGGCCATTACTGGTGGCTCGTGTTCCCGCTCAGCGCCCTGGGCGGCAGCTGGGCCGGCGCCTGGCGGAAGGCCGCCGAACGGCGGCACCGGCGCCGGGTGGAGCTGTACCAGCTGAAGAACCGGCAGGCCGAGGCGGAGCAGAGCAGCCGGGCGGAGGTGCAGCAGGTCCTGGACGCCCATGACGCCGTCAACCGCCGCTGGCTGGACTATGAGCTCGACGTCGGCAAACTCATCGACTTCCCCGCCATGACGGACGTCCGGGAACCCCTCACGGTGGGGTTCCTGCGCGCCAAGCGGGACGCGGACGGCCTCCGCCCGGCGGGAACGGAGCCGCCGGCCGCCGCCCGGCTCGCCGAGTACCGGAACGCCGTCAACGCCTTCGAGGTGGCCTTCGACGTCGCCGAACGCGAGGCCAGGCGGATCCGCGACAGCAAGTTCACCGGCCCGGAACGCGACCGGCTCGCCACCGCCCGGAAACTGCTCCGGATCGCCTCCGACGCCGGGTCCACCCCGGCCGAACGGCAGACGGCGTACAAGCGGGCGCGGCGGGAACTGGACGGGCTGATCGTGCTTCCGGACGCGACGACGGCGGCCCTGGAGGCCAGGATCGCCGTCGCGCTCGACGCCGGGACGAGCGAAGACCTTCCCCGCCCCTGAGCTGGCGCCGCCGCTTCGGCCGCCCCCGGGCGCCGGGGCAGGCTTCCCCGCTGTTTTGCCGTGCCCCCGTTGGCACGTACGATCTATAGGGTTTCAGGACAGCTTTGGTGAACCGCGCAAGTGGCACCTGCCAACCGGCGGGTGAACAGTGAATGACAAGGCCGCCACGGGGAATGAAACTGCTGACCGTCGACTCTGCAGATTGGGCAACAGGTGGAAATCACCGTAATGGTGGCGCTAGTCATAGCACTGGCGCTGTTCTTCGACTTCACAAACGGGTTCCATGACACCGCCAATGCGATGGCCACGCCCATCGCCACCGGTGCCATCAAGCCCCGCACCGCCGTCGCACTCGCCGCGGTGCTGAACCTCGTGGGCGCGTTCCTGTCCACCGAGGTGGCCAAGACCGTCTCCGGCGGCATCATCCGTGAGGGCTCGGACGGCATCCAGATCACCCCGGACATCATCTTCGCCGGCTTGATGGGCGCGATCCTCTGGAACATGATCACCTGGCTCAAGGGCCTGCCCTCGAGCTCCTCTCACGCGCTGTTCGGCGGCCTCATCGGCGCGGCGATTGCCGGCATCGGGCTGCACTCGGTGAACTTCACTTCCGTCCTGCAGAAGGTGCTCCTGCCCGCCGTGTTCGCGCCGGTGATTGCCGCTCTCGTCGCCTACATCTGCACCCGGCTGGCCTACGCCCTGACCGCCCGGCACGATCCCGAGACCGGGAACAAGCTGACCCAGAAGCGCGGCGGCTTCCGCACCGGCCAGATCTTCACCTCCAGCCTGGTGGCCCTGGCCCACGGCACAAACGACGCCCAGAAGACCATGGGCATCATCACCCTGGTCCTCATCGCCGCCGGCAGCCAGGCGCCGGGCACCGGACCCCAGCTCTGGGTGATCGCGGCCTGCGCCCTCGCCATCGCCATCGGCACCTACTCCGGCGGCTGGCGGATCATCCGCACCATGGGCTCTGGCCTGACCGAGGTCAAGCCCGCCCAGGGCTTCGCCGCCGAGACCAGCACCGCCGCCGCCATCCTGGCCTCCTCGCACCTGGGCTTTGCGCTCTCCACCACGCACGTGGCCTCCGGTTCCGTCATCGGCTCCGGCATGGGCCGCCGCGGCACCACCGTGCGCTGGGGCACCGCCGGCAAGATCGTCATTGGCTGGCTCTTCACCCTCCCCGCCGCCGGCATCGTCGGCGCCCTCACCGCCCTGCTCGTGCACACCGGAACGGTCGGGTTCATCATCGCCGCCGTCGCCGGCACGGCCGCGGTGGTCTACATGTTCGTCGCCTCCCGGAAGTCCCACGTCGGCAGCCACAACGCCGTCGAGGTCGAAGAGGCCGGCCAGGCCATCCGGTTCGCGAAGAAGAAGGCAGCAGCGGTCAGCCGCGGCAACAAGTCCAAAGGTGGCCGTAAGTAAATGAAGTGGCTTGAACTCTTCCAGGTGGCCGGCGCGACCCTCGTCGCCGCGGTGCTCATCACCGTTTTGTACTCACTCGGGGTGCGGCTCACGGCCATCGCCGGCGACAGCAGGACCGAGCAGCCCGGCTGGGTCCGGCCGCTGTCCTACGCCTGCTTCGGCCTCTGCGGCCTCGCCGTCCTGGCCGGGCTGTACCTGATCATTCCCTACTTCTCCAAGTAGCGGCTCCAAGTAGCGGCGGGGTCCGGGCCCCCGCGGGACTGGGAACCCGGCGGGCGCTTGGCTACGCTGGGCCCATGGCTGAATTCCAGTACTTTGTCGCGGCATCCCTGGACGGTTACATCGCCACGGACGCGGACGGTCTCGACTGGCTGCTGCAGTTCGACGGGTTCGACGGCGGCGCCGAGAGCTACGATGCGTTCTTCGCCGGCGTCGGGTGCGTCGTCATGGGCGGCCGGACCTACGCGTGGCTGCTGGACCACCTGTCCGAGGGCTGGCCGTACCCCGGCATCCCGTGCTGGGTCTTCACCCACCACGAACTCGGGCCCGTGCCCGGGGCGGACATCACCTTCGTGCGGGGTCCCGTTACCGAATTCGCCGACGACCTCAGCTCCGCCGCAAAGGGCCGGAACGTCTGGGTGGTGGGCGGGGGAGTGCTCGCCGCACAGTTCGCCGACGCCGGGCTCCTGGGCGAGCTGATTCTCTCCGTCATCCCGGTGGTCCTGGGCCGGGGCAAACCGCTGCTGCCCCTCGCCGGTCCGACGGCGCCGCTGGAGCTCCTGGAATCCCGGACGATGGGCCGGGGCGTAGTGGAGCTGCGCTACCGGCTGCCCGCCCGTTCCTGAGCCGACCGGCCGAGCCGACCTGCCCGGCGGCTACCGGGCCGGGTCGACGGCGGTGTCGGGGGCGTTGTCGCGCAACAGGTTGGTGATGCGGGCGGTGGAGAGCCGCCGGCCCTGCTCGTCCGTCATGACAATCTCGTGCGTGGTGAGGGTGCGACCCAGGTGAATGGCCGTGCACGTTCCCGTCACGGTGCCGGAGGCGATCGACCTGTGGTGCGTCGCGCCGACGTCGACGCCGAGGGCGTGCCGGCCCGGGCCGGCGTGCATCGCCGCGGCGAACGACCCCAGGGTCTCGGCGAGCACCACATGGGCTCCGCCGTGCAGGATCCCGGCCACCTGGGTGTTGCCCTCCACGGGCATGGTGGCCACGGTGCGTTCCGGGCTGAGCTCCACGAACTTGATACCCATCTTCACCACCAGGGACCCGACGCCCATCCGGCCCAGCCAGTCATGCAGTTCCGCGGGAATGCCGGCGGCCTCCAGTTCGGCGGCGTACGGGGCCGGCGTGAAATTGTCGATCATGCCAACTAGGCTGGCACCTGTGAGCGAAACTACCAAACCGGCCCCTTCCGCGTCCGCAGTGGACACCCTTCAGCCAGCCGCACCGGCGGCGGAGAGCCCCGCCCGGAAGGCCCCGGCCAAGGTGGCCGGCCACAGCCTCGCCGACCACCCCTCGGCCACCGAAGCCCCCGTCATCCCGATCACGGACCAGCCCCGGCTCCTCGTGCTCGACGGCCACTCCATGGCGTTCCGCGCGTTCTTCGCGCTGCCCGCGGACAAGTTCTCCACGGCCACCGGCCAGCACACCAACGCCATTCACGGCTTCACCTCCATGCTGATCAACCTGATCAAGGAGCAGAAGCCCACGCACATCGCCGTCGCCTTCGACGTCTCCGACGACACCACCCACCGGAAGGCCGAATACGACGGCTACAAGGGCGGCCGCAACGAGACCCCGCGCGAAATGAGCGGGCAGATCGACCTGATCGATAAGGTCATGGGCGCCTGGGGCATCAAGACCATCAAGCTCCCCGGTTGGGAAGCGGACGACATCCTGGCCACCCTCGCCGCCCAGGGCGAGGCGGCCGGCTTCGAGGTCCTGCTGGTCTCCGGTGACCGTGACGCGTTCCAGCTCATCACCGACAACGTCTTCGTCCTCTACCCGCGCAAGGGCGTCAGCGACATCCCCCGGATGGACGCGGAAGCCATCCAGGAGAAGTACTTCGTCAGCCCCGCCCAGTACTCCGACCTGGCCGCCCTGGTGGGCGAAACCGCCGACAACCTTCCCGGCGTCCCCGGCGTCGGACCCAAGACCGCGGCCAAGTGGATCAACCTTTACGGCGGCCTCGAGGGCGTGCTGGAGAACATCGACTCGATCGGCGGCAAGGTCGGCGACGCCCTCCGGGAGAACGTCGACGCCGTCAAGCGCAACCGCAAGCTCAACCGGCTGCGGACCGACCTGGAACTGCCCGTCACGCTCGAGGAGCTGGCCGACCCCAGGCCGGACCAGGCCGCGCTCGAGGACCTCTTCGACACCCTCGAATTCAAGACCATCCGCACCCGGCTCTTCGCCCTCTACGGCAGCGAGGTCACGGAGGCCGAACGCGAAACCCTGGCCACCCCGGACTACACCGTCCCCGCAACAGCGGAAGAGCTCGCCACGTTCCTGGCCGGCACGGAGGGTAAGCGGGCCGCCGTCGCCGTGGACCTGGTTCCCGGCCGGATCGGCGAGGACGCGGCCGCCGTCGCGATCGTCCACGGCGAATCCGCCGTCTACCTCGACCTCACCACCCAGGACGCCGACACCGAGAACATCCTCGCCGCCTGGCTCCGGGACCCCTCTGCCGCGAAGGTGATGCATGGGTTCAAGGGTGCCCTCAAGGCGCTCTCCGCCCGCGGCATGGAGCTGGACGGCGTGGTCGATGACACGGCCATCTCCGGCTACCTCATCCAGCCGGACCGCCGCAGCTACGAGCTCGCCGAACTGGCCCAGCACCACCTCAACCTGACCGTCTCTAAGGAAGAGGCGAAGGCGGGGCAGCTGGAGCTGGCGTTCGACGGCGACGACGAGGCCTCGGCTGGCGCGTTGGTGCACGTCGCCGCCGTCGTCCAGGCCCTAAGCCGATTCTTCGAAGACGAACTCAAGGACCGCGGCGCCCTGGACCTGCTGACCACCCTGGAACTGCCGGTCAGCCGCGTCCTGGCGGACATGGAACTCGCGGGCATCGGCATCGACATGCAGCGCATGGACGAGCAGCTCTCCGACCTGGCCCGGGTGATCGACAACGCCCAGCAGCAGGCCTTCGCCGCGATCGGCCACGAGGTGAACCTCGGCTCGCCCAAGCAGCTGCAGACGGTGCTGTTCGAGGAACTCGGCCTGCCCAAGACCAAGAAGATCAAGTCCGGGTACACCACGGACGCCGCGTCGCTGAAAAACCTTCTGGAGAAGACGGGGCACGAGTTCCTGGTCCAGCTGATGGCGCACCGCGAATCCTCCAAGCTCCGGCAGATGCTCGAGTCGCTGAAGAAGTCCGTGGCGGAGGACGGCCGGATCCACACCACGTACGCGCAGAACGTTGCCGCCACCGGCCGGATCTCCTCGAACAACCCGAACCTGCAGAACATCCCGATCCGCAGCGAAGAGGGCCGGCGCGTGCGCGGCATCTTCGTGGTCAGCGACGGGTATGAGTGCTTGCTCTCCGCCGACTACTCGCAGATCGAGATGCGCATCATGGCGCACCTCTCCGGCGACGCCGGCCTGATCCAGGCGTACAAGGACGGCGAGGACCTGCACCGCTTCGTCGGCTCCAACATCTTCCACGTCCCCACGGACCAGGTCACCAGCGCCATGCGCTCCAAGGTCAAGGCCATGTCTTACGGCCTGGCGTACGGTCTGACCTCCTTCGGCCTGTCCAAGCAGCTGGAGATCTCCGTGGACGAGGCCCGGACCCTGATGAAGGACTACTTCGACCGGTTCGGCGCCGTCCGCGACTACCTCCGCGGCGTGGTGGAGAAGGCGCGGGTGGACGGCTACACGGCCACCATCGAGGGCCGGCGCCGGTACCTGCCGGACCTGACCAGCACGGACCGGCAACTGCGCGAGAACGCCGAACGCATCGCGCTGAACTCGCCCATCCAGGGTTCCGCGGCGGACATCATCAAGCGCGCCATGCTGGGCGTCTCCGGGGCCCTGGCGGAGCAGGGGCTGAAATCCCGGATGCTGCTGCAGGTCCATGATGAACTGGTCCTGGAAGTCGCCGCCGGCGAACGCGACGCCGTCGAGAAGCTCGTCACCGAGCAGATGGGCGCCGCCGCGGAGCTGTCCGTGCCGCTGGAGGTCCAGATCGGCATCGGCACCAGCTGGTACGAGGCCGGACACTAGCCGGAGCGCCGGGCCCGCCAAGCACCGGCGGCCGGGTTTAGGTTTCACGCCGGGTTTACGTTTACACAGTCATCAGGGGGAGTAACACGTGTCAGAACAGTATGAGATCCGGCGGTTCACGCCCGCGGCCAAGGGCGAGACGGCCTACCCGGAGGCGGTTGCCTGGATGCGCGCCGTCGCCTTCGGCTTCCACGACGACCGCCGCACGGAGGAGCGCGTGGACCGCGGCATCGCCATGCAGCGGACCGACGGCCGGGTGATGACCGGCGCCTACCAGACCGGCCGGGTCGCCGCGCACTCGCTCGACGCCGACATCCCGGTGGCCACCTTCGGCACCATGAACAAAACGCTCAACATCGGGTTCGGGCGCCTGCTCGACGCGCGGTTGGTGACGGCCGTGACGGTCCGGACCTCGCACCGCCGCCGCGGGCTGCTGCGCCGCATGATGGTGCAGGAAATGGAGCTCGCCCGGAAGGAGGGCCTCGCCGTGGCTGCGCTGACCGCCTCGGAGGCGTCCATCTACGGCCGCTTCGGCTACGGGGTCGCCACGGCGGAACAGTCCATCAAGGTGGACACCAGCGCGCGCTTCGTCCTCAACCACGTGCCCGTGGGCAGCGTGGAGGTGGCCGATCCCAAGGTCCTCCTGGAGCTCGCCCCGCGGATCTTCGACCGGGTCCACCGCCAGACGCCCGGCTCCGTGGGCCGGCATGAGTTCTACCGGCAGTTCGTCTCCGGTGAGGTCAGCCGGGAAGCCAACGAGGACCCGAAGATCAAGACCGCGCTGCACTATGGCCCGGACGGGACCGTGGACGGGTACGTCACGTACAAGTTCGGCGGCTGGTCCAGCACGCCGGCCACCATGGAGGTCGTGGACCTGGTGGCCGCCACCCGGGACGCCTACCTGGAACTGTGGCAGTACCTCGGCGCCATCGACCTCGTGGAGCGCGTCACCTGGCAGGAGGCCCCCGTGGACGACCCGCTGCCGTGGGCGCTCAAGGACCCCCGCTGCGTGGAGGCCTCGGAACCCCGCGACATGCTCTGGCTGCGCATCCTGGACGTGCCCCGGGCACTGGCGGCCCGGCACTACCCGGCCGACGGCCGCCTGGTGCTGACGGTCGCCGACGGCCTTGGGATCGCCGGCGGCACGTTCGCCCTCGACGTCGACGGCGGGACCGCCACGGTCGCCGACGTCACCGGGCAGGGCGCCGACCTGCCCGCGGACCTGGAACTGGACATCGCCGACCTGTCCTCGATGTTCGTCGGCGGCGTCAACCCGGTCACCCTCGCGGCCGCCGGCCGGATCCGGGAGCTTACGCCGTCGGCCGCGTTCCGCGCCGCCCAGATGTTCGCCGTCGAACGCCCCCCGCACTGCTTCACGCACTTCTAAAGCGGGCCGCCCGTGGAGGGGCTGTTCAGGATCTCGCGCAGCCCGGCACCCGCCCTGGGCCGGGCTGCTGCGCACCCGCACGCGCTTTGACCGGGCTTGGCGGATGGCACTAGACTAAACGGGCGTGTACTACGTGTGCGCAACCAAATCCACAGAATCAGGATGACCCGGCAGATCGCCTGCGATCTGCCGTGCTTTCTCCCCGTGTCGCCGATGCGGGCTGGACGGTCTGCCTGACCGACTCACTATCCACAACGGAGCCCCTACTACATGACCATCACCTCTACCGAGAAGTCCGGTACCCCTGTCGTCGCGATCAACGACATCGGGTCCGCTGAGGATTTCCTCGCAGCTGTCGACGCGACCATCAAGTACTTCAACGACGGAGACCTCGTTGAAGGCACCGTCGTCAAGGTCGACCGCGACGAAGTCCTGCTCGACATCGGTTACAAGACCGAAGGTGTCATTCCCTCCCGCGAGCTGTCCATCAAGCACGACGTTGACCCCGGAGACGTTGTCTCCGTTGGCGATCAGGTCGAAGCCCTGGTGCTCACCAAGGAAGACAAAGAAGGCCGTCTGATCCTCTCCAAGAAGCGTGCTCAGTACGAGCGTGCCTGGGGCGACATCGAGAAGGTCAAGGAAGAAGACGGCGTCGTCACCGGTACTGTCATCGAAGTTGTCAAGGGTGGTCTTATCCTCGACATCGGTCTGCGCGGCTTCCTGCCCGCATCCCTCGTCGAGATGCGCCGCGTGCGCGACCTCGCTCCGTACATCGGTCAGCAGATCGAAGCCAAGATCATCGAGCTGGACAAGAACCGCAACAACGTTGTGCTGTCCCGCCGTGCATGGCTCGAGCAGACCCAGTCCGAGGTCCGCTCCACGTTCCTCAACAAGCTGGAAAAGGGCCAGGTCCGTCCCGGCGTCGTTTCCTCGATCGTCAACTTCGGTGCCTTCGTGGACCTGGGCGGCGTCGACGGCCTGGTTCACGTTTCCGAGCTGTCCTGGAAGCACATCGACCACCCGTCCGAGGTTGTCGAAGTCGGCCAGGAAGTCACCGTCGAGGTTCTCGAGGTCGACCTGGACCGCGAGCGCGTTTCCCTGTCGCTCAAGGCTACGCAGGAAGATCCGTGGCAGACCTTCGCCCGCACCCACGCCCTCGGCCAGGTTGTTCCGGGTAAGGTCACCAAGCTCGTTCCGTTCGGTGCGTTCGTTCGCGTCGAAGACGGCATCGAAGGCCTGGTCCACATCTCCGAGCTCGCCGTGCGCCACGTTGAGCTGGCCGAGCAGGTCGTCTCCGTTGGCGACGAGCTCTTCGTCAAGGTCATCGACATCGACCTCGAGCGCCGCCGCATCTCGCTGTCCCTCAAGCAGGCCAACGAGGGCGTCGACGCCGACAGCACCGAATTCGACCCGGCTCTGTACGGCATGGCCGCAGAGTACGACGAAGAGGGCAACTACAAGTACCCGGAGGGCTTCGACCCGGAGTCCAACGAGTGGCTCGAGGGCTACGAGACCCAGCGCGCCGCCTGGGAGCAGCAGTACGCTGACGCCCAGACCCGTTGGGAAGCCCACAAGAAGCAGGTTGCCCAGCACGCTGCCGACGACGCCGCTGCTGCGACGTCCGGTGACAGCGATTCCGGCACCACCAGCTACTCCTCGGAGCCGGCTGCGTCCGAGTCCAACACCGGTGGCGGCACGCTCGCTTCCGACGAGGCTCTCGCCGCCCTGCGTGAGAAGCTGACCGGCAACTAATTGCCAGCGGCCCGGGTTTCCCGGGCCACACACCGAGGGCCCCTGCACCATGCAGGGGCCCTTGGTGGTTTAAGTGGCGTCTTCAGCCGGCGAGGATCCGGTCCGTGGCGTCGTCCGCCGTGCCGTCGAAATACCGGTCGAGCAGTTGCTGGAATTCCGGTTGCCCGGGATCGGCCCGGAGGAACAGGGTCGCCGAGGACTGCAGCTTGCGGGCGTCGATGCCGCCGAAGATCTGCACGGCGCTGCGGCCGTCCACTTGGAGCACGGCGCGGGCACACTCCAGCAGCCGGGGGCCGAGCACCGGATGGGCCAGATAGGCGCGGGCCTCGTCCAGCGACGCGATGGCATACATGCGCGACGTCGCGCTCATGCCCAGGCCGGCGACCTGCGGGAAGATGAACCACATCCAGTGGCTGCGCTTGGCCCCGGCCTTGAGCTCGGCCAGCGCCTGCCGGTAGGTGCCGCCGGACTCCTGCGCCGTCACGAACCGCTCCAAATCATAGTTGCCGCTCATGCCGCTGCTCCCGTCCTTTGCCCTCGGCTGTTTCCTCCCATCGTGGCACACCCAACTGACTCGCAGCTGGGGCTGTTATCAGTGCTCACAACGGCCTCGGCTGCCAGTCAGTTGGGTTGAGATCCTAGGGGAGCGGGATCCGGGCCGTGACCCGGGTACCGTCGTCGGCGAGCGTCGCACCTTGGGCCGCCAGCAGGGACTGGGCCGCAGCGTTGCCGGTGGCGGTGTCCGCCGTGAGGACCGCGGCCCCGGTGGCCGCCGCCTGCACCGTGACCAGCCGCAATGCCTCCCGGCCGATGCCCCGGCCGCGCAGGCTACGGCGCAGCCAGATCCCGGTTTCAAGCACCAGGGAGCCCCCGGCGGTCCCCGGTACCGAAATGGCCTTCAGTCGCACGGCGCCGGCGAGGTTACCGCCGGCCGTCACCGCCCAGGTTTTCTCCCGGGCCGGGCCGTCCAACCCGGCTGCCGCGGCGCGATGGTATGCGCGGAACCATCGGACGCGGTCCGCATTCCAGCCCGGAGACCCGCCCCCCGGTGGGGTTACCTCGTCGGCGTCCGCATCGTCCTGAGCGACGGCCAGCAGCCGCTTCAGCACGGCCTCCGTAACGTCGAGAAGTGCTACGTCGATGGGTGCCAGGTCAATGGGCGGCACGTCGGTCGGCTCTGCGGCGTCAGTGGAGCGCGACATCGACCCACTCCGTCCCGCCCGGTTGCAGGGAGGCCCCGCCGGCGGTGAGGGCGGCCACCCGCTCCGCGGCCCGGTCCAGCCCGGCGGGATCGTCCGGCAGCGCCAGCCGCAAGACGGTGGCGTGCTGCTCGTAGGCTGCCTCCGTCATCACGAACCCGGCGGCGCGGAGGTCGTTCTCCAGCCTTCCGGCGGTGGCGTGCGGCGCAGCGACGGAGCAGATCCTGAGCCGCTGCCGGCGTACCATTGGCGCCAGGTCCAGGGCGGCGGACACCGATTCGGAGTAGGCGCGGACCAGGCCGCCGGCGCCCAGCAGGATACCGCCGAAGTAGCGGACCACGACGGCGGTGACGTCGCTGAGGTCCGCGGCGCCCGGGACGGTTTCGCGTTTCAGGAGCGCCTCCAGCATCGGGATTCCGGCGGTGCCGGACGGCTCGCCGTCGTCGCTGGAACGCTGGACGTCCCGGTCGGGGCCCAGCACGAACGCCGAGCAGTGGTGCCGCGCGTCGTGGAATTCCCGCCGCAGCCCGGCGACCACGGCCCGGGCCTGGTCCTCGTCGGCGGTGCGGGCGATCACCGTGATGAAGCGTGAGCGCTTGATCTCCAGCTCGTGCCGGAACTCCGGACCGGCGGGGACGGTGTAGGCGGTGGCCCGGCTCTCCTGGAATTCGGCGTCGTCAGGCACCCGTTCAGTTTAGTCTTGAGGTGTGCTGAAGATCGGTTTGACCGGCGGGATCGCCTCGGGAAAGTCAGTGGTGGCTTCACGGCTGCGCGAGCTCGGCGCCGTCCTGGTCGACGCCGACGCGCTGGCCAGGGAAGTGGTGGAGCCGGGCACGCCGGGGCTCGCGAAGGTGGTGGAGGCGTTCAGCTCCGCGGTGCTGGGACCCGACGGGCGTCTGGACCGGCCCCGCCTCGGCAGCCTCGTGTTCGGCGATCCGGAGCGGCTCGCCGTGCTCAACGGCATCATCCACCCCCTGGTGCGGGAACGGGCGGCTGCCCTCACCGCCGCGGCCCCCGCCGGCGCCGTACTGGTCCAGGACATCCCGCTGCTGGTGGAGACGGGACAGGGCGCCCACTTCCACCTCGTGGTGGTGGTCGATGCGCCCGAACCCGTCCGGGTCCGGCGGATGGTGGAGCACCGGAAGATGACCGAGGATCAGGCCCTCAGCCGGATCGCCGCGCAGGCCGGCCGGGAGGAACGCCTGGCCGCCGCCGACGTCGTGCTCGAGAACGCCGGCTCCAAGGAAGAACTCCGGGACGCCGTGGACCGGCTCTGGAAGTTCCGCCTCACCCCCTACGCCGACAACCTCAACCGGCGCCGCGTGGCGGCCCGCACCGGTGGCCCCGCGCTGACCCCTGCCAACCCGGACTGGCCGGCGCAGGCCGCCCGGATTATCGCCCGGCTCCGGGTGGCGGCGGGGGAGGAGGCCCAGACGCTGGACCACGTGGGGTCCACCGCCGTGCCCGGTCTGGCGGCCAAGGACGTGCTGGACCTGCAGCTGGGCGTCGCGGACATGGCCGCCGCCGACCGGCTGGCAGCCGCCCTGACCGGCGCGGGTTTCCCGGTCTGGCCGGGCGTCCTCGCCGACCACCCCAAATCCGCGGACGCGGACCCCGGCCAGTGGGGGAAGCGACTGCACGGCAGCGCCGACCCCGGCCGGGCCGTGAACCTTCACCTCCGGGCCGCCGGCTCCCCGGGCTGGCGGTTCGCGCTGTGCTTCCGCGACTGGCTGCGCGACGACGACGGCGCCCGCGCGGCCTACCTCGCGGAGAAGCGCCGCGCCGCGCGGCTGCACGAGGTGGACCGGTCGACCGCCGGGTACGCCGCGGACAAGGAGAACTGGCTGGCCGCGTACGCCGTTCCCCGGATGGAGGAGTGGGCGGCCCGCACCGGCTGGCAGCCGCCGTCGTACGGCCTCCCCGGGGGCGGCCGTACCGCCCAAAGCTGAATCCGCTGTTCCTGTCGCTGCCCGGCGGTAAATTAGATTCATGAGCCTTGCCCAGGAAATCAACCGTGTCGTGGCGCCCTTCGAAGTCATCAGCGAGTTCAAGCCCGCCGGTGACCAGCCCGCGGCGATCGCCGAACTCACCGAACGGATCACCAACGGCGAGAAGGACGTGGTGCTCCTGGGCGCCACCGGTACCGGTAAGAGCGCGACGACTGCCTGGCTGATCGAGCAGGTCCAGCGGCCCACCCTGGTGCTGGTCCAGAACAAGACCCTCGCCGCCCAGCTGGCCAACGAGTTCCGCGAACTGCTGCCCAACAACGCGGTGGAGTATTTCGTCTCCTACTACGACTACTACCAGCCCGAGGCCTACGTCGCACAGACGGATACCTTCATCGAAAAGGACTCCTCCATCAACGAGGAGGTCGAACGGCTCCGGCACTCGGCCACCAACGCGCTGCTGACCCGGCGCGACGTCATCGTGGTCGCCACCGTCTCCTGCATCTACGGCCTCGGCACGCCGGAAGAGTACATCTCCGGGATGGTCACGCTCCGCCGGGGCGCCGAGATGAACCGCGATGATTTGCTGCGGAAGTTCGTCTCGATGCAGTACGCCCGCAACGACATCGACTTCCACCGCGGCACCTTCCGGGTCCGCGGCGATACCGTCGAGATCATCCCGATGTATGAGGAACTGGCCATCCGGATCGAGTTCTTCGGCGACGAGATCGAGAACATCCAGACCCTGCACCCGCTCACCGGCGAGGTGCTCCGCGACGAGGACGAGATGTACGTCTTCCCCGCCTCGCACTACGTCGCCGGGCCGGAGCGGATGGGCCGCGCCATCAAGCGGATCGAGGACGAACTCGCCGACCGGCTCAAGGTCCTGGAGAGCCAGAACAAGCTCGTCGAGGCCCAGCGTCTCCGGATGCGCACCACCTACGATCTGGAAATGATGCAGCAGATGGGATTCTGCAACGGCATCGAGAACTACTCCGCCCACATCGACGGCCGTGAACCGGGCACCGCCCCGCACTGCCTCCTCGACTACTTCCCGGACGACTTCCTGCTGGTCATCGACGAATCCCACGTCACGGTGCCGCAGATCGGCGCCATGTACGAGGGCGACATGTCCCGCAAGCGGAACCTGGTGGACTTCGGCTTCCGGCTGCCCTCCGCCATGGACAACCGGCCGCTGAAGTGGGACGAGTTCCTCGAACGCGTCGGCCAGACCGTGTACCTCTCGGCCACGCCGGGCAAGTATGAACTCGGCAAGGCGGACGGCTTCGTCCAACAGATCATCCGCCCCACGGGCCTCATCGACCCCGAGGTGATCGTGAAGCCCACCAAGGGCCAGATCGACGACCTGCTCGGCGAGATCAAGACCCGCACGGCCAAGAACGAGCGCGTCCTGGTCACCACGCTGACCAAGCGCATGGCCGAGGACCTCACCGACTACCTCGTGGGCCACGGCGTGAAGGTGGAGTACCTGCACTCCGACGTCGACACGCTGCGCCGCGTCGAGCTGCTGCGCGAGCTGCGGATGGGCGTGTTCGACGTCCTCGTCGGCATCAACCTGCTCCGTGAGGGCCTCGACCTGCCCGAGGTGTCCCTGGTCAGCATCCTGGACGCGGACAAGGAAGGCTTCCTCCGCTCCGCCACCTCACTGATCCAGACCATCGGACGTGCCGCGCGTAACGTCTCCGGCGAGGTGCACATGTACGCGGACAAGATCACCGACTCGATGGCGCAGGCCATCGACGAGACGAACCGCCGCCGCGCCATCCAGGTCGCCTACAACAAGGAACACGGCATCGACCCGCAGCCGCTGCGGAAAAAGATCGCCGACATCACGGACCAGCTGGCCAAGGAGGACGCGGACACCCGCGAACTGCTCGCCAGCGCCGGCAAGGGCAAGGGCAAGAACGGCGGCAAGGGCGGAGCGAAGGTCCGCGCCGACGGCCTCGCCGCGGCACCCGCGGAGGACCTGGTGGGCCTGATCGAACAGCTCACCGAGCAGATGCACGCCGCGGCCAGCGAGCTGCAGTTCGAGCTCGCCGCCCGGCTCCGCGACGAGGTCGGCGACCTCAAGAAGGAGCTTCGGCAGATGCAGTCGGCAGGTCACGCCTGAGGTAAACTGGGAGGCACGTAGGGGAGTATCCCAAAGCGCTACGATCGTCAGCACGCATGGCACGGACGCCATGCCGGACGTAGCGGGCACCACACCAGATCCAGGAATGCGTTCCTGGCCGCCGTGGGGCCGGAGAGACTTACACCGTTGAGTCGTGCCCTCCGAAAGGTTTCTACGTGCCTGAACTTCCCCTCTGGTTTGAGATCGGCTCCTTCGCCGTCCTCGGCCTGATCCTTGCCATCGACCTGCTGCTGGTCCTCAAACGGCCGCACGAGCCGTCGATGAAGGAAGCCGGCCTCTGGGTCTCGTTCTACATCGGCCTGGCATTGCTGTTCGCGGGCGCCATGTTCCTCTTCACCGGCCCCGAGCACGGCGGCCAATTCGTCGCCGGCTGGGTCACCGAGTACAGCCTGAGCATCGACAACCTGTTCGTGTTCATCATCATCATGGCGCGCTTCTCGGTGCCCCGGAAATACCAGCAGGAAGTCCTGATGGTGGGCATCATCATCGCCCTGATCCTGCGCGGCATCTTCATCATGCTCGGCGCGATCGTCATCGAGCAGTTCAGCTGGGTGTTCTACATCTTCGGCGCGTTCCTGCTCTGGACCGCCTGGAAGCAGGCCCAGGACGAGGGCGAGGATGAAGAGGACCGGGAGAACCCGCTGATCGCCCGGATCCGCCGCGTCCTGCCGATGTCCGAGAAGTTCGACGGCGGCAAGATCCGCACCGTGGTGGACGGCAAGAAGGTCTTCACCCCCATGGTGATCGTCTTCGTCACCATCGGCCTGACCGACCTGCTCTTCGCGGTGGATTCCATCCCGGCGATCTTCGGCCTGACGCAGAGCGCGTTCATCGTCTTCACCGCCAACCTGTTCGCCCTGATGGGCCTGCGGCAGTTGTACTTCCTGCTGGGCGGCCTGATGACCCGGCTGGTCTACCTCAAGCACGCGCTCTCGGTGATCCTGGCCTTCATCGGCGTCAAGCTGGTCCTGCACGCCATGCACGTCAACGAGTTGCCCTTCATCAACGGCGGGCGGCACATCGAGTGGGCCCCGGAGATCCCCACCTTCGTCTCCCTCGGCGTCATCGTCGGCACCATCATCGTCGCCGTCGTCGCCAGCCTCTACAGCTCCAAGGCCACCACGGCCAAGCTGGACGCCCGGCTCGAGGAAGACTCCCGCAGGAGCCTCACCGACGCCGAGTAGCGCCGGCCAGTACCGGCTAGCGCCGGTCGCGCTGGCAACAATGCCCGGGGAAGCCAGCGCTTCCCCGGGCATTGTTGTGCCCAGGCTGTGCCGGGCGGTGTCAGGCCGTGTGGGCCCGTGCCATCCCCAGCAGGCGGCCGAAGATCGCCTCGCCGTCGTCGGCAATGCCGTCGTGGTGGAACTCGTCCGTCTCCCAGACCTGCAGCCCGCGCACCGCGCGGGCGGTTTCCAGCGACAGGTCGCGGTCCACGTAGATGTCGTCGGTATAGACGGCGGCCGCGACCGGCACCGTGGTGGCGGCCAGTCGGTCCAGATCGTACAGCGGCGCCCAGTCGTCCTTCTCTGCCAGCAGGGCGGCGACGGCGCGCAGCGGCTCCAGCGCCGGGTCCTGCTCGAAGTACCAGGGGTAGACCATCTCGCCGGTGAGCAGCGGGGCCGGCACGTCCGGGCGGAACTCCGGGTGGTCCTGCAGCACCCGCAGCGCCGCCCAGTCCGTCGCCTCGCCCTGGCCGTAGATGGATTCGTGCATCAGCGCGTAGAGCGGGTTGGCGGCACGGGTGACCAGGCCGCGGACCTGCTCCAGGAAGGTGTCGGAGAGCCGGTCGCCGTCGGGAGTGGCGGTGAAGGCGTCCTCCAGCAGGTGGTGGAGGCCGTCCACGCGGGTGTTGCCGCCCAGGAAGGAACCCACCATCTGGAACCGCTCCACCGTCAACGGGCTGCCGTCCGGCAGCACTTCCGGCGTCTCTCGGAGGTGCCGGGCGATCCGGTTCACGGTCTCCCGGTCCTCCGGGTACCAGCCGAAGTATTCGGCGTTGCGGGCGGCGACCCGGCGGAACGTGGCCTGGTAGACCCGGTCCGCGGGGCCGGTGAGGGGAGCGAGGCCCCCGGTGATCAGCACCTCGCGCAGACCCTCCGGGGCGAAGGACAGGTAGGTCAGGGCGCAGAAGCCGCCGTAGCTCTGCCCGTAAATGGTCCACGGCGCCGCGCCGAGGGTCCGGCGGATGGCCTCGGCGTCGGCCACGATCGAGTCGGCGCGGAAGTGGGTGAGGTAGTCGGCCTGGTCCCGGTCGCTGCCGCGGAGCGGCAGGGTGTGCCGGTCCGCGGGGGAGGACAGGCCGGTGCCGCGCTGGTCCAGCATGAGAATCCGGAAGTCCTTGGCCGCGGCCTTGCCCCAGCCGCCCAGGGACGGGAACCGGTTGCCGCGGCCGCCGGGGCCGCCCTGCAGGAAGAGCAGCCAGGGCAGCTCCTGCGCCTGCTCCTCGGTGTGGTCGACGGAGACGTACTCGCGGGCGAAGACCGTGATGGTCTCGCCCGCGGGATCCGCATGGTCCAGGGGGACCTCGAAGTAGTGTTCGGTGGTGCGCATCCCCCGGTAGCTGTGCCGGCCCTTGACTACGTGCGGGACGGAGCCGGACTCGAGGACGGGCAGCGGGGCGTGCGCGGCGGGTGCCGGGGCCACAGTGTCAGCCACGGGCCGCCTCCGCGCGGGAACCGAACGCCGCCAGGGCGTCGCCGGTGAGCCGGAAGGTGGACCATTCGTCCATCGGCGCCGCGCCGAGGTTCCGGTAGAACGCGATGGAGGGTTCGTTCCAGTCCAGGACGCTCCACTCCACCCGGGCGTAGCCGCGTTCGACGGCGGTGGCGGCCAGGTGCTGCAGCAGGGCCTTGCCGTGCCCGGCACCGCGGGCTTCCGGCTTGACGTACAGGTCCTCGAGGTAGATCCCGTGGACGCCCTCCCAGGTGGAGTAGTTCAGGAACCACAGAGCGAATCCCTGAACCTCGCCCGCCTCGTTCTCGGCCATGCTGGCGAAGACCCGTGGGTTCTCCCCGAACAGCACTTCGGTGAGCATGTCAGGGGTGTTCCGGACCGCGTCCGGCTCCTTTTCGTAGATGGCCAGGTCGTGGATCATCTGCAGGATGGCGGGGACGTCGGAGGCGGCCGCGGGCCGGATTACACTCATGGACTGCAGTTTACTAGCGGCTACAGACGGTTAACGTCGGTCACGCGCACCACCGCGCTGCCGGCCTCGTCGGAGGCGGCGAGGTCCACCTCGGCGGAGATGCCCCAGTCGTGGTTGCCCTCCGGATCGTCGAAGATCTGCCGGACCTTCCAGCGGCCCGGCTCCTCGGTGATGATCAGCAGCCCGGGTCCGCGCGCGTCCGGCCCGGTGCCGATGTCGTTGTGTTCGTCGAAGTAGTCGTCCAGGGCGTCCTCCCAGCGCTCGGCGTCCCAGCCGGCGGCGCCGTCGAGCTCCCCGAGTTCGGTGGCGGCCTCGTCCGCGAAGAGCTCAACGCGGCGGAACATCTCATTCCGCACCATCACCCGGAAGGCCCGGACGTTGGATGTCAGCGACGGCGGCGGGGGAGGGGGAGCGTCGTGCGGGGTGGGCGCGGCGCCGGAGGTGAGTTCCTCCCATTCGTCCAGCAGGCTGGAGTCGACCTGCCGGACCAGCTCGCCGAGCCAGGCGATCAGGTCCTCGAGGTCCTCGCGCAGGGCGTCCTGCGGCACGGTCTGTCGGAGCGCCTTGAAGCCGTCCGCCAGGTAGCGGAGCACGATCCCCTCGGAGCGGGCCAGGCCGTAGAACTGGACGAACTCGCCGAAGTTCATGGCCCGTTCGTACATGTCGCGGATGACGGACTTGGGTGCGAGTTCGAAGTCGCCGATCCAGGGCGCGGCCTTGCGGTAGACGTCGAACGCCTCGCCGAGGATTTCGGCCAGCGGCTGCGGGTAGGTGACTTCCTCCAGCATGGCCATCCGCTGGTCATAGTCGATCCCGTCCGCCTTCATCGCGGCGACGGCCTCGCCGCGGGCCTTCTTCTGCTGCGCGGAGAGGATCTGCCGCGGCTTCTCCAGCGTCGATTCGATCACCGAGACAACGTCCAGGGCGTACGACGGCGACTCCGGGTCCAGCAGGTCCAACGCCGCCAGGGCGAAGGGGGAGAGCGGCTGGTTCAGTGCGAAGTTGGCCTGCAGGTGCACGGTCAGCCGGACCGACCGGCCGTCCGGGCCCTGCTCGGCGGCCGGGATCCGCTCGACGACGCCCGCCGCCAGGAGCTCGCGGTAGATGCCGAGAGCGCGCTTCATCAGCTTCAGCTGCGCGGGCCTCGTTTCGTGGTTCTCGGTCAGCAGCCGGCGGGCGGCCTGGAAGGGATCGCCGGGGCGTTCCATCAGGTTCATCAGCATCGCGTGCGTGACGGTGAAGCTGGAGACCAGGGGATCCGGCACGGACTCGACCAGCCGCTGGAAGGTCGGCTCACCCCAGGACACGAAGCCCTCGGGCGGCTTCTTCTTGACCACCTGGCGGAGCTTCTTCTGGTCGTCGCCGAACTTGGCGGTGGCCTTGGCCATCGCCTTGACGTTCTCGATCACGTGCTCGGGCGCCTGGACCACCACGGTGCCGGCGGTGTCGTAGCCTGCGCGGCCCGCGCGTCCGGCGATCTGATGGAATTCGCGCGAGTTCAGCAGACGGGTGCGGACGCCGTCGTACTTGCTCAAGGCGGTGAGCAGCACGGTGCGGATGGGAACGTTGATGCCCACGCCCAGGGTGTCCGTGCCGCAGATGACCTTCAGCAGCCCCGCCTGCGCGAGCTGCTCCACCAGGCGGCGGTACTTGGGCAGCATGCCCGCGTGGTGGACGCCGATGCCGTGCCGGACCAGCCGGTTCAGGGTCTTGCCGAACCCGGGCGCGAACCGGAAGCCGGCGATGAGTTCGGCGATCCGGTCCTTTTCCTCCCGGGTGCAGACGTTGATGCTCATCAGCGTCTGGGCCCGGTCGATCGCCTCCAGCTGGCTGAAGTGCACCACGTACACCGGGACCTGTTTCGTGGAGAGCAACTCCTCCAGGGTTTCGTGCACCGGCGTCTGCTGGTAGTAGAAGTGCAGCGGGATGGGCCGCTCCGCGGAGCTGACCGTGGTGGTGGGGCGGCCGGTCAGGTCGGTGATGCCGGTTTCGAAGCGGCTGACGTCGCCGAGGGTCGCGGACATCAGCAGGAACTGGGCCTGCGGCAGTTCCAGCAGCGGCACCTGCCACGCCCAGCCGCGCTGGGGGTCCGAATAGAAGTGGAACTCGTCCATGATCACGGAGCCGAGTTCGGCGGCGGAGCCCTCCCGGAGGGCGATGTTGGCCAGGATCTCGGCCGTGCAGCAGATGATCGGGGCGTCCTGGTTGACGCCGGAGTCGCCGGTGATCATGCCGACGTTCTCGGCGCCGAAGATGTCGCAGAGCGCGAAGAACTTCTCGGAGACCAGGGCCTTGATCGGGGCGGTGTAGTAGCTGCGCTGTCCGCGGGCCATCGCCTGGTAATGGGCGGCAATCGCTACCAGCGATTTACCCGAACCGGTGGGGGTGGCGAGGATGACGTTGGCCCCGGAGGCCAGTTCCATGACGGCCTCGTCCTGGGCCGGGTAGAGGGCGATTCCGCGGCTCTCCGTCCACTCGACGAAGCGGGTGTACAGCTCGTCCGGGTCCACACCCGCGCCGCCTGAAACGCGGGCGGCCGGGGCGGGGAGCTGATCTACGAGTTTCATTGCCTTCCAGCTTAGTGCCGCGGCCGTCGGGCAGGATTCCGCACCGGCGCGGCAAACACTTGAACATTCAACTGCAGCGGCGTAGTTTTAGTTGTAGCTTCAACTTATCAATTCGATCCCGGCAGAACAGAACCCCATGAAAAACCTCCTGGCACGCCTCTTTGGAAAGAAGAACCCCATGACTGACATCACCATCATCGGCAACGGCTCCATGGCCCGTGGCATTGCTACCCGCGCCCTCGCCGCCGGCCGCACCGTCGAAATCCTTGGCCGGGACGCGGACAAGGCCCGGACGCTGGCTGGTGAACTCGGCGCAGGCGTCGGCCACGGCAGCATCGGGAGCACCCCCGCCGGCGGCCTCCTCGTCCTCGCGGTTCCGTTCGACGCCGCCAGGGACGTGGTGGAGAGCTATGGCGCCGCCCTGGCCGGCAAGGTCATCGTTGACATCACGAACCCCGTCAACTTCGAGACCTTCGACTCCCTCGTGGTCGCCCCGGGCAGCTCCGCGGCCGAGGAAATTACCGCCCTGGCCCCCGCCGGTGCGCCCGTCGTCAAGGCCTTCAACACCACCTTCGCCGGAACCCTCATGACCGGCCAGTCCGCCGGGCAGCCGCTGGACGTCTTCATCGCCGGCGACGACGAGGCGGCCACCGCCGCCGTCGCCCGCTTCGTCGGCGACGCCGGCATGCGGCCCCTCGCCGTCGGACCGCTCAAGCGCGCACGCGAACTCGAAGGCTTCCAGTTCGTCCTCATGACCATGCAGGCCAGCCCCGCGTTCCCCGACTTCACCTGGGACACCGGCCTGAAGGTGACGAAGTAAATGACGGACACCTATCCGGCGCCGGTGGTGGCGACCGCAGGGTCCGAAGACCCGGAGGCACCACTCGTGGTCCTGCTGCACGGCCGGGGATCGAACGAACGCGACATCCTGGGCCTGGCCGGCGCGCTGCCCGAGGGCGCCGCCTATGCCGCCGTGCGGGCCCCCATCGTCGAGGGCGGCGGCTATGCCTGGTTTGCCAACCGCGGCATCGGACGGCCCGTGGCCGAATCCCTGGCCGGGACCATGGCCTGGTTCCGGACATGGTTGGACGGGGCCGCCCCGGCCGGCCGCCCCGTGGTGCTGGTGGGCTTCAGCGGCGGCGCCGCCTTCGCCGGCGGGCTGCTGCTCTCCGACCCGGGCCGCTACGCCGGCGCGGCCATCCTCTACGGGACGCTGCCCTTCGACGCCGGAGTCCCCGTGACCCCTGGCCTGCTCGACGGGACGCCCGTCTTCGTGGCCCAGGGCGAGCAGGACCGGGTGATCCCCGCCGAACTGCTCGACCGCACCTGGCGGTACCTGCGGGGCGAATCATCCGCGGCCACCCGCTCCCGGCGCGACCCGGGCGGCCACGCCATCTCGGCCCGCACCCTGGCGGAGCTGGGCTCCTGGATCGCGGACCTCGCGGCGGGCGCCGCGCGGACCACGGACCGTGACGCCCCGGCGGCCCCCGCCCGGGCTTAGGCTTCCCCTGGAAGAACGCTGCGGGTGAAAGAACACTGCGGTTAAAGAGCATTGCGAGGCGGGGGAACTCATGAAGTGGGATGCGGCCAAGTATGCACAGTTCGGCGACCACCGGGACCGGCCCTTCTTCGACCTGACCGGGCGGATCCGGGCCGAAGCGCCGCGGCAGGTGGTGGACCTCGGCTGCGGACCGGGCAACCTGACGGCTGCCCTCGCCGCCCGCTGGCCCGGTGCCGACGTGGTGGGTATCGACTCCTCACCGGAGATGCTGGAACGTGCGGCGGCGCTGGCCGGCGGCGGCCTCAGCTTCGAACGGGCCGACATCGCCGGCTGGCAGCCCGGTCCGGAAACCGACGTCGTGGTCACCAACGCGGCCCTGCAATGGGTCCCGGGCCACCGCGGGCTGCTGGAGGGCTGGCTGGCCGCGCTCCGCCCCGGCGCGTGGTTCGCCCTCCAGGTCCCGGGCAACTTCGATGCCCCCTCGCACGCGCTGATGCGCTCCCTGGCCGGGACGGGGGAGTGGGCCGTGCCGCTCGCCGGAGTCCTCCGGCACGACGACGTCGTGGGCCAGCCCGCCGACTACCTGAAGCTGATGCTCGATGCCGGCTGCGACGCGGACGTCTGGGAGACCACCTACCTGCAGGTGCTTCAGGGTCCGGACGCCGTCCTGGAGTGGGTTCGCGGCACCGGACTGCGGCCGGTCCTCGACGCACTCGACGGCACGGACGCCGAACGCTTCGAGGCGCAGTACGGTGCGATGCTCCGGGAGGCCTACCCGCGGGGGCCGCACGGGACGGTCTTCGAGTTCCGCAGGGTCTTCGCCGTCGCCCGCAAGCGCGGCGGTTCCCTCCTCGATTGACTGATGTGACACGCCGTGTGACAACTTCCGCTGAGTCGTAGGCATACAATGACAAAGCGGTCTGGGGGCGGCCGCGCGACTCTCCGCTTCCGGGTACCTTTCCGCCGCCAGGCCGGGGGACGGTACCGGCCCGGCGGGCGACGGCTACGACGTCCGCCATCACGCTGCGTGACCCGACGTTGGAGGTTCTATGCTGTTTGCCCTGATCAGACGGGCGCTGGCCGCGCATCGGGGCGCGGTCGCGGCCATCATCGGGCTTCAGCTGCTCCAGACCACCGCCAACCTGCTCCTTCCCACCCTGAATGCGGCGATCATCGACCAGGGGATCGTCGCCGGCGACACCCCGGCCATCCCGCGCCTGGGGGCCGTCATGGCCGCCGTCGCCGCGGTGCAGGTGGTCACGGCCCTCGCCGCAGGCTACCTCGGCGCCGTCGTCGCCATGCGGGTCGCCCGGGACCTGCGCAGCGACCTCTTCGCCACCGTGCAGACCTTCTCCTCGCAGGACATCGCCGGCTTCGGCGCGTCCAGCCTGGTCACCCGGGCCACCAACGACGTCGTCCAGATCCAGAACCTCACCCTGCTGGTCCTGACAATGCTGGTGGCGGCGCCCGCCAGCTTCGTCGGCGGCATCGTGCTGGCGGTTCACCAGGACGTGGCGCTTTCCGGCATCGTGGTCGCCGTCATCCCGCTCCTGGCAGCGATCATGTTCCTGATCGTCCGCCGGCTGATCCCGCTCTACCGGGCGGGCCAGCAGCTCATCGACCGCGCCGGCCGGACGCTGCGGGAGCAAATCATCGGTGCCAACGTGATCCGCAGCTTCGTGCGACAGGAGCACGAGATGCGGCGCTTCGGCGCGGTCAACCGGGACCTCACCCGGAACAACCTGGATTCGGCGCTGTTGGTGGCCGGGATGAATCCCCTGATCATGATCGTGGTGAACCTGTCATCCGTGGCGGTCGTCTGGTTCGGCGGGCACCGGATTGCCGCCGGGCAGATGAAGGTGGGCACCCTGGCCGCGTTCATCGCCTACATCCTGCAGATCATGATCGCGATCGTCATGGCCATGTATGTGTTCACTACGGCGCCCCGGGCTGCCGTCTGCGCCGAACGGATCCGGGCGGTGCTGGACACCGAGCCGTCCATCGCCGACCCCCGCACCGCCGTCGTCGGCGCTGCAGTCCGGACGGTCGAACCCCGCGCCGCCGCCGGGACGGTCGAGTTCCGCGACGTCGGCTTCGCCTATCCGGGGGCCGAGAAGCCCGTGCTCTCCGGGATCAGCTTCACGGCCCGCCCCGGCACCACGACCGCGGTCATCGGCGCCACCGGCAGCGGGAAGACCACGCTGGTGAACCTCCTGCCACGCTTCCTGGATCCGACGCACGGCACCGTCTTCCTGGGCGGGGCCGACATCGCCACGCTGCCCCTGGACCAGCTGCGCGGCAGGATTTCGCTGGTGCCGCAGCACTCCCACCTTTTCGGCGGGACCGTGGCGCGGAACCTCCGGGTGGGCGGGCCCGACGCCACCGACGCCGAACTGTGGGAGGCGCTGGAGGCTGCGCAGGCCGACGTCTTCGTCCGCGAACTCGACGGCGGGCTCGACGCCCCGCTCAGCCAGGGCGGCGGCAACCTCTCCGGCGGCCAGCGGCAGCGGCTCTGCATCGCCCGGGCCCTGCTCCGCCACGCCGACGTCTACCTCTTCGACGACAGCTTCTCGGCCCTGGACTACGGCACCGACCACCGGCTGCGCCGCGCCCTGCAACCCCTGCTGGCGGACGCCACCGTGCTGGTGGTGGCCGAACGGGTGGCCAGCATCGCGGACGCGGACACCATTCTCGTGCTGGAGGAGGGGCGGGTCAGCGCGCAGGGCAGCCACGACGCGCTGCTGGCCGGCTCCCCGGCGTACCGGGACATCGCCGCCTCCCAGCTGATCCTGGCGGACAGCCTGTGACCGCCGACGGCGCCGCCGACACGGCCGAAACCGACACAGCCGTCACCCCGCCGCCCCCGCCGCGGCGGCGGACGGCAGCCCGGCTGCTCGGACTGCTCCGGCCCGTGCGGCTCAGGATGGCAGGCGTCGTCGCGGCAACCTGCGGCTTCGCCGCCCTGAACGTCGCCGCACCGAAGTACCTGGGCGACGCCACCGACATCGTGGTCCGCGGCGTCATGGGCCGGGGCTTCGACGAGGCGCACCTGGGCCGGCTGCTGCTGGCGGTGTCGCTGATGTACCTCGGCGCCTCCGTCTTCAGCTGGATCCAGGGCGCCCTCACCGCCACCGCCGTGCAGCGGCTCAGCTACGGCCTCCGGGCCGCCGTCGAACGCAAGGTCCACGTCCTGCCGTCCGCCCACTTCGAGGGCCAGCACCGCGGCGACGTGCTGAGCCGGGCCACCAACGACGTCGACAACGTCTCCCAGTCCCTGAACCAACTGCTCAACCAGTTGATCATGTCCGTCCTGATGCTCACCGGGGCGCTGACCATGATGATCTGGCTCTCGCCGCTGCTGGCGCTCATAGCGCTCGTTTCCGTGCCGGTGTCCACCCTGGTCACCGTCCTGGTGGCACGCCGGTCGCAGGCGCACTTCGGCGAACAGTGGAGCAGCACCGGCGCCGTCCAGGCCCACCTCGAGGAATTCTTCTCCGGGCACGAGGTGGTCAAGGCCTTCGGCCGCCAGGAGGCCGCCGCCACGGTCTTCCGCGCCGGGAACGAGCGGCTCTACCGGGCCGCCTCCAGCGCCCAATACCTCTCCGGGATGGTGCAGCCGCTGATGCTGTTCGTCGCCAACCTCAACTACATCGCCGTCGCCGTCATCGGGGCACTCCAGGTGGCCGCGGGAACCATGAGCATCGGCGGTGTCCAGGCCTTCATCCAGTTCAGCAGGCTCTTCAGCCAGCCGATGGGGCAGATCGGCGGCATGCTCACCCTGATCCAGTCCTGCCTGGCGTCCGCCGGGCGCGTCTTCGCCCTGCTCGACGCGGACGAAATCCCCGCCGACACCGGAGAAGTCGCCGTGCCAGCCGGCACCGGCAACGCCGCCCTTCCGGCCGGACGGATCCGCTTCGAGGGGGTCAGCTTCGGCTACCGCCCGGACGCACCGGTGGTCCGCGACCTCAGCTTCACGGCCGAACCCGGCCAAACGGTGGCGATCGTCGGCCACACCGGCGCCGGGAAGACCACGGTGGTCAACCTCCTGATGCGCTTCTACGAGCCCGACGCCGGCCGCATCACCATCGACGGCGTCGACATCGCGGAGCTGCCCAGGGACGTCCTCCGGGCGGGCATCGGAACCGTCCTGCAGGACGCCTGGCTCTTCACCGGCACCATCCGGGACAACATCGAGTACGGCCGGCCCGGCGCCCCCGACGCGGACATCATCGCCGCCGCGCAGGCCAGCCACGTCGACCCGTTCGTCCGCGCCCTCCCGGACGGGTACGCCACCGTCCTCGGCAACGACGGCGGCTCGCTCAGCCGCGGCCAGCGCCAGTTGATCTCGATCGCCCGCACCCACCTGGCCGGCGGCAGCATCCTGGTCCTGGACGAGGCCACCAGCTCCGTGGACAGCAGGACCGAGCTGCAGATCCGGGAAGCGATGGCACGGCTCCGGGAGGACCGGACCAGCTTCGTGATTGCCCACCGCTTGTCCACCGTCCGGGACGCTGATCTAATTCTCGTCATGGACCAAGGACGCATCGTTGAGCAGGGCACCCACCAGGAACTGACCGGACGGGGAGGCCACTACGCCGCGCTGTGCCGCGCCCAGTTCGCCGGGCTGCCGGCCGCCGCGGACGCCCTGGAGTCCGGCCGGTGACGCCTCCCGCCGCCGGCACGGCCGCCTTTCCGGGCACCTGGAAGCCCAGCACCGCCAGCTCCGTCCCGCTGTTCGAGCAGCTGCGGCTGAACATCATCGAACGGGCCGACGACGGCACGCTCGCCCCCGGAACCCGGCTCCCCGCCGTCCGCAGCCTGGCCGCCGAGCTGGGCGTCGCGCCGCACACCGTGGCCCGCGCCTACAAGGAACTCGAGGCCGCCGGCGTCGTCAGCACCCAGGGCCGCAACGGCACGGTGGTCTGCGCGCGGGACGAGGCCTGGGGGTCCCTCGCCGAGTCCGCCGCCGACTACGCCGCCGCCGCGCGGGCCAAGGGCGCCAGCTTCGCCGAGGCGGTCCAGCTGCTCGCCGCCGCGTACGACCGCCACTGAGCGGCGTTGAGCGCCCCTGACCGGGGTGCCCTAGCACACGCACCGCCCGAATAGCGATTCGAAGAAGTTTTCGATTAGCATGGTAAGCGTGCCTAAAGCCGTAGCTGAAGAACCCGCCGTCGTTGTCCAGCCTGACGCCACCGCGCCGGAGCCCGGAAAAGCCGTGTCCCGGACCGAAGGAAAGACGGCCCGGGTGGCCACCGCGGTGCCGGAACGGCCCGACCTGTCCCGCCTGGTGGTGAAGGGCGCCCGCGAGCACAACTTGCGCAACGTTGACCTGGACCTGCCGCGCGACGCGATGATCGTCTTCACCGGCCTCTCCGGCTCCGGCAAGTCCTCCCTGGCGTTCGACACCATCTTCGCCGAGGGCCAGCGCCGCTATGTCGAGTCGCTCTCCGCCTACGCCCGGCAGTTCCTGGGCCAGGTGGACAAGCCCGACGTCGACTTCATCGAGGGCCTCTCGCCCGCGGTCTCGATCGACCAGAAGTCCACCAGCAAGAACCCCCGCTCCACCGTAGGCACCATCACCGAGATCTACGACTACATGCGCCTGCTCTGGGCCCGTGTGGGGCGCCCGCACTGCCCGGTCTGCGGCGAGCCCGTCACCAAGCAGACCCCGCAGCAGATCGTCGACCAGCTGCAGGAACTGCCCGAGGGCACCCGGTTCCAGGTCCTTGCGCCCGTGGTCCGCGGCCGCAAGGGCGAATTCGTCGAGCTCTTCAAGGAGCTCAGCGCCAAGGGCTACTCCCGCGCCCGGGTGGACGACAAGCTGGTCCAGCTCAGCGACCCGCCCAAGCTGGGCAAGCAGTTCAAGCACACCATCGAGGTGGTGGTGGACCGCCTGGTGGTGAAGGAAGGCATCCGCCAGCGCCTGACCGACTCGGTGGAGACCGCCCTGGGGCTCGCCGAGGGCCGCGTCCTGGCAGAGTTCGTGGACCTCGACGCCGATGATCCCGAGCGGATCCGCGCGTTCTCCGAGCACCTCGCCTGCCCCAACGAGCACCCCCTCGCGCTGGACGAGATCGAGCCCCGCTCCTTCTCCTTCAACAACCCGTTCGGCGCCTGCTCGGTCTGCAGCGGTATCGGCACCCGGCTCGAGGTGGACGAGGAACTCATCGTCCCCAATCCCGAGCTGTCCCTGGCCGAGGGAGCCATCGCCCCCTGGTCGATGGGCGCCGCCACGACCGAATACTGGATTCGTCTCCTCAGCGGCCTCGCCAAGGACGTCGGCTTCTCCATGACCACGCCCTGGGAGAAACTCTCCAAGGACGCCCGCCAGACCGTCCTGCACGGCAAGGACCACAAGGTGGTCGTGCAGTACCGCAACCGCTTCGGCCGGGAACGCAAGTACAGCACCGGCTTCGAGGGCGTCGTGCAGTACGTGCACCGCAAGCACACCGAGACGGACTCCGACTCGGCCCGCGACCGCTACGAGGAATACATGCGGCAGGTCCCGTGCCCGGCCTGCAACGGCGCCCGCCTGAACCCGGCGTCGCTGTCCGTGCTGATCAACGGCAAATCCATCGCCGAGGTCGCCGCCCTGCCGATGCGCGAGTGCGCCCACTTCCTGGACACCCTGGTGCTCACCGGCCGCGAGGCCCAGAT
Source organism: Arthrobacter sp. YD4 (assembly GCF_030410515.1). Taxonomy (GTDB): domain Bacteria; phylum Actinomycetota; class Actinomycetes; order Actinomycetales; family Micrococcaceae; genus Arthrobacter. The sequence goes on along the minus strand of NZ_JAUHHD010000004.1, from coordinate 31,956 downwards.
CGCCAACCAGGTGCTCAAGGAGATCCAGGCCCGCCTGACCTTCCTGCTGGACGTCGGCCTCGAATACCTGAACCTGGAACGGTCCTCCGGCACCCTCTCCGGCGGCGAGGCCCAGCGCATCCGCCTGGCCACCCAGATCGGCTCCGGCCTGGTGGGCGTGCTCTACGTCCTCGACGAGCCCTCGATCGGCCTGCACCAGCGCGACAACCGCCGCCTCATCGAAACCCTCACCCGGCTCCGGGACCTCGGCAACACCCTGATCGTGGTCGAACACGACGAGGACACCATCCACGAGGCCGACTGGGTGGTGGACATCGGACCGGGCGCCGGCGAGCACGGCGGAAAGGTGGTCCACTCCGGCTCCTACCAGGACCTGCTGAAGAACACCGAGTCCCTCACCGGCGACTACCTGTCCGGCCGGAAGGCCATCGCGGTGCCGAAGAAGCGCCGCAAGTACGACAAGAAGCGCGAGCTGAAGGTCGTCGGGGCCAAGGAAAACAACCTCCTCAACGTAGACGCCTCCTTCCCGCTGGGGCTCTTCACCGCAGTCACCGGCGTCAGCGGCTCCGGCAAGTCCACGCTGGTCAACGAGATCCTCTACAAGGTCCTCGCAACCAAGCTCAACGGCGCCAAGCAGGTGGCCGGCCGGCACAAGACCGTGCAGGGCCTCGAGCACCTGGACAAGGTGGTCCACGTCGACCAGAGCCCCATCGGCCGCACGCCCCGGTCCAACCCGGCCACCTACACCGGCGTCTTCGACCACATCCGGAAGCTCTTCGCCGAGACGACGGAGGCCAAGGTACGCGGCTACCTGCCCGGCCGGTTCTCCTTCAACGTCAAGGGCGGCCGCTGCGAGGCGTGCTCCGGCGACGGCACCCTGAAGATCGAGATGAACTTCCTGCCGGACGTCTACGTCCCGTGCGAGGTCTGCCACGGCGCCCGCTACAACCGGGAAACGCTCGAGGTCCACTACAAGGGCAAGACCATCGCGGACGTGCTGAACATGCCGATCGAGGAGGGCGCGGAGTTCTTTGCCGCGTTCTCGCCGATCGCCCGGCACCTGCGCACCCTGGTCGACGTCGGCCTCGGTTACGTGCGGTTGGGCCAGCCCGCCACCACCCTCTCCGGCGGCGAGGCGCAGCGCGTCAAGCTCGCGGCGGAACTGCAGAAGCGCTCCAACGGCCGCAGCGTCTACGTCCTGGACGAGCCGACCACCGGCCTGCACTTCGAGGACATCCGCAAGCTCCTCATGGTGCTGCAGGGCCTCGTGGACAAGGGCAACACCGTGATCACCATCGAGCACAACCTTGACGTGATCAAGAGTGCGGACTGGATCGTGGACCTGGGCCCCGACGGCGGCTCCGGGGGCGGGCGGATCGTCGCCTCCGGCACCCCGGAACAGGTCGCCAAGTCCAAGGACAGCCACACGGCGGCGTTCCTCGCCGAAATCCTCGGCTAGCCCCTTCTCGACGCATCAAGAGGCTGTCGACGCGCATATGCCCTGCCGCACCCGAAATTCCTGGTGCGGCAGGGCATGTGTGCGTCGAGCGACAACCGTGGCAGCGTGCCGCACGGGAGCCGGCCTCCGGTTAGCCGTTCGTTTGGACGAATTTCGGCCTTCCCGGCCCTCGTGAGAAACTAAGGCCCGTGATGCCTACCCCCGTGCCCGTGATCTTCGACCTGGACGGCACCCTGGTCGATCCGGCCGGCGGCATCACCGGGGGCATCGCCGCCGCCCTGCGGCAGCTCGGGATGCCCGTCCCGGGCCCCCCCGACCTGGACGCGATGGTGGGGCCCAAGCTCAGCCACTCCCTGCTGGAGATCGCCGGCGTCCCCGCCGACCGGCTCGAGGACGTCATCCGGCTCTACCGGGCGCACTACCTCGCCGAGGGCATCGCCCGGAGCCGGGTCTACGACGGGATCCGCGAACTGCTGGAGTCCTTCGCCGCCGACGGCCGGCCCGCCGCCGTCGCCACCCAAAAACCCGAGCACCTGGCCCGGATCGTCCTGGACCACCACGGCCTGACCGGTTTGTTCCACACCATCCGGGGCTCCGCCGCGGACGAGTCCGCCTCCGCGCACGGACCGGCCGGGAAGGCCGGGATCGTCGCCGCCGCCCTCGCCGACCTCGGCACCGGGCACGCCGTCATGGTGGGGGACCGGGCCCAGGACGTCGCCGGAGCGGCTGCCAACGGTCTGGAGTGCATCGGGGTAGGGTGGGGTTTTGCGCTCGACGGCGAACTCGCCGGGGCGGGCGCGGTGGCGGTCGTGCACAGCACCTCCGACCTAACCGACACGATTACCCGGCTGGACGCCGTCCGGACCGGTGCCCTGCAGGCCCTGAACGAGGTGCACACCGATGGCAATGTTTGACGCGATCCGCTGGACCACGCGGGGGCTGGTCAGCTCGACCTGCCGCCCCACGGTCATCGGACTCGAGAACGTCCCCACCACGGGACCGTTTATCGTGGCGCCGAACCATCTGTCCTTCCTGGACAGCGTGATCGTCCAGGCCCTCATGCCGCGGCCGGTGGCGTTCTTCGCCAAGGCCGAATACTTCACCACCAGCGGCGTCAAGGGCCGCCTGATGAAGGGCTTCTTCGAGGCCGTCGGTTCCATCCCGGTGGAGCGCGGCGAGCAGGCCGCCAGCGTGCAGGCACTCAAGACGCTGCTGGACATTCTCGAAGCCGGCAAGGGCATCGGCATCTACCCCGAGGGCACCCGCTCCCGCGACGGCATCCTTTACCGCGGCCGCACCGGCGTCGGCTGGCTCGCCCTGACCACCGGGGCCCCGGTCATCCCGGTGGGCCTGATCGGCACCGAGAACCTGCAGCCGGCGGACAGCAACAAGGTCCGCCCGCAGCACTTCACCATGAAGGTGGGGGAGCCGCTCTACTTCGAGAAGACCGGCCCGGACCACTCGCTCCCGGCCCGGCGCCAGGTCACCGACAAGATCATGGACGCCATCGCGGAGCTGAGCGGCCAGGAACGCGCGACCACCTACAACCAGAGCAAAACCGTCGAGTAGCGCCCGCCTGCGGGAAGACGGCTTGCGGAAGACGGTGTGCGGGAGCGGGGCGTACCGCTCAGTAGAATGAACTAGTGGCACATCCAGCGAGTTACCGCCCCAAGACCGGGGAAATCCCCACCAATCCGGGCGTCTACCGTTTCCGGGACCCGCACGGCCGGGTCATCTACGTCGGCAAGGCCAAGAACCTCCGCTCCCGGCTGAACTCGTACTTCGCCAACCCCGCGGGACTTCTGCCCAAGACCCACGCCATGGTGCACACCGCCAGCAGCGTGGAGTGGACGGTCGTCGGCAGCGAGCTGGAATCCCTGCAGCTCGAATACACCTGGATCAAGGAATTCAAGCCGCGGTTCAACGTGATGTTCCGCGACGACAAGAGCTACCCCTACCTCGCGGTCACCATGTCGGAAAAGTATCCGCGCGTGCAGGTGATGCGCGGCGACCGGCGCAAGGGCACCCGCTACTTCGGCCCCTACACGGCCGGCGCCATCCGCGACACCATGGACACGCTGCTGCGCGTCTTCCCGGTCCGCAGCTGCAGCCCCGGGGTATTCAAACGCGCCGAGGCCAGCGGCCGGCCCTGCCTGCTCGGCTACATCGACAAGTGCTCCGCCCCCTGCGTCGGCCGCATCTCCCCGGAGGACCACCGGGTCCTGGCCGAGGACTTCTGCGCCTTCATGGGCGGCGAAGCCAAGCGTTTCGTCTCCCGGCTGGAAAAGGACATGGCCGCCGCCGTGGCCGAACTGGACTACGAGCTGGCCGCCCGGGTGCGCGACGACATCACCGCCCTGAAAAAAGTATTCGAACGCAACGCCGTCGTCCTCGCCGAGGACACCGACGCCGACGTCTTCGCGCTCTACGAGGACGAGCTGGAGGCGGCGGTTCAGGTCTTCCACGTCCGCGGCGGCCGGATCCGCGGCCAGCGCGGCTGGGTGGTGGAAAAGGTCGAGGACTCCACCACCCCGGACCTCGTCGAACACCTCCTGCAGCAGGTCTACGGCGCAGAGGGCGAGGTTCAGGGCCGGCTTCCGCGCGAGGTACTGGTCCCCGCCGAACCCAGCAACGCCGAGGAGCTGGCCCAGTGGCTCAGCGGCCTGCGCGGCGCCCGGGTGGACATCCGGGTCCCGCAGCGCGGGGACAAGGCCACACTGCTCTCCACCGTCCGGGATAACGCCGAACACGCCCTCAAGCTGCACAAGTCCCGCCGCGCCGGCGACCTGACCATGCGGTCCCAGGCGCTGAACGAACTCCAGGAGGCCCTGGACCTGCCGGTGGCCCTGCTGCGGATCGAATGCTTCGACATCTCGCACGTCCAGGGCACCAATGTGGTCGGTTCCATGGTGGTGGTCGAGGACGGCCTGCCGAAGAAGTCGGACTACCGCAAGTTCTCCGTCACCGGCCCCGCCGCCAACGACGACACCGCGGCCATGCACGACGTCCTGACCCGCCGCTTCCGCAACTACCTGCAGGAGCAGGCTGTCACCCCCGGCTCGGAGCCGGGCTCCGGCCCGCTGGCCGCGGCCCAGGCCGCCGCCGTCGCCCCCGCCGCCGCGCCCCTGTCCGCCGCGCCCGGCTCCGGCCCGGTCACCGACACCACGACGCCGGCGCCCAAGGCGAAGTTCGCCTACCCGCCGAACCTCGTCGTCGTCGACGGCGGCAAGCCCCAGGTCAACGCCGCAGCCAAGGCCCTCGCCGACCTCGGCATCCAGGACGTCTACGTCGTCGGCCTGGCCAAGCGGCTCGAGGAGGTGTGGCTGCCGGACAGCGACTTCCCGGTCATCCTGCCCCGCGCCTCCGCCGGGCTCTACCTGCTGCAGCGGATCCGCGACGAGGCCCACCGCTTCGCCATCACCTTCCACCGGCAAAAGCGCGGCAAGGCCATGACCGTCTCCGTGCTCGACGGCGTGCCCGGCCTCGGCGAATCCAAACGCAAGGCCCTGCTGAACCAGTTCGGCTCGGTCAAGAGCATCAAGGCCGCCAGCGTCGAGGAGCTCACCGCGGCCAAGGGCATCGGTCCCGCGCTGGCCGCCGCGATCGTGAAGCATTTCGACGCCGGCGACGGCGGGGACGAGCCCGCCGCGCCCGCGATCAACATGACCACCGGAGAAATCCTGGAAACTTAGCCCGGGCCGGCAAATTTGGCTAGGGTTAGAGGCTGATGCACGACGCGCGGCCGGCAGCACTTGCCCCGCGCGCCGTGCCGACGGCAGAGCAGACAGCAGAGATGGGGCACGACCGATGACAGAGTCACCTGCGGGAACCGGAGCAGAGGACGACCTGACCCCGGTGAAACCCGTCGAGGGGGAGCTGCTGGTGGTCACCGGCATGTCCGGCGCCGGGCGCAGCACCGCCTCCGACGCGCTCGAGGACCATGGCTGGTACGTGGTGGAAAACCTCCCGCCGCAGATGCTGGGCACCCTCGCGGAGCTGGTCTCGCACGCCCCGGGCTCCATCTCCAAGCTCGCCGTCGTGGTGGACGTCCGCAGCAAGGACCTGTTCGCGGACATCCGCGCCGCGCTGCGCAACCTCGAGGCCAGCGGCGTGACCTTCCGGGTGCTGTTCCTCGACGCCAGCGACGACGTCCTGGTCCGCCGCTTCGAGCAGGGCCGCAGGCCGCACCCGCTGCAGGGCGGCGGCCGGATCCTCGACGGCATCTCCGCCGAACGGGAACTGCTCCGCGAGCTGCGCGAGTCCTCCGACATCGTCCTGGACACCTCCCCGCTGAACGTCCACGGCCTCGCCACCGCCATCACCGAACTCTTCAGCGAGACCGGACCCGTGGCGCTCCGCCTGAACGTCATGAGCTTCGGCTTCAAGTATGGCCTGCCGGTGGACGCGAACTTCGTCGCCGACGCCCGCTTCATCCCCAACCCGCACTGGGTCCCGCAGCTGCGCCCGCACACCGGGCTGGACAAGGACGTCAGCGACTACGTGCTGGAGGCCGAGGGCGTCAGCAACTTCGTGGAACGCTACGTGCTGGCCCTCGAACCGGTCCTGGACGGCTACCGGCGCGAGAACAAGCACTACGCCACGATCGCCGTCGGCTGCACCGGCGGCAAGCACCGCTCCGTCGCCGTTGCCGTCGAACTCTCCCGTCGGCTGGCCCAGTACCCCCGGGTCACGGTCACCACGACCCACCGGGATCTGGGCCGCGAATAATGGCGCTCCTCACCGGCCCCCTGCCCCTGGTCCCGGCCGCCAGCGCCGCCTCCGCCGGCCAGCAGGACAAGGGCCCCTCCGTCGTTGCGCTCGGCGGCGGCCACGGGCTCGCCGCCTCGCTCTCCGCGCTGCGCCTGCTGACCTCCGAACTTACCGCGATCGTCACGGTCGCGGACGACGGCGGCTCCTCCGGGCGGCTGCGCGAGGAGTACGGCGTGCTGCCCCCCGGCGACCTGCGGATGGCCCTCTCCGCCCTGTGCGACGACACCGACTGGGGCCGGACCTGGCGCGATGTCATGCAGCACCGCTTCAAGCCCGGCCGCGGCACGGGCGGCTCGCTCGACGAACACGCGATGGGCAACCTGCTGATCGTGACCCTCTGGGAACTTCTCGGCGACACGGTGGCCGGGCTGCAGTGGGCCGGCGCCCTGCTCGGCGCCCGCGGCCAGGTGCTGCCGATGTCCACCACCCCGCTGACCATCGAGGGCCAGGCCCTGGTCCCCGGACCGGACGGCACCCCCGTCCTGGAAACCATCCGCGGCCAGGCCCGCTGCGCCGTCGCCGGCACCCTCGAGGCCGTGAAGCTGCTGCCGGAGGCGGCCCCCGCCTGCGTCGAGGCGCTCACCGCGATCGAACTCGCGGACTGGGTGGTCCTCGGCCCCGGGTCCTGGTACACCTCCGTGCTGCCGCACCTGCTGCTGCCGGAGATGCGCAGCGCGCTCTGCAACACCGAGGCCCGGCGCTGCCTGACCATGAACCTGGCAACCAACACCAAGGAAACCGCCGGCATGTCCGCCGCGGACCACCTCCGGGTGCTCCGGGACTACGCTCCCGACTTCACCGTCGACGTCGTCCTCGCCGACCCCGCCTCCGTGCCGGATGTCGCCGACTTCGAACGGGCCGCCGCGATGCTCGGGGCCGAGGTGGTCTTGGGTAAGGTTAGGGCGTCGAGCCGCCGGCCCGTGCATGATCCGCTGCGCCTGGCGACGGCGTACCACGACATTTTTGGAAACAGGTAGGAAGGTGCCATGGCACTGACAGCATCGGTCAAGGAAGAACTTTCCCGGCTGGACATCAAGAAATCCTCGGTCCGCAAGGCCGAGGTCTCCGCCATGCTGCGCTTCGCGGGCGGCCTGCACATCATCTCCGGCCGGATCGTGATCGAGGCGGAGGTGGATCTGGCGTCCACCGCCCGCCGGCTCCGCGCCGCGATCGCCGAGGTCTACGGCCACCAGAGCGAGATCATCGTCGTCTCCGGCGGCGGCCTGCGCCGCGGCAGCCGTTACGTGGTCCGCGTGGTGCGCGACGGCGAGGCGCTGGCCCGCCAGACCGGCCTGCTCGACGCCCGCGGCCGGCCCGTCCGCGGCCTTCCCTCCGTCGTCGTCAACGGCTCGGCCGCCGACGCGGAGGCCGTCTGGCGCGGCGCGTTCCTGGCCCACGGCTCACTGACCGAACCGGGCCGGTCCTCCGCGCTCGAGGTCACCTGCCCCGGCCCCGAATCGGCGCTGGCCCTGGTCGGCGCCGCCCGCCGGCTCGGCATCCAGGCCAAGGCCCGCGAGGTCAGGGGAGTGGACCGCGTGGTGATCCGCGACGGCGACACCATCGCCGCGCTGCTGACCCGGATGGGCGCGCACGACGCGCTCATGGTCTGGGAGGAGCGCCGGATGCGCAAGGAGGTCCGCGCCACCGCCAACCGCCTGGCCAACTTCGACGACGCCAACCTGCGCCGCTCCGCCCAGGCCGCCGTCGCCGCCGGCGCCCGCGTGGACCGTGCCCTGGAAATCCTCGGCGACGACGTCCCGGACCACCTGAAGTACGCCGGCGAACTCCGCGTGGCGCACAAGCAGGCCAGCCTGGACGAGCTGGGCCGCCTGGCCGACCCGGTGATGACCAAGGACGCGATCGCGGGCCGCATCCGCCGCCTCCTGGCCATGGCGGACAAGCGCGCCCAGGACCTCGGCGTCCCGGGCACCGAGGCCAATGTGACCCCCGAGATGCTGGACGAGTAGCGGCACCCGGGGATCAGCGACAGAATCGGATCCAGGGCACGGGAATACCTCGCCGGCAGCGGAGGCTATGCCCACCGGGTCCACCCACAATCTTCCGGATGTCCAAGCATCCGGAGGCACAATCCGAGAGTTAGCAAAACCGGACCGTCGGGTCCACGACATTGGAGGATTTTGTGACCGAGTACGTACTGCCAGAACTCGACTATGACTACGCCGCGCTGGAGCCCCACATCTCCGCGAAAATCATGGAGCTGCACCACAGCAAGCACCACGCCACCTACGTCGCCGGCGCCAACACCGCGCTGGCACAGCTGGCCGAGGCCCGCGAAAAGGGCGACTTCGCCAACATCAACCGCCTCTCCAAGGACCTCGCGTTCCACACCGGCGGCCACATCAACCACTCCGTCTTCTGGAAGAACCTCTCCCCGGACGGCGGCGACAAGCCCGAGGGCGAGCTGGCCGCCGCGATCGATGACGCGTTCGGTTCCTTCGACGCCTTCCGCGCCCAGTTCAGCGCCGCGGCGCTGGGCCTGCAGGGCTCCGGCTGGGGCTTCCTGGCCTACGAGCCGATCGGCGGCAACCTGGTCATCGAGCAGCTCTACGATCAGCAGGGCAACGTGGCTCTCGGCACCACCCCGCTGCTGATGCTGGACATGTGGGAGCACGCCTTCTACCTGGACTACGTCAACGTCAAGGCCGACTACGTCAAGGCGTTCTGGAACATCGTGAACTGGGCCGACGTCGCCAAGCGTTTCGACGCCGCCCGCAGCAACGCGACCGGCCTCATCACCCTCTAGCCGGACCTCCGGCGGAAACCCGCGTGTAACAAACCTCACATTTTGTTGCGCAAGGGGCCGAATCACGGAAGGCCCGCCCCTTTTGTTGCAGGGGCGGGCCACCTTAAACGTAAGATGGATCACGGAAGGCGGTTAGCCTTCAGCAACGTGGCTGGTCGCCCTCCGATCTGGTAATCATCTCTGCCCAATGGCGTGCGGGATCTGTTAGTTGGCTTGAACGCCTACTCAACTAATCGTGCTTGAGAGAGCACCAAGGAGACTGAAAACGTGACGACACGTATTGGTATCAACGGCTTCGGCCGCATTGGCCGCAACTACTTCCGCGCCGCCCTCGCACAGGGCGCCGACCTCGAGATCGTTGCCGTCAACGACCTCACCAGCCCGGAAGCCCTGGCCCACCTCTTCAAGTACGACTCCGTCGGCGGCCGCCTGGCCGAGTCGATCGAGGTCAAGGACGGCAACATCGTCGTCGACGGCAAGACCATCAAGGTCTTGGCCGAGCGCGATCCCGCGAACCTGCCCTGGGGCGAGCTCGGCGTGGACATCGTGATCGAATCCACCGGTTTCTTCACCAAGGCTGCCGATGCCAAGAAGCACATCGACGCCGGCGCCAAGAAGGTCCTGATCTCCGCACCCGCCTCGGACGAGGACATCACCATCGTCATGGGCGTCAACGACGGCCTGTACGACAACGATGCGCACCACATCATCTCCAACGCCTCCTGCACCACCAACTGCCTCGGCCCGCTGGCCAAGGTCGTCAACGACGCGTTCGGCATCGAGCGTGGCCTGATGACCACCGTGCACGCCTACACCGCCGACCAGAACCTGCAGGACGGCCCGCACAAGGACCTCCGCCGCGCCCGCGCCGCGGCCATCAACATGGTCCCCACCTCCACCGGTGCCGCCAAGGCCATCGGCCTGGTCCTCCCGGAGCTCAAGGGCAAGCTGGACGGCTACGCCATCCGCGTTCCCGTCCCCACCGGCTCCGCCACCGACCTGACCGTCACCGTCTCCCGCGAGACCACCGTCGAGGAAGTCAACGCCGCCCTCAAGGCCGCCTCCGAGACCCCGGAACTCAAGGGCCTGCTGACCTACACCGACGAGCCGATCGTCTCCTCCGACATCGTCGGTGACCCGGCCTCGTCGATCTTCGACTCCGGTCTGACCAAGGTCATCGGCAACCAGGTCAAGGTTGTGTCCTGGTACGACAACGAATGGGGCTACTCCAACCGCCTCGTCGACCTCACGGAGCTCGTCGCATCCAAGCTGGGCTAGGGTAAGAGCCATGACATTCCACACCCTCGACGAACTGATCGCTGAAGGTGTCCGCGGGCGGTACGTTCTGGTCCGAAGTGACCTGAACGTGCCGCTCGACGGCTCTACAGTGACTGATGACGGCCGGATCAAGGCCTCCCTGCCGGTCCTCACGAAGCTCACCGACGCCGGTGCGCGCGTGCTGGTCACGGCGCACCTGGGCCGCCCCAAGGGCGCCCCGGAGGAGAAGTACTCGCTCAAGCCCGCCGTCGCGCGCCTGGCCGAGCTCGCCTCCTTCCCGGTCACCCTCGCCGACGACACCGTGGGGGAGTCCGCCACGGCGGCCGCCTCCGCGCTGTCCGACGGTGCGGCTCTGGTGCTCGAGAACGTGCGTTTTGACGCGCGGGAGACCTCCAAGGACGACGCCGACCGCGGCGCCTTCGCGGACGAGCTGGTCGCCCTCACCGGCGGCAACGGCGCCTTCGTGGACGACGCCTTCGGCGCCGTGCACCGCAAGCACGCCAGCGTCTACGACGTCGCCACCCGCCTGCCGTCCTACCAGGGCGACCTGGTCCGGACCGAGGTCGAGGTGCTGCGGAAGCTCACCACGGACACCCAGCGGCCCTACGTGGTGGTGCTCGGCGGTTCCAAGGTCTCGGACAAGCTCGCCGTGATCGAGAACCTCATCGGCAAGGCCGACACCATCCTGGTGGGTGGCGGCATGCTGTTCACCTTCCTCGCGGCTGCGGGCCACAAGGTCGCCGGCAGCCTGCTCGAAGTGGACCAGATCCCCGTCGTCCAGGACTACCTGAAGCGCGCGGCCGACGCCGGCACCACCTTCGTCATCCCCACCGACGTCGTCGTGGCCGCCAAGTTCGCCGCCGACGCCGAGCACGAGACCGTGCAGGCGGACGCGATCGAGGAGAGCCGCTTCGGCACCTCCGGCATCGGCCTGGACATCGGCCCCGACTCCGCTGCAGCCTTTGCCGCGAAGATCGCCGAGGCGAAGACCGTGTTCTGGAACGGCCCCATGGGCGTCTTCGAATTCCCGGCCTTCGCCGGCGGCACCCGTGCCGTCGCCGAGGCGCTGACGAAGACCGGTGCCTTCACCGTGGTGGGCGGCGGCGACTCCGCCGCCGCGGTCCGGACCCTCGGCTTCGCCGACGACCAGTTCGGGCACATCTCCACCGGCGGCGGCGCCAGCCTCGAGTACCTCGAAGGCAAGGACCTCCCCGGCCTGAGCGTGCTGGACCGCTAGACCCTTCCGGCCGGCCGGGCGCCCACCGGTGCCCGGCCGGCCCCTTTTTCACCGCAACGACTTTTGGAGACCTCGTGACCACGTCAACCAACGGCAAGTTCGACCGGAAACCCTTCATCGCGGGCAACTGGAAGATGAACATGGACCATGTCCAGGGCATCACCCTGCTGCAGAAGCTCGCCTGGACGCTCTCGGACGCCAAGCACGACTACAACCGCGTGGAGGTGGCCGTCTTCCCGCCGTTCACCGACCTCCGCGGCGTCCAGACCCTGGTCCAGGGCGACGACCTGCAGGTGGCCTACGGCGGCCAGGACCTGAGCCAGTTCGACTCCGGCGCCTACACCGGCGACATCTCCGGCGCGTTCCTCGCCAAGCTGGGCTGCAGCTACGTCCTCGTCGGCCACAGCGAACGCCGCACCATCCACCAGGAGACCGACGAGGTCCTCAACGCCAAGACCAAGGCCGCCTTCAGCCACGGCCTCACCCCGGTGCTGTGCGTCGGCGAGGGCCTCGAGGTCCGCCAGGCCGGAACCCACGTCGAGCACACCCTCGCCCAGCTCCGCGCCGGCGTCGAGGGCCTCACCGCCGAGCAGGCCGCCGAACTGGTCGTGGCCTACGAGCCCGTCTGGGCCATCGGCACCGGCGAGGTCGCCGGACCGGAGGACGCGCAGGAAATGTGCGCCGCGATCCGCGCCGAGCTCGAAAAGCTCTTTGACGGTTCCGTGGCCGCGAAGACGCGCCTGCTCTACGGCGGTTCCGTGAAGGCCAACAACGCTGCCGCTATCCTGAAGGAACGCGACGTGGACGGGCTGCTGGTAGGCGGCGCCAGCCTGGACGCGGCCGAGTTTGCTAATATTGTCAGGTTCGAGAGCCACCTCACGGCGGAGTAGTCCGCCGCAGGCACCGGTTCCCGCAATCCCCTCTTTCGAAAGGCCGTCGTGGACGTTCTTCATGTCATCCTGCAGGTGCTGCTGGGTATCACCAGCCTCCTGCTGACCCTGCTCATCCTGCTGCACAAGGGTCGCGGCGGCGGTCTGTCCGACATGTTCGGCGGCGGCATGAGCTCCGGGCTCAGCTCCTCCGGCGTGGCCGAGCGGAACCTGAACCGTTTCACGATCGTCCTCGGCGTCACCTGGGGCGTGGTCATCATCGCCCTCGGCCTGCTGATGCGCTTCAGCACCGGCGCAGACTCCTAGCGCTGACCGCGGGCCCCTCACGGGCCGGTGCAGACAATTTCATACGGGCCCTCCGGCCCTGACCGCATCGGGAACTTCCTGCTTACACTGTCGCTGGCAACCGCCAACGGACCATGACAGTAGCCAGGAGTTCCCGATGCTGCATTCTGCGACAGGTTTCAGGGGTATCCGCGTCGGCGCGGTCGCCGGCGCGTCCGCCCGCCACGAGCCGTTCGACGGCGGCGCCACCCCGCCCCGGGTCAGCGTGTGTTTCCGCTGCGCCAAGGGCCACGAGACATCCGTCGTCTTCGCCCGGCTGCCCGAGGACCAGATCCCGGGGGTTTGGGACTGCCGCCGCTGCGGTTGCCCGGCCACGCGGGACGAGGCCCGCTTCGCCCTCGAGGACGAGCCGGGGGACAGCTACAAGACCCACCTCGAATACGTTAAAGAGCGGCGCTCCAGCCAGGACGCCGAAGACGTCCTGGCCGGAGCGCTGGAAAAACTACGCGCCCGACGCGCTCTTGCGGACCAACTGCTCCGGGACGCGTGAGGCCGCTTCCTCGTCGATCAGCCAGAGCGTCTCCAGCCGGCCGCGCGGCCCCGCCGCCGGGACCTGCACGGGGTTGGCGCCGGCCAGGGCCAGGCCCACGGCGCCCGCCTTGTCGTCACCGGCCACCACCATCCACACCTCGTCGGCGGTATTGATTGTCGGCATCGTCAGCGAGACGCGCAGCGGCGGCGGCTTGGGAGAGTTGCGGACCCCCACCACCGTCAGCTGCTTTTCCCGGATGCCCGCCTGCTCGGGGAACAGCGAGGCCACGTGGGCGTCGGGGCCGACGCCGAGGAGAACGATGTCCAGCCGCGGGAGCGTGCCCGGCTCCTCCGGACGGTCATCGGACGTGTCCGCCGCGTGTTCCGCGGTGGCGGCCTCGGCCAGCCGGCGCGCGTAGTCCGCGGCCGCCTCCTCCGGGGTGTCGAATTCGTCCGAGGAGCCAGGAACGTGCACCCGGGCGGGGTCGACGTCGATGTGCGCGAGCAGGGCCTCCTGCGCCTGGCGGGCGTTCCGGTCGGCGTCGTCGCGGCCGACGAAGCGCTCGTCGCCCCACCAGAAGTTGACCTTGGACCAGTCCACCGCGCGGACCGCGGGGGATTCGGCCACGGCCTTGAGCGATCCGATGCCCATGGTGCCGCCGGTCAGGACCACCGTGGCCTGGCCGTGCTTGTCCTGGATGTCCACCAGCTTGGTGATCAGCCGGGCGGCGATCGCCGCCATCAGGACCTTGGAGTCGGGGTGGATGCTAACTCTGGGCTCAACGCTCACTGGGACGGACACTCCTTAGGTTGGTACGCGGCAGTCCAATGGTAATCACTTCGCCGAAGACCTCGTCCGGGTCCAGGCGCCGGAGTTCCTCGGCCAGGCAGTCCTTGAGGCTGCGCCGCGGCAACGAGATCCGCTGCACAGGCTGTCCCGGCTGGCTCAGCTCGGCCACGTCCAGGCCCGGCCGGAACAACTGCACGTCCCCGCCGGTCCGGCAGAGCCGCACCCGGCGGATGCCGGTGCCTGCCGGGTCGGCGACGATCGTCACGGGTGCGTCGAGTGCCAGTGTGAGCCAGGCCGCGAGCAGCAGCGTGCTGGGGGAGTCGGAGGCGCCCTCGACGGCGACGGCGGTCACCGGGGAGGCATCCACCTGGTCCAGCACGGCGGCCAGCTGGATCCGCCAGTTGGTCAGGCGGGTCCAGGCCAGGTCCGTGTCGCCGGCCTTGTAGGTGCTGCGGATGTTCTCGAGCGCCGCATACGGGTCAGGCTCGTTGGCCGAGTCCGTGATGCGGCGGTGCGCGATCCGTCCGATGGAGGTCTCGCAGGCGTTGCGCGGGGCACCGTGCGGCCACCAGGCCACGATCGGAGCGTCCGGCAGCAGGAGCGCGGCCACCAGGGACTCGCTCTCCTCGGCCAGTTCGCCGTAGCCGCGCAGCACGATCACCTCGGAGGCACCGGCGTCGCCGCCCACCCGGATCTGGGCGTCCAGCCGGGTGGGGGCGGAGGCCCCGGCGTCGGCGAGGACGATGATCCGGCAGGGGTGCTCCCGGCTGGCCTCGTTGGCCGCCTGGATGGCTTCCTCCTCCAGGCCGGACTTGGTGACCACCACCAGGGTCAGCACTCGGCCCAGGGCGATCACCCCGCCGCGTTCGCGCAGCGACATGATCTCCTTGGAGATCTTGGACGTGGTGGTATCGGGAAGATTGACGATCATGGCCTTCTCCAGGTCCGCCCGTCGCGGGCAAGCAGTTCATCGGCGGAGGCGGGGCCCCAGCTGCCGGGCGCGTACGGCTCCGGTTGTTCCTTCTTCGCGGCCCAGTGTTCCTCGAACGGGTCGAGGATCTTCCAGGACAGCTCCACCTCCTGGTGCCGCGGGAAGAGCGGCGGCTCACCCAGGAGCACGTCCAGGATCAGACGCTCGTAGGCCTCCGGGCTGGACTCGGTGAACGAGTGGCCGTAGCCGAAGTCCATGGTCACGTCGCGGACTTCCATCTGCGTGCCGGGAACCTTGGACCCGAAGCGGATGGTCGCGCCCTCGTCCGGCTGGACGCGGATGACGACGGCGTTCTGCCCGAAGGTGTCCTCGCCGTGGTCGCGGAACAGCAGGTTGGGGGCGCGTTTGAAGACGACGGCGATTTCGGTCACCCGGCGGCCCAAGCGCTTGCCGGCGCGCAGGTAGAACGGCACCCCGGACCAGCGGCGGGTGTTGATGTCCACCCGGATGGCGGCGAAGGTCTCGGTGTTGGAGTCCTTGGGGATGCCCTCTTCCTCCAGGTAGCCGAGCACCTCCTCGCCACCCTGCCAGCCGCCGGCGAACTGGCCGCGCGCCGAGTGGGCGGACAGGTCCTCTGGCAGCCGGACGGCGGCGAGGACCTTTTCCTTCTCCGCGCGCAGGTCGTCGGCATTGAAGGAAATGGGTTCCTCCATGGCCGTCAGCGCCAGCAGCTGCAGCAGGTGGTTCTGGATGACGTCGCGGGCCGCGCCCACGCCGTCATAGTAGCCCGCGCGGCCGCCGGTGCCGATGTCCTCGGCCATGGTGATCTGCACGTGGTCGACGTAGTTGGCGTTCCAGAGCGGCTCGAACAGCTGGTTGGCGAAGCGCAGCGCCAGGATGTTCTGGACCGTTTCCTTGCCGAGGTAGTGGTCGATGCGGAAGACGGCGTCCGGCGGGAAAACGGACTCGACGATGTCGTTGAGCTGCCGGGCGGACTCCAGGTCGTGGCCGAAGGGCTTCTCGATCACCACGCGGCGCCACTTGTCGCCCTCGGCCTGGGCCAGGCCGTGCTTGGACAGCTGCCGGCAGACCAGCTCGAAGGCCTTCGGCGGGATCGAGAGGTAGAAGGCGTGGTTGCCCTGGGTGCCGCGCCGTTCGTCGAGCTCGTTGATCGTCTCGCTCAGCCGTTCGAACGCCTCGTCGTCGTCGAATTCGCCCTGGACGAAGCGGATGCCCTCGGACAGCTGCTCCCAGACGGTCTCGTCGAACGGGGTTCGGGCGTAGCTCTTGACCGACTCCTTCACCTCGGCGGCGAAGTCCTCGTCCTCCCACTGCCGCCGCGCGAAGCCCACCAGGGCGAAGCTGGGCGGCAGCAGTCCGCGGTTGGCCAGGTCGTACACGGCCGGCATGAGTTTCTTGCGGGCCAGGTCACCGGTGACGCCGAAGAGCACCAGGGATGAGGGGCCGGCGATGCGGTTAAGTCGGCGGTCCCGCGGGTCGCGGAGCGGATTGCGCCCCCGGCCCGCGGCCTTCTGACCGCCGTTGTGCGTGGATGGCATGGTTGGTCTGGTGCCTTAGCTTTCGGGGGACGAGGGGGAGTGGCCGGTGCCTGCCGCGCCGGGCAGCGAGCGGACCAGCTGCTGCAGCTGGGCGACGCCGGCGGCCCGGTCGGTCAGGTGCAGCCGCAGGACGGGACGGCCGTGCTCGGAGAGCACCTGGGCGTCGCCTGCGGCCTGCGCGGAGATGAGTTCGCCGAAGCTGAACGGCCGGTCCGGGATGGACAGGTCCGTCGCGGAGGCCGCGGTGACCTGCAGGAACACGCCGATCGCGGGGCCGCCCTTGTGGAACTGCCCGGTGGAGTGCAGGAAGCGCGGGCCCCAGCCGAAGGTCACCGGCCGGCCGGTGGCCGCGGCGAGCTCGTCGCGGACGCCCTCCAGCGGCGCGTAGCTGAGCCGGTCGAAGTAGGCCTGGACGCTGAGGTAGCCGTCCGAACCGAGCTGGCCTAGCAGCGCGGTGACGGCCTCGGCGGCCGTCCCGGCCCCGCCCAGCCAGTCGCCGCCGCGGACCTCGATGGCGCCGTCGGTGAAGTTGGCGGGCGTGGGTTCGGGCTGGGCGTCCAGCAGGCCGCGGGCGGCCACTTTGGCGGCCTCCACGTCGGGCTGGTCGAACGGGTTGATGCCCAGCAGCCGTCCGGCGACGGCGGTGGCGAATTCCCAGGTCATCATCTGGGCGGCGAGGCCGCCGGCGATGGCCGCCTGGTCGCCGGAGAGTTCGACGTCGGCGTCGGCCGCCACGAGCCGGACGACGAGCACGTCGGCGGCGCCGGAGGTGACCTCCGGGGCGTGGGGGCCGGCGACGACGGGCAGCACGCCGGTGCCCAGCTTGCCGGTGGATTCGGCGATCAGCTGCTCGGCCCAGTCGGCGAAACCCTTGATCCCGGAGCCGTCCTCGGCGATGACAATCTTGTTCCGCAGCGGGCTGGTGCCGCCCAGGGCGGCGCCGAGGGCCAGCCCGATGTTGTCCTCGCTGTCCTCGTTGAGGATCTCCGCGGTCTCCTCGGCCTCGTCCAGGAACGCCTGGATGTCGACGCCGGCCAGGCCCGAGGGGACGAGGCCGAACGCGGTCAGTGCGGAGTAGCGGCCGCCGACGTTGGGGTCGGCGTTGAACACGGCACGGTAGCCGGCCTCGCGGGCGGACTTGTCCAGCGGCGAGCCGGGATCCGTGACGATGATGATGCGGCTCTTGGCGTCCAGGCCGGCCTCGGTGAAGGCGTGCTCGAACACCCGGCGTTGCGAGTCGGTCTCCAGCGTGGAGCCGGACTTGGAGGAGACCACGATTGCGGTCTCGGCCAGGCGGTCCGCGAGGGCGGCGGAGACCTGTTCGGGGTCGGTGCTGTCCAGGACCGTCAGCTCGACGCCGGCGGTGCCCGCGATGACCTCGGGGGCCAGCGAGGAACCGCCCATGCCGCAGAGGACGATGCGCGTCACCCCGTCGGCGTGGAGCTCGTCACGAAGGGCCAGGATGTCCTGGACCAGCGGCTGGGAGACCGTGGCGGCCTCCACCCAGCCGAGCCGGACCGAGGCCTCGGACTCGGCGTCGGCGCCCCAGAGCGTGGGGTCCTTGGCGAAGATCCGGGTGGCGACCCGGTCCTCCAGCAGGGCGGGCAGGTGCTGTTCGTGGGCCGAGCGGGCTGCTCCCGCGGCGTCGTAGCTGAGAGTGGTCATGGGGACTAGGCGTCCTTCCGTGCAGCGGCGAGGGCGCCCTCGACGTCGGCCAGCAGTTCCTTCCAGCTTGCCACAAACTTCTCCAGGCCCTCGGACTCGAGCTGGGCGACGACCTCGTTGTAGGAGATCCCCAGCTCATCGAGGGCGTTGAGGGTGGCGTTGGCGTCGTCGTAGCCGCGGGTGACGGTGTCGCCGGTGACGGCGGCGTGGTCGAAGGTCGCGTCCAGGGTCTTCTCCGGCATGGTGTTCACGACGCCGGGGGCCACCAGTTCGGTGACGTACAGGGTGTCCGGGTAGGCGGGGTCCTTCACACCGGTGGAGGCCCAGAGTGGACGCTGCGGGCGGGCCCCGGCGTCGGCGAGGAGTTCCCAGCGTTCGGTGGAGAACAGTTCCTGGTAGACCTGGTAGGCCAGGCGGGCGTTGGCCAGGCCGGCCTTGCCCTTGAGTGCCTTGGCCTCGTCCGTGCCGATCGCGTCGAGTCGCTTGTCGATCTCGGAGTCGACGCGGGAGACGAAGAAGGACGCCACGGAGTGGATCTTCGAGAGGTCGTGGCCGTTCTCCTTGGCCTGCTCGAGGCCGCTCTGGAAGGCGTTGATCACGGCGCGGTAGCGTTCGAGGGAGAAGATCAGGGTGACGTTGACGCTGATGCCGGCCGCGAGCGTGGCGGTGATGGCCTCGAGGCCCTCGAGGGTGGCAGGGATCTTGATCAGGACGTTGTCCTTGTTGACCCGCTCGTAGAGTTCCTTGGCCTCGGTGATGGTGCCCTGGGTGTCCCAGGCCAGGCGCGGGTCCACCTCGATCGAGACGCGGCCGTCGACGCCGTGGGTGGCCGCGGCGACGGGGGCGAAGAGATCGCAGGCGTCGGCGACGTCGGAGGTGGTGATCGAGAAGATCGTGTCCTCGACGTTCGCGCCGGCGGCGGCCTTCTCCTTGATGATTTCGTCGTAGTCGTGGCCGGAGGTGATGGCGGCCTGGAAGATGCTGGGGTTGGTGGTGACGCCAACGACGTTCTTCTCTTCGATGAGCTTGCGCAGGGTGCCCGTGGTGAGGCGGCCGCGGGAGAGGTCGTCCAGCCAGATGGAGACGCCGGCGTCGGAGAGTTGCTGCGTGGGGGTGGTGTTCATGGGTTACTCCTGAAAAATCTGGGGCCGCCGCCGGTGGGCGGCGGCCCAGGGGATGAAGAGTGTTAGGCCGTGAGGCCGGCCAGGGATTCCTTGGCGGCGGCGGTGACGGCTTCGGCGGTGATCCCGAACTCCTGGAAGAGGCGCTTGTAGTCGGCCGAGGCACCGAAGTGCTCCAGGCTGACGGACCGGCCGGCGTCGCCGACGTAGTTCCGCCAGGTCAGGGCCAGGCCGGCCTCGACGGAGACGCGGGCCTTGACGGCGGCGGGCAGCACGGCTTCACGGTAGGAGGCGTCCTGGCGTTCGAACCACTCGACGCAGGGCATCGAGACCACGCGGGTGGGGATGCCCTCGGCCTGCAGCGCCTCGCGGGCCGCGACGGCCAGCTGGACCTCGGAGCCGGTGCCGATCAGGATGACCTTCGCCTCGGCGGTGGCGCCGTCCTTGGACGCTTCGGCCAGGACGTAGCCGCCCTTGGCGACCCCGGCGGTGGAGGCGAAGGTGTCGCCCTCGGCCTCACCGGTGCCACGGTCCCAGGTGGGGATGTTCTGCCGGGTTAGCACGATGCCGGCCGGGTTGGCGTGGTTGGTCAGCATCGCCTGCCACGCCGCTGAGACCTCGTTGGCGTCGCCGGGGCGGACGACGTCCAGGCCCGGGATGGCGCGCAGGGACGCCAGCTGCTCCACCGGCTGGTGGGTAGGGCCGTCCTCGCCGAGGCCGATCGAGTCGTGCGTCCAGACATACAGCGACGGCACGCCCATCAGGGCGCCGAGCCGGATCGCGGGGCGCTGGTAGTCGGAGAAGATCAGGAACGTGCCGGAGAACGCCCGGGTGGGCCCGGCGAGTGTGATGCCGTTCACGATCGACGCGGCGGCGTGTTCGCGGATGCCGAAGTGCAGGACGCGGCCGTAGGGGTTGCCCTTCCACGCCTCGGTCTGCCGGGACGCGGGGATGAAGGAGGGCGAACCCTCGATCGTGGTGTTGTTCGACTCGGCGAGGTCGGCGGAGCCGCCCCAGAGTTCGGGCATGACCGGGCCGATCGCGTTCAGCACCTTGCCGGACGCGGCACGGGTGGAGACGTCCTTGCCGGCCTCGAACACCGGCAGGGCGGCGTCGAAGTCCTCGGGCAGCGTGTGGGACTCGACGCGCTGCAGCAGGGCGGCGGACTCCGGGTAGGCGGCCTGCCAGGCGTCGAAGCCTTCCTGCCAGGTCTTGCGCTCCGCGGCGCCGCGGTCGGCCACGGCGCGGGTGTGGGCCAGGACCTCCTCGTCGACCTGGAAGGACTTCTCCGGGTCAAAGCCCAGGAACTGCTTCAGGCCGGCGACCTCGTCGGCGCCGAGGGCGGAGCCGTGGATCTTGCCGGTGTTCTGCTTCTTCGGTGCGGGCCAGCCGATGATGGTGCGCAACGAGATGATGGAGGGCTTGTTCGTCTCGGCCTTGGCCGCGAGGAGGGCGGCGTGGAGTTCGGCCACGTCCTCCTTGTACTCACCGGTGCGGGTCCAGTCGACGCGCTGGGTGTGCCAGCCGTACGCCTCGTAGCGGGCCAGGACATTCTCGGTGAACGCCACGTCCGTGTCGTCCTCGATGGAGATGTGGTTCTCGTCGTAGATCACTACGAGGTTGCCCAGTTCCTGGTGTCCGGCCAGCGAGGACGCCTCGGAGGTCACGCCTTCCTGGAGGTCGCCGTCGGAGGCGATGACCCAGACGGTGTGGTCGAAGGGGCTCTCGCCGGCGGGAGCCTCGGCGTCGAACAGGCCGCGCATGCGGCGCTGGGAGTAGGCGAACCCGACGGCGGAGGCCAGGCCCTGGCCCAGCGGGCCGGTGGTGATCTCCACGCCCTTGGTGTGCTTGTACTCCGGGTGGCCCGGGGTCAGCGAACCCCAGGTGCGCAGCGCCTCAAGGTCCTTCAGTTCCAAACCGTAGCCGGAGAGGAAGAGCTGGATGTACAGCGTGAGGGAGGTGTGCCCGGGGGAGAGGATGAACCGGTCGCGGCCCAGCCACTGCGGATCCGACGGGTCGTGCCGCATCAGCTTCTGGAAGAGCAGGTACGCGGCCGGGGCCAGGCTCATGGCCGTGCCCGGGTGGCCGTTACCGACCTTCTCCACCGCGTCCGCGGCCAGGACCCGGATGGTATCCACGGCCTTCTGGTCCAGGCTGGTCCATGACAGTTCTTGCTCTTCCAAATGTGGCACGTAAACCGGGCCCCTCTCTGTGCTGACGGCCGGAGGTACGGGGCATGGCCTCGAGAGGCGTCCGCCGGGGCACACGAGGTGCCCGCGTGGGTGTACCAGCCGTTCACCATCGAAACGTTGATCTATCACTCAGTCGCAAGCGCAGGGGCGTGGAATGCCGCCGGGGCGGTATGCCCGCGCGAGCCGATCTGTCAGCCAGCTTAGTCCCATTCCGGCGGCCCTGAGGCGTATGTGTCGGGATTTGGACGGGTTTCCCGCGTAGCTGAATTCGAGCCGCTTCCCGACCGGCCGGAGCGGGGGCCACGGCCGCCGGGTCGGGGACCGGCGCGCCGCCACGGTATGATGGTCGGAGGCTCCGGAAGGGGCGCTATTCGGCCTGCGCGCCGCGCGGTTCCCGGCGGGAACCGAGCCCCGCCCGGGCACCGTCGGCCGCCGTCCGGTCCGTGGCTTTTCCTTAGGTCCGCGACCCTGCGGGCCTGGCCGACTGATCCAGCAGACAGAACAGCAGACAGAACAGAGTGACTGCCACCGTGAGCACAACAGAAACGCCGTTGAGCGTCCCCCAGGCCCGGATCGGCTTCCGCCGCAAGGCCAAGGCCTACCTGGCACTCACGAAACCGCGGGTCATCGAGCTCCTGCTGGTCAGCACCCTCCCCACCATGATTTACGCCGAGCGCGGCTTCCCGTCGCTGGGCCTGATCCTCGCAACCCTGGTGGGCGGCGCCTTCGCCGCCGGCAGCGCAGGGTCCTTCAACTGCTACATCGACCGGGACATCGACAAGCTGATGCACCGGACCGAGAACCGCCCGCTGGTCACCGGCGAGGTGACGCCCCGCGAGGCGCTGGTCTTCTCGTGGCTGCTGGGTGCCGCCGCGATCGTGATCCTCTGGTTCGGCGCGAACCCGCTCTCCGCCTGGCTGGGCCTGGGCGCCATCGTCTTCTACGTGGTGATCTACACCATGATCCTCAAGCGCCGGACCGCGCAGAACATCGTCTGGGGCGGGGCCGCCGGCTGCTTCCCCGTGCTGATCGCCTGGGCCGCGGTGACGAACACCGTTCAGTGGCCCGCCGTCGTGCTGTTCATGGTGATCTTCCTCTGGACCCCGCCGCACTACTGGCCGCTGTCCATGCGCTACGGCGAGGACTACCGCAACGCCAACGTCCCGATGCTCGGTGCGATCGCCGGCGCCCGGGTGGTCTCCGTCCAGGTGGTGCTCTACGCCTGGGCCATGGTGGCCTGCTCGCTGCTCCTGATCCCGGTCGGCGGCGCCGGCTGGGTCTACACCATCACCGCCGTCGCCGCGGGCGCCTGGTTCCTCTACGAGTCGCACGCCCTCTACGCCCGCGCCCAGGGCGGGGACGTGTCCAACAAGGGCGCCATGAAGGTCTTCCACGGCTCCATCAGCTACCTGACCCTACTCTTCATCGCCCTCGCCGTTGACCCGTTCGTGGGTTCCGCGCTCGTCGGTTAGGACTCCCAGGAAGAACACCCGGCTGGGAGACCTCCGCTAGGCCTCTTCGGAGGCTGCCGGTTCCGGTTCCCGGCGTGCCCTGCGGGAGCGCCGCAGGTGCCAGACGACCAGGCCGACAATGCCCAGCACCACGATGACTGCGGTGATGTCCTGCCCGGCAGCCTTGGCGACGGCGTCGTAGGAATTGCCCGCGAAGAAGCCCAGCAGCACGAATCCGGTGCCCCAGACCAGGCCGCCGGCGGCGTTGAAGGCCAGGAACCGGGGGTAGTGCATCCGCGAGGCCCCGGCCAGCGCGGGCATCACGGCGCGGAAGAAGGCCACGAACCGGCCCAGGAACACCGCCGAGCCGCCGCGCCGGCGCAGGAACGCCTGGGCTTTGGCCAGGCCGCGGCGGCGCCGCTTCATGATCCGGATGTCCAGCAGCCGCGGTCCCACGTGCTTCCCGATCTCGTAGCCCACGGTGTCCCCGGCGATCGCGGCGGCGACCACGACGGCGGCCATGCCCCAGAGCGGAACCTCGCCGCGGCTGGAGATGACGCCGCCGAGGACCGCCGCGGTCTCACCCGGGATGACGAAGCCCACGAAGATGGCGTCCTCGGCAAAGACCAGGCACGCCACGATGGTGAAGGCCAGTGCCGGGCTGATGTTCAGGATTCCCTCGACAACCGCGCCCACATTCCCTGCCCTCCTCCGCCGTGATTCCGGCGGTTACAGGGTCAGGTTACCGGGTCAGGCCCGGGGGCTGCTGTGAGCCAGGTCCGCGGCGTTGGTGGAGGCGGCCATCAGCAGGGCGGCGCCAAGCGTGTGCGCGGCCACCAGGAGCGCGGGGATGCCGTTGTAGTACTGCGTGAAGCCGATGACCGCCTGCAGGACCGTGACGCCCAGGAGCAGGAACGCGGCGGTCCGGAACGGTCCGGTGATCCGGCCGTGGAGCACCAGGTAGACGCCAAACAGGGCGCCGGCGGTGACCAGGTAGGCCGGGACGGCGTGGATGTGGGAGACGAAGTCCCAGTCGAGGTTGTTGCGCGGGGCGTCGGCGTCGCCGGCGTGCGGTCCGGCACCGGTCACCACGACGCCGAGGCAGACGGCGACGGCGGAGAACAGGGCGGCGGCGGTCAGCACCGGCCGCGCGGCGCCCGGCAGGGCCGGGAGGGTGCGGTTGCGGGCCCGGCCGGTCCGGCCGTAGGCGCGGTTGACCAGCAGGGTCGCGAGGACCACCAGGGCCATCGAGACCAGGAAGTGCAGGCCCACCACCCAGGGGTTCAGGCGGGTCAGGACGGTGATGCCGCCGATGATGGCCTGCGCGGGGATGCTGGCCAGCAGGCCCAGGGCCAGCAGGAACAGGTCGCGGCGCTCCTTGCGGAGGTTCCACAGGTAGACCAGCATGGCGACGGCCACGGCGGCGAGGGCGAAGGTCAGGAGCCGGTTGCCGAACTCGATGAAGCCGTGGATTCCCATCTCCGGGGTGTTGACCAGGGAGTCGCTGGTGCAGCGCGGCCAGGTGGGGCAGCCGAGGCCGGAGGCGGTGAGGCGGACGGCGCCGCCGGTGACGACCAGGACGGTCTGGCCGATCAGCGACAGCAGCGCCAGCCGGCGGATCGCCGGGTTGACGGTGGTGGGCAGCCGGGAGGACATCCGGGACAGGATCCGGGCGGGGCGGGATACCGTGCTCACATCATTCTCAATTCCACTTGAACCAACGGGCCGCCGCGGCGCCGGCGAGGGCCGTCCACAGCAGCAGGATAAGGACGGCAAAACCATTGACGGTGCCGGTCAGGAGCGCGTCGCGCAGCGCCTGGCCCAGCGCGCCGGAGGGCAGGAAGTGCACCACCGCCTGGGCCAGGGCGGGGAGCCGTTCGGCGGGCAGGACGATGCCGCCGAGTGCGCCGAGGAGGATCCAGAGCAGGTTGGTGATGGCCAGCGTGGCCTCCGGCCGCACCGTTCCGGCCACCAGCAGGCCCAGCGAGGTGAACGCGGCGGCGCCCAGGACCAGCAGAAGCAGGGCGGGCAGCAGTCCGGCGGCTTCGGGACGCCAGCCCATCGGCAGGGCGACGGCGGTGACCACCAGTACCTGGACCACCAGCACGGCCAGGACGGCCAGGATCTTGCCGACGATCAGGCCGGTGCGGCCCAGGGGTGTGCTGGAGAGGAAGCGGAGCACCCCGTACCGGCGGTCGAAGCCGGTGGCGATGCCCTGCCCGGTGAACGCCGTCGACATGGCGCACAGGGCCAGGATGCCGGGCACGGCGATGTTGACCCGGCTGTGGCCGAGGCCGTCCAGCAGGGGAGTGACGGCCAGGCCGATCAGGGCCATCAGCGGCAGGATGACGGCCAGGATCAGCTGTTCGCCGTTGCGCAGCATGGTGACCGTCTCGTAGCGGCCCTGGAGCAGGATGCGGCGGACCAGCGGCGCGGGTTCGCTGCCCAGCGGGGCGGGCGCGGCGGCGGCCTGCGGTGCGGGGGCGGAGCTCATCGGGTCTCCCTTCCGGAGATGTCGAGGAACACGTCCTCCAGGCTGCGGGCGGCCAGGCTCATCGAGGCCGGCATGATGCCGCGGGCTGCCCACCAGGCGGTGACCGCGGCAAGGTCGGCCGGGGTCAGGGCACCGGAGACGCTGTAGCTGCCGGCCCGGGTCTCGCGGACGTCGACGGCGGCGGGCAGCACGCCGGTCAGGTCCAAGCCGGGCTCGGCCTCGAAGAGCAGGGTGCGGACGTTGCCGCCGGGGGCGTCGGGGGTCAGTTCGTGGCGCAGCAGCTGGGCGACAGTGCCCTCGGCGACGTTGCGGCCGTTGTCGATGATGTAGACGTAGTCGGCCAGCCGCTGCGCATCATCCATCAGGTGGGTGGTGAGGATGATGGCCATGCCGCTGTCGCGGAGTTCGCCGATCAGGTCGAAAACCAGCTGGCGGGACTGGGGGTCCAGGCCCGCGCTGGGCTCGTCGAGGAACAGGACCTCGGGCCGGCCGGCCAGGGCGGCGGCGAGGGCCAGCCGCTGCTTCTGCCCGCCGGAGAGGCGCCGCACGCCGGTACGGCTGAAACTTTCGATGCCCAGCCGGGCCACCAGGTCCTCAACCGGCCACGGATCCTTGTACATGCCGGCGATGTGGTGGAGCAGGGGGATGGGACGGGCCGACGGCGGGAGGCCGCCGTCCTGCAGCATCACCCCTACCCGGGAGCGCAGCTCGGCGCCCGCGGTGTCCGGGTCCTGTCCCAGCAGGCTGATGCTGCCCCCGGTGCGCTTCTGCATCCCCTGGGCGCACTCGATGGTGGTGGTCTTGCCCGCGCCGTTAGCGCCCAGCAGGGCCGTCACCTGGCCGCGCTCGGCCACCAGGGACACGTCGCTGACCACCCGCAGCATCTTGCCGTCCAGGCTGGGGACGGGGCCAACATCCTTGATGAGACCCTGAATGGCCAGGGCGGGGGATTCGGGAGATCGCACCGGAACATTCTACGGGATGTAGTAGGGCGCCAAGCTGGGAGCGGGCCGGGGGCCCGGGTGGGGATGTTCCCCGGCGCCGGCCTCCGCCGGGGAAGCCATGCCTTACTGGAACGCCGGACTAAATTACGACATGATTGTGTTGTGTATTCCATGAGTTCTGTGACTGCTTCCGCCGCGCCCCCAGCGCGCGCGGATCAGGCGCGCCCGGCCATCGGGGCGCGGGAGACTCCAGCGCCGCCGGTCACCGCCGCGGACGCCGAGGAGCGCACCCGGGACCGCGTGCTCAGCGCGGTGCTGGAACACGGCCCGATCAGCGCCGCCGAGCTCGGCGAACTGCTGGGCTTCACCCCGGCCGCCGTCCGCCGGCACCTGGACCACCTGTCCCGCCGCGGTGTCATCGAAGTCAAGCGCGTCGCGCGCGCGGGCGCCGGAGCCGGCCGTCCCGCCCGTCGCTACGTGCTGAGCTCCCAGGGCCAGTCCAGCCTCGGCAACGACTACCTGGACATCGCCGCGTCCGCCCTGCGCCGCCTCGGCGCGGCCGCCGGGGATGACGCCGTCCGGGAGTTCGCCGTCGAACGCTTCGAGGCAATGGAGCGACGCTACGCCCCCGCGATCGAGGCCGCGGGCAGCGACATCACCGCCCGCGCCCAGGCGCTCTCCGACGCCCTGAGCCGGGACGGTTTTGTCGCCTCCGCCCAGACGATCGAGGCCAAGGCGCCCCTGCCGGCTGCGCTCTCCAGCGTGCAGCTGTGCCAGGGCCACTGCCCGATCCAGCAGCTCGCCGCCCAGTTCCCCGTGTTCTGCGACGTGGAGACCGAGGTGTTCTCCCGGCTGGTCGGCGTCGACGTCCGCCGGCTCTCCACCCTGGCGCGCGGCGGCCACGTCTGCACCACCCACATACCTACGGGCCGTCCGGCCGCCGTCGGGACCACCGGTCCCGACGCTCCGGGCAACCCGGACGAAGTATCCAACCATCTGCAAGAAAGGCCGTGATGACGGACCAACTATCAGAGAAGAAGGTTGCTGAATCCACTGTGATCTCGGAGATTCTGGAAAAGAACCCCGAGCTGCACGGAATTGGCACCTACGAGTACGGCTGGGCCGACAAGAACGACGTCGGCGCCAACGCCCGCCGTGGCATCGATGAGGAGGTCGTCCGCGATATCTCGGCCAAGAAGAACGAGCCCGAATGGATGCTCGACCTTCGCCTCAAGGGCCTGAAGTACTTCGACCGCAAGCCCATGCCCACCTGGGGCGCGGACCTCTCCGGCATCGACTTCGACAACATCAAGTACTTCGTGCGGTCCACCGAGAAGCAGGCCGCGAGCTGGGAAGACCTGCCCGAGGACATCCGGAACACCTACGAGAAGCTGGGCATCCCGGAAGCCGAGCGCAGCCGCCTGGTCTCCGGCGTCGCCGCCCAGTACGAGTCCGAGGTGGTCTACCACCAGATCCGCGAGGACCTCGAGGCTCAGGGCGTCATCTTCCTGGACACCGACACCGCCCTGCGCGAGCACCCGGAGATCTTCCAGGAGTACTTCGGCACCATCATCCCGGTGGGCGACAACAAGTTCGCCTCGCTGAACACGGCCGTCTGGTCCGGCGGTTCCTTCGTGTACGTGCCCAAGGGCGTCCACGTGGACATCCCGCTGCAGGCCTACTTCCGGATCAACACCGAGAACATGGGCCAGTTCGAGCGGACCCTGATCATCGCCGACGAGGACTCCTACGTCCACTACATCGAAGGCTGCACCGCGCCGATCTACACCTCGGACTCGCTGCACTCGGCCGTCGTCGAGATCGTCGTGAAGAAGGGCGCCCGCGTCCGCTACACGACCATCCAGAACTGGTCCAACAACGTGTACAACCTGGTCACCAAGCGCGCCATCTGCGAAGAGGGCGCCACCATGGAGTGGGTCGACGGCAACATCGGCTCCAAGGTCACCATGAAGTACCCGGCCGTCTACCTGGTCGGCGAGGGCGCCAAGGGCGAGACCCTCTCGATCGCGTTCGCCGGCGAGGGCCAGCACCAGGACACCGGCTCCAAGATGGTCCACATCGCGCCGAACACCAAGAGCTCGATCATCTCCAAGTCCGTGGCCCGCGGCGGCGGCCGTGCCGCCTACCGCGGCCTGGTCCAGGTCCGCGAGGGCGCCAAGCACTCGGCCAACACCGTGCGCTGTGACGCCCTGCTGGTGGACACCATCAGCCGCTCCGACACCTACCCCTACATCGACATCCGCGAGGACGACGTCGTGATGGGGCACGAGGCGACCGTCTCCCGCGTCAGCGAAGAGCAGCTCTTCTACCTGATGTCCCGCGGCATGCGCGAGGACGAGGCCATGGCCATGATCGTGCGCGGCTTCATCGAGCCGATCGCCCGTGAGCTTCCCATGGAGTACGCGCTGGAGCTGAACCGCCTGATTGAACTGCAGATGGAAGGATCGGTCGGTTAATGACTGACATCACTACTGAAAAGGCCCGCATCGGCGCGCCCTCGACCCAGCCGCTGATCGACGGCTTCACCGAGGAGGGCGAAAACCTCTCCCCGCTGAACACCGTCGATTCCAAGGCGCCGCTGGGCGGGGACGCCGTCAAGGCCCACTCGCACGGCGGCGGCGTCGGCGTCCCGGACAGCTCGCGCGCCGGCCGCCTGACCTCCTACGCCCTGGCGGACTTCAAGCCGCTGACCGGCATGGAGGAGGACTGGCGGTTCACCCCGCTCAAGCGCCTCCGCGGCCTGCACACCGAGGTCCTGAACGGCGCGGCCCCGGCCGTTACCGTGACCGCACCTGACAGCGTCCGGGTTGAGTCCGTGGACCGCGGCGATGCCCGCATCGGCTCCGCCGCGATCCCGGAGGACCGGGTCTCCGCCAACGCCTGGGAGAACTTCGCCGGCGCGACCGCCGTCACCATCCCGGCCGAGGTCCAGGCCGAGGGCGAGATCACCCTCGTGCTCACCGGCCAGGGCGACGCCCCAGCCGCGCAGCACATCGTCATCACCGCGGAGAAGTTCTCCAAGGCCGTCGTCGTCCTGGACCACCAGGGCAGCGCCGTCGTCTCCGAGAACGTCGAAATCCTGGTCGAGGACGGCGCCGAACTGACCGTCATCTCGCTGCAGGAATGGTCGGACGACTCCGTCCACGCCTCCTCCCAGCAGGCCAAGCTCGGCCGCGACGCCAAGTTCAAGCACATCGTCGTCAGCCTCGGCGGCGACCTGGTCCGCGTCACGCCGTCGGCCCGCTTCACCGCCCCCGGCGCCGAAGCCGAAATGTACGGCCTGTACTTCGCCGACGCCGGCCAGCACCTGGAGCAGCGGCTCTTCGTCGACCACGCCGTCGCCAACTGCAAGTCCAACGTGCTCTACAAGGGCGCGCTGCAGGGCAAGAACGCGCACACCGTCTGGGTGGGTGACGTCCTGATCCGCAAGGAAGCCGAAGGCACCGACACGTACGAGGCCAACCGCAACCTGGTCCTCACCGACGGCGCCCGCGCCGACTCCGTGCCGAACCTGGAAATCGAGACCGGCCTGATCGCCGGCGCCGGCCACGCCAGCGCCACCGGTCGTTTCGACGACGAGCACCTGTTCTACCTGATGGCCCGCGGCATTCCGGAGAAGGTGGCCCGCCGTCTGGTGGTCCGCGGCTTCCTGAACGAGATCATCCAGCAGATCAAGGTCCCCGCCATCGAGGAACGCCTCACGGCCGCCGTCGAGCGCGAGCTCGCCGCGACGGACAACTAGGGCGCGGCAGCGGCGGACACGGAACAGGACGGACACATGACGGAACAGCCCAAGGGCGAGCTGGTATGCACTGCCAGCGACATCCAGGTCAAGCAGGCCCTGCGGATCCTGATCGACGACTACCCGGTAGCCGTGGTCAAGGACTCGATGGGGGAGATCCACGCGATCGGGGACACCTGCTCGCACGCGGACATCTCCCTCTCCGAGGGCGAGGTGGAAGGTTGCGCGATCGAGTGCTGGGGCCACGGCTCCCAGTTCGACCTGCGCTCCGGCCAGCCGCTGCAGCTGCCCGCCTATGACCCGGTGCCCGTCTTCGCCGTCACCATCGCTGACGGCAACGTCTACGTTGACGTCAGCACCGTGCTCAACGGCGCTGAGGCGCCCAACGCCGGCTGACCGCCGCCGCACCGCAGTCCATCGCACCGCACCCGGCAACTACCCACACTTTTTCGACGAGAACCATCCGGCCGCAGAGGCAGCCGGACAGAGGAGAACACGACACATGTCCACTCTTGAGATCAAGGACCTGCACGTCAGCATTGACACCGAGCAGGGCACCAAGGAAATCCTGAAGGGCGTCAGCCTGACCATCCGGACCGGCGAGATCCACGCCATCATGGGCCCCAACGGCTCCGGCAAGTCCACCCTGGCCTCCACCATCGCCGGCCACCCGCGCTACAACGTCACCAGCGGCTCCATCACCCTCGACGGCGAAGACGTCCTGGAGATGAGCGTCGACGAGCGCGCCCGCGCCGGCCTCTTCCTGGCCATGCAGTACCCGGTGGAGGTCCCCGGCGTGAGCATGACCAACTTCCTGCGCACCGCCAAGACCGCCATCGACGGCGAGGCTCCCAAGCTCCGCACCTGGACCAAGGACGTCAAGGCCGCCATGGAGCAGCTGCGCATCGACGCCGACTTCACCCAGCGCAACGTCAACGAGGGCTTCTCCGGCGGTGAGAAGAAGCGGGTGGAGATCCTCCAGCTCGAGCTCTTCAAGCCGAAGTTCGCCATCCTCGACGAGACCGACTCCGGCCTGGACGTCGACGCCCTGAAGGTCGTCTCCGAGGGCGTCAACCGCGCCCAGTCCGGCGGCAACATGGGCACCCTGCTGATCACCCACTACACCCGGATCCTGCGCTACATCAAGCCGGAATTCGTGCACGTGTTCGTTGACGGCAAGGTCGTCGAGGAGGGCGGCCCGGAGCTGGCCGACCGCCTCGAAGAAGAAGGCTACGACCGCTATGTCCAGGGTGCCGGAGCCGCAACCATCGCTGCCGACGCGGCAGCTCAGGCCTAGTAAGGACTACGCCATGACCGAAACGAATACGGCCCGCACGGGCCTCGAGGACGTCGAGGAGGCGCTCAAGGACGTGATCGACCCCGAACTCGGGGTTAACATCGTGGACCTTGGCCTGCTCTACGGTCTGAAGTACTCCGACGACGACGGCGCCCTGCTGATCGACATGACGCTGACGACGGCCGCGTGCCCACTCACCGACGTGATCGAGGAGCAGGTCGGCCAGGCCCTCGACGGGATCGTCGACGACTGGCGGCTGAACTGGGTCTGGATGCCGCCGTGGGGTCCGGAACGGATCACCGAGGACGGCCGCGACCAGATGCGCGCCCTCGGGTTCAACATCTAGGTCCGTCCCCACCGCCTCCGGGCAACGGCTTAACCACGACGGCGGCCGCCCACCTTCACTGCGAAGGGGCGGTTTCTAGTGGTCGTTGCAACACTGCTGGTGGCTAGGTAGCTAGTAGTAAATCACGCAGACGCTCGGCCGGGGTATCCCAGCCGAGCGTTTTGCGTGGGCGGCCGTTGAGTTCCTGGG
>NZ_JAUHHD010000003.1 GCF_030410515.1 Arthrobacter sp. YD4 | reverse complement strand
AACAAAAAATGCTGCTTTCTCCTGATCCGAGTACCTCCGATGGCACTTCGATTCACCACTTAAACGCGACACGGTCGTTGCAACTCCCAATAACGGGTGTTGCAACGACCGCTAGAAGCCGCCGTGGGGGCGGCCGCCGTCGTTCGTTAAGGACTCCCGGGCTCTTAGTCCCGGGCGGAGGACTTCACTACCCGCAGCATGCGGTGCAGGCTGAGCAGGACGGACTCGACGGCGTTCGGGGCCCCGGGGGTGTGGTCGCCGTTGGAGACCTGTTGCGTCAGCGTGTCGACGGCGGCGTCGGCCTCAGCGATGCGCTCGGCCTGCCGTTCGGAGTCCTCTTCTTCCGTGGACCGGAGGACGTCGCCCACGCGGGCCATGGCGGCGGCGAGCGGCGCTTCCTGGCCGGACGGGATCACGAACGGGTGGTCGCTGGCCCAGATGACGTCGGAGAGGACCTGGGTGACGTCCTGGATGTGGAACGTCAGCCGTTCGAGGTCACGCAGGTCGCGGTAGTCCGCGTCCACGTCGCGGGGGTGCAGCCGGCGCCGCGGATTGGCGCGCCGGCTCGCGTCCGCCTTCTGCACCGCGGCGCGGACCGAGCGGGTGTGGGCGGCGAGCGCATCGGAGCGGCGGGCCCAATCCTCGTGTTCGGGCGGCCAGTTCTCCTCCAGCGCCGTCGCCATGTCCCACAGCTGCCGGGCCAGGGCCAGCCGCAGTTCGGCGAGGCTCAGGGCGGCGGCCTTGAAGTGCAGGGGCGGGAAGACCAGCAGGTTCACCACGATCCCCACGGTCACGCCGACGCCCATTTGGACCAGGTAGCCGAAGGAGAAGCTGTCCGGGTTGTGGCCGCCCACCAGCAGCACGAGCAGCGCCGCCGTCGGAATCCAGTCGCTGCCGGAACCGATCTTGGGCAGGCCGGCCAGGACCACGCCAAGGCCCATCACCAGGGCAACGGTGAACGGGGACGGCTGGCCGAGGCTGAAAAGCATGAAGGCCAGGCCAATGCCGATCGCCAGGCCCACGAGGGTCTGCACCCCCTGGCGCATCGAACCCGACACGTTCTCATACATGGCCACGAGGGCGCCCAGCGGGGCGTAGTACGGGTAGTCCGCGGCGGAGCCGGGCATGAACGGTGCGATGGCGAAGGCGATACCCGCGGCCAACGCCGCCTTGATGGCCAGCTGCAGCCGCGGCCAGAGCAGGGCCGCGGACACGCTGGCCCGCACCGCGCGAAGCGCCTTATCGAACCGGGAGGGGTGGCTCGCGCCGTCGGTATTCTCGTCACTAGCCATCCGGCCCACCCTAGGGTCCGGGGCGGCCTGCGACAACTGGACTAATCGTCGTCGCGGCCGGTACCGCCGGCGCCGGGGCGGGCTCCACCCT
The DNA here is from genome assembly GCF_030410515.1 of Arthrobacter sp. YD4. Classification (GTDB taxonomy): domain Bacteria; phylum Actinomycetota; class Actinomycetes; order Actinomycetales; family Micrococcaceae; genus Arthrobacter. Next base: position 573,096 of record NZ_JAUHHD010000003.1, on the reverse strand, counting down.
GGGATTCCAGGTCGGCGGCCTTACACGTCGGCGGAGGCGCAGGCCTTCCGGATCGCCGCGGACAACCGCTGTGCCCTGCCGTTGGTGCGGCCCTCCTCGGCGCGGTGCGGGACATAGCCGAAGCCGATCCCGTAAGCCGGGTCCGCGTAGCCGAGGGCTGCGTTGGCGCCCTCGTGCCCGAACGCGAGGGCGCTGCCGAAGTCGCGGTCCGGCTGCGGTTTCATGAAGACGACGGCGAACGCGTTGCTTTGCGCCGAGCAGCGGTCCAGTCCCCACACCTGTTCCTCTGCCATGATGCCGACCGTGGCGGGGGTGAGGAAGGCCGGGCCGCCGTCGACGCCGGTGAGCGCCGCGGCGTAGAGGCGGGCCAGCCCGTCCGCGGAGCCCACGCCACCGGCGCTGCTCATGCCGCCGGCGCGGATGGTGCGGTGGTTGGGAAGCTCCATGATGGTGCTCACCGGCGCGTTGCTGGTGATCCCTTCCAGGCTGAACGGGTCCGCCGGCGGCTCTTCGTCATAGGGGACGTCCACGTAGCGGGTTTCCTGGTCCTCGGGAAGGCCCAGGAAGAAGTCCACGCCGTGGGGCCGCCGGATCCGTTCGTCGAAGAGTTCCTGCAGGCTGGTCCCCGTCACGCGGCGGCAGAGTTCCTCCATCAGGATCCCGATGGTGAGGGCGTGGTAGCCGAAGGCCGTCCCGGGCCGCCAGAGCGGCACCTCGGCGGCGAGGCGGCGCCCGCCTTCCGCCGTCGGGAAATCGGCGAGCGTCAGGCCGCCGCGGATTCCCGGGACCCCGGCCTGGTGCGAGAGGGCCTGGCGGACGGTGAGCGTGTCTTTGCCGTGCGCCCCGAAGTCCGGCCAGTAGCTGACCATCGGTGCGTCCAGGTCCAGGACACCGTCCTGGACCAGCAGGGCGATGACCAGTGCGCCCGCGCCCTTGGAGCACGAGTAGGTGCCGGTGATGCTGTCCGCGGCCAGTCCCGGCCCGCCGCTTAGCCCGAGGACCCTGGTGCCGTGCCGGTAGACGGCCAGCTGGGCGCTGTAGGCGGGGTCTTCGGCCAGGAACGTGTCGAAGAGCTCCCGGACGGCCGCGAACTCCGGCGCGGCGTGGCCAGTGGAAGCGGAAAAGCCGGATGTCGAGGCGTTAGCTGACGGGTTACCGGATCGGGGCGCGGTCGGTGAAGGGAAGCCGGGGTGTTGTTCCGCCACGGTCAGGCCGCGCCGTGGCCCGGGGCGACCTCTTCGCCGGCCTTGACGGGTCCCGGTGGCGTGCCGTTGCCGAACGGGCGGCCGCCCAGGGCCTCCCGGCCGTGCGGGGTCAGCCAGACGGAGGTGTCCGGTCCCTTCGGCACGATTCCGGTGGGGTTGATGTCCTCATGAACGATGTAGTAGTGCTGCTTGATCTGGACGAAGTCCGTGGTGTCGCCGAACCCGGGGGTCTGGAAAAGGTCGCGGGCGTAGCCCCACAGGGCCGGCATCTCGCTCAGCTTCTGCCGGTTGCACTTGAAGTGGCCGTGGTAGACGGCGTCGAAGCGGGCCAGCGTGGTGAAGAGCCGGACATCCGCCTCGGTGATGGTGTCTCCCACCAGGTAGCGCTGGCCCGTAAGGCGCTCCTCGAGCCAGTCCAGGGCGGTCCAGAGCCGGTCGTAGGCGGCGTCGTAGGCCTCCTGGGAGCCGGCGAACCCGCAGCGGTAGACGCCGTTGTTGACCTCGGTGAAGACGCGCTTGTTTACTGCGTCGATCTCCTCCCGGAGGGCTTCCGGGTAGAGGTCCGGAGCGCCGTCGCGGTGGAACTCGGTCCACTCGGTGGAGAAGTCCAGGGTGATCTGCGGGAAGTTGTTCGTGACCACCCCGCCGCTCGGAATGTCCACGATCGCGGGGACGGTGATGCCGCGCGGGTAGTCCGGGAAGCGGCGGAAGTAGGCGTCCTGGATCCGTTCGATGCCGAGCACCGGGTCCTTGCCGTCCGGGTCCAGGTCGAAGGTCCAGGAGCGGGAGTCGTGGGTGGGTCCGGGCTGGCCCAGGGAGATGACGTCCTCGAGCCCCAGGAGGCGGCGGACGATGACCGTGCGGTTCGCCCAAGGGCAGGCCCGGGCGGCGATCAGCCGGTAGCGGCCCGCCTCCACCGGCCAGCCCGGTTCGCCGTTGGCGCCGGGGGCACCGTCACGGGTAATCCGGTCCTCGATGTAATTGGTGTCCCGGGTGAACTCTGCCCCTCCGGTGACATAGGCGCCCTTCGTGCTGAAGGCCTGGTTCGTCGTCGTGTCTTCGCTCATGCCCCCAGCCTAAGCCCGGGAGCACCGCGTTCCGGCAGCCTAGCCGGGCAGCGCCGCCAGCACCGGACCCATGGGCTGCCAGGCGGCCCACCACGCCGCCGCAACGACCACCGCGAAAAGCACCAGCCACACAGGCGCCGGGATGCGCGTGGCCCGCGCCAGCAGGTACGCGTCCGACGTCGACAGCCGGCTGCGGTGCCGGGTGTGGACAGCGGCAAGCTTGCCGAGGTCCCGGACTGAGGCGACCAGCAGGGCCAGCCCCAGCCCGATCATCACGTGGCCAATGAAGGACGGGGGAACGAAGAGCACCAGCAACACCGCGGCCAGGACGGCCACCGCGGTGATCAGGATGCCGATCCCGTTGCGGAGGAAGAGGAAGGAAGCGATCAGGATCAGGGTCCCCACCGACATCGCGGCCGGACCCCAGCCGGTGAACCCGCAGCACACCATGGCGGCGCCCACCACAGCGGGGACCGGGTAGCCCCAGAACGTGGACCACACGGCGGCGAGCGGCCGGCGGCTGTAGCTGGTGGTGGTGCCGGAGTGATCCAGGCTCAACCGGATGCCGCCGAGCCGCTGCCCGGTCATCAGCGCGGCGAACGCGTGGCCGAGTTCGTGGGTGACGGTCGCCAGCAGGCCGAAGTAACGCCAGCTGGCCCGGGGGATGGAGACGGCGACGGCGACGCCGATCACCAGCCACAGTTCGGTGGCGGTCACGACGGGGGAGGGAGCATGGCCGAACCCGGCGATGATGCGGTCCCACCAGGTCCCGGCGGCATCGGCTGCCGTGAGGTTCAGTAAGGGGGCGGCAGCGGCGGCTGTCGGATGCATGAAGGGGCTAGGCCTTTCCGGAGGAATGGGTGATGCAGTACGGAGTCCACGGCCGGGCCTCGAGCCGGCCCTCGGCGATGGGGCCGCCGCAGACTTCGCAGATGCCGTAGCGGCCCTCGTCCATCCGCAGCAGCGCGGCCTCGATCTGTGCGAGGCTGTCGCGGCTCTGTGCCATGAGAGCCGAGGCCTGGGAGAGCTCGAAGGCGATGGTCGAACCCTCGGGGTCGTGCTCGTCGTCGACGTTGGCGTCCTGCCGGGCCGCGTTGACGGAGCTGATGTCCCGGCGCAGTGCCGGGAGTAAAGCCAGTTTGCGGTCCCGCTCCTCGGTCAGGAGGCGCCGGAAGTGTTCGAGGTCAACCATAGGCAGTAACGCTAGCGCGGCCGGCCGGGAACAACCCAAACACGGGCCCAACGGTCCTGTCCTGCGCGCGGGCGCCGGACCTACAGTGGGCGCACCGTCCCGGATCCTCCTACCGGAGAGGGAGATGCCATGACCACCGACGACGACGCGGCCCTCGCTGCCGTCACCGCCCACCACGCCGGGATGCACCGGCGCCTGGAGAAGCTTACGGAGGCTCTCATCCATGCGGTGGCTTCCGGGGACACGGTAGGGGAGCACGAGGCACATGCCGTCCTGGTCGAATGGTGTGAGGACGAGCTCCTCCCGCACGCGCTCGCAGAGGAGGATGCACTGTACGCGGGGGCGGCTGCGCTGCCGGAGGGCACGCTGCTGGTCGACGGGTTGCTCGCGGAGCATCGGGTGATCGTCGGCCTGCTGGAGGAGTTGAGGGCCGTCCACGGCGTGGCGGCCGCCGTCGTCGCCGGTGCCCTGCAGCGCGTCTTCTCGTTGCACCTGGACAAGGAAAACCGGCTCCTGCTGCCGTTGATCGCCGCCACTCCGGGCCTTAGCCTGGCCAGCAGCGCAGCGGGCCTGCACGAGCTGCGGGGCGAGGCTCACGGGGCCATCTGAACCGCCCGCCGGAGGGTCCGCCAGCGTGTCGTTGCGCACGGTGCCGCCGGGGTGATAATTTCTCTTGCCGCCGCAATTCTGCACATAAAAACGGCCTTCGACACCACCCTCCCCGTCGCTTCACCGCGCACGAGAAAGGCCGCAATGGCGCTGCTCATCCCCGACACTCTGCCGAGCCTGGAAACAGTCACGGGCAGGTTCGTCCTTGCACCGTTTACCGCACTGGACATCGAGCCCCTGGCCCGGCTCCTCGGCCAGGAGGTGATCTGGTCACAGGGCTTCAGCGACAGCGAAGCACGGCCACTGGGGGATGCCGAACTGACGGCCTTCGTGGAGCGCCGGTTCTCCGGACTGCAGATCTTCTCGGTGTATCAGAAGCTGCCGGAAGGCCAGTCCCGGTTCGTCGGCACCACGGGCATCACCTCCTACGACGGCAATACCGAGTGCGTCAAGATTGGCCGGACCGTGCTGGACCCGCAGCTGTGGGGCGCCAAGGTTAACCACGAGGTCAAGATCACGCTGCTGGACTGGCTGTTCTCCTGCGGTGCCGGGCGGATCGAGTGCGACGTCGACGCCCGCAACCAGCGGTCCCTCTCCTCCCTGGTGCGCTTCGGTTTCACGGCCGAGGGCACCCGACGCCGGTCCTCCCGCAACCTTGAGGGGCTGTGGCGCGACTTCGTCATCCTGTCGCTGCTGACCGAGGAGTGGCCCGGCCTGCGGCCCCGCGTGCTGGCAGCGCTGTCAGGGCAGGACGCAGCGGGGCTGCTGGGGGTCTAGGGGGTTCTGGGCGCCTGTGGACCGTGGCCCATCGGCCCGAAGGCCGCGCACGCGAGGGTGCGCGGCCTTTTCCATGCCCTGACACTGTCGTTGCACCGGGCTCTCATGTTTGCCGCCGTGTTAAACAAAGAAATGCCCCGGAATTCGCAGTGAATTCCGGGGCATTTCCCTTTGTGCGCGGAGGGGGACTTGAACCCCCACCCCCTTTCGAGGACTAGCACCTCAAGCTAGCGCGTCTGCCATTCCGCCACCCGCGCAGGTGGTATTTCCGGGAAGATTTCCGCCTCTCGGCGTTTTGCTTTTCTCGGAAGCAGCGAGAAAGACTCTAGCACGGGGATTCGGAAAACAAATAATCGGGGCTTGTGGGTAGGCTGAACGGAGCACTGAGCCACTGCCACGAGGAGCGAGATGACGAACATTCGGCCCGAAGATGAAGTCGTCCGGATCTGCCAGGAGCTGATCCGGATCGACACCTCGAACTACGGTGACGGATCCGGTCCGGGGGAGCGGGCCGCGGCCGAATACACCGCCGGCCTCATCTCCGAGGTAGGGCTGGAAGCCGAGATCTTCGAGTCCGCCCCGGGCCGCGCCAATGTCGTCACCCGCATGGCCGGCGAGGATCCCTCCGCGTCCGCCCTGGTGGTGCACGGCCACCTCGACGTCGTGCCCGCCCTGCGCGAGCAGTGGTCCGTGGACCCGTTCGGTGCCGAGCTCAAGGATGGCCTGATCTGGGGCCGCGGCGCCGTGGACATGAAGGACATGGACGCCATGATCCTCTCGGTCCTTCGAGACTTTGCCCGCACCGGCCGCAAACCCAAGCGCGACATCATCTTCGCGTTCTTCGCCGACGAGGAGGCCGGCGGCGCGTACGGCGCCCGCTACGCCGTCGACAACCGCCCCGAACTCTTCGAGGGCGCCACCGAGGCGATCTCCGAGGTGGGCGGTTTCTCTGCCACCATCGGCGGGCAGCGCACCTACCTGCTGCAGACCGCCGAGAAGGGCATCTCCTGGCTGCGCCTCCTGGCCCACGGACGCGCGGGCCACGGCTCGCAGATCAACACGGACAACGCCGTTACCCGGCTGGCCGCCGCCGTCACCCGGATCGGCGAATACCGCTGGCCGATTGAGCTGACGCCCACCACCCGCCAGTTCCTCGACGGCGTCACCGAGCTCACCGGCGTCGAATTCGATCCCGACGATCCGGACAAGATCCTCAAGGAACTCGGCACCGTGGCCCGTTTCGTCGGCGCGACGCTGCAGAACACCACCAACCCCACCCTGCTCAAGGGCGGCTACAAGCACAACGTCATCCCCGAGTCGGCGGAGGCCCTGGTGGACTGCCGCACGCTGCCCGGCCAGCAGGACCAGGTCCTCGAGATCGTCCGCGAACTTGCCGGCACCGGCGTCGACGTCAGCTACGTCCACAACGACGTCTCCCTGGAGGTCCCGTTCGCCGGGAACCTGGTGGATTCCATGATCGATGCGCTGCACTCCGAGGACCCGGGCGCGAAGGTGCTGCCGTACACGCTCTCCGGCGGCACGGACAACAAGTCGCTAAGCCGGCTGGGGATCACCGGCTACGGCTTCGCACCGCTGATGCTGCCGGAGGAGCTGGACTTCACCGGCATGTTCCACGGCGTCGACGAAAGAGTGCCGGCCGATTCGCTGAAATTCGGCGCGCGGGTGCTGAACACCCTGCTGACCAACTACTAGACGCCACCGCCGCCCCCGACAGAAGGCCACTGCACGCCATGAGACCCGAAGACATCCTCCCCGACGCGCTGCTGGAAAGGATCCGCGCCCGGGCGGCCGGCTACGACCGCGACAACGCCTTCTTCACCGAAGACCTGCAGGACCTTGCCGACGCCGGGTACCTCAAGATCTTCGTGCCGGCGTCCGACGGCGGGCTGGGACTCGGGTTGTCGGGGGCGGCGCAACTGCAGCGGCGGCTCGCGACGGCGGCACCGGCGACCGCCCTGGCGATCAACATGCACCTGGTGTGGACCGGCGTCGCCCACGTCCTGGCCGCCCGCGGGGATTCCTCCCTGGACTTCATCCTGAAGGAGGCGGCGCAGGGGGAGATCTTCGCGTTCGGGAACTCGGAGGCCGGCAACGACTCCGTGCTCCTCGACTCCCGCACCGAGGCCGCGCCGCAGCCGGACGGCGGCTATGCCTTCACCGGGCGTAAGATCTTTACCAGCCTCTCGCCGGCCTGGACCCGGCTGGGGATCTTCGGCAAGGACGCCTCGGCCCGGGACGGCGAGGGCGAACTGGTGCATGGTTTCATCCACCGGGATACGCCCGGCTACCGGATCCTCTCCGACTGGGACACGCTGGGAATGCGCGCCAGCCAGTCCAACACCACGCTGCTCGAGGGCGCCGCGGTGCCGCCGGAGCGGATTTTTCGGAAGCTGCCGGTGGGACCCAATGCGGACCCGCTGATTTTCGCCATTTTCGCCTGTTTTGAGACGCTCCTCGCGGCCGTGTACACCGGTCTGGGGGAGCGCGCGCTGCAGCTGGGCGTGGAGGCGGTCAAGCGGCGCACCTCGTACAAGAACGGCGGCCGCAGCTACGCCCAGGACCCGGACATCCGTTGGAAGGTCGCGGAGGCGGCGATGGCCATGGATGCCCTCTACCCCTACCTCGCCGCGGTGGCGGCCGACGTCGACGCCCTAGCGGACCACGGCGGCCAGTGGTTCCCCAAGCTGGTGGGCGTCAAGGTGCGCGCCACGGAGACCGCCCGCACGGTAGTGGACCTGGCGATCCGAGTTTCGGGCGGGTCCAGCTACTTCCGCGGCTCGGAGCTGGAGCGGCTCTACCGGGACGTGCTGGCCGGGATGTTCCACCCGTCCGACGACGAGTCGGCGCACAACACGGTGGCGAACTCGTGGCTGGGACCGGCGGAGGGGTAGCGGGTTCCTTGGGGGCCGCTTAGCGGTTTTTGGGGTCTAGACGGTCCGCTGGACCTGGATGACCTTGCGGCGGAGCCAGAAGCGCCGGCTCCCGCCGACGTAGAGGACACTGCGTTCCAATTCCCACTTGCCGTATTCGGAATGGGCGGCCAGCAGGCGGCGCGCCTCGGGCAGGGAATCCTCAGGGCTGACCGTCAGTACGAGGTATTCGTACTGCCGTGCATAGTCCCGTTCCCGACGGACCGAGCTGTTCAGAAAATGTTCCCTCATCGCTCTCCATATTCGTCTTTTTCGGGCTAACGTGAAGTCATGAGCATCGATCCGCGTGTCGCGCTTCAGTCACTCACTTCCGCTTTGGAGGAGCATCTGGCCGCCGCAGCGTCGAAGCGTAGCGACGGTGATCCGGCGGTGGAGGCGGCGTTCTTTGCCGTTGCCGATGCCTTTGAAGTCTACGACGACTCTCTGTACGAAGCGTATGGCGAAGTCACACCGTTGGAGGTCCTCGACGAGGACGATGACGAAGATGACGACGACGAGCGTGAGGCCGTCGACGACGAGGAAGACCTCGAGCTCCTCCAGGACTAGGGGAGCCCCTTAGCTCATTTAGCCGGTTGCGCCGGTTCCGCCCCCTTTCGCGGTCAGCGGCCCATAATGTCAGACCCCCTTGGCATTGTTAGTGCATGGGAACTCCCTCGGCGCTTTCGCTTCTTCCGGCTTACCGGCCGGTCGCTGGCGGGTTCGGCGGTATTGCGTTGGGGGATATCGCCGCTTCGCTGCGGGAGGTCTGCATGGCGGCGGTCGACGACGCTGGGGTGCTGGGTTTCGCCGAGGCGGCGGCTTTCGCCGGGGATGTGGAGGAGCTCGCCCGGGCGGTGGAGTTCTTGCAGGTTGTTGCTGCGGGAGCCGTCGACCGAACGCGCACTCAAGCCGCCGCAGACTCAACCGATGCTTCTGATCGCTCAAAGCCTGGGCCGGTGGGTGACGGGTATCGGCGGACCACGGACTTCCTGCGAGACCGTCTACGCATCAGTACCGCCGAGGCGCACCGGCGACTGTGCCTTGCCGGGGAACTTCTGCCCCGGGTTGGGTTGTCCGGCCAGCCGATCCCGGCCGTTCATGAGGAACTGGCCGCGGCGTTCGCGGGAGGGGAGGTCCCGTCCCGGTCGGCGACCATCATCACCCAGGCACTGGACCGGGTCCGGGTTCTGTCCGACCCTGCCACCTTGGCCCGGATGGAAGAAGTCCTGACCACGCTCGCGGCGGTTCATGACCCGGACTTCCTGACCCGGGTCGCCCGCCGCTGGATCGACGGCCTCGACCAGGACGGCACCGAACCCACCGAAGAACTCCTCCGCCAACTCCAGGGTGCGTTCATCCGCCGTCCCCGGCACGGACTCCAGCACCTGGAAATCTTCGCCACCACCGACCAGTTCGAACACCTCCTCACGGTGATGAACACCGCGACCAACCCACGAACAGCCGCGACCGTTCCCGGCGCAGTGGATGCCAGCGGGACCACCCCGGCCGCTGCCGACAAAGCCGCCGCTGAAGGCTGCATAGTTTCGCCGGAGGAGGCCTTCGCCACCGGACCGGGAGTCTCCGAGGAACGGCTGGATCTCCGGACCCGTCCGCAACTGCTGCTCGACGGCCTGGTCGGCGCCTGCAAGGCCGCCCTCGCCACCGGTGGGCTCCCCGCCGCGGGCGGATTCCGCCCTCAGGTCATGGTCACTATCGACTACCGCGACCTCCTCACCCGCCTCACCACCGACTCCGGCATCGGGGATCAAACAGCCGGCGAAGGGATGACGGCTTCCGGGACCCTGGGTCTGGCCGGGACCGGGACGCTGGCCTTCACCGGACCCGTCACCGCCGCCACCATCCGCAAGATCGCGTGCGACGCGGACATCATTCCCGTCCTCCTCGGCAGCGAGGGCCGGGTCCTGGACATCGGGAGGACGAGCAGAATCTTCCTGCCCCACATCCGCAAAGCCATCACCGCCCGCGACAAAGGCTGCACTTTCCGCGGCTGCACCATCCCAGCACCTTGGTGCGAGGCCCACCACATCGACTACTGGTCCCGCGGCGGCCCAACCAGCACAGACAACGGTGTCCTGTTGTGTGCCCACCACCATCACCTGATCCACAAAGAACAATGGACCATCCAATCCCGCGCCGGGACTCCCTGGTACATCCCGCCACCCCACCTCGACCCCCACCAAAAACCCCGACAAAACCACTACTTCACGTTGTGAAGATGCGAATGATTGAAACGGCAGTCCTGGTGCGTGGACGGAGCCGCGAGCGGGCGGGAGGCGGCGGGCGAGGAGGCGCGATGATCTACAGGGCGCTTCCTTTCGAATGGCATACCGGGAGCAATTGCTTCCGAGGCGAGCACCGCGGTATTCGAGACGCCTAGATGCAGCGCAGGAATGGAGACCGTCCGGCGTCGACGGCCCGAAAAGCCCTACGCCGGGCTGGAGACGTCCTCGAGTGCCACTGCGATCTCCGGCGGCAGGGGTGCGAGCGTGGCATCGAGGATTTCCTTCAACTGCACCGGAGTGCGCGCGCCCACCACCGCGGTCGCCACGCCGTGCTGGGACAACAGCCAGCTCAGGGAGACGTCCAGGATGCTGCGGCCCAGGCCCTTCGCCGCCATGGCAACCGCCTCGACCACGCTGGAGGAGCTTCCCTCCAGGTACGGCTCGACGTACGCCGCCAGCTTCGACTGGGCGGCGCGGGAGTCGGCCGGGATGTGGCCGCGGTATTTGCCCGTCAGCACGCCGCGTCCCAGGGGAGCCCACGCCATCAGGCCCAGGCCGGCGTCCTCAACCGCGGGAATCAGCTCGGCCTCGGCCTTGCGCTGCAGCAGCGAATACTCGGCCTGGCTGGCCACCAGCGGGAACCCGGCCACCGCCGCGGCCTTCGCGGTCTGCCAGCCGGAGTAGTTGGAGACGCCGGCGTAGCGCACCCGGCCGGAGCGGACCGCGTACTCCAGCGCAGCCAGGGTCTCGTCCAGCGGGACGTTCGGATCCCAGGCCTGCGCGAACCACAGGTCCACATAGTCGGTGCCCAGCCGGGCCAAGGAGGCGTCGAGGCTGGAGAGGAGGGCGTTGCGTGAGGTGTCCACGCTGTGGCGTGCGCCCGACGTCGTCAGCCCCGCCTTGGTGGAGATGACCACCTCGCTGCGCGCCACGACGTCGTTGAGCATGCTGCCGAGCATCGCCTCGGCCCGGCCGCCGGCGTAGGAAGCCGCGGTGTCGATCAGGGTGCCGCCGCCATCGACAAAGGTATGGAGCAGGGCAGCGGCATCCTGCTCATCGGTCTCACCGGCCCAGGACATGGTGCCAAGGGACAGGGACGAGACACGCAACCCACTGTTGCCGACATAACGCTGCTGCATGCCTGCAAGCTTACGGTGCTTCGGCCGGCCGTACCGGTAGGGTCTATAAACGTGAACTGGATAGAAGCGGCCTTTCTGGGCCTTGTGCAGGGACTGACAGAGTTCCTCCCGATTTCCTCAAGCGCCCACCTTCGGATCGTCGGGGAGTTCCTCCCGGACGCCTCGGACCCCGGAGCCGCCTTTACCGCCATCACACAGCTGGGCACCGAGACGGCCGTGATCGTCTACTTCTGGCGCGACATCGTCCGGATCGTGAAGGCGTGGTTCGGCTCGCTCACCGGCAAGGTCTCCCGCCAGGACCCCGACGCGCGGATGGGCTGGCTGGTCATCCTCGGCAGCCTCCCCATCATCGTCCTCGGCCTGCTCTTCCAGGACCAGATCGAATCCGTGCTGCGCAGCCTCTGGATCGTCGCGACCATGCTGATCGTCTTCGGCATGATCCTCGCTGTCGCCGACGCCACCGGCCGGCAGGAGCGCGACCTCAGCCGGCTCACCTACAAGCACGGCATCCTCTACGGGTTCGCCCAGGCCCTCGCGCTTATCCCGGGCGTGTCCCGCTCCGGCGGCACCATCACCGCGGGCCTCTTCATGGGCTACACCCGCGAGGCCGCCGCCCGATACTCCTTCCTCCTGGCCATCCCCGCCGTCTTCGGCAGCGGCCTCTACCAGCTCTATAAGGTGCTCACCAAGGAAGGCCTCAGCGGCCCCTACGGCCTCCCCGAAACGGGCCTGGCCACCGTAATCGCGTTCGTGGTGGGCTACGTCATCATCGGCTGGTTCCTCAAGTACGTTTCCACCCGCAGCTACCGGCTCTTCGTCTGGTACCGCATCCTCCTGGGCCTGGCACTGTACCTACTGCTCGGTTTCAATGTCATCAGCGCCTAGCACTAGGCTTGGTCTGTGAAATCCTGGACCTCCCGCCCCGTTCCCCAACTGCCGGGCGCCATGCCCGCCGTGCGTCTCTTCGACACCGCCCAGGGCGGCCCCACCGCCCAGGGCGGCCCCGTGACCCTCGACGCGGCGGGGGAGCAGTCCATGTACGTCTGCGGCATCACGCCCTACGACGCCACCCACATGGGGCACGCTGCCAGCTACGTCGCCTTTGACCTGCTCAACCGGGCTTGGCGCGACGGCGGACAGACGGTCGCCTACGTCCAGAACGTCACCGACGTCGACGACCCCCTGCTGGAGCGCGCGACGGCGACCGGCGTCGACTGGCGCGACCTCGCCGCCAGCCAGATCGAGCTCTTCCAGACGGACATGGAAGCCCTCAACGTCCTCGCCCCGGATGACTACATCGGCGCGGTTGAGGCCATCCCGCTGATTGTCCCCGCCATCGAGTCCCTGCTTGGGCGCGGCCTGGCGTACCGGGTTCCCGGCAACGACGGCGAGCCCGACGGCGACGTCTACTACGACGTCGAAGCCGCCGGCAAGCATTCGGCCGAGGACGCCGATGCCTGGACCCTTGGCTGCGTGTCGCACCTCTCCGACGCCGAGATGCTCGAGCTCTTCGCCGAGCGTGGTGGCGACCCGGGCCGCGCCGGCAAGCGGCAGGCCCTGGACCCGCTGCTCTGGCGTGTTGCCCGCGACGGTGAGCCCAGCTGGGCCGGCGGCGATCTGGGGGAGGGCCGCCCCGGCTGGCACATCGAGTGCACCGTCATCGCGCAGAAGTACCTGCCCGCACCCTTCACCGTCCAGGGCGGCGGCTCGGACCTGGTCTTCCCACACCACGAAATGGGTGCCGGCCACGCCTACTCCCTGACCGGGACGCCGCTGGCGAAGCACTTCGCACACGCCGGAATGGTGGGGCTCGACGGCGAGAAGATGAGCAAGTCCAAGGGCAACCTGGTGCTCGTCTCCAAGCTCCGCGCCGCCGGCGAGGAACCGGCCGCCATCCGCCTGGCCATCCTGGCCCACCACTACCGCAGCGACTGGTCCTGGACGGCCGAAGGCTTCGGGGAAGCCAAGCGCCGCCTCGATTCCTGGCGCAAGGCGCTCCAGTCCGCGCCCGCAGGGTCCGCCAAGGCCCTGATCGAACAGATGCGCGCCGCTCTCTCGGACGACCTCAACGCCCCTGAGGCACTGGCCGCCGTCGACGCCTGGGCCGGTGCCGCCCTCGCCGCCGGAGACACCCCGGCCTCGGCCACCGACGCCGCTCTGGTGTCCGACGCCGTCAACGCCCTGCTCGGCCTCGAGCTCTAGGCAACCGCCAACGCAAAGCGCCGGCGCCCCTCTGGCAGGGGCGCCGGCGCTTTGCAGTTTAAGCAGGGCCTACGGCTTGTCCTTGCCGCGGCGCTTCAGGTACCGCTCGAACTCCCGGGCGATCGACTCGCCGCTGGCCTCGGGCAGGTCGGCGGTGTCCTTGGCCTCCTCGAGCTGGCGTACGTAGGCCGCGATCTCGGGATCTTCAGTGGCCAACTCGTCCACGCCGCGCTCCCACGCGTCAGCGTCCTCCACCAGCTCCTGTGTGTCCAGCGGAAGCTGCAGCAGCTCCTCGATCCTGTGCAGCAGCGCCAGCTGGGCCTTCGGCGACGGCGCCTGCGCCACATAGTGCGGCACGGCGGCCCAGAGGGAGATGGTCGGCAACCCGGCCAGCAGCGCCACCTCGGACAGGACGCCGACAATCCCCACCGGGCCCTCGTACTGCGAGGCCTCCAGGTCCATTCGCTCCCGCAGCGCGGCGTCGTCGGTCGAGGCGCTGACCGGGATGGGACGGCTGTGCGGCACGTCCGCCAGGAGCGCCCCCACCAGGATGACGTAGTCGACGTTCAGCGCCTCGGCGTGGACCAGGAGTTCGGCGGTGTAGGCGCGCCACTTATAGGACGGCTCGGTGCCCTGGACGAAGATCACGTCCACGTTCGAGCCCGGCACGCTGGCCTTGAAGATCCGGGTGGAGGGCCACTTGATCTTGCGGTCGCCGGAAGCGGTCCGGCGGATGACCGGGCGGGTGAACTGGAAGTCGTAGTACTCGTCCGCGTCGATGGTGCCGACCTTTTTGCCGCCCCAGAGCTTGTTCAGGTAGCGCAGGGCGTCGCTGGCGGCCTCGCCGGCGTCGTTCCAGCCCTCGAACGCCGCCAGCATCACCGTGATCCGCTGGCCTTCCGGGACGGGCTGCAGCAACCGTTCCGGCTCAGGCAGGGCGTCCGTTTCCGGGGTGTCCGACTCGAAGCTATTCATGACTTCACCCTACGTCCAAGTTCCGGACGAATGCAGTCAGGCCGGGCCCCTGAGTCCGTCGTCTTCGCCCTCGGCGTAGCGGTCCGCGCGAGGGGGCGGGCCCGTACGCCGCCGCGGAATCGGCCCTCGGACAGCGCACCGTAGACTGGAAGACATGCGATCGCCAGCCTCCACGCCCCTGCTCAAAGCCGCTCTCTGGGACATGGACGGCACCATCGTAGACACCGAGCAGTACTGGATCGCCGCCGAGCACGCGCTGGTCGAGGAACACGGCGGCCAGTGGTCGCACGAACAAGCCATGCAGCTGGTGGGCCAGTCCCTGGTGTTCTCCGCCGGCCTCCTGCAGGACGCGGGCGTGCGGCTGGAAATCCGCGAGATCATCGACACTCTCACCGGGCATGTGGTCAGCCAGGTCCGCGAGGAGGTGCCGTGGCGCCCGGGAGCCCGCGAACTGCTCGACGAACTGCACACCGCCGGCATCCGCTGCGCACTCGTGACCATGTCCGAGGCGCCGCTCGCGCGTGAAATCGTGGCCAGCCTGCCCAAGCCCTACTTCGAGTTCCTTGTCACCGGAGACACCGTCACCCAGGGCAAGCCCCACCCGGAGGCCTACCTCAAGGCCGTGGAACTGCTGCAGGAGGCCGACCCGGAGCTGGGACTGCAGCACTGCGTGGCCCTCGAAGACTCCGCCCCGGGCGTCGCCGCAGCGGTCGCCTCCGGCGTCACCACGGTGGCCATCCCGCACATCGTTCCGTTGCCGGAAGATCCCCGCCGCGCCACCTGGGACACCCTGGCCGGCCGCACCGTCGCGGACCTCCAGGAACTCGTAACCCTGCGCCACGCAACCACCCCGGCACCCGCCCCGGCCTTCAGCGGCGGTGGCCGCAATGACTGAACCGTCCGGGCCCCCGGCAGGCAGGGAGCGCACCGACAAACCGGCCGAGGACAAGCCGTTCTCCCTGCGCGGCGGCATTCCGCTCGGCCGGATCGCCGGCATCCCCGTCATCCTGGCCTATTCCTGGTTCGCGATCGCCGCGTTTACCGTGATCGCCTACGGCCCGGTGCTGGCGCACAACAACCCCCGGCTCGGCGCCACCGCCTACCTCGTGGCGTTCGCCTATGCCGTGCTGCTGCTCATCTCGGTGCTGGTCCATGAACTGGCCCACGCCCTGACCGCCCGGATGTACCGCTGGCCCACCAGCAAGATCGTCCTTAACCTATGGGGCGGCCACACCCAGTTCGAGGAGTTCACCGCCTCGCCCGGGAAGTCCGTGCTGGTGGCCATGGCCGGCCCCGTCGCGAACCTGGTCCTGGCCGGCGCCGGCTGGCTGGTGGTCTCCGGCGGCCAGCTGACGGGCGTCGCGGACACCCTGGCGAACATCTTCGTGTGGGCCAACCTCCTGATCGGCATTTTCAACGTGCTGCCCGGCCTTCCGCTCGACGGTGGCCGCCTGGTGGAATCCGCCGTGTGGAAGGCCACCGGCAGCCACGAGAAGGGCACCATCGCCGCCGGCTGGGCGGGCCGGATCATCGTGGCGGCTCTGGTCATCTGGTTCGTGGCGCTTCCCCTGCTCAGCGGCAACCGGCCGGACACCTCCCTGCTGTTGATCACGCTCTTGGTGGGGAGCTTCCTCTGGCTCGGCGCCACCGCCTCGATCCAGCAGGCCCGGTACCGTAGCCGGCTCCCGCTCGTGGCAGCGGCCGCACTGGCCGAACCGGCCATCGGCCTACCCGCCGCAACCAGCGTCGCCGAGGTGCTGCGGTTCTCGCCCGCCGGCAGCCCCGCCGTCGTCCTCTACGGCCCCGACGGCCGTCCCTCCGCCGTCGTCGACCCCGCTTCCGCCGCGCAGGTTCCCGCCGATCTTGCCGACACGACGCCGGCGACGGCGGTCGCGTACCCGCTCACGGCCGGCGCCTACGTCAAGGGGACGGACCGGGGCGCGGAACTCCTGACGTACCTCGCGCAACTGGAGGGCTCGGACTACGCGGTGATCGACGACGCCGGGCGCGTCACCGGCCTACTGCGCCAGCTGACCGTCCTCAACACCCTCACCGGCAAACAGCGCGGCTGACTGTCACCGGACCACCCGAAACCCCCAAGCGGGCCGGAAACCGGTAGAGTTACCTGCCGGCCGTGAATCTCCGGCCAACCCACGGGCCGCCGCCGAATCTGCGGCCACCCAGCGTCACAGGAGCGAGGAACATCCCATGAGCAGCGACACCGCCGCCAACGCCACCCCTCACGGGGACGTCCCCCCGCTGACCCCGGCCGGTGCAAACCGCCGCCGAGGTCCGTTCCGGGTGGGCGAGCGGGTGCAGCTGACCGACGAACGCGGCCGGATGAACACCATCAGCCTCGAGACCGGCGGCGCGTTCCACACCCACCGCGGCTTCCTCAACCACGACGAGATCATCGGCAAGCCGGACGGCTCCGTGGTGGTCAACAACGTCGGCCAGCAGTACCAGACCCTGCGGCCGCTGCTCTCGGACTTCGTCCTCTCCATGCCGCGCGGCGCGGCGGTCGTCTACCCCAAGGACGCCGCCCAGATCGTCACCATGGCGGACATCTTCCCCGGCGCCCGCGTCGTCGAGGCCGGCGTCGGTTCCGGCGCGCTGTCGATCTCACTGCTCCGCGCGGTGGGCGACAACGGCTACCTGCACTCCTTTGAACGGCGCGAAGAGTTCGCCGACATCGCCCGCGGCAACGTCGAAACCATCTTCGGCGGCCCGCACCCGGCCTGGCAGATCACCCTGGGCGACTTCCAGGAACAGGTCGTCAAGACCGAGGAACCCGGCTCCGTGGACCGCGTGGTGCTGGACATGCTGGCGCCCTGGGAATGCCTCGACGCCGTCGCCACAGTCCTGGCGCCCGGGGGCGTCTGGATCAACTACGTCGCCACCGTGACGCAGCTGTCCCGCACCGCCGAGGCCATCCGCGCCGACGGCCGCTTCACCGAACCCGATGCCTGGGAATCCATGGTCCGCGGCTGGCACCTTGAGGGCCTGGCTGTCCGCCCGGACCACCGCATGGTGGCCCACACCGGCTTCCTGCTGGTCACCCGCCGCCTCGCCGACGGCGTCACCGGTATCTCCGTCAAGCGCCGCCCGTCCAAGACCGAGTTCGACGCCGAAGACGTCAACGCCTGGACCCCCGGCGCCGTGGGGGAGCGGGCCGTGTCGGATAAGAAGCTGCGGCGCGCGGCCCGTGACGCGATCGCCGGCACCAACGTGGTGGACGGCCCCGAGGTCACGAACTAGTCCGTATTTCGGAAGTCTTCCCCGGCGTCGGCCCTCTTCGCGTTATGGTCTTAATAGCTGTACTGAAGGGGCTGATGCACGATGGAGACTCCGAACACCGACCAGGGCCGCACGCCCGATGAGCAGTTCCCCGCCGCCGTAGGGCAGCAGGGGAACACCGGGGACGCGGCACGCACCGCCGCCGAGGCCACCGTTGCCGAGCGGCAAATCAACATCCTCCGCGACAAGCTGCGCCACATCGACCGGCAGCTTGCGGCCGCCACGCAGAACAACGCCAAGCTCGTGGGGATGCTGGAGACGGCCAAGGCCGAGATCCTTCGGCTGAAGAACGCCCTCGACCAGGAGGGCCAGCCGCCCTACAGCTTTGGCACCATCCTGCAGCTGAACCCGAAACGGCACGTTCCCAACGGCGGCGGCCAGGCCACCACCGAGGAATCGGTAGACATCTTCAATGCCGGCCGCAAGATGCGCGTGGGAATCAGCCCGCTGGTCAACATCAGCCAGCTGGCGGTCGGCCAGGAGGTGCTCCTCAACGAGGCGCTGCTGGTGGTGGCCGGCCTCGGCTACGAACGCGCCGGCGAACTGGTCACCCTTAAGGAACTGCTCGGCTCAGACCGCGCCCTGGTGGTGGGCCGTGCCGACGAGGAACGCGTCGTCCGGCTCTCCGGCTCGCTGCTGACCCGGAAACTCCGTGTGGGCGACGCGCTCTCGGTCGACACCCGCACCGGCTACGCCCTGGAGAAGATTCCGCGGTCCGAGGTGGAGAACCTGGTCCTCGAGGAAGTCCCGGACATCACCTACCAGGACATCGGCGGCCTGGGCCCGCAGATCGAGCAGATCCGCGACGCCGTCGAACTGCCGTTCCTGCACCCGGACCTGTACCGCGAGCACGGGCTCAAGGCCCCCAAGGGCATCCTGCTCTATGGCCCTCCCGGCTGCGGCAAGACCCTGATCGCCAAGGCCGTGGCCAACTCCCTGGCCGCACGCGCCGCGGAACGCGCCGGCAAGAGCGACATGAAGAGCTACTTCCTGAACATCAAGGGCCCGGAGCTGCTGGACAAGTACGTCGGCGAGACCGAACGGCACATCCGGCTCATCTTTGCCCGCGCCCGGGAGAAGGCCTCCGACGGCAGCCCCGTCGTCGTCTTCTTCGATGAGATGGATTCGCTCTTCCGCACCCGCGGCACCGGCATCTCCTCCGACGTCGAAACCACGATCGTGCCGCAGCTGCTGAGCGAGATCGACGGCGTGGAGCGCCTGGACAACGTGATCGTGATCGGCGCATCGAACCGCGAGGACATGATCGACCCGGCCATCCTGCGCCCCGGCCGGCTGGACGTCAAGGTGAAGATCCAGCGGCCCGACGCCGAGGCCGCCGCGGACATCTTCAACAAATACATCACCACGGACCTGCCGTTCCACGAGTCCGACATCGCCGAGCACCACGGCGACGTCCAAGCCACCGTGGACGCCATGATCCAGCGCACCGTCGAGGCGATGTACTCCACCGAAAAGTCCAACGAATACCTCGAGGTTACCTACGCCAACGGCGACACCGAGATGCTCTACTTCAAGGACTTCAACTCCGGCGCCGTCGTCCAGAACGTGGTGGACCGGGCCAAGAAGTCCGCCATCAAGGACCTGCTCACCACCGGCCAGAAGGGCCTGCGGATCGACCACCTCCTGCACGCCGTGGTGGACGAATTCCGCGAGCACGAGGACATGCCCAACACCACCAACCCGGATGACTGGGCCCGGATCTCCGGCAAGAAGGGAGAACGCATCACGTATATCCGCACCATCGTCCAAGGCAAGGCCGGCCAGGAACCCGGCAAGACAATCGAGACGATGCCCACCACAGGCCAGTACCTGTGACGGCTGGCCCCGCCGCCGGAACCGGCGCCCTGCCCGCCGGCGGCGTGATGCGGGTGATGGGATCAGAAACCGAATACGGGATCCACGCCCCGTCCGCGCCGGGCGCGAACGCCACCATGATGTCCGCCCGGGTGATCCAGGCATACGCCCAGGTCACCCGCCAGCGGGCCGCCGGCGGAGCGGAAACCCGCTGGGACTACACCGACGAGGAGCCGCTGCACGACGCCCGCGGCTGGACGGTGGAGCGGGCCGCGGCGGATCCCGAGCAGCTGACCGACCGGCCGCCGGTGCTTGATGCCGAGTCGGTGGCGCTGGCCTACGGCCGCGGCGAGCTGGAGCGCGACGGCGAGGACGAGTCCGGCTCGCTGCTGATGAACATGGTCCTGGGCAACGGGGCCCGGCTTTACGTCGACCATGCCCACCCGGAGTATTCCAGCCCCGAGGTCACCAACCCGCACGACGCCGTCGTCTGGGACGCCGCCGGTGACCTGGTGGCCCTCGCCGCCGTGCGCCGGCTGGCGGCCGACCCGGAATTGCCGCCGATCAACCTCTACAAGAACAACACGGACAACAAGTCCGTCTCCTACGGCTCACACGAGAACTACCTGATGCCGCGCTCCACGCCGTTCGGCGACATCGTCCGCGGCCTGACGCCGTTCTTCATCACCCGGCAGGTCATGTGCGGGGCGGGCCGCGTGGGTCTCGGCCAGGACAGCTCCCGCGCCGGCTACCAGATCAGCCAGCGCGCCGACTTCTTCGAGACCGAGGTGGGGCTGGAAACCACCATCCGACGGCCGATCATCAACACCCGCGACGAACCGCATGCCACGGCGGACAAGTACCGCCGGCTGCACGTGATCATCGGCGACGCCAACTTGAGCGAGGCCGCCAACTACCTCAAGTTCGGCACCACCGCGGCGGTCCTCAGCCTGATCGAAGCGGGCCTGGCCCCGCGGATCGAGGTCCACGACCCGGTGGCGGCGCTGCAGTCCGTCAGCCACGACACGGCCCTGACCGGCACGCTTCGGCTCAAGGACGGCCGCCGCGTCACCGCCCTGGACATCCAGTGGATGTACCACGAGGCCGCGTCCAAGCTCGCCCAAGAGACCGGGGTGGGCGACGCCGTCGACGGCGACGGGCACACCCGCGCGCTGCTGGACCGGTGGGCTGCGACGCTGACCGCGCTCGACGGCGACCGGGCGGCGGCCGCGTCCTCCGTGGAATGGCTGGCCAAGCTGTCCCTGCTGGAGGGCTACCGGCAGCGGGACGGGCTGGACTGGTCCGATGCCCGGCTGGGCCTGGTGGACCTGCAGTGGGCGGACATCCGCCCCGAGAAGGGCCTCTACCACCGGCTCCTCGCCCGCGGCCGGATGCAACGGGTTGCCACGGAGGCGGAGATCGAGCGCGCCGTCGGCGAGCCGCCGTCGGACACCCGGGCCTATTTCCGCGGCCGCTGCGTCAGCCGCTTCGGGCATGACCTGGTCGGTGCCAGCTGGGATTCCGTGATCTTCGACCTCCCCGGCCGGGGCAAACTGCAGCGCGTCCCCACCCGCGAACCGCTGCGCGGAACCGAGGCCCTGACCGGCGCTTTGTTCGACCGGCACCAGGACGCCGGGGCGTTCCTGGCAGAGCTGCTGGGGCAGGCGCCGGCCTCCTGACGCCAAAGCCCCCGCAGGGTCCGGCAGCGTGGCAATATGGCTTACAGGAAGTCCCGCGCCGAGCGGGACGGACAGCGAAGGAGAAGATCATGGCAGGCCAGGAGCAGATGCAGCCGCAGTCCCGCGACACCGAGGTCGAGGAGGACGTCGCCCCGCCGCCCGCCGCGCCCGAGGCCCAGGCTTCAGAGGCGACCCAGGGCGTGGACGACCTGCTCGACGAAATCGACGGCGTCCTGGAATCCAATGCCGAGGAGTTCGTCCGCGCATTCGTGCAAAAGGGCGGCCAGTAGCCAGCCCCGGGCCGCGGACGGGCCGCGGCAGCCATTGATTCACTACGTGGAGGGAGTGCACCAATGCTGGACAATTCAGCCGACCAGGTGATGGCGGGGGCGTCGTCCTCATTCGCCGAACACCTGCAACGCTCGCGGCCCGAACTGCTGCCCTACAACGCACTCTCTGCGGGGTCCGGCGCCCCGGCGGGACTGACCGCCGGCCACCTTCCCGGCAACGGCTCGGCCCTGGCCGGAGTGCCGCACGCCACCACGATCGTCGCCCTGACCTACGCCGGGGGAGTCCTGATGGCGGGGGACCGGCGCGCAACGATGGGCAACATGATCGCCAGCCGGCACATCGAAAAGGTTTTCCCGGCCGACCACTACTCGGTGCTGGGCATCGCCGGGACCGCCGGCATCGCCATCGACATCACCCGTCTCTTCCAGGTCGAGCTCGAACACTACGAGAAGATCGAGGGCACGCAGCTGAGCCTGGACGGCAAGGCCAACCGCCTCGGCGCCATGGTCCGCGGCAACCTCCCGATGGCCATGCAGGGCCTGGCCGTGGTCCCGCTGTTCGCCGGCTTCGACCGCACGGCGGGCATCGGCCGGCTGTTCTCCTACGACGTGACCGGCGGCCGCTACGAGGAGCAGGAGCACCACGCTGTCGGCTCCGGCTCCGTCTTCGCCCGCGGCGCGCTGAAGAAACTGTGGCGGCCGGGGCTCAGCGGCGCCGACGCCGTCCAGGTGGCCGTCGAGGCCCTCTACGACGCCGCCGACGACGACTCCGCCACCGGCGGGCCCGACCCCGTACGGCAGCTTTGGCCCGTGGTCTACACCGTCGACCGGGCCGGCGCGGTCCGGGTCCCCGAAGCGCAGCTGGCCGCCGTGGCCGGCGGCATCATCGATGCCCGCACGGCCGCACAGAGGGAGGCCTGAGATGACCCAGCAGTTCTACGTCTCCCCGGAACAACTCATGAAGGACCGGGCCGACTTCGCCCGGAAGGGTATTTCCCGGGGCCGGTCCGTGGTGGTGGTCAGCTGCCGGGACGGCATCGCCCTGGTGGCGGAGAACCCCTCCCCGTCGCTGCACAAGATCGGCGAGATCTACGACAAGATCGCCTTCGCCGCGGTCGGCAAGTACAACGAGTTCGAGAGCCTCCGGCAGGCGGGGGTGCGCTACGCCGACGTCCGCGGCTACTCCTACGACCGTGAGGACGTCACCGCGCGCGGCCTGGCCAGTGTCTACGCCCAGAGCCTGGGGGCCGTGTTCACCGCGGAGCAGAAGCCTTTCGAGGTGGAGCTGGCCGTCGCCGAGGTGGGACCCGTCCAGGAGGCGGACCACCTCTACAGGCTTACCTTCGACGGTTCGATCGCCGATGAACAGGGCTTCATCGTGATGGGCGGACAGGCCGACAAGGTTTCCGAGGCCGTGGCCGACGGCTGGCGCGGGGACCTCGACTTCGGCGGGGCCATCCGGCTCGCGCTGGCCGGCCTCGTGGCGGACCGGGACGCGGACGCGCTGCCGGTCACCGCCGTCGAGGTGGCCGTCCTGGACCGCGGCTCGGAAACCGCGCGCGGCACCCGGCGGGCCTTCCGCCGGCTCGACGACGCCGAACTTGCCGCGCTGCTGGCGGAGGGAAACTGACATGGACAAGAGAATTTTCGGCATCGAAACCGAATTCGGGATCTCCTATTCGAGCCCGGAGTCCCGGCCGCTCGCCCCGGAGGAAGTGGCCCGCTACCTGTTCCGCAAGGTGGTCAGCTGGGGACGCTCCTCCAATGTGTTCCTCACCAACGGCTCACGGCTATACCTGGACGTTGGATCGCACCCGGAGTACGCCACCGCCGAGTGCGATGACCTGGTGCAGCTGATCGCCCACGACCGCGCCGGCGAGCTGATCCTGGATGACCTCGTGGCCGAGGCGCAGGAGCGGCTCGCCGCCGAGGGTTTCAACGGCACCGTCTACCTGTTCAAGAACAACACCGACTCGGCCGGAAACTCCTACGGCAGCCACGAGAATTACCTCATCCCGCGCCGCGGCGAGTTCTCCCGGCTGGCCGAGATCCTGATCCCGTTCCTGGTCACCCGCCAACTGATTGCGGGTGCCGGCAAGATCCTGAAGACCCCGCACGGGGCCACCTACGCGTTCTCCCAGCGCGCGGACCACATCTGGGAGGGCGTCTCCTCGGCCACCACCAGGTCACGGCCGATCATCAACACCCGTGACGAGCCGCACGCCGACGCCGAGTTCTACCGACGGCTGCATGTGATCGTGGGCGACTCGAACATGTCCGAGACCACCACGCTGCTCAAGGTCGGCACCGTGGACCTGATCCTGCGGATGATCGAGGCCGGGGTAATCATGCGCGACATGCGGATGGAGAACCCGATCCGGAGCATCCGCGAGATCTCCCATGACCTGACCGGCCGGGCCCTGGTCCGCCTGGCCAACGGCCGGCAGCTCACCGCCCTGGAGATCCAGCGCGAATACCTGAACAAGGTCACCGAGTTCGTGGCGGACAAGGGCGCGCACAACGCCCACGTCCCGCTGATCCTGGACCTCTGGGAGCGGACGCTGGACGCGATCGAGAGCGGGGACACCAGCCCCATCGACACAGAGGTGGACTGGGCCATCAAGAAGAAGCTGATGGACAGCTACCGGACCCGGCACGGCCTGGAACTGGATGCCCCCAGGATCGCCCAGCTGGACCTGACCTACCATGACATTTCGCGCAGCCGCGGGCTGTTCTACCTGCTCCAGTCGCGCGGCGCGGCCCGGCGACTGGTGGACGACACCGCGGTCAAGGACGCCGTCGACGCCCCGCCGCAGACCACCCGCGCGAAGCTCCGCGGCGACTTCGTCCGCCGGGCCCAGGAACTGGGCCGGGACTACACGGTCGACTGGGTCCACCTCAAGCTCAACGACCGCGCCCACCAGACCATCCTCTGCAAGGATCCGTTCCGCAGCGTGGACGACCGGGTGGATGCCCTGCTGGACTCTATGGGCTGATACCCAGCTTTCCGCGTTACTCTGGAGAAGGTGCCGTTTCCCGGCAACCGCTTGCCTTGCCGCCGGCATGAGCCCGGCATGGCGTCCATCCTGCCCCGACGAAAGTTCTTACGTGCGCCGACTATTAGCAATTCTTCTTCCCGGACTGCTGCTGCTCACCGCCTGCAGTGGCGGCGACAAGGCGGCCCCGGAGCCCACCAGCCAGTCCGCCGGCGAGACCGCGAAGCTGGACTCGCTGAAACTGACCGACAACGGCGACAAGAAGGCCCCCGGCGTCGACTTCGCCAAGCCGCTGGAGGTCAAGGACCCCACCATCAAGGTGGTCACCGAAGGCAACGGCGACAAGGTCAAGGCGAACCAGGTCGCGGACATCTCGATCGTCGCGTTCAACGGCAAGGACGGTTCCACCGTTGAGGACACCTTCCCGAAGGACCCGGAGAAGCTCGAACTCAATGACGACCTAAAGTCCGGCAGCGCCGTCATCTACAACGCGTTCGTCGGCGCCAAGGTCGGCTCCCAACTGGCCCTCGCCGTCCCCGGCCAGGCCGGCGCCGAGGGTGCCCCCGCGCAGCCCTCGCAGCTGATCGTCATCAAGATCCTGGCCGCCAAGGATGCCCCGAAGGTCCTCGACAAGCCCGAAGGCGACGCCGTGACACCGCCGGCCGGCCTGCCGACCGTCAAGGATAACGACAAGGGTGTTCCGGTCATCTCCGTCAACGGCGTAGCGGCACCGACCGCGCTCGTCTCCCAGGACCTGATCAAGGGCAAGGGACAGGCCATCAAGGAGACCGACACCATCACGGTGAACTACGTCGGAGCGACCCTCGCCGACGGCAAGGTCTTCGACTCCAGCTTCGACAGCGGCAAGAAGGCCTCCTTCCCGCTCAACGGCGTGATCAAGGGCTGGACCCAGGGCCTGGCCGGCAAGACCGTCGGCTCCCGCGTCCTCCTGGTCGTTCCCAAGGCCCTCGCCTACCCCGACGCCACTGCCGCCAGCGGCCAGCCGGTCGGCGACCTCGTGTTCGTCGTCGACATCCTCGGCGTCAAGTAACCCTTCCGCATTCCGCACCACACCCAAGCACCCCCGAAGGAGCACACATGTCATTTGGACAGCGCAACCTCGACCGCCAGAAGCCCGAGATCGACTTCCCGGAAGGCGATGTCCCCACCGAGCTGGTCATCAAGGACCTGATCGAGGGCGACGGCGCCGAGGCCAAGGCCGGCGACACCGTGTCCACCCACTACGTGGGAGTGGCCTGGTCCACCGGTGAAGAATTCGACGCCTCCTGGGGCCGCGGCGCACCGCTGGACTTCCGGGTCGGCGTCGGCCAGGTCATCCAGGGCTGGGACCAGGGCCTCCTGGGCATGAAGGTCGGCGGTCGCCGCCGGCTCGAGATCCCCTCCGAACTGGCCTACGGCTCCCGTGGCGCCGGCGGAGCGATCGGCCCCAACGAGGCCCTGATCTTCGTGGTCGACCTCGTGGCCGTCCGCTAAGGGGGTACCACCCCTGCCGAGGCCCTAAGCCCGGCACCTTCCGCGGCAGCGCGGCACCCAGGAGGAAACAACTTCCCCGGGTGCCGCGCTTCCGCCGTTTAAAGCCGCGGAACTTTAGTAGCCTTGCGGGGTGTCCGCCTCACGTACCGAACGTCTCCTGAACCTGCTGATCGCGCTGCTGAACACCACCTACGGCCTGCGCCGCGGTGAGCTGCGCCGCAAGGTCTACCACGACACCACCAGCTCCGAGGCCGCCTTCGGGCGGATGTTCGAACGGGACAAGGACGAACTCCGCCGCTTCGGCTTCGAGGTGGAGACCGTCATGGACAAGGGCTGGGGCTCTGACGACCCGGCCACCACCCGCTACCGGATCGGCAAGGAATCCAACCGGCTGCCGGACGTGAGCCTCACCCCGGAGGAATCCGCGGTCCTCATGCTCGCGGCCCAGCTGTGGGAGCAGGCAGCGCTGGGCTCCGCCGCCCGCAACGCCGTCCGCAAGCTCCAGGCCGCCGGCGGCCTGGCCGACGCCGAGCTCCCCGCCGGCGTCCAGCCCCGGATCCGCCCCGCCGGGCAGGGCTTCGAGGACCTGGTCACCGCCGTCCACGCCCAGCACCCGGTGGCGTTCGCCTACCGCGCGGGCAGCACCGGCCGCGAGGAACAGCGCACCGTGGAACCCTGGGGCCTTGGCAGCCGCTTCGGCCAGTGGTACCTGATCGGCTACGACCGGGGCCGCAAGGACAAGCGGTTCTTCCGGCTCTCCCGCTTTACCTCCGCCGTCACGGTCGTGGAGCAGGAAACCTTCACCCCGCCGCCGGCGTTCAACGTCCGCGACCAGCTCGCGGCCCTGCCCGAGCTGCCCGTCCGGCACGCCGCCGTCGACGTCGCCGCGGGCGCCCTGCCGGGGCTGCGGCGGCACGCAGCGGACCCCGGCGCAGTGGACACGGCGACCGGAGCGGACGGTGGAGCGGACGACGGCGGAGCGGCCCAGCGCGAGGGCTACGACCGGCTGCTGGTGCCGTACCGGGACGAGGAGACGTTTGCCGCCGAGCTCGCCGCGTACGGGGCGAAGGCCGTCGTCGCCGGCCCGGCCCCGCTGCGGGACGCGGTGCTGCGCCGGCTGGAAGCCGCGGCGGAGTTTGCGGCCGCCCCGGTGCCCGCCGTCGACTTCGCCCCCGCCGGACCGCAGGCAGGGAAGCGCACCCGCAAACGCACCTCCGAAGACCAGCTCAAGCGCATGCTCCAGCTGATCCCGTTCCTGGTGCACAACCAGGGACTGCACATCAGCGAGGTGGCCGACCGCTTTGGCGTCACCCGGAAGGTGCTTGAGGAGGACCTGCAAATCCTGATCTGCTCCGGCCTCCCGGAGGGCTACCCGGACGACCTGCTGGACATCCGCTGGGACGACGACCACGTCTTCATCATCCAGGACCTGGACCTCACCCGGCCCGTCCGCTTCACCGTCGATGAGGCCTGCGCGCTGCTCACCGGCCTGGAGGCGCTCAACGGGCTGCCGGGCATCGCGGAGGGCGGAGCCCTGGAGTCCGTGACCCTCAAGCTCATGGCCGCCGCCGGCGAGGAGGGCCTCAAGGCCGCCGCCCTCTCCGGTCCCGAGGTCACCCCGCAGGACTCGGCGGCGCTGGAGACCGCACGGGAGGCCATCCGCTCCGGCTCCCAGCTGCACCTGCAGTACCTCGCCCCGCAACGGGACGCCGTCTCCGAACGCGACATCGACCCGCTGCGCCTCTACTCCCTGGACAGCACCTGGTACCTCGAGGCCTACTGCCACTCGGCACAGGCGGTCAGGAACTTCCGCCTCGACCGAATCCAGGACCTGCGCTCCAACGGACGCCCGGTGACCGCCGCCGGCGCGCCCGCGGGCGGTTTCCCGGTGAAGCTCTTCACCCCGAACGACGACGACGCCGTCGTGGTCCTCGAATTGACCCCGCGCGGCGCGGGCCTGGCGGACGAGTACTACGCCGAACGCACCGCCCCGCTGCCAGGGGGCAACCTCATGGCCGAGGTGCGCTTCGGCAGCACCGACTGGGTGCCGATGCTGATGGCCCGCAACGGCGGCGACGCCCGCGTGGTGGCCCCCGCGGGGCTCGCCGCCGACACCGCCCACTGGCTGGCCGCCGCGCTGGAATCGTACGGCGCGGCCGGACACCGGCCGGCTCCGGCGCACCAGCGGCAGCAGCGCGGCTAGACTGAACAGCATGCCTTGGTGGTCCTGGATCCTGCTCTGGACGGCGCTGATTGCGTTGTCGCTGCTCTTCATCGGCGTGCTCGGCGTGCGGTTGTTCCGGCAGTTCATGGCCACCCTCAAGGACCTCGGTGAGGCGGGGGACAGGCTCGCGGCCTTCGGGGCGGCGCCGTCCACTCCCGGTTCAGCCGTTGTTCATGTGGACGGCCTAGGCTCGGACGGCGGAACGGCAGACGACGGCGCCCCGGGTCCTGTGACGGCTCCGGGCGCGGCGGTTTTTGCCGCTCCCGCGCTGATGCGTCAGAATTACCATGCATCCAAAGCGGCACGGCAGGAAGCCCGGCGCATTCGCCGGATCCGGCGAAAAACGGAACGTGGCCAGCCGCAGGCACTGCGGGACCTCGATATCCGTTAGTCATTAGGATGTACCTAAACGAAAGGACCACCCAGCATGAGGCTTGAAGGCTGGCATCTCATCATCATCATCGTCCTGGCACTGGTGCTGTTCGCAGCGCCGAAGCTGCCGGGAATGGCCCGCAGCCTGGGCCAGTCGATGCGGATTTTCAAGTCCGAGGTCCGCGAAATGAAAAAGGACGGCAAGCCCGAGGCCGAGGTTGACCCGGACGCCGTCGAGGGCCGCGTGGTCAACCACCCCCGGACCGCGGGCCCCGAAGGCCACCCCGGCGGCGGAACCGACGTTCCCCCGTCCACGCGCGCCTAGAACCACATGGGAGTGACCATGAACCGTCGGTCGAACCCCGAGGGCCGGATGGCCCTGATCGATCACTTCAAAGAGCTGCGCAACCGGCTCTTTAAGTCGGCGATCGCCGTCGTGCTGGGCACGGTCGTCGGTTTCCTGGTCTACCAGCCCATCCTCGCGGCCCTGATCAAACCGATCCGGGACCTCAACGAGCACGAGGGCCGGCAGGCGTCACTGAACTTCGACGGCGTCGCCAGCTCCTTCGACCTGATGATCCAGGTCTCCGTGTTCCTCGGCCTGCTGGTGGCCAGCCCGGTCTGGATCTACCAGCTCTGGGCCTTCATCGTGCCCGGGCTGCACAAGAAGGAACGCCGCCTGGCGCTCTCCTTCGTGGCCGCGGCCGTCCCGCTCTTCGTCGGCGGCGTGCTGCTGGCCTGGCTGGTGCTGCCGAACGCGGTCCGGGTTCTCACCGAGTTCACCCCCTCCGGCGGCTCCAACTTCATCAGCGCCCAGGTCTACCTGTCCTTCGTGCTGCGTCTGCTGCTCGCCTTCGGCATCGCGTTCCTGCTGCCGGTGGTGCTGTTTGGACTCAACCTGGCCGGACTGGTCAAAGGCCGCCAGCTGCTCAAGAGCTGGCGGATCACGGTCTTCCTGGTCTGCCTGTTCGCGGCGATGGCCGCCCCCGGCGCGGACGCGACCAGCATGTTCTACCTGGCCGTGCCCATGCTGGTGCTGTTCTTCACCGCGATCGGGTTGTGCCTGCTCAACGACCGGCGCCGCGAGAAGAAGGCGGCGAAGATCGACGCCGAGACCGAGGCCACGGCAGACCGCGCCACCCCCAGCTCCGAACTGAAGAATCTCTAGGCCGGAGCGCATTAGGCTGGAAGCATGTCGTTGAACCCTGAGCCCGAGTCGCCCTCCGAGCGCTACCGGGCCAGCGTCGAACGGGCCGCCGAGGCCAGGACCTACCTGGGTGGTTTCACCCGTTCGCTCGCCTTTGACCTTGACCCGTTCCAGCGCGAGGCCTGCCTGTCCCTGCAGGCCGGCCGCGGGGTGCTGGTGGCCGCGCCCACCGGCGCCGGCAAGACCATCGTCGGCGAATTCGCCATTTACCTGGCGCTCCAGCGCGGCCTCAAGGCGTTCTACACCACGCCCATCAAGGCCCTCAGCAATCAGAAGTACACCGAGCTGGCCGGCAAGTACGGCGCCGACAACGTGGGCCTGCTGACCGGTGACACCAGCATCAACGGCGAGGCCCCCGTGGTGGTGATGACCACCGAGGTGCTGCGCAACATGCTCTACGCCGGCTCCGAGACCCTGGACGACCTGGGCTTCGTGGTGATGGACGAGGTCCACTACCTCGCCGATCGGTTCCGCGGTGCGGTCTGGGAGGAAGTGATCATCCACCTCCCCAGCGAGGTCCAGGTGGCCTCGCTCAGCGCCACCGTCTCCAACGCCGAGGAATTCGGCGCCTGGCTGGACACCGTCCGCGGCCAGACCGACGTCATCGTCTCCGAACACCGGCCCATCCCGCTCTGGCAGCACGTCATGGTGGGCCGGAAGATCGTTGACCTCTTTGCCGGCGACACCACCTTCGACGAGGTCGCCGCCGCCGGACCGTCTGATGCGGACGACGTCGCCGCGGGCGACGGGGTCACCGTTGCCGGCACCCTCGAGGGTGGCAGGACGGACGACGGCGGCAGCCGCCCCGCGGCGCCCGCCAAGCGCCGGCCCATCACCGAGAAGGCCGGCTTCGAGGTCAACCCGGAACTACTCTCGATGGCTAAGGCCGAGAGCCAGATGAACTTCCGCGGACGCTTCGGCCACGGCGGGCGCAGCCAGCGCCGGCACCGGAACCAGCGCGACGAGGCGCCCCAGTCCGCGCAGCGCAGCCCGGTCCGAAAAGCCAGCCGCCCGCAGGTGATCGCCAGTCTGGACCGGATGGATCTGCTCCCCGCCATCACCTTCATCTTCTCCCGGGCCGGCTGCGACGCCGCGGTGGCCCAGTGCGTTTCGGCCGGGCTCTGGCTGACCACGGAGAAGGAACAGGCGATCATCGCCAGCCGCGTGGATGAGGCCGCCCAGGACATTCCCTCCGACGACCTGGACGTCCTGGGCTTCTGGAGCTGGCGGGACGGGCTGCTTCGCGGCCTGGCCGCCCACCACGCCGGCATGCTGCCCACCTTCAAGGAGGTAGTGGAGAAGCTCTTCGTCGACGGCCTGGTCAAGGCCGTGTTCGCCACCGAGACGCTGGCCCTGGGTGTGAACATGCCCGCCCGCTGCGTCGTGCTTGAAAAGCTCGACAAGTTCAACGGTGAGGCGCACGTGAACATCACGGCGGGGGAGTACACCCAGCTCACCGGCCGCGCCGGACGCCGCGGCATCGACGTCGAGGGCCACGCGGTCGTGCTCTGGCAGCCCGGCACCGACCCGGCGGCGGTCGCAGGCCTCGCCTCCCGCCGCACCTACCCGCTCAACTCGAGCTTCCGGCCCACCTACAACATGTCAATCAACCTCGTGGCCCAATTCGGCAGGGCCCGGGCACGCGAGATCCTCGAATCCTCGTTCGCGCAGTTCCAGGCCGACCGGTCCGTGGTGGGCCTGGCCAAGCAGGTCCGCAGCCGGGAGGAGTCGCTGGCCGGCTTCCACAAGGCCATGACCTGCCACCTGGGCGACTTCACCGAATACACCCGGATCCGCAGGGCCCTCTCCGAGGCCGAAAAGTCGGCGTCGCAGAACTCCTCGCGAGCCCGCAAATCCGTCACCGAGGACTCCCTGAGCCGGCTGCTGCCCGGCGACGTCGTCGACGTGCCCTCCGGCCGCACGCCCGGTCTCGCCGTCGTCCTCAGCTCCGACCACCAGTCGCGCGAACCGCGTCCGGCCATCATGACCATGGAGCACCAGTTGCGCCGGATCGGCCTGCACGACCTCGAGGGCCCCATCAGCCCCCTGACCCGGGTGCGGATCCCGAAGTCGTTCAACGCCAAGGTGCCCAAGTCCCGCCGGGACCTGGCCTCCTCCGTGCACAACGCGCTGCGGGAGAACAGGCCGCCGGCGCCGCCGAACCGCAACGAGGACTTCGGCCGCGCCGCCGCGGCGCCCAACCTGGAGCGGAAGATCACCGAGCTGCGGCGGGAACTGCGTGCCCACCCCTGCCACGGCTGCAGCGAACGCGAGGACCACGCCCGCTGGTCCGAGCGCTGGTGGAAGCTCCGGCAGGAGACCGACGGCCTGGTCCGCCAGATCCAGGCCCGGACCAACACCATCGCCAAGACCTTCGACAGGGTCTGCGGTGTCCTCTCCGCGTACGGCTACCTGGAAACAGGGGAGTCCGGAACGGTCTCGATCAGCCCTGACGGGCAGCGGCTGCGCCGGATCTACGGCGAGAAGGACCTGCTGATTTCCCAGTCGCTGCGCCTCGGAGCGTTCAGTGACCTGGATGCCGCCGAGATCGCGGCCCTCGCCAGCGTGCTGGTCTACCAGGCCAAACGCGAGGACCGGGGCCTGCGGCCCAAGATGCCGAGCGTTTCCCTGGAGTCCGCGGTCGACATTGTGGTCCGGGAATGGTCCGCGCTGGAGGACGTCGAGGAGGCGAACAAGCTGCCCCTGACCGGGGAACCGGAGCTGGGGCTGGTCTGGCCGGTCTTCAAGTGGGCCAAGGGCCGGCACCTTCAGGAGGTGCTCAGCGGCACCGACCTGGCCGCCGGCGACTTCGTCCGCTGGGTCAAGCAGATCATCGACCTGCTGGACCAGCTGGCCAAGATCCCCGGGCTTGAACCCAGGGTCTCGCGGCTCTGCTCCGATGCCATCAGCCTGGTCAAGCGCGGCGTCGTCGCCTACTCGGCCGTCGCCTGACGCCGGTCAGCTCCCTGGCCCCCACCAGATTCACGGCGGTTCCGGCCGCCCACCGCAGTCACGCCGCCGGAGTGCCCGGCGGCCCGCAGTAAGGAGTTCATTGTCCATGACCGCTTCACCCTCCGAGTCCCGGCTCGCCACCACCGAGCGTAAGGTCACGCTGTACCGCAACGGCTCCGTCTACACCGCGGCCGACCCCTTCGCGACGGCGATGCTGGTGGACGGGGACACGGTGGCGTGGGTGGGGTCCGAGCAGGCCGCCACCTCCATCGCGGACGACTCGATGACCATCGTCGACCTGCAGGGCGCGCTGCTGGCCCCGGGCTTCGTCGATTCCCACGTGCACCTGACCGAGACCGGCATTGCGCTCGAATCCCTGCAGCTGGGCCAGGTGCGCTCCGGCGCCGAGCTGCTCGACGCCGTCGCCCGCCACGCCGCCGCGGCATCCGGCAGCAGCACGGGAGCCGGGTCCGACGGCGGGACGATCCTGGGCCACGGCTGGGACGAGTCCCAGTGGTCCGATCCGACCCTGCCCGGCCGCGAGGAACTTGAGCGCGCCGCCGGCGGCCGCCCGGTCTACCTGTCCCGGGTTGATGTCCACTCCGCGCTGGTCTCCGCATCCCTGGCCACCGCCGCCGGGCTGTTCGGGCTCGACGGCTTCGGCGCCGACGGCCAGGTCAAGCGGGCCGCGCACACGGCCGCCCGCCGCGCCGCCCGTGACCTCCCGGCCGCCGCGCTGCGCGGCTACCAGCAGGCGGCGCTGGCCCGGGCAGCCGCCAACGGTTACGTGGCGCTGGCCGAGATGGGCGCCCCGCATATCGGCGGCGTCGAGGACCTGCGGATCGCCGCAGGCTGGAACGACGCCGGCCGTCCCGGCCCCGCCACGGCCGAGGTGCTGCCGTACTGGGGCCAGCTGGCCTGCTCGGAGGCCGAGGCCAGGTCCATCCTGGCGGACCTGGGCGTCTCCGTCCTCGGCCTGGCCGGTGACCTGAACATGGATGGCTCCATCGGCTCCCGGACCGCGGCGCTGCGCGAGGACTACGCGGATGCACCGGGGGAGCGGGGCACCCGGTACCTCTCGGTCGATGAGGCCGCCGCCCACATCGCCGCTTGCTCGCAGCTGGGCCTGCAGGCCGGCTTCCACGTGATCGGCGACGCCGGCCTGGACGCCGCCCTCGAGGCGCTGGACCAGGCCGCGTCCGAGGTGGGCGAGCAGCGCGTGCGCGCCGCCGGCCATCGCCTGGAACACGTCGAACTGGCCGACGCCGCCGCGATCGAGCGCCTGGCCAAGTACTCGGTGACGGTCAGCGCCCAGCCGGTCTTCGACGCCCTGTGGGGCGGCCCGGACAGCCTCTACGCGCGGCGCCTCGGCGGCCGGCAGCAGGGCATGAACCCCTTCGGGTCCTTCTACTCCGCCGGCGTCCCGGTGTGCTTCGGCAGCGACAGCCCCGTCACCCCGCTGAGCCCCTGGTCCAGCGTCCGGGCCTGCCTGGAACACCACGACGAGGGCGAACGCATCTCCGCGCGGGCAGCCTTCCTGGGACACACCCGCGCCGGCTGGCGCGCGGCCCGCTACCGAAACCCGATGGCGGGCCAGCTGGTCCCCGGCGCCCCGGCCAGCTTCGCGGTCTGGGAGGTCGAGGAACTCATGGTCCAGGTGGCCGACGGCCGGGTGCAGTCCTGGAGCACCGACCCGCGCGCCCGCACACCGCTGCTCCCGGCACTGGACACCGGCAGCGACCCGGTCTGCCTGCAGACCGTCCGCGACGGCGTCGAACTCTACGCGAGCGGTTCGCTGGGCCGCTGACCCGCGGCTGACCCGCCGCCGGCGCGGCCCGAACGGCCCGCCGGCGCCCGGACTCCCTGTCTATAATGGGAAGCTGTGCCCGTCGTCGGCTCCCGCCGACCATCCCGGCCTGCCGACCGCTCCCTCCAAGGAAAGGCCCCGCTGTGCGTGTCCTCACGATCATCCCGACTTACAACGAGCTGGAATCGTTGCCCAAGACCCTTGGACGCCTGCGCACCGCCGTGCCCGCCTCCGACGTGCTGGTGGTCGATGACAACAGCCCCGACGGTACCGGCGCGCTGGCCGACCGGATGGCGGCTGAGGACAGCCAGGTCCACGTGCTGCACCGGGCGGGCAAGGCCGGCCTGGGTGCCGCCTACATCGCGGGCTTCAAGTGGGGCCTCGACGCCGGCTACGACATCCTCGTGGAGATGGACGCCGACGGTTCGCACAAGCCCGAGCAGCTGCCGCAGCTGATCGAGGCCGTGGAGCAGGGCGCCGACCTGGCGATGGGTTCCCGCTGGGTTCCCGGCGGCAGCGTGGTCAACTGGCCGCTGTACCGCCAGGCGATTTCCCGCGTCGGCAGCACCTACGCCCGCATCATGCTCGGCGTGAACATCAAGGACGTCACCGGCGGCTTCCGCGCGTTCCGCCGCAGCACCCTGGAGAAGCTGAACCTGGATTCGGTCGATTCGGTGGGCTACGGCTTCCAGGTGGACCTGGCCTGGCGCGTCGCCCGGCTGGGCCTGACCATCGTCGAACGCCCCATCACCTTCGTCGAGCGTGAGCTGGGCGCCTCCAAGATGAGCGGCAACATCGTGGTGGAAGCCATGATCAACGTCACCAAGTGGGGCCTGACCGCCCGCTGGAACACCCTGAGCCACAAGCTCGGCCGCAAGTAGCCAGGGGCCGACCGGCAGAACGGCGCAGGCAAAGCAGACAAACAAAAAGCCGGGCCGGAACCCCTGAGGGTTCCAGCCCGGCCTTCTTTGTGTAATGACCTAGGCGGAGCGGCGTTCCCCGCGGCGTTCGCGGAGGATGGTGAGCCGGTCCTCGAGGATCTGCTCCAGCTCCGGCAGGGAGCGGCGTTCCAGAAGCATGTCCCAGTGCGTACGGACAGCCTTTTCGTTGCCGTTGACCGGACGCTCGCCGTCAACCAGGAGCGCTTCCTTACCGGTCTTGGAAACCCATACGGGGGGAATCTCGGCCTCGGAGGAGAAGGTGACGAATACCTGCTCGCCGTCCGCACAACGATATTCGACCCGCTGGCGCGGAGCGGGCTCGACGCCGGATTCGGTCTCCATGCTCTGTGCGCCCAGGCGCATACCCCGCAGGCTGCGATCGCTCATTTTTTCTCCCTCATGATCGGTTCGCAGGGCCGGAACCCTGCGCTAGTCCGTGGGCTGAACCCGCCGGACTACTGTGTGCATTGCGTTCTCGGTGAACCCGTTGCAGGCGGCGCGGCCGGTCGGAGGACCTGCCGTTGTGCCGCGGTGTTCTGCCACCGGATATAACGCTCAGCGAAGCCTATTTGTTCCAGCAGGGTGAACCGGCCGGACAAATACTCCACTATACTCTGCCGGGGCCTGTCCGGCAAAGGGGACGCGGTAAAGGCAAAGCGGCAAAGAGAACGCCGGGCCGCTGCCGGCCCGGCGTTTCCAAGATTTCGCAGGGAGTGCGGTCAGTGCTCCGCGGCGCCCGCTGCAGTGCCCGTCGACGACGTAGCTGCCGGGACTGCCGGCGTCGTCGGTGCCCCACCCGCAGCCGGCGCACCGGCCGGAGGTTCGGGGGAGAGGCCGCCCAGGGCGCCGCCGATGCCCTTGAGGGCCTCGCCCACCTCGCTCGGGATGATCCAGAGCTTGTTCGAGCTGCCCTCGGCCAGCTTGGGCAGCGTCTGCAGGTACTGGTAGGCCAGCAGCTTCTGGTCCGGGTTGCCCTGGTGGATCGCCTCAAAGACCTTCTGGATGGCCTGGGCCTCGCCGTCGGCCCGCAGGATCGCCGCCTGGGCGTCGCCCTCGGCCTTGAGGATGGAGGACTGCCGCTGGCCCTCGGCGGTGAGGATCGCGGATTGCTTCGTGCCCTCGGCGGTCAGGATCGCGGCGCGGCGGTCACGCTCGGCGCGCATCTGCTTCTCCATCGAGTCCTGGATGGAGTGGGGCGGATCGATGGCCTTGAGCTCAACCCGGGACACCCGGATGCCCCACCGGCCTGTGGCCTCGTCCAGCACGCCGCGGAGCTGGCCGTTGATCTGGTCGCGGGAGGTCAGTGCCTCCTCCAGGTTCAGGCCACCCACCACGTTGCGCAGCGTGGTGGTGGTGAGCTGTTCCACGGCCTGGATGTAGTTGGCAATCTCGTAGGTGGCGGCGCGGGCGTCGGTGACCTGGAAGTAGACCACGGTGTCGATGGAGACCACCAGGTTGTCCTCGGTGATCACCGGCTGCGGCGGGAAGGAGACCACCTGTTCGCGCAGGTCCAGCAGCGGCAGGAGCCGGTCAACGAAGGGGATCAGGATGGTCAGCCCGGGGTTCAGCGTCCGCTGGTACTTACCGAGCCGTTCCACCACGCCGGCCCGGGCCTGCGGGATGATCCGCACCGACCTGACCAACACGATTATCACGAACGCCACGAGTACCAGCAGTACAACTGCGACTGCGATATCCATACATCACCTTTTCCCCAGATATGTGGTTTTGCTGTGCGGCGGGTCCGCCGCGGGATCTCACGTTGTGTGCTTGCGGGCCTAGGCGCCGGATTCGGCAGCGCCCGGGTCGAGGGCTGCGGTGCCGCCGCGCGGGACGACGACGGCGGTGGCGCCGTCGATCGCGCTGACGGTGGCGGTCTGGCCGGGTTCGAGGACGCCGGAGTCCAGCCGGGCGGTCCAGACGTCGCCGCCGATCTTGACCAGGCCGCCGGCTGAGCTGACCTGCTCCAGGACGACGGCGGGCTCGCCGATGAGGCGTTCGATGTTGCTGCGCTGGTCCGCGGGACTGCTGCGCAGGTGCTTCAGGGCGATGGGGCGGACGAAGCCGACCATCAGGAGGGACACGACGCTGAAGATGACGATCTGCAGCCAGAGGTCCGCTCCGCCGAGGGAGGCCGCCAGGCCCGCGAGTGCGCCGCCGCCGAGCATGATGAAGAACAGGTCGAGCGTCAGCATTTCCACCACGGCGAACACCAGGAACACCGTGAGCCACAGCGCCCACCAGTTGTCGGCCAGCCATTCAAACATCGTTTCCCCCTGGATGTTTTCTTGGTACGGTGCCGCAGACGCGGCCCCGTAACGTCTTTCCATCCTAGGCGGGATGCGGGGCCCGGTGGGGTTCCGGTGCGGGAGCAGCCGGGAACGTAGTGAAGTCGTTACCCGCCGGCGGGGCGCGGTTCCGGCCGCTGCTCCCTCTCCAGCGGCGTGAAGACGCTGATCCGGAACCGGGCCGTCACCGCGGTGCGGGAGGCCAGGCGAGCCCGGGTCTCCTGGAGGGATGCCCGGTCCAGGTGATGCCCGGCGGGGCCCATCAGGGCGAGCTTCACGACGTCGTCGGGCGTGAGGTCCAGGGCGATGTCCACCTCGCGTCCGGGCAACGCCGTGAAATGCCCGGCCAGACCCGCCGCCAGCCGTTCCTCCTTGGCCGGTTCGATGCCCAGCATGCCCGTGGTGCCTGCGACCTCCGTTAGGTGTCCTGGGCGCGGGGTCACCACGATCAGCCTCCCGCCGGGGCGCAGGACGCGGGCGAATTCGGCGGCGTTGCGCGGCGCGAAGACCACCATGACCACGTCGACGGCGGCATCCCGGACGGGCAGCGGCTGCCAGATATCGGCGACGAGGTTCGCCGCGCCAGGATTCAGCCGGGCCGCGCGGCGCAGGGCGAACTTCGAGATATCCAGCCCGACGGCGGCGGCGGGAACCCGGTCCAGGACGGCGCGGAGGTAGTGACCGGTGCCGGTGCCGGCGTCCAGGATGGCCGGTCCGGCTTCCGGGGCGCCTTCAGCGGTGCTGGCTTCCCCCGCCGCCCCGCCTCCGGCGCCCGTCAGCGCAGCCGCGGCGAACTCCGCGAGGGCGTCGGCCAGCGGCCGGTAGTGGCTGGCGGACAGGAAGTCGTGCCGGGCCGCCACCATGTCAGCCGAGTCCGATTCGAACACGGTGCCCTTGCCGGTCAGGAGGTTGATGTAGCCCTGTTTGGCTGCGTCGAATGAATGCCCGGCGTCGCAGACCAGGCCGCCGCCGTCGGCCGCCCCGGGAAGGAAGCCTCCCCGGCACAGCGGGCAGGCGAGGAGGGCACGGGAGGCGGAAAGCATAGTCTCCATCGTAGGGCCGGCCGCCTCCGGCCGGAGGAGCCCGCGGACCTCCCGGAGAACTCCCTCGCCTCCCGCCGCGGCTGGGCGACGCCGGCGCAACGCCGGACTGTGAGGTATTTCACCTGCCGCCGGGACGGGGCTAGGCTCGCACTCGTGAAACCCCAACATGTGACCCTGCTCAAGTCTGTCTCCGCGCCCGCCGTCCACCCCGACGGAACCCACGCCGTCGTGTCCGTGGTGCGCCCCGATTTCGACGCCGATTCCTACGTGGGCCAGCTGTGGTCCGTCTCCGCGGACGCGGACCGGGCACCGCGCCGGCTGACCCGCGGCTTCCGCGACACCGCGCCCGCCATCTCCCCGGACGGGCAGGTCCTGGCCTTCATCCGCGCCGCGGCGGGCGGGAAGCCGCAACTGCACATCGTGGAGGCCGGCGGCGGCGAACCCGTTGCCGTCACCGA
This sequence comes from Arthrobacter sp. YD4, assembly GCF_030410515.1. GTDB lineage: Bacteria > Actinomycetota > Actinomycetes > Actinomycetales > Micrococcaceae > Arthrobacter. Next base: position 533,894 of record NZ_JAUHHD010000003.1, on the reverse strand, counting down.
CGCACCGCTCGGAGTGGGCGCCTTCGCCTGGTCCCCGGATTCCCGCAGCATCGTTTTCGCCGCCCGCACCCCGGAGGACGGCCGCTACGGCACGGTTGACGGCGTCTCCGCAGGCGGCGAGGACGCCCGCCTGATCACCGACTACCAGTACCGGATGAACGGCGTGGGCTACACGGCCGACAAGCCCCAGCAGCTCTTCCTGCTGGATGTCCCGGCGCTCACCGACGAACCCTGGGTGGCACCGGCCGGCCGGGCCCTCAAGGACGCCGGCAAGGACGCGTCCAAGGACGCCGGCGACGCGAGGTCCTCCGGCAAGCTGCCGGATGCGCGCCAGCTGACCCACGCGGCAACCGACCACGACGGCGCAGTCTTCAGCGCCGACGGCAGCCACGTCTACTTCACCGCCGCCCTGCACGAGGGACACGATCGGGACCTGGTCACCGGGATCTACCGTGTCCCGGTGGGCGCCGCTGCGAACGCCGACGAGGCCCCCGCCCCGGAAGAGGTCCGGCCCGCTGCCGCCGGCACTGGCACCCTGTCCATCGGTGCCGTCCGGGAGAGCCGCGACGGCCGCCACCTTTACTTCCTGGCCCAGGACCTCGGTCCGGAGGGACTGGACTTCGTGGCCCGCAACACCGCCCTCTACGTGATGCCCCCGGCAGGCGCGGACGCGGTCCGGCTCAGCGACCCGGAAACCCAGGACATCGCGGGCCCGCTGGAACCGGCCGGGACGGACAGCGTGCTGGTGATGAACAACGCGCGCGGTGCCGTTGAGCTGCTCCGCGTCGGCCCCGACGGCAGCAGCACCGCTCTGACCACCGGGCCGCGCGTGGTCGCCGGCGCCGCGGAAGCAGCCGGAACCGTCTGGATCAGTTTCACCGACGCCGGGACCTCCGGTGACGTCGCCGTGCTCGGCGGGGGGGAGCCCCGGACGCTCACCGACTTCTCGGCTCCGCTGCGGGAGGAGGCCGGCGTGCTGGTGCCGCAGGAGCTCACCTTTGCCTCACCGGACGGCTACCCGGTGCACGGCTGGCTGGTCATGCCCGAGGGCAGCGGCCCGCACCCGGTGCTGCTGAACATCCACGGCGGCCCCTTCGCGCAGTTCACCGGGGCGCTCTTCGACGAGGCGCAGGTCTACGCCGGTGCCGGGTACGCGGTGCTGATGTGCAACCCGCGCGGCTCTGCCGGCTACGGCCAGGAGCACGGGCGCAGCATCAAGGAGCGGATGGGCACCGTGGACATGCAGGACGTCCTGGCCTTCCTCGACGGTGCGTTGGAGAAGTTCGAGGAGCTCGACGGCGGCGCGCTAGGCATCATGGGTGGCTCCTACGGCGGCTACCTGACGGCCTGGACCATCAGCCACGACCACCGCTTCAAGGGCGCAATCGTCGAACGCGGCTTCCTGGACCCCGTAAGCTTCACCGGCTCGGCCGACATCGGCTGGTTCTTCGGCGGCGAGTACACCGGCCGGTCGGCGGAGCAGATGGAAGCCCAGAGCCCTATGGCCCGGATCGGCGAGGTGCGCACTCCCACCCTGGTGATCCACAGCGAGGAGGACTTGCGCTGCCCGGTGGAACAGGGCCAGCGCTACTTCACGGCGCTGAAGCAGCAGGGGGTGGAGACGGCCTTCCTGGTCTTCCCGGGCGAGAACCACGAGCTGTCCCGCTCGGGCACGCCGCACCACCGCCGGCAGCGGTTCGAGCAGATCCTGCAGTGGTGGGGCCGGTATCTGCCGACGGCCACTAACGCAGCGTCCTAAGCCCCAGGCCCTATGGCCGCGAGTCACCCAAGGCCCGGCAGGAATCCCAGTTCCTGCCGGGCCTTTGTGATGTCCGGCTGGGCCCAGCGGGCGGCGTATTCGGTGTTGGTGGTCAGGGACCGCAGTTCTGCCCTGTCCAGATACAGCACGCCGTTGACGTGGTCCGTCTCGTGCTGGACGATCCGGGCCTGCCAGCCGGTGAACTCCCTGGTCTTCACCTCGCCGTCCGGGTCGGTGAAGGTTAGGCGCACCGATTCGGGGCGCAGGACGGCGGCCTGCAGTCCGTTGACGGACAGGCACCCCTCGTAGAAAGCCTTTCGCTCTGTGCCGAGGGGTTCGTAGCTGGGGTTGAGCATGGCGAAGAACTCCAGCGGCTGCCGACCCCTGACGGCAGCGACCTCCGGGTCGACGTCGAACGTGTCCTCCAGCACTGCCAGCCGCAGCGGGATGCCCAGCTGCGGGGCGGCCAAACCCACCCCCGGCGCCTTGTGCATCGCCCGGCGCATCAGATCGATCAGGGCTGACAGGGTAGGGGCGTCCAGCTGCCCCGTGAACGGGGCCGCGCTCTGCCGGAGCACCGGATGGCCAGCCTGCACGATCGGCGGCAGCACTCCGGCCTCGAGGATCCGGTGGACGGTTTCCCGGATCCGGTCGTCGAGGGAGGGAGTCCCGGCGGAATCGGTGTCCGCGCTGGTCGGATCGGTGTCTGGACTGAGGTTGCTGGCGTCTGCTGGCATGGCTCCAGACTACTGGCGACCGCACGCGGCGGTGACGAAATCGTAGATCCTGCCGCGCAGCGCCATCCCGGCGTCGATCTTGAGTGTGCCTGCCCGGCCTGCCACGGTGACGTGGAGCGGTATCAGCGTGCCCACCTTGTCCTCGGCCACGGCGTGCGGGTCGCACCGCGCCGGCCGCAGGCCCAACGGGACCACGCGTTCGGGCTGGTCGGCGGTGATCTCCAGCCCGTGCGGCCACGGCGCCGCGGCGTCTTCGGCCAGCAGCGTGGTGCCGCCGACGCCATCGATGGTGAGCGCTTGCTTCGACGTCGAATCTCCAGCGTGGCGCGAGGTGATGACGAGGTCGACGACGGCGGCGCGGCCGTCTGCGGTGGGCCGCAGGTCCGGGGCGAACCGGAAACCCGCGACGGCATTCGCCGCCTGCGCCACGCACTGTTCGTCGTTGTTCCGGGTCAGCACCCCGAAGGGGTCGGTGACGGCAACCGTGACCTGGCGGACCGCCCCGGTGGTGTCACGGAGCCGCAGTGTGGCCTCGCCGGCCTTCGCTTCGCTGCCGGATGCCGTACCCGTGGCCTCGGTGCCGGCATTGCCGGACGCGTCGCCGGCCGCCGGGCACGCTGCGGCCGGGAGTAGGGCGGGGAGGCTCTTGGGCTGGCCCGGCGGAAGTTCGGTCCCGCCGCCCGGAGCCGTCCAGCCGATGGCACCGGCGAACAGGGCGGTGGTCACGTCGGCCGCCTCGACGGTGAGGGCGGCAGAGGTGGTGTTGGTCAGCTGGATTTCGACGATCTGCTTGCTGTAGTTGTCCCGGAACTGGTTCATCGCCGCGGTCACGGGTGCAGCGGACGGGGTGCCGGACGGGACAGACGCGGTGCCGGGGACGGACGACCCGGGCGTGGGCGCGGCCGGCGGCGATGTACCCGTGGCGGCGGGGTTGGCGGGGCCGGTGCAGGCCACGGCCAGAAACACGGACACCAGCAGCGGCACGATCGTCAGCGCGGCGCGGACCCGGCGTGGCGGGATCTGCGCCGTCCGCCTTTCCGGCGGTGGCCTGCGGCGGGTCGGAGGGCTGCCCATGCGGCCAGTGTAGGCGCGGGTGCCGCACCGCGGCAGGAGCCGGCTCGGGGAGGTGCCGGGTCCGGGGCGGTTGGTCACTCGGTTAGTCTCAAGGTATGACTGACGCCGCGCCCCTGGATCGTGTGCTGGGACTGCTCCGTGCCATCGAGTCCGGTGCCGGGTCCGCGGCGTTGGAGCCATTTCTCGCCGAGGACTATGTCCTGACGGAGGCTCCCCACCTGTTGGACCCCGCCGGGAGCACCCGGACCCGGGAGCAGGTGCTCGCCGCCGCGGACCGCAGCGGAGAGGTCGTGATCGGGCAACACTTCGACGTCCGCCGGACCACGTGCGAAGAGGATCGGGTGGCGGTGGAGGCGGAATGGTCGGCCGTCCTGCAGCTGGACCTGCCGCTCTGGGACAAGGGTGAGACCATCCGCGCCCGGACCGCCTCGGTCTTCGAACTCCGCGACGGCCTGATCGTCAGCCAGCACAGCTACGACTGTTACTACACCCCCGAGTAGGCGCCGCCCACACGTCAGTGCACGGTGAAGGGGCTCACTGCATGGTGAAGCGGCGGGCCGTCCACCGGTTCAGCGCCGGAACCGCGGCGGCCGCCGCAATTGCCCCGTTCCGGGCCGCGAGGAGTCCCGCCGGCAACGGCCGTCCCAACGCCATATTGATTTCGGATTGCCGCACGGCCCGTGCCGCGGCCCTGAGCCTGCGGTGCTCGAACGCCCGCAACCCGGGCGCCATTGACGGGTCATGGGCCCGCCCGGTGGACAGTAAGGAGGGAATGAGGCCGGCCAACTCGACGGCGTCCAGCCAGCCGAGGTTCATTCCCTGACCGCCGATCGGGCTGATCTCGTGGGCGGCGTCGCCGATGAGGACGCAGCGCCCCGCGGCCATCCGCTGGACCAGCCGCGAGCGCACGCCGAAGGTGCTCAGCATGGTGTTGCTGCCGGCGTCGACGGTGACGCCGGTGCGCCGTCGAACCTCCCCGGCCAGCCCATGTGCCCCGTCGCCCGGGATGGTGCGCCCGTTGAGGCGCACCACCCAGCGCCGCTGCCGGCCCGGCAGCGGGAAGGACTCCACGATCCCGTCGGCTGCGAGGAAGAGCGCCGCGTCGGGGCCGAGGTCGGTACCGTCGTCGAAATCGCCCATCAGGTACCGGTCCGGGTAGTCCCTGCCGAGTGTCCCGAGGCCCGCGGCGGAGCGCACAACGGAGCGGACGCCGTCGGCGCCGACCACCAAAGTCGCCTCGAACTCCTCCTCGTGCCCGGCGCTGTCGGTGCACACCCGCACGGGGCCGTCTTGCCGCCCCCTACCCGCAAGCCCCGTCACCCGTACCCCGCAGCGGAGCGCCACGGGGTCCAGGCCGCGCAGCCTGGCCGCCAGGACCTCTTCCGTGGTGTTTTGCGGTAGGGACAGCACGAACGGGTAGGGCCCGGGCACGGCATTGAAACTCATGCCTGCCAGGGTGCGGCCCGCGTTGACCGCAACACCGCGCCGGATCGGGACGCCCCGGCGGATCAGCTCCTGGTCCACGCCGGCGCGGGACAGTGCGCCCAGGGCCGGCGGGTGGATGCCGATGGCGCGGGAGTGCCCGGCGGTCCCGGGGGTCCGGTGCTCCAGGACAGTGACGGATACTCCTTGCTGCAGCAGCAGCGTGGCCAGAAACAGGCCGACGGGCCCGCCGCCGACGATCGCGACGTCGATCACGGGCGACGGCCCGGCGTCGCGGAATCGCCCGATGCACCCTGAGGGTTCCCGGTGCCGGGAGGGACCTCACTGGCGGGGCGCTCCAGCAGTAGGAGGTTGCGGAACGGAAAGCCGGGCCGCACCGTCCAGCCCGGGGGAGCGGCGGCGCGCAGTTCGGCGGGCGTGTAGCTGCGGCGGATGGACGTCAGCCCGTCGGCCCGGATGAACGATCCACGGAATGGCAGGGCGGCGCCGGAGAACAGCCCGTAGGCCAGTGCGCTGCGCCGCAGGTCGTTGTGCAGGACCAGCCGGCCGGCCAGCGCCGCCGACTCGGCCAGGAACCCGGGCAGATGGTCGTCCGGGAAGTGGTGAAGGACGTGGTTGGAGACCACGACGTCGAACCGCTCCCCGGCGGCCAGGAGCCCGGTGGTGTCCTGCCTCCGGAAGCTGACTCCTGGGGCCTTCCCCGCGGCAGCCCGGGCCTCGGCGAAGGCGGCGGCCCGCGGGTCCGGGTCCACGGCCGTGACCCGTAGCGGAAGCCGGTCGCGGGCGGCCCAGCGGGCCAGCCGGACGGCGACGTCCCCGCCGCCACAGCCGACGTCCAGCAGGGACACCGGGGCCCCTGCCGCGAAGAGCGGCCTGAGGTGCTGCCGGTAGATCCCCCGCCAGCCCGAGACGGCGCGGTTCACCAGGTCAAATTGCGCGTAGGTGCGCTCCAGCCGGCCGGGATCGCAGTCATCCTGGTCCATTTCCTCGACGGCATCGGCCGCCCGGTCACTAAGCAGCACGGAAGCTCTCAGGCGAGGGCGGACGCGGCGGCCGCCGCAGCGGCCGGCTTCAACGCGCGTGGGGAATCCTCACGAGCCCCGGTGACCTTGGTGAACAACGCGGTCTCCACGGTCAGCCCCGGACCGAACGCCATCGAGCAGATCCGCTCGCCGCGCCCGTCGCCGTCGTCCGCTCGCGGATCGGCGGGAAGGTCCAGGATGTGCCGGAGGACGAAAAGCACCGTGGCGCTGCTCATGTTCCCGTAGTTGCGCAGCGTTTCCCGGGCCGGCCGCAGTTGCTCCTCGCTGAGGCCCAGCCGGGTCTCGACCTTGTCCAGGATGCTGCGGCCGCCCGGGTGGATGGCCCAGTGCCGGATGTCGCCGTACGCGGCACCGGTCAGCGAGGGGTCACGGGCCAGGAGGGGTTCCAGGGCGCCGACGATGTGTTCGTCGATGATGTGCGGGACGTAGGTGCCGAGCACCATTTCGAAGCCGGCGTCGCCGATGTTCCAGGCCATGGCCTCCTCGCCCACGGGGGTGAGTACGGTTTCGAAGTGGTCCAGGGTCATCAGCGCCGGCGCGTCCGGGACACCCCTGGCCGTGATGACAGCGGCGGCCGCCCCGTCGGCGAAGAGGGCCGAGCCCATGATGGTGTCCGGGTCGTTCGAGGTGCGCACGTGCAGCGAACACAGCTCGGCGCAGACCACCAGCACCACGGCGTCCGGGTCCGCCTCGCAGAAGGACGCTGCGGCCCGCAACGCCGGGAACGCGGCGTAGCAGCCCATGAACCCGAGGTGGTACCGCCGGACGGAGGGTTTGAGGCCCAGGCCGCGGACGATCTTGTAGTCGGGTCCGGGGTTGAAGAACCCGGTGCAGGAGACGGTGACCAGGTGGGTGATGTCCTCCCGGGCGATGCCGGCGCAGGCGTCGACGGCCTTCTCCGCGGCCTCGATGAAGAGTTTGCTGGCCTCGACGGCGAAGATGTCGTTACGGGCCTTGGTGCCGGGGCTGAGCAGGAGTCCGGAGGCGGCGTCGAAGAACTGCGGGTCGGCGGCGGTGCTGCGCGTGGTCAGTTCGTCGAGGGCGGTGTAGCGCGTATCGATCGCGGCGCCGTCGAAACAGGTGGCCACCAGGCGGGCTCCGAGCCTGCTGAGGCCCGGCTGGGCGGCGAAGACGTCACGGGCTTCGGACTGGATCAGGACAGTGGGCGGGACAGCAGTTTCCAGGGACCTCAGGTAGACCGTCATGGTTCATTCTGTGGGAGCCCGGCGGATTAGACAATGGCGTCTTGGCCGCGGCTGGCGCCCGCCGTCGTCGTTCCCGCCCAATAACACCACCGTCTGTTCTAAGCTGGCCCTGCACGCCCAATGGAAGGAGACGCGGCAGCATGACACCAGCAGGGGAGCCGGCCCCGGCGGCGGTCCACGTCGCCGACACCCATGACCTGATCCGGGTGCAGGGGGCACGGGAGAACAACCTCAAGGACGTTAGCGTCGAGATCCCGAAGCGCCGCCTGACCGCATTCACCGGCGTCTCCGGCTCCGGCAAGAGCTCGCTGGTGTTCGCCACCATCGCGGCCGAGTCCCAGCGCATGATCAACGAGACCTACAGCGCCTTCGTGCAGGGGTTCATGCCTACCCTGGCGCGCCCCGACGTCGACCTCCTCGAGGGGCTGACGACGGCGATCATCGTGGACCAGGAGCGGATGGGCGCCAACCCCCGGTCCACGGTGGGCACCGCCACGGACGCGAACGCGATGCTCCGGATCCTCTTCAGCCGGATCGGCACCCCTCACGTCGGGCCGCCCACGGCATTCTCCTTCAACGTCCCCACCCGCAAGGCCAGCGGTGTCATGAGCACCGAGAAGTCCGGCCGGGTGGAGAAGAATGTGGTGCAGAACGTCGTCTACCTGGGCGGCATGTGCCCTCGGTGCGAGGGCATGGGGTCCGTGTCCGACATCGACCTGACCGCCCTGTATGACGAGACCAAGTCGCTGGCCGGCGGGGCGCTGACCATTCCCGGCTACAGCATGGACGGCTGGTACGGCCGGATCTTCAGCGGCTCCGGGTTCTTCGACATGGACAAGCCGATCAGCAAGTTCACCAAGAAACAGCTGGATGACCTGCTGTACCGCGAACCGACCAAGATCAAGGTCGAAGGCATCAACCTCACCTACGAGGGCCTGATCCCCAGGATGCAGAAGTCCATGCTGTCCAAGGACCCGGAGGCGATGCAGCCGCACATCCGCGCCTTCGTGGAGCGGGCGGTCACGTTCCAGTCCTGCCCGGAGTGCGACGGAACCCGGCTCAGCCAGGAGGCCCGGTCCGCGCGGATCAACGGCAAGAACATCGCCGAACTCTGCGCCATGCAGATCACCGACCTGGCCGGCTGGATCCGGGAGCTCCGGGAACCGTCCGTGGCGCCGCTGCTGGGCGGCCTGCAGCATCTGCTGGATTCCTTCGCGGAGATTGGCCTGGGGTACCTTTCCCTGGACCGGCCGGCCGGGACGCTGTCCGGGGGAGAGGCGCAGCGGACCAAGATGATCCGCCATCTGGGCTCCTCGCTGACGGACATCACCTACGTCTTCGATGAGCCCTCGATCGGCCTGCACCCGCACGACATCGAACGAATGAACGGGCTCCTGCTGCAGCTGCGGGACAAGGGCAACACGGTGCTGGTGGTCGAGCACAAACCCGAGACCATCGGCATCGCGGACCACGTCATCGACCTGGGGCCAGGGGCCGGAACGGGCGGCGGTGAGGTGGTCTACCAGGGCACCGTGGCGGGGCTGCGGGGGAGCGGCACCGTCACCGGGCGGCACTTGGACGACCGGGCCGCGGTCAAGGATCCGGTCCGGACACCGGCGGGGGTATTGGAGGTCCGCGGCGCCTCCACGCACAACCTCAAGGACGTCGACGTCGACCTCCCGCTGGGCGTGCTCTGCGTGTTGACCGGTGTCGCCGGCTCCGGGAAGAGTTCGCTGGTCAATGGATCGGTGGCCGGGCGCGACGGCGTGGTGGTGATTGACCAGGGCGCCATCAAGGGTTCGCGGCGCAGCAACCCGGCGACCTACAGCGGGCTGCTGGAGCCCATCCGGAAGGCTTTCGCCAAGGCCAACGGCGTCAAGCCGGCGCTTTTCAGCTCCAATTCGGAGGGCGCCTGCCCGGCCTGCAACGGCGCGGGCGTGATCTACACGGACCTGGGTGTCATGGCCACGGTGGAATCGACGTGCGAGGAATGCGACGGCAAACGCTTCCAGGCCTCCGTCCTGGAGTACACGCTGGGCGGCCGGAATATCGCCGAGGTGCTGGCGATGTCCGTGGCCGAGGCGAAGGACTTTTTCGGCGGGGGAGAGGCAGCCACCCCGGCCGCCCATAAGGTCCTGGACCGGCTCGCCGACGTGGGATTGGGTTACCTGAGCCTGGGCCAGCCGCTGACGACCCTGTCCGGCGGCGAGCGTCAGCGGCTTAAACTGGCGGCCCAAATGGCCGAAAAGGGCGACATTTACATCCTCGACGAGCCGACCACCGGACTGCACCTGGCCGACGTCGCGAACCTTCTGGCGCTGCTGGACCGGCTGGTGGACTCGGGCAAGTCGGTGATCGTCATCGAGCACCATCAGGCGGTCATGGCGCACGCGGACTGGATCGTCGACCTGGGTCCGGGTGCCGGGCACGACGGCGGCAGGATCGTTTTCGAGGGCACACCGGCTGAGCTGGTAGCCGCACGGTCCACGCTGACGGGCCAACATCTGGCCACCTACGTGGGCCACTAGACCGCAGACAACTAAGCCCTTGAAAGTTCAACCGCAGGAAAGGAACTGGTGTCCATGACCCGCCAGAGTGTTCTCGCATCGACGGCACCGAAGCCCATTGGACCGTATTCACAGGCCGCCACGGCACCCGGACTGGGCGTGCTGTTCCTGTCCGGTCAGACGCCCATCGATGCGTCCACCGGCGAACTGGTGGACGGCGACGCTGAAGCACAGACCCGGCGGGTTTTTCACAATCTGGAGCAGGTTCTGACCGAAGCCGGCCTGGGCTGGGACGACGTCGTCAAGGTCAACGTGTACCTGACGTCGATGGCTGACTTTGCGGCGATGAACTCGGTGTACCGTGACATCTTCAATGAGCCGTTTCCGGCGCGCACCACGGTGGCTGTCGCTGAACTTCCGCTCAACGCGCGCGTGGAAATCGAACTGACAGCGGCACTGCGCTAAGCCCCTCCCGGGTTCCTGGCTATAACGCCGATAATCAACATTATGTAAAGTAAAGCTGAACTACCCCTCTCCGCCCGCGTGCCTTCCCGGGCTCCGCGTACCGCGTCGTCCCCGTTTCTCCCCACACGTGGACCACACTGGATGCCGGGAAGACATCATCGAGGTGGGGAAATCGTGGCAGCAGCAGGAACCGATCAGAAAGGCGCCGATGCCTGGTCCGGCGTCGGGCCTTCGTACGCGCAAAGTTTTGCCCACCTGTGCGCGGGTGCCATCGCGCCGCTGCTTGAGGCAACAGCCGGGATCATTGGCCCGTTGTCCGGTCGCAGGCTGGCCGATGTCGGGTGCGGAAATGGGAACCTCGCCGCCGTGGCGATCGAACTGGGCGCCGACGTCAAAGGCGTAGACCCGGATGCCGGGATGCTCTCCATGGCCCGCGTCGTGGCGCCTCAAAAGGACCTGCTTCTGGGCGGGCTGCCTGACCTGCCCCTCCCCTCGTCTGATTTCGACGCCGTCCTCGCCAATTTCGTCGTCAACCATGTCGGGGATCCCCGCACCGCCGTCGTCGAACTCATCCGGGTGTGCCGGCCGCAGGGCGTGGTCGGCGTCACCATCTGGCCCTCGGAGCTTTCGGCGATTAACACCCTGTGGGCGGAGGTGGTGAATGCCAGCGGGGTAACGGCAGCCGGCCAGGAGAGACTTCCGGCGGACATGGATTTTGATCGAACAGAGCCCGGATTGCGTGAGTTGCTCGAAAAGGCAGGCGTGGAAGCCGTTCAGACAAAGACCCTCTCACGGGACTTCATGATCGATGCGGAAGACCTGTGGGCCGGCCCGGCCGGAGGCGTCGGGGGAATCGGCAAGGTCGTTCGCAGCCAGGCGCCAGTGGTTCAGGGCGCCATGCACCGGGAATACCTTCGGCTGGGCTCCCCCTCACAAGGAACGGAAAAGTCGTGCTCCCTGCGGTTGCACTGCTCGGCGTCGGCCAGAAGCCCCTCCGACCCACCAGCGGGCGGCACTAATCACCCTGGCTGCCGCGAGATAGAACAGCTAGTTGATGATCTCGCCGCCTGCGTCGGATGTCAGAACCGAAAGCCGTTCGCGCCACATCTGCAGCTGCTCGGGCGTAAGCCGGGTCCACTCAAAGATCTCCCCGGTGATCAGCAGCGGCTCAGCGCTCCGATACGACCGGGTGGGGTTGCCCGGAAACTTCTTGTCCGTCACGTTCGGGTCGTCCTCAAACGCCCCGATGGGTTCGACGACGTAAACACGGGGGCGCAACGCGCCGACGGACAACTCTGCAGCGATTTCCGCCGCCAACCCGGCGCCATCGACGAGGGCCGTGAAGTAGATGTGGTTCATCACTACCTCGGGACGGTAATTCGACCGTCGGCCCGCAGTCAGCCGGTCCCCCGCCCGCAGATCCGCGACCGTGCCGTGGAAGAAGGGACCATTCTCACTGGATGCTCCGGACACCTGCACTCCTCGCCTGTCTGCGCCGACGTCGACGCCGCTTCTCTACGTTAGCCCGCATTCCTATCATCCCCCGGCGAGGCGCGGCCTCCTTATAGACAAGATGCTAAGTAGGCGTAATACTAGACAAACTAGTAAAGACGTTTGAGAGGTTTGGGAGTGACCGTGACGGCTACCATCTCTGCCGGGCCTTGGGCGCCCGAGGTCGATGTCCGCAATGCTGACCTTATCCGCCTCATCGCCGGGGTTGCTGCCGCCGACAAGCCGTCGCTGGAGGGCTTTTACGCCCTTACCTCGGCCCGGTGCTATGGCCTCATCCGGCAGATCGTCCCAGAGGCACGCGCCGCGCAGGCAGTCCTGGAGGCCGTCTACGCCTCCGTCTGGAATCGGGCACGAACGTACCGGCCAAGCGACGGGGCCCCGCTCGCCTGGGCCCTTTCCCTCGCCTACGGGCATGCGATGCAGGCGCGCACGGGTCAGGGCATCAACGCGGCCGGCGCCTGACCTCGGCCCCGGCAACGATCCAATGAGCCTCTTCTCCCGGCATCCCCGTCCCATTCCCCCGGCCCCCGGGCAGGAATCCGTCTGGGACTATCCCCGGCCCCCTCGCGTCGAACACCGCAGCGAACGCGTGGTGGTGCGCTTCGGCGGGCAGGTCATCGCCGACACCACCGATTCGGTCCGTGTCCTGGAAACCAGCCATCCCCCGGTGTACTACCTGCCTATCGAGGCCTTCCCGGCCCGGGCGCTGCGGCCGGCGGAGGGGTCCAGCTTCTGCGAATTCAAGGGCGAGGCCCGGTACTTCGACGTCGTCTCCGGGTCATCGACGGCACATCGGGCCGGCTGGACGTACCCGGAGCCGGCTAAGGGCTTCGAATCCCTGCGTGGCCGGGTGGCGCTCTATCCCGGCCTGATGGACGCCTGCGAGATCGACGGCGAACGGGTCACCCCGCAGGAGGGCGGCTTCTACGGCGGCTGGATCACCGCCAACATCGTGGGCCCGTTCAAGGGCGCACCCGGCACCGGCGGCTGGTAACCCGGCGCGGTCGAATGTACCAACGCCGTAAGGATCCGGCGTCCCCCGGAAACCTTCATTTCACACGGACAAATGTCCGCCGCAACTGAAATGGGGTCGAAGATGTTGAATCACCGAAAAGTGCTGCTGCCCGTTGTCATGGCCGCCGGTCTGGGCCTTGGGTTCGCGCTCATAGCGTGCGGACCCTACCCGGGCAACGCCGGCATGAGCTCCGCCGGGTCTCCGGTGGTGCGGGACACCGCCGAGTTGACGTCGACGTCGTCCGTTGAAGCAACGACCAAGGCCTCCGTCCCTCCGCCCACTGCAAAAGGCCGCGACGCCGGCGACGCGAAGGTCTACACCTTTCCGGACGGCGGACTGAGCTTCGCCTACCCTGCCGACTGGACCGTGCAAACCTCGACGCCCCCCGCAGGGCTGCCCGGCGTGGAGGCCCTGGTCACGGACCAGTACGGCAAGGACCGGGTGCTACTGGCCCGGGGTGTTACGGCCGGTTGCGCCGGCGGCCCCGTCTCCCGCACGGTCTTGGACCGCGCCGCCGCTCCCGGCATTCCCACAGCCGACGGCGGACCAGCAGCGTTCGGCTTTGTCAGCGAAGTCTCCCCCGGCGGCGAGACCTACTCCATGGGCCTCACGGATCCCCGCTCCCTGCAGGAGGGCGACGGCGTCTCCTCCTGGTGCGGCCTGGTGGGTTCTGGCGGGGATGGGCTTTTTACGCGGGTAATCTTCGCCGACCCGGCGTTTCCCAGCCAGGGGGCGGCCAAGGCGTGGATGAAGACCAAAGACTATGACCGTCTCAAGGACTTGCTGGTCAGCGTCACCGTCCGGTGAGCCCGGGGTGTGGGGTGCCTGCGGAGGGGCATCCCACACCTGCGTCCGGACGCGTCAGTGGAGAGGCGGGATGGCCCCGTAGGACTTCGGCAGTGCATAGGGGTTGGCCGGACGATCCTCGTCAAGCGACGTCGGCTCCTGCGTCGCGTAGGTACGCGGCGTACGCAGGTTGCGGGACCGGCGTCGAAGTCCCGTCACCAGGAGCCCCAGCCCTGCGAGCAGGCATACGGTACCGGCGATGAGGGCCACCCCCGGCGCGCCCCGGCCCGAGAGCGCATCGAACAGGGGCAACGGCATCATGATGAGCGCTACCGCCAGAAGGGCCACTCCGGACCCGATGAACAACGTTCCCTTTGATCCCACAATCTCCCCCTTAGAGGTCCAAGGACGGACCCTATTGTCAGTCAACCCGATCCGGCGCGTCGGGGGAAGCTCCCGCAGGCATCCATCTTCGCCGTTTAGCCTGAAGCGTCCAGCCCATGGAGGATGGGGAGCTATGAGTACTGACGAGGACCTGCCACACGCCGAGTTCGCCTTTCCCGGACCGTTGAGGGACGCGCTCGTGGGTGCCATCCTGGATGGCCGGAAGACGTCGACGACGTCGCTCGCCGTGGAGTATGCGCGCGCCGACGAGCCATTACCGATCGTCGGGGCGCGGCAGCAGGTCCTGGATTCGGCGGGGCGTGCCGTTGCTGTCATCGAGACCACGGGTGTGCGCCGGGTGTCACTGGCCGAGGTGGATCTGGACCATGCCCGGGACGAGGGCGAAGGCTACGAAACGGTGGCCGAGTGGCGCGCCGGACATGAGAACTTCTGGCACAGCGACCAGATGCGGGCGGCACTGGGCGAGCCCGGCTTCACGGTCCGCGACGACACCCTGGTGGTCCTCGAACGGTTCCGCCTGGTCCGTCGACTGCAGGATGGAAGCGGGCTAGGCTCGGCCCCATGACCGACGCCGAAACTGACACACCGCGACTGCTGGGGACCCTGCACGCCGCAGGCACGTCGGGGTTCGTCCGCCTCGAGGAATACCTGGACGCGCCCGTCGGTACCGTATGGAGGGCGCTGACCGGGCTAAGCGAGCTGGGCGCCTGGCTCGGCGAGCTGGCAGGGATGTCGGGAGAGCCGCTTGCGGCAGCCCCCACCGTTGGGGGCGAGTACCGGGCGCGCTACTTTGCGAGCGGCTGGGAGGGTACCTGCCGCATCGAGGCGTGCGAGAAGGGCAGGGCCATCCGGATCGCCACCTCGTCCGAGGATGAACCCGAGGGGCTGATGAAGATCACCCTGGCACCTCACGGCACCGGGACCCTGCTGGTGTTCGAGGACCATGGCCTGCCACTGACGAACCTGGCCGCCTACGCCGCCGGGGACCAGATCCACGTCGTGGACCTGCGGTCCCACCTCGCGGGCAAGGGACGCTGCGACGCCCGGCTGCTCTGGCAGCAACTGCATCCGCTCTATCTCCAGCAGCCCACGCATTGATCAGCGCAGGCATTAACGCCCGGCATGGACCCGCCCCGGCGGAGTCCGGAGCGATCCCCAACCGAACTGTGACATCCCGCCGTCGCGGTTCAAGCTTTCGTCAGCATGCTTACTATACTGAGGGCTAACACTTCCGTAGAGAAACGAGCATCGCATGACTTCGGCATCCGCCACGCGTTCCCTCCCCTATCCCCTGGGCGTCACGCTGCGTGAAGACGGCGCCAACGTGGCGATCTACTCGCAGACTGCCGACGCCGTCGACTTCTGCGTCTTCGACGGAGACGGCAACGAGACCCGGACCGCGCTCGCCGAACGCACCGGCCACGTCTTCCACGCCGTGGTCCCCGGCGTCGAGGTGGGCACCCGCTACGGGATCCGCGTCGACGGGGCCTGGAACCCGGACGCCGGCCTGCGGCACAACGTGAACAAGCTGCTGCTGGACCCGCACGCCACCGCCGTCGAGGGCGGCTACGACTGGGGCCAGGCCGTCTTCTCGCACGACCTGAACGATCCGACCGTCTTCGACGAGTCCGATTCCGCCGATTCGACGCCCCGCTGCGTCGTGACCGACCCGTCCTTCGACTGGGACGCGGGCTCCCCCGACATCGCCCCCCGCACTCCCCTCGCCGAGACTGTGGTCTACGAGGTCCATGTCAAGGGCTTCACCCAGCAGCACCCGGACGTCCCCGAGGACATCCGCGGCACCTACGCCGGCCTGGCGCACCCGGCGGCCATC
The DNA here is from genome assembly GCF_030410515.1 of Arthrobacter sp. YD4. GTDB lineage: Bacteria > Actinomycetota > Actinomycetes > Actinomycetales > Micrococcaceae > Arthrobacter. The sequence goes on along the minus strand of NZ_JAUHHD010000003.1, from coordinate 518,109 downwards.
AAGCACCTGACGGACCTGGGCGTGACCGCCGTCGAACTGCTCCCCGTCCACCAGTTCGTCCAAGACAGCCACCTCGAGGAGAAGGGCCTCCGGAACTACTGGGGCTACAACAGCATCGGCTTCTTCGCCCCGCACGGCGACTACAGCTCCGCGGGCGACGGCGGCGGCCAGGTCGCCGAGTTCAAGGCCATGGTCAAGGCGCTCCACGCGGCCGGCCTCGAGGTCATCCTCGACGTCGTCTACAACCACACGGCCGAGGGCAACCACATGGGCCCCACCCTGTCCTTCAAGGGCATCGACAACGCGGCCTACTACCGCCTCGTCGAGGGCGAGGAGTCGGCTTACTTCGACACCACCGGCACGGGCAACAGCCTCAACGTCGGCCACCCCGCCGCCCTGGGCCTGATCATGGACTCGCTCCGCTACTGGGTAACGGAGATGCACGTCGACGGCTTCCGCTTCGACCTGGCCACCACGCTGACCCGCCAGGACGGCAGCGCCGAACTACACAGCGCCTTCCTCACCCTGATCGAGCAGGATCCGGTCCTCGCCCCGGTGAAGATGATCGCCGAGCCGTGGGACACCGCCGGCTACCAGGTGGGAGGCTTCCCGGCCGACTGGTCCGAATGGAACGGCAAATACCGCGACGACGCCCGTGACTTCTGGCACGGCGGCGAGAACATCCTGGGCGACTTCGCCCAGCGCTTCCTCGGCAGCCCGGACGTCTACGAGGGCAGCCGCCGCGCCCCGGTCTCCAGCGTCAACTTCATCACCGCGCACGACGGGTTCACCCTGGCCGACCTGACCGCCTACGACGAGAAGCACAACGAGGCCAACGCCGAGGACAACAACGACGGCGAGAGCGACAACCGCTCGGCCAACCACGGCGTGGAGGGACAGACCGACGATTCGGCGGTCAACGAGCTTCGGGACCGCCAGCGCCGTAACTTCCTCTCCACCCTGCTGCTCTCCGCCGGCGTCCCGATGATCCTCGGCGGCGACGAAATGGGGCGCAGCCAGGGCGGCAACAACAACGCCTACTGCCAGGATGACGAGATTTCCTGGTTCGACTGGAACAAGGTGGACGGCGACCTGCTGGAGTTCACCACCCAGCTGATCACCCTCCGCCGTGAGAACCCGGCGCTGCGCCCCACCTGGTACCGCCACGCCCCCGAGGCCGGCAGCGCGGACACCGTCCGGGTGCTGCGGGCTGACGCCGAGGGCTTCGGCGACGAGGACTGGACCGAGGACCACCGCGCCATCGCCTTCGTGCTCGAGCACGAGGGCGCCGACGCGTTCGCGGTGCTCTTCAATGCGGCCGAAAACGGGGTGGAGTTCACAATCCCGTCGGCACCCGGTCAGGAATGGGAGCTGGCGCTCTCCACCGACCCGGAGCAGCAGGTTCAGGCCCCGGTCGAGACCCTGATCGTGCGTGACCGCTCGGTCACGGTCCTTCGTTCGCGGGCCTGATCACACCCTGAAGTGACTGTGGGGCGGGACCATTCGGTCCCGCCCCACAGTCATGCCCGGGCCGTTGTGGCCTGCGTCCTGGCTCTTAGCGGAGATCGGTCAGGCCAGTGCCCTGATCGTCGAGGCACGGCGAACGCTTACCGGCGGGCGCCCCGGTGGAGCGCAGGCAGGTGCACTGCGGCCCCTTGGTCCCCGGCAGCGACGTCCAGACGAACCGCTGCATCTTGTTGTAGAGCCCGAAGTCGAGCACCGCCCCGTCCAGCCTGGGAGCAAGGTCCGCGCTGACGCTTAGCTCGACGGCGTCCTCCCCCGCCGGTTCCAGCTGGCACCGCAGCGGTTTCCGCGGCAGGGTCCTGGAAAAATAGAGGCCCTGCTTCCGGCATCCGCCGTCGGCCAGGTAGCAGTGCAGGGTGCCACCGAACACGCCGATCATCTCCAGCGCGGCGTCTGTGACGAAAAAGCGTCCATGGCCGGGGATGGCCGCCCCGGTTCTCGCGGGGCTCCCCTCCTCCGGATGCACTGATACCCGGCCGGTCCGTTGCCTAGCCGGCAACGACGACGACCGTTCCGACGTTGCGGACTCCGCCCCGCACCGCCTGCTCAATGGACCGGGTGGCGTCTGACAGCTCGGCCATAGTCCAGTGGGCGTGCGCCGGGGTGGTGACCTCGACGTGGAGCCGGTGCCCGGACCAGCGGAGCCGGACAGTGGATCCGGGTGCCACGGGTTCGATGGCCGCCTCGGTCCGGTCCACCAAGGCGGGGTCGACGCCGTCGAGCAGGCGCCGTCCGATGTCCCGCACCGTTCCCCAGAGCAGCACAAAGATGGTGATCGAGATCAGGATGCCGATCAGCGGGTCCGCCAGCGGGAAGCCGAGCCAGACGCCGACGACGCCGGCCACCACGGCCAGGGAGGTGAAACCGTCGGTGCGGGCATGCACGCCGTCCGCCACGAGGGCCGCGGACCCGATTTCCTTGCCCACCCTGATGCGGTAGACGGCCACGATCTCGTTGCCGGCGAAGCCAATGAGACCGGCCGCCAGCACCCAGACGAGGTTGGTGAGGGGCTCGGGCTGGAAGATGCGGATGACCGATTCGACGGCCGCGACGACGGCGGACAGCGCCACCATGGCAACGATGAACAGGCCGGCGAGGTCCTCGGCCCGGCCGTAACCGAAGTTATAGGTCCGGGTGGCGGCGCGGCGGCTGAGGATGAAGGCGATCCAGAGCGGCACCGCGGTCAGGGCGTCCGAAAAGTTGTGGATGGTGTCTGCCAGGAGCGCCACGGAGCCGCTGAAGAGGAAGACCACCAGCTGCAGGAGCGACGTAACTGCCAGGACCACCAGCGAAATCTTCAGCGCCCGGATGCCCTTGGCCGACGACTCCATGGCCTCATCGACGGAGTCGGCGGCGTCGTGGCTATGCGGGACGAACAGTCCGTGCAGGAACCCGCGAAGTCCGCCCGGGTGTTCGTGGCCATGGTCGTGCGAGTGGTCGTGCCCGTGCCCGTGCCCATCGTCATGCGAGTGGTCGTGGTCGTGACTGTGCGCATGGTCGTGGTCGTGACTGTGGCCGTTCGCGTCGTCGTGGTCGTGCTGGTGGGCGGCGGCCTGCGGCACGCTGCCATCGGTGATGTCTTTCATGCCGTTCCGCTCTCTTGGTCTGCGTGGTGGTGCCGGGGGGTGCCGCCCAAGGTGTGTTCGGCCTGGTAGATCGCATCCGCCACGAGCTGGCGGGCGTGTTCGTTCTCGAGCCGGTAGTACACCCGCGTGCCCTCGTGCCGGGTTGAGACGATCCGCGCCATGCGGAGTTTGGCGAGATGCTGGGAGACCGCGGACTGGGGCTTCCCCACGGTCTCGGCCAGCTCGTTGACGGACAGCTCGCCGTCGCGCAACGCCAGGATGATCCGGACCCGGGTGGCGTCCGCCAACATCGCGAAGACCTCGACGGCCAACTCGACGTACTCGCCGTCGACGTCCAGGCCGCACGGCTTATCTGCATTCATGCGAATATTATGACACAGAGGTATTGGCGGAATTTTGGCCAGCTCCGGTGACTTGCCCATAAGTGACAGCATTCAACGCAGTCCCGCACTGCACCGACCCGGGAGGCACCATGCCACTGATCAACATCGACGTCGTCGAAGGACGCACCCAGGACCAGCTGCAGGCGTTGCTGGACACGGTTCACGAGTCAATGGTGGAGGCCTTCGAGGTGCCGCCCACCGACCGATACCAGATCCTGACCCAGCACAAGCCCAACGAGATGGTCGCCCTGGACACCGGGCTGGGGATGACCCGCAGCAACGATCTCGTCGTCCTGCGCTTCACCAGCCGGCGCCGGGCGGAGGACGCGAAGCAGAAGCTCTACCGGCTCCTGGCCACGGGACTCGAGGCGAAGTGCGGCATCAGCCCCCAGGACCTGATCGTCACCATCACCGAGAACGACGCCGCCGACTGGTCCTTCGGCAACGGCACCGCCCAGTTCCTCACCGGGGAGCTTTAGGCTTCCTCCCCCGTACTGTCGCCGGCAAAGTCCACCGCGGCGGCGTCCTGCACCGCCGCGGTGCGGCCCGGGGCGGTGTGGAACTGCCAGTAGAGATTGGTGTGCGCAATGACCAGGTCCGGGCTGGGAGCACCCCACTCGGACTGGTCCTCGGTGGTGTGCGCGTCACCCACCAGCGTCACGTCGTAGCCGCGGACGAACGCGCCGTGGATGGTGGACCGGATGCATTCGTCCGTCTGGGCGCCCGACACCACCAGCCTGCCGATCCCGGCCGAAGCGAGGACCTCCTCCAGGTCGGTGTCCTCGAACGAGTCGGCATACTTCTTGTGGACCACCGGCTCGGAGTCGTGCGGCGAGAGTTCGGGGACGATTCCCCACTCTTCGCTGCCGCGTGCCAGGTGCTCGGAAGAGTGCTGCACCCAGACCACCGGAACCCCCGCCTCGCGGGCCCTCTCGACCAGCCCACCGATGTTCCGGACCACCCGGTCCCGCTCGTAGGCTCCCTCGACGACGCCATTCTGGACGTCGATCACGACCAGGCCCGTTGTCGGCCGATCGGCGAGTGTTGTCATTGCGCACCCCTTCGTGCTGTTTCTGCCGATGTAATGAGTCGCGCCCATGCTAGCCGCGCGGGGCGACGAAATCCACGGTCCGGGGAACCGGCCGGGGATCGGTCGAGCTTCCGGGCACAGGAATCCGGTCCTGCCGATCCCGGTTAAACTTGGGGCATGCCCCTTAGCGCCCCAGCACCGCACCAGAACCAGCCCCTAGACGGGCGCCGCCCCGCGCCGCGCACCGCGATCCTGGCGGCTGCCGCGGACGCGCTCCTGATCCTGCTCTTCGCCGCCATCGGGCGCGACGCCCACCAGCGCGGCGAAATCGTCACCGGCGTGCTGGCCACCGCGTGGCCGTTCCTGGCCGGAGCCGCGGCTGGCTGGCTGGTCTTCCGTCTCTGGCGCCGTCCGCTGGCGGTGTGGCCGACCGGCGTCGTCATCTGGCTCGCCACGGTGGCGGTGGGCATGCTGCTTCGGGCCCTCACCGGCCAGGTAGTGGTACTTCCGTTCGTGATTGTCGCCCTGATTGCCGTCGCCGTTTTCCTGCTCGGCTGGCGCCTCCTGGCCGCGGGCGTGAGGCGGCTGCGCTCCCGCCGCAGCGGGAGCTGATGGACTAGGCTTGCAACCATCCGGGCCTGCCCGCACCGGCGGCTTCGGCCCTGCTGCGGCACCCCGGCAATGATGCACCCGCTCCGAAAGGTCCCCACGTGATCACCGCTTTCGTCCTGATCAAGACTGACGCTTCCGCCATCCCGGAGACGGCCGAGAAAATTTCGTCGATCCCGGGCATCAGCGAGGTCTACTCCGTCACCGGCGAGTGGGATCTGATCGCCATCGCCCGGGTGGCCAAGCACGAGGATCTGGCGGATGTCATCGCGGACAAGCTCTCCAAAGTTCCGGCTGTGGTGCACACCACCACGCACATCGCCTTCCGCGCCTACTCCCAGCACGACCTCGACGCGGCCTTCGCCCTCGGCTTCGAGCAGTAAGCGCCTCGCGCAACAAAGGCTCAGGCAGTAGACACTCGAGCGCTCACAGCCACGCGCGGCCGGCGACTGTTTAGTCGCGGGACAGCGCCACCCAGCGGTCCAGGACGGCGGCGGCGGCACCCGAGTGCACAGCTTCCTCGGCCCGCTTCATCGCCGCGGCCATCCGCTCGGTCAGCGGCCCGGCGGCATCCAGGTCGAAGGCCACCAGGCCCGCCGCGGCATTAAGCAGGGCCGCGTCCAGCGCCGGCCCGGGATCTCCGGCCAGCACGGACCGAACGACGGCGGCGTTCGCCGCGGCGTCGCCTCCGCGCAGTTCCGCCACCGTCGCCTGACGGATGCCCAGCTCGCGCGGGTCGAAGGTCTGCTCGGCGACGTCGCCGTTCCGGATCTCCCAGATGCGGGAGGGGCCGGTGGTGGTCAGTTCATCGAGGCCGTCGTCGCCGCGGAACACCAGGCCGCGGCTGCCGCGCCGGGCCAGCACCCCGGCCACCAGCGGCGCCATCCGCTCGTTAGCCACACCCACCGCGGAGGCCTGGACGTGCGCCGGGTTGGTCATTGGCCCCAGGAAGTTGAAGGCCGTCGGAACACCAAGGTCGCGCCGGGCGACGGCGGCATGCCGCATGGAGGGGTGGAAGACCTGGGCGAAGCAGAAGGTGATGCCCGCTTCTTCGGCGTTGCGGGCCACCCGCGGGATCGGCAGGTCCAACCGGACGCCGAGCGCCTCGAGAACGTCGGCGGAGCCGGACGCCGACGACGCCGCCCGACCGCCGTGCTTGACCACTTTGGCGCCGGCGCCGGCGGAGATGAGCGCGGCCATGGTGGAGATGTTCACGGTGTTCAGCTGGTCCCCGCCGGTGCCGACGATGTCCAGCTTCTCCCCGACGATCTCCAGCGGGTTGGCGGAGTTGATCATCGACTCGACCAGGCCTGTGAGTTCGGCCACCGTCTCGCCCTTGGCGCGCAGCGATACAAGGAACCCGGCCACCTGTGCCGGCGAGGCCTCACCGGACATGATCGAGGCCATGGCCCAGGCGGTGTCGCCGGCGGTGAGGTCCTCACCCTTGATCAGGGCGCCGATAAGGCGCGGCCAGGTCCTGCTTGCAGCCGGTGTAGATGCCTGGGAAGTCACGGTCCGATGCTATCGAGCCGGGAGCCGCAATGCCCAATGCGAAGGCCCGCGGAACTTTTCCCCGCGATTTCGCGTCTTTGTAGAAAAAGTGCCCTCAAAAGGCGGTTCGCGTTGGGCACACAGGACTTTTACAGACATAATGTCTATGTGACATCTGCGACCCATGCCCCCAGTACCCCGGCGCACCCCACGCTGAACCGCCCGAACATGGTTTCCGTTGGAACCGTTGTCTGGCTCTCCAGTGAGTTGATGTTCTTCGCCGGTCTCTTTGCCATGTACTTCACACTCCGTTCGACGTCCGGACAGATGTGGGCTGAAGAGACGGCCAAGCTCAACTTCCCCTTTGCGCTCGTTAACACGATCGTCCTCGTGGCCAGTTCCTTCACTTGCCAGATGGGCGTCTTCGCCGCGGAACGGCTTCAGCCGCGCCGCCTTGGCGGTCCGCTGAGCTTCTCCCGCTGGGGAATGAATGAGTGGTTCACGCTCACATTCATCATGGGTGCGTTCTTCGTGGCCGGCCAGTCGACCGAGTACGCCATGCTCGTCTCCGAGCACGTCTCGCTCTCCTCCAACGCTTACGGCTCGGCGTTCTACATGACCACCGGCTTCCACGGCCTCCACGTCATCGGCGGCCTCATCGCGTTCCTGCTCATCATGGGACGCTCCTTCGCGGCCAAGAAGTTCGGACACTTCGAGGCAACGTCCGCGATCGTCACCTCGTACTACTGGCACTTCGTCGACGTCGTGTGGATCGGCCTCTTCCTGGTCATCTACGTCCTCAAGTAGCCACCCCTTGTCTCTCTTTCTACAAGAGATAGAATTTCAAGAAGCGGCTCCCGGAGCCAACGCAGCATCGAAAAAAGGAACCACCACGTGAAGGCACTCTCGCAGAAGCGACGTCACCCACTGGCAGCAGTTGCACTGTTGTTGATGGGCCTCCTCATCACTGGTGGGCTGTACGCCGTCGCCACCACCGTCAACCAGGCCAAGGCCGACACCACGAGCTTCAGCGCAAGCGACGCGGAGGAAGGCGGCAAGCTGTTCGCCGCCAACTGCGCCACCTGCCATGGCATGGGTGCCAGCGGATCGCAGGCGGGCCCGTCGCTCGTCGGCGTCGGCGCCGCCGCGGTTGACTTCCAGGTGGGAACCGGCCGTATGCCCATGCAGATGAACGGTCCGCAGGCCTACAAGAAGCCCGCCCAGTTCAACGAGGAGCAGACCCACCAGCTGGCTGCCTATGTAGCCTCCCTGGGCCCCGGCCCCTCCATCCCGGAAGCCGGAGTCCTCGACGAGAAGGGCGACGCCGCCAAGGGTGGCGAGCTGTTCCGCACCAACTGCGCCATGTGCCACAACGCCGCCGCTGCCGGTGGCGCGCTGACCAAGGGCAAGTTCGCCCCGGCCCTGGCCGACGTGTCCGGCAAGCACATCTACGAGGCCATGGTCACCGGCCCGCAGAACATGCCGGTCTTCTCCGACGCCAACGTCTCCCCCGAGGGCAAGCGCGACATCATCACCTTCCTCAAGCAGATCGAATCCAACGGCTCCCCGGGCGGCAACGACCTCGGCGCCCTCGGCCCGGTCTCCGAAGGCCTGTTTGTCTGGATCGCCGGCCTGGGCGTCATCATCGCCTTCACCATCTGGCTGACCTCGCGGACCTCCTAGGCTCCGCACCCCGTAAGAATTTCTGCCGGCCCGCCGGCAGGTTGAATTGAAAACTAACCCGGCGAGAGCCGGGACGAGAGAAGGATGAGGCGAATTATGGGCAACCATAGTGACGGCAGTCCGAACCACTCGGGCACCGTAGCTACGGCTGGTCAGAGCGAGGTGGAGAAGTTCCAGGATCCTGGAATTCCCCCGCACCGTTTGCGCCTGGCTGACACGGACCCGAAGGCCGCAAAGCGAGCGGAACGGCAGGTGGCCCTCCTGTTCGGCGTATCCGTCGTTGGTACCCTGATATTCCTGGTGGCGTACTTCGCCATCGATCTTGGAAACGACTCCTCGATCGCCACCATCCGGCTGCAGAACACCCTGCTGGGCATCGGCACCGCGTTCGCGATGCTGGGCATCGGCACGGGCATCGTGCACTGGGCGAAGGCCCTCATGCCGGACCACGAAGTGTCGGAAGAGCGTCACGCCATCCGCACCGAAGAGGACCGCCAGGCCGCCGTCCGGATCGTCGACGACATCGTCGAGGAAACCGGCATCAAGCGCCGCCCGCTGATCCGCAACACCCTGCTCGGTGCCGTCGCCCTCGCCCCGCTGCCGGCCCTGGCCGTCTTCGGCGACCTCGGTCCCCGTCCGGACGACAAGCTGGCCCACACCATGTGGGCACCGGTCAACGGCAAGACCAAGCGCCTCACCCGCGACCCTGATGGCACCCCCATCAAGGCCTCGGACGTCACCATCGGCTCCGCCTTCCACGTCATCCCGGAAGGCCTGAACGAGCTGGAGTCGGGCAAGCTGAACGAGAAGGCCAAGTCGGTCGTCCTGCTCATGCGCCTGAACCCGGAATCGCTCAACCCCTCCCCGGGGCGCGAGGACTGGGGCTACAACGGCATCGTTGCCTACTCCAAGATCTGCACCCACGTCGGTTGCCCTGTCGCTCTCTACGAGCAGCAGACGCACCACCTGCTGTGCCCGTGCCACCAGTCGACCTTCGACCTGACCCAGGAATGCAAGGTCATCTTCGGCCCCGCCAGCCGGCCGCTCCCGCAGCTGCCCATCGCCGTTGACGATGAGGGTTACCTCTACGCGACGAGCGACTTCAAAGAACCTGTTGGACCTAGCTACTGGGAGCGTGATGAGCATGAGCGCAACATCAACAGCTGACACCCCCACCTTCGTCGCCAAGACCAAGGGCGGCCGCATCACCGACTTCGTCGACCAGCGCGTCGGCGGATCGGGCATCCTCCGCGAATTCGGCCGGAAGGTCTTCCCCGACCACTGGTCCTTCATGTTCGGCGAGGTGGCGCTGTACTCCTTCGTCATCCTGCTGCTCTCCGGCACCTTCCTGACCTTCTTCTTCGATCCGTCGATGGCTGAGACCCACTACCAGGGTTCCTACATGCCGCTGAAGAACGTCGAGATGTCCGTGGCGTACAACTCCTCGCTGAACATCTCCTTCGATGTCCGCGGCGGCCTGTTCATGCGCCAGGTGCACCACTGGTCGGCACTGCTGTTCGTGGCCTCCGTGGCCGTGCACATGCTCCGCGTGTTCTTCACCGGCGCCTTCCGCAAGCCCCGCGAGATGAACTGGGTCATCGGCTCCGTCCTGCTGATCCTGGCCATGGCCGCCGGCTTCACCGGTTACTCCCTCCCCGATGACCTGCTCTCCGGTAACGGCCTGCGCATCATCGACGGCGTGATCAAGTCCATCCCCGTGATCGGCACCTACATCTCGTTCTTCCTCTTCGGCGGCGAGTTCCCGGGCACGGCCATCATCGGCCGCCTGTATGTGCTGCACATCCTGCTGGTTCCGGCCCTGATCCTCCTGATGATCGCCGCGCACCTGTTCATGGTCGTCGTGCACAAGCACACCCAGTACCCCGGCCCGGGACGCAACGACGGCAACGTCGTCGGCTACCCCCTCGGCCCGGTCTACGCGGCCAAGGCCGGCGGCTTCTTCTTCATCGTGTTCGGTGTCATCGCCCTCATGGCCGGTTTCTTCACCATCAACCCGATCTGGAACTACGGTCCCTACGACCCCTCCCCCGTCTCCGCAGGCACCCAGCCTGACTGGTACATCGGATTCGTCGACGGCGCCCTCCGCCTGATGCCCGGCACGTTCGGCAACTGGCACGTGGAGCAGATCTTCTTCGGCCACGTATTCACCTTCAACGTCCTGCTGCCGGCCCTGGTCCCGGCGGGCATCCTCTTCACCGTGATGTTCACTTACCCGTGGATCGAACGCTGGATCACCAAGGATGACCGCGAGCACCACGTCCTGGACCGTCCGCGCAACGCCCCGACCCGTACCGCCATCGGCATGGCCGGCTTCGTGTGGTACTGCGTGATGTGGGCAGCAGCTGGTTCCGACCTCATCGCCACGCACTTCCACGTGGCCCTGAACGACGTCACCTACTGGCTGCGCGCACTGTTCTTCATCGGCCCGGTCATCGCGTTCATCGTGACCAAGCGCGTCGCCCTGGCGCTGCAGCGCAAGGACCGTGAGATCGCCCTGCACGGCCGTGAGACCGGCCGCATCGTGCGCCTGCCGCACGGTGAGTTCATCGAGGTCCACGCCCCGCTGGACGAGTACAAGCGCTACAAGCTGGTCGGCTTCGAGTCCCCGAAGCCGCTCCCGGCCCAGCCGAACGAGAAGGGTGTGGTGGACCGCAAGGAAAACCGCCGCGCCAAGCTCTCCCGCTGGTTCTTCGAGGACCGGGTGGCACCGGTCACGCCCACGGAGCTCGCGGCGGCCCACAGCCACCACGGCGCCCACGAGGCGGTCGAGGCGAACGCCGAGCAGAAGACGCTCAGCCACTAGTCTCCCCTCATAAGACATAGAAGAGGCCCGGTCCTGATGGATCGGGCCTCTTCTGTGTTTCCGGGGACGTCCAGTGCTATGGCCTGGTCCCCGTGGCGACCGGCGCCTAGGGCCGGTAGCCGCTGACGTAGTTCCTGGTGGGACGCACGCCGGGCCGCTGCAACGGGACCCAGAGCTTGTACCGGTCGGCCCGGTAATAGGAGACTGAGTAGTCCACCATGGCGCGGGCCACGAAGGCGTGCCGCTGGATCTTCAGCAGCGGCGAACCTACCTCGACATTGAGCAGCCGGGCGGTCGACGGCGAGGCGGCGGTCGCCTCGATCATGTCCTCGCCCCACTCCATCACCAGGCCGTAGCGTTCGCTGAGGACGTTGTAGAGCGACGTCGGCGGATCACCGTCGAGCAGGCCCGGCACGCGGTGTGCGGGAATGAAGTTCTCGTCCACGCTCATGGGTTCGTTGTCCGCCAGAAGGAGCCGCCGGAAGCGGACCACGGGCGTTCCCTCCTCCAGCTGGAGTTCGCGGGCCAGGAACGCGCTGGCGCCGATTTGCTCGAAGCTGAGGACCTTGGCCGCCGGGACCATGCCGCGGCGCTGCATTTCCTCGCTGTAGGAGGTCAGCTTCACCTGGAGGTCCAGCTTTGGTTTCCTGACGAACGTCCCTAGCCCCACGACCCGTTCGATGACCTCCTCACCGACGAGGGCGTCGATAGCCTGGCGGACGGTCATGCGGGCCAAGCCGAACCGCTCTGAGAGCTCCCGCTCCGACGGCAGGGCCGAGCCCGGCGGGCAGGAGGTGGCGATGTGGGTGCGCAGGATCTCGCGCAGCTGGACGTAGATGGGAACCCCGCTGGAACGGTCGATCTCGCCGGCCATCCGGGCGGCGTTACTTCCCACGGCCGGGCCTCGTGCAAGCTGTCATGAATTAAGCGTAGGGCACCCGCGCCACAGGTCTAGACCAATCCGGGCTCGCGGTTTCCCGGCTCTCCGCTCCCCCGGCTACGCTGGAGGCTGCATCTTTCGCTTGACCCCATCAGGAGCCTCCCTTGCCCGTACACAAGGCCGTCATCCACGCCGAAATCGGATTGCACGCCCGGCCGGCGGCAGAGTTTGTCCGCGCCGTCACCGCCACCGGCCTGCCCGTCACAATCGCCCGGCCCGGCCAGCGCGGCGTGGACGCCCGGTCCCTGCTCGAAGTCATGACGGAGGACTTCGAACGCGGCTGCGAGGTGGAGCTGGCCATCGACGCCGCCAGGATTCCGGAAGGCCGCAGCGCCGAGGACGCGGAGGCCGCCCTCAGCGACCTTGGCACCCTGCTGGCGGAGCAGTAACAAACAAAAACGACGGGGACCCCACCGGATGGTGGGGTCCCCGTCGTCGTTAGCGGTGCCGGGCGAAAGCCCGTGCGGTGCCTAGTGGGCGTGGTCTCCGCGGCTGTACTCGTAGACCCAGCCGATCAGCGCCACGATGGCCAGGCCACCGGCGATGAAGGTGATCCAGAAGCCGACTGCGATGCCCAGGAAGCCACCTGCGCAGGCGAGGCCCAGGACCAGCGGCCACCAGCTCCAAGGGCTGAAGTGGCCCTGCTCGCCGGAACCCTCGTGGATCTCGGCGTCGCTGCGGTCCTCGGGACGCAGGCCGACGCGCTTGCCGGTGAAGCCCAGGTAGGCGCCGATCATGCCGGCCAGGCCGGCGACCAGCAGGATGCCCAGGATGCCGACCCACTCGCTCCAGTTCGTCATGAAGCCGTAGACGATCGCGACCGGGATGAAGAAGAACACACCGAGTCCAAAAATTCTAGATTCGATTTTCACAGTTAGGCGTCCTTCTGGTCGGCGTTACCGAGCGTCGCAGCAGCCGGCGCCGGGGAGTCGATGGTGTAGCTCTGGGCGAGCTCCGGGTGGTGCAGGTCCAGGGCGGGACGCTCGGACCGGATCCGGGGCAGCGAGGTGAAGTTGTGGCGCGGCGGCGGGCAGGAGGTTGCCCATTCCAGCGAGGCACCGAAGCCCCACGGATCGTCGACCATGACCTTCTCGTTGCTCCGCCAGGTGATGTAGACGTTCCAGAAGAACGGGATCAGCGAGGCGCCCAGCAGGAAGGAGGAGTACGTGGAGAACTGGTTCATCCAGGTGAAGCCGTCTTCCGGCATGTAGTCGGCGTAGCGGCGCGGCATGCCCATGACGCCGAGCCAGTGCTGGATGAGGAAGGTGCCGTGGAAGCCGAGGAACAGCATCCAGAAGTGGATCTTGCCGAGGCGCTCGTTGAGCATCTTGCCCGTCCACTTCGGCCACCAGAAGTAGAAGCCGGCGAACATGGCGAACACGACGGTACCGAACACCACGTAGTGGAAGTGCGCCACGACGAAGTACGTATCGGAGACGTGGAAGTCCAGCGGCGGGGAGGCCAGGATGATGCCGGTCAGGCCGCCGAAGAGGAAGGTGGCCAGGAAGCCGATGCTCCACAGCATGGGGGTTTCGAAGGTGATGGAACCCCGCCACATGGTGCCGATCCAGTTGAAGAACTTCACGCCGGTGGGAACCGCGATCAGCATCGTCATGAAGGAGAAGAACGGCAGCAGGACCGAGCCGGTGACGTACATGTGGTGGGCCCACACGGTGACGGACAGTGCGGCGATGGAGATGGTGGCGTAGACCAGGCCCTTGTAGCCGAAGATCGGCTTGCGGCTGAAGACCGGGAAGATCTCCGAGACGATGCCGAAGAACGGCAGGGCGATGATGTAGACCTCGGGGTGGCCGAAGAACCAGAACAGGTGCTGCCAGAGGACGGCGCCGCCGTTCTCCGGGTCGAAGATGTGCGCACCGAAGCGGCGGTCGGCGCCGAGGGCGAAGAGGGCCGCGGCCAGCGGCGGGAAGGCCATGAGCACCAGGATGGCGGTGACCAGGGTGTTCCAGGTAAAGATCGGCATACGCCACATGGTCATGCCCGGGGCGCGCATGCAGATGATCGTGGTGATGAAGTTGACCGCACCCAGGATGGTACCGAAGCCGGAGAGGGCCAGGCCGAAGACCCAGAGGTCACCGCCGACGCCGGGGCTAAAGGTGGTGTTGGACAGCGGCGCGTAGGCGAACCAGCCGAAGGAGGCGGCACCCTGCGGGGTGATGAAGCCGGAGACCGCGATCGTGGAACCGAAGAGGAAGAACCAGAAGGCCAGCGCGTTCAGTCGCGGGAAGGCGACGTCGGGGGCACCGATCTGCAGCGGCATGATGACGTTGGCGAAGCCGGCGAACAGCGGGGTCGCGAACATCAGGAGCATCACCGTGCCGTGCATGGTGAAGAGCTGGTTGTACTGTTCCTTGGTCTGCAGGATCTGCATACCGGGTTCGAACAGTTCGGCGCGGATGAGCAGCGCCATGACGCCGCCGAAGCAGAAGAACACGAAGGACGCGATCAGGTACATGTACCCGATGGTCTTGTGGTCCGTGGAGGTGATCCAGTTGACGACGATGCGCCCCTTGGATTTGGGTACTACGGGAGCCTCAAGGATCCCGGAGGGCTGAGAGTAGGTTGTTGCCACTTCGCGCTCCCCTTACTTGTTCTCGGTCGGGGCCGGGTTGCGGTCGTACTCTTCGCCGAGCAGGCCGGTGTTGCCGTCCTGGCGGAGCTGGTTCATGTGGGCGGCGAACTCCGACTCGGAGACGACCTTCACGCGGAACAGCATTTCGGAGTGGTACTCACCACAGAGTTCGGCACACTTGCCGTCGTAGGTTCCCTCTTTGGTGGGAGTGAACCGGATGTAGTTGGTCTTGCCGGGGATCATGTCGCGCTTCTGCAGGAAGGCGGGAACCCAGAAGGAGTGGATGACGTCGCGGGAGTTCAGCTCCAGGTCCACGGACTTGTTGACGGGCAGGTACAGCGTCGGCAGCTTTTCCTTGTCGACGTCGTTGCCGGTCAGGTGCGCCTGGACGCCGGCCTCGTGGACGTCCTCGGTGACGACGTCACCCTTCTTGTAGTTGAAGTCCCAGGCCCACTGCTTGCCGCGGACGTCGACGACGACGTCGGCAGGCTGGCTGCGGTCGTCGATTGCCTTCTGGTCGCTGTCGGTGAAGTAGAAGAACACCAGGACCATGAAGAGCGGGATCGTCAGGTAGAAGACCTCGAGCGGGAGGTTGAAGCTGTTCTGGCGGGGGAACCCGACGGTGCCCTTGCGGCGCCGGTAGGCGACGATGCACCAGATCATCAGGCCCCAGGTGATGATGCCAACGACCAGGGCTGCAATCCATGAGTTGACCCAGAGGTCCATGATGCGGTCAGTGTGGTTGGTGGTGCCGCGCTCGGTCGGCAGCCACCCTTTCTGTACCTCTGGTGAACATCCAGTCAAAGCCAACGCGCCGGCTAGTGCCAAGCCAGTGATCGAAGTGATCTGTTTGCGTCGGCTGCCGGTTCGGTTCTGCGAACTCACAGACGGCCCTTCCTACTTGTTGCTGTCGCCCGGCCGCATACAACGATCCGGGCACACTAAAAGTTTTACTACTCGGTGTAGAGCTTACCGCTCCCTGGGAGTTTTCGCCCACATGTCCGCGCCGTGGTCCGGCACCTTTTTCGGGGTTTCCGCGTTAGGGTCCCCGGACGGAACAATGGCCGGGCTGAAAGCCCGGCCATTGACCTTAGTGGAAGGAGTCTCCGCAGGCGCAGGAGCCGCCGGCGTTGGGGTTATCGATCGTGAAGCCCTGCTTCGAGATGGTGTCCTCAAAGTCGATGCTCGCACCGCTGAGGTAGGGCACGCTCATCTTGTCCACGACGACCTCGACGCCGTCGTAGTCGCGGACGGCGTCGCCCTCGAGGAGGCGCTCGTCGAAGTAGAGCTGGTAGATCAGGCCGGAGCAGCCGCCCGGCTGCACGGCGACGCGGAGGCGCAGGTCGGTGCGGCCTTCCTGTTCCAGCAGGCTGCGGACCTTGCCGGCAGCGACGTCGGTCAGCTGCACCTCGTGGCTGGCCAGTTCCTGGCTCTCCTGGACTGCGGTGTCGGTGCTGGTTTCATTGGTTGTAGTGCTCATGGCCTACCTTCTGACGACGGTCGGAGCGGCGCCGCCCGGCGGCGCCGGCCCCTGCTTTAACGATATGGGCTATAGCTACATGCTACGTCGATCAGTGCTGTAGCTCTAACTCCTGGGATAACCGTCCGCGTCCGCCGGATGTTCCCCGGAAGCCCGGTATCAGGCCAGTCCCTCGGCGTTCAGCCGGGCCAGGAGCAGCGCCTCGGCGATGATCGCGTTCCGGAAGTCCTCCAGGTGCAGGGACTCGTTGGCGCTGTGGGCGCGGGAGTCCGGGTCCTCGACGCCGGTAACCAGGATCTGGACGTCCGGATACAGCTCGGTGAGGTCCGCGATGAACGGGATGGAGCCGCCGATGCCGGTCTCGACGGCCGGCACGCCCCAGGCCTCGCCGAGGGCCCACATCGCCAGCCGGGCCGCCGGGGAAGAGGTGTCGGTCATGAAGGCGCTGCCGGTCTCCCCCGGGGTGAAGACCACCTGGGCGCCGAACGGGGCGTTGGCCTCCACGTGGCGGCGGACCGCGTCCATGGCCTCGTCCGGGTTCTGGCCCGGGGCCAGGCGGAGGCTGAACTTGGCCTTGGCACGCGGCAGCAGGGTGTTGGAGGCGACGTTCACGGCGGGGGCGTCGATGCCGATGATGGACAGCGCGGGCTTCGTCCACATGCGCGAGGCGATGCTGCCGGTACCGGCGAGCTTGACGCCGTCGAGCACGGACGCGTCCTTGCGGTATTCCTCCTCGGTCAGGTCCACGGCGGCGTCGTCCCGGCCCACCAGCCCCTCGATGGCGACGCTGCCGTCGTCGTCGTGCAGGGTGGCGATCAGGCGGGAGAGCAGGGTGGGGGCGTCGAGCACGGGGCCGCCGAACATTCCCGAGTGCACCGCGTGGTCCAGGACCTTGACCTCGATGGTGCCGTCCACGAGGCCGCGGAGGCTGGTGGTCAGGGCGGGGATGCCGACCTTCCAGTTAGAGGAGTCGGCCACGACGATCACGTCGGAGCGCAGCAGTTCCTGGTGGGTTTCGAGGAATGCGCGGAAGGTCGGCGAACCGGCCTCCTCCTCGCCCTCAAAGAAGAACGTGACGCCGAGGCCCAACTCCTCCCCCAGCACCCGGCTGACCGCGGAGTAGGCGGCGACGTGCGCCAGGATGCCGGCCTTGTCGTCCGCGGCGCCGCGGCCGTAGAGCCTTCCGTCCCGCTCGACGGCGGTGAACGGTTCGGTCTCCCAGAGCGAGAGGTCGCCGGTGGGCTGGACGTCGTGGTGGGCATAGAGCAGGATGGTTGGCTTGCCGGCCGCGGCGGGACGGCGTGCGACGACGGCGGGTCCGCCCGGGGTGCCGTCCTCCTTGTCGCAGCGCAGGATCCGGACATCATCGAAACCGCTGCCGCGGACCAGCTCGGCCACCGCGTCGGCGCTGGCATTCAAGGGAGCGGTATCGAAGCTGGGCCAGGCGATGCCGGGGATCGCGACGAGTGCCTTGAGCTGCTCGACCGTGGCGTCAAAGGCCTCGGTGACGGCCTGGCGGAAGGCTGCGGTATCGACGGTCTGGGTGGTGCCGCCTGTTGAATGCTGCGGGGTGCCCGCGGGTGATGAAGTCATGGCCAAAACACTACCCGTGTCCCCGATCACCTCAAACAGCACCACAGGCCCCGCCGGAGGCACGGCGCGGGCGCCGGCACGCGCTCCGGCGCCCGCGTCCGCCGCCGCGTCATCGGGGCGGGAGCGGCACCCCTGCAGGGTAGTCTGTAGGGGTGTTTGGACGGAAAAAGGAAGCGCCCTCGGCGCAGGATGTAGTTGACCAGCAGGTGGCCGCGGCTCGTACCCCCACCGCCGGCAAGGGCGCGCCCACCCCGAAGCGCAGCGCCCAGGAAGCGGCCCGCAAGCGGCCCCTGGTGCCGCAGGACCGCAAGGCCTCGCGCGCCGCGGAGCGCACCGCGGTGGCCGAGCAGCGGCTGAAGATGCGCCAGGCCATGGACACCGGCGACGAGAAGTTCCTCCCGCTCCGGGACAAGGGTCCGCAGAAGCGCTTCGCCCGTGACTACGTGGACGCCCGCTACAGCCTGGGTGAATACCTGATGTTCGGTGCGCTGGTCTTCGTGGTCATCTCCCTGCTGGTGCCCGCCAGCAGCGAGCAGATGATCTACGTCCTGGGCGCCTTCTGGGTGATGTTCCTGGCCGTCTTCGTCGATGTCTTCTTCCTGTCCCGGAAGCTGAAGAAGCGCCTCACGGAGAAGTTCGGCGACGTCGAACGCGGCACGGTCTGGTACGGCTCGATGCGTTCGCTGCAGTTCCGCCGCCTGCGCATGCCCAAGCCCCAGGTCGGCCGCGGCGAGTACCCGGCCTGACCCCACCACCAGCCCACTAAAAACCCCCGGCAGCCTCGCTGCCGGGGGTTTTCGCATCTGTGGGTGCTGCTGCCTGGGAGGGCGTTGCGTGTCCCGCGGGGGCCCTTCGCCTAGCGACGGACGGGGTGCTTCGCCAGGTACCGGTTGATCCGCGCCGCCCAGAACGGGCCCTCGTAGAGGAAAGCGGTGTACCCCTGGACCAGGGTGGCGCCGGCCTCGAGCCGGGCACGGACGTCCTCGCCCGATTCCACCCCGCCCACCGAGACGAGGGTCAGCGCGCCGCCGGTCGCCGCCTTCAGCCGGGCCAGGACTTCCAGGGACCGCTTCTTCAGCGGAGCGCCGGAGAGACCCCCGGCCCCGCAGGACTCCACGGCATCCGGGTCGGAGGCCAGCCCCGTGCGCCCGATGGTGGTGTTGGTGGCGATGATGCCGTCGAGCTTGAGGTCCAGCGCCAGCCGGGCGACGTCGTCGATGTCCTCGTCGCTGAGGTCCGGGGCGATCTTGACCAGCAGCGGAACGTGCCGTCCGGCGGCGGAGTCGGCCGCCTCCCCCACGGCGGTCAGCAGCGGGCGCAGGGTCTCGACGTCCTGCAGCAGCCGCAGGCCGGGGGTGTTGGGGGAACTGACGTTGACCACCAGGTAGTCCGCGGCCGGCGCCAGGCTGCGCGCGCTGATGAGGTAGTCCGCGACCGCGTCCTCAAGTTCCACCACCTTGCTCTTGCCGATGTTGATGCCGATCACCGGCCGCACGGTCCGGTAGCGGCGCTGCAGCGCCGCGCGCGCGGCGCGGAGACGGGGCGCGACGGCGGCGGCGCCGTCGTTGTTGAAGCCCATCCGGTTGATCACGGCGCGGTCCTCAATCAGGCGGAACAGCCGCGGCGACGGGTTCCCGGGCTGGGCCTGGCCGGTGATGGTGCCCACCTCGATGTGGCCGAAGCCCAGGTCCGTGAGGGCCTCGATGCCGTGGCCCTCCTTGTCGAAGCCGGCGGCCAGGCCGAACGGTGAGGGGAAGGTCAGGCCGAACGCCTCGGTCCGCAGCGACGGCGCCGGTGCCGTGAGCCGCTGCAGCAGCCGGCCCGCACCGCAGCGGTGGGCGAGGCGGATGCCCTGGAAGCCGATCTTGTGGGCACGCTCGGCGTCCATCCAGGAGAAGGCAAGCCGGAAGAAGGTGGGGTAAAGGCGCATGGTCCTAGTTTTCCGGGTCCGGCGCGACAAATCCAACCGGCGCGGGCAGGTGTCCCGGGCCGGGCGCTAGCATGATGCCATGACCCGCGATGAAGCAGTCCCCGCCCGCTCCCCGGGCTCCCCCTCCCCCGCCCGGATTGAGGCGGACGTGCTGGTGGTGGGCGCCGGCCTGGCCGGGCTGGTCGCCGCGTCCCAGGCCTACGCGGCGGGACGCCGGGTGGCGGTGCTGGACCAGGAACCCGAGGCCTCCGCGGGCGGCCAGGCCCACTGGTCCTTCGGCGGGCTTTTCCTGGTCAACACCCCGGAACAACGCCGCCTGGGCGTCCGGGACAGCGCCGAGCTGGCCCTCGCCGACTGGTTCGCCTCCGCCGGGTTCGACCGCGAGGAGGACGCCTCCGCCCGGCAGTGGGCCGAGGCGTACGTGGATTTCGCCGCCGGTGAGAAGCGGTCCTGGCTGGCCTCCCTCGGCGTCGGGCTGTTCCCGCTCGTGCAGTGGGCCGAACGCGGCGGCTACGGACCCGACGGCCACGGCAACACGGTGCCCCGCTTCCACGTCGCCTGGGGTACCGGCCCCGCGATCGTGGCACCATTCCTGGCCAAGCTCCGGGAGGGCCAGGCCGCCGGGCGGGTGAGCTTCCATTTCCGGCACCGTGCCACCGGGCTGACGACGACGGCGGGCCGGGTCAACGGGGTGCACGGCGCCGTGCTCGCACCGAGCACCGCCCCCCGCGGCGAACAGTCCTCCCGGGAGGAGGCGGGCAGCTTCGAGGCCTCCGCGGCGGCGGTGATCGTCACCAGCGGCGGAATCGGCGGCAACCACTCGGCCGTACGCGCCCAGTGGCCGGGCGGAAACGCCCCGGCGGAGATGCTCTCCGGGGTGCCGGCCTCCGTGGACGGGGAGTTCCTGGGGGCGGTGTCCCGGGCCGGCGGAACCCTGGTCAACGGCGACCGGCTGTGGCACTACCCCGAGGGCATCCACAACCACTCTCCCGTCTGGCCCCGGCACGGCATCCGCATCCTGCCCGGGCCGTCCGCGCTCTGGCTCGATGCGACCGGACGGACGCTGCCGGCTCCGCTGTTCCCGGGTTTCGACTCCTTGGGCGCGCTCCGGCACATCCTGGGCACCGGGCACGCCCACTCCTGGTTCGTGCTGAACCGCAGCATCGCGCTTAAGGAATTCGCCCTCTCCGGCTCGGAACAAAACCCTGACCTCACCGGCAAGGACCTGCGCCTGCTGGCCACCCGGCGGCGGCCCTCCCCGGACAACCCCCTGCAGCGGTTCCTGGACCGCGGGGTCGACTTCCTGCAGGCCGCAACCCCGCACGAACTGGCCGCCCGGATGAACGAGCTGGCCGGCGGCGGACTGATCGACGCGGATGGACTGGAGCGCACCATCCGTGCCCGGGACCGCCAGTTTGCCAGCGGCCTGGGCAAGGACCCGCAGCTGGCCGCCATCCGCGCCGCCCGCCGCTTCGCCACGGACAAGCTCATGCGCGTGGCACCGCCGCACCCGTTGCTCGATCCGCGGCACGGCCCGCTGCTGGCCGTCCGGCTCTCGGTCCTGACCCGCAAGAGCCTGGGCGGGATCCGGACCGACCTGCAGTCCCGGGTGCTGGACGCGTCCGGCGCACCGGTGGACGGGCTGTACGCCGCCGGCGAGGCGGCAGGTTTCGGCGGCGGCGGCATCCACGGCTACCGCGCCCTGGAGGGGACGTTCCTGGGCGGGTGCCTGTTCTCCGGGCGGGCCGCCGGGCGCGCCGCCGCGGCGGCCGTGGCCTAGGCAGACGTCCAGCGCAGGGAGGACGGACGGTGGCCGACGAGGGGCTGCAGTGGCAGCAGGACATCCTGGGCGAGGATTTCGCCGCGTGCACTTTCACCGCGGCGGGCCCGGACGGCGTCGAACGCGAAGCCACGCTGGTCCGTCACGTCCCCTCCCTGGGCGCAGGCCGGCGGCCGCGCCGGGCGGTACTGTTCCTACACGGCTGGAGCGACTACTTCTTCAACGAGGAGCTCGCGGAATTCTGGACCGGGCACGGTTTCGACTTTTTCGCCCTGGACATGCACAACCACGGACGCAGCCTGCGGCCGGGCACCCACGGCGGCTACGTGGCGGACCTGGCCGACTACGACGCCGAGATCACGACGGCCATCGCGATCGTCCGGTCGATGGGGGCGGGCGGCCGGTACCCGGTCACGCTGATGGGCCACTCCACCGGCGGCCTGATCGCGGCGCTGTGGGCCAGCCGCCACCCGGGAAACGCCGCGCAGCTGGTGTTGGACAGCCC
The DNA here is from genome assembly GCF_030410515.1 of Arthrobacter sp. YD4. Taxonomy (GTDB): domain Bacteria; phylum Actinomycetota; class Actinomycetes; order Actinomycetales; family Micrococcaceae; genus Arthrobacter. Next base: position 496,158 of record NZ_JAUHHD010000003.1, on the reverse strand, counting down.
GTGGCTGGAGATGCACGGCACCCCCGTCCTCCGCCGCGCGGCCCGAACCATGGTGGAACCCCTCGCCCGGTTCCGGCCCGAGTCCGTGATCCGGCTGCCGGCGCGGCCGTTCTACTGGCGCAGCATCAGCAGCGCCGCCGAGGGCGAGTGGCTGCTCGACGACGCCTACCGGCCGCCGCATGCCTTTCCAGTGCGGGCCGGCTGGCTCAGCGCCGTCCTGTCCGGGCAGACCCGGGTGGCACGGGGCCTGAACATCGACGTGCCCATCCTGGTCCTGATCTCCGGGGCGAGCGCCAACGGCATGTTCTGGAAGGAATCCATGCGCCGCACCGACGCCGTGCTGGACGTGAACACCATCGCCCTGCGCGCCCTGAGCCTCGGCCGGACCGTCACGCTGGAGAGGATCGACGGCGCACTGCACGACGTCTTCCTCTCCGCCCCCGGCGTCCGGGCGGACGCCTACGCCCGGCTGGCCCGCTGGATGACGGCCTACGCCCCTGAGGAGGGCGGCGCCGACTGAGCCGCGGCGTCCACGGCACCGCCGTAGCGACGGTCACGCCGGGCGTAGATCTCCACGGCCTCCCACAGGGTCCGGCGGTCCACGTCCGGCCAGAGCGTGTCCAGGAAGACGAACTCGGCGTAGGCGGACTGCCACAGCAGGAAGTTGGACAGGCGCTGCTCGCCGGAGCTGCGAAGGAACAGGTCAACGTCCGGCAGGTCGGGCTCGTCGAGGTACTTCTGGATGGTCTTCTCGGAGATAGCCGAGGGCTTCAGCCGGCCGGCGGCCACCTCCTCGGCGATCGCCGAGACGGCGTCGGCGATCTCCGCGCGGCCGCCGTAGTTAACACACATGTTCAGGGTGCAGGTGCTGTTACCGCGGGTGAACTCCTCGGCCTCCTCCAGCTCCTTGATGACCGAGCCCCACAGGCGCGGCCGCCGGCCGGACCAGCGGATCCGCACGCCCCACTCATTCATCTGGTTGCGCTGGCGACGCAGCACATCCTTGTTAAATCCCATCAGGAAGCGCACCTCTTCCGGGGAACGCCGCCAGTTCTCGGTGGAGAAGGCGTACACGCTCAGGTGCTTGATGCCGAGCTCGATCGCCCCGGCCACCACGTCCAGCAGCGCCGGCTCCCCCGCCTTGTGCCCCTCGATCCGCGGCAGTCCGCGCTGGTTGGCCCAACGGCCGTTGCCGTCCATGACGATCGCGACGTGCTGCGGCACCAGCTCGGCCGGAATGGCCGGCGGCACCGCGCCGGAGGGGTGCGGGTAAGGGGCCACCACGGGGGTGGTGCGCTGCGGGGTGGGGGTTTTCTTCTTGCCGAGGGCCACGGTCAGGTTCGCTCCACATGCTTGAGGGATTTGAGGACACGCTCCAGGTGCCACTGCAGGTAACTGGCCACCAGGCCTGCCGCCTCACGGCGGTGGACGGCCACGGACGCGTCCGCGGCAGTCCAGTTTCCGGTCAGCAGGGCACCGAGGAGGACGACGGTTTCCGGTGCCGGTGCGGGCGATCCGGGCGGGCGGCAGGCCGGGCAGACCATCCCGCCCAGGGGTGCCGAGAAGGCCGTGTGCGGGCCCGGCGCCCCGCAGCGGGCGCAGTCGGTGAAGCTGGGCGCCCAGCCGCCGGTGGACAGCGCGCGGAGCAGGTAGGAATCGAGGATCAGTTCCGGGGCGTGGTCGCCGCGGCTCAGCGACGCCAGCGCCCCGACCAGCAGGTTGTACTGGGCGGTGCCGGCCTCGCCGTCGACGTCGGTGAGCTTCTCGGCCGTTTCGGTCATCGCCGCGGCCACCGTGTAGCGGCCGTAGTCGGCCGCTATGCCGGTCCCGTAGGCGCCCTTCGCGACGGCCTGGGTGACCACGTCCAGGGTGCGGCCCGAGATCAGCTGCAGGTCCGCGACCATGAAGGGTTCCAGCCGGGCCCCGAAGCGGCTGCTGGTGCGGCGGACCCCCTTGGCGACGGCGCGGACCTGGCCGTGGTGCTTGGTCAGCAGCGTGATGATCCGGTCGGCCTCGCCGAGCTTATGGGTGCGCAGGACGACGGCGTCGTCCCGGTAGGCGCGCGCGGCGTAGGAGGATGGTTGGGCCACAGTTTTATCTTCGCACTGACTTCGCGTAATCGCCGCCGCGGGGCGCCCGCACCGCGGAAACAGCGCTGCGCCGCCGGAGTCTCCGGCGGCGCAGCGGCTGGGCTGGCGGGCTGGTCCGCTTTTTAGCCGCGGGCGTCCCGGATGGCCCGGTTGACGGCGGAGATGACGGCCTTCAGCGAGGCCATCGAGGTGTTGGCGTCGATGCCGACGCCCCAGAGGACCCGCTCGCCGACGGCGCATTCGACATACGCGGCCGCCTGGGCGCTCCCGCCCTCGGACAGGGCGTGCTCGCTGTAGTCCAGGACGCGGACGTCGACGCCGTCTTCGCGGAGGATGCTCAGCAGCGCCGCGATCGGGCCGTTGCCGGTGCCGGTGCGGCGCAGCGGCTTCCCGTCGACCTTCAGCGCGGCGGTGAGGGTCATGGTGCCGTCCTCGTCGGACTCGGTGCTGACCGCGCCGAGCGCGTAGCGGCCCCACTGGCCCTCGGCGGCCGAGGAGGGCAGGTACTCATCCTGGAACACCTGCCACAGCTGGGCGCCGCTGACCTCGCCGCCCACGGCGTCGGTGCGGCGCTGGATGACGCCGGAGAACTCGATCTGGGCCCGGCGCGGCAGGTCCAGGTTGTGCTCGTTTTTCAGCAGGTAGGCCACGCCGCCCTTGCCGGACTGCGAGTTCACCCGGATCACGGCCTCGTAGCTCCGGCCCAGGTCCTTGGGGTCGACCGGCAGGTACGGGACCTGCCATTCGTAGTCGGCCACGTCCTTGCCGGCGGCGGCGGCGTCGCGCTCCAGGGCCTCCAGGCCCTTCTTGATGGCGTCCTGGTGGGAGCCGGAGAAGGCGGTGAAGACCAGGTCGCCGCCGTACGGGGTGCGCTCGGCCACCGGCAGCTGGTTGCAGTATTCGACCGTGCGGCGGACCTCGTCGATGTCGGAGAAGTCGATCATCGGGTCGATGCCCTGGACGAACATGTTCAGGCCCAGGGTCACCAGGTCAACGTTGCCGGTCCGCTCACCGTTGCCGAAGAGGCAGCCCTCAATCCGGTCCGCGCCGGCCAGGTAGCCCAGCTCGGCGGCGGCGACGCCGGTGCCGCGGTCGTTGTGCGGGTGCAGGGAGAGGATGATCCCCTCGCGCGGGTGCAGGTGGCGGCTCATCCACTCGATCGAGTCGGCGTAGACGTTCGGGGTGGCCATCTCGACGGTCGCGGGCAGGTTGATGATCACCTGGCGGTCCGCGGAGGCTTCGAAGACGTCGGCGACGGCGTTGCAGACGCGCACGGCGTATTCCAGCTCGGTGCCGGTGAACGATTCGGGCGAGTACTCGTAGGTGATGTGCGTGTCCGCGAGGGTTTCCTCGTACTTTTTGCACAGCCGGGCACCCTGCAGGGCGATGTCCAGGATGCCGTCCTCGTCCTGGTTGAACACGACGCGGCGCTGCAGGACCGACGTCGAGTTGTAGAGGTGCACGATCGCCTGCTTGGCGCCGACCAGGGATTCGTAGGTCCGCTCGATCAGGTGCTCGCGGGCCTGGGTCAGGACCTGGATGGTGACATCGTCCGGGATGTGGTTGCCCTCGATGAGCTGGCGGACGAAGTCGAAGTCCGTCTGCGAGGCCGACGGGAAGCCGACCTCGATTTCCTTGTAGCCCATCCGGACCAGCAGGTCGAACATCTTCATCTTGCGTGCCGGGCTCATGGGATCGATCAGGGCCTGGTTGCCGTCGCGGAGATCAACGGCGCACCAGCGCGGGGCCTTGGTGATGACCTTGTCCGGCCAGGTCCGGTCCGGCAGTTCGACCGTGATCAGGTTCTGGAACGGGACGTAGCGGTGGACCGGCATACCTGAGGGCTGCTGTGCGTTTCGCATTACTTATCGGGGCCTTTTCTGTGATTCCTGATGAAAGGGTGGCCGGGCAACACAAACTCCGCAGCGAGGTTTGGCCTTGCGCTAGATCGCGTCTGAGGCCCCGCCGCGGCAGCTAAGAAGAAGCAGTTCTGCACGCACATTTTCACGATAACACGGTGCGTAAGATGAAGGAGCGATACCCCCAGCAACGTCCACCATGCAGACGCCGGCCCGGTCATCACGCCCGCGGCGGCGCCTGAACAGAAGGAGCCGCAGTGCCGCTTTCCGGGATTGACCAGTCCACCATCGACGACGCCGTCCGGCCGCAGGATGACCTGTACCGCCACTTCAACGGCGCCTGGCTGAAGTCCGCCACCATCCCCGATGACCGGCCGCTGGACGGTGCTTTCACCGCCCTCCGCGACGGCGCGGAGCTCGCGGTGCAGGAGATCATCCTGGCCGCCGGCGGCCGGGGCACGGAGGCCAGCGGCATCGAACGCAAGATCGGCGACCTCTACAACAGCTTCATGGACGAGGACGCCGCCGAGGCCAAGGGCGCCGAACCGATCCGGGAGCGGCTGGCCGAGGTGGCCGCCACCAGGTCCGTCGCCGAGCTGCTGCGGCTGGCCGGCCGCCTGTTCCGTGCCGACGTGTCCGGACTGTTCTACATCTACCCGGCTCCCGATGCCGGGAATCCGGACCGGATCCTGCTCTACACCGGGCAGGCTGGCCTGGGCCTGCCGGATGAGTCGTACTACCGGGAAGAACAGTTCGCCGCCACGGTCACCGCCTACCGGGAGCACGTGCGCACCATGCTGCAACTGGCCGGCGTCGCCGACGCGGAGGCCGCCGCGGGGCGCGTGGTGGAACTGGAAACGGCCCTGGCGTCCCACCACTGGGACAAGGTGTCCCTGCGCGATCCGCGGAAGACCTACAACCTGAAGACCGCCGACGAGGTGGCCGGGCTTTTCCCGCTCATGAACGACTGGTTCGACGCCGCCGGCATCGACGCGGACAAGCGCGCCGAGCTGGTGGTCAGCACCCCCGACTTCTTCACCGGCGCGGCGTCGCTGCTGGAGACGGTGCCGCTGGGCACCTGGCAGGAGTGGCTCGCCATGCGCGTCGTCAGCGCCGCAGCCCCGTATCTGTCCTCGGCGTTCGTGGACGCCAACTTCGCGTTCTACGGCACCACCCTCAGCGGCACCCCGCGCAACCGCGACCGCTGGAAGCGCGGCGTCGCCGTCGTCGAGGCCGCCCTGGGTGAGGCCGTGGGACAGATCTACGTGGCCCGGCACTTCCCGGAGTCGCACAAGGAACGCATGCGGGTCCTCGTGGGGAACTTGATCGAGGCCTACCGTGAATCGATCACCGGCCTGTCCTGGATGGGCGAGGACACCAAGCAGGAGGCGCTGAAGAAACTGGACGCCTTCCGGCCCAAGATCGGCTACCCGGAGAAGTGGATCGACTACTCCGCCGTCGTGATCGACAAGGACGACCTGCTCGGCAACGTGGAGCGCGCACACAACGCCGACGTCGACCGGCACCTGGACGAGGTGGGCAAGCCCGTGGACCGGGAGAAGTGGTTGATGACCCCGCAGACGGTCAACGCCTACTACCACCCGCTGCTGAACGAGATCGTCTTCCCGGCCGCGATCCTGCAGCCGCCGTTCTTTACCGCAGACGCGGACGACGCCGTCAACTACGGCGGCATCGGCGCGGTGATCGGGCACGAGATCGGCCACGGCTTCGACGACCAAGGCTCCCAGTACGACGGCGACGGCCTGCTGCGCAACTGGTGGACCGAGGCGGACCGCGGCGCGTTCGAGGCCCTCACCTCGAAGCTGGTGGCCCAGTTCGACGCCCTCTCCCCCGCCGAGGCCTCCGGCCGGCACGTCAACGGCAAGCTGACCCTCGGCGAGAACATCGGCGACCTCGGCGGCCTGACCATCGCCTACAAGGCCTACCTGATCAGCCTCGACGGCCAGGAGGCCCCCGTGCTGGACGGCCTGACCGGGGCACAGCGGTTCTTCGCATCCTGGGCAGCGGTCTGGCGCCAGGTGATCCGCAGCGAGGAGGCCATCAAGCGGCTCGCGACCGACCCGCACTCCCCCAACGAGTTCCGCACCAACGAGATCGCCCGGAACCTGGACGCCTTCCACGAGGCGTTCGGGACCACGGAACAGGACGGCATGTGGCTCGCCCCCGCGGAGCGCGTCAGCATCTGGTGACCTGACAGGCACATCGATACACGAGGAGGCCCGGGCGTTGACGCCCGGGCCTCCTCCGTACCTGCCGAATCCGTCCGGTCAGCGGACGATCATGGCGGGGTTGACCTGCTGGCAGACCGTGTCGCCGGCCGTCTGGTTCACGATGTCCGGCGGCAGCTGCGCGGACGCGGAGGTGGACGGCTGCGCGCCGGCCGCGTAGTCGGCCCCGAGGTAGGCCTGGACGCCGGTGACGTACGCCGCGGGGAGGACCTTGGAGGACGGGACGCCCAGCAGGGCGGCGACGTCCGCGGCGACGTCCGCGAAGTTCCCGCCGTAGTACACGGCGGTGGACGCGACGGCGGGCGCGGTGAACTGAGCGGTCTGGGTGAAACCGGCGGCGTTCAAGGCGGTCACCGCCTTCGCGGCGTTGGCCGCGTTGGAGCTGCCGTTGGCGACCGTGACCGGCTGCGCGGCCTTGTTGTAGGCGGCGGCGCTCGTGGCGGCCGGTGCGGGAGCGGACGACGCCGCGTCGGTGGCCCCCGCGGTGGGGGCGGCCGAGGCCGGGGCCTTCGGGTCGGTCAGGTCCACGTCGCTGCGGAGTGCGGCGAAGAGCTGGGACGCCGCAGGTTCGGCCAGTTGCAGGCGGTTGCTGTCCGAGACGGCCGGTTCTGTGGGGGTGGCAACGAAGGCGACCTTGCTGATGTCGATGTTCTTCAGCCGGTTGCCGACGGTGAGCAGGGTGGGCACGGAAGCCAGTCCATCGTCCACCGTGAGGTTTTTGGTGATGGCGTCGGCGATGCCGAGCATTCGGCCCGGGTTCGTCAGGGTGCCGTCATCCTTGATCTTGCGGACCAGGGAGGAGAGGAAGCCCTGCTGGGCCTTGATGCGGCCGAGGTCGCCGCCGTCGCCGAACGCGTGCCGGGTCCGGACGAAGGAGAGGGCCTGCTCGCCCTGGACCTTGGAGGTGCCCTTGGGCAGCCGCAGGCCGGAGTCGGGGTCGTAGACGGCGTCGCTGACGCAGACGTCCACGCCGCCGACGGTGTTGGAGAGTTCCTTGACGGAGTTGAAGTCGGCCATCATGAAGTGGTCGATCTCGAGGCCGGTGAGCTTGTTGACGGTGTCCACCGCGCAGCCGATGCCCGCCTCGGACATCGCCGAGTTGATCATGGCCTGGCGCTGGGCCGGGTATTCCTTCTTGGTCTTCTGGTCCACGCACTTGGGGATGTCCACCAGGAGGTCGCGGGGGAAGCTGATGACGCTGACGCGCTTGTTGTCCGCGGAGATGTCCATCATCATCATCACGTCGGAGTGGCCGTAGCCGGCGGAGTCCTCGGCGCTGCCGTACTCGGAGTTCTTGCCGTCGCGGGTGTCCGAGCCCAGGATCAGGATCTGCATCCGGTCCGTTGCCTCGTTGACGGCGTCCTCGGTGCGGCCGTTGCCGGCGCCGAGGGCCTGCTTGCTGATGTTCCCCTGCAGCCGGATGAACCAGTAGGACCCGAACGCGATCACGCCCACCAGGAGCACGGAGATCACGATGGTGGTGGCCTTCAGCCAGGTGGGGGTCCGGTGCGTTGCGCCCAGGTGCCGGGCGGGCCCGACGGAGGGGTCATCCGCGTGCCGGGCAGCGGCGCCTGACCGGGCCGGTGGAACGGTCCCGTCTGAACGGTTGTCACGGGGTCGAACCACGGATGGTGCCTTCCTTCGCGGAGTGGGTCTACCCATTTTAGTGCCCCGCGGCGGAAAAGCTGTGACCGGCCCCCGCCCTGCGCGGGTTGGGGCCGGCCGGGGAGGGTCAGAAGCCCAGCTTCACCAGCTGCTTCGGGTCCCGCTGCCAGTCCTTGGCGACCTTTACGTGCAGGTCCAGGTAGATCCGGGCGCCCAGCAGCGCCTCGATGCCCTTGCGCGCGTTGGTGCCGACTTCCCGGAGCCGGGAGCCGCCCTTGCCGATGATGATGGCCTTCTGCGAGGGCCGTTCGACGTACAGGTTGACGCGGACATCCAGGAAAGGACGGTCCTCGGGACGGTCCTCGCGCGGCACGATTTCCTCCACGACGACGGCCAGGGAGTGCGGCAGCTCGTCACGGACGCCCTCGAGCGCGGCCTCGCGGATCAGTTCGGCGATCATCACGGCCTCGGGCTCGTCCGTGAGGTGGCCGTCCGGGTAGAGCGGCGGCGACGGCGGCATGTGGCTGATCAGCACGTCGGCGACCGTGTCGACCTGGAAACCGTCGGCGGCGGAGACGGGCACGATGTCCTTCCAGCCCTCCTCCCCGAGAACCTCGCGGCCCAGGGCGGCGACGGCCAGCAGCTGCTCGGTGAGGGCCTGCCGGTCCACGGTGTCCGCCTTCGTGACCAGCGCGATCACGGGTTTGCGGCCGAGGGCGGCCAGCTGGGCGGCGATGAACTTGTCGCCGGGGCCGATCTTCTCGTTCGCCGGGAGGCAGAAACCGATCGCATCGACCTCGGCCAGGGTGTCCGCCACGAGTTCGTTCAGGCGCTTGCCGAGCAGGGTGCGGGGCCGGTGCAGGCCCGGGGTGTCCACCAGGACCAACTGCGAGTCCTCGCGGTGCACGATCCCGCGGATCGTGTGCCGGGTGGTCTGCGGCTTGGCGGAGGTGATGGCCACCTTCTGGCCCACCAGGGCGTTGGTCAGGGTGGACTTTCCGGCGTTGGGGCGTCCCACCAGCACCGCGAACCCGGCCCGGTACCCGCCGTAGGGCGCTCCGCCGTCGGACTTATTCTGCTTGCTCACGTGGAACTCCCTGTTGCATTGTGTCGGCCTCGTCGAGTAGCTCTCCAAGGTCAGTGTCTTCCTTTGGCGCGGCCGCCGCAATGACGTGGCTAACGCGGTTCCGGCGGCCCTCGAGCCGGTCGGCGCGGAGGGTCACGCCGTCGACCGTGACGGTGCTTCCCACGATCGGGACCCGGCCCAGGGCCTTCGCGAGCAGGCCGCCCACGGTGTCCACCTCGTCGTCGTCGAGCTCCAGGTCGAAGAGCTCGCCCAGGTCGTCGATGCTCATCTTGGCGCTCACCCGGTAGGTGCCGTCGCCCAGCTCGACGGCCTCGGCGGACTCTGTGTCGTATTCGTCGACGATCTCGCCGACGAGTTCCTCGATCAGGTCCTCCAGGGTGACCAGGCCGGCGGTGCCGCCGTATTCGTCGATGACGATGGCCACGTGGGTGGATTCCTTCTGCAGCTCGCGCAGCAGTTCGCTGACGGGCTTGGAGTCGGGAACGTAGCGCACCTCGCGGGCGAGGGCGTCCACCGCGGGCGGTTCGACGCCGGGTTCCAGGTTGTGGATCACGGCGGCGACGTCCTTGAGGTAGACGATGCCGAGGACCTGGTCGGTGTTCTCGCCGATCACGGGGATCCGGGAATAGCCGGAGCGGAGGAACAGGGACATGGCCCGGTGCAGGCTGGAGCCGGAATCGATGGTGAGGATGTCCGTGCGGGGCACCATCACGGCGCGGACCAGGGTGTCGCCGAAGTCGAAGACGGACTGGATCAGTTCCGCCTCGTCGTTCTCGATCACCTCGGATTCGCTGGCGCGTTCGACGAGTTCGCGGAACTCCTCTTCGCTGAAGAAGGCCTCGTTGTCCGCCGGGGCGCCGGGGGCGACGGCGCTGCCGAGGGTGACCAGCCAGCCCGGGATGGGGCCGAGAACCCAGCAGAGCCAGCGGATCAGCGGCGCGGAGAAGCGCACCAGCCCGGCGGAGTGCACCCGGCCCAGCTGGCGCGGGGAAACTCCCACGATCACGAAGCCGAGGATCGCCATGATGCCGGTGGCGATCAGGCCGGCCAGCCAGACGTTGTCCAGCACGCTGTGCAGCAGCACGGTCACGGCCACGGCGGAGGCCATCTCGAACCAGATCCGCCAGAACCGCAGGGCACGCATGTGCGCCACCGGCTGGGCGAGGATCCGTTTGAGGGCGGTGCCGCGGCTGTTCAGCACCGCCGCCTCGGCGTCGTGCCGTGGGAGGTAGTTGAAGGCTGCCTCGGCCGCTGTCAAAAGCGCGGCAAAACTCAGGAAGACCAGCGACATGCCGGCCAGGATCAGTGGGGTCACTGAATCGTCTCTGCCGGGGCTTCCCGGCCGGTGAAGCCGGAGAGGAGTTCGCGCTGCAGGCCGAACATCTCTTCCTTCTCCTCCGGCTCGGCGTGGTCGAAGCCGAGCAGGTGCAGGATGCCGTGCGTGGTGAGGAGCAGCATCTCGTCCTGGGTGGAGTGGCCGGCGTTCTGGGCCTGGATCTCGGCGACCTGCGGGCAGATGGCGATGTCACCGAGCATGCCCTGCGGGGTGGGCTTGTCCGGGGTGCCGGGGGTCAGCTCGTCCATCGGGACGGAGAGGACGTCGGTGGAACCCGGCTCGTCCATCAGTTCGATGTGCAGCTTTTCCATCGCGGGCTCGTCCACCAGCAGGATGGACAGCTCCGCCTGCGGGTGGATGAAGAGCCGTTCGAAGACGTACCGGGCCAGCGCCACCAGTTCGGCCTCGTCGACGGCGATGCCGGATTCGTTGTTGACCTCGATGCTCATGCGTGTTCTCCCCGGTTGTCCCGGGCGACGGAGTGCTTGACCCGGTTTCGTTGTGTTTCGTCCCAGGCGCTGTAGGCGTTGACGATGTCGCCCACCAGCCGGTGCCGGACGACGTCGGCGGCGTCCAGGACGGAAAAGTTGACGTCCTCGATGCCCTGCAGGATGTCCTCGACGATCCGCAGGCCGGACCGGGTGCCAAACGGCAGGTCCACCTGGGTGATGTCGCCGGTGACCACCATCTTGGAGCCGAAGCCCAGGCGGGTGAGGAACATCTTCATCTGCTCCGGCGTCGTGTTCTGGGCCTCGTCCAGGATGATGAAGGCGTCGTTCAGGGTCCGGCCACGCATGTACGCCAGCGGGGCCACCTCGATGGTGCCCGCGGCCATCAGGCGCGGGATGGACTCCGGGTCCATCATGTCGTGCAGCGCGTCGTAGAGCGGCCGCAGGTAGGGATCGATCTTGTCGCTCAGCGTTCCGGGCAGGAAGCCGAGCCGCTCACCGGCCTCGACGGCGGGGCGGGTGAGGATGATCCGGCTGACTTCCTTCTGCTGCAGCGCCTGCACGGCCTTGGCCATGGCCAGGTAGGTCTTGCCCGTGCCGGCGGGACCGATGCCGAAGATCACGGTGTTCGCGTCGATGGCGTCCACGTAGTTCTTCTGGTTCAGCGTCTTGGGCCGGATGGTCTTGCCGCGGCTGGAGAGGATGTTGGTGGTCAGCACCTCCACCGGGTTCTGCAGCGACTGGCTGCGGAGCATGGAGACGAGCTGCTGCAGGACGGCCGGGGTGATGACCGTGCCGCGGGCCACCAGGCCGCGCACCTCGTTCAGGAGCCGCATGATCCGGGGGACGTCCGCCGGCGGGCCGCTGATGGAGAGTTCGTTTCCGCGGACGTGGAAGTCGACGCCGGGGTACTGGGATTCGATGTAGCGCAGCGCCTCGTCGTGGCTGCCCAGCGACTGCACCATCTGGCCCGAGTTCTCGAAGACCACGACCTCCGTCCGCACGCCTGGGATGGAGTGGGGAAATTCCCCGGTGGTGCGTTCGCCCGCGGTGGTCCGGGCCTTGCCGTTGGCTGCTTCAGTCATGGTGATGGCCCGCGGGCCTCTGGTTCCCTCCAGCTCGAATATGCTCCGTCGCCGCCGCTCCCGTCTGGCCGCCGTGAGGTGCGGCGTCGCCGGGTCCGGCGGTCCTCCCATCTTACGTCAGGAGACCGCCGCCGTGCCGCGCTCCAGGCCCGGCCGGACGGGGCGCCCCAACGCAGGGCCGCCGTCGCCACCGGCCGCTTCCACGGCGCCTTCCGGTGGCCCGCCCGACGCCCTGTTCGACGTCCCGTCGACGCCGTGGCGGCAGCGGTTAGCCGGCTTTAGGTATCAACTTCATATCGGCCTCATATCGTTCCCGTTGCAGTTTGTTCGGGTGCCCCGCTTCCCCGCCGGCGGGCACCTCCCCTGTGCCATGCTGGATTGGGCCTATCGGTCCCGGCCGGCGACGGCCCGCACATCAACGACCACCGCGAGAGGGAGCACCGCAATCGGCATCAAGGGCGCCAGCAGTCAGGGCACGAGGACCGCGACGGCGGCACGGCGCATGCGCCGCGGCCTGCTGCTGGTCGTGCTGCCCGCTTCCCTGGTGCTCTCCGGTTGCGTCGCCAACCCCCGGCAGGACATCACCGATGCCGGCTCCCCCACCCAGACGGTGCCGGGACCCGCGGACGGGACCACCGCCACGAGCGCCCCGCTGGAATCCGCGCAGGCCTCCAACAAGGCCCCGGTGTACTGGATCGGCCGCAGCAACAACAACGTCTTCCTCTACCGCGAATTCCGGGACGTCTCCGAGGACGACAACCCCGTGACCCGCGCGTTGCGGGTGATGATGTCCCAGAAGCCGCTGGACCCTGACTTCTTCACCCCGTGGCAGAATCCGCGCAAGCTCGCCACGTCGATCTCCGGCAAGAACACCATCACGGTGGACGTGTCCTCCGACGCGTTCAACAGCAACCTCGACGCCGACATGGCCGGGCGCGCCATCCAGCAGCTGGTCTACACGGCCACCGCCGCCGCGGCCAGCGCCGGGCTGACGGACTCCGGGCAGCAGATCCAGGTGGTCATCCTTGTGGACGGCCACACCGACTACGTCGCGTTCAACCGGGTCCGGCTGGGCGCACCCACCTCCCGCAGCGCCGGCATGGTGGCGCCGGTGTGGATCATCGACCCGCAGGAGGGCACCACCGTGGCCGACGGCGCGGTAAAGATCTCCGGCCGCAGCACCTCGCCGGGCGGGAAGCTCCGCTGGGAGATCCAGAAGGTCGACGGCAACGCCAAGACCCCGTACCAGAGCGGCATGATGACCGCGGCGGCAGACGCGCAGCAGTCGGGGCTGTTCAGCTTCACCCTGAACCTGGGACCAGGCAGCTACGAGGCGCGGGTGTCCCAGGTGGACGCGAACGGCAAGGCCACCGAGCTCAACGTCGACACCCGCGGCTTCACGGTTAAGTAGCCCGGTCCAATAGCACCGTCAAATAGCCCGGTTAATTGACCACCTAAAACACCGCTAAGCAGCCTGCCGGGTAGCCGCTACCAGCGGCCCAGGATGTCGCTGGCCAGCACGGTGGCCGCGGGCCCGGCGGTGGAGGACCGCAGCACGTGGTGCCCCAACAGCGCGGTCACGGCCCCGGCATCACAGAGCCGGGTGACCTCCCGCGGGCTGATCCCGCCCTCCGGTCCCACGATCAGCAGCACCTCGCGCGGCGCCGCGCCGTCGTCCGCGCTATTAACGCTCTCCTGCCAGTCGGCCAGCACCCGGCGCAGCGGCCGGACGGCGTCTTCGTGCAGGATGACGGCGAGGCCGCCGGAAGTCACCGTGGCGGCGACGGCCGCCTGCAGCGAGCCGCCGTCCACCGCGGCGCGGACCTCGGGGATCCAGGCCCTGCGGGCCTGTTTCGCCGCCGCCGTCACCACGGACTGCCACTTGGCGTGCGCCTTCGCGGCGCGTTCGGGCTTCCAGCGGACGATCGACCGTTCGGCCTGCCACGGGACGACGGCGTCGATCCCCAGCTCCGTCGCGGTCTCGGCCGCGAGTTCGTCCCGGTCACCCTTCGCCAGGGCCTGCACCAGCACCAGCCGCACCGCGGGACGCGGCTCGTCGTTGACCGCGGTGCACTCGAGCGTCAGCTCCTGGGGCCCGGCGGCGGTGACCGTGCCGGTGATCCGGCGGCCGGCGCCGTCGGCGATGTCCACCTGCTCCCCCGCAGCGAGGCGCTTGACCGTGACGGCATGCCGCGCCTCGGCGCCGTCCAGCACGAAGGTGGAACCGGGGGCCTGGTTGTCCAGGGTTCCGGCGGGGGTGAAGAAGACCGGATTGCTCACCGCTACAGGTTACCGAGGCGGTCCCGCAGCTTGGCGAAGACCCCGCCGCTGGCGGCCAGCTTGCCCTCGGTGAACTGCTCGCCGCGGAGCTTGGCCAGCTGGCGCATGAGGTCCTCCTGGGCGGCGTCGAGCTTGGCGGGGGTCTCCACCTGGAGGTGGACCTTGAGGTCGCCTCGGCCGTAGCCGCGCAGGTGGGTGACGCCGAGGCCGCGCAGGGTGATGACCTCGCCGGACTGGGTGCCGCTCTTGACGTCGATCTCCTGCTGCCCGTCGAAGGTGTCCAGGGTCAGCTCGGTGCCCAGGGCCGCGGCCGTCATCGGAATGGTGAGGCTGGCGTGCAGGTCGTCGCCCTCGCGGACGAAGGTCGGGTCGTTGTTGACCCGGATCTCCACGTACAGGTCGCCGGAGGGGCCGCCCGCCGGGCCGGCCTCGCCCTGGCCGGACAGCTGGATCCTGGTGCCGGTGGCGACGCCGGCGGGGACCTTGACGGTCAGCGACCGACGGCTGCGGATCCGGCCCTGGCCGGCACACTCGTTGCAGGGGTCCTTAATGACGGTGCCGAAGCCCTCGCAGCTGCCGCACGGGGCGGTGGTCATGACCTGGCCCAGGATGGAGCGGACCGGGCGCTGGACCTGGCCGCTGCCGCCGCAAATGTCGCAGCGTTCCGGGTGGCTGCCCTCGCGGCAGCAGGAGCCCTCACAGGTGGGGCAGGTGACGGCGGTGTCCACCTCGAGCTTCTTGTTGACCCCGAAGACGGCGTCGCGCAGCTCGATCCGGACGCTGATCAGCGCGTCCTGGCCGCGGCGGACGCGGGAGGCCGGGCCGCCGGCTCCGGCGGCACCGCCGAAGAAGGTCTCGAAGATGTCCTGGAACGCGAAGCCCTGACCGGCGTAGCTGCCGCCGCCGAAGCCGTTGTCCGTGCCGTTCTCGTTGCCGGTGGTGTCGTAGACGCGGCGCTTCTGCGGGTCGGAGAGCACCTCGTAGGCGTGGGTGACCGCCTTGAAGCGCTCGGACGCGTCCTCGCCCGGGTTGACGTCCGGGTGCAGGGTCCGCGCGAGTTTGCGGTAGGCCTTCTTGATTTCCTCGCCGGTTGCTTCGCGGGAGACTCCAAGAACGTCGTAGTGGCTGCTCAAAGTGTGTATCTCTTCCTTTTTGTACTGCCGGTGCTGGGCGACAAGCCTGGTGGTGGATCCGGCCGGTCAGGGCCCGAGGATCCGTGAAAGGTAGCGGGCCACCGCGCGGACGGCGGCCATGGTGGTGGGGTAATCCATCCGGGTGGGGCCGAGGATGCCCACCTTGGCGGTGGCGTCGGGGCCGTACCCGGTGGCCACCACGGAGGCCTCGGAGAGCCCGTCGTAGGGGTTCTCCCGGCCGATGCTGACGGTCACGCCGCGGGGGTCCTCGGCCATGTCCGAGAGCAGCCGGAGCATGACCACCTGCTCCTCGAGGGCCTCGAGGACGGGGCCAATGCTCAGCGGGAAGTCAACGTTGGAGCGGGCGAGGTTGGCCGTGCCGGCCATCACCATCCGCTCCTCGCGGCTGCTGGCGGCCAGCGCCTCCAGTCCGCGGGCCAGCGCCTGGGCGGCGCCGCGGCGGGCGGGGGCGGTGCTGTCGACGACGTCGGGCAGGGTCTGCGGGAGCAGGCTCAACGGGGTGCCGCCGAGCCGGCCGAGGAAGACGCCCCGCAGCTCGGCGAGGGTTTCGTCGCCAAGGTCCTGGCCGACGTCGATGACGCGCTGTTCGACCTTGCCGGTGTCCGCGATGAGCACGGTCAGCACTTTTCGCGGTGCCAGCAGCACGAACTCGATGTGCCGCACCCGGGCCCGGCTGAGCAGCGGGTACTGCACCACGGCCACCTGGTTGGTCAGTTGCGCCAGCAGGCGCACCGTCCGGTCCAGGACGTCGTCGAGGTCTTCGGAGCCCTCCAGCAGGGCCTGGATGGCCCGCCGCTCCGCCGGGGACAGCGGCTTGACCGCGGAGATGCGGTCCACGAAGAGCCGGTAGCCCTTGTCCGTGGGGATCCGTCCGGCGCTGGTGTGCGGGGCGGTGATCAGCCCCTCGTCCTCCAGCGCGGCCATGTCGTTGCGGATCGTTGCGCTGGAGACGCCCAGGCGGTGGCGTTCCACCAGCGCCTTGGAGCCCACGGGTTCACGGGAATGGACGTAGTCCTCCACGATGGCGCGCAGCACTTCGAGTTTGCGTGGTTCGCTCACGCCGCACCTCCAATCGAGCCTCAACCGTCAACCGGCGCCCGCCGCCCGGAAGAACCCGGGGGTTAGCACTCGGCATGCCTCAGTGCTAACCAGTCTAATATGTCCGGCCGCGTTGTTAGCATTGGATTCGCTCCGGGCGTGACCGTGGCAAGCCGGGCGACTGCCCGGCGCGGCCGGCCACCACCCCGGCCCGACGCCGTCCCCCGTTGCAGTTCCGCCCCGATGCAAAGCAGTGTGTAACCGATGTCCTATCAGAACTGGGGCCCGCAGGACCTCACCGCCCCCGCCCCTTCCCAGCTGCCCGAGGTCCCGGTGCAGCGCGGCATGGTCCTCGAGGACGTGCAGTCCGGCTGGGTTGGTGCCGTCACCCGGGTGGAGAAGTCCGGCGGCATGCACGTCGTGGCCCTTGAGGACCGGCGCGGGAAGTCCCGGACTTTCCGCCTCGGCTACGGCTTCCTCCTGGAGGGCCGGCCCATCCGGCTGATGCCGCCGGCACCCCGGGCGGCCGCAGGACCGGCAGCCGGGACGCGCACGGCGTCCGGCTCGGTGCGCGTGGAGGGCCAGCGGGCGCAGGTAGCCAAGGCCAGCCGGATCTGGGTTGAGGGCAAGCACGACGCCGAACTGGTCGAGAAGGTCTGGGGCGACGATCTCCGGGTCGAGGGCATCGTCGTCGAGCCCCTGCACGGCATCGACGATCTCGCGGGCGCGGTCAGGGACTTCCGCCCGGGTCCCGCCCGGCGCCTCGGCGTCTTGGTGGACCACCTGGTGGCCGATTCCAAGGAATCCCGGATCGCCGAGGCCGTCATGGCTTCCCCCGGAGCCCGCGGCAACGTCCTGATCGTCGGCCACCCGTACATCGACGTCTGGCAGGCTATCCGGCCGTCCGTGCTGGGCATCGAACGCTGGCCCGTGATCCCCCGCGGCGTGGACTGGAAGACCGGCATCCTGACCGCCTGCGGCTGGCCGCACAGCACCAAGGAGGACATCGGGTTGGGCTGGCAGAAACTCCTCGGCGCCGTCCGCAGCTATGCCGACCTGGAACCCTCGCTTCTGGGCCGGGTGGAGGAGGTCATCGACTTCCTCACCGCCCCGGAACAGTAGGGCCCGTCCGGCAAGGTGGCGGGCGTCGGCGCCCAAGCAAGTATTCTTGATACGGTGGCCGCCGCGTTGTGACGGTGGCCGCGCCCGCACAGGTACCAACGCTCCACCGCAATCCAAAGGACGAAACGTGGCAGAAGACGCACGCGAACACACGGACCCCCAGGCCGGTCACGGCCAGTCGCAGTACCATGGCGTTCCCGCAAATGCGCTTCCCCTGACCGCCAGCGAGGACCGTCAGTGGGCCACCCTGTCGCACTTCGGAGGCATCCTCGGCTGCATCCCGTCGCTGCTGATCTACCTGATCTTCAAGGACCGCGGCCCCTTCACCGCCCAGGAGTCCAAGGAAGCGCTGAACTTCACCCTGCCGCCGACGATCGCGGCCGTGGTGGCCAACCTGCTGGTGTTCGTCCCCGTGGTGGGCAACCTGTTCGCGGTCCTGGCCACGGTCATCTGGATCGCGCTGGCCTGCTTCTCCGTGGCGGCCGGCATCCACGTCAACCGCGGCCAGCCGCACCGCTACGAGTTCAACCTGCGCTGGATCAAGTAGCGCCGGTTCCCACAACGTCAACGGGCACCCCGGGATTTCTCCCGGGGTGCCCGTTTTTGTCTGGTGTGCGCGGCTCGCCGGCCCGGCGGGTCAGTCCGGCAGCAGCCGTCGGACGACGGCGTCGGCCAGGAGGCGGCCCTTCAGCGTGAGGACCAGCCGGCCGCGGAAGGCCTGTGCCGGTTCCACGAGTCCGTCGGCGATCAGTCCCGCGACGGCGTGCCGGCCGGTTTCCTCCAGCCCGCCCAGGCTGGGGATGTCCAGGCCCGAGACCAGCCGCGCCTCGAGCATGATGCGCTCGATATTGCGGGTCTCCGAGTCCAGGGTTTCCCGGCCGGCCGCCGGGGAGGCGCCGGAGTCCAGCCGCGCGGCGTAGGCGACGGGGTGCTTGACGTTCCACCAGCGGACTCCGCCGACGTGAGAGTGGGCCCCCGGACCGATCCCCCACCAGTCGTCGCCGCGCCAGTAGGCGAGGTTGTGGCGGCAGGCCTGCTCCGGCGTCGCCGCCCAGTTACTGACCTCGTACCAGCCCAGCCCGGCGGCGGAAATGAGTTCGTCGGCCAGTTCGTACTTGGCCGCGTGGTCGTCGTCGTCGATCCCCGGGACCTCGCCGCGGCGGATCTGGGCGGCGAGCTTGGTGCCCTCCTCGACGATCAGGGCGTAGGCGCTGATGTGGTCCGGGCGGTAGGACAGGGCCGTCTCCAGTGAATGGCGCCAGTCCTCCAGCGACTCACCGGGCGTGCCGTAGATCAGGTCGAGGCTGACGGCCAGCCCGGCCTCCCGTGCCCACTCGACCACCAGGGGCACCCGGCTGGGCGTGTGGGTCCGGTCCAGGACCTTGAGCACGTGCGGCACGGCGGATTGCATCCCGAAGGACACCCGGGTGAAGCCGGCGTCGGCCAGGAGCTGAAGGGACTCGCGGGTCACCGAGTCCGGGTTCGCCTCGGTGGTCACCTCGGCGCCGGGGGCAAGGCCCCAGGTGTCAACGGCGGCGCGCAGGATGCGGGCCAGGTCTTCCGCAGGGAGGAGGGTGGGGGTGCCGCCGCCGAAGAAGACGGTGCTGAGCGGACGCTCCGGCAACCCGGAATCGGCCAGGGCGCGGGCCGCGAACCCGACCTCCGCGACGGCGGTGTCTGCGTAGGCATCCTGGGACGCCCCGCCGCCGAGTTCCGTGGCGGTGTAGGTGTTGAAGTCGCAGTAACCGCAGCGCACCGCGCAGAACGGGATGTGGACGTAGAGCCCGAAGGCCCGGCCCCCGGCGCCCTCCAGCGCCTGGGCGGGCAGCAGCCCGTCCGACGGCGCGGGGTCGCCGAGGGGTAGTGCGCTTGGCATGATTACTTCTTGGCCTTGTCCTTGGATTCTTCCGTGGTCAGGGCGGCGATGAACGCCTCCTGCGGCACCTCGACGCGGCCCACCATCTTCATGCGCTTCTTGCCTTCCTTCTGCTTCTCGAGCAGTTTGCGCTTTCGGGTGATGTCACCGCCGTAGCACTTGGCCAGCACGTCCTTGCGGATGGCGCGGATGCTCTCGCGGGCAATGATGCGGGAGCCGATCGCAGCCTGGATGGGCACCTCGAACTGCTGCCGCGGGATCAGTTCACGCAGCTTGCCGGTCATCATCACACCGTAGGCGTAGGCCTTGTCCCGGTGGGTGATGGCGCTGAATGCGTCCACCTGCTCGCCCTGGAGCATGATGTCGACCTTGACCAGGTCGGCGACCTGGTCGCCGTCGGCCTTCCAGTCCAGCGAGCCGTAGCCGCGGGTGCGGGACTTGAGGATGTCGAAGAAGTCGAAGACGATCTCGGCCAGCGGCAGGCGGTAGCGAATCTCAACGCGGTCCTCGGAGAGGTAGTCCATGCCGCCCATGACGCCGCGGCGGCTCTGGCAGAGCTCCATGATGGCGCCGACAAACTCGTTCGGCGCGAGGATCGTGGCGGAAACCATCGGCTCGCGGACCTCGGCAACCTTGCCAGTGGGGTATTCGCTGGGGTTGGTCACGTGGATGACCTTCTTGTCCTCCAGCGTCACCTCGTACTCGACGTTCGGGGCGGTGGAGATCAGGTCCAGGTTGTATTCGCGTTCCAGCCGTTCCCGGGTGATTTCCAGGTGCAGCAGACCCAGGAAGCCCACGCGGAAGCCGAAGCCCAGCGCGGCGGAGGTCTCCGGCTCGTAGACCAGCGCGGCGTCGTTGAGCATCAGCTTCTCCAGTGCGTCGCGGAGGACCGGGTAGTCGGTACCGTCCAGCGGGTACAGGCCGGAGAAGACCATGGGCTTGGCGTCCGCGTAGCCGGCCAGCGACTGCGTGGCGGGCTTGGCCATGTTGGTGACGGTGTCGCCCACCTTGGACTGGCGGACGTCCTTCACGCCGGTGATCAGGTAGCCCACCTCGCCGACGCCCAGGCCCTTGGACGGCGTGGGCTCCGGGGAGCTGACCCCGATCTCCAGCAGTTCGTGGGTGGCGCGGGTGGACATCATCTGGATGCGTTCGCGCGGGTGGAGCATGCCGTCGACAACGCGGACGTAAGTCACCACGCCGCGGTAGGTGTCGTAGACCGAGTCGAAGATCATGGCCCGGGCGGGGGCATCGGGATCGCCGACGGGGGCGGGCAGGTCGCGGACGATCTTGTCCAGGAGGGCCTCGACGCCGGCGCCGGTCTTGCCGGAGACCCGCAGCACGTCCTCCGGGTCGCCGCCGATCAGGTTCGCGAGCTCCTCGGCGTACTTCTCCGGCTGGGCGGCCGGCAGGTCGATCTTGTTCAGGACCGGAATGATGGTGAGGTTGTTCTCCATCGCCAGGTAGAGGTTGGCGAGGGTCTGCGCCTCAATGCCCTGCGCGGCATCGACCAGCAGCACGGCGCCCTCACAGGCGGCCAGGGACCGGGACACCTCGTAGGTGAAGTCGACGTGGCCGGGGGTGTCGATCATGTTCAGCGCGTAGCTGGTGCCCTCGAGCTCCCACGGCATCCGGACGGCCTGCGACTTGATGGTGATGCCGCGTTCCCGCTCGATGTCCATGCGGTCCAGGTATTGGGCCTTCATGTCACGGGACTGGACGATGCCGGTGAACTGGAGCATCCGGTCGGCGAGCGTGGACTTGCCGTGGTCAATGTGCGCAATGATGCAGAAGTTCCGGATGAGGGCCGGATCTGTTGCGGCAGGCACCGGGGCGGTGCGGGCCATGGGAGACACGCAGGGTCCTAACTCTTGGCTGAACTGGTGAAGGTTTTGTCCGCGGGCTGAACAGCCGGCGTCGCGCCGTGCTGCCGAAGGCCGCAATTCTCGTCTCCTTAGTCTCCCACGTCCGGGCGCGTGGGTCTGCATTCCGGCCCGTCCGAACCCGGCGCCGGTAGGGTTTGCCCATGGCATTGAACCTTCGCTCCCTCGGCAAGGCCGTCCGCGGCACGCTCCGCTTCCTTGGCATCGGTGGCGCGCCGGCCGCTCCCCCGGCACGGCGCCGCCCGGCCGGGACGTCGTCCGGTACGCGCCGCGGCGGACCTGTTCCCGGCTCCTATCCCGGGGACTTCCGCGGCAAGGCCACGGTCAGGTATGCGCCGAACGCCAACGGGGTGCCCGAGCCCGGGGAGATCGTCTGGACCTGGGTGCCGTTCGAGGAGGACCACAGCCAAGGCAAGGACCGCCCCGTGCTGCTGGTGGGAAGCAAGGGACGTTATCTCCTCGGCCTGATGCTCACCAGCAAGGACCACGACGGCGATCCGCGGCGGGCGGCGAACTACGTGGACATCGGCACGGGGCCCTGGGACCGTCAGTGGCGGCCCAGCGAGGCGCGGCTGGACCGGGTTCTGCAGATCGACCCGGCGGCCGTCCGCCGGGAGGGTGCCATTCTGGATGCCGGCAGGTTCCGCGGAGTGGCAACGGCGCTTCGCGACCGGCAGGGCTGGTCCTGACGGCCATCCGTCACCGGGCATCTCGTCATCAGGCGGGCGTTTCTGCTATTATTGACAGCTGTGTGTCCGTGCAGGTCGACGGCCACAGATGGTTGGTCGCCATAGGTATCCCCACGCCGCTCAGTCAATGGCCAATCTGAAAGCCCTCTAGACCATTTTCCGCATTGAAAAAGAGAGTTCACACGTGGCTAATATCAAGTCCCAGAAGAAGCGCATCCTGACCAACGAAAAGGCTCGCCTGCGCAACAACGCAGTCAAGTCCGAGCTGAAGACGGCCATCCGCGCCGTCAACACCGCCGTTGCGTCCGACGACAAGGATGCCGCATCTGCTGCACTGGTTTCCGCCAGCCGGAAGCTCGACAAGGCTGTCAGCAAGGGTGTTCTGCACAAGAACAACGCTGCAAACCGCAAGTCGGCGATCTCCAAGAAGGTCAACGCACTCTAAGGTTTTCCAGTTCAGCTGAACTGATGATTGTGGCCGGCACCGCCAAGGTGCCGGCCACAGCCAGTTAACCCGGCTTTCCGGGTCGCCGGGCTGCCGTCCCGGGTTCCCGACGCAGCTACGTGCGGCCAGCCCCCTAGCGGCGGACGGAGCCGGCGATGACCGTGACGGCGTGTTCGACGGCGTAGACCGGGTCCCGGGACAGGCCCTTGACCTGTGCGTCCGCCTCGGCGGTGACCTGGATGGAGCGCACCAGCCCCTCCGGGGTCCACCGGCGGACGTCCCGCTGAGCCTGCTCGACCAGCCAGGGCTGCATGCCGAGTTGCTTGGCGATCTGGGCCGACGAGCCCTGAGCCCCGGCGACCTTGGCCAGGGACCGGAGCTTGGCCGCCAGCGCGGCGACGATCGGCACCGGGTCGGCACCGGTATCCAGCGCATGGCGCAGAGTGGAGAGCGCGAGCGGGGCGTTGCCGGCCATGGCGGCGTCGGCGACCTTGAACCCGGAGGCCTCGACCCGGCCGCCGTAGTAACGGTCCACCATATCGGCGTCGACGGCGGTGGTGGCGTCGGCAATCAGCTGGCTGCAGGCGGCGGCCAGCTCGGCCAGGCTCGCCCCGACGGCGTTGATCAGGGACTGGACGGCGTCGGGTTCGATCCGTCGCGAGGCGGCCTTGAACTCTGTCATGACGAAGGAAATCTTCTCGGCGTCCTTCTTCAGCGGCTGGCAGTCGACCACCGGCCAGCCGCCGGCCTTGATGGCGTCCAGCAGCTTCTTGCCGCGGACTCCGCCGCCGTGCCTCATCACCATGACCGCGTCGGGTTCGGGCTGAGCCAAATACTTCAGGGCGTCGGCCAGGAACGCGTCGTTCATCGATTCCAGCGCCTCGACCTCGATCAGCTTCTGCTCACCGAAGAGGGACGGACTGACGTTCATGGCCAGCGCGCCGGGCTCGTAGGCGGCGGCGCTCATCCGGGTCACCTCGACGTCGGGGGCTGCCGCACGGACCAGTTGCCGCAGCCGGTCCATGGCGCGGGACGCCAGGTAATCCTCGGGGCCGCCCACCAGCACCACGGGAGCAGGCGTCACGTCCCGCCAGGAGGCGGTGTTCGTGGCCGCGGCCTTGGTGCGTGGGTTTTGGGCAGCAGCCACTGGTGATTCCTCCGGAGGTTTGGTGTGCAGACTCTAAGCGTCCCACGGCGTCGGCGGACCGCCAAGCCGCGGGGAGCCCAGTCACGTCCGTCCGGCAGCAGGGCCAGTACCCGCACCGTCCGTCCGTGCATCGCGAGCATGAGAAGCCAGGCCCGCACCGGGTGGCAGAGCAGCCAGGCGGCGCCAAAGGTGAGCAGGGACAGCAGCGCCATCGTGGCGGCACCGACTCCGCCCTCGGGCCATGGCAGCGCGGCTCCCGGGAGCCCGGCGAAGAAGCGGGCGACGGCCCCGACCCCGGCTGCGAAGATCCCGGCAAGAGCCATCGGCACGGACGCGAGTGCCGGTGACACCGCGAGCAGCGGTACGGCGGCCGTGCCCAGCAGCGTCACCGGTGCCACCAGGACGGCGGCAGCGAGGTTCGCCGCGAGGGCATACGTCGAAAAACTCGGCTGTAGGAGGACGATTACCGGGCCGCAGAACAACTGGGCGGCGAACGGCACGGCGACACCCGCGGCTACGGCGCGGGGCACCGGGGACGGAAACCACGCCATCACGGGCCGCCCGGCTGCGATGACGCCGAGGGTCGCGAGGACCGACAGCAGGAACCCGAAGTCATCCGCCAGCCCGGGGTCCATCAGGAGCAGCCCGATCACCGCCGTGCACAACGGGCTCAGCGCCTGCCCGGACCGCCCCGCCGCGACCGCTGCCAGCCCGACGGCACCCATGCAGGCGGCGCGCAGGACACTCGCATCCGGGCCCACGAGCGCCACGAACAGTGCCAGCCCGGCCAGCGCCAGCCCCGCGGCAACGGGACGGGGAAGCCGCAGGCTCCGCGCCCCGAGGAGGAGCGCTCCGAGCACCAGGCTGCAGTTGGCCCCGCTCACGGCGGTCAAGTGGGTCATGCCGACGGCCTTCATCGCCGCGGCCACTCCGGGGTCCAGGGCGGAGGTGTCGCCCGTGACCATGCCGGGAAGCAGTCCGCGGGCGTCCCCGGGCAGTGTCCGGGCCGCGGCCGTGTAGCGGGCGCGCAGCCCGGACAGCGCCGCCTCCAGATCACCCCCGGTGCCGTCCGTCCCGGCTAGCAGAACCGGGGACGTGGTGGCGGAGAGCGTCCCGGCCTCGGTGCGCCCGGCCTCGGCGGCTTTGAGCTTCCCGGTGGCGCGAATGTGCTGGCCTTGTTCCACACCGGCCCAGTCCTCCCCGCCGAGGACCGTCAGCGGGGTGGCCGTCCCGATGCGCTGGCCATCGTGGATGAGGGTGCGGAGGGTCGCCTCGACGGACCATCGCGCGGGGGCGCCGCGGCCCGGCGGTGCGGCGAGTCGTTCCGGAGCGGCGGTGATGTCCAGTTCTGCCACGACGGACGCGCGGGCGGCGAAGGCTTCAGCCACGGCACCCTGCTGCCGTTCGGTGGCGGCGGCGCCGGCATGCGATCCGGCCCCGGCGGCGAGGGCGAGTCCCACGGCCAGGGTCGCC
Source organism: Arthrobacter sp. YD4 (assembly GCF_030410515.1). Lineage (GTDB taxonomy): Bacteria > Actinomycetota > Actinomycetes > Actinomycetales > Micrococcaceae > Arthrobacter. The sequence continues at coordinate 471,291 of NZ_JAUHHD010000003.1, read as the reverse complement.
CTTGCGCTTCGCCGGGCGTGGCCTTTCCCGCCCCGTTCGGCCGTCCGTTTCCGCATCAGCAGGAAGACGATGCCCGCGAGGAACACGGCGCAGATCAGTGCCTGATCGAGCGGCCGAATCCACGCGCCGGCCAGGGAGCTGGCCCAGACCAGCAATGCGGCCGGCACGAGGCGCAGGTCGCTCCGCCGCCGGGCTCCGCGGTCGGGCGGACCGTTCCGCGGGGCAGACACGTGACTCGACGGCCGGGTGTTCGACGCCCATGGGAGCCGGCCGGACAGCGTCTTCCCGAGGTGCGCCTCCAGCCGCCCCCTGATGCTGGCCGCCCGCAAGGACCGTGCCTGCCCGTCCGACTTCTTCCGCGTGCGCCTGTCCGTCAGCGCGGCTGAAGTGTCCGGCGACTTCGGCCGGTGCGCCAGGCTGGTGACCGCGGCGTCCCGATAGGCCTGCCAAGGACGTTGCTGGTGCCCGTGCGCCGGTTGCCGGTTTTCGAGTGGCATGTCAGACCCGCACCAGCGGCAGCAGGGCCTCGAGGAGTTTTGGGCCGACGCCGTCCACGGCGTCGAGCTCCTCGACCCGGGTGAAGCGGCCGTGTTGTTTGCGCCAGTCCACAATGCGCTGGGCGAGCACCGGGCCCACCCGCGGCAGTGTGGCGAGCTCCTCCGCGTCGGCGGTGTTGAGGTTGACCTTGGCGGTCCCGTTCCCTGAAGCCCCGGACCCGCTTCCGCTGCCGCCACCTGTCCCGCCGGACCCGACGGAGGACCCGCCTCCCTCCCCCGACGCCCCGCCCTGCGAATCCTGCGCCTCGGGGCTGCCCCGTTCGGGCACGACGATTTTTTGGCCGTCCTCCACGGCCGCGGCCAGGTTCAGCCGGTCCAAGTCCGCGGTGGGTGTGGCCCCGCCGGCGGCGGCGATTGCCTCATGGAGCCGACTGCCCGCCGGCAGTGTGAGCACCCCCGGCCGGATGACGGCGCCCGTGACGTGCACGACGACCCGCTCGGCCGGAGCGGCGGGTGCAGTCTCCACGGCCGCGGCAGTTGTTGACGTCTCACTCAGGGGCACGACCTGCGGAGCGGAGCCGGCGGCCCGCCACCAGAACCAGCCGCCGAGCAGCACCGCAACCACGGCAAGCAGGACGGCGGCCCCGCGGGCCGTACGCCAGCGCACCACGGGCGGCGCATACTCCGGCATCCCGTCGTCCGGCCGGGCGTCAGGGGACGAATCGAGGGGATTCAGCAGGGGCGCGTCGTCTGCGGACCCCTCCGCAGACGTGTTTCCGGACGGCCCTAGGCTGGCGGCCCAACGATGCCGGGCCGCGACGGGCCCCGGAAGGGTCAAAGTCGGGGAACGGCGCGGCATGCGTCCACGCTAGGTGCCAGCGCAACTCTGCCGACAGGCGCCGGCGGGCCTATGTGGACAGCTGGCCCTGCTGAGAACCGGCCGGCGGACCGCTCGGGGCGGAGGACGCCGCCGGGGATGGTACCGGGGTACTGCTCTCCCCCACCACCACGGCCAGCACCCCCAGCCCTGCGTGGGCCGCGAGGACGGCCGGCAGCGAACTGATCTGTGCGGGCGGGCAGCCGGGCAACCGGTCCGCCAGCCGGGCTGCCAGCTGTTCGGCCTCGGCAGGGTTCCCGAAGTGGTGCACGGCGATCCGCGCTTCACCGGCGGGCCGGGACAGGGCGTCGTCGGCCGCGATTTCCTCCAGCCGCGCCACCGCCCGGGCCGCGGACCGGACGCGTTCCAGCGGGACGATCCTGCCGTCCTCAACCGCCAGGATCGGCTTGATCGAGAGCATGGTTCCCCAGAGGGACGCGGCCGCTCCGATCCGTCCCCCGCGGCGCAGCTGCTCCAGGCTGGGGACGTAGAAATACACCTTGGTCCGGGCCAGGCGGGCCTCGGCGAAGCCGCGCACAGCCGCGGCGTCCAGCCCGTCGGCCGCGGCCACGACGGCGCTCTGCACGCCCATTCCCTCGGCCATGCCGGCGGTGCGGGAATCCAGCACCTCCACCGGAATGTCCACCCGCGCGGCCGCCAGCCGGGCCGAGTCCGCGGTGCCCGAGAGCTCGGCGGAGAGATGGATGGACAGCACGGCTTCGAACCCGCGGGCGGCGGCCTCGCGGTAGGCGCGTTCGAACTGACCCGGCGACGGACGCGAGGTGCGGACCGCCACACCCCCGGCCAGCGCCACGGCGATGGTTTCGGCGATGTCGTCCTCGCCCTCACCATAGATTTCCTCGCCCACCATGACGGGCATGGGCACCACGGTCAGGCGCCCGTCGGAGGTAAAGTCGCGCACCCAGTCGGCGGGGAGGGCCGCTGCGGAATCGGTCACCACCGCGGTCCGGACAACGGGGACCACGGCCAGTTCGGCGGCATCCGGCCGGGTGGCGCGGCGCAGCCGCAACAAGCGTTCCCGCAGCCAGGGCCAGCCCGGCGGCTCACGGTCAGGCACGAAACACCCCCTGGAATGTGGACCGGCCGCCGGCGAAAGCGCCGACGGCCGGTGACTGCATAGCTCGGTCCGGCTAGGCCGGAACGATGTTGACCAGTTTGGGGGCCCGCACGATCACGGTGCGGATCCCCCGGCCGTCCATGGCGCGCTGGGCGTTCTCCGAGGCCAGCGCCAGTTCGCGCAACTCATCCTCGGAGATCTCCGGAGAGACCTCCAGCCGGTCGCGGACCTTGCCCTGCACCTGGACCACGGCGGTGACCGTGTCCTGGACCAGCAGGGCCGGGTCGTGGGCCGGCCAGCCGGCGTTGGCAACTGATGCCGGGTGGCCCAGGACGTTCCACAGGTCTTCGGCCGTGTACGGGGCGAAGAGGCTGAGGATCACCGCGACAGCCTCGACGGCCTCACGGACGGCGGGATCCGCACCGCCCGCACCTGCATCTATCGTCTTGCGGGTGGCATTGACCAGCTCCATCAGCTTCGCCACGACGACGTTGAACTTGTTCGCGTCCAGCAGCGCCTGGGCGTCGGCGATGGTGCGGTGCGTGACGGCACGCAGCGCCCGGTCACCGGCGGCGAAGTCGACGCCGGGCTCGCTGGTGACGTCCTGGCCGAGCCGCCAGGCGCGGGCCAGGAACTTCGCGGAGCCCGACGGCGAGACATCCGCCCAGTCGACGTCGTCCTCCGGCGGGGAGGCGAAGATCATGGTCAGGCGGACGGCATCGACGCCGTACTTGTCCAGCTGTTCGCCCAGGTCCACGCCGTTGCCGAGGGACTTGCTCATGGCCTTGCCGCCGTTGAGGACCTGGCCCTGGTTCAGCAGCGCCCGGAAGGGCTCGTCGGCCTCGATCAGGCCCATGTCGTGGATGACCTTGGTGAAGAAGCGGGCGTAGAGCAGGTGCAGGATGGCGTGCTCGACGCCGCCCACGTACTGGCCCACGGGCATCCAGTCGTTGATCTTCGCGGGATCGAAGGGGCCCTCGGTGTACTGCGGCGAAACGAACCGCAGGAAGTACCAGGAGGAGTCCACGAAGGTGTCCATGGTGTCCGTGTCGCGCTTTGCCGGGCCGTGGCAGGAGGGGCAGTCCACGTTGACCCAGGCCTCGGCGGCGGCCAGCGGGGAGGTGCCCTTCGGGGACAGGTCCTCGCCGCGGAGGTCATCGGGCAGAGTGACCGGCAGCTGGTCGTCCGGGACCGGGACCTCGCCGCAGTCGGGGCAGTGAATGATCGGGATGGGGGCGCCCCAGAACCGCTGACGGCTCAGCAGCCAGTCACGCAGGCGGAAGTTCACGAACTTCTCGCCGGTTCCCAGCTTCTCCAGGATGGTGATGGCGGCGGGAATGGCCTCGGCCTTGGGCAGGCCGTTCAGCTCGCCGGAGTTGATCAGGGTGCCCTCGCCGGCGGTGGCGGTGCCGGAGACGGCGGGGTCCTCCTCGCCGGTGTCCAGGACGGCCCGGACCGGCAGGTCGAAGGTCTTCGCGAAGTCCAGGTCGCGCTGGTCGTGGGCGGGCACGGCCATGATGGCGCCGGTGCCGTAGTCGGCCAGCACGTAATCGGCAGCCCAGACCGGCAGCTTCTCCCCGGTCAGCGGGTTGATGGCGTAGCGGCCGGTGAAAACACCGGTCTTTTCGCGTTCGGTGGACTGGCGTTCGATCTCGGAGAGGGCCTTGACCTGCTCGCGGTAGGCGTCCAGGGCCGCGGCGTGTTCCTCGGTGACCAGTTCGACGGCGATCGGCGCGTCTGCGGCGACCACGAAGAACGTCGCACCATACAGGGTGTCCGGGCGCGTGGTGAACACGGTGACGTCCTTGGCGGGCTTGCCGCCGTCGGCCTCGACGACGAAGGTGACGTGGGCGCCCTCGGAGCGGCCGATCCAGTTCTTCTGCATGGCCAGGACCCGCTCGGGCCAGTGGCCGCGCAGTTCCTCCATGTCGTCCAGCAGCCGGTCCGCGTAGTCGGTGATCTTGAAGTACCACTGGTTCAGGGACTTCTTGGTCACGGCGGTGCCGCAGCGTTCACAGGCGCCGTTGACCACCTGTTCGTTGGCCAGCACGGTCTGGTCCTTGGGGCACCAGTTCACCGGGGAGTTCTTGCGGTACGCCAGGCCGCGCTCGTAGAAGCGCTTGAACAGCCACTGGGTCCAGCGGTAGTACTCCGGGTCGGAGGTGTGCAGCCGGCGGGACCAGTCGGCGGAGATCGCGTACCGCTTGAAGGACGCGGCCTGGGTGTCGATGTTGGCGTAGGTCCACTCGCTGGGGTGGGCGTTGCGCTTAATGGCGGCGTTCTCGGCGGGCAGGCCGAAGGAGTCCCAGCCGATCGGGTGCAGCACGTCGAAGCCCTGCTGGCGCAGGTAGCGGGCGACGACGTCGCCCATCGCGAAGGCTTCGGCGTGGCCCATGTGCAGGTCGCCGGAGGGGTAGGGGAACATGTCCAGCACGTAGCGGCGTTCCTTGGAGCCGTCGTCGAGCGGAGTGAAGACCTTGAGGTCCTCCCAGACCTGCGGCCACTTCGCCTCCATGGCGGCGAAATTGTAGGTCCCCTCCTCGGGGGCGGCACCTGCGACGGCTGCTGCTGTTCCGGTCTCTGTCTCCGGCTGAACGCTCACTGCTGGCCTCTTCTATTCTTTTCGATCTTGTCCGATCAGGACGGGTCGCGCCTGATCCTTCGGTCCCCTGCTCCGGGCCCGCACTTCGTCCCGGACACACAAAAGCCCCTCACACGGAGGGGCTGCCGCTCGACAATCCGGAAGGTCTAACCGGGATGCCGGGCGGCTAGCTAAGCAGGAGGATCGCACGCATACGACTACTTTAGCGCACCCGCACCCCGCCCCACCCGAGCCACGTCGATTCGAGCGGCTGAAGTACGGGCAGACAAAAAGGGGCCGGTGACTCCCCGCCATGGTGTGGTGGGCACCGCGAAGCGGGCGGGCGGGAGTCACCGGCCCCTTTTTGGGGCTCGGAAGGCTACTTCACGTCCTCGTCGACCCAGTCCATGGACTTGGTGACGGCCTTCTTCCAGAGGCGCATCTGGCGGTCGCGCTCGGCGTCGTCCATCTGCGGCTCCCAGCGCTTGTCCTCGGACCAGTTGGCCGAGCACTCGCCCAGGTCCTTCCAGAAGCCGACGGCGAGGCCGGCCGCGTAGGCTGCGCCCAGCGACGTGGTCTCGACGACCTTCGGTCGGATCACCGGCACGCCGAGGATGTCGGCCTGGAACTGCATCAGCGCGTCGTTGGCGACCATGCCGCCGTCGACCTTGAGCTCGCTCAGCGGCACGCCGGAGTCGGCGTTGACGGCGTCGAGCACCTCGCGGGTCTGGAAGGCGGTGGCCTCCAGGGCGGCCCGGGCGATGTGGTTCTTGTTCACGTACCGGGTCAGGCCGACGATCGCGCCGCGGGCGTCGGAGCGCCAGTACGGAGCAAAGAGGCCGGAGAACGCCGGGACGATGTAGACCCCGCCGTTGTCCTCAACCGCGGCAGCCAGGGTCTCGACCTCGGGGGCGCTGCTGATCATGCCCAGGTTGTCGCGCAGCCACTGGACCAGCGAACCGGTCACGGCGATCGAGCCTTCCAGGGCGTAGTGCGGCTTGGCGTCGCCGAGCTTGTAGCCCACGGTGGTCAGCAGGCCGTTCTTGGAGTGGACGATCTCCTCACCGGTGTTGAAGATGAGGAAGCAGCCGGTGCCGTAGGTGTTCTTGGCCTCGCCGGCGTCGAACGCCGCCTGGCCGAACGTGGCGGCCTGCTGGTCGCCCAGGATGCCGGCGACCGGTACCTCGCGCAGCAGCTGGGAGGTGTGGACCGTGCCGTAGACCTCGGAGGAGGACTTGATGGCGGGCATCATGGACGCCGGGACGCCGAAAGCATCCAGGATTTCCTGGTCCCAGGAGAGGGTCTCGAGGTCCATGAACATGGTCCGGGAGGCGTTGGTGACGTCGGTGACGTGCACGCCGCCGTCGGTGCCGCCGGTGAGGTTCCAGAGCACCCAGCTGTCGGTGTTGCCGAAGACCAGGTCACCGGCTTCGGCCTTGGCACGGGCGCCGTCGACGTTGTCCAGGATCCACTTGATCTTGGTACCGGAGAAGTAGGTCGCCAGCGGCAGGCCCACCTTCTGCTTGAACCGGTCCGGGCCGCCGTCCTTGGCGAGCTCGTCCACGATCGACTGGGTGCGGGTGTCCTGCCAGACGATCGCGTTGTAGACCGCCTTGCCGGTGGTCTTGTCCCAGACGACGGCGGTTTCGCGCTGGTTGGTGATGCCGACGGCGGCGATGTCGTGGCGGGTCAGGTTGGCCTTGGAGAGGGCGGAGGCGATGACCTCGCGGGTGTTGTTCCAGATCTCCGCGGGGTCGTGTTCCACCCAGCCGGCCTGCGGGAAGATCTGCTCGTGCTCCATCTGGCCGGTGGAGACGATGTTGCCGCTGTGGTCGAACACGATGGCGCGGGTGCTGGTGGTTCCCTGGTCAATGGCGATTACGTACTGGTTCACGTTGACGTCCTTGTCTGTATTGCCTGGCGGTTGAAGGTAATGCGTACGGGGGTGTTCGGGTTAGGAAGCGGCAGCGGTGGCGATGATTGGCACGATGGCCGCCACGATGCCGGCGAGGCCGCCGCCGACCAGCGGACCCACGACCGGGATCCAGGAGTAGCTCCAGTCCGAGGAGCCCTTGCCCTTGATCGGGAGCAGCGCGTGGGCGATGCGGGGGCCGAGGTCACGGGCGGGGTTGATGGCGTAGCCGGTGGGGCCGCCGAGGGAGACACCGATGCCGACCACCAGGAGGGCGACGGCCAGCGGGCCGAGGCCAGAGGGGGTTCCGCCGAAGGTCAGGATAACGAAGACCAGGACGAAGGTGCCGATGATCTCGGTGATCAGGTTCCACGGGGTGGAGCGGATGGCGGGGCCGGTGGAGAATACGCCCAGCTTGCTGGCGGGTTCGGGTTCGGCGTCGAAGTGCTGCTTGTGGGCCAGCCACATGACGACGGCACCCAGGAAGGCGCCGAGCAGTTCGCCGCCGAAGTAGGTCAGGGTTGAGCCGAAGTCGACGGCGACGCCGGGCGCGTACTCCTTCTTGCCGTTGAGCAGCAGTCCGAAGGTCACGGCCGGGTTCAGGTGCGCGCCGGACTTGACGGCCACGAAGACACCGGCGAAGACGGCAATGCCCCAGCCCCAGGTGACCATCAGGAACCCGCCGTTGTTGCCCTTGGTGCCTTTGAGCGCGACGTTGGCCACAACGCCGCAACCCAGCAGGGTCAGCATTGCGGTACCGAATACTTCGGACAGGAAAACTATTCCAAGAGACATCTTTGACTCCTCTATTTTCTGTTGTCGTCCCTCGCGGGTGGAGGGGACGTGTGGCCGGCAGCGGTTTCACGGTGCCGGCCGGCAACTGCCTTCGGACCCGTCGGGCCCTGGTGGCAGCCTGAGCGGCCGGGGGAAAAGTGCCCCCGGCCGCTCAAGTGTTAGGCAACCAGGCTGTGGACCTGGACGCCGTGGAAGCGTTCCAGCACCTCCTGGGCGTGGGTGATTTCGGCGCTGCGGGTGGCGGCGTCCCAGCCCAGCGGGCCGGACAGGACATCGGCTACCTCGTTGAGCAGTTCGCCGGTGACCAGGCCACGGAACGCCAGCGAGGTGCGGCGGATCAGCACGTCGATCAGGTGGCCGATCTGCTCGTTGCGCGCCATGAACTCCAGCTCGCGGACGCTCAGCTCACGGGTGGAGCGCAGCATCCGGTCCTCACCGGCGTCGAGGAACTCCATGACTGCCTCGGCGCGGGTGCCGTAGCGGGTGAGCAGGCCGGCGGTCCGGTCCGCGTCGCGGCCGGAGGCCATGTGGGCCTTGATCCAGCGCTGCACGCCTTCCTCGGAGTCGGGGAAGCCGGCGCCGCCGCCGATCGCCATCTTGGCGGTGGAGACCTTGCGGCTGCGTCCCAGTTCGGCCAGCACGTCGTTGCTGAGGTGTTCGGCGAGGGCGCGGAACGTGGTCCACTTGCCGCCGACCAGGCTCAGCACCACCGGGCTGCCGTTGCCGCCGCGGCGTTCGATGCGGTAGTCGCGGCTGACGAAGCCGGGCTGGGTTTCGTCGTGGCGCGGCAGGGGGCGGACGCCGGAGAAGGTGTAGACGATCTGCTCGCGGCTGACCGGCAGGTCCGGGAAGACGTGGCCGATCAGGTCGAAGAAGTAGTCGATCTCGGCGTCGGTGCAGACGGCGTCCTCGGCCATGTCGGCGTCGATGTCGGTGGTGCCGACCAGGACGCGGTCACCCATCGGGTAGATCAGCACGATGCGGCCGTCGGTGTGCTCGAAGAAGATCTCGCGGCCCTGGCAGGCTTCGAGCAGTTCCGGGTGGTCCAGCACGATGTGCGAGCCCTTGGTGCCGCCCATGAATTTCGACGCGGCGCCCATGGCCTCGTTGGTGAGGTCCACCCAGGCACCGGTGGTGTTGACCACGACGTCGGCCGTGAAGTCGAAGACCTCGCCGGTCAGTTCGTCACGGAGCTGCACGGAACCGGACTTGCCGTCGGCCGCCGTGCCCATCGAGACCAGGGAGAGGTAGTTGCTGGCGCGGGCGCCGTTGCCGCCAGCCTCACCGGCCTTCTCGCCGTCCTGGAGAACGTCCAGGGTGAGGCGCTCCGGGTTGTGCACGGAGGCGTCGAAGTAGGTCGCGGCGTACTTGATGCCGGGGTGGAGGCGGGGCAGCTCGGCCAATGCGTTCTTCCGGCCGCGGAACTGGTGCCTGGGCACGGTGCCGCCGTCTCGGGAGAAGAAGTCGTACATGGTCAGGCCGGCCTTGATCAGGAAGGCGCCGCGCTCGGTGTGCTTGCCCTGCTTGTGGGTCAGGAACCGCAGCGGTGCGGCGAGGATGCCGGAGAAGGTGCTGAAGATCGGGATGGTGGTCTGCAGCGGTTTGACGTAGTGCGGGGCGATCCGCAGCAGGCGGTTGCGTTCGACCACGGACTCCTGCACCAGGCGGAACTCGCCGTTTTCTAGGTAGCGGATGCCGCCGTGGATCATGTGCGAGGAGGCGCCGCTGGCCCCCTGGCAGAAGTCGCCGCGCTCGACGAGAGCGACGTCGACGCCCTGGAGCGCCAGGTCCCGGAACGTCCCGACTCCGTTGATGCCCCCGCCGATGATGAGTACCTGCGCGTGCGGACGGTCCCGCAATTGCTGCACCGATGTGCGCTGCTGACCGGGGGCCGGATGACCGGAACTGACCTTGTTTCCCAACACTGCTCCTTGGGGCTTGACGCTGCGCGGCGCGCCTCAGGCACGACGCCGTTCATGACTATTCTTTGGAGTAATGGAAAATGGAGTCAAGCACTATGCACAAACGTGCAGAAGGGAGCAGCAATGTCGCCGACGCGCCAGTCGGACGCCCTCCGGGCGGCCCAGTTGTACTACCTCCAGGACCTGACCATGGACGCGATCGCACGGGAGCTGCGGACCTCGCGTTCGACCGTCTCGCGGTTGCTCTCCGCTGCCCGGGAATCGGGCCTGGTGCAGATCCAAATCCGCAGCCCGCTGGACACCGGCCCCGAGCTCGCCAGCCGGATCAAGGCCGAATACAAGGTGGACGTCCACGTGGTTCCGGTGGTGGACACCCTGAACGAGGCGGAAACCCTTGACCGGGTGGCCATGCAGGCCGCGCGGACCATCGGCCCGCTGGTTGATTCGAACGCGATCATCGGCGTCGCGTGGGGATCCACGCTGAGTGCGGTCAGCCGACACCTGACCCGAAAGATTACGCACGACAGCATCATCGTCCAGCTCAACGGCGCCGGAAACATGCAGACCACCGGCATCACCTACGCCTCGGACATCATGCGCCGCTTCGGCAGCGCCTACGGCGCGCGCGTGGAACAGTTCCCGGTGCCCGCGTTCTTCGACCACGCCGCCACCAAGCAAGCCATGTGGAATGAGCGCAGCGTGCAGCGCATCCTTCAGCTGCAGGCGCGGATGAGCATCGCCATTTTCGGTGTCGGATCGGTCGACGCCGACTACCCCAGCCACGTCTACGCGGGCGGCTACCTCGACGAGGACGACCTCAGCGTCCTGGCCGGGTCCGACGTCGTGGGCGACGTAGCGACCGTGTTCTTCCGCGCGGACGGCTCCTCCGACGGCATCACCCTGAACGAACGCTCCACCGGGCCGGACCTGGCGCAGCTCCGGCAGGTCCGGCGGCGGATCTGCGTGGTCTCCGGCGCCTCCAAGATCAACGGACTGCGCGGCGCCCTGGCCGCGGGCCTCGCCACGGACCTGATCCTGGACGAGGCCAGTGCCCGGCGGCTGGTAAGCACCGAGGGGCTCGGCTAAGGCGGACGGAACGCCGGAGAGGCCGGGGTACTAGGTAGAGTCGTTGATATGAGAATGACGCCGCGGGTGACGCTGAACAACGGTGTGCTGATGGACCGCCTGGGCTACGGGCTGTATAAGGTGCCGCCGGCCGATGCCGCCGGGCTGGTGACCATGGCACTGGAGGCCGGCTACCGGCACTTCGACACCGCCGCGATGTACGGCAACGAGACCGGCGTCGGCAAGGCTATTGGTGCGCTGGCAGCGTTCGACGGCGCCACCGGCGGCTCCGGGGAGCGGCACCCCCGGCTGACGCGTGAGGACCTCTTCGTCACCACCAAGCTATGGAATGACGACCAGGGCTACGACGCGACGCTGCGGGCCTTCGACACCTCGATGGCCAAGCTGGGCCTCGAGTACCTCGACCTTTACCTGATCCACTGGCCCTGCCCCGGGCGCGGTCTCTACACGGACAGCTACCGGGCGCTGGAGACCCTCTACCGGGAGGGACGGGTCCGCGCGATCGGCGTGTCCAACTTCCAGCCGGCGCACCTTGACCGGCTGTTGCAGGACGCAGAGGTGGTCCCCGCCGTGAACCAGATCGAGCTGCACCCGTGGCTGCAGCAGGCCGAACTGCGCGAACTTCACTCCTCCCTGGGAATCGTGACGGAAGCCTGGAGCCCGCTGGGCCGCGGCCAGGTCCTCGAGGACCCGGTGGTGACGGAGATCGCCGCCGCCCACCGCCGCTCCCCCGCGCAGGTCATCATCCGGTGGCACCTGCAACTGGGCAATGTGGTCATCCCGAAGGCCAGCTCCTACGCCCGGATCCACGAAAACCACGACGTCTTCGGGTTCGAGCTGACGACGGCGGACCTGGACGCCCTGGCCGGTCTGGACCGCGGCTTCCGCACCGGGTCCAACCCGGACAACGTCAACTGACGCCCCGCCGCCCGCACCCCACCACAGGCCCCCCACCACAACGAATGGAACACGTGGCGACCCAACCCCCTCCCCCGCAACCGCTCCTCAGCGCCGCCCTGCAGACCCGCGCCGCCGCCTCCACCGTGGACCTCAACGGCACCCGGGTGGCGTACTGGACGTATGAACCCGAGCAGGAGACCCCGGACACCCGCACCATCCTGGTGATCCACGGCTTTCGCGGCGACCACCACGGCCTGCTCCGGGTGGCGGACCAGCTCCCCGAGATGCGCCTGGTCATGCCCGACCTGCCGGGCTTCGGTGTCTCCGGTGCCCTTGCCGCCGGTGCGCACAGCGTGGAGGGCTACGGGCGGTTCGTGGCCGACTTCATGGCCGCCCTGGGGCTGGGACCGGACACGGTGCTGCTGGGCCACTCGTTCGGCTCGATCATCACCAGCCACTTCGTCGCCCATCACCCGGACGCGGTGTCCGAACTGATCCTCATCAACCCGATCGCGGCGCCGGCCCTGGAGGGCCCGAAGGGGCTGATGACCAAGGCCGCGGTGCTCTACTACGAGGCCGCGGCCCGGCTCCCCCGCCGGCTGGGCAACGCCCTGCTGCGCAACCAGCTGATCGTGCGTGTGATGAGCGAGACCATGGCCAAGACCAGGGACAAGCGCCTGCGGCAATTCGTCCACGCCCAGCACACCGCCTACTTCTCCGCCTTCGCGGACCGGGACAGCCTGCTGGAGGCCTTCAAGGCCTCGGTGGGAAACAACGTGGCTGAGGTCGCCGAGCGTCTGACGCTGCCGGTGCTGCTGATCGCCGGGGAGAAGGACGAGATCGCCGCCCTGCCGGACCAGCACAAACTGCTCCCCCGCCTTCCCGACGGCACCCTGGACGTCATCCCCGGCGTCGGACACCTGATCCACTATGAGACCCCGGAACCCGCCGCCGGTTTCATCCGCCGCTTCCTGAAGGACCACGCCGCGTGAAAATTCTCATCGACGCCCGCTTCACCCGGCTGGACCACCACGACGGCATCAGCCGCTACGGTTCCAGCCTGATCGCGGCCGCCGCCAAGGTGGCCGACGTGTCCATGCTGATCAGCGACACCCGCCAGCTCGCGCTGCTGCCGGACGTGCCCTACACGCTGATCAACAGCCCGCTGTCCCCGGCCGAGCTGTTCGTCGCCCGGAAGATCAACACGCTGGGGGCCGACGTCGTCGTCTGCCCGATGCAGACCATGGGCAGCTGGGGGCGGAAGTACGCGCTAATCCTGACCCTCCACGACCTGATCTATTACGAGCACCCGGCTCCCCCCGGCTTCCTGCCGGCGCCCGTTCGGGTGCTGTGGAGGCTGTACCACAAGGCGTTCTGGCCGCAGCGGGTGCTGCTCAACCGGGCCGATGTCGTGGCCACCATCAGCGCCACCACCGAGGCGCTGATGGCCAAGTACCGGCTGACCAGGCGCCCGGTGCGGATCGTCGGGAACGCACCCCAGCCGGGGCTGACCCCTCGTGATCCCGGCGCCGGGGCCGAGAAGACGCTGCTTTACATGGGCTCGTTCATGCCCTACAAAAACGTTGAGACAATGGTCCGCGGCATGGCGGAGCTGCCGGAGATGACGCTCCACCTGCTGAGCCGGATTACGCCCGAGCGCCGTGCCGAGCTGGAGGCTCTGATTCCCGCGGGCGCCAATGTGGTGTTCCACAACGGGGTCACGGATGCGGAGTACGAAGCCCTGCTGGCCCGGACCACCGCGCTGGTAAGCCTGTCCAAGGCAGAGGGCTACGGGCTGCCGCTGGTGGAGGCGATGTCTCATGGGACGCCGGTGATCGCCAGCGACATCCCAATTTTCCGCGAGGTGGGTTCCGACGTGGTCAGCTACGTGGATCCATCCTCGCCGGCCGACTTCGCGGCCGCCGTCCGCGATCTGGAGGATCCGGCGCTGTGGAAGGACCGGTCCGTGCGGTCCGTGCGCCGGGCCGCGGAGTTCAGCTGGGACGAATCTGCCCGCCGGCTCCTCACCGCGGCCGAGGAAGCGGTGGCGCTGAGGAAGCAGGGCCGACGACGGCGGTAGGGCCTCGGTTGTTGGCGTTGCCGGGCGCGGGCAGATCTAGCGGCGGATCGCTACGCGAAGTGACGGACCGCTTGCCAGGAACAGAGCCAATGCCGCGGCAGCGATCAGGCTGATAAGTCCGCTCGCGATGAGTCCTAGCATCAGCCCGGGAGGGGTGAAGCCTGCTTCATTCAGCCGGGTGAAGGCCAATCCATCGAGGACTACGAAGGCCAGCAGGCAGCCGATGACTCCGAAGACCCATCGGCGCGTCGACGCCTCTGCTTGCGGCGTGCGAGGAAGGTGGACGAGCCGCAACCCTCCCACGGCTACAGCCTGCCAGCAGGCGATGGCGCAAACACCCCAGACAAGGGCGGGGGCGGCGAGCGGAACTGCTTCCGGAAAGAGGGCAACGGCCCTCGCCACCGCCGCCGGCAAGAGCCATACCTGAACCAGCACCGACGCTCCGAATATTGCCGAGAGTCCGACTGTCACGGCCACCGTAGTGCCGGGACGCCGGCCGCCGTCGTCCAGTTCACTCGTCCGCATCGATGTCACCGCCCTTAAACTTCTCCCGGTCACCCGCATCAGCGCGGATAAAGTTCACGTATATGGCTGATTCCGGCGCTCCGGGAGCGAACCGAAGCCGACTGCGTTGCTCTCCGAAGTGTGAGCGACTCTACGCCCGCCGTCGCTGGGTGTCATGACCACATTCTTGCACGAGGGCGGCGCAACGGAGACGAGCGTACCGATCGAGCAGGAGCCTGCGCTTATGAGTCCAGCAGTCCCGTGGCAACGAAAGCCCGGTGGTAGATCTCCCTCATGACCTTTTGTTTGCGTGCGTTGTACTGCATCGAATGCTCGCCCGAGGAAAAGGCCTCCGCTGCCGCTTGTTGTTTGGCTGCCGCGTAGAGATCACGTTCATCGGGATTGGCGCGCAGCCAGTCGCGGAAGATCCGGTGCTTCACTGTTTCTGGGCTGTCGTAACCGAAAACGTGCAGATGGCAGGCGGGCTCACCGTGCCAAAGTACTCGATGACCAAACCACCAAGGTTCCCGGATGCGCAGCTCGAAACCATCATCCAGGAGGGCCGGGACGTACGCCCGCTCATTATTGGGGTCCGCAACTACAAGATCGATGTCGATAATGGCCTTTGCCGGGAGCATTGGAACAGCGGTTGAACCGACGTGCTCCAGTTCCAGGACGCGCCAGCCCAGCGCCCGTCGGACTCGGTCCTCAAGGTGGCGGAACTGGTCGGGCCAGATCGCCTTCGACTCGACGACATCGACGTCAGGCGAAGGGCCGGCGTCGCCCACATAGGGCGACTGTCCCTCGGGGACGGGGGGATCGTGGAAAGTAACGATGTCATGGGTGGAGGGCATCCGGCCATTATTGCGCGGCCCCGATTCCGCGGGATGGACCGAGACCGATCATGTTGTGCGTTTAGCGGACCATGCGGGCATCGGTAATTTTCGGCGCGCCCGGATCTTGCTGCTCCACGCCGTCGAACTCGAAGCCGTTGCGACGGTAGAAGGCCACCGCACGTGGATTGTCCTTCGCGACCCACAGCATGGTCGGAGCGTTTCCTGCGGTGGTGTCAAGCAGTGCCTGTCCCACCCCAGTGCCGTGATGGGCCGCGGCCACATAGAGGCAGAACAACTGGCGGTCGCGGGGCAGTTCCTCGTCTTCGGGGCCGAAGCTGGGTCCGGTCATCGCAAAACCCAGGATCTGCTCTTGCTCGTCCTCGGCGATCCGGACACACCGATCCCCGCCGGGGTTTCCGAGAATGTGTTCCCACATCCGGTGGCGCCCCTGGACATGCCGTTCCGTAAAGAAGTCCTCAGGAAGCAGATGCGAGTACGTCTCCCGCCAGGTGTGAACGTGCAGTTCGGCGACGTTAGCCGCGTCGGAGAGGGCGGGTTGGCGCAGAGAGAACGACATCTCCACATGATGCCAGAGCCGCCTTGCCACGATACGACGAGCGGAAGGACGTATGGAGGCCGTGTCGCGTCGGGGGCGGCCCATGAGATTGTGGCGCGCACGTCCGGACCCTGCCGTCGAGCAGGGACATCACAGCACCCATCCCACCGATTTACTACGACGGTGGCACCCGCACCGGCGTGAAACGAAACGGTCCGCCGCAGGTCGGACCGTAGGGGTGCTCACCCGTCGACTCGCTCTCGATCTTCAGTTCCTTCGCGCCACCGACGCCGGAGGAATCGACGGCCCTCACAACGATGGAAGTCACGGCCGTCCCCGGCGCCAGGTACGGCGCGGATTGAGGCACCAGCCACCGTCCGTCCGCACTCCGGCTGACCGGGGCCGGAGTGCAGCCGCTCCCGAAGCAGGCCGCGACGGACGGGGGCTCCTGCGGAAACGTCAGTTCCACGTCCCCGGTGTAGACGTAACCAATCGCCGGGCAAGCGGTGTTGGACCCTCCACGGACAAACACCACGACGGCGACCACGACGGCCAACGTTCCCAGCACGATGAGCAAGATCCCCCGGGTCCTCATGCGGTGAGCCTACTGCCTCCATCGATTGACCGGCGTGACGCGGCCTACGGCGGGTTCATGGGATAGGTTTCATTCATCCGGGCAGGCGCCCGTGCATGGAGGGGGACCATTGCGCACATCGAAGGAGGAGCCGGTGAGCGGCCACGTATCCGGCCGCGACGTTGGCGTGGCGCGCCCGGCAGCGACCTACAGGTCTGCATCGGCCCGGCCCGTGGCCGCCGGTGTGTGGGTCTGCGCGACGACAGCGCTTACCTGGTTGGTTGCCGCCGGCGACCTTCACACCGTTAGCAGTGCCGCCCCCTGGCTGGCACTGGCGTCATGGTTTGTCTATATCTCGCAGTGGCGCCCGTGCCTGCGCGTCGACACCACGGGGTTCGACGTGATCAACGGTGTACGCGATCACCGGATACCGTTCACGGCAGTGACCGACATCGAAGTCAGGTTCACCACGGTCATCTACGCGGCCGGCAGGAAGTATGTGAGCTGGGGTGCCCCGACGCCGCCGTCGGCGTTCGGTGCGGGCTTCGGACGGGAGGTCGAACTGAAGAGCCGCCCCTTCACTGTGCTCCCCAGCAACGAACGGCTCAGCCAGCCGGAGACCCGGACCGGACGGGATGACATCGTGGCGGCGTGGCAGCTGGCCCGGTCCGCGCACGGCACCGCCCAATACGGGTCTGCCGCCTCAACGTGGAGTGTTCCCGTCATCGTGGCCGGGCTGCTCTCCATGGGCGCGGTCATCGCCTCAGCGTTCCTCTGAGAACAGCAGCCGAGCCGTCTGCCTAAAGGGGTCGCTGTTCGCGGCGCTTCCGTTCCGCAAATCCCGAGATCACCTGTGCGTCGTTGGCGTGGTAAGTCCTCCAAGCGCTGCCGACGTCAACCCACAGGGCGGGTTGGTCCGCCTCGGGAACGAGGCGGGCCGTCCCAGGGCTGGCGACCGTCCAGTACGAGAGGTTCAACGTCGGCGGCAAGTCGTCCCGGTAGGACCGGACAGCAGCGAACACCGGAGCCGCGGCGACCTCCAGGACGAGCCCGGTCTCCTCGGCCAGCTCCCGTACGGCGCCCTCACGCGGGGTCTCCCCCGGTTCCACCTTCCCGCCTGGCGGTACCAGCCCTCGCCAGGGATGATCCACCACGAGGATGCTCAGGTAGTCGGGCGAAAAAACCCACACATCTGCTGCCAGGGGGCGCTGCTCCACCATCCAGACGCTTCGGAACCAACTCTCCGCCCCGTCCTCGACAGTCTCGGCATCGGCCAGATCGTTCAACGCCGCGGCAACGGCTTCCGGACCATGGATGGGCGCCATCTACAGCACGTCCACGCCGTCGAGCCGGACCTGCACCGGGTCGTCGCTTCGCTTGGCCGCGGCGGCCGCCTTCACGGCCCGTAGCGCCTTAGTCACTTCGGCTGCCTGGGCGTACGGAATGAACAGCAGCGTCCGGACGTCTTCGCCGCGGGACGCGCCGCCGGCCTGGGCACCCGGCCCACCCGTACCCGGCCCACCGGTGCCTGACACACCGGCACCCGGCACGCCCGGCGCCGGAAACCCGGAGCCGGGAAGCGGCGCCGGTCCGGCGGTCCGCAGCGTGATAACCCGCGACGCCAGGCCGGCCTCGACGGCGGAGGTGAAATGCCCGACCGCCGTCCTTGGTCCGGTCAGGGACGCGACCCGCACCGCCGGGGGCAGCGACAGTTCCTGCCGGAGTCCGAGTTCCCGGCCGGCATAACCGGCGGGATCCCACCGCAGCAACGCACCCACGCCCGCGGCGTCGTCGGCGGTGATCACCACCAGGCCGCCATCGGCGGCGGGCCGGACCAGGGCGGCGGCATTGAACCAGCGGCGCACGGCGTCCTCCCCCGCCCTAAGGTTCTCGCGGCGCAACAGGGAATCGCCGTCCAGCAGTAGCGCGGCGGCGTATCCGCCCGACGCCACGGGCTCGGCTCCCACGGTGGCCACCACGAGGGCCTTGGTGTCCGGGACGGTGGCCAGGACCCGGTCACCGGACGAGTTCACCACGGGCTTGCCGGGGAACGCGCGACCCAGTTCCTCCGCGGTCCGGAGCGCCCCGGTGGCGCCCCGGCGGAGCTGAGTGCCGTTGCAGGTGGCACACCGCCAATGACCCGCCGCGGTGGAGCACCAGCGGCAGACCGGGACGGCGCCGCTGCCGGCGGGGCCGTTGATGGCCAGCGGACCGTTGCAGGCGGTACAGCGGGCCGGTTCGCGGCAGCGCTCACACGCCAGCGACGGCGCATACCCGGCGCGGGCCACCTGAACCAGCACCGGGCCGCGCTCCAGGCCCTCCTTCGCCGCACGCCATGCAGCGCCGGGCAGCCTGGCGATCCGGGCCAGCGGGTCGCGCTCCTGCTCGAAGCTGTCCGCGGTATTCACCACCCGCGGCACGGTCCGGCGCACCACGGTGCGGTCCGCTTCGACGGGAAGCGCCCAGCCGGACTCCACCAGCCGCTGGGTCTCCGTGCTACGGGCGTGCCCGGCGAGCAGGCAGGCCGCTCCTTCGTGCACCGCCCGCAGCAGGAGCACCTCACGGGCATGGGCATACGGCGCCCGTTGTTCGATGTGCAGGTCGTCCCCGTCGTCCCAGCAGACCACCAGTCCGAGGCGGTGCAGCGGGGCGTAGGCGGCGGACCGCGTCCCGACCACGACGCCTGCCGCCCCGCTGAGCACCCGCAGGAAGTTCCGGTAGCGCGGGGTGGGCCCGTCGTCGGCGGTCAGCCGCGCCACGTCGGCGGCGGGCAGCAGCTCCAAGAGCGCCGCCTCCACCCGGTCCAGGTCCCGGTAGTCGGGAACGACGACGACGGCGCCCCGGCCCGAGCGGCGCACGGCCGCGACGGCTTCGGCGATCAGCCGGGGCCACGCCGCGGGGCCGAAGCCTTGCAGCGCCGAGAGCACCGCACGGGGCGACTCCCCCGCGCCAAGGTGCTGCAGGAACGCACCGCCGTTGCGGTAGGCGGACCAGCCCGAGGGCGGCGGAACTGCCGCCGGGGCCGCCTTGTCCGGCTGGGGGTCCGCGGTCCCGTCGTCCCCCGGTTCGGGTTCGGTAAACACGGACGGGTCCAGGTCACCGCCTGGGGCGAATTCCTTCTCCAGCCTCGCCATCCGCGGCGGCACGGCAACGCGCAGGACGTCACTGACGGTGCCGGCGTAGCGGGCCGCAACGCGCTCCGCCAGCGCTGCCACCCCGGGAGTCAGCACGGGCACCGGGGAAACCACCTTGTGCAGCGGCACCAGCGCATGCCCGGCATCGGAGGCGGCTACGCGTTCCAGCAGGAAGCCGCCAAGCTCCTGCCCGCCAAACTTGACCTTCACCCGCACGCCGGGCCGGGCCGCCGCGTCCAGGTCGGCGGGCACGCTGTAGTCAAAGGGCCGGTCCAGGTGCGGCAGGAAGCTCTCCAACTGCACCCGTGCCACGGGAAGTTCGGCGGCCAGGGCGGGACCCGCCGCGGCGGCGGAGGCCGGGAAGCCCTGCAGGAGGGAGAGCTGGAAGGGTTCCTCCGGCGCGGCGGCGCGGCGTGACTCGCTCACGGGTCTCTCCTTTCCCAGGTGCTTCGGGCCGGCACAACGGCATTCAAAAGGCTGCGGGCCCGGCCGAAAGGGCGGGTTAAAGCATGTAGCCAGGCCGCCGGTTGGCGGCCTGGCTACAGCACATCACAGAGCACTGACAATGTGGAATCAGGCGTTGAAGAAGGCCTTCAGCGCGTCCACGCGGTCCAGCCGCTCCCAAGTGAAGTCCGGTTCGTCGCGGCCGAAGTGGCCGTGCGCGGCGGTCTTGGCGTAGATCGGGCGCTTGAGGTCGAGGGCATCGATGATGGCGCGCGGGCGCAGGTCGAAGATCTCGGAGATCGCCTCGCTGATGCGCGCCGGGTCCACGGTCTCGGTGCCGAAGGTTTCGACGTAGGTGCCCACGGGGCGGGCCTGGCCGATGGCGTAGGCGATCTGGATCTCGGCACGGCGGGCCAGGCCGGCGGCAACCACGTTCTTCGCCACCCAGCGCATGGCGTAGGCCGCCGAGCGGTCCACCTTCGACGGATCCTTGCCGGAGAAGGCGCCGCCGCCGTGGCGGGCCATGCCGCCGTAGGTGTCGACGATGATCTTGCGGCCGGTCAGGCCGGCGTCGCCCACCGGGCCGCCGATCACGAAGGCGCCGGCGGGGTTGAGGATGTTGCGCGAGCGGGAGGTGTCCAGGTTGGACATGGCCATCACCGGGTTCACCACCTGCTCGGCGAGGTCGGCCCGGAGCTGGTCAAGGCTGGCGCCCTCGGCGTGCTGGCTGGAGATCACGACGGTTTCAAGCGAGACCGGGCGATCGCCGTCGTAGCCCACGGTGACCTGGGTCTTACCGTCGGGGCGCAGGTAGTCCAGCTGGCCGGACTTGCGGACCTCGGTGAGGCGTTCGGAGAGCCTGTGCGCCAGCCAGATCGGGACCGGCATGTAGGAGGGGGTCTCGTCGCTGGCGTAGCCGAACATGAGGCCCTGGTCGCCGGCGCCCTGGAGGTCGTAGTCGTCCTCCTGGCGGCCTTCGCGGGCCTCGATGGAGTTGAAGACGCCGCCGGCGATGTCGTTGGACTGCTGGCCGATGGAAACCGAAACGCCGCAGCGGGCGCCGTCGAAGCCGTTGGCGGAGGAGTCGTAGCCGATGCCCAGGATCGTCTCGCGGACGATCTGCGGGATCTCGACGTACGCGTCGGTGGTCACCTCGCCGGCAACGTGGACCAGGCCGGTGGTGGCGAGGGTTTCGACGGCGACCCGGGACTCAGGGTCCTTGGCCAGCAGGGCGTCGAGGATGGCATCGCTGATCTGGTCACAGATCTTGTCCGGGTGTCCCTCCGTCACGGACTCGGAGGTGAAGAGCCGGAGCGAGGCGGGCGTGGACCCGTGGAAGTCTGGGATGTGCAGCGGTAAAGTCACTCAACTACCTTACTGGTTGGGAACGGGCATACGGCGGCGCGTGACCTCCGGTGAGGGAGACCTTGCTAACGCCGGGTGTCAGCCGGGCGGTTGCACCCGGCTCAGCTCGGCGCTGACGCGGTCGATCACGGCAGCAGCGACATCGGACTTGCTGCCCGACGCCTCTTGGGGTTCGGAGCCGGAGCGGGCGAGGATGACTACGGAATTGGTGTCCTGGCCGAAGACCTCGTCGCGGCCCACCTGGTTGACCACCAGGAGGTCGCAGCCCTTGCGCCGCAGCTTGGCCTCGGCGTACTCGAGGACCCCGCCGTCGGCGTCGCCGGTCTCGGCGGCGAAGCCCACGATCAGCTGGTTGCGGGATGCGGTGTCGCGGACCTCCACCAGTTCCTTGAGGATGTCCGGGTTGCGGACCAGGGAGATGACCGGGTCGGCGGTGTCGTCGCGTTTCTTGATCTTGGTCGCAGAGGTTTCGGCCGGGCGGAAGTCGGCGACGGCGGCGGCCATGATGATGACGTCCGACTCGGCGGAGGCGCGCAGGGCGGCCTGCCGGAGTTCCAGTGCGGTTTCCACGCGGACGACGTCGACCCCCTCGGGCGCGGGGACGTCCATGTGCGCGGCGAGCAACCGCACATTCGCGCCGGCGTCGCGGGCGGCGGCGGCGAGGGCCACGCCCTGCTTCCCGGAGGAGCGGTTGCCGAGGAAGCGGACCGGGTCCAGTGGTTCACGGGTACCGCCGGCACTGATGGTGACCCTGATGCCTGCCAGCGGGGCGGGGCCGGAAGCCGTGGGGCCGGCAGGGCCGGAGGCCGCAGCACGCTCCGGGCCTCCGGGGATGCCGGAGGATTCGGCCAGCGCCATGGCGGCGGCGAAGATCGCGGCGGGTTCGGGCAGCCGGCCGGGGCCGGAGTCGGCGCCGGTGAGGCGACCTGAGTCGGGCTCGAGAACGGTGATGCCGCGGGAGCGCAGGGTCTCGACGTTCGCCTGCGTGGCCTGGTGGCGCCACATCTCGGTGTGCATGGCGGGGGCCATCAGCACCGGGCCGCCGGCCATCAGCAGCGTGTTGGTGAGCAGGTCGTTGGCCTGCCCGGTGGCGGCGCGGGCCAGCAGGTCCGCGGTCGCCGGGGCCACCACGATCAGCTCCGCCTCGTGGCCGAGCCGGACGTGGTTGACGGTGTGCACGTCGTCGAAGACGCTGTTGCTCACCGGATGCCCGGAGAGGGCCTCCCAGGTGGCAACCCCCACGAACCGGGTGGAGGCGTCGGTGGGGATGACGGTGACGTCATGACCGGCTTCAGTAAAAAGCCGGAGGAGCGATGCCGCCTTGTAGGCGGCAATCCCTCCCCCGACTCCGAGGACTATGCGCACGTGACCTCCGTCAGGCAGCAGAGCATTTACTCTGCGGCGGCCTCGATCGGCGTGGAAACGAGCTTGCCTTCGTTGATCTCGCGCAGGGCGATGGACAGCGACTTCTCGTTCAGCTTGGTGTCGACCAGCGGGCCGACGTACTCGAAAAGGCCCTCGTGCAGCTGAGCGTAGTAGGCGTTGATCTGGCGGGCACGCTTGGCACCGAAGATCACCAGGCCGTACTTCGAGTCGGCTGCCTTCAGCAGTTCGTCGATCGGCGGGTTGATGATGCCTTCAAGGTTCGTGGACACGAATTCTCCAAATTCTTACGGGCCGATACGTCCCGCGGCCGAGGTTACGGGTTCGGGGTCAGCCCCATGAGTGAAACAAGCTCGTCAGCTGCACGGCGAACGTCGTCGTTGACCACGGTGTGGTCAAACTCCGGTTCAGCAGCAAGTTCTAGTTTAGCGGTTTCCAGCCTTTGCTGCTGTTCTTCCGCGGATTCCGTGCCGCGGCCCACCAGGCGGCGGACCATTTCGTCCCAGCTCGGCGGGGCCAGGAACACGAACTGAGCGTCCGGGACGGCCTGCTTGACCTGGCGCGCGCCCTGCAGGTCGATCTCCAGGAGGACGGAGCGTCCCTCGGCGATGGCGGCGTCGACGGTGGAGCGGAGGGTGCCGTAGCGGTTGCGGCCGTGCACCACGGCCCATTCCAGCAGTTCGCCCTTCGCCACCAGTTCGTCGAACTCGTCGGCGGTCTTGAAGAAGTAGTGCACGCCGTCCTGCTCGCCCGGCCGCGGTTCGCGGGTGGTGGCGGAGACCGAGAGCCAGACGCCGGGGTAGTTGTCCCGGATGTAGGTGGACACGGTGCCTTTGCCGACGGCGGTCGGTCCGGCGAGGACTGTCAGTCCGGGTTTCTTGCTCACATATTCCTTTAGCGGTGCTTTATTTCGAACGGGGCTGCTTCTCGTCTATAAAATCTACCAGCGCGGCGCGTTGGTGGATTCCCAGCCCCCGCACCCGGCGGGAGGCCGCGATGCCGAGCCGCTCCATGATCGCCGCGGCACGGACCTGGCCGATGCCGGGCAGGGCCTCGAGCAGTTCCACCACCCGCATGCGGGCCACCGCCTCGTCCGTTTCCGCGGCGCCGAGCAGTTCGGTGATGGACAGCCGGCCCGACTTCAGCCGCTCCTTGGCCTCGGCCCGGGTGACCCGGGCGGCGGCAGCCTTGCGCAGGGCATCGGCACGCTCCTGCGGCGTGAGGGGTCGCAAACTCACTGGGGTCCTCCCTGCGTAGCTGTTCCCGAACCTACCCTTTGGCAGCGTCGGAACGCAATGGAGGACCCCGGCCTCACCGCCCCCGGGACCCACACGGCAGCGGTTCAGCCCGGTGTCAGGCGGACCGCAGCCCGTCCAAAGTGCGCTGGGCCGCGGCCCGCAGGCCGGCGCTGTCCGGACCGGCGGCCAGGATGTCCCGGCTGGAGGTGCCGAGGACCTGGCCGTAGGCGGCACCGAAGGTCCGCTTGAGGTCGGCGGGAGTGGCTCCCTGGGCGCCCAGGCCGGGGGCCAGGATGGGGCCGCGGACGGCCTCCAGGTCCAGGCCGAGGTCGGTCAGGGCCGAGCCGACGGTGGCGCCGACGACGAGGCCCACGGAGCCCATGGCGCCGTCGTAGCGCCGGTTCTCTCCGGCCGCGGCGTTGACGATCCGCCGGGCCACGGAGTCCGCCCCGCCCACATGCTGCACGGAGGCGCCTTCCGGGTTGGAGGTCAGAGCCAGGACGAAGACTCCCCTCCCGGCCTCAGCCGCGAGGTCCAGGGCCGGGCGCAGCGATTCGAAGCCCAGGTAGGGGCTGAGGGTGACGGAGTCGGCGGCCAGGGCCGAGCCGTCCCGCAGCCACGCGTCGGCGTAGGCGGCCATGGTGGAGCCGATGTCGCCGCGTTTGGCGTCGGCGATGCTGAGCACTCCCCCGGCGGTGCATTCGGCGAGGGTGCGTTCCAGCACGGCCATGCCGGCGGAGCCGTGCCGTTCGTAGAGCGCCACCTGCGGCTTCACCGCTGCGGCGAGCGGACCCACGGCCTCGAGCACGGTGAGCGAGAAGCGTTCGACGCCGGCGGCGTCGTCGTTCAGGCCCCAGGCGCTCAGCAGCGCCGGGTGCGGGTCAATACCGACGCAGAGCGGGCCGCGCACGGCCGTGGCCCGGCCCAGCCGGGAGCCGAAGGACTCCCGGCCGGCCGTGGTGTCCGTGCCCTGCTCAGGCATGCTGGGCCGCGGTCCGGGCGGCTTCCTGCGATTCGGCGAGGGCCGCGGCGTGCTCCTGCAGGCTGGTGACGGACCATTCGTAGGTCCGCATCGCCTCGATCGCCTGTACCGCGGCGTTGAACTCGGCCACGGTCGTGATGCAGGGGATGCCGATGGACGTCGCGGCGGCGCGGATTTCGTAGCCGTCGCTGCGGGCCTCGCCACCGGAGGGGGTGTTGAAGACCATGTCGATCTCGCCCGCGACGATCAGGTCCGCGATGGTCCCTTCACCCTCGGCGCTGCTGCCCTCGGCGACCTTGCGGACCGGGGTGGCCTGCAGGCCGTTGCGGCGCAGCACGTCGGCGGTGCCGCCGGTGGAGACAATCTCGAAGCCGAGGTCGGAGAGGCGCTTGACCGCCATGATGACGGCGCGCTTGTCCCGGTTGGCGACGGAGACGAACACCTTGCCCTCGGTGGGAAGGGCGTTGTTGGCCCCGGCCTGGCTCTTGGCGAAGGCGGTGTCGAAGTGCTTGTCGATGCCCATGACCTCGCCGGTGGAGCGCATTTCCGGGCCGAGCAGGGAGTCGACCACCTTGCCCTCTGGGGTCCGGAACCGGCTGAACGGCAGCACGGCTTCCTTGACGGCGACGGGGGCGTCCAGCGGCAGGGTGGAGCCGTCACCGGACTCCGGCAGCATCTTGTAGGCGCTGCGGAGCTGGTTGATGGTGACGCCGGCGCCGATCAGCGCCGCGGCCTTGGCCATCTGCACGCCGGTGGCCTTGGAGACGAACGGCACGGTACGGGACGCGCGCGGGTTCGCCTCGAGCACGTAGAGCACGTCGGAGGCAAGGGCGAACTGGATGTTGATCAGGCCGCGGACGCCCACGCCCTCGGCGATCGCCCGGGTTGCGGTCCGGACCCGGTCGATCACGTTGTTGCCCAGGGTGATCGGGGGCAGCACGCAGGCGGAGTCGCCGGAGTGGATGCCGGCCTCTTCGATGTGCTCCATGATGCCGCCGAGGTACAGGTCCTTGCCGTCGAAGAGGGCGTCGACGTCGATCTCGACGGCGTCCTCGAGGAACCGGTCGATCAGCACCGGGTGGTCCGGGGTGATCTCGGTGGCATTGGCGATGTAGCGGGAGAGGTTGGCCTCGTCGTAGACGATCTCCATACCGCGGCCGCCCAGGACGTAGGACGGGCGGACCAGGACCGGGTAGCCGATCTCGTCGGCGATCTTCTTGGCGTCCTCGAAGGACACGGCGGTGCCGTTCTTCGGGGCGATCAGGCCGGCCTCGTCAAGGACGCGGGAGAAGGCGCCGCGGTGCTCGGCCAGGTCGATCGCCTCCGGGGAGGTGCCGAGGATCGGCACGCCGGCGTCGGCGAGCTGCTGGGCGAGCTTGAGCGGGGTCTGGCCGCCGAGCTGGACGAAGACGCCCATGACGCCGCCGGTGCGTTCCTCGGCCGCGATGACTTCGAGGACGTCCTCGAGGGTCAGCGGTTCGAAGTAGAGCCGGGTGGAGATGTCGTAGTCGGTGGACACAGTCTCCGGGTTGCAGTTGACCATGACGGTCTCGTAGCCGGCCTTGCGCAGCGCCATCGAGGCGTGGACGCAGGAGTAGTCGAACTCGATGCCCTGGCCGATCCGGTTCGGACCGGAGCCGAGGATGATGATGGAGGGCTTGGAGTGCAGCGCCACCTCGTCTTCCTCGTCGTAGGAGGAGTAGTGGTACGGGGTGTACGCGGCGAACTCGGCGGCGCAGGTGTCCACGGTCTTGTACACCGGGCGGATGTCCAGGGCCTGCCGGACGCCGCGGACCACGGCCTCCGGGTTGTGCGTCAGGGCGCCGATCTGGGCGTCGGAGAAGCCGTGCCGCTTGGCGCGCTGCAGCATCTCCTTGGTCAGGGCGGTGGACTGGCGGATCTCGAGGGAGATCTCGTTGAGCAGCTGCAGCTGGTCCAGGTACCACGGGTCGATCTTGGTGGCCTCGAAGAGCTGCTCCACCGTGGCGCCGCCCAGCAGGGCGCGCTGGACCTGGTGCAGGCGGTCGGTGGTGGGGCGCTTGGCCTTCTCGACCAGTTCCGCAACCTCCCACTCCGGGACCGGGGTGAAGTCCAGCTGCGAACCCTTCTGCTCCAGGGAGCGGAGGGCCTTCTGCAGGGCCTCGGTGAAGTTGCGGCCCATCGCCATGGCCTCGCCCACGGACTTCATGGTGGTGGTCAGGGTGGGGTCCGCGGCCGGGAACTTCTCGAACGCGAAGCGCGGGACCTTGACGACGACGTAGTCCAGGGTCGGCTCGAAGGACGCCGGGGTCTTCTGCGTGATGTCGTTCGGGATCTCGTCCAGGGTGTAGCCGAGCGAGAGCTTGGTGGCGATCTTGGCGATCGCGAAGCCGGTGGCCTTGGAGGCCAGGGCCGAGGAGCGGGAGACGCGCGGGTTCATCTCGATCACGACGACGCGGCCGGTGTCGGGTTCGACGGCGAACTGGATGTTGCAGCCGCCGGTGTCGACGCCGACCTCGCGGATGACGGCGATCGCGATGTCGCGCAGCCGCTGGTACTCGCGGTCGGTCAGGGTCAGGGCCGGGGCGACGGTGATGGAGTCGCCGGTGTGGACGCCCACCGGGTCGAAGTTCTCGATCGAGCAGACCACCACGACGTTGTCGTTCTTGTCGCGCATCATCTCGAGCTCGTACTCCTTCCAGCCGAGGATGCTCTCTTCGAGCAGCACCTCGGTGGTGGGGCTGTACTGAAGGCCCTGGCCGACGATGCGGCGCAGGTCGCCCTCGTCGTAGGCGAGGCCGGAGCCGAGGCCGCCCATGGTGAAGGAGGGCCGGACCACCATCGGGTAGCCCAGGTCTTCGGCGGCCGTGAGGGCCTCATCGATGGTGTGGATGATGTGGCTGCGGGCCGATTCGGCGCCGCAGCGCTCCACGACGCCCTTGAACTTTTCCCGGTCTTCGCCGAGCTCGATCGCGGCGATGTTGGCGCCGATCAGTTCGACGTTGTACTTCTCCAGGACGCCGTTCTTGTCCAGGGCGATCGCGGTGTTCAGCGCGGTCTGGCCGCCCAGGGTGGGCAGGACGGCGTCGGGGCGTTCCTTGGCGATGATTTTCTCGACCACTTCGGGGGTGATCGGTTCGATGTAGGTGGCGTCGGCGAACTCCGGGTCGGTCATGATGGTGGCCGGGTTGGAGTTGACGAGGATGACGCGCAGGCCTTCGTCCTTGAGGACGCGCAGTGCCTGGGTGCCGGAGTAGTCGAATTCGGCCGCCTGACCGATCACGATCGGGCCGGAACCGATGACCAGGACGCTCTTCAGGTCAGTTCTCTTGGGCATTACTTCTTGTCCTCAGTCTTGGAGTCGGTGGAGGTCGTGGTGCCGGCGTTCGCGGCCGCGGTCTTCGTGCTCTCCATCAGGTCGATGAAGCGGTCGAAGAGGTAGGCGGCGTCGTGCGGGCCGGAGGCCGCCTCGGGGTGGTACTGGACCGAGAAGGCGGGGATGTCGAGGCAGTTCAGGCCCTCGACGACGTCGTCGTTGAGGCTGACGTGGCTGACCTGGACGCGGCCGAAGCGCTCCTCGGGGGCCACCGTGTCGCCCGCCAGCGGGGCGTCGACGGCGAAGCCGTGGTTCTGCGAGGTGATCTCGACCTTGCCGGTGGCGCGGTCCATGACCGGCTGGTTGATCCCGCGGTGGCCGTAGCGCAGCTTGTAGGTGCCGAAGCCGAGCGCACGGCCGAGGATCTGGTTGCCGAAGCAGATGCCGAAGTAGGGCAGCTTGGCGTCCAGCACGGAGCGGAGCAGGCCCACCTGGGTGTCGGCGGTGGCGGGGTCGCCGGGGCCGTTGGACATGAAGACGCCGTCGGGGTTAACGGCCTTGACGTCCTCCAGGGTGGCGGTGGCCGGCAAGACGTGGACCCGGACGCCGCGCTCGGCGAACCGGATGGGGGTCATGCGCTTGATGCCAAGGTCGATCGCGGCGATGCTGAACCGCGGCTCGCCTTCCCAGCCCCAGTCGGCGGGCTCGACCGTGTAAGCCTCGTCGACGCTGACCTCCTCGGCCAGGCGGGAGCCTTCCATGGGGGCGCTGGCGAGGACGGCGTCGACCAGTTCCTTGTCCGTCGCGCGGGCGGCGTCGCCGGAGAAGATGCCGGCGCGCATGGTCTTGTGTTCGCGCAGGTGGCGGGTGATGGCGCGGGTGTCCACGCCCTGGATGCCGACGACGCCCTGCTCGGTGAGCTCCTCGTCCAGGCTCCGCTCGGAGCGCCAGTTGGAGGGGCGGCGGGCGGCGTCGCGGACGACGTAGCCGGCCACCCAGATGCGGCGGGACTCGGCGTCGTCCTTGTTGACGCCGGTGTTGCCGATGTGAGGCGCGGTCTGCACCACGAGCTGGCGGGCGTAGGAGGGATCCGTAATGGTCTCCTGGTAGCCGGTCATGCCGGTGGCGAAGACGGCCTCGCCGAGGGCGGTGCCGGTGGCGCCGTAGCTGCGGCCGCGGAAGATGCGGCCGTCCTCGAGGACAAGCACGGCGGGCTCCGGCGCGGCGGGGACGCCGGCGGCGGTCCCGGACTCGGACTTGTCTTGCTCTGTTGCGATCACTGGTTGCGTCACGTCGTTACTTTCCACTTTCGGCTTCTGCCTGGGGGGCAGCGGAGATCAAATCATTGAGAACGGTCAGGAGGGCGGTCTTGTCCTCGGCGCGGCGGCTGCGGAATCCGGTGTCCAGCTCGCGGGTCCCGAGCATCCAGCTCAGGACCAGGAGCCCGTCCTGTTCCACGAACTTGCCGGCCATGCCGCTTTCCTGGCGGACGCCGGTGAGGCGTTCCACCGGGATGAAGAGCGGACCCGCGCCGGCGCGGTCGAACAGGACGCCGTCGCGGTGCACGGAGAGGCCGGCGTTGGTGCGCAGGCCCAGCCCGTGGACGGCGATCCGGTCCAGCCAGTCCCCCGCGGTGGTGGTGGCCACGTACTGGCCCTCGGCCTCGGCCAGGGCAGGGCCAAGCGCGTCGGGGGCCTCGGGCAGCGCCGGGATGTCCGCCTGGCGTCGGAGCCGGTTGCGCCAGCCCAGCCCGATCAGCAGCAGCGCCACGGCCACCAGGACCAAAACCAGGAGCAGGGAGAGTTCCTTGACCATCAGGGGCGCCCCGCCGTGTCCGCGGCGTCCCAGCGGTAGGGGGTGTTCAGCGCGCCGTCGAGGACGGTCGGGTGGCCGTGCAGGAAGGTGGCCATCACCTTGCCCGGGAGTTCCCGGCCGGCGAATGGAGAGTTGCGGCCCATGGTTGCCATCTTAGAAGGGTCAACGCTCCAGCGCGCAGCCGCGTCCACCAGGATGACGTTCGCGGGTTCCCCGGCCTCCAGCGGCCTACCCTGGTCTTCCACCCGGCCGATCGCGGCGGGCGTGGTGGAGGTCACGCGGGCGAAATCGGCCCAGTCCATCAGGCCGGTTTCGATCATGGTGTGCTGGACGACGGAGAGGGCGGTCTCCAGCCCGGTCATGCCCATGGCCGCCTGCGCCCACTCGCACTCCTTATGCTCGCTGGGGTGCGGGGCGTGGTCGGTGCCGACCACGTCGATGGTGCCGTCGGCGAGAGCGGCGCGCAGGGCCTGGACGTCCTCGTCGGTGCGCAGCGGCGGGTTGACCTTGTAGACGGGGTCGTAGCTGCGGACCAGTTCGTCGGTGAGCCAGAGGTGGTGCGGGGTGACCTCGGCGGTGACGTTGATGCCGCGGGACTTGGCCCAGCGGATGATCTCGACCGACCCGGCGGTGGAGACGTGGCAGACGTGCAGGCGGGAGCCGACGTGCTGGGCCAACAGGACGTCGCGGGCGATGATGCTTTCCTCAGCCACGGCGGGCCAGCCGGCGAGGCCGAGGACGGCGGAGACGGCGCCCTCGTTCATCTGGGCGCCGGCGGTGAGCCGGGGTTCCTGCGCGTGCTGGGCGACGACGCCGTCGAAGGCCTTGACGTATTCGAGGGCGCGGCGCATCAGGACCGGGTCGCTGACGCAGATGCCGTCGTCGGAGAAGACCCGGACCCGGGCGCGGGAGTCGGCCATGGCGCCGAGTTCGGCGAGCTGTTCCCCGGCGAGCCCGACGGTGACGGCGCCGACCGGGCGGACGTCGGCCCAGCCGGCGGTACGGCCCAGGCTGAAGACCTGTTCGACGACGCCGGCGGTATCCGCGACGGGGTTGCTGTTGGCCATGGCGTGGACGGCGGTGTAGCCGCCCAGGGCGGCGGCGCGGGTGCCGGTTTCGACCGTTTCGGCGTCCTCGCGGCCGGGTTCGCGCAGGTGGGTGTGGATGTCCACCATGCCCGGCAGCGCGACGAGGCCCTGCGCGTCGATGACGGTGGCGCCGTCGTCGTTGGCGAGGTCGGTGCCGCGGGCGGCGATGACGCCGTCGCGGATCAGCAGGTCCTCGGCCGGGCCGCCGAGGATCGAGGCGCCACGGATGAGGTAGCTGCCGGTCTGGTGCTGCGGTGCCATCAGTGGTTCTCCTTGGCGTGGGTGCGGGCTGGCTCGCGGGTGTCGCCGGAGAGCAGCAGGTACAGGGCGGCCATCCGGACGGACACGCCGTTGCGGACCTGGGCCAGGACGGTGGAGCGCGGCGAATCGGCGGCGGCGGAGGAGATCTCCAGGCCGCGGTTCATCGGGCCGGGGTGCATGATGATGGTGTCCTTCAGGCCCAGGGTGTCCAGGGCGCGGAGGCGGTTGTCATCGAAGCCCCAGCGGCGGGAGTACTCCCGGGTGGTGGGGAAGAACGAGGCGTTCATCCGCTCCCCCTGGACCCGGAGCATCATCATCGCGTCGACGCCGCCGGCGAGGGTCTGGTCCAGGTCGTAGCTGACGGTGCAGGGCCAGTGTTCGACGCCGATGGGCAGCAGTGTGGGCGGCGCGACGAGGGTGACCTCTGCGCCGAGGGTGCGCAGCAGCCAGACGTTGGAGCGGGCCACCCTGGAGTGCAGGACGTCGCCGGCGATCGCGACGCGCATCCCGGTCAGGTCCGCCCCGGTTGAGGGGATGCCGGCGAGCTTCGACCAGTGCCGGCGCATGGTGAAGGCGTCCAGCAGGGCCTGGGTGGGGTGTTCGTGCGTGCCGTCGCCGGCATTGATGACGCCGGCGTCGATCCAGTCGGTGGCGGCGAGCCGGTGCGGGGCGCCGGAGGCCCAGTGCCGGATGACGACGGCGTCCGCGCCCATCGCGGCGAGGGTCTGGGCGGTGTCCTTGAGTGATTCGCCCTTGGAAACGGAGGAGCCCTTCGCGGCGAAGTTGATCACGTCCGCGGAGAGCCGCTTGGCGGCGGCCTCGAAGGAGATGCGGGTACGGGTGGAGTCCTCGAAGAAGAGGTTGACCACGGTGCGGCCGCGGAGGGCGGGGAGCTTCTTGACCTCGCGGTCGCCGACGGCGGACATTTCCTCGGCGGTGTCGAGGATGCGGATCGCGTCGGCGCGGCTGAGGTCCCCGGTGGAGAGCAGGTGCCTCATGCGGTGGCCTCGACGGCTGCCTCGATGACGACCTCGTTGACGGGGCAGCCGTCCGCGGTGTCGGTTTCCTCGAGCCGGACCCGGACCTTCTCGGCGGAGGAGGTCGGCAGGTTCTTGCCGACGTGGTCGGCGCGGATCGGCAGTTCGCGGTGGCCCCGGTCGATCAGGACGGCCAGGCGGACAATCCTCGGCCGGCCCAGGTCCACGAGGGCGTCGAGGGCGGCGCGGATGGTGCGGCCGGAGTAGAGGACGTCGTCGATGAGGACCACGACCTTGTTGTCGATGCCGGTGCGCGGGAGTTGCGTGGGGTACGGGGGCCTCGTGGGCTGGTGGGAGAGATCGTCACGGAACATGGTGACGTCGAGTTGGCCGACGATGGCGGCGGGATCCACGGACGGATCGGCGGCGGCAATTTTCGCGGCGAGCCGGACGGCCAGCGGATAGCCGCGGCGCGGGATACCCAGCAGGACCAGGTCCTGGGAGCCCTTGTTGGACTCGAGAATTTCGTGGGCTATACGAGTGAGTGCCCGGTCGATGTCGGCCTGGCTGAGCACGACGCGGCTCAGCTGAACCGTCGCCGGTACCGGTGATTCCGGAACAGAAGTCATCGCTCGTCTCCCCTTTCCCCGCCTCACGGGACGGAATTAAAAAAGGAACATTTGCTCTTTCAAATTACCACACGGGCCCCGGCCGTTCGGGCCTCCGGGACGCGGTGTGCATCACACCGGACAGACGCGAAAGGGCCGGCGCCCGCCGTGATGGCGGGCGCCGACCCGGAGTTTTTCGCCTCAGAGTCCCCCGTCATGGGGGCGCTTCGGGTGCCGGCCGGATCAGGCCAGCAGCGACGGCTTCAGCTGCTGCAGCCGGCCCAGCAGGCCGTTGATGAAGGACGGGGACTCGTCCGTCGAGAGCGTCTTGGCCAGCGCCACCGCCTCGCTCACCGCGACGCCGTCGGGGACGTCGTCGTTGTAGAGCAGTTCCCAGGTGCCCACGCGCAGGATGATGCGGTCTACGGACGGCATCCGTTCCAGCGACCAGCCCTGCGAGTAGGTTTCCAGGAACTCGTCGATGGCGGCCTGGTGTGAGACCACGCCCTCGACGATCTCCAGGGTGTAGGGGTTGATGACCTGATCCGTCTGTTCACGACGGGAGCGCAGCACATCGAATGCGGAGACGGAACGCTGTTCCGCCTCGAAAAGAACATCCAGGGCCCTGCTGCGGGCCTTACCGCGGGCGCTCACTAGTCGTTGACCCGGCCAAGGTAGCTGCCGTCGCGGGTGTCGACCTTAACTTTGGTGTTGTTCTCGACGAACAGCGGCACCTGGATCTCATAGCCGGTTTCCAGGGTGGCGGGCTTGGTGCCGGCGGAGGAGCGGTCGCCCTGCAGGCCCGGCTCGGTGTAGGTGATTTCCAGCACGACGCTCGGCGGCAGTTCGATGTAGAGCGGGTTGCCCTCGTGGATGGCGATGTTGACCATCTGGTTCTCGAGCATGAAGTTGGTGGCGTCGCCGACGGTGGCGGCCGGCACGGTCAGCTGGTCGAAGTCCGACGTGTCCATGAAGACGAAGTCGGCGCCGTCCTGGTACAGGTACTGGTAGTCGCGGCGGTCCACGGTGGCGGTCTCGATCTTGAGGCCGGCGTTGAAGGTCTTGTCGACAACCTTGCCGGACATGACGTTACGCATCTTGGTGCGGACGAAGGCGCCGCCCTTGCCGGGCTTGACGTGCTGGAATTCGATGATGTTCCAGAGCTGGCCTTCCAGCTTCAGCACGGTTCCGTTCTTGATGTCGTTGGTCGTTGCCACAGTATCCTCAGGTTTCGTCAATGGCCGGTCTAAGCCGCCAGCCGTGTATGCCATGCGGGCGCGCCCAATGGGCGGCTCCGCGCGTGTTTTTCAAAAATCCAAGATCCATTCTACCGGCTTTACGGATGCAGTGCCGGACGGGGTCCCTCAGGAGGCCAGGTCCAGCACGTCCCGGGCGCGCTGCAGGGCCACGGTTGAGGAGTAGATCAGGGCCGCGTCGGCGGCGCCGGCCACCCGGAGGTCCAGGGCCTTGGCGAAGGACTCGACGGCCGCAGCGGTGTTGCCGGCCGCGAAGTAGGAGCGGCCCAGGTGCTGCCGGACGGAGGCCTCCTCGGGGGTGCCTTGCGCCTCGGCCAGCAGCTGCCGGTAGAGTTCGACGGCGCGGTCGGAGCGGTGCGAGACGCGCAGCACCTCCGCCTCGAACATCCGGAGCCGGAAGGAATCGGGGTCCTTGTACCGGGCCTCGGCGAGCAGCTCGGCCGCCTCCCCGGGGTGGCCCTCGACGAGCCGGACGAAAATCAGGTCGGTTGGGTCCTGCGACGCGGCGAGGGCGTCGGCGCAGGCCTCCTCGTTGACCAGTTCCGGCATGAGCGTGCGCGGGTTGATCCGGATGCCGGGGAACCCGGCGTCCGGCCACTCGCTGGTGCCGCCGTTGTCGCTGATCATCAGGAGGCAATCTCCTGGTAGGCGGCGAAAAGCAGCGAGGTGTCCGGGACATCGAGGATCCCCGGGCGTCCGACGCCGTCGAGCACCACGAAGCGCAGCAGGTCGCCGCGGGACTTCTTGTCCCGGCGCATCCCGTCGAGCAGCGCCTGCCAGCGGTCGCGTCGGTAGGTGGTGGGCAGGCCGAGGCTTTCCAGGATGCTCCGGTGCCGGTCGAAGTCGGCGTCGCTGAGCCGGCCTACGCTGCGGGCCAGTTCCGCGGCGAACATCATGCCCACGGACACGGCGGCGCCGTGCCGCCAGGAGTAGCGCTCGGCGAGTTCGATCGCGTGGCCCAGGGTGTGGCCGTAGTTCAGGATTTCGCGCTGTCCGGTTTCCTTGAGGTCCTCGGAGACCACGCGGGCCTTGACCGTGATGGCGCGTTCGATCAGTTCCCGCAGGACCTCCGAGCGCGGATCGGTGGCGGCCTCGGGGTCCTTCTCGATCAGGTCGAGGATGGCCGGGTCGGCGATGAAGCCGCACTTGATCACCTCGGCGAGACCGGAGATGATCTCGTTCTTCGGCAGCGTGTCCAGGGTGTCCAGGTCGGCCAGGACGCCGGCGGGCGGGTGGAACGCGCCCACCAGGTTCTTGCCCTCGGCGGTGTTGATCCCGGTCTTGCCGCCGACGGCGGCGTCCACCATGCCGAGCAGGCTGGTGGGCATGTGAACCACCTTGATGCCGCGCAGCCACGTGGCGGCGACGAAGCCCGCGAGGTCGGTCACCGCTCCCCCGCCGACGGCGACAATCGCGTCCGAGCGGGTGAAGTCGTTCTGGCCGAGCACCTGCCAGCAGAAGGAGGCGACCTCGATGTGCTTGCCTTCTTCGGCGTCGGGGATTTCCGCGGTCAGGGCGGTGAAGCCGGCGGTGCCGAGTTCCTCGCGGACGGCGTCGCCGGTGAGCCGCAGGGCGCGCGGGTGGATGACCAGGACGCGCTTGACCCGCTCCCCCAGCAGCGCCGGGAGGCCGGCGAGCAGGCCGCGGCCGACGACGACGTCGTAGTTCTCCGACGCCGACTGGCCGCTGACGGGGATGGTGGTTGATTCGTTGCTCACAGTTCCACTTTCTTTGTTGCCGCCGGGGCCGCCGCGGCGGTGCCGGCGGGGCGCCGGAGCGCATCTTCAAGTCGGTGTGCCAAGTCCGCGACGCTGCCGTGGCGGACGTCGAGGACGATGTCGGCGAGTCGTTCATAGACCGGTTGGCGGGTGGCGAAGAGGGCCCGCCACCGATCCATGGCGTCCCCTGCCAACAGCGGCCGGCCGGAGTTCCGGGCGATCCGGTCCGCCACGGTGCCGGCGTCGCATTCGAGATAGACCACGGTGCAGCCGGCGAGCAGCTGCTGGGTGCCCGAGTCCAGCACGGCGCCGCCGCCGAGGGAAATGACGGTCGGCGATTCGGCGGCGTCTTCCACGGCGCGGGACACGGCCCGGGCCTCCATCTCGCGGAAGGCGCACTCGCCGCGGCTGGCGAAGATGTCCGCGATGGCGCCGTGCTGGCTGACCACCTCGGCGTCGGTGTCGATGAACCGGGCGCCAAGGTACTGGGCCAGCTGCTGGCCGATCGCGGACTTGCCGACGGCCATCGGCCCGATCAGGACGATCGGGGCCCGGCTGCCGGCCTGCCGGCGCGGCGTTTCACTGGCAGGCACTAGTGGCCGATCGAGTCCAGGGACGCCGGGATGTTGTCCAGGTAGCCCTTGAGGTTGCGGGCGGTCTCGGCAACCGAGTCACCGCCGAACTTTTCGGCCACGGCCTCGGCCAGGACCAGTGCCACCATGGCCTCGGCGACGACGCCGGCGGCCGGGACCGCACAGACGTCCGAGCGCTGGTGGTGGGCCTTGGCGGCCTCGCCCGTGGCGACGTCGACCGTCTTGAGGGCCCGGGGCACGGTGGCGATCGGCTTCATGGCGGCGCGCACGCGCAGCACGTCGCCGATGCTCATGCCGCCCTCGATCCCGCCGGCGCGGTTGGAGGTGCGGATGATCCGGCCCTCGGAGTCCTTGACGATCTCGTCGTGGGCGGCCGAGCCGCGCCGCGAGGCGGTGAGGAAGCCGTCGCCGACCTCGACGCCCTTGATCGCCTGGATGCCCATCAGGGCGGCGGCGAGGCGGGAGTCCAGCCGGCGGTCCCAGTGGACGTAGCTGCCGAGTCCCGGCGGCAGGCCGTAGGCGAGGACCTCGACGACGCCGCCGAGGGTTTCGCCCTCCTTGTGGGCGGCGTCGACCTCGGCGACCATGGCGTCGGAGGTTTCGCGGTCGAAGCAGCGCAACGGATCCGAGTCGAGGGCCAGCACGTCCGAGGGAACCGGCAGGGGCTTGCCCTCAGGGACGGAGACGGTGGCGATGGAGACGGTGTGGGAGACCAGCTCGATGCCGAGCTGGGAGAGGTAGGCGGCGGCCACCGAGCCGAGGGCCACGCGGGTGGCGGTCTCGCGGGCGCTGGCGCGCTCCAGGACGGGGCGGGCCTCGTCGAAGCCGTACTTCTGCATCCCGGTGAAGTCGGCGTGGCCGGGGCGGGGCCGGGTCAGCGGGGCGTTGCGGGCCTGGTCCGCGAGGGTCTCCGGGTCCACCGGGTCCGCGGACATGATCTGTTCCCACTTGGGCCATTCGGTGTTGCCCACCTGGATGGCGATGGGGCCGCCCTGGGTCAGGCCGTGGCGGACACCGCCAAGGATGCTGACCTCGTCCTGTTCGAACTTCATTCGGGCGCCGCGGCCGTAGCCGAGCCGGCGCCGGGCAAGGGCCTCGACGATCCGGGGACTGCTGAGTTCGACGCCGGCGGGGACGCCTTCAATAATTCCGACCAGTGCCGGGCCATGGGATTCACCGGCGGTCAACCAACGCAACATAGCTTCCATCCTGCCATGTGCGGCACTTAGAACACCCGTCGAGGTGCCCCTACTGCGTCACACATCACATCTATGACTTCGGCGGGCATCGGCCCGTCGACGGCTGCGAAAAGCCGGACCTGTTCGATCGCCTGGTAGAGCAGCATTTCCAGGCCGGGGACCACGGTTCCGCCGCCCGCGGTCCACGCCGCGGCGATCCGGCTGGGCCACGGGTCGTACGCGGCATCGAGCAGGATGCCAGGCGTCGCGGCGCCGGCGGCGGCGAGGTCCGCTCCGGTTCCGTCCGCGGCGCGAGGCGGCAGGGTGGAGACGACGACGTCGTAGCCGGGGAGTTCACGGGCGGCCGCCGTCAGTGGCCGGAACTGCAGGTCGATGCCGACGGCGGCGGCGGCGGCGCGCACGTCGGCGGCCCGGACCGCGTCGCGGACGAAAACCGTGGCGGAGGAGGTGCCGAGGTCGCGGAGGGCGGCGACGGCGGCCGCGGCGGTCCCGCCCCCGCCCAGCACGGCGGCGGACGGCGCATCAGGGGCGCCGGCGTAGCGGAGGGCGTTGACGATTCCGGCGACGTCGGTGTTGTACCCGACGAGTCGTGGACCTGCGGGCCCGGGCTCGAACGCCACGGTGTTGACCACACCGAGGGCCTCCCCCACGCCGCGGACCTCGTCCACGGCCGCGGCTATGGCGGCCTTCAGCGGCATCGTCACCGAGAGCCCCCGCCAACTGTCCTCAGCGCGGACAGTCGACAGGAACCCGGGCAGGGCGTCGACGGTGACGTCGATCGCCTCGTAGCCGATGTCCACGCCGAGCGCCGCGTAGGCGGCCCGGTGCAGGGCCGGGGACTTCGAATGCCCGATGGGGTGGCCGAGGACGGCCGCCCGTCCGGTCACACGCAACGGTTCGGGTTGGCGCTGCACCAGGCGTTGTACTTGGCCACGTTGACGTTGTGCTCCGCCAGCGTCTTGGCGAACAGGGTCTCCTTGGTGTCCAGGTTGACCGTCACCCAGTAGAGGTAGTCGTTCGTCTTCGGCTTGGCGGCGGCGTCGATGGCAGTCTTGCCCGGCGAGCCGATCGGACCGGCGGGCAGGCCCTGGTTGGCGTAGGTGTTGTACGGGTTGGACTTGTCCGCCTTCTGCGCCTCATCGATGTGGAAGCTGCGGATGCCCAGGCCGTAGGTGACGGTGGCGTCGGACTGGATCAGTCCGCCGGTCTCCGTGTTGTTCGGCTTGAGGCGGTTATAGATGGCGCCGGCGACGTCACCGTACTCGGCCTGGCCGCCCTCGGCCTGGACGATGCTGGCGACGGTCAGGACGTCGTACTGCTTGGCCGGGTCGGTGATGCCCTGGGCCTTCAGCTCGTCCAGGGTGCTGCCCACCAGTTTCGTCAGGACGTCCTTTGCGGAGGTGCCCAGCGGGAAGCGGTATTCGCCGGGGAACAGGAAGCCCTCAAGATTCTTGGCCTTCGCGGGAACGCCGAACTGTGCCGGGGAGTCGCTGAGTGCCTTGAGTTCGGGGACCGGCACGCCGGTGCCTTCGGAGATGGCCTGCAGGGATTCGTTGATGCGCATGCCGGCGCTGAGGGCGAAGTACATGACCTTGCCGCTGCCCTTGTTCAGCAGGATGTTGACGGCATCGGTGTTGTTCATTTCCTTGCGCATGCTGAAGGTGCCCGGGGTGAGGGCTCCGCCGGCAGCCACGAAGGCCTTGACGAAGTTGTCCGGGTTGGCGATGACCTGCTTGGCCTGTAGGTCCGCGGCCACGGACTTGGGGCCTGCGCCGGCGGGCACGGTGATGGTGACCTCGCCGGTGCCGGGGCCCGGGTAGTCCGCAACGGTGTTGCCGCCGAGCAGCGGCTTGATGAACTGGGCGCCGACGACGATGGCGACGACGAAGACGGCGAGGGTCAGGACCAGGGCCAGGAAGCGCCGGCGGCGCCGGACCTTCTTGGACGGGCCCTTGGCGACGGGGATGCCCGCGGCGCCGATCAGGTCGCGGCCGTGCTCCTCTTCGTCGTGGTGGTCTTCGAGGGGGTGTTCGGCGTAGGCCGCGTCCTCGTGGTGATCGTCGTAGTAGGCGCCGCTCTCGGCGGCGTGGCCGTACTGCAGGGCGTCGGCGCGGCGGAGGGTTTCCTCGCGGGAGAGGCCGCCGGCGTATTCGTGGACGGGCTCGTGGGCCGCGTCTTCGTGCAGCTCGTGGGCCGGCTCGTCGTGGGCGGCCTCTGCGAACGCGGGAGCCGCGTAGCCGGCGTCGTGGTGCGCCTCTTCGGCGGGCACAGGCTCGACATGGACGGGCTGCTGGGCCGGTTCGGGCACGGGCACCTGGTCGGTGTGCGTGTCGTGGACCGGTGCTTCGTGGACCGGCTCCCGGTGCACGGGCTCTGCGTGGACCGGTTCCTCCTGCACGGGCTCGGCGTACGCGGGTTCCTGGTGCACGGGTTCCTGGACCGGTTCGTGCACGGACTCCTGGCGGGACGGCGCTTCGGGGGCGCCCTGCTCCTCCTGGCCCGTGACATAGGCCTGCGGCGGGACGACTTCGTGGTTCTGGGTGGCCAGGAACTTCTCCTGGGCCCGGATTTCCTTGCGCGTCAGCGGGCGGTCTGCGCCGCCAGTGGCAAAACCAGAGGACTCGTCATTGTTGACCGGGCTCACTGTAGCCTTCCATTTCGGGCAGAATGCGTTGTGCAGAATGCGCGTCTAAGTCCGGGGCGGCCTGAGCGCCGCCACCGGTCGGCCCCGGCTGCGGGTCCGCGCTGACGCGGCGACCCACTTCCGTCCCCCTGGCCTTTTGCATATCGATTGCGTGTTGCAGTATCCCTGCGGCCGCAACCTGATCAACCACTTTACGGTGGTCGCGGCTGCTCATGCCAGCTTGGTGCAGGTCCCGGTGCGCTGAAACGGTGCTCAGTCGCTCGTCAACCAGCCAGACGGGAATGTCGGCGTCGGCCGCCCGCAGGGTACTGACCAGTAGCTTTGCATAGTCGGAAGCCATTGTCGCGGAGGCGTGCTCTTCCCCCTTCATGGTGCGGGGCAGGCCGACAAAAATTTCGACGACGTCCCGCTCCAGCGCCTCCCGGACCAGGATCTTGACGTCCGAGGCATTCTTGGAGTCGCGCTTGAGCGTCCGGAGCGGGGTGGCGAGGATGCCGTCAGGGTCGCACACGGCCACCCCCACGCGGACGGTGCCGACGTCTACCCCGAGCTTTACGCCCCGGAGGTAGCCGCCGGACACCATAGCGTCAACCATCCGCGGCCTTTAGCGCTTGGTGATGGCGTCGACGACGGCGGTCAGGGCTGCCCCGACCTTGCTAACGTCGGTGCCGCCGCCCTGGGCGACGTCGTCCTTGCCGCCGCCGCCACCGCCGAGGATGCCGGCGGCCAGGCGGACCAGCGCGCCGGCCTTGACGCCGGCCTCACGGGCGGCCTCATTGGTGGCCACCAGGATCACCGGGCGGTCGTTGCTGACGCCGGCCACCGCGACGGCCGCGGCGTCGGAGCCGAGCCGGGTGCGCAAGTCCAGTGCCAGGCCGCGCAGGTCGTCCGCGCCGCCGATCTGGCCGGCATCGTGGGCGATAACCTTGACGCCCGAGGCGTCCTTGGCGGTGCCCACCAGCTGCGCGGCGGCGGCGGTGAGCTGTTCCTTGCGGAGGCGCTCGAGTTCCTTCTCGGTGGCCTTGAGCTTGGCGAGGGTGCTGGCGATGCGCTCGGTGAGCAGGCCGGAGGGCACCTTCAGCATGTCGGTGAGCTCGGTGACCAGGGCGCGTTCGGCGGCCAGGTGCCGGAAGGCGTCCATGCCGACGAAGGCCTCGACGCGGCGGTTGCCCGAGCCGACGGACTGCTCACCCAGCAGCGACAGGCTGCCGATCAAAGAAGTGTTGGACACGTGCGTGCCGCCGCAGAGCTCGCGGGACCATGCGCCGTCGATCTCCACGACGCGGACCTCGTTGCCGTAGTTCTCGCCGAAGAGCGCCATGGCGCCGAGTGCCTTCGCCTCGGCCAGGCCCATGATCTTGGTCTCAACCTGGTAGTTGTTGCGGATCGCGATGTTGGCGACCTCTTCGATCTCCGAGCGGGTGGCCGTGCTCAGGCCCTCGCCCCAGGAGAAGTCAAAGCGGAGGTAGCCGGCCTTGTTGAAGGAGCCGCGCTGCAGCGCCTCCGGCCCGAGGATCTGGTGCAGGGCGGCGTGCACGATGTGCGTGCCCGTGTGTGCCTGCTCGGCTGCGTGCCGGCGTTCGCGGTCGACGGCGGCGAGGACGCGGGCGTCGGCGCCGATTTCACCCTCGCGGACGATCGCCTTGTGGACGCTGAGGCCCTTGATGGGGCGCTGCACGTCCAGGACCTCGACGACGAAGCCGTCGCCGGTGATCAGACCGGTGTCGGCGGCCTGGCCGCCGGCCTCGGCGTAGAACGGGGTCTCGGCCAGGACGAGTTCAATCTCCTCGCCGGTGGCGGCGTGGCCCACCTTGCGGCCGTTGGCGAGGATGCCGCGGACCGTGGACTCGCCGGCGAGCTCGGTGTAGCCGGTGAACACGGTCTCGCCCGCGGTCAGGAGCTCCTGGAAGGCGCTCATGTCCGCGTGGGCGCCCTTCTTGCCCTTGGCGTCGGCCTGGGCGCGCTGGCGCTGCTCCAGCATGAGCTTGCGGAACTCGGGCTCGTCGACCTTGAGGCCGGCCTCCTCGGCCATTTCCAGGGTCAGGTCGATCGGGAAGCCGTAGGTGTCGTGCAGGGTGAAGGCGTCGGCGCCGGAGAGCGGGCGGCCGGCGGACTTGGATTCCTTGACCGCGTCCTCCAGCCGGGCCGTGCCGGAGGCGATGGTGCGCAGGAACGCCTTCTCCTCGGCGTAGGCGATCCGGCTGATCCGCTCGAAGTCGGTCTCCACGATCGGGTAGACGCCCTTCATGGCGTCGCGGGAGGCCGGGAGCAGCTCCGGCAGGCAGGCCTTCTCGACGCCGAGCAGGCGCATGGAGCGGACGGCCCGGCGGATCAGGCGGCGCAGCACGTAGCCGCGGCCCTCGTTGGAGGGGGTGACGCCGTCGGCGATCAGCATCAGGGCCGAGCGGATGTGGTCGGCGACGACGCGCATGCGGACGTCGTCGGTGTGGTGCGGGTCCTCGGGGGTCTCGGCGGAAGTGTAGGCCTTGCCCGAGAGCTCTGCGGCCTTGTCGATGACGGGACGGACCTGGTCCGTCTCGTACATGTTCTCGACGCCC
Source organism: Arthrobacter sp. YD4 (assembly GCF_030410515.1). Lineage (GTDB taxonomy): Bacteria > Actinomycetota > Actinomycetes > Actinomycetales > Micrococcaceae > Arthrobacter. The sequence continues at coordinate 428,535 of NZ_JAUHHD010000003.1, read as the reverse complement.
TGCAGGATCATCGCGAGGCGCTCCATGCCGAGGCCGGTGTCGATGTTCTTCTTGGGCAGTTCGCCGGTGATGTCGAAGTCCACCTTGGAACGGACATTGTCGATCTGGTACTGCATGAACACGAGGTTCCAGATCTCGATGTACCGGGTCTCGTCGGCCAGCGGGCCGCCCTCGATGCCGTAGGCGGGGCCACGGTCGTAGTAGATCTCGGAGCAGGGGCCGGCGGGGCCGGGCTGGCCGGTGGACCAGTAGTTGTCCGACTTGCCCATCCGCTGGATCCGCTCGGCCGGGACGCCGGTGTTCTTCAGCCAGAGTTCCTTGGCCTCGTCGTCCTCTTCGTAGACGGTGACCCAAAGGCGCTCCGGCGGCAGGCCGTAGCCGCCGTCGTCGACGCCGGTGGTCAGCAGCTCCCAGGCGAACTTGATGGCGTCTTCCTTGAAGTAGTCGCCGAAGGAGAAGTTGCCGCACATCTGGAAGAAGGTGCCGTGGCGGGCGGTCTTGCCCACCTCTTCGATGTCGCCGGTGCGGATGCACTTCTGGATGCTGGTGGCACGCGAGTAGGGCGGCTCCTCACGGGCGGTGAGGTACGGGATGAACGGGACCATGCCGGCCACCGTGAACAGCAGGGAGGGGTCGCTGGATACCAGGGAGGCGGAGGGCACGGCGGTGTGTCCCTTGCTGACAAAAAAATCGATCCAGCGCTTGGTGATCTCCTGCGACTTCATAACCTGGTTACTAACCCTTCAATAATTCTTTACAAACGTAGGTGGCGACGCACCGGTGGCATCGGGTGGTTCGGGGTGGCGGGCGGCCTAGCGGCGCAGCGCGTCCCGGGCGGGGGCGGCGGCGTCGTCTACTCCCAGCGCTGAGCGCAGTTCGCTCTCGCGGTCGCGCATGCCGGTGCGGACAGCGTCGGCGAAGTCGTAGACGCTGTCGGCCAGGCGGCCCACGGCGCGGTTCATGCCTTCGGGGCCCAGCGCGGTCTGCGCCTGGGTGATCTTACGGAATGCGATGACGCCGACGGCGACGCCGATGCCCATCCAGAGAATCCTGTTCATGTCAGCTTCTTTCAGCGGGAGCGGGCCGGGTCAGCGGCTGCGGCGGCCGGAGGAGGGCTTCTTGCGCGCGGAGAACGCCGAACGCACGCCGTAGCTGAAGGCGGCGACCTTGATCAGCGGCGAACCCACGGTGGCCGCGACCAGGGAGGACAGGGCGGAGAGGTTCGCGGAGGCGTCGGAGACGTTGGCGGCGATCCCGTCAACCTTCTTCAGCTGCTGGTTGGTGGTGGAGACGGTGGCGGTGACCTCATCCATGAGCGGGGTGGCGCCGTCGCTGAGCGAGCGGATGGTGCTGCGCACCTCGTCGAACACTCCCCCGAGCTTCAGGATCGGCACGGCGAGCAGCAGGACCAGGAGTGCAAACACCCCGGCCGCGATCAGGCCGGCAATATCGCCACCAGTCATAGACGTTCATCTCCTTGAAACTCCGTGGATTACTGCGGGGCCGCTCCGCCATAATGCGTGGCCGCGGACTCCCTCAAGTACCTTACCTACAAAGAAGCCCGCGGCGCTTGCCACGGGCTTCTTTGTAGGTCTCGCGTTGGATCTAGCGTGCGTAGAATTCCACGACGAGCTGCTCTTCGCAGGTCACGGGGATTTCGGAGCGCTTCGGGCGGCGAACCAGGCGTGCCTGCAGGGACTCGAGCTTGACGTCCAGGTAGGCGGGAACCATCGGCAGGACATCGCGGTGCGCGCCTGCTGCTGCCACCTGGAACGGAGGCATGGTTTCGCTGCGGCTGTGGACGTGGACAAGCTGGCCCTCGCCGACGCGGAACGACGGGCGGTCAACGCGGACGCCGTCGACCATGATGTGGCGGTGCACAACCATCTGGCGGGCCTGGGCGATCGTGCGGGCGAAGCCGGCACGCAGCACGAGGGCGTCGAGACGCATTTCGAGCAGTTCGATCAGGTTTTCACCGGTCAGGCCCTTGGTGCGGCGTGCTTCTTCGAAGGCACGGGTCATCTGGGCTTCACGGATGCCGTACTGGGCGCGCAGACGCTGCTTTTCACGCAGACGAACGGCGTAGTCGGAGTCCTGCTTCTTGCGGGCACGGCCATGCTCACCGGGGCCGTACGGGCGGCGCTCCATGTACTTGGCGGCCTTGGGGGTCAGAGCAATGCCGAGTGCGCGCGAGAGGCGTGCGGTACGGCGAGCACGAGTGTTGTTAGCCACTTGTGTCCTTCCAATATCTGCGGTGTGTCAGTGTTACTGGCCTCCACGATGGAGAGCATCGGCCAACCGCTGCCTTTTGCTACTGGGCGCAGAGCCAACCCGCGGAGCATCGTGACAGCCGAAACTGCCGCGAGTTCAGAGGATTATGCGTCCGTGCCTTGCCAGACAACGTTCAAGACTATCACGGCTTAGCCGCCGCGGATGATTTTCCTCAGCCGTTCCAGCCGCGTGGAGATGTCCCGTTCGGCGCCGTTGGCGGTGGGCTGGTAGTAGTTGCGGCCCACCAGGTCATCCGGCGGGTACTGCTGGGTGGCGACAGCGTGCGGGGCGTCGTGGGCGTACTTGTACCCCTTGCCGTGGCCCAGCTGCTTGGAGCCCGGGTAGTGCGCGTCGCGCAGGTGCGCGGGGATGCCGTTGCCCATCCCGGCCCGCACATCGGCGATCGCCTGGTTGATGCCGAGGTAGGCGGCGTTGGACTTGGGCGCGGTGGCCAGGTGCACCACGGCCTCGGCCAGGATGATCCGCCCTTCCGGCATGCCGATCAGCTGCACCGCCTGGGCGGCGGCGACGGCGGTCTGCAGGGCGGTGGGGTCGGCCATGCCAACGTCCTCCGCGGCGGAGATCACGATGCGGCGGGCCACGAAACGGGGGTCCTCGCCGGCCTCCAGCATCCGGGCCAGGTAGTGCAGGGATGCGTCCACGTCGGAGCCACGGATGGATTTGATGAAGGCGCTGGCGACGTCGTAGTGCTGGTCCCCGGCGCGGTCGTAGCGGACCGAGGCGACGTCCAGGGCGCGTTCGGTGTGCTTGAGCTCGATACTGACGGGCGTGCCGTCGGCCGGGGCACCGTCGACGTCGTCCGCGTCGCCGAACGCGACGCCGGCGGCCGCCTCCAGCGCGGTCAGGGCACGGCGTGCGTCGCCGCCGGAGAGCCGGACGAGGTGCGCCAGGGCCTCCCCCTCCAAAGACACCGAGCCGCCCAGGCCGCGGGGGTCCTCGACGGCGCGCAGCAGCAGGCCCTCGATGTCCGCGTCGGTGAGGGGCTTGAGGGTCAGCAGGAGGGAGCGCGAGAGCAACGGCGAAACCACCGAGAAGGACGGGTTCTCCGTGGTGGCGGCCACCAGGACCACCCAGCGGTTCTCGACGCCGGGCAGCAGCGCGTCCTGCTGGGCCTTGTTGAAGCGGTGGATCTCGTCGAGGAACAGCACCGTGGTGGTCTTGTAGAGGTCCCGGGCGGTCAGCGCCTCGTCCATGACGCGGCGGACGTCCTTGACCCCGGCCGTGATGGCGGAGAGCTCAACGAATTTGCGCCCCGGGCCCTTGGCGATCACGTGGGCCAGGGTGGTCTTGCCGGTGCCGGGAGGGCCCCAGAGGATCAGTGAGCTGGGGCCGGCCGGTCCGGTGGCGTTGCTGCCGGCCGCGAGCTGCCGCAGCGGGGAGCCGTGGCCCAGGAGGTGCTGCTGGCCGACGACGTCGTCCAGGGTCCGGGGACGCATGCGGACGGCCAGCGGACTGCGCGGGGCGGCTCGGCCGGAGCCGCGGGGGGAGTCGCCGTCGCCGGACTCATCGCCGAAGTCGTCGGCGTCGGAGTCGTTGTTCGCGGACGCCTTGTCCTGCCCTGCACCAAAGAGATCATCCACATAGATAGGCTACTTCTAGTTCCGGAGGGTCCCCGCACGGCCGCCGGCCGACCTTCCGCGCCCCGCCCGCCCGTTTCCAAGGGAGATCCGCCATGCCCAGCCCCGAGTCCCGCGTGGCCCGCGTCCCCGGGGAGCGGCTGGCCGGCTGGGTGGAGCGCTTCGCGGCCAGGCACGGAAGCGTCCAGGAATCCGACACCGACGACGGATTGCTGCTGCGCGCCGCCGACGGTGCCGAGGCGCTCCTGCAGGCACCTTGGCCGGCGGACGGGCGCCCGGGCCGCGGCGACGACGCGCTGACCCGGCTGGCGAGTCTGACAACGCAGCCCCGGCAGCTGGGCCTGGTGCTGGTGCGCCGCGGCGGTTATTCGGTGGCCGTCGTTGCGGAGGGAAGAGTTCTGGCCTCGAAGACCGGCACCCGGCACGTGCAGTCGCGCACGGCCGCCGGCGGCTGGTCGCAGCAGCGCTTCGCCCGGCGCCGGTCCAACCAGGCCGACGCCCTGGTGGAGGCGGTCGCGGCGCACGCGGCCCGGATCTTCGCCGAGCACCGCATCGAGTACCTGGTTCCCGGCGGCGACCGGACCCTGGCGGACCTGGTCCTCGCCGAGCCGGTTTTGAAGCGCTACGCGCCGCTGGCCCGGCTGGCCTTGCTGGACGTCCCGGATCCGCGGGCGGCCGTGCTGAAGAAGGCCGCCGCCGACGCGTGTGCCGTGCGGATCCAGGTCACCGACCCGCCGTCGTAGGCGGGCAGTCGGAGCGGGGGCTATGTCGTTCCGCAGAAGACGCTCAGGGAATCCAACCAAGGGGCATCGTCCGGTTCACCAAGCGGCCACTTGTCCCATTCCGGAAAAGGATCTTCCGGCAACCCGGGCAGCAGAATTACACCGTGTTGTGGCCAGGGTTCCGGCGGAACGCTCGCCCCGGCCTCCCAACCTGCCGCCTGGGAGTTGAGCCACTCCACAGCCACGGGGGCCGGTGGCCACTGGGGTGGTTCCCAGTCCTGGTGTTCGCTGGCGTACGTCCGGCCGGCGGGCGATGTCCACCCCGGCGGGTGGTTCGTCCCGGCGGCAGTCGGTGCCCAGGCGGTGGTGTGCTTCAAGCGATGGTGTTTGCGACAGGGCTGACCCAGGTTTCTGACGCCGGTGCCGCCGCCGTCGGCCCAGGCCAGGAGGTGGTCGGCGTCGTTGTCCAGGGAAGCGTTGCTGCAGCCCGGAAATGGACACTTCCCGTCGCGGAGTCTGAGCCACTGACGCATTGCCTTCGGAACGCGGTAGCTGGTCCGCCCGATCTCCAACGGGGCACCGTCGCGCGGATCGGTCAAAACCCGGCGAAACGAGTCGGCACCGTCGACTATCAGCCGGCGGGCCATCGACGGCGGGATCGGCCCGTGTCCATCGAGAACAGCCGGTTCCTCGGTGACACCGAGGAGGGCCATCACCGGGACGGTGACCAGGACCTGCGCCAGCGGCACCGGAACCTCCCCAGCCGCCGCGGCGCCGATTGCTCCATCCTCGGCAGTTCCGGGGCCGGTACCGCTGCTGAGCAGCCAGGTCGCCGCAATGTCAGCCCGGAGCTGCGCCAACGTCCGTTGCTCGTCGGGCGCCTGGAGGGTGCGGGCGGCAGCAGTGGTCCGCTCCCAGATGCCCGAAGCGGTGTCGGCGGGAAGGTAGGCCGACAGCCAGGCCATGCCGTCCCGGTCCGGGCAATATTCAACCCGCCGGTTCTCGACGCCTTTGGCATGACGGGTTTCGATGCTGACCGGGTGGTGGCGTTCGCGCCAGCTGCGTGCCTTGGCCCGGAACCGTCCCGGGACGAGTTCTCCGGCGGGACAACCACGGGCGGGATTGGGTGCATTCGGGTCCAGGAAGTGGGCTTCCAGCTCCGCCGCACCGGCCGGGCTAAGGTTCGCGGTTTCGTCGACCAGGATCCGGGCGCGCTGCCAGGAGATCGTCCCGGCCCGCAGGGCGGCCAGGGTCAGTGGCAGCGCCGCTGTCAGGGCCCGGGCCTCAGAGATCAGGGCACCGGCGGCTCGCTCGCTGACGGTCAGGACGCAGGCGATCTCGGCAACAGTAGACATCTCTTGGGCCGTGCATTCCTGAGGTGACCGCGCCGGCGGCGCCAGAGCCTCGGCCGCTCGAGTGTAGTCCGCGATCAGCCGCGCCTTCAGCGCCGCCATCCGGGCTTCCCATCGGGCAGACTCTGCCAGCGCGTTCAGACAGTCGTCGGCGAGTTTCCGCAGCGGGTCAGCGGAGTCGACGCCATCGTCCAGGACGGCAGCCAGCGCGTCGGCGGACCCGGTGAGGGCCGTCAGGGCCTCCCGGGTTTCCTCCACAAACGCTGCTGCGCCTTCCATAACCTCACAATAGGTCGAGGCACTGACATTTAACGGCGGACCGGGACGACTGTTCGTTGGGTGCGAAAGACCGGCGACTGGAGATGAATGCGAGGGCACGGAGTCAGGGCCAAATAACCCCCTGCAGACTGACCGTGATCAGCGGTTAGTCTCAGCAGCCGGTCGGGGCGCGGCGGGGGCGGTCCTGCCGGTAAAGGTAGCTGCCGGCCAGGGAGAAGCCTGCCCGGGCGTAGAGTTCCCGAGCGGCAGTGTTGGCCGCCGTCACCAGCAGCCAGCACTCCCGTCGGCCCCGGGCCTCCGCCTCGCGCAGGAGGGTCCGCAGCACCCGCCCGGCATAGCCGCTGCGCCGGGCATCCGGCCTGGTGGCCATCCCGTAGATCCCGGCCGCAGTGGCCGCGCCGAAATCGCCGTCGTCGGCAGGCAGCGCCAGGCGTCCGACGGCCGCGGGCTCCCCGTGCCCGTCACGCACCAACGCGTACAGCGACGGGCAGCCCTCCAGGATCGCCCGGGCCACCGGTAGGCTCTCCACCCCGCCCCGGCCGTCGACGCTCCACCAGAGCAGCAGCCATTCCTCCGAGGGGTGGTCCAGCACCTCCACCTCCGACGCCGCAGCGGCCTCCGAGTCTCCGTCGGCCGCATTGCCACTAAGTCCGCGGGTCAGGATCAGCGTCTCGGACTGCCGGGTGAAGCCCTCGTCGTCCAGGACGGCGTTCAGCGGCGCATACCCGGGCCCCTCAAACACCTGGAAGATCAACGGCAGGCGACGCTCACGGTACCAGCGCCGCGCCTCGGCCAGGCTCCGGCGCAGCGCTTCCGGGTCCTCCCCCGGTTCACGGGGCCAGACGGAATTGGCCCGCTGGGTCACGCCGGAGGCGGCGCGCAACACCCAGCCGCCGGCCTCGTCCCGTTGGGCGGCCGGCCACGCGGCGTCCATCAGCCGCTCGAGCCGCGGCAATAGCTCCGGCATCAACGGTCTCCTCCCGACGGCATCACTGCCAGCCCTCAGTCCACTGAAAAAGCAGCAGCGGCTCCCCGGTGTCCCGGGAAACCGCTGCTGCCAGCACCTAACAAGCTACTTGGCGCTGTCGCTCTTCGGGGCCTCGGCCTTCTTGGCCTCGGGCTTGAAGTCGACCCCGGCCTCCTTGCGCTGCTGGGCCGTGATCGGCGCCGGCGCGGCGGTCAGCGGGTCGTAGCCGTTGCCGGTCTTCGGGAAGGCGATGACGTCGCGGATGGACTCCACGCCGGATAGCAGAGCCACCACGCGGTCCCAGCCGAACGCGATGCCGCCGTGCGGGGGCGCGCCGAACTTGAAGCCCTCGAGCAGGAAGCCGAACTTCTCCTGCGCGTCCTCGTGCGAGAGGCCCATGACCTTGAAGACGCGCTCCTGCACGTCGCCCTGGTGGATACGGATCGAGCCGCCGCCGATTTCGTTGCCGTTGCAGACAATGTCGTAGGCGTAGGCCAGCGCCGTCTCCGGGTCGGTGTCGAAGGTGTCCATGAATTCGGGCTTGGGCGAGGTGAACGCGTGGTGCACGGCGGTCCACTGGCCCCCGCCGACGGCGACGTCACCGGAGGCGACGGCGGCCGCGGCCGGCTCGAACATCGGGGCGTCGACCACCCAGCAGAAGGCCCAGTCGGCCGGGTTGATCAGGCCGGTGCGGTGGCCGATCTCCACGCGGGCCGCGCCGAGCAGTGCCCGGGACGGGGTCTTCTCGCCGGCGGCGAAGAAGATGCAGTCGCCCGGCTTGGCGCCGACGGCGTCGGCCAGGCCGGCGCGCTCGGTCTCGTTGAGGTTCTTGGCCACCGGGCCGGCCAGCTCGCCGTCTTCCTTGAACAGGACGTAGGCCAGGCCCTTGGCGCCGCGCTGCTTGGCCCATTCCTGCCAGCCGTCCAGGGTGCGGCGCGGCTGGGAGGCCCCGCCGGGCATGACGACCGCGCCGACGTAGGGGGCCTTGAAGACGCCGAAGCTGGTGTCCTTGAAGAACTCGGTCAGTTCGGTGAGCTCCTGGCCGAAGCGCAGGTCCGGCTTGTCCGAGCCGTAACGGGCCATCGCGTCGTTGTAGGTGATGCGCTGGATGGGCGTCGGGATCTCGACGTCGATCAGCTTCCAGAGCGCCTTCACGATGCCCTCGCCGAGGCCGATGATGTCTTCCTGCTCGACGAAACTGGCCTCGATGTCCAGCTGGGTGAATTCCGGCTGGCGGTCCGCGCGGAAGTCCTCGTCACGGTAGCAGCGGGCGATCTGGTAATACTTCTCGAAGCCACCGACCTGCAGCAGCTGCTTGAACAGCTGCGGCGACTGCGGCAGCGCGTACCAGGAGCCGGGCGCCAGGCGGGCGGGGACCACGAAGTCGCGGGCGCCTTCCGGCGTCGAACGGGTCAGCGTCGGGGTTTCGATCTCGACGAAGCCTTCACCGTGCAGCAGCTCGCGGGCCACCCGGTTCGCCTCGGAGCGCAGGCGCAGGTTCCGGGCGGGGCCGGGGCGGCGGAGGTCCAGGTAGCGGTGCTTCAGGCGGGCTTCCTCGCCGACCTCGACGTGCTCGTCGATCTGGAACGGCAGCGGCTCGGAGGTGTTCAGGACGGTGACCGTCTCGGCGATGACCTCGATCTCGCCGGTGGCCAGCGCCGGGTTCTCGTTGCCCTCGGGACGCTTCGAAACGGTGCCCGTAACCTGCAGGACGTACTCGTTGCGCAGGCCGTGGAAGACCTCTTCCTCACGGACGACGACCTGGGCGACGCCGGACGCGTCGCGCAGGTCCACGAATGCGACACCACCGTGGTCACGACGCCGGCCGACCCAGCCGGCGAGGGTTACGGTTTGTCCAATGTGCTCGGAGCGAAGGGATCCGAGGTCGTGTGTGCGCAGCACAGCTCGCCTTTCAGAAGGAAAACAGGGTGGTATTAAATGGGACCGCCACGGGAACGGTCCCGTCCGAGTTTACCCGTTGGAGAGGCCACCCCCGCCATGGCGCAAGCAATCCCCGGACCCGCCCCGCTGCAGCGCCGGCTGGGCGTGGTCGATTCGACGGCGATCGGGCTGGGGTCGATGCTCGGCGCCGGCGTCTTCGTCGTCTTCTCCCCCGCGGCGGCCCTGGCCGGTCCCTGGCTGCTCGTGGCGGTTGCGGTGGCCGGCGTGGTGGCCTACTGCAACGCGGTGGCCTCTGCCCAGCTGGCGGCCCGGTACCCGTCCAGCGGCGGCACCTATGTGTACGGTCGGCAGCGGCTGGGTGAGTGGCCGGGCTTCCTGGCCGGCTGGGGGTTCGTGACCGGGAAGACGGCGTCCTGCGCGGCGATGGCCATGACCTTCGGCCACTACGTGGCGCCGGGACTCGCGACGCCGCTGGCGGTGGCCGCCGTCGTCGTCCTGACCGGCGTGAACCTGCTGGGCATCACCCGCACCGCCCTGGTGACCAAGATCCTGCTGGCCGTGGTGCTGGCCACCCTGGCGCTGGTTGCCGTCGCGGCGGCCGCCGGCCCGCACGCCGGCGGCTTTGCGGTCATCGACGCCGGCGGGGGCCTCGGGGACGCCTCGGCCTGGGGCGTGCTGCCCGCGGCGGGGCTGATCTTCTTCGCGTTCGCCGGGTACGCCCGGATCGCGACCCTGGGCGAGGAGGTCAAGGATCCCGCCACGACCATTCCGCGCGCCATCCTCGGCGCACTGGGCGGGGCGTTCGTGATCTACCTCGGCCTCGCCGCGCTGCTGCAGTGGCAGCTTCCGGCCGGGCGGCTGGCCCGCTCGACGGCGCCGCTGCTGGACGCCGTCGCCGCCTCACCGCTGCACGGGTTCGCGCCGGTGGTGCAGTTCGGCTCCGCCGCGGCGTGCCTGGGCGCGCTGCTGGCCCTGATCACCGGCGTCGGCCGGACCACCCTGGCGATGGCACGCGAACGCGACCTGCCGCCGGTGCTGGCGCGCGTGGGCGGCGGCCACGCGGTCCCGTTCGTCGCCGAACTCACGGTCGCGGCGGTGGTGATCGTGCTGCTGCTGACCTCGAACGTGCTGACCGTCGTCGGGTTCTCCAGCTTCGGCGTGCTGGTCTACTACGCGGTGACCAACGCGGCCGCTTTCACGCTTCCCGAACGGGCGTGGCACGCGCCGCGCTGGCTTAACGTGCTGGGCTTCGCCGGCTGCCTGGTGCTGGCGGCCACCCTGCCGACGGCGTCCGTATCCGTCATGGCAGCCCTGTTGGCCGCCGGCGTCGTGGTCCGGCTGCTGGTGCTGCGCAGCCGGCGACGCGCCGCCGGGGCTTAACCCCCGGCGGCCCTCAGCGGAAGGACCTAGGCGCGGCTGACCGTCACGTGCAGGTCCTCGTCCGCGGGGGTCCAGGTGGCGGGGTCGGCGTCGACCTGCTCGCCGCTGCGGATGTCCTTGACCTGGTGCTTGCCCTCGTCGTCGGTAAACCAGACGAACGGGATGCCGCGGCGGTCCGCGAACTTGATCTGCTTACCGAATTTCTCGGCCTTCGCGGCGACCTCCGTGGCGATACCGCGGGTGCGCAGCTGGGCGGCGACGTCCTGCGCGGCGCCCCAGCTCTCGTCCGTGTTCAGGGCCACCAGCACGGCGGTGGGCACGGAGCGGGAGGCCTTCGCGAGGTCCTGGCTGAGGATCCGCGAGACCAGGCGGGTGACGCCGATGGAGAGGCCGACGCCGGGGAAGGTCCGGTTGCCCTTGCTGGCGAGGGCGTCGTAGCGGCCGCCGGAGCAGATGGATCCGAGCTGTTCGTGGCCCACCAGGACGGTCTCGACGACCGTGCCGGTGTAGTAGTCCAGGCCGCGGGCGATGCTGAGGTCCGCCACCACCTTGCCGGGCGCGCGCTGTACCGCGGCGGAGATGACCTGTTCGAGTTCGCTCAGGCCCTCCTCGAGGAGGTCATTGCTGACGCCGAGGGCGCGGACCTGCTCGACGAACCCGGTGTCCGGGGTGCGGATCGAGGCCAGGGCCAGGGCGGCGCGGGCCTGCTCGTCGGTGGCGCCGAGTTCCGTCTTCAGCAGTTCGGCCACCTTGTCAGCGCCGATCTTCTCCAGCTTGTCGATGCTGCGCAGCACGCCGGCGGTGTCCGTCAGGCCAATGCCGGTGTAGAAGCCCTCGGCCAGCTTGCGGTTGTTAATCCGGAGCAGGAAGTCGGGGATCGGCAGCGCACTGAGGGCTTCGGCGATGACCAGCGCGATTTCGACGTCGTAGCGGAACGGCAGGGTTCCGTCACCAACGATGTCGATGTCCGCCTGGGTGAACTCGCGGGCCCGGCCTTCCTGCGGACGCTCACCCCGCCAGACCTTCTGGATCTGGTAGCGGCGGAACGGGAAGGCGAGGTAACCGGCGTTCTCCACCACGTAGCGGGCAAAGGGGACGGTCAGGTCGAAGTGCAGGGCCAGCGCGTTGGGATCGGTCTTCGCCGTCGCCGCGGAGGCCGGATCGGCGTCGTCGTCCTGCAGCCGGCTGAGCCCGTAGACCTCCTTGTCGATCTCACCCTTGCGCAGGAGTTGTCCCACGGTTTCCACGGCGCGCGTCTCGATCGAGGAGAAGCCGTGCAGCTCGAAGGTCTTCCGGAGTGTGTCCAGGACATGGAGTTCCACCAACCGCTCCTCGGGAAGCCACTCGGGGAATCCGGACAGGGAGGCGGTGCGTGCCATGGTGGAATTTTCTCCTCTGGTGACGACGGCGGATCCGGCTGCCGCGGCGTCGCCCGCGGACCGGCCAGTCGTGCATAAACTGTGTGCGGCAGTCAGTTTATGCTTTTTCCCGCACGTATCCGTACTTGCGGCCCGACCCCAGGAGGACTTTTGGCGGCGAGTTCACGCAGTGCCCGCGAGGCAAAGCGGCGCGTCCATCAGATGGAGGCCAAGCGCGAGCTGCGCCGGCACCAGGACAAGCGCCGGAAGCGTGACAACATCATCGCCGGCGCCGCCGGTGGCGCCGCGCTGGTGCTGGCCCTGGTCCTGCAGATGACCGTCTTCGCCAGCAACCCCACCGAGGACGAGTTCAAGGCCGCCGAGGCCGGCCTGAGCACCCCGTCGGCGACGCCGACCCCGGCCGCCAGCAACGGCGAGAACATCCCCAAGCCGGAGACCGCCGCCGGGAAGACCTTCACCGGCGACCTCAAGCTCAACCGCGGCACCCTGGGCGTGGAACTGGACGGGACCAAGGCGCCGCAGGCCGCCGCGGTGTTCAAGTCCCTGGCGGACCAGAACTTCTACGCCGGCGTCAGCTGCCACCGTCTGACCACGGCCGATTCCTTCGGCGTGCTGCAGTGCGGGTCAAAGACCGGCGACGGCGCCAGCGATCCCGCCTATACGTGGGGCCCCCTGGAGAACACCCCCACGGACAACAAGTACCCGGCCGGAACCATCGCGGTGGCCCGCACCGGTAACAACGCCTACGGCAACGGGACACAGTTCTTCATCGTCTACAAGGACACCGTGATTCCGGCCGACTCGGCCGGCGGCTACACCGTGGTGGGCAAGGTGACCTCCGGCCTGGATGTGGTCTCCGGGATCGCTGCGGCCGGCATCAAGCCGGGCACCAGCGCCACGGACGGCGCGCCGGTGGAATCAGTCACGATAGACTCGTTCTCTCTGAAGTAACCAGCCGTGCTCCCGGAGCATCGGTCCCGGTATTTCCCTCCAAGCGAAAGACTTCTAGCGGTGACAGACAGTCAGAAATCCGACGAAACAGTGGCAGCAGCTGCCAGCGAGACCGAATCCGGCGCGCCGGTGACGGAACAGGCCCCCGCGGCGGAGGCCGCCTCGGCTCCGGCTCCGGCGGCCGCCCCCCGGCCGGCCCCGCGCCCTGCTCCCTCCCCCGCCGCGTTCGCGGCACGGCCCAAGGCAGCGCCGTCGCCGGCCGCTCCCGCCGTCGCCGCAGCTGCCCCGAGCACCTCGGCCGCCGAGGCCGCCCGCTGGGGCCGGGTGGAGGGTGACGGCCACGTCTTCCTCACCATCGATGGCGCCGAGCACCCGGTGGGCCAGTACCCCGGCGTGAGCGACGACGAGGCGCTGGCGTACTTCGCCCGCAAGTACGACGACGTCGTGGCCCAGATCGTCCTGCTGGAACAGCGCGTCGCGTCCAAGGCCCCCGCCGCGGACATGCAGAAGACCGTCACCCACCTGCGCGAGCAGCTGGCCGAGCGGAACATGGTGGGCGACCTGCGCGCCGCCGAGGGCCGCCTGGACACCCTCTCCGGCCAGATCACCGAACTGGAGAAGTCCGAAAAGGCCGAACACGACGCCGTCCGCGCCGCCGAGCTCGCTGCCCGTGAGGCGATCGTCGCCGAGGCCGAGCAGATCTCCGCGCAGGATCCGTCCCAGGTGCAGTGGAAGACCTCCAGCGCCCGGATGAACGAGCTGTTCGAGAACTGGAAGACCGCCCAGAAGAGCGGCGTCCGGCTCGGCCGCAGCAACGAGGACGCCCTGTGGAAGCGGTTCCGCGCCGCGCGCACCGTCTTCGACCGGCACCGCCGCGCCTACTTCTCCCAGCTGGACAGCAACAACTCCGCCGCCAAGGCCGCGAAGGAGAAGCTGATCGTCGAGGCCGAGGCGCTCTCCTCCTCCACCGAGTGGGGCTACGCCGCCGGCGAATACCGCCGCCTGATGGACCAGTGGAAGGCCGCCCCTCGCGCCAGCCGCAAGGACGACGACGCGCTCTGGGCCCGCTTCCGCGCCGCCCAGGATGTGTTCTTCACGAACCGCCAGGCCGCCAACGAGGAAATAGACCAGGAATACGGCGCGAACCTCGTGGTGAAGGAGGCGCTCCTGGCCGAGGCCAACGGGCTGCTGCCGATCACGGACCTCGCCGCCGCGAAGAAGGCGCTGCAGTCCATCCGTGACCGCTGGGAGGAAGCCGGCAAGGTTCCCCGCGCCGACATGGGCCGCGTCGAGGCCGGTCTCCGCAAGGTCGAGGACGCCGTCCGGCACGCCGAGGACGAGAACTGGAAGCGCTCCAACCCGGAGACGAAGGCCCGCACCAACAGCGCGCTTTCGCAGCTGGAATCGGCCATCGCCGGTCTGAAGGAGGACCTCGCCAAGGCCGAGAAGGCCGGAGACGAGCGGAAGATCAAGGACGCCCGGGAGGCCCTCGAGGCCCGCCAGGCGTGGCTGGAACAGCTGGAGCGCTCCGCGAGCGAACTCTCCTGATACGTCGGGGCCCAGCGGCCCGGACAGGTGTTCACCGGGCCCCGGCCCCGTTATCCACATGACGGGACCGGGGCCTGTTCCATGTCCGGGGACCGCGGCACGATGGCTCAATGACCCTTCCGCCGGTCCCCTCCGTCCCCTCGGGGCTCGACCCGCCCGTGCTGTACTCGCCGGGGCCGCTCTTCTCGTGGGCGGAACTGCAGGCCATGGCGGCCGACGGCGTGCTGGCGCGGATCTCCCAGCGCGGCTTCCTGCCGCCCGGGGCCCCGGCCACCCCGCAGCTCCGCGCACGGGCCGCGGCGGCACTGATCCCGGCCGCCATCCGGCAGCGGGTGGTGGCCGGCCGGATGACCGCGGCCTGGATCTACGGCTGCGCCCGGGAGCCGGACCGGCTGGCATTGCTGGTGGATGCCAACCGGCGGATCTCCAGCCTTCGCGGAGCCAGGGGCTGCAGCTTCCACGAGACGCGGCTCGGGACCATGGATGTGGTGAGCCTGGGGGGCCTGATGGTCTCCAGCCCGCTGCGCACCGCCGTCGACATCGCCCTGCACGTCAGGCCGGAACACGCCGTGCCCGCGCTCACCGCACTGCTGTCCGCCCCGGAACTGCCCGTACGCCTAAACCTGCTGGTCCGGGCGGTCGAGGCCGTGCCGCGGCTGCCGTACAAGAACTCGGCCCTCGCGGTGCTGGAAAGGGTCCGGGAGGGCAGTGGGTAGCCGGTGAGGGCAATCTTCCGAGGCTAGCTGCGGCGGCGGTTGCCGGTGGTCCGGTAGACGTCGAAGACCCCGTCGATCCTGCGAACAGCGCTGAGCACGTGGCTCAGGTACTTCGGATCGCCCATCTCGAAGGCGAACTTGGAGATCGCCACCCGGTCGGTGGAGGTGTGGACGCTGGCGGCGAGGATGTTCACATGGTTCTCGGAGAGCACCCGGGTGACGTCGGAGAGCAGCGACTTGCGGTCCAGTGCCTCGACCTGGATCTCCACGAGGAACACGCTCGACTGGGTGGGTGCCCACTCGACCTCGACGATCCGGTCCGGCTGGTCCATCAGCCCGGAGACGTTGGTGCAGTCGGTGCGGTGGACCGAGACGCCGGAGCCGCGGGTGACGAAGCCCAGGATCGGGTCCGGCGGCACAGGGGTGCAGCAGCGGGCCAGCTTGACCCAGACGTCGTCCACGCCGCGGACCACGACGCCGGAGTCGGAGTACCGGGTCTTGGACACCTGGGCCGGGATGGAGACCTCGGTGAGGTCGTCTTCGGGGGTGTCGTTGCCGCCGAGGCTCTCGACCAGGCGTTCCATCACGGACTGGGCGGAGGTGTGTCCGTCGCCCACGCCGGCGTAGAGGCCGGAGATGTCCGTGTATTTGAAGTCCTCGGCGATCGCGGCGAGGGCGTCGTGGGTCATCAGTCGCTGCAGAGGCAGGTTCTGCTTGCGCATCGCCTTGGTGAGCAGGTCCTTGCCGCGGTCGATCGCCTCTTCGCGGCGTTCCTTGCTGAACCACTGACGGATCTTGTTCCGGGCCCGGGCGCTCTTGACGAAGTGCTGCCAGTCCTGGCTGGGGCCCGCACCCTCCGCCTTGGAGGTGAAGATTTCCACCCAGTCGCCGTGGTTGAGTTCGCTGTTGAGCGGGACGAGTTTGCCGTTGACGCGGGCGCCGATGGTCCGGTGACCCACCTCGGTGTGCACGGCGTAGGCGAAGTCCACCGGGGTGGACCCGGCCGGCAGGGCCATGACCTCGCCCTTGGGGGTGAAGACGAAGACCTCGCGGGCGTTGATCTCGAAGCGCAGTGAGTCCAAAAACTCGCCCGGGTCAGAAGTTTCCTGCTGCCAGTCCACCAGGGAGCGCAGCCAGCCCATGTCGCCGTCGCGCGGGCTTCCGGGGCCGGCGGCGGTGCGGTTGGGTTGGTCCTTGTACTTCCAGTGGGCGGCGACGCCGTACTCGGCGCGGCGGTGCATCTCGTGGGTGCGGATCTGGATTTCCACCGGCTTGCCGCCGGGGCCGATCACCGTGGTGTGCAGCGACTGGTACATGTTGAACTTCGGCATCGCGATGTAGTCCTTGAACCGGCCGGGCAGCGGGTTCCAGCGGGAGTGCATCGCACCGAGGGCGGCGTAGCAGTCGCGGACCGAGTCGACCAGGACGCGGACGCCCATGAGGTCGTTGATGTCGTCGAAGTCCTTATCGCGGACGATCATCTTCTGGTAGATCGAGTAGTAGTGCTTGGGCCGTCCGGTGATGGTGGCCTTGATCTTGGCCGCGCGCAGGTCCTCGGTGATCTGGTTGCGGATGACCGCCAGGTTCTTCTCGCGTTCGGGGGTGCGCTCCCCCACCATGCGGACGATCTCCTCGTACACCTTGGGGTAGAGCGCGGCGAAGGAGAGGTCTTCGAGTTCCCACTTGATGGTGTTCATGCCGAGGCGGTGGGCCAGCGGCGCGAAGATTTCCAGGGTCTCGCGGGCCTTCTTGGCCGAGGATTCGGCGGAGACGAAACGCCAGGTTCGGGCGTTGTGCAGCCGGTCCGCGAGCTTGATCATGAGGACGCGGATGTCCTTGGCCATGGCCACGACCATCTTGCGGACGGTCTCGGACTGTGCGGCCTCGCCGAAGCTGACCTTGTCCAGCTTGGTGACGCCGTCCACCAGCATGGCCACCTCGGGCCCGAACTCCCCCTTGAGGTCATCCAGCGTGTAGGAGGTGTCCTCCACCGTGTCATGCAGCAGGGCAGCGGCGAGGGTGGTGCCGTTCATGCCGAGTTCGGCCAGGATGGTCGCCACCGCCACGGGGTGGGTGATGTACGGGTCCCCGCTCTTGCGCTTCTGGCCGCGGTGGCAGCGTTCGGCGACCACGAAGGCGCGCTGGATCAGTTCGAAGTCGTCCTTGGGGTTGTTGGCGCGGACGGTGCGCAGCAACGGCTCCAGGATCGGCGAGTAGGCGGGGGTGCCGCGGCCGGTGAGGCGGGCCAGGCGTGAGCGGGTGCGTTCGCGCCGGCCGGGGAAAGTGGGGCGGGTGCCGGTGTTGTCGACGGGCACGGCCGCGTCGGGGCGTCCGGGAGCGGCCACGCCAGTCTGTGAACCCTGGCCGTGGGCCTCTTCCGCCGGTACTGCAGGCGCCGACGTCGAACGTTCTTCCAAGAAAGCAACCTCTTCCAACCCGTTAATTACTCAAGTGTATTCCCGCGGCGAGACAGTTCGATAACCGGCGCGAACGCCCGACGGGCCGGAGAGCGTCCTGGACGTTCTCCGGCCCGTCGGGCGGTGCTGCTGTGGTGGCCTGTCAGGCGGTCGCGGCGGCGGTCTTGGCGGCGTTGTCCGCCCGGCGCTGCTGCACCCGCTTGGCCTGCTTGACCAGTTCCGGCTCACCCTGGCGCAGCCACGCGTACAGCGGGGCGGCGACGAAGATGGTGGCGGCGGTGCCGATCAGGATGCCCACGAAGAGGGCGAGCGACAGGTCGCGCAGGGTGCCGGCGCCGAGGAGCCCGGCACCGATGAAGAGGATCGCGCCGACCGGCAGGATCGCCACCATCATGGTGTTGATGGAGCGGACCAGGGTCTGGTTGACGGCCAGGTTGACCTCTTCGGCGAAGGTCCGCCGGGTGGACGCCTGCAGGTCCGCGGTGTTCTCGCGGATCTTGTCGAAGACCACCACGGTGTCGTACAGCGAGTAGCTGAGGACCGTGAGGAAGCCGATGATCGCGGACGGGGTGACCTCGAAGTCGCTGAGCGAGTACACGCCGGCGGTGATGAACATCGTGGCCGCCATGCCGGCCAGGGCCGAGAGGGACATCTTCCAGGTCCGGAAGTACAGCGCCATCAGCACCGCGGCGAGGCCGACGAATACGGCCAGGCCGAGCAGGGCCTGCTGGGTCACGTCCGCACCCCAGGTGGGGCCGACGAAGGTGGAGGTCACCTCGTTGTCCGTCACGCCGTAGGCCTTGGTCAGACCGTCCTTGATCTTCAGCGTCTCGTCGTCGGTAAGCTTGTCGGTCTGGATCCGCATGGTGTTGCCGGCGACGTTGGCCACCCGCGGCAGGCTGCCGGAGACGACGTCCTGGACCGCCTTCTCGCCGAGGCCCGGGTCGCGGTCCTTGACGTTGGAGACGGTGAACTCGGAGCCGCCGCGGAACTCGATGCCGAGGTTGAAGCCGCCCTTGACCACCGGGAGGAGGATCGAGAGCGCGACGGCGGCCGCCGCGATCAGGAACCAGATCTTCTTGGACCCGACGAAGTCGTAGGAGCGCTTGCCGGTGTAGAGCTCGTTACCGAATGTAGCGAAGCTGGCCATTTACTTGCCCTCCTTGGACGAGTTCTTGCCGGAACCGGCGAGCTGGCTTTGGCCGGCCTGCTCCTGCCGTTCCGCGAGACGCCGTTCTGCGATCGTCATGCGCCGTTCGGCTTCGGCCGCGGCCTTGGTGTTCTTGGCGCGCACGACGGCGACCGGCTTGTCCTCGGGGGTCCGGATCCGGCCCGCGCCGCGGTACAGCGGCACCGCGCCGAGGCGCTTGGGGTCCAGGCCGGAGAAGGTGTGGCCCTCGCCGAAGAACTTGGTCCGGGCCAGCAGCTGCAGCGTCGGGTGGGTGAACATGAAGACGACGATCAGGTCGGCGATCGCGGTCAGGCCCAGGGTGAAGGCGAAGCCGCGGACGTTGCCGACGGCGACGAAGTACAGCACCAGGGCGGCCAGCAGGTTCACGGCCTTGGAGGCCAGGACGGTCCGCTTGGCGCGCTTCCAGCCGTTCTCCACGGCCGAGACCAGGCCGCGGCCTTCGCGCAGTTCGTCGCGGATGCGTTCGAAGTAGACGATGAAGGAGTCGGCGGTCTGGCCGATGGCCACGATGATGCCGGCCACGCCGGCCAGGGACAGGCGGTAGTTCTCCGTCCAGCCCAGGATCGCGATAGCGAGGTATGTCAGCGCGCCGGCGACGACGAGCGAGGCAACGGTGACGAAGCCGAGGGCCCGGTACTGGAACAGCGAGTACACGACCACCAGCAGTAGGCCGATGAGTCCGGCGAGCATGCCCATGCGCAGCTGCTCCCCGCCGAGGGTGGCGGAGATCTGCTGCTCGCTCTGGATGTCGAAGCTGATCGGCAGGGCACCGAAGCGGAGCTGGTCGGACAGGGCCTTGGCGGACTGTTCGGTGAAGCCGCCGGTAATCTGCGGACGACCGTCGGTGATGACGGCCTGCGACCGCGGGGCGGAGATGACCTGGTCGTCCAGGACGATCGCGAACTGGGACTTCGGGTCCGAACCGGTGGCGCCGCCGGCGGCGACGTAGAACTGGTTCAGCCGCTCGGTGACGGTCTTGAACTTGGCGGTGCCCTGGTCGTTGAACTGGATGTCGACGGCCCACTCGTTGGTGACGGCACCCTGGGCACCGCGCTGGAGCTGGAAGGAGGAGGTCTTGATGTCCGAGCCCTTCACCTCCACCGGTCCGAGGATGTACTTGACCGCGGGCTTGCCGTCCGCGGCGGGCTCGCAGGTGACCAGCGGCTTGGCCGGGTCGGAGCGTTCCTGCTTGTCCTGGGACGGGTTGTCGCAGTCGAGCGCCTCGAACTTCTTGTAGACGTCGGCGGTGACCCAGTTCTCGTCGCTGCTGTTCGCGGGAGCGGCGGTGGGCTTGGGCAGCTTGTCCTCGGGAGTGCGCTGGGCTTCGGGCACGGCCGCGCCGGCGCCGGCCTGGATGACCGGGCGGAAGTTCATGTCCGCGGAGGCCTGGATCAGGGCGCGGGTCTCCTTGGAGGGGGTACCCGGGAGGCTGACGACGACGTTGCGTCCGGACTGGGTGGAGATTTCGGCCTCGGCGACGCCGGAGCCGTCCACGCGCTGGCGGATGATCGCCACGGCCTGGTTGAGCTGGTCTTCGTTGATGCCCGTGTTGCCCTCGACCTTGGGCGCCAGGATCATCTGGGTTCCGCCTTCGAGGTCCAGGGCGAGCTTGGGAGCCCAGCTGGCCTGTCCGGCCATGGTGCCGCCGGCCAGGACTGCGGTCAGGGCGACGAGGATAACGCCAAGCCAGACCAGCACCCTGCGGGCTGAGTTTTTAGGGCCAGTTCGTGCCATTGTCGATCTTTCTATTGTTTACGGAAGAACCGCCGGCGCAGACCTCTCAGGCCCGCACCGGCGGATGCCCGCGCACCGTGGTTCCGCGGGTAGCTCAGGAGGCAGACTAGCTGTCTTTCCTGTTCTCATCGTTCAGGCGGCGCAGGGTTTCCTCCGGCGTTTCGGCGCGCGGGGCCTCAGCG
This sequence comes from Arthrobacter sp. YD4, assembly GCF_030410515.1. Taxonomy (GTDB): domain Bacteria; phylum Actinomycetota; class Actinomycetes; order Actinomycetales; family Micrococcaceae; genus Arthrobacter. The sequence continues at coordinate 407,945 of NZ_JAUHHD010000003.1, read as the reverse complement.
GCGGGGGCTGCACCGGTGACGCCGGCGTCGTGGGTGTCGGCGTTGCCGAGGGTGAGCGAGGAGGCGTCGTCGGGGACCACGGTAGGCTCCTCGGCGGCGGCGACCGGCTCGACGATCTTGGTCACGGCCTGGCGGTGAACCGTGGCGGTGTTGCCCGGGGAGAGTTCCAGGACAACCTTGTTCTCGGCGTCGTCGATGGAGACGATGCGGCCGAACAGGCCGAAGCTGGTCATCACGTCAACGCCGGGTCCGAACTTCGACTGGAGCTCTGCCTGCTGCTGCTGCGTCTTCTTGTTGCGGCGGAACATCATGAAGACGAACACGCCGAGCATGACGAACAGGAGAATTGTCATTGGATCCAAGGGGAAAGTTCCGTTCTGTACTTGCAAGCTGGTTTCACAGCACCGTCAGCTTCGTCCCTGGCCACGCGGCGCACGGCCCGGCAGCAAACCCATGCCGGCCAGCGGCGGCTGGCGGGAGCCGCCCTGCGGAAACGAAGGCCCGAACGTGCCGAGCGTCATACCAGTCTAAAGGGAAAACGGCCCGGGCGAGTGCTATTGCCGGTTACGGATGGGTTGCGGCCGGTTCCCCGCCGGCGCCGTCTTCCTCGAAGAGGTCCAGGGGTTCCTGTCCGAAGACCCCGGCGGGAACCGCGAAGCCCAGATGGGTCCAGGCGGGGGCGAGGGCTATGCGTCCGCGCGGGGTGCGGCCCAGCAGGCCCTCCCGGACCAGATAGGGCTCGGCGACGGTTTCGACGGTCTCGGTTTCCTCGCCGACGGCAATCGCCAGCGTGGACAGGCCCACGGGGCCGCCGCCGAACTTGGTGATCAGCGCTTCCAGGACGGCGCGGTCCAGCCGGTCAAGGCCCCGCTTGTCCACCTCGTACATGTCCAGGGCGGCCGAGGCGCTGCGGGCATCGATCTGCTCCACGCCGTGCACCAGCGCCCAGTCGCGGACCCGGCGCAGCAGCCGGTTGGCGATGCGGGGCGTGCCGCGGGAGCGTCCGGCGATCTCGCTGAATCCGGCCGAGTTGACCTTCAGGTCCAGCAGCCCGGCGGAGCGGCGGAGCACCAGTTCCAGTTCCTCGACGGCGTAGAACTCGAGGTGGCCGGTGAAGCCGAAGCGGTCACGCAGCGGACCGGGCAGCAGGCCGGCGCGGGTGGTGGCACCGACCAGGGTAAACGGCGGCAGTTCCAGCGGAATGGCGGTGGCCCCGGCTCCCTTGCCGACGACGATGTCGACGCGGAAGTCCTCCATGGCCATGTACAGCATCTCCTCGGCGGGCCGGGACATGCGGTGGATCTCATCCAGGAACAGCACCTCGCCCTCGGAGAGCGAGGACAGGATGGCCGCGAGGTCGCCGGCGTGCTGGATAGCGGGGCCGCTGCTGATCCGGAGCGGGGCGTTCATTTCCGCGGCGATGATCATGGACAGGGTGGTCTTGCCCAGGCCGGGAGGGCCGGAGAGCAGCACATGGTCGGCGCTGCGGCCGCGGATCCGGGAGGCCTCAAGGACCAGGGACAGCTGCTTGCGGACCCGGTGCTGGCCGACGAAGTCGTGCAGGTTCTTGGGCCGGAGCGCCGCCTCGATGGCGCGCTCCTCGGGTTCCTCTCCCCCGGCGACGAGGGACGGCTCAGCCACGAGTGCCTACCCGGTTCCCGGCACGGGCGCCATCCTGGCCGAGCCAGCGCAAGGTGGCGCGGAGGATCTCAGCGACGTTGCCGCGCTCGGCCAGTTCCGGGGAGTCGGCCAGGGATTTGTCGATGCTGCTGGTGGCGTCCTTCTCGGACCAGCCGAGGCTGGTCATGGCCGCGACCACCTGCGGCTTCCACACGGCCTCGACCGAGCGGACCGGGGCGGCGGCGTCGGTAGTGCCGTGCGGGACCAGCTTGCCGGCGAGTTCGAGCACGATGCGGCCGGCGACCTTGGGGCCGATGCCGGGGACCTTGGTGAACGCCTTGCCGTCGCCGGAGTGGGCGGCGACACGGATGGCCTCGGGGTCGTGGACGGCGAGGACCGCCAGCGCCAGCCGGGGCCCGACGCCGCTGACGCTGAGCAGGATGTCGAAGACCTCGCGCTCGTCGTCGCTGGCGAAGCCGAAGAGGGTGAGCGAGTCTTCGCGGACGATGAGCGAGGTGAAGACCTTGCCCTCTTCGCCGACGTGGAGCTTGCTGAGGGTCTGCGGAGTGGCGTAGACGCTCATGCCGGCACCGTTGAGGTCGATCACCGCCGAGGAGAGGCCGACGTGCGCAACGGTTCCGCGGAGAAAACTGATCAAGGCCTGGCTCCTGAGTTATCCGAACATATCTACGAATACCGTACCAAGCGGGCGGAGGTTTGGCCCGTTACTTGGCGGCACGGCGCGCTTTGAGCTCCGCGTCGGCCCAGGCCCGCTGCGCCGGGGTGAGCGCCGAGCGCGACGCGGCGGCCGCCGTCGGGATCCGCGCACTAGCGGCGCCGGCCGCGGCGACTCCCCCGCCGGAGCGCCAGGCGTGCGTGATGGCCAGGGCCAGGGCGTCGGCGGCGTCGGCCGGTCGCGGCGGGGCGTCCAGGCGCAGGATCTTGGTGACCAGCTTGGTCACGGCGTCCTTGTTAGAGGTTCCGCTGCCGGTCACGGCCGCCTTGACCTCCGAAGGGGTGTGCAGGGCGACGGGGATGCCTCGCCGGGCCGCGGCGGCGATGACGACGCCGGAGGCCTGGGCGACGCCCATCACCGTGCTGACATTGAGCTGCGAAAAAACCCGCTCAACGGCCAGGACCTGCGGCTGGTACTTGTCCAGCCACTCGTCGATGGCGGTGGCGATCACCAGCAGCCGCTGGTCCAAGCTTTCCTCCGGTGAGGTGCCGACGACGCCGAAGTCCACCATGGTGGCGCGCCGGTTCCGTTCGACGTCCACGACGCCGATCCCGCAGCGGGTGAGGCCGGGGTCGACGCCGAGGACGCGAAGGGTCACTCGGCTTCCAGGGCGGCCTGTACTTCGTCGCTGAGGTCGGCGTTGCTGTACACGTTCTGGACGTCGTCGAGGTCCTCGAGGGCGTCGACGAGCTTCATGAACTTCTTGGCCGCCTCGAGGTCCAGCGGGACCTGCATGGAGGGCACGAACTCGGCCTCGTCGGTGTCGTACTCGATCCCGGCTTCCTTGAGCGCGTCGCGGATGGCCTGCAGGTCGGTCGGCTCGGAGTGGATCTCGAAGCTCTCGCCGTTGTCCTTGACCTCCTCGGCGCCGGCGTCGAGGACGGCCATCAGCACGTCATCTTCGGTCAGGCCGTTCTTGGGCAAAGACACGACGCCCTTGCGGGTGAAAAGGTAGCTGACGGAGCCCGGGTCGGCGATGGTGCCGCCGTTGCGGGAGATGGCCAGGCGGACCTCGGAGGCAGCACGGTTCTTGTTGTCCGTGAGGCACTCGATCAGCAGGGCCGAACCCTGCGGGCCGCGGCATTCGTACATGATCTCGGTGTAGTCCACGACCTCGCCGGTGAGGCCGGCGCCGCGCTTGATGGCGCGATCGATGTTGTCGTTGGGGACCGAGGTCTTCTTGGCCTTGGTGACGGCCAGTTCCAGGCCGGGGTTGCCGGCGAGGTCCGGTCCGCCCATCCGGGCGGCAACTTCGATGTTCTTGATCAGCTTGGCGAACGACTTGGCCCGTCGGCTATCGATGATGGCCTTTTTGTGCTTGGTCGTCGCCCATTTGGAGTGGCCTGACATGCTTTACGCTTCTCCTCTGATCATTCGAATAAACAGTTCATGCACGCGCTTTTCCCCTGTCACTTCCGGGTGGAAGGAGGTGGCCAGCAGCTTGCCGGAACGCACTGCAACAATTCTAGCGGCCCCGTCCAGCACGCCGGAGGCTCCGGCGCCGGTGGGTTCCACCCGGGCGAGGACCTCGACGCCGGGTCCCACCCGTTCCACCCACGGGCCGCGGATGAACACGGCGTGCACGGGTGCGACGCCGGTGTCTCCGGCACTGAACTCCAGTCCCTTGAACTCCAGGTCCGTTTCAAAGGATTCCCGCTGCCGGCCGAAGGCGTTCCGCCGGACGGTCATGTCCAGGCCGCCGAAGGTCTGCTGCGGGTTCCCGGCGAGGTCGGTGGCCGGGTCGGTGAGGTCGTCGGCCAGCAGGATCATGCCGGCGCAGGAGCCGTAGACCGGCAGGCCGTCGCGGATCCGTCCGACGAGGGGTTCGCGGAGTTCGAAGGCCCGGGAGAGCTTGTCGATGGTGGTCGATTCGCCGCCGGGAATGATGAGTCCGTCCAGGCCGTCGAGTTCGCCGGGCCGGCGGACGCCGACGCCGGTGGCTCCGGCGGCTTCCACCGCACGCAGGTGCTCGCGGAAGTCGCCCTGGAGCGCCAGGACACCGATGCGCAGGCCCGAGCCCACGCTGGAGCCGGGCGGGAAGAGTGGGGAGGTCATCCTGCCAGCATAGTGCGGCCGTCCGCCGCGGGCCGCACCGGGCGGGGCCTCCGGGCCGGGTTCTATGCCCCGGCTGGGATATATTACAAGGCATGCTCTACTTCAGCGTCCCGCTCGGCAAGTTCGTCCGCCGGGTCTCCCGGCTCAGGGGTGGAGGCTCCGCCCTTCCCGGCCTGGTGGTCGAGAAAATCGACCCCGGCTTCATGCAGAGGACGCTGGCCACGCTGCCGCTCGGCGTCGCCGTCGTCAGCGGAACTAACGGCAAGACCACCACCACCAAGATGGTCGTGGAACTCCTCGAGAGCCAGGGCCTGAAGGTCTTCACCAACCGCACGGGCAGCAACTTCACCCGCGGCGTTGCCGCCGCGCTGCTTGGTGAGGTGGACTGGCGCGGCAGGCTCGACGCCGACATCGCGGTGCTGGAGCTCGACGAAGCCCACGCGGTGCACTTCGTCAACAAGGTCCCGCCGCGCTACTGCCTGCTGCTGAACGTCCTCCGGGACCAGCTGGACCGGTTCGGCGAGATCGACAAGACCGCGGACCTGTTGCAGCACATTGCCTCGAAGACCACCGGGACCGTCGTGTTGAACCGCGAGGATCCGCGGGTGGCCCGGATCGCCGCCACCCTCGCCACCCCGGCCGTGGGCGGTCCGGAGGTCCGCTACTTCGGGCTGGACGACTCGCTGCTGAGCACCTTCCCCAATGACGACGACATGCGCTCCGCCCCGGGCAGCCCGGTTCCGGACGCCCCCGCGAAGCCGAATGCCGACGTCGTCCTCCGCCGCGTGGGCCCGGCCGACGCCGATTTCGACTACGACGGCGCCACCGTGTCGACGCCGATGAAGCTGCGCGGCGTCTACAACATATTCAACGCCGCCGCGGCCCTGACCCTGGCCCGCGCCATCGCTGCCGTCCGCGGTACCGCCACGGACCACGCCGGCCTGCTCACGGCCCTGGGCAACGTCGCGCCGGCGTTCGGCCGCGGCGAGAGCCTGGTGGTGGACGGCCTGCCGCTGGACCTGGTGTTAGTCAAGAACCCGAGCGGTTTCCGGCTGGGGCTCAAGTCCTTCCCGGCCGCGGGCTACGCGACCATGATCGCGATCAACGACAACTACGCCGACGGCCGGGACATGTCCTGGCTCTGGGACGTCGAGTTCGACACCCTCCGCGAGGGCGGCGTGGACCAGCTGACCGGCTCCCGCGCCTACGACATGGCCCTGCGCCTGCAGTACGACGACGTCGCCATCGGCGCGGTCGACACGGAGATCGCTCCGGCCCTGGCCGCGTTCATCCGCGGCGCCAAGGACCGGCCGAAGCGGATCTTCTGCACCTACACAGCCATGCTGGCCATCCGCCGCGAGCTGTCCAAAATCACCACAGTGGAGGTGGTCTCGTGACCCCGGAAACCGGTCCGCAGCACGAACTCTCCCACGGCCACGAGCTTCCCCCGGAGGAACCCGCCGCCCCCAGCAAGGGCACCATCCGGGTGCTGCAGCTCTACCCGCGGGACATGAACATCTACGGCGACTGGGGCAACGCCCTGGTCATGGCACAGCGGCTGCGCTGGCACGGCTACACCCCCGAACTGCTCGAGTACAACGTGGGCGACGACTTCCCCGCGAACGTGGACCTGATCGTCGGTGGCGGCGGCCAGGACAGCGGCCAGCTGGTGATCCAGGACGACCTGCTGTCCCGGGAAACGGTGCTGCGCGAACTCGCCGAGGACGGCACGCCCATGCTGGTCATCTGCGGCCTCTACCAGTTGTTCGGGAGGTTCTTCCGGACCCGGACCGGCTCGGTCATCCCCGGGATCGGCATCCTGGATGTCGAGACGAACGGCACGGACGAGCGGTTGATCGGCAACGTCAGCGTCTCCACCCCCGAGTTCGGGACCGTCCTGGGCTACGAGAACCACAGCGGCCAGACCACCCTGGGTCCCGGCGTCGAACCCCTGGGCACCACCGCCAAGGGCACCGGCAACAACAGCGGCGACGGCCATGAGGGCGCCCGGTACCGGAACATCGTGGCGAGCTACCTCCACGGATCGTTGCTGCCGAAGAACCCGGCGCTGGCCGACTTCCTGATCAAGACGGCGGTGGAACGCAAGTACGGCAGCTTCACGCCGGGCACCCCGGATGACCGGTACGCCGTCCTGGCCCGCGAGCACGCCGCCCGCCGGCCGCGCTAGGGATCGCCCCGGAACCGGCCATGATCAGCTACGCCCCTGACGCGCCGGACCGCGCGGACGTGCGGATCCTGCTCGAGGAACACCTGGCGGACATGTTCGCGACCTCGCCGGCCGAGAGCGTCCACGCGCTCGACGTCGGCGCCCTCGCCGGACCCGCGATCAGCTTCTGGACCGCCCGCGAAGACGGCATCCTGCTTGGCTGCGGCGCCCTCAAGGACCTCGGCGCGGGCGGAGCGGAGATCAAGTCGATGCGGACCGCCCGGGACGCCCGCGGGCGCGGCGTCGCCGGCGGCCTGCTGGGGCGGCTCCTCGCCGAGGCGCGGGAGCGTGGCTTCAACCGGGTCAGCCTGGAAACCGGTTCCCAGGACTACTTCGCGGCGGCACGCAGACTCTACCTGCGGCACGGCTTCGCGGTCTGCCCGCCGTTCGCCGACTACACCGCCGACCCGAACAGCGTGTTCATGACCTTGGAGCTGTCGGAGGGCTAGGCGGGGCCTCTCACGATCCCCCGCCGCGAAGCAGCCGTGCGAACTCGGCCGGGCGGCTGGCGGGCCACCAATGGCCGCCGTCCACCCGGACGACCGTGAGGTCATCGATCCAGCCCTCGAGGTCCTCGGTTAGGTGGGGCGAGAGGTAGGCGTCGCGCAGGGGCACCACCACCTGCACCGGGATATTCACCCGCCGGGATGCCCCCTGCGGCCGGTCGGTGCGGGCGCCGCGGCCAAAGAGGTTGCTCCGGTAGAGGGCCAGCCCGCGGACGGGGTTGTCCCCCAGTGGCCGGTTCGCGGCCTGCTCGAAGCGGCGGGTGAGCACCAGCCGCCATGCCGCCTCGGGCAGGACGGGCAGCTGGAACGCCAGCAAATACCAGCTGCGGAGCAGCTGCCCGCCGAGCTTTCCCCACTCACGCGGACGCCGGATCCGGGCGTTGATCCAGCGGGAGAAGTGGCCCATGTCGGGCCCGGAGATGCTGGTGTAGCGGGTAATCGCCCCGGTGGCGCGCGGATCCCTGACCACTGCCCAGCCCTGGATGGAGCCCCAGTCGTGGCCCACCAGGTGGACGTTCCCGACGCCGACGGCGGAGAGGACCGCGAAGGCGTCGTCCACCAGCGCCGCCAGCGAGTAGTCGGCCGTCCCGCCGTCCGCCGCGACGCGGGACTCCCCCGCGTTGCGGGTGTCGTAGGCGATCATGTGGTGCGTCCCGGCAAGCTCGGCGATCACGGGCAGGAACACCTGGTGGTCGTCGGGATAGCCGTGGATCAGCAACAGGCTCGGCACGCCCGGCCCCGGCTCCCGGCCGTACTCGAAGACAGCCAGTCCCGCGGCGCTCTGCCGGACCTCCCGCCGTCGTACCGGCGGCGATCCCTGCTCTGCCGCCGTGGATCCGGCCCCTTCGTCGGTCATTGCTACTTCTCCTTGGTGATCAGCAGTTCGTGGGCGCCGGCCGTCGCCGCTCCCATTGATTCGACCACCGTTTTGGTGCGCTGGCGGGTGGCGGCGTCGGCGGCGGGACCGGCGCAGGGGCCCTGCGGCGCGTCGGCGGCCACCGAGCACCAGCGGTACGGGCCGCGGACGATCACCGACGGCGCCCAGGCCAGGTCCGAGGCCGTCCACTTTCCGGCCGCGTCCTGGCTGAACTGCGCCCGCACCAGGAGACCCTCGTTGTTCACGACGTACGTTGGCGAGAGTTCCGTGATGCCGTTGCCCAGCCCGTAGACGATCCACGTGCCCTTGTACTGTTCGATGGGCAGCACCGAGTGGGTGTGATGGCCGTAGATCATGGTGAACTGGCCGCTGTCCACCAGCGCGTGGGCGGCGTCGCGCTGTTCGGCGTTCGGCACGCTGGCGTACTCCTCACCGGCGTGCATCACGCCCAGCACGATGTCTGCCCCCTGGGCGCGCGCCTTCTTCGCCTTGGCGATCATGGCGGCCGGATCCAGCATGTCCACCTGCCAGGCGAAGTCGGGAGTCTGTCCGTTGAGGCCGTAGGCGCCCTCGATGACGGCGATCTTGGCGGCGGCGGTCTGCAGGATGAGCACGCCCTGCGAGTCGGCCTCTGTGCGGTAGGACCCGGTGTGCTGCAGGCCGGCCGCGTCAAGGGCGTCCAGGGTGCGGACCAGGCCGGCGGTGCCCCGGTCGATGGTGTGGTTGCTGGCCGTGGTGCAGGCCCGGTAGCCGACTTGCTGGGCGGCGGTGATGATCTGCGGCGGGACGTTGAAGGACGGGTAGGCGGAGAAGGGGCCCATAGGCCCGGCCACCGGGGTTTCCTGGTGGCAGATGGCCAGGTCCGCCTTCGCGATATAGCGGCGCTGGCCCTCCAGCAACGGGCCGAAGTCCAGGCCCTTGGCACCGGCGGCCAGGGCGTCAGCGCGGGCTTGGTCCCAGAGCTGGGCGTGGACCAGCATGTCGCCGGTGACCAGCACGGACGTGCAACGGACGGCGGCGCAGTCGGGGCCCTTCCCGGGTGTCGGGGTGGGGGTCGGCGTCGGGCTGGGCGACGTCGACGACCGCGAGCCCGGCGACTGCGCGGATGCCTGCCCCGACGCCGTCGCGCCGGCATTCGCGGTCCCGGCGGCATCCCCGTCCGGGCGGGCCAGCACCCCGCAGGAGCTCAGCGTGGCAGCGATGGCAATCGAGAGCAGGCCGGCCGCGACGCGGGCCGGGCGCGAAAGATGTGGAGTCCCCATGGCCACATCGTACGGGCCGCACCGCCCCAACACGCGCCGCGGACCATTGAGAACCGCCACGAAACATGAAAGTGTCGTTTCATGACTAACCCCCTCCTGAGCCCCAGTACCCTGCCGTACGGACTGCCACCTTTCGCGGACATCGACGCCGGCCACTACGCCGACGCCGTCGAGGCCGGCCTGGCCGAACACCTCGCGGAGATTCAGGCGATCGTCGACACACCGGAGCCCGCCAGCTTTGAGAACACCGCCGTCGCGATGGAACGCTCCGGCGCTCTGTTGCAGCGTGCGGCGGCGTCCTTCTTCACGCTCGTGTCCGCGGACGCCACGGACGAGATCCGGGAGCTGGAGACCCGTCTCTCCCCCGCCTTCTCCGCCCACGAGGACTCCATCTACCTCAACCGCGCCCTCTACGAGAGGTTCGCCGCAATTCCCACGGACGGGCTCGACGCCGAATCCGCCCGTCTGGTCGAGGAGTACCTGAAGGCGTTCCGCCAGTCCGGCATCCAGCTCGACGCCGCCGGCCAGGACCGGCTCCGGGCCATCAACGCCGAGCTCTCCACCCTGGGCACCGAGTTCGGCCAGCGGGTCAAGGAGGGCATGAAGTCCGCGTCGCTGCTGCTGGACGACGCCACGGACCTGGCCGGGCTGCCGGCCGACGACGTCGCCAGCGCCGCCGAGGCAGCCCGCACCGCCGGGGCCGAAGGCAAGTACCTGCTGACCCTGATCCAGCCGAGCAACCAGCCGGCAATGGCCGCGCTGGAGAACCGGGAGGTCCGCCGCAGGCTCTACGAGGCCTCGATCGGCCGCGGCAGCAGCGGAGGGACCCTGGACGTACGGGACCTGGTCAGGGACATGGTCCGGCTGCGCGCCGAGAAGGCCACCCTGCTGGGCTTCGCCAACTTCGCCGAGCTCAGCGTGGACCAGCAGACCGCCCCCGACTTCGCCGCGGTGCAGGCGATGCTGGGCCGGTTGGCCCCGGCTGCCGTGCGGAACGCCGACGCCGAGGCCGAGGCCCTCGCCGAGGTCGCCGGCCACCCGCTGGAGGCGTGGGACTGGGCGTACTACTCCGCCCGGGTCAAGCGCGAACGCTACTCCGTGGACGAGCAGGCCCTGCGCCCCTACTTTGAGCTGGACCGGGTCCTGAAGGACGGGGTCTTCTTCGCGGCCAACGCCCTCTACGGCATCACGTTCCACGAGCGGACCGACCTGGCCGGCTACCACCCCGATGTCCGGGTCTGGGAGGTCAAGGACGCCGACGGCACGGGCCTGGGCCTCTTCCTGGGCGACTACTACACCCGCGAATCGAAGCGCGGCGGCGCCTGGATGAACTCCCTGGTGGAGCAGTCGGACCTGCTGGGGACCCGTCCCGTGGTGATCAACAACCTGAACATCTCCAAGCCGCCGGCCGGGGAACCCACGCTCCTGACCCTGGACGAACTGCGGACCACCTTCCACGAGTTCGGCCACGCCCTCCACGGGCTCTTCTCTGCCGTGACCTACCCGCGGTTCTCCGGAACCTCGGTGCCGCGCGACTTCGTCGAGTACCCGTCCCAGGTCAACGAGATGTGGATCATGTGGCCGGAGGTGCTGGCCAACTACGCCCGGCACCACGTCTCGGGCGAGCCGCTGCCGCAGGAAACCGTGGACAAGCTCGACGCCGCCGCGCTCTGGGGCGAGGGCTTCGGCACCACCGAGTACCTGGGCGCCGCCCTGCTGGACCTGGCCTGGCACGTCCTGGAGGAGTCCGAGGTCCCCGATGACGTCCTGGAATTCGAGGCGAAGGCCCTCGCCGCCGCCAGCGTCGCGCACAGCCTGATCCCGCCCCGCTACCGGACCGGGTACTTCCAGCACATCTTCGCCGGCGGCTGGTACGCAGCGGGCTACTACTCCTACATCTGGAGCGAGGTGCTCGACGCCGAAACCGTCGAGTGGTTCAAGGAGAACGGCGGCCTGTCCCGGGCCAACGGGGACTTCTTCCGCACCGAACTGCTCTCCCGCGGCAACAGCCGCGACCCGCTGGAGTCCTTCCGGGCCTTCCGCGGCCGGGACGCCCGTCTCGACCCCCTGCTCAAGCGCCGCGGCCTGGATTAGTTCCCTTAGAACCCATACGACGCCGGCCCGCCACCTTGGAGAGGTGGCGGGCCGGACTCGTTCAATCAAAAGCGCAAGGCGACGGGCGGTGTGATCCGGCAGCGTGCGTAAAAGGGGCCCCGCGCCCCAACCGGCAGCTCGGCTGCCAACAACGCGCGGGGAATAGCACGCAGAGGATCGCGCCGCTCGGCGCCCCGCAGGGCGCGCAGGCTACCAGCCGCGCTCGGCGAGGCGGTGCGGCTGCGGGATCTCGTCGACGTTGATGCCGACCATGGCCTCGCCCAGGCCGCGGGAGGCCTTGGCGATGACGTCCGGGTCGTCGAAGAAGGTGGTGGCCTTCACGACGGCGGCGGCGCGCTGGGCCGGGTTGCCGGACTTGAAGATGCCGGAGCCGACGAAGACGCCGTCGGCGCCGAGCTGCATCATCATGGCGGCGTCGGCCGGGGTGGCAATGCCGCCGGCGGTGAAGAGGACCACGGGGAGCTTGCCGGCAGCGGCAACTTCCTTGACCAGTTCGTACGGGGCCTGCAGTTCCTTAGCCGCGACGTACAGCTCGTCCTCGGGCAGGGCGGCGAGCTTGGCGATCTCGGAGCGGATCTTGCGCATGTGCCCGGTGGCGTTGGAGACGTCGCCGGTGCCGGCCTCACCCTTGGAGCGGATCATGGCCGCGCCCTCGTTGATGCGGCGCAGGGCCTCACCGAGGTTGGTGGCGCCACAGACGAAGGGAACCTTGAAGTTCCACTTGTCGATGTGGTTGACATAGTCGGCCGGGGTGAGGACCTCGGACTCGTCGATGTAGTCGACGCCGAGGGACTGCAGGACCTGGGCCTCGACGAAGTGGCCGATGCGGGCCTTCGCCATGACGGGGATGGAGACCGCGTCGATGATCTGGTCGATCATGTCCGGGTCCGACATGCGGGACACGCCGCCCTGGGCGCGGATGTCAGCGGGAACGCGTTCCAGCGCCATCACGGCCACGGCACCGGCGTCTTCGGCAATGCGGGCCTGCTCGACGTTGACGACGTCCATGATGACGCCGCCCTTGAGCATCTCCGCCATGCCGCGCTTGACGCGGCTGCTGCCCGTGACGTTCTGGGCGGACGCGCCGGCTTCGCTGCTTACATCAGGTGTAGACACAAAAACCCCTATGGGTAGATAGATGACCTCGCCCGGCGCGGACGGCACACGGGTACCGTGTGCGTTCACCCCGGATTACCGGAAACCATTGGCCGGTAAGGGTAATACTAGTCCCCCGCCGCGGGCCGGTTGAACTCGCGTTACGCCCCGGAACCGGGCGGGGACAGCGTCGGGGACAGGGTACGTCAGCCTGTGTCCCGTGGGTGCAGCCCGGCTCAGGCGGCCTGGTCGCTGGTGGTGCCGCGGGCTTCCTCCAGCGACTGCCGGCGGACGGCGCCGACCCGCTGGATGATCGTCACGAAACTGGCCAGCGCGAGCAGGCAGAGGGTGACGAGCAGGACCACCGGCGGCAGGCCGATGCCGGTGAAGCCGGTGACCACCAGCACGGAGACGAGCCGTTCGGCACGCTCTGCGATGCCGACGTTGGCGTGGAATCCCAGCGCCTCGGCCTTGGCCCGGGCGTAGGAGACCACCATGCCGAGGACCAGGCAGAGCAGGGCGGCAACGGCGATGGCCGGGTTGGCCCCGCCGGTGAAGAACCAGACGGCGACGCCGGCGAACAGGGCGCCGTCGGCCACCCGGTCCAGGGTGGAGTCCAGGAAGTTGCCCCATCGGCCGCCGCGTTCCTGCAGCCGTGCCATGATCCCGTCGATGACGTCGGAGAAGATAAACGCGGTGATGAAGATGGTTCCCCACCAGAGCTGGCCCAGCGGGTAGAAGACGAGGGCGCCGACGACGACGCCGGCGGTGCCGACGATCGTCACGGCGTCCGGGGAGACGCCCATCCGGAGCAGCCAGCGGGCCAGCGGGGTGAACAGCGCGGTGAAGAACCCGCGGGCGTGCTTATTCAGCATCCGGTGTTCCCGCCGCCGGTTCCGTGGCCGCGGACGCGGGCCACGCCTCCGAAACCTGCCGGCGGACCTCGCCGAGGGTCTGGGTCATCGCCTTGGTCTGGGCAATGATCGGGAAGAAGTTCCCGTCCCCGCCCCAGCGCGGCACCACATGCTGGTGCAGGTGGCCCGCGACGCCGGCGCCGCCGGTGACGCCCTGGTTCATGCCCAGGTTGAAGCCGGTGGGGTTCGAGACTTTCCGCAGCACGCGCATGGCGGTCTGCGTCAGCTCGGCAAACTCGGCGGTCTCCTCGACCGTCAGATCCGTGTAGTCCGGGATGTGCCGGTACGGGCAGACCAGCAGGTGCCCGGGGTTGTATGGGTACAGGTTCAGCACCACGTAGCAGGTCCGGCCGCGGTAGACGATCAGCGATTCCTCGTCCTGGCGTTCCGGTGCCACGCAGAACGGGCAGTCGTCCTGGTTCCTGAACTGGTGCTGGCCGCCCTTGATGTACGCCATGCGGTGCGGAGTCCACAGGCGCTGGAACGAGTCCGGCACGCCGGCGAGGCCAAAGTCGTCGGTTACGCCGTCGTCGCCCGGGTAGCCCTGGCCGGCGCCTGTGGATTCCTGCACTTGCTGCTCCCCCGCTAGCTGGTCCGCTCGCGGACGGCGTCCACGATGCGTCGGACGGCCTCGGCCACCGGCACGCCGTTGTCCTGGCTGCCGTCCCGGAACCGGAAGGACACCGCCCCGGCCTCGGCGTCGTCGCCGCCGGCGATCAGCACGAACGGGATCTTGTCCTTGCTGGCGGTGCGGATCTTCTTCGGGAACCGGTCCGAGGAGATGTCCACCTCGGCGCGGATGCCCGCGGCCTTGAGCTGGTCGACGACGTCGAACATGTAGTCGTTGAACGCCTCCGCCACCGGGATGCCGACCACCTGGACGGGGGCGAGCCAGGCCGGGAACGCGCCGGCGTAGTGCTCGGTGAGGACGCCCATGAACCGTTCGATCGAGCCGAACAGTGCGCGGTGGATCATGACCGGGCGCTGGCGGGTGCCGTCGGCGGCCTGGAATTCCAGCTCGAAGCGCTCCGGCAGGTTGAAGTCCAGCTGGATGGTGGACATCTGCCAGGTTCGGCCGATGGCGTCACGGGCCTGGACGGAGATCTTCGGGCCGTAGAACGCCGCTCCGCCCGGATCCGGGACCAGCTCGAGGCCGGATTCGGTCGCCACTTCCTCGAGGGTGCGGGTGGCTTCTTCCCAGACCTCGTCGGCGCCGACGAACTTCTCCGGGTCCTTGGTGGAGAGCTCCAGGTAGAAGTCCTGCAGGCCGTAGTCCTTGAGCAGGCCCAGCACGAAGTTCAGGGTCTTGGTCAGTTCGTCCTTCATCTGCTCGCGGGTGCAGTAGATGTGGGCGTCGTCCTGGGTCATGCCCCGGACTCGGGTCAGGCCGTGCACCACGCCGGACTTCTCGTAGCGGTAGACCGAGCCGAATTCGAAGAGCCGCAGCGGCAGTTCACGGTAGGAGCGGCCGCGCGAGCGGAAGATCAGGTTGTGCATGGGGCAGTTCATCGGCTTCAGGTAGTAGTCCTGGCCGGGCTTGCGGACGGTGCCGTCCTCGTTCAGTTCCGCGTCGATGTGCATCGGGGGGAACATGCCGTCCCGGTACCAGTCCAGGTGCCCGGAGACCTCGTAGAGGTGGCCCTTGGTGATGTGCGGGGTGTAGACGAACTCGTAGCCGGCGTCGACGTGCCGCTGCCGGGAGTAGTCCTCCATGGCCTTGCGGATGATGCCGCCCTTGGGGTGGAACACCGGCAGGCCGGAGCCCAGCTCGTCCGGGAAGGAGAACAGGTCCAGTTCGGCGCCGAGCTTGCGGTGGTCGCGGCGTTCGGCCTCAGCGATGCGCTCCTGGTAGGCCTTGAGGGCTTCCTTGGTGGGCCAGGCGGTGCCGTAGATGCGCTGGAGCTGCTTGTTCTTCTCGCTGCCGCGCCAGTAGGCCGCGGAGGAGCGGGTCAGGGCGAAGGCGTTGGAGATCAGCTTGGTGTTGGGCAGGTGCGGGCCGCGGCACAGGTCGCACCAGACCGTGGTGCCTTCCTTGCGCTCGACGTTGTCGTAAATGCTCAGTTCGCCGCCGCCGACCTCGACGCTGGAGCCGTCCTCGTCGCTGCCGGCGCCCTTAAGGCCGATCAGTTCGAGCTTGTACGGCTCGTCCTTCATCGCCTCGCGTGCCTCGTCCTCGGTCACCACGCGGCGGACGAACTTCTGGTTCTGGTTGACGATCTTCAGCATCATCTTCTCGAGCTGGCGCAGGTCCTCCGGGGTGAAGGGTTCCTCGACGTCGAAATCGAAGTAGAAGCCGTCGGTGATGTACGGTCCGATGCCCAGCTTGGCGTCGGGGCGCAGCTGCTGCACGGCCTGGGCCATGACGTGGGCGGTGGAGTGGCGCAGCACGTTCAGGCCGTCCGGGGAGTCGATGGTGACGCCTTCGACGTCGGCGCCGGCCGGCAGGGGCTGGTCCAGGTCCTTCAGTTCGCCGTTGACACGGGCCACGACGACGTCGCGGCGCTCGAAGAAGAGTTCCGCGCCGGTGGTCCCGGTAGTCACCTGGGTCTCTTCGCCATCGACGAGAAGGGTGATCTGCTGGGCATCTGACACGGGTGTCTCCTATTCACGGTTTTAAGGCTTCGTAGCTTGTGGCGTACGGGGACCACAGCCAGCCTCGTCCATGCTATCGGTATTTCCGGACGCCCAACCAACGCCCGCCACCCCGCCCATCGCCGCTTCCGGACCCGCACTCAACCGCTGAACCCCGTGATCGCGAGGGTCCGCCGGATGCCGTCCAGCGCGCCCGGCGCCATGTCCAGCGGCGGGCCCTCGGGCGCGTCGCCACCGGTACCGGCGCCTCCGCCCAAGCCGGTACCCGCGCCGGCGGCCGGGAAGGGCAGGGTGTCGGTGCGGCTGAGGTCCCAGGCCATGGAGGCGCTGATGCTGATGCCGCGGGGCCCGGTGCGGCGGGTGGTGCCGCGGATCAGCAGCAGCCGGGTGCTGAAGAGCAGCGGCCCGGCCTGCTCCTGGGCCTCGTGGAAGAACACTGAGTCCACGCAACCGGTCCCGTCGTCGATGCTAATGAAGACCACCCGCCGGCCGCCGCGCATCGGCGGGGTCTGGGTGGCCACCCGCACCCCGGCCACCAGCACCTCGGTGCCGTTGCGCAGCTTCAGGAGCTGGTCTGCCGTGGTGACGCCCAGCCGGTCCAGCAGTGGCCGGTGGCTGTCCACCAGGTGGGCGCTGACGTCCACGGCCATCAGGTCCAGCTCAGCCCGGACGGTGTCCACCAGCGTGGGGGCGGGCCGGCCGCCCTTGAGGTTGGTCAGTTCCACGTCGCCCAGCGGCAGGGCCAGCTGGCCCTCGATCACCTCGGCGCCCTTGCGCTGCGTCCTGGTCTGCAACTGCTGCAGGTGGTGGACCAGGTCCGCCCGGTTGGTGTTGCCGCCGACGGCCCGGTGCAGGGAGTCGAAGGCGCCCAGCTGTGCGAGGCGCTGGATGCTGGGTTTGCTGATCCGGGTCCGGGCGCGCAGGTCCGCGAGGGAGTCGTAGGGCTGGCCGGCGACGATGCGTTTGAGTTCCGCGCCGGAGAGACCGAAGATCCCCTTCAGGCTCAGACGGATGCCCAGCTTCCCCCGGTCCGGGCCGTCCACGACCGGTTCCACCCGGTATTCGGCCTGGCTGCGGTTGATGTCCAGGGGCAGGATGGGGATGCCCATGCGGCGGGCCTCGGCCACCAGGAGGCGTTTGGGGTACATGCCGGGGTCGTGTTCCCAGATTCCGGCGAGGAACGCCTCGGGGTGGTGGGTTTTCAGCCACGCCGACTGGTAGGTGGGCACGGCGAAGGCGGCGCCGTGGGCCTTGCAGAAACCGAAGCTGCCGAAGGCCTTCAGGGTTCCCCAGACTTTGTCAACGACCGCCGGGGAATAGTCCCGCCGTTTGGCCTCACGGCGGAAAAATTCCTCCACCTGGTTCTCCAGCACCTCGTTGCCGAGGGCGCGCCGGAACTCATCGGCGCGGGCCAGGCCGCAGCCGGTCATCACGTCGAAGGTCTTCAGGATCTGTTCGTGGAAGACGGTGACGCCGTGGGTTTCCTGCAGCACCGGTTTGAGGTCCGGGTGCGGGAACACCTCCGGGGCGAAGCCATGCCGGTGCTCCAGGAAGGGCCTGACCATGTCCGACTTCATCGGCCCGGGCCGGAAGAGGGAGATGTCGATGATGAGGTCGTTGAACTCCCTGGGGGCCAGCTTGCCGATCAGTTCGCGCTGGCCCGGGGATTCGATCTGGAAGCAGCCCAGGGTGTGGGTGCTGCGGATCAGGTCGAAGGTGGGCTCATCGTCCAGCGGGACGGCGTTCAGGTCTATGGTGCCGTCCTCGGCAATGTAGTCCGGCCCGCTGCCGTCCGGCCCGGGCTGATGGTTTCCGGCGGCCACCACGTCCGCTTTCGAGGGGTGCAGCCGGATGACCTCCCGGACGGCGAAGGCCATGGCGGACTGCATCCGCACGCCCAGGACGTCGAGTTTGAGCATGCCCATGGGGTCCATGTCGTGTTTGTCGAACTGGCTCATCGGCAGGCCCAGGCCGCTGGGCTGGACCGGGGTGCGGTCAAGCAGCGTGGCATCGCCCAGGATGACCCCGCACGGGTGCATGGAGATGTGCCTGGGCAGCCGGTCCAGCCGTTCGGTCAGGTCCACCAGCAGGTCAAGCTGTTGGTTGCCGGTGAAGTCCCGCTGCTCCACCCGCCCGGCGAACTCCTTCAGCTCCGGCTTCTCCACCAGCGCCTCGCGGAAGTTCCTTGCGGAGAACCGCCACAGCTGTTTGGCGATCTCGTCGATGTCGCCGCCCTCCATGCCGAGGGCCAGTCCGGCGTCGCGCACGGCACCCCGGGCGCGGTACCCGTTCTGCATGCTCATCAGGGTCACCCGTTCGGTACCGAACCGGTCGAAGATCTTCCGGTAGACGTTGTGCCGTTCGGCGCTCTCGACGTCGATGTCGATGTCCGGCAGGGTGGCCCGGTCCCGTGAGAGGAAGCGTTCGAAGATCAGGTCGTGCTGCAGCGGGTTCACCTGGCTGACGCCCATCAGGTAGTTGACCAGGCTGGAGGCCCCGGAGCCCCGGGCCGCGGCGCGCACCCCCATGTCCGTGATCATCCGGGACACCTCGGCCACGGTCAGGAAGTAGGAGGCGAACCCGAGGCTGTCGATGATCCGCAGCTCATGCTCCAGCCTGGCCCGCATCTCCACGGCACTGCTGCCGCTGATGCCGGGAAAGCGGCGGGTGATGCCGGCCTCGCAGCGGGCCGCCAGTTCGGCCAGCGGGTCCCCCTCGATCCCGATCACGGCCGCTTCCGGGACCACCGGCTGCTTCCAGCCCATGTCCGCGGCCGGGTCCATCCGGCAGCGGTCCGCGAGCGCCTCGGTATGCGCCAGCAGGCTCTTGAGGTCGGCCGCGCCGAATCCCGCGGCGTGAATGATTTCCTTGCCCAGCTCCAGCATCTGCGCGGAGCTTTTGAGCCAGGCCTGTCCGTTGGGTTGCAGCAGCGGCTCGCCGGCCAGTTCGGGCAGCGACTTCAGGGTACGGGCGGAGTCCAGCACGTCCGCCGTGGCCGCGCCGTCCTCGGCGACATAGCGCACGGCGTTGCTGAGGACTGCGGGCACGCCGTGTTCGGCGGCCAGCTTGAGCATCCGCACGGCGTGGGCCGTGCTGAGGTGCTCCCCCGGGGCGCTCAGCTGGGAGACCACCTCGGCGGTGACGGTTCCCGCCGGCATGGCGTCGAGCCATTGCTTGAACAGGGTGCGCGGCCGCAGGTAGCGCCGCCCGCCCATGGAGCGGCCGACGTCGGAGTCCGGTCCGATCAGTACCGTCAGCACCGGCTCGAGCGTCTGCGGATCCAGCGCCCGGGATGCCAGTTCGGCCCGGGTCACCGCGGCGGGGACCGTACCGCCGGCCTTGCCCGTGGTGCGGGAGTGGGCATCGGAGATCAGCCGGCACAGGGCGCGGTATCCGGCCCCGGCGTTTTCCCCGTGGGCCAGGACGACGACGCGGCCGCCCACCTGGGTGCGGAGGTCGCCGTCGTCGTCAAAGACCGCCAGGTCCACCCCCACGATGGGATCCAGCCCCGCGGCCATGCAGGCCTTGAGGTGTTTGATGGTGCCGTAGAGGCCGTCACGGTCGGTGCAGGCGAGCGCCGTCGCCCCGTCGGCTGCGGCCGCCGCGGCCAGTTCCTCCGGCCAGGACACGCCATAGTGGGCGCTGAAGGCAGTGGAGACATGCAGGTGGGTGAAGCTCATGCCGATGCGGGCCTCCGCTGCCCGGCCAGGGCGTCGTGGAGCCGCAGCAACCGCCAGCGCCCGCTGCGCAGGTGGCGACTGAGGTCGAGGGTGAGGCTTTGGTCCGGGGCCGAGGCGTCCCGGACCTCGAGCCGCCAGATCTCCGAGTCCACCAGGCCTGGGCCGCTGCCCAGCGGGGCGCGCTGCTCTTCAGCCCACCACTCACGCCGTTCGAACCACCGCACTGGCTCGGCGCACAGCTCATAGCTTCGTCCCGCCCAGACCAGGGACTCGGGCCGGCCCTCCGGGGTGCAGGCCACCTCCACGGATTCGCTGAACATCCCCATGATGCCTCCCGGGCGCTGTGTTGTTGACGAACGGGCTGGACGGCCGCTGGGCAGGTGCGCCGGAAGGTGCAGGTGCCACAGGCGGGAGGCCAGACGGGTTGCCTCTTGAATTATTCGAACATATCTTCGAATAGAACAAGTCTACGACGGGGCCGGGACAAAACCTAGATCAGGGGTGGACGGGGCCAACGTGCGGGGGCAGGATTGGCCTATGAGCTCGCACAACGCACTCCTGAAGCACGCCAGCATCGCCGCCAAGGATTCAACGTTGGTGGCGACCTTCGATATAGACGGCAATATCCCGGCCTCGGGCGCCTACGTGGTGGGGCTGGTCGCGGCGACGCCGGACCATTCGCATCAGCGGCGGCTGGAAATCGAATTCCTCAATGGCGAGGCTGTGTCCTTCTTCTGCTTCAGCCATGACGGTACGGAGGAGAACTTCGACATCAAGGGCGTCCAGCATTCCGGGAACACCATCACGGGCAACTTCCCGCTGAGCACAGTACTGGGCCTGCCCAAGGGGCACCTGATGACGGCTTACAGCGACTGCGACGGGCGGGAGTACCAGGCCAACGTCCCCGTGGAGGAATCCCTCTAGCTAGCTGCCGGCCTTGTAGACCTCAAGCTCCAGGCGAATGAAGGCATCGATCATGGCCTTGTAGGTCTCTCCGACGATGTCGGTGTCGATGTCGTTGCGTTCGGCCGTTGCCTTCACGTGCTCCAGGACGCGCTCCACCCGGCCCGGGGCGCGGACCTCGGCACTGTCGGCCTTGAGCGTCCCGGCGATCCGGATCAACCGCTCCCGGCGTCCGATCAGCGCGACGATCTGCTCGTCAACCTCGTCCACGGCCACCCGCACGGCGGCGAGCTGGTCCTTATCGGCCTGGGCTGCTTTGTCCTCTGCGTGATTTGTCGACATCTGCATGACAGTATCGAACGATGCAACCACGAGTCGACTTCATCTCCCTTGGCGTCCGCAGCGTGGAAGCCTCCCGCCGGTTCTACGTGACGGGCCTGGGCTGGCCCGTTCACCGCGAAGTCCCCGGTGAAGTGCTCTTCCTGCAGATCAACCACGGGCTCATCCTCTCGCTCTGGGACGCGGGCCAGATGCGGGCCGAAGCCGGGACGGATTCCCCCGCCGGCATCCCTCCCATCACCCTGAGCCACAACGTGCACAGCGCCGATGCGGTGGACAGGGTCCTGGGCGAGGCTGCGGACGCCGGGGCCACCATCGTCGCGCCGCCCAAAACACAGCCGTGGGGCGGCTACACCGGCTACTTCGCCGACCCGGACGGCTTCCGCTGGGAGGTCGCGTTCAACCCGACCTGGACCGTGGACGCGGCCGGCCGGGTCACGGTCTAACCCCGCATCAGGACTAGAACAGGCTGCCGACCGGTTCGATCAGTTCCGGGGAATCGTTGCGGACGTTCCCGACGGCGGTGCCGACGGCGTCGATCCGCCAGCCCTCGGCGACGTCGTGGGCGTTGGCGCGCACGATGCCGACCAGTTCCGCGGCATCTTCCGCCCGGGGGTCAAGCCAGGCCTCCATGGTGGCGCGGTCCATCGGCAGCGGCACCCGGTCATGCAGGGCCGTCAGTTCCGCCAGCATCCCGTCGGCGTAACCCTCGGGCGGCGAATCGGTGGTCAGGATCGTCGTCGAGAGCAGCCACCGGCCGGGGTCCCCCTCATCCTTGGACGGGTCCTTCCACCACTCGTACAGTCCCGCGAACGCCACCGGTGAGCCGTCCTTCGGATGCACGTAGTAGGGCTGCTTCCCCTTGCCCTGGCCCTTCCACTCGTAGTAGCCGTCGGCCGGGACGGCGCAGCGCCGGGACCGCGTGGCCTTCCGGAACGCCGGCTTCTCCAGCACGCTCTCGCTGCGGGCGTTGATCATCTTCGACCCGATGCCGGGGTCCTTGGCCCAGGACGGGACCAGTCCCCAGCGGGCGATGTGGAGCTGCCGCGCCGGGTGCTCCGCCCCCTCGAC
Source organism: Arthrobacter sp. YD4 (assembly GCF_030410515.1). GTDB lineage: Bacteria > Actinomycetota > Actinomycetes > Actinomycetales > Micrococcaceae > Arthrobacter. Next base: position 385,953 of record NZ_JAUHHD010000003.1, on the reverse strand, counting down.
CAGCCGCTCCAGGATGATCGGCACGTCCGCCGTCGGCGCGACGTTCCACGACGGCGGCACGGCGATCTCCTCCTCGAGCCCGGCGTCGAACTCTGCCAGCAGGTCCCCGACGGCCCGGGCCATCACATAGCGTCCACACATGCCCCCAGCATGCCACCGGCCGGCCCGGCCTGCACAGGGTGCCGCATCGGGGCCTGCCCCTGCCGGCACCTCCCTGCGGGAATACCGTCCCGCAGGATACGGTTATTCCAGAGACGTCCGATTGACCGTCCCGGCACGCACCGGCAACCCACCTGAGGAGAATTTCGTGGACTTCACCCCCGAATCCGGCACCATCACCATGTTCTCGACCACGTGGTGCGGCTACTGCAACCGGCTGAAGAAGCAGCTGGACGCGCAGGGCATCGGGTACACCGAGATCAACATCGAGGAAGTCGAAGGCACGGCCGAACTGGTCGAGCAGCTCAACGGCGGCAACCGTACCGTCCCCACCGTGCTGTTCCCGGACGGCACCGCCGCCACCAACCCCTCCGCGGCAGAGGTCAAGAGCCGCCTCGCGGCCTAACCCGCCAGCACCAGAGAACAGCCACACCAGACACGACGCGGACTCCGGATTACCCGGGGCCCGCGTCGCGCCGTATCCGGCACCCCCGCGCCGGGCGGCGGCATCGAAAGGAGCTCTCCCATGGTCCATAAGGTCAAGGGCGCAATCGTCCGGTCCAACAACGCCCCCGTCACCCTGGAAACCATCCTGGTGCCCGATCCCGGCCCCGGCGAGGCGCTGGTGGACATCCTCACCTGCGGCGTCTGCCACACCGACCTGCACTACAAGCAGGGTGCCATCAACGACGACTTCCCGTTCCTGCTCGGCCACGAGGCCACCGGCGTGGTCAGCGCCGTCGGCCCCGATGTCACCTCGGTGGCTCCCGGGGACCGCGTGGTGCTGAACTGGCGCGCCGTCTGCGGCGAATGCCGGGCCTGCCGCCGCGGCGAACCGCAGTACTGCTTCAACACGCACAACGCCGCCCAGAAGATGACCCTGGAAGACGGCACGGAGCTCACCGCCGCCCTGGGCATCGGCGCCTTCGCCGAGAAGACGCTCGTCGCCGCAGGCCAGTGCACCAAGGTGGACCCCGAGGCCGACCCGGCCGCCGTCGGCCTGCTCGGCTGCGGCGTCATGGCGGGCCTCGGCGCCGCGATCAACACCGGCAACGTCGGCCGCGGCGACTCGGTGGCCGTGATCGGCTGCGGCGGGGTGGGCGTGGCGGCCATCGCCGGCGCCGCGCTCGCCGGCGCCACCACGGTGATCGCCGTCGACATCGACCCCAACAAGCTCGAACGGGCCAAGGACCTGGGTGCCACCCACACCGTGGATTCCTCCGCCGTAGACCCCGTGGAGGCCATCCGTGAGCTGACCGGCGGTTTCGGCGCCGACGTCGTGATCGACGCCGTGGGCCGTCCCGAGACGTACAAGCAGGCTTTCTACGCCCGCGACCTGGCCGGCACCGTGGTGCTGGTGGGCGTCCCCAGCCCGGAGATGACCCTGGAGCTGCCGCTGCTGGATGTGTTTGGCCGCGGCGGTTCACTGAAGTCCTCCTGGTACGGCGACTGCCTGCCCTCCCGGGACTTCCCGATGCTGATCGACCTGTACCGGCAGGGACGGCTGGACCTGGACGCCTTCGTCACCGAGCGCATCGGCATCGACCAGATCGAGGAAGCCTTCGAGAAGATGCACTCCGGCGCCGTCCTGCGTTCCGTGGTGGAGCTGTGAGCAACGACGTGGACGGCCTGCGGATCGACCGACTGGTCACCTCGGGAACGTTCTCGCTCGACGGCGGCACCTGGGACGTGGAGAACAACGTCTGGATCGTGGGCGACGACGCCGAGTGCGTCGTGATCGACCCGGCGCACGACGCCGCCGCGATCGCCGCCGCCGTCGGCCACCGGAAGGTCACCGCCATCCTGCTCACGCACGGCCATGACGACCACATCGCCGCCGTGGGCGAGTTCCGGAAACTGACCGGCGCCCCCGTGTACCTGCACCGGGACGACTGGATGCTCTGGGACCGGGTGTTCCCGGGCACCGAACCGGACCACGCGATTGCCGACGGTGACTCGTTCGACGTCGCCGGCGCCCGCCTGGTGGCCCTCCACACGCCCGGCCACTCGCCCGGATCGGTCAGCTTCCGGCTCGAAAGTGAGGGCACCGTCTTCACCGGCGACACCCTGTTCCAGGGCGGACCCGGGGCCACCGGCCGGTCCTTCAGCGACTTCCCGACCATCATCGAGTCCATCTCCTCCCGGCTGCTGACCCTGCCGGCGGAGACGGTGGTTCGCACCGGGCACGGGGACCAGACCACCATCGGCGCCGAGGCCCCGCACCTGCAGGAGTGGATCGACCGGGGCCACTGACGCCAAGGGAGGAACACCACCCACCAGCCACACCTCTTGGGCCCCGTCCGGATTTCCGGGCGGGGCCCATTAGGCTGTGGGCTCATGAGCACCAATCCCAGCATGGAACCGGACCTCTTCGCCGCGGATCTTCGGACCCAGTTCGAGGCGTTCCTCGACGATCACCGGGCCGATCTGGAGGCCAGCCTCGACGGACTGAGCGAGGAGGAGGCACGGACGGCCCTGGTGCCCTCGCGCACCACGCTGCTGGGGCTGTTGAAGCACGCGGCCTTTGTCGAGAAGGTCTGGTTCGACGAGGCCATCACCTGCCGCAGCCGCGTCGAGATCGGCATCCCGGCCACTCCGGACGAGTCGTTTGTGCTGGACCCTGAGGACACCATCGCCTCGGTGCGGGCCGCCTACCGCGAGGCCTGCGCCGGCTCCCGGGCCCGTACCGCGGCCCTGGGGCCCGACGACCTGGTCCGCGGCAACCGGCGCGGGCCGCTGCCGATGCGGTGGGTGTACCTGCACATGCTGCGCGAACTGGCCCAGCATTGCGGGCACGCGGACATCCTGCGCGAACAAATCCTGGCCGCCCGGGCCCAGTGATGGGCTACAGGGACCGCCAAGGTAATTGCTACGGGGCGGTCAGGGTCCGGAAGTCGCCGTCCTCCAGCGCCGCGTACCGCCCGTAGGCGCCCAGGACCGCCGCCTCGACGGCGTTGACGTCGAGGCCCGGCACCAGGTCATCCGCGGCGCCCGCCGTCGCCGGATCCCAGTCGAGTCCGAGCGCCGCGTAGCTGGCCTCCAGCACGGCCCGGATGGGCGCTGAGTCCGAGACGATCACCGCCGAGCTGAACAGCCAGCCGCCGGAGACCACGCGCTGGGCCGTGCCCACCAGCTTGATCCGGTGCGACGGGGCCCGGCGGTCGGTGCCGTGGACGCTGAATTCGCCCGGGCAGTACTCCCCCGGGATCTCGCCGACGGCTGCGTCCACGCCGGCGTTCCGGAGCGCCTCCGCCAGCAGGCCGCCGAAAAGGGCGAACCGGGCCTTGGCGCCGGCGATCGCGTAGGCGTCGGGCTCCAGGTGGTCAATCACCAGGCTGCCCGGGTGGTACGCGGCGGCGCGTCCCCCGGCCTTCCGCACCAGGGGTTCGAAGCCGAGGTCCCGGCAGGCCCGGGCAGCGGCCTCGAAGCCGGGCAGGTTGGCGTCCCGCTGGCCGAACGCCAGGGTGGGGACGGGCCGGTAGAGCCGCAGCAGCGGCCCCGCCGCCCCGGTCTTGACCCGCCGCAGCAGTTCGAGGGCGAAATCGAGGTCTTCCGCAGCGCCGAGGGAGGAGGGCTGACGGAACACGGTGAGGCTCCGGGGTCCGGCCTGCTGCATGTGGTTATGCTCCCTTATGGTCTTTCTGCAATTCCTGGTGGTGGCCGCCGCGTTTGCCGTCATCGACGCCGTCTGGCTGAAGTCGACGAGCAGGTTCTACCGCCGCCACCTGGGCCACCTGATGGCCGACAAGCCCCATCTAGGCTACGCCGTCGTGTTCTACGTGCTGTACATCGCCGGAATCGTCTTCTTCGCCCTGCGCCCCGCGCTCGACGGCGGCGGCTGGGCGGCCGCGTTCGGCTACGGCGCGGCGCTGGGCGGCTTTGCCTACGCCACCTACGACCTGACGAACGCCGCGACCCTGAAGAAATGGCCGCTGGTGATCGTGGTGGTGGACATCGCCTGGGGCGTGGTCCTCACCGGCCTGGCCACGACGGTGGGCTGGCTGGTCTTCCACTAGCTCTTGCGCAGCGTCAGGATCTGCTCGGCCCGGCCGAACGGACCCTGCAGGTCGTGCAGCACCGTGGAGGTCAGCCCGATGCCGTCCGTTCCGAAGGACACCTCGTTGTCCAGGCCCAGCCACTGCCCCTCCGGCAGCCGGTACATGTGGATCTGCAGGTCCAGGTTGGGGAACACGTAGCTGCCCTTGCCCGGCGGGACCCGGGCCGCGATGCCGTTGGCGGTGTCCACCAGGCCGATCAGCCGGGCGAGGTCCCCGCTGTCGTTCCGGTCGGTGAGCGGGTGGTCGGTGTGCAGCCAGACGGTGCCGGACCCGGCCCGGTGTCCCTCGGCGATGCGCATGCTCAGCGACGCGATGTACCCGCCGGGCCAGACCTGCGCGGCGTCGTAGGGTTCGCAGTCCTCCGGGGCCGGGATCCGCGGGTCCTCGAAGGCTGCGATTGCGGTGGTGTCGGAGGTGATGATCCGCCAGGCCGTGGCCCTGATGGCGACGCGGCCGCCGGCGGTCAGTTCCGCCTGGAGCAGTTCGATGGTCCGGCCCGGGCGCAGCGTGGTCGTGGTGACCTCGAATTCGCCGCCCGGGATCAGTCCCAGGATTTCGTAGCTGATCCGGGCCATCCGCATGTCCGGCCGCGGGTCGTGCCGGGAGAGCGCGTCGGCCATGATGCCGGAGGCCGGAGCCATGTGCTGCTCGTGGACATTCCAGGCGCCCTGGGCGTGGATGGTCGAGCGGTAGCGGCCTCCGCCGAGGACTTCATAGTAGAAGTCACCCTCGGCCAGCTCGGGCATTTCAGCAGTCAACGGTGACCCTTTCGCAGCAACGTAATCGGAGAATTCCACCACCCTATCGCCTCGCCGCGACGCCGGACTGGGTAGACTCGGGTGCAGGTTTACCCCGACTATGCTGCGAAGAGGTGCTCCCCCTGATCCGAGTTATCAGCTACAACCTCCGCAAACACAAGGCCAGCGGCGAACTTGAGGCGCTGGCCCGCGACTACAAGGTGGACGCCTTGTGCCTGCAGGAGTGCGACACCGAAGACCTTCCCGAAAGCATTGGAAACCTGCAACTGGCCGACGCCACGCGTGGCAACCGGCTGGGCCTGGCGATCTACTACAGCACGGACCGGTTCACCGCCGGCGATACCAAGACCTTCTCGCTGAAGAAGTCCGTGCACGACCGGGTGCTGGCGCCGGCGCATGAGCGGCTGATCGGCACGCGGATGGTGGACAACCAGACGAACCACGCCCTGGTCATCGCCTCGTTCCACGCCGCCCCGTTGACGGCGTCGAACTCGTTGCGGCGCAACCAGATCCATGCCGCCCACGGCGAGTTGCTCAGCATGGGCGGTGGGCTGATGACGCTCATGGTGGGCGACTTCAACTACCCGTTCTTCACCAAGTACCTGACGGAGCAGATGAAGGACGCCGGCTACGAGCTCTCGCTCAGCGACCGGCGCACCTACACCCGCTACAAGGTCTTCAAGGGCCACTTCGACTTCGCCACCTCGCAGGGGCTGGTGATCGAGAAGGTGGAGACGCTGCCCCGCGGCGCGTCCGACCACCTTCCCATCCTGATCTCGGCCGAATACGGCCAAAACCCCGAGTAGAAGTCGATAGCGGAACGGCCGGGCTGGTCAGGCCCGGCCGTTCCCCTTTAATCCCGTTACTTCGAGTCCGGCTCGTTCTGCTCCACGTACTCGTCCGGGTCCACGTCCCGGGCCTTGATACCGCCGGCGTGGGCCGCCTCGAAGGCATAGAAGGACACGGCCAGCTTGTGCCGCAGGTCCAGGTCCGCGTTCAGCCGGAAGTCCGTGAGGCCCTCGCGTTCCTCCTCGCCCATGTGCTCGCTGTTGGCCTCGTTCACCTTCGCGACGGCGGCCCACCACTCGTCGGAGCCGGCGTCGTGCCGCCCGACGTCGGCGATCGCGTCACGGATCTCGTTGTGGTCGTGGATGGCGTCGGTGGTCTCGTCCTCCGGTGAGTCCTTGCCGCCCTCGCCCGTGCCCAGCGCCAGCAGCTCCGGATAGAACAGCTCCTCCTCGGCCTTGGCGTGCACTTCCAGCAGGATCTGCAGGCGGTCCCAGACGGCGGCCAGGTCAGCGGGGGCTGCACCGCGCATCTCCTCCAGGATCGCGAACATGCGGCGCTGGTCGTGGTGGTCGTTGAGGATGACGTCGGTGATGTCCATGCGTGCTCCTGCGGGGTTTTCGGCCGTGTCCCGCCCGCGCTGCGGCGGAGGGATCGGCGGCGTGTGCCGGCGGCGGGATGCCGTTGCTCCGATGCTAGTGCAGGCCCCCGGGCGGCGCTGCCCGGCCGGGGAAGTTCCGGTGTTCAGGCAAACATCGCGTGAACAAAGCACGGACGGACGTGAAAAACAGGCAGTTCCGTAACCTTCCCGTGATCTACTTTTGGGCGTCATCCTGCGCTTCCGGCGCTGCCCGGGGCCGGCGGGATGTGGCAGGCCGGAGCCTTTGACGCGACCGTCGGGAATCCGGCTGCCTCCGGGGCGGGGACCCCGGGACCGTAACTTTTCCGTCGCTTCCAGCGATTACCCCTGCGCAGGACCGGCTGACGACAGCAGCCAGAATGTCCGGCCCGATAACGAAGGAAATGATCACGTGACTTTTTCCAGACGGAGTTTTCTCGGAGTGGCGGGAGCGACGGCGGCTACCGCCCTTGCCACCACCGGCACGGTCCGTGCCGCCACCGCCGCCGCCCCGAGCCTGCCCGCGCCCGACGCCTCCGGCATCGAGCACATCATCGTGGTGATGATGGAGAACCGCTCCTTCGACCACTTCCTCGGCTGGCTGCCCGGTGCCGACGGCACACAGTCCGGGCTGAGCTTCAGGGACCGCTACGGCATCCCGCACTCGACCTACCACCTGACCGATTTCCAGGGCTGTGGCCACCCGGACCCGGACCACTCCTACGAGGGCGGCCGGATCCAGTTCAACAACGGCAAGAACGACGGCTGGCTCCGGGCGGGTGAAAACGACGAATTCGCCGTCGGCTACTACGACGCCCCGGACCTGGACTTCTGGCGCCAGGCCGGACCCGACTGGACCGTCTGCGACCGCTACTTCGCCGCGACCATGGCCGAGACGTACCCCAACCGCTTCTACCAGCACGCCGCCGCCACGGATCGGATCCACAACTCCACCGTGACCTCCACGCTCCCCACCATCTGGGACCGGCTGGCCGCCGCGGGCGTGGCCGGGAAGTACTACTACGGCGACATCCCCTTCACGGCGCTCTGGGGCACCAAGTACCAGCCCATCTCCCACCCCTACGCGGACTTCCTCACGGACTGCTCGGCCGGGACCCTGCCGGCCGTGTCCTTCGTGGACCCGCGCTTCACCGACGAGGGATCCGGGACCTCCGGGGACGACCACCCACACGCGGACATCCGCTCCGGCGAGACCTTCCTGGCCGAGGTCTACAACGCGGTCACCTCCGGCCCGGGCTGGGCCAACACCCTGCTGGTGGTCAACTACGACGAATGGGGCGGCTTCTACGACCACGTCGCCCCGGCCACGGCCCCCGACACCGCGGACACGACGGCCCTTCGCGGCTTCCGGGTCCCCTCCCTGGTGGTCTCCCCGCGCGCCCGCCGCCGCTACGTCGCCCACGACGTCTACGACCACACCTCGGTCCTCAAGGCGATCGAGTGGCGTTGGAACCTCCCGGCGCTGACACCCCGCGACCAGGCCGCCCGGAACATCGCCGAGGTCCTGGACTTCGGCACCCCCGCCAACCTCGCCGCCCCCAAGTACCTCGTCCCGCCCTTCGTGGCCGGCCCCGCCTGCACCCCGGTGGGACCGCCCCCGGAAGAGGAATGGTCCGGACTGAAACAGAAAGCCCTCGCCGACGGATGGAAACTGCCGTGAACAACACCACCAGCAACGCCAGCACCAGCACGCACTCCGCACCCCGCCGCGGGCGACGGATCCTGAAGCGGTTCGCCGCCGCCTCCGCGCTCGTCCTCGCCGCCGCGGGCATCGGCTACGGCTCGGCGTCAGCCACCGCGGGCGCCGCCGCCGCACCGCAGAAGGCCGGCACCGCCGTCCCCGCCGCGACCCAGACCGGCGGCTACCTGCCCGGGGCCAAGCACCTCTTTGTCATCAACCTTGAGAACAAGGGCTACGACGAGACCTGGGGCCCGGCGTCGGCCGCCCCGTACCTGTCCCAGACGCTCCGCAGCCAGGGCGTGCTGCTGAACCAGTACTTCGGCACCGCCCACAACTCCCAGCCCAACTACGCCGCGCAGATCTCCGGCCAGGGGCCGAACGCCCAGATGCAGTCCGACTGCCAGACCTACTCGCCGTTCGTGGGCACCGGTACCGCCAGCCCGGGCCAGGCCGTCGGCGACGGCTGCGTCTTCCCCGCCAGCGTCCCCACCGTCGCCGGGCAGCTCAAGGATGCCGGGAAGACCTGGAAGGGCTACATGGAGGACATGGGCACCCCCTGCCGGCACCCCGCGCTCGGCGCCGTCGACGACACCCAGAAGGCTAGGGTCGGCGACCAGTACGCGGCCCGCCACAACCCGTTCGTCTACTTCGCCGGGATCACCGGTTCACCCGACTGCGCCGCGAACGACGTCGACCTCTCCAACCTGAGCACCGACCTCGCTTCCACCGCCACGACGCCGAACCTGTCGATGATCACGCCCAACCTCTGCCACGACGGCCACGACTCCCCCTGCGTGGACGGCAAGCCCGGCGGCCTGGCCAGCGCCGACGCCTGGCTCAAGCAGTGGGTCCCGGTCATCACCGGCTCGCCGGCGTTCAAGCAGGACGGCGTCCTGGTCATCACCTTCGACGAGTCCGACGGCCCCCAGTCCGACGCCAGCGCCTGCTGCGGCGAGGGCCCCGGGCCGAACGCGGCCCTTCCCGGCATCACGGGCATGGGCGGCGGCCGGGTGGGCGCCCTGGTGCTCTCCCCGTTCAGCAAGGGCGGCACCTGGTCCACCACCCCGTACAACCACTACAGCCTGCTGGCCAGCATCGAGGACACGTTCGGGCTGCCCTACCTCGGCTACGCCGGGACCCCGGGCCTGAACCGGTTCGGCCTCGACGTCTACAACGCCGGCGTCTAAGGCCGGGCTTCTGAGCTCTGGGGCCTGAAACCCACGGTGGCCGGTCAGTGGATGAGGCCGGCCACCAGGTTAATGGTGGTGGCGAGCACGATCGTGCCCAGCAGGTAGGACAGGAGGGCCTGTCGCAGGACGGTGGTGCGGATGGCGTCGGTCTTGAGGTCCGTGTCCGAGACCTGGAAGGTCATGCCGACGGTGAAGGCCAGGTACGCGAAGTCCAGGTAGCGGGGCAGCTTGTCCTCGTTGAAGTCGACGCCGGTCTTGTCCCGGTAGTAGATGGAGGCGTACCGGAGGGTGTACAGGGTGTGCACCAGGAACCAGGACAGCGCCACGCTGCCCACGGCCATGGCAATGATGGCCGCCTTGGTGCCGCCCTGGGCGTTGGAGGCATCGAGCAGGATCAGGGCGACGCCGCCGAAGCTCGCCACGGTGGCCACCAGCACCAGACCGTCGGCCAGGCCGCGGCTGGGGTCCTCGCGGCGGGCGTGCGCCGCCGTCGCCTGCGGCTGCAGGCCGCCGATCACCGACCACACCCAGATCAGGTAGGTCAGGGACGCCGCCGCCCAGCCCAGCGCGGGCGCGTAGGCCCAGGACATCAGGGACCCGACGGCGACAGCGGTGACCGCGCCGACCAGGACCATCACGAGTACCCGGAGCCGGGAGTGGTGGGCGCGGCTGTTGAAATTGTGCCCGCCGTGGCCGTTCGCTACCTCTGCGTTCATGCGCCGATCTTCCCAGTTGAGCCGCCGACGGCGGCGCACGGCGGGGCGTGTCGGCGCCGTTTCCTTCCAAGGCCCCGGCCCGGCGGGTAGCGTGGGCGGGGCAGGCCCCGGCCCCGCCGCGGCTTCCCCCTGCCGAAGGAGTGCCATGCCCAGGTCCCACCGATCCCCCCAGCACGAGCCGGACACCGACGTGGAGCTCAACCCGCTCTTCAGCAGGCCGGGCGAGGCCACCACCTTTCCCAAGTTCCGACTTCCCGACGGCGAGTCCCTCCCCGCCACCGCGTACCAGGTGGTCCATGACGAGGCGATGCTGGACGGCAATGCCCGCCTGAACCTGGCCACCTTCGTGGGCACCTGGATGGAGACCGAGGCCGCGAAACTCTACGCCGAGACGTTCGACAAGAACATGATCGACAAGGACGAGTACCCGCAGACCGCCCTGATCGAGACCCGCTGCTGGCGGATGCTCGCCGACCTCTGGAACGCCCCGGAACCGGAGTCCGCCGTCGGGACCTCCACCATCGGCTCCTCCGAGGCCTGCATGCTGGGCGGCCTGGCCCTGAAGCGGCGCTGGCAGAACGCCCGCCGGGCCGCGGGCAAACCCACGGACAAGCCCAATCTGGTCCTCAGCTCCGCCGTCCAGGTCTGCTGGGAGAAGTTCTGCAACTACTGGGAGGTCGAGGCCCGCTACGTCCCCGTCTCCGCCGAACACCCGGTCCTGGACGGCACCGACCTGGAGCAGTATGTGGATGAGAACACCATCGGCGTCGTGGCCATCATGGGCGTCACATACACAGGCCGCTACGAGGACATCGCCGGGATCTCCGCCGCCCTGGACGCCATCGAGGACAAGCACGGCCACGACGTCCCCATCCACGTCGACGGCGCCTCCGGGGCGATGATCGCCCCGTTCCTGCAGCCGGACACGGTGTGGGACTTCCGGCTCCCCCGGGTCGCCTCGATCAACACGTCCGGCCACAAGTACGGCCTGGTCTACCCCGGCCTCGGCTGGGTGATCTGGCGGGACAAGGACGCCCTGCCGGAGGAGCTGGTATTCCACGTCAGCTACCTCGGCGGGGACATGCCCACGTTCGCGCTGAACTTTTCCCGCCCCGGCGCCCAGGTGCTCCTTCAGTACTACCTCTTCCTCCGCCTCGGCTTCGAGGGCTACGCCTCCGTCCAGTCCGCCTGCCGCGACGTGGCCACCTACCTCTCCGCGGAGATCGGCGCCATGGAGGCGTTCACCCTGTGGAGCGACGGCTCGGACATCCCGGTCTTCGCATGGCAACTGGCCGACGGCCACACACGCAACTGGAACCTCCACCACCTGTCGGAGCGGCTGCGGATGAGCGGCTGGATTGTTCCCGCCTACCCGCTCCCGGACGGCCTCGGCGACATCACGGTGCAGCGCGTGGTGGTACGTAACGGCTTCACGAAGGACCTCGCGGCGAGCTTCCTGGCCGACCTGAAGAAGGAGGTCGAGTACCTGGACTCCCTCGATGCGCCGATGCCCTCCCAGGGGCAGAGCCCGGCCTTCCACCACTGAGGATTCTTAAGCGATTCTTAACCGGTGCCGGGGACACTGGAAGAGGCGCGCCACCGCGCGCCAGCGCCCCCGACACGGAGGATTCCATGACAGGACCCGCCCCACTCGATCGATCAGCCGAGCGCCACGGTTCTTCCGGCACAGGTTTGGCCGGCACCGGTCCATCCGGCACGGCCGCCGGCCGGTTCTGGCCGCTGCCCCGGCAACGCCACTGGCTGCTGCTGGCGGTACTGCTCTCCGCCGTCGTGATCGCCCTCGGTGTCGCGGTGAAGCTGCTGCCCGGCGACACCGCGGCCGAGCTGGGCATCGACCAGAACCTCAGCCAGCACCACATCGCCGTGCTGACCGCCGTCGCCATGGCCATCAACCTGGTCTTCGGCCCCGTGGTGGGACTTGCCGTCGTCGCCGTCATCGCGCTGGTGATCTGGCTGGTCCGGGGCGACCTGGTCAAGGCGGTGGCCTTCGGGCTGACGGCCTGCTCCGGCTGGGTGGCCAGCGAGGCGTTCAAGCTCCTGATCGCCCGGCAGCGCCCGGACCAGGGCCTGCTGGTGGACCCGCTCTCCCCCGAGACCGGCTCCAACAGCTTCCCCAGCGGGCACGTGTCCTTTGCCGTCGCGCTGGCGTTCGCCCTGTTCTTCCTGGTCCGCGGCACCCGCTGGGCCCGGCCGGTCGCCGTCCTCGGCGCCGTGGTGGCCGTGATCGTGGCCTGGTCCCGGCTCTACGTCGGCGTGCATTACCCCACCGACGTCACCGCCTCGTTCCTGGCCGCCAGCGCCGCCGTCCTGGTGGTCACCGGCCTCTGGAACCGGTTCGGCCCGGCCCTGGCGGAACGGATCCCCGCCGCCCTCCGCTCTCCCCGACGCTAAAGGACCCCGCCCGTGCACAGCATCGTCCACGCCACCACCCTGGCCTCCGGCCTCGTCGCCGGCGCCCCCTCCCTGCTGGACCCCGCATCCCTGCTGTCCGGGTTGGGACCGGCGGCCCTCGGCGTCATCGCCGTCATGGTGTTCATTGAGTCGGGAGTGCTGTTCCCGTTCCTGCCGGGCGATTCGCTGCTGTTCACCGCCGGGCTGCTGCACCGGGAGCTGCAGTTGGGCCTGCCGGTGCTGATCGGGGTGATCACGGCCGCCGCGATAGCCGGCGACCAGGTGGGCTACTTCCTCGGCCGGACCTTCGGGCGCCGCTGGTTCAAGGACGACGCCCGGATCCTCAAGACCGCCCGCCTCACCGCCACCGAGGTCTTCTTCCGCCGGCACGGGGGCGCCGCCGTCGTCCTGGCCCGCTTCGTCCCCATGGTCCGCACCTTTGCGCCGCTGACCGCCGGGATCGGCCGCTACGGCTACCGCTCCTTCACCCTCTGGAACATCGTCGGGGCCCTCGGCTGGGCCACCTCGGTGACGCTGCTGGGCACCTGGCTGGGCCACTACGCGATCATCGCGAACAACATTGACATCATCGCCATCGCCATGGTCCTGGTCTCGGTGCTGCCCTGGCTGGTCCAGCTGCTCCGGCGGCGCCGCGGCGGCTCCCGTGGTTCCTCGGGCACAGACTCTTCCGGTGCGCCCGCGGACGACGGTGCGACGAGTGATGGCGCGGACGACGGCGGATCCCGGGATCGCGCGTCCGGGGACGGGGTGCGCACCGCGGCGGTGGAAGACTAGCCCCATGCCGCTGCCCGCCCTGCTGCTGGTCGAGGACGATCCCGTCCTCGGCCCGCTGATCGCCGAACTCCTGGAGCCCGATTACCGGGTGGTCCTTGCCGCCAGCGGGCAGGAGGGCCTGCACCGCGGGCTGACCGGGTCCTGGGACGTGATGGTGATTGACCGCGGCCTCCCGGGCCTGGACGGCATCGGCCTGATCGGTGCGCTGCGCGCCAAGGGCATCGCGACGCCGATCCTGATCCTGACGGCGCTCGGGGACCCGGACGAGAAGGTCCGTGGCCTGGACGCCGGCGCCAACGACTACGTCACCAAACCCTTCGACGCCCGCGAACTCGCCGCCCGGCTCCGGGCCCTCACCCGCACGTTCGCGCCGCCGCCGGCCACCGTCGCCATCGGCGGCTGGGAGCTGGATCCCGGGGCGCGCCTGGTCCGCTCCCTCTACGGCCAGACCGTCACCCTCACCGCCAAGGAGGCCGAACTGCTGGCCGCCCTCGCCACCGAACCCGGCCGCGTGTTCACCCGGGACGAGCTGTTGTCCCGGTACTTTTCCCCGACGGACCAGCCGGGTGTGATCGACACCTATGTCCACCACCTCCGCCGGAAGATCTCCAAGTCAGTGGTCCGCACCGTCCACGGGCTCGGCTACCAGATCGGCGACCCCGAATGAGCAGGTTGATGAGCAGGTTTCCACGGGCGGGTGTCCATGAGTAAGGCAACGGCGGCCGGGCCGAGCCCGGACGAGATCACGCTGCGCCGGGCGGCGCTGAAGGTGGCCGTACGGATCAGCGCCGTCAGTGCCGTGCTGGTGCTGGCGCTCCTGGCGGTGGCCACCGCGTATCTGGTGCACAAGCTGTCCCAGCCCACCCAACTGCCGGCCACGGGCGCCGGAACAACGTACGCCTATGTGGACTCGCGCGACATCCTCGAGGCCATGATCATCGCCGGTGTGGCAGGAATCGCCCTGGCCGGACTGGCGGGGTGGCTCAGCGCCCGCAGCGCCATCCGTCCCCTCGGCGAGGCCCTGGCGCTGCAGCGCCGCTTCGTCCAGGACGCCAGCCACGAACTGCGCACCCCGCTGGCGATCCTGGATACCCGCGTCCAGCTGGCCCAGCGTGACGCGGAGGGAGATCCGACGGCGCTGCGCAACCTGGCCAGGATCCGCGCGGACACGGCCACACTGACCGGGATCGTGAACGAGCTGTTGCTGGCTGCGACGGCGGCGGCACCGGACCCCGGCGCTCCCCCGGTGGAGCTGGCCGGCGTCGCCGAGTCCGTCGCGGAGAGCCTGCGGCAGGTGGCCGACGGCAAGGGCATCATGCTCGGCTTCGAGGCCAATGGCCGCCCCCGGGCGCGGATCGAGGCCAACGCCCTGCGGCGGGCGGTGCTGGCCCTGGCGGACAACGCGCTGGCGCACACCCCGTCCGGCGGCCGGGTCCTGATTAGAACCGCGGAGGAGGACGGGTCCGCCGTCATCACCGTCTCCGACACCGGGCCGGGCATCACCGGGGTGGACCAGGACCGTATCTTTGACCGGTTCGTCCACGCCGCCCGGCCCGCCGGGTCCGACGGCGGACGCGGCTTCGGGATCGGGCTGTCGCTGGTGCGCGAGATCGCGATGGCCGCCGGCGGCACGGTTTCGGTGGCGGGAACCGGTCCGGAGGGCACAATGCTGCGGATCGAGTTGCCGGCCGCGACGGACTAGGCAGCCACAGCAGGGCTCAAGGGGCCTGACCGGCCCGCCTAACGTGGATGCAGCCGCTTACGGCGCGGCGCTGGTCTCCACACGCTTCGCCGGGCTGGTCCCCGCGCGCTTCTCCGCACAGTCGCAGGCCGGGGCGCCGGCGGGTTCCACGTTGGTCCGGGCCAGGAGGGCCTCTACCACTTCGGCCACCAGGTCTTCCTTGTCGCGGCGCTTGGCGTCCTCCATCTGCGCCACTTCCACCCGGGCAGCCTGCCACGCGGACCAGTGTCCTGATACCAGTGCCCAGAGCGAGAGGGCCGAGACGTAGACCACCGAGTCCAGCCAGCCCATCATCAGCGAGATCGGGATCATCAGGATCCAGATGATCGCCAGCCAGCCGTTCACGCGCCGCATGAAGACAGGGTCGCCCTGGACCATTGCCCAGAGACTCTTGATGGGGCCCACGCATCCTCCTTGGTGATCACACGGCGGAGCGGACCGCCTCCGGGACCTTATCCACGCAGGCTGGGAAATTGCTGGCAATTTCCCAGCCTGGAAGGCGGAGCGGGAAACGGGACCCGAAAGGCCCGGCGGGACTACTCTCAGTCCATGCTGAGATATCCCGGCGGGGCCGGACCCGGGGAGGACCGGGCCGCGTGAGCTTCCTGACCCTGGCGCTGATCGCCGTCGTCGCACTGGCCGGTCCGTTGCTGGCCCTGCCGGTCCGCTGGCATCTGCCGGTGGTGCTGGACCCCACGTTCAGCCTGCTCGCCAATATCGGGTTCGCCCTGATGATGTTCGTCGCTGGTACCCACGTCCCGGTCCGGGACCCGGTGATCCGGCCGGCCCTGGGGCGCGGGGCGGGACGGGCGGTGCTGGCCGCCGCGGCCGCAGCGGCAGCAGGCACCGGCCTGGGGCTGCTCTTCGGCACCGGACACGCCCCGCTCTACGTGGTGCTGCTGGCGTCCTCCTCCGCCGCCCTGGTGCTGCCGATCGTGGACTCGCTGCGCCTGAGCGGGCCGCACGTCGTTGCCATGATGGCGCAGGTGGCCATCGCCGACATCGCCTGCATCGTCGCGTTGCCGCTGGCACTGGACCCGCCGAACGCGGCCCGCGGCGCGTTGGGGGCTCTCGCCGTGGCCGCGGCCGCCGTCGTCCTCTTCTTCGGCCTGCGCGCCTTGGAGCGCAGGGGCACCCGCCAGCGCGTACACCGGCTCTCCGAGCAGCGGAAGTTCGCCCTGGAACTACGGATCCAGCTGGCGCTGCTCTTCGCCCTGGCCGGCATCGCGAACCTGGGCCGGGTGTCGGTGATGCTGGCGGGCTTCTCCTTCGGGCTGGTGGTCGCGGCCGTCGGGGAACCACGGCGCTTGGCCCGCCAGCTGTTCGCCGTCAGCGACGGGTTCCTGGGGCCGGTGTTCTTCGTCTGGCTGGGTGCCACCCTGAACCTGCGCGACCTGGCCGGCCGGCCGGAGATGGTGGCTCTCGGACTGGCGTTGGGGCTGGGGACCGTCGCGCTGCACGCCGGTCTCAGGGCGGTGGGCCTGCCGCTGCCGCTGGGAGTCATGTCCGCGGCGCAGCTGGGCATCCCGGTGGCGGCGGCCAGCATCGGCGCCCAGCTGAATGTCCTGCTTCCGGGCGAAGACGCGGCCCTGCTGCTGGGCGCGTTGGTCACGATCGGGGCAAGTGCGGTGGCCGGGTCCCGGGCCGCGGGGACGTTTGGCCAGCCGCCCGGGGACGATACCCGGTAGGCGTCCGACGCCGTCAGTCGCGGAGGGCGATGACCTGGGCGGAGTCCGGGGTGTCGGCGATGACCAGCACCCGCGGCGCGCTGATCCCGGCGAGCGCGCCGGCGAGCGTCGGCGGGGCGGCAACGTCGGCGACGGCGGGCAGCACCGCACCGGTCGGGGCAGCATCAGGGGCGACACCGGACGGGATGACGCCGGCCCGGCGCCACACGGTGACCGGCGCCCCGGTCTGTTCCTCGAGAATCCGGCGGAGCGGTTCGGGGTCCGCGGCGGTGACCAGGATGATTCTCCCGATGCGGGGACGGGCCGCTGGTGCCTCGGAGTCCTTGAGGGTCCTGGCCTGCCGCCAGACGGAGAAGTGGTAGCCGGAGGCCAGCCCCGCTGCCACCAGCCAGCCCAGCGGGGCGCGGATCCTGTCCACCACGCTGCCGCCGGTGATGTCCGCGAGCGCCAGTTCGAAGAGCCGGTAGCCAATGACCAGCAGGGCCACCAGCGCCACCGCCGCACTGAGCCCGAAGACGGTCACCAGGTAGACCCGCCGGCCGGGCGTGACGCCCTGTGTTCCGTGTTGCTCCCGGGGCCGCCAGGTGCGCCACCAGACCAGGCCGCCCACGGCGAGCGAACTGATCCCGCCCAGCAGCAGGGTCAGGGCACTCCCGCCGCCGGGTCCCTCGCCCGGTGGCGTCTCCGCCAACGGGGACACCGCCAGGGAGAGCGCGGCGTTGAGCACCACGCCGATCCCTGATGCGGCGGCCGCCAGCGCCACCCCCGACGTGATCAGGGTCCCGGCCTGCCTGACCCGAAGCGAACGGCCGCGTGCCGCCGCCCGGTGGTACCGCCAGACAAGGGCGCCGACGGCGGCGGCGGCGAGCGCTGCGCCGAGGGGAGACAGCAAGCCGGTCAGCGTCTCGGTGCGGTCGAACGCGAGCCGCAGCAGCACGAACAGCACCGTCCCGGCACCCCCGAGCGCCAGCAATCCGGCGGCGAGGACGCCCGCCAGCAGCAGGGCCACGTCGGCGAAGCCGCCCCTGAGCCTGTGGGCCCCGCCGCGGAACCAGTGCCACCACCACACCAGCGCGCCCCCGGCGGCCCACACCGTGTTCCCCAGGACGGCCCGCCACCATGGGTCCGCGGCGCCGGTCAGTTCCATAGAGCCGCGCAGGGCGACGTCGAACAGCCCGGAGAGGGCCGCCACCGCCGCGCCCGCCCCGATCGCCAGCCCCGCCGTCGTTCCGATGACCCCCGGTACCTGCGCGAGTGCCAGGGGCCCCTTGGCCGGGTGCCGCCACATCCACCGGTGCCACACCCACACCAGGAACCAGGTGACCCCCACCGCGAGGGGCGGGCGCCACTGCGGCTGGGGCTCCGTGACCAGCGACGACGCCGCGGCCAGGAGGGAGGTGGTGGAGATCAGCAGCGACAGCGTATAGAGGGCGCTGACATAGAGACCCCACGACGGCGCCGCACGTTCGGCCTCCGCACCCAGGCGGCGCCACACCAGCCACCAAAGCAGCGCCGCCAGCGGCCCACCCACGAGTGCGAACGCCAGGGACAGCGCCAGCCCGGCGACCCCTTCACCGGCCAGGACCTGCCCGGCGGTCAGTGCGCGTTCCAGCAGGCCGCCGGCCCCGTTGGCGGCGATCACCACCAGGGCCGCCAGCAGCACGTACACCACCAGCCGGCGGACCTTGGCCTGGGCGGTACTTCCGGCGGGAACCCGGACCGGCGTTGTGGTCATTTGACCGGTGTCCCGCCGGTGCAGGCCTGCAGACTGTAGGGAAGGTCGTCGATGGACCAGCCCGTGCCGGAGCGCACCAGCACGAATACCCCGTCCTCGGTGAATTCGGAGGGACCGAAGGGGCCTTCCCCGGCGGGGTGGACGATGGAGACCCGCACGGTGGCGGTGGGCCCCCGCTCGGTGGAGCCCACCAGCACCACCCGGGCCGCCTGAACCGTCCCGAAGTAGCCCGTGCACCGGGACTTGGCGTTCTCGGTCAAGTAGCCCTGCGCCGCCGTCAGGTCGCCCTCCACCACGGCCTTGCTGTATTGCTGGACCACGCCGGAGGGAGTGCCCGGGTCCAGCGGACGCGGCTGTCCGCGCAGCAGCACGGCCACCAGGGCCGCGACGATCAGCAGCACGATGGCCGCGGCGATGCCCACGAGGACCCGGTCCGGCTTCGGCTGGCTCATGCCGACAGTATGCGAGGACAACCCGCACCGGTCATGGTGTCTTTGGACCCTTTCGGCCCGGCCGGTCCGCTGCGAGTCTGGGACAACACGCCTTCTGCAGATGGTGGGACCGATGGGGACCTTTACCGCCAGGTTTGCCGCGTTCCTGGCACTCGCCGCGGCCCTCGCCCTGACGCTCATCCTGGGACCCGCCGCGACCGGAGCGACGGCCGCGGCATCGGCTGCGGCGATCGTCACGGGCACCACCACCGCCGCCGTCCCCGCAGGAGTAGTCCGCACGGGAGAAGTCCGCACATACCTAGTCCACACCGGCACCACGCCCACCGACGTCGTCGTCGTAGACCGGGCGGGCGTCCTGGACCTCGCCACGCTCCTGCCGGCGGTCCGGCGGATCGAGTTCTACCAGCCCACCAAGGTCGCGGTCTACACGTACAACGGCACGGCCTCGGACAACCTGAATGAGGAGGTGTTGCGCTACGCCCGGGCGGAGCACCCGGACTGGATCAGTCCCGACGGTCAGAAGTGGGCGGACGGGCTGTTCATTTTCGCGCTGGACCCGGTGGGCCGCCACGTCGGCACCTAAATGGGTGAGGACCGGAAGGTCTCCCCCGGGGCACGGACGGACATCCAGGACGCGTCCAAGGACCTGCTCCGCGACGCGCAGTGGACGGACGGGACCATCGCCGGCATCCGCCGCGGCGCGGAACTGATCAACCAGCCCTGGTACCGCAGCGCCGCGTTCCTCATTTCCCTGTGGATCGGCGCGGGACTCGCCGCCGCCGGGGCCGCCGCCTGGCTCCTGGTCCGCTGGCGCACCCGGGTGGGGTGCCGCCGGGAGACCGCAAAGGGAGATGCCGCCTACGCCCGGGTGAGCATGGACCTGCCGGTCACCGAACTCAATGCCGGCACCATCCCCGCCGCCTCCCGCTACGGCGGCACGGTGCTGGAAAAGCACCGCAGTTTCCTCGGCCGGTACGATGCAGCGACGGCGCTCTCCAACCGGGTCCACGCCCTCACCCGACGGCAGCAAGGGAAACGCTCGTCCCTGGCGCTGGCCCGGCAGTTCGCGGACGCGGCCGCGGAACTGGACGCCCTGGATGACGTCATCTCCGACGCGAACGCGCTGCTGAACCGGAGCCCGCTCTGGCCCACCGCATGGGACCGCCAGCTCGCTCCCTTTCGGCGGGACCTGGCCGGCATCGAGGACCTCCTCCGCAAGAGCCACGGCGCGGGCGACTCGGCGACCGCCGCCGCGCTGCGGTCCTTCCGCGACCGCAACCAGGGCGACATGGAGGGCTGGACCGCGGATCTCGCGGGCGGCACCCTCGGCCCGGAGGATGCGCTGGACCGGCTCCGGGACGCCCGCACGGAACTGACCGAACTGCTGAACCGGCACGCGGAGACCGTGATCGAGGGTTTCGCCCGCACCGAACGGGAGGCGCGGCTGATGCGCCGGGAGATGGAAGAGGCCCGGTCCGGCACGGGCGGCAGGAAGCGGCCCGGCTACGAGCCCAGCATCCTTGGCACGGTCTACCCGTCCACCTATTTCTTCTCCGTTCCCGCGTTCTCCTCCGGCTTCACCACCGGGGTGACCAGCATCAATTCGGCCCGGGGCGGCACCACGGGGTACGGCGTCGGCGGGGGCAGCTTTTCCGGCTCCGGAAGCTCCTCCGGCTTCTAGGAAAACCGTATCGACAACCCCTGCGCAAGCGAGGATCGTAGGCCTTGTCCGTAGTTACCATTCCCTAAGGAAAGAGGCAGAGCGATGCCTGCTGTCGCTGTTTCCCAGTTGCAGGTGAAGTCCCATGACATGCCGGACGAAAAACGCCGCCCGGACAAGACCGAGGTGGATATTGTCACCCTCGACGACTACACAATCGGCCGTTTCACGTTCCAGCCGGGCTGGCGCTGGTCCGACTGCATCAAACCGGTGGTCCACACCGAAATGTGCCAGCTAAGCCACGTCGGCTTCTGTGTTTCCGGCAGACTCACCGTCGAGACCACCGACGGCAACCGGGCGGAAATCGCCGGCGGCCACTCCTACACCATCCCGCCGGGGCACGACGCGTGGGTCGAGGGCGGGGATCCGTTCGTGGGGATCGAATTCGTCAGCGCCGCGGGCTACGCGAAGCCCGGCGGATAGGGCGGATCCTTGCGGAAGATCATCCTGTCCTTCCAGGTCTCCCTCGACGGCTTCATGGAGGGCCCGCACGCGGACCTCAGCTGGCACCGGGTTGATGCCAAACTGCACGAGCACTTCAACGACCAGTTGCGCACCATGGGCGCTTTCCTCGACGGCCGGATCACCTACGAGCTGATGGCCGGGTTCTGGCCCACGGCGGACCAGGACCCGGACTGCCCGCCCGCCGTCGCGGACTTCGCCGCCATCTGGCGGGAGATGCCCAAGTACGTCTACTCCCGCACCCTGCCGAAGGCCGGCTGGAACACCACGGTGGTGCGCGACGTCGACGCCGGGCAGGTGCGGGCGCTCAAGGCCGCCCCCGGCGGCGACCTGGCCCTGGGCGGGGCGGAGCTGGCCGATTCCTTCCGCCGGCTCGGGCTGATCGACGAGTACTGGATCTACGTCCACCCCGTGCTGGTGGGCCGGGGAACGCCGCTGTTCAAGGCCGCCGCCGCGCCAACCGACCTGACGCTACTGGAGACCCGGACGTTCGGCAATGGCGTGGTCCTCCTGCGGTACGCGGCGAATCCCGACGCGACGGACCAGAGCGCAGACGACAAAACCTCAGACAACGAAACCGGCGCCCGGCAGCCGTGAGGGGCTGCCGGGCGCCGGCCCGGTACTACTGAACGTTGCTGCTGAACGCGCGGGCTAGGCCCCGGCGCGGACGAAGGTCACGCCGCCGGTGGCGGTCAGCCAGGACAGCGGGTGGACGATCGTCTGGTTGGAGCCGTTCATGCCGCCGCTGATCGCCTGGCCGTTGCCGGCGTAGATGGCGACGTGGCCGGACTGGACGATCATGTCGCCCGGCTGCGGGTCGGAGACGACCTTGCCGTAGTTGAGGAACTGCTGCGGGCCGAGGTCGCCCACCGGGATGCCTGCGGCGCCGAGCGCCTTCTCCACCATGGCGGTGCAATCCTGCGTGATGCCGATCTGGCTGTACGCGGCGGAAAGCATGGCGGCGTTGACGCCACCGGCGGGGGCGGCGGCCGGAGCCGGAGCCGGGGCGGCGGCCTGGACGGTCACCTTCGCCACCGGGGCGGCCGGGGCCTGGGCCACGGGGGCCTTGGCAACGGCGGGCGCGGCGGCAGGTGCCGGAGCCGGGGCCTCGACGACGGGCGCAGGGGTGGTGGCCACGGCCGGGCGGTCGAAGCTGATCTGCACGGCGGAGTCGGCGGTCACCGGGGCGGTAACCTTGCCGGCGACGTCGGCGTGCGAGACGGGTGCGGATTCCCGTTCGGCGGGGACGTTGCCGGCGGCGTTGGCCGCCATTCCGCTGGTCAGGACCAGGCCGGAGGCGGCGAGGACGACGGCGGCCTGCCGGCCCACTGTGCCGGTCGCCGCGGCGAAGGCGGCACCCCGACCGGTGGTTGCGGTGGTGCCGGGGCGCGCGTCAGTAGAGCGTGAAGTCATGATGTACCTCTCCCAAAGCCTGCGAGGTGAGCTGTCGGATTCGGATGGGAGACACCCGGCCGCGGGTCCGTCTGGGCGGACACTGCGCGGCTTCACCCCAAGACCCGCCCGTGGGCAGGTCGCGATTGGTTTCCCCGTCTCTGCCAGCTGGTTGCGAGGATGCCCTGGACCGCGGCAGAGTTAGGCAATCGGTCCGGGGGTGCCCGTCTCGGAAACCAACGGGCACCCTTCCACGGTAACGGCCATCCTCCCGAATGTCACATTAAGGTAACGGCAGAGGCGTCCCGGCGGGGCTACGATGATCCCACCATGTCCCGAGCGGAGGATCCGATGAATCCCCATTGTGTCGCGATCTGCCAGCTGAGTGATCAGCCGCAGGAAGACTTCGACGTGAACACCGAGCTGCTGGTTCTCGAGGGGAAGGAGATCCACGTCGCCACTTGGGATGCCGAGCCGCGCGACGGCGGCTTCGACCTGCACGTGCTGAACGACAGGGTGGACGCGCTGGGCTTCATGGTGGTGACGGACTGGGAGTTCCTGGACGGCAAGGCCTACGCCGTCGTCGAGCGCCGCCCCGCCTGAGTCCCGCCGCTTCGCGCACCAGATATAACTAGGCTTCTCCGCCCGCTTCCCGTTCGACGCGCTCGACGGCGGCCCTCACGATCTCCGCCGCCCTGCCGTCCCGGCCGCCGTCCGCCGTGCCGTCCGCAGTGCCGTTGGCCAGGGCCAGAACCGCCCGGCGCCGGAACCGCGCCCAGTCCCCGGCGCCCTTTCGGAGTTCCCGCAGCGGAGCCAGCAGGGCCGCGCGGCGAAGCCAGGGGTCGGGATCGCCCAGCCACCGGTCCAGGACGGCCTCGGCGCGGGCCCGGGCCTGCCCGCCCAGCCCGGCGATGAGCGGCCCCACCACGTCCACCGCCAGCGGGTCCGCGAGGTCGGGCAGGTGCGCGCCGCGGAGGAAGCCCTCGATCCGGGTCAGGTCCGAGTTGTCCAGGTGCCGCAGGGCCGACTGTAGGAGCACGACGGCGGCCAGGCGGCGCTCGAACACGGGCACGGCCCACAGTTCCGAACTGAGCGCGGTGAGACCGTCCCGGTCCAGTTGCCGGTGCCGGCGGAGCGCGTCGCGGACGGTGCCCCGGACGGCGCCAACGGAGGCGCCGTAGACCGAGAGCCCGGGCCCGAAGCGGTCCTGCCCGGCCTCGGCGCGCTGCCAGGAACTCTCACGCTGCAGTGTCGCGTCTATGAAGTCACCGGCCTCGCTCACCGTCCCATTCTTCCGCACCGGCCGTGGGCCCCGTGTCCGGCTAGTGGTCCGGGCTGCGGTACTCCATCAGGACGGTGTCCCGCCACTGCCCGGCGAGCGGCCCATAGGACATCAGGCCAATCCGGCGCCGGGTTCCCACCACGGTGAAGCCCAGGCGTTCGTGCAGGGCCAGGGAGGCGGTGTTCTCCGGGAAGAT
Source organism: Arthrobacter sp. YD4 (assembly GCF_030410515.1). Lineage (GTDB taxonomy): Bacteria > Actinomycetota > Actinomycetes > Actinomycetales > Micrococcaceae > Arthrobacter. The sequence goes on along the minus strand of NZ_JAUHHD010000003.1, from coordinate 362,090 downwards.
GGTCGACTGGATGGTCCAGATGCCGGCCTCCCGGCAGCGGCCGATGAGCTCCGCGAGGAGCCGGGCACCGTGGCCGCGGCCCCGCGCGGCGGCGGCGAGGTAGAGCGAGTGTTCCACCACGCCGCGGTAGACGGGGCGTGAGGACACCGGCGAGACGGCTGCCCAGCCGAGCACGGCGCCGTCGTCCTCCAGCACCAGGCGGACGTCCGGACGGCGTCCGGCGTCGAAGCTCTCCCAGGACGGCGGCTCCGCCTCAAAGGTCGCGTGGCCGGTGGCGATGCCTTCGGCCCAGACCGCCCGGACGGCGGGCCAATCCGCGGCAGTCAGATCCCTGATCCGGAGGCCCGCCCCGGCGCTCATCCGGCGTCCGCTTCGCCGCTGCGCCCGTGCAGCAATCCCGTGGGAAAACCGAGGAGGACGGGCTCCGGTGCAGTGCAGCAGCCGCCGCCTGCCCCGGCTGGCGCCGACGTCCCGGCCGTGGCGGGCGCATCGGCTAAGGCGGGCGCATCGCAGCTGCTGCCGACGTCTGTGGAGCAAACCCCGGTCTCCGGCAGCTCCAGGTGGACGGTGTCCGCCCCCTCCCGGTCGCCGGCCAGCGCCGCGGCCACGGAACGGACCTGTTCGTAGCCGGTGGCGAGCAGGAAGGTCGGGGCGCGGCCATAGGACTTCATGCCCACGATGTAGAAGTCTTCCTCCGGGTGCGCCAGCATCCGCGCCCCGTGCGGTTCCACGGTGCCGCAGGAGTGGAACTCCGGGTCGATCAGCGGCGCGAGCTGCCGCGGCGCCTCCACGCCCGGGTCAAGGTCCAGCCGGAGTTCCCGCAGCACGTCCAGGTCCGGGCGGAAGCCGGTCGCGGGGACCACGACGTCGGCGCTGAGCGTGCGCCCGTCGGTGGCCGTGAGTGTGACCTGGGTGCCGTTCAGGGAGACGGCGGCGATGCCGAACCGCGCCTGCAGCTGCACGGTCCCGTCCTGGACGAGGCCGCGGAGCCGGCTGCCGAGCAGGCCCCTGGCAGCGAGGCCGTCGGCGTCTCCGCCGCCGTAGACTTTGGCGGCGGAGGCGCCGCGGATGGCCCAGAGGATCCGGGTGCCGGGCTCCTGGGCCGCCAGGTCGGCGAGGTGGATCAGGGTGTTGGCGGCGGAGTGCCCGGAACCGACCACGACGGCGGTGCGGCCGGCGAAGATTTCACGGTCGCGGCCCCGCACGTCCGGCAGCGCCGGGGTGATCCGGGCGGTGGCGGCCGACTCGCCGCGGGCCGGCAGGCCGGAGGTGCCGAGCGGGTTGCGGGTGGACCAGGTGCCGGAGGCGTCGATGACGGCGGCGGCCCGCACCTCGCGGGTGCCGCCCCCGGCCTCCTCGATCCGGAGCAGGAACGGCGTACCGGCGCGGTTCCGGCTATGCGTCTTGTCCAGTCCCTCACGGGTGACGGCGGTGACCCGGGAGCCGGTGTGCAGGCGCCCGGCGATGGCGGGCAGCGCGGCCAGCGGCTCCAGGTACCGGTCGATGAGATCTCCGCCGGTGGGCAGACCCGACGGCTTCGGTGCTTCCCAGCCGGCGGCGTCGAGCAACCGCACGGTCGCCGGGTCGGTGTTGTACTGCCACGGCGAGAACAGCCGAATGTGTCGCCACTGCCGGATGGCATCGGCCGGGGCCGCCCCGGCCTCGAAAATCACGGGTTCGAGGCCCCGCTCGAGCAGGTGCGCCGCGGCGGCGAGTCCTACCGGACCGGCGCCGATGATGGCGACGGGAAGGGATCCGGTGACGGCCATGGTCAGTCCTCCTTCAGGGATGCGATGAGTTCCTCGATACGGGCCTTGATCTCGTCGCGGATAGGCCGGACCGACTCCACGCCCTTGCCGGCCGGGTCGGCGAGTTCCCAGTCCTCGTAGCGCTTGCCGGGGAAGATCGGGCAGGTGTCGCCGCAGCCCATGGTGATGACGACGTCGGATTCCTTGACGGCCTCGGTGGTGAGGACCTTGGGGATCTCGGCCGACATGTCGATGCCGAGTTCGGCCATGGCCTCGACGGCGGAGGGGTTGACCTTGTCCGCGGGCGCTGATCCGGCGGAACGGACCTCGATCTCGCCCTTGCCCAGGGTGGTGAGGAAGGCGGCGGCCATCTGGGAGCGTCCGGCGTTGTGGACGCAGACGAACAGGACGGAGGGCTTCTTGGCCGTTTCGGTGCTCATGCGATTCTCCTGAGTGTGCGGGGTTAGGCGGGAAGGGTGCGGGGGGTGAAGTAACGCCGGCGGGCCCAGAGGGCGGCGTAGACAAGTGCCACCAGGACGGGAACTTCGATCAGCGGCCCGACGACGCCGGCGAGCGCTTGCCCGGAGGTGACGCCGAAGGTCCCGATTGCCACGGCGATGGCGAGTTCGAAGTTGTTGCCGGCGGCCGTGAACGCGAGCGTGGTGGTCTTGCCGTAACCGAGACCGAGGCCCTTGCCGATGGCCATCCCGGCGCCGAAGACCACCAGGAAGTAGACCAGGAGCGGCAGGGCAATCCGGAGAACGTCCAGCGGCCGGGAGGTAATGGTGCCGCCCTGAAGGGCGAACAGCAGGGTGATGGTGAAGAGCAGGCCGTACAACGCCCAGGGGCCCAGCTTCGGCAGGAACGCCCCCTCGTACCAGTCGCGGCCCTTGGCTTTTTCGCCGATGGTGCGGGTGAGGAATCCGGCCAGCAGCGGGATTCCGAGGAACACCAGCACCGAGCCGGTGATGGCCCAGAAGGAGAAGCCGGCGCTGGTGGTCGGCAGCCCCAGCCAGGACGGCAGGAGCTGGAGGTAGAACCAGCCCAGGGTGCCGAAGGCGATGACCTGGAAAACGGAGTTGATGGCCACCAGCACGGCCGCCGCCTCCCGGTCGCCGCAGGCGAGGTCGTTCCAGATCATCACCATGGCGATGCAGCGGGCCAGACCCACAATGATCAGCCCGGTGCGGTATTCGGGAAGGTCCGGAATGAAGATCCAGGCCAGGGCGAACATGAACGCCGGCGCCAGGATCCAGTTGAGCGCCAGGGACGTGACCATGAGCTTCCGGTCGCCGATGACGCGGTGCGCCCGGTCGTAGCGGACCTTCGCCAGCACCGGGTACATCATCACCAGCAGGCCGACGGCGATCGGCAGCGAGACTTCGCCGATCTTCACGGCGTCGAGCGCGGCGTTCAGGCCAGGGATGGCGCTTCCCAGCACCAGGCCCAGAACCATCGCGACGATGATCCATACCGGCAGGAACCTGTCCAGGGTGGAAAGCCTGCCGACGACGGCGGCCTCACCTTCACGGGTGGGCGACGGGTCAGTCTGGGTGCTCACGGGGCTCCTGGCGGGTAAAGGGATTCGCGATAGAGATCGAAACTTGTCGATATGAAGTATCGGCGGCTATATCGACGAATGTCAATCTGTGGGCATAATGAGGGCATGACGTCGCTGGACATTCTTGATCAGGCCTCCACCGGGAGCTGCTGCACACCCTCTGCGACCCCGGCCCTGGCGCCGGAGGAGGCCCGGCGCAGGGCGTCCGTCTTCAAGGCGCTCGCCGATCCGAACCGGCTGCGGCTGCTCTCGATCGTCAAGGCCTCCGGCGGGGGCGAAGCCTGTGTCTGCGACCTGACAGAACCCCTCGGCCTGAGCCAGCCCACCGTTTCCCACCACCTGAAAATCCTGGTCGACGCAGGCCTCCTGCACCGTGAGAAGCGGGGCACCTGGGCCTACTATTCTCTTGTCCCGGGGGCGATCGCCGGAACCGCCGGGCTCGTCGAATCCCTCTAGGGACCCACCGCCGGGAAACCGGGCTCCGCAAGCGCCGGGTAACCTTATGAATAATACCCCAAGGGGTATTATTGGAGGGCGGGTATCCATTCGGAGTCCCGGCACCACAACTTTTGAGGAGAACACCATGTGCAGTCCCGTTCGATGCAACACCTGCGGAAAGATCACCTGGGCCGGCTGCGGCGAGCACGTTGACTCCGTGATGGCCAACGTTCCCGCTGAACAGCGCTGCACCTGCAAGTGACCCCCCGGCCGGCACGGGAGCACCCTCCGCGGCAGGCGTCGCAGCGCAAGGTGCTCTCCGTGCTGGTGGGCGGCCAGGTCCTCGGCGGAGTCGGCATGGGCGCCACCCTGTCCCTGGGATCGCTGCTCGCGGCCCAGCTGTCCGGGTCCCCGGCCTGGGCCGGCACCGCGGCGACTATGAGCACCCTCGGTGCCGCTGTGGCCGCCATTCCGCTCTCGCGCCTGGCCCTGGCGCGCGGCCGCCGGGTGTCCCTCTCTACCGGCGCCCTGATCGCCTGCCTGGGCGCCGCAACGGCTATCAGCTCCGCGGCGCTCGGCATCTTCCCGTTGCTGTTGCTGGGCCTGATGCTGCTGGGCTCGGGCTCGGCCGTCAACCTTCAGGCCCGGTTCGCGGCCACCGACCTCGCCACCACGGGCACCCGCGCCCGCGACCTGTCCGTCGTCGTCTGGTCCACCACCGTCGGCGCAGTCCTCGGTCCCAACCTCTTCGGCCCCGGCGAGGCCGTGGGTGCCGCCCTCGGCTTGCCGCCCATGACCGGAGCCTTCGCCTTCTCCGTCGCCGGCCAGCTGGCCGCCGCGGCGGTCTACCTCACCGGGCTCCGGCCCGACCCGCTGCTGCAGTCCCTCCGCGCCGGCGCCCGCACCGAGGCTCCGGAGCCGCCGCAGACCGGCCGGCAGATTCTGCGGCGGAACAACCGGGCGCGGTACGCCGTCGCCGTCGTCGCCCTCAGCCATGCCACTATGGTGGCGCTGATGTCCATGACGCCCATCCACCTGCGCGAGCACGGCGCCAGCCTGACCATTGTGGGCTTCACCATCAGCCTGCACATCGCCGGCATGTATGCGCTCTCCCCCGTCTTTGGCTGGTTCGCGGACCGCGTCGGCCGCCTGCCCGTGGTCCTGGCGGGACAGGCGACGCTGCTGGCCTCGCTGCTGATCGCCGGCCTCTACTCCGACTCGCAGGCCGGCGTCACGGTCAGCCTGATCCTGCTGGGCCTGGGCTGGTCCGCCTCCGTGGTGGCCGGCTCCGCGATGGTGGCCGAGTCCGTGGCAGGCCAAGACCGGCCCGCCCTGCAGGGGATCTCGGACCTGAGCATGAACGCCGCCGGCGCCCTGGGCGGCGCGCTGGCCGGACCCGTGCTGACCGCGGCGGGCTACTCCGGCCTGGGCTTCCTGGCGATGGTGCTGGTAGCGATCGTGCTGGCCTGGACCGGACTGAGAGCCCGCGCGGACCGCACCGCTACCCCGGCGGTGCGGTAGCGTCGTTCCCAGGTCAGCCGCACCCCGCGGCCGCACGCAAGGGAGCCCCGATGCCAGACGCCACCACCCCTCCGCAGCGCTCCGGCTCCGCCGGCAGCGCCCGGCCCGTCCGCTGGGGCATCCTCGGGACCGGCCTCATCGCCGGCCTGCAGACCTCGGACCTGGTCGAACACGGCTTCAGCGTCCAGGCGGTCGGCTCCCGCGCTGCGGACACGGCCCGCGAGTTCGCGCACCGCTTCGGCCTGGCCACGGCGCACTCCAGCTACGAGGCGCTGGCCACCGACCCCGAGGTCGACGTCGTCTACGTTTCCTCGCCGCACCCGTTCCACTATGAACATGCGATGCTGGCCCTCGATGCCGGCAAGCACGTGCTGGTGGAGAAGCCGTTCGCCATGACCGCCCGGCAGGCCCGGCACGTCACCGAGGCGGCGGCATCGAAGGGGCTGGTGGCGCTGGAGGCGATGTGGACCCGCTACCTGCCACACATGGTCCGGATCCGGGAGCTGATCGGCTCCGGCGCGCTCGGAGAGGTCCGGACCCTGCTGGCGGACCACACCCAGAACCTGCCCAAGGACCCGGCCCACCGGCTCAACGACCCCGCCCTCGGCGGCGGCGCCCTGCTGGACCTGGGGATCTACCCGGTGTCCTTTGCCTTCGACGTGCTGGGTGTGCCGGAGCGGATCCATGCCTCGGCCAGCATGACAGCCACCGGGGTGGACCGGCAGACCGCCATGATCTTTGACTACGCCCGGGGTCAGCAGGCCGTCCTGCACTGCGCCCTGGACACCGCGGGCCCCAACCGCGCCGCGGTCCTGGGCACCGGCGGCCGGATCGAGATCGACCCGGTCTGGTACACCCCCACCGGCTTTAGCCGCTACGACGACGCCGGCACGCTGGTGGAGCGCTTCGAGGAACCGGTCACGGGGCGCGGCATGCAGTACCAGGCGTGGGAGATGGAGCGCCTGATCGCCGCCGGCGCCACCGGAAACGAGATCCTCCCCCCGGAGGAAACCGTGGGCATCATGGCGGCCCTGGACACGGTGCGGGAGCGGATCGGCCTCCGGTACGCCGCCGACGACGCGTAGGACCGGCCCACCCCCGGGCAGACACCGCCTCGGGGCCGGCTGCCGGACCCACCGGAAGCCGGCGGTCAGCCCCGGAGGGACAGCTTCCCCCGGGCCAGGCTGTCCGCGGAGTGGGCCGGATCGCCGTCGTAGGGTTCGTCGGAGACATCCAGCACCGGATACGCCGTCAGGTCCAACCCGCCGGGCACCACGAAGGCCTGGCTCCCCTGCCCGAGGACGCCCAAGCTGACCATCCTGGACAGGTCCGCGGAGCCCAGCCACACCTCGCGGTAGCCCGCGAGCTGCTGCTCCGGGAGGGTGATCACAACCTGCCGCGTACCGTCGGGCAGTTGCTCTACCAGGGCACTGCCGAGCGCGGAGTGTCCGCCCAGCGGCGTCAGGACGGCCTCACCGATCACGGCCGCGGTGGGGCCGGCGCCCGGGGCCGGAGCGGTGCTGGGAGCGGGACCGGCGGCCGGCGGGGTGGACTGGCCGAGGACGCTCCAGGCCGTCCAGGCGCCGGCCGCGCCGAGCAGGATTCCGGCCGCCGCGCTGAGGAGCCAGGGGGCCCGGCGGGGCAGCTGGCCCGCCGTACCAGTCCGGGGCGGATCCTCCGGGGCCGGCGCCTCGGGCCGCCGCCGGCTGGCTGACGGCCGCAACGGCGCCGGAGCTGCCAGAGCCGGTGCGGCCAACGGGTCGATCGCCAACGGAGCGGGCGCCGGCGCGTCGGCGGCCAGCGGGTCGGCGGCGAGTGCCGGCGCCAGGCCCAGCGTCCCGTGGATCGCGGCCCAGTTGTGTCCGCCCGGCGCGGCCAGCTCCGCCCCGGCGGGGTCCACCCTCGCCGCGGCGACGGTCCGCCGGAACCCGTCCAGGAGGTCCCGGCATACCCCGCAGCTGTCCAGGTGGAGGGTTTCCTCCGCGGTGGCGTCCCGCTCGCCGAGAGCCAACAGGGCCAGGAGGTCCTCGTCACAATGCGCCATGTTCCACCTCCAGCCGGGAACGAAGCCGCGCCAGGCTGCGGCGTATGTGGCTCTTGACCGTGCCGAGCGGGAGATTCAGCCGGGACGAGATCTGGTCGTGGGTCAGGTCCTCGTAGAAGGCCAGCCGCATGATCCGGGCTTGCGGGTCTCCCAGGCGGTCCAGCTCATCCTCTAGAGTGAGCCGGTCCGCTAGCGCCTCGGGAGTGGGCCTGCCGGCGACTTCGCCCGGCACCGACACCAGCTGCCGGGCAGACTGTTCGAGGTCGCGGCGGTGGGCCCGGGCCGAGAGCGCGTCGGAGATCTTGTTCCGCGTGATCCCGATCAGCCACGCCGGTAACCGGGCGGCCTCGGGGCGGTAGCTGGTCCTGGACTTCCACGCGCGGATGAAAACCTCCTGGGTGACGTCATCGGCGGCCCCGTGTTCGCACAGTGCCCGGAGCGCGAGCGTGTGGATCAGGGGTGCCAGCAGGCGGTAGGCCTCGGCGAGGGCCCACTCCTCCCCCTGCGCGAAGGCATGGTCGATGCCGGCGTCCCATTCGCGAACGGCAGTCTCCACCGTGTGCCCCTTCGAGCGACAGTGAGACCGTGGAACGTCATTATTCCGACTCGGCGGAGGCGCGGCAACGGTCTTAAGGTCCGGGCGGGCCGCTACATGCGGCCCGCCCGGCGCCTGTCTGGCCGGTCCTAGTCGTCGTGGTTCTGGGACTTGACCACCTGGACCGCCAGGGCCAGGTTGTTGTCCGCGAGGCTGCCCCAGGCGTAGACGATGGTGTTCTCTCCGGCGGTGACTGTCACGGGTGCCGGTCCGATCAGCGCCTCGGTGCTGCCGGCGGCGGCCACGGACGCTTCAACTGTTCCGGCGTCGAGGGTGAGCTTCTTCTGGTCGGGGTTCTCCAGGCCCTCGATCACTGCGGTTCCCCCGGCGAGGACGTCGACGGCGGGTGCGGCGGCCACGTGCCGGACCGTCAGTTTGCCCTTGCCCTCCGGCGCGGGCTTCGTGTCGTTCCGGAACAGCGTGGCGGTGGGTTCGCCGTCGGCGTTCAGGTGTGCCACGGCGGTGTAGTCGCGGCCGGCCTTGAGGTCGACCTTGACCGGACCGATGACGGGGTTGTCGGCGCTGGTGGCGTCCGCTCCCGTGATGGCGATCTTGTGGTCGCCGGCGCTGACGTCCAGCGGACCGGCCAGCGTGCCGGGGGTGAAATTGTCCAGGGTGAGCTTGCCGTCCACCCAGACGTCCACGGTCAGGCCCGGGACGCCGTGGAGGACCGAGAGTTTCGCCGTGCCGGGGTCCGGGCAGTAGCCGCCCGCCTGGGCGGGGGCGGCGAACGCGAGGCTGCCGAGCAGTGCCATGGCACCGACGGCTGCGGAGAGTGATTTCTTGTACATGTGGAGCTCCTCATTGAGGCCCGTGCGGGCGGGTGATGCGCTGACACCCTTACTACCGGCCGAGGGAGCCGCCCGGATGCACCCGCACCAAACTTTTCCGCACGTGGGCCCCGAACGCAGGGCGGCCCGGCGGATGAGACCGCCGGGCCGCGCTGTGAGGATTCGAGGTACCTCTCGGAGGAGGGTCAGCCAACCTTGCCGGAGAGTGCCACCAGGACGCCCGCCGTGGCGAAGTATTTGTTGCTGCCCAGGTCCTTGAGGGTCTTGATACCCATGCCGGCCAGCAGTTCGTCGTGCTTTTCCGTCAGGCCGGCGAGGGCCGACGGCGGTGCCGCCAAAACCTCATCCAGCGTGGCATTCTCATATGCCTTGTCGAGGGCCTTGCCCAATTCGATGGAAACTGCCATGGTCATTTCCTTTCATCGGTGGGGTGGAAAAATCTCGGGTACTGCGCGCGGAGTCAGGGCCTGCGGTCGGCCTGCAGCGCGTCGCGGATTTCGGTGAGCAGGGCGATTTGCGGATCTTCGGCCGCCTCGTCCTTGACGTCGGGGTGAATGCCGAGTCGCCGGTTGCGGCGTTCGATCATCTTGTTCATGGGGACGACGATGATGAAGTAGATCGCGGCCGCCACCAGGAGGAAATTGACGATGGCGGTGAGGAGGACGCCGAATTTGATGTCGTTGCCGTTGAGGGTGACGACGGCAAAGCTATCGAAATTCGGCGAACCAACGAGCGCCGCGATAAACGGCATCAGGACGCTCTGGACGAGGGCAGTGACCACGGCGCCAAAAGCTGCGCCAATCACGACGGCGACGGCAAGGTCCACGACGTTGCCTTTGAGAATGAAATTCTTGAATCCGGTTAACATGTTTACCAAGCTACACTCCGGAAATACACCAGCAGATACCTTGGGGTAAGTTTCCGGAATTATTTTTGACGGGAACGGAAATCACCGCTTGGCGGCACGGACCCGCTTCCGGTCGAGAATCAGCGACGCCGCGATCCCCAGCATCCAGATGTCCTTGGCCAGACCGGTGCCCTGCTGGGTGGGGCGGATCCCGTCCGCCTCGGTCATCCCCGGGGTCTTCAGGTACATGGTGACGAGGGAACCGGAGAAGGCGGCCAGGCCCAGGCCCACCAGCCGGCTCGGGATGAACGGGGCCAGCAGCGCCGCGCCGAGGGACATCTCGGCGTAGCTCAGCATCTTCCCGAAGGTCACCGGGTCCATGCTGGCGACGGGGGGAAGCGCCCGCGCTGCCATGGCCTGGACTCCGGCGGCGCTCTCGGCGTCGAGGTTCCGTTTACCCCAACCCGAGTTGAGGATGAAGGCTCCGGTGGTCAGGCGCAGTGGAAGTTGGCTCAGTCTCATGGCGGTCCCCTTGGCTGTGTGGTTGTGGGTGGTGCCGGATACGCAAGAGCCTAGTGACCCCCGGGCCGCCTCCGCCAGACCCCGGTGCGGTTCGCGGGGCCGGGTGCCCCTCCCCTCACGCGCCGTGTTCTGCCAGCATGGGAGCGGCACCGGAGCCCGCGGCACAGGAACCCCGCATTCGGCGGTCTATCCAACGGGCCCATCCATCGGACCTTTCCAACGAGGAGCGGAGGAACCATGGCAGGAGACGGGAAGTTCAGGATCGTGGTGGGGGTGGACGGCTCGCCGCAGTCGCAGGCGGCGCTGGACTGGGCCGTCGAGGAGGCCGGCCTGCGTTCGGGAGAGGTGCTGGCGATCGCCGCCTGGCACTATCCCTACGTCAGCGACGCGCTAGGCCAGGCCTGGGATTACGAGGTGTTCCAGCGCGACGCCGAGACCATCCTGGAATCGGAACTGGCCCGGGCCAGGAACCGGGGCGGGGCGTTGACCGGCCGGGCGGTGCAGGGCAACCCGGCGTCGGCCCTCATCGATGCCTCCCGGGACGCCGACCTCGTGGCCGTCGGGTCCCGCGGGCACGGCGGATTCACGGGAATGCTGCTGGGCTCCGTGTCCTCGCAGACGGTCCACCACGCCCACTGCCCGGTGCTGGTGATCCGCGAACCCGGCGCCTAGGGTGATCCCATGCCCAGCCGCATCGCAGGAATAGCGCTCGACGCCGCCAACCCCGGACTCCTGGCCGCCTTCTGGTGCGCCGTGCTGGATTGGGAGGTGGTGCCCGAGGACGGTGACGGCGACGAACTGGTGAGCATCGCGGCGCGGGACCGCTCCGGGCCGTGCATGGACATCATCGCCGTCCCGGAAGCCAAGGCCGGCAAGAACCGGCTGCACCTGGACCTGCGCGCCGACGGCGTCTCCACCGCCGCGGAACTGCAGCGCCTCCTTGACCTGGGCGCCACCCGTGCCGACGTCGGCCAGGGCCCGGACGTCAGCTGGGTGGTCCTTGCCGACCCGGAGGGCAACGAATTCTGCCTGCTCTCCCGCACGGTGCAGGACGTCCTGCGGGACGACGAGCAGGCCCGGCAGCAGATGCAGGCCTAGCCGCGTCCGCAACCGGGCACCGCCGGCTACAGCTCAGTACCGGTAGAAGCCCTCGCCCGTTGCCACGCCCAGCTTGCCGTGGTCGATGTAGTTCTCCTTCAGGTAGCGCGCGAAGGCCTGCGACCCGGCGTCGGGCGCGTTCGAGGAGATGTTGTACGCCGTCGTGAGGCCGACGACGTCGAATATCTGGAAGGGCCCGATGGGGGCGCCGGTGGCGATCCGCCACGTCTTGTCGATGGTCTGCGGATCCGCGACGCCCTGCAGCAGCAGGCCCGCGGCGGCGTTTAGCAGCGGCACCAGCAGCGAGTTCAGCACGTAGCCGGCCTTCTCCTTCCGGATTTCCACCGGCTCCAGGCCGCTCTCCCGCGCAAAGGCGACGACGGCGTCGAACGACTCGGGGCTGGTCTCGGCGGTGCCCATGACCTCGGCGATGTTCTGCGCCCAGATGTTGTTGGCATAGTGCAGGGCCAGGAAGCGGTCCGGCCGGCCGGTGGACTCCTTGAGGTCGCTCGGCAGCAGGGTGGAGGAGTTCGTGGCGAAGATGGTCCGCTCCGGGGCCAGGGCCGCGAGGGAGCGGTATACCTCGCGCTTGAGCTCCAGCACCTCGGGCACGGCCTCGATCACCAGGTCCGCGTCGGCCGCGGCGTCGCCCAGGTCCGACGTGAGCCGCAGCCGGGTGAGGGCCTCTTCAGCCTTGCCGTCGGCGGCGCCGGGCACCTGGCTGCGGTATATCGCGGCGAGCCGGTCGAAGCGTACCCGTGCCGCGCCGAGGGCGTCGTCGTCGACGTCGTAGGCGGTGACGGCGAACCCGTGGAAGGCGGCCTGGTAGGCGATCTGCGAGCCGAGCACGCCGGTGCCTAGGACCGTCAGGTTGTGGATCGGGGCCATGCGGGTACTTCCTTTCCGTCCGGCTACGCGCCGGGGTTGGTGGTGCCGTAGATACTGCGGATCCAGATGGTGGACAGGACATCCAGGGCGCGGGACTCCTCCAGCGCCGGGGTTTCCCGGTTGAGTACGGCGGTGATGACCCGCTCGTTCATCAGGTTGAGGCTGACGGCCAGGTCGTGGGGATCGGCTCCGCCCGGCGCCGCGCCGCGGTCCTGTTCGGCCGCGATGACGTCGCTGGAGAAGTCCACCCAGGACTGCATGGACCGGGACCAGAGCGCGCGGACCTCCTCGTTCCGGGCGCGGGCGGCGATGGCGGCGGTGGCAACGCCGCGGTGGTCGGTGAACACGTCGACGAAGACGCCGATCGAGCGGGTCCAGGCGGCCACCGCGTCCCGGCCGAAGTCCCGCGGCAGGGCCCCCACCCGGTGCTCCACTTCGGTGATGACCCGGTCCAGGAGCGCCAGCAGCACCGCGTCCTTGGAGGGGAAGTAGAAGTAGAAGGTGGGCCGGGAGATGCCGGCACCGCGGGCCAGGTCCTCGATCGTGACGTCGTCGAAGGACCGCTCGGCGAGCAGCGCCTCGGCGGTGATGAGGATTGCGTCCTGGCGTTCGTCGCCCGAAATCCGGGCGCTTCGCCTGCCTCGTTCAGCCATGCGCCCATCGTAGCGCCTCTTCTCAACAGACTGTTGACTCTTTCGACACCGAGTCGATAACTTGGCCGTATGAGCGAACACGTGGATGTGTTGATTGTCGGAGCGGGCCTGAGCGGCATCGGATTTGCCAGCCGGTTGAAGCGCGAGCTGCCGGGGAAGAGTTTTGCGGTGCTGGAGTCCCGCGGGGCGGTCGGGGGCACCTGGGACCTCTTCCGGTACCCGGGCATCCGCTCTGACAGCGACATGTACACCCTCGGGTATTCGTTCCGGCCTTGGGAGGGCGCCAAGGCGATCGCGGACGGCGATTCCATCCGCGACTACATCCGGTCCACGGTGGCCGACGAGGGGCTCGAGCCCGCCATCCGGCTCAACACCCGGGTGGTCTCGGCCGACTGGTCCAGTGAGACCGCGCAGTGGAAGGTCACCGTGGTCCGGACCGGCGACGGCGAATACCGGCCCGACGAGGCTCAGGACGGGGAGCGGCAGACACTGACGTGTTCGTTCCTTTCGGTCTGCTCCGGCTACTACCGCTACGACGAGGGCTTCAGCCCGACCATCGAGGGCGCGGAAGACTTCGCCGGCACCATCGTGCACCCGCAGCACTGGCCCGCGGGCCTGGACTACACCGGCAAGCAGGTGGTGGTGGTGGGCAGCGGTGCCACGGCCGTGACCCTGGTGCCCTCGATGGCCAGGACGGCCGCGCGGGTCACCATGCTGCAGCGCTCCCCCACCTACATTGCCCCGGTCCCCGCCCGCGACCACCTGGCCGACCGGCTGCGCGGCAAGCTGCCCGCCCAGCTGGCCTACGACGTCGTGCGCGTGAAGAACATCCTGTTCTCGATGTTCACCTACCAGCTGAGCCGGCGGCGCCCGGAGACCATGAAGGCCATCCTGCGGAAGTCGGCGGTGGCCAAGCTGCCGTCCGGGTTCGCGGTGGACACGCACCTGGCGCCCACCTACCAGCCGTGGGACCAGCGGGTCTGCGCCATCCCCAACGGCGACCTGTACCGCGCTATCAGCGCCGGTACCGCGGACATCGTCACGGACCGGATCGCGCGGATCACCCCCGAAGGCATCGAACTGGCCTCGGGCGGCTTCCTGCCGGCCGATGTGATTGTCACGGCCACCGGGCTGAACCTGCTGGTGATCGGCGGAATGTCGCTCACCGTCGACGGGGAGCCGGTGGACGTGGGCCGGACGCTGACCTACAAGGGCATGATGCTCGACGGCGTCCCCAACTTTGCGCTGACCATCGGCTACACCAACGCCTCCTGGACCCTGAAGGCTGACCTCGTGGCCGGCTACGTGGTCCGGCTCCTGAAGCACATGGATCGGCGGGACCGGCAGTGGGTGGCTCCGGCCGCACCGGCCGAGGTTTCGCAGGGTGAGCTGACGTCGCTGATCGACCTGAAGGCCGGGTACATCTTCCGCGGTTCGGACCTGTTGCCGCGCCAGGGGGCCGGCTCGCCGTGGCGGCTGCACCAGAATTATTTCCGCGACTTCGCCCTGCTGCGCGCCGGCGGGCTGACCGACCGGGTCCGCTTCGGGCGCCGCGGCCAGCGCGTCCGCGCAGGGGCGCCGGCGGCCCCGGCCCCGAAGGACCCGCTGGAGCTGCCGGGCACCGGCTACGTCCAGGTGGGCGGCACGCGGCTGCGCTACCGCAAGACCGGCAGCGGCAGCCCGGTGCTGCTGCTGCACGGGATCGGGCAGAGCCTGGAGGACTGGACCGAACAGCATGAGCTGCTGGCCGGGCGGCACACCGTGTACAGCGTTGACCTGCCGGGCTTCGCCTATTCGGAGCGGCTGCCCGGAACGGCGACGCTCGCCCGGCTCGCCGGCATCCTCCCTGGCTTCCTCGACGCCGTCGGGGTGCGGGAGCCGCTGCCGGTCATGGGCAATTCACTCGGGGGCGCCGTCGCCATGAAGCTGGCGGCGGACCACCCGGAGCGGGTCGCCGCCCTGGTGCTGGCCAACAGCGCCGGCTTCGGCAAGGAGGTCACCCTGGTGCTGCGGCTGCTGGCGGTGCGGCCCGTGGCCGCGCTGCTGATGCGCCCGGCGGAAGCGGCCTCGCTGCGGACGGTGCAGTCGCTGTTCTACGACAAGTCGCTGGTGACGCGGGACCGGGTGGCGCACGCCCTGGCCCTGTCCCGGCGCGCCTCGCACCGGAAGACGCTGCTGGATGTCGCCCGCGACCTCGGGACCATCACAGGCGTCCGCGCGGAGTGGCGGAGCGAGCTGCTCGCCGCCCTGGCGCACAGGGATGTTCCGGCGCTGGTGGTCTGGGGAGACCACGACCACATCCTGCCCTTCAACCACCTCGAGGCAGCGCTCGCGGCCCTCCCGGGGGCGGAGTCGCACGTCTTCGCCAACACCGGCCACATGCCCCAGATCGAGCGCCCGGACGAGTTCGCCGCCGTGGTTGAGGACTTCCTCGACCGGCGCACCACCCCAGCAACCCAGTCCCCCGCCACGCAGGCAGGGGCCGAACTGCAGCCGGACCCGGCCTAGGTCAGGGTCCAGGACCGCTTCGACAGTCCGAACCAGAAGCCGTCGATCGCCGTCTTCGCGTTGAGGTCACCGGATTCGTAGGCGGCACCGAGCGCCACGTACAGCGGCGCCCAGTGCTCGCTGCGCGGGTGCGCCTCGCGGGCCGCCGGGGCCTTGTGCAGGAAGTCCAGGATGGAGTCGACGTCGCCGCGGGCCATGGCTTCCTCGGCCCAGTGGTCGAACTCGCGCGAGACCGAGGGTGGCGTGCTGTCGGGGCCGCCCGCGGGGTTGAACCAGCGCAGGTTGTGGGTGGTGAACCCGGATCCGACAATCAGGGTGCCACGGTCGCGCAGCGGGGCCAGGGACCGGCCCAGGGTGAACAGGCCTTCCGGGTCCAGTGTGGGCATGGACATCTGCACCACCGGGACGTCAGCCTCGGGGAACATCTCCTTCAGCGGCACATACGCGCCGTGGTCCAGGCCGCGGCTCTCGTCCCGCTCCACGTGGTGGCCGTGGTCCGCCACCAGCCTGGCCACCTCGGCGGCCAGCTCCGGGGCCTGCGGCGCGTCGTAGGTGACCTCGTAGTACTTCTGGGCGAACCCGCCGAAGTCGTAGACCAGGCCCGGGTTGCGGGTGGTGGCGCTGAGCGTGACCGGAGCGTTCTCCCAATGAGCGGAAATCATCAGCACATCCTTGGGCTTCGCGAAGGTGCCGGACCAGTCGCTGAGTTCCCGGGTCCAGGTGGCGTCATCCGCGAGCGGCGGGGCGCCGTGGCTGAGGAAGAGGACGGGTGCGCGGTCAGCTGTGGATGTCATGCATTCAGTGTAGAAGTCTTTAGTTGAAGATTCAAGTGTTTATTCGTCGCCTTGCGGCAGACTGGTCGCGTGACCGGAAACCCCTGGGTGCTGCACGTGGACCTGGACCAGTTCATCGCCGCCGTCGAAGTCCTGCGGCGGCCCGAGCTTGCCGGCAGGCCGGTGATCGTCGGCGGCCGCGGCGATCCCGCCGAGCGTGCGGTGGTCTCCACGGCGTCCTACGAGGCCCGGGCCTACGGCGTCGGCTCCGGGATGCCGCTGCGGGTCGCCGCCCGCAAGGTGCCCGACGCCGTCATCCTCCCCGTCGACCGGGACGCCTATCTGGCCGCCTCGGAGACGGTGATGGCGGTGCTGCGAAACCAGCCCGGCGCCACCGTGCAGGTTCTCGGCTGGGACGAAGCATTCGTCGGCATCACGACGGCGGACCCGGAGGCCTACGCCCGGGCCATCCAGGCCGCGGTGCTGGAGGAGACCGGCCTGCACTGCAGCGTGGGCATCGGCGACACGCTGGTCCGGGCCAAGGTGGCCACCGGCTTCGGCAAACCGGCGGGCATCTTCCGGCTCACCGCGGAGAACTGGCTGGAGGTCATGGGCACCAGGCCCACCCGGGAGCTGTGGGGCATCGGCGCCAAGGTCTCCGCCCGGCTGGCCGCGCTGGGCATCACCACCGTGTCCGAACTGGCCGCGGCGGACCCGGCCGCCCTGGTCCCGGAGTTCGGGCCAAAGATGGGCCCCTGGTATGCGGAGCTTGGCCGCGGCGACGGTTCCGCCACCGTGGACAGCACCCCCTGGGTTGCGCGGGGGCACAGCCGGGAGACCACCTTCCAGCAGGACCTCACCAGCCCCGGCCAGGTCGAGGCCGCCCTGCGGGAGCTGGTGGCCCAGGTCCTGGGCGACGTCGCCGCCGAGGGCCGGCCCGTCGTCGGACTCACCCTGAAGGTCCGCTACGCGCCGTTCACCACCAAAACCCTGGCCCGCAAGATTCCGCAGACCTCGGACGGCGCGGACATCCTGGCCCGCACCCTGGCCATCGCCGGGGAAATCGACCCCGGGCGGCCTATCCGGCTGCTGGGGCTGCGGGCCGAGATGACCATGCCCGACGATGCGCGGCAGGGGCACACGCCTACCCGCGGAGGCTGGTGAGGACGGCCGGCGCGGTACCTGTTTTTTCCCGGCGCTGCTTGGAAATTACGTGTTTACAGCCCACGGAGGCGGCCGTAGGGTGCTCGGTTAACAAGGGTTTAGACAACCTTGGGAAGGGATCGATGCACCATGCAAACCACCCGAAACACCACAAGAAAGAGCATTCTCATCAAGGCACTGGTCACCGCGGGTCTGGTGGTGGCGGCACTCCTGGGCGGCCCCGCGGCGGTCGCCCGGGCGGAGGACAAGCCCTTGATCGGCCTGACCTTCGACGACGGGCCCTCACCGCAGCGAACGGCCTTCGTCCTCGACGTCCTGAAGCAGAAGGGCGTGAAGGCGACCTTCTTCCTGCAGGGCGTGAACGCCCAGCAGTACCCGGACCTGGTCCGACGGATCAAGGCCGAGGGGCACGTGATCGGCAATCACTCCTGGAACCACCCCAATTTCCCGGAGCTGAGCAACGCCCAGCAGAAGGACCAGATCGACAGCACCAACGCCGCCATCTCGGCCGTTACCGGATCCACCCCGAAACTGCTGCGCTTCCCGTTCGGCAACAGCACCACCTATGCGGCCGGCTACCTCAAGACGCTCGGCATGAGCGGCGGGGTCCTCTGGCACTGGGACGTCGGTAATCCCGGCGACTTCGAGTGCCCCGGCGCCACGGGCGTACAGAACTACGTCATGGCAGAGGCCGCCCCGGGAGCGATCATCCTGCTCCACGATGCCGAAGACGTCCTGAACTGCCCGGCGTCGCAGTGGACCTACCTGTCGTCCACCATCGACGCCCTGCGCGCCGAGGGCTACGACTTCGGGGTGGTGGCGCCGTCGTCGTCCGCCAACCCGGTGAACCAGGGTTCGCCCGCCGTCGTCGTGGCACCCGCGGGTTAGCCCGCACCGACCGGTCCGGGCCGCTCCACGGCGGCCCGGATCAGGTCCGCAAGGCCGGCCAGATCCACGACGGTTTCCGTGTCCACCCGGAGGGTCGCCCCCAGCTCCAGCGGGGCGCCGTGCTCCGACCACTCCGCCCAGGTCGCGTCGACGGTCGCCGGGTCCATGGCGTGGAAGGGGTGGCGCACCCGCCGTTCATAGCGCGCCCGGGCGGTCTCCGCGCGGACGTCGCACCAAATCTCCGTAATGGCGGGGGCGCCGGACAGGGCGGCCCCTCGCCTCGCGTGCTCCAGGTCGCGGGGCCGGTACCACCAGGATTCGACGACGGCGGTGCCGGGCACCGCGGCCGCCAGTTGCCACATGGTGTCGGACGCGATCTGCCCCAGCCGGCCGCCGGAAACGCAGCCGCCGGTGGTGTCCGCGAGCGCCTCCTTGAGTACGTCCTTGGAGATGACGGGGAGTTGCAGCATGCCGCCGAGCTGGCGGCTGAGGGTGGTCTTACCGGACCCCGGCAGCCCGTTGACCAGAATCAGGGAGGCGGCCATGGGTCAGGACCCGACCGTTGCGTCGGCGTGCCGGCGGAGCACCCGCTCTGCGATCCGGCGGGCTGCCAGTTCCGGTGAAATCCGGGTCGTATCAATGACCTCGGCCTCCTTATGCAGCCAAGCCTCGGCGGCCTCGGCATACGGCTCGACGTAGGCGAAGCGGAACGACGACGGGCCAAGGACCTCATCCTTCTGGATTCGGTCCCGGAGCGTCTGTTCGTCTGCGTGCAGGACGAAGTGCTGAACCGGGATGCCATAGCCGTCCAGTCCGGCGCTGATTTCCCGCCAGTAGCTCTCTACCAGCACTGTCATCGGGATGACCAGCGTGCCGCCGGTGTAGTCGAGGACGCGGCGGGCGGTCTCCACTACCAGCGGCCGCCAGGGATCCCAATGCTGAAAGTTCCCTAGGTCGGGCAGGGCGGGCGCGATGTCCATGAGGACCTCCCCCACTTTCTCCGCGTCGAAGACCCGGGAATTCGGCAAGAGCTCCTGCACCAGGGCACTCGTCGTCGTCTTGCCCGCCCCGTGGGTTCCGTTGATCCACACAATCATGGCTGCACTCTAACCCGGGCCCTTTGCTAGGATCGGCCGGACCGTCCGAAGCAGCAGTGACATCCACGAAGGCGAGGATCCATGAAGGCAGCACTCTACGACGGCTTTGCTGCGAGGTACGCCGCGGAGAACGAGTCCAGTCTCCTCAACGCGCACTACGAGCGGCCCGCCATGTTGGAACTGGCCGGCGACGTCCGTGGCAGGCGAATCCTTGACGCCGGCTGCGGGTCCGGACCGCTGGCGGAGGCGCTGCCGGCCAGGGGCGCCTCGGTCACCGGGATCGACGTCAGCCCCGCCATGATCGACCTCGCGCGGCGCCGCCTGGGCCCGGATGCGGATCTCTACGTCGCTGACCTTGGTGAACCCTTGCCCTTCCCCGACGGCACCTTCGACGACGTCGTCTGCTCGCTGGCACTCCACTACCTTGAGGACTGGTCGGCACCCCTGGCCGAGCTTCGCCGCGTCCTGGTCCCGGGCGGCCGGCTGATGCTGTCCGTGAACCATCCGACGGTCAGTGTCGTCAACTATCCCGGCGAGGACTACTTCACCACCCGGGAGCACTCCGAGGATTACGAGTTCGACGGCGAGCCCGCAGTACTCACCTTCTGGCACCGGCCGCTGCACGCCATGTTCGACGCGTTCTCAGGAGCCGGCTTTCGGGTGGTACGGGTCGCCGAACCGGCCCCCTCGCCGACCACACCGTCGGAGCTCCTCCCACCCCGCATCGCCGCCGGCGAACGCTCCGCGTTCCTGTCGTTCATCTTCTTCGTCCTCGACGCCGGCTGAAGACGCCGTCGATGCACCAAAGACCCACGGTCACCCTCCTTCATCCGGAAGGGCTGAGCAACGCGGCCCAGTACTCCTACGCGGCGTCCGTCGCTCCCGGCGCACGGATGATCTTCCTGGCGGGAGCGTGCCCCCTGAATGTGGACGGCACGACGGCGGAGGTCGGGAACGTCGCCGGCCAGGCGAGGATGGCACTCGACAACATGCGGGTAGCCATGGAAGCTGCCGGCGCGGGCATCCAGGACGTCGTCTTCACGCGGGTCCTCGTGGCGTCCAGCGACCGCGCTGATCTTCACGGTGCGTGGGAGGTGGTCCGGGAGGCTTTCGGAGATCACGACGTACCAAGCACCCTGCTGGGCGTCACGGTTCTCGGGTACGCTGACCAGCTTGTCGAAATCGAGGCCGTCGCCGCGGTAGCACCCTGACGCGCCGCCCCAGCAGAAAACCGATCCCCCGCTGGGCGTCCCCTGAACGAAGAATGGGCTCCCGGCGCATGGCGGCTGGTGGTGCGCCGTGCGCCGTCGTTCGGCCCTCCCTTGTTACGATCGAGGGGTCCGCGGAAACCGCGGGGACCGGCGGCGCGCCCTGCGGCGTCCGGCGCGCAGTGCACGTCCACCAGTCTGAGGTTGATAGATGGTCCTTCAGGATCGCGCAAAAGCTACCCGAGCGGCGGTCATCGCCGGTGCCGCAGCGGTTTTCGAGGAACAGGGCTACGGCAGCACCAGCCTGACCCAGGTGGCGGAGCGGGCCCAGGTGACCAAGGGCGCCATGTACTTCCACTATCCCTCCAAGGAAGCCCTCGCCCGGGCGGTCATTGCCGAACAGCACCGCTTGGCGGAGGCAGAGGGCCAGCGGGTCCTGGCCAAGGGGCTGCCACCCCTCGAGTCGATGATTCTCATCTGCGCCACCTTTGGGCGCCAGTTGGTTGAGGAACCCGTGGTCCGCGCCGGTACGCGCCTGACGTTCGAGGCCACATCGTTCGGGCCACCGGTCCGGGAGCCCTACGTGGACTGGATCGCCACCATTGTGGAGCTGGCCGCCCAGGCCCGGGCCGCGCATCAGCTGCGGGCCTCCGTCGACGCGGAAGCTTTCGCTCATTACCTGGTGGCCTCTTTCACCGGCGTGCAGATGGTCTCCTGTGTCCTGACCGAACGCCAGGATGTCATGCAGCGCATCGAGCAGATGTGGGACATCATGCTGCCCGGAATCCTGCATGAAGACTTGCTGGAACAGGCCAAGAAGCTGTCCGCGCTCATTCCCCAGGCTGTCCTGGAACCCGCCCCGGTAACGGGTTAGACAAAAACCGGACGCCCGTCTTGTTTATGGGACTGCCGTGCCCTAAGGTTGTGACATATCCATTAGGAACCGCACTTTTGCGGTAGCTGTGTCGGCGCACATGTTTTTGGGGGGCGCCGACACGGCTTTTTCCGTTTCCCCACGTCCGGACTCACTCAGCGGCGGCTTTCGGGCGCCGACAGCGGAACCAAGGATCGGGGCGGCTACTCGCCGTCGGCAGGACGGCCCGCCTCGCGGTGCAGCCGGGAACGGGCGCTGTTTTCAACCAGGGTGGGGACGTAAATCCTGATCCGGCCCGTGTCCAGGGAATGGTATTCCTCCCCCACGATGCTCTCGATGCGGTGCCGGGGCTCATCAGGAAAGCGTGCCGCGAGGCGCTCGGTAACCTGACTGATGGTCGATTCCTGCTCAGCGTCGCTCATGCTGTCATTGTGAGCCAGCGGATATTCGCCGTCAATGAATCCACTGCCGTTCCGGGCGGCGTCACCCGGCATTCATCTTCCTGCCGCACAGTTTCCTCCAACCCCGCATCCCCGGGGCGTTGTTGAGGAAAGGTCACTATGGTGCGTCTTCCCCGCCGGCTGCCCGTTCTGGTGACCCACAGCGGCCGGTTTGCACTCTCGCCCTTCGCCGCCGCCGACATCAACCCCCTGGCCCGCCTGCTGACGCACGACGCGGTGTGGTCGCAGGGCTACGGCGACGGCGGCCCCCGGCCTGCCACTTACGGCCAACTCATCGAATTCATCCACCGGCGCTACGACGGACTGGCAATCTTCGCCATCCACCACCACAGGATGCCCGGATCGCCGCTGTTCGCCGGCACCACCGGTATCACCGGCGTCTCGGACGGCAGGGTCCGGGTGGGCCGCACCGTGATCGACCCAACGATGTGGGGTACGGGCGCCAACCACGAGGCGAAGGTCGCCGTCTTCGATTGGCTGTTCGCGGCCGGAGCCGACGGTATCGAGTGCGACGTGGACCCCCGCAACGTCCGCTCGCTGAAGTCGCTGACCACCCTGGGGTTCGCCGTCGAGGGCTTCCGCAGGATCCCGGCGCCCGCCACGGACTCCGGCTGGCGGGACATGGCCGTCCTCGTCCTCCCCGCGGAAGCCTGGCCCGAAGCCCGGGCACGGGCGGTGCGGACGATTGCTGCTGGACGGCCCGCCCTGCGCGCTCCCGCCTAGCGCTGCCCGAGGCGAATATTTGCGTGTTTTGCCGGGCGGCGCCCAGCCCCGGGGTACCTTTAGGGAGTTGCCGAACATTTCGGCTTGGGTCTTGGAAGGTAAGGGGACATGGCACCGGTTATTGTCGACGGCGGCAAGGGCAGCGTTGAGCTCGACGACGGCGGTTACGTGCACCTGCGCTGGCTGCCCAAGGTGGACATCCAGGTCGAGGACGCCCGGGCCGCGATGGCCACCGTGAACGAAGTCTGCCAGGACCAGCCCCATCCCATGCTCGTGGACATGGCCTCGGTCGCGTCGGTGAGCCGCGAGGCTCGGGCCATCTGGTCCATCCCCTGCAGCGCCTCGCGCATCGCGCTGCTGGGCCGGTCGCCGGTAGACCGTGTCCTGGCGAACTTCTTCCTCGGCGTGCACATCCCGCCGTGTCCCACCCGGTTCTTCACCTCCCGTGACGACGCCCTGGCGTGGCTCACTACCGGACAAGCTGGTCCCACGGCGTGAGCCCCGACGGGGAGACCGCCGATCCACGGCTGCAGGAACTCGTCGAAGGAATTGTCCGCCTGGCCGCCGGCGACCTCGAGGCACGGCTCGTTGCCTCCGAGAACGGTGACGAGATCGATGCGGTGATCACCGGCGTCAACCTGCTGGCGGAGGAACTCGGCCACATCCACGCAGAACTTGAGGAGCGCGTGGCCGCCCGGACGGCCATGCTGCGCCGGACCCAGGTGGAACTGGAACTCATGGCCAAGACGGATGCCCTGACAGGCCTGGCCAACCGGCACCTGCTCAGCGAACGGATCCGCGACGCCATCGCGGCCACCTCCGACGCCGCCAGGGTCCCCGCCGTGCTGGTGCTGGACCTCGACTCCTTCAAAGCCATCAATGACACCCTCGGCCACAGTGCCGGCGACGCGGTGCTGGTGGAGGTCTCCCGACGCCTGCTCTCGGTGGTGCGGGCCGAGGACACCGTCGCGCGCCTCGGCGGCGACGAGTTCGCCGTCCTCATCGACGGCGCCACGGAGGAAGAGACCCTCGCCATCGCCCAGCGCGCCCGCGACGCGCTGCAGGAAAGCGTGAAGATCGGCTCCGAGACCGTCTGGACCACGGCCAGCATCGGCGTCTGCATCCAACGCGCCGGCTACTCGCCCGAGGACCTCATCCGCGACGCGGACATCGCCATGTACCAGGCCAAGTCCGAGGGCCGGAACAAGGTCCGCCGCTTCCATCCGGACATGCTCGACGCCGTCCTGGAACGGTCGCGGATCACCTCCGAGCTGCGCAGCGCCGCCGCCGGCGGGGAACTCGCCCTGCTGTACCAGCCGGTGGTGGAGCTCGCCACGGGGAGGATCGCCGGCGTCGAGGCCCTGGTCCGGTGGCACCACCCCGTCCACGGCACCATCATGCCGGATCTGTTCATTGGCATCGCCGAGGAGACCGGGCTGATCCTGGAACTGGGCCGATGGGTGCTCCAGGAAGGCATCGCCCAGCTGGGCCGCTGGAAGGCCGAGGCCCCGGATCTGGCCAACTTCGGCCTCCATGTGAACCTCTCCGCCGCGGAACTCATGCGCAACGACCTGGTCGACGACGTCCGGGAAACCCTGGCACGCCACGGCGTGGAGCCCCGCCGCCTGGTCCTCGAGATCACCGAGACCGTCCTCATGTCCCGCGGCGCCGGTGAGGAGCAAATCCTGCACCGGCTGCGGGACCTCGGCGTCGGGCTTCAGATCGATGATTTCGGAACCGGCTACTCATCGATCAGCTACCTGCGGTCCCTCCCGGCGGACACCGTCAAGGTGGACCAGTCCCTGATCCGCAACCTCGAATCGGACCCCCGGCAGCACAAGTTTGTCGCCGCCGTGCTGCAGCTGATCGCGGCCGCCGAGCTGAACGCCATCGTCGAAGGCATCGAAACCGAGGGCCAGGCGTCCCGGCTGCAGGCCATGGGCTGCCAGTACGGCCAGGGCTACCTGTACGGGCGCCCGGTCGACGCCGCGCAGGTGCTCGAACGGCTCCGCGGCGCGGTCCAGCCCCGGTAGAGTAAGCGGATGTCCAAGCTCTGGCAGCAGCTGCTCCTTGTCCCGACGGTGGTGCGCCTGACCTCCAAGGCCCCGCGGGACCCGCACACGGCGTGGGACCGGTATTGGACCGGCGTCCGCGCGACCGGCAGCGACGGCGATGTCCTCTGGGATTCGGATTCCGCTGCGGAACACGCCCAGTATGCCAGCGTCCTGCTGGACGCCTTCGATCCGGCCCTGCCCGTCATCGACGTCGGCTGCGGCAACGGCACGCACACCCGCTGGCTGGCCGGGCTCTTCCCGCAGGTCCTCGGCATCGACGTCTCCCCCGGGGCCGTTGCCCGCGCGGCCCACGAGGCCCGGACCATCCCCAACGCAGACTTCCTGGCCGTTGACGCCACCGGCGAGGGTGCCGGCGAGCAGCTCCTGGACCGGCTCGGTCCGGCGAACGTGTTTGTCCGGGGCGTCTTCCACGTGTTGGATCCCGCGCACCAGGCCGCACTGGCCGCGAACCTTTGCACGCTGGTGGCCGGCCAGGGCCAGGTGTTCCTCGCCGAAACTAACTTCCCCGGATCGAGCCTGGACTACCTCACCGCGCTCGGCGCCAGCCACCACCACGTCCCCCGGCAACTGGAGCGGGCACTGCAGCACCTCCCCCGGCCGGGACGGTTCGGCGGGGCGGAACGGCAGCGTGCCTTCCCGGCCTCTGAGTGGGAGCTGCGTTCCGAGGGGCCGGTCAACATCGAGGTTGTTCCGATGAAGCCGGAGGGGCTCCCCCAGCAGGTTCCCGGCTACTTCGCCCTGCTCAAGGGAGTGTAGGGCCGGTGCCGGCACGTGCCGAGGTGGTCCTGGTTCACGGCCTGTGGCACCAACCCCGGCACTTCGCCAAGCTCGTCGAGGAACTGCGTTCGCGGGGCCTGACGGTTCATGCGCCCCACCTTCATCGCGGCTCGCTCGCCGCCGACACGGACGCCGTCCAATCCGTCGTCGATTCCTGCGCGTCCCCGCCGCTGGTCCTGGGGCACTCCTATGGCGGGTCCGTCGTAACGGGGCTTGAGCGGATCAGCCACCTCCTCTACGTCGCGGCCTTCGTCCCGGCGACTGGAGAGAGCGGCGCCTCCCTCGGCGGACGTGCGGCCCTCATCAACAGCATCGTCGAGCACCACGACGACGGGACCTCACGCCTGCGGCCGGAGTTAGCCGGAGACCTCCTTTATGCCGACTGCAGTCCCGAAGACCGAGCCAGGGCCACGTCCCTGCTCGTTCCCCAGCGTTCGGGGCATGGCCGCGGTGTCCCGGCACGGACCGCCTGGCTGACGACGCCGAGCACGTACATCGTCTGCCGGCAGGACAAGGCCCTCGACCCCACGCTCCAGTTGCGGATGGCCCGCCGGTGCACCACGTACGAGGCCCTGGATTCGGGCCACTCCCCGTTCCTTGGCCAGCCCGGCGCCGTCGCGGACGCCGTCGTCGCAATCCTCTCCTCCCACTGACTGTGCGTTCCTCGCAATTTGTCAGACTCGTCGCCTAACGTGGGGCGAAGGCCACACCGGCGGCCGTGGGATTTGCGACGGAAGGCAGACGTGGATTACATCAAACTCGGCAACACCGGCATGGACATCTCACCGCTGGCCCTGGGCTGCATGACGTACGGGGACCCCGAGCGGGGACCGCACCCGTGGACCCTGCCCGAGGAGGAGAGCCGTCCACTGATCCGGCAGGCCGTGGACGCGGGAATCAACTTCTTCGACACGGCGAACGTCTACTCCAACGGCTCCAGCGAGGAGATCGTGGGCCGCGCCCTTGCCGAGTTCACCCGCCGCGAGGACACCGTCATCGCCACGAAGGTCCACGGCGTCATGCGCCCCGGCCCCAACGGGCGCGGACTCTCTCGCAAGGCCATCTTCGCGGAACTGGACGCCAGCCTCACCCGGCTGGGCACCGACTACATCGACCTTTACCAGATCCACCGCTGGGACCCTTCGACGCCGATCGAGGAGACGCTCGAGGCACTGCACGACGTCGTCAAGGCCGGCAAGGTGCGCTACATCGGCGCGTCCTCGATGGCCGCCTGGCAGTTCAGCAAGGCGCTCTACCTGCAGCAGCTCAACGGTTGGACCCGGTTCGTCACCATGCAGGACCACTACAACCTGGTCTACCGCGAGGAGGAACGCGAGATGTTCCCACTCTGCGCGGACCAGAAGATCGGGGTGCTGCCCTGGAGCCCGCTGGCCCGCGGCAAGCTCACCCGGGACTGGGACGAGAAGACCAACCGCTCGGAAAAGGATGCGTTCGGCAAGACCCTCTACAGCGCCGAGAGCGGCGACCGCGCCGTGGCAGACGCCGTCCGAACCAGCGCCGAGCGCCGCGGTGTCCCCCGTGCGCAGGTGGCCCTGGCGTGGGTTCGAGCCAACAGCGTGGTCAGCGCCCCGATCGTCGGCGCCAGCAAGGCGCAGCACCTGGAGGACGCCCTCGCCTCGCTGGAGCTGACGCTGACGCCTGAGGAAATGGCCGAACTGGAGAGCCCGTACGTCCCGCACGAGGTCGCGGGCTACTAGGGATCGTCCCCGATGCACTGGCCGCCGGACGGCGGGTGCCGGACGCCGGATGCAGCAGCGGGCGCGGCCCCTGGGTGCGGCCCGCCGGTGCCGCGCCCGGCCGCCGGGCTGCCCCGCGCTTAGCGTGTGGTAGAACGGCGTGGGACAATAGAAAGGATGACTTCCTCAACTTCCCCCTCCGACGCCCCCGACCGTACCCGCGCGAAGGGCGGCGACGCCGTCGGCAGCGCACGCCCGCAGGTCCGCCCGACGGCGGAAGGCTGGGAGCAGGCGCGCACCTCGGAGGGCCGGCCGGTCCTCCAGTTCGCTTCGCCGCGGGTGAAGCAGCCGCCGGCGCACCTAGCTGACCTCACGCTGGAGGAGCGCGCCGCGAAGCTCAAGGAGATGGGTGTTCCCGCGTTCCGCGCGAAGCAGCTCTCCACGCACTACTTCCAGCACTGGACCACGGATCCGGCGGCGATGAGCGACCTGCCCAAGGCCGGGCGCGAGGAGCTCGTGGCCGAGATGTTCCCGCCGCTGCTGACCGAGGTCCGCCGCCTCCGCACGGACAACGGGGACACCATCAAGTTCCTCTGGCGGCTGTTCGACGGCGCCCTGGTCGAGTCCGTGCTGATGCGCTACCCCGGCCGGATCACGCTCTGCGTGTCCTCGCAGGCCGGCTGCGGCATGAACTGCCCGTTCTGCGCCACCGGCCAGGCGGGGCTGACCCGCAACATGTCCACCGCGGAGATCGTGGACCAGGTGGTCGCCGCCAACCGTGCCATCGCGGCGGGCGAGCTGGGCCCCAAGGAGCACGACGACGAGCGCGTCACCAACATTGTCTTCATGGGCATGGGTGAACCGCTGGCCAACTACAAGCGTGTCATGGCGGCGCTGCACCGCTTCGTGGACCCGTCCCCCGAGGGACTGGGGATGTCGGCCCGCAACATCACCGTCTCCACTGTGGGCCTGGTCCCGGCCATCCGCAAGCTGGCCGACGAGGAAATTCCGGTCACCTTCGCACTGTCACTGCACGCGCCCGACGACGAGCTCCGCGACGAGCTGATCCCGGTGAACAACCGCTGGAAGGTCGACGAGGCCATCGACGCCGCGTACGAGTACTACCGCAAGACCGGCCGCCGCGTCAGCATCGAGTACGCGCTGATCAAGGACATGAACGACCACCCGTGGCGCGCCGACCTGCTGGCCAAGAAGCTGAACCAGCGCGGCCGCGGCTGGGTGCACGTCAACCCGATCCCACTGAACCCGACGCCGGGTTCCATCTGGACCGCCTCGGAGAAGCCGGTGGCCCAGGAATTCATCGCCCGGCTCCGCGCCGCCGGGGTCCCCTGCACCCTCCGCGACACCCGTGGCAAGGAGATCGACGGCGCCTGCGGCCAGCTCGCCGCCGCTGACGAGTAGTCCCCGGGCCCGCAGGGGAAAGGAATCGTGGAGTTCAACCGCCTGCTACAGATCCGGCGCATCTATGCCCAGCCCGCGGCACTGGAACTACCCCGGGGCAGGGAAATCGTCGCACGCTGGCCGGACGCCGACGTCGTCCTTGTCGATAGCCACTGGAACATCCCCGAGGTCCACGGGAATGAAACGAACGTGCCGCGTTGGTCCAGGATCAAGACGGAGGCACTGGTCCTCGGCGTCAAGAAGTCGCTGACCGTCAAACCCAACGGCCGGTCGGCGGATTTCATTGCACCCTCGACGGCGAACGGCTGCGCCATGGCTTGCGCCTACTGCTATGTGCCCCGGCACAAGGGGTACAGCAACCCGGTCACCGTGTTCGCGAACATCGACGACATCGCCCGGACGCTGGAGCGGCATGCCACGCGCCAGGGCATCAAGCTGGAGCCCAACCAGTGCGATCCGGAGCTCTGGGTTTACGACATCGGCGAGAACAGCGACTGCTCCGTCGACGCCCTGATCAGCGACAACGTGGAAGACCTGGTCATGCTCTTCCGCGACCTGCCCACCGCGAAGCTTTCGTTTGCCACCAAATATGTGAACCCGGCAATGCTCGCGTGGGACCACGGCGGCCACACCAGGATCCGCTTCTCCCTGATGCCCGCGGCCCTGGCCAAGTCCGTCGACGTCCGGACCTCGCCGATGGCTGAACGAATGGCCGCCATCAACGACTTTGTTGAAGCCGGCTACGAGGTGCACGTGAACTTCTCCCCCGTCATCATCACGGACACCTGGCTGCACGATTGGGAGGAACTGCTGCGTCAGCTCGACGCCACCCTGACTGACGCCGCGAAGGCCCAACTCGCGGCGGAGGTCATCTTTCTGACGCACAACGAGGGGCTCCACGAGGTAAATCTGGGCTGGCACCCGCAGGCTGAGCAGGCACTCTGGCGCCCGGACCTGCAGGAGTCAAAGGTCTCGTCGAACGGATTCACGAACGTCCGCTACCGGTCGGGAGCCAAGGCAGGCTACGTGGGGCAACTGACGCAGCTCATCGCCGACATCGCGCCCTATTGTCGGATCCGCTACGCGTTCTGAGGGAGGCTTGGAGCTGGTTGGCAGTCCCCGGTCTTACGCGCCGGCGTGCTATCTCTCGCCGGTCCCGGACACGGATGAGCCTGCGTCCGGGTTTGAATGTCGGTGCTCCGCCCTAGTGTTGAGTCATGGAGAGCGGAGAGGCTTTCGATTATGGCGTCAATGCAGGCATCAGGGCGGCGGTCGCGGCCCTGAGGCAGTCCGCCGCCGCGCTTGAGCTGCTGCTCTCCTGCCCTGTCACCAGCCCTGCGCTTGGGCACGACTCCGATCCAGCCCGTTTGCTCGCCGATGCCTGCCTGGACGGGCTCTCGGAAGTTGCCCGCGTGGAATCCCGGGCCGCCGCGCTGAAGGTCCACCTGACTGCCGAATACGTCCGGCTTGCGGAGGTCGTTGCCGGGATTAGCTCATCGCCCCAGGAGTGCACCGCACGGGAGATGGGCACGGTCGCGGAAATCGCGGGTGTGCTGACGGTCAGTGAACGGTCCGCCGCGGCACTGATCTGCGAAGCGTTGTCCCTGACGACGTCGCTGCCCCTGACGCTGGGCGCGTTGCGTGCCGGCAAGGTTTCCTGGCAGCACGCTCGGATCATGGTGGACGAAGCCTCGAGTCTCTCCCCCGCCGGTGCCACGGCCTTGGAGAGTCACTTCCTCGACCCGGACGACTCCTCACCGGCCCGCGGCTGTTACGCAGGTGAACTCGTCCCCGGACGGTTCCGGGCAAAGGCCAGGACCTGGCACGAGCGGCATCATCCTGACAGCATCGAGGCCCGGCACACCCGCGGCGCGGCCGACCGGCGGGTGGAGTTTCACCCCGACCGGGACGGCATGGCCTGGCTGAGTGCCTATCTACCGGCGGTGGAAGCGGCCGGAATCTTCGACCGGCTCACCTCCGCCTCCCGTGCTTTGCAGGGACCGGACGAGCCGCGGACACTGGCCCAGCTCCGTGCGGACGTGGCCGTTACCCTGTTGCTGGCCGACCGTTCCGATGGCTACGTCGACGGCGACGCCGGACCTGGTATTGAGGGGACCGCCTCCGCGTCCACCATTGGCCGGGCGCCGGTCCCGCGGGCGCAGGTGCTGGTCACCGTCCCGGTGCTATCACTACTGGGGCTGACCGATGAGCCTGCAACGCTGGATGGCTTCGGACCGATCCCGCCGTCGACGGCCAGGAGGCTGGTGGCGGACGGGGCGGACTCGTTCTACCGGGTGCTGGTGGATCCCCGGGATGGTGCGCCACTGGAGATCGGCCGCACCAGCTACCGGATACCCAAGGCTATGCGGCAATGGCTTCGGCTGCGCGACGCCAAGTGCTCCTTCCCAGGCTGCAACAACTCTTCCCTCGTTACGGAAGCAGATCACCTGCTTGCCTGGGCCAACGGCGGGACCACCGGCATCAGTAACCTCGGCCAGCCGTGCCGGAAGCATCACCGGCTCAGACACACCACGGCGTGGCAACCGACTTCCGCCACGCCACAGAAGCCGCCGGAATGGGTCTCCCCCACTGGACGCCGCTACCGGAGCGAGCAACAGGATTGGGAACCTCCACTCTGGCCGGATTTCCTTTCGCCATTCAGCGGAGCTCTTTTGACCAAGCGCTAAAACACTTTGAAATTCAAGTCCCGCAGCTGCCTATTTGAGGGTTGATTCAATAATCTCCGCCGAAGTTGGTGGTCCGCCATTAGGCTCAAAGTTAACCCAAGCATCGAAATTCAGGGTTAGAAGGTCGTTACCGTCTTCGGAAACGAGAGTGGCTTCTCCGGTCACTAAGGCCAGAATAGTATCGGAAACGAGGTATGCAGTAGAGGACGAAACCGCAGAGAGTCGTGCCTGCGATATCGCAACCTTTTCCGGTGCTACATCGAGATCATCACTTTGGAGATACTCCAGAGCAACCTCCCTGAGAACGTCTGAGAACACGTCCTGAGCGGCATGTGATTTCAGGGCCGGGGCCGGAACCTTTGTAGCGATACTGTCCATAAAACCTCTAATGGAAGTGAAGTACTTTACACTACCCTCAGCACCCAACAAATCATCTTGAAGTTTCGGGTGCAAACCACCTTGAGCATCTGATGCGAAATCTTTTGTATTTTTGCTGATCAGATTGACGACCTTACCCTGAGACGCCAGCCTCGAAGCAGTAAGCCAAATAGCACTGTCGCGGGCACCGACGCCGCCCCTGGCAGGCGGTTGGCGAAGTGCCTCCCGCTTGAGCGCCTCCAGCGCATCATCGCCCGAAATAGGGACTACAGTAAAAGTCGACCTCAGCTCGTATTCCCAGTCCCGGCCCATGTCTTCTACTGACGGTAGGTAAACACTCGGCGCGTCAGTGAACTTGCTCAGCTGGTTTATGGCGGAATACAAGTTTTCTGTAGCCTCTGCAGCTCGCGTCATTCTCAGATTCATCGATTCGTGCAGGACTATCTCCGGGAGAACGGGCTCGATACCCGTAGTTTTGCAAAGTTGGAAAATAGACCGCCAGAAATTCGTATTTAGCGGTCCGGCCAAAGGGAGAGAATTTGTGTCAAACACTGCAACGATTTCAGA
Organism: Arthrobacter sp. YD4; assembly: GCF_030410515.1. Taxonomy (GTDB): domain Bacteria; phylum Actinomycetota; class Actinomycetes; order Actinomycetales; family Micrococcaceae; genus Arthrobacter. Next base: position 330,085 of record NZ_JAUHHD010000003.1, on the reverse strand, counting down.
CAACGACCTGATCCAAACGCGTTACTATCCGGTCCGAGAGATCCTTGAACAACTTCAATGTATCCTGCGCCCGCGTATATTGAGAGCCGCGAGCTTCCGAGCCTGTCAACTCAAATACGGCCAAATTCTTCTGCTGAGCCATAGGTACGAGACTCGATAGGTTCTTAACTTCGCCCAGCCTCGCAGAAGCCGCCGGGATAGTCACTCCTGCACTTCGCAGGGGTCCCACGACCCCGCTTTCGTACGTCTGCGGTATCTTGTCAATCCACCTCTGGAATGCCGCAGCAGGAGCGCTCCGATAGCTAGCGAATTGCTGGCTAACGTAGCCCAGCGGAGACGGAGTACCAGCAGGAAGATCATACGGAAGGTCATCAGCAACACCCGTTCTGGCAGCCGACTGCTTAGCTGTTCGCCACTCTTCAACCCACCGATGGACACTCTTTCCCACGCTCGGAAGTGCCGTCAGGGAGAAAAGATCCGGGGCAAGCGGGACGACAAATCCATCCGAGCCAAGCATAACCACCCTGTTGAGAGCACCTACACTTGGGCCCAAGTCCACCAAAACATAGTCAGCTCCTACTTGAGCCGCCAGGTGCCTCGTTAGCCGGTCTACAGCTGTGGTCCGCTGAAAGCCTTGGTAGATTCCCGCGATACTATCGGTCCATGCCGCGGGAAGAACTTCTTCGAATTCGCTTAGGCGGATGTCTCCCGGCAGGAGATAGGCTCCGTCGCGAATTTTGACGGGTTCGACAAAATTCGGTTCACCAATGGTTTTGATAACCGGTTCCAGCGCGTTGTAAATAGTCGCTTTCCGGTTCAGAACCTCCTCATATTTATCCGAAGAAAGAGCCGCGCCTGTTAGGTTTGTTTGCGCATCAGCGTCGATAAATAGGACGGTCTTCCCATGCTTCGCCATTGCAAGACCAACATTGAAAAGAAGCGTGGTCTTACCCACGCCGCCTTTGTGGTTGAAAAAGGAGACCGTCTTCAACTGTACTCTTTTCTTTGTGATAGGCAGAGATCAGTTCCCCGATTGAACACCTACATGAGATTCAATCCGCGGAAATCCAGCATTGTTCTAAGACATTACAACTAGTTAGGGACTAGAAGTCCCAGTCCTCATCCTCGGTATTGACAGCCTTGCCAATGACGTACGACGAGCCCGACCCGGAGAAGAAGTCGTGGTTCTCGTCGGCGTTCGGCGACAGGGCCGAGAGGATCGCCGGGTTCACGTCGGTGACGGAGGCGGGGAACATGGCCTCGTAGCCGAGGTTCATCAGGGCCTTGTTGGCGTTGTAATGCAGGAACTTCTTGACATCCTCGGCCAGGCCGACGCCGTCGTAGAGATCGTGGGTGTACTGGACCTCGTTCTCGTACAGCTCGAAGAGCAGCTCGAAGGTGTAGTCCTTGATCTCCTGGCGCTTCTCCTCGGAGACCTTCTCCAGGCCCTTCTGGAACTTGTAGCCGATGTAGTAACCGTGGACGGCCTCATCGCGGATGATCAGGCGGATCAGGTCGGCCGTGTTCGTCAGCTTGGCCCGCGAGGACCAGTACATCGGCAGGTAGAAGCCGGAGTAGAACAGGAAGCTCTCCAGCAGGGTGGAGGCCACCTTGCGCTTCAGCGGGTCGTCGCCCTGGTAGTAGTCCATGACGATCTGGGCCTTCTTCTGAAGGTTCTCGTTCTCGGTGGACCAGCGGAACGCCTCGTCGATCTCCTTGGTGGAGGCCAGCGTGGAGAAGATCGAGGAGTAGCTCTTGGCGTGCACGGACTCCATGAACGCGATGTTCGTGTAGACGGCTTCCTCGTGCGGGGTGACCGCGTCCGGGATCAGCGAGACGGCGCCGACGGTGCCCTGGATGGTGTCCAGCAGGGTCAGGCCGGTGAACACCCGCATGGTGAGCTGCTGCTCGGCCGGCGTCAGGGTGTTCCACGACTGGACGTCGTTGGACAGCGGCACCTTCTCCGGCAGCCAGAAGTTGTTGACCAGGCGGTTCCAGACGTCCACGTCCTTGTCGTCCTGGATCCGGTTCCAGTTGATCGCCTCGACGTGGCTCAGCAGCTTGACCTTCTCGGTCATGTCATCCCCTCAATGTTGGGTTGGTTCTCTAAGTTAAAGCGTACGACGGCGGGCGGGCGCCCGCCGTCGTACTCGCATGCCTCAGCCGGAGGCTAGAGCATGCAGGAGACGCAGCCCTCTACCTCGGTCCCTTCCAGCGCGAGCTGGCGGAGACGGATGTAGTAGATGGTCTTGATGCCCTTCTTCCAGGCGTAAATCTGGGCCTTATTGATGTCACGCGTGGTGGCGGTGTCCTTGAAGAACAGCGTCAGGGACAGGCCTTGGTCCACGTGCTGCGTGGCGGCGGCGTAGGTGTCGATGACCTTCTCGTAGCCGATCTCGTACGCGTCCTGGTAGTACTCCAGGTTGTCGTTCGTCAGGTACGGCGCCGGGTAGTACACGCGGCCCAGCTTGCCTTCCTTGCGGATCTCGATCTTGGACGCCACCGGGTGGATCGAGGAGGTGGAGTTGTTGATGTAGGAGATCGAGCCGGTCGGCGGGACGGCCTGCAGGTTCTGGTTGTAGATGCCGTGCTCCATGACGGAAGCCTTCAGCTCGCGCCAGTCATCCTGGGTGGGGATGTGGATGTTCTGGAACAGCTCGGCAACCTTCGCCGTCTCCGGGACCCACTCGCGGTTGATGTACTTCTCGAAGAACTCGCCGGAGGCGTACTTGGACTTCTCGAAGCCGCCGAAGGTCTGGCCGGTCTGGATGGCCAGCTTGTTGGAGGCGCGGACCGCGTGGAACAGCACCGTGTAGAAGTAGATGTTCGTGAAGTCCAGGCCCTCTTCGGAGCCGTAGTGGACCCGCTCGCGGGCCAGGTAGCCGTGCAGGTTCATCTGGCCGAGGCCGATCGCGTGGCTCTGGTCGTTGCCGCGGGCAATCGAGGGCACCGAGGTGATGTTGGACATGTCGGAGACCGCGGAGAGGGACCGGATGGCCGTCTCGATGGTCAGGCCGAAGTCCGGCGAGTCCATGGTCTTCGCGATGTTCAGCGAGCCCAGGTTGCAGGAGATGTCCTTACCGGTGGCGTCGTAGGACAGGTCATCGTGGTACGTCGTGGGCTGGGAGACCTGGAGGATCTCGGAGCACAGGTTGGACATGATGATCTTGCCGTCGATCGGGTTTTCCCGGTTCACGGTGTCCTCGAACATGATGTACGGGTAGCCGGATTCGAACTGGATCTCGGCGAGGGTCTGGAAGAACTCGCGCGCCTTGATCTTGGTCTTCTTGATCCGGGAATCGTCCACCATCTCGTAGTACTTTTCGGTGACCGAGACGTCGGAGAACGGCATGCCGTAGACCTTTTCGACGTCGTACGGGGAGAACAGGTACATGTCCTCGTCCCGCTTGGCGAGCTCGAAGGTGATGTCCGGGATCACGACGCCGAGGGAGAGGGTCTTGATGCGGATCTTCTCGTCCGCGTTCTCGCGCTTGGTGTCGAGGAAGCGGTAGATGTCCGGGTGGTGCGCGTGCAGGTACACGGCACCGGCACCCTGGCGGGCACCGAGCTGGTTGGCGTAGGAGAAGCTGTCTTCGAGGAGCTTCATCACGGGGATGACGCCGGAGGACTGGTTCTCGATCTGCTTGATCGGGGCGCCTACCTCGCGGATGTTGGTGAGGGCGAACGCCACGCCGCCACCGCGCTTGGACAGCTGCAGTGCGGAGTTGATGGAGCGGCCGATCGACTCCATGTTGTCTTCGATGCGGAGCAGGAAGCAGGAGACCAGCTCGCCGCGCTGCTTCTTGCCGGCGTTCAGGAACGTCGGGGTGGCCGGCTGGAAGCGGCCCTCGATGATCTCGTCGACCATCTGAGTGGCCAGCTGCTCGTCGCCGCGGGCCAGGTGCAGGGCCACCATGCAGACGCGGTCCTCGTAGCGCTCCAGGAAGCGCTTTCCGTCGAACGTCTTCAGCGTGTAGGAGGTGTAGAACTTGAAGGCGCCCAGGAAGGTCTCGAAGCGGAACTTCTTCTTGTAGGCGCGGTTGAAGAGCTCGCGGATGAAGTTCATCGTGTACTGGTCGAGGGTTTCCCGCTCGTAGTACTCGTTCTTCACCAGGTAGTCGAGCTTTTCCTCGAGGTCATGGAAGAACACGGTGTTGTTGTTCACGTGCTGCAGGAAGTACTGGTGAGCGGCCTCGCGGTCGGCTTCGAACTGGATCTCGCCGTTCGGACCGTAGAGGTTCAGCATGGCGTTGAGCTCGTGGTAGCCCAGGCCCTGGTAGGCGGCCGGCAGCGCCGGCTTCTCGCCCGCCACGGTGTGCTTTTCCACGGCGTGAGCCCCGGTCACTTCGTCTGCGACAGTCGTGTCCAAAATTCTTCCAATCCTTGTTGTACTCGGCCGACGTCTTCCGGCGTCCCCATGAGTTCGAATCGATATAGGTGCGGGACGTTGCATTTGGCGGCGATGATGTCGCCGGCCATGCAGTAGTTGTCCCCGAAATTCGTGTTGCCCGCCCCGATCACTCCACGGAGCTGTTGCCGGTTCCTCGGGTCGTTCAGAAAGCGGATGACCTGCTTCGGAACGGATCCCTCTCCCCCGGTCCCGCCGTAGGTGGGAACCACCAGGACATACGGCTCGGTGGCCACGAGCGCCGGTTCCCTCGCCAGGAGGGGAATGCGGGCGGCGTCGACGCCGAGCTTCCGGACGAAGCGACGGGTGTTTTCCGACGTAGAGGAGAAGTAGATGAGGTGGCTGCCGGTGGTCTGCACTGGCTGTGAATCCGTGGCTGAGTCCACGGTCGTCGCTGCCAGCGGCGGCCCGGCGGTTGCCGGTGCGGCCATGGTCGTCACCTCATCCGGTGTGGTGCTGCTGTGGGAAGGCTTTCAGGCGACCGCGACTGCGGAGGCCTGGGCCAGTTCCTCGATCTTGTCCGGGCGGAAGCCGGACCAGTGGTCCTGGTCGGTCACGACGACCGGGGCCTGCATGTAGCCCAGGGACTTGAGGCGCTCGAGGGCCTCGGCATCCTGGGAGATGTCGACGCTCTGGTAGGCGATGCCCTTCTTGTCGAGCGCGCGGTAGGTTGCGTTGCACTGCACGCAGGCCGGCTTCGTGTAAACCGTTACGGTCATGTCCTGGTCCCCTTAGTTGAAGTCTGTGGTTCGGGTCCGGTGGGGCCTGCCCGGTATTGCTTTCGCGTCCCGGAACCCGCCTCGCCTTGCGGCCTGTAACCGCTCCGCTCGAACTGTATGTCGATACTACATGTAGTGCAAGAGCCCGGCGCGGACCCCAAGATGATGTATTACAAGTATGTCATTTAACCCACCGTTAATCCACAAGCAGAGGGTCTCAAAATGTCCGGAATCGCGGCTTTTTTCGCGGCCTCGTCCACACCCTGTGGACAGGTTAGCCACAATTAACCACCCCGCGTGTCGCACATTCACGGCGTGTCGCGGGGCGCATTTCTGGTGGCCCTGAGTGAGCGGCGGCACTACATGTAGTGCACCGCGGCACGGGCGCCTGTGGGTGACGGCACGCGCTCCTGTGCGTGGGGCCACGGGGTGCCGTGCGGTAGGGCACGAGCCTGAGTGGGCGACGGCACGCCCCCGGGTGGACGAAAAGCCGGGTGGCCGGCACGACAGAAGGCGGCCACCCTCCGGTGGCCGCCTTCTGCGTTTGGTGTGGAGCGCTCCTACTCGGGGCGGCTGCTGAGAATCTGGTCCACGCCCATCCGGCCCTCGGCGAAGCTGCGCAGCGCGCCCACCAGGTAGAGCCGCCAGACGCGGACGATTTCCTCGCCCATCATGGCGACGGCGGCGTCGTGGTTCTCCTCGAACCGCTCGTACCAGGCCTCCAGGGTGTAGACGTAGTGCCGGCGCATGCCCAGGACGCCCTCGATCTCCAGCCCGGCGTCCTCCAGGAAGCCCAGCGTCTCCCCCACCGGACGCATGTGCATGTCCGGCGCGATGAAGGATTCGATGAAGGGGCCGCCGCCGGGGTGCTTGCCGTGGCGGGACATCTGCTGGATAAGGACCTTGCCGCCGGGCTTGACGTTGTTGAACAGCGCGGCCGCGTAGACGGGGTAGTTCTTCTGGCCTACGTGCTCGCCCATTTCGAGGGAGGCGACGGCGTCGAACGGGCCGTCCGGGATTTCCCGGTAGTCCTGGACGCGGATGTCGACGCGACCCTCGAGCCCGCGCTCCTTGATCCGGCGGTCGATGAACGCCTTTTGCTCCACGGAGAGGGTGACGCCCACGACGTCGACGCCGTAGTGCTGGGCCGCGTGCAGGCTCAGCGAACCCCAGCCGCAGCCGATGTCCAGCATCCGCATGCCGGGCTTGAGGCCGATCTTGCGGCAGACCAGGTCCAGCTTGTCCCGCTGCGCGTCCTCGAGGCCGTAGCCTTCGGCGGCGTGGCTGTCCTCGAGGTGGTTGGTCCAGTACCCGCTGGAGTAGGCCATCTGCGGGTCGAGGATCAGCTCGTAGTAGTCGTTGCTGAGGTCGTAGTGGTGGCTGATGGCGGCACGGTCCCGGAGCAGGCTGTGCAGCCGGCCCTTGACCTTGGCCTGGCTGGCCGGCGGCTCGGGCGGGGCGCCCAGGGCACCGGCCTCCTTGGCGATCCTGGCCACGCCGGCCAGCAGCGCCGGGGTGGGGCGGATACCGGCGAGGTTGCGGTCCCGGACCACCTTCCAGATGTGGGCCAGGGCCGAGTTGAGGTCGCCATCGAGGTCGAGTTCGCCGGTGACGTAGGCCTGCGCGGCGCCCAGCTCCCCGGGCGCCCAGAGCAGGCGCCGGATGGCGGCGGGCGAGTTCAGCCGCACCGTGGGGGCGCCCGCCGGACCGGCCTCGCTGCCGTCCCAGACGACCAGCCGGACGGGCAGTTCGCCGCGGACCACCGGGCGCAGGACCTCGGCGATGGTGCCGGCCAGTCCCCCGCTCACTTGGTGCCCCGCTCGTGAGCAGAGGCCTGGGTGGCAGCGGCCTCGGCGGCGGAGGCCCGGGTGGAGACCTTGTCCAGCACGATCTGCTGCACGTTCAGGTATCCGGTTTCGAACCCGGCCCGCGAGTAGCAGAGGTAGAACAGCCACATCCGCTGGAAGATCTCGTCGAAGCCCAGGGCGCGGACGTCGCCGCCGCGGGCCATGAACCGCTCCTCCCAGAGGCGCAGGGTCTGGGCGTAGTGCTCACCCATGGCGAGGCGTTCGCGGACCCGGAGGCCGGTCTGCTTCTCGGTGATCTCTTCGATGGCGCGGACCGACGGGATCACGCCGCCCGGGAAGATGTACTTGTGCACCCAGGTGTAGCTGGTGCGGGTCGCGATCAGCCGGTCGTGGCCGATGGTGATGGCCTGGATTGCCACCTTACCGCCGGGCGCCAGGACCCGCTCGATGGTCTTGAAGTAGGTTGCCCAGTATTCGTAGCCCACGGCCTCGATCATCTCGACCGAGACCACGGCGTCGTACTGCCCCTGCACGGCGCGGTAGTCCTTGAGGTCGATGGTGACGGCGTCGGCGTACCCGGCCTCGGCCACCCGCTTCCGGGCCAGCTCCTGCTGTTCGCTGGAGAGCGTGACGGAGTAGACGGTGGCGCCCCGGGCGGCCGCGCGCAGGGCCAGCTCGCCCCAGCCGGTGCCGATTTCGAGGACCCGGGTGCCCGCGGTGACGCCGGCCTTGTCCAGCAGCCGGTCGATCTTGGCCTGCTGCGCCGCGGCGAGATCCTCCCAGACCACGGCGCGCAACGCGTCGCCGCTTTCGGGGAACAGCGCGCTGGAGTAGGTCATGGTGCTGTCGAGGAAGGTCGCGAACAGGTCGTTCGAGAGGTCGTAGTGCCGGGAGATGTTCGAGCGGGTGTTCTGCTCGGTGTTCTTCTCGGTCCGGGGCGTGCGTGGCAGGTAGAGCCCGCGCAGTTTCTGCAGCGGTTCGGGTACCAGCTTCCCCACCCGGGCGGCGAAGACCTCCATGACGGCGGTGAGGTCATCGGCGTCCCAGTCGCCGGCCATGTAGGACTCGCCCAGGCCGATCAGTCCGCCGTCGCCCAGGCGGGCCGCGAAGTCGTCGGGACGGTGCATGGTCATGACCGGGTGACCCTGGCCGGCCTCGCCCAGGACGGAGCCGTCCGGGTAGCGGACCTCCAGGGGAAGGCGCTGCACGGCGGTGCGGAAGATGGCGTCGGCCACGCGGCCGGCCACCTTGGCCTTGATCCCGGCGGGGACGGTGCCGATGCTCGGCCAGATGGCGGCGTCGACGACGGCGGGTGCCGGGGGCACGGTGTACGGCACCGGGGATCCGGCGGGGGTCGGAGCGAAGTCGCGTTCCTGGGATCCCTGCGGGGATCCGGTCGCTTCGGTCATGGTCACTGGACTGCCTCCTGTGAGGGGTGGTGTGGTCTTTTGATGATGGGCAGGCGTCGTGCCCAAAGTTTGATGCCCTGCCAGCGGATCTGGGCCGCGACCCGCAGCGGGGCCAGCGGGACGGCGATCGCCGCGGCGAGAATGTTGGCGGTGGTGGCCGGGCTGCGGCTGCCGTCCATGGTGGCGATGAAGGGCTTCTGCCCCTCGCGTTCCAGGACGATTGAGACCGCCAGCCGGTCGCCGGGTTCGGGGACCTTCATCCGGTACCGGCCGTCGACGTCGTTGAACGGTGAGACGTAGAACGCCTTCGGCACGGTGGCCCGGCCGGCGCCGTCGGTCTCCAGCAGGTAGCAGTGCCGCTCCCCATAGGTGTTGTGCACCTCGGCGACGACGCAGCGCAGCTCCCCGGCGGCGTCGTGGCACCAGAACAGGCTCAGCGGGTTGAACACGTGGCCGAAGACGCGGGCACTGGCCAGCATGGTAATCCGGCCGCCGCCCAGGTCTATGCCCTGGGTGGCGAGGTAGCGTTCGACGTTGCCGCGCAGTGTCCCGTCGGGGTCACCCAGATGGTCCGCGGCGGTAAAGCCCGCCAGCGGCCGGAGCGGCCGGGGCAGCTCCGGGAGAGCGTCGACGTCGACGTACCAGCTGTAGCTGCGGTAGGTGAAGGCGTTGTGCAGCGGGGTGCGACGGACGTGCGAGATGGACGTCCGGTAGATGGCGGCACCGCTGTTCACAGGACCCCGGCTCACAGGCCCTCCGCGGCCGGGGACAGTTCGGCGTTGCGGGTGCCCTGACCGTCGGCTTCCCAGTCGCGGCCCAGCCGGGCGGCGGCCCGGACGCCGGAAAGCGCGCCGTCCTCGTGGAAACCCCAGCCGTGGTAGGCGCCCGCGAACGCCAGCCGGTCATCGCCCAGGCCCAGGATGCGTTCCTGCGCCCGGAGCGAGTCGGGCGTGTATTGCGGGTGTTCGTAGACCATCTGCTCCAGCACCGTGCCGTCCCCGATCAGTTCGGATTCGCCCAGGCTGACAATGTAGCGCTTGCCGTCCACCGGCTCCAGCCGCTGCAGACGGGTCATGTCGTAGCTGACCAGCACACGGTCCGGCCGGGCGTCGCAGGCCGGGAGCCGGTAGTTCCAGGAGGCCTTGGCGTTGTCGCTGGCGGGGAGCACGGCGTCGTCGCGGTGGAAGACGGTCTGGTTGACCGAATAGGGCATGCCGTCCAGGGCGTCGCGTTCCTCCTCCGTGGCATCGGCCAGCATGGCCAGGGCCTGCGCCGGGTGCGTGGCGATGACGACGGCGTCGAAGTTCTCCGCCGTCTCGGCGCCGGCGGCGTCGCGGGTGGTGACTTCCAGGCCGCCGGGGTGGCGCCGGACCCGCAGGACCGGGCTGCCGGTGCGGACGTCCGGCAGGACGGCGGCGACCTTGTCCACGTAGCTGCGGGAGCCGCCGGTGACCGTGCGCCACTGCGGGGAGCCCTTGATGCCGAGCAGGCCGTGGTGGCCGAGGAAGGTGAAGAGGTAGCGCGCCGGGTAGGCCAGGGCGGTCGACGGGTCGCAGGACCAGACGGCGCTGACCACGGGCGTCATGAAGTGGGCGATGAAGTAGTCGCTGAACTTCTCCCGGGCCAGGAACTCGCCGAGGGTCAGTTCGGGGCCGGCGGTGCCGGTCTTGTCCGCCTCCGCCAGCAGGGCCCGGGCGCGGCGGTAGAAGCGGGTGACTTCCAGCAGCATCCGCAGGTAGCGCCCGCGCAGCAGGGTGGAGGGCCGGGGAATGATGCCGCGGGCACCGCCCCGGGCCCCCGCGTACTCCAGCCCGCAGCCGTCGCAGCGGATGGACATGCTCATTTCGGAGTCCTGGGTCTGGACGCCGAGTTCCCGGAAGAGCCGCAACAGGGTGGGGTAGGTCCGTTCGTTGTGGACGATGAAGCCGGTGTCGATGCCCAGCACAGAGCCGTCCGCCTGGCGCACGTCATGGGTGTGGGCGTGCCCCCCGAGCCGGGTATCGGCCTCGAAGAGCGTGACCTGGTCGCGCCGGTTCAGCACGTAGGCCGCCGTCAGGCCGGCCACGCCACTGCCGATCACGGCAACCCGGCGTCCGTCCGGGATGCTTGCTGCTTGCTGCACTGGTTGCTCCTGTTGCTTCGCCTGAATCGTCCTGGTGGAACTTGCTAAGGGCAATTCGTCACCGCGAGGCAGCCGGATGAGTCTGACTTTTCCGGCGGGCGCCTAGGACCAATGTGCCAGAATGAAGCGGGATTTCGCTCCCGCCCCACCGCAAACACCGAAGGGCAATTCCGTGATCAACCCCGTTCACCTCAGGACGCTCGTCGAAGTGGTCCGGTTGGGTTCCTTCGCGGCGGCGGCCACCCGGCTGGGCTACACCGCCTCGGCGGTCTCCCAGCAGATGTCCGCCCTTGAGCGGGACACCGGGGTGGAGCTGTTCCAGCGGTCGGCCCGGAGCATCCAGCCCACCGACGCCGCTGTCACCATGACCCGGCACGCGGCGAAGGTGCTGACCGACATCGACGCGCTCATGGCGGCCGCGGCCCGCACGAACGAGAGCCCCCGCCAGGAGCTGCGGCTGGGCATCTTCCCGTCCCTGGCCACCTACGTGCTGCCCCGGATCCTGCAGAACCCGGCATGGAAGAAGCTGGGCATCGAGTTGCGGGTTTCCGTCGCCGAACCCGGACAGACCATCCAGGGCCTGCGCACCGGTGGCGAGCTCGACGTCGCCTTGGTCTACCAGGTGGGTCAGTCCGGCCTGGCCTGGCCGCATACGGTCAACCGGCAGTGGATCGGCGACGATGACTTCCGCGTGGTGCTGCCCGCCGGCTGGGGCATCGGCCCGGAATCAAAAGTCGCCGCGGATCACCTCTCGGACATGCCGTGGATCATGCACCACCCGGGCACCTCCGACGCCACCGTGATCGAGCGGCTCTTCGCCAGCTGCAACCTGCACCCCCGGGTGGTGGCCTACAGCGACGACTTCCACGCCAGTCTGGAGATGGCCGCCGCGGGCCTGGGCGCGGCGCTGGTCCCGGAACTGGCCCTGCTGCACCGGCCCGACGGCGTCGTGGTCCTGGACGTCCCCGAGATCAGGCTGGCGCGCAACGTCTTCGCGCTGCTGCCGAAGGAGAAGCAGACCGCCCAGGTCCAGCTGTTCGTGGAGCTGCTGGCCGACACCCTGCAGAAACTGGGCACCACGCGCCGCGACTAGTCCGTCCTCGCGGCCCCCGCCCCGGGGCTACCCGCCGTGGTTCCTGCCGGGGTTCTTTCCCGGGTTCCTTCCGGCCGGGGACACGAAGCTGCTGATCAGCCGGTGCTTGAGGCGGGTGTAGGGCGGGAAGATCAGTCCGAGGGTTTCCGGCCACAGCGGCTTGGACAGGCTGGCCCGCTCGTGCGAGAAGGTCTTCAGCGAGTGCTCGCCGTGGTAGGCGCCCATCCCGCTGCCGCCCACGCCGCCGAATGGCAGACCGGGCACGGTCAGGTGCGCCACGGGGACGTCGAAGCAAAGCGCCCCGGAGGAGGTCTGCTCGGAGAACGCCCGGCGGGTGCCGGCGTCGTCGCTGAAGACGTAGAGCGCCAGGGGCTTGGGCCGGGCGTTGATGGCGCTGATCGCCTCACCGGGGCCGCTAACCTCGAGCAGCGGCAGCAGCGGACCGAAGATCTCCTCCCCCATCACCGCGTCGCCGGGCGCGGGCCGGAGCAGTGTCGGCTCGTAGTACCGGGTGGCCGCGTCCCGGGCCCCGCCGTGCACCACGGTGCTGCCGTCCGCGAGCGCGGCGAGCCGGTCAAAGTGCCTGTCGTTGATGATCCGGCCGTAGGAGTCGCTCGCGGCCGCATCCTTGCCGAACAGGGACGTGACCGCCGTGGCAAGTTCCCGTTGCAGCGGCTCGATCACCTCGGCGGTGGCCAGCACGTAGTCGGGGGCCACGCAGGTCTGGCCGGCGTTCATGAACCGGCCCCAGGCAAGCCGCCGGGCCGCCTTGGCCAGGTCCGTGGTGGCGTCCACGTAGGCCGGGGACTTCCCGCCGAGTTCCAGCGTGACCGGGGTCAGGTGCTCCGCCGCGGCACGCAGCACCGCCTTGGCCGCCACCTCCCCGCCGGTGAAGAAAATGTGGTCGAAGGGGACGGCCAGCAGTTCCGTGGTTTCCGGGATGCCGCCCTCCACCACCTGCACGGCGCCGGCCAGGTACTCCGGGACCCACCGGGCCAGGGCCGCGGAGGTGGCGGGGGCGTGCTCGCTGGGCTTGAGGATCACCGTGTTGCCCGCGGCGAGGGCGCCGGCCAGCGGGGCAAGCAGCAGCTGCAGCGGGTAGTTCCACGGCCCGATCACCAGCACCACCCCCAGCGGGGTCAGCTCGGTCCAGGCCCTGGCCGGCTGTACGGAGAGCGGGACGGGCACCGGCCGCGGGCGCAGCCAGGCCGCGAGGTGTTTTTCCAGGTGCGCGGCCTCGGCGGTGACGAAGCCGATCTCGGTCATCTGCGATTCGGTCTCGTGCTTGCCCAGGTCCGCGGAGAGGGCCTGCGCGAACTCGGCCCGGCGTTCCACCAGCATGCGGCGCAGGGCGGCGAGCTGCTGGAGCCGCCACTGCAACGGCCGGGTCACCCCGCTGTCGAACTCTTCACGGGCGCGGGCGACGGCGGCGGCTACGGTCTGCATCCGATCAATGTACCGTCACCGCACCCGTCCCGGACTGCGGTTTCAGGTAAATTCCGCTAAATCCCGGTGATGCTGGAACAGCCACCGGTTCAGGGCTATGTTGAAGACATGAGCAAGGTATCCAGCCGGCATTTTGGAGAAATCGAGCTCAACCACGGGCGCGACCATAACTTCGCCGCCACCCATGAACTTGCCGGCCACCCGCTGGAACTGGACCTGAACGTCAACGCCCATGACCACTTTGACGAGGCGGCCCTGCACAAGGTGGACTACCGCTTGCGCTTTCTGCCCGAGGTGGTGGACCAGGTGCGGGAAATGATCGCCGAGGAGCTGGACCAGGAGGGCAGCAGCCCGCAGGAGTACCTGCGCTTCCACTGCAACGCCCTCAAGCCCGAACACCTGCGGCAGGTCTTCGGCGTCGAGGACAAGTCCCAGCTGACCAACCAGGTCTTCCTCAAGGCCCTCAAGCTAGGCCACGTGGGCATCTATCCCGGCCAGCCCGAACGCTACTTCGTCCTCGACTTCACCCTGGGCGCGCACTTCACCGATGAGGTACTCGTCGCCTCCACGGACGAGGACGGGGTCGTCGACGACGAGATCCTCTGGGAGTCCTGAGCAGGCCCCCGGCCGGAAGCCCCTCCCCCGCGGACGCGGCGGGGTCTATCCTGCTGGCATGATCCAGCTTCCAGCCAGTTACCAGGAGTACCTCGCAGGCAAGAGCGAGGGCATTGTGAACACCGTCCGGCCGGTCCTCATGCAGTCCGCGGCGGACAGGTCCCACGGGGTGCGGGTGGTGGTCCACCCGCACGATCATCAGGCCCACATCGACGAAACCCTGCCGTTCGGCACGGTCCTGGAGGACATCGACTAACGCCGTTGACCGGCGCCCGGTCCTCAGCGGGCGTCAGCCCTCCAGCAGCAGCCGCTGGGAACGCGGGGCGAGCATGTGCTCCAGCACCAGGCAGGCGGCCCCGACGGCGCCGACGTCGTCGCCCACGCCCGTGCTCACCACCTCCACGCCGTGGATCTTGCCGGTGTCGCTGTTGCCTGCCACGAGGCCGGGGACCAGTTCCAGGTAGGCGGGGGCGAGGCAGGTCCAGAACGGGCCGCCGAAGACGACGCGGTCCACGTCCAGGGCGTTGATCACCGCGGCCACGGCGCGGCTGACCAGCACGGCCGAGTCGCGGAGGATGCCGACGGCGCCTTCGTGGCCGCCGTAGGCCATGGCGCAGAGCTCGGCGAAACGCTCCTGAACGGCGGGGGCGCTGTGGCCCTCCTCGGGGCCGTCCAGCACGCCGGTGGCGACGGCCTTGGCCACCAGCACCTGCGGGATGGCGGAGGACTTGACGCAGCCGCGCTGGCCGCAGTCGCACTCGGGACCGTCCGGGTCCACGATCACGTGGCCGATCTCGCCCGCGTTGCCGGAGACGCCGCGGACCACTTCGCCGTTGAGGACCAGGCCGCAGCCGATGCCGGTGCCCATGTACATGAAGAGGAAGCTGCCGGCGCCGCTGGGGCCCCCTGCCCAGGTCTCGGCGACGGCGGCGCTGGTGACGTCCTTGTCCAGGATGGTGGAGAGGCCGGTGGCCTCGGCCAGGGCGTCGCGGAGGTTCACGCGGTCCCAGCCCGGCAGCAGCGGCGGGTCGACGACCGCGCCGGCCACCAGGTCGATGGGTCCGGGCGAGGCGACGCCCAGGCCGGCGATCTTGGCCCGGTCCACGCCCGAGTCGTCGATCAGCTGTTTGATCTCGGCGGCGATGGTGTCGATGATGGCGCCGGGTTCGCTCCCGTCGGGCGTCGGGATCCGGGTGTGCCGGACGACGTCGCCCACCAGGTCCAGCAGGACGAACGTGAGGACGGCGGGGTCCACGTGCACGCCGACGGCGTACATGCCGGCCGGGTTCAGCCGCAGCATGGTGCGGGGCTTACCGGGGCCGGTGCCCTCCTTGCCGGCCTCGACGATCAGGCTCTGGTCCAGGAGGCGGCGGGAGATGTTGGAGATGGTCTGCGGGGAGAGCCCGACGATCTGGGCCAGCTCCACCCGGCTCAGTCCCGCCGGGGAACGGCGGATCGCGTCCAGGATGACGGTGAGGTTGAAGTCGCCCATCCGTGGGAGGTTCGTTCCCCGCCGCGGCGAGGGTGTGCGGCTCTCAGTCACTGGTACCTCTCAACGTCATCGGGCAAGTACTGCTGATGAGGGAAATGCTACGTCACCGGCCTGTTGCTGCCACACAGGCAGCCGTCACGTTCGCGCGGATTACGCGGGCCGGCGGGTGCTGGCGGTGACGGTGAACTTCGGGTTCCGGCCCGCCTCGCGGGTGGGACCCACCAGGCGCTCCAGGGCGGGCCGGTACTGCAGGTGACTGTTGTAGACGGTCCAGAGTTCTCCCCCGGGCGCCAGCACCCGGGCGGCGGCCTCGATCAGCTTGAGGCCGGCGCCGGCGTGCACGGCCGAGCCCAGGTGGAAGGGCGGGTTGAGCAGCACCAGGTCCACCGAGGCGTCGGGCAGGGTGCTCAGGGCGTCGTCCTGCAGACCCGTCACGGTGGTAATTCCGTTGGCGCGGGCGGTGGCCAGGGCGGAGTCGACGGCGGCGGCGGAGCGGTCGGTGGCGGTCACACGGGCCTCCGGATGCCTCCGGGCATAGAGGGCGGCGAGGATGCCGGTGCCGCAGCCGAGGTCCACAGCGTGCCGGGCGGCGGGCATCTGCGGCAGGAAGTCCAGGAGGAAACGGGTGCCGATGTCCAGCCCGGTGCCGGCGAAGACCGCACCACGGGCGCAGACCGTGAGGTCCAGGCCGGAGTGGTGCTGGGACACCGGGTACGGCGGCTCCCCCGCGGCCGGCTTCGGGCCGCGGGCCACCAGGACGCGGGACTTTTGCCGCGCGAGCTGGGGCTGGACCTCTTCGAAGGAGCGGGCCAGGACCGCGTTCATGCCAAGGCTCATGTGCTTGACCCGGCCGCCGGCCAGCAGCACCGCGCCGGGAGCGGCGTGGCGGGCGACGGCGTCGGCGATCTCTTCGAGCTCGGCGAGGGAGCGCGGTAGCTGGAGCAGCACCAGGGAGGCGCCGTCGACGGCGTCGGGCAAGGTTGTCTGGATGAAACCGCCGGTGAGGCCGGCGGCGTCGGCGTTGAGGCGCAGGGCGCGTTCTCCGGTGATGAGGTCCTGGTGGACCCGGACCGCCGGTGTTTCCGGATTGGAACCGGCGCCGGCGATCCCGAGGGCAAGGAGGCCGAGGGTCAGTGCGCCGTAGTTGTCACCGATGACCGCCACCGGGCCGCCGTCGGGGAAGGTGGCAGCGTTGTCCAGCAGCAGCCGGTCCGTGGCGTCCCAGGCCTGGAGGTTGGGGGCCTCCACGTCCGGGAAGCGCCGCAGTCCGGCAAAGAGCAGGTCGAGGGGATGGTCCGACACGTCCGGTTTCCGCCGTTTCGTCATGGTGGGTGGGGTGGCCGAAGGGTTAAAGCGGTGAGGCCCCGCTCAATGAGCGGGGCCTCGTTCGGTGGAGCTGAGGGGACTCGAACCCCTGACCCCCTGCATGCCATGCAGGTGCGCTACCAGCTGCGCCACAGCCCCGAACCGTTTCCTGCCGATCCGGTTTTTATGCCGTTCCGATCAAGCAACCTGATTAGAGTAATGCACTTTGGCCCGGGATGCTAATCGGCCGCCCGCGGGCGTGTCCCGGCTGGTTTCCGGGGGGCTTCGCGGGATTCCGGAGCGCATCCGGGCAATAAAAAAATCCGCCGGAACCTGTTGGTTCCGGCGGATTACGGTGGAGCTGAGGGGACTCGAACCCCTGACCCCCTGCATGCCATGCAGGTGCGCTACCAGCTGCGCCACAGCCCCGTATTCTCGCCGCTTCGACCTCGTTCCCGCCGAAGCAACTCAAATATCTTAGAACACCACTTCCGAAAATTCCAAATCGGGAATATTCAGGATGGGCCCGCCCTGGAGGGCTGGCGGCTACTCCGCGTCGGTGCCGGCCGCGGCCTTGGCGGACGCGTCGTCGCCGAGCTGCAGGTCGACCACGGGGCAGTCCTTCCAGAGGCGCTCGAGGGCGTAGAAGACCCGGTCCTCTTCGTGCTGGACGTGGATGACGACGTCGGCGTAGTCCAGCAGCACCCAGCGGCCGCCGGAGCGCCCCTCGCGGCGGACGGGCTTGAGATCGTGCTTGGACAGTTCGTCCTCGATGCCGTCGACGATTGCGTTGACCTGGCGCTCGGACGGGGCCGACGCGATGAGGAAGACGTCGGCCAGGGCGAGGCGTTCGCTGACGTCGAGCGCCACGATGTCTTCGGCCAGCTTGTCCGCGGCCGCGTGGGCGGCGTGGCGGGCGGTTGTGATGGCTGAATCGGTTGCAGTCACGGGACTCCTTGTTGGTGATGAAACTGTGGTGAAACTCGGTGAATGGGGTGCCGGCCCGGGGCCGGACGGTGAAAGCTGGTGATAGATGGCGGGCCGCGGCACGGGCCGCGTCAGTGGCCCATGCCGGTGATGATCAGGATGACGCCGGCCACGAGGGCCAGGACGCCGAGGGCCAGGACGCTGAGCTGCAGCAGGTGCAGCCGCCGCGCCCGGCCGAGCCCGGCGGTGGCCGCGTCCAACGGGTCCAGTCCGTAGGCGGCGTTGGCGGCGACCGGCGGACGGGCGGCCAGGTCCTCCTGCGCCTGCGCGTCCTGCACCTGGTCCCCTGCTGCGGGACGCCGACCGGCCTTGGCCGCGGCTTCGGCCCGGGCCAGGACGCCGGTGCGGCCGGCGTCGCGCTGCTGCTTGGCCGGACGGCGGCCGGTGCGGGGCTGAACTTTCGGACCCTGGTTGGTCACGAGCGGCACGTAGGAGGTCGCCGGCCGCTTCATCACCGGGCGTTCCATGCCGGGCACCTCGACGAATTCCAGCGGGGTGACCATGGCCAGGTTGCTGGCCGTGGAGGGCCCGTTGTCCGGGGCGCCGGGTTTGGGGGCGGATCCCTCGGCCCCCGCCTCCGGGACGCCGGCGGTGGTCCGGGGCGCCTGCTGGCTGTTCTGCTCGGCAAGCTTCTGCTTGGCCGCGGCGCGGCGGTTCAGGACGGCGGCCCGCTCGGCCAGGGCGATCTGCTGCGCCAGGACCTCGGGGTCGACGGCGTCGGGGTCGGTGGCGGCAATGTGCTCCATCTTCGCCACCTGGTTGCGGGCCTGGGCTGCGAGGAGTTCCCGGGCGGCAAGGGCCTGCTCGACGCTCATGCCCTCCGGGGCGGCCGGTGCTTCCGGAGCGTCCGCCGTTTCGGGAGCCTGCTGCGGAGCCGCTTCGGGTGGGGCGTCCCGCTTCGGAGCCACCACCGGGTGCCGCTGCGTCCGCGGCGAGGGCATCGGCACGATCGGGTTGGCCGACGTGGCCGGAGCCGTTTCCTCGGCCAGCTGCTGGAGGCGCAGCTGCCGGCGGGTGGGCGGGCCGCCCGGGGAGAGCTGGCCCTCCTTCTCGGCGAGTTCCTTGATGGTGCGCAGGGCGGCCCGGTCACGGGCACGGACCTGGGAGGACCGCTCGGCGGGCGACTCGCGGCGCACGGTGTCTACCGGGCCGGGGATCCGGCGGCGGCCGGTGGTCTCGGCCTCGGTGGGTTCCACGGGCCGGGACTGCCGTGCAGCGGCGGCGTTCTCCGGGGAGCCGGAACCGGCGCCGGCACTCCCCGGGTTCCCGGGGGTATCGGCGCTCCCGGAGTTATCCGGTTCCGCTGCCTGCCGTTCATCCCTGGCACGGCGCAGTTCGCGTCGGCTGCGGATGGGAGGCTGTTCCTGACTCATGGGAGGCTCACTCGGTACTGGCGGTTAGGTGTGGTTGGAGGACGGGGCGGACCTGGTGGACGTCCAGTTCCGTTTCCGGCTGGCCGTCGTAGAGCCCGTACTTGGCGATGTACTGCACCACGCCGTCGGGCACCAGGTACCAGACGGGGTTGCCGGCGGCCACGCGGGCGCGGCAGTCCGTGGACGAGATCGCCATCGCCGGAATCTCCAGGAGCGTGACGTCGTCGCGGCCCATGCCGTCCAGGACGTGGCCGGGACGCGTCACCCCGACGAAGTGCGCCAGCGACCAGAGCTCGTTGATGTCCTTCCAGGAGAGGATCTGCGCCAGGGCGTCCGCTCCGGTGATGAAGAACAAGTCCGCGTCGGGACGCTGCGTGTGCAGGTCCCGCAGGGTGTCGATGGTGTACGTCGGACCGGGCCGGTCGATGTCCACGCGGCTGACCGTGAAGCGCGGATTGGACGCTGTGGCAATGACGGTCATCAGGTACCGGTGCTCGGCCTGGGTGACCTTTTTGCTGCTCTTCTGCCACGGCTGCCCGGTGGGTACGAACACCACCTCGTCGAGGCCGAACTTGGCCGCGACCTCGCTGGCGGCCACCAGGTGCCCGTGGTGGATCGGATCGAACGTGCCGCCCATCACACCCAGGCGCAGGCGGCGTGTTGCGCCGTGCGGCTTCATGATGGCGGAAATATTAGTGGCCTTGGCCGTGGTCGTGCTTGTTCGGGTGCTGGCGGTGCGGGTCAGCGTGCTCTTCGACGGCGCTGTGGCGCTTGCCCAGGTTGCCGTAGGAGAGGGTGATGAACATCAGGACCAGGAGGAGCACGAACATCGTGCCGCCGATCACGTAAGGCGGCGCGATGAGCGGAGCGGGTTCTTCGTGCGCCACTGCTGCGGCAACGGACGTGGCGATCTGCTGAAACAGCATGTTCTCCCCTAGTGAGTTCTACAAATGGACGACGGCGGAGGATCCCACCGTTCCTGGCTTTAGTCCATGGTACCGCGTGACTAGGCCCGGACCTGGCCCTCGCCCTGCACGATCCACTTGGTGGTGGTGAGTTCGGTCAAGCCCATCGGACCGCGGGCGTGCAGCTTCTGGGTGGAGATCCCCACCTCGGCGCCCAACCCCAGCTCGCCGCCGTCGGTGAACCGGGTGGAGGCGTTGACGATCACCGCGGCGGAATCAATCTCCGCGATGAAGCGCTCGGCGTTGGCGAGGTCGTTGGTGACGATCGCCTCGGTGTGGCCGGTGGACCAGGAGCGGATGTGGGCCAGTGCCTCGTCCATGCTGTCGACCATGGCTACGGCGAGGTCCAGGTCCATATACTCGGTGGCCCAGTCCACGTCCGTGGCGGGCACGGTCTCCACCGAGGGCAGCGCGGCGGTGACGCGGGCGTCGGTGTGCAGGGTGACCCCGGCGGCCCGGAGGGCGTCGGCGACGGCGGGCAGCACGGTGGACTCCGAGTGCACCAGCAGGGTTTCGACCGTGTTGCAGACGCTGGGCCGCTGGGTCTTGGCGTTGAGGAGGATCTCCACGGCCATCTTCTCGTCCGCGGAGGCGTCGAGGAAGATGTGCACGTTGCCCTCGCCGGTCTCGATGACGGGGACAGCGGAGTTGGTCACGACGGTCTGGATCAGGTCCCGGCCGCCGCGGGGAATCAGGACGTCCACGCGGCCGCGGGCCCGCATGAGCACGTTGGCACCGTCGCGGCCGTATTCGTCGACGCTTTGGACGGCGTCCGCGGGCAGCCCGACGGAGACCAAGGCGTCGCGGAGGACGTTGATCAGGGCGATGTTGGTTTCGGCTGCGGCGCTGCCGCCGCGCAGGATCACGGCGTTGCCGCTCTTGAGCGCCAGTCCGGCGATGTCCACGGTGACGTTGGGGCGGGCCTCGTAGATGGCTGCGACGACGCCCATGGGCACGTTCACCTGCCGGAGCCGGAGCCCGTTCGGCAGGGTCTGGCCGCGCACCACGTTGCCCACGGGGTCGGGCAGGCCGGCGAGGTTCTCCAGCGCCGCGGCGAGGGCCTCGATCCGGGTGTCGTTCAGCGTCAGCCGGTCCAGCAACGCGGCGGAGGTGCCGTTGGCGCGGCCGGCGGCGACGTCCCTGGCGTTGGCGGTGAGGATGGTGCCCCGGTGCTCCAGGAGGGCGGCGCCGATGGCGCGCAGGCCGCGGTCCTTCCAGGCCCGGTTGGCGCGGGCCATCTCGCGCGAGGCGGCGCGGGACCGGTCGGCGATCGCGTGGACCGCGGCTTCGACACCCGGGGCCGCCGGCGGCAGGCCTGCGGCAGGCGTGTCGTTCAGGGGCAGGTCGGGGTGCGAAGTCAGGGCCTCAGTCATGCTCCAAGTTTAGGCGAGTGGGTGGGTCAGACCAGCACCAGGTCGTCAACATGAACAACTTCGCGCTCGTAGCCAGGGCCCAGGCTGCGGCCCAGGTCCATGGTGGAGCGTCCGAGCATCTGCGGCAGCTCCCCGGCGCCGTAGTTGACCAGCCCGCGGGCGATCACGGTGCCGTCGGCGCCGACCATCTCCACCGGGTCGCCGCTCTCGAAGTCCCCCTGCACGGCGGTGATGCCGGCTGGCAGCAGGGAGGTGTGGCGTTCCCGGACGGCGCGGACGGCGCCGTCGTCGAGCACCAGCCGGCCCTGGACGGACGCGAGGTGCGCCAGCCAGAGCAGCCGGATGGGCTTGCGGGCGCCGTTAACGGAGAACCAGGTGCCCACGTCCTCCCCCGCCAGTGCGGCGGCGGCGTTCGGGGTGGAGGTGACCAGGGCGTGGATGCCGGAGCCGGCGGCGATCGAGGCTGCCTCCACCTTGGTGACCATTCCGCCGGTCCCCACGCCGGCCTTGCCGGTGCTGCCAATCGAGACGCCCTCGAGGTCACGGGGGCCCGCGACGTGCGGGATCCTCCGGGCGCCGCGTGCGGGCGGCCCGTCGTAGAGGGAGTCGACGTCGGAGAGCAGCACCAGCGCGTCGGCGCGGACCAGGTGGGCCACCAGGGCGGCCAGCCGGTCGTTGTCGCCGAAGCGGATCTCGTGGGTGGCGACGGTGTCGTTCTCGTTGACCACGGGCACGACGCCGAGGTTCAGCAGCCGGTCCAGGGCGCGGAAGGCATTGGTGTGCTGGCTGCGGCGCATGAAGTCGTCCGCGGTCAGCAGGACCTGGCTGACAGTGACCCCGTGGGCGCCGAAGGCGTGGGTGTAGCGGGCCATGAGCAGGCCCTGCCCCACGCTCGCCGCGGCCTGCTGGGTGGCGAGGTCGCGGGGGCGCTTCTCCAGGCCGAGCGGCGCCAGGCCGGCGGCGATCGCGCCGGAGGAGACCAGGATGATCTCGGTGCCGGCGTTGCGCTTGTGCGCCAGGGCATCGGCCAGGCCGGTGAGGGCCTCCTCGTCGATGCCGCCCTTGATGGACGTCAGCGATGAGGAGCCGACCTTGACGACGATCCGGCGCGCGTCGGCCAGGAGGGCCCGGCCGGGAAATACGGCCGGCGTCACGTCGCCGGCCCGGGTGGCGTTACTGGTCATCGGCGTCGCCGAGTCCACTCTCCTTGAGCGGCTGCTGGGCGCGGCGGCCGCTGACCGATTCGGTCCAGATGCCGGCCTTGCGCTCGGCTTCGAGCTCGGCGCGGGCGGCTGCCTTGGCGTCGCGGCGTTCCTGCTGTTCCTCGCGCTTCTGGCCGCGGGTGGGCCGGTCGCCGATGTCCGCGAAGCGGATGTCGGTGCCGCGCGGGGAGGCCAGCAGTTCCGCGCCGGCCATCATGGTGGGCTCCCAGTCGAAGACGACGCCGTCGTCCTCGCCGATCACCACGGCGTCGCCGGGCTTGGCGCCCTGCTTGAACAGCTCGGTTTCCACGCCCAGCTTGGCCAGCCGGTCCGCGAGGTAGCCGATGGCTTCCTCGTTGGTGAAGTCGGTCTGCTTGACCCAGCGGACCGGCTTCTCGCCCAGGACGCGGAACAGCGGTTCCATGCCGCGCTCCTCGCGCCGGATGGTGAAGCCGGATTCGTTGACGGCGCGGGGGCGCAGCACCGGGGCGGCGACCTTCGGCGGGGTGGCGGCGACGGCGTCGCGGGCGGCCTTGACGATCTCTGCCATGGCAAAGCCGAGCTGGCGCAGGCCCTCGTGGCTGGTGGCGGAGATTTCGAAGACGCGGTAGCCGCGCTTCTCCAACTCGGGGCGGACGAACTCGGCCATGTCCTTGCCGTCGGGCAGGTCCACCTTGTTCAGGGCGACCAGCCGAGGGCGGTGGTTCAGCGGGACGACCTCGCCGTCGTTGCCGGCGTAGCTCATGTCGACGGCGTACTTCTCCAGCTCGGCCTCGATCACGGCCAGGTCGGAGAGCGGGTCGCGGTCAGATTCGAGCGTGCCGCAGTCGAGGACATGGACCAGGGCGGCGCAGCGTTCGACGTGGCGCAGGAAGTGGTGGCCGAGGCCCTTGCCCTCGCTGGCGCCCTCGATCAGGCCGGGCACGTCGGCGATGGTGAAGCGGATGTCGCCGGCCTGGACGACGCCGAGGTTGGGGATCAGGGTGGTGAAGGGGTAGTCCGCGATCTTGGGCCGCGCGGCGGACATGGCGGCGATCAGGCTGGACTTGCCGGCGGACGGGAAGCCGACCAGGGCGATGTCCGCAATGGACTTCAGTTCCAGGACAATGTCGCTGGATTCGCCCTCGATGCCGAGGAGCGCGAAGCCGGGGGCGCGGCGCTTCTGCGAGGACAGGGCGGCGTTGCCGAGGCCCCCGAGGCCGCCGGCGGCGGCGATGTATTCGGTGCCCTCCCCCACCATGTCGGCCAGGACGGTGCCGTCCTTGCTCTTGACGACGGTGCCTTCGGGGACGGGCAGGACCAGGGTCTCGCCGTTCTTGCCGCCGCGCCAGTCACCCATACCGGGGCCGCCGTTGGTGGCGTGCCGGTGGGGGGCGTGGTGGTAGTCCAGGAGGGTGGTGGTCTGGGGATCGACGCGGAGGATGACGTCGCCGCCGTTGCCGCCGTTGCCGCCGTCGGGTCCGCCGAGGGGCTTGAACTTTTCACGGTGGACGGAGACACACCCGTGACCGCCGGTACCGCCGGATACGTGCAGTACTACCCGGTCTACAAAGCTGGCCACGTGGATCTCCTCAGTGCTGTTCCCGGTCCGCAAGGTCCCGGAATGATTGTAATGCGGTTAAAACACCGGTGGAGCGGACCCATTGGCCCGCCCCACCGATTGTGAAACGTAGGTGTTACTCTGCGGCTGCAGCAGCCACGATGTTCACGACGCGACGGCCGCGGCGGGTGCCGAACTCGACAGCGCCGGGGGTCAGTGCGAACAGGGTGTCGTCGCCGCCACGGCCAACGCCGGCGCCCGGGTGGAAGTGGGTGCCACGCTGGCGGACGATGATCTCGCCGGCGGAAACAACCTGGCCGCCGAAGCGCTTCACGCCGAGGTACTGGGCGTTGGAGTCACGACCGTTGCGAGTGGAGCTCGCGCCTTTTTTATGTGCCATTTGGAATGCCTGCCTTCAAAAAATTCTGGGAAACTGCGGGAACCTGATCAGTAACGGAAAGTTACTTGATACCGGTGATCTTGACCTTGGTCAGTTCCTGACGGTGACCCTGGCGCTTCTTGTAACCGGTCTTGTTCTTGTACTTCTGGATGACGATCTTGGGACCACGGAGGTCTTCCAGGATCTCAGCCGTAACCGTTACCTTAGCCAGGTCCGCTGCGGCAGACGTGACCTTGTCACCGTCCACCAGGAGCAGTGCGGGCAGCTCAAAAGTGCTGCCGGCTCCACCGGGGACGCGGTTCAGGGTAACGAAGTCTCCAACAGAAACCTTCTCTTGGCGGCCGCCTGCGCGGACAATCGCGTACACCACTGGGGAACTCACTTCTCTCGACGTTTATTACTAGATTTGCGTGCGGAACCTGGCCCCGAAACACCGGAGCGGCTCACGCTGTGCCTCAACGCCGGCAGGCTCCCCGGGGGAACCCATGAGCTATCCCGTGGATCATCCGTCCCGCGTGGGGTGGACAGGTCCTCAGGGTCATAACCCAAGTGTTGGCGTAAGCACCGAAGATCTAGACTACGCTAATTTCGCCTTCGGCCGCAAACGAGGCAGGCCCCGGAGAGTCGGGCGTGACCGGTGCCACAGTGCCGTTTCCCAAGGAATCGGACCGGGCGCCGCAGCCGCTTTCGGGAACCGCGCCCCACCACCTTACCGGCCGCGGCTCCCGTTCCGGGTCAGGCGTGCAGCCTCGGCGCGTCGAAGAAGTCCACCTCGAAGCGCACCGAGTGGACGAACGCCTCGGTCATGGCGCCCCGTTCGGCGGCGGAACCGCGGCGGGCGGCGGCGTCCGTGTAGCGGATCGCCTGCCGGGTTGACTCGGCGAAGGCCTCGTCCGCGTAGGTCCGCAGCCAGGCGGCGTAGGGGTGGCCTTCGTCCGCTCCCGCGGCGAGGAACTGTGCGTTCAGCGCGGCGCCCACCTCGGCATAGAGCCAGAAGCACGGCAGCGCCGAGGCCACGAGGACCCCGTAGCTGCCGGCCAGGGACGAGGCGTGCAGGTGGTCAACGTAGGACTTGGTGACCGGACCCTGCCGCGGGGTGCCGGCGCGCCCGGCGAGCCAGCTGCGGTGCAGTTCCGACTCAACCTCCAGGCACTGGGCGGCCGACCGTGACCAGAACAGCTGCTCGGCCTCCGTCGGGGCAAGCGCTGCGGCGCGGGAGAGCACCCGGGAGTAGCCGTTGAGGTAGAGCGCGTCCTGGCCGAGGTAGTAGGCGAACTCGTGCTCCGGCAGGGTCCCGTCCGCCAGGCCCCGGATGAAGTCCAGGGCGTAGATCTCCGACAGGCCCTCTGCGGCGAGGGGCTCGAGGCCAGCGGCGAAGTCGCCGGGTTCCTTGAGGTGATCCGCGAAGTGTTCCGCGCCGGGTTCCGGCGCCGGTTCCGCCGGCTGGGCAAGGTGGTGGAAGTGGTGGACGGGTCCGTTGCCGGTGCCGACGTCGAGCCGTCCGGCTTCGCGCAGCGCCCCGAGCAGCCAGGGCTTGACGCGTCGCAGCGCGGCCTCCCAGTCCCCGCCGGCGGCGTAGGCCGTAGCGAGGGCCGAGGACAGCGAGCACCCGGTGCCGTGGCTGTTGCGGGTGTCGACCCGCTCCCCCGGCACCACCACGGTCTCGCTGCCGGGCAGTCCGACGCTGTTGACCAGTGCGTCCGGGCAACCGCCGTCGGCGTCCTCCTCGAGGTGGCCGCCCTTGACCAGGACCGTGGTTCCGGCCAGAGCGGAGAGGCGTTTGCCCTGCTCCAGTGCCTCCGCCCAGCCGGCGGCGACCGGTTCGTCCAGCAGGAGGGCGAGTTCGGCCAGGTTCGGGGTCACCAGGTCGGCGAGCGGCAGCAGGGTGTGGAGGGCCGCGACGGCCGATTCCTGCAGCAGCCGGTCGCCGCTGGTGGCGACCATGACGGGGTCCAGGACGACGACGGCGGGCCGGGTGCGTTCCAGCCACTCACGCACCGCGTCGATGACGCCGGCGTCGCCGAGCATGCCGATCTTGACGGCGTCGATGGTGATGTCCTCGGCGATGGCGTCCAGCTGCTCGGTCAGGAAGGCGGCGGGGGGCACGTGCACGGACCGGACGCCGCGGGTGTTCTGCGCGGTCAGGGCGGTGATGGCGGCCATGCCGTAGCCGCCCATGGCCGCGATGCTCTTCAGGTCCGCCTGGATCCCGGCGCCGCCGGAGGGGTCGGACCCGGCGATGGCCAGGACCCGGGGAACCGGGGCCCGTCCGGTGGCGTCGTGGGCCATGCCGGCCGACGCCTCGGGTCCGGCGGTGTCGGCCCTGGATGCCGGGAACACCGTCTGCAGGAAACTGGCGCCGGCCGCGGGCGTGGTTGAGGGTGCCGCGGGTGCTGCCGCGGGGTGGGTCGAAGACAAGAGACATCCCTTCGCCGGTGCTAACCGGACAGGTTCAACGGGTGTGGATCTCAGCCGGCCCGATGCGCGGCACCCCGTGTCGCGTTCCAGCGTAGCGCCCCGTCCCGGGTTCGCCCGCCCGTCCCGTTCGATCCTCCAGCCAGCCTTCCCCTTAACCGGCTCGCGGGTACCGCCCGGAGCCGACGCTTCGAAACGTCGAGTCCGGGAGATACCCGCGAGTGGTACTGAGCGGTACCGGGTGGTGCGGCGGCGGAGCGGTTTAGAGCTCCGAGGCCGGTACGCCGACGCCGAGGATGATCGGGCCGCCGTTGTCCTTGACGACCGGCTTGACCGTTTCCGGTGCCTTGGCCTCGTGGACGGAGCCTTGGCCGGACGGGGCGGAGGCCTGCCGGCGCTGCTCGACGGCGGTCTCGTTGGCTGCCCCCTGGGCACGGCTGGCACTACGGTGCCGCCGCGGACGGCCCTGGCCGGTGGCCGGTTCCGCTGCCGCCGGAGTGCGGGTGGCGACGGGGGCCGCCGCCGGCGCGGCCGTCTTGGGAGCCTCCTGCCGGCGGGTGTCCTGCTTCGGAGCCTCCTGCTGCCGGGTGTCCTGCTGCGGGGCGGCTTCCCGCCGGGTTTCCGGCTCGACAGCGCGGTTGCGGGCATTCGGCGGCTGGATCCGGGCCGTGCGGGCACGTCCCCGGCCCCGGGTAGCCCGGGACTGGTCAGCGGACCGACCGCCGGCCGGAGCCTCGGCGGGTTCTTCAGCCTCCGGGGCAGGGGCATCCACGGACTGTGCCTCCACAGCCGGCGCTTCCACGGACGGGGCGGCCTCGTGGGCCGCGGTCTCCGTGCTCCCGGACTGGCGGTTCCGCGAGTCCGAGTCGCCCAGGTTGGCGAACGCCTCAGTCAGCAGGTCCAGGGTCAGGGCCGGCTGCGGCGCCTGCTCGGCGTGCTCGACGAAGGGCAGGGCCACCTGCTCGCCCCCGAAGGTCAGCACGGCGGCGGGACGGCCGGCTGCTTCCTCGGTGGAGGCCAGCTCGACGGCGGCGTCCAGGGCCGCCTGCCGTGTCTCGGCGTCGGGCGCTGCGGTGGCGTCGCCGTCGTGCAGGTGGGCCGCGTGGGCGGCCGCCGCGATATTCGCCAGCGCTGCACGGGTGGCCTCGGCCTTGGCGTGCCGCTCGGCCTCGGTGGGCTCGTGGTGCCCGGCCGCCGGCACCTGCTGCTGCTGGCCCTCGGTGCCCTGGCCGCCCTTGCCGCGGCGGCGCTTGCGCTCGTTGCGGACGGCGGGCTGCTGCTCGGTGCGCGGAACATGGTGTTCCGCGGCGACGGTGTTGGCGCGGCGGTGCTCGACCGGTTCGTCGTGCGTGACGACGCCCCGGCCGGCGCAGGCCTCGCACTGCTCGCCGAAGACTTCCAGCAGGCCGGTGCCCATCCGCTTGCGGGTCATCTGCACGAGGCCGAGCGAGGTAACCTCGGCCACCTGGTGCTTGGTCCGGTCCCGGCCCAGGCACTCCACCATGCGGCGCAGAACGAGGTCGCGGTTGGATTCGAGCACCATGTCGATGAAGTCGATGACGATAATGCCGCCGATGTCGCGCAGGCGCAGCTGGCGGACGACTTCCTCGGCCGCTTCGAGGTTGTTCTTGGTGACGGTTTCCTCGAGGTTGCCGCCGGAGCCGGTGAACTTGCCGGTGTTGACGTCCACCACTGTCATGGCCTCGGTGCGGTCGATCACGAGGGAGCCGCCGGACGGCAGGAAGACCTTGCGTTCCAGAGCCTTGTGGATCTGCTCGTCGATGCGCCAGGCGGAGAAGATGTCCGTGTCCTTGGTCCACTTCTCGAGCCTGCCCACCAGGTCCGGCGCGACGTAGGTGACGTAGGCCTCGATGGTGTCCCAGGCCTCCTCACCGGAGACGATCAGCTTGGAGAAGTCCTCGTTGAACACGTCGCGGACCACCTTGATGGTCAGGTCCGGTTCGCCGTAGAGGAGCTCCGGGGCGAGGATCTTGGTGGACGTGGCCTGGCTTTCGATGCCCTCCCACTGGGCGCGGAGCCGGTTGATGTCATGCGTCAGCTCCTCTTCCGAGGCTCCCTCGGCCGCGGTGCGGACGATCACGCCGGCGTCTTCCGGCAAGCGGTCCTTGAGGATGCGCTTGAGCCGGTTGCGTTCGACGTCGGGCAGCTTGCGGGAGATACCCGTCATGGAACCGCCGGGCACGTACACGAGGTACCGGCCAGGCAGCGAGATCTGGCTGGTGAGGCGGGCGCCCTTGTGGCCCACCGGGTCCTTGGTTACCTGGACCAGGACGGAGTCGCCGGACTTGAGCGCGTTCTCGATCCGGCGCTGCTTGCCCTCGAGGTTGACCGCGTCCCAGTTGACCTCGCCGGCGTACAGCACGGCGTTGCGGCCGCGTCCGATGTCGACGAAGGCCGCCTCCATGGAGGGCAGCACGTTCTGGACGCGGCCCAGGTAGACGTTGCCGATCAGGGAGTCCTGCTGGGTCTTGGACACGAAGTGCTCGGCCAGGACGCCGTCTTCGAGGACACCGATCTGGATTCTGTCGTCGCGCTGGCGAACGATCATCTGCCGGTCCACGGATTCGCGGCGCGCCAGGAACTCCGCTTCGGTGATGACGGTGCGGCGGCGGCCGGTGTCGCGGGACTCGCGGCGGCGCTGCTTCTTCGCCTCCAGCCGGGTGGAGCCCTTGACCGAGGTGACGCGGTTGCTGACCGGTGCTTCGCTGACGGTGCGCGGCGCGCGGACCCGGGTGACGGTGTTGGGCGGGTCGTCGTCGCTGCCGCCGGTCAGTTCGAGGTCCTGGTCACCGCGACGGCGGCGACGGCGGCGGCGGGACGTCACGCCGTCCTCCAGTGCGGCCTCGCGGCCCTCCTCGGCGTCCTCGTCGCCGGGCTCGGCGTCGGTGTCGGCCTCGGAGACCCGGCTGCGGCCACGGCGGCCGCGGCTGCGGCGACGGCGACGGTTGCCCTGCTCGTCGTCTTCCTCGTCTTCGTCGGTGTCAGCGTCCTCGGCAGCTGCCGCGGCGGGGGCGGGACGAACGACGGCGGTGAGGTCCGGGGCCTGGAAGAGCATGGAGGTGACGGCGCCGGGGGCGGAAGGGGCGAGGAACAACGACGGCGTTTCGGTTTCCTTAGCCTCCTCGGCGGGGGCCTCCGCTGCCGGGGCCTCCGCTGCCGGGGCCTCCTCGGCGGGGGTATCGGTGGCGGCAGCGGCAGCGTCCGGGGCGGCAACGGCAGCATCAGCCGTCGGCGCGTCGTCGGTGATACCGGCTTCCGGGGCGGTTTCCGCGGGCACCTCGGCGGGGGCAGCCTTGGCGCGGCTGGCCCGGCGGCGGACCGGCTTGCGCGGGACATCGGCCTCAGCCTCGGCATCGGCGGGCACGTCGGCGGGGGCCACGGCCTCGGAAACGGTCAGGAGGGCGGGGGCTTCGTCCGCGGCGTCAGCCTCGGGTGCGGCGTCGGGTGCTGCGGCTGCCTTCGGGGCGGCCTGACGGCGGGTGCGGGTCCGGCGCGCCGGGGCCTTCTCCGCTACGGGTTCCCCGGCGGCCGCGGCAACGGTCGGGACGCTATTGTCGGCATCGGCAGCGGCCGCTTCGGCGCCTGCGGCTGGAGCCGCCGCGTCGGAGGTTTCATCGGCCGGTGCGGCCGCTTCCGCCTTGGGGGCCGCTTTCTTGCGAGTGCGCGGGGCCCGTTTGGGCTTTTCCGGCACCTCGGTGGCGGTTACGCCGTCGGTCATGGGGGCGTCGGAAACTGCTGCTTCGTCGTTGCCCGTTTCCAGCTGTTCATTATCCATATGTGGCCACGCTCCTGCCCCTGATGCGCCGCCACATCCGGCGCCCCGGGGGCAAATATTTGTCAACACCCGCAGGCATTGACAGAAGTCAATTGAATACCCTCAGGTTCGCACCGGCCTTGGGGTGCGGCAGCCCTGGAGGGCCGGCGGCTTCGTTGCGAACCCGTTGATCGATGCATCACAACCAGGTGCCGTCCAATGGCATTGCGGGAAAACCGGATCATCAGACCCGGGAAGATCCCTGCTCCTCATTGGCGGTCTTGAATTCGAAGTCGCCGGACTGAAGCGCGAATGTGGTTCACGTCCCAGCCAGCTTCATTGTCTCACAGCACTCGGAAATGCCGGCTTAGGCCACACATCCCGGACGCACATGACACCGAATCACCGGTACGCGAGGGGGCGGCCGGGACCGGGACCCGGGATTCGTCCAGCCTCCGGCGATAGAATCGGCCTGAGCACGCCGTTCCGCAGCCACCGTTGCGCGCACGACGGACCAGAACACAGAGAACCTGACCATGAGAAGACCCAGCACCGAGAACCGACGCAAAGGACGAACGATCCATGCCCAGCATCTCCCACGCCCCTGACGACGTGGCCACCCCGGCAAGGGACAACGGACCGGCCGAAGCGGACCGGCAGGTTCCTGCGATGACCCGGCCGCGGCCGTTCGGCTGGCTGCTGGTGATTACCGGCGTCGTCGGCTGGCTCGCCTCCGGCGCCTTGGTGCTGGAGAAGCTCGCCGTCCTCAAGGACCCCAGCCACGTCACCGTCTGCGACGTCAACCCCTGGATCTCCTGCGGCCAGGTGATGCAGACCTGGCAGAGCTCACTCTTCGGTTTCCCGAACATGTTCATCGGGATCGTCGCCTTTGCCGTGATCATCACCACCGGCATGGGCCTGCTGTCCGGCGCCCGCTTCGCCCGCTGGTACTGGATCGGGCTGCAGACCGGCGTGACCCTGGGCTTCGCCTTCGTGGTGTGGCTGTGGTCGCAGGCGCTGTACTCGATCCACATCCTCTGCCCGTTCTGCATGATCGTCTGGGCGGCCATGATTCCGCTCTTTGTCTGGGTAACCGTCCGCAACATCACCCACGGCGTCATTCCGCTGCCCACCGGCGCCACCCGCATCCTGGGCGAGTCCGGTTGGATCCTGACCGCCCTGCTCTACATCGCCGTCGTTGCCACGATCTTCTTCGCCTTCATCCAGGTCTTCGTCGGTACGTCCGGCTACTAAGAAGCCGCAGCAGCGCGAAAAAGCCGGGGCCGGTGTTCGATAACGAACACCGGCCCCGGCTTTTTAGCACGCCCTCGGGGGCGGCGAGCCTAGAACCAGATCTTGATCTCGCGCTCGGCGGACTCCACCGAGTCGGAGCCGTGGACCAGGTTCTGCTGGACCTTGACGCCCCAGTCGCGGCCGAAGTCGCCACGGATGGTGCCCGGAGCCGCCGTCGTCGGGTCGGTGGTGCCGGCCAGCGAACGGAAGCCCTCGATCACGCGGTGGCCCTCGAAGATCGCCGCGACCACGGGGCCGCTGAGCATGAATTCGACCAGCGGCTCGTAGAAGGGCTTGCCGACGTGCTCTTCGTAGTGCTGCTCGAGGAGTTCGCGGGTGGCGTTGACCTTCTTCAGTTCGGCCAGGGTGTAGCCCTTGGCTTCGATCCGGGCGATGATGCTGCCGGTCAGGTTGCGGGCGACGCCGTCGGGCTTGACCAGGACTAGGGTGCGCTCGATGCTCACAGCTGCTCCAATGTGTTGGGGTGGGTTTGGGACAAGTCTAGTTGCTCGGGGTCTCCGGGTTGGCGGCCTCCCAGGCAGCCTGCTCCCGGTCCCGCTGGGCCGCCTCGCGGTCGATCCGGATGCCGGTGCGGATGCCGTACCACCAGGTGAGGGCGAACAGGGCGCCCACCACGAACATGGTCGGTTCCACGAAACCGGTGAGGATCAGCACCAGCTGCAGTACCCAGCCCAGAGCCACGCCCCACGGTTTGGTCAGCACCGCGCAGGTCAGTGCCAGCACCAGGGCCAGCCCGACGCCGAGCCCAAAGACCAGCGCCGGGGGAAATTCCCCGCGCCGCAGGCCGAACACGGCCAGGGTCCCGAAGAGCGCCACGAAGGCCTCCAGCAGGAGGACGGTGGAGGCGAACATGACCTTGGTGGAACGCCGTTTCTTCGGCATGCCCGGGCGCCACTCGCGCTGGGCCTTGGTGAGTTTCGCCATCGGTTACGCCTCGGACTTTCCGAGCAGGATCCGGGCTTCGGCCACGAGCGTGATGGAACCGGTGACCAGGATGCCGCCGGCCAGGTCGTCGTTGGATTCGGCCCGCTCCACCGCCCATTCGAGGGCGTCGTCGAGCTTCTCCGCGGTGTGCACGACATCCTCGCCGAAGCCCAGGTCCAGGGCCAGCTCGCCGAGTTCCTCGGCCGGGATGGCCCGCGGCGAGTTGGACTGGGTGAAGCAGAACTCGGCCGGCACGTCCTCGAGGGAGTCCTTGAGCTGGCGGAGGATTTCCTCGGCGTCCTTTTCCTGCAGGATGCCCAGGACCACCACCAGCTTGCTGAAGCTGAAGGCCTCCTGGAGCGCCTCGGCGGAGACCCGGATGCCCTCCGGGTTGTGGGCGGCATCCACCACGATGGTGGGGGCGGTGCGCAGCACCTCCAGCCGGCCCGGGGAGGTGACGGCGGCGAAGGCCTCCTGGAGCACCTCGGGGTTCAGCGGCTTGTCCGCGCCGAAGAACGCCTCGAGGGCGGCGACGGCGACGGCGGCGTTCTCGGCCTGGTGGGCGCCGTGCAGCGGCACCAGGAGGCCCTCGTACCGGTCCGCGAGGCCCTGGATGGTCACCATCTGTCCGCCGACGGCCACGGTGCGGGACTCGACGCCGAACTCGACGCCCTCGAAGCGGAACGGCACGCCCACCTCTTTGGCCTTCTCCAGCAGCACCTGGGCGGCGTCCACCGGCTGGGCGGCGCTGACCAGGAAGCCGCCGGGCTTGATGATGCCGGCCTTCTCGTGGGCGATGTCCTCGGTGGTGTCGCCCAGGAGGTCCGTGTGGTCCAGGGAGATCGGAGTGATGACTGAGACCAGGCCGTCGCCGACGTTGGTGGCGTCGGTGATGCCGCCCAGGCCCACCTCGATCACGGCCACGTTCACCGGCTGGTCCGCGAAGACCGCGAAGCCCAGGATGGTTAGGCATTCGAAGTAGGTCAACCGGGGCTGGTCCTCCGCGGTGAGTTCGTTGTCCACGATCTCCAGGTAGGGCCGGATCTCGTCCCAGATCCGGACGAAGGTCTCATCGGAGACCGGTTCGCCGTCGATGCTGATCCGCTCGGTGACCTTGGACAGGTGCGGGCTGGTGTACCGGCCGGTGCTCAGGCCGTGGGCACGCAGCCCGGCCTCGATCATCCGGGCCGTGGAGGTCTTACCGTTGGTGCCGGTGACGTGGATGATCGGGAAGGCCTTGTTCGGCTCCCCCAGGATGTCCATCGCCCGGCGCAGCGGCGCCAGCCGGGGTTCCATCTTGTTCTCCGGCGCCCGGCCCAGGAGTTCGGCGTAGACGCTCTCGACCGAAAATTCGTCGCTCATGGATTATGCCCCTGCTTCAACGGTGACTTTTTCGACGCTGACCTGCGGTTCCTTGACGTCGGCGGGGACGGTGTTCAGGTCCACGCTGAGCGTCTCGGTCTTGACCAGGCCGGCATGGGCCTGCAGCGCCTCGACGACGGCTGCGGGCGCGGTGACGGTGGTGCGGATCCGGTCGCTGACGTTCAGCCCGGCGTCCTTGCGGGCCTGCTGGATGGCGCGGACCAGGTCGCGGGCGGTGCCCTCGGCCGCCAGTTCCGGCGTGACCTCGGTGTTGAGGACCACGAAGCCGCCGCCGGGCAGGACTGCCGCCGCCCGGGATCCCTCCCCTGCCGCGGCCTCGGCCACGACGGTTTCCAGGGTGTATTCCTGCGGCTCGAGTTCGAGGCCGCCGGCGGTGACCACGCCGGCATCGTTCACGGACCAGTCACCGGACTTGGAGCCCTTGATGGCCTTCTGGACGTTCTTGCCCAGCCGCGGACCGGCGGCGCGGGCGTTGACCACCAGCTTCTGCTCGATGCCGAACTCCTCCGGGGAGGCGGCGTCGGCGTCGAGCACGCGGACGGTGCGCAGGTTCAGCTCGTCGGCGACGACGGCGGCGAAGGCCGCCAGGGTGTCCGCGCCCGGGGCGACCACGGTGAGTTCCTGCAGAGGCAGGCGCACCCGCAGGTTCGCGGCCTTGCGCAGCGAGGAGCCGGTGGAGCAGATCTGCTGCACCCGGTCCATCGCCTCCACGAGGCCGGCGTTGGCGGGGAACAGGTCCGCGTCCGGCCAGTCGGCCAGGTGCACGGAGCGCCCGCCGGTGAGGCCGCGCCAGATCTCCTCGGAGATCAGGGGCAACAGCGGGGCGGCGACGCGGCAGACGGTCTCCAGCGCGGTGTAGAGCGCGTCGAAGGCGTCGGTGTTCTCGTCGAAGAACCGCGTGCGGCTGCGCCGGACGTACCAGTTGGTGAGCATGTCCAGGTAGCCGCGGAGCTCGTCGCAGGCGCCGGAGATGTCGTAGCTGTCCAGCTGTTCGGTGACGGTGCGGACCAGGTCGCCGGTGTTGGCCATCAGGTACTGGTCCAGGGTGTCGGCGTAACCGTCGTAGCGCAGCTTCGCGTCGTAGCCCTCGCCCCCGTTAGCGGCGTTCGTGTAGAGGGTGAAGAAGCTGTACACGTTCCACAGCGGCAGGATGACCTGGCGGACCCCATCGCGGATGCCCTGTTCGGTGACCACCAGGTTGCCGCCGCGCAGGATGGGGCTGGACATCAGGAACCAGCGCATTGCGTCGGAGCCGTCGCGGTCCAGGACCTCGGAGACGTCCGGGTAGTTGCGCAGGCTCTTGGACATCTTCTGCCCGTCGGAGCCGAGGACGATACCGTGGCTGATGACGTTGCGGAACGCCGGGCGGTCGAACAGTGCCGTGGAGAGGATGTGCAGCATGTAGAACCAGCCGCGGGTCTGGCCGATGTACTCGACGATGAAGTCCGCCGGGTTGTGTGTGTCGAACCATTCCTCGTTCTGGAACGGGTAGTGAACCTGGCCGTATGGCATGGAGCCGGAGTCGAACCAGACGTCCAGGACGTCCTCGACGCGGCGCATGACGGACTGGCCCTCTTCCGGCGTGCGCGGGTCATCCGGGTTCGGGCGGGTGAGCTCGTCGATGAACGGCCGGTGCAGGTCCACCTGGCCGTCGTTGTTCAGCGGCAGCCGGCCGAAATCGGCCTCGATCTCGGCGAGGGAGCCGTAGACGTCGGTGCGCGGGTAGTCCGGGTCGCTGGACTGCCAGACCGGGATGGGGCTGCCCCAGTAACGGTTGCGGCTGATCGACCAGTCGCGGGCGTTGGCCAGCCACTTGCCGAACTGGCCGTCCTTGACGTTGCCCGGGATCCAGTTGATTTCCTGGTTCAGTTCGGACATGCGGTCCTTGAACTTGGTGACCTCGACGTACCAGGAGGAGACGGCACGGTAGATCAGCGGGTTCCGGCAGCGCCAGCAATGCGGGTAGGAGTGCTCGTAGCTGGCCTGGCGGACCAGGCGGCCCTCGGCGCGGAGCACCTGGGTGATGGGCTTGTTGGCCTCGAAGACCTGCAGTCCGGCGATCGCGGCGAGGGGTCCGTGGCCGAAGAGGGGCAGGAACTTCGCGCCCTCGTCGACGGAGAGGACCACGGGGATGCCGGCCTCTTCACAGACCTTCTGGTCGTCTTCACCGTAGGCCGGGGCCTGGTGGACGATGCCGGTGCCGTCGGTGGTGGTGACGTAGTCGGCCACGAGGAAACGCCAGCCGTCCTCGGTGCCGTACTTCTCGGCGTCGGCGAAGTAGTCCCAGAGAGGCTCGTACGTCAGGCCCTCGAGTTCGGTGCCGAGGTGCCGGGAGACGACGGCGGCCTCGGCCGCGGCGGCACCCTCGGCGCCATCGCCGTAGCCCAGGTCCTTGGCGTAGGCGCCCAGGAGGTCGGCGGCGAGCAGGAAGGATCCGGTAACGGGGGCCTCGTCGGAGGCGGCCTTGATCCCGTGCGGTCCGGCGGGCAGCACCACGTAAGTGATGGCGGGTCCGACGGCGAGCGCCAGGTTGGTGGGGAGGGTCCACGGCGTGGTGGTCCAGGCGAGCGCCTGGACCCCGGCGAGCTGCTTCGAGAGCTCGGACTCCCCCGCCGTGATCGGGAAGGTCACCGTGACTGTCTGGTCCTGGCGGTTCTTGTAGACGTCGTCGTCCATCCGCAGCTCGTGGTTGGAGAGCGGCGTCTCGTCCTTCCAGCAGTACGGCAGGACCCGGTAGCCGTTGTAGGTCAGGCCCTTCTCGTGCAGCTGCTTGAAGGCCCAGAGGACGGACTCCATGTACTCGACGTTGAGCGTCTTGTAGTCGTTCTCGAAGTCCACCCAGCGGGCCTGGCGGGTGACGTAGCTCTTCCACTCGTCGGCGTACTTCATCACCGAGGCACGGCAGGCATCGTTGAACTTGTCGATGCCCATGGCCTCGATCTGGGTCTTGTCCGTCATGCCCAGCTGCTTCATCGCCTCGAGCTCGGCGGGCAGGCCGTGGGTGTCCCAGCCGAAGCGGCGCTCGACGCGGCGGCCGCGCTGGGTCTGGTAGCGGCCCACCAGGTCCTTGGCGTATCCGGTCAGCAGGTGGCCGTAGTGCGGGAGGCCGTTAGCGAAGGGAGGGCCGTCGTAGAAGACGAATTCGTTGGAGCCGTCTTTGCCTGCGTCCCGCTGGTCGATGCTCGCCTGGAAGGTTCCGTCCCGGTCCCAGTACTTGAGGATGCGCTCCTCGATCTCCGGGAACTTCACGGAGGCGGACACGCCTGCGGCGGTGGAAGCCGTGCCGGAGGCGGAGGTGCTGGCGTCGGAGGGTGCGGCTGAGGCCTTGGGGTAATGGGTCATCTCGACATCCTGGGTTGAGCTGTGAACAACGGGATTCATTCAGGATGCGAGGACGGCTCCTGTGCTGTCGGAACAACACCGGCACCGCGGTACCACCTCACTTACCGGTTCCGGGCCCGGACCACCCGTGTGGGCGGAACGCGCACCGCTGCCGGCCGCTCGTTGACTGCTGTGACGGGCTTACCCGTCCGGTTCTACTGGCACCGCGGGGACCGTGGGGTCCGCGCCGGAGTGTTCTTCCGGAAGCTCACCGGTGATGGCCGGGTCGACGCTGTTAGTTCGATGGTACCGGAAAGGGGCCGGTGCCCGCCGCACACCATGGGCCGCCGGCCCGGGATACAAACGGATCCGTCCTGCCGAACCCTCGCCCCGGGCCCCGGGCCTGCCTACACTCGGGGAATGGGCCTCCCTCACGGCGTTGCCGACCGGTTGTCCGGGACTGCCCGGGCCGCGGTGGTGCCGCGCCGGCGCTGGCTGGCGGCAGCGGGACTGCTGGGGGTGCCGGTGGCGGGGCTGTCCGTGTGCCGCGCCGTGGACCTGCCGTGGCCGGAAACGGTGGTGCAGCTGCTGT
The DNA here is from genome assembly GCF_030410515.1 of Arthrobacter sp. YD4. Taxonomy (GTDB): domain Bacteria; phylum Actinomycetota; class Actinomycetes; order Actinomycetales; family Micrococcaceae; genus Arthrobacter. The sequence goes on along the minus strand of NZ_JAUHHD010000003.1, from coordinate 292,104 downwards.
CCTTCACGCCCTGGCTGGTGGTTCCGGCAGGCTTCTCGTTTCTCTGTGCGGTGGCGGCACGCCGCCCGGTGGCGGCCGGCGCGGCCGCGGCGCTCCTGGCCCTGCAGGCGGCGTGGCTGTTTTCGCCCGACTACGCGCGTCCGTTGCCGCCGGCGGGGGGCAGGGGCGCGGAGCTGGTGACAATGAGCATCAACGCGAAGCTTGGCCGGGCCGACGCCGGGGAGATCGTCCGGATGGTCCGGGACCATGACGTCGGGCTGCTGGCGCTCCAGGAGTACACCCCGGCCCTGGAGCAGCGGCTGGAGGCCGCGGGCATCAACGGGGAGCTTCCCTACCGGATCAGTGCCCCCGGCCGGGACGCCTCCGGCGGGGCGCTCTACTCCCGCTTCCCGCTGCAATCCACCGGAACCCTTGCCGGGACCCGGTTTCCGATGGTCTCGGCGAGGCTGGAGCTTCCTGTCCCGGAGGGCGGCGCCGCCGTGCTGGAGGTGACGAACGTGCATACCCGGGCGCCGGTGGGCGGCGGACTGGGCCAGTGGCGCCGGGAACTGGCGGCCCTCGGCAGGCTGCCGGAGCAAGCGGCAGCCGCCGTTGCCGGACGGAAACAAGCCGGGCAGCAGCCACCGCTGCTCCTGCTGGGCGATTTCAACGCCGGGTACGACCACGCCGAGTTCCGGCGCCTGGTCGCCGCCGGAGCCGCTCATCCCTTGGTGGACGTGGCCACCGCGCAGGGTGCGCGGCTGGTCCCCACCTGGCCGATGGACCTGCCGCTGCCGGGCGCCGCGCTGGACCATCTGCTGACCGGTCCATCGGTCGGCAGCAGGGACTACGCGGTGCACCGGGTGGCCGGGACGGATCACGCGGCCGTAGTGGCCACGCTCACCATCCCGGCGCCGGGCTAAGCCGCCGGGCTAGGTTACTCGGCTAAGCCGCCGGGCAGGTGGCTGCTCCGGTCCGGAACATCCGGTCAGCCCTTGCGGATGACCTTGAAGTTGGACGCCTGCGCGACCGGACGGACGATGATCTGGTCCAGGTTCACGTGGTGCGGGGCGGTCACCGCGTAGCGGACCACGTCGGCGACGTCGTCGGCCGTCAGCGGCTTCTCGACCCCGGCGTAGACCTTGTCCGCGGCGCCCTTGTCTCCGAGGCGGTTGAGCGAGAACTCCTCCGTCTGCACCATGCCCGGGGCCACCTCGATCACGGGGAGGTTGTGTTCGGCTTCCTCCAAGCGGAGCGCCCCGGTGAGGGCGTGCTGGCCGAACTTGGCCGCGTTGTACCCGCCGCCGCCCTCGTAGGCGGAGAGCCCGGCGGTGGAGGTGAGGTTCAGGACGGTGCCTTCGCCGCAGGCGCGGAGCATCGGCAGGAAGGCGCGGGTCAGCTTGAGGGTGCCGAGGACGTTGACCTCGTACATCCACTGCCAGTCCTCGGTCTTGCCGTCGGCAATCTTGTCCGCCCCGCGGGCTCCGCCGGCAACGTTGATGAGGGTGTCGATGCCGCCTTCGCGGGTGACCTCCTCGACCAGGCGGGCGACGGCGTCGTCGTCGGTCACGTCCGCGGCCAGCGCGACGGCGCCGGTTTCCGCCGCGAGGGCGTCCAGGCGGTCGGCGCGGCGGGCGACGGCGAACACGGTCCACCCTTCCCGGCGGAGCGCACGGACCGTGGCCTGCCCGATTCCGGTGCTGGCGCCGGTGACGACGGCCGCTTTGGCTGCTGCTGTGTTGGTGGTTCCCTCAGTCATGGCACCACCCTAATCGGAATCGGGGGGCGGTTAGCGGCCACCGCGCTGGAGGAACTCCAACAGCACCCGGGCGTGGTTGGTTTCCACGTCCCTTGCCCCGAACAGCAGGGTCACCCGGGCGTGGTCGGTCCCGATCCGGCGCAGGGTCTCCACCGCCGGGTTCTCCGCAAGCTCCGCCTCGTAGGCGGAGCGGAAATCCTCAAAGCGTTCCTGCATGTGCGCGAACTCGGTGCGCAGCGGCCCCGACGGGGCCACCTCCTTGAGCCACAGGTCAAGCCGCGCCCGCTCCTTGCTGACGCCACGCGGCCAGAGCCTGTCCACCAGGACCCGGAAGCCGTCGCCGTCCCCGGGCGGGTCATAGATGCGCTTGATCGCGAAATGCGCCGAATTTTCCTTCATAGTCCCGCACGTTATTGCAGCGGGATCCCGAAATCGCGAAACGCGGTGAAAACTAAAGTGAAAAGAACTGCAAGAATTGACCCATGGCTGAAGACACGCAGGGTACAGACACGCCCACCACCGCCCCCACCAACGTTCCGGACAAGCCCGCCCTCGAGGGCCTGGAGGCATCGCTCACCCGGCGCTGGCTTGACGAAGGAACCTACAAGTTCAACCCGGACACCACCCGGGAGCAGGTCTACTCGATCGACACTCCCCCGCCCACCGCGTCGGGTTCGCTGCACGTCGGACACATGTTCTCCTACACGCAGACCGACGTCCTGGCCCGCTACCAGCGGATGACCGGCAAGAACGTCTTCTACCCGATGGGCTGGGACGACAACGGCCTGCCCACCGAGCGCCGCGTGCAGAACTACTACGGTGTGCGCTGCGATCCGGCCATCCCCTACGATGCCAACTACCGGCCCCCGGCCGAGCCGGCCAAGAACCAGCGCGACTTCGACGTCGTCTCGCGCCGGAACTTCATCGAACTCTGCGAGGAACTCGCCGTCGAGGACGAGAAGGTCTTCGAGAACCTCTTCCAGACCCTGGGTCTCTCCGTTGACTGGGACCTGACCTACCGGACCATCGACGACAAGTCCCGCGCCATCTCCCAGCGCGCGTTCCTGGCCAACCTGGCCGCCGGCGACGCGTACATGGCCGAGGCCCCCACCCTGTGGGACGTCACCTTCCGCACCGCGGTGGCCCAGGCCGAACTGGAGGACCGCGAGGTCGCCGGCGCCTACTACCGCTACCCGTTCTTCACCGAATCCGGCGAGAAGATCTACATCGAGACCACCCGCCCCGAGTTGCTGGCCGCCTGCGCCGCGCTGGTGGCGAACCCCGACGACGAGCGCTACCAGCCGCTCTTCGGCACCAAGGTCACCTCCCCAATCTTCGGCGTCGAGGTGGAGGTCAAGGCCCACCCGCTGGCCAAGGCGGACAAGGGCTCGGGCATCGCGATGGTCTGCACCTTCGGTGACCTCACCGACGTCACCTGGTGGCGTGAGCTGCAGCTGCCCACCCGCGCGATCGTGGGCCGCGACGGCCGCATCGTCGGCGAGACCCCGGACTGGATCACCACTGCGGAGGGCCGCGAGGCCTTCGCCGCGATCGCCGGCAAGACCGTCTTCAGCGCCAAGGAGGGCGTGGTGGAGTTGCTGGCCGCCGCGGACCTGCTGGACGGCGAACCGAAGAAGATTATGCACCCGGTCAACTTCTTCGAAAAGGGCGACAAGCCCCTCGAGGTCGTTACCTCCCGCCAGTGGTACATCCGCAACGGCGGCCGCGACGAGGACCGCCGCGAACGCCTGATCGGCCGCGGCAAGGAGATCGACTTCCACCCCGCGTTCATGCGCTCCCGGTACGAGAACTGGATCACCGGCCTGAACGGCGACTGGCTGGTCTCCCGCCAGCGCTTCTTCGGCGTGCCGGTGCCGGTCTGGTACCCGCTGGACGCCGACGGCAACCCGGACTACGACGCTCCGATCCTGCCGGCCGACGGCCAGCTCCCGGTGGACCCCGCCGCGGACGCAGCCCCCGGCTACGAGGAAGCCCAGCGCGACGTCCCGGGCGGCTTCGCCGGCGACGCCGACGTCCTGGACACTTGGGCCACGTCGTCGCTGACCCCGCAGATCGTGGGCGGGTGGAGCACCGACGAGGCGCTCTTTTCGAAGGTCTTCCCGTTCGACGTGCGCCCGCAGGGCCACGACATCATCCGGACGTGGCTGTTCTCCTCCGCGGTCCGTGCCGACTCCCTGCAGGGCGTGGCGCCGTGGAAGCACGCTGCCATTTCCGGCTGGATCCTGGACCCGGACCGGAAGAAGATGTCCAAGTCCAAGGGCAACGTGATTGTTCCGACCGATGTGCTCAACGAGTACGGCTCGGACGCGGTCCGCTACTGGGCGGCCTCGGCCAAGCTCGGCGCGGACACCGCCTACGAGATCGCGCAGATGAAGATCGGCCGCCGCCTTGCGATCAAGCTGCTCAACGCCTCCAAGTTTGTCCTGAACCTCGGCGCCACCGAGGACTCGGTGCTCGCCGGGGATCTGTCCGTCCTGACGAATCCGTTGGACCGCGGCGTGCTGGCCCAGCTGGCCGACGTGGTGGCCCAGGCGACGAAGGCCTTCGAGGCCTACGACTACGCCCGTGCCCTGCAGATCACCGAGAGCTTCTTCTGGCACTTCACCGACGACTACGTGGAACTGATCAAGGATCGCGCCTACGGTGCCGCCGGGGCGGAGCAGCGGGCCTCCGTGCTGGCTGCCCTCGCCACCAGCCTGGACACCCTGTTGCGGCTCTTCGCCCCGTTCCTGCCCTTCGCCACGGAGGAGGTCTGGAGCTGGTGGCGCAAGGACTCCGTGCACCGGGCCCAGTGGCCCGCCGCCGTGGAGGTCGACGGCGACACCACGCTGCTGTCCACCGTTGGCGCGGCTCTGGGCGGCATCCGAAAGGCCAAGTCCGAGGCGAAGGTCAAGCAGCGCACCGAGGTGCTCTCCGCGGCCATCACCGGCTCGGAGTCCCTGGTCCAGCAGCTCCGTGCCGGACTGGGCGACCTGAAGGCCGCCGCGAACGCCCGTGAGCTGACGCTGGTGGCCGGCGACGGCGAGCTGGCGGTCAGCGACGTCGTCCTGGCTCCGGCGGACGTCCCCGTGGAAGCGCCGACCCAGGCCTAGCAACGCTGCCCCTCACGACAAGGGCCCCCGCCCGGCTGATGCCGGACGGGGGCCCCTGCGGTTGCGGGAGGCGCTCAGGCCTCGAACGAGGTCTCGAAGTGCGTCAGCGTCGGCGGGGCGGCCAGCAGGGCGCCGAGGCCGCTGGCGCCCTCCTCGGTGGCGCGCCAGGCACGGTAGGCGGCGTCCTGTTCCATGGACGCCCAGCGTTCGACGACGAGGACGTGCGTGGGATTCTCCCGCTCGACCAGGACATCGACGCCCAGGCAGCCGTCGAAGGCGCGGGTGTCGGCCAGCGTCTCGCGCAGGACGTCGGGGGCGGTGCCGAGGACTTCGGTCTTCAGGGTCAGGTCCAGATGTGCGGTGATAGCCAATGTCGCTCCAATGGTCGCGGGACATCCCGGTGGATGCTGTCATAGGGGCCAACCTCATCAGCGCGGCGCTTGTTCCCCGCCGTCGTCTCCCCCGGCATTCTCCTCCCGGCTCCGCCGCTCGGCCTCGCCGATGGCCCAGGCCGCATTTACCAGCCCGATGTGGCTGAAGGCCTGCGGAAAGTTGCCCAGCAGTTCCTGGCCGTCCGGGGCTACCTCCTCAGCCATCAGCCCCAGGTCGGTGGCGAAGCCAGCGGCGCGCTCGAAGACCTCCCGGGCGCGCTCGGTCCGGCCGGCGAGGGCCAGTGCGTGGGCCAGCCAAAAGGTGCAGAGCAGGAATGCGCCCTCCCCGCCGGGCAGGCCGTCGTCGGCGAGGTAGCGGTAGACCAGCCCGCGGGAATCGGTGAGGCGTTGCTCCACGGCCTCCACGGTCGCAAGGAACCGCGGGTCCGTCCCCTCCAGGAACCCCACGATGCCCAGCATCAGTGCGGAGGCGTCCAGTTCGGCGGCGCCGTAGGACTGCGTGTACGCACCGGCCGCCTCATTCCAGCCGTGGGTGCAGATCGATTCCCTGATCTCCTCCCGGGCCGCCGTCCAGCCGGGCAACCGGTCCGTGGCCCGCAGCAGGGCGGCCAGGCCGATGGCGCGGTCCACGGCCACCCAGCACATCAGCTTCGAGTACAGGAAGTGCCGTGGCTCGCCCCGGACTTCCCAGATGCCTTGGTCCGGGCCCCGCCACCGGGCCGCGGCGACGTCGGCGGCGTCGGCCAGGAACCGCAAGGTCTCCGGTGCCAGCTCCGCGACGGAATCCCGCATCGTGGCGGCCGCGTCCAGCAGCTCTCCGTAGACGTCCAGTTGCCGCTGGTCCCAGGCGCCGTTGCCCACCCGGACGGGTGCGCTGCCACGCCAGCCGGGCAGGTGGCTGAGCTCCCGTTCCGGAAGTTCCCGTTCGCCGCCGATGCCGTACATGATGTGGAGGTCTTCCCCGGCTGCCAGCTGCCGGGCGGCGGCCGTCGCCAGGAACTGGAAGAACGTACCGGCCTCGTCCGGGCAGGCGGCCACCCACAGCGCCTGGAGCGTCATGCTGGCGTCCCGCACCCAGGTGTAGCGGTAGTCCCAGTTCCGGGTGCCCCCGGCGACCTCCGGCAGCGAGGTGGTGGGCGCCGCCACGATCGCTCCCGACGGATAGTAGCTCAGCGCCTGCAGCACCCTCCCGCTGCCTGCCACCAGGTCCTGCCAGGGCCCGCTGTAGTTCTGGTGGATACCGGACCAGCTGGTCCAGCCTTCGAGGGTGTCCGCGAGCCTGCGGTGCATCTCCGCCTGGTCCCAGAACACGGGGTCCTCGCCGCCGCCATGCGGGCGGTGCAGGGCGAATGCCACCTTCTCGCCGGCCCGCAGCCGGAACGTGGCGGACGCCGTCCCGCCGTCGGGCTCCAACGCCACCGGGGAGGACAGCGTGAGCGCCTCGCCGCCCGCGGTGATCAGCAGGCCGCCGGGGACTCTCCGCAGGACAGGTTCGAGGAGGCCATAGCCGGGGCGCGGCGCGCACTCGACCTCCACGTGGACGCTCCCCCGCGTGCAGGCCAGACTCCGGAGCAGGGTGCCGGGCGAGCCGTCTCCAAGGTCGTGGCCGCGGCGGCCGCTGCCCAGGACCAGGGCGTCGGTGACGGTCAGGTTGCCGTCATCGGTCCGGTGCCGGGTCTCCAGGACCATCGAGGGTCCAAGGTACCGCCGGGAACTCCCCCGCACGCCCGCGGCACGCACCGACCAGTGACCGGCGGACTCACCGAGAATCCGGCCGAAGACGGAGGGGCTGTCAAAGCGCGGAAAGCACAGCCAGTCCACTGCGCCGGCGACACTGACCAGGGCGGCGGACCGGCAGTCGGACAGCAGCGCGTAATCGGCGATGGGCTGGTTGCTCATGTCCCGGTCTGTCCTCCGGTGAGGCGGGAGTCTTAGGGCTGTTTGGGGAATGCTGTTTTTGGGCAAAGGGGAAACCCCATCAGCTTTTTGCGGTTGGTGGGGCTTCGACTTTTTCGATCACCACGTGACGTCTTAGGCAATCTGGCGGGATCCTTGGAATTTCAGGTCTTCCTACCTCGTCACTGGTAGCCATCATCTGACTGTGCCGAAGGCTGCGTCGGATGAGTGTCACTGAATCTTTGGTTCCCGCGTCCCTCCCCTTGCGGAGTGGGTAATAACTATTGTTCTCCCGTCCCCGGGGATGCACAAGGGCGCCGCGGGAACTACAGCGTGGTAGTTCCGGCGGCGCCCTGTGGTCCCGCTGTGGCGGGGTCCGGTGCCTAGTCGAAGACGGGGCTTTCGGTGCGGCTGCGCTTGAGCTCGAAGAAGTACGGGTAGGAGGCCAGGCCCACGGAGGCGTCCCAGAGCTTGCCGGCGTCCTCGCCGCGGGGAATGCGGGTCAGGACCGGGCCGAAGAACGCGGTGCCGTTGATGGCCACCACCGGGGTGCCGACGTCCTGGCCCACCAGGGAGATGCCGGACTCGTGGCTGGCGCGGAGTTCGGCGTCGAACTCGTCGCTGTCGCCGGCCGCGGCGAGCTCCGCCGGGAGGCCTACCTCGGACAGGGACTTCGCGATGACCTCGGCGATGTCCTTGTTGCCCTCGTTGTGGATCTTGGTGCCCATGGCGTCGTAGAGCGGCTTGATGTACTGCTCGCCGTGCTTCTGCGCCGCGGCCACGATCACCCGGACCGGGGCCCATGCCTTGGTCAGGAATTCCTTGTACTCGGCGGGCAGTTCCTCCCGGCCCTCGTTCAGGACGGCGAGGCTCATGACGTGCCACTCGGTCTGGATGCTCCGGACGGTTTCCACCTCGGAAATCCAGCGGGAGGTGACCCAGGCGAAGGGGCACATCGGGTCGAACCAGAAGTCGGCCTTGTTCGTGGCGGTGTTCTCAGGCACGTGAATTCTCCTTGTTGGGAAGCTGACAGGCGTCTCAGGGCACAGCGGAGAGCGGCGCGGATTTATTCCGGACTCCTGCCGTTTCGGGACGGAATCAGGCGGACTTACGGCGCTTCACGTCGTGCGGAATCATCGTGGGTTCGGCCTTCTTAGCCACGACGTCCTCGGTGATCACCACGGTGGCGACGTCGTCGCGGCTGGGCAGGTCGAACATCACCGGCAGGAGGACTTCCTCCATGATGGCACGCAGGCCGCGGGCGCCGGTGCCGCGTTCCAGGGCCTGGTCCGCAATCATGTCCAGCGCCTCGTCCTCGAAGACCAGTTCCACGCCGTCGAGCTGGAACATCTTCTGGTACTGCTTGACCAAGGCGTTCTTGGGCGTGGACAGGATCTGGATCAGGGCCGGGCGGTCCAGGTTGGAGACCGTGGTGATGACCGGGAGGCGGCCGATGAATTCGGGGATCAGGCCGAACTTCAGGAGGTCCTCCGGCATGACCTCACCGTAGGAGTCGGCGTTGTCCTTGACCTCGTTCAGCGGGGCGCCGAAGCCGATGCCCTTCCGGCCGGACCGGGACCCGATGATCTCCTCGAGGCCGGCGAAGGCGCCGGCGACGATGAAGAGCACGTTGGTGGTGTCGATCTGGATGAATTCCTGGTGCGGGTGCTTGCGGCCGCCCTGCGGGGGGACGGACGCCACCGTGCCCTCGAGGATCTTCAGCAACGCCTGCTGGACGCCCTCGCCGGAGACGTCCCGGGTGATGGAGGGGTTCTCGCTCTTGCGCGAGATCTTGTCGATCTCGTCGATGTAGATGATGCCCTGTTCGGCCTTCTTGACGTCGTAGTCCGCGGCCTGGATTAGCTTGAGCAGGATGTTCTCGACGTCTTCACCGACGTAGCCAGCCTCGGTCAGAGCCGTGGCGTCGGCGACGGCGAACGGGACGTTCAGGCGCCGGGCCAGGGTCTGGGCCAGGTAGGTCTTGCCGCAGCCGGTGGGGCCGATCAGCAGGATGTTGGACTTGGCGATCTCCACGTCGTCGTGGTGGCCGCCTTCGGCCAGCGCTCCGCTCTTGGGCGCGTGGCCGGCCTGGATGCGCTTGTAGTGGTTGTAGACCGCGACGGCGAGGGAACGCTTGGCGGGTTCCTGGCCGATGACGTATTCCTGCAGGAAGTCGAAGATTTCCCGGGGCTTGGGCAGTTCAAAGCTGCCCAGGTCGGCGACTTCGGCGAGTTCTTCTTCGATGATCTCGTTGCAGAGTTCGATGCACTCGTCGCAGATGTAGACGCCGGGCCCGGCAATGAGCTTGCGGACCTGCTTCTGGCTCTTTCCGCAGAACGAGCACTTCAGCAGATCGGTGCTCTCGCCAATCCGAGCCATATGTGAACCCCTTTGTATCTTGCTGCCGGCCGGGTCATGCCTCCGTGCAGCGTGGCACCCATTTTGAAACACCGCCAGCCCCGAACGGGACGGCCGTGACATAGTCCACTCTAGGTCACTTTGGACCTGTTGGGTGGAAAGAAGACGCCGGTTCACCCCGTTTCCACGGGCCGAACCGGCGTCGTCTACTGCTGTGAAGCTGCCAAGGCTACTTGGTCAGCGCCTGCGGCTTGATCTTGCGCGAGTCGAGGACCTGGTCGATCAGGCCGTAGCTCATGGCCTCGGCGGCCGTGAGGATCTTGTCGCGCTCGATGTCGTTGTTGACCTGCTCGGAGGTCCGGCCCGAGTGCTTGGCCAGGGTGTCCTCCAGCCAGGAGCGCATCCGCATGACCTCGGCGGCCTGGATCTCCAGGTCGGAAGCCTGCCCGCCCTGGCCGCCGGAGAGCGCCGGCTGGTGGATCAGGACGCGGGCGTTCGGCAGTGCCAGGCGCTTGCCCGGCGTACCGGCGGCCAGCAGCACGGCGGCGGCGCTGGCGGCCTGGCCGAGGCAGACCGTCTGGATCTCCGGGCGGATGTACTGCATGGTGTCGTAGATCGCCGTCATGGCGGTGAAGGAGCCGCCCGGGGAGTTGATGTAGAGGGTGATGTCGCGGTCCGGGTCCGTCGACTCGAGGACCAGCAGCTGGGCCATGATGTCGTCGGCCGAGGCATCGTCCACCTGGACGCCGAGGAAGATGATGCGGTCCTCGAACAGCTTGGTGTACGGGTCCTGGCGCTTGAAACCGTAGGGGGTGCGCTCCTCAAACTGCGGCAGCACGTAGCGGCTGCTGGGCAGGTTTCCGGCAGTCGATCCGAAGTTGTAGTTCATGTTCATTGCTCCTGGAGTCGGTTCTGTCTGCGTGCCGGTTACTTGCCGCTGTCGGCGTTGGTTCCGCCGCCGCCGGCCACGGACCCGGCGTGGGCCGCGATCTTGTCGAAGAAGCCGTATTCAAGGGCCTCGGTCGCCGTGAACCACTTGTCACGGTCGTTGTCCTTGAGGATGGTCTCCACGGTCTGGCCGGTCTGTTCGGCCGTCAGTTCGGCCATGACCTTCTTCATGTGCAGGATCAGCTCGGCCTGGATCTTGATGTCCGAGGCGGTGCCGCCGATGCCGCCGGAGGGCTGGTGCATCAGGATGCGGGCGTTCGGGGTGGCGTAGCGCTTGCCCTTGGTGCCGGAGCTGAGCAGGAACTGGCCCATCGAGGCGGCGAGGCCGGTGGCCACGGTGACGACGTCGTTCGGGATGAACTGCATGGTGTCGTAGATGGCCATGCCGGCAGTGACGGAGCCGCCGGGAGAGTTGATGTAGAGGTAGATGTCCTTTTCGGGGTTCTCCGCCGAGAGGAGGAGCAGCTGGGAGCAGATCGCGTTGGCGTTCTCGTCGCGGACCTCGGAGCCGAGCCAGATGATGCGCTCTTTCAGCAGGCGGTTGTAAATGTAGTTATCCTGGGCCGCGGGATCGACGGTAGCCATCCGGGGTGCCCCTGCTTGCTGTGACATGTGTACTTACCTCTCGCTGGCGACGGTGGTGCCGTGGGGTGGCTCCACTGAACTTTCCTACATGGACACTAACCGTTTTCCCTGCCGCATTGTGCCGGCGTGGCGGGCTGTTCGCTGACGGCGCACGATTGGGCCGCCGGGTTCGTCTGCGGCTTAAAAAGCCGCACCCCCGGATCGGTGATCCGGGGGTGCGGGCACTGCTCAGGGTGCCGGGCGGGCTAGAACTTCACTGCCGCCGGGTCGTCGTTCTTGGGAGCCTCGGCGGCTTCCTCGGAGGACGCTTCCTCGGCCGGAGCTTCCTCGAAGGAGGACTCTTCGCCGCCGGGGCGGACGAACTCGCTCAGGTCAACCTTGTTGCCCTCGGAGTCGGTGACCTCGGCCTGGCCCAGCACGACGGCCAGGGCCTTGCGGCGGCGGACCTCGGAGACCATCATCGGGACCTGGCCGCTCTGATCGATGATCTGGGCGAACTGGTTCGGGTCCATGCCGTACTGGCTGGCGGTGGTGACGATGTAGTCGATCAGCTCGTTCTGAGTGACGTTGACTTCTTCCTTTTCGGCGATGGCGTCAAGGATGATCTCGTTCTGGAAGGCGCGCTCGGTGTTGGCCTTGACCTCGGCGCGGTGCTCCTCGGTGTCGTGCTCGCCTTCACCGTGGTTGTTCTCGGCGCTGAAGTGCTGCTCGAGCTGCTCTTCGACGACGGACTCGGGAACCGGGACCTCGATCATTTCGACCAGCTTGTCCAGGACCTTGTCGCGGGCTTCGACGCCCTGCTCGACGGTCTTGGAGTCGGCGGCCTGCTTGGCGAGGTCCTCACGGAGCTCGGCCAGGGTGTCGAACTCGGAGGCCAGCTGGGCGAAATCGTCGTTGGCCTCGGGGAGCTCGCGCTCCTTGACGGCCTTCACGACAACCTTGACCTGGGCGGCTTCGCCGGCGTGGTCTCCGCCCACCAGGGTGGTGTCGAAGATGGCATCTTCGTCGGCGCTGAGGCCGGTGACCGCCTCGTCCAGGCCCTCGAGCATGGTGCCGGCGCCAACCTGGTAGGACAGGCCGGAGGCGGAATCAACCTCGGAGCCCTCGATGGACGCGGTGATGTCGATGGTCAGGAAGTCGCCGTCGGCAGCCGGGCGGTCAACGCTCTTCAGCGTGCCGAAACGGCCGCGAAGCTCGTCCAGGGCCTTGTCGACGTCGGCCTCGGAGGACTCGGCGGCGGCAACCTCGACCTTGATGCCGGCGTAGTCCGGCAGCTCGATCTCGGGACGGATATCAACCTCGGCGTGGAACTTCAGCTCGCCGTCGGTGGCGGACGGGTCCGGCACCTCGGTGATCTCGACCTCGGGACGGCTCAGCGGGCGGATGCCGGTCTCCTGGACGGCGGCCTGGTACCAGCCGTTGAGGCCTTCGTTGATGGCGGTTTCCAGGACGTAGCCGCGGCCAACGCGCTGGTCGATCAGCTTGGAAGGGACCTTGCCCTTGCGGAAGCCGGGTACCTGAATCTGGGAAGCAACGCTCTTGTACGCCTCGGCGATGCTGGGCTGCAGTTCCTCAAACGGGACCTCAACATTGAGCTTGACCCGCGTAGGGGTGAGGTTCTCGACGGCGCTCTTCACAGTCTAAGTACTCCTGGTTTTGGGGGATTGTGGGTCTGCAACGCCGATGACCGGCAGTTGCTGCAGAGTCGGGGTGACAGGATTTGAACCTGCGACTTCCTGCTCCCAAAGCAGGCGCTCTAGCCAAGCTGAGCTACACCCCGTAAGTGCACAGAACAGTCTAAGGTCATCGTGTGGCCATTTGCACATTTGACACTGCGGGGCTGCATTGGGTTTAGTTGTATCCGGCTTGAACAGCCGACCGGAAGTTTTGCTGAATTTCCAGCATAGTCCCGGGGACGTAGCTTAATGGTAAAGCCTCAGTCTTCCAAACTGATTACGCGGGTTCGATTCCCGTCGTCCCCTCTCCAAAAGCATCACGAAGGGCCCCTCCAGCGGAGGGGCCCTTCGTGCTTTCTGCGGGCCTCGCATTCGGTCTTATCTTTGCTGGCAAACCGTGCACCAGTACAGCTTGCGGGCCGCGTGTTCCACCAGCGAGACGGGGGTGCCGCAGACCCGGCAGTCCTGGCCCTGCCGCCGGTAGACGAAGTGCGCCTCCTCCGGGGCGGGAAGGGCCGCGCCCTCTCCTTCGAAGGCCTCTCCCCCGCCGCTCCAGTACCGGGGTCCGGTGGTGATGATCCGGCCGTCGCGCACGCCGTCGGCCATGATGGCGGCCGTGTCGTCCCAGAGCAGCCCGGCGTCCCCGGCCGGGAGGCCGGTTCCGGGCAGCCAGGGGTTCAGGCGCTGCCGGAACAGCAGCTCGGCGCGGTAGACGTTCCCGACGCCGGCAATCACCTTCTGGTCCATGAGCAGGGTGGCCAGCGGGGTCTTCCGCCGGCCCAGCGTGGCGACGAAGGCCTCCCTGTCCCCCGGCAGGTTCCGCAGCGGGTCCGGGCCCAGCCGGGCCATCACGGCCTCGGTTTCCCCCTCGGTGAGGGTCTCGCAGGTGGTCGCCCCGCGCAGGTCCGCCCAGCCGTGGCTGCCAGCGAGCCGGACGCGGACGGCGCCCACCGGGGCGGGCGGCCCGGCGTAGGCGGCGTCGTCATTCACCGCATCAGCGCCGGCGTCGCGGTCCTCCCGCTCCCCGACCCTGCGCGGCGCGCCAATGCTCGAGGCGCCCCGGAAGGTGCTGTCGCCGCCGAAGTTCCAGGCGCCATACAGGCCCAGGTGGACGTGCAGGGACAGCCCGTGCTCGAAGCGGAGGAACAGGTGCTTGCCGTGCGCCGTCGAGCCAGTGAGGACGTGCCCGTCCAGCAGGGCGGCGCCGACGGCGAAGCGTCCCTGCGGACTGGAGACGGCCAGCCGCTCGCCCGTGAAGACGTCCGCGAACTGGCGGGCGAGCCGGTGGATCGAGTGGCCCTCGGGCACTACTCGACGACCTCGCCCGTGGCCTCGTAGCGCGCGATCTTGCCGATGCGGCGGACGTGGCGCTCGTCGTGGCTGAACGGCTCAGTCAGGAACGCCTCGATGATTTCGGTGGCCTCGTCGACGCTGTGCTGCCGGCCGCCGACGGCGACGACGTTGGCGTCGTTGTGCTCGCGGGCCAGCTTCGCGGTGGGCAGGCTCCACGCGAGGGCCGCGCGGACGCCCTTGACCTTGTTGGCGGCGATCTGCTCGCCGTTGCCGGACCCGCCCAGGACAATCCCCAGGGCGTGGACGCCGGCGTCCTGGTCCGCCACGACGGCCAGGGCGGCGTTGATGCAGAAGGACGGGTAGTCATCGAGCGCGTCGTAGACCTTCGGTCCGTGGTCCACCACCTCGTAGCCCTTGGCGCTGAGGTGCTCCACCAGGTGGGCGCTGAGCTCCATGCCGGCGTGGTCGGTAGCGATGTGGACGCGCGGGAGGTCCTGGGCGGTGGTCACAGTCGGATCCATTCTGTGGTCGCCGGAGGGCATCCGGCGTGGTGATCGGGGTGGCTCCAGCCTACTAGGGACGGGGCGGCGCGCCGTCGCCGCGGGCCCGGGAAGCCACGCGGGTCAGGGCCTGCGCGACGTTGTCCGCCGAGGCGGGGCCGCCGGCGCTGACCGTCACGGTGCCGCCGTCCAGGCGCCGCACCACGACGGCGGGCCCGTTGGCCACCAGCATGCTGGAGTCCCGGCCGTGGCGGCGGAAGCCCCAGCCGCCACGCTCCGCCGCGCGCACCAGCTCCGGGGCGGCCGAGCCGATCTCGGCGGCGGGGATCGTCAGCACGGGCAGCAGTCCGGCGGCGAGGACCCTGAGCCCGGCCCGGTCCACCCTGACCCGGGCGAAGAGGAAGAGGGTCGCCACGAGCGCCGCGGCCGCCAGGACGGCCGCGAGCCAGGGCAGGGCCAGGCTGAGCAGCGCCGCCGGGAACAGCGTGGAGATTCCGAGCATCACGAAGATCGAGCTGCGGGCGTGGACCCAGAGGCGGACGTCGTCCCTGGCCAGGTCCGGGTCGCGGAGGTGTTCGAGCGCCGCGCGGGCGGCGCGTTCGTCGTCGACGGACCAGCGCTCGTCGGCCTTGAATACGAATCCCATCACCACGCCCAGGCCCAGGGCGGCGCCGCTGCCCATCGCGAGGATGGTGACGTCAACGTGCGAGGCGCGGGCGTCGGAGAGCCCGATCTGCCCGACCAGGACCGCGGCCAGTACGGCGGTGACGAACAGGCTGAGGCCCAGCCCGGCGCCCATCATGATCCGACGCATCACGGCCGGCCGGGTCAACGGGGCGGCCTGGAGCAGCACGGCCCAGCCCGTCAGGACGATCAGGGCGGCGCCCACGCCCACCACGGCGGCGAAGGGGGCGAAGTTTTCGGCGCCGTCCGCGGACCACCGGACGGCCAGCGGCTCGGGCAGCCGGGACCGGATCAGGAACGCGCACACCGTGAAGGCGGCGGCCAACACCAGGGGAAAGCCGATGGCGAAGCGCACGGCCCTGGTGTCGACGGAGTCCCGGAAGGTTCCCATGCCGTCAACGCTACCCCCGTCCGCGCCACCGGCGGCTGGGCTGTGACGGGGGCAACTTGCCAAGGCCGCAAGGCGTGAAAGAATAACTTCACGCCTATCCCCATCTCCCGTTCCCGCATTCCTGGAGGCCCCCTTGCCCGGTATGAACCTCACACGCGCCGAAGCCCGCGAGCGCGCCGCCCTGATCGCCGTCGACTCCTACGACGTGACCCTGGACCTGACCCGGGGCGACACCGTCTTCGGCTCCACCACCCGCGTGCGCTTCACCGCGGCGCCGGGATCCTCCACGTTCATCGACGCGGTCACCCGGACCGTGCACAGCGTGACCCTCAACGGCCGCGAACTGGACCCGGCCGAGGTCTCGGACGGCATCCGCATCCAGCTCCCGGACCTGGCCGCGAAGAACGAACTCGTGGTGGTCGCGGACGCCCCCTACATGAACACCGGCGAGGGCCTGCACCGCTTCGTGGACCCGGTCGACGGCGAGGTCTACCTCTACACCCAGTTCGAGGTCCCCGACTCCCGCCGGATGTTCGCCGTCTTCGAACAGCCGGACCTCAAGGCCACGTTCACGTTCACAGTCACCGCGCCGTCGCACTGGGACGTGGTGTCCAACTCCCCCACCCCGGCACCGTCCGAGACCAGCCCGGGCGAGGACGGCGGCGCGCGCTCGGTCTGGGCCTTCGCGCCGACCCCGCGGCTGTCCTCCTATGTCACCGCGCTGATCGCCGGCCCGTACCAGAGCGTCCGCAGCGAGGTGGTCTCCGCCACGGGCAAGGTCACCCCGCTGGGCGTCTTCGCCCGCAAATCCCTCATGCAGTACCTGGACGCGGACAACATCTTCGAACTGACCCGCCAGGGCTTCGAGTTCTTCGAGGCGCAGTTCGGCTGCCCCTACCCGTTCGAGAAGTACGACCAGCTCTTCGTGCCGGAGTTCAACGCCGGCGCCATGGAGAACGCCGGGGCGGTGACCATCCTGGAGGGCTACGTCTTCCGCAGCAAGGTCACCGGGGCGCAGGTCGAGCGGCGCGCCATCACCGTCCTGCACGAACTGGCCCACATGTGGTTCGGCGACCTGGTGACGATGCGCTGGTGGAACGACCTCTGGCTGAATGAGTCCTTCGCCGAATACATGTCCCACCTCGCCGCCGTCGAAAACACCAAGTTCGACGCCGCGTGGACCACCTTCGCCTCGGTGGAAAAGTCCTGGGCCTACCGCCAGGACCAGCTGCCCACCACGCACCCGATCTTCGCGGAGATCAACGACCTACAGGACGTCGAGGTCAACTTCGACGGCATCACCTACGCCAAGGGAGCCTCGGTGTTGCGGCAGCTGGTGGCCTGGGTGGGTCCGGAGGAGTTCATGGCCGGCGTCCGCGAGTACTTCCGCAAGCACTCGTGGAAGAACACCGAGCTGGCGGACCTGATGGTGGAGCTGGAGCAGGCCAGCGGCCGCGACCTGGACCAGTGGGGCAAGCTCTGGCTGGAGACCGCCGGCGTGAACACCCTGAAGCCGGAGCTGTCCGTCGGCGAGGATGGGACCATCACCTCCTTCGCGATCCTGCAGTCCGCCACCGAAGCGCAGCCGACCATCCGCCCGCACCGGCTGGCCGTGGGCTTCTACAACCTCGACGGCGCCGGCAAGCTGGAGCGCGTGCACCGCGAGGAGCTCGACGTCGACGGCGCACGCACCGAGGTCCCGGCCCTGGCCGGCCTGGCGCGGCCGGACCTGATCCTGCTCAACGACGACGACCTCGCCTACGCGAAGGTCCGGCTTGATCCGCAATCGTGGGCCACGGCCACGGCGCACCTGAAGGACTTCGGCCGCAGCCTGCCGCGGACCCTGGTCTGGGGCTCGGCCTGGGACGCGGCGCGCGACGGCGAGACCCCGGCGCGCGGCTACGTGGAGCTGATCCTGGCCAACATCGCGGAGGAGACGGACTCCTCCGTGATCCTGGTGCAGCTGCGCCAGCTGGCCACCACGCTGAACTTCTACGTCGCCGCCGAGCACAAGGACGCCAC
This sequence comes from Arthrobacter sp. YD4, assembly GCF_030410515.1. Taxonomy (GTDB): domain Bacteria; phylum Actinomycetota; class Actinomycetes; order Actinomycetales; family Micrococcaceae; genus Arthrobacter. The sequence continues at coordinate 274,508 of NZ_JAUHHD010000003.1, read as the reverse complement.
GGCGGCCGCCGCCGCGGACCGGCTCTGGGACCTCGCCTCCCGCGTGGCCGCCGGTTCCGACGCCCAGCTGCAGTTCGTGAAGTCCTACGCTCTGCTGGCCCGCACGGGCGCGCAGTTCGACACGGTCGCCGGGCTACTGGACGGCTCCCGCGAGCTGCCGGGCCTCACCGTGGACCAGGACCTGCGCTGGGAACTGATCACCTCCCTCGTGGTGGGCAGCCGGGCCGGCAAGGCGGAGATCGACGCCGAGCTCGAGCACGACAACACCGCCACCGGCCAGAACGCGGCCGCCCAGGCCACGGCCGCCATCCCCACCCCGGAGGCCAAAGCCGCCGCCTGGGAGTCGATCGTGGTGACGGGCGAGCTGTCCAACGCTCTGCAGGGGTCCGCCGTCGCCGGCTTCACCCGGGTGTTGGACACCGCCCTGCTCGAGCCCTACGCGGAGAAGTACTTCGAGGCCGTTCCCGGGATCGTGCGGGACCGCACCCACGCCCTGGCCCAGCAGATCGTCGTCGGGCTCTACCCGGCGCAGCTGACCACCCAGGCCACCGTGGACCGCACGGACGAGTTCCTCGCCGCCCTGCCGGCGGACAGCGCCGCCCTGCGCCGGATGATGCTGGAGAACCGCGACGGCGTGGCCCGCGCCCTGCGCGCCCGCGCCGCGGACGTCGGCTAGGCAGGAAGCCCCCACCCCGCCCAACTAGCTCGCAGCTAAGGCCGTTTTGGACGCTCAGAACGGCCCCTGCTGCCAGTCAGTTGGGCGGGGACGTGTCCTAGACTGGCGGCATGAGCCTGGACGAGCACCACTACGCCCTGACGGTCACCTGGACGGGCAACCTCGGCGAGGGGACGTCCGGCTACCGGGCGTACGGCCGGGACCACGACATCGAGATTCCCGGCCTGCCGGTCCTCAAGGGCTCGGCGGACCCGACCTTCCGCGGCGACCCCGGCCGGTACAACCCCGAGCAACTGCTCCTGGCCGCGCTAAGCCAGTGCCACATGCTCTCTTTCCTGCACGTGGCGGTGAAGCATGGCGTGGTGGTCACCGGCTACCGGGACCGGGCCGAGGGGCTGATGCGGACCAACCGGGACGGCAGCGGCCAGTTCGAGTCGGTCACGCTGCGTCCGGTGGTGGCCACGAAGGAACCGGTGGCCCCGGAAACCTTGGCAGAGATGCACCACGAGGCCAACTCACTCTGCTTCATCGCCCGCAGCGTCAACTTCCCGGTCCGGCACGAGGCGTCCGCCGGCTGACGGTTCGGCGCCTCCCAGCCTCGGGCGGCGATTAGCCTGCGGCGCCAACCGGGTCCGTCGCGTCCCGCCATTCCCCCAGCAGCCGGCGCTCGGTGTCCGGATTGAGTCCGGCCTTGCGTTCCCGGTCCAGCCCCCGGCGCCGCTCGTCGTCGAGACTGTCCGCCAGCGTCCGGGTCCACGGCCGCAACCGGAGTCCGGCCGCAACCGCCGCGGCGTTGCTGCGGGTGGTGAATCCCTCGTGGCCCGGCGGCAGCCACAGCGGCAGTGAGTCCGGACCCGCCCAATAGTTCACCCCGCGCGCGGCGAGCCAGTCGGGCGGCGCGGCCACGATCTCCGCGGCTCCCCCGTCGAGACGCCGTGATTCATCGAGGTATTCGGCGAACGGCACGGGATCGCCGACCGCGTTCAGCGGCCCGGTAACGCCCCGCTCCGCCGCGGTCAGCACCCAGGCGGCCAGGTCCCGGACGTCGATGATCTGGGTCAATGCTGCCGGGGTGTCCGGGACGAGGACGGGTCCCGGGTGTCGGGCGAAGCGGGCAGGCCAGTACCCGTAACGGTCCGATTCGTCCCCGGGCCCGCCGATCAGGCCCGGCCGGCACAGGTGCGCCTTGTCCCCGGCCAGTTCCAGGGTCAGGTGTTCAATCGCGGACTTCGCGGCACCGTAGTTCTCCATGGTCGCCGGCGTCCCGGCGGGCAGCGGCGGCAGCACGACGGCGTCCTCCGCCGTGCCGGGGACCGAGGGGTCCGCGTAGACCGAACAGCTGGAGACGAAGGTCCAGTGCCGTGCGCGGCCGGCGAGCGCCACGAGGGCATCCTCCGCCTGCCCGGGGTCGCGGGCCACGTCGACGACGGCGTCCCACTCCCCCGCGTGGACGGCCCCGGCGTAGGCAGCCGGACCCTGCGAGCGGTCCGCCTTGAGCCAGCTGGCACCCTTCGGCGGCGCGGTCCGGGATCCACGGGCCAGGCACATGACGTCGTGGCCGGCGGCTACTGCCTGCCGGGCGATTTCGGCAGAGAGGAAGGCGGTGCCACCGAGGACGAGGATGCGCATGGGGCCACGCTACGGCGCTAGTCTGGACAGTGAACAGAGTCTTATGCGGCCGGCGAACGCGGGCGTGCCGAAGGAGCAGTACCACTTGATCTTGAGCTTGACCACCCCCGAACCCCTGACACCGCTCGATGTCTCCGCAATCAACGTGCCCGGAGCCCTGATCAGCATCGGGGTGGGCGTCCTCGTCTGGCTGGTGGCGTCCTTCGTGATTTCCGGGATCACCAAGCGCGTCGCCGCGGGCAGCACCTTCTTCAAGAAGCCGCGGTTCCGCTGGGTTGCCCCCGCCCTGCGCGCGCTGGACCACCAGCGCCGGGAGCAGCGGGCCCGCACCATCGGCGCGCTGCTGACCAGTGTGGTGAGCGTCCTCGTCGTCGTGATCACCGCGATGTACGTGCTGCAGTATCTTGACGTCAATATCGCGCCGCTGCTGACCAGCGTCGGCATCCTGGGTGTCGCGATCGGCTTCGGCGCCCAGCAGCTCATCCGCGACTTCCTGGCCGGGATCTTCATCACCATCGAGGACCAGTACGGCATCGGCGACGTCATCGAAACCTCCGAGGTGGTGGGCACGGTGGAGTCGATGGGCCTGCGCATCACCCGGGTCCGCGCCGACGACGGCACCATCTGGTACCTGCGCAACGGCGAGATCCTCCGTGTGGGCAACCGCTCCCAGGGCACCTACACCCCGCCCGCCGACGAGGCCGACCAGGCCGGTGCCGCCGAGGCAGCACCCCAGCAGAAAGCCGGAGAGTAATGACCATCCCCCTCGGCGGAGATCCCCGCCAGCCCCGGCAGCTGATGCAGAACGACCCCTTCAGCAAGCCCGGCTACACCGACAACTTCTACCACGCCGTCGGCGGGCACGAGACGTTCGTAAAGCTCATCGACGTGTTCTACGACGGCGTCGCCACCGACCCGCTGCTGCGGCCCATGTACCCGGAGGAGGACCTCGCGCCGGCGAAGCGCCGCTTCCTCATGTTCCTGGAGCAGTACTGGGGAGGTCCCACCACCTACGGCGAGGAACGCGGCCACCCCCGGCTCCGGATGCGGCACCAGCCGTTCCGCGTGACCCCGGAGGCCAAGGACGCCTGGCTCCGGCACATGCGCACCGCCGTCGATGCCCTGGAGCTCCCGCCGCTCCACGAGGGAACCCTGTGGGACTACATGGAGCGGGCCGCCCTCTCCATGGTCAACAGCCCGTCCGGAGCCTAGGCGGGTTGCGCCGCTTGCCGGCCGGCACACAGAGAAAGACCCCGGAGGCACTTGGGGGGATGCCTCCGGGGTCTTTCTGAAATTTATAATACCCACCCGGGTATGACCGCGCAAGGGGTCCCCTCCGCCTAGGCTGGAGCCATGATCACCATTCGCGAAACGGTCGACGGCGACCTGCCCGCCCTCGCCGCGCTGCGGGCCACCTGGACGGCCGAACAGGCACCCGCCGACGGCACGACCATAGACCCGGAAGAGTTCGTCGCCGTGCTCAAGCGGTGGCTGGAGGCCAATCCGCGGACCTTCTTCCTCGCCGAGCACAACGGCGTTCCCGTGGGCATGCTGAACCTCATGGTGTTCGAACGCATGCCCAAGCCAGGCAAGGACATCTCACGCTGGGTGTACCTGGGGAACGTCTATGTGCTTCCGGACCGCAGGAACGCCGGCATCGGGGCGCAGCTGGTGGAGGCCGCCCTGACCTATTCGCGGGAGATCAACGCGGTCCGCATGCTCCTCTCTCCGTCGTCGGAGTCTCGAAGCTTTTACGCGCGGCTCGGTTTCGTGCCGGCGTCGGAACTGAACGTGCTGACCTTCTGAGCTGCGTACCCACCCGTACCGGGCCCGCTTACGGGCACTTCCGAGCACTTCCCGGCGCCCCCGGGTCTAGGCTGGCGGTCATGGCGATCATTCATCAGGCAACGTTGACCCCCTCCAAGATGGAACTCCTCGAGCGCTGGCTCCCCGGCCGGTCCTGGTTCCCGGACACCGGGTCCGCCCCGGAGAAGGCCGGGCACTTCCGCTTCGACGACCCGGAGGGGGAGGTGGGCCTCGAGACCATCCTGGTGCGTTCCGGCGGCGCCGTGTTCCAGGTGCCGCTCAGCTACCGGGGCGCTCCCCTGCCCGGCGGCGACGATCACCTGGTCGGCACCATGGAACACTCCGTCCTGGGCAGCCGCTGGGTCTACGACGCGTGCGCGGACCCGGCCTACGTCCGTGCCCTGGCCGGTGCCATCCTGGCCGGCACGCCGCAGGCACAGCATGTCCTGCAGGTCGACGGCGGGCAAAAGGTCCTCCCCGAGTCGGTTACCGTGCACGGCACGGGAACCGCGGGTACACCGGTTCCGGAGGTCGGCGACGTCACGGCCAGCGACGCCGCGGAGGGGACCGTGATCCGCGCCGGTGCGCTGGAAATTTTGGTCTACCGGCGGCTCGACCCCGCTGTCCCGCCGGCAGCCCGCTCCCTGGTCGGCACCTGGGAGGGTCAGGACACTCCGGTAGCCCTCGCCGCCGTCACGGAAGGATAGGGCGTCGTCGCGGGGGCCGCTAGAGGCCGGACCCTGCGCGGACCAGCACGTGGCCGCGGGGGCTGCTGAGCCGGAACCACGTGTCGGCGCGGAAGACGGACTGCTCCCCCTCGGCCAGGAACCCCAGGGTCAGCGCCGCGAAGGCCGCCCCCGCGGGCAACCCGTGCGCCGCCGGCAGCGGCCGGCCCCAGACGGTGGCGCGGGCGTTGTTGACGATCAGGGCACCGGGTTTGTCCGGGATGATGCCGGCGATCTCCCTGATCCCCTCCTCAGCCGCCCGCCGCAGTTCCGCGTCGGGGACGGTGCCGGCCGGTTCCCAGCCGCCGCGGGGTGCTCCGACGCCGGCCCAGGATTCCCGCAGGGTCATCGGCGGGACGGGAAGGTCGACGTCGTCGGGCCCCGAGCGGGCCAGGCGGTCCAGCACCGCCGCGAGGGGCACGGTCACGTCCAGCCGGGCGGGCGCGGCCAGAGCCATCGTGCGCAGGCCCAGGATAGTCGGCGTTCCCTCGCCCAAGAGCCGCGGCCGTAGGAGGCAGACGTAGGCGGCCAGGACGGTGCCGTCGGCGCTGAGGCGGATGCCGCCGTCGTCCACCGCCTTGGCCCTGGTGGCGAAGGTGCGCAGGTCGGCAAGGTCGCGGGGATCGGAAAACTGCAGGGACTCGGTGAGGACATCAGACACATTCCCGACTTTACCGGCTGAGCCTCTTTGGAGCCCGGCCAAGCCGCCGTCTAAAGTCAAACCATGACTGAAGCCGAAGCCGCAGTGCAGGCCGCACCCCCGGAGGACCCGACCACCTCGCTCATCCAGCTCCTGGACCTGGGCGAACTTCAGGGCGCCCGGACGGACGAGGACATTTTCCTGGGCCCGTCGCAAAAGCAGCCCCGGCAGCGGGTGTTCGGCGGCCAGGTGCTGGCGCAGTCGCTGGTGGCCGGCAGCAGGACGGTTCCCGAGGGCCGGGGCGTGCACTCGATGCACGGGTATTTCCTGCGGCCGGGCGACGCGAACCAGCCGATCACTTTCGGCGTCCAGCGGCTCCGCGACGGGCGCTCCTTCTCGGCCCGCCGGGTCCACGCATACCAGGACGGCAAGCCGATCCTGTCGATGATCGCCTCTTTCCAGGACGAGGATGAGGGCATCGAGCACCAGACGCAGATGCCGGAGGGAATCCCGGACCCGGAGTCGCTGCCGAGCACGGCCGACCTGCTGGGCAAGTTCGACCACCCGGTGGCCCGGCACTGGGCCTATGAGCGGCCCTTCGACATCCGCCACGTGGACCCTGCCCTGTATGTCTCGGCCGAGGGGCCCAAGGAGGCCCGCAACGCCGTGTGGATGCGGACCTTTGGACCGATGCCGGACGATCCCGGCCTGCACCGCGCCGCGCTGGCCTACGCCAGCGACTACACCCTCCTGGAGTCGGTCCTGCGGCGGCACGGCTTGAGCTGGATTACGCCGGGGATGTCCGTGGCGAGCCTGGACCACGCCATGTGGTGGCACCGGCCCGTGCGGGTGGACGAATGGCTGCTGTACGTGCAGGAATCCCCCAGCGCCCAGGGCGCCCGAGGCCTGGCGACCGGGAAGATCTTCAGCCGCGACGGCCGGCACGTCGCCACCGTGGCGCAGGAGGGCATGATCCGGGTGCCCACGGAACCGGCGCCCCGGTAACGGCGAACGCCTTTAACGCATAAGCCCGGCGCACCCCCTCTCGGGGGCGCGCCGGGCTTTTGCGTTGGCGGGCCGGCCGCGGAACTAGTCGCGGGTCAGGCGGCGGTGGGTGACCCGGTGCGGCTTGGCCGCGTCGGGGCCGAGGCGCTCCACCTTGTTCTCCTCGTAGGATTCAAAGTTGCCCTCGAACCAGTACCACTTGGAGGGGTTCTCCTCGTCACCTTCGTAGGCGAGGATGTGGGTGGCCACCCGGTCGAGGAACCAGCGGTCGTGCGAGACGACGACGGCGCAGCCGGGGAATTCCAGCAGGGCGTTCTCGAGGCTGCTGAGGGTTTCGACGTCGAGGTCGTTGGTCGGTTCGTCGAGGAGCAGCAGGTTTCCGCCCTGCTTGAGGGTCAGCGCGAGGTTCAGTCGGTTGCGCTCACCGCCGGAGAGGACGCCGGCCTTCTTCTGCTGATCCGGGCCCTTGAAGCCGAAGGCGGCGACGTAGGCGCGGGACGGCATTTCGACCTGGCCGACCTGGATGAAGTCGAGTCCGTCGGAGACAACCTCCCACAGGGTCTTGTTCGGGTCGATACCGCCGCGGCTCTGGTCCGCGTAGGAGATCTTCACCGAGTCGCCGACCTTCAGTTCGCCGCCGTCGAGCGGCTCCAGGCCGACGATGGTCTTGAACAGGGTGGTCTTGCCGACGCCGTTGGGGCCGATGACGCCCACGATGCCGTTGCGCGGCAGCGAGAACGACAGGCCGTCGATCAGCATCCGGTCCTCGAAGCCCTTCTGCAGGTTCTTCGCCTCCAGGACCAGTCCGCCCAGTCGCGGTCCCGGCGGGATCTGGATCTCTTCGAAGTCGAGCTTGCGGGTCCGGTCTGCCTCGGCAGCCATTTCCTCATAGCGGGCCAGACGGGCCTTGGACTTGGTCTGGCGGCCCTTGGCGTTGGAGCGCACCCACTCGAGTTCCTCGGCGAGGCGCTTGGCCTGCTTGGCGTCCTTCTTGCCCTGGATTTCCAGGCGGGCACGCTTCTTCTCGAGGTAGGTCGAGTAGTTGCCCTCGTAGGGGTAGAGGTGGCCGCGGTCCACTTCGGCGATCCATTCGGCCACGTGGTCCAGGAAGTACCGGTCGTGGGTGACGGCCAGGACGGCGCCGGGGTACGAGGAGAGGTGCTGTTCGAGCCAGAGCACGCTCTCGGCGTCGAGGTGGTTGGTGGGCTCGTCGAGGAGCAGCAGGTCGGGCTTCTGCAGCAGGAGCTTGCAGAGGGCGACGCGGCGACGCTCACCACCTGAGAGCACGGTGACGTCGGCGTCGGCCGGCGGGCAGCGCAGCGCGTCCATGGCCTGCTCCAGCTGGGAGTCGAGGTCCCAGGCGTCGGCGGCGTCGATCGCTTCCTGAAGCTGGCCCATCTCTTCAAGCAGGGCGTCGTAGTCGGCGTCCGGATTGGCCATCTCTTCGGAGATCTCGTTGAAGCGCTGGATCTTGCCGTAGATCTCGCCCACGCCCTCCTGGACGTTGCCGAGGACGGTCTTTTCCTCGTTCAGCGGCGGCTCCTGCAGCAGGATGCCGACGGTGTAGCCGGGGCTCAGCCGAGCCTCGCCGTTCGAGGGAGTGTCCAGGCCGGCCATGATCTTGAGGATGGTGGACTTACCGGCGCCGTTCGGGCCGACAACACCGATCTTGGCACCGGGGAAGAAGGACATACTCACGTCGTCGAGGATGAGTTTTTCGCCAACGGCCTTACGGGCCTTGGTCATTGTGTAGATAAATTCCGCCATACTCTCAAATCTAGTGGTTCGGCGCTGATAACTCACATTCCGAGGCGACAGGTTCCGCGCCGCCCATACCGGGGGAGACCGGTCAGGCGGCCGGGCCCGCGAGGCAGCGGCCGTCGGCGAGGGCCGGCAGGACGGTGGCGGTGACGGACCGCCCCCGGATCTGGGCGACGACGCAGTCCCCGCCCTGCCGGACGGACGCTTCCACGGCGTCGGCGTCCAGGCCCGTGGGGGTCCGGCTGGCGGTGACCTCGATGGCCCCGTGAGCGTAACCGGCCCGGACCAGGGCCGCCCGCACGCTGTCCGTCCCCGGCACCGACCCAGCGGCGAGGCCGGCGAGCGCGTCGCGCACCTTGGCCGCATCCTCGGGTTGCGTGGCCGCCGAGCCGCCCGCCGTCGAAGGAGCCGTGGGCGTGGGCGCGGAGGGGGCTGTGGGCGTGGCCGTCACGGTCGCGACGGCGGTGGACGCTGATGCCGCGGGGGCGACTGTATCGCCCGACCCGGTGCATCCGGCGAGGGCTGCTGCCACCACAATGCCTGCCAGGGTGGCGGACGTCGGGAACAGCGCGCGGGGAAGGAGTCTGGGCCGGGTCACCCGGCCATTCTGCCACCGGCACCGGTCCGGACATCGCCGTCACCGCCTTCACCGCTCTTGTCCGAGCCCCTCTGGTCGGCGGTGCCGGCAGCCTGCTGGCACTGGCCGGGAAACGAGGCCCTCAGGCGGCGTCCTCCTTCACCTCTCCGGTTTCCTCGTCGAAGTCGGGCAACTCCTCCGCGGCGTCGGCTCCGCCGTCGCCGCCGCTCCCCTGCCCGGCGGCTCCCGGAGTCCCACCCTGGTCCGCCCCGTCCGACTGCTGTTGCTGCCCGCCGGTATTGCGGGTGAAGTTGGCGGCGCCCCACGACAGGTCGTGACCGATGGCGTCGGCATCGATGTCCACGGCGTGGTGGATGCGGCCCTCCGACTCCCAGGTGCGGATCTTGAGCCTGCCGGCAACGATGACGGGCTGCCCTTTCCGGATACTGCAGGCCATGTTGCCGGCCAGCTGGCGGTAGCCCTGCACGGTGAACCAGTTGGTGGTCCCGTCCACCCAGGCGTTGGCCGCCCGGTCGAAGCGCCGTCCGGTGGAACCCAGCCGGAAGGACGCGGTGGCGACGCCGCCGGGCGTCGTCGAACTCTTGATCTCCGTGGCGACGAAGCCCCGAATGGTGATGCTGTCATTCATTGGTATGTCCTGTCTCATGGGAAGGCTGGCTGGTCCTTCCCACTCTGCAACCGGGGTCCGGCGCACGGCAGTCCGTACCGGGGCTATGTGGAAAATGGGCCGTGGTGGCACGGTAAACTTCTTGAGGCGTGCCCGGCTCCGGCCGATGGGCACGCGAGTGCCCCAGTAGCTCAGGGGATAGAGCAGCGGCCTTCTAATCCGCCGGTCGGGGGTTCGATTCCCTCCTGGGGCGCCTGCACGGCCCCGGTCACGGACTATCCGTGACCGGGGCCGTTCCGATTAAGCTCCCGCCGCTTCTTGGGCTCCCCGGCTCAGCTTCCGGAGCGCCGTCTCCCGCCCAAGCCATAAGCAGGCTTAGTATTGAGTCGAGAGATGGAGGCAGGGCTCCGGCCCGTAACCGAAAGTAAGGCAGCCATGACGCAGACGCCCCGCGGATTCGACTCCTACGACCAGGCCGACACCCCGGCGACACCGCAGCACGCAACCACCGGACTCCCCCGGGAGGACACCCCGGCGGCCACGTCCGCCCCCGCCCGGACGCCCGCAGAGGCTCCCACGCCGGAGCCCGCCCCCGCCACCACGGCAGCACCCGCGCCCACGCACGAGGCCCGCCAGGTGACCCGCGCCGGGATGGTCTGGACCGTCGTCGCCGTCGCCCTTGTGGTGCTGATCCTGCTGATCGTCTTCATCCTGCAGAACCAGGACTACGTCCAGGTCAAGTACTTCGGACTGGCGGGAGCCGTCCCGCTGGGGGTGGCGTTGTTCATCGCCGCAGTCGGCGGCGGGGTGCTGGTAGCCATCGCCGGGGCCGCCCGCATCATCCAGCTCCGGCTGACCGCGCACCGCCAGCGCACCCGTCTGGCCGGCAAGGGCACCCGCGACCGCTAGGCCGGAGGAAACGCCAAGCCGGAGGAACGGCAGGAGCGCAGACCGGCCGGACTGCCCTACAGTTGCCGCATGTCCGAAGGCCTCGTCACCACCATCCGCACTGCCCTGCACGTCGCGGCGGATCCGGTTCGCGGCGCGGCGGCCCAGCGGTATCTGAAGTCAAAGATGCCATCCCTGGGCGTCCGGGTCCCGGAGGTCCGGGCCATCGTCAGGAATGCCGCCCGGCGGTTGCCGCCGCAGTCGCTGTCTGAACTTACCGCCGCCGTCACCGGGCTGTGGCGCGAGGCACGCTGGCGGGAGGAACGGCTCGCGGCCATCGAACTCACCGGCTTACGGCTGGCCCGGGACGAGCTCGCCATGCTTCCCCTGTACGAGGAGATCATCCGCGACGGTGCCTGGTGGGACTTGGTCGATTCCCTGGCGCACCGCCTGGGCGGTCTGCTGCTGGCCCACCCGGGAACGATGGCGTCGCTGCTGCGCCGGTGGAGCCAGGACCCGGACCTCTGGATCCGCCGTGCTTCCATCACCGCCCAGCTGGGAGCCAAGGGCGCCACGGACCGGGCGTTGCTGGCGGACGTGATCACGGCCAACCTCGGCGACCGTGAATTCTTCATCCGTAAGGCCATCGGCTGGGCCTTGCGGGACTTCTCCACGACGGATCCGGACTGGGTCCGGGGCTTCGTCGACCGCGCCGGGGACGGGTTGAGCCCGCTCTCCCGCCGCGAGGCGTTAAGGAAGCTGGGACCAGCCGCACCCTTGGAGGAGGGGCCCCAGGTGACCCGCCTCAGATGACGGGCCGGCTGGTGACCGGTTCCTCCGGCTTGCTGAACAGCTGTTTAGTCTTGGGGTCCAGGAAGATCAGGTAGAGCGCGAACAGCAGGGCGATGATCGCGGCGGCGTTGCGGGCCAGGGCCAGCGCCAGGCCCAGGTCCTGGCTCTGCAGGTAGGGGAAGACCTCCAGCTGGTCGGAAATCGCGTAGACCATGAAGAACGAGACCATGAAGTACAGGGCCTTGACCTGCCAGTCGTCGCGGATACCGGTGACGGCGAAGAGCGGGATCAGCCACACCACGTACCAGGACTGGATCATCGGGGCGAGGAACACGACGGCGGCGAAGGCCAGGGTCAGGCGGCGCATCAGCCGGTCGTAGTCGCCGCGGAAAATCTGCCAGGCCACGATCCCCAGCGCCAGGACCTTGCCGGCGTCGTACACGTACTTGGCCAAGCCCCAGCCGTCGAGGCCGAAGGCGTTGGAAATGGAGGCGACGATCAGCCCGACCAGGCCCACCGGGGCGTACCAGATCCAGATGCTGCCGGGGGCGGACAGGCCGTTGATCCAGCCGAAGCCGAAACCGTTGACGGCGCTCATGGCGTAGAGCAGGCCCACACTGATCCCGGCGGTCAGGGCCCAGAACACGAACTTCCGCGGCCACCGGGCGTTCCTGCCGGCCCACAGGAGCCCGATGAAGGGCAGGAAGACGATCGTGATCGGCTTGACCGCAATCGAGAGCGTCACCAGGACCAGGCCCACCAGCACCCGCTTGGTGGCGCAGTAGTAGAGGCCGGCGAGGGCCAGACCGATCATCAGCGCGTCGTTGTGGACGCTGGCGATGAAGTTGGTCAGGAACAGCGGGTTGGCGGCGGTCAGCCACAGGGCGCGGTGCGGGTTGACCCCGTGGAGTTCCGCGAGCTTCGGGACATAGATGATGCAGAGCACGATCCCCACGAGTGCGGCCAGCCGGAACAGCATGATGCTGGCCTCCGGCTGGACGTTGGTGGACCACACGACGAACTGCTCAATCCAGAGGAATAGCTGGCCGTAGGGCACCGGCGCCTCGGTCCACATCTTGTCCGCGCCGAGCTGGAAGTAGTTGGAGAGCGCGGAGATGCCGTTCTCGTAGGGGTTGAAGCCCTCGACCATCAGCCGGCCCTGGCCGATGTAGGCATAGACGTCGCGGCTGAAGAGCGGCACGGAGAACATCATCGGCAGGCCCCACGCGACGACGGCGGTCAAGGTCGCCTTCCGCGCACCGGCGCCCCAGTGCCGCACCCGCTGGCCCAGCCGCAGCCACGCCCGCACCAGCAGCATTCCGCCAACCGCCAGCAGCACGATGCACATGCCGACGCCCACGGCCTCGGTGCGCATCCAGATGAAGAGCGGCAGACGGCGCAGTTCGGAGACCGGTGCCAGCCAGCCGACGCCGAGGGACCCGATGAACATGAACAGCGAGCCCAGGAATCCGGAGAAGATGGGTGAGCGTGCGTTGTCCACGTCGTCCGGGGCCGCCGCCGACGGTGCCCCGGAGGATGCCCGGGACGTACCGGCAGCCGTCTTCCCCGCCGCAGGTACAGGCGCCGTCATCTCAGGGGTGTCCAATCTGTCGAGTGCTGGTGGAGCCCACTCGTGGCCTGAAAGCCGGTCAGGGGCACGCCGCACGGAGGAAAAATTCCGACGGCCGCGTTGCCAAAATCGTAGCACCGGGCCCCTCCTGGGCGGCGGAACGGTAGGCTGGGCGCGTGCCTATATCTAATGAACGCATCGTGTGGATCGACTGCGAAATGACCGGCCTGGACACCAAGAATGACGCCCTGATCGAGGTGGCGGCCCTGGTGACCGACTCGGAACTGAATATCCTAGGCGACGGCGTCGACGTCGTCATCAAACCGGACGACGCCGCCCTGGCCCAGATGAACGACTTCGTGCGCGACATGCACACCCGCTCCGGACTGCTGGAGGAACTCCCGCACGGCAAGACCATGGCCGAGGCGCAGGAGATGGTGCTGGCCTACATCAAGAAGTGGGTGCCGGACCCGAAGAAGGCCCCGCTCGGCGGCAACTCGGTGGGCACCGACCGCGTCTTCCTGGTCCGGGACATGCCGGAACTGGTCGAGCACCTGCACTACCGGGTGATCGACGTCAGCACCATCAAGGAGCTCTCCCGCCGCTGGTACGCCCGCGCATACTTCCAGTCCCCCGCCAAGCTCGGCGGCCACCGCGCCCTCGGCGACATCAAGGACTCCATCGACGAGCTCCGCTACTACCGGCAGGCCGTCTTCGTCCCGGCGCCCGGCCCGGACAGCTCCACCGCCCAGCGCATCGCCAAGGACGTCATGGCCACCTCGGGCGCCGCCCCCGGCAGCGCGCCGGCGGACGCCGCGGACGACGCCGGGAACCCCGGGGGCGCCCCGGCCGAGTCTCCCGCGGGCGCCCGCTCAGAGTAATCTGCGCCACGTTTCGGCCTTTTTTTGATGAAATCGCCGAAACTGGCAAAAGCACCCCCGCGGAGCAGGTAAGCTATTTGTCGTTGCCTTTCCGGAAGGCCGGTTCGCCGGTTCGACTGACAGGCACATGGTGGGCGTAGCTCAGTTGGCAGAGCGCCTGGTTGTGGTCCAGGAGGTCGCGGGTTCAACCCCCGTCGCTCACCCTCACCGAGGACGGCACGATTGTCCGACCTTGCCAAAGGCCGCACCGGATATCCGGTGCGGCCTTTGCTGTTTGTCCCGAAAACGCATGGAAGGAACCGCGATGAGGCGCCAGCTCTTCGAAGAAGACCATGAGATGTTCCGCGAAATGGCGGCCGAGTTCAACGTCCGCGCCGTGGCCCCGCACTACGCGCAGTGGGACCGGGACCACATGATGCCGCGGGAGCTGTGGACCGCCGCCGGGGAACAGGGCCTGCTGGGGCTCGCCGTTCCCGAGGAGTTCGGCGGCCTCGGCATGACCGACTACCGGTTCCGCGCCGTGCTGGATGAGGAATTCGCCAAGAGCAACCACCTCGCCGTCGGTCTGGCCTTCCACCTGCACGACGACATGGTCCTGCCGCATCTGCTGGCCTACGGCTCGGAGGACCTCAAGCAGCGCTGGCTGCCCGGCATGGTCTCCGGCGAGACCGTCACCTCCGTGGCCTGGACCGAGCCGGGCGCAGGCTCTGACCTCCGCGGCGTCCGCACGAAGGCCGTCCGCGACGGCGATGACTGGCTGATCACCGGCCAGAAGACGTTCATCGGAAACGGCATCTCCGGCGACGCCGCCCTGGTCCTCGCCCGCACCGACGGCGGGAGCGGCCGCGGCGGCGCCGAGTCCTTCTCGCTCTTCATGGTCCGCAAGGGCGAGGGTTACACCACCGGAAACCAGCTCGACAAGATGGGCCTCAAGGCCTCCGACACCCCCGAGCTCTTCTTTGACAACGTCCGGGTCCCGCACGCCGACCTGGTCGGCGAGGAAGGCCAGGGGCTGCGCTACTGCGCCGGGCAGCTGCCGCAGGGCCGGCTGGGCATCGCCGTCGCCGGTTCCGCCGTCGCCCGCGCCGTGTATGAGGCGACCGTGCGGTACACAAAGGACCGCAACGCCTTCGGCGAGCGAATCATCGACTTCCAGAACAGCCGCTTCGAACTCGCCGACATCCTCACCGAGGTCGAGGTCACCGAGTCCTACGTGGACCGGGCCATCACCGCGTTCAACGCCGGGGAACTCGACGCGTCCTCCGCCGCCCGGGTGAAGCTGTGGGCCTCCGAGCGGGCGAAGTCCGTCACGGACCGCTGCCTGCAGCTGCACGGCGGCTACGGCTACATCATGGAATACCCGGTGGCGCAGGCCTTCCTCGCCGCCCGCCTGCTGACCATCTTCGGCGGCACCAACGAGATCATGCGGGACGTCGTCGGCCGCGGCATCGCCGGCTGACCCGTCCCCTCTCCAGCACCATTCCCTCCTCCGCAGCAAAGGAAGCCCCGCGCCATGACCGTCCTGCCCATCACCATCTGGGGCGAACCCGTGCTGCACCGCCGGGCCGCCGAGGTCGAGGTCTTCGACGACGAGCTGCGGACCCTGATCGCGGACATGTTCGAGACCAACGACGCCGCCAACGGCGTCGGCCTGGCCGCCCCGCAGGTGGGGGTCGGCAAGCGCCTCTTCGTCTACAAGTACGAGAACGACGACGGCGCGCCGCCCTCCGGTGTCGTGGTCAACCCGGTCCTCACCCTCTCCAAAGTCTCCGGGGCGCTCCCCGACCCCGACGAGGAAGAGGAAGGCTGCCTGTCCTTCCCGGGCGGCCACTACCCCCTCAAGCGGGCCGAATGGGCCCGCGTGCAGGGTTTCGACGGCGAGGGCAACCCGATCGAGTTCGAGGCGACGGGCTGGTTCGCCCGGGTCATGCAGCACGAATTCGACCACCTCGACGGCAAGCTGTACGTCAACCGCCTGATCGACCGGTACTCCCGCAAGGCGATGAAGCAGGCCAAGAAGAGCGGCTGGGGCGTCCCGGGCCTGACCTGGATGCCCGGCGTGGACCCGGACCCCTTCGGGCACTGACCGGAGAGGACCCGGGAAACCGGCGGCCGCCGCTCCTATGCTTGGCAGCATGGAAGCCACTCTGCCCGCCCCGGCGAAGCCCATCCTGACCCTCACCATCAATCCGGCGCTGGACGTCAGCACCACCACGGAGCACGTCTCCAGCGGACATAAGCTGCGCTGCGGCCCCAGCCGCCTGGATCCCGGCGGCGGCGGCATCAACGTGGCCCGCGTGGTCCAGCGCCTCGGCGGCCGGCCTCTCGCCATTTACACCGCCGGCGGGCCCACCGGCGAGGCCTACCGACGACTGGTCGAAGCGGAGCGGCTGCCAGCCCTGGTGGTCCCGATCCAGGGCAGCACCCGGCAGGACTTCACCGTGGACGAGACCGGCACCGGCCAGCAATTCCGCTTCGTCCTCCAGGGTCCCGAGCTCAGCGAACCCGAATGGCGCCTCTGCCTGGGGCTGGTGGCCGACTCCATCCAGCCCGGCGGCTACGTGGTGGCCAGCGGCAGCCTGCCACCCGGCGTGCCCGAGGACTTCTACGCCCGGATCGCCCGCCTGGCCCGGGAGCAGGGCGCCCGCTGCGTGGTGGACGCCTCCGGTCCGGCTCTGGCCGCCGCCCTGGCCGAGGGCGTCTTCCTGGTCAAACCCAGCCGGCGGGAACTGGGCCTGCACTTCGGCACCACCCTGACGGACGAAAAGGCCGAACTCGACGCCGCCGCCGCGCTGGTAGCGGACGGCTCCGCCGAGAACGTGGCCCTGACCCTCGGCGGGGCCGGCGCGGTGCTCGCCTCCGCGGCGGGCACGCTGCGCCTGGCCGTCCCGAAGGTGAAGGTCCGCAGCACGGTCGGTGCCGGAGACAGCTTCCTCGCAGCATTCGTCCTGCGGCTGGCGCAAGGGCTGGACAGCGCCGCCGCGTTCCGCTCCGCCGTCGCGGCGGGCAGCGCAACGGTGACCACCCCGGCCACTGAGCTCTGCCACCGGGACGACGTCGAGCGGCTGGAAGCCGAACTGGCCCGGCAGGAGTTCAGCCTGACCTGATGGTGGGCTGATCCGGGCAGCTCCCGAGCACCCGCCGGATGGCCTCCTTTTCCGACGCCGTCACCCACAGGGCGTAGGCCGCCTTCACCGAGACCTGGCGGGCGACGTAGTGGCAGCGGAAGGCCTTGTTGGGCGGGAGCCAGCCGGCGGCGTCCGAGGAGCTTTTGTCCTGGTTGGCCGGGCCGTCCGCAGCAACCAGGTTCAGCGGGTCGTTGGCGAGGTGTGTGCGCTGCAGGGCCGTGAGCTGCTGCGCGCCGGTCTGCCACGCGTCGCCGAGCGCCACGACGTGGTCGATCTGGATGGCTTTGCTGGACTCGGCCCCACGTCTGAAGGCGGTCTGCCGGCCGGTATAGGGCTCTCGGAAACTGCCGGACCCGATCCGGCAGCGGGACCCGTCCGTGAAACGGGCGTCGGCGAGGTCCCTCCGCAGGATGTCGTTGCGGGTGTCGCAGCCGTTCCGGTCAACGTCGAGCCACGCCTGTCCAAACGCCGCCCGGTCGTAGTTGGCGGCGGGATCCCGGGCCCTGACCGGCAGCGACTCCAGCAGGTCCGCGGCCCGGGCCGCCGGCACCGCCCGCACCGCAGCGACGGGAGTCATCCACGCCGCCAGCACCGGGGCCTCCGTAGGCCCGTCGGAGAACCTGCCACCGAGGCGGAACTGGCCGTCGGCAAAGAACCAGACCAGCGCCAGGAGGACGGCCAGCGCGGCGGCCGCCAGGACGATCCACGCCTGGCGGGACCGCCGTCGTGCCCGCCGGTACTGCGCCCACGTGACGCTCATGCCGTCCCCGCGGGGGCCCGTGCCGGGTGCTGGTTCTCCATCACGGGAAAAGCCTAGGCCGCGGCCCGCCCAGGGCCGCGGTTATGCACAGTGTGGAGGGAAGGTCACGGTCCTACCAGAAGGGCGGGGCCGCGGGGCTACTGTTCGCGGGTGACGCGGCGGAGGTCCTCCTCCGCGAGGTTCGACAGGGCCTCCAGCTGGGCGACCCGGGCGTCGTCGATCTCGCCGGCCTCACGTTTGGCGCGGGCGTCGTCGAGGAGCCGCTTGGCTTCCTTGGCATTGCGCCGGGCCACATCGAGGGCGTGTTCAAGGGTGGTTTCGTGCTCCGTAGCCTGGTTCTGTTCCATGGCTCCCATTGTGGTTCGCTTTCCCGGCCGTTTCCAGAGAACCGGCCGGGAAAGCGCTCCGTGTCAGTGACTCAGCCGACCTCGACGGGCAGGCCAGCCGCCTCGAGGGTGGCGACGGCGTCCTTGGCGGGGAACGACGGCGGGTTGACCCCGGCCATTTCCTCCATGACCCGGACCACCTGGCAGCTGTAGCCGAACTCGTTGTCGTACCAGACGTAGAGGACGAGGTTCTTGTCGTTGGAGATCGTGGCGAGGCCGTCTACGATGCCGGCGCGGCGGGAGCCGACGAAGTCGGTGGAGACCACCTCGGGCGAGTCGATGTAGTCGATCTGCTTGCGCAGCTCGGAGTGCAGCGACATCTCGCGCAGGTAGTCGTTGACCTCGTCCTTGGTGGTGCCGTTCTCGAGGTTGAGGTTCAGGATGGCCATCGAGACGTCCGGGGTGGGGACGCGGATGGCGTTGCCGGTGAGCTTGCCCTGGAGTTCGGGGAGGGCCTTGGCTACGGCCTTGGCAGCACCGGTCTCGGTGATGACCATGTTCAGCGCTGCTGAGCGTCCACGCCGGTCGCCCTTGTGGAAGTTGTCGATCAGGTTCTGGTCATTGGTGAAGGAGTGGACGGTCTCCACGTGGCCGTGGATGACGCCGTAGCGGTCATTGATGGCCTTAAGCACCGGGGTGATGGCGTTGGTGGTGCAGGACGCGGCGGTGACGATCTTGTCCTCGTCGGTGATCGCGGCGTGGTTGATGCCGTGCACGATGTTCTTCAGGTCGCCCTTGCCCGGGGCGGTGAGCAGGACCCGGGACACGCCCTTGCTCTGCAGGTGCTGGGAGAGGCCCTCGGCGTCGCGCCAGCGGCCGGTGTTGTCGACCACCAGCGCGCCGTGGATGCCGTAGGCGGTGTAGTCGACGGTGGCGGGGTTGTCCGAGTAGATCACCTGAATCTGGACGCCGTTGGCGGTGATGGTGTCGTTCTCGAGGTCCACCTTGATGGTGCCCTCGAAGGAGCCGTGGACGGAGTCGCGGCGCAGCAGGCTGGCGCGCTTGGCGAGGTCGTTGTCTGAGCCCCGGCGCACCACGATCGCACGCAGGCGCAGGCCGTGGCCGCCGCCGGCCTTTTCAATCAGGAGGCGGGCCAGGAGGCGACCGATGCGGCCAAAGCCGTAGAGCACGACGTCGGTGCTGGTGCGGTCATCGCCGCCGCGCTTGCCGACAACCTCGGCGAGTTCTTCGCGGAGGAACTCGTCCAGGCTGACGCCGTCGCCCTCGGCGCGGTACTTTTCGGTCAGGCGGGCGATGTCGATGGCCGCGGCGCCGAGGTCCAGCTTGGTGAGCGCGTCCAGCAGCGGGGCGGTCTCCTCGAGGCGGAGTTCCTCTTTGCTCATCCGGCGGGCGAAGCGGTGCGCCTTGAGGATGTTCATGGTGGACTTGTTGATCAGGCTCCGGCCGTGAATGGAGGTCACCACGTTGTTTTCGCGGTACAGCCGGCCGATCACCGGAATCATGGCCTCGGCGAGCGCCTCCCGGCCCATCCACGTATCAAGACAAGAATCTGACGTCTGGCTCACAGAACTACCTTCCTAAAATCCACCGCATACGTCCTCGTGTGCGGAAGTCGGCCGCCGGCGGGTCTCCGGAACCTTCTCGCTGCGGGGATTCGGTCCACCCCGGCGAGCGCGTGACCGCAAAGAAAAAGCCACCGGCTGCGAACGCAGACCCGATGGCTGAACCTCTACGTTCACGCTCCATTCTAGGGCGGACCCCCTCCCCCTACCGGCCGGTACAGGGTGAAATCACTCACATCGGATTGCCGGGGTTTCCCGGCACCACTGGCCTAGGATGGCGGCATGGGACTCATCGTTGCACTTCTTGTCATCTGGCTCATCCTCTCGATCCTTGGCTTCGTGGTGAAGGGCCTGCTGTGGCTGGCCATCATCGGCCTGGTCCTCCTGGTCGCCACCGCCGTGTGGGGCTGGATCAAACGCAAAGCCTGACCCGCACGTCCACCAACGGCTGAGGGCCGGCACCGCATGGTGCCGGCCCTCAGCCGTTGTCCTGCTCTAAGTCGTGGGATGGGTTGACCGATACGCCGGGTTCTGTGGTCCCGGGCCGTTGCCGGCACGGGAATAGCGGCCATCCATCTACGAACGCCGTTGCCGACGCCCTCCAGCAGCCTACCCGGACACTCGGGCGGGCAGCCCTCAAACGTGTCCTGTCTGGCCTTGCTCCGGGTGGGGTTTACCTAGCCTTCCCGGTCACCCGGGAAGCTGGTGGTCTCTTACACCACCGTTTCACCCTTACCCGGCCGCGGAACCGTGCAAACACGGCGCCGCCCCGGGCGGTCTGTTCTCTGTGGCACTGGCCTGCGGGTTACCCCGAGTGGGCGTTACCCACCACCCTGCCCTGCGGAGCCCGGACGTTCCTCGAGCCACTTGCGTGACGCGCGGCCGCCTGGTCAACCCATCCGCTGACCATTCTACGGTCTGGCCGGCGGGCCGTTCGCCCCGGATCCTTCCGCCGCGGCCGGTGGGAGAATGGAAACAGGCACCCCACCGTCCAAGGAAGCGATCCGGATGGACTTCACCGCCGTCGTCATATGGCTGATCGTCGCCGTCCTCGTGCTGATCGCCGCCCGTTCCTCGATCAGGATCGTCCGTCAGTATGAGCACGGCGTCCTCTTCCGCCTGGGCCGGGTAATCGGCGTGCGGATGCCGGGGCTGCGCTTCATCATCCCGGTCGTCGACCGGCTGCAGCTGGTCAGCCTCCGGATCGTGACCATGCCCATCCAGTCCCAGGGGATCATCACCCAGGACAACGTCAGCGTGGACATCTCCGCTGTCGCCTACTACCGCGTCATCGACGCCGTGAAGTCCGTCGTCGCGATCGAGAACGTCGCCGCCGCCATCAACCAGATCGCCCAGACCACGCTCCGTAAGGTGGTGGGCCGGCACAGCCTGGACCAAACGCTCTCCGAGACCGAGCGCATCAACGGGGATATCCGGGAGATCCTGGACGCCCTGACCCTGGAATGGGGCGTCGAGGTGACCCTGGTGGAGCTCAAGGACATCCAGCTGCCAGAAAGCATGAAGCGGGCCATGGCCCGGCAGGCCGAAGCGGAGCGGGAGAAGCGGGCCAAGATCATCGCCGCCGAGGGCGAATCGATCGCGGCCGCGGCCCTCGGCGAGGCCTCGGACATGATGATGGAGCACCCGCTCGCCCTGCAGCTGCGGAACCTGCAGTCTCTGGTGGAGATCGCGGTGGACAAGAACTCCACGGTCGTCTTCCCGGCACCCCTCATGAGCACCATCGGAGAGCTCTCGGCCTTCCTCGCCCGGGAGAACCAGGCCGCGGCGGCCGCCGCCCGAACGGCAGCTACGCCGCCGGCCCCTCCCCCGCCCAGCTAGGCGCGCCACCACCTTCGCGAGGCCCGGCAGCCGCCATGGGGACGGGGCGGGTGCCGGAGCCGCGCCGGTAGGATCGTACGGTGCTGATTCTGCTCCCGCCCTCCGAGGGCAAGACCCCCGCCAGCCGCGGCGACGCCGTCGACCCCTCGTCGCTGAGTTTTCCCGCCCTGAACGACGGGCGGGCGCAGGTACTGGAGGCCCTCGGCACGGTCAGCGCGCACGAGGACGCCCTGTCGCTGCTGGGTGTGGGCGCCTCGCTGAGCGCCGACGTCGAACGCAACACCAGGCTGCACGCGGAGCCCGCCGCGCCCGCACACCAGGTCTACTCCGGGGTGCTCTACGACGCGTTGGGCTACTCTTCGCTGACCCCGGCGCAGCGGAAGAAGGCCGACGCGTCCGTTCTGGTGGTCTCCGCGCTTTGGGGCGCCATCCGGTTCGGCGACAGGGTGCCGGCCTACCGGCTCTCGATGGGCACGGCGCTCCCCGGGATCGGACGCCTGGCATCCTTCTGGAAACCGCAGATCACCGCAGCTTTGGCCGGGGAGACCGACGGCGAGCTTCTGGTGGACTGCCGCTCCAACACCTACGCGGCCGCCTGGGCCCCGCCGCCGGAGCGTACCGTCGCCGTGAACGTCTTAACCGAGGTCAACGGGGTGCGCAAGGTGGTCAGCCACTTCGCCAAGCACACACGCGGCGAGCTGGCCCGGCACCTGCTGACCCGGCGCGGCAAGGCCCCGCAGACCCCGGCGCAGCTGCAGAAGGCGGCGGCCGAGAGGTGGACGGCGGAACTGGTCCCCGGTACGGCCCGGAAGCCGCACACGCTGAACCTGATCCTGCCGGGCTAGGCCTCGGTCAGGCCCATTCGGCGGAGCGGACCAGGATGCAGCCGGAGTCAGGGCAGAAGACGATGTCGTCCTCCGCGGCGGCCTTGATCTCGGCCAGGTCGCCGGGGCTCAGCTGCATGCCGGAGCCCTCCGAGGTGCCGTGGAACAGCCGAGCGGCGCCGACGCCGCGTTTGGCCAAAGTCTTTTCGTAGATCGCCAGCATGCCCTCGTCCAGGCCTGCCGCGAACTCTGCCCGCTGCCCGCGGACCACGGTGTGTTCCGCGGCAACCTCGGCGAGCTTCTCGTCGATCTCGGCGCGGATGCCGGCGAACGAGCCCTGGATGTCGTCGACAATCTGCTGCTGCTCCGCCTGGCGCAGGCGCAGCGCATCCAGCCTCTCCAGGACTTCGAGCTCCACGTCCTCCAGGTCCGAGCGGCGCTTGTTCAGGGACGCGATGTCCTTCTGCAGCGCCACTAGGTCCTTGGACAGGCCGGTCCCGCTGTTCAGCCGGGCCTCGTCGCGGGTGATCCGGGAGGCCACCTGCTCGACGTCTGCCTCGGCGCGCTTGAGCTCCAGTTCCGCGTCGGCGACGGCCACCTTCGCCGCGCCGAGTTCACCGTTGGCCACGCCCAGGGCGGCCTCCAGGTCGGTGATGCGGGAGTCGCCTTCGAGGCTGCGGCGGCGGTTGGAGAGTGACTTCAGTTTCGCGTCGAGCGCCTGCAGCTCGAGTAACTTCATCTGTTCCGCCGGGGCTGCCTTGGCCACTGTTTCCTCCGAATGTCTGTCGTCCGGCCGTGCCGGGCACCTGAACGGCGCTCCCTCGACTCTAGCGCGTGGCATGCCCTGCGCTCACCCGGGGCTCCCCGCACGCCGGGCCCAACGCAGACCTCAGCCGGACTCAGCCGGGAGTGAGGATGAAGTCCCACGGGTCGCTGTTGGTGGTGCTGACCCGGATCTCGACGTCGTGGCCCTGGTCCGCCAGGACGTTACCCAGCGCCTCGGCCGCCGCCGGCAGCCAGAGCCATTCGCTGGCGAAGTGCGAGACGTCGATCAGGTAGGGGCGGTCGTTAAGCGCGGCCTCGCGGGCCTCGGAGGCAGGGTGGTGGCGCAGGTCGGCGGTGACATAGACGTCGGCGTTGCTGGCCCGCACCTGATCGAAGAGCGAGTCGCCGGCCCCACCGCAAACCGCCACCCGGCGCACCAGGCCGTCGCGGTCGCCGGAGACGCGGACACCGCCGGCGACGGCGGGCAGGATGCCGAAGACGCGGGCGGCGAAGTCACCCAGGGTCTCGACGTCGGCGAGGTCGCCGACCCGGCCGATGCCTTCCTCCGGGAGCCCGTTCGCCGCCTGGGTCAGGGGCCGGACGTCTTGCAGGCCGAGCGCGTCAGCCAGCACGTCGGAGACACCGCCCACAGCGGAGTCGCCGTTGGTGTGCACGGTCAGCAGCGCGGTACCGGTTTCGATCAGGCGGTGCACCGCCCGGCCCTTGGGTGTGTTGGCCGCCACGGAGGTCACGCCCTTGAGCAGCAGGGGGTGGTGGGTGATGAGGAGTTCCGCTCCCCACTCCACGGCCTCCTCGATCACTTCGAGGGTGGGGTCGACGGCGAAGAGCACGCGGGTGACCGGCGCGGACGGGTGTCCGGCCACCAGGCCCACCTCGTCCCAGCCTTCGGCCAGGGATTCGGGCCAGAGTTCCTCGACGGCCACCTGGACGGCGCCGAGGGTGGCGCCGGTGTCCCCGGCGTCGTCGGTCTCATCGGCGCCCGCCGCCTCGGCGGTTCCTGCTGTGTCAGGGGTGTTCCCGGTGCTTCCCGTGGGAGCGGCATCGTCCGGGGCGGGGCCGGCGGGCGGGGCTGAAGCGTCCGTATCCTCTGGTTCCATACCCACATTCTTACCCTATTGACCGTCCGGGACGCCCTGCGGGAATGATCCGGACGGTTCATCCATTGAACAAGGAGGATCCCGTACGGACGATCCCGCACGGGCCGAAAGGAACAGCATGCAGGAAACCAAGACAGGAGAACGCGTGGACACCGACGTCGTGAACGGCAGCAGTGAACGGACCTTTGTGTTGGGTGGCGGCTGCTTCTGGTGCCTGGACGCCGTGTACCAGAAGACCCGGGGCGTGACCTCGGTGGTCTCGGGCTACACCGGCGGTCACGACCGCAACCCCGACTACTACTCGGTCTGCTCCGGGACCACCGGCCACGCGGAAGTGGTGGCGGTCAGCTTCGACGAATCCGTCATCCCGGCGGAGGTCATCCTGGACATGTTCTTCGCCCTGCACGATCCCACCACGCTGAACCGGCAGGGCTACGACGTCGGCACGCAGTACCGCTCGTCCATGTTCTACGAGACCACGGAGGAGAAGATCTTGTTCGAGGAGGCGATCGAGCGGAATCAGGAGCTGTGGGCCAACCCGATCGTCACCGAGGTCAGCCGGCTGCCGGTCTTCCACGTGGCGGAGGATTTCCACCAGGATTACTTCGCGAAGAACCCGGACCAGGGCTACTGCCAGGTGATTATCAACCCGAAGCTGGCGAAGGCAAGGAAATATTACTCCGCATGGCTTAATGCTTAGCCGGGCTTCTCGCGCCCTCAATAAGCTGACCCTAGAATTCCCTCCTCACAGATAGGCACATTTCCCCATGGCACGAATCTATGACGACGTAACCCAGCTTGTCGGCGGCACCCCGCTGGTCCGCCTGAACCGGCTGTCCGAGGGCCTGGACGCAACCGTGGCCGTGAAGCTGGAGTTCTACAACCCGGCCAACAGCGTCAAGGACCGGATCGGCGTCGCCATCATCGACGCCGCGGAGAAGTCCGGCGCCCTCAAGCCCGGCGGCACGATCGTCGAGGGCACCTCCGGCAACACCGGCATCGCCCTGGCCATGGTCGGCGCGGCCCGCGGTTACAAGGTCATCCTCACCATGCCGGAGACCATGTCCACCGAGCGCCGCGTCATGCTGCGCGCCTACGGTGCCGAGATCGTCCTGACGCCGGGTTCGGAGGGCATGCGCGGCGCC
This sequence comes from Arthrobacter sp. YD4, assembly GCF_030410515.1. GTDB lineage: Bacteria > Actinomycetota > Actinomycetes > Actinomycetales > Micrococcaceae > Arthrobacter. The sequence continues at coordinate 249,442 of NZ_JAUHHD010000003.1, read as the reverse complement.
GTCGAAAAGGCGCAGGAGATCGTCGCCAACACCGAGAACTCCATCTGGGCCCAGCAGTTCGCCAACGAGGCCAACCCCGCCGTCCACCGCCGCACCACGGCCGAGGAGGTCTGGGAGGACACCGACGGCAAGGTGGACATCTTCGTCGCCGGCGTCGGCACCGGCGGAACCGTCACCGGCGTCGGCCAGGTCCTCAAGGAGCGCAAGCCCGGCGTGCAGATCGTCGCCGTCGAACCCAAGGACTCCCCCATCCTCAACGGCGGCGCCCCCGGCCCGCACAAGATCCAGGGCCTGGGCGCGAACTTCGTCCCCGAGATCCTCGACACCACCATCTATGACGAGGTCATCGACGCCTCCCTCGAGGACTCCGTCCGGGTGGCCCGGGACCTCGGCGGCAAGGAAGGCATCCTCGGCGGCATCTCCTCCGGTGCGATCGTCTGGGCCGCGCTGGAACTGGCCAAGCGGCCGGAGAACGCCGGTAAGCTGATCGTTGCCGTGGTCTGCGATTTCGGGGAGCGCTACATCTCCACCGTGCTGTACGACGACATCCGCGGCTGACCCTAACGCGGCCGCATTCTCAGAAAGAATTTTGTGGGCTTTTTCGCACGACTCAAGGAAGACCTCGACACCGCCCGGTCCCACGACCCGGCGGCGCGGGGCTCTTTCGAAAACTTCTTCGCCTACTCGGGGCTGCACGCGATCTGGGCCCACCGGCTCACCCACCGCTTGTGGCAGAACCCGTCGCTGCGGTTCCCGGCCCGGCTGATCTCCCAGCTGGCCCGGTTCATGACCGGCATCGAGATCCATCCGGGCGCCACGATCGGCCGGCGGTTCTTCATTGACCACGGCATGGGCGTGGTGATTGGCGAGACGGCGGAAATCGGCGAAGACGTGATGATCTACCACGGCGTCACCCTCGGTGGTCGCTCGCTGGCGAAGATCAAGCGGCACCCCACCATCGAGGACCGCGTCGTGATCGGCGCCGGCGCCAAGGTCCTGGGCCCTATCACCATCGGCCGGGACAGCGCCATCGGCGCGAACGCCGTCGTGGTCAAGGACGCCCCGGCCGAATCGATCCTGACCGGCGTGCCCGCCACCTGGCGGCACCGCGACGCCCAGCGCGAGACCAAGAAGGCCGTCGACCCGGCCGAGTACCTGATCGAATACCGCATCTAGGGTTAAACCACTGCGGCCGCCGCCCCGGAAGTCCGGGACGGCGGCCGCAGCCGTTTAAGCGCTAGTGGGTGTCGACGGCCTCAACCTCGGACTTGTCCTCGCCCCACAGGGTGTGGAACGTGCCCTCGGCGTCGACGCGGCCGTAGGTGTGGGCGCCGAACAGGTCGCGCTGGCCCTGGATCACGGCGGCCGGCAGGCGCTTGCGGCGCAGGCCGTCGTAGTAGGCCAGCGAGGAGGAGAACACCGGCACCGGGATGCCCAGCTGCACCGCGGTGGCCACCACGCGGCGCCACGCCGGCAGGGCGTCGGCGATCGCGGCGGTGAACGCGGGGGCGAAGAGCAGGTTGGCCGGCTTCTCATCGGCGGAGTACGCCTTGGTGATGTCCTTGAGCAGTTCGGCGCGGATGATGCAGCCGCCCCGCCACAGGGAAGCGATCTCGTCCAGCTTCAGCTCCCAGCCGTATTCCTTCGCGGCGGAGGTGAGCATGTCCAGGCCCTGCGCGTAGGAGACCAGCTTGGAGGCGTAGAGCGCCTGGCGCACGTCCTCCACAAAGGTCTCGGGGACCTCGACGTCGGCCTCTCCCCCGGCGAGCAGCTCCTGGGCCAGCTTCCGCTGGCCGGCCTGGGAAGACAGCGCCCGGGCGAAGACGGACTCGGCGATGCCGGAGACCGGGGACCCCAGCTCCAGGGCGGAGATGACCGTCCAGCGGCCGGTGCCCTTCTGGCCGGCGGCGTCCACGACGACGTCGACGAACGGCTTGCCGGTTTTGGCGTCGACGTGGCCCAGGACCTCGGCGGAGATTTCAATCAGGAAGGAGGCAAGGTCGCCCTTGTTCCATTCGGCGAAGATCTTGGACTGCTCGGCCGGTTCGATGCCCGCGCCGGAGCGGAGCAGGTCGAAGGCCTCGCCGATGACCTGCATGTCGGCGTACTCGATGCCGTTGTGGACCATCTTGACGAAGTGGCCGGCGCCGTCGGTGCCGATCCAGGCGCAGCAGGGCTGGCCGTCCACGTGGGCGGAGATCTTCTCCAGGAGCGGGCCGAGGGCCTCGTAGGACTCCTTGGAGCCGCCGGGCATGATCGAGGGTCCGTTGAGGGCACCCTCCTCGCCGCCGGAGACGCCGATGCCGACGAAGTGCAGGTCCTTCTTGGCGAGGGCGGCCTCGCGGCGGCGGGTGTCCTCATAGTGCGAGTTGCCGGCATCGATGATGATGTCGCCGGGTTCGAGCAGCGGCTCAAGCTGTTCGATGACGGAGTCGACCGGCTTGCCGGCCTTGACCATGATCAGGACGCGGCGGGGCTTCTCCAGCGAGTCAACGAGTTCCTGCAGCGTTTCGGTCCGGACGAAGTCGCCCTCGGAGCCGTGCTTCTCAAGGAGCGCGTCGGTCTTTTCCACCGAGCGGTTGTGGAGGGCGACCGTGAAGCCGTTACGGGCGAGGTTACGGGCGAGGTTTGCCCCCATCACCGCAAGGCCGGTGACACCGATGTGTGCTGACATCAAATCTCCAATTCATTGGGTGCAACGAGTGCAGTTGGCTGGCCGAAGACGGCGCCTCCTAGACAGTCTATGATTTTCGGCCGGGACCGCGCCCGTTCGCGGCTCCTGTGACGGGCACGCCACTATGCTTACGACTATGTCGACCAGCCTCCACCATCAAGCCATCGAGCATCTGGGAACCCGGATTGTCAGGGGCGAGCTCCCGACCGGCCACGTGATGCTCGCCGAGCACCTGGAGGACGAACTCAAGGTCTCCCGCTCCGTGGTCCGCGAGGCGGTCCGGGTGCTGCAGTCCCTCGGCCTGGTCGAGACCATCAAGCGGGTGGGGATCCGGGTGCTGCCGGCCAACCGCTGGAACCCGTTCGACCCGTCCGTGATCCGGTGGCGCCTGGCCGGCGAGGGCCGGGGCGCCCAGCTCCGCTCGCTCGCGGAGCTGCGCACGGCGGTGGAACCCGTCGCAGCCGAGCTGGCCGCGGCCAACGCACCCGATGACATCCGCAGCGAGCTGGTGGAAATCTCCCACGCCATGCGGGAAGCGGGCGTGGCCGGGGACGTCCCGAGGTTCCTGGACCTCGACATCAGGTTCCATTCGCTGCTGCTCACGGGGTCCGGGAACGAGATGTTCGCCAATCTTGTGGGGCAGGTGGCGGAAACGCTGACCGGGCGGACCATGCACGGGCTGATGCCCGACCATCCGCAGACCTACGCGCTGCAGTGGCACGTGGATGTCGCGGAGGCCATCGCCACCGGCAACGGGCCGGCGGCGCGGGAGGCCTCGGACAAGATCATGCGCGAGACCATCGCGGACATGGAGCCGAGCTGGCGGGACCAGCCCCGGTTTCGTCCCCGTCCGGCCGGCCTGATCCGGGGCCGGTGACCGGCCCCGCGAATTAGTCCCGACACTGGGCTAATTCAACCGCTTTCAGTTTCACATTTCGTCTCATTTCCGGTATCTTTTTCTCAAGCCCTCCACCGCGGCATCCCCCAATAGCCGCGGTGGAGGGCTTTTCCAATGCCCGGAAATCGGCCCGGAACAGGCCTCACGCCGCGTCGGCCACCAGGTCCCTGAGCCGCCACCCGCCGCCGAGGCCGTCGCGGATCAGTTCCATGGTGGTCAGCGCCGATCCGGCATTGCGGCCCAGCCGCGCCTGGACCTGCCAGACTTCCACGTCCACCCGGCCGAGGCCCCGCGGCATCCGCCGCTCTGCCTCCCACCAGCTCACCCGCTCGAACCAGCGGACCGGGTCCGCGCCGATGATCCATTCCCGGCCGCCGCGGATCACGGTGTGGGGGCGCCCGTCCGGGCCGGCTGTGACGAGTACGTGTTCCATGCCGCTGACGCTATGGCCAGGCACCGACATTTATCCGGGACCGGCCGCCGTGGTTTACGGCCTGACCTCCACCGGTCCCCCGGGCCGGGCCGCAGGCAAAGAAAAACCCCGCCGCGGCTGCCTTGCGGCTCCCGCGACGGGGTTCATGACGGTGGGTCCTACCGGGATCGAACCGATGACATCCACGGTGTAAACGTGGCGCTCTACCAGCTGAGCTAAAGACCCATCACGCCGGTTTCCATGCCTCGGCACGTCAACCAACGAACATTGACCTTACCCGAAACGCGGGCTCCGGCGCCAATCGGCGCGGCCACGGAACGCCGGGTCAGAGGGCGGGGAGCTCGGCCTCGAGCCAGGTCAGGGACTCGCTGACGCCGGCCTCCAGCTTGATGGTCGCCAGATCGTCGCCGCGGGTCTGGCCGCGGTTGATGATCACGACCTCCTTGCCCTGCTTGACGGCGTGGCGGACGAAGCGCAGCCCGCTCATCACGGTCAGCGAGGAACCGGCCACCAGCAGCGCGCCGGCGGAGTCCACCATGGCGTAGGAACGCTCCACCCGGTCCTTGGGCACGTTCTCGCCGAAGTAGACGAAGTCGGGTTTCAGGGTGCCGCCGCAGGCCGGGCAGTTAGCGACAACGAACTCGCTGATCAGCGCCTCGTCCTCCACGGTGGCGTCCGCATCCGGAGCGGCCTCCACCACGCCGCCGGCGAGGGCGGCGTCGAGGAATCCGGGGTTGAGTTCCTCCAGCACCCCGGCCAGCAGGGTCCGGCTGTAGCTGCGGCCGCAGGCCAGGCACACCACCCGGTCGAAGCGGCCGTGCAGGTCCACGACGTTCCGGCTGCCGGCATCCTCGTGCAGCCGGTCCACGTTCTGGGTGATCAGGCCCGTGAGCAGCCCGCGCCGCTCCATCCGGGCCACGGCCGTGTGGCCGTCGTTGGGGTCGGCCCGGCGGAGATGGGACCAGCCGATATGGTTCCGGGCCCAGTAGCGCTGCCGGTTATCCGGCGACCCGATGAACTCCTGGTACGTCATGGGCGCGCGCGGCGCCGCACCGGGGCCGCGGTAGTCGGGGATGCCCGAGTCGGTACTGAGACCGGCGCCGGTGAGCAACGCGAAGCGTTTCCCCGCGAGGACCCCGTGGATCTCCTGCAGGACCTCAAGTTCGTTGCGGGCCGGCTCCGCGGGCGTGACGGGGGGCAGGCTCGCAAATCCCGTCATCCCCACCCCGGGCCGCCGCTGCCTCATGCCGTTTCCGGTCCCCGGCTGTAGGACGGGTCTGGGGAGGGGGCGGGGGAACCGCCGGACAGTTCCGCGAGGGCCGCCCGGTAACCGGCGAAGTCACGCGCCTGGCCCCGGGGATTGACCACGACGTACCGGACAGTGCCGGCCGCGTCGATGATGAACGTCCCGCGCAGGGCCATGCCGCTCTCCGGGTCGAACACCCCGTACCGCTCCGCCACCGCTCCGTGCGGCCAGAAGTCCGCCAGCAGGTCGAAGCTGTAGCCCTCCTTCTCGGCGTAGGCGCGCTGGGCGAACTTGCTGTCCACCGAGATGCCCAACACCACGGCGTCGGCGTCCTCGAAGACGGCCAGGTTGTCCCGCAGTTCGCACAGTTCGCCCGTGCAAATGCCGGAAAAGGCGAACGGGAAGAACACCAGCACCACGGTGCGGCCCCGCAGTTCGGAGAGCCGGACCGGCTCGCCGAACTGGTTGACCAGCTCGAAGTCCGGGGCCGGCTGCCCGACGGCGGGCACAGTATCTGGCTGCCGTGCGGGAGCCTGCACCGGCGCGGAACCGGTCACTTGTTCTTCCGGGTCACCAGCCGGGTGGCGCTCCAGTCCTGGGAGACGCCGGCGGAGGTGGTGCAGTGCAGGCCGGCGGTGGGCGCCGCTTCCTGCAGTTCCGAGGGCGAGACATAGCCGGTGCGGCCCTTCTTCGGGGTCAGCACCCAGACCACACCGCCGTCCGTCAGCGAGGTCAGGGAGTCCACCAGCGTGTCCACCAGGTCGCCGTCACCGTCGCGCCACCAGAGGATGGCCGCGTCGACCACCTCGTGGTCGTCCTCGTCGAAGATCTCCGACCCGGTGAGGTCCTCGATGTCATCACGCAAGTCGAAGTCGACGTCGTCGTCGTAACCGAACTCCTGAATCAGATCCCCGTTCTTGAAACCCAATCTTTCCGCCACATTTACCGAAGTGGCGGCGTCGGCCTCGCTCACGTGCTGCTCCTATGCTGTTGATGCGTCTGTTGGTGCCTGCCGGCAGAATGCCCGCTGTGTCCGATAGTGACACATTCCTTGGTGCTAGTGATTTCCATTACTCCAAGCCAACACCCTTTGTGCGTCCGCTTCAAGCTGTGGGCCCCGCGATCCGCCATATTCTGCGTCACACCGGGGCGGCGGCGGCTACGCATCCGCGGACGCGCAAGGCTAGAGTGGCTGATGACGACCATGCCTGCGCGGACAACCGACCGCTCCCACTGTCAGGCCTGGTTGTGATTGGACCAAGCCCGGCGTACAGGACCGGGCTGCTGTTACCGATATGTCGCACACGTCGCGTTCACGCCAGGCAGTCACCCTGCCCGGAGCTGAGGGTGCCGGTGAATGCGCTCAAAGAGAGGTTGGACGTGGCTGCAGGAGAAGATACCTCCCATATCCTCAGCGGGTTGACTAACCAGCTGCCTGATCGTGATCCGGAAGAGACCGCCGAATGGCTGGAGTCCCTGGACACCCTGATTCAGGAACAGGGCACGGAGCGTGCCCAGTACATCATGCGCAGCCTGCTTCAGCGGGCCGGCGCCCAAAGCGTGGGCGTGCCGATGGTGACCACCACGGACTACGTCAACACCATCCCGGTGGACCAGGAAGCCCCGTTCCCCGGCGATGAGGAAATCGAACGCAAGTACCGCGCCTGGCTGCGCTGGAACGCCGCGATCATGGTGCACCGCTCGCAGCGGCCCGAAATCGGCGTCGGCGGCCACATTTCCACCTACGCCGGTGCCGCGACCCTCTACGAGGTCGGCTTCAACCACTTCTTCCGCGGCAAGGACCACCCGGGGGGCGGCGACCAGGTCTTCTTCCAGGGCCACGCCTCCCCCGGCATGTACGCCCGCGCCTTCCTCGAGGGCCGGCTGAGCGAGGAAGACCTCGACGGCTTCCGCCAGGAGAAGTCCAAGGAGGGCCACGCGCTCTCCAGCTACCCGCACCCGCGCCTGATGCCGGAGTTCTGGGAGTTCCCCACCGTCTCCATGGGCATCGGCCCGATGAACGCCATCTACCAGGCACAGTCGAACCGCTACCTGCACAACCGCGGCATCAAGGACACCTCCGACCAGCAGGTCTGGGCGTTCCTGGGCGACGGCGAAATGGATGAGCCGGAATCCCGCGGCCTGCTCCAGCTCGCCGCGAACGACAAGCTGGACAACCTCAACTTCGTCATCAACTGCAACCTGCAGCGCCTCGACGGCCCGGTCCGCGGCAACGGCAAGATCATGCAGGAACTCGAGGCCTTCTTCCGCGGCGCCGGCTGGAACGTCATCAAGGTCGTCTGGGGCCGCGAGTGGGACAACCTGCTCGCCAAGGACGACGACGGCTCCCTCGTGAAGATCATGAACGAGACTGTCGACGGCGACTACCAGACCTACAAGGCCGAGTCCGGCGGGTTTGTCCGCGAGCACTTCTTCGGTAAGACCCCGCAGACCAAGGACATGGTCGCGGATATGACGGACCAGGAAATCTGGAACCTCAAGCGCGGCGGCCACGATTACAACAAGGTCTATGCCGCGTACAAGGCCGCCACCGAGTTCAAGGGCAAGCCGACGGTCATCCTGGCCCACACGGTCAAGGGCTACGGCCTGGGCACCCACTTCGAGGGCCGCAACGCGACCCACCAGATGAAGAAGCTCACCCTGGCGGATCTGAAGGCCTTCCGCGACCACCTGCGCATCCCGATCACGGACGACCAGCTCGAGGCCGACCCGTACCAGCCGCCGTACTACCACCCGGGTGCGGACTCTCCGGAGATCAAGTACCTGATGGAGCGCCGCCAGGCCCTGGGCGGTTTCGTGCCCGAGCGCCGGTCCAAGCACACCGACGTCACCCTGCCGGGCGACAAAGCGTACGAGGTCGCCAACCGCGGCTCCGGCAAGCAGCTCGCCGCCACCACCATGGCGTTCGTCCGGCTGCTGAAGGACCTGATGCGGGACAAGGAATTCGGTTCCCGGATCGTGCCGATCATCCCGGATGAGGCCCGTACCTTCGGCATCGACGCGTTCTTCCCGACCGCGAAGATCTACAACCCGAACGGCCAGAACTACCTGTCCGTGGACCGCGACCTGGTCCTCGCGTACAAGGAGTCGATCGCCGGCCAGATCGTGCACGCCGGCATCAACGAGGCAGGTTCGGTCGCGGCCTTCACCGCCGCCGGCACCTCCTACGCCACCCACGGCGAGCCGCTGATCCCGATCTACGTCTTCTACTCGATGTTCGGCTTCCAGCGCACCGGCGACTCCTTCTGGGCCGCCGCCGACCAGATGACCCGCGGGTTCATCATCGGCGCCACCGCCGGCCGCACCACGCTGACCGGCGAAGGCCTGCAGCACGCCGACGGCCACTCCCCGATCCTCGCCGCCACCAACCCGGCCGTCGTCACGTACGACCCCGCCTACGGCTACGAGATCGGCGTCATCATGCGTGACGGCCTGAACCGGATGTACGGCCCCGGCCCTGCGGATAACGACCCGTCGCGGAACGTCATGTACTACCTGACGGTTTACAACGAGCCGATCTCGCAGCCGGCGGCCCCCGCCGAGCTCGATGTCGAGGGCATCGTCAAGGGCATCTACCTGCTGGCGCCGGCCAAGATCGACGGCCCCCGCACGCAGATCCTCGCCTCCGGCGTGTCCGTGCCGTGGGCCCTCGAGGCCCAGCGCGTGCTGGCCGAGGACTGGGGCGTTTCCGCCGACGTCTGGTCCGTCACGTCCTGGACCGAGCTGCGCCGCGACGCCATGGCCGCCGAGGAAGAGGCCTTCCTCAACCCCGGCCAGCCGGCCCGCGTGCCGTTCGTCACCGAACAGCTCGCCGGCGCCACCGGCCCGATCGTCGCGGTCTCGGACTACATGAAGGCCGTCCCGGACCAGATCCGGCAGTTCGTCCCGAACGAGTTCGCCTCGCTCGGCGCCGACGGCTTCGGTTTCTCCGACACCCGCGCCGCGGCACGCCGCTTCTTCAAGAACGACGTGCACTCGATCGTGGTCCGCTCGCTGCAGATGCTCGCCCGCCGCGGCGAGGTCGACGCGCAGGCCCCGGCCCAGGCGATCGAGAAGTACCGGCTGCTCAACGTCAACGCCGGCACCACCGGCAACGCGGGCGGCGACTCCTAGGAGTCACCCGGCCGGACCGGAAAACACGACGACGGCGGTCCCCACGGTGTGGGGGCCGCCGTCGGGCTTTAACCACGGCGGTCGCGCCGTGTGATCCAGCGCAAAGCGAGTTGTAGCCTTCGCACAAATGGAGCTTGTCAGGCGGCCGCCGTATGCTCGTTGTCATGGCAGAGCCCACCCCCACCCCCGCGCAGCGCAAATCCGCCGCCCGGACCCTGTCCCCGGAGAAGGCCGAGACGCTGAAGAAGCTCCGCTCCAGCGTCGGCCAGCTCTCCACCACCACGCTGCGGCGGCTGGAATCCTCACTGCCCTGGTACAGCCGGCTGAACTCCGACGAACGCTCCGCGCTCGGCATGGTGGCCCAGAACGGCATCGCCGCCTTCGTCACCTGGTTCGAACGGCCCAGCTCGCCGTCGTGGATCCTCTCCGACGTCTTCGGCACCGCCCCCACCGAACTGACCCGCTCCATCAGCCTGCAGAAGGCGCTCCAGCTGATCCGGATCGTGGTGGAGGTGGTCGAGGAGCAGGTCCCGATCATCGCCCCCGAGGCGGACCAGGCCGCCCTGCGTGAGGCGGTGCTCCGCTACTCGCGCGAGGTCGCCTTCGCCGCCGCCGACGTCTACGCCCGCGCCGCGGAGACCCGCGGCTCCTGGGACACCCGGCTGGAAGCCCTGATCGTCGACGCCATCCTGCGCGGAGAGAACACCGACGCCCTGCGGTCCCGGATCGCGGCCCTGGGCTGGAAGGCGCAGGAACGCTTCACCGTCATGGTGGGCAATTCGCCCTCGGAACCCAGCGCCAGCTACGTCAGCGAGCTGCGCCGCACCGCCGGCCGGTTCGCCGAGGACGCTTTGGTGGGAATCCAGGGCGACCGGCTGATCCTGATCCTCGGCGGCGTGCAGGACCGGGAGACCGCCTGCCAGAAACTCAGCGAACTCTTTGCCCCCGGTCCCGTCGTGTACGGCGCCGAGGCAGCCTCCCTGCCGGAGGCCAGCAGCTCCGCCCAGTCCGCCTTCGCCGGCCTCACCGCGGCCCGCGCCTGGCCCTCGGCCCCCCGCCCGGTGGCCGCGGACGACCTGCTGCCGGAGCGGGTCATCTCCGGCGACGACGCGGCCCGCCGATCCCTGGTGAAGAACATTTACCGGCCCCTCCTGGCCGCCTCGAACGGGCTGGTGGAGACCTTGGGGACCTACCTGGAACTGGGTCATTCGCTCGAGGCCACGGCCCGGGAATTGTTCGTCCACGCCAACACGGTCCGCTACCGGCTCAAGCGGGTCTGCGACGTGACCGGCTGGGATCCGCTGATCCCGCGGGAGGCGTTCGTGCTCCAGGCGGCCCTCGTGGTGGGGCGTCTCTCCACCCCGCCGAAGCCCGCCGTGGAGCGTCAGCCATCCCGTAACGGCGGCTGAGAGGTTGTAGACTTCCTACAAACTGACCCAGTGAGCTTGGTGCATGAAAGTACCGATGAATCACGCGGCATTTGGAAAGCTGGATACGTGCTTGCAATCGTCTGCCCTGGACAGGGCTCCCAGACCTCCGGTTTTCTGGCCCCCTGGCTGGAACTGCCCTCCGTCCCAGGCCATCTGGCCTCCCTGAGCGAAATAGCAGGTATCGACCTCACCGCCCACGGCACCACCTCCGATGAAGAAACCATCAAGGACACCGCCGTCGCGCAGCCGCTGATCGTCGCGGCCGGACTGGTCGCCGCGAAGGCCCTGTTCGACGTCGAACTCGAAACCCTCCCCGTCATCCTCGCCGGCCACTCGGTGGGCGAAATCACCGCCTCCGCGCTGGCCGGTGTCCTCACCGAGACCGAGGCCATGACCTTCGTCCGGGAACGCGCCAACGGCATGGCCGCCGCGGCCGCCGCCACCCCGACCGGCATGAGCGCCGTCGTCGGCGGCGACCCCGCCGAGGTGCTGGCCGCCATCGAGGCCGCCGGGCTGACCCCCGCGAACGTCAACGGCGCCGGACAGACCGTCGCCGCCGGCACCCTCGAGCAGCTCAAGGCCCTCGCGGACAAGCCGCCGGCCAAGGCCCGGGTCATCCCGCTCAAGGTTGCCGGGGCGTTCCACACCTCGCACATGTCCCCCGCCGTCGCCGCACTGCAGGCGCTGCGTCCCAGGCTTCACCCCCGCAACCCGCAGGTTCCGCTGCTCTCGAACTTCGACGGCGCGCCGGTCACCGACGGCGGCGCCGCGGTGGACAGCCTCATCGCCCAGGTCTCCCGCCCGGTCCGCTGGGACCGCTGCATGGAGACCCTGGTGGAGCGCGGCGTGACCGGCCTGATCGAACTGGCCCCGGCAGGCACCCTCGCCGGACTGGCCAAGCGCGGCATGCCCGGCGTGAAGACTGTTACCGTCAAGACACCGGATGATCTGTCCGCTGCCTTGGCACTATTCGCAGAACTTGAGGGAGGAAAATGAGCACTCCTACGCTGAAGCAGGCTCCCCTGCAGAACGGCACCCGTGTGCTGGGCGTCGGCGCGTACCGTCCCGACGTCATCGTCACCAACGAGGACGTCTGCCAGTGGATCGACTCCTCCGATGAGTGGATCCGCCAGCGCACCGGGATCGTCACCCGGCACCGCGCCCCCGCAGACGTCAGCGTGATCGACATGGCCGAGGGCGCCGCCCGCGAGGCCCTCGAACGCGCCGGCGTCGACCCCTCCGAGCTCGGGGCCGTGATCGTCTCCACGGTCACCCACCCCTACGCCACCCCCTCCGCGGCCGCGAGCCTGACCGACCGCCTGGGCGCCACTCCGGCCCCGGCCTTCGACATCTCCGCCGCGTGCGCCGGGTACTGCTACGGCATCGCCCAGGCCGACGCCCTGGTCCGCTCCGGTGCCGCCAAGTACGTGCTGGTGGTCGGCGCGGAGAAGCTCTCCGACGTCATCGACAACACCGAGCGCACCATCTCCTTCCTGCTCGGCGACGGCGCGGGCGCCGTCGTCATCGGCCCCTCCGACACCCCGGGCATCGGCCCGTCGGTCTGGGGCTCGGACGGCAGCAAGTGGGACGCCATCGGCATGACCCACTCGATGCTGGACATCCGCGACCACGCCGCCGGCAAGGGCGCCCTCAGCGAGGGCGAAGCCGCCGTCACCGAGGCCGCGCTTTGGCCCACGCTGCGCCAGGACGGCCAGACCGTGTTCCGCTGGGCGGTCTGGGAAATGGCCAAGGTGGCCCAGCAGGCCCTCGACGCCGCCGGCGTCAAGGCCGAGGACCTCGCGGCCTTCATCCCGCACCAGGCCAACATGCGGATCATCGACGAGATGGCCAAGCAGCTCAAGCTGCCGGAATCGGTCATCATCGCCCGGGACATCGCCGAGGCGGGCAACACCTCGGCGGCGTCCATTCCGCTGGCCACGCACCGGCTGCTGCAGGACAACCCCGGCCTCAGCGGCGGACTGGCCCTGCAGATCGGTTTCGGCGCCGGGCTGGTCTTCGGCGCCCAGGTGATCGTGCTGCCGTAGTCCACCGTGACTTCCCGGGTGCCGGCACGGCAGGCAGCCCGGATTCCCCCACCGGGCCGAACCCTCGGCCCGAACCACTCCGCCCAACGCTCCGGACCCGTCCGGCGGCCGATGGCACCAACAAAAGAAGGAGCCACCATGGCTAACAACGAAGAGATCCTGGCCGGCCTGGCCGAAATCGTCAACGAAGAGACCGGCCTGGCCCCCGAGGCCGTCGAAATGGACAAGTCCTTCACCGAGGACCTGGACATCGACTCCATCTCGATGATGACCATCGTGGTCAACGCCGAGGAAAAGTTCGGCGTGCGCATCCCGGACGAAGAGGTCAAGAACCTCAAGACCGTCGGCGACGCCGTCAACTTCATCGCCAACGCCCAGGCCTAATTCCGCCTGGTCCCTGGCACTGTCCCCCACGGGGGCGGTACCGCGGGCCGCCGGGTGCCGCTTACGCAGCGGCTCCCGGCGCTCCCCCGATTCACTGACTGACCACCGAGTTTCCTACGCAGGCCCCGGCGCCCTGGCTGGCACCGTAAGCGGCACGCGCACCGACGAAAGAGTGATCCCATGGCACGCAAAGTAGTCATCACCGGTCTGGGTGCCACCACACCCATCGGCGGCGATGTCCCCACAATGTGGAAGAACGCGCTCAAGGGCGTCTCCGGCGCGCATACGCTCGAAGACGACTGGGTTGCCAAGTACGAGCTGCCCGTCCACTTCGCCGCCCGCGCCTCCACCCCCGCCCTCGAGGTCCTGAGCCGGGTCGAAGCCAAGCGCATGGACCCGTCCACCCAGTTCGGCGTGATCGCCGCCCGTGAGGCCTGGGCCGACGCCAACATCGACGGCATCGACCACGACCGCCTGGCAGTGGCCTTCGCCACCGGCATCGGCGGGGTCTGGACCCTGCTGGATGCTTGGGACACCCTGCGAGAAAAGGGCCCCCGCCGCGTCCTGCCGATGACCGTTCCGATGCTGATGCCCAACGGCGTCGCCGCTGCGGTCAGCCTGGACCTGGGAGCCCGGGCCGGCGCCCACACCCCCGTCTCCGCCTGCGCCTCCGGCACCGAAGCCGTGCACATGGGACTGGAGCTGATCCGCTCCGGGAAGGCCGACGTCGTCGTCTGCGGCGGCGCCGAAGCCGCAATCCACCCGATGCCGATCGCCGCGTTCTCCTCGATGCAGGCCCTCTCCCGCCGCAACGACGATCCCGAGCACGCCTCCCGCCCGTACGACCGCGACCGTGACGGCTTCGTCATGGGCGAGGGCGCAGGCGCCCTGGTCCTCGAGGCCGAGGAGCACGCCCTGGCCCGCGGCGCCCGGATCTACGCCGAACTGGCCGGCACCTCGGTGACCGCCGATGCGTACCACATCACCGCCCCGGACCCCGAGGGCCTCGGCGCCACCCGCGCGCTGAAGGCAGCCATGTTCGACGGCCGCATCCAGGCCGAGGACGTGGTGCACGTCAACGCGCACGCCACCTCCACCCCGGTCGGTGACAAGCCCGAGTACACCGCCCTCAAGGCCGCCCTCGGCAGCCACGTGGACAACGTGGCGGTCTCCGCCACCAAGTCCCAGATGGGCCACCTGCTGGGCGCCTCCGGTGCCGTGGAAGCGGTCCTGACGGTCCTCGCCGTGCACGAACGCAAGGCTCCCGTCACCATCAACTTGGAAAACCAGGACCCGGAGATCCCGCTGGACGTCGTGACCTCAGAGCGGGCCCTCCCGGCCGGCAACATCGTCGCGCTAAGCAACTCCTTCGGCTTCGGCGGCCACAACGCCGTGATCGCGGTGCGCAGCATCTAGCCGCCACCGCACGCAGCACGAACGACGGCGGCCAGGTTCCCTTCGCGGGGAACCTGGCCGCCGTCGTTTGCGTTGGCGTTGGCCCGGCCGTTACTTATTGACCGTGGGGTTGACCTCGGCCTTGGCGATGGCGCCGCCGTCGGTGCCCCACGCAGCCAGGATCTTCTTGTACGTCCCGTCCTGGATCAGCTTGTTGGTGGCGCCGGCCACCGCCTCGGCGAGGGCGGTGTCAGACTTGGCGACGGCGATGCCCACCGGCGAGGCGCCGTAGACGTCGCCGAGGGTTTGCAGCTTCCCGTCGGACTGGGTGATGGCGTAGGCCACCGTGATGGACCCGGCAGCCATTGCGTCCATGCCTCCGGCCACCAGGCGGGTGGTGACGTCGGTCTGGTTCTTCAGGGAGACGACGTCGATCGCGGGCTTGCCGGCCGCGACGCACTGGGCGCTCCGTCCGGAGATGTCCGGGTTCTCCTGGAAGGTTCCGGTCTGCACCCCGACGGTCTTCCCGCACAGGTCGTCCAGGGAGATGTTCTTCGGGTTGCCCTTCTGCACCGCCCACTGCGTCCCGGCCTGGAAATAGCTGACGAAGTTGGCGGCCTTGCTGCGCTCCTTCGTGATGAAGAACGAGGACACACCCAGGTCGTACTTCGGGCCGAGGGACGGGAGGATGCCTTCGAACGGGGAGGTCTGCACCTCCACCTTCAGGCCCAGGGTGGCGCCGATCGCCTTGGCCAGGTCGACGTCGTACCCCACGGGGGTCTGGCCGTCGGAGGCCGCGAGGAACTCCGCCGGGGCGTAGGTGGTGTCCGAGCCAACCGTCAGCTTTCCCTTGGACCGGACCTGATCCGGCACCTTGGCGGCAAGGGCGTCGTCCTTGGCGACGGTTCCCGGGTCAAACGTCGCCGTCGCCTGCCCGCTGCCGCCGGTGCCCGAACCTGCCCCGGCACCTGACCCCGCCTCGGACGCGTTCGTGCAGGCGCTCAGGGCGACGAGGACGGCCGCTGCGGCCGCCGCCGTGCGGAGGCGCTGCCCATTCAGTACGTTCATGCTGTTACTACCTTTCCTGGTGCCCTCCCACGTGGTGGTCGGGCGGGCTGTCCTAGGCTCCCTGGTTGATCCGGCGCAGCGCCACCTCGGCCAGCCAGGCGGCGGCGTCCGGGAGCACGGCGTCGTCGAAGAGCGCGTGGGGTGAGTGGTTGGAGCCGGCGTCGGCGGGGTCGCCATGGGCGCAGGCGCTGAGGAAGAGGTAGGCGCTCGGGACCTCGTTGCCGACGAAGGAGAAGTCCTCGGCGCCTGGCATCGGGTTGGCCATGGGCTCGTAGCGGTCCTCGCCGAAGAGGTCCACGATGGCCCCGCGGGCCAGCTCGTACTCGTCCGGGGCGTTCTCCGTGACCGGGTAGAGCTCGTGGTAGTTCACGTCGGCCTTCAGGCCGTGGGAGGCGGCGATGCCCTCGAGCAGCCGCACGCTGCGTTCCTTGATGGCGGCCCGGGATTCGGCGCTGAAGCTGCGGACGGTTGCGTCGAATTCGGCGTGCTCGGGGATGATGTTTTCCCGGGTGCCGCCGGCGATCCGTCCCACGGTGAGGACCACCGGATCGAAGACGTCGAAGGCCCGGGTCACCATGGTCTGAAGTGCGGTGACCGCCTCGCAGAGGGCCGGGATGGGGTCGTTGGCGTGGTGCGGCTGGGAGCCGTGGCCGCCGGATCCGATGAACCGGACGTGGAGGTCGTCGACGGCGGCCATCTGGGGGCCGGGGCGGCCGAACCAGACGCCGCGCGGGTGCGCCGCGGAAAAGACGTGCAGGCCGAAGGCCGCGTCCACGCGCCGCCCGGCGGCCTCGAGGACGCCCTCCTCGATCATCGGCAACGCTCCCCCGGGGCCTTCCTCCCCCGGCTGGAACATGAACACGACATCGCCGGCCAGCTCGTCCTTCAGCGAGGACAGGATCCGGGCCGCGCCCACCAGGCCCGCGACGTGCATGTCGTGGCCGCAGGCGTGCATCAACCCCTCGTGCGAGGAGCGGTACTCCAGCCCGTTGTCCTCGGTCACGGGCAGGGCGTCCATGTCGCCGCGGAGCAGCACCACGGGCTTGGTTCCGCCGGCCGGCACTGCGCCACCGCGGAGGACCGCCGTCACGGAGCTCAGGCTCCGTCCCAGCGTGATCTCCAGGCCGAGGCCCTCCAGTTCGGCGAGGAGCCGGCGCTGGGTCAGGGGCAGGTCGTTGCCCAGCTCCGGGATCCGGTGCAGCTCCCGCCGGAACGAGACGAGCCCGTCGGCGAGCTCCGCCGCCAGTTCCTGGGTGCGGGTGGGTTTCCTGGTGTCTGAGATCGTCACGCTCTCCATGCTTTCGGTAGTCGGGCGGTCACGGGGACCGGGTCAACCCCTCCACCGTGTGATACTTGGCCCATGCAGACGCCCAAATTGACGGAAACGGACTCTACTCTGCGTAATATGCAGGATTCGGTCACGCTGGGTGAGCTGGACCTGGCGCTGGTGAACGCCCTGCAGCTGCGCCCGCGGGCCAGCTGGGCGGAGCTGGCCGGTCCGCTGGGCACGACGGCGACCACACTCGCCCGCCGGTGGGACCGGATGACCGCCGCGGGGTTGGCCTGGATCACGGCCTCTTTCGGTCGGGAATTCAGCCGCAGCCGCTGCATCTCCTACGTCATGATCCGCGCGGATCCGGGTACCCGGACGGCATTGGTGGAGCGGCTCTCCGCGTGTCCCGAGGTTGCCACGATTGAGGTCGCCACAGGCGGTCACGACATCAATTGCGACGTGCTGACCCGTGACCTGCGCGAACTGGACGTCTTCCTGACCACCAAGGTCTACGGGGTGCCGGGGGTGGTGTCCGTGTCCGTGCTTCTCACCACGTCCCTCTATCTGGAAGGTAGCCGCTGGCGGCTACGGTCGCTGGACCCGAGCCAGCTCAATGTCCTCAACCGGAGCACCATGTCCGTGGGTCAAGGCACCTACGCCATGGTCCTGGACGACCTGGACCGGTCCCTGCTGGAGCACCTGTCCCTGGACGGGCGGCTGGGATGGGCGGAGCTGGCATCGTTGACGGGCGCGAGCACGGCCACGGCGAGGCGCCGGGTGAACCGCCTGATCTCCTCGGGGATCATGACCTTCCGCTGCGAGATCGCCCATCCGCTGGCAGGCTGGCCGATCCAGGCCTCGCTACTGGGCGTCGCGCCGGGGCAGGACCTGGACCGGATCGGCCGGGAGTTGGCCGCGTGGCCGGAGTGCCGGTTCGTGGCGGCGGTGACGGGGACGGCCAACCTTTACGCCACGTTCTGGGTAAGGGATCTCGGCGAGTTGCAGCGGGTGGAGGCGCGGACGAGCGCCGTCTTCCCGACCCTGGGCGTGCTGGACCGGATGGTGGCGCTGAGCACGCCCAAGCGGATGGGGCACCTGTGCGACGCCGAGGGCCGGCGCATCGGGACGGTGCCGATTTCGCCCTGGTAGGCAGGGCAGTCCCCGGTCAGCTCCCTCCCGCTGGCTCTGTGCGCCGCCATGGAGGAAGCGGCGCCGGAGCCTGCCGGGGAGTCGTGGGGGGGCTAGCCGACCTGGTGGAGCCAGCGCACGGGGGCGCCCTCGGCGGCGTGCCGGAAGGGCTCCAGCTCCTCGTCCCAGGCCTCGCCGAGGGCCAGGGAGAGCTCGTGGTAGACGGCGGAGGGGTCGCCCGCGCCGGATTCATACGCGTAGCGGATGCGGTCCTCGGAGACCATGATGTTGCCGTGCACGTCGGTGACGGCGTGGAAGATGCCGAGTTCGGGGGTGTGGGACCAGCGGCCGCCGTCGACGCCCTGGCTGGGCTCTTCCGTCACTTCGTAGCGCAGGTGGGCCCAGCCGCGCAGTGCCGACGCCAAAGTGGCCCCCGTCCCCGGCGTACCGGTCCACGAGAGCTCGGCCCGGAACATTCCGGGCGCGGCGGGCTGCGGGGTCCACTCAAGGTCCGTGCGCTTGTCCACGACCGAGCCAATGGCCCACTCAACGTGGGGGCACAGGGCGGTCGGGGCCGAGTGAACGAACAGGACACCACGGGTTAGTGCAACAGACATTCCATCCTCCATAGCTATAGGTACGTCTTCCCCAACGACCTCTGCCCGGATGTCCGTCTGCCGCGGTCGCCCGCGTGCGGGGCTGGTGCCCCTGCCAGACTATTCAGTTGTGTGGTGACTCAAATACTTTTGAAACTCAGGGTGACTCGACATAAAGCACGTCCGGATCCGTGGTGGCCGGGAAACTCGGAAGCTTCGCGTGACCCCGTGGTGGATGCCGGGCGTGAACCCCATTGTGCCGTACCCCACCCTAATAAGCCAGTGCCGCGCAGCGCGCCGTCACCACCGGGTTTTCGGCGTGTCGCGGATGCTGTTTCAGGCGCGCGGGTGGGCCTGTTGATAGCTGCTGCGGAGCCGGTCCACGGAGACGTGCGTGTAGATCTGGGTGGTCGCGAGGCTGCTGTGGCCGAGGATCTCCTGGACGGCCCGGAGGTCGGCGCCGCCGTCGAGCAGGTGGGTGGCAGCCGAGTGCCGCAGCGCGTGCGGACCGGTGGCGGAGGTGTCCCCGAGGCCCTCCAACTGGTCCTTGACGACGCTGCGGACCTGCCGCTGGTCCACCCGGTTACCCCGGGCGCCGAGGAAGAGGGCGGGCCCGGAGCCGTCCGCCACCAGGGCGGGACGGCCGCGCCGGAGCCAGTCGTCGACGGCGAGCGCGGCCGGGACACCGTAGGGCACAGTCCGTTCCTTGTTGCCCTTGCCTAGCACCCGGAGGGTGCGGCGGTCCGGGTCGAGGTCGTCGATGTCGAGGCCGGTCAGCTCGCCGACGCGGATGCCGGTGGCGTAGAGCAGTTCCAGCATGGCCCGGTTCCGCAGGGCCATGGGGCCGCCGTCCGCCGCGGCCGCTTCGGCGCCGGCGACCAGGCGCTGGACCTGGCCTTGCTGGAGCACGCCGGGCAGGGACTTCTCGCGTTTGGGGGCCCGCAGCCGGAGGGCCGGGTCGGCGGCCAGGAGTTCCTCGCGGACGGCCCACGCGGTGAAGGCCCGCGCGGTGGCGGCCCGTCTTGCCAGGGTGGCCCGGGCCATGCCGGCCTCGCTCTGGGCGCCCAGCCAGCGGCGGAGGGTGCCGAGTTCGAGGTCTCCCAGTCCGGTGGCACCCTCGGACGCGGCGTGGCCGAGGAGGCTCTCGACGTCGGCCAGATACGCGCGCACGGTGTGGGCGGAGCGGCCGCGCTCGGCGTCGAGGTACCGGCCGAAGGCGGCGGCGGCATCGGCGAGCGCGGGAGGGATGGTTGGAGCTGGCACCCTTCCACTCTCCCAGCCCCATCCTGCTTCCCGGCGGAGCCCGACGGCGCGCCGTTTCCTTCCGGCTCGAGCGGGCTTGCCACGGTACCGCCCCCTCTTGGCGACGCGGGATGCACGGCGTCTGCCCTAACCCGCCGCCGCCGAGCGTTTCCAGCCACCGTGGCGGGACTCGGCCAGGCCCACCAGGCCGAGCCGTCCCAGGCCGGCCCGGACGGACTCGGGGCTTAGCCCGGCGACGACCGCCAGTTTCTCCACGGTGCTGGTGACCCGCAACGGCAGCGCGTCGAGGAGGATCAGGTCTTCCAGGGTCAGCCCGTCGTGGGCCTCCGACCGTCCCGCTGCCGGGTCCGGCAGGGAGTCACCGCTGGGCGAGACGAGTTCGGCGATCTCCGCGGCATCCGTGACGCACACCGCCCCGCCCTCCCGCAGCAGCCGGTGGCAGCCCGCGGAGTTGGCACTGTGGACCGATCCGGGGACGGCGCCGACCGACCGGCCGAGGGTTTCGGCGTGGTGGGCGGTGTTGAGGGCGCCGGAGCGCCAGCGCGCCTCCACCACCACGGTGGCCCCGGCCAGGGCGGCGATGATCCGGTTGCGCTGCAGGAAGCGGTACCTGGTGGGCGCGGAGCCGGGAGGGACCTCGGCCAGCACCGCGCCCTGGTTGGCCACCGTGCGGAGTAGGTCCTCGTTCCCGGACGGATAGAAGCGGTCCACTCCCCCGGCCATCACCGCGATCGTCGGCAGGCCGGTGGCCCCGGCCAAAGCGGCCCGGTGGGCGTGGGCGTCGATCCCGTAGGCCCCGCCCGAGACGATGGTGAAACCGCGCTGAGCCAGGGCGTAGGCTAGATCGGCGGTAACGGAGGAGCCGTAGGAGGTGCTGTCCCGCGACCCGACGAGGGCGACAGCCTTCGTCGGAGGAGGTAACTCCTGCTCCACGCCCCGCCACCACAGGCACAGCGGCTCCTGCAGCCCCAAATCCGCCAGTTGCGCCGGCCACAGCTGGTCGGAGGGGATTAGCAGCCTTCCGCCGAGCCGCTGCATGGTAGCCAAGTCCCGTGCCGGGGCGAGGTCCGGGACGCGGGGTGCCCAGCGTTTGAGCGCCATACCCAGGCCCAACCAGCCGCCGCCGGCACCGGCGTCCGCCAGCAGCCCGGTGATCTCCTGTTCCAGAGACGGGCCGGGCTTCAGCTGGCCGGTGGCGATCCGGAGCGCATCCTCCGCACCAACCGCCCGCACGAGGGCCAGGCCGGCGGCGTCCTGCGGTTCCATCAGCCGGGACAGGGCGGCCCGGGCGGTGCGTTCGTTGGCGGTCATGTTGCTCTCCTCGGAATCGGACACGCTGTCATGGGGTTGCTCCGGTGGACTGCCGCAGGGCCAGGGCCTGGCCGACGTCGTCGGCATCGGGGCTGCCGCGGCCGGCCAGATCGGCGACCGTCCATGCAAGGCGCAGTACCCGGTCGTAGCCCCGGGCGGTGAGGGAGCCGCGTTCCAAGGCGCGGTCCAGGATTCCGGTGTGGTGGGCGCCCAGCCGAAGCCCACCGCGGAGCACCCGGCCGGGAACCTGGGCGTTGGTCTCGAAGCCGAGCGGCCGCAGCCGGTCAAGCTGGGTGTCCCTCGCCGCCCTGACCCGGGCGGCAATGGCGGCCGATGCTTCCTCCGCCCGGGGCGCACCGAAGTCGGCAAGCGCTACCCGTTCGACGTCCAGCTGGATGTCGACCCGATCCAGCAACGGCCCGGACAGCCGGGCGAAGTACCGGCGGCGCATCGTCGGGGTGCAGGTGCACTCCACACCCTTCCCCGAGGCTTTGCCGCACGGGCAGGGATTCGCGGCCAGGACTAGCTGGAAGCGGGCCGGGTAGGCGGCGGTGCCTGCGGCGCGATGGAGGATCAGCTCGCCGCTTTCCAGCGGCTGCCGCAGGGCGTCCAGGACCCGGCGTTCATACTCGGGCGCCTCGTCCAGGAACAGCACGCCGCGGTGGGCCCGGGACGCGGCGCCGGGTCGGGGAAGGCCGGAACCGCCGCCGATGATGGCGGCCGGGGTGGCAGTGTGGTGGGGGCTCTCGTAAGGCGGCCTGCGCCGGAGCGTCACGGCCGATGTGGTCAGGGAGCTGAGCGAGTGGATGGCGGTGACCTCCATCGCCTCCTGGTCGCCGAGGTCCGGCAGCAGCCCGGGCAGGCGTTCGGCCAGCATGGTCTTGCCGGCACCCGGCGGCCCGGTCAGCAGCACGTGGTGCGCCCCCGCGGCCGCCACCTCCAGGGCCCGCCGTCCCTCGGCCTGGCCCGACACGTCGGCCATGTCCGGCACCATCGCAGGCTCCACGTGTCCGTCGCCGTCGTCGGGTTCTTCCCCCGGGTCGGCGTCCAGGGCCAGGTCCTGCGGGTCCGCGCCGAAGTCGAAGGCCAGCCTGGCCAGGGTGGTGTAGGCGCGGACTCTGGCGCCGGGGACCAGTTCGGCCTCGGCTGCGTTGGCTAGGGCCACGACCACGTCCGGGTAGCCGGCGCGGACGGCGGCCATGACGGCCGGGAGGATCCCGCGGACGGGGCGGAGCCGGCCGTCCAGGCCCAATTCGGCGAGGAAGACGTGACGTCCCGTGGACCGGATATCGTTGGCCGCCAGCAACGCGGCCATGGCAATGGCCAGGTCGAACCCGGAGCCTCGTTTGGGCAGCGACGCGGGGATGAGGTTGGCGGTGATCTTGCGGCGGCTCAGGGGGATGCCGGAGTTCTGCGCGGCGGAGCGGATCCGCTCCCTGGCCTCGTTCAGCGACGCGTCGGGCAGCCCGAGGATCACAAATGCAGGCAGCGTCTGCCCGATGTCCGCCTCGACCTCGACGATGTACCCGTTGAGGCCCACCAGGGCCACGGCATAGGTCCGGCCGAGCGCCATCTACCCCACCCCCTTGAGGTGTTCGATGGCGGCCTCGCCGGTGCCGTCGTCGAGCACGGCGATGACATCCACCCGGCGTAGCGGCATCCGCAGCTCATGCTCCCGGCACCAGGCGGACCCGAGCCGGTGCAACCGGGCAAGCTTCTCGGCACCGACAGCCTCGAACGGGTGCCCGAACGCCAGCGAGCGGCGGGTCTTGACCTCGGCGATGACCAGGGCGTCGCCGTCGAGCGCGACGATGTCGATCTCGCCAGCGGGACAACGCCAGTTCCGGTCCACCACCCTGATCCCCTGGTCCTCCAGGAAACCGGCCGCCAGATCCTCGCCGCGGCGGCCCAATACGTCTTTGGCTCTCATCCCTCCAGCGTGGACGGCGTTCAGAGACTGCAATACCCGCAGGTCACACTATGTGGGTAACTCCGGTCAGGGGACCAGCAAGAGGGGCGAGGCCGGGTAAAACGGGCTGACTAGTTACCCAGGTCCTCGACCTTGGGCAGGGCGAGTTCCTCGTTGCGCGGGAGTTCCTCGACGTTGACGTCCTTGAAGGTGATGACCCTGACGCTTTTGACGAAGCGGGCGGAGCGGTAGACGTCCCAGACCCAGGCGTCCTGCAGGGTCAGGTCGAAGTAGACCTCGCCGTCGGCGCTGCGGGCCTGCAGGTCGACGTGGTTGGCCAGGTAGAAGCGCCGTTCGGTCTCGACGACGTAGCTGAAGAGCCCGACGACGTCGCGGTATTCGCGGTAGAGCTGCAGCTCCATGTCGGTTTCATAGTTTTCCAGGTCTTCGGCACTCATGGTTCCATCTTGCACCATCGGGCGCAGGCCGCGCGCCACGGACGGGCGCCACAGCCAAGAGGCCGGGCCTCAGTCGCCCAGCAGCTGCCAGCTCACCCGGTGGTAGGGGCTGGGCCCGGCGGTGCGGAGGGCGTCCTTGTGGGCGGCGGTGCCGTAGCCCTTGTTCTCGTTCCAGCCAAAGGCCGGAAATTCCTCGTGCAGGGCGGCCATCTGCCGGTCGCGTTCGACCTTGGCCAGCACGGACGCCGCGGCGACGGAGAGGCACTGCATGTCCGCCTTGACCAGGGTGTGGACCGGGGCGTCGCAGCCGGGCTCCGCCGGCCCCTCATCAAAGAGGGAGGCCTGCGCCGGGGTCGTCAGCCAGTTGTGGCTGCCGTCGAGCAGCACCACCTCGGGCGTCACGCCGGCGGCGATCACGGCGGCCCAGGCCCGGTTGCCGGCGAGCCTCAGCGCGGCGATGATCCCCAGAGCGTCGATCTCCGCGGCAGAGGCGTGCCCGACGGCGGACGCGACGCTCCAGGCGCGGACCAGCGGCTCCAGGCGTTCGCGTTCGGAAACCTTCAGCAGCTTGCTGTCCCGCACATCGGCGAGCAGTTTCTGCCGCTGCAGGTCGATGACGGCGATCCCCACGCTGACCGGGCCGGCCAGCGCCCCGCGGCCGACCTCGTCGATGCCGGCAAGCAACCGTGCGCCCGAGGCCTCGAAGCGGCGTTCGTAGTCCAGGGTTGGTGCGACGGACACTGCTCTTGCCTTACTTTCCTGCCGGGGCGCTGCTGGGGGTGCCGGACGGGGCGGGAACGCCGGTGAAGACGTCCGGGTAGTTGTCCAGTGCCTTGACGCGGTTCAGCGGCCAGGCGATCACGGCGGCCTGGCCCTCGATGTCCGCCATGTCGATGAAGCCGCCGTCGGTTTCCATGTGGGCGCGGGAGTCGGCCGAGTGGTTGCGGTTGTCGCCCATCACCCAGACCTTGCCGGCGGGAACCACGACGTCGAACGTCCGCACCTGCGGGACCTCTGAACTGTTGATGTATTTCTCGTCCAGGGCCTTGCCGTTGACGGTCAGGCGGCCGCTGCCGTCGCAGCAGATGACGTGGTCGCCCGGCAGCCCAATGACGCGCTTGACCAGGTGCTGCTCCGAATTGTCCGGCAACAGCCCCACGAACGTCAGCGCGTTCTGCACCCCGGTCATGGGACCCACCGGCTTCGGCGCCGCGGGGGCCAGCCAGTTCTTCGTGTCGCGGAAGACGATCACGTCGCCGCGCTGCAGGGCGATCGGCTGGGGCACCAACAGGTTCACGAAGATCCGGTCATTGACGTCCAGCGTGTTCATCATCGACTCGGACGGGATGTAGAAGGCCCGGAACAGGAAGGTCTTGATCAAGAAGGAAAGCACGACGGCGATGACCACCACGGTGGCGATCTCCCGGAGCCAAACCAGCACGGGGTTGCGGCCCTCGCGGGCCAACGCCCGGCGCGCCCGGGCAGACGTCGGGCCCGCATGGGAGGGACCGTCCTGCGCGACACCGGCCGCCCGTTCCGGGACACGCGGCGCTTCACGCCGGAGAGCCTCCGCCGACGTCCCGTCGACGGGCGTCTCGTCGGCAGACGTCTTCGGCACGACCGGGAGCCGCGTCGTCGGGTGTTCGCCGTCGGGAATGGGCGCGGACGTCACCCGGGGTTCGGCCTGGCCGTGGGGCTCAGGGGTCCGGGGTCCGGTCTCGGGCATCTACTGTCCGTTCTGTGTCGTCGTGGCGGCCGCGTCGGGCCGCGGTAGTGCAGCAAATCTATCAAGCGGCCAGATGATCATCACCGGCCGGCCGATCACCCGGTCCAGCGGCACCATGCCGCCGCCGGGAGCCCCCAGCAGCCCCCTGGAATCGGCCGACTTGGACCGGTGGTCCCCCATCAGCCAGAGCCGCCCCGCCGGGACGATCGCGTCGAACTTCAGGGTGCTGGGCTCATCGCCGGGATATATATACGGTTCACTAAGTTGCTGGCCGTTGACTGTGAGCTTGCCGGACCCGTCGCAACAGACCACCCTGTCCCCCGGCAACCCGATGACCCGTTTGACGTAGGTGGTGTCACTGCCGGTGATGCCCAGCCAGTACCCCGCCCCGGCCAGCAGCTCCGCTGCCGGGCCCGCCCCGCTGTTCAGCGGCGCGAAGGACCCGCGGCCGTCGAAGACCACCACGTCGCCTCGGCGGATCGGGTCGGCGGCGAAGTCGGTGCGGGAGACCAGGATCCGGTCCCCGTCGCGCAGCAGCGGCTCCATCGAGGCGGACGGGATGAAGTACACGTCCAGCCACAGGGAACGGACCAGGCCGCTGATGGCGACGGCCAGCACCAGGCCCAGAAGCACAAAACGCCAGCCCAGTTTCCTGGGCCGGCGTTCTGGCTGTTCCATGGTCCACATCCCCTGACGCGTGAAGTGCTTGATCGGCGCAGTGGCGCTGGCTCGGGGTGACCCGGGCCGGCCGTGGATCCGCGGAGTAAGTCCGGGGACTTACTTGGCGGTCTGGAAGTCGCGCTTTTCCTTGATCTTCGCAGCCTTACCGCGCAGTGCACGCATGTAGTAAAGCTTGGCGCGGCGCACGTCACCCTTGGAGACGAGCTCGATCTTGTCGATGATCGGGGAGTGCACCGGGAAGGTACGCTCCACGCCGACACCGAAGGAAACCTTGCGGACGGTGAAGGTCTCGCGGACGCCGTCACCCTGGCGGCCCAGGACGAAGCCCTGGAAAACCTGGACACGGGAGTTCTTGCCTTCGATGATGTTCACGTGCACCTTGATGGTGTCACCCGCGCGGAACTCGGGAACATCGTTGCGCAGCGAGGCTGCGTCGACGGAATCGAGGATATGCATTGATCCACTCCTGGTGAACGCCACAGGTCATTCACGTTGGGTCACGGCAGCCAAGCCCGGCCGCAGTCGCGCCCGGAAATCACCGCCGAAAATATGTCGTTCCGGTCCAGTCAGGAATTGACCGGGCCGGGGTGCCGCGCTGTTGGTGACGCTCCCCCTGTGGCAGGTTCGCACCCAGCAGGCACAAGGACTTATTTTGCCACAGAATGGCGGCTTTTGCTGAATCCGCGGACTCCCCCGGACGCACGACGGCGGCGGGAAAGTCCCGTGTCAGGCCGTGCTCAGGCGTCGGCGCGACGGCGGAGCCGGCCGTCTTCGATGTCGTACCCGAGGTCCGCGAACGCGGTGCGGTCCGCGCGGGGCAACGTCCCGGCGTCGAACGCCTCGAGCAGGTCGGGGCGGCGCTCCGCGGTCCGTCGGTACTGTTCGTGCCGGCGCCACTGGGCGATCTTGCCGTGGTTGCCGCTGAGCAGCACGGCGGGGACGTCCCGGCCGCGCCAGCTGGAGGGCTTGGTGTAGACCGGGTACTCCAGCAGCCCGTCGGAGTGCGATTCCTCCACGAGGGATTCGGGGTTGCCAACGACGCCGGGCAGCAGCCGCCCGATTGCCTCGACCATCGCCAGGACCGCCACCTCGCCGCCGTTGAGCACGTAGTCGCCCAGGCTCATGGGGCGGACGGTGAAGTGGTCCGCCGCCCATTCGAGGACGCGTTCGTCGATGCCCTCGTACCGGCCGCAGGCGAAGACCAGCTGCTCCTCCTCGGCGAGCTCGTGCGCGATGGCCTGGGTGAAGCGCTCCCCCGCGGGCGAGGGGACAATCAGCACAGGTTTCCGGAGCTCACCCTCCCCTGCCGCCGCAGTGCCCGCGACGGCACCGAGCGCCTGGGCCCACGGTTCCGGCTTCATGACCATGCCGGCGCCGCCGCCGTACGGGGTGTCATCGACGGTGCGGTGCCGGTCGGTGGTGAAGTCCCGAAGGTCGTGGACGGTGAGCTTCAGCAGTCCGTCCTGCCGGGCCTTCCCGATCAGGGACAGCTCCAGCGGGGCGAGGTACTCGGGGAAGATACTGACGACGTCGATCCGCATCTTAGGCGCGGTCCCCGTCTGCGTCCTCGGCGGCACTGTCGGCGGAGTCGCCGTCGTCGGGGGTCGCGGCGGTGTCCGTGTTGACCTCGAACAGGCCCGCCGGCGGGGTGACGAGGACGTACTTTTCGGCGACGTTGACCTCGGGGACGATCTGCTCCACGAACGGGATCAGGATTTCCTTGCCGGCGCGGTCCTTGACCACCAGCAGGTCCTGGACGGGCATGGTGTGCAGCGCGGAGACCGTGCCCACCACCTCGTTGCCCACCCGGACGTCCAGGCCGACGAGTTCGTGCTCGTACCAGCCCTCGTCGTCGTCCTCGTCGAGTTCTTCGGTTTCGATGAAGAGCTTGGCGCCGCGCAGGGCCTCCGCATCGTTGCGGGTCTCCACCTCCTCGAATGCCAGCAGCAGGATGTCCTTGTTCCAGCGCGCGCTCTCGACCGTGAGCGGGCCGGCGGACGCGGGCTCCACGACGAACTGGGTGCCCGGGACGAACCGGTCACCGGGGGCGTCGGTCAGCACCTGGACGGTGACCTCGCCGCGGATGCCGTGGGGTTTGCCGATTCGTGCCACCTGAAGCTGCATGCTGTCCTCTTGTTCGGGGATGGGAAGGATGGGTCGTTGTGGGGGCGCAGTGTGCGCAAAACAGTCCGGCCCCTCCACCAATGCTGGTGGAGGGGCCGGACAGAGATCAAGCGTGTGCTGGCTGCGCTACCGGCGGCGGTCGGTGTCGACGACGTCGACCCGCACCGGCTCACCGTCTGCCAGTGCCGCAACCACGGTGCGCAGTGCGCGTGCGGTCCGGCCCTGGCGGCCAATCACCCGGCCAAGGTCGTCCTGGTGAACGCGCACCTCAAGGGTGTCCCCCCGGCGGTTGTTCTTGGCACTGACCTTGACGTCCTCGGGGCTGTCTACAATCCCGCGGACCAGGTGTTCGAGCGCGTCTGCCAGCAAGTTACTCAGCCTCGGTGGTCTCTGCTTCGGCGTCGGCCGGGGCCTCGGCTGCGTCGTCCTTCTTGGCCTTCTTGGTGATGGCTTCCGGAATGATGACGGAACCCTTCTCCGGGGCTACGAAGCCTTCCTTGGCAGCCTTGGTCTTCAAGGTGCCTTCCTGGCCGGGCAGACCCTTGAACTTCTGCCAGTCACCGGTGATCTTCAGGATCGCGGCAACCTGCTCGGACGGCTGAGCGCCGACGCCGAGCCAGTACTGGGCGCGGTCCGAGTCGACCTCGATGTACGAGGGCTCTTCGGTCGGGTGGTACTTGCCGATCTCCTCGATGGCACGGCCGTCACGCTTGGAGCGTGAGTCCATGACGACGATGCGGTAGTACGGGGCGCGCATCTTGCCGAAGCGCTTAAGGCGAATCTTAACGGCCACTTTTGTGGTCACTCCTGTTTCTGAAACGGGGTCGAACCCGGCGTTCTGCACCCGTGGGGCGGGCCATACTAGGGGGTTCTAAAAGGACAAGATCCAGACGCGGAGAGAGGGGCCACGCAGATCAAGTACCTGATCATTGTGCCAGATCACCGCGCCGATTTCGACTTGACACCCGCGGCGGGCCGCCGCGGGTGGCGCCGCAGTCCGGCTCAGGCGGTCCAGACGTACAGTTCGGTGCGGGCAGCGGGGTCGACGGCGGAGGCGAGCTCCGCGATCCGCCGGGCGTGGCCGAGGGCCTCGGCGGCACCGAAGGGCATGTCCTCCTCGGCCGCCCACTGCCCGGCGACATCGGCCAGGACACTTTCGCCCTCGTCGGTCTCGTAGCTGAGCAGCTCGGCGAGGGTCCGGACCATGGCGGCGGGCACGCCGAGTAGGGCGTCGCTGGAGACGTCGACCATCGCGAGTTCGTAGTCGGCACCGGCGGCGTGGACGGCGGTGCCGGCGAGGTCCCCCAGCCGTTCGATCTCGTAGTCGCTGATGTCCTCGATCCGAACGGCGTCCGGGCCGGCGGGGGCGCCCCCGGCGAGTGCGGCGGCCCGCTTGAGCGCGGCGTCATGGGTGGCGACGAAGACTTCGGTAAATCCCACGGGGCTCATCCTTGGATTTCGGGCGGCCCGGGGGCCGCGGCGTGTGGCGTCGACCCAGCCTATCGGCTGACGGCCCGATGGCCGGTCAGCGGACGGCGACCCGGATCCGGTTGCGCCAGGGGTCGTCAAACCGGAGCTCGGCCCCGGTGTGGTGGGACGCAACGCCGGCGACCTTGAGCCTGTCCGCGAGGGCGCCGACGTCGTCCCCGGAGGGCACCTCGATCAGCACCTCGCCCAGGCCCAGCGTGTCGCGCCGGGGGCCGGCGCCGCGGCTGTTCCAGATGTTCATGGCCATGTGGTGGTGGTAGCCGCCCGCCGAGACGAAAAGCGCCTGGCCTTGCCAGCCTGCGGTCTTTTCGAAGCCCAGGGTCCCGACGTAGAAGTCGTGGGCCGCCTTCACGTCGCCGACCTGGAGGTGGACGTGCCCGACGCCGGCGCCGGTTTCGTGCTGGCCGGCGAGCGACGCCTCGGTGAGGTGCTGCTCCAGGTAACGCTGCGGCGGCAGTGCCAGGCTGTCCATGACAACATTCGCGCCATCCCAGGACCATTCCTCGCGCGGACGGTCCCAGTACAACTCGATGCCGTTGCCCTCGGGGTCGTTGAAGTAGAAGGCCTCGCTGACCAGGTGGTCCGCGCTGCCGGTGAAGAATCGGGGATCGTACTGGGCGGCGGTCGCGACGGTGGCGGCCAGCGCCGCCTGGTCCTCGAACAGGAGGGCGGTGTGGAAGAGCCCGGCCTCGCCCCGGGAGGGGAGGTTCAGTCCCGGGGCCGGCGCGAGGTGCACCAGCGGCGTCTGGCCGCGTCCGAGGTAGAGGCCGCCGCCCTGCTCGGCCACCACCTCCAGGCCGAGGGCGCGCTGGTAATAGTCGGTCATCATCGCCAGGTCGCCGACCTTGAGCATCACGGTGCCCATCGAGAGGTCGGCCGGCAAGAGGTCCTGGGTGGCGGCGTTGGTGGTCATTGCATCACTCCGGTGCTGTGGGGTTCAGCCGTCGTTCGGCGGCTCTCACCAGATAAAATTACTTGAAGCTTCAATTTATTCCGCGGATGCCGCGCCGATGACGTCCCCGCGGAGGATGACGGCGCGCAGATTCCGCAACGTGGAGAGATCCCGCCGCGGGTCAGCGGCGCAGACCAGGACGTCGGCGGGCGCACCCTCGGCGATTCCGGCGGCGTACAGCCAGGCCCGGGAGGACCAGGCGCCGGCGCTGAGGGCGGTGGCCGCGCTCAGTCCGGCGGCATGCAGTGCCTCCAACTCGTCGACGATCCGCCCGTGGGCAATGACGCTCCCGGCGTCGGTGCCCGCGTAGATGGCCACCCCGGCCTCGTGGGCCTCGAGGACCCGCTCGGCCCGGCGTTCCCAGAGCGCGCGCATGTGGGCGGCGTAGCGCGGGAACTTAGGTTCGGCCTGCGCGGCGATGTCCGGGAAGGTGGCGATGTTGATCAAGGTAGGGACGATCGGCACGCCGTGGTCGACGAAACGCGGAAGATGGCGGGGCAGCAGCCCGGTTGCGTGCTCGATGCAGTCGATCCCGGCGTCGAGCATGTCATCGAGGGTGTCCTCGGCGAAGCAGTGCGCGGTGACCCGGGCGCCCTCGTCGTGGGCGGCGCTGACGGCGTCCCTGACGGTGCGGGCGGGAAAGCTTGCGGCGAGGTCCCCGGCGTCGCGGTCGATCCAGTCCCCCACGAGTTTGACCCAGCCGTCGCCCGCCCGCGCCTGCTTCCGGACCTGCTCGACCAGGTCACCGGGGTCCACCTCGACGGCGAGGCCGCGCAGGTAGCGACGGCTCCGGGCGATGTGCCGGCCGGCGCGGATGATCCGGGGCAGGTCCCGCCGCTGCTGGATCCAGCGGGTGTCATGCACCGCCCCGGCGTCGCGGACCAGCAGGGTCCCGGCGTCACGGTCCGTGCGCGCCTGCGTTTCGGCGACGGCGGCGTCCACGTCACCGCCGGGCCCGAGCCCGATGTGGCAGTGAGCGTCGACCAGTCCCGGGATTACCCACCCGTCGATGACTTGGTCCGGCGCCGCCTCCGGACGGTCGAAGGTCAGCACCCCGTCCACGGACCACAGGCCGCGCCGCTCCCGGTCCACGGCGGTGAGGACGGACCCGGTGAATTCGATGATGCCGCTCATGGGTCCCAGCCTAATCGCGCGCGGCGGAAACCTTGGAGCCCCGTCCGGGGCCCTGTGATAGCTTCGTCTACGACCACACGGGAGCCCTTGCAGGGGCTGAGATCGGGCTGAGGCAGCCTGCGACCGTTGAACCTGTCCGGGTAATGCCGGCGAAGGAAGTGAGTAACCCTTGAGCACCACAAATTCCCAGCACAGCCCTGCCCTCGCATCGCACATGCTGGCCTACATCGAAGGCGACGGCCTGCGGGTCCCGGTGACCGACATCGCCCTGGAACCGTCCCCCGGCGGCACCCCGAATCCTCCGTTCCGGGCCTACCGCACGGCGGGGCCGGGCAGCGACCCGGTGGCGGGCCTGCCGCCGCTCCGGGCCGACTGGATTGCCGGCCGCGGGGACACCGAGCCCTACTCCGGCCGGGAGCGCAGCCTTCTCGACGACGGCAAGTCCGCGGTCCGCCGCGGGGCCGCCTCGGCGGAGTGGCGCGGCGCTCCCCCGGCACCGCGCCGGGCCCTCCCCGGCCGGACCGTCACCCAGATGCATTACGCGCGGCAGGGCGTGGTGACCCCCGAGATGCGCTTCGTGGCGCTGCGCGAGAACTGCGACGTCGAACTGGTCCGCAGCGAACTCGCCGCAGGCCGGGCCATCATTCCGGCGAATATCAACCACCCGGAGTCCGAACCGATGATCATCGGGAAGGCCTTCCTGGTGAAGATCAACGCCAATATCGGCAACTCGGCGGTCACCAGCTCCATCGAGGAGGAGGTGGACAAGCTCCAATGGGCCACCCAGTGGGGCGCCGACACCGTCATGGATCTCTCCACCGGCGATGACATCCACACCACCCGCGAGTGGATCATCCGCAACTCCCCCGTGCCCATCGGCACCGTCCCGATCTACCAGGCCCTGGAGAAAGTCAACGGCGAGGCGAACGCACTGACCTGGGAAATCTTCCGGGATACCGTGATCGAGCAGTGCGAACAGGGCGTGGACTACATGACCATTCACGCCGGCGTGCTGCTGCGGTACGTGCCGCTGACGGCCAACCGGGTCACCGGGATCGTGTCCCGCGGCGGCTCCATCATGGCCGGCTGGTGCCTGGCGCACCACCGGGAGAACTTCCTGTACACCCACTTCGACGAGCTCTGCGAAATCTTCGCGAAGTACGACGTAGCGTTCTCCCTCGGCGACGGGCTGCGGCCGGGGTCGACGGCGGATGCCAACGACGCCGCGCAGTTCGCCGAACTGGACACCCTCGCCGAGCTCACGCAGCGGGCCTGGGAATTCGACGTGCAGGTGATGGTGGAGGGCCCGGGCCATGTCCCGTTCCACCTGGTCCGGGCAAACGTGGAACGCCAGCAGGAGCTGTGCAAGGGGGCGCCGTTCTACACCCTGGGTCCGCTCGTGACCGACGTCGCCCCCGGCTACGACCACATCACCTCCGCCATCGGCGCAACCGAGATCGCCCGGTACGGGACGGCCATGCTCTGCTACGTCACGCCCAAGGAACACCTGGGCCTGCCGAACAGGGACGACGTGAAGACCGGCGTGATCACCTACAAGATCGCCGCCCACGCCGCTGACCTTGCGAAGGGCCACCCCGGCGCGCGGGAGCGGGACGACGCCCTGTCCAAGGCCCGCTTCGAGTTCCGCTGGCGGGACCAGTTCGCACTGTCCCTGGACCCGGTCACCGCCGAGGCCTTCCACGACGAGACGCTGCCCGCCGAGCCGGCCAAGACGGCGCACTTCTGTTCCATGTGCGGGCCCAAGTTCTGCTCGATGCGAATCAGCCAGGACATCCGGAATGAGTTTGGTTCCGCCGAGGCGCAGGCGACCCGGGCCGACGCGGGCATGCGGGAGAAGAGCGAGGAGTTCCTCGCCTCCGGCGGCAAGGTCTACCTGCCGGATCCTGGGATGGGGGCCGCCCGGGACTAGCAGGCTGGGGCTAGGAGGCCCGGAGTAACGAGGGGCGGGTTAGGAGGCGCGGGCGTGCCGGCTGCGGACGACGTCGGCGATAAAGGAGCGGATCGCCCGGTCCCCTTCCGGCGAGTCCTGCGGCCGGTGCCCGCCCGAGGCGGTGCGGTGCCGGGCGCCGGTCTCCACGAGGTAGCCGGCGATCTCCTCGTACAACGGTTCCCAGCCGCCGGTGAGGACCAGCGTGGGGACGCCGGGGACGATGTGCAGGGGCGCCTCCCAAGCCGGCGCCTGCAGCCGGAGCCGCCGCGCCTCCCGGGCGTTGTCCACCGCGACTTCCCCGGCGGCGCCGTGAAGCGGGGCGTGGGCGGCGAACACCCGGCGGACGAATTCGCGGTGGAAGTCCTCGTCGCTCAGGCTGTGCCGGACGTCGAAGAGCGGTTCCATCAGGGTCCGGTGCGCGGCGGTGGCCGGCAGTTCCGCCGTCAGGGACAGGCAAGCCGGTTCCACCAGCGTGAGGGACTGGACCAGGTCGGGCCGTTCGACGGCGGCCATCATCGCGGCGATGGCGCCCTGGGAGTGAGCGACGACGTGGCCTCCGGCGGCCCCGCGGCCGTCGTCGGCCAGGGCGCCGAGGACGATCCCGGCGTCGGCCGCGAAGTCGGTTTCCAGCGGCTCGGCCACCGGGTCGAAGCCGTGCCGGCGGAGGAAGAGCGCGTCATAGGCCAGCGCCATGCCGTGCTGTTTCGGCCACGCCGCGGCACCGAAACTGCCGGCCCCGTGGACGAAAACTACGCGCTCCTTGAACATGCTCCAAGCCTATTCCACGGGTCCGTCAACGGGGCCGCGACATACGCCGTGGCCAGCCGCAGCGTGTCGCTACTTGTTGCCGCCGAGGAACTTGTCGAAGCCCTTGGGCAGGTTCAGCTGGGACGGATCGAAGTCGCCCTGCTGGCCGAAGGAGGCGCCGGTGGGGACGGCCTTGGCGCCGGCTGCGCGCCGTGCCTCAGCGTCCTTGAGCTCCTGCGCGGCCTTGGCCGGGTTGCCGGAGCGGGCCTTCTTCTTGGGCGCGGGCTTGTTGCCCTTGCGGGCCCCGCCGCCCATGCCCGGCATCCCGGGCATCCCCGGAATGCCGCCGCCGGCAGCCATCTTCTTCATCATCTTCTGCGCCTGGGCGAAGCGTTCCAGCAGGCCGTTGACCTCGGAGACGTGCACGCCCGAGCCGCGGGCGATGCGGGCGCGGCGGGAACCGTTGATGATCTTCGGCGCGACCCGCTCGTGCGGGGTCATGGACCGGACGATCGCCTCGACCCGGTCGATTTCGCGCTCGTCGAACTGCTCGAGCTGCTGCCGGATGTTCTGCGCGCCGGGCATCATCATGAGCATTTTCTTCATCGAGCCCATGTTGCGGATCTGCTGCATCTGGGCGAGGAAGTCCTCGAGGGTGAAGTCTTCCTGGTCGGCGAACTTCTTTGCCATCCGGGCCGCTTCGTCCTTATCCCAGGACTTCTCGGCCTGCTCGATCAGGGTGAGCACGTCGCCCATGTCGAGGATGCGGGAGGCCATGCGGTCCGGGTGGAAGAGCTCGAAGTCGTCCAGGCCTTCGCCGGTGGAGGCGAACATGACCGGCTTGCCGGTGACCGACGCGACGGAGAGCGCGGCACCGCCGCGGGCATCGCCGTCGAGCTTGGAGAGCACGATGCCGGTGAAGTTGACGCCCTCGTCGAACGCCATGGCGGTGTTGACCGCGTCCTGGCCGATCATCGAGTCGATGACGAACAGGACTTCGTTGGGGACGATGGCCCGGCGGATCTGGCGCGCCTGCTCCATCATGTCCGCGTCGACGCCGAGGCGGCCGGCGGTGTCCACGATCACGACGTCGTGCAGGGTGCGCTTGGCTTCCTCGACGCCGGCGCGGGCGACGGCGACCGGGTCGCCGGCCGGGTGGTCCAGCTCGGTGGAGGTGGCGCCGGGGTGCGGGGCGAACACCGGTACGCCGGCGCGCTGGCCGACGACCTGCAGCTGGGTAACGGCGTTGGGGCGCTGCAGGTCACAGGCCACCAGCATGGGGCTGTGGCCCTGGGACTTCAGGTGCTTGGAGAGCTTGCCGGCGAGGGTGGTCTTACCGGCGCCCTGGAGGCCGGCGAGCATGATGATGGTGGGGCCGGTCTTGGCCAGCCGGATCCGGCGGGTCTCGCCGCCGAGGATCTCGACGAGTTCCTCGTTGACGATCTTCACGATCTGCTGGCTGGGGTTCAGCGCGCCGGAGACCTCGGCGCCGAGGGCACGCTCGCGCACGCGGGAGGTGAATTCGCGGACCACCGGCACGGCGACGTCGGCGTCAAGCAGGGCACGGCGGATCTCCCGGACCGTGGCGTCGACGTCGGCCTCGGTCAGGCGGCCCTTGCCGCGAAGGTTCTTGAAGGTTGCTGTCAACCGGTCAGAGAGTGAATTGAACACGCGCCGTGCACTTCTTTCAGTGGATCTGCAGCTGGCGGCCGGAACGGCGCGCCAGTGTCGGAACTGTCTCGCCGGAACGAACCGGCCCGACAACGGGACTCGACTATCTAGGGTACCAAGACCCGGCTCGGAGGTGGCATGCTGGCGTAGGTGACCAGTGAACCGACGGTAAAGACCCTGCTCATCCTCGGCGCGTCCGGCGACCTGACCGGCCGGCTGCTGCTCCCGGGCCTGGCCCGGCTGGTGGCCCGCGGCCATGCCGCCGGCCTGACCCTGGTGGGCGCCGGCTCCGACGACTGGAGCCAGGAGCAGTGGCTGGAGCGGCTGGACACCGCCTTCGCGGACGCAAACTCGCAGGCCAACACGGACGGCAAACGCGAACTCAAGCGGATCCGCACCTCCACCAGCTACCACCGCCTGGACGTCACCTCGGGCGGCGAACTGGCGTCCCTGCTGGCCGGGCTGGAGGGCCCGGTGGCGGTGTACTTCGCGCTGCCGCCGAAAATCAGCCAGCTGGCCTGCGAGGCACTGACCCCGGAGGAAGTCCCCGCCGGCACCCGGCTGGTGATGGAGAAGCCCTTCGGCTCCAGCGAGGAATCGGCCCGGCACCTGAACAAGACCCTCGCCGCCCTGGTGCCCGAGGACCACATTCACCGGGTGGACCACTTCCTGGGCAAGGCCACGGTCCTGAACATCCTGGGCCTCCGCTTCGCGAACACCTTCCTGGAGCCGGTCTGGAACCGGGAGCACATCGAGAAGGTGGAAATCATCTTCGACGAGGACCTCGCGCTCGAGGGCCGGGCCCGGTACTACGACGGGGCGGGCGCGCTGCGGGACATGATCCAGAGCCACCTGCTGCAGATCATGGCCCTGATGGCGATCGAGCCGCCGGCCTCAGTGGACGAACGGGACCTGCGGGACGCCGTCGCCACCCTCCTGCGGGCCAGCAGCATCAAGGCCCCCTACGCAAAGAACACCCGCCGGGCCCGTTACTCGGCCGGCTCGATCGATGGCCGAAGGGTTCCCGACTACGCGAAGGAAAAGGGCGTCGACCCGTCCCGGAACACCGAGACCCTCGCCGAGGTCCGGGTGGACATCGACAACTGGCGCTGGCAGGGCGTGCCGTTCATGCTCCGGTCCGGGAAGGCACTCGGTTCCATGCGCAAGGAGGCCATCGTGACGTTCCGCCCGGTGCCACACCTGCCCAAGGGGTTCACCGGCGTCGACTCCCCCAACCAGTTGCGGATCGGCTTCGGCCCCGACACCCTGCAGTTCGACGTCGACGTCAACGGCCCCGGGAACGTGCTCAGCCTGGACCGGGCCACCCTGAAGGCGGAGTTGAGCGCCTCGGACCTGCTCCCCTACGGCGAAGTCCTCGAGGGTGTCCTCAGCGGCGACCCGCTGCTCTCGGTCCGGGCCGACACCGCCGAGGACTGCTGGCGGATCGTGGCGCCGGTCATCAAGGCCTGGGCCAGGGACAGCGTGCCGCTGGAGGAATACCCGGCCGGCACCCCGGGCCCCGAGGGCTGGCCTACCTAGGTCACCCGGCTGAACACAAAAGCGGGCCGGGCACCTGTTCAGGTGCCCGGCCCGTTGTTCGCAACCCTCATTCGCGTTCCGCTGAGTCGGTCCGCGGCTGGAGGGATTGCAGCTAGATGGCGGCCGCGCCGCGTTCGCCGGTGCGGACCCGGACCGCCTCGAAGACGTCCATGGTCCAGACCTTGCCGTCGCCGGCCCGGCCGGTGTTGGAGCTGGCGATGATGACGTCGAGGATGTCATCGGCCTGCTCGTCGGTGGCCAGTACCTCCACCCGGATCTTCGGCAGCAGGTCCACATTGTACTCGGCGCCGCGGTAGACCTCGGTGTAGCCGCGCTGCCGGCCGTAGCCGCTGGCCGCGCTGACCGTCAGGCCCTGCACCCCGTAGGCTTCCAGGCCTTCACGGATGGCGTCGAGTTTTTCCGGTCGGACGATGGCGGTGATCAGTTTCATGCTTCCACGCTTTCTTTGCCTGCTGCGGTCTGCTTGCCGTGCTGCGGGACGCCGGCGATGTCCTCGGCCGGGAGCTGGACGGCCTCGCCGCCGAGCGACTTGCCGGTGATGATTTCGTGCAGCGGCTGGAAGCTGCCGCCCCGGCCGCTGAGGCCGAACTCGTAGGCGGTCTCGGCGTGCAGGCTGAGGTCCACGCCCACGACTTCCTGCTCCTGGGAGACCCGGAAGCCCATCAGCTTGTGGATCGGGAAGGCGATGATGAAGGTCATCACGGCGGTGAAGATGATCGAGAACAGGGCGGCCAGGGCCTGGGCGACGAGCTGGGTGCTGCCGCCGCCGTAGAAGAGGCCGGCGGTGCCCTGGGACGGGGTGGCCAGGAAGCCGATGGCCACGGTGCCGACGACGCCGGAGACCAGGTGGACGCCGACGACGTCGAGCGAGTCGTCGTAGCCGAACTTGAACTTCAGGCCGACGGCCAGGGCGGAGGCGACACCGGCGACGACACCCAGGATGATGGCGCCCAGCGGGGAGACGTTGGCGCAGGCCGGGGTGATGGCGACGAGGCCGGCGACCACACCGGATGCCGCACCGAGGGAGGTCGGGTGGCCGTCACGGAACCGCTCCACGGCGAGCCAGCCGAGCATGGCGGCGGCGGGGGCGGCGAGGGTGTTGACCCAGATCAGGCCGGCCTGCTCGACCGTGGCAGCGGCGCCGGCGTTGAAGCCGAACCAGCCGAACCAGAGGATGGCGGCACCGAGCATGACGAACGGGATGTTGTGCGGGCGGTGGTTCGGGTCCTTGCCGAAGCCTTTACGGTTGCCGATGACCAGGACCAGGATCAGGCCGGCGATACCGGCGTTGATGTGGACCACGGTGCCGCCGGCGAAGTCGATCACGGGGGCGAACGTCTGGCCGAACCAGCCGTCCTTGGAGAAGAGGCCGCCGCCCCAGACCATGAAGGCCATGGGGGCGTAGACCAGGGTTGCCCAGATCGGGGTGAAGATGACCCAGGCGGAGAACTTGGCGCGGTCGGCCACGGCACCGGAGATCAGGGCCACGGTGATGATCGCGAAGGTTGCGGCGTATCCGACCTTCAGCAGGTCCGCCGGGTCGGTGAAGTTGTGCAGCCCGAAGTGGCTGAAGGGGTTGGCGAAGATCTGGAAGAAGTTGTCTTCGTTGCTGGTGGCCATGGAGGCGCCCCACAGAACCCAGACAATGCCGACCGTGCCGATGGCGACGAAGCTCATCATCATCATGTTCAAGGCTGACTTGGCGCGCGTCATGCCGCCGTAGAAAAATGCCAGGCCCGGGGTCATGAACAGCACGAGCGCTGCTGCGACCAGGAGCCAAACGAGACCCGCGGTGAGTTCCATGGTCTGCGTCCTCTCTTGCTCTTAGGTGCGGATCCAGTCCGCAAGTTCAACGCATTTTGCGTTCTACAAAGAGTCTGCTGGCGTAGTGTTTCACCGGCTCGGGATTTAGATTGCCGGGCTGTTACAAGAACCTCCCGGAAGTAAATGGTGCGTCTCGCGCTTGTTACGGTTGTGTTTCACGCGGACCCATCCCCCCACCGGCCTCATCCAGGCATCGAAAGCAGCACCATGAGCAAAACAGCCCGTCCCGCCAGGGATTCCAGCCTTCTCTCCGCCCTGCGCCCCTCCCGCGGACTGCGGCTCCCCCGCGACATCAAGGTGATGCTGGCCGCGGCCTTCCTGATCGCGCTGGGCTTCGGGCTGGTGGCGCCGGTGCTCCCCCAGTTCGCGACGACGTTCGACGTCGGGGCGACGGCGGCAGCGGTGATCGTGAGCATCTTTGCCTTCATGCGGCTG
Organism: Arthrobacter sp. YD4; assembly: GCF_030410515.1. Classification (GTDB taxonomy): domain Bacteria; phylum Actinomycetota; class Actinomycetes; order Actinomycetales; family Micrococcaceae; genus Arthrobacter. Next base: position 209,504 of record NZ_JAUHHD010000003.1, on the reverse strand, counting down.
GTGTTCGCCCCGGCCGGCGGCGCGCTGATCGTGCGGCTGGGCGAGCGGCCGGTGTACGTCGCCGGGCTGCTGATCGTGGCGGCGTCGACGGCGGCGTGTGCCTTCGCCCAGGATTACTGGCAGCTGCTGGTGTTCCGCGGCCTCGGCGGCGCCGGCTCGGTGATGTTCACGGTGGCGTCCATGGCCCTGGTGGTCCGGCTGGCCCCGCCCGAGAGCCGCGGCCGGGTTTCCGGCGCGTACGCCTCGGCCTTCCTGATCGGCAACGTCTGCGGCCCGATCGTCGGCGGCCTGCTGGCGGGATTCGGCCTGCGGGTGCCGTTCCTGGCCTACGCCGCCGCGCTGGTGCTGGCTGCCGCCGTCGTCCAGACCCAGCTCACGCACGTCCCCTCCGGGTCCCGGGAGGTCGGCACGGCCGCCCCGGCCATGCTGCTGCGCGACGCGGTGAGGGACAGCGCCTACCGGGCCGGGCTGGCCTCCAGCTTCGCGAACGGCTGGGCAACGTTCGGGGTGCGGATGGCGACGGTGCCGCTGTTCGCCGTCGCGGCCCTCGGTGCCGGGGCGTCCTCCGCGGGCTGGGCGCTGGCGGTGTTCGCCGCGGGTAACGCCGTGGCGCTGACCTTCTCGGGACGGCTCGCGGATTCCGCCGGCCGGAAGCCGATGATGCTGGCGGGCCTGGTGGTCACCGGCCTGGCCACCGCCTCGATCGGCCTGACGCACGATCTGCCGCTGTTCCTCCTGGCCTCCACGGTCGCCGGCATCGGCTCCGGCCTGCTGGGCCCGGCGCAGCAGGCGGCGATCGCGGACGTGATTGGCAACGAACGCTCCGGCGGCAAGGTGCTGGCGGTGTTCCAGATGACGCAGGACAGCGGCGCGATCGTGGGGCCGGTGATCGCCGGCCTGCTGGCGGACCGGCTGGGTTACGGCTGGGCCTTCGGCGTCACCGGCGGGGTGCTGCTGGCCGCGGCCGCCGGATGGCTGCTGGCGCGGGAGACGTTCCGGCCGGCAGCCCCGGCGGCCGCTTAGGGCGACCGGTCCAGCTCAGGATCGCGCTAGTTCAGGATCGCGTCCACGAAGCTGTCGGCGTCGAACGGGGCCAGGTCGTCCGCGCCTTCGCCCAGGCCCACGAGCTTGACCGGGACGCCCAGGGTCTTCTGGATCGCGACGACGATGCCGCCCTTGGCGGTGCCGTCCAGCTTGGTGAGCACGATGCCGGTGATGTTGACGACCTCGGCGAAGACCCGGGCCTGGTTCAGTCCGTTCTGGCCGGTGGTGGCGTCCAGGACCAGCAGCACCTCGTCGACCTCGGCGAGCTTCTCAATGACGCGTTTGACCTTGCCGAGTTCGTCCATCAGGCCGACCTTGTTCTGCAGGCGGCCTGCGGTGTCGATCATGACGACATCGACTTCCTGGTCGATGCCGGCCTTGACGGCCTCGTAGGCGACGGAGGCGGGGTCCGCGCCGTCGATGTCGGACTTGACCGTGGGGACGCCGACCCGCTGGCCCCACGTGGCCAGCTGTTCGGCGGCGGCAGCGCGGAAGGTGTCCGCCGCGCCGAGCAGGACGTCCTTGTCTTCGGCGACCAGGACGCGGGCCAGCTTGCCGACGGTGGTGGTCTTGCCGACGCCGTTGACGCCGACGACCATCATCACGGCCGGCTTGTCCGCGTGGCGCTGGACGTTCAGGCTGCGGTCCATGCTCGGGTCGATGAGCTTGAGCAGTTCCTCGCGCAGCAGCGCCTTGACCTCTTCCGGGGAACGGGTGCCCAGGACCTTGACGCGGGCGCGGAGGGCGTCCACCAACTGCATGGTCGGCTCGGTGCCCAGGTCCGCGAGCAGCAGGGTCTCCTCGACCTCGTCCCAGACGTTCTCGTCGATCTTGTCGGAGGACAGGAGGGCCAGCAAGCCCTTGCCGAGGACGTTGTTGGACTTGGCGAGGCGTTCGCGCAGCCGGGTCAGCCGGCCGGCGACCGGCAGCGGCGTCTCGACCGGGACGGTCTCCAGGCCGGCGGCGTCGTCCGGCACCTCCACGGTTCCGAGGTCCTCGAGGCCTTCGGTGTCCCGGGCGGGGGCGCCGGTCCGGTCCTCCAGCAGGGTCCCGCCGCCGGTGCCCTGGACGGGGTCGTTGGCGTCACGCTGCGTGGGGTAGTTGGTGATGTTCCTCCGGGTCCGCACGAGCACCGGAATGAGGGCACCGATGACCACCAGGGCAACGATAATGGGCAGGATGATAGGGAGGATGTCGTTCACTCCCCTAGCTTCTCATAACCGCTAAAGCCGCCGGTCAGCGGCCCAATCGACCCCGGCTCAGACCTCGGCGCCGAGCCGCTGGCTGATTACGGTGGAGACGCCGTCGCCGCGCATGGTGACGCCGTAGAGGGCGTCGGCGACCTCCATGGTGCGCTTCTGGTGGGTGATCACGATCAGCTGGCTCGATTCGCGGAGCTCCTCAAAGATCGTGATGAGCCGGCCCAGGTTGGTGTCGTCAAGGGCCGCCTCCACCTCGTCCATGACGTAGAACGGCGAGGGCCGGGCCTTGAAGATGGCCACGAGCAGCGCCACGGCCGTCAGGGACCGCTCGCCGCCGGAGAGCAGCGAGAGGCGCTTAATCTTCTTCCCCGCGGGGCGGGCCTCCACCTCGATGCCGGTGGTCAGCATGTCGCCGGGGTCGGTCAGCACCAGCCGTCCCTCACCGCCCGGGAAGAGCCGGGCGAAGACCCGGACGAACTGCCGGGCGGTGTCCTCGAAGGCCTCAGCGAAGACCTTCTGGACCCGGTCGTCGACGTCCTTGATGATGTCCAGCAGGTCCTTGCGGCTGGCCTTGAGATCCTCAAGCTGGGTGCTGAGGAACTGGTGGCGTTCCTCCAGCGCGGCGAATTCCTCCAGGGCCAGCGGGTTCACCCGCCCCAGGGCGGCGAGGTCCCGCTCGGCCTTCCGCAGCCGTTTCTCCTGCTCCTCCCGCACGAAGGGCTTGCCCTCAAGGATGGCGCGGCCGTCCTCGTCCACGGGCGCACGCAGGGCCGCCCACTTGTCCCCGGTCTCCTCCGCCGGCACCGGCACCGGCTGCTCCGGGCCGAAGCTCCCGACCAGCTGGTCCGGGCTGAGCCCGAGTTCCTCGACACTGCGCAGCTCGAGTGCCTCGATCTTGAGTCGCTGCTGGGCCCGCGCCAGCTCGTCCCGGTGTACGGAGTCGGTCAGTTCCGCCAGTTCGCGGGCCAGGGCGTCGTTGCCGGTCCGAACCTCCGCCAGTTCCTGGTCCAGCCGGGTACGGCGCTCCTCGGCAAGGTCCCGGTCCACGCGGGCCAGCTCGACCGACACGTCCAGGAAGCGGGCCACGTGGGCGACGGCTGCCGAGACGGCGGCGGCGCGGCGGGCCTGCAGGGCGCGGCGGCGGGCGCGTTCGGCTGCCTCGGCGCGGGCCTGCCGCTCCGTGGCGGCGGCCCGTTCCAGCGAGGAGGCACGGTTGCTGATGGCAGTGAGCTGTTCCTCGGCGCTGCGAAGGCCCAGCCGGGCCTCCATCTCGGCCGCGCGGGCCGCGGCCGCGGCCTGGGCGAGGGCGTCCCGTTGGTCCTGGGAAGGTTCCTCCTCCGCGGGGGCCTCCTGCGCGGCGGCCAGCCGGGCGGCCACCGTTTCCAGGGCACCCTGCTCGACCGCGACGGCGGCCTCGGCGCGGGCCAGGGAGGCGGCCAGGCGTTCGCTCTCCCCCACGGCGCTGCGGAGCACGGAATTCAGGTGCCCCAGGCGTTCGGCCACGGCGGCGAGCCGGGCATCGGACTCGTGGAGTTTGTCCAGGGCCGCGTCCGCGCGCTCCTGCGCCTCCGCCCGCCGGGGCTCCGCGGCCGCCAAGGCGAAGCGGGTGCGTTCCAGCTCCGCGGTCACGGCGGCCAGCCGGGCGGCGGCGTCGTCGACGGCGGCCTGTACCTCCAGCAGCGACGGGGCCGAAGCCGAGCCGCCGCGGACGGCAAGCGCGGTGAAGACATCCCCCGCCCGGGTGACGGCGGTCAGCTCCGGGTGGTCGGCCAGCAGGGACGCGGCGGCGTCGTCGTCCTCGACGACCGCGGTGCCGGCCAGCAGCCGGTCCAGCAGCCCACGCACGGGCACGGCGTCCGCCGCGTCGGCCGCCGGAGCAACCAGTCCGGCCGCCGGGCGTGCCCCGGCCGGCAGCGCCGCTGTCCAGGGCACGTCGTCCCGGCTCCCGGCACCGGCCGCGGCGAGCAGCAGCGACGCACGGCCGGCGTCCTCTTCCCGGAGCAGGCAGAGCGCGGCGGTGGCCGCGGCCCGGTCGGCCACCACGACAGCGTCGGAGCAGTGGCCCAGCGCCGCCGCGATGGGGGCCTCGTAGCCGGCTTCGACGGCCAGCATCGACGCGAGCGGGCCGAGAATCCCGGCGAGGCCGGAGGAGGCGACGTGGCCGGAGCCATCCTTGCGGTTCAGGCCGAGCTGCAGGGCCTCGTGCCGGGCCGCGAGTGCACCGCGTTCCCTGTCGGCATCGCGTTCGGCGGCCTTCAGCGCGTCGATCTCGGCGGTGACGGCGTCGAGTGCCTCGCTGGCAGCCTCGTACTCGGCGTCGAGGCTCTCTTCCCCGTCTTCGACTCCCGCCACCTGGGACTCCAGGGCGGTGAATTCAGTCTGGGCCTGGCGCCGACGTTCCTCGCCGGCGGTCAGTGATTCGCGCAGCCTGCCCACCTCGGCCTGCGCGGATTCGACCCGGGAACGGGCCGCGCCGACCTGCCCGGCCAGCCGGGCCAGGCCCTCGCGCCGGTCCGCGGCGGCCCGCAACAGGGCGTCGAGGCGTTTGGATTCGGCGGCGGACGCGGCCTCGGCCTCCTGCTTGGCGGCGGTGGCGTCCGCGAGCGCGTCCCGCCGCAGCCGGATCTGCTCTTCCAGCCCGGCCTGCTCGGTCCGGACACGGGCGGCCTGCTGGTCCAGGTGGTCGGGGTCCCGGCCCGTCGCGGGTCCCGGGTCCGCGGCGCCGAGCAGGCGCCGGCGTTCCTCGGCCAGCGATCCGAGGGAGCGGAGCCGTTCCCGCCCGGAGGAGAGCCGATACCAGTTGTCACGGGCGGCGTTGAGGGCAGGCGTAGCCTCGGCGGCCTGCTGCTCCAGTTCCGCCTGGCGGCGCCGGCCCAGGTCCAGGTCCCGTTCGACGACGGAGCGCCGGGCCTTGAGCGCCGATTCGTCCGCGACGTCCCGGGCAAGCGTGGACTGCAGCTGGACCAGGTCGTCGGCGAGGAGCCGCGACCGCGCGTCGCGGACCTCGAACTGGACGGTCTGCGCGCGGCGTGCGACGGCGGCCTGCTTGCCCAGCGGCGTCAACTGCCGCCGAATCTCGGCCGTCAGGTCCCCGAGCCGGGCCAGGTTGGCCTGCATGGCCTCCAGCTTCCGGACCGTCTTTTCCTTCCGGCGCCGGTGCTTGAGGATGCCGGCGGCCTCCTCAATGAAACCGCGCCGGTCCTCGGGGGTGGCGTGCAGGACCTTGTCCAGCTGGCCCTGTCCGACGATCACGTGCATTTCCCGGCCGAGGCCGGAGTCGGAGAGCAGTTCCTGGATGTCCAGCAGCCGGCAGGGGGCACCGTTGATGGCGTACTCGGACCCGCCGGTGCGGAACAGCGTGCGCGCGATGGTGACTTCGCTGTACTCGATCGGGAGGGCGCCGTCGCTGTTGTCGATGGTCAGGGACACGTGCGCCCGGCCCAGCGGGGGCCGGCCGGAGGTGCCGGCGAAGATGACGTCCTCCATCTTGCCGCCGCGCAGGGTCTTGGCGCCCTGTTCGCCCATCACCCAGGACAGGGCGTCCACCACGTTGGACTTGCCGGAACCGTTGGGACCCACCACGGCGGTGACGCCGGGTTCGAACTCAAAGGTCGTCGCGGACGCGAATGACTTGAATCCGCGGACGGTCAGGCTTTTGAGGTGCACGGTGGTTCCGGTCTCCTGCTGTGGGTGAGGTAAATGAAGCGGTGGCAGCCGCTACCGGCTACATACAATCTACTGCGGGGCACCGTCAGAATCCGCGCCATCGCGGTTCCGGCGGCGCGCTGGGCCCCTCCGTCCCCGCCGTCGATGCCGTGGACTGCATATGCAGGAATGGATGTGCAGCGGGCATAGTTAAGCACTTGGGCTTGTGCTTGACGGCGCAGTGAGCCGCAGGAGCGCAGGACAGATACGAACAGAGGCTTGATTTGATAGGCAATGCCACCTTCCGGCACACCAACACCGCGTTGCTTTCGGTGAGCAGCGTCGAGGCGCCCACGATCGTGAGTTCCCGCGACTTCGACCAGGCCCTGGCCGGGACGCTGCGCCGGTTGAAGTTCCCGCCGCGCCTGCTGGAGCGGGTCGCCGGGATCACGCACCGGCGCTGGTGGGCCCCGGGGACGGCGTTCGACGACGCCGCCGTGGAAGCCGGCGCCAAGGCCCTCGCCGAGTCCGGAATCGCGGCCTCCGACGTCGGGCTCCTGATCAACACCTCGGTCACCCGCCGGAACCTCGAACCGTCTGTCGCGGTCAAGATCCACCACGGGCTGGGACTGCCCTCCTCCGCCATGAACTTCGACTTGGCCAACGCCTGCCTGGGCTTCGTCAACGGCATGACCCTGGCCGCCACCATGATCGACTCCGGCCAGATCAAGTACGCCGTGATCGTCAACGGCGAAGACGCCCAGGCCACGCAGGAGGCCACCCTGGCCCGGCTGCAGCGTCCCGAGACCACCCGCGAGGACTTCAACCGCGAGTTCGCCACCCTCACCCTCGGCTCCGGCGCCGCGGCCGCCGTCCTGGGTCCCGCGGACCAGCACCCGGGCGCGCACCGGGTCGTGGGCGGCGTGGTCCGCGCCGGCACCGAACACCACGAACTCTGCGTCGGCGGCATCGACGGCATGGCCACGGACACCAAGGGACTGCTCGACGGCGGCCTGCAGCTGGTGGTGGACGCCTGGCGCGAAGCCCAACCGGAGTGGGACTGGGCCTCGATGGACCGGTACGTCACCCACCAGGTCAGCAACGCCTACACCCAGGCCATCATCGACGCGATCGACCTGGACCCGGACAAGGTGCCCATCACCTTCCCGCACTGGGGCAACGTGGGCCCTGCGTCCCTGCCGATGACCCTGGCCGCCGAGGCGCAGACCCTCACGAGCGGTGACCGCGTGCTGTGCATGGGCGTCGGTTCCGGCCTGAACACCGCGATGGTGGAAATCGCTTGGTAGCCGCCACCTGGCCCGGCGTCGATCCCGCCTGGTCCCGCGAGGTCGACGTGCCCTCCACCTCCGGCCTGGACGTGTCCGGCCCGGACAGAGCCGGCACAAGGCGCCGCTGGCACATCCTGGACAACGCGGCCCAGCTGGCTGAGCGCGGCCTCACCCCCGCCGGCACCCTGCTCTGCGTCCACGGCAACCCCACCTGGTCCTACCTCTGGCGGACCCTGCTGGCCGCCGGAACCGACCCCGCCCACCCCTGGCGGGTGGTGGCCGTGGACCAGCTGGACATGGGCTTCTCCGAACGGACCGGCACCTTCCGCCGGCTGCAGGACCGGATCGATGACCTCGGCAACCTCACCGACGAACTCGGCCTGACGGGGCCGGTCGTCACGGTCGGCCACGACTGGGGCGGAGTCATCAGCCTCGGCTGGGCACTGGCCCACCAGGACCGGCTCGCCGGCGTCGTCCTCACCAACACGGCCGTCCACCAGCCCGCCGGGGTGCCCATCCCCGCGGCGCTGCGGCTCGCGCTGCATCCGGCCGTGCACCGCTGGGGCACGACGACGTCGGACGCCTTCCTGCGCGTGACCCACGCCCTGGCGCACCCGGCGCTGGACCCCGCGGTGCGCGCGGCGTTCATGGCCCCGTACCGCAACGCCCGCCGCCGCGCCGGGGTGGGCAACTTCGTGGCCGATATCCCGGCCGACGCCTCCCACCCCAGCTACCCGGCCCTGACCGCCGTCGCCGAGGGGGTGCGCGGACTCAGTGTCCCGGCGCTGATGCTGTGGGGACCCCGGGACCCGATCTTCTCCGACCGGTACCTCAAGGACCTGGTCGGCCGGCTGCCCCACGCCCAGGTGCACCGCTTCGAGGGTGCCGGCCACCTGGTGGCCGAGGACCGCAACATCGCGGACCCCATCTTCACCTGGCTCGCCGAACGCGTTTCCGACGCAATCGCGGCAGAAACCGCCTCACCGGCCGCCGCAGAGGCCGCCGCAGAGGCCACCGGGACCGGGCCGCTCTGGGCGCCGCTGACCGTCCTTGCCTCGGGCCCCGACGCTGACCAGACGGCCGTGGCCGAGATGGCGCCCCACGGGGGCGTGTCCCGCTCACTCAGCTGGCGCGAACTGGACCGGCGGGTCACCGACCTGGCCCGAGGCCTCAGCGGCGCCGGCGTCGCCGCCGGGACCCGGGTCAGCCTGATGGTTCCGCCCGGCGTCGACCTCACCGTCGTCCTCTACGCCTGCCTCCGCGTGGGCGCGGTCGTGGTCGTCGCCGACGCCGGGCTCGGGCTCCGCGGCCTGAGCCGCGCCGTGCGGGGAGCCACCCCGGATGTGCTGATCGGCATCGACAAGGCCCTCGCCGCGGCCGCCGCCCTCGGCTGGGAGGCCCGGCGCTTCAGCGTTCGCGAGCTCCCGGCGGCCCGCCGCCGGATCCTCGGCGTCGAAACCTCCCTCGAACGCCTCGGTGACACCGGCGCGGCGGCCGACGCCGACCTGCCGCCCGTCCCGGCGGCCGACTCCCCTGCGGCCGTGCTGTTCACCTCCGGCTCCACCGGCCCGGCCAAGGGCGTCCAGTACACGCACCGGCAACTCGCCGCCATGCGGGACACCCTCGCCGCCACCCTGGACCTCCGCCCCGGCACACGCCTGGTGGCCGGCTTCGCGCCGTTCGCCCTGCTGGGCCCCGCCCTCGGCGCCGTGTCCGTCACCCCGGACATGGACGTGACCCGGCCACGCACCCTGACGGCCCGGGCCCTGGCCGCCGCGGCCGCCGCGATCGGCGCCACGGTGGTCTTCGCCTCGCCCGCCGCGCTGCGCAACGTCCTGGCCACCCGGGACACCCTCACCCCGGAGGGCCGGCAGGCCCTCGACGCCGTGGAGCTGCTGCTCTCCGCCGGGGCCCCGGTACCGCGAAGCCTGCTCGAGGACCTTCAGGACCTGGTCCCCGCAGCCGAGCTCCACACCCCCTACGGGATGACCGAGGCCCTTCCCGTGACAGACATCAACCTGGCGCAGATCCGGGAGGCCGCGGCCGACGCCGCCGCCGGGACGGTGCCCGGCGCCGGAAACGGCATCTGCGTGGGCCGGGCGGTGCACGGGGCCGAACTGGCGGTGGCCCCGCTCGTCGCGGACGGCACCGCGCCGGGCAACCGGCCGGTCACGGACGCGGGAGTGACCGGGGAAATCCTGGTCCGCGCCGCGCACGTCAAGGACTCCTACGACCGGCTGTGGCTGACCCAGCGCGAGAGCGCCCGGACGGCGGGCTGGCACCGCACCGGCGACGTCGGGCACCTCGACGCCGCCGGACGGCTCTGGGTGGAGGGCCGGATGGCGCACGTGGTCACCGCCCCGGGCGGCGTCGTCACGCCCGTCGGAGCCGAACAGGCCATCGAGGCATTGTCCGGGGTCGGACTCGCCGCCGTCGTCGGCGTCGGGCCGGCCGGCACCCAGGCGGTCGCCGCAGTCGTCGAGACCGTTCCGGCCGTCCGCAAGGCGGAACCGGCCGAGCCCGGGCTCGCCGGCCGGGTCCGCGCCGCCGCCCGGCAGGCCGGCGTCGAGGTCTCCGCCGTCCTGACCGTCCCGGCCCAGCCCACCGACATCCGCCACAACGCCAAGATCGACCGGACACGGCTAGCCCGCTGGGCCGGCTCCGTGCTGGCCGGCGGCCGGCCCGGCACGCCGTGAGGGTACTGGTCACCGGCGCCAGCGGGCTGCTCGGCGGCGCCGTTGCCCGGCTGCTGGTGGAGCAGGGCCACGAGGTCACCACCTTCCAGCGCCGGCCCTCCGGGGTTCCGGGAGCCGCGGACCTGCACGGTTCCGTCACGGACGACGCCGCCGTGCGCAGTGCCGTCGCAGGCATGGACGGCGTCATCCACCTCGCCGCGAAGGTCTCCTTCACCGGCCGTCCCGAGGACTTCGACGAGGTCAACATCGCCGGCACCGCCCGGCTGCTGGCCGCCGCTCGTGACGCCGGCGTGCGGGACCTGGTGTTCGTCTCCTCCCCGTCGGTAGCCAATTCCGGGCAGGCGATCGCGGGGCTCGACGCCGAACCGGCGGACCCGGCCCGGGCGCACGGGGACTACTCCCGCACGAAGGCAGCCGCCGAACTGCTGGCCCTCGCCGCGGACGCACCCGGTTTCCGGGTCACCGCCGTGCGGCCGCACATCGTCTGGGGACCCGGCGACACCCAGTTGGTGGAGCGGGTCCTGGAACGCGCTGCACAGGGCAGGCTGCCGCTGCTGGATGCCGGCGGCGCCCTGATCGACACGACGTACATCGACAACGCGGCGGCCGCCATTGTGGCAGCGCTGCACCGCATGGACCGGGTCCACGGGCTGGCGCTGGTGGTCAGCAACGGCGAGCCGCGGCCAGTGGGTGAGCTGCTGGCCGGAATCTGTGCCGCGGGCGGCGTGCCAGCGCCGGCGTGGTCCGTGCCGGGACGTGTAGCCCGGGCCGTGGGGTCGCTGGTGGAGAAGGCCTGGCTCCGGTCCGGCCGGGTGGAGGAGCCGCCGATGACCCGGTTCCTGGCCGAGCAGCTGTCCACGGCGCACTGGTTCGACCAGCGCCGGACCCGCGAGCTCCTGGACTGGACCCCCGCGGTCAGCCTGGACGAGGGGCTGGCCCGGCTGGCGGCGCACTACGGTGCTACCAGCGGCCGTTCCGCGGACGCGGCTGGCACACCGGACAGGTGTGCGCCGAGCGGTTCATAAACTGCTCGCGCTTGATCAGGCTGACGATCCCGTTCGCGGCGCAGCGCCGGCACTCCTGGCCCTCCCGGCCGTAGGCGTTCAGGGACCGTTCGAAGTAGCCGGAGGAACCGTTGACGTTCACATAGAGCGAATCGAAGCTGGTGCCTCCGGCGGCCAGGGCGTCGGTCATGACCTGCCGGGCCGCGTCGAGGACGCGTTCGGCGTCGGCGCGGCGCATCCGGTCCGTGGCGCGGGCGTAGTGCAGCTTGGCCAGCCACAGTGCCTCATCCGCGTAGATGTTCCCGATGCCGGAGACCAGGCCCTGGTCCAGCAGGGCGCGTTTCAGCCCGGTCCGGCGCGCCCGGAGGCGGCGGTAGAACAGGTCGAAGGAAAAATGCGGGTCCAGCGGATCGCGGGCGATGTGCGAGGCTTCCTCGGCGATCAGCGGCAGCGGAGTCTCGGCCAGGCCGCCCGGGCCGCCATCAGCGGTGGGTATCAGCGAGGTCAGGAACAGTCCGCCGAAGATTCGCTGGTCCACGAATCTGAGCTGCTCCGGCATACCCGCGGCCGGGCTGAGCCGCAGCCGGATCTTCAGGTGCTTCTCGTCCGGAACCTCGGCGTCCTGCATCAGGAGCTGCCCGGACATGCCCAGGTGCGCCATCAGGGCGACGTTCGCGGCGCCGCCGGAGGCATCGGCGCCACCGGCCGTTGAGGCGCCGCCGGACGCCTCAGCGGAGGCGTCCGCGAGCGGCAGCCAGAGGAATTTGCCGCGGCGGACCACGTCGAGGACGCGGGCGCCCTGCAGGTTGCCGATGAAGTCAGCGGGGCCGAGGGCGTGCCGGCGGACGGACCGCGGGTCCAGCACCTCGACGCCGGTGATGGTCCGGCCGCGGACCCAGCTCACCAGGCCGCGCCGGACCACCTCAACCTCGGGCAACTCGGGCAAGTGCGTTCCTAGCTCCCGGCCGGGGCGGCGGCGGAATCCCGGCGGCCCGCGCCCTCGGCGGCGTCGCCGTCGGACTCCGCGGGGGCGGACAGCCGGCGCCACGCGTCGGCGGCGGCTTCCTGTTCCGCTTCCTTCTTGGAGTTACCGGTGCCGGTGCCGTAGTCGGTGCCGCCGATGCGCAGCACGGCCTCGAAGGTCCGGGCGTGGTCCGGTCCGGACCCCTCCACCGCGTAGTTGATGGTGCCGAGCTGCCGGCTGGCGGCGAGCTCCTGGATGCTGGTCTTCCAGTCGGTGCCCGCGCCCAGGGCGGCGGCGTCCTTCAGCAGCGGACCCACCAGGCGCATGACCAGCTGCCGGGCCGTCTCCAGGTCGTTGGAGAGGTAGGTGGCGCCGATCAGGGCCTCCATGGTGTCCGCGAGGATGGAGGCCTTGTTCTTGCCCTGGGTGAGCTTCTCGCCCTGGCCCAGGTAGATGTAGTCACCCAGGCTGATGCTGCGGCCGATGCCGGCCAGCGCCCGGGTGCTGACGACGGCGGAGCGGCGCTTGGCCAGTTCACCCTCGGGAAGGTCCGGGTTGTCACGGTAGAGCGCGTCCGTGACCGAGAACCCCAGGATCGAGTCGCCCAGGAATTCGAGCCGCTCGTTGGTGGGGATGCCGCCGTTTTCGTAGGCGTAGGAACGATGGGTCAGAGCAAGACGAAGCGTCCCGGCGTCAATAGAGACACCGAGACGCTTCAGAAGCTCTTCAGTTGAAGACATCTTAGTCAGCCTGTTGGCGGATTAGACGTCTGCGACCTTGCGGCCCTTGTACTCAAGGAACAGCGCGGTGCCAGCCGAGTCGGTAACGACCTTTGCCTGGTGAGGCAGGCTGTAAACAACCTGGCCGTTTTCCACGGTCTTCACCAGGTGGGGGGCGGTTGCCTTCCACTGGGAGCGGCGGGCGCGGGTATTCGAGCGAGACATTTTCCGCTTGGGAACAGCCACGGCTAACTCATTTCTCTCTAGTCCAACACTTACAAATCAGTTTTGCCGGTCAGGCTTAGCCAGGTCGGCTAGGGCAGCCCAGCGAGGATCCAGGACCTCGTGGTGGTGCCCCGGCTCGTCTTCCAGGCGAACTCCGCATTCGGAGCAGAGGCCCTGGCAGTCTTCCCGGCACACCGGCTGGAACGGCAGCATGGTGACAACTGCGTCCCGCAACACCGGTTCAAGATCGATTAGATCGTGCTCGACTCGACGTTGCTCTTCTTCGTCTTCTCCGTCCGAGAACTCAGCATCCTCGTAGAAGAAAAGTTCTTGCACATTGACCTCTTGGTCATACGCAAGGGGATCCAGGCATCGACCGCATTCGCCGGTTACTTCGACGAACGCGGTGCCCGATACCAGAATTCCTTCGTGTACGGCCTCCAGGCGCAGATCCAGCTCGACATCCGAGCCTTCCTGCACACCAATGAGCGCCACGCCGAGATCACCCGGCGCGGGTACATGTTCTTTCAGTGTCCGCATGCTTCCCGGACTGCGTCCGAGGTCCTTGACGTCGAACGCCAGGGGCGAACTTGCATCTCGCTTAATGAGAACTCCTGTAGAACATATGACCGACGTACTATCTTAGCCTGATTCTTCGAGCGGACTCAAACCGCCCCGCCGGACCCCAAGCGCCGCAGAACCGACTTCGGCACGAACTCCGAGACGTCGCCGCCAAGGGTGTGGACTTCCTTGATCAGGGTGGAGGACAGGTGCAGGTAGTGCCCCTCGGCGGGAAGGAAGACCGTCTCGACGCCGGTGAGCTGGCGGTTCATGGTGGCCATGGGCAGCTCGTAGTCAAAGTCGGAGGAGGAGCGCAGCCCCTTGACGATCGCGGAGGCACCCCGCCGGCGGCAGTACTCGGCCAGCAGCCCCTCCCCCACGGGCTCGACCACGATTCCGCGCAGCGAGGCCAGCGTCTCCCGGGCCATGCCGATCCGTTCCTCGAGGGTGAAGCGGTACTTCTTGGCGTAGTTGGTGGAGACCGCGACGATGACCTCATCGAACAGGCTCGCGGCCCGTGCAATGACCTCCAGGTGGCCGTTGTGGATGGGGTCGAAGGAGCCTGGGCACACCGCGCGTCTCATCCTCCGAACCTACCGCATGGGGCTTGCGGGCCGGGATAGCATGGCGGCATGTCAGCATCGAAGAGTTCTTCTGCCGCGCCTGTGTCCGCGCCGTTCAGCGTTTCGGGAGGGACGGTCCTGGTGACCGGTGCCGCAATGGGCATGGGCCGGCTGTACGCCCTGCGCGCTGCCCGGGAGGGTGCCGCCGTCGTCGTCCTCTGGGACGTCGACGCCGCGGGCCTGGCCTCGACCGCAGCAGAGGTCACCGCTCTGGGTGCGCGCGCCGTCGTCCGCCAGGTGGACCTGGCCAGCCGGGAGGCAATCGCCGACGCCGCCGCCGAGGCTGCCGCGGAGGGCCCCCTGACCCTGCTGGTCAACAACGCCGGAATTGTCCGCGGCGCCCTGTTCTGGGAGCACGACCCGGCCCGTGACATCGCCCTGACCATGGACATCAACGCCCTCGCCCCGATGTACGTCGCCCACGCCTTCCTGCCGGCGATGATGTCCGACGCCGGCCGTCCGCGCCGCATCCTGAACATCGCCTCCGCGGCCGGCACCGTCTCCAACCCGCGGATGAGTGTCTACGCGGCCTCCAAGTGGGCGGTGATCGGCTGGAGCGACTCGCTGCGGCTCGAACTCGAGCAGCAGGGCTTCGACCACCTCAAGGTCACCACCTTCTGCCCCAGCTACATCTCCACCGGCATGTTCGCCGGCGCCCGCGGACCGCTGTTCACGCCCCTGATGACCCCCGAGGATGCCATCAACCGCGCCTGGAATGCCATGCAGGAGGGCCGGCCGCAGCTGATCGCCCCGGCGACGGCGCAGCTGGGCAAGGTGCTGCGCGGGCTGCTGCCGGTGCGCGCCTGGGACTTCGTGGGCGGCAGGATCTTCGGTATCTACACCACCATGGACAAGTTCACGGGCCGGACCGGCACCCCCTCCGGCACGGCGGCCAACCAGTCACCGGACACGACGGCGGGCACGCCGTGACGCGGGGCCCGAATTCGGAACCCTGGCAGCGGACGGCCACCGGAGCGAACCTGCTCGGCGCCGACGGGACCCTGGGCGTCACCATCTTCGAGGAAATGACCACCCTGGCGCTCTCCACCGGCGCCATCAACCTGGGCCAGGGCTTCCCGGACGAGGACGGCCCGGCCGAGATCAAGGACGCCGCGCAGGCCGCCATCGCCGCCGGAGCCAACCAGTACGCACCGGGCAAGGGGATCATCGAGCTGCGCGAGGCCATCTCGCTGCACCAGGAACGCTTTTACGGCCTGACCCCGGACCCGCAGACCGAGGTGATCGTCACTACCGGCGCCACGGAGGCCATCGCCGCCGCGCTCCTGGCCCTGGTGGGCCCGGGCGATGAGGTCCTCACCTTCGAACCGTTCTACGACTCCTACGGCGCGATCATCGGCCTTGCCGGCGCCACGCATGTCACCGCGCCGCTGCTGGCCCCGGATTTCATGCCGGACCTGGACGCCCTGGAGGCGGCCTTCAGCGACCGGACCAAGGTAGTGCTGGTGAATAACCCGCACAACCCCACCGGGGCGGTCTTCCCCCGCGAGGTGCTGGAGCGCGTCGTCGCCCTCGCCCGCCGGCACGACGCCGTGATCGTCACCGACGAGGTCTACGAACACCTCACCTTCGGCCCCGCCCACCTTCCCGTGGCCGGGCTGCCCGGCGCCGCGGACCGCACCCTGACCATTTCCTCCGCCGGCAAGACCTTCTCCTTTACCGGCTGGAAGATCGGCTGGATCTCCGGCCCGGAGCATCTGATCTCGGCCGTGCGCACGGTCAAGCAGTTCCTCAGCTACAGTTCCGGCACCCCGTTCCAGAGTGCGATCGCCCTGGGGCTCGGCCTGCCGGACGAGTTCTACGCGGGCATCGCGGACACCCTGCGGCTGAAGCGGGACATCCTCAGCGAGGGGCTGCGGGCCGCCGGCTTCGACGTCTTCACCCCGCAGGGCACGTACTTCGTCAACGTGGACACCGCGCCGCTGGGCATCACGGACGCCCTGGACCTGGCCCGGCGGCTTCCGGAGCTGGTGGGCGTCGCCGCGATCCCGGTCCCGGTGTTCTGCCACGCCGAGGGCGCCGAACGGACCCGCAGCCTGCTCCGCTTCGCGTTCTGCAAGCGGACGTCGGTGCTCGCCGAGGCCGCGGAGCGCCTGGCGACCCTCCGGGGCCGGCTGTGAGCTCCCCGTCCCCGGCAGGCTCGCGGTTCCTGCGCACCACCGGCCAGCATGCCGCGATCGAACGGGACGAGTTCACCGACGGCGGCTACATCCTCAGCATCGGCGGCGCCGAACAGTCGCACGTCAACCTGGCCGAACCGGACGACATCTTCTACGAGTACCTGCGGCGGATCGGGCACATCGTCGACCTCGCCGCGCCATGGGGCGAACCCGTCACGGCGCTGCACCTGGGCGCCGGCGCCC
The DNA here is from genome assembly GCF_030410515.1 of Arthrobacter sp. YD4. Classification (GTDB taxonomy): domain Bacteria; phylum Actinomycetota; class Actinomycetes; order Actinomycetales; family Micrococcaceae; genus Arthrobacter. The sequence continues at coordinate 193,151 of NZ_JAUHHD010000003.1, read as the reverse complement.
TCACCCTGGCCCGGTACATCCAGGCGACCCGGCCCGGGTCGGTGCAGTACGCGGTGGAACTCGAACGCGAACTGCTGGACTTCGTGCTGGAGCGGCTGCCCATGCCGGAGGGCACGGAACTGCACACGGTCATCGGCGACGCCCGGGAGGCCCTGGCGACCCTGCCGCCGGAGCTGCGCTTCGACGTCGTCATCCTGGACATCTTCTCCGGCCCCGAGGCACCCGCCCACATCGCCTGCACGGAGTTCTACCGGGAGGCGGCCGCCCGCCTCACGCCGCGCGGGGTGCTGGTGGTCAACGTCGGCGACGAGCCGGGCCTGACCCTGGTCCACAGCCAGGTGGCCGCGCTCCGCCGGGCCATGGCGGACGTCGCCGCGTTCGCCGAGTCCGGCCTGTTCTGCGGCCGCTACCCCGGCAACATCATCCTTGCCGGCACGCAGGGCCCCTGGCCGGTGCAGTGGACGGCCGCGCTCACCGCCCGCGGGCCGCACCCGGCGAAGGTGCTCACCGGCGTCGAGCTGGACGCGATCGCGGAAGCGTAAGGGGCCTGGGACCGCAGAACCCGGCTGCTCAGCCGAAGGCGATCTTCCGCAACAGCTCCCTCAGCTGGTCCCGCTCGGCGCCGCTGAGTGCGGCCAGGGACGTGTTCTCGGCGTCCCGCACCGCCCCCGCGGCCCGGCCGTACAGGTCCCGGCCGGCGGCGGTGGCCCGGATGACCTTGGACCGCCGGTCCCGCGGGTCGGCGGCGCGTTCCACCAAGCCGCGGGCCTCCAGCGCATCCACCAGCGAGACGATCTGGCTGGGGTCCAGGCGCAGGAAGCCGGAGAGCTCCCGCTGCGAGGGGTCGGTGCCGCTGCAGGCCAGGGCCAGCACGGAGTAGGAACGCACCTTCAGCTCCAGTGGCGCCAGCAGCGCGTTGGCGTGGCCGATGCCCACCGAGCGGGCGCGGGCGGCCAGAAACTCGATCTCGCCGGCCAGCTCGCTGGCCAGCAGGCGGTCCGGAACGGCGGCGGAGCCTTCCCCCTGGTCCGGGTCCGGCGTGAGTGGTGCGGCCACAAATCCTCGCAGTTCTTGGCGGGTGCGCGGGGCGCATGACAGCAGCAACATTACCCGCGGCCCCTGCCGCGGTCCTCCGGCGGCGCGCACAGAGATCGTTGGAAAAATAATGATTGACTTTATCAATTATGTGGGTTGTCATTTATGTAATCCGGGGCCCGCCGGAAAGGCGGTTAGCGGCCGTGCGGGCTCCGAAGGCCGGATAACTTACCCCAAGGAAGTGGACTGTTATGAAGAGACTGACCTTTGCCGCCGTCGGCGTTGCCGCCGCGGTGCTCCTGACGGCCTGCGGCGGAGGATCCCCGTCCGGCACCGGATCCGCGGCGCCTGCCGCAGGGGCGGACGGTCTCCGCAGCATCAGCGTCGGCGTGATTTCGATCGCGCCGTCCGCTGCCGTGCAGATGGGCATCGACGAGGGCATCTTCGCCAAGCACAAGCTCAAGGTCGAGCTGCAGAGCGGGCAGGGCGGCGCGGCGATGCTTCCCGCCGTCTCCACCGGCACCATGAACTTCTCCGTCGGCAACCCGCTGTCCGTGCTCCTGGCCAAGAACAAGGGCCTGGACATGAAGATCGTCACCGGGTACTCCAACTCCCTGGCCACCGGCGAGGACATCAACGGCGTGGTCGCGAAGGCCAATTCCGGCATCACCTCCGCCAAGGACCTCGCCGGGAAAAAGGTCGCCGTCAACACCATCAACGCCCAGGGCGACCTGACCATCAAGGAGGTCGTCTCCCAGCAGGGCGGCGATCCGAACGCGGTGCAGTTCCTCGAACTGCCCTTCCAGGACATGGGCGCTCAGCTGGCGCAGGGCAACGTGGACGCCGTCTGGGTCCCGGAGCCGTTCCTGTCCAAGCTGCTGGCGGACGGCAACAAGCTGGTCACCTACAACAACCAGGCCGCGCTGCCCGGGCTCCCCACCATGGTGACGTTCACCAGCGGCAACTACGCCCAGCAGAACCCCGAGGTGGTCAAGGACTTCAAGGCCGCCATGACGGAGACGCTCAGCATGGCCCAGAGCAACCCCGACAAGGTCCGGGCGCTGCTGCCGGCGTTCATGAAGATGCCGGAAAACGTCGCCAAGACCCTGCGCCTGGAGAAGTTCGACGGCGCCGTGGACGAGCCGACGCTGACCAAGCTTGGTGCGCTGATGGCCAAGTACAAGATCGTTCCCTCGGAGCCGGACGTCTCCGGCACCATCCTGAAGTAGGGGCTACTCCCCGGCGTCGCCGGCGGTCTCCTCCGCCGGCACGCCGGGCTCGGCGAACCAGAGCCTGGTCTCGCCATATTTCTTCTCCGCGAACCGTTCCAGCCCCTCGGGCCAGGACGGTTCCGGCGTGCGGGCGGAGCGTTCGACCACGACGACGGCGCCCTCGGCCAGGAGCGGCAGGAGCTTGGCCAGCACGGCGGCCAGGGCGTCCTCCTCGAGCGGGTAGGGCGGGTCCAGGAACACCAGGTCCCAGCGGGTTCCCTCCCCCGCCCGTTCCAGGAACGATTCGACCTTGGAGCGGTGCACCGAGACCACCTTGCGCCGCAGCGCGGTGTTGATCAGGTCCGCGTTGCGCTGGCAGACCTCGGAGGCCTTGGCCGCGAACTCCACCAGGTCCACGCCGGCGGCCCCGCGGCTGGCGCTCTCGACCCCGAGGGAGCCCGAGCCGGCGTAGAGGTCCAGTACGCGGGCGTCCGAGATCACTTCGAACGCGTCCAGCCGGGAGAACAGTGCCTCCTTGACCCGGTCCGTGGTGGGCCGGGTCAGGGAGCCCGGGACCCCGGCCAGGGTGGTTCCGCCGGCCGCGCCGGCGATGATCCGGCTCACGGGCGGTGGTCCTGAGTGCTAACCGCGTTCAAGGAACGCCTCCTTCTCGGGGTTCAAATAATCGTCGATGGCGGCGGCCAGCGCCGCGTGGCGGGCCAGTCCCGGGTCCCCGCCGATGATCGCCTGCGCGTCCTGCCGGGCCCGGGCGATGACGTCCTCGTGCTCGAGGACGCGCAGCAGCTTCAGGGTGGACCGGCCGCCGGACTGGGAGGCGCCCAGGATGTCGCCCTCGCGGCGGAGCTTGAGGTCCTCCTGGGAGAGTTCGAACCCGTCGGTGGTGGACGCCACGGCCTCAAGGCGCCGCCTGCTGGGGTGTCCCGGCTCCAGGGTGGTCACCAGCAGGCAGGTCCCGGGCAGTCCGCCGCGGCCCACCCGGCCGCGGAGCTGGTGCAGCTGGGAGATGCCGAAGCGGTCCGCGTCCAGGATCACCATGAGGGTGGCGTTGTGCACGTCCACGCCCACCTCGATCACGGTGGTGGAGACCAGCAGCTTGGTCCGGTTGGCGGTGAACGCGGCCATGGTGTCCGACTTCAGCGCCGGGTCCTGCCGCCCATGCAGCGGCACCACCGGCACCCCGGCGAGGGCCGGTTCATCCTGCAGCAGTTCGACGACGCCGGTGACGGACGCGAGTTCCCGGGCGCCGCCGCCGGCCAGGTCCGCGTCGCTGGGTTCGGCCTCGCCGGGGCTGAAGTCGCCGTCGTCGTCATCGCCGATCTTGGGGCACACGACGTAGACCTGGTGCCCGGCGTCGATCTCCTCGCGGGACCGGGACCAGATCCGCTGAGCCCAGGCCGGGTGTTCGGCCAGTCCCACCACGTGGGTGGAGATCGGGGCGCGGCCCGCCGGCAGCTCGTCCAGCACGGAGGTCTCCAGGTCGCCGAAGACGGTCATGGCGACGGTGCGCGGGATGGGTGTGGCAGTCATGACCAGCAGGTGCGGGGGTTTGCTGGCCTTGGAGCGGAGCACGTCGCGTTGTTCGACGCCGAAGCGGTGCTGTTCGTCCACCACGATCAGGCCGAGGTCGTAGAAGGAGACGTTCTCGCTCAGCAGCGCGTGGGTGCCGATCACGATGCCGGCGGTGCCGGAAGCGGCGTCCAGCATCGCCTGCCGGCGGGCGGCGGTGGGCATGGAGCCGGTCAGCAGCGTCACCTGCACCGAGTCGGGGCCGAACCCTCCGAGCAGCCCGTCGCGTGAGAGCGGGCCCAGGGTCCGCCGGATCGACTCGAAGTGCTGGGCGGCTAGAACCTCGGTGGGGGCCAGCAACGCGGCCTGGCCGCCGGCGTCGACCACCTGCAGCATGGCGCGCAGGGCCACGATCGTCTTGCCGGAGCCCACCTCGCCCTGCAGCAGCCGGTTCATCGGTGAGTCCCCGGCCAGTTCCGCGGCGAGGGTCTTCCCGACGGCGGCCTGGCCGGCGGTCAGGGTGAACGGCAACTGCCGGTCGAAAGCGGTCAGCAGCCCCTCTGCCACGGGGCGGCGGGCGGTGGCTTCCTCGGCGGCCAGCTGGGAGCGGCGCCGGGCGAGGGCGGACTGCAGGACCAGGGCCTCCTGGTAGCGGAAGCGGTCCCGGGCGCGGCGCCAGTCGGCGTGGACCTCCGGGGCGTGGATCAGCCGGTAGGCCTCGGCGACCGGCAGGAACTTTTCCCGGGCGGAGATCTCGGCGGGCACAGGGTCCGGCAGCTCGGCCAGGTCCGCGGTCTCCAGCAGCGTGGCGATGACCTTCTGGATGGACCAGCTGGTCAGCTTTGCCGTGGCCGGGTACACCGGGATGGGCATGGCGGCGAGCTTCTCCGGGTCCATGCCCGGCACGTCCGGGTCCTCGTCCAGGAGCTGAAAGTCGGGGTTGGTCAGGCCCAGGCTCCCGCCGTAGCGGGTGATCTTGCCGGAGAAGAGCGCCCGGACACCCGGCTGCAGTTCCGCCCGGGCGCGGAAGCCGTTGAAGAAGCTGACCTTGAGCGTGCCCGCCTGCGCCGTCCCTGCCCGCGGTGCGGCACCGTTCGCACTCCCCGAGCCCGCGTCGTCGGAGATCACGACGTCGGTTATGGAGCCGCGGCGGGCGCGCATCTGCCGGGTGCTGTTGGAGAGCACCCGGGCGATGAGCGTGACTTCCTCATCGAGCGGCACCTCGCTGATGGGGGTCAGCTCGCCGCGGGTGACGTAGCGGCGCGGGAAGTAGTTCAGCAGGCCGCCAACGGTGGTGATGCCGAGGTGCTTCTCGATGACGGCGGCGGACCGCTTCCCGATCCGGCGGTCCAGGGCGAGGTTCAGCTCAGCGGACATGTCCGTCGGGGTCCGTGCTGCCGGCGGCGCCGGGGACGGCCGCCTCCGCGGGGTCCCGCGGGACGGCGAGGTCGCTGATGCTGGTCTCGGTGGGCTCGCCGAGGGAACGGATGAGCGCTACGGCGGGAGCCGCGTCGGGAACGTGCACGTGGACGCGCCAGCGGTAGGCGCCCTCGGCGTCGGCGTCCTTGCCTACCTGGCTCATGATCACCGACTCGCCGATCTCGTCCAGCCGCTGCCGCATGGTGGCGGCGTCCAGCGGGGAGAGCGAGATGGTGCACATTACCTCCACGCCCTCGTCCCGCGGCATGTCGGCGTGAATGTGCGGATCCTGCACGTCGTAACCGTGCAGTCCGTCCACCAGGGCCTCCTGGAGCTCCTCCCCCAGCACGGCCGAGCGGAGGCAGTCGAGGATCAGCAGCATGCCGACGCCGCCGGCGTCCACCACCTTGGCGGCGTGCAGTGCCTCGAGTTGATCCTCGGTGTGGACGACGGCGCCCAGCGCGGCCTCGACGGCGGCGTCCAGGGCCAGGCCCAGGGTGTGGTTGCTGTCGTCCCCGCCGTGTTCGGCGTCGACGGCGGCCACGGCGCGGGCGGCGGCCTCCATGACCGAGAGCATGGTTCCGGGGACGGGGTCGCTCAGCGCGGACCAGGCCCGGAGCTGGGCGCGGTTCAGGGCGGCAGCCAGCAGCGGGGAGCTCATCCGGGGATGGCCGGCCAGCGGCTCGGCGACGGCGCAGAGGAAGACGGCAAACAGGGTCCCGGAGTTGCCGCGGGCCTGCTCGATGGCGGCCTGGCCGGCGCGGGCCAGGAGCGCCCCAACGTCGTGCTGGGCCGGATCCGGGGCAGGTACGGCGAACGGCTGGCCGCCGGCGGGCAGCTGCGGAAGGGCGGAGGTGTCCGTGGCGACGTCCTGCAGCACGCGGGCGGCGGCCCGGACGGTGAGGTAGAGGTTGGTGCCGGTATCGCCGTCGGCCACCGGGAAGATGTTGATGGCGTTCAGGCGGTCGCTGTGGTTTCCGAGCGTCGTTTCTGCCTTGCCCAACCACCGCTTCATCGCTTGCGCGTTGGCGGCAATCTTAGTCTGCAAAGTGATCCCATCCCACAGTGTCAGCGGGCTTGCCCGCTATGGTCACGGCCGGGCCGTCATTCGTTGCCCGGGCCTTTACCGAGCCTATCGCAGTGAAACCGGGAGGCAGCTGAACGTCGGCGGGAAAGGCCGCCAGCAGCCCGTGGTCCTCCCCGCCGCCCAGGACCCAGTCCAGCGGGTCCGTCCCCAGGAGGGCGGCGGCGTCCTGCAGCGGGGCGGCCAGTTGTTTCAGCGCGGCGGGGTCCAGGTCGAGGACGGCGCCGCTGGCGTCTGCCAGCCTGCCGCCGTCGCGGACCAGGCCGTCGGAAATATCCATCAGCGCGGTCGCCCCGGCGTCGCGGGCGGAGGGCCCGGCGGCGAGCGGGGGCCGCGGCCGGCACTGGGTGTCCAGCAGAGCGCGCTGTTCCCGGGTCAGGCGATCCACCGGGACCTCCGATTCGAGCAGGGCGAGGCCGGCGGCGGCGTGCCCGACGGTGCCGGCGAGGGCGAGCGTGTCCCCGGGCCGGGCGCCGGAGCGCAGCACGGGGGCGCGGCCGTCGAGGCTGCCGAGGATGGCGACGGAGACGGAGAGTTCGCGTCCGCGGCCGAGGTCACCGCCGGCGACCGCGCAGCCGCCGGCGCCGAGTCCGCTGATGCCGGCGCTGATGCCGTCCGCGAAGTCCTCCACCCAGCCCACGGTGGTTTCCGGGGGCATGGTCAGGCTGACCACCAGGGAGGTGGCCCGGGCACCCATGGCGTTGATGTCGCTGAGGTTCTGCGCGGCGGCCTTCCAGCCGACGTCGTAGCCGGTGGTCCGGTACCCGTTGTTCCACTGCAGCCGGAAGTCCTGGTCCGCCACCTGGGTGTCGATGCTGATCACGGTGCGGCCGTCCGGGGCGGCGACGATCGCGGCGTCGTCCCCGGGGCCCAGCAGCAGGACGTTGCCGTCGCCGGCGTTCAGGCGAGGAAAGATCCGTTGCAGCAGCTGGGACTCGGAGAGGTCGGCCACGGTCAGCGGGGTGGTGTTCACGATGTCAGGCACGTTCCTACGCTACCGTCCGGGTCCGACAGTGACGGTCCGGGCGCCCGCTCCGGCCGGGATAGGCTGGATGGATGCAGCAGCACCGCCAGTCCGGATCCCGTCGCCCCCTCCGCTTCCTGGCCACCGTCGCCGCTGCCGGGCTGGCTTTGAGCGCCTGCTCCCCCGCCGTCGACGTCGCCCCCGCCAAGGATGCGGCCAACCCGGCGTGCGCGCCCATGATGGTGGCGTTGCCGGATTCGATCGGCGACGCAAAGCTCCGCAAGACCAACAGCCAGGGCACCGCCGCGTGGGGGGACCCGTCCCTGCTGGTGCTGCGCTGCGGCGTGAACGTCCCCGGCCCCACCACGGACCGCTGCGTGACCGTCAACGGCGTGGACTGGGTCATCAAGGAGGGCGATCCGGTGTGGACTTTGACCACGTTCGGCCGCGAACCCGCGACGGAAATCCTGATGGACCCCAACAAGATCAGCTCCGCCACGGTCCTCGCGGAGCTGGCGAACGCCGCCGGCAAGGTGAGGTCCACCCGCAACTGCGTCGGCCAGCAGGACCTGCAGAACCTGCCCACCGGCAAGTAGCGGCGGGCAGGCTTTACGGGGCCGCTAGCGCAGGCCGGTCTTGCGGTGCAGGGCCAGGTAGATGAGCTCGTCGATCAGTTCCGCGTAATCCAGCCCGGAGGCCTTCCACATCTGCGGGTACATGCTCTTGGGCGTGAAGCCGGGCATGGTGTTGATCTCGTTGATGATCAGTTCGCCCTCGGGGGTGTAAAAGAAATCCACCCGGCTCAGGCCCTCGGCGCCGACGGCGTCGAAGGCCACGGCGGCGAGCTCGCGGACCCGGGCGATGTCCTCTTCCGGCAGGTCCGCCGGGCAACTCAGCGAGGCCGCGTCGTCCTCGACGTACTTGGCGTTGAAGTCGTAGAAGTCATGGCCGCCGCCGGCCACCGAGATCTCGCCCGGCATGGAGGTGCGCGGGGCGTCCGTTCCGCGACCTTCGAGCACGGCGCACTCAATCTCGCGGCCCACGATGCCGGCCTCGATCACCAGCTTGGGGTCGTGCCCGCGGGCGGTTTCGATCGCGGCGTCCAGGCCGTCCAGTGAGTCGACCTTGGAGATTCCCATCGACGAGCCCGCGCGGGCGGGCTTGACGAAGACCGGGAAGCCGAGGGCGTCGACGCGCTTGCGGACGCTCTCCGGGTCGGTCAGCCACTGCCGGTCCGTGACGGTGATGTAGGGCCCCACGCGCAGGCCGGCGGACTCGAAGACCACCTTCATGTAGTGCTTGTCCATGCCGACGGCCGAGGCCAGGACCCCGGCGCCCACGTAACGGGTGTCCGAGAGCTCCAGCAGCCCCTGGATGGTGCCGTCCTCGCCGAACGGGCCGTGCAGCAACGGGAAGACCACGTCCACGGAGCCGAGTTCCTGCGGAACCTGGTTCGGGGCGGCCACGATCAGCTGGTGCTCGCCGCCGATCTCGGCCAGCGTCACGGTCTGCTCCGAGGGCGCCACCTCCGGGAGGGAGGACGCGGAGAGGGACCAGTCCCGGGTGTCCCCGGAGGCCAGGACCCACTGGCCCGTCTTGGCGATGCCGATCGGGATGACCTCGTACTTGGCCTTGTCGATCGCGCCCAGGACGCCGGCGGCGGTGACGCAGCTGACGGCGTGTTCGCTGGAGCGGCCGCCGAAGAGCACGGCCACGCGGGGCCGCGCGGAGCCGGTCAGGGCGTCCGAGGTCTGGGCATCTGAGGTCAGGGCTTCAGGGGTCGGGGTGTTTTCCGGCACTGTCAGTAATCGCCTTCGGGTTTCAGGTCCCGGGACAGCAGCAGCTGCCCCAGTTGGTCTACGTGGAGTTTTCCGGCCAGCACGGCGACGACGGCGGCTGTGATGGGCATCTCGACGCCCAGTTTTCCGGCAAGCTCGTGGACGGCCTGGGCGGACTTGATGCCCTCCGCGGTCTGGGTCATCTCGGCGGTGACCTGGTCCAGGGTGAGTCCGGTGCCGAGCAGCCTGCCGGCGGTGTGGTTGCGGGACAGTGCCGAGGAGCAGGTGGCCACCAGGTCGCCCAGCCCGGCGAGCCCGGCCATGGTGCGGGCCTCACCGCCCAGGGCCAGGGTCAGGCGGGAGGTTTCGGCGAGGCCGCGGGTAATGACGGAGGCCTTGGTGTTGTCGCCCATCTGCTTGCCCTCGCAGATGCCGACGGCCAGGGCGATGATGTTCTTGACGATGCCGCCGATTTCGACGCCGACCACGTCTGAGGTGGTGTAGGGCCGGAAGTAGGGTGCGGTGCAGCTGCGGGCCATCCACCCGGCCGGGGCGGATTCGGTGCAGGCGACGACGGACGCGGTGGGTTCCTCCCGGGCGATTTCCATCGCCAGGTTGGGTCCGGAGACGACGGCGACGCGGCCGGCCGGCAGGTCGAGTTCCTCGCGGATGACCTCACTCATCCGGGAATCGGTGTGCAGTTCCAGTCCCTTCATCAGGGATACCACGAGCGCATCGGGCGCGATCAGGTTCTTCCAGTCGCGAAGCTGCGGCCGCAGGGTCTGCGCCGGAACGGCGAGGATCACCAAGTCGGCGCCGTCCAGGACCTCGGCGACGTCGGTGGAGGCGGTGATGCTGTCCGGCAGCAGGATGCCCTTGAGGTACTGCTCGTTGCGGTGTTCGGCGTTGATCTGGTTGACGACGTCGGCCCGGCGGCCCCAGATCCGGATGGTGCGGTCCACGCCGGAGGCCGTGGCCGCGTCAGCGACGACCTTGGCGAAGGTGGTCCCCCAGGAGCCGGCGCCGAGGACGGCGACCCGCCGGGCCGAACCCTCCCAGCTGCGCGCGTGCTCCGCCGTCACGCGGTGCCGCCGTCGTTAGCAGTTCCAGGGGCGCCGCCGTCGGTAGCCGTGGTGGAGGGGCCGGTTCCGCCGCGTTCGACGAACCGGCCGTGGGTGCTCTGGTTGTGCGCCGAGGGGTCCCAGCGGACCAGCGGCGGCTGGCCGCCGCGCAGGGTGGCCAGCAGTTCCGTGATGGCGTCCATGATGACCTCGGTGGCCTCGGTCAGCGTGGCGCGGTCCAGCGGCCGGCCCTCGAACGCGCTGAGGTCCACGGGATCGCCGACCAGGACACGGGAGGTCTTGCGCGGGAAGACGTGAAACCGCTTGGCGTAGCGGGGAAACACCTCGTGGGCGCCCCAGTGGGCCATGGGGACCACGGGGATGCCGGACTCGAGGGCCATCCGGGCGGCCCCGGTGTGCCCCTTCATCGGCCAAAGCTCCGGGTCACGGGTGAGCGTGCCCTCGGGGTAGATGATGATGGCGCCGCCCTCGTTGACCACTTCCCGGGCCACCTGGAGGGACTGGTTGGCGCCCGCCGTCGAGCGTTCCACCGGAATCTGCTTGGTGTTGCGGAGCACCGCGCCCACCACCGGAACCTTGAACAGGCTGCCCTTGGCCAGGAAGTGCGGCATGCGCTTCTGGTTGTAGAGCATGTGCCCGATCACCAGCGGATCGATCTCTGTGCAGTGATTGGGCGCTGCGATGAAGCCGCCGGCGGGCAGCTTCTCCAGGCCTTCCCACTTCTTCCGCATCAGCAGGTTCATGATGGGCCGGACGATTCCGGCGACGATCACGAAGGTGGTCTGGCTTGTGGCCGTTTCTTTCATCGGGTCCGCTACCCGGCCGAGGTGATATCGAAATCGGCGCCCAGGCCGGCGAGCTTTTCGGTGAAGCGCTCGTAGCCGCGGTTGATGATGTCGATGCCGGTGACGCGGGAGGTGCCGGTGGCGGCCAGTGCCGCGATCAGGTGGCTGAAGCCGCCGCGCAGGTCGGGAACGTCGATGTCGGTGCCCTTGAGCTGCGTGGGGCCGGAGATGACGGCGGAGTGCAGGAAGTTGCGCTGGCCGAAGCGGCACGGGACGCTGCCCAGGCATTCGCGGTGCACCTGGATGTTGGCGCCCATGCGCACGAGTGCCTCGGTGAAGCCGAAGCGGTTCTCGTAGACGGTTTCGTGCACGATCGAGACGCCCTCGGCCTGGGTGAGCGCGACGATCAGCGGCTGCTGCCAGTCGGTCATGAAGCCGGGGTGGACGTCGGTCTCGAGGACCAGCGGGCTGAGCTTGCCGCCCGGGTGGTAGAAACGGATGCCGTCGTCGCCAATGTCCATGCCGCCGCCCACCTTGCGGTAGGTGTTGAGGAAGGTCATCATGTCCCGCTGGGTGGCCCCCTCGACGAAGATGTCGCCGCGGGTGACGAGGGCGGCGGAGGCCCAGGAGGCGGATTCGTTGCGGTCGGAGAGGGCGCGGTGGTTATAACCACCGAGGTCTTGGACACCCTCGATCCGGATCGTGCGGTCCGTCTGGACGCTGATGATGGCGCCCATCTTCTGCAGCACGGCGATCAGGTCCACGATTTCCGGCTCGGTGGCCGCGCCGGAGAGTTCGGTGATGCCCTCGGCCCGGGTGGCGCTGAGCAGGACCTGCTCGGTGGCGCCGACGGACGGGTAGGGCAGGGCGATCTTGGCACCCTTGAGGCCGTTAGGGGCGGAGATGTGGATGCCGCCCGGGCGCTTCTCGACGACGGCGCCGAACTGGCGGAGCACGTTCAGGTGGTAGTCGATCGGGCGGTCGCCGATCTTGCAGCCGCCCAAGTCCGGGATGAAGGCCTCGCCGATCGCGTGGATCAGCGGCCCGCACAGCAGGATCGGGATGCGCGAGTCACCGGCGTGGGCGTCGATGGCGGTGTGCGAGGCCGTCTTGGCGTTGGTCGGATCCAGGGTCAGGTCCCCGGTGACCGGGTCCTTGTCCACGGTGACGCCGTGCAACTGGAGCAGGCTGGTGACAACCTCAACGTCCTTGATCTCAGGGACGTTGCGCAGCACGGACGGCTCGTTGCCGAGCAGGGCGGCCACCATCGCCTTGGGGACAAGATTCTTGGCCCCACGGACGGTGACGCGGCCGGTCAGCGGGACGCCTCCGCGGATTGTCAGAACACTACTCATTTACCAGTTTCCTCACGACTACTCGCCCCCAAATACTTACAAAGGCTCCCGCTAAGTGTAGGAGGTCGCGTTACCGATCTGAAATACGGCACGGTTCGGCGGCGCCGCGTCCCGGCCCGATGGGCAGTTGGCTGACTATCGGCCGTTGCGCCCCAAGGCCTCCCCCAGCACCCGGGCGGCCCGGGGGAACGCCGCCGGGTTCGGGCCGGCATAGTTGAGCCGCAGGAACGGGCCCGAGGCCTCGGCCGGGAACCAGCCGGCACCGTCGGCGATCACCACGCCGCCGGCCTCGCAGTCCCGGACCAGGCGGTCCATTGCGGTGCCGTCCGGGAGCCGGGCCCAGAGGTTCAGTCCCCCGGCCGGGACGTGTGCCACATGCGCAGCCGGTGCGTGCTCGCGGAGGCTGTCGAGCAGCAGGTCGCGGCGGGATTTCAACAGGCTCTTGAGGCCGCGCAGGTGCGCCTGCCATCCGGGCTGGGTGACGACGTCGACGGCAGCGGCCTGGAGCAGGCCGCTGACGTACATGGACTCCGCCAAACGGTCGGCGACGATCCGTTCCCGGGCGGGTCCGCGGGCGACGACGGCCGCCACCCGGACTGCCGGGGAGAGGCTCTTGGTCAGGGACCGGAGGTAGACCACGTGGCCGGATCCGTCGCGGGCGGCGAGCGGCGCAGGGTCCGCGGTGATGCCGAAGTCGTGGGCCCAGTCGTCCTCGATCAGGAAGGCCCCGTAGCGTCGCACCACATCCAGCACCTGGTCGCCGAGGTTCCGCGTCCAGTGCGCGCCGGTGGGGTTGGCGAACGTCGGTTGGGCGTAAAAGGCGCGGGCGCCGGTTTCCTCGAAGGCGCGGGCGAGCTCCTCGACATCGGGCCCGTCCGGCCCGCTCGGCACCGGGATGACCCGGACGCCGGCGCTGGCGGCGGCCAGGATGGCGCCCCAGTAGGTGGGCGACTCCATGAGCAGCGGCTGGCCGGCGCCCACCAAGGCGCGGAAGAGGGAGCTGAGTCCGCTCTGGGATCCCGGGAGGATCACGACGTCGGCCGCGACGGGCGGCGTCACGTCCGGCAGCGATGATGCGCCGAGTTCCTGCGCGAACCATGCCTGGAGTTCCGGCAACCCGGCCATAGGCGGGCGGGCGACGGCCGCATCGCTCCGGGCGGCGCGGGTCAGGGCAGCACGCACCATCCGGCCGGGCAGCAACTCCCGGTCCGGATAGCCGGCGTTGAAGGCGGTGACATCGTTTGGCACGTCGCGCATGGCGGCGGGATTGGGCCGAAGCGCGCCTGGCGCGGGACCCAGGGCCGCTGACTGCCATCCGTAGTCGGAGGGTCGGACCTGGGCGCGGGGACGGACGAAGGTACCCACGCCGGGCCGGCTCTCGATCAGCCCCTGTGCGGCCAGGGACCGGAGCGCAGACTGCACCGTGACGGGACTGGCCTGGTATTCGGCCACGAGCGCCCGCGTGGACGGCAGCCGGGCCCCAGGCGCGGCGGCCGACACCCAGGCCCGGAGGCCATCGGCGATCCGTGAACTGCTATTGTCAGACATGAAAGTCAATAGTAGCGCTACTGCCATTATTCCCGCTCCGCTATCGGCCGGGCCGTCCACGGGATACGGATGGGGGCTCCTGGGCGTGGTGGCATTTTCGCTGACCGTACCGATGACCCGGCTGGCGGTGGGCGGGATGTCCCCGCTGTTCATCGGGGCCGGCCGCGCGGTGGTGGCCGCGGTCCTCGCCATGCTGGTCCTGGCGGCCACAGGCCAGCGGCTCCCCTCGCGGCGGCAGTGGCTCCGCCTTGCCGTCGTTGCCGGGGGAATCGTTCTCGGCTTCCCGCTCCTGACGTCCTTTGCCCTCCACACCGCAGCCGCCAGCCACGGCGCGGTGATGATCGCACTGCTGCCGGCCGCGACGGCCGCCGTCGTCGTGATCCGCACCCGTGCCCGGCAGGGGACCCGATTCTGGGCGGCCACCGCGGCCGGGGCCCTGGCGGCCGCCGCGTTCGGCCTGCTGCAGTCCGGCGGGATCGAGGGGCCGCAGTGGGCAGATCTGCTGCTGCTGGGCGCCGTGGCATCGGCCGCCGTCGGCTATGCGGAGGGCGGCCTGCTGGCCCGTGAAATGGGCTCGTGGCAGACGGTGTCCTGGGCGCTGGTTGCTGCCTTCCCGGTCATGGCGGGGCTCACTGTTCTGTCTGTTGTCGCGCAGCCGATCGACGCCGATCCCGGCCAGTGGGCGGCGTTCGGGTATCTGGCCGTGGTCAGCATGTTCCTCGGCTTCTTCGCCTGGTATCGCGGACTGGCGCTGGGCCCGATGGCCAAGGTCAGCCAGATCCAGCTGGTGCAACCGGTGCTGAGCATCGGCTGGGCCGCGCTGCTCCTGGGCGAACCGGTGGGCTGGCTGACCGTCGCGGGCGGCCTGGCGGTCATTCTGTGCGCGGCCCTTGCTGTCCGGGCGAGGGTGGAGGCGTCGGGATAGGTGACGAACCCGTTCTCGGGGACCCGACGGCTCCCGGGGAGCCGGCCTGCGGCACCACAGCACCCCATTCTTTACGCGCCCACGGCCCCAATCCTTAAATGTCAGACCCCTCCGATTGAGTTAGTTCATGGAAGGCAGTCGGAAGCTTTTCGAGGATTCAGTCGCAGCGGCGATCCCGGTTGGAGGCGCGGCGGCGATCATCGATGAGCTCCGCGCCTTGGAGGACCGGAAGTCGGCGATCGCAGCCCGGCAGGCACGGTTGGCGGTGGCGCTGGACCTGGTCCGGCGGCGCGAACAAGCCGCGCTTGGCTTGCCGGCGGACCAGCTCGGCGCCGGGGTGGGGGCGGAGATCGCGTTGGCGCGGCGGGAATCCCCTGTCAAAGGCTCCCGCCTGCTGGGTCTGGCCCGGGCGCTGGTGACCGAGATGCCGCGCACCTTAGCCGCCCTCGACACCGGGCGCCTGAACGAATGGCGGGCCACCCTGCTGGTCCGTGAGACCGCCTTCCTCGACTCTGCTGACCGTGCCGCGGTGGATGAGGAACTCGCCGCCGACACCGGCACCTTCGACGGCGCCGGCGACCGGGCCATCATCTCCGCCGCCAAGGCCGCCGCCTACCGGCACGACCCGAGATCCGTCACCCAACGGGCAGCCCACGCCGAAACCGAACGCACCGTCAGTCTCCGACCGGCGCCGGACACCATGTGCTACCTCACCGCACTGCTCCCCGTCGCCGCAGGAGTCGCCGCCTACGCCGCCCTGACCCGGCACGCCGACACCGCCCGCGCCACCGGAGACACCAGATCCCGAGGCCAGTTGATGGCGGATGCTTTGATCGAACGCGTCACCGGCACGCCGGGCGGGATCACCGGCATCGAGGTCCAGCTCGTCATGACCGACCGGACCCTCCTCGCCGGCGACAGCGAACCGGCAAGGCTCGCCGGCTACGGGACCGTCCCGGCCGGGTGGGCCAGGAAGCTCGTGGCGTCGGGAGGGAAGACCACCGGAGTAGGCGGAAAGTCTCGACCGGAAAAGCTGTCCGTGAAATCGTCTGGCGTGGCAAGTGGGGACGTGGACATGTCCGTCTGGATCCGCCGGCTCTACACCGCACCCGGCACCGGCGAACTGACCGGCATGGACTCCCGTGCCCGGCTCTTCCCCGCAGGTCTGCGCCGGTTCATCGAAACCCGCGACGACACCTGCCGCACGCCGTATTGCGACGCACCCATCCGGCACCTGGACCACATCGTTCCCTGGCGCCGGGGCGGAGAAACAACCGCAGCCAACGGCGCCGGACTTTGCGAAGCCTGCAACCACACCAAAGAAACCCCCGGCTGGACCTCACGGCCAGTCGGTAGAGCAGAGCCCGGCAACAGGGCAGAACCCGGCGCCAGACCGGCCGACGGTCGTCACGCTCTCGAACTGACGACGCCCAGCGGCCACGTCTATCTCTCTGTCGCACCGCCGATGCCGGGAACCCGCAGCGGCGGGCCCAGGAGGTCGTGTGCGGAGGCTCTCTTAGGCGACCTCCTTCGCTCAAGACCCCGAACTCAAATCCACCGGCGCAACAGACGCCGTCCCGGGCGCCGCGTCCGGTTGCCGTCCTAGCAGGTCACCAGCGAGCCCTTTGAACCACACCGCCGCCTTAAACCACACCGCCGCCGGGCAAGAGCCCGGCGGCGGTGGAAGCGGCAGCATTCTGCCTGCGACAGAATCAGCCCAGCTTGGCGGGCAGCGTCGTGGGCTTGAATGCCGGCCGCGTGGCCTCGTAGGCGGTGATGTCTTCCTCGTGCTGAAGGGTCAGCCCGATGTCGTCCAGACCTTCCAAGAGGCGCCAGCGGGTGTAGTCGTCGATCTCGAACGGAGCAACGACATTGCCGCACTCGACCGTCTTGGACACCAGGTCCACTCGGACCTCGGTGCCCGGAGCATTCTCCAGCACCTTCCAGATCAATTCGATGTCGTCCTGCGACAGCTCGGCGGCCAGCAGCCCCTGCTTGCCCGAGTTGCCGCGGAAGATGTCGGCGAACCGGGAGGACAGCACTGCCTTGAAGCCGTAGTCCTTGAGCGCCCACACGGCGTGCTCACGCGAAGACCCTGTCCCGAAGTCCGGCCCGGCCACCAGCACCGATCCCGCGGAGAACGGTTCCTGGTTAAGGATGAAGGACGGGTCCTTGCGCCAGGCGGAGAACAGGGCGTCCTCGAAGCCCGTCCGCGTGATCCGCTTGAGGTAGACGGCGGGGATGATCTGGTCCGTGTCGACGTTGCTCTGCCGCAGCGGGACGCCGATGCCGGTGTGGGTGGTGAACTTTTCCATCGTCTCTCCTTAGGCTGCGCTGGAGCGGTGTCCGGCGGACACGGGCTCGGGGTCAAGATCCGACGGCGAGCTCAGGGTGCCGCGCACCGCCGTCGCCGCTGCCACAACGGGCGAGACCAGGTGGGTGCGGCCGCCCTTGCCCTGTCGTCCCTCGAAGTTGCGGTTCGAGGTGGACGCGCAGCGCTCCCCCACTTCCAGTTGGTCGGGGTTCATGCCAAGGCACATCGAGCAGCCGGCGAACCGCCACTCGGCGCCGAAATCCTTGAAGACCTTGTCCAGCCCCTCGGCCTCGGCCTCCAGCCGGACGCGGGCGGAACCGGGGACCACCAGCATGCGGATGTTCGGGTCCTTGGTGCGCCCGCGGATGATGTCCGCCGCGGCGCGCAGGTCCTCCATCCGGGAGTTGGTGCAGGAGCCCAGGAAGACGGTGTCCACCCGGATGTCCTTCATCAATGTGCCGGCCTCGAGTCCCATGTACTGCAGGGCGCGTTCCGCGGCGGCCTTGGCGTTCTCGTCGCCGAAATCCGCGGGCGAGGGCACCTTGTCGGACAGCGAGACGCCCTGGCCGGGGTTGGTCCCCCACGTCACGAAGGGCTCCAGCGTGTCGGCGTCGAGGTCCACCTGGGCGTCGAAGACGGCGTCGTCGTCCGTCCGCAGCGTGTTCCAGTACTCAATCGCGGCGTCCCAGTCCGCGCCCTCGGGGGCGTGCGGACGGCCCTGCATGTAGTCGTACGTCGTCTGGTCCGGGGCCACCATGCCGGCGCGGGCCCCGGCCTCGATCGACATGTTGCAGATCGTCATCCGGGCTTCCATGGACAGCGCCCGGATCGCCGAGCCGCGGTACTCCAGCACGTAGCCCTGGCCGCCGCCGGTGCCGATCTTCGCGATGACCGCCAGGATGATGTCCTTGGCCGTCACGCCAGGGCGCAACGTGCCCTCGACGTTGATGGCCATGGTCTTGAACGGCTTGAGCGAGAGCGTCTGGGTGGCCATGACGTGCTCCACCTCGGAGGTGCCGATGCCCATCGCGAGCGCACCGAAGGCGCCGTGGGTGGAGGTGTGCGAATCGCCGCAGACCACCGTCATGCCCGGCTGGGTCAGTCCAAGCTGCGGGCCCACGACGTGGACGATGCCCTGTTCGGCGTCGCCCAGGGAGTGCAGGCGCACCCCGAATTCCTTGCAGTTGTTCCGCAGGGTCTCGATCTGCGTGCGGCTGGTCAGGTCGGCGATAGGCTTGTCGATCGCGAGCGTTGGGGTGTTGTGATCCTCGGTGGCGATCGTCAGGTCCGGCCGGCGGAGCTGGCGGCCGGCCAGGCGCAGCCCCTCGAACGCCTGCGGGGAGGTCACCTCGTGCACGAGGTGAAGGTCGATGAAGAGGAGGTCCGGCTGGGCGTTGGCGCCTTCGCCGTCCCCCTTGCGCACCACGTGCGCGTCCCAGACTTTCTCGGCCAATGTCTTTCCCACGGCCTGCTCCCTCCACTGCGTTCGCTGCTGCCAGGGCCGCCGGAATCAGCCCGGCGGCGTTGATGCTATCCACTGAATCAGCACGCTGACCGAATAAGCCAGCGCAATGATTTGCATCTCAGATATTGAGACGGCAATATCATTACATGGACAACTCTAGTGGCGTTGGCGTCATCGATAAAGCGGCACACGTACTCGACGCCCTCGAGGCCGGCCCCACCACCCTGGCCCAGCTTGTCGCGGCCACCGGCCTGGCCCGCCCCACGGTGCACCGGCTGGCGCTTGCCCTGGTCCACCACCGGCTTGTCAGCCGCGACATCCAGGGCCGCTTCGTCCTCGGCAGCCGCTTGGTGGAGCTGGCCTCCGCCGCCGGCGAGGACCGGCTGATTGCCTCCGCCGGCCCGGTCCTGATGCAGTTGCGCGACGCCACGGGCGAGAGCGCCCAGATCTTCCGACGCCAGGGCGACTGGCGCGTCTGCGTCGCCTCCGCCGAACGCCCCATCGGCCTGCGCGACACCATCCCGGTCGGGACCCAGCTGTCCATGAAGGCAGGCTCGGCCGCCCAGGTGCTCCTGGCCTGGGAGGACCACGACCGCCTGCTCGAAGGCCTGCAGGCCGCGCGCTTTACGCCCACCGTCCTGGCCGGAGTACGACGCCGGGGCTGGGCCCAGAGCCTCGGCGAACGTGAGCCCGGGGTCGCCTCCGTCTCGGCCCCCGTCCGCGGCCCGTCCGGACGCGTCATCGCCGCGGTCTCGATCTCCGGTCCCATCGAGCGCCTCACCCGCCAGCCGGGCCGCCTGCACGCCGAGGTGGTCTGCAACGCCGCCCGCACGCTGACCGAGGCGCTGCGCAAAACGAACGACTGATCCTCCCCGGCGTCGGCGGCCGGCGCTAGGCTGTGCGGATGAACAGCTATGCGGTCTTCCTTCGCGGGGTCAACGTCGGCGGCATCACCATCAAAATGGCCGAACTGAAGGATGCCCTGAAGCAGCGGCCCTTCGGCTCCGTGAAGACACTGCTGGCCAGCGGGAACGTGGTCCTGACCAGCGACCTGCCCGCGGCCGGGGTGAAGGCCGAGTTCGAGGAGTGCCTGCGCGAGGCTTTCGGCTACGACGCCTGGGTGGTGGTACTGCCCGCCGAACGCCTGGCGGAGCTGGTGGCCGCGTGCCCGTATCCGCCGGACGACGCCGGCACGCACAGCTACGTCACGCTGTCCTCAGACGCCGGAGCCCTCGCCGAACTGTACGACGCCGGAACCGCACTGGACGGCGTGGAGCTGACCCTACTGGGCCCCGAGGCGGTGGCGTGGCTTGCCCCGGCCGGCGGCACCCTGGACAGCCCGTTCAGCAAGCTCTCCTCGAAGCCGAAGTACAAGTCCTCCACCACCACGCGCAACCTGCGCACCCTGATCAAGGTCCGCGACGCCGCCGCGGACCTGCAGGGAGGGCGCGTCTAGCCCGCCGCCACCTTCAGGGCGCCGTTGAACGCGGCGAGCCGGCTGGCTTCGAGCTCGACGGGCGCCACCACGAGGTCACGGGCGACGGCGTCGACCGCGGCTTCCAGCCGGCGCCGCGCGGCCCGGGCCCGCGCCCTGGCGGCGATTCCTGCCAGGGTCCGCGCCGCCAGCGCCAACACCACACCCAGCAGCACTCCCCCGGCCACCAGCACCGTGGGCACCGGCCAGCCTTCGACGCGGGGAACCTCCGGAACCGGCAGCTGGAAGTAGCCCAGCGCCGCCAGTACCCCCAGCCACCCCAGCCCGGCCACCGCGGCCGCCAAACCCAGCCACTGCAGGACGTTGAAGACCCGCCACCACCAGGAGCCCCGCCCCGCGGACAGTTCGGTCCCGGCGATCGCCTGGTCAAGCGCGTCCGGGAGCTGCTCCCGGCCCTCCCGGGCTGCGGCGCGGATGGCCGCCCGCCACGGTCCCGGCGCGCCGTCGGAGGCGGCATCGGCGAAGTCCCGGACCGCAGCGTCGGTCCGCGCCCGCTCCGGCGCACCGGCGGGGGGCAGCGAGGTCCGGTTCAGCTGCGGCGGTTCCCCGGTCCGGCGCAGGTTCAGCCTGCGCAGGGGGTCCGGCCGGAGCCGGGCGAGCCAACGGGTCACCGGCCAGCCGGTCCGGCGCGTCGCCTCCAGCCGGTAAGAGGCGGCCACCGCGTCCACCACCAGCGGCACGTTGGCGGCCGTGGCCAGTTCCCGGGACAGGCGTTCCCGGCTGCCGGGCCGGACGCCGGCGGCCTCACCCGTCCCGGATTCTTCGGCCAACCGGTGGGCCGCGTGGTCGACGTCGGCCGCCAGCCGCTGGGACAGCGCGCGCCGCTGCATGGCCACCTGGCGGATCGCGGCGCGGACCTTATCCACCCCGGTCCCCACGAGGGCCGAAGCTCCGAGGACCTGCACGGAACCCAGTCCGTCACGGTGGAGCAGGGATTGGAGGGATTCCAGGACCGGCCTCACGTCGTGTTCCGGCAGCCGGTCTACCTGGTTGAGGACCACCAGGGTCACGGCGGCATGGGAGGCGAGCGGGGCGAGGAAGTCGTCATGCACCGCCGCGTCGGCGTATTTCTGCGGGTCCAGCACCCAGACCAGGACGTCCACCAGGCCGGTCAGGCGCTCTGCGATGGCCCGGTTTTCGGCGCGGGTGGAGTCAATATCCGGCAGGTCCAACAGGATCAGTCCGGTGGAGTCGTCCGCGAAGCCGGGCACGGCCGCGGCGACATGCCGGTGGCGCACGTCCAGCCAGTCCAGGAGCTCTCCGCTGCCTTCGGCGCCCCAGATCCCGGCGAGCGGCTCCGACGTCGTGGGGCGGCGGGCCGCCGCCGTCGCGATGGCCGCGCCGGCCACCGCATTGAACAGCGACGACTTTCCGCTGCCGGTGGCCCCGAAGAAGCCCACCACGGTGTGTTCGGCGGAGAGGGAACGCCGCGAGCTGGCACGCTCCAAGACCTGCAGGACCCCGTCCAAGGTCTCGTCAGGCAGCACCCCGGCCGCCAGTTGCCGCGCGTCATCCAATGCTTCCAGCCGGCGGTCCAGGCGGGAGGCCTCCCGGGCCGAGGCGTGGCGGTTCATGAGGCCGCCAGCGCTGACAGGGCGGCGGCCCGCGCCTGCAGATCTTTGGCCGGAACGGCGTCCGCCGCCGCGACCTCGAGGCGGTCCAGGAATCGCTGCCGCTCGTCGTCGAGGAGGCGCCGGCAGCGTTCCTGCAGGTCGGTGCGGGCGGTCCTGGCCAGCCGGCGCACTGCATCCTCACCGAAGACCGCTTCCAGGACGCGCTGGCCGATCACGGCCGTCCCGCCGGCGACGCCGATCTCGAGGCCGGTGAGCCCGGCGGTCATGGAGAAGACGACGATCATCAGCGCCGCACCGAGGCCGTTGATTCCGAAGGACAGCCAGCGTGCCTGGGTGCGTTTGCCTTGTCCCTCGGTCCGGATCAGCTCCATCAGGCTTCCCTGCCAGGCTCGGATCTCGGCCGCGACGGCGTCCGCGAAGCCCGGCGAGGTGCCGGACAGGTCGTCGGTGCCCAGCAGGCGGCGGCCGGCCGGGTCGGAGCGCCAACGCCGGTCCGTCTCCTCGGCGGCGTTGGCCGCCTCGTCGAGGATCACCGCCTGCAGGCCGGTCTCGATGGCTGTTTCGACGCGGACCGCCGGGGCCGGTTCGCCCCGGAAGAACGCCCCGACGCGGTCCCGCATCCGGCCAATGTTCTGTTCCATGACGCGGAAGAACTCCCCGGTGCCGACGAAGTCCTGCCACCGGGCGAGGACCTCTCCCCGCAGCAGGGCACCGTCGCGGGTGGCGGCCTGGATGCGGCCGGCGGCGTCCCGGTAGGCGTTCGTGGCGTCCAGCTCCAGCTGCCGGGCCGCTTCCTGCTGCGCCGCGACGACGTCTGCAGCGGCGGTGAACCTGGCGGCGAGGCCCTTAATGGCGCCGTTGAGGGTTCGCCGGGCGATTGCGGATCTGCCGGCGGCGTCCGCCGCGATCCCGCGCAGCCAGGCCAGCAGGGGCGCCACCGTGGCCGGCGGCAGCATGCCCTCACGGTCCAGGGGCACCTCCGGGACGATGAACAGCCTCGCCGAGCCGAGGCCCTGGCGCTCGAGCATCGTCCGCAGGTCGCCGGCCACTTCGTCTTCGGCCGCCCGCGGCACGCGGTCCAGCACCACGGCCACGGTGATGTCTCGGGCGGCGGCGTCCAGCAACAGGCGCCAGGGCACGGCGTCGGCGTAGCGGTTGGCCGTCGTCACGAAGATCCAGAGATCCGCCGCGGCGAGCAGCTGTCCGGCGAGCTGGCGGTTCTCATCGGAGACGGAGTCGACGTCGGGGGCATCCAGGAGGGCCACGCCGGCCGGAACCGCCGGGTCGCCGGCGAGGACCAGCGAGGTCACCGGGTCAGTCTCCTCGCCGACGGCGGGGATTGAGGCAGGCTGCGCAGGGGGCGGCCCGGCGAGGACGGCGCCGCGGATCCTGCCGAGCGTGGGCAGCACGCGTTGGTCCTCGAACCAGCCGGCGTCGTCCGGGTGGTGCAGGAGGATGGGCTGGCGGGTGGTGGGGCGGATCGCCCCGGCGCGGGTGACGCGGTGGCCTACCAGGGCGTTGACCAACGTGGACTTGCCGGCGCCGGTGGATCCGCCGACGACGGCGAGCAGGGGCGCGTCGAGGCTGCGGTAGCGGGGCAGGATGTAGTCATCCAGTTGGGCGGCGGCGTTGAGGACGTCGCGGCGGGCGTCTCCCACCCCGGGGAGGTCCAGCGGCAGGACCACGGTGGCCAGGTCGCGGCGGGCGGACTCCAGCAGCTCTACCGCGTTCGCCTGGCGTGCGGCGGCCTGCCCTGCGCGGGCGGGAATGGTGCTCTCGTGGTCGCTCACAGCTTCATCATGGCAGGTCGACGGTCCGCGGGGCGGCCGGGCAGCGGCATTCAGGGCATAAAAAAATCCCCCGGAGACCGTAGTCTCCGAGGGAAATTTGTGACCCCAGCGGGATTCGAACCCGCGTTACCGCCGTGAGAGGGCGGCGTACTAGGCCGCTATACGATGGGGCCTTGCACTTTTCCAGCTCGAAGATTGTTTCACACCTTCAGCCGTTATCCAAATCGGCTGAACCGATTCAGATGCTCCGATTTTCCGCGGAATACCGCGGATTTTCAGAGCTGGGATACCAGGACTCGAACCTAGAATGACGGTACCAGAAACCGTAGTGTTGCCAATTACACCATATCCCATTGTGACTTTCGGACCAGTTCCGCAGGCCTAAACCCGCGCTCCCGGCGCCTCAGCACGAGTAATTACTTTACCCGAGACTTTTGTCCGGCACAAATCGGCCCGAAGACCCCGCTGGAAAGCCCCGAAGGGTGGCCCGCGCGGCAGGCAGCTCCGGCCAATCTGCGAAAAACCCTTGCCAACCCGCCGTCGATAAGTTTACTCTCGGTAAGTTACCAACGAGTAACCCAACCCTCCCCCAATCGAAAAGCAGCATCCCCACGGCCGGAGACGGCTGTTAGCTGCATCACACTGGCGGGGCCGGCAGCGCAGCCGTTGCCGGCTGGATCGTCGAGAGGAACAAGTTGTGCCACAGAGTCGTGTCGCCATCGCTCCGCCCCGTAACCGGGCCCAACAAATCGCCATCGCCGTCCTGGCGCTGCTGCTGATCGCCCTGCTGGGCTTCTACACCCTGGTCACGGGCAAGATCACCGACGGGTCCGCCCGTCTCAACGACGGCGCGGGCCAGGCCGCCGCCGGGGCACAGCAGCTCAAGGACGGTGCGGGGAAGCTCGCCGACGGCGCGGGCCAGGCCGACACCGGCTCGGGCAAGCTCTCGGACGGCGCGGAGAAGATCCACCAGGGCATCGCCGGCAAGCTCGCCCCCGGCGCGGATCAGCTGCAGCAGGGCGCGACCCAGCTCTCCGAGGGGGCGGTCAAGATCCAGACGGATGTGGACAATAAGCTCGCCCCCGGCGTCTACCAGGTGGACGACGGCGCCCAGAAGCTGGCGGCGGGTGCTGTCCAGCTCTCCGCCGCGCTGACCCCCACGGCCGCCGGCAACGCGGAGAACAACCTGGCCGACGGCGCTACCCAGCTCAACGCCGGAGCCGGCCAGCTGGCCGCGGGCACGGGCCAACTGGCCGCCGGCACGGACCAGCTCGCCGCCGGCACCGACCAGCTCAAGGGCTACCGGGGCGCCAACAACAACCCCGAGGCCGGAACCGGAACGGCTGCCCTGGCCCAGGCGCTGGAGCAGCTGAATGCCGCCGCCAGTGATCCTGTCCAGGGCCTGGTTCCGCTGTCCGTGGTCAGGGACAAGATCACCAAGATCTTGGACGGCGCCCACCGCCTGGACGCGGGCGCCTCGCAACTGCAAACCGGGGCCGGCCAGCTCCGCAGCGGCGCCGCCCAGTTGAACACCGGCGCCGGGCAGCTCCACGCCGGAACCGGGAAGCTCACCGCCGGCTTCGCCACCCTGGCGGCCAAGCTCAACAGCCAGGACCCCAACAACCCCGGCGTCGTCCTGGGCACCCGACTGCTGGCGGACGGCACCTCGAAAATCCGGGTGGGCATGGACGGCGTACCCGGCGATCCGGAGCACCCGGGCCTGCTGAAGGCCACGGCCAAGATGACCGACGGCAGCTCACGGCTCGCGGACGGAACCCTGGCACTGAACACGGGCATCAAGGGCGATCCCGCGGACCCGGCAAACCCGGGCCTGCTGAACGGATCCACCGCACTGGCCACCGGCGCCTCCGACCTCCACACCGGCAACAGCAAGCTCGCCGCGGGGTCCACGCAGCTCGCCACCGGCGCCGACAAGCTGGCCGACGGCAACGCGCAGATCGCCGCCGGAACCGGCACGCTCTTCTCCAGCGCCTCCGCGGTGTCGCCGTCGAGCATGATCAAGAACGACGTCGCCGTGGCCCTGGGGCTGGTGACCCTGCTGGCGCTCGGCGCCGTCGGCGCCTACCTGGCGCTGCGGAACCGGCGGCTCGCCCAAGCTCCGGCCTAAAGGACCGCCCAGGCCAGCCCGCCAGGCCGTCCAGGGACATCAACTCAGGCGAGCAGGTCCAGCAGCGAGGAGACCTCGCGTCCGGTGAACTCCGGCGCGGGGTCTCCGCCGCGGTTCAGCCACACGCCCACCAGCCCGGCCGCCGTCGCGCCGTCCGCGTCGAGCAGCCGGTTGTCGCCGACGTAGAGCGTCTCCCCCGGGCCGGTGCCGAGCAGGCGCACGCCCTCGAGGTAGATGGCGGGGTCCGGCTTCGGGACGCCCACGGTGTCCGTGCCGACCAGCACGCCGATCCGCTCCAGCCCGGCGGCGTCGAGCTTCACCCGCTGGTAGTCGTGGACGTTGTTGCTGACCGCACCGTACGGGATGCCGGCGGCGTCCAGGGCGTCCAGCAGCGGAACCACGTCGTCGAAGGCGCGGATGTAGCTGTGCTGCAGGCTCGCGTAGGAGCTGACCCAGTGATGGGCCTGCTCCCCCTCGGCAAGCTCGACGCCGAAGTGCCCCAGTGCGGCGCGGCCGCGGAGCAGGCGCTGCTCGTTGAACGTCAGCTCGCCGGCCAGGTAGCGGTCGTAGTAGTGCGTGGTTTCCTTCGTGAAGATGCGGCCGAACTTCTCCCAGGAGGCCTCATCCAGGCCCGGGAGCAGATGCTCGCTGACGCCGCGCAGGGCCGCCGTCATGGCGAACTCCAGGTCCACCAGCGTGTCGTCGATATCGAAGAGCACGCCGGTGACGGCGGTGAGACCGGGCGCCAGCACGTCGGCCGCCCGGTCCCCGCCCCGCGTGGCGGCATCCATCATCAGCCGCGGAAGGCGCGCAGGCGGGCCAGGGACGAGTCCCGGCCCAGGATGACCATGGACTCGAACAGCGGCGGGGAGATCCGGCGGCCGGAGATGGCCGTGCGGACCGGGCCGAACGCCAGCCGGGGCTTGACGCCGAGGCCCTCGACCAGCGATTCCTTCAGGGCGGCCTGGATGCTCTCCGCGGTCCACTCCTGCAGCGGTTCCAGCGAGGCCAGTGCGGCGTCGAGGACTTCGGTGAGGTTCTCCGGGAGTCCCTTGCGGGCGTCGTCGGCCACGTCCACCGCGTCGTCGGCCTTGAAGAGGAAGGCGAGCATCTCGGGCGCTTCGCCGAGGAGCGAGATGCGCTCCTGGATCAGCGGCGCAGCCTCGGCGAGGATCTCCTCTTCGCGCGCGGTGAGCGTCTCCCCCACCAGGCCGGCGGCCTGCAGGTACGGGACCAGCCGGCCGCGGAAGTCCTCGGCGTCGAGCATGCGGATGTGCGTGCCGTTGATGGCCTCGGCCTTCTTGAGGTCGAAGCGGGCCGGGTTGGCCAGCACGTCGTGGACGTCGAAGTTCTCGATCAACTGCTCCACGGTGAAGATGTCCTCGTCCGCGGAGAGGCTCCAGCCCAGCAGCGAGAGGTAGTTAAGCAGGCCCTCGGGGATGAAGCCGCGGTCGCGCAGCAGAAAGAGGTTGGACTGCGGATCGCGCTTGGAGAGCTTCTTGTTGCCCTCGCCCATGACGTAGGGCAGGTGGCCGAACTCGGGCAGGTAGCTGGCGACGCCGATCTCCATCAGCGCCCGGAACAGCACCACCTGGCGGGGCGTGGAGGAGAGCAGGTCCTCGCCGCGGAGGACGTGGGTGATGCCCATCAGCGCGTCGTCCACCGGGTTGACCAGGGTGTAGAGCGGCGAACCGTCGGCGCGGACGATCACGTAGTCCGGGATGCTGCCGGCCTTGAAGGTGATCTCGCCGCGGACCATGTCGGTGAAGGTGACATCCTCGTCGGGCATCCGCATCCGCAACACCGGCTGCCGGCCCTCGGCCTGGAACGCGGCGAGCTGTTCCTCGGAGAGGTTCCGGTCGAAGTTGTCGTAGCCAAGCTTCGGGTCGCGGCCGGCGGCGCGGTGGCGTGCCTCGACTTCCTCCGGGGAGGAGTAGCACTCGTAGGCGTAGCCGCCTGCGACGAGCTTGGCCACCACGTCCTTGTAGAGGTCCAGGCGCTGCGACTGGCGGTAGGGTTCGTGCGGGCCGCCCACCTCGACGCCCTCTTCCCAGCTGATGCCGAGCCACTTCAGCGCCTCCAGCAGCTGCTGGTAGCTCTCCTCCGAGTCGCGCGCCGCGTCCGTGTCCTCGATCCGGAAGACGAACGTGCCCTTGGTGTGCTTCGCGTGGGCCCAGTTGAACAGGGCGGTGCGGATCAGGCCGACGTGCGGGGTTCCGGTGGGCGAGGGGCAGAACCGGACCCGGACCGGGGTGTCCGCGGTGACTTCGCGGGGGGCTTCACGGTTCGGGTCCGTGGTGGCAGAGCTGGAGAAGGTGGGAGTAGTCATAGTGGTACCAACTTTACCGCGTGCGCCAACTTCCTACCGGCGGACGATCGGGTTGGAGAGGCGTCCGATGCCCTCGATCTCCACCTCGTAGCGGTCCCCGGCCTGGACGAGGCCGACGCCGGCCGGGGTGCCGGTCATAATGACGTCGCCGGGCAGCAGGGTGAAGGCGTGCGAGACGATCGAGACCAGCTCGCGGACACCGCGGATCATCTGGTTGGTGTTGCCGTCCTGGCGCAGTTCGCCGTTCAGGCGGCCCTGGATCTGCAGGTCCTCGGTGTCCAGTTCGGTTTCAATCCAGGGGCCCAGCGGGGCGGACGTGTCGAAGCCCTTGGCGCGGGCCCACTGCAGGTCGGTCTTCTGGACGTCCCGGGCGGTGAGGTCGTTGCCGCAGGTGTAGCCGAAGACGACGTCGTCCACACGCTCCTCGGGGACGTCCTTGCAGATCCGGCCGATCACGACGCACAGTTCGGCTTCGAAGGAGATCTCCTCGGAGAACTCGGGCAGGACCACGGGGTCGTTCGGGCCCACCACGGAGGTGTTGGGCTTGAGGAACAGCAGCGGCTGGGCGGGCACCTCGTTGCCGAGTTCGTGGGCGTGCTCCACGAAGTTGCGGCCGACGCCGACGACCTTGCTGCGCGGGATGATCGGCGCGAGCAGGCGGACGTCCTCCAGCTGGTGCTTCACGGAAGTCCGTTCGACGCCGTTGAAGAAGGGGTCGCCGTGGATGACAGTGATGACCTCACTGCCGGGCTCGCCTTCGACGATGCCGTAAAGGGGATCAGAATCAACTACAAACCGGGCGATACGCATGCGCCCTAGCCTACCGTCCGCGCAGGTAGTCCAGCTGCGCGGCGACGGACAGTTCGGCGGCGGGCCGGACGGAGGGGTCGACGGCGGCGTAGACGGCGTCGGCCACCTCCACGACGCCGGCGTCCCCGCCGAGTTCGGCCAGGGCGGAGCGGATCTGGGAGAGCCGGTCCTGGCGGTGGTCGCGGTAGGCCCGGACGATCGTGTCCAGCGCGGGGAGGATGGGCCCGTGGGCCGGCAGGACCGTCGCCGGGCCGATCCGCTCCAGCTGGTCGAGCGAGTCGAGATAGTCCCCCAGCCGCCCGTCGGGGTAGTCCAGCACCGTGGTCCCGACGCCAAGGACGGTGTCGCCGGTGAGGACCGAGCCGTGTTCGCCGTCGCCGGGCAGATGGAAGCAGACGGAGTCGGAGGTGTGGCCCGGCGTCGCCAGCACCCGGATCTCGACGCCGGCGGCGTGCAGCACCTCACCGTCGGCCAGCGGTTCGGCGCCGTGGCAGTGCGCGGGGTCGGCGGCCCGCACGGGGGCGCCGGTCAGCTCCGCGAACCGGGCGGCCGCTGCCGTGTGGTCGGCGTGGCGGTGGGTGATCAGGATCAGTTCCACCGTCCCGGCCCGGCCGAGCGCGGCCAGATGCTCCTCATCCAGCGGGCCCGGGTCCACCACCACGACGGCGGAGGCCCCCGGGGCCGAGAGCACGTACGAGTTGGTCCCGTGCAGGCTCATCGGCCCCGGGTTGGGCGCCAGATGGAAGGCGGTCAGGTCGGTACTCCGGACCGGGGCCCGGACGTCGTCATGGATCACAGTCCCATCTTCCCACCGCGCCCGCCCGGAGGGCAGGGCCGGAGTGCTTACGCCAGGCGGGTCAGCCAGCCGTGGGTGTCCTCGACCGTGCCGGTCTGGATGCCGAGCAGCTGTTCGCGGATGGCCATGGTGGTCTCGCCGGCCTTGGCGTCCTCGGAGCCGATGAACTCGGTGGCGTCCTTGAGCACGCCGATCGGGGTGATCACGGCGGCGGTGCCGCAGGCGAAGACCTCGGCGATCTCACCGGAGGCCACGCCGTCGCGCCACTCGTCCAGGGTGATCTTCCGTTCGGTGACCTCGCGGCCCATGTCGCGGGCCACCTGGATCACCGAGGAGCGGGTGACGCCCTCCAGGATGGTGCCGGAGAGCGCCGGGGTGACCAGGGAGCCGTCCTTCATCACAAAGAAGACGTTCATGCCTCCGAGTTCCTCGACGGCGTTGTCGTTGAACTGGTCCAGGAAGAGCACCTGCTTGCAGCCGTTGGCCTCGGCCTCCTGCTGGGCGATCAGCGACGCGGCGTAGTTGCCGCCGCACTTGGCGGCACCGGTGCCGCCGCGGCCGGCGCGGGCGTATTCGCGGGAGATCCAGATGGAAACCGGCTTGAGCTCGCCGCCGAAGTAGTTGCCGGCCGGGGAGGCGATAACGCGGAAGGAGACCTCGCGGGCCGCCCGGACGCCCAGGAACGCCTCGGTGGCGATCATGAACGGCCGCAGGTACAGGGCCTCGCCGTCGCCGGAGGGAACCCAGTCACGGTCGACGGAGACCAGTTCGCGGATGGCGGCGAGGAAGTATTCCTCGGGCAGTTCCGGCAGTGCGAGCCGGCGGGCGGACTTTTTCAGCCGGGCGGCGTTGGCCTCGGGCCGGAACGTCCAGACGGAGCCGTCCGCGTGGCGGTAGGCCTTCAGGCCCTCGAAGATTTCCTGGCCGTAGTGCAGGACCGCGGCGGAGGGGTCCAGCATGATCGGACCGTAGGGTTCGATCCGGGCGTCGTGCCAGCCGCCTTTGCCCTCGGCGTCGACGCTATAGTCGACGATCGCGGTGTGGTCGGTGAAGTAGTCGCCGAATCCCGGGTTCGCCAGGATGGCTGCGCGCTCTTCCGCGGACTTCGGGTTCGCCGAGAGCCGCTGCGCGAATTCGACGCCATGGGCAGTCTGGGTCATGGTTCCTCCATGGTCGGCTGCCTGGCGGTGTGAACGTGGTTCATCCTCGGACCACGGCAGCAAATTGGTGAGTCGAAACTAGCTTACGCCCGGGCGTCAGAGGGCGGCCGCGATGGCATCGCCGATCGCCGCCGTGCTGCGGAAGCTCCCGTCGCGGGCCTCGACGTCGGCGGTCACGGCCGCCTCGATCCGCCGCGCGGCCGCGCCGTAGCCGAGGTGGTCCAGCAGCAGGGCCGCGGAAAGAATCGCGGCGCTCGGGTCGGCCTTCTGCTGGCCGGCGATGTCCGGGGCGGAGCCGTGGACGGGTTCGAACATCGACGGCGCGGTGCGGTCCATGTTGATGTTGCCGGACGCGGCCAGGCCGATGCCGCCGGTGATGGCCGCGGCGAGGTCGGTGAGGATGTCGCCGAAGAGGTTGTCGGTGACGATCACGTCGAAGCGGGCAGGGTCCGTGACCATGAAGATGGTGGCGGCGTCCACGTGCAGGTAATCGTGGCTGACCTCGGGGAACTCCTGGGCGACGGCCTCCACGGTGCGCTTCCAGAGGTGGCCGGCGTAGACCAGCACGTTGTGCTTGTGCACCAGGGTCAGCTTCTTGCGCGGGCGTTCGTTGGCGCGGCGGAAGGCGTCCCGGACCACGCGCTCGACGCCGTGGGCGGTGTTCAGCGAGACCTCGGTGGCGACCTCGTGCGGGGTGCCGCTGCGCAGGGTGCCGCCGTTGCCGACGTACGGGCCCTCGGTACCCTCGCGGACCACGATGAAGTCAACCTCGCCGGGGTTGGCCAGCGGGCTGCCGACGCCGGCGTACAGCTTGGAGGGGCGCAGGTTCACGTAGTGGTCCAGGCTGAAGCGGAGCTTGAGCAGCAGTTCGCGCTCGATGATGCCGGACGGGATCCGGGTGTCCCCGGGAGCGGCGCCGACGGCGCCGAAGAGGATGGCGTCGCGGCCGCGCAGGTCCGCCAGGGTCTCCTCGGGCAGGGTCTCCCCCGTGGCCAGCCAGTGCGTGGCGCCGAGGTCGTAGTGGGTCTGCTGCAACACGATGCCCTCGGCCGCGGCGGCCTTCTCGAGCACCTTGAGGGCTTCGGCTACGACCTCGGGGCCGATGCCGTCGCCGGGGATAACGGCCAGGTCGATCGTGGATTCGCTCATACCTTCAGGGTAGTAAGGCCATCCGCATGCTGGGCAATCCGTCTCAAAATACGAACACCCCCGGCGGCGTGCCGGGGGTGTCCGCGGAGTTCGGGCCGGTGGCTCAGGCCTCCGCGGGTTCCTCGTACTTCGGGAAGACCGGGGCCGGCGCGGGCAGGGCGGTGCCGGCCTCGATCGGCGTGGCCAGCGCGGCGAAGCTGCGGGCCTCCCCCTCGGGCTGGCCGAGGCTGTCCAGGATGGCGCCGGCCGCCGTCGGCATCACCGGCTGCGCCAGGATGGCGACGTTCCGCAACACCTCGAGGGTGACGTAGAGGACCGTGTTCATCCGTTCGACGTCGGTCTTCCGCAGCACCCACGGAGCCTGCTCGGCGAAGTAGGCATTGGTGTCGCCCAGGACATTCCAGATGGCCTCCAGCGCGCGGCTGAATTCCTGCTTCTCGAACGCGGCCCGGGCGGTCTCCAGCAGGCCGCGGGCCTGTCCCAGCAGGGCGTCGTCCTCGGCGCTGAAGGCGGCCGGGACGGGGACCTTGCACTCGCAGTTCTTGGCGACCATGGACAGGGACCGCTGGGCCAGGTTGCCGAAGTTGTTGGCCAGGTCCGCGTTCATCCGGCCGACGATCGCCTCGTGGTTGTAGTTGCCGTCGGCGCCGAAGGGGACTTCCCGGAGGAAGAAGTACCGCACCTGGTCCAGGCCGTACTGAGCGACGAAGTCCGCCGGCGCCACCACGTTGCCGAGCGACTTGGACATCTTGACGCCGTTGTTGTGCAGGAAGCCGTGAATCATGATGCGCTTGGGCAGCTCCAGCCCGGCGGACATCAGGAAGGCGGGCCAGTAGATGGCGTGGAACCGGGAGATGTCCTTGCCGATCACGTGCACGTCGGCCGGCCAGTACTTCTTAAAGGAGTCGGAGTCGAGGTCCGGGTAGCCGACGCCGGTGAGGTAGTTGGTGAGCGCGTCCACCCACACGTACATGACGTGCCCGTCGCTGCCCGGGACGGGCACGCCCCAGTCGAAGGTGGTCCGGCTGATGGAGAGGTCCTCCAGGCCGCGCTTGACGAAGCTGATGACCTCGTTGAACCGTGACTGGGGTGCACCGAACTCGGGGTGTGCCTGGTACAGGGCCAGCAGCTTGTCCTGGTAGGCCGAGAGCCGGAAGAAGTAGCTCTCCTCGGCGGTCCAGGTGACCGGCGTGTCCGTCTCCCGCGAGTAGCGGAGGCCGTCGTCCTTGACCACGGTCTCGTCTTCGCCGTAGTAGGCCTCGTCGCGGACCGAATACCAGCCCTCATAGTTGGACAGGTAAATGTCCCCGTTCGCTTCCATCTTCTTCCAGATGGCCTGCGACGCGGCGTAGTGGTCGGCGTCCGTGGTCCGGATGAAGCGGTCGTAGGAGATCCCCAGGGCAGCGTGCGCGGCTTGGTAGATCTCCGCATTCCGGTCGACCAGTTCCTTGGGCGGAATGCCTTCCTTCTCGGCCGTCTGGGCGATCTTCATCCCGTGCTCGTCGGTCCCGGTGAGGAAGAAGACGTCGTAGCCGTCCAGCCGCTTGAACCGTGCCATCGCATCGGTCGCGATGTATTCGTAGGCGTGGCCGATGTGCGGCACGCCGTTCGGGTAGGTGATGGCGGTGGTGATGTAGAACGGGGGCTTTTCGGAAGACGTCACGGGTTAAACCTAAATCAGTTCGGTGAGGGTATCGCTCTGGCGGACAAGTTCGTGGTCATGTGAAGCGACCAGCACGGCGATGCCGTCCGAGGTGGTGTCCTTGAGGATGCTGATGATGCGGTTGGCCGAGGCCCGGTCCAGGCTGGCGGTCGGTTCGTCCACCACGAGCACCCGGGTGCCCAGGATCAGCGCACGGGCGATCGCCACGCGCTGCCGTTCGCCGCCGGAGAGCTGGGCGGGGCGGTGGCGCATGCGCCGGCCCAGGCCCACCAGGTCCAGGAGGTCCTTGGCCATGTCGCGGCGCTGTTCGACCTCGCCGTCCGGGACGGCCGGCAGCAGGACGTTCTCCAGCGCGCTCATGCCGTCGATCAGGGCGCCGCCCTGGTCCACGTAGCCGATCAGCGCGCGGCGGCGGTCGGCGATCTCGTCGTCGCCCATGGTCTCCAGCGAGTCGCCCTCCCAGAACACCCGGCCCGACGTCGGCAGGGTCAGGCCCGCGCCGACGGTGAGGATGCTGGTCTTGCCGGAGCCGGAGCGGCCGGCGACGCAGTGCATCTCGCCGGCGTGCAGCGTCATGTTGAAGTCATCCACGACGTTGACGGCTTCGGCGCCGTTCTTGCCGCCGCCGTAGTGGATGGTGATGTTGCTCAGCTCCAGCGGCGTGGCGTGGTCCGTCGGCCGCACGATCGTGTTGGCGCGGGTCTTCTGCGCCGCCGCACGGCGGGTGCTGGTGGTCATCCGGTCGTGTGCTTCCCGGTCAAGGTTCAGCTCGTTGGTCATTGGACTACTTTCGTTGCAATCGGGATCCAGCAGAGGACCGCGACCAGGCCGGCGACGGCGGCCCAGAGTGCGGCGTAGGGGGCGAGGATGAGGCCCACGCCCAGGGCACCGAGGACGCCCAGGGGCAGGCCGATGGTTCCCACCATGGCATTTTCGAAGAAGCGGACCTGGCCCAGCATGTCCGGGTTCCAGCCCATCGCCTGCAGCGTGCCCAGGTACTGGCGCTTGGCGGCGAGCTCGAACCGGCCGGTGACCATGGTCAGCAGCAGGCCCACGGCAACCCCGGAGATGCCCAGGATGATGCTGGGCAGGGCGATGCTGGCGGCGGCTACGCCGCTGAGGGCGCTGGCGCCGGCGGCGCGCGGGATGTCGATCAGCAGGGCCGCGAGGCCGCCCACCGCGGCGCCGAAGACGCCGACGGCGATCGCCAGGGAGCCGGTGTTGAACTTGTTGGTGCTCAGCTGCCGGCTGGCGAAGGTCAGCGGGGAGTCGACCGGGATGAGCCGCTCGTCATGCTGGGGTTCCTGGTCGATCACCTCACGGTGGCGCAGCTGCTGGGCGGCGAAGAAGGCCGCGGCGCAGTAGAGCACCAGGACCGAGGCGGAGACGATCGCGGTGGCCGGGTTCCAGCTGACCAGGCTCAGGATGATCCCGGCGGCGGCCAGCGCCGCGGCGCCGACTCCGAACTCGGCCAGCACCCAGGTGCGGATCCGGCGCTGGGTCCAGCCCATGGCGCGCAGGGTTCCGGCCTCGCGGCGGCGCTTGCGGACGTAGCTGACGGTGGAGGCGCCGGTCAGCAGGGCGGCCCCGCAGAGGGTCAGGAACAGCAGGGTGAGGTTGGTCCCGGAGAGCGAGCCGGTCACGGCGTCGGCTGCGTTCTGCCGCACCCACGACTGCGTGACGGTGCCCAGCGGGGATTCCTTGGCGGCGTCGTCCTTGGAGTAGCCGGGCACGAAGATGCTGGCGTCCTCGCGGGCGGAGCCTGCCACCACGGTGGCCTCCAGGCCCATGTCCCGGATCTGGTTGGCGAGCTTCTCGACCTCGGGCTGCGCCTGCTTCCAGGTGCCGTCGACCTTGGCTCGGACCCGCACGGCGTCGATGACGGAGGCGTTCTTGTCGTAGCCGCGGGCGGCGGCCAGGCCGTAGTAGTCGGTGATGGCGCCGGCGGACTGGCTGACCAGGCCCGTGGCGCTGAGCGAGGGCTTGAGGGCGGTGGGGGTGGTGTCCTTGCCGGAGCCGTCCTTGGTCAGGGTCATCGGCGTCGGGTCGTAGCCGCCCAGCGGGAGGCGGTTGACGTCGCCGGCGGCCTCCTGCACCTTGGCCGGATCAAAGGTGCCGTAGACCATGGGCAGCGGCGTCGCCGGCTTCTTGCCCGTCTGCAGGTTCTCCCGGTAGGAGCGCTCGTCCACCGGGGTGCGCTGGGTCTGGTCGACGGCGGCACCGTTGGCGCCCTTCTCGGGGAGCCGGTTCACGGTGACCCACTCACCGGGGACGGCGGACTTTTCGACGGCGCCGTTGCCGGCGGTCTGGCCGTCCTTGTACTTCGGCGCGGTGGCGAAGTCGGTGCTCCAGATGGCGGGGTTGTAGAGGCCCTGGCCGAAGCCGCCGGTGTCGCCCATCAGCGAGCTGAGGTCCTTGGAGCCGGGCCAGGCCAGGTCGAACGGGGCCTTCGAGACGAACGGCAGGTAATCCTTGTCCAGCGACCGGGTCACGGTGCCGACGTCCTTGGTGACATTGCCGGCGTTGTCGATTTCCTCGATCTTGACCGAGTACTTCAGGTCCAGGGAGGTGCCGGAGCGGACGATCAGCGGGATGGCCTGCGAGTCGGCGGTGAGCTGGCCGGCGTTCTTGGCCTGCTGGTACTGGGTCATCAGCGGCGCCCAGTACTTGAGCTTCACGCCCAGGAAGTCGGGGCCTTCCTTGAGCTGGTCCATGGTGATGCCGCTGGTGAAGAGGCTCTCGAAGTGGCGGCCGATCGCGCCGGCGTCGCGGGCGTCGGCGGGCGGGGCCTTCTCCAGGGGTGCCAGGAAGTCGCCGGCACCGCCCAGCAGGGCGCGTTCGGCGACGGGGTCGACGGCGACAACGGACTCGGTGACCTGCGGCGCCAGGGGCAGCGCCACGGAGAGGTTGAAGAGGGTGTGCTCGGAGCCACCGGCCGGGGCCGGGAACTTGATGCCGGTCTCCCCCGCCGGGCCCGCGATGCGGACGTTCTTGCCGCCGGCGACCTGTTCCTCGACCAGCTTGCCCTTGCCGAGGGTGCCCTCGGCGGTGGTCTTGAACAGCGTCTGTTCGCTGGAGCCGTTGGAGCTGACGGCGCTGGCGGTCAGGCGGTACTTCTTGGGGGTGTCGCTGAGGACGGACTGCGCGGCGGGCCACTTGGAGGGGTCCGTGGCGGTGGGGTCACCGGCGGTGCCGGCCAGGCCGGCGTTGTAGCCCAGGTAGTCGGTGGCGTCGAGGCGGGGCGCCTCCAGGTTCTGCGAGACACGCGAGACCAGGCTGATCGGCGCGGCAACGGAGGTGCCGGAGAGCTTCCGGATGGCGTCGAGCTGGTCGAAGCCGATGCCGCCCTGGCCGGTGGCGATGTCCGGCTGCATCAACGCTCCGGACGAGCTGGCCTTGGCCTGGACCAGGATGTCGTAGAGGCCGCGCGAGTTCTGGTCGACGGTGCGGTTGAGCGCCGCCTGGGACTGTCCCTGCACGAGGACGGACAGGCACATGGCGACGATCAAAATGGACGCGGTCAGCAAAAGCACTCTGCTTCTGATGAACCTTTGGACGGCGTTCATTGGGCTCCTGAAAGCTGGATTGCGTGCACACGCCGCTGTTCGAATCCGCGGGTTCTCGGCGCGGATGAGAAGGCTTCCCCTGCCGGGCGTGCAAAAGTAAAGGCCGGTCTGCCGGCCACATCCTGGAATCGGACGTAGCTATTGTACGCAGACCGGCCGGTGGTTCCCGGACGCCTGCGGCGGACGCGCCGCCGCAGGCAAACCGGTAAGGGTGCTTAGTCCTCGAGGTCCACTTCGCGCACCATCTCGGCGCCGATGCCGGCCTTGATGGCGTCGAGGACCTGCTGGGGCACGGAGCTGTCGATGGTCAGCAGGGCGAGCACCTGGCCGCCCTCGGCCTGCCGGGCCACCTGCATGCCGGCGATGTTGATGTTGTTCATGCCGAGGATGTGGCCGATGGTGCCGATCACGCCGGGGCGGTCCGAGTAGGCGACCACCACGAGGTGCTCGCTGATCGGGATTTCGACCTCGAAGCCGTTGATGCCGACCAGCTTCTCGATCTGCTTGGGCCCGGTCAGGGTGCCGGCCACGGAGATCTGGCTGCCGTCGCTGAGCGCC
Organism: Arthrobacter sp. YD4; assembly: GCF_030410515.1. Lineage (GTDB taxonomy): Bacteria > Actinomycetota > Actinomycetes > Actinomycetales > Micrococcaceae > Arthrobacter. Next base: position 155,641 of record NZ_JAUHHD010000003.1, on the reverse strand, counting down.
CCGCGCAGGGTCAGGACGTTGCGGTAGGACTCGGTGTCCGGGGTGGTGATCAGCCGGACGTTGATGCCGCGCTGCTCGGCGATCACCGGGGCGTTGACGTAGGAGACCTGCTCGGTGACGACGTCGGCGAAGATGCCCTTGAGCGCGGCGAGTTCGAGGACCTTGACGTCCAGTTCGGAGATCTCGCCGGCGACCTCCACGTCGAACTGGGTCAGCGACGCGTGGGTCATGGCGGTGAAGATCCGGCCGAGCTTCTCGATCAGCGGGATGCCCGGGCGCACGTCGGGGGCGATCACGCCGCCGGCGACGTTCACGGCATCCGGGACCAGCTCGCCGGCCAGGGCCTGGCGGACGGACCGGGCCACCGAGACGCCGGCCTTCTCCTGGGCCTCGTCGGTGGAGGCGCCCAGGTGCGGGGTGACCACCACGTTGTCGAGCTTGAAGAAGGGCAGGTCGGTGCTTGGCTCCTTGACGAACACGTCGACACCGGCGCCGGCGATCTCGCCGGACTCCAGCGCGGTGTAGAGGGCTTCCTCATCCACCAAGCCGCCGCGGGCGACGTTGACGACGTACGCGGTGGGCTTCATCTTCCGGAACGCGTCGGCGCCGAGCATGCCGACCGTTTCCGGCGTCTTGGGCATGTGGATGGTGATGAAGTCGGACTGGGCCAGCAGCTCGTCCAGGGTCACCAGCTGCACACCGAGCTGGGCGGCCCGGGCGGAGGTGATGTAGGGGTCATAGGCGAGGATCTTGGTGTCGAAGCCCTTCAGCCGGGCCGCGACCAGGGCGCCGATGCGGCCGAGGCCGATGATGCCGATCTTCTTCTCGAACAGTTCGGTACCGGTGTACTTGGAGCGCTTCCACTCGCCGTCCTTGAGCGCCGCGGAGGCCTGCGGGATGTGCCGGGCCAGGCTCAGGATGTGGCCGACGGTCAGTTCCGCGGCGGAGACGATGTTTGACGTCGGGGCGTTGACCACCATGACGCCGGCCTGGGTGGCGGCCTTGATGTCCACGTTGTCGAGTCCGACGCCGGCGCGGGCGATGACCTTGAGGTTCTTTGCCGCGGCGATGGCCTCGGCGTCGACCTGGGTGGCCGAGCGGATCAGGATCGCGTCCACGTCGGCGATCGCCGAGAGCAGCTGGGAACGGTCGGCGCCGTCGGTCTGGCGGATCTCGAAGTCCGGGCCGAGGGCCTCGACTGTGGCGGGCGAAAGTTCCTCGGCGAGGAGTACGACAGGTTTGGTGCTTGTCACCGGTGACCTCTTTAGCTCTCTTGTATTCAGGTGGGGATTTTGGTGAATCGATGGTGCGGGTAAACAGATGGTGCAGGTAAACACAGGGAAAGCCGGACCCCCGTTGCGGGTGTCCGGCTCCCCCTGCCGGTCAGTTCCCTAGCGGGCGACTGATCCTTCGGTGTAGTCGTCTTCGTTCTTGATCCAGGAGAAGAGCTTGCGCAGTTCCCGGCCGGTGGCCTCGATCGGGTGGTCCTCACCCTTCTTGCGAAGGGCCTTGAACTCCGGTGCGCCGGCGTCCTGGTCGTCGATGAAGCGCTTGGCGAAGGTGCCGTCCTGGATGTCCTTGAGGACGGCCTTCATGTTCTCCTTCACCTCGGGGGTGATGACCCGCGGGCCGGAGACGTAGTCGCCGTACTCGGCGGTGTCGGAGACGCTCCAGCGCTGCTTGGCGATGCCGCCCTCGACCATCAGGTCGACGATCAGCTTGAGCTCGTGCAGCACCTCGAAGTAGGCGACCTCGGGCTTGTAGCCGGCCTCGGTCAGGGTCTCGAAGCCGTACATGATCAGCTGCGAGGCGCCGCCGCAGAGGACCGCCTGCTCGCCGAAGAGGTCGGTTTCGGTCTCTTCGGTGAAGGTGGTCTCGATGACGCCGGCGCGGGTGCCGCCGATGGCCTTGGCGTAGGACAAGGCCAGTTCCTTGGCCTTGCCGGACGGGTTCTGCTCGACGGCGATCAGGTCCGGCACGCCGCGGCCGGCCTCGAATTCGCGGCGGACGATGTGGCCCGGGCCCTTCGGGGCGACCAGGGCGACGTCGACATCGGCCGGCGGCTGGATGTAGCCGTAGCGGATGTTGAAGCCGTGGCCAAAGAACAGGGCGTCACCGGCCTGCAGGTTCGGGGCGATGTCCTCGGCGTAGACGTGGCGCTGGACCTGGTCCGGGGTGAGGACCATGATCAGGTCGGCCTCTGCGACGGCGTCGGCGACGTTGAGGACGCGCAGGCCCTCCGCCTCGGCCTTGGCGCGGGACTTCGAACCTTCCTTGAGTCCGACGCGGACGTCAACACCGGAATCGCGCAGGCTGAGGGCGTGGGCGTGGCCCTGGGATCCGTAACCGATCACGGCGACGGTGCGGCCCTGGATGATCGACAGGTCGGCGTCGTCGTCGTAAAACATTTCAGTCACTGGGGTGTCTCCTTATTAATGGATTCGTGGGGTGTTGTCTGTGAATTCGTGTGGCGCTGTGCTGCAGGTGCGGCGCCGCCTACGCGGAGCGCAGGGCCCGGTCGCTCATCGAGCGGGACCCGCGGCCGACGGCCAGGGTGCCGGACTGCACGATTTCGCGGATGCCAAAGGGCTCCAGCACCGAGAGCAATGCCGTGAGCTTGTCGGGGTGGCCGGTGGCCTCGATGACGACCGACTCTGTGGAGACGTCGACCACCGATGCGCGGAAGAGGTCGGCTGCCTGGGTTACCTGCAGCCGGGTTGCGGCGTCCGCCCGTACCTTGACCAGGATGTGGTCGCGCTGTACGGAAGATTCTGGGGTGAGCTCGACGATCTTGATCACGTTGACCAGCTTATTCAGCTGCTTGGTGACCTGTTCGATCAGCTCGCCGTCGGCGTCGACGACGACGGTCATCCGGGAGATGCCGGCGACCTCGGTCGGGCCGACGGCCAGGGAGTTGATGTTGAAGGCGCGCCGGGCGAAGAGGCTGGCCACGCGGGTCAGCACGCCGGGCTTGTCCTCGACCAGGACGGAGAGTGTGTGGCGGGTCATGGTCAGTCCTCTTCTTCCCAGTCCGGGGTCATGTTCCGGGCAACCTGGATCTGGTCGTTGCTCACTCCGGCGGGCACCATCGGCCAGACCATGGAGTTGGGGCTGACGACGAAGTCGATCACCACGGGACGGTCGTTGATTTCCAGGGCCTTCTGGATGGTTGCGTCGATGTCCTCGTCGCGTTCGCAGCGCAGGGCCGCGCAGCCGTAGGCGTCGGCGAGCTTGACGAAGTCCGGGATGCGGACGGTGTCGTGGCCGGTGTTGAGATCCGTGTTGGAGTAACGGCCCTCGTAGAACAGGGTCTGCCACTGGCGGACCATGCCCAGGGAGGAGTTGTTGATGACGGCGACCTTGATGGGGATGTTGTTGATCGCGCAGGTGGCCAGTTCCTGGTTGGTCATCTGGAAGCAGCCGTCGCCGTCGATCGCCCAGACCACGCGGTCCGGGTTGCCCACCTTGGCGCCCATCGCCGCGGGCACGGCGTAGCCCATGGTGCCGGCGCCGCCGGAGTTCAGCCAGGCGTGCGGGCGCTCGTACTTGATGAACTGCGAGGCCCACATCTGGTGCTGGCCCACGCCGGCCACGTAGACGCCTTCGGGGCCGGTCAGGGCACCGATCCGCTCGATGACCCGCTGCGGAGCGGTCAGGCCGTCGTCGGGTTCGGTCCAGCCGAGCGGGTAGGTCTCCTTGAGGTTGTTCAGGAAGGCCCACCAGTTGGCCAGGTCCGGGGTGCCGGATTCCTCGAACTGCAGACGCAGGGCTTCGCTCAGTTCGGGGATGATCTCCTTGACCGAACCCACGATCGGCACGTCCGCGGTGCGGTTCTTGGAGATTTCCGCGGGGTCGATGTCCGCGTGGATCACCTTTGCATTGGGGGCAAAGGAGGAGAGGATGCCGGTGACCCGGTCATCGAAGCGGGCGCCGAGGGTGATCAGCAGGTCCGACTGCTGCAGCGCGGTGACGGCCGAGACCGTGCCGTGCATGCCGGGCATGCCGACGTGCTGCGGGTGGGAGTCGGGGAAAACGCCGCGGGCCATCAGGGTGGTGACCACGGGGGCGCCGGAAAGCTCGGCCAGTTCCCGCAGCTCCGCGGAGGCGTGGGCCTTGACCACACCGCCGCCGACGTACAGGACCGGCTTCTTGGCTGCCGCGATCAGGCGTGCCGCCTCCCGGACCTGCTTGCTGTGGCCGCGGAGCACCGGGCGGTAGCCGGGCAGGTCGATCTTCGGCGGCCAGGAGAAGGTCATCTCGGACTGCTGGGCGTCCTTGGCCACGTCCACTAGGACCGGGCCGGGGCGGCCGGTCGAGGCGAGGTGGAACGCCTCCGCCATCACGTGGGGAATGTCGTTGGCGTCGGTGACCAGGAACGAGTGCTTGGTGATCGGCATGGTGATGCCGACAATGTCGGCTTCCTGGAAGGCATCGGTGCCGATGACTCCGCTGGAGACCTGGCCGGTGATGGCCACCATCGGCACGGAGTCCATGTGGGCATCCATGATGGCGGTAACGAGGTTGGTGGCACCGGGGCCGGAGGTGGCGATGCAGACGCCCACCCGTCCGGTAACCATGGCATAGCCTTGCGCGGCGTGGCCGGCTCCCTGTTCGTGACGGACCAGGACGTGATTCATCCTGGAGGCCATCAAAGGGTCATAGGTGGGCAGGATCGCGCCACCGGGCAAACCGAAAATGTCCTCGACGCCGAGTTCTTCGAGTGCGCGGACGATTGCTTGCGAGCCGGTCATCACCGTCGGGGGTACGACGTTGTTCGGCCCAAGGACGGGAGAGGCAGCAGCATGCTCGACGACGGCGGTGTCGGCCGGTCGTTCGACGCGTTCCGGAACTTTGTGCGCTCCAGCGGACTTCGTAGCCATCAGCGAGGGGCTGATCGGCGATCCTTTGCTCATCGGACTCTTCCTTAGGTGGATCTTCGGGTGGATCTACAGTGATCGTGTGGTGCTGGCGGTACGGGTGAAGCGGAAATAAAAAAACCCCTCAGCCTGCCGGCTCTTCGAGGGGTTTGCGCGTGACGGTTCGTTACCAGTGGAGGCTATGAGGCCACGCGCTTGGTAAGGACGACGGATACACCTGCAGCAATGCCGGCGGTAACGATTGCGGTCATGCGTTCAGTTTTCCCTCTGAGCGAGACGGGTGTCAACGAGGCCGCCGCCTGTCTCACTATTTGGACACCATTGTCCACCTGCTGAACGGGGGCCACGGCGTCGCGCCGCGGCCCCAGGCCGGGCACTACCCGCAATAGGCGCCGGTGGAGGCGCTGTGGACGAGCTTGGCGTACTTGGCGAGCACGCCCTTGGTGTAGCGGGCCGGGAGCGGCTGCCAGCCTTCCTTGCGGGCTTCCAGCTCGGCGGGCTCGACCAACAAGTCGAAGGAGCGGGCTGCGATGTCGACGCGGATCCGGTCGCCGTCCTTGACGAAGGCGATCGGGCCGCCGTCAACCGCTTCCGGCGCGACGTGGCCGATGCAGAGGCCGGTGGTACCGCCGGAGAAGCGTCCGTCGGTCAGCAGCAGTACGTCCTTGCCGAGGCCGGCACCCTTGATGGCGCCGGTGATGGCGAGCATCTCGCGCATGCCCGGGCCGCCCTTGGGGCCCTCGTAGCGGATGACGACGACGTCGCCGGCCTTGATCTCACCCTTGTCCAGCGCGTCCAGGGCGCCCTGCTCGCGTTCGAAGACGCGGGCGGTGCCCTCGAAGACGTCGGCGTCGAAGCCGGCGCTCTTGACGACGGCGCCTTCCGGGGCCATCGAGCCGTGCAGGATGGTGATGCCGCCGGTCTTGTGGATCGGGTTGTCCAGGGCGCGGAGGATCTTGCCGTCGACGTCCGGCGGGTTGATAGCGTCCAGGTTCTCCGCGACGGTCTTGCCGGTCACGGTGAGGCAGTCCCCGTGCAGGAGGCCGGCGTCGAGCAGCGCCTTCATGATCACGGGCACGCCGCCGATCCTGTCGACGTCGGTCATGACGTAGCGGCCGAAGGGCTTGAGGTCGCCCAGGTGGGGGATCTTGTCGCCGATGCGGTTGAAGTCGTCCAGGGTCAGCTCGACCTCGGCCTCGCGGGCGATCGCGAGCAGGTGCAGGACCGCGTTGGTGGAACCGCCGAAGGCCATGGTGACGGCGATGGCGTTTTCGAAGGCCTTCTTGGTCATGATGTCGCGGGCGGTGATGCCGAGGCGGAGCAGGTTCACCACGGCTTCGCCGGACTTGCGCGCGAAGTCGTCGCGGCGGCGGTCGGCCGAGGGCGGGGCCGCGGAACCGGGGAGGGACATGCCCAGGGCCTCGCCGATGCAGGCCATGGTGTTGGCGGTGTACATGCCGCCGCAGGCGCCTTCGCCCGGGCAGATGGCCTTTTCGATGCGGGTCAGGTCCTCCATGCTCATCTTGCCGGCGGCACAGGCGCCCACGGCTTCGAAGGCATCGATGAGGGTGACTTCCTTTTCCGAGCCGTCCTCGAGCTTGACCCAGCCGGGCATGATCGAGCCGGCGTAGAGGAAGACGCTGGAGAGGTCCAGGCGGGCCGCCGCCATCAGCATGCCGGGGAGGGACTTGTCGCAGCCGGCCAGCAGGACGGAGCCGTCGATCCGCTCGGCCTGCATGACGGTCTCGACGGAGTCGGCGATGACTTCGCGGGAGACCAGGGAGAAGTGCATGCCCTCGTGGCCCATGGAGATGCCGTCCGAGACGGAAATGGTGCCGAACTGCATCGGGAAGCCGCCGCCGGCGTGGACGCCTTCCTTGGCGCCCTGGGCCAGCCGGTTCAGGGAGAGGTTGCAGGGGGTGATTTCGTTCCACGAACTGGCGACGCCCACCTGCGGCTTGGCGAAGTCGTCGTCGCCCATGCCGACGGCGCGGAACATGCCGCGGGCGGGCGCTGCGTGGATGCCATCGGTGACGACGCGGCTGCGGGGCTTGATGTCCGGGGTGGCAACTGCTGCGGCTTCGGTGTCCTGGCTCATGGCTCAAAGTCTATGGGTCCGGCGAGGATGCCAACGAGCCGCCCGGCCGGATTAAGCGGCAATTCCGGAATATTTCCGCCCCCACAGCGGACTCGCGTCCTAGACTACGGAAGCCGCCGCGTGGCCCGCGGGTTTTCCGTGATCTCCGCCACGGAGTTCCGGCGCCAACGCCACCGCCCGCGCCTCGGCCTGCAACAGGGCGATCACTTCCTGGATGGTGGTGCGTGCCGCGGCCTCGGGGCGGGCCAGCACCACGATGCTGCGGCTCGCCTTCACGCCCCGGAGGGGGCGCAGCACGAAGCCGCGGCCCTGGTTCTTCAGGGCCGTGTAGCGCGGCAGCAGGCTGAGCCCGTGCCCGGCACTGACCAGGGCCTCGAGGACGCGCAAATCCGGGTAGAGCTGGGCCCGCAGCGCCGGGGAGTCTGCCTGCATCTCGATCTGGCGCAGCACGGTATCGAAGGGGAAGCCGTCCGGCACGCCCATCCACGGGCAGCCGATGACGTCCTGGGCACTGAGGCTGGCCTTGGCCGCGAGCGGATGCCCCGCGGGAACCGCAACGTCCAGCGGCTCTTCGAGGAGCGGGACCACCTCCAGGCCCTGCCGGGCGAAGACCTCGGGGCCGTCCACGCTGTGCGCGAGGACGACGTCGTAGTCGGCGGCCAGGGCGGCGAAGCCGGCGACGCCGGGGTCCTCGAAATGGGCCTCGAAGCGCAGCCCGTCGATCTCGCGGACCCGATGCAGCAGGCCGGGCAGGAACATTTCCGCGGCGCTGGGGAAGAACGCCGCGCTCACCCGTGTCTGCCAGCCGCGGCGGTAGGTGTCGATGGTGGCCTCGGCCCGGGCCATGGCGGTAGACACCTCGGCCGCGGCGCCGGCCATCGCCAGGCCGGCCTCGGTCAGGCGGACGCCCCGCCCGGACTTCTCGACCAGCACCACCCCGAGTTCCTCCTGCAGCGTTTTCAGCTGCTGGGAGACGGCAGACGGGGTGACCTGCATGGCCTCCGCGGTGGCCCCGACGGTGCCGCGGTCCGCCAGTTCGCGGAGGATCCGCAGCCTCTTGAAGTCCATGAGCCGAGGCTACACGGGCGGCCCGGGCGTTGCTGGACACCCGCGAGGGCCGGACGTAACGTCAAGCACACGGCAACCCTGCCGCCCGACCCGAAGGATCCGGCCATGGATTGGATTATCTGGCTCATTGTCATCGTGCTGATCGTCGCGGTGGTGTGGACGCTCCTGAACCGCAACAGCCGGCGCGGCGGCCGCACCCAGGCTTCCGGCACGCAGTCCGCCGGTGCACCGGCCGCCGGCAGCACGCCGCGGTCCGCCGAGCGGGAACCCGTTGCTCCGGCAGCCGCGGCGCCTGTCCCCGTACCCGCACCGGCCCCCGAGCCCGCGCCGGCCGCAGCACCGGCCGCCGCCTCAGAACCCACCGCCGCACCTGAGCCCGCTACCCAGACAGCCCCTGCTGAGGCTGCCCCCGCGGAAGCCCAAGCCGCGCCGGTGCACCACCCGGAGTACACCGGACCGCACGCGCCCACTCTCCCAGGGGCGGAGTCCGCGGCGGCCGAGGCCGCAGAAGCGGAGACCCTGCAGGCGGCGGCATCCTCGGCCGCCGTCGAGGGCTCGGCCAGCCACACTGCTCCCCCGACCCAGGAGCAGGTGCACGAACCGGCGACCGAACCCGCTCACGAACCGGCGCATGCCCCCGTCCACGAGCCGATGCCCGAGCCGGAGCCCGCCGGCCACCTTGCCGCCGAGCAGCCTTACGGCGTCGGCTCGGCCGCACCGGCCGCCGACGGCAGCGGCCCGGCCGACTTCACCGTCAAGGGTGACGCGGAAACCATGACGTACTTTGAGGAGACCAGCCAGGGCTACGAGGAGGCCCGGGCCGGGGTGTGGTTCGAGTCGGCCGCGCACGCCGAGGCCGCCGGGTTCCGCCCGCCCCGCCGCGTCAGGCTCTGACCCTCCCGCACTGTGGCTCACTTCACACTTTCTACGCGGGCCCGCCACCCCTCCCGGCATCCTTTCAAGGGCAAGCGTGCGGGCCCCGGAGGCCCGGAAATCCGCGGAATTGCGGGGTTGCCGCGCGTCGTCCCGCCCGCCTGGACAACCTCCCGGGCCCCGATTTCGCACTCCGGCAAATCTCGTGTAGAGTTTCATGTCGTTGCGGAGAACACCGCGGGAAATAAACAGCCCGGGGGAACGAAAACAACAGCTGCACCTCTAGCTCAACTGGCAGAGCAATTGACTCTTAATCAATGGGTTCCGGGTTCGAGTCCCGGGGGGTGCACCACTGGAGAAGCCGCTCCAACACCGATGAAAGTCGGAGTTGGAGCGGCTTTTTTGTGTCTGCGCGGGTTTCGGGCGGCAAGGTGGACTACCCGAAGGCAGGGAGCCGCTGCGGCGAGGGGGTTCCGGTCACCGCAGTCGGAGGCGGCGGGCGCGCAGTCCCAGGGCAGCTGATGCCGAGACCAGGACGCCGCCGCCGGCCAGCAGGGCGGCCCCCAGCCCCATGGTGCCCCGCTCCCCCGGTTCCGGCGCGTCCGTGGCGCCTCCGGCCGTCGGAGCGGCCGCCGTCAGGGTAGGGGCGGCGGGCTGCGGCGGAACGGAAGCGGAGGGCGCCCGGGACGGGGACGCGGGGCTCGTGGGTGTGGCAGGCGCCGTCGTTGCCGGCGGCACACCGGAGGCGGCCGGGGCGGCCCGGTCCGCCGGGGAAACCGGTGCCGGGGCCACGGGAGCGGGAACGGCCGGGGCTGGTGCAGGGGCCACGGGGGCTGTGGTGGGGGCAGGCGCCGGGCTAGCGGTGGCCGTGGGCCTGGGACTGGACGGTGCCGTCGGCTGGCAGGGCCCGAGGGGCAACACGATCACGGGTGCGCAGGTCTCGGCCTTCGCCGGTGCCGCGGAGATCGTGAGGGCCAGGACCGTGGCGGCCAGAGTCGCGGCAACGGCTCCCGGGGAGGGGCGGCGCGCACAGCGGTGATCGGTCATGGCAACCTCCGGCGCGGGCTCAGCCGCGGACGCGGAGCGCCGGGTGGAAGAGCAGGGGCAGGACCAACTGGACGGGATCTGCGCCCACGGGCTCGTCGAGCAGCTCATTGATCGAGGTCTGCCCTTCCAGCTCCGGCGGGTGCGACGTGTCCATGGCACACAACCCTATGCGAGGTCGACCGGCACCCCGGGGCGTGACACGCAGTTCGCGCCGTGCTCCCGGGGGCGGGACGGCGCCGGCCAGAAAGGACCGGCTAGGAGAGCGTGCCTGCGTCCGCCGACACCTTGGGTGCCGGCGCGTCGACGATGTCCTTGGCGTCCTCGGTGGAGGAGATGCGGTTTGCAAGTTCACGCACCACGGCCTGCAGTTCGTGGCGAAGGGTATCCGGGTCGATGGACGCGGCGGCGAGCACGGAGCGTTCCATGTCCGCGGCGGCGACGACGGCCTCCCGGCCACGGTCGGTCAGCGTCACCACGTGGCTGCGGCGGTCGGAGACGCTGCGCTCACGGGAAATGTGGCCGTGCGCCTCGAGGCGGCTGAGGGTCTTGCCCATCGTCTGCGCCTGGACACGCACCAGTTGCGCCAGCTGCGCCTGGGTCATGGGGCCATGGACGGAGAGCACTTCCATCGCGATGACCCCCGCGTGGGTAAGGCCGATTGCTCCCAGCTTTTCATTCCAGGAGTGCTCAACCAGGCGTGCTGCCGTGGACAAAAGGCGGCCAGTGGGCCAGCGATCCAAATCGGGCATAGTAAGCAGTATACCGAATCCCTGATTCGTCGTCGGTTCAGGCGCTCACTAAGCTGGGGTTCCGTCCGTCACATCCGCTCTTCGGAGCGTCCCAGAACAGGAGCCCACCGTGGCAGAACGACTCGTTCCCGGCGACACCGCGCCCGATTTCAGCCTCCAGGATTCCACCGGCCGCACCGTGGGCCTCAAGGACTTCAAGGGCCGCAGCACCGTCGTCTACTTCTACCCGGCGGCCGCGACCCCGGGCTGCACCAAGCAGGCCTGCGATTTCAGGGACTCCCTCGCCTCGCTCTCCGCCGCCGGCTACGAGGTCGTCGGCATCTCCCCCGACCCCGTCGCTAAACTCGCCACGTTCGCCGAGGACGAGGGCCTGACCTTCCCGCTGCTGTCCGATCCGGACCACAAGGTCGCGGAGGCGTACGCCGCCTGGGGCGAGAAGAAAAACTACGGCAAGACCTACGACGGGCTGATCCGCTCCACCGTGGTGGTGGGACCGGACGGCAAGGTGGCCCTGGCCCAGTACAACGTCCGCGCCACGGGCCACGTGGCCAAACTGCGGCGGGACCTCAAGCTCGATCTGTAGAATGGTCCCTGGCGTCCGACGCCGGGTCCCCCCGGATCCGCCGACGACGGCGCCGCGCGCGAGTGGTGAAATTGGCAGACACGCAGGATTTAGGTTCCTGTGCCTTCGGGCGTGGGGGTTCAAGTCCCCCCTTGCGCACCTCGGAAAACCCCGGTCTCTGGCCGGGGTTTTCCCGTTTTAAAAATATTTCTGCAATCCCACCCATCCCCCCGGCCCCATCGCCCGAATCTTCAGTGAGACACCAACCAAGGGTCGGTGCCCGCCAGTCGAACAACAGCAGCACCGGAACAACCCTCCGTTGCACGCATTACCTCGGCACAACTAAGGAGATTCACAATGCAGACCATCAAGCGCACCACGCTCGCCGTTTCCGGCATCGCCGCCGTCGCCATGCTGAGCCTGACCGCCTGCGGCGGATCCACCACCGGCTCCTCCAGCTCGTCGGCCCCGGCTGCGGCCCCGTCCGCGTCGAGCATGGCAGCCTCCCCCTCCATGAGCGCCTCGCCGTCGATGAGCGCCTCTGCCGGCGCCATGGACCCGGCCGCCAACCTGGTCGGCTCCGGCTGCGCCGCCTACGCCGCCCAGGTCCCCAGCGGTGCGGGCTCCGTGTCCGGCATGGCTCTCGACCCGGTAGCCACCGCGGCCTCTAACAACCCGATCCTCACCACGCTGACCGCCGCCGTCTCCGGCAAGCTCAACCCCAAGGTCAACCTGGTGGACACCCTGAACGGCAGCGAGTTCACCGTCTTCGCCCCGACCGATGACGCCTTCAAGAAGATCGACGCGGCCACGATCGACAAGCTCAAGTCGGACGACGCCCTGCTGAGCAAGATCCTGACCTACCACGTTGTTCCGGGCAAGATCTCCCCGGACCAGATCGTGGGCACCCACAAGACGGTTGAGGGCGGCTCGGTCACCGTGACCGGCAGCAAGGACGCCCTGATGGTCGACGGCGCCAACGTCGTCTGCGGCGGTGTCAAGACCGCCAACGCCACCGTGTACATGGTCGACTCCGTGCTGATGCCGAAGTAACCACCACCAACCTCCCTTTCCGGGTCCGGCTTGACTCCCCGGACCCGACCGGAGAAAACGGAGGCCCGCACCATCGGTGCGGGCCTTCGCCGTGCCCGGGGCGTTCATGACGGCCGGGCCGGGGCCGCGCCGGAGTCTGCGGGAGTCTGCGGCACGGCACCGTCCACTAGAATGGGGCTCACTCCGCAGCCGGCGGCCCCATCGTTTCCCGAGGTGATTCTTCAGTGCCCAGCAGGACCGCGCCCATCAGAGGACCGCGCAGGATGCGCCGCCTCGTCGCAGGCCTGGGCGCGCTGCTGCTCCTGGCTCCCGTTGCTGCCTGCACGGGCGCCCCCGGGCCGGTGCCGTCGTCGTCGGCCGCCGCCGGCACCGGACCCACCGAAACCTTTACCTTCGGCACCGCGTCCCGCCCGCTGGGACTGGACCCGGCGCTGGTCTCCGACGTCGACTCGTACCGCATCACCCGGCAGATCCTCGAGGGCCTGGTGGGCGTTGACCAAAACAGCGGCAAGCCCACGCCGCTGCTGGCCACCGAGTGGAAGACCAGCGACGACGGCCGCACCTATACCTTCAAGCTCCGCGACGGTGTGACCTTCCAGGACGGCACCCCCTTCGACGGTCCCGCGGTGTGCACGAACTTCAACCGCTGGTTCAACTTCTCCGAGGCGCTGCGGAAACAGGCCCCCGGGACCTCGTTCAAGGGCGTCTTCAAGGCCAACGCGGACCAGGCCTCGCTCTCCATCTACAAGGGCTGCACCCCGCTCGCGGGCGGCAACGTCGAGATCGACCTGACCCAGCCCTTCACCGGCTTCCTGCAGGCGCTGACCCTCCCCGCCTTCGCCATGTCCTCGCCGAAGGCCCTCGCGGCGCAGTCCGCGGACGTGCTGAACCAGACCCGGGACGGCCAGCCGGTCTCCGCCTACGCGCTCAAGCCGGTGGGAACCGGCCCGTACGTGTTCGCGTCCTGGGACAACGACACCGTCACGCTTTCCAGCAACAAGAACTACTGGGGTGACAGGGGCCAGATCGCCACAATCAACTTCGTCACCTACGACCACCCGCAGACCCGGATGCAGGCGCTGCTGGACGGCAAGATCGACGCCTACGACTCCGTCACCGTGGGTAACTTCGACCAGCTGGTCAAGCGCGGCAAGCAGATCATCCAGCGCGACCCGTTCTCCGTCATGTACCTGGGCATGAACCAGGACATCCCGGCCCTGCAGGACCTGAAGGTGCGCCAGGCGATCGAGATGGCCCTGGACAAGGACACCCTGATCCGGAAGTTCTTCATCGACAACACGTCCTCGGCCTCCCAGTTCGTGCCGCCGAAGCTCAGCGGTTTCAACAACAACGCCCCGTCTCTGGGCCACGACCCGGCCAAGGCCAAGGAGCTGCTGGCCCAGTCCACGTACAAGGGCGAGGAGCTGAAGTTCTACTACCCGCTGAACGTCACCCGGCCGTACCTGCCGACGCCGGAGAAGGTCTACGCCGAGATCAGCCGAGAGCTGATCGCCGTCGGCCTGAACATCAAGCCCGTCCCGGTGGACTGGTCCGACGGCTACCTGCAAAAGGTCACCTCCCCCGGGGACCACGCCCTGCACCTGCTCGGCTGGAACGGTTCCTACGCGGACCCGGACAACTTCGTCGGCCCGCTCTTCGGCGAGAAGAACGGCGAGTTTGGCTACCAGGACCCGCAGGTGTTCTCGAAGATCGCCCGGGCCCGCGGCCTGCCGGACGGCAAGGACCGCACCGAGCAGTACCAGACCATCAACGCGCAGATCGCCGCGTCGGTGCCGGCCGTGCCGATCGCCTTCCCGATCTCCGCGCTGGCGCTCTCCGACCGGGTGGTGAAGTACCCGGCGTCGCCGGTGCTCAACGAAGTTTTCACGAAGGTGGTCCTCAAGTCTTGACGTGCCGGGCCAATTTCAGTTAGTGGGCCGTGCGGGGATATTCTGTGACAGCCAGAGCCGCTGCTACCGGAGACTGATGTGACTTTCATTTCCAAGACCCAACACGCCGACGTCGTCCTGATTGGCGGCGGCATCATGAGCGCCACGCTCGGTGCCTTCCTCAAGCAGCTCGAGCCGAACTGGACGATCTCGCTGTTCGAGCGGCTGGACCGCCCGGGCCTGGAAAGCTCCGATCCCTGGAACAACGCCGGTACCGGCCACGCCGCCCTCTGCGAACTGAACTACTCCCCCGCCGCCAAAGACGGCTCGGTGGATCCGTCCAAGGCGCTGCACATCAACGAGCAGTTCCAGCTCTCCCGCCAGTTCTGGTCCCACCTGGTCACCAACTCCCTGATCGGCTCCCCCAAGGGCTTCATCAACACCGTCCCGCACATGAGCTTCGTGGTGGGCGAGGAGAACACCAAGTTCCTGCGGACCCGTTACGAGGCGCTCAAGCCGAACCCGCTGTTCCGCTCCATGGATTACTCCGAGGACCAGGCGCAGATCGCCAAGTGGGCGCCGCTGATCATCAAGGGCCGCGACCCGAAGCAGCGTGTGGCCGCGACCCGCGCCGCCGAAGGCACCGACGTCGACTTCGGCGCCCTGACGCGCGAGCTCACCGGCTACCTGGGCAACAACGGCGTGGAGATCAACTACGGCCACGACGTCACCGGCATCAGCCGCGCGGCCGACGGCGGCTGGGACCTGTCCCTGAAGCACCCGCGCTCCGGTGAGCGCGGCTCCATCCACGCCAAGTTCGTCTTCGTCGGCGCCGGCGGCGGGGCCCTGCACCTGCTGCAGGCCTCCGGCATCCCCGAGAGCAAGGGCTACGGCGGTTTCCCCGTCTCCGGTCAGTTCTTCCGCTGCACCGACGAGTCCCTGGCCGCCCAGCACAGCGCCAAGGTCTACGGCCAGGCCTCCGTGGGCGCCCCGCCCATGTCCGTCCCGCACCTGGACACCCGCTACGTCAACGGCAAGCGCTCCCTGCTCTTCGGCCCGTACGCCGGCTTCTCCACCAACTTCCTGAAGAACGGCTCCTACCTGGACCTGCCGCTGTCCATCCGCCCCTCCAACATCATCCCGATGCTGGCCGTGGCCAAGGACAACATGGACCTCACCGCCTACCTGGTCAAGGAGGTCGCCAAGCGCCACGGCGCCAAGGTCGAGGCCCTGCGCGAGTACTACCCCGAGGCCAAGGACGGCGACTGGGAGCTCATCACCGCCGGCCAGCGCGTGCAGATCATCAAGAAGGACCCGAAGAAGGGCGGCGTGCTGCAGTTCGGCACCGAGGTCATCGCGGGCCGCGACGGCAGCATCGGCGCCCTGCTGGGTGCCTCCCCGGGTGCTTCCACCGCCGTGCCGATCATGATCGAACTGCTGCAGAAGGCCTTCCCGAAGGACTTCAAGGGCTGGCAGGGCAAGCTCAAGGAGATGATGCCGGGCTACGGCGTCAAGCTCAACGAGAACCCGGAGCTCGCCGCGCAGCTCGAGGCCGACACGGCCAAGGTCCTGCAGCTGGAAACGGTCCCGGCCTCCCGCTGAAACTCTGCCGGGTTGCGGCACGTTTAGTCCCTTGAGGCGTCCCGTCCGGTACGGCGTCCGTAGACCCACAGGAGTTCATGAATGTTCCGGCTGGCCAGGCTCTCGCTCGGAAACCGGGCGCTGATCGCGCTGATCACCGTCTTCGCCTCGGTGTTCGGGGTGATCACCATGACCTCACTGAAGCAGGAGCTCATCCCCTCGATCGAGTTCCCGCAGATCACGGTGATCACCTCTATGCCGGGCGCCTCGCCCGAGGTCGTGGACAAGCAAGTGAGCGGTCCGCTGGAGACCGCCCTGCGCGGCGTCGAGGGCCTGGAGTCGACGTCGTCCACCTCGCGCAACGGCGTTTCGCAGATCACCCTGGCGTTCACCTACGGCTCCAACCTGGACCGGGCCCGGAACCAGATCGACCGTGCCATCTCCAACGCCAAGCAGGCGCTGCCCAAGGATGTCCAGCCGCAGGCGATCGCCGGCAGCATCAGTGACTTCCCGATTGTGTACCTGGCGGTCTCCTCGGACAAGCCGCTCAGTGAGCTCAACACCGACCTCGCCCGGCTGAGCGTGCCCCGGCTGCAGAAGATCGACGGCGTCCGCGGCGCCGAGGTCACCGGTGGCGCCACCGAGCACATCCAGATCCAGCCGAAGCCCGAGGCGATGGCGGCCGCCGGCACCGCCATCCAGGCGATCAGCGACGCCCTGAAGAACAACGGCAGCCTGGTCCCGGCCGGCAGCATCCAGGACCAGGGCAAGACCCTCTCCCTGCAGATCGGCAGCCCGGTGGACTCCGTGGACGCCATCAAGGCCCTGCCGCTGGGCGGGGCGCGCAACGCCGCCACGATCGGCGGCGTCGCCGACGTCTCGATCGCCGAGGACGCCCGCACCTCCATCACCCGCACCAACGGCAAGGAGACCCTGGCGGTCTCCGTCACCAAGAAGCCCGAGGGTGACACCGTGGGCATCTCGCACGCGGTCAAGGACGCCATCCCGCAACTGGAGGCGGAACTGGGGTCCAACGCCAGGTTCACCCCCGTCTTCGACCAGGCGCCGTTCATCGAGAAGTCCATCAAGGACCTCACCACCGAGGGCCTGCTGGGCCTGGGCTTCGCCGTCGGCATCATCCTCTTGTTCCTGCTCTCGGTCCGCTCCACCCTGGTCACGGCCGTCTCGATTCCGCTCTCGCTCCTGATCACGTTCATCGGGCTGAAGGCCACCGGCTACTCGCTGAACATCCTGACCCTGGGCGCGCTGACCATCGCGATCGGCCGCGTGGTGGACGACTCGATCGTGGTGATCGAGAACATCAAGCGGCACCTCAGCTATGGCGAGGCGAAGATCACCGCGATCCTCACCTCGATCCGCGAGGTGGCCGGGGCGATCACGGCCTCGACCCTGACCACGGTGGCGGTCTTCCTGCCGATCGCGTTCGTGGCGGGCCTGGCCGGGGAGCTGTTCCGTCCCTTCGCGCTGACGGTCACGATCGCGCTGATCTCCTCGCTGCTGGTCTCCCTGACGATCGTGCCGGTACTGGCCTACTGGTTCCTGCGCAGCCCCCGGTCCCGTGACACAACAGCACGTGACGACGCCGTCGGGAACACCGACGCCGCCGAAGCGGCCGCGAAGGCGCACGACGCCGAGCGGCGCAGCCTGCTGCAGCGCGGCTACCTCCCGGTGCTCACCAAGACCCAGCGCCACCCCGTCATCACGCTCATCGCCTCCGTCCTGGTCCTGGGCGGCACCGTCGCCATGACCCCGCTGCTGGCCACCGACCTGCTGGGCAGCTCCGGCCAGAACAGCCTGACCGTGAGCCAGGCACTGCCCGCAGGCACCAGCCTGGACCAGGGCAACGCGGCCGCCGTCAAGGTCGAGGACGTGCTCCGCGGCATCGACGGGATCAAGAACGTCCAGGTCACCACGGGCAACGCCCAGACCGGGTTCTCCGCCCTGCAGTCCACCGGCGCCGCCAACTCCACCTTCACCGTGGTCACCGACGAAAAGGCGGACCAGAAGAAGCTGCAGGACACCGTTCGGACCCGGCTGGCCGCAATTTCCGACGCCGGCAAGATCACCGTCGGCTCCCAGCAGGGCGGCTTCGGGACGACGTCGACCGTGGACATCACGCTCAAGGCCGCCGGTTCTGCCGACCTTCAGGCGGCCAGCGACACGATGGTCAAGGCCATGGACGGCGTCCCCGGCTCCTCGGAGGTCAGCACCAACCTCGCCGCCAGCCAGCCCGTGGTCCAGGTCAAGGTGGACCGCGCCAAGGCCACCGCGGCCGGCCTGAACGAACAGCAGGTCGGCGCCGTCCTCGCCTCCACCATCAGCCCGATCCCGGCCGGCACGGTCCGGATCGGCACCAACGACTACCCGGTCCGGATCGGCGAGGGAACGAAGTTCAGCAGCATCGGCGCGGTCCGCGACCTGCAGCTGCCGACCGCGCGCGGACCCGTGCCGCTGTCCTCCATCGCCTCCGTGGAGCAGGCCGACGTGCCGGTCTCCATCACCGCCAGCAACGGGCAGCGGACCGCGCGCGTCTCCGTGACCCCCTCCGGCGGGAACCTCGGGGCCGTCAGCACCGAGGTGCAAGCCCGGCTGAAGACGGTCCAGCTGCCGCCGGGCGTCACCGCGGAAATCGGCGGCGCCACGACCCAGCAGGCCGAGTCCTTCGGACAGCTGGGCCTGGCCCTGCTGGCGGCGATCGCGATCGTGTACGTGATCATGGTGGCCACCTTCAAGTCGCTGGTGCAGCCGCTGATCCTCCTGGTGTCGATCCCGTTCGCGGCGACCGGTGCCATCGCCCTGTTGCTGATCACCAAGGTCCCGCTGGGCCTGCCGTCACTGATCGGCATGCTGATGCTGGTGGGCATCGTGGTCACCAACGCGATCGTGCTGATCGACCTGATTAACCAGTACCGTCAGCCACGCAACGGCGAACCCGGCATGAACGTCGCCGATGCCATCACCCACGGCGCCCGACAGCGTCTGCGCCCGATCCTGATGACGGCCCTGGCCACGGTCTTCGCACTGACCCCGATGGCCCTCGGCCTGACCGGCGGCGGTGGGTTCATCTCCCAGCCGCTCGCCGTCGTCGTCATCGGCGGCCTGATCTCCTCCACCGCCCTGACCCTGATCCTGGTGCCGGTGCTGTACCGGCTGGTCGAGGGACGGCGGGAGCGGAAGGCCCTGGAGCGCGACGGCGGCGCGCCGACAAGTGGACGCCACGCCCGGCCCGCGGCTCCCGCTGCCCGGAACGGGGACGCCGCAGAGGATGCAACCGCGACTTCCGATGACCCGGACGCGGCCCCGGCGTTCCGCAACTAGTCAGGTGCGGGCGTTGGCGGGGCCGACGGTTGCTTCCGGAGCCGGGTCCGAGAACGCCAAGCGGGGCACCAGGGCCAGGGCTGCCGCCGCGGCCAGGCCGGTGACGCCGCAGATCGCCCAGACCAGCAGGTAGCCGGCCAACGGGGCCGCGGTCTGCCCCGCGTCGGCACCTCCGACCCCGGCGTCGGCCGCGGCGTGGCTGAGCAGGGCGATGCCGAACACCGCCGAGGCGAAGGCTCCGCCGATGGTCTTGGTGGTGTTAGTCAGCCCGGTGGCCATGGCGGTCCGGTTCAACGGGGCCGCAGCCGCCGCGGCCGAGGGCAGCGCGGCCACCAGCGCGCCGGAGCCGACGCCGGCGATGGCCATGTTCACGAGCGTCTCGGCCAGGCTGGAGTGCAGCGGCAGGAACAGCAGGTAGCCGATGCCCACCAGCGCCGCGGCCCCCACGAGGGTTAGGCGCGGGGTCAGCCGCCGGGTCACCAGCGGATACAGCAGGGCCCCGGCGAGCAGCGCCAGCACGTACACCCCGATGATGATCGAGACCTGGCCGGAGCGCAGCCCCAGCCCGTAGCCGTAGGTCCCCGGATCGGTGCGGGCGAAGGTGGACAGCGGGGCCTGGGCGCCGAGCACCGAGACGCCGAAGAGTCCGGCCGTGAGCTGTACTGGCCACATCGCCGGGGATCGGAGCATCCGGATGTCCACCAGCGGGTCCTCTTTGCGCAGCTCCACCCGCACGAACGGGACAAACACGGCGATGCCGGCGGCCAGCACCGCCCACACCCACCAGGCACCGGGACCGGTCAGCCGGATCAGGGTCAGGCCGGAGGTGACGAGCAGCAGGCCGACGGCGAGCAGCGCCAGGCCTTGGGTGTCCACCCGGCCCGCTGCGCGCCCGGCGGACTCCGGGACCCCGAAACGGATCACAAACCAGCAGGCCGTGACCGCGAGCGCCGGCACGCTCAGCACCAGCGGCAGCTGACCGGCCAACGCCTCGGCGAGCGCACCGGAGGCGAGGGCGCCGGCGATCACGCCGAACTCCAGCGCCCCCACCAGCACGCCGGCCGCCCGGCGGGTGAGGGCGGCGCCGTCGGGCCGTCCATGCACCCGGCTGAAGACCAGGGCGATCTCCAGCGGGAGCCAGACCACGTAGAACCCCTGCAGCGACCAGGCGGCGAGGAAGGTCCAGAAGTCCGGCGCGAAGGCCACCGCCCAGGACGCGGCGGCGGTGAGCGCGGTGGAAACCAGCAGGATCCGCCGGTGCCCGTAGAGGTCGCCCAGCTTCGCCAGCACCGGGACGGCGAGGGCGCTGACGGTCAGCTGCGCTGCCTCGAACCAGTTGACGTCCGCGTCGTGGATGCCGAGGTGGCGGGCGATGTCCGTGAGGATGGGCGTGTAGTACCCCTGCAGGATGCCGCTGGTGAGTTCCACCAGGCAGAGGAACGCGATGATCCGGCGCATGCGGGCCTTCCGTACGGGCTGGACCCGGGGCGGCCAGCAGATTGATTGCATCCTAGGTCCCGGCGCGGCCGGCGGCGGCGAAGGTCCGGGAATACCTGCGCGTGGCGGCTGTTATACCGGTCGATAGATGCAAATGCATGTAAATCGGTTACACTGAGAGCAGGACCCCGGAAGCCTCCGGAACGGAAAGGATCATCATGCAGATCGGCGTATTCAGCGTCAGCGACATCACCACCGACCCCACCACGGGCCGGACCCCCACCGAACACGAGCGCATCAAGGCCTCGGTGGCGATCGCCAAGAAGGTCGAAGAGATCGGCATGGATGTCTACGCCATCGGCGAGCACCACAACCGGCCGTTCTTCTCCTCCTCCCCCACCACCACGCTGGCCTACATCGCCGCGCAGACGGAGCGGATCATCCTCTCCACCGCCACCACCCTGATCACCACGAACGACCCGGTGAAGATCGCCGAGGACTTCGCGATGCTCCAGCACCTCGCCGACGGCCGCGTGGACCTGGTGCTGGGCCGCGGCAACACGGCCCCGGTCTACCCCTGGTTCGGCAAGAACATCCAGGACGGCATCGAACTCGCGATCGAGAACTACTCCCTCCTGCGCAAGCTCTGGGACGAGGACACGGTCAACTGGTCCGGCAAGCACCGCACCCCGCTGCAGAACTTCACCTCCACGCCGCGCCCGCTCGACGGCGTCGCCCCCTTCGTCTGGCACGGTTCCATCCGCACTCCGCAGATCGCCGAGGTCGCCGCGTACTACGGTGACGGCTTCTTCGCCAACAACATCTTCTGGCCCAAGGAGCACTACCAGCAGCTGATCGGCCTGTACCGGGAACGCTACGAGCACTACGGCCACGGCGCGGCGGACCAAGCGATCGTGGGCCTCGGCGGCCAGTTCTTCATGCGGAAGAATTCCCAGGACGCGGTCAAGGAGTTCCGCCCCTACTTCGACAACGCCCCGGTTTACGGCCATGGGCCCTCGCTGGAGGACTTCACCTCGCAGACCCCGCTGACGGTCGGCAGCCCGCAGGAAGTCATCGAGAAGACCCTGACGTTCCGCGAGTACTTCGGCGACTACCAGCGCCAGCTCTTCCTGATCGACCACGCCGGCCTGCCGCTGAAGACCGTCCTGGAGCAGCTGGACCTGTTCGGTGAGGAGGTGCTGCCGGTGCTGCGCAAGGAGTACGCGGAGAAGACCCCGGCGCACGTCCCGGCGTCGCCCACCCACGCCGGGCGCGTCGCCGCGCAGCTGGCGGCCCACCAGGCCGCGCCGCAGGAGGCATGATGGCCGCGGGGGCGCCCGGCACGGGTACCGGGACTGGCACCGGCACAGCTACCGGCACCCCCCCGGCGCCTACGGTGCGGCTGGCGGCCCAGGCCTGGGAGTCGCTGTTCCGGGCGCAGGTGGCCGTGATGCGGCGCCTGCAGGGCGGCCCGGCCTTCCGTGACCTGGCCGTCAATGAATACGACGTGCTGTTCACCCTCTCGGGCTGCCCCACGGGCTGGCTGCGGCAGAACGAACTGAACGACCATGTGCTGCTGAGCCAGTCAAGCCTGAGCCGGCTGGTGGAGCGGCTGGAGAAGCGGGGGCTGGTGGAACGGCGGCCGGCCCCCGACGACGGCCGCGGCGTCCTGGTCCGGCTCACGGACGCCGGCCGGGACCTGCAGAAGCAGATCGGCCGTGAGCACGTGCGGGACATTGCCGCCCTGGTGGGCCCGGCCCTGACCGCCGAGGAGCAACAGGAGCTGCTGCGGCTGACGGACAAGCTGCGGGCCTCGGTGCAGGCCCGAACCTAGCGGATGGTCACCAGCGCGGCCGGGTCCTCCTCGGGCAGGTCCCCGGCCACCGTGGCGGTGACCTTGAGTTCCCTCAGGGACAGGCTGCCGCCCACGGTGGAGAGGAAGGCCGTGTCCGAGGAGTCCCGGCCGGCGGTGATCCGGAGCATGCTCTCCCGCGGCGCCAGGCCGGTCGGGTCCATCACGTGCCACGCGCCGTCCATGTGGGCCTCCGCGACGGCGTGGAAGTCCATGGGGCTCAGCCCGGGGGCGTAGACCGCCGCAAGCCGGGCCGGGACGTTTTTGGAGCGCAGCAGGGCGATGGCCAGGTGGGCGAAGTCGCGGCAGACGCCGCGCCGGTGCAGCAGGGTCTCGACGGCGCCGTCGGTACCGCGCGAGGAGCCGCTGACGTAGCGCAGCTCGTTGAAGACCCAGTCGCGGACGGCGTGCAGCAGTTCCGGACCCTGCAGGCCGCCGAACTCGGCGTAGGCCGTCGGCAGCAGCCGGTCCGATTCGGCGTAGCGGCTGGGCCGCACGTAGCGGATCAGTTCCATCAGCCCCGGCTCCTCGGGGTCCGCGGCGCCGGTGACGGTGGCGTCGTACTCCACCAGCACCTCGGTGGGCTCGGCGAACTCCATGTAGTGGAACCTGCCTCCGTGATGGTCGGCGAGCTCGGTCAGGGGAACCTCGACGCCGTCGGCGGTAACGGAGAGTTCCTCGTCAAAGCCGGTATAGCCGGGGTTGCGCGCCACAGCCACGGCCATAGCGACCTTGGTGCCGGCCACGGTCTTGAAGGCCATGCGGGCGGACACGATGCGTTCCATAATTCTCCGGGGGTGCGGGCGGGGCGCGTGCGCCTGCCGCCGGGGGTTCCCTGGCTGCCGTGGGGCCGGCGCGGCAGGGCTACTGTGTGATCCTCAGCGACATTAGCATCCGCTGGACATTGGCGAACTCGGAACCCTCGTTGACGTAGGCGTCGGCCTGGGCCAGCGTGTCGAACGCCTTGGCCGGGGCCACCCGCTGGTCCGGGGCGAAGGCCGTGAGCTCGCCCAGGTCGCCGAAGGAGATGTCGCCCTTGCCCTCGGGCCCTCGGACCACGTTCTGCAGGGCGCAGGCCTTGCCCCCGGTACCGCCGACGATGTTGGTGATGCCGTAGGAGCCGAAATACTTGTAGCCCTGGATCACGCGGTAGACCACGTGCGGATCGATCATCCCGTCGCCGGAGGCATGCGGCAGGTCCACCGGCACGCTGCTGACCACGATGTAGGACTTGGCGGCGTCGGGGGCGCAGGAGGCCGGCGTCCGCGGCGGCAGTCCCGTCTGCAGGGTGGCGAGGTAGCGGCCGGCGGCGTCCTTGACCTCGACCTTGACCGCGCCGGGGAGGCTGCCCTGGGCCGGGGCCTGTGACTGGGCGATCCACTCCTGCGGCAGCTCGAAGCTGACCGACTTGGCCGGATCGGTGTAGGTCTTCCAGGCCGCCGCCGTGGCGCCGGCAGACGCCGTGGCCGTCGACGTTGACCCCGGTGACGCGGTTCCCGGCGAGCCGGAGCCCGACGGCGTTGCGCCGCCGGAGGGTTGCGACGTCGCCGTCCCGCCGGCGTCGGCCGTCCACTGCGGTGCGGCGGGTCCGCCGGAGCACCCCGCGAGCGCGCCGGTGCCGAGCACCAGCGCCGCGACCAGCCCCACAGGCAGCCCAACCCGTACACCGGTCCGCAGCCTCATCCGCATCATGCTGCCAGCGTAGTGCGGTCCCGGCGCCGCTCAGAGCTTCCGGAGCAGCGTTTCGTAGAAGCGGACGCCGCGGCCCAGGGCGTCGAGGGAGATCTTCTCGTCGACGGCGTGGATGGAGGCACGGTCCGCCCGGTCCATGGCGAACGGCGCGAACCGGTAAACCGCCTCGCAGATTCCGGTGAAGCGGCGGGAGTCGGTGCCGCCCATCATGATGTACGGGGTGACGATCGCCTCCGGGTAGGCCGTGCCGATGCACTCCGTCAGCAGCTCCCACGCCGGGCCGTAGCTCGCGGAGACCGGGGAGGGTTCGTTGCCCTCCACCACCCGCAGCTCCACCTTCGGGTCGCGGATGATCCGGCGCAGGCGCTCCACCGTGCCTGCCACGGTCTCGCCGACGGCCACGCGGATGTTGGCGTTGGCGGCGGCGGTGGCGGCCAGGACGTTGGCGCCGGCGCTGCCCCGCAGCGTGGTGATGGCGACGGTGGTCCGGGTCATGGCGTTGGTCTCGCCGCCCAGCCGGCCGAACAGCCAGGTCAGGGGCCTGCGCAGGCGCTCCACGCGGGCGAACGCCAGCCGCAGCGGGAGGGGCGCGTGCGGGCCGAAGCGGCGCAGCATCTCGGCGGTGACGTCCGGCAGGTGCTGCGGGAACGGGTGGTTCTCGATCCGGGTGATGGCCCGGGCCAGGCGGGCGGTGGCGCCCATCCGGGGCGGCGTGGAGGCGTGGCCGCCGGGGTCCCGGGTGAGCAGTTCGACGTCCAGGATCCCCTTCTCGGCCACCCCGACGACGGCGGCCGGCCGCGTGACGCCCGGGAAGGCCCCGCCGGCCACGGCGCCGCCCTCGTCCAGCACCAGCGCGGGCCGGACACCCCGTTCGGCCAGCAGCGCCGCGGCGGCGGCCGCGCTGTCCCCGGCGGTTTCCTCGTTGTCGCCGAAGGAGAAGTAGACGTCCCGGGCGGGCGCGAACCCCTCGGCCAGCAGCGCCTCCGCGGCGGAAAGGATCACCGCGAGCTGGCC
The DNA here is from genome assembly GCF_030410515.1 of Arthrobacter sp. YD4. Lineage (GTDB taxonomy): Bacteria > Actinomycetota > Actinomycetes > Actinomycetales > Micrococcaceae > Arthrobacter. Next base: position 130,510 of record NZ_JAUHHD010000003.1, on the reverse strand, counting down.
CTTGTCGTCCAGGGTGCCGCGGCCCCAGAGATGCGTGCCGTCGTTATGGCCGGAGAACGGCGGGTGGGTCCAGGCCGCCTCGTCCCCGGCGGGCACGACGTCGTAGTGGGCCATCAGCACCGCCGGCCCCTCCAGGCCGCCGGCCGTACCGGTTGTGGCGGGGGCCGTGTTGTCGGTGGGGCTGCTGGTGCGGGGGACGCCGGCCCAGCGGAACAGCAGGGCGCGGCCGTTGACCCGTTCCACGTCCATGGCCGCGTACACCCCCGGGAACAGCCCGGGCAGCGCGGCCAGGAACGCCTCGAATTCGGCCTCGTCGGTCCCGCCCGGGCTACGGGAGGAGACGGTCCGGTAGCTGACCAGCGTGGCGAGGGCGTCCGCGGCGGCGGCTGTGTCGGTGCTGTGCATGCGCGCCAGTCTAGGCACGGCCGGCCCCGGACGGCCGGAGGCGTCACCGCGCGGGGGGACCGCGGCGCAAACAGGGTTAGGCTGGAGGGATGTCGGAACAGGATCTTGAGGGTACGGATAAGGACGTCCAGTCGGATGCGGCTGCCGGGACGGAGGCCGACACCGGGGACGACGTCCTGCAGATGTCCGCGCTCGACATCGCCGACTGGCGGCTCCGGACCTTCGACCTCTACGCCACCGTCCGGAAAATCGCCGCGGACAGCCCCGCCGAGGCGCACGCCTACTGGCGCCACACCCGCGACCGGATGTTCGTTACCCACCCCGCCTCGCCCCTGACCCGGGCCGCGAAGGCCGAATTCTCCGGCCTGAAGACTGCCGACTACGACCCGATCTACCGCTTCCACGTCCCGATCACCCCGGAAGGGGCGGGACGTGAGATGAACGTCGAGACCGGCACCGACGGCGTCGTCCGCTTTGTCCGGCTCGGCACATTCGACCTGCCCGAGATCGGCCAGCTGGCCGTCTGGAAGCACCAGGGCTACGGCGGCGGTATCTTCGTGCCGTTCCGCGACGCCACCGCGGGACAGCCCGGGGGCAGCTACGGGGCCGGACGCTACCTGATCGACACGATCAAGGGCGCGTTCCACGGGGTGACCGGATCCGGTCCGGACGCCAGCTTCGTCCTGGACTTCAACTTCGCGTACAACCCGTCCTGCGCCTACAACGAGGCCTGGGCCTGCCCGCTGCCCGGCCCGTCCAACCGGCTGGCGGTCGAGCTGCCGGCCGGGGAGCTCTACTAGCCGGATGGAACCCCAACTCCAGGCCGACCCGCCCGGGGCCCCCGCTCCCCCGGTCACCCGCGCGCCCCGGCGCCGCGGGCTGCTGCGGTACCCGGTGGTGCGGCAGCTGCTGCGGTTCACCGGCGTCGGCGTGGTGTGCACGGTGACGTCTCTGGCGCTCTTCGCGCTGCTGCGGCCGTGGATCGGACCGCAGCCGGCCAACGCCGCGGCGCTGATCCTGACCTCCCTGATGAACACGGCACTGAACCGCCGGCTGACGTTCAAGATCACGGACACCCACCGGATGCGCCGCGACCACCTCAACGGCCTGATCGTGATCCTGGTGGCGCTGCTCATCACCGGCGGGAGCCTGGGCATCCTGCACTGGGTTAAGCCGGACGCCACCGTGGCCGAGGAGCTCTGGACCACCACGCTCTCCGGCTTCCTCGCCACCGCCGTGCGGTTCACCATGCTGCGGCACTGGATCTTCCGGCGGGCCCGGCACCGCTAAGGCCCTTCGCCAATAAAGCCCGGCGTTACGCCCCGAGGGACCGCACGCTGCCGACCGCCCCGCGGACCGCGGCGGCCGCCTGGTCCAGCTCGGCGGCGGTGATGCCGGCGTCGAAACTGAACCGGACCGCCGTCTGCGCCACCGCTGCGGGGATCCCCATCGCCACCAGCACCGGGGACGGCTCATCGGACCCGGCGGCGCAGGCCGAGCCGCTGGAACACACCACGCCCCGGCGCTCCAGCTCCAGCAGCACCGACTCGCCGCTGGTCCCGGGGAAGCAGAACGACGCCACGGAGGGCAGCCGCTCGGCCGGGTGCCCGGTCAGGACCGCACCCGGCACGTTGGCGAGGACCGCGGCGATGAACCCGTCCCGCATCGCCGCCACCCGGGCGGCACGCCCGGCCTGGTCCTGCGCCGCGAGCGTCAGCGCCGTCGCCAGCGCCACCGCGGCGGCCACGTTCCCGGTCCCCGAGCGGCGGCCGCGTTCCTGGCCGCCGCCGTGGACCAGCGGCTCCAGCCTGGTCCGGCCGCGCACCACCAGGGCACCGCAGCCCTTGGGCGCGCCGAGCTTGTGCCCGGACACCGAGAGCGCGGCCACGCCCAGCGCCGCCGCGTCCAGCGGCAGCCAGCCGGCGGCCTGCACCGCGTCGGTGTGCAGCGGGACGCCCGCGTCGGCGGCCACGCCGGCCAGCCGGGCCACGGGCTGGACGGTTCCCACCTCGTTGTTGGCGTACATGACGCTGGCGACGGCGGTCTCCGGGCGCAGCGCCGCGGCGACGGCATCCTCCGTGACCTGTCCGTAGCGGTCCACCGGGATCACGTCCACCGCGAAGCCGTGCACGCGTTCGAGGTAGCGGGCGGATTCGGTCACGGCGGGATGTTCGACGGCGCTGATGGCTACCCTGTCCAGCCGGGGATCCGCAGCACGGCGGGCCAGCGCGATGCCCTTGACTGCCAGGTTGTCCGCCTCCGTGCCGCCCGAGGTGAACACGATTTCCCCGGGGCGGCAGCCCAGGACCCGGGCCGCGGCCACCCGGGCGTCCGCGAGGGCCGCCGCGGCCGCCTCCCCCAGCGAGTGGTGGCTGGAGGGGTTGCCGAACTCCCCGGTCAGGTGGGGCCACATGGCCGCCAGCACCTCCCGGCGGACCGGGGTCGTGGCGGCCGCGTCGAGGAAGATCACGGCGTCCCCTGGGCTCCCGGGTCGGGCTGCGTGGTGGTGCCGGAGCCGGCGTCGGTGTCCAGGTCAGTGTCCAGATCGGTGCCCGGTTCAAAGTCCAGTTCAATATCCAGCCCCAGGTCCAGGGCGGCGACGCTGTGGGTGAGGGCACCGATGGAGATCACGTCCACGCCCGTGGCCGCGATCGAGGCGACGGTGCCCAGGTTGACGTTGCCGCTGGCCTCCACCCGGGCGCGCCCGGCCACCAGGTCGACTCCGTCGGCCAGCTCCATCAGGGAGAAGTTGTCCAGCATGATGGTGTCCACCCCGGCGGCAAGCACCGGTTCGATCTGCTCCATGGTGTCCACCTCCACCTCGAAGTGGGTGGTGTGGCCCAGCCGGGCCCTGGCCTCCCGCAGCACGGCGGTCAGCCTGGCCGGGTCTCCCCCGGTGAGCACGGCCAGGTGGTTGTCCTTGGCCAGGACGGCGTCCGAGAGCCCCGCCCGGTGGTTGCTGCCGCCCCCGCACCGCACGGCGTAACGTTCCAGCACGCGCAGTCCCGGCGTGGTCTTGCGGGTGTCGGTGATGCGGGCCCGGGTGCCGGCCACGAGGGCGACGTACTCGGCGGTTTTCGTGGCAATCGCACTCATCCGCTGCACCAGGTTCAGGGCCACCCGTTCGGCCAGCAGCACGCCGCGGGCGTCACCGGTGACCCTGGCCAGGGGCGTGCCCGCGTCGAAGCGCTCCCCGTCCGCCAGCAGCAGGCTCACGACGGCGTCCGCGTCGGCGAGTTTCATGGCCGCCGCGAAGACCTGGCCGCCGCTGAAGACCCCGGGCACGCGGGCGGCCAGCACCGCCGTCGCGCGGGTCCCGGCGGGGATGAGCGTCTGGGAGGTGATGTCCCCGTAAGGGGCGTCCTCCGCGAGCGCGGCACACAGGACGGCTTCGACGGCGGCGGCCGGCAGGGTCCCGGCCACGGCTGCGGGAGCGACGGCGGGGCTCGCGGCCGAGCGGGTGCTGCGGGCGGCCGGGGCGGGTGCTGTCATGAAGTGATCCTTTGCTTGGAACGGGTGGCGTGCCGCGGGCCGTGGGCGGGCTGCGGGAGGTGGAGGGACCGGGGCTCCGGGGTGTGCGGGACGGCCGCCGCGGCCTCCGGGTCCGCCCGGAAGTGTGCGCCCACCGAGCCGGTGCGGCGCCGGGCCGCCTCCACGAGGAGGGTGGCGGCCAGCAGCAGGTTGCGGTCCTCGTGCCCGGCCTGGTCCGCGCTCTCCGATACGGCCTCCGGCCGGAGGTCTGACGCCCAGGCGGCGAGCCGGGCCGCGGCCGCATCGAGCCCGGCGCCCGTGCGCGAGACCCCGGCGGTCCGGGTCATAAGCCGCCCCAGGGCGTCCCGGGAAAACGTCCCGGGCCAAGTCTCTATACAGCCCTCGGGAAAAGCCGGTGTGGAGCCTCCCGATTCCGCGTCGCGCGACAGCGCTGCGGAAGCGTGCGTCAAGGCGAGGCCGCCCGCGGCCGTGGGCCCACACGATCCGGGTTCCCTGACCGAGCTTGCGAGGTTAGGGCGATCGTGGGGAGCACGCGGAGCAGTGCTGTCGTGCGACGGCTCAGCTCCGAGGAAGTCCTCAACGGCCCGGCGCCCGAACACCAGCCCCTCCAGCAGGGAGTTGCTGGCCAGCCGGTTGGCCCCGTGCACCCCGGTGCAGGCAACCTCCCCGGCGGCGTAGAGCCCCGGGACGCTGGTGCGCCCGGCGAGGTCGGTGGCGACGCCGCCCATCCAGTAGTGCGCCGCCGGCGAGACGGGAACGGTCTCCGCCGTCCAGTCGTAGCCGGCCGCACGCGTGCCCGCGCTGATGGTGGGGAACCTTCGTGCCAGGTAGCCGGCGCCCCGGGCGGCCTCGATCCCGCGCGCGTCAAGGTGGACGGCGGTTCCGGCGTCGGCGCCGGTGGCGGCGAGGTGCAGGGCGATGCTGCGGGAGACGACGTCGCGCGGTGCCAGTTCGGCGTCGGGGTGGTAGTCCGGCAGGAAGCGGCGGCCGGCGGCGTCGCGGAGCACGGCGCCCTCGCCGCGTACGGCCTCGGAGACCAGCAGGGCGGGCGGTCCGTCGGGGGTGTCGGCGGTGGCCAGGGTGGTGGGGTGGAACTGGTAGAACTCCAGGTCCCGCACGGCGGCACCGGCGCGCCAAGCCAAGGCCAGCCCGTCGGCGGTGGCGACCCGCGGGTTGGTGGTGCGGGAGAACATCCGGCCCGCCCCGCCGGTGGCCAGCAGCACGGCGTCGGCGTCCAGGCGGTGCCGCCGCCCGCCGGCGAGGTAGGCGACGCCGGTCACTGCAGGTGGGAGCTGGTCGCCGGCGTCCTGGCCGCCGGCATCAGGGCCGGTGAGCAGCGCGGTGGCGAAGGCCCCGGTGAGGACCCGCAGCCGGCCGCGGGCTGCCTGTTCCAGCACGGCGGCACCGAGGGCGTGGGAAATCCGGGCGCCCGTGGCGTCGCCGCCGGCGTGCAGGATCCGGGCGGCGGAGTGGGCCGCCTCGAGACCCAGCGCGGGCCCGCCGGTGGCCGCGGCGTCGAACTCCACGCCGAAGCGGCGCAGCCCCGCGATGTCCCGCACCGCCTCGGTGCAAAGCACCCGGACGGCCTCCGGGTCGCTCAGTCCGGCGCCGGCGGCGAGGGTGTCGGCGATGTGGGCGGAGACCGAGTCCCCGGGGGCCGCTTCCCCGGGGCCCAGAACGGCGGAGATCCCGCCCTGGGCGTAGCCGGTGTTGCCGTCCCCGAGCGTCCCCTTGGTCAGCAGCACCGCCTCGACGCCGGGCGCCTCGGCCGCGAGCAGCGCGGCGTACAGCCCGGCGATGCCGCTGCCGACAATGACCAGGCGCCTGGTCACGGCCGCGCCGCCAGCATGCGTTCCAGTGCCACCCGGGCCGGGGCCGCGACATCGTCGGCCACGGTGATCCGGTTGACCACCTCGCCGCGGACCAGGGCCTCCAGCACCCAGGCCAGGTAGCCGGGGTGGATGCGGTACATCGTAGAGCAGGGGCAGATCACCGGGTCCAGGCAGAAGATCGTGTGCTGCGGGTACTCCGCAGCCAGCCGGTTAACCAGGTTGATCTCGGTGCCGACGGCGAAGACCGTGGGCTCGGTGGCGGCCGCGATGGCCTTCCGGATGAAGTCGGTGGAGCCGGCGGCGTCCGCGGCGTCGACCACCGGCATCGGGCACTCGGGGTGCACGATCACCTGCACGTCCGGGTATTCGGCCCGCGCCTTCTCGATCTGCGCGACGGTGAAGCGCTTGTGCACGGAACAGAAGCCGTGCCAGAGGATCACGCGGGAGTCCCGCAGCGTCTGCTCGTCGTTGCCGCCGAGGTCCTTGCGCGGATTCCACATCGGCATCTGCTCCAGCGGCACGCCCATGGCCTTGGCGGTGTTGCGGCCCAGGTGCTGGTCGGGGAAGAACAGCACCCGCTGGCCGCGCTCAAACGCCCATTCCAGCACCGTGGCGGCGTTCGAGGAGGTGCAGACGATGCCGCCGTGCTCGCCGCAGAAGCCCTTGAGCGCGGCCGAGGAGTTCATGTAGGTGACCGGGATGACGGGGACCCGGCCGTCGGCGTCGGGTTCGGTGCCGAAGAGTTCCTCCAGCTGATCCCAGCACTCGGTGACCGAGTCGATGTCCGCCATGTCCGCCATCGAGCAGCCCGCGGCGAGGTTGGGCAGGATCACGGCCTGCTCCGGGGCGGAGAGGATGTCCGCGGTTTCGGCCATGAAGTGCACGCCGCAGAAGACGATTGCCTCCGCCTCGGGCCGGGTCAGCGCCGCGTTGGCCAGCTGGAAGGAGTCGCCCACGAAATCGGCGTATTCGACCACCTCGTCACGCTGGTAGAAGTGGCCCAGGATCACGGCCCGGTCCCCCAGCGTGGCCTTGGCGGCGCGGATCCGGGCGTCGAGTTCGGCGTCGGTGGCCCGCTTGTACTCCTCCGGCAGCTGCCCCTGCCGCGGGGTCGACGGCGGGGCCACGTCGGTTGCCGAAGCGCCCGGACCGTACGCCGGGACGCCGGCCAGCGCCTCGGCGAGGTCGAAGTCCCAGGGTCCGCTGGCCAGCGCCGGACTGCAGGTGGACCCCGCGGCCGGACTGCCTGATGCCTGGCCTGTGGCCGCCTCCCGGGTGATCAGCTGGATCGCCGTGTTGACGCTGCTCATGGTGTGCTCCTGTGGTCGGGATCGAGGCCGGGGCGGCCGGTGTAACGGTAGAGGCGGGGCGGGCGGTGTTTGCCGCCCTGGAGGTATTCGTCGGTTTCTTCTATTTCCGGGGCCGCCTTGATCTGGCGGCGGAAATTCGCGGGATCCAGTTCGCGGTCCAGGACGGCCTCGTAGACCTCGCGCAACTGGGCGAGGGTGAAGTACTCGCCGAGGAAGTGGTAGGCGATGGGGCCGTATTCGAGCTTGTTGCGCAGCCGCCACAGCGCGTAGTCGACGATCGCGTTGTGGTCGAAGGCCAGCTGGCCGGGCCGGTCCGCCCTCACCCAGCGGACGTTCTCCGACTCGTCGGCGAGCGCCGCCTCGGTGGGGCGCACCAGCGCCCAGTAGACGATCGAGACCACGCGCTGGGTGGGTGAGCGGTGCAGGCCGCCGAAGGCGTAGAGCTGTTCGAGGTAGCTGGGCGCCAGGCCGGTGGTCTCGCGCAGGTTCCGGGACGCGGCGTCCTGCAAGGATTCGTCGTGGCTGAGCGGGCCGCCCGGGAGCGCCCACAGGCCCCTGTACGGTTCGCGGATCCGCCGCACCAGCGGGATCCAGAGGGTGGGCCGGCCCGAGGACTCGCTTGGCCGGAGGGCGAAGATCACCGTGGAAATGGCCAATGACGGCGGCGCGAGGCGGCGCTCGCTGACATTGGCCGGTGAGGTGTACATGGTGGTCTGCCCCCGCGGTTCGGGGTCCGGGGCCGGTGGCGGGCGCCGGCCGGACGGCTCCGGCCCGACTGCCGGAGTAGTTATAGTCATATTGACTAGAACTGATTCTACGCCGACGCCGCCGGAGCACCAAATAGTGACGGGTCGCTACTGCGGGCGGGCCGCAGCCTCCAGCAGCGGCAGCGTCCGCCCTTCGAAGTGGGTGTTGAGCACGATCACCGACGAGGAGCGCAGCACGGTCCGCGTGGCGATCATGGCATCCAGGACCCGCTGCAGGTCCGGGTTGGAGCGGGCGGCGATCCGGGCCATCAGGTCCGAACCGCCGGAGACGGTGTGGATCTCGATCAGTTCCGGGATCTGCGCCAGCGCCTCGACGACGGCGTCGTGGCCCAGGTCCTGATTGATGGTCAGCGAGCAGAACGCCACCACGGGGTAGCCGAACCGGGCGGGGTCCGGCTGTGGCACCCAGGAGCCGATCACCCCGGACTCCTGCATGCGGTCCAGCCGGGACTGCACGGTCGCCCGGGCCACCTTCAGCACGCGGGAGGCCTCCAGCACCGAGGAGCGCGGGGAGTCGGTGAAGAATCGGACAATTTTGGCATCGAGCGCGTCGACGGTCATGGCGGATTCCTCGATTTCGGGCGAATCAGAAGTACAAACAGCAGAATAACGGCCGGTTTGGAAAGCAAACTGCCACAATAATCTCACGCCGGTGGTTCTTCGGCGCCGCGGACGGGCGGTAAATTCAAATGGTCCCAAAAGGACATCCCACCACGCAGAGAAGGTCCGCCAGATGACAACGAAGTCCGCCGCGACGGAACCCGGCCGCGAGCTCGGCCACACCATGCTGCCCCGGCAGCTGACCATGATGGGCCTCGGCAGTGCGATCGGCGCCGGGCTGTTCCTCGGCTCCGGGGCGGGCGTCCAGGCCGCCGGCCCCGCCGTCCTGCTCTCCTACCTGGTGGCCGGGACGCTAATCATCATCGTGATGTGGGCCCTCGGCGAGATGGCCGCGGCGAATCCCGTCAGCGGGGCGTTCTCCGTCTACGCCCAGCGCGCCCTCGGCAACACCGCCGGCGCCACCGTCGGCTGGCTCTGGTGGCTGCAGCTGGTGGTGGTGATCGCCGCCGAGGCCCTCGGCGCGGCGGGTCTGCTCTTCACCGTCTGGCCGGTAGTGCCGGTCTGGGCCCTGTCGCTGATCTTCATGGCGGTGTTCACCGCCATCAACCTCGCCGGCGTGAAGAACTTCGGCGAGTTCGAGTTCTGGTTCGCCATCCTCAAGGTCGCCGCGATCGTCATCTTCCTGATCATCGGTGCCGCCCTGATCCTCGGGCTGCTGCCGGACGTGCCGGGCCCCGGGCTGTCGGTTATCACCGCCGACTTCGCGCCCGCGGGCCTGGGCGGCATCGCCACGGCCCTGTTCGTGGTGATCTTTGCCTTCGGCGGCACCGAGATCGTCAGCGTCGCCGCCGCCGAGACCAGGGATCCGGAGCGCAGCGTGCGCCACGCGATCCGGACCGTGGTCTGGCGCATCCTGGTCTTTTACATCGGCTCGGTCTTCGTGATCGCCGCGGTCCTGCCCTCGACGTCGGAGGCGCTGAAGTCCCCCTTCGCCGGGGTCCTGGACGCCGCCCGGATTCCCGGGGCGGGCGCCGCGATCACCCTGGTGGCCGTCGTCGCCCTCCTGTCGGCGCTGAACGCGAACCTCTACGGCGCGTCCCGGATGGCCTTCTCGCTCTCCCAGCGCGGGGAGGCGCCGCGGGTACTGTCCCGGCTGAACGCAGCCCGCGTCCCGGTGGTGGCGGTGGCGGTCTCGGTGGCCTTCGGCTTCGTGGCCGCCATACTGGAGCTGCTCTTCCCGGACCGGATCCTGCCGGCGCTCTTCCAGCTGGTGGGATCGACCTGCCTGGTGGTCTGGGGCTCGGCCCTGGTCTCGCAGCTGGTGCTGCGCCGCCGGGCCGACCGGGAGGGGACAGCGCTGCCGCTGCGGATGAAGGGGTTCCCGGTGCTGACGATTGTCGGCCTGGTGCTGCTGGCGCTGATCTTCGCCGTCGGGTTCAGCAGCCCGGAGAGCAGCAAGCAGCTGGTCAGCACCCTGATCCTGGTGGCCGCCATCGCCGCGGCCTGTTGGGCCGCGGCCCGGTTCGGCAGGACCCGCCGGACAGACGGCTGACCCGACCGGGGCGCAGCTATACAAGCTGCTACCCATGGATGCGTAGACGCCGGCAGCTTTTGGCAGATTGGCCAGCGTGTTGTGGGCTGATTGCCCAACGCCTAGCCCGTGACTAGGGTCACAGCCATGGATACACTCCCGCTTGCGGTGTCCGGCGACGACGCCGCACCGCTCACCCCCGACCAGCTGCGCGAGCTGTACACGCTGATGGCGTCCGTCCGGCACTTGGACACCTCCGCCATCGCGTGGCAGCGCCAGGGCATCATTCCCGGCTACGCGCCCGAACTCGGCCAGGAAGCGGCCCAGGTGGGCAGCGCCTACGCCGTGGACACCAGCCGCGATTTCGTCTTCCCCACCTACCGGGAGATGGGCGTGGCCCGGACCATGGGCGTGGACATGGTGGGCTACATGTCCACCCATAAGGCCACCTGGCACGGCGGCCTCTACAACCCGCTGGAATCCCGGCTCGCCCCGATCCAGGCCGTCGTGGCCGGCTCTGTCCTGCACGCCGTCGGCTGGGCCCACGGCCAGACCCTGGAGAACACCGGCGGCGGAACCACCGGCGTGGCCATGACCTACTTCGGCGACGGCGCCTCCTCCCAGGGCGACGTGCACGAGGCGCTGAACTTCGCCGCCGTCATGAAGGCTCCCGTGGTCTTCTTCGTGCAGAACAACGGCTGGGCCATCTCCGTGCCCACCGAACGCCAGGTTGCCGGCGGCTCCGTCGCCGCCCGGGCGGCCGGCTACGGTATGCCGGCGCTGCAGGTGGACGGCAACGACGTCGTCGCCGTCGTTGAGGCGACCCGCCGCGCCTTCGCCCACGCCCGCGCCGGGCACGGCCCGGTGCTGATCGAAGCCATGACCTACCGGCGCGGACCGCACTCGACCTCGGACGATCCGGGACGCTACCGCTCGCTCGATGAGGAGCGCGACGGCGCCGGCGCCGACCCGCTGGAGCGGCTGAAGCAGCGGTTGCTGGCCGAGGGGATCGCCGACGAGGCGTTCTTCGCGGAGGCCCTCGCCGCCGCCAAGGCCGAGGAGGAAGCCATCCGCACCGGCATCCAGGCGCTCGGGTCCCGGCCCGGTGCGGAAATGTTTGACCTGGTCTTCCAGGAACCCACCCCGGCCCTGCAGGCGCAGGCGGCCAACTGGCGCGAGGAGTCCGAACATGTCTAGCCCGACCCTGGAAAGCGGCACCGCCACCACCGCGGCCGCCACGGTCACGATGTCCATGCAGCAGGCCCTGAACCGGGCGCTGGACGAGGTGCTGGCCGAGAACCCGAAGGCGGTGATCTTCGGCGAGGACTGCGGCCGGCTGGGCGGGGTCTTCCGGATCACCGACGGGCTGCAGGCCAGGCACGGCGCGCAGCGGGTCTTCGACACCCCGTTGGCCGAGTCGGGCATCCTCGGGATGTCGGTGGGCCTGGCCATGGCCGGCTTCCACCCCATCCCCGAGGTCCAGTTCGACGGCTTCGCCTACCCGGCAATCAACCAGATCGTCTGCCAGATCGCCCGGATGAACTACCGCAGCCGCGGCACGCTGCCGATGCCGATCACCCTCCGCGTGCCCAGCTTCGGCGGCATTCGCGCACCCGAACACCACGGCGAGAGCCTGGAGGCGCTTTTCGCCCACGTGCCCGGGCTCAAGGTGGTCTCGCCGTCGAACCCGCACGAGGCCTACCACCTGCTCAAGCACGCCGCCACCCGGCCGGACCCGGTGATCTTCATGGAACCGAAGTCCCGCTACTGGCAGAAGGGCGAGGTGGATATCGCCAATCCCGGCTCGCCGGAGGGCGCCAAGGTGATGCGCGAGGGCCGGCACCTGACCCTGGTGGCCTGGGGCGCGATGGTGGCCCGCTGCCTGCAGGTGGCCGAGCTCGCCGCCGAGGACGGGATCGAGATCGAGGTCCTGGACCTGCGCTGGCTCAAGCCGATCGACGCCGCCGCGCTGGCCGCCTCGGTTGGCAAGACGCGCCGCGCCGTCGTGGTGCACGAGGCGCCGCTGACCTCCGGCCTGGGCGCCGAGGTGGCCCAGCTGATCACGCAGGCCTGCTTCGACACCCTCAAGGCGCCGGTGGAACGCGTCACCGGCTTCGACGTCCCGTACCCCTCCGGGGACCTGGAGGACGAATACATCCCGAACATTGACCGGATCCTCTTCGGCATCCAGCGAGTATTGGAGTACAAACGTGGCTGAACTTTCCTTCCCCCTGCCGGACCTGGGCGAGGGCCTGATCGAGGCGACCGTGCTGGAATGGCTCGTCGCCCCCGGCGACCAGGTGGAGCGCAACCAGCCCCTGGTGGAGGTTGAAACCACCAAGTCCGCGGTCGAATTGCCCAGCCCCCAGGCGGGTAAGGTAGTGCGTATTCACGGCGGACCGGGTGAGAAGATCAACGTCGGCGAGCCGCTGATCGTGTTCGAGGTGCCGGATGACACCGCCGGCATCGTGGGCACGGTCCCGAAAGAAGAGGCACCGAAGCGCCGGGTCCGCCTGAGCGCCGTACTTGATGAGGACTGAGGCCATGAGCGGAAGGCACACCGGGGAACAGCACCAGCACACGGTCGAGGGCACCGACCCCCAGCTGTACGTCAACGTGGTCGACCCGCAGGACGACGCCGGCCTCCGCCCTGTGCTGCTGCTGCACGGCTTCTCCACCTCCTCCAAGCTGAACTGGGAGGACACGGGCTGGATCACCGCCCTCACGCAGGCCGGCCGCCGCGTGATCGCCGTCGACCTTCCCGGCCACGGCCGCAGCGGCGCACCGGAGGACCGGGATTCCTACTCCCCCAGCCGGATCCGCGCCGACCTGCTCCAGATCGCGTTCGACGCCGGCGCGCGGCCCCTGCGCGACGGCGACCCGGCGTCCGGCCTGGACGTGATCGGCTACTCGCTGGGGTCCCGGCTGGCCTGGGAATTCGGCGCCACCCAGCACGAGCTAGTGCACCGCCTGGTCCTGGGCGGCCCCAACGTGGCGGACCCCCTGGCCGCGTTCGACCTGCCCGCCGCGCAGCGTTACCTGGCGGACGGAACCCCGATCGCCGACGACTCCACCGCGGGGCTGCTGAAGATGGCCCAGCTGCTGCCGAGCAACAACATCTTCGCGCTGCTGTCCCTGATCGAGGCGATCAAGGACGAACCCTTCGATCCGGCCGAGGCGGTCCCGCCGATGCCGATGCTGCTGGTGGCCGGTGAGAAGGACGAGCGGGCGGCATCCATGCCCGAACTGGCCGCGCTGGGCAGCAAGGCCGGGGCCCTGGTGGAGCAACTGGTCCTGCCGGGCCGCAACCACACCAACGCCGTGACCAGCCGGGCCTTCAAGCAGGGGGCCATCGAGTTCCTCGGCGTCTAGGACCTGGCCCCGCTCAGTAGTCGGTCCCGGGGTCGGGCTTGCCCTCCATCTGGAAGCACGCCGACGAGGAGAGTGTGTAGAGCGCGTTCCGCTGCGGGTTGAACTCGATCGAATGCCGGAACCCCTCCCGGCTGACGATCACGAGTTCGGGGATCCCGTTGACGCTGGTCTTTTCCTCCACTGTCCAGCCTTCCTTGCCGGACCACGCGGCCTTGATCTGCTGCAGCAGCCCGGCGCCGTCCGCCTCCGGGGTGAGGACCAGATCCATCGTTCCCGGCCAGTAGTAGCTGTTGGCGTCACATTCGAAAAGGGCGCGGGAGGTCTCCGTCTGGGTCGTCGTCGCGATCTCCGCGGGGGGGACGACCGCCATCAGTTCCTGCTGCTGGCTGCGGGTTGACTGCTTCGCGGTGGTGAGGTCCATGCTGGGGCTCCCTGGATCGGCGGCGGGTGCACAGGCGGCCAGGATGGCAGCCAGGCAGGTAAGGGTCACGGCGGTGGACAGCCGGCGGGCGACCGTGGCGGGGCTCATCGCCGGCCGCCGAAAATGAGTTTGGCGACGTCCTCGCGGGCAGCCCGGTTCCGCGCGTCCTGGGCGTTGGCAATCAGGCTGTGGTTGTCGATCTTGGCCATCGGATCCGTGGTGATCTTCACCGGGCCGAGGACGATGTTCCGCGCCGGGTCATCGTAGATGTGCTTGGTGAAGGCCGGATCGGCCAGCGGGTACTTATCCCCCACAAGGCCGAGGCCCTGGGCGGTGGCCAGCGCGTCGAAATCGTAGGCGAAGTGATCATAGGCGGTGCCGGGATCGGCCTTCCATCCCTCCGGCATCCAGGCTCCGGACAACGAAATCTGCCGGTCGTAGTGGGTACCGTACATTTCGGAGGATGCCACGGCGGCCTCGCCCCAGCTGTGGGACACCGCGACGGTGCGGGCGCCGGAGGGGTTCTGGTCCGCCAGGCCCGACTCAAAGGCGGCCAGTTTCCGTCCGGCCGCCTCGCCGAAGGCCTTGTCCGCCGACTGCCGGAAGGTCCCGTCCTGCGGGAACTCGCTGTTCTTGTAGACGAAGGCCGCCGTCCGGCCGGTGGGATCGGACTGCTGCAGGTACGCGGCCATCTTCTGGGCGCTGCCGGCGTAGAAGTCGCCGGCCGTCGCGAACGTGCCGGGCACATAGGTCAGGACCGTTGTGGTGCTGCCGTCATAGTCGCCGATCATCTGAATGAGGTTACCTTTCGAGGGGTCGTACGCCGCCAGGCGGATGTTCCCCTTGACCGTGTTCCTCAGGTATTGAGCCTCCTCCGTCGAACCCCTTCCCTCCCGCTCCAGCTCCGCCAGGCGCGTGCCGGCGGCGACGCGGTTCGCCTCGATCCTGGTGTCGACCGGCAGGCCGTCCGTGTTGCCGGCCGCGTAGGGGTAGAGCCGGAGGAAGTCGGCCCGTCCGGCCGCGTCCAGGCCGGCCCACCACCTGCCGACCTGGCGCGGCGTGAGTGCCGAGAGCGCAGCGGGCGTGAGCAGCACCGACGGCGGCGCGCCGGCCGGGGCGGTTGGCGGCGCGCCGGCCGAAGGGGCGGCCCCGCCGGAGGGAGCCGGGGCCCCGGCTGCGGCACTGGCGCTCTCCTGCTGGTCGGCGTGGGCGGTGAGTTCGCGCTGCATCTGCTCCAGCTCCGCCACCGCCCGGGCCAGGGACTGCGCGTGGACGCGGTCCCATTCCGACCGGAAGGCCCCGGCGTCGTGCCCCTGCCAGTAGGCGGACGCGGCGATCTCCGCGCCAAGGCGGCGCTGCAGGGCACCCAGGCTGCCCGCCCCGCTCCCCGCGCGCGCGGCCAGGCGGCGCAGCTGCGCCACGTCGGCGCCGTAAAAGGTCCAGGCCACTCAATCCCCCAGTAGTCCACACATTGCATACGCGTCGGGGCGCCTCCGGCAGCCCATCGCGTCAGCCTACCGGGATTTTTCCATTTGATGGATGGATAGGTCTCCCCATCCGTTCTGTGCTGGAACCGCCACCGTCCGGGGCCGCCGACAGCGGCGCGGGGCCACGCGCTACCCCTCCGGTGGTACCGGATGAGGGCACGTGACCCCGCACGGTGTGCTGCCTGCCGGCAGCCGCGGCCTAGTGGTGGCTGCTGACGCCCAGCGGGCGTCCCTTGGTTTCCTTGGCCAGCACGACGCCGACGGCGGAGATGACGCAGAGGATCATGATGTAGATACCGATCGAGCCGGTCCACTTGGTGCCCTGCAGCAGTGCCTCGGCGATGGTGGCCGCAAAGGCGCCGCCCAGGATCGCGCCGAAGGCGTAGCCGATGGAGATGCCCGAGTAGCGGACGTTGGCCGGGAACATTTCGGCGTACATCGCGGACATCGGACCGTAGGACAGGCCCAGGCCCACGGTGAGGACGAACAGGGCGATGCCGTAAAGCATGATGTCCTTGGTGTCGATCAGCGCGAACATCGGGATCATCCAGGCGAACACGATCGCGTAGCCGATCAGGAAGGTCTTGACCCGGCCGATCTTGTCCGAGAGCCAGCCGCCGACCAGGGTGAAGATGAGCCAGCCGAAGGACGCCAGCGTGGTGGCCAGCAGGATCTGCGGGGTGGGCATCTTCAGGGTCTTGGTGGCGTAGGAGATGAAGAAGGCGATCAGCAGGTAGCCGGCGGCGTTGTTGCCGATGAAGATCAGCGTCGAGTAGAGGACGGCCTTCTTGTGCTTGCGGACCAGCTCGCCCAGCGGCGCCTTGCTTTCCTCCTTGCGCTCCTGCATCTCCTTGAAGACCGGGCTTTCGGCCACGGCACGGCGGATCAGGTAGCCGACGACGATCAGCACGATGGAGAGCAGGAACGGCACCCGCCAGCCCCAGCTGGCGAAGTCTTCCTTGGACATGCCGGTGTTGAGGAAGTAGAGCAGGCCGGTGGCGAGGATCATGCCAACCGGGACGCCGATCTGCGGATAGGCGCCGAAGAGTCCGCGGCGGCCGACCGGGGCGTGTTCGACGGCCATCAGGGCTGCGCCGCCCCATTCGCCGCCGGCGGAGAAGCCCTGGATGACGCGCAGCAGGATCAGCAGGACCGGGGCCCAGAAACCGATCTGTGCGTAGGTGGGCAGCACGCCGATCAGGGCGGTGGCTGCGCCCATCATCACCAGGGTGAAGACGAGCATGGCCTTCCGGCCGAGACGGTCGCCGAGGTGGCCGGCGATGATCGCGCCGAGGGGACGGAACAGGAAGCTGATGCCGATCAACGCGAACGAGAGGATCTGGGCCAGGCCCGGGTTGGAGGCGTTGAGCGGGGCGAGGAAGAGCGGGGACAGCAGCGTTGCTGTCAGTTGGGCGAAGATGAAGAAGTCGTACCACTCGATGGTGGTACCGACCAGCGTCCCGGCGAGGACCTTGCGTTCCTCATGTTTAGTGCTGGGGCCCGCCGCTGAATCGACGGTTGAAGTTGCGGTCATTGGAACTCCGTTGCTGGGGCAGAGGTACTGCCAGTGGGTGCTAAGTGTTGCTGTGCCTACCGATTTACTGATCGAACGGTCAGTTAGTATCGTGAGCCTACTACAAAAGTTGTGATAAGGCACACATTTTCGGTTGATGACGAACCGATGTCGGTTCGGTGTGCTGTTCTATATTTGAACTTGCTGTTCATATATGGAACACTGCTGTCACACGCTACTTCACTGTGACCCCGCGCACAAGGGGCGCCCGTCCGGCACGCCGTTACGGTCCCCTGCCGCCGTCGCGGCAGGAGCGGGCCGTGCGAACTTAGGAGCCGTGCAAATTTAGGATGGGCACATGACCCCCAACGCCGGCGTCCAGGCGCCCCCGTCCCAGACCCTCTCCCGCGGCATCCGCGCGCTGGAGATCCTCGCGGACGCCCCGGAACCCATGACCATCGCGGAACTGGCCGTTGCCATGGGAGTCCACCGCTCGGTGGCCTACCGGATCCTGCGGACCCTTGAGGACCACTCCCTGCTGGTCCGCGACGACGCCGGACGGGTCCAGCCCGGGCCGGGGCTGGCCGTCCTGGCGCGCGGGGTGTCCCGCAACCTGCAGACGGCGGCCCTGCCGGAACTGACCCAGCTGGCCAACGCCCTGGCCATGAGTGCCTTCCTGGCGGTCTGGGACCGGGAGGACTGCGTCACGCTGGTCACCGTCGATCCGCGCCACGCCGGCCCCGCCGTCGTCCAGCACCCGGGATCGCGGCACCCGATCAACGCCGGCGCCCCCGGGATCGCCATCCAGTCCGCCTACACGGAGGACGAATGGCGCGCCCTGGCACCGGCAGTCCCGTACCGGGCCGAGGCCGCCACGGCCCGCCGGCTTGGCTACGCCGCCAGCCACGACGAGGTCATCCCGGGTGTTTCGTCCTTGGCCGTCCCGGTGCGCGTGCCCGGCGGCCGGCCCGCTGCGCTGGCCGTGGTGTACCTCAGGGCCGCGCAGGATCCCGCCGAGGTGGCCGCGGCCCTCACCGCCGGTGCCGCCCGGATCGAGGCCCAGCTCGGCTGAGCCCCTAGGGCCGCCGACGAAGGACGACGGCGGCAGCGGCTCCCAGCAGGAACAGGGCACCGGCCGCGCAGACCGGCACGATGAACGCCGTGGAGTAGCCGGCGGTCTGCGCCAGCTGGCCGGCCACGGAGGAGCCGATGGCCGTGCCGGCGACAATTCCGCTGGCCAGCGCGGTCATCACGGTCCCAAGCCGTCCCGCCGGCGCCACCAGGCCGCCGATGCCGAAGACTGTGACCATCAGCGGCCCCACCGGCAGGCCGAGTACCAGCAGCACCACAATCATCGGCGGCAGGGAATCGGGCAGCAACAGCAGCGGCGCGAGGGCCGTCATCAGGCCCGCGCAGGCAAGCCACCGGGCGCGGAGCCCGATCCGCCGCGGCCAGTACGCCACGGACAGGGCGGCCGCGGCGGAGCTCAGGCCCATCACCGCGTAGAGCAGGCCGGCCAGCTCGGAGCCGTCGAACCCGGCGGAGAAGGAACTCAGCGAGGTCTGGGTGGCGCCGAAGAAGGTCCCCATGCAGACCATGGCCAGAACCGGTACGGCAATCGCGACGGCGGCCCGGAGCCGGGCGGCGGTGGAGGCCGGTGCCGCGGCGGCGGGGATCCCGGCCTCCTGCGTTCTGCGGGTGCGGGGCACGGCGAGGTGCGTGGGGTGGACGGCGAAGGCCGGGACCAGCGCCAGGGTCAGGACCGCGGCTATGGCCAAGGGCAGCCACGGGCTAAGCAGGCTGGCGATGATGCCCACGAGCGCGGGGCCGAGCACAAAGGTGATCTCGTCGGCGGTGCTCTCGTAGGACAGTGCCGTGTCGAGGTCCCCGGGCCGGCCGGACCGGCCGGAGGTCAGGGCCATCCAGCGGACGCGGGCCAGCGGTCCCACCTGCGGGCAACTGGCGCCGGCGCTCAGGGCGGCGGCCAGGACCGGCACGGCGGCGGCGAGGTCACGGGCGTCGGGCACCAGGTAGGCGGCGAGGATCAGGGCGGTCACGGCGGCGGCGTTCAGCAGGGCGGCGACGATCAGGACGCGCCGCTGGCCGAGCCGGTCCGCGAGCGCGCCGAAGACGGGGGCGCCGGCCGCGGACCCGATTCCGACGGCGCCTGCCGCGGCACCGCCGACGGCGTAGGAGCCGGTGACCGCGGTGACGAGGGTGAGCGCCCCGACGGTGAGCATCGCCAGGGGCAGGCGGGCGGCAAGGCCCAGGGGGATGAATCCGCGCCCGGCGAGGACGGGGAGCCGGGCGAACCGGCCGCCGCGCTCCTGGTCCTGGGCCGGGGCGGAGACATCCGGGGACGCGTGAGGCGTCGATGAGGCTGAGGGGTTCATGGTTTCCGGGTTCGCTAAGAGGTGCGCATCGTCCCCCCTCCCGATGCGCGCGACCCGGTGACCGTCCCAGTATATCGGGCGGCACGTGCCGTGGCCTCCCCCGGGACGGCGTTCGGGGGCAGCTCCCGGCCGGGCCTAAGCGGGCACCTCGTCGGAGATGTGCAGGGTGGAACCGTTCCGGCCCTTCACCACCTGCAGCTGGGTGGTGATCCGCTGCTTCATCTCGGCGACGTGGCTGACCAGGCCCACCACCCGGCCGCCGTCCCGGAGACCCTCGAGGGCATCCATGACCTGTTCCAGGGACTGCTCGTCCAGGCTGCCGAAGCCCTCGTCCACGAAGAGCGTCTCGATGTCCACGCCGCCGGATTCCATCTGCACCACGTCGGCCAGTCCGAGGGCGAGCGACAGCGACGCCATGAAGGATTCGCCGCCGGAGAGGGTGGCGGTATCCCGCCGCTGGCCAGTCCAGAGGTCCACGACTTCCAGACCGAGGCCGGACTTCTGCCCGCGGGAGGCCTTCGCGTCGGTGTGCTGGAGCGTGTACCGGCCGTCGCTCATGCCGATCAGCCGCTCGGAGGCCGCGTCGGCCACCTGCTCCAGCCGGGCGGCCAGAACGTAGCTGTTCAGGCTCATGCGGTAGCTGTTGTCGCCGCCGCCTCGGGCAGCCTCGGCCACAGCGGTCAGCAGCGCCGCCCGCTCCCGCGGTTCCCGGCCGGCTTCGGCCAGTTCGCTGTAGCGGGAACGGAGACCGGCCAGGGTCCGTGCCGAGGAGGCGGCCAGGCCGGCGGACACCCCGGCTTCCCGGGCCGCGTCCAGCGCCGCGACGGACTCGGACCTGAGCTGTTCGAGGGCACCGGCGGGGACCGGTCCCTGGTCGGCGAGTTCCGCGGCGGCCAGGACCAGGTCCTCCCCCGCGAACAGTTCCTCGAGGCGCGCGGTTTCGTCCCGTCCGGCACGGACCGCGGCTTCCAGGTTGGCGGCTTCCCGGGCGGACAGCAGCATCTCCCGTGCGGCGTTGGCGGAGTCGAAGCCGGCGGCGGGCAGGGCCTGCTCCAGCCGCTCCCGGGCCTCCGCTGTCCGGGCTTGTGCCTGCGCCAGGCTGACGGCGGCCGCGTCGGCGTCTTCGAGGAGGGCAACGGCCGAGTCCACGGCGGCGATGCGGCCGGCCAGTCCGGGGTGCCCGCTTCGGAGGCCCAGCAGGGTGGCGTCGAGCTCGGCGGCCTGGGTGTCCACCTCGACCACGGCGGTACGGGTCCGGGCCAGCTCGGCGGCGGAATCCTCCTCCGCGTCCTCGAGGGCGGAGATCTCCTCGTCCAGCCCCTCGCAGCGGTTCCGGGCGGCTTCGAGGTCTGCAGCAGCCTTCGTGGCCTCCGCGGCCCGTTCCCGGGCGCGCCCGGCATCGCTCAGCGCGTCCTCGAGGGCCGCGTCCCCGCCCTGGGCGGCGAGGACGGCCAGGTGTTGGCGGGCGTCGGCGAGTTCGCGGTCGAGGTCCGCGAGCACCGCTTCGGCCGCCTCGGCGGCGGCCTGGGCTGCCTGCTCGGCGTCGGCTATGGTCAGCGCGGAGGCCGCCAGCGGTGCCGGCGCGGGGTGGTCGGGGCTGCCGCAGACAGCGCAGGGCTCCCCCGGGTGCAGCTGTGCGGCCAGTTCGGCGGCGGCGTTGGCCAGGCGCTCCTCGCGGAGGTCCAGCCAGGCCTGGCGGCGGTCCTGGTGGGTGTCGCGGGCCACGCGGCGCCGCTCGGCCAGCCGGTCGCAGTCCTCCGCGGCCGCGGCGTGCCGCTTCACGACGGCCACGAGTTCGTCGGCCGCGTCGGCTTCCTTGACCCGAAGCTGGAGGTCGGCCGCCGCCTCTTCGAGCGGGGCCAGGGCGTGCCGGAGCCCGAGGGCGTCCGCCCGGAGCGCTTCCAGCCGCGCCGCGGTGGCCGTGCCGGTGTCGGTGAGCCGTTCGACGTCCCGGTGCAGGCCCGCGGAGCGCGTGCGCAGGGCGGCGAGCCGTTCTTCGTCCGGCATCCGTTCGGCCAGGACGGCCCGGAGGCTGCGCAGTCGGGTGACGCCGGAGCGGAGCGCGGCGGGGTCGGGCCCGCCCTGGTGCGGGGCCAGGTCGGGCAGCGCCGCCAGTTCGGGATCGGTGGCAGCTGCGGCGTGCAGGACGGTGGCCGCAGCCTGGGCAGCTTCCCCGGCACGGTCCTCGGCGGCGGTGGCGCCGTCGAGGGTGTCGAGGTGTCCGCCCAGGACTTCCGCCTTACGGTGCCGGGCAAGCCGCTCTTCGGCGGTGCGCAGGTCCGGGGCAGCCGCCTCGGCCAGCTCCCGCCGCTGCCGGGCGGCCGTGAGGCGGGCCTGGCGGGCGGCCCGGGCCGCGAGAGATTCCGCACGGGCGGACAGGTCGGCGGCGGCGGCGTCGGCGTCCCCGGCGGCGGCGCGGCGGGCAGCGCCGGCCGCTTCCGCCTCGCGGCCGTACCAGTCCAGCAGCGCGGCGGGGTCGTCCTGCGAAACGTCTTCCGAACCGCCGTCGGGGTCGATCCCCAGCCCGGCGGCTTCGGTGCCGGCCCGGGCGACGAGCAGCGCCAGCTCGCCGTTGAGGGTCTCTACCTCGGCCCGGGCGGCTGCCGCCTTCCGGCCGAGCTCCTGTTCGACGGCCTCAAACCGCTGGGTCCCGAACAGGCTCTGCAGGAGGGCCAGGCGGTCCGCGGCCTTGGACCGCAGGAACGCGGCGAAGTCCCCCTGCGGAAGCATGACCACCCGGGTGAACTGGTCCCGGTCCATGCCCAGGAGGGCCGTGATCTCGGCCCCGGCCTCGTCGTTGCGGCCCGACTTTTCCACCCAGGTGCCGTCCACCCGCTCCCGGAGCAGGGTGTTCGCCTTTTGCTCGGTGAAGCCGTTCTTGCCCCGGGCGCTGGGCTTGTTCCACGCCGGGGTGCGGGAGACCTCGAAGTGCCGCCCCTTGGCCGAGAATTCGCAGGTGACCCGTGGCTCGGCTCCCGCCTCGGCGTGGTCGCTCCGGAGCCGCTTGCCCTCCTGCCGGGCCCCCGGAACGGAGCCGTAGAGGGCGAAGCAGATGGCATCGAGGACGCTGGTTTTGCCGGCGCCGGTGGCACCGTTGAGCAGGAACAGACCATGGGCGCTGAGCCGGTCAAAGTCGATTTCTTCCGTGCCGGCGAAGGGGCCGAACGCGGAGATTTCCAGGCGGTGGATCCTCATCGGGATACCCCTTCCAGCCGGACCGCTTCGAGTGCCTCGGCAAGGACGGCCGCCTCGGCCTCGGCCGCGCTCCGGCCGCGGACGTGTTCCAGGAAGCCGCAGCAGACAGAGAGGTCGTCGACGGCGGAGGCGAGCCGGCTGCTGTAGCTGGTCTTGGGCGCGTCCTTGGCACCCTCGGGGTCGAAGCCGAGCACGAGGGTATCCGGGAAGCGGGCGCGCAGCCGTTCCATGGCCTGGGCGGGGCGTTGGGCGTCCGTCAGCGTCACCTGGCAGTACGCCGCCTCGGCCCACACCAGCCCGTCGTCGGCGAGCAGCTCCTCGAGCGTCCCGCGGAGCACCGCCAGTTCTCGCGGGGCTTCCCAGTGCACCTCCGTGACGCTGTCCACACCGTCGGCCGTGATGTCCACCAGCCAGCCGCCCTTGCGGTGACGGGCCTCGGAGAAGGAGTAGGCCAGGGGCGATCCGGAGTAGCGGACCGCCGGGGACAGTTCCTGGCGGCCGTGCAGGTGGCCGAGTGCCACGTAGGAGAACCCGTCGAACAGATCCAGCGGCACCGCACCGACGCCGCCGATGCTCAGGTCGCGCTCACTGTTGGAGCTGATCCCGCCGCTGGCGAAGGTGTGGGCCAGCACAACGGAGTGGACCGTGCGCCCGGCGGACCGGGCGGCGAGGTCGGCGCGGACCAGGGTCGTGGCGGCACGGGTGACCTCGAAGTGGCTGGCCGTGTCCACGCCGAGGGCGCCGGCGACCAGCCGGGGTTCCAGCCAGGGGATGCCGTAGATCGCAAGCTGCGGGCCGGCGTCGTCGCCGTTGAGGGGCAGCAGCAGGGGCGTGGCGAGGTCGTCGAGCCTGGTCCGCAGGTGCACGCCGCCGCGTTCCAGCAGCCGGGAAGCGAAGCCGAGCCGGATGGCGGAGTCGTGGTTGCCGCTGGTCAGCACCACCGCGGCGCCGGCGTCGGTCAGCCGCACCAGGGCGTCGTCCAGGAGACCGACGACGTCGACGCCGGGCAGCGCACGGTCGTATACGTCGCCCGCGATGAGGACGACGTCGACCTTTTCGTCGCGGACGAAGGCGACCAGCTGGTCGACAAAGGACCGCTGCGCTTCAAGCATTCCGACGCTGTGGAACGACCGGCCCAGATGCCAGTCCGAGGTGTGCAATAACCGCATGTAACTACGCTAACGGCTGGCACTGACACTCAAGCGCAGGCCCGGCGTCGAGGCCATGTATCGGTGTGTGAGAACGCTTACGGGGTGCGCTTGTCGAAGAAGTCGCGGGCCTCGTCGGCGCGGGCAGGGGCAGCCTTCGCCGGGGCTGTGGGCGCGGTCTCCACGACGTCGACGTCGCTACCCGCGGCCTCCGGGTCCTCAACCTCCGGGTCCTCAACCTCCGGGTCCTCAACCTCCGGGTCCACGATGTTTGGGTCCCCGGCCACGGCAGTGGAATCGGCGGCCACGGCGTCGGGGGCGACGACGGCAGCCTGGGAGAATCCGCGGAAGACCAGGCCGGCAACGGCCGCGCCCACCAGCGGGGCCACCCAGAAGAGCCAGAGCTGGCCCAGGGCATCCGGGCTGCTGAAGATCGCGGAGGCGGTGGCACGGGCCGGGTTGAAGGGGGTGTTGCCGATGCTTTGTCCCAGCTGCAGGAGGCCGGCGTAGCTCAGGCCCACGGCATAGGGCGCGGCGGTCCGGGCGGGGTTGCGGCCGGCGCTGGTGCCGAGGAAGACCGCCACCAGCAGGGCCGCGCCGAGCACCTCCACCAGGAGGACGCCGGGCATCGGGGCCTGGATGATCGAGCGTGAGTCGAAGCCGGCGGCAACCGTGTCGAAGGCGCTTTGGGTGCCGTTGAGCTTGGGTACCGTGCGCAGCACGCCGAAGAGGGCCAGGGCACCGAGCAGGGCACCCACCAACTGCGCCGCCACGTACGCGGCACCCTCAACCAGCCGGGTCCGGCCGGCAATTATGTGGCCCACCGTGACGGCGGGGTTGAAGTGGCCGCCACTGAGGTACCCGAAGGCAAGCATGGCGGCGGTAAGGCCCAGGCCGGCGGCCAGCGGGGCCGGAAGCGGGTTGTACTGCGGCACCGCGAACATCGGGACGCCGAGTCCGATCACGACCGCCAGCAGCGTCCCCAGGCCCTCGGCGGACAACCGGGCCAGCAGCCCGGGCCGTCCGACGGCGGGCTGAACAGCAGCCGGTGCCTGGTCGGAGGGCGGAACGGCGGCGGGCCGGGCATCGGGCGCGGGGTGTGTCATCTCGTGGGGTTTCCTTCGCTTCGGGTCGGGTGCCGCCAGCAGTCTTCCAGCGAAGTCTGGACGTTCGCTGGATCCGGGCCGTATGGCAGGTCCCGTGCAAGGTCCGCGGCAACCGCGTCAGGCCCGTGGGTCCGGGACGGTAAATTTGAAACCATGAACGAGCAGCCCCCGGTCCCGTCGCACGAATCCCGCATCCACGGCTGCCTGCTGGGCGGTGCCCTCGGTGACGCGCTGGGCGCCTCCGGCGGCAGCGCCTCCGGAACGGACGGAACCGGCGTCCTCTCCGGCCGCACCCGGATGACCCTCTATACGGTGGACGGCCTGCTGGAGGCACTGGAGTGGGCCAATTCGGGGGTGGCAGCGGACGCGAACGCCTGCCTCTGGTTGGCCTACCTGCGCTGGCTGGGCACCCAGGGGATGTCGCTGCCGGAGGCGGCCCCGTTCCAGCCGCCGCGTTGGATTGACGGTCACGGCCTGCCGCGGGAGTCCCGCTCCCCCGACCCGGATTCCGTCGCCGCCCTGGTCACCGGCGAGATGGGGACGGTGCAGCGGCCGCTGAACCCGGACTCACGCGGCGGCGGCGCCCTGCTCCGCTCGGCGCCTTTCGGCCTGGTGCCCCACCTGGACGCCGCTGCCGTCTACAAGCTCAGCGCTGACGCGGCGGCACTCACGCACGGGCACCCCTCCGCCCGGCAGAGCGCCGGGGTCCTGAGCCTCACCATCCGGGCCCTGGCCCTGGGCGCGGGCCTGGCGGAGGCCGCCGGCGAGGCGGTCACCCATCTGGCAGGGGCCCCGCTCCCCCGCGGCGAGGACGCCGACACCGGCGTGCTGGAAACGCTCACCGCGGTACTCCGGGCACCGGAAATCTATGCCGCCTCCGCCGGCGGCGCGGACGCCGCGGGCCTCCTCGCCGTCGCACTGTCGGCGGTTTTGACGACGGCGCCGGACGCCACGCACGACGGCAACGACCCGGAGACGGGCCGGACCCACTTCCGGGCGGCCGTCACCGCGGCGGCTGAGCGGGCGGACGATGCCGCCGGCGCGGCCGCCCTCGCCGGTTACCTCCTGGGCGCCCACTACGGAGCGGCGGCCCTCCCTGCGGACTGGCTGGCGGAACTGGAAGCCCCGGAACCGGAGGCCGTGGCACTGGTGAAGGGCATGGCCGAGCGGCTGGCGGCGGTTACCGGCGCCTGAACGAGACGTTGTTGCAGGCCTCGCAGACGTCGGCCGGGATGAGTCCCCGGCGCTGCAGCAGGCCGAAGATGGCGCAGCCCAGGCAGAAGCCGGCGAACGCCTCGAGCGAGGCCGCCACGATCAGCAGGCCCAGGAGGACCCAGGCGGCGGGCGCCACGCCCGTGGCGAAGAGAATGGCCGCCGTCGTCGAGAGGGCGGCGCCAATGCCCTGGGCGAAGCGCTTGGGCGGCCCAGGGACCAGCCGCTTCCGGCCGAGCGCCGGCGTGAGCACCTTGACCGAGAGGATGCCGAAGGGCGAGATCCGCGGCCCGAAGAGCACCCGCAGCCAGAAGCCGACGGCGATGACGGCCAGGCCCCAGCCGGAGCCCGTGAGCAGGGTCGCCACGGACAGCAGCACCACGAGCGCCGCCGTGATGCGGGCGGAGTATTCGTTCACCGGATTGGGGAAGGCGAAGACCCTGCCCCAGTCCACTCCGCCGCGGGCGGGCGGAACGGTGACGAGGTTGGCCTGAGCAGTGTCGAAGCTGACCGGGCCCCGGGAGGCCGGCCGGGCAGGTGAAGAGATCAGTTTGCTCATCATTTAAGGCTAGAAGCCCCGGGCGCGGGGCCGAAATGAATGTTGCGTCATGTGAAGCCGGCCGGAACCGACGGCCTCAGACCGCCCGGGCCGCGGGGACGGAGTGGCCGCCCACCATCTGCAGGAATTCACCCTCGGACAGGACCTCGATGCGCTGGCCGCGCTGGTGCAGCTCCAGCACGCGCCGGGCCTTGCCCGTCAGCCGGCCGGAACGCAGGTCCGCCGCGACGAAGCCGTCGCCCACCACCAGCACGGTGGTGCGCCCGGTCACCCGGCTCTCCGGCGCGGCGCCCAGCTCGGCCGAGCGCACCTTGGCCTCCTGCCTCGGGATGGCCAGTTCGCCGGTGAAGACCACGGTCTGGCCGAAGAGCGGGTGCCCCGGTTCGGCCAGCGGGTTCGGCGGCGGGTTTTCACCCTCCTCCGGCCAGCCGGCGCGGTACGGGCGGGTCACTGCCGGGCCCTGTCCGGCGGCGAGCGCTTCCAGCGCCGACTGGCTGGCCTTGGACAGCGGGTCGCGCCGCGGGTCGAAGGCCGGTTGCCGGGACACGGTGAGCCCCAGGGACAAGTAGAGTTCGGCGATGCTGGCGGCGCCGTTGCGGGCCGCGATATCGATCAGGATCCCGGCGCAGGCACGGGCGTCCTCGGCGGCGTCGTGGTGGTTGACCAGCGGCACGCCCGCCTCTTCCGCCGCGTAGGGCAGGGAGTTGGAGACCAGCGAATAGCAGCGGCGGGAGAGCATCACGGTGCAGACGTAGTCGTAGGCCGGCCCCGGCAGGCCGGAGACCTCGAGGCCGGACCGGATGACGCCCAGGTCGAAGGCCGCGTTGTGGGCGGCCAGGATGTCCTCGCCGATGAATGCGCCGATCTCCGGGAAGAGCTCACCGAAGCGGGGCCGGCCGGCGACGTGCTCGGGCCGGATGCCGTGGATGCGCACGTTGTGGTGGTCGAAGATGTCGTGGCCGGCGGGAGGACGCATCAGCCAGGACGCCTCCTCCACCACGACGCCGTTGCGGACCTTGCTCAGGCCGACCGAGCAGGCGGAGCCCCGGAACCCGTTCGCCGTCTCGAAGTCGATCGCCGTAAAGTCCAAAGCCACGCCCCATACTTTACCGCCGGAACCGGCAGGCCCTTCTCCAGTACGCTTGGAGGGTGAACCCAAATACCCTGCACGACCTCGCCGTGTCCACCCTCGGCGGCGCCGGCCCGGTCCAGCCGCACATGGCCTCGTTCCTGCCCGATTGGCTCAACCCCCAGGTCTTCCTGGCCGATCCCGCCCTGGCCCCCTGGGTCGTCCTGCTGGTCTGCGGCATCATCTTCGCCGAGACCGGCCTGCTGGTCGGTTTCTTCCTGCCGGGTGATTCCATGCTGTTCACCGCGGGCCTGCTGGTCGCCACGGGCACCATCCAGTTCAACATCTGGGCGTTCGCCGCCCTGATCGTGGTCTCCGCGATCATCGGCAACCAGGCCGGCTACCTGATCGGCTCCAAGGCCGGCCCCGCGATCTTCAACAAGCCCGACTCCAAGCTCTTCAAGCGCGAGAACGTCGAGAGCGCCCACGCGTTCTTCGAGAAGCACGGCGGCAAAGCCCTGATCCTGGCCCGCTTCGTCCCGATTATCCGCACCTTCGTGCCGGTGATCGTAGGCGTCGCGCAGATGAGCAAGCGCAAGTTCTTCCTCTACAACGTCATTGGCGCGGCGCTGTGGGGCGGCGGCGTGACGCTGCTGGGCTACCTGCTGGGCGACACCGTGCCGTGGGTCCGCGACAACCTGGACATCATCTTCATCGTGATCGTCCTGGTCTCCGTGGTGCCGATCGCCATTGAGGTCATCCGCGGCATGATCGCCAAGCGCCAGGCCGCGAAGTACGGCACCGACGTCGTCGATGAATTCATCGAGGAACACGAGCCCGAAGAAGAGCGCAAGACGCCCTGACCCCCGCCGCGGCCTGAACCGTCACAACGCACAAAGGATGGCGTCCCACCGAGGTGGGGCGCCATCCTTTTTTGCAGTGCTAAACGCGGTTACCGTCCGGCCAGTGCCTCCACGATCGCCGGCAGCAGCGCGCGGAAGGCCTGCCCGCGGTGGCTGATGGCGTTCTTCTCCTCCGGGCTGAGCTCGGCGCAGCTGCGGTCCAGCCCGCTCGGCTGCAGCACCGGATCGTAGCCGAAGCCGCCGGCGCCGCGCGGCTCGCGCAGCAGGGTGCCCTCCAGCTGGCCGTACTCCACTACCTCACGTCCCTCCCCCGCCGCCGACGCGGGAACGGCCAGCGCGGCGGCGCAGACGAACGCGGCGCCGCGGAAGCCGTCCGGGACGTCGGAGAGCTGGTTCAGCAGCAGTTCGAGGTTCGCGGCGTCGTCGCCGTGCCGGCCGGCCCAGCGGGCGGAGAAGATCCCCGGCGCCCCGCCGAGCACGTCCACGGCCAGGCCGGAGTCGTCCGCAATCGACACCAGCCCGGTGGCCTCCGCCACGGCGCGGGCCTTCAGCAGCGAGTTCTCGGCGAAAGTCACGCCGGATTCGACGACGTCGGGAGCCCCCACGGCGCCGGCGTCCACCACCTGCGTGTCCACGTCCAGGCCCGGGATCTGCCCCCGGAGCAGCTCCCGGAGCTCCCGGAGCTTGCCCTGGTTGTGGGTGGCGAGAACGAGGACAGGTGCGGCTGCCTCGCCGCTCACGGGGCCTCGGCCAGGGTCTCGCGCTGGATCGCGGCGAGCTGTTCGGTGCCCAGCAGGGCCAGGTCCAGCAGCTTGTTCAGCTCGTCCCGGTCGAACGGGGCGCCCTCGGCGGTGCCCTGGACCTCGACGAACTTGCCGGAGCCGGTCACCACCACGTTCATGTCGGTCTCGGCGCGGACGTCCTCGACGTAGGGCAGATCCAGCATCGGAATGCCGTCGATGATGCCCACCGAGACGGCGGCGATGGTGTCAGTCAGCGGCTCGGCGTTGCGGGCGATCAGCTTGTTCTCCCGGGCGTAGCGGATCGCCTCGGCGAGGGCGACGTAGGCGCCGGTGATCGCCGCGGTGCGGGTACCGCCGTCGGCCTGGAGCACGTCGCAGTCCAGCACGATGGTGTTCTCGCCCAGGGCCTTGGTGTCGATGATGGAGCGGAGGGAGCGGCCGATCAGGCGGGAGATCTCGTGGGTGCGGCCGCCGATCTTGCCCTTGACGGATTCGCGGGCGGAGCGGGTGTTCGTGGCCCGGGGCAGCATGGCGTACTCGGCGGTGACCCAGCCGCGGCCCTCGCCTTTGAGCCAGCGGGGCACGCCCTCGGTCAGCGAGGCGGTGCACAGCACCCGGGTGTTGCCGAATTCGATCAGCGCGGAGCCTTCGGCCTGGTTGGACCAGCCGCGGGTGATGCTGATGGGGCGGAGCTGGTCCGGGGTCCGGCCGTCGGCGCGGAGAACGGGGGCAGTGGGAGCTTCGGAAGTCATGCCCCCTAGCTTATCGACAGCCGGGCGGCCCGGTCAGACGGTGTAGTGCACCCCGGCGACGGCGACGGCGACGTGCGGTCCGAAGACCTCCTTCGCCTCCGCCATCACGGTCGTGTGCGAGGTCCAGACCGGGATGTGCGTGAGCAGCAGCCGGCGGGCGCCGGCGGCGAAGGCGGCCTCGCCGGCGCGCTTGCCGGTCAGGTGCACGTCCTTGATGCCGTCGTCGCGGCCCTCCTCGAAGGCCGCCTCGCAGAGGAACAGGTCCGCGTCGCGCGCGGCATCCTCGAGCCCGGTGCAGGAGTCGGTGTCGCCGGAGTAGCTGAGCACCCGGGTCACCGGGTTGCCGTCCTTGTCCGGCTCGGTGACCTCCACGCGCAGGGCGTAGGCCTCCTCGACGGGGTGGTTGACCGCGTACGGGGTGATGGTGAAGGGCCCCATCGTCACCGGGCAGCGTTCGGCCCAGTTGCTGAAGTCGAATTCCTCGTGCATCCCCGGGTCGAGGTCCAGCCCGTAGGCCGTGGCCATCCGATCCGCCGTCGCCGCCGGCCCCCAGACGGGGATCCGCCCCCGGCCCCAACCGCCCGGCTTCCAGCGCACCGCCACGTGCAGGCCGCAGAGGTCCATGCAGTGGTCGGGATGCAGGTGGGTGAGGAAGATGCCGTCGATGTCCTCGAGGTCGGTGTAGCGCTGGATGGCGCCGAGCGCCCCGCTGCCGAGGTCCAGCACCACCTTCCAGCGCCGCTCGCCGTCGTCGGCGGTCAACAGGTAGCACGACGCCGGCGAGCCGGGGCCGGGAAACGAGCCGGTGCACCCGACGATGGTGAGCTTCACAGGCCGCTGGTCCGCGGCGGGGAGACCTGTGCGGCGGAGGAGACGAAGTTGGAGATCCGGGGCCCGCCGACGGCGGCCTGGGCGGCGGCGATCATCTCCGGGGTGATGCGGGCCAGGCTGCCGGTTGGGTACTGCGCCGCGACGTGGTCCACATGCCGGACGCTGAGCACCTCCGGGCCGAGGAAGCGGCGCGCCAGGTGTTCGAACTGCGCGGCGTCCCCGGTGGCGATGAAGTTGTGTTCCGGGGCGGTGCTGCCGGCTCGTTCCAGTCCGCGTGAGGCCAGGGCCCGGTAGACGTCCTTGGCGGTTTCCTCGGCACTGGAGACGAGAGTGACGTCCTCTCCCATGACGAAGGAGATCACGCCGGTCAGCAGCGGGTAGTGCGTGCAGCCGAGCACCACGGTGTCCACCTTGGCGGCGATCAGCGGGGCGAGGTATTCGCGGGCCACGGCCAGCAGCTCGGGGCCGGTGGTGATGCCGGCCTCGACGTAGGGCACGAAGGCCGGGCACGCCGCGGAGGTGATCTGCAGGTCCGGCGCCGCGGCGAAGGTGTCCTCGTAGGCGCGGGAGCCGACCGTAGCGGAGGTGCCGATGACGCCGACGCGGCCGGTGCGGGTGGCGGAGACGGCCCGGCGGACCGCGGGCTGGATGACCTCGATGACGGGGATGCCGTAGCGGGCGGTGTAGCGTTCGCGGGCGTCGCGGAGCACGGCGGCGGAGGCGGAGTTGCAGGCGATGGTCAGGAGCTTGACCCCGGAGTCGACCAGTTCGTCCATGACGCCAAGGGCGTTGGCGCGGACCTCGGCGATCGGCAACGGGCCGTAGGGGCCGTGCGCGGTGTCGCCGACGTACAGGATGGACTCGTTGGGCAGCTGGTCGATGATGGAGCGTGCCACCGTGAGGCCGCCGACGCCGGAGTCGAAAACGCCGATGGGGCGTTCGGCCAGTGCCGAGGTCTCGGGGTCCGTGCTCGATGCTGAAGTCATGGTTCTACGAGAATAGGGCTTCGCCCCGGGCCGGACCATGACATTGTGTCGAGCAACTCGTGTGCAATGGATCACACGGCGGCGGCGGAACGGCGGGCGGTGCCGCGGTTCAACGCCAGGTGGCCGCCGAGGAATCCCGCGGCCGCGGCCACCGCATTACCGGCCAGGCCCAGCCGGACCCCGGCCGCGTGCCGGCCGCGCAGCCGGGCGATCAGCGAGCCCAGGAAGAGAAAGGTTGCGGCGTCGGTGCCGAGGGCGTGGACGGCGCCGATCCGGTGCTCCTCCCCCTCCGTCTCGGACCAGTCCGCGGCACCGGCAAACGCCGTCGGAACCGCCGCCGCGAGGCCCGCAGCGGTCAGCACCGTGGCCGCAGGCCGGGAGGCAGGACCGCCGGCTATATCCAGGATCGCGGCGCTGAGCCAGCAACCCAGGGTGACGTCGGTGAGCATCGGGTGGACCGAGTGGCCGAGGGTTCCGCTGTGCAGCGGGGTGCGCCGCGCCCAGTCGATGACCGGCCCGTAGATCGCCTCCTGCGCGGCGCCGATCCGGCCGGCCGCGGCACTGCGGCCCAGGGCCCCGGTGAGGCGCTCCGGGAGGGAAAACTCGTCGCGGGAAAGTCCGTCCACGGCGGATCACGCTACGCCGCGGGCTGGGGGGTGTACAGGGCCGGGCGGCCTAGGCCTCGAGGGACGCCAGCATCGCCTGGACGAGGGATTCCTGCAGCCAGGTGGTGAAGTTGTAGACCAGGGCCAGATAGCTTTCGACGTCTTCGGCCTGGGACCAGTCCTGCATCCGGTGCACGTGTTCGGCGTCGGCGTCGTCGCGGATGTCGAGGCGCTCGGCGAGGACCAGGCGGACATCGTTCAGCGCGGTGGACCAGTGCCGGGCGTCGGCGGGGGTCAGCACCAGTTCCTCCTTGTCGAGGCCCAGCGAGGCGGCCTTCAGGGCGCCGATCTTGCTCTCCCGCAGCGAGCGCTCCGTGTACCGGCGGAACTCCAGGGAGGCCTCGGCGTCGTTCTTGGAGACGTTGGGCAGCAGCCGGCGCAGGGCGCGGTCGGAGGGTTCACGCGCCTCCGTGTCCAACCCCACGAGGGCCGCGAGTGGATCCTCATTGGCGCGTTCGTGCGGCTCCAGCATGGAGATGACGTCGTCGAAGAGGCTGCGCAGCAGGTCGCGCTCGGCCGGTTCGAGGTAGCCGGTGATGCCCTTGAGGCCGTATTTGAATGCCTTAGCCACGTTTTCCCTTGCCCTTGCCCGATCCGTTGCCGGGGCCGCCGCTGGCCTTCTCCACGGTGGCCCAGAGGCCGTAGCCGTGCATGGCCACCGCGTGCTGTTCGACCTGTTCCTTGCTGCCGTGCGCCACGATGGAGCGGCCCTTCTTGTGGACCTCCAGCATGAGCTTGGTCGCCTTGGCCTCGGAGTAGCCGAAGTAGCTGCGGAAAACGTAGCTGACGTAGCTCATCAGGTTCACGGGATCGTTCCAGATCACGAGGTTCCAGGGGATGTCCGGGGCCGTCAGGACGTCGGTGGACGTCGCCGTTCCGGTGTGGGTGCCGGCCTCGGTATCGGGGCCAAGCGCAACGCTGAGGGTCATTGGTCCATTCTATGGCGATGAAGGAGCCCGGCTGGAGCCGGTGGGTGGGCCCCCGACGGCGAGGGCCCCGCGTCGAAGCGGAGCGAGACGAGGGAGCCGTCGGGGACTAGAGTAAATTTCGTGAGCACCTCCGCCGGCTGGGACCACCCCCGCACGTCCTTGTACACCGACCATTACGAGCTGACCATGCTTCAGGCCGCCCTGCACTCGGGCGCGGCCCACCGCAAGTCGGTGTTCGAGGCCTTCGCCCGCCGGCTGCCCGAGGGCCGCCGCTATGGCATCGTCGCCGGTACCGGCCGCCTGCTTGAGGGCATCGCGAACTTCCGCTTCGGCCCCGGGGAAATCGACTTCCTGCGCAGCACCGGCGTGGTCAACGAACAAACCCTGGAGTACCTCGCGGACTTCTCCTTCTCCGGCGACATCTGGGGCTACGCCGAGGGCGACGCGTACTTTCCCAACTCCCCCATCCTGATCGTTGAGTCGACCTTCGCCGAGGCCTGCGTCCTGGAGACCTACATCCTCTCGATCCTCAACCACGACTCCGCCATCGCCTCCGCCGCGTCCCGGATGATCACCGCTGCCGGCACCCGGCCGTGCGTGGAGATGGGCTCCCGCCGCACCCAGGAGGAATCCGCCGTCGCCGCCGCCCGCGCCGCCGTGATCGCCGGCTTCGCCAGCACCTCCAACCTGGAGGCCGGCCGCCGCTACGGCATCAAGACCGTCGGCACCGCGGCCCACTCCTTCACCCTGCTGCACGACACCGAACGGGACGCCTTCGAGGCCCAGCTGGCCTCGATGGGAGCGGGCACGGCGCTGCTGGTGGACACCTACGACGTCGAGGCCGCCGTGCGCACCGCCGTCGACCTCGCCGGGGACAAGCTCGGCGCCGTCCGACTGGACTCCGGCGACCTGGTGGCCCAGGCCCAGTGGGTACGCCAGCTCCTCGATGACCTCGGCAACGTCAACACCCGCATCATCGTCACCTCCGACCTCGACGAGTTCGCCATCGCCGCCCTGCAGTCCGCCCCGGTGGATTCCTACGGCGTCGGCACCTCCCTGGTCACCGGGTCCGGCGCGCCGACGGCAAGCCTGGTCTACAAGCTCGTCAGCCGCACCAACGACGACGGCGAGTTCGTCGCGGTCGCGAAGGCGGCGAAGAACAAGGCGAGCAAGGGCGGCCGCAAATACGCGCTGCGCCGGCTCAACGACCGCGGCATCGCGACCCAGGAGATCGTCGGCATCGGCCACCGGCCCGAGGACGACGGCAACGACCGCCAGCTGCTGCAGCAGTTCATCAAGAACGGCGAGCTGCTTCCCGGCTGGACCGGCCCCGAGGGGGTGGTGCGCGCCCGCGACCGGCACGCCGCCTCCATGGCCGAACTGCCGCCCGTGGTCAACCGGCTGCAGCGCGGCGAACCGGCCATCCCCACCGTCTACGAGGAGGACTGAATGTCCCGCGCCCTGATCGTTGTCGACGTACAGAACGACTTCTGCGAGGGCGGTTCCCTGGCCGTTGAAGGCGGGGCGGCACTGGCCGCGGAGATCAGCGAATACGTCGACGCCCACCACGGGCAGTTCGACCACGTCGTGGCCACCCAGGACTGGCATGTCGATCCGGGCGCGCACTTCTCGGACACGCCCGACTTTGTTGAGAGCTGGCCGCGGCACTGCGTCGCCGGCACCCGCGGGGCGGAGCTGCACCCGGACCTGGACACCGAATACATCCAGGCCTATTTCCGCAAGGGCCAGTACACGGCCGCCTACTCCGGTTTCGAGGGCCTGCTTGCCCCGGACGACGCCGTACCCACCGGCGACCGGACGCCCGGCGCGCTGCCGGCGGCCGGCCCGGCCGGCGGCCAGGAGGGTGACGAGGACGCGATCGGGCTGGACGACTGGCTGCAGAGCCACGACGTCGAAGAGGTTGTGGTCGTGGGGATCGCCGCCGACTACTGCGTCAAGGCCACGGCCCTGGACGCGGTCCAGGCCGGCTATACCGTCACCGTCCCGCGCAACCTGACCGTGGGCATCGCCGACGACCTCGAGGACACCTTCGCCGAGATGGAACTCGGCGGCGTCGAGCTGGACTGAGATCGCGGCCCCGGCGCCGCGCACAGTAGACTCGGAATCCTTGCCAGTAACGTCGGAACAGTAAATCCCGGAGTACATCATCATGAAGAAGACCCTGACCGTCCTGCTCGCTGCCGGGACCATCCTCGGAGCGGCCGCTTGCTCGGCCCCGAAGATGACCACCGCCGAGACCTGCGACCGGATCAAGACGATCACCAGCTCCCCGTCCTCCAGCTCGGACAAGTTCGGCATGACCCGCCTGGCAAACCAGATCCGCCCGATCCAGGCCACCGCCTCCGAGGAACTGCAGGCACCGCTGCAGTCGATCGTTGATTACCTGGACGAGGCCGCCGAGAAGGACCCGGACCAGGGCAAGCTCGACGAGCTCAAGGGCAAGTACACCTCGGCCGGCCAGACCTTCTCCCAGGCCTGCGGCGGCGGCGCCCAGTCCGGCCAGCCGAACCAGTAGCAGCTCCCCCGAACGACACGAAAAGGGACCGGATCACTCCGGTCCCTTTTTCGTGCCGTGACTCCGGGGCGCCCGGGCGCACCGGGCGTACCGGGCCCCGCGGGGCGTCCGGCTACTTCCGGCCGATGAACCAGTCCTGCAGCTTCCGCAGCCGGCTCTGCAGCTGTTCCTCGTTGGCCTGGGCGACGGGCGGGCCGCCGCAGACCGTGCGCAGCTTGGTGTGGATGACCCCGTGCGGGGTGCCGGTCCGGGCGGACCAGGCGGCGACGTTCTTGGCCAGTTCGGTGCGCAGGTCCATCAGCATCCGGTGGTCCGGGACCGCCGGCACCGGCTCGGAGGCCGC
This sequence comes from Arthrobacter sp. YD4, assembly GCF_030410515.1. Classification (GTDB taxonomy): domain Bacteria; phylum Actinomycetota; class Actinomycetes; order Actinomycetales; family Micrococcaceae; genus Arthrobacter. The sequence goes on along the minus strand of NZ_JAUHHD010000003.1, from coordinate 94,489 downwards.
CGCCTGCGGGGCGCGCTTGTTCTTGCGGCTGAGCTGTTCGTGCTGGCGCTGGCGCAGCAGAGTGCCCACCTGTTCGGCGTCAAGCAGGCCCGGAATGCCGAGGAAGTCCAGCTCGTCCTCGGAGCCGACCTCGCCGCCGGTGCCGAATTCGCCGCCGTCGAACAGCACCCGGTCGAAGGACGCCTGGGAATCCAGGGCCTCGAACTTGCCCTTCATCAGCGTGTCCGAGGCCTTCTCCTCGCGGTTCGCCTCGTCCATCAGCGAATCCTCGGGGTTGAACAGCCCGTCCGCGTCTTCCTTCTCCGGGCGGTCCAGTGCGTGGTCCCGCTCGGCCTCCATCGAGTTCGCCAGCGCCATCAGCTGCGGTACCGAGGGCAGGAACACCGACGCCGTTTCGCCGCGCTTGCGGGCACGCACGAAGCGGCCCACGGCCTGGGCGAAGAATAGCGGCGTGGAGGTCGACGTCGCGTACACGCCCACCGAGAGGCGGGGCACGTCGACGCCTTCGGAGACCATCCGCACCGCGACCATCCAGCGCTTCTCCCCGGCGGAGAACTCCTCGATCTTGGAGGAGGCCTTGGCGTCGTCGGAGAGGATCACGGTGGGTGACTCGCCCGTGATCCGTTTCAGCTGCCCGGCGTAGGCCCGGGCGTCCTCGTGGTCGGTGGCGATGACCAGACCGCCGGCGTCGGGCACCGTGCGCCGGACCTCGCTCAGGCGCTTGTCCGCCCCGGCCAGCACGGCCGGGATCCATTCGCCGGCCGGGTTCAGCGCGGTGCGCCACGCCTGGGATGTGATGTCCTTGGTGACGGCGGCTTCGCCGAGGGAGGCCGCCATCTCGTCGCCCGCGCTGGTGCGCCAGCGCATCTGCCCGGAGTAGGCCATGAACATCACCGGACGGACCACGTGGTCGCGCAGCGCCTTGCCGTAGCCGTAGGTGTAGTCGGCCTTGGAGCGGCGGATGCCGTCGCGGTCCTCCGCGTACTCGACGAACGGGATCGGGGAGGTGTCCGAGCGGAATGGGGTACCGGTCAGGGACAGCCGGCGCGCGGCCGGGTCGAAGGCCTCGCGGAGCCCGTCGCCCCAGGAGAGCGCCTCGCCGCCGTGGTGGATCTCATCCAGGATCACCAGGGTGCGGGCGGCCTCGGTCTTGGCCCGGTGCAGCATCGGCTTGCTGGCCACCTGCGCGTACGTGACGGCGACGCCGATGAAGCCGCGGCCGTGCTGGCCGTCGGCGTTCTTGAAGTTCGGGTCGATGGCGATGCCCACCTTCGCGGCGGCGTCCGCCCACTGGCGCTTGAGGTGGTCCGTGGGCGCCACGATGGTCACGCGGTTGACCACGCCCGAATCGATCAGCATGGAGGCCACCCGGAGGGCGAACGTAGTCTTACCGGCCCCGGGGGTTGCGACGGCAAGGAAGTCCCGGGGGTTGGTGGCGAAGTAGTTATCCAGCGCCTCCTGCTGCCAGGCACGCAGTTTCGGCGCGGTTCCCCACGCGGCCCGCTCGGGATAGGCGGGCGGCAGCACGGGACCGCCGAACAGTGTTTCCGTCACTTAGCGGGCCTCCCGTCCATACGCGTCTGTTGGTTCGGGAAAAGCCCCACTAAGCACAAAAACACCAATCTTTTTCGGTTGAACCGGATGCCACGCCCTACTTGCCGGAGCCGCCGTCGTCACCGCCGGGGCGCAGCCCCTCGTAAACCTCTTTGCATTCGGGGCACACAGGGAACTTCTTCGGATCCCGTCCAGGGGTCCAGACCTTGCCGCAGAGGGCAATGACGGGTTCCCCGGAGAGGGCCGACTCCATGATCTTTTCCTTGCGGACGTAATGCGCGAAGCGCTCCCGGTCTCCCGGTTCCACTTCCTGGCGCAGTTCCTCACGCTCGATCGTCGCCGTCGACGTCCCGGCGCCGGAAAGCTCACGCATCGGGTCGTTGTCGAGGTCGTTGTCCAGGGCGTTCTGGGGGGCCGTCGTCAGGGGTTCCGTCATGCTGGTCATGGCTTCCATCTTAGCCGCTGGCTAGAACGTCCGCCGGGGCATGGCCCGTTCGTACTGCGGCGGCCAGGCCAGCTCGTGGCCCAGTTCGAAGGCCGCGCGCAGCCACCAGTGCGGGTCGCGCAGCGCCGCGCGGGCGATCAGCACGCCGTCGGCCTGGCCGGTCGCCACGGCGTGTTCCGCCTGGCCGGCGGAGGTGAGCAATCCCACCGTGCCGGTTTTGACGCCGGCCTCGCGTCGGATCTTGGCGCTGAAGCCGGTCTGGTAGCCGGGACCCACCGGAATCGTCTGGTGCGCTACGGCGCCGCCGCTGGAGACGTCCACCAGGTCCACGCCGCGCTCGGAGGCGGCGCGGGCGAGCCGGACGGAGGCCTCGGCGTCTACGCCGCCCTCGGCCCAGTCCGAGGCGGAGATCCTCAGCAACAGCGGCATCGAGTCCGGAATGACCCCGCGCACCGCGTCCACCACGGCCAGCATGAGCCGGTTACGGCCCGCCTCGTCGCCGCCCCATTCGTCGGTGCGGTCGTTGATCAGCGGGCTCTGGAACTGGTGCAGCAGGTAGCCGTGCGCACCGTGGATTTCGATGGTGTCGAAGCCAACCTCCACTGCCCGCCGGGCGGAGGCAACGAAGTCGGCGATCACGCCCTCGATCTCGGTCCCGGTCATGGCCGACGGCGGCGCGTAGCCGTCGAAGGCACCGGTGCCCGGGCCCACCGGGTCCCAGCCGCCCTCGGAGGCAGGGACGGTGCCGGTCTTGCCGGAGAACGGCCAGTAGCTGGAGGCCTTGCGGCCGGCGTGGGAGAGCTGGGTGCCGATCTTGGTCTCCGCGGTGCCGTGCCGGTGCACGAAGTCCACGATCCTGGTCCAGGATTCGGCCTGGGCATCGTTATAGAGGCCGGCGTCCCGCGGGCTGATCCGCCCGGCGGGGTTGACGGCGGCCGCCTCGGTGAGGATCAGGGCCGCTCCCCCGGTGGCGAACGATCCGAGGTGCATCAGGTGCCAGTCGGTGGGGACGCCCTCGGCGGTCTCGGGTTCGCAGCTGTACTGGCACATCGGCGAGACCCAGCCGCGGTGCTCGAGCCGCAGGGAGCGCAGGGTCAGCGGGCTGAAGAGTGCGGACGCCATTAGAACAGCACCCGGGCCAGGTTCTGGCGGGCCTTGGCCACACGCTCGTCGGTGGCGCCGACGACGTCGAAGAGTTCCAGCAGGCGCACCCGGGCGGTCTCCCGCTCCGGTCCGAAGTTCCGTCCGATGAAGGCCACCACCCGGCCCAAGGCGTCCTCCACGTGCCCGCCGGCGACGTCGAGATCGGCGACGGCCAGCTGTGCGTCCAGGTTGTCCGGTTCATCCGCGGCCTTGGCACGGACGGCGTCGGCGTCCTCGGTGGACAGGGCCTGCAGGCGTCCCATCAGCTCCACCTGGGCCAGGCCCACCTTGGCGTCGGCGTCGGCGGGCATCTCGGTGAGGGCCTGGCGGTACGCGGCGGCCGCACCGTCGAAGTCACCGGCCTCGATCGCGTCGAAGGCCTTCTGGTGCAGCGGGGGCAGCGGCGGGGCCTCGGCCTCCGCGGCGCCCGGACCGCCGCCGATCCGGCCGGTGACGCCGTTGGCCGCGGCCACCTTGAGGAGTTCATCGAAGAGGCTGCGGACCTGCTGCTCGTCGGCGCCGCCCTGGAAGAGCGGCACGGGCTGGCCCTTCACCACGGCGACGGCCGTGGGAACGGCCTGCACCTGGAACGCCTGGGCCAGCTGCGGGAAGGCCTCGATGTCGGCGGCGCCGAGAACCAGGCGGCCCTCGTAGCTGGTGACGATCTGCTCGAGGGCGTCCACCAGATCCCCGGACCCGGGTGAGTAGGCGGCCCACATGGCGATGACGACGGGCACCCGGGCGGAGAGATCCACCAGGTCCTGGAAGTTGGCCTCGGTGACGTTGACACGCAGCGGGGCGGCGCCGCCGTCTGCCGGCTGCTGGGCGGCTCCGGCCTGGGCGGCCCCGGCGTGCGTGGACCCCGGTCCGGCGGGCGGTGCGGGGCGTTGCTTCAGCGACGAAAGATCGACGGCGCCCCGCAGGTTGATCGGGTTTGCGGCTGCGGGCGGGACCGGGCGGGATGCGGGCGAAGTCATGGAACCACTCTATCGACTCCGCCCGCGGCCGGGACTACTTGAAGCTCGCCCCGACCAGGCCGCGGGTGGCGGCCACCAGCTTCATCGGATCCTTGGACCCCGCCGGCGGCACGTAGACCGCCACGGACTCGGCGAAGTTCAGGACCATGCCGGTGCTGGTTTCCTTGCCGCCGGCCAGGGCCGCGGCGTCGTCCCCGATGGTCAGCTTGTCGCCGGAGTTCTTCGGCGTGCCGTCGAAACCGAAGTTGAGCCGGCCCAGGACCAGGGCCCCGCCGTCGGCGGTGCGGAACACCACGGTGTCCTCGGGAACGGCCTTGTGGGTGAAGGCAAAGTTTCCGTTGGCACCGGACTTCACCACGTCGGCCTGGTAGGCCAGGGTGTCGGCGATGTACGGCGAGGACTGGCCCTCGGCGAGCTTGTCCTTGAAGGCCGAGTCGGCGTTGGTCAGGCGGTCGCCCAGGCCGGCGAGGGCCTCCTGGCCGCTGTAGAGCAGGCCGGACTTGTCGTCGGCGCCCAGCGTCTCCGTGCCGCCGCGGTTGATCGCGGGGAAGGTGGTTCCCGGCTGCAGCGGCGTCGCACCCACCAGCTTGTAGTTCTCGCGCGGGGACGCTTGGACCAGCGTCAGCAGCTGCGGGACCACGTTGCCGTCGCCCTGGGTGACTGCCATGACGGAGCGTGGCCAGTCTCGCTTGGAGCTCACCACGGTGGTCAGCAGCTTGGTGGCGCGCACGGGCATCCGGGATTCGTAGCTGCCCACCTGCGAGCGGATTTTGTAGTTCTGCGTGCGGACCTCGAGTTCGGTCCCGCCGACGCGCGGGGCGAGCTTGGCCGCGTCCTTGGCGGCGTCACCGGCGTCCGTGGCCGCGGAGACCTGTTCCAGGATCCGGCGGAACTGGGCATCCAGCAGGATCGGGGTCCCGCCGGCGGAGGGGGCGGCCGTGCCGGTGCTTCCGCTCGGGGCGGGCGACGGCGACTGGCTGGCCTGGGCGGCAACGCCCGTGCCGGCGACTGCGGTGGCGGTCAGCAGGGCCACGGCCGCACCCGCGGCGCGGCGGCGCGTGGACAGGGTTGCGGCCCGGGGGGCCTGTCCGGTGTCCCCGGCGGCCGGGGTGGAGCCGGCCTCGCGGGCCTTGGCCCGGTCGGCGGCGCGGGCCCGGGCCCGGCGCGCGAAGGCGCTGCCGGCGGTGGCTTCCTTGGCCTCGACGTCGCCGGAGCCGGAGTTATCGGAACCGGAATCATCGGAACCGCCGTCACCGGAGGTGCCGGAGCGCGGCGAGCCCTGCTTGGGCTTCAGCACCAGCAGCGCGACGCCGCCCACCACCAGCAGCCCGCCGATAACCATCAGCGGGATGGCCCACGGCGTGGAGGTGTCATTGGGGAAGGTCATCGAAATGTCCGAGGGGGCGGCCTTGGTGCCGTCGGTGGCCAGCAACAGCGACCAGTCGCCGTCGGCCGGCGGAGTCCACGAGTAGTCCAGCTCGCCGTTGGCGTTCTCGGTGGAGACCCAGAGGTCCGAGCCCGCGGGCGACGGCGCGGTGGCCTCGCCGTCGGCGTGCTCGACGGTCAGGGACTTGCGGTCCTCGGAGAGCCCGGAAATGGTGTTGTGGGCCGTCTTGCCCACCCAGGCGTTGACGTCGTCGGGGCGGCCGGAGGCCAGCAGGAAGTTACCTTCACCCTTGACGTGGATCTTGACCGTGCCGCCGTGCAGGGTGCGCAGCTTCTGGTCGACCACCGTCAGCGGCGCGGCGGTGCCGTTGGCCGGGACGCTGGCCGTCACCGTCGCCTGCGGAGCCCAGATCGTCTTCTGCCCGATCCCCGCCAGCAGTGTCAGGAGGCCGAGCAGCACAAGTGCAACTGCAGTCTTGAAACGCAAAATATTACCTATCATCAGCGGACACGTAGTTTTAAGAGTAACCGTTTTGTTACCTCCGAGTCAGATCGGGCGGCTTGTCAAGCCCCTTTCCCGGCCCGTCCCGGCCCGTCGATCCGCCCGGTAGCAAGGCTGCTGATAGTGTTTGCGGTGATCGTCACACCGGCCCCGCAGCCGCGGAATTCCGGGGAAAATTGAGAGAAAAAGGCTTGCAGCGCAGTGACTGACCCCACGGATTCGTCCCCCTCAGGACAGGCAGCTCCCCCGGAATCCGTCGCGCGGCCTGCCCAGGCTCCGGCCGGGTTCCTGGCCGCGATGGCCCGCCGCCTGCGGCAACCCCTGCCCGGCGCACAGCCCCGGCTGCGCTTCGATTTGCCGCCCGAGCAGCTGGACGACGCCGACGCCGCTCTTGAGGACACCGAGGAGACCCGCTTCGGCCGTCCCGGGCCGCGGATTTCCGCGCAGCATCCGCTCTACGTCGGGTTCATGGGGACCGTGGGCGTCGGCGTGGCCTTGCTGGTCTACTGGATCGGCTCCAACATCACCCAGCTGCTGCTCTGGATCCTGACGGCACTCTTCATCGCCCTGGGCCTCGATCCCGTGGTGCGCTGGCTGGAGAAACGCAAGGTGCCCCGCCCGGCCGGCATCCTGGTCTCGGTCGCCGTCCTGGCCCTGGCCGTCGCCGGGTTCTTCGCCACCCTGATCCCGACCATCGTGGCTCAGGTGACCCAGATCGTCCAGGAGGCCCCCAAGTGGATCCAGGACTTCATCGACTCGGACTTCTTCCGCAGCCTCGACAGCCAGTTCGGCGTCCGGGACCGGATCACGCAGGAGCTCGAGAAGTTCGTCAACAACCCGGACGCGATGGGCGGCATCTTCGGCGGCGTGGTGGGCGTCGGCTCCACCATCGCCAACGGCCTCTTCGGCGCCCTGATCGTCCTGGTGCTGAGCCTGTACTTCCTCTCCGCGATGCCCTCGATGAAGCTGTGGGGCTACCGCCTGGCTCCGCGCTCCCGCCGGCCGCGCGTGGAGGCCCTGTCCGAGGAGATCACCGGCTCGGTCGGCAACTACGTCATCGGCCAAGTCTGCGTGGCACTGCTCAACGCGCTCTTCGCCTTCATCGTGATGACCATCGTGGGCGTGCCGTTCGCGGTGCTGCTCGCCTTCGTCGTGGCGCTGCTAGCCTTCATTCCCCTGGTCGGCGGCATGATCGCCGGCATCCTGGTCACCCTGATCGCTCTGACCGCCGGCTGGCAGACCGCCGTCGTCTTCGCGATCTGCTACTTCGCCTACCTGCAGTTCGAGGCCTACTTCGTCTCGCCGCGCATCATGCAGAAGGCCGTGGCGGTGCCCGGCGCGGTGGCGGTCATCTCGGTGATTGCCGGCGGCAGCCTGCTGGGTGTACTCGGCGCGCTGATCGCGATCCCGACGGCCGCGGCCATCATGCTCCTGGTCAAGGAAATCTTCATCGTCCGCCAAGACAAGCACTAACCCCGGCAAGCACTAACCCGGCAAGCACTAACCCCGGCAGGCGCTCACCGCTCAGGCGTGCGCCGTGGCCACCGGGCCGTCCCACTCCTCGGGGAGCGGCTGCGCCGTCCCCGGCAGGACCTCGGCGACGATCTCGTTCAGCACCCGTCCGGCGTACTTCTCCCCCACCCAGAGGTGCTTGGCGCCGTCGACGCCGACGACGTCGGCCTGGGGCACCAGGGCGAAGCGTTCGGCCGCGGCGGCAGGCTGCAGGTAGTCGTCGTGTTCGGGGACCAGCACCTTGAGCGGCTTGCCCGCGGCAGCCCATTCCTTGAGGTGCACGTCCGTGGCGCGGTGCAGCGGGGGCGAGAGCAGGATGGCGCCCTCGATCTCTCCGGCTACGGGATCCACCGCGCCGTACATGAGCGCCAGCTCGGTGCCAAAGGACCAGCCCACCAGCCAGCGGTTCGGCAGGCCACGGTCCACCGCGAACCGCACCGCCGCCTCGACGTCCATCCGTTCGCCGATGCCCTCCTCGAAGCTGCCGCCGCTGGTTCCCCGGGGCGAGGACGTGCCTCGGGTGTTGAAGCGCAGCACGGCGACGCCGGACAGGGCCGGCAGCCGGTAGGAGGCCTTGCGGTAGACGTGCGAATCCATGAAGCCGCCGTGCGTGGGCAGCGGATGCAGGGTGATCAGGGTGGCCCGGACCTCGCCGGACTCCGGCAGCGCGAGTTCGCCCACCAGCAGGTGACCGTCCGCGGTGCGCAGCTCGATGTTCTCCCGCCGTGCCGGCAGCACCGTGGCGGCCCGGATGGGGGTCGGGGCGGCGGGCTGGGTGAAGTCGTACGAGGCCGGGTCGAAAGTCATGCCCTCCAGCTTAGCGAAGCTACGGGCGGCACCCGCGGGAGCAGTGAGCGCCTAGCGGTACCGGTATGTGCGCGAGGTCCAGCAGTTGGTGTGCCAGTGGCGCCGTTCGGCCAGCCCGGCGGCGGCACCGAAGAGATGGTCCTCGGACCAGACCACCAGGTGGGCGGTTCCGGGCGGGACGGCGTGGAGACATCCAGGGCAGACATAGGTCTTGCCGGCGCGGCTGGCCGAGATGGACCGGACCATCCATTCACCGTCCGGGGCGCTTTCCCGGCGGGCAATCCCGGTCCGGGCGCGTTCCAGGTCCAGCTCGGGCACCGGCCCGCCGTGCTTGCCGGGCTGCCGGGCGCCCCCGTTGCCCGGGGCGGGGCGGCGGGGGCGGTTGGAACGGGGCATGGTCCCATTCTGCCCCAGCGGGTCCCCGGACGGTGTCCAAGCCGCGGCGCCTCCCCGCTGCCGGTAGTGTTGACCGGGTGCGTTTAGTGATAGCCCGTTGCTCCGTTGATTATGTCGGCCGGCTCAAGGCCCACCTCCCCCTCGCCACCCGCCTGCTGGTGGTCAAGGCGGACGGCTCCGTGCTGGTCCATTCCGACGGCGGTTCCTACAAGCCGCTGAACTGGATGAGCCCGCCGGCCCGGCTCCGGGTGTCCACCCCGGACGAGGTCGACGTCGAGGTCGGCGTGATCGAGCAGTGGACCGTGCAGTCCACCAAGACCGACGACCGGCTGATCATCAACATCCACGAACAGCTCCATGACACCTCGCACGACCTTGGCCAGGACCCTGGACTGATCAAGGACGGCGTGGAGGCGGACCTGCAGCGCCTGCTGGCTGACCAGATCGAGACCCTGGGCGAGGGATTTTCGCTGATCCGCCGCGAGTACTTTACCGCGATCGGGCCGGTGGACATCCTGGCCCGCGACGCGAACGGCGGCACCGTCGCCATCGAGTTGAAGCGCCGGGGCGACATCGACGGCGTCGAACAGCTGACCCGCTACCTCGAACTGCTCAACCGCGACCCGCTCCTGGCTCCCGTTCGCGGTATCTTTGCCGCCCAGCAGATCAAGCCGCAGGCAAGGGTCCTCGCCACCGACCGCGGCATTGATTGCGTAACGCTGGACTATGACGCGATGCGCGGTGTGGACGACAGCGAATCCCGCCTCTTCTAAGCGCGGCAATTGCACCGCAATCACGCACCAATTGGTTCACCAGCTTGTTACATAAAATTTGTGGATTTATCAGCCGCGCCCGTTGACCTGACTGTGGGGGCATGAAATTCTTAGAACAGTCTTTGTGTAGGTGTTTTTCATGCTCGCAAGACATGTTGCGAGCGTGAAGCTCCTGACGCCGAAACCCGGAGTACCGGGCGGATGCCAAGGTTCTTCCCGCGGAGTGACTAAGCCCGGCGTAAGGTGCGCCGGACTTTCTCAAGTTCGACAATGAGGAGAATTAAATGGCTCAGGGAACCGTCAAGTGGTTTAACGCTGAAAAGGGCTTCGGCTTCATTACCCCGGATGACTCCGACGGCGACGTCTTCGTCCACTACTCCGAAATCCAGACCGGCGGGTTCAAGACCCTCGATGAGAACCAGCGCGTTCAGTTCGAAATCGGCCAGGGTGCCAAGGGCCCCCAGGCCACCGGCGTCACGGTCGTCTAATGAGGTCTTCAGGAATGCGCTAGAAGCATTCCCGGCTGAAGAAAATGATCCCCGGCTTTTGCCGGGGATCATTTTTTTGCGTTCCGCCGTCCCCGCTAGCGCACGAGCGTCCGCAGCAGCCGGGCGCTCTGGCGCACGGACAGGTCGGGCAGGTAGGCCCGGCTGAGCGCCCGGCCTATGGCCGGAAGCTGCAGCGGGTCCTGGTAGTACAGGTAGAGCGTGCGGTACTCCGGCTTGAAGCGGGACTTGAACGTCGCCAGCGAGCGGAAGCCGTAGACCGGTTCAAGCGCCCGGCCCACCACGTCCAGGATCCCGGCCAGGCCCTCGCCGCCGGCACCGTCGGAGTCGTCGTCGCGGGCCTCGTCGCGGGATTCGTCGCGCGCCAGCGGCGATCCGGAGAGGGAAATGACGTCCACCGAGTCGCGCAGTTCCGTCACCGCCGAGGCGATCAGGAACTCCATCACCCCCGGGAAGGCGTCGCCGCGGCGCCGCATGAAGTCCAGGGTCCAGCTGACCAGCGCACCGCCGTCGTACACGGGGAGCCAGCTGGTGACGCCCTGCACCCGGCCCTCGGCGTCCACGGCCAGGCAGCACAGCACCTCGTCGTCCATCAGCTCGTCCAGGCCGCCCAGGGTGAAGCCCATCTCGGGAACGGACTTCCGGGCCGCCCATTCCTCCGAGACCTCGCTGAGCTGCGCGCGCAGCGCCGGCGAGAAGTCGCGGTAACGGCCCCAGACGGCGTGCACTCCGGTCTTGGCCGCGCGGTTCATCGCCGTGCGGACGTTCTGCCACTCCTTGCCCTTGAAGGTCAGCTCCTGCAGGCCCAGGCGCGTCTCCTGGGCAACGGCCAGCCGCCGGAAGCCGCGGGCCTGCAGCAGCGGCCAGATTTCATCCGTGCAGGAGTAGAAGCACGGAATCAGGGCATTGTCCGCGCAGAAGTCCAGGAACCCTTCGGCGGTATCCAGCCGGTTCGCCGCGGGTCCAAGCGGTCCGCCGAGGGTCAGCGCCACGTTGTTGTGCTGCTGATAGGCCACCGCACCGCGGGCGGCCTGGTTGAACCAGAACTTGTTCGGCTCCCAGAGTGCCATCCAGGAGAGCGAGTCGCCGCCCTGGTGCACCAGCCGGCGTGCCACCTCCCGGTCGCCGTGGCCGGCGTCGGTGCCGTGCGCCCGGCGGAGCAGCACCAGCCACACCCCGGCCAGCGCCACCACCCAGAAGGCGATGCCGGAGTAGGCGAAGAGGAAGGCCTCCACGGGATTCCGGTCCTGGAAGACCCGGTTGTAGGTCCCCGGGATGGGCAACGGCAGGTACTGCCGCGCCAGCTCGGCCGCCAGGCCCAGCCAACCGCCGTCGCGCTCCAGTCCCCCGGCGGCGAACCAGGCGCCGGTGTACGCGCCGGCCAGGACCAGGAAGGTCCCGCTCACGGTCAGGGCCAGGGTCCGCCGGGCCCGCCGGGTGGTCTCGACCCGGAAGAGCCGGCGGTTGGCGAACAGCAGCAGCACTAGCGCCAGGGGCACCGCCGCGAGCGGCAGGATGTGCACGAAGCCCGAGCCCATGATGGCCGTGTGTGGCCGGTTGGGGTAATGCGGGATGCGGGCGAACAGGGCCAGGTAGACCGCGGCCAGCGCCGTCACGCCCAGCTGGACCAGGATGGCGATCCGCAGCGCCAGCTGCCGTCCGTGCCGCATGCCATCGGCGCAGATCAGCAGGAGGACCACCGGCACCACGGCCAGGGCCAGGCCCAGTGGCCCGGCGAAGCCCAGCCGGCCCGCCTCCAGGCACGAGGCATCCACGGCGCCGCCGCAGTTCTGCTCCAGCTGGTTCAGCGTGGGCAGCGGGTTGAGCACGACGTCGCGCAGCAAGGCCAGCGGACCGTTCGCGGTCCGCACCACCGCGGTGAGGATCGGCCCGACGGCGAAGATCGCCACGGTGAGCGAGAGCAGGTTCCGGGTCTCGCGCCCGGTGGATCGGTGCCGCTGCAGGGTACCCTTGTCCCCCTGCAGCCACCACCCGGCCAGCAGGCCGACCACGGCACCGGAGAGGCCCACCACCGTCTCGGGGTGGCCCACGTAGAGCACCAGCAGCAGGGCCACGGAAAGCACCGCGGTCCGCAGCCGGCGCTGCCACAGGGTGGGCAGCAGCCCGCAGGCGGCCAGAGCCACGGCGAGGATCGCCGCGTAGGGTCCTATCAGCGGGGCATCGACCATCAGGCCCAGCCAGCCGTCCCCGGCGTAGCGCGCCAGCTGCGTGACCAGCAGGAACAGAGACACGGCGGCGAACTGGCCGGCGAGGAAGAACACGGCCGTGCGGAGCGAGCCCACCCGCCGCTCGGCGACGCCCATCAGGCCAAGGATCATCAGCGACGCCGCGAGGTACGCCAGCGGGTTGGTGGCGAAGAACAGCGAGGTGAACATCGTCCACCAGTGCCCGGCCTGCAGCCCCTGGACGCTGACGGAGGCAAAGTCCAGCAGCGGTTCCGGCGGCCCGGCGAGGAAGCTGCCGGTGGCCGCACCGGCAAAGAGGAAGAGGGCCAGGACCGACAGGGTGACGGGGAGCTGACGGGCCTGCCGGAGGATGCCGTGCAGCCCGCTCACCGTTTGATCCCCCACCGCTGGGCGAGGAAGTCCAGGCCGCCGGGCATGCCGCGCGACGCCGCTTCCCAGGAGTGCCCGGCGTTGGCGATCCGGTGGTCCTCCACGGTGAAGCCGGCCTTCCGTGCGGCCCCGGCGAGCAGGGCCATGTACTCGATGAACTCGGGGTCGCGTTCGCCGGCGCCGAAATACACGGCGTTGCCCTCGTACCGGCGTTCCTGCATCAAGCGCAGCGGGGTCTGTGCCTCGAAGGCCGCGGTGTCGCCGCCGAAGGAGGCGTCGATGGTCTTGCGGCGCTCCTTGGCCAGGGACGGCTCCTTTTCGCTGGAGAACGCCAGGGCGGCGCTGTACACCTCGGGGTGGCGGGTCACCATCTCCATGGCACAGGTGGCGCCGAAGGAGAATCCGCCGGCGGCCCACTGGTGCGGGTCGGCGTCGACGTCGAGGGTGGCCCGGATCCAATCCGGCACGTCGCGGGAGAGGAAGGTATCGGCCTTCGCGATGCGGCTGTCCATGCAGAGCGTGTTCCCGGAAGCGGACCCGTTGGGGTCCACCACCACCGCGATCGGGGCCACCCCGCCGTGGTCCGCGGCGAAGCGGTCCATCCGGCTGCGCAGGGCGCCGCCGGTCAGCCAGTCGGCCGGGGCCCCGGGCTGGCCGGAGAAGAGGACCAGGACGGGCAGCGCGGGCCGGGGTGTGGCCCTGTACGCCGGCGGGAAGTAGATGTAAGCGTCGCGGCTCTGGAAGCCTGACGCCGTGCCGGGAATGGTGGCCTTGCGGACCGTGCCGTCCGGCGGCAGGCCGTTCGGGGCCGTCCAGTCGGCCAACGGAACCGCGGCGGCTCCCCCGGGCTGCCTACGCAACGCGTCCTCCAGCACCGGAATGCGCGCGACGGCGGTGCCGGTCAGGTCGCTCACGGTGTGATTGAGGCCGAAGTAGGAGTTGATCTGGACGGCGGAGAGCAGCAGCACGCCCAGCAGGGCGGCCGTGGCCACCGCGGTGGCGCGGATCCGGTGCACCACCGGCAGGACGGGTCCGGGGATGGCCGCCAAGAAGGGCCGGCGGCCCCAGATGCCGTGCAGCCGCAGCAGCCAGAACAGCAGGGCCGCGACGCCGGGAACACTCCAGGCGAGTGTCTCCCAGGGCAGTTCCTCGGGGAAGACGGACAGGACGTAGATCAGGAGGAGGTGGACTCCGGCGACCAGGCCGGCGCCCAGCAGCAGGGCAGAGCCGACGACCACCGCCGTCGCTCCGGGGGTATGCCGGCGGCCGCTCTTCCACAGCAGGTAGGCGGCACCGGCGGCCGCGGCAGCCCAGGCAACCCAGAGCACCGGCCCGTCCACCAGCCGGATGTCTTCGACGAAGTCCAAGGCGGTTAGCGCCAGGTGCCGACGCCGATGACGGGGCCGGCCTCAAGCCAGGAAGAGAGCCCCGTGTACGCGTCGAAGCGCATGGCCAGCAGGACGTCCCGGCCCTCGTAGCGCAGTTCGACGATGACGGACTCCGGCTGCACCTTCACCAGTTCGGTTTCGGTGGGTGGACGCCGGCCGATCAGCTCCAGGGAGCTGCGGCGGAAGGTGTATTTCGGACGGACGCTCAGGGAGGCAAGACGGAACCACTCGAGGTCGTTGTCCTGATAACGACAAACCCCCATCTGCCAGCTGTTTCCAGCTACGCAAATGGAGGCGTCCACCGTGCCCAGGGCGCGCCGCAGATTAATGCGGCGCACCCCGGAGAGGCACAGTGCAAAGACCAGCAACGCAAACGCCGTTGCCAGAATGATGAACGGAAGACCAGTATCGTCCATCAAGGTAGGGCTAGCGGATCCCCGCAGTAGCCGAATCACCCATCTGGGCGTTGTCGGCCACGATCACCACGCGGTTGTTGTCGACGGAGAAGAATCCGCCGTCAACGTCCACTGCGATGCGGTCACCGGAAACAGGCTCGATGGCCAGTTCACCTTCGGCCAGAATCGCCAGCAGGGGCGAGTGGCCGGGCAGGATTCCGATTTCACCATCGCTGGTGCGGGCCTTGACCATCTTGGCCGCTCCGGACCACACGAAGTGGTCCGCTGCGACAATCTCAACCTCAAGCTCAGCCATATTACTTGGTCTGTTCCTGGATCTTGGCCCACTGGCGCTCGACGTCATCCAGGCCGCCGACGTTGAAGAACGCCTGCTCTGCGATGTGGTCCAGCTCGCCGTCGCAGATCGCCGCGAAGCCTTCCACGGTGTCCTTGATGGACACGGTGGAGCCCTCGACGCCGGTGAACTGCTTGGCGGTGTAGGTGTTCTGCGAGAGGAACTGCTGGATACGGCGTGCACGCGACACGACGATCTTGTCCTCTTCGGAGAGTTCATCGACACCGAGGATGGCGATGATGTCCTGGAGTTCCTTGTTCTTCTGCAGGATCTGCTTCACGCGGACGGCCGTGTTGTAGTGGTCGTTGCCGATGTACTGCGGATCCAGGATGCGCGAGGTCGACGTCAGCGGGTCAACTGCCGGGTACAGACCACGGGAAGCGATTTCACGGGAGAGTTCCGTGGTCGCGTCGAGGTGTGCGAAGGTCGTTGCCGGAGCCGGGTCGGTGTAGTCATCCGCGGGAACGTAGATGGCCTGCATCGACGTGATGGAGTGGCCCTTGGTCGAGGTGATGCGCTCCTGCAGGAGGCCCATCTCATCGGCCAGGTTGGGCTGGTAGCCCACGGCGGACGGCATGCGGCCGAGGAGGGTGGAAACCTCGGAGCCTGCCTGGGTGAAGCGGAAGATGTTGTCGATGAAGAGCAGCACGTCCTGGTTCTGCACATCGCGGAAGTACTCCGCCATGGTCAGGGCGGACAGGGCCACGCGCAGACGCGTTCCCGGCGGCTCATCCATCTGGCCGAACACAAGGGCGGTGTCCTTGAGGACGCCTGCCTCTTCCATTTCGACCCAGAGGTCGTTGCCTTCACGGGTGCGCTCACCCACGCCGGCGAACACCGAGGTGCCGCCGAAGTTGCGGGCAACACGGGTGATCATTTCCTGGATCAGCACGGTCTTGCCGACGCCGGCGCCGCCGAACAGGCCGATCTTGCCACCCTTGATGTACGGGGTGAGGAGGTCGATGACCTTGATGCCGGTCTCGAGCATCTCGGTGGAGCCCTCGAGGGTCGCGAAGGCGGGGGCCTTGCGGTGGATCGGCCAGCGCTCGGAGACCTGCAGTTCGGACTCCGCAACGTCCAGGGGCTGGCCCAGGACGTTGAAGATGTGGCCCTTGACGCCGTCGCCGACGGGCACAGAGATCGGGGCACCGGTGTCGACCACGGTGGTACCGCGGACCAGGCCGTCGGTCGCCTGCAGCGAGATGGCGCGGATGAGGTTGTCGCCGAGGTGCAGCGCAACTTCGAAGGTGATGGTCTTGGTCTCACCGTTGAGAGAAATCTCGGTGGTGAGAGCGTTGTAAATCGAGGGGATTGCGTCAGCCGGGAATTCGACGTCGACAACCGGGCCAATAACACGTGCAATACGGCCGGTGGCACCGGACGTCGCGGCTACGTGTTCGGTAGCAGTGGCAGTCATCTCTCTCACTTCACTCAGTAGATGGCGTGGGCGGTTAAGTTCGTTCTGTGGTGCAGGTACAGCTGGGCCCGTGACGGGCAGGCTAGGACGCGTTCAGTGCGTCGGCGCCGGCCACGATCTCGGAAAGCTCCTGCGTAATTTCAGCCTGGCGGGCAGTGTTGCGCAGACGCGTGTACTTCTTGATGAGCTCCGTGGCGTTGTCGCCGGCGGACTTCATCGCGCGCTGGCGGGCTGCGAGCTCGGAAGCTGCGGCCTGCAACATGGCGGCGAAGATGCGTGACTCGATGTAGCGCGGCAGCAGGGCATCGAGGACCTGCTCCGTCTCCGGTTCGAATTCGTAGAGCGGCAGCAGCTCCGACTCGGAGGCAGCCTGTTCCTCGACGACCTCCAGCGGGAGCAGACGGATGACCGTCGGTTCCTGCGTCACCATGGACTTGAACCGCGTGTAGACGACGTGGATTTCGTCCACACCGCCCTCTTCGTAGACCTCGGCGAAGTCGGCCAGGAGGGCCTCGCCCACCTCGCGTGCGGTCTCGAACTGCGGAGCGTCCGTGTTGCCGGTCCAGACCCGCTCGTACGGACGGTTCCGGAAGTCGAAGTACGCCTGTGCCTTGCGGCCCATGAGGTACATCTTGACTTCCTTGCCCTCCTCGTGGAGCAGCTCGACGAGGCCTTCGGCCTGCTTGAGCACGGTCGCGGAGTAGGACCCGGCGAGGCCGCGGTCGGAGGTGATGACCAGCACGGCGGCCCGGCGGATCTGCTCCGGCTCGGTCACCAGCGGGTGGTCGATTTCGCTCTGGCTTGCGACAGCAGAAACGGCACGCGTAATCGCGTTTGCGTAAGGCAGTGAAGCCGCTACGCGTGCGCGGGCCTTGCCGATGCGCGAGGTAGCGATCAGTTCCATCGCCTTGAAAATCTTGCGCATCGACGTCGTCGAGCTGATCTTCTGGCGGTAGACCCGAATCTGGGCTCCCATACTTATCCTTTCCTAAGCTTCCGTTGGGCCGGGACTGCCGGACCCTTGAGGGATCCGGCAGTCCCGGCCTACGGAACTAGCGCTTCTGCTTGACGATTTTTTCCTGGTCGACCTGGTCTTCATCGATCGGGGCGTACTCCTCGTGCCCCGCACCGACCAGCAGGCTGTCGCCCTCGCCGAAGAAGCCCTTCTTGAAGTCCACAATCGCGGTCTTCAGTGCTTCTGCGGTGTCGTCGCTCATCACGTTGGTCTGAGCCAGCGTGGTCAGGATGGAGGACTTGTGCTTGAGGTGCTCCAGGAACTCGGTCTCGAAGCGGTTGATGTCCTCAACCGGAACGTCGTCGAGGTAGCCGTTGGTGCCGGCCCAGATGGAAACGACCTGGTCCTCAACCGGGAACGGCGAGTACTGGCCCTGCTTCAGCAGTTCCATCAGGCGTGCGCCACGGGTCAGCTGCTGGCGCGAAGCCGCATCCAGGTCCGAGGCGAACATGGCGAAGGCCTGCATGTCGCGGTACTGGGCCAGTTCCAGCTTCAAGGTACCGGAGACCTTCTTCATGGACTTGACCTGGGCGGCGCCACCGACGCGGGACACGGAGACACCGACGTCGACGGCGGGACGCTGGTTGGCGTTGAAGAGGTCCGACTGCAGGAAGATCTGGCCGTCGGTGATCGAGATGACGTTGGTCGGGATGTAGGCGGACACGTCGTTCGCCTTGGTCTCGATCAGCGGCAGACCGGTCATGGAACCTGCACCGAGCTCGTCGGAGAGCTTTGCACAACGCTCCAGCAGACGGGAGTGCAAGTAGAAGACGTCGCCCGGGTAGGCTTCGCGTCCCGGCGGGCGGCGCAGCAGCAGCGACACGGCGCGGTAGGCTTCGGCCTGCTTGGACAGGTCATCGAACACGATGAGGACGTGCTTGCCGCCGTACATCCAGTGCTGGCCGATGGCCGAACCGGCGTACGGGGCCAGGTACTTGAAGCCGGCCGGGTCGGATGCCGGGGACGCCACGATGGTGGTGTACTCCAGCGCGCCGTTATCCTCAAGGGTCTGGCGGACCGCCGCGATGGTGGACGCCTTCTGGCCGATGGCGACGTAGATGCAGCGGACCTGCTTGTTCACATCGCCGGAAGCCCAGTTGGCCTTCTGGTTGATGATGGTGTCGATCGCGATGGCGGACTTGCCGGTCTGGCGGTCACCAATGATCAGCTGGCGCTGGCCGCGGCCGATCGGGATCATCGCGTCGATGGCCTTCAGGCCGGTCTGCATCGGCTCGTGGACCGACTTGCGCTGGGTCACGCCCGGGGCCTGGAGTTCCAGGGCACGGGTGGTCTCGGCCTTGATCTCGCCGAGGTCGTCAATCGGCTGGCCCAGCGGGTCAACCACGCGGCCGAGGAAGGCGTCGCCCACGGGTACGGACAGAACCTGTCCGGTGCGGTGCACTTCCTGGCCTTCTTCGATGCCCTTGAAGTCACCGAGGACGATGACGCCGATCTCGCGGACGTCGAGGTTCTGGGCGAGGCCCAGCGTGCCGTCTTCGAAGCGAAGCAGCTCGTTCGCCATGACCGAGGGGAGGCCCTCAACACGGGCGATGCCGTCACCTGCGGTCGTTACACGGCCAACCTCTACGCGCTCTGCGTTACCGGGTTCGTAGGACGCCGCGAACTCGTTCAACGCATTACGGACGTCGTCGGCGTTGATGGTCAAATCGGCCATCTGCAGTCCCTGCTCTCCTGTTTTCGTGATCATCGTTGCTCACGATGACCGGGGTTTCTTGTCGGTAAGTTGTGCTTGTCCGGCTGACTAGGCAAGCTGTCGCTGGAGCTGGCCCAGGCGGGCGAGGACCGAAGCGTCAACCACTTCGTCGCCTACCTGGATCCGGATTCCACCGATCAGTGCCGGGTCAATGTTCATGTTGAGCTTCAGCTCGCGGCCGTAGAGGGCGTTGAGCGCCGTCTGCAGCCGGCCGGTCTGTTCCTCCGTCAGCGGACGGGTGACGCTGACCGTGGCAATCCAGCGCTGCTGGCGCTTGGCTGCAAGCTCCGCAAAACGGCTGACGAGCCGGGTGACCTTGAGTCCTCGGGGCTGCGCGACGGCCTGGCCGATGAGGACCTTGGCCTCCTCGCTGGCACCGGGGACGAGCTTGGCGGCAAGGGCAGCCTTGGCTGCCTGGCTCGCCTGCGGCTCGGACAAGGCACGCTGAACCTCGTGGCTGGCGTCGACGGCCCGGTTGAAGCTGAAGAGGTCGTTCTCCAGCTCCTCCAGTCCGCTGAGGCCCGAGGCAGAGACTGCCGACTTGTTTTCAGCAACGGCAATGACCACCGTGGCGGCCAGGGTCTCGAGTGCATCGCCGATGTCGCGGGCCGATGCCCAGCGTGAGCCGGCCAGTCCGCTCGCGATCTGCACGGCGTCAGCGGAGACTTTTCCGCTGAACAGCTGCGTGACCAGCGCCGACTTCTCGCTGCCGGTGCGGGACGGGTCGGTCAGGGCGCGGCGCAGGCCAGCGGAGCTGTCCACCGTTCCCAGGATTCCGAAGAGTTCCTTAGCCAACTGCAGCGACGCGTTGGGAAGCGTGGGCTCCAACGCGGCGAGTGCCGCGGTCAGCGATTCGCTCGATACACCTGCCATTACTTAGCTGCACCTGCGCTCTGGTTCTCCAGATCTGCCAGGAAACGATCGACCACGCGGGCCGAACGTGCATCGTCGGTGAGGGCCTCGCCGACGATCCGGTTTGCCAGCGTGGTGGCCAGCGTGCCGACCTCCGCGCGCAGCGACACAACGGCCGCCTGACGCTCGGATTCGATCTGGGCGTGCGCCTGGGCGGTGATGCGGGCAGACTCGGCAGCTGCCTTATCCTTCAGATCCGCCAGGATCTGGGCGCCTTCGGCACGGGCTTCCTCGCGGATGCGGTTGGCCTCGGTGCGGGCATCCGTCAGCTGCTGCTTGTACTCTTCGAGTGCCGCAGTGGCCTCAGCCTGGGCCTTTTCGGCCTTGGCAATGCCGCCCTCAATCGCCTCGGCACGCTCTGCGAAGTTCTTCTCGAACATCGGGACAACGTACTTCGTCACGATGTAAAGGAGGACAGCAAAGCCTACGAGGACGACAAACATTTCCCAGATGTTGGGAACGAGGGGGTTTGACCCGGCCTCGCTGGCGGCTGAGATGATCAGCTGCTTCATATTTCACCCGTCCTTATCTACTCGGTTCTGGATGTTCGCTGGTGTTCTGAAGGTTTACTTGAGAACGAATGCGAAGACCAGGCCGAGGATGGCGAGGGCTTCAGTCAGCGCGAGGCCGAGGAATGCGATCGGCTGCAGGACGCGCTGGGCTTCCGGCTGACGTGCAACGCCGTTGATGTAAGCAGCGAACACGAGACCCACACCGATACCACCGCCGATGGCGGAGAGGCCGTAGCCGATGAGGTTGAGGGAGCCGTTGATGGAGCCTTCCATTTTTCTTCCTTTCAAGATGCCACCCGTGTGGCAGGTTGTTTGGGTTGCTTCATCCCCCGGAGGGGAAGTCTTTTGGAGCCTTAGTGGCTGTCGGCGTGCAGTGCGCCTTCGATGTAGATCGCGGTCAGCAGCGTGAAGACGTACGCCTGCAGCGCCATGATCAGCGCCTCCAGCATGTACATCGCCAGCGAGCCGGCGAGGACCAGAACCGAGGCGCCCTTGAGCAGGACGTTCTCCTGCATGACCAGGAACTCGATGCCGGAGCCGGCAATCATCACGATCAAGTGGCCGGCCAGCATGGTGGCGAACAGACGGAGGCTGTGCGTCACCGGGCGGACCAGGAAGTTGGAGATGATCTCGATCGGGATAACGATCGGAAGAATGTAGACCGGCACGCCGCTGGGGACCGTGGCCAGCTTGAAGTACTTCAGGCCGTTCTTCTTGATGCCGATGGCAATCCAGGTCACGTAGACGATGGCTGCCAGCACGTAGGCGCCGCCGACGTGGGAGAAGCTCGGGAGCTGGATCACCGGGATGGCGCCATAGATGTTGTTCACCAGGATGAAGAAGAACAGGCTGAACAGCAGCGGGACGTACTTGATGAAGTCCTTGCCGCCGATGATGTCCTTGGCGATGCCGTTCCGCACGAAACCGTAGGCGGCCTCGCCGGCGAACTGCAGCTTGCCCGGAACGAGCTGCTGCTTCCGCGCGGCCAGCACGAAGAAGGTGGCGATAATGACGACCGAGAGGATCACCAGCAGCATCTGCTTGGAGAATCCTTCGGCAGCACCCCAGGGCAGGATTGCCGGCAGGTGCATTTGTTCAATTCCGGGAGGAGTAAACTCTCCTGAATCTTGGGCCGGGAGCGCAAGCGCGATCAACGCGTTTCCTCTCTGCAGTGTCCATCATTGGGCGTTGGGCGGGGAGCGACGGCATTGCTGCCAACCAGTCCCCCTCTGAAATTTTTTGGCATTACTGTTCCGCGTCCTTGGACGGGCCACCTGCAGCGCCGTCTTCGCCAGCCGTAGACCGGTGGCTGGTGAGGCCGTGCATATGAGAAAGATAGAACCCTCCCGCAGCTCCAAGCAGGGCGCCTGCGAGCACAATCCAGCGGGTTCCCCACAGATTATCCAGACCCCACCCTATCAAACTCCAGACGATGATTCCGCCAACAATGTAGCTGAACACTGCGATCCCGGCGTTGTATCCGCCGTCGTCGCCGTCCTTTGATACGCCGGGGGCACCGGTGGTACCGCGCGGCTTCCGGGGGGTGTTCTCGTCTCGCTCTTTACGGTCCGGCATGGGGTCCGCCTTCCGTGGAGTCGGGGTCGTTGTAGATCTGCAGCCGGGCCTTGCTGAAGCCGATGATCTCGGCAGCCTGCCAGGCCACGACGGTGACGACGGCGCCGATCAGGAACCAGCGGGCGTGCAGCCATTCCGGGGCACCCAAGACAAACAGGACGACGGCGAAGCCTACGACCTTGATGAAGTAGGTGGCGACGAACATGCCGATCGCCCCGGAGGGATTGTTCCGGCCGACGAAGTGGCCGACCAGCAGGCTGATGGCGAAGAACGCCATCACCAGGGCACCGCCGAAGGTGCTGGAGAGGGCACCGAAGCCGCCATTGAAGATCCAGGCCGGAACGGCCGTCACCGCCAGTGCGGCGGCGGCGGTCACCGAACTGAGCGCCAGCAGGCGCAGCCAGAGCGACGTGGTGGGTCCAGAAACGCCGACGCGACCGCGGCCGGGCGTGCGTCCGGGCTCGGCGTTGGAGGTCATGGGATCCCAATCGTCGCTGGCGGTAAGGGCGGGGGCGCGGAGAAGTCCGCCCCTGAATTCTACACGAGATAGAACATGGCTAGGCCACGGGGAGGCGGGTGACCTTGGATTTGCGGCGGTAGCGGCGGATGAGGTCCGGGCTGGCGACGTACAGCACCAGCACCGCCACGCTGGCCGCGACGCAGAGCGCGACGACGGGCAGCGGCGCCGTCGCGGCGGTGAAGCCTAGGACGATCACGGCAGCGGTGCAGACGGTGACAGCGGCGGAGGACTGCAGGTGCGAGAAGCCGACGTCGGTCAGCCGCTGGTAGACGTGCTCGCGGTGCGAGGCGTACCAGCGCTCCCCCGCCTTGATCCGGCGCAGCAGCGTGTAGCCGGTATCCGCGACGTAGACCAGGATCGGCGAGAGCACGTACTCGACGTACACCCCGGTGAAGAAGCCGGCAATGGCGAGGGCGGCGACGGAGGCGCCGAGGAGGTAGCTTCCGACGTCGCCGAGGAACACAGTGCCCCGGCCCAGGTTCCAGGGCAGGAAGCCGAGGAAGGCCATGGCCAGGATGGCGCCGCCGGCGGTGAGCCAGGGCTGGTCCGAGAGGGAACCGGCGGCCGCGTAGGCGGCGCCCACGGTGACGCCGTGCAACCCGGAGATGCCGTTGATGCCGTCCATGAAGTTGGCGATGTTGACGTAGGCGGCGACCGCGACGGCGGCGAGCGGCAGCCACCAGAAGGACTGGCCCGTCATGACGATCAGCACCGCCGAGCCCGCTGCCCCGATGCCCAGCTGGGCTCCGGCACGGCCGCGGATGGAGAGCCCGCGCAGGTCTTCGGTCCAGCCGACGGCGGCACACGCGCCGATCATCAGCAGCACGACGGCAAACACCGCACGGTTGACGGTGACGGCGCCGGTAAGGACGGCCACCCCGTAGCCGGCCGCGGTGGCCAGCGCCGCGGCCAGGCCCATCCCACGGATGGTGGTCTTCACGTGCGAGGACCGCGCGGACGGCACGTCCACCACGCCGAGCCGGATCAGCCAGGGCTTCACCGCATAGGGCAGCAGCAGGCTGGCCAGGAGCGTGACGGCGGCGGTGACCAGCAGGGCGGTCACGAGGCGACCCGGACGATTCTGATCGGTCCCGTCTCGTCCGACTCGTCGTCGGGGATCTCCGCGATGCTGGCGCCCTGTTCGGCTTCGCAGCGTTCCAGCCAGACTCCGAGGTCCAGCGTGGCCGGGTCCTGTTCGGTGGCGCGGGTGTGCGAGATCTTCGGGTGCAGCGGCCGCTGGTCCAGCTCGCCGGTGCCCACGAGCTCCTCGTGCAGCTTCTCCCCCGGCCGCAGCCCGGTGTAGATGATCTCCACCTTCTTGCCGGACATGGCGATCATGCGTTGTGCCACGTCAAGGATCTTGACCGGTTCGCCCATGTCCAGGATCAGCACGTCGCCGCCGGCGCCGATGGCTCCGGCCTGGATGACCAGCTGGCAGGCCTCGGGGATGGTCATGAAGAAGCGGGTGACCTCGGGATCGGTCACGGTCACCGGACCGCCGACGCGGATCTGCTCGGTGAAGAGCGGAAGCATGGATCCGCGGCTGCCCATGACGTTGCCGAAGCGGACGGAGACGAACCTGCCGCCGGTCTGGCCCGCCATCCAGGCGGTCAGCTTCTCCGCGACGCGCTTGGAGTGGCCCAGGGCGGTGGTGGGGTTCGCGGCCTTGTCCGTGGAGATGTTCACGAAGTGGGAGACCCCGGCACTCCGGGCGGCCTGCAGGACGTTCAGCGTGCCGCAGACGTTGGTCTTCCAGGCCTCGACCGGATACTGCTGCAGCAGCGGCGCGTGCTTCAGTGCGGCCGCGTGGAAGACCACCTCCGGACGGCGGTCGGTAAAGATCTCCTTCAGGGCCTCACCGTCGCGGATGTTCGCCAGCACGGTGTCCCGGCCGGCCAGCAGGCCGCGGCCGGTGATGGAGATCTGGGTCTGCTGGAGTCCGGTCTCGTCGTGGTCGAGCATGATCAGCTCGGCGGGGCCGAACGGCATGATCTGTCGGCACAGCTCGGAGCCGATCGACCCGCCGGCGCCGGTGACCAGCACGCGCTTGCCCTTGATGTAGCCGGCGATCTCGTCGACCTTGATGTCCAC
Organism: Arthrobacter sp. YD4; assembly: GCF_030410515.1. Classification (GTDB taxonomy): domain Bacteria; phylum Actinomycetota; class Actinomycetes; order Actinomycetales; family Micrococcaceae; genus Arthrobacter. Next base: position 70,018 of record NZ_JAUHHD010000003.1, on the reverse strand, counting down.
CGGGCGGCGGCCGATCAGGTCCTCCACGGCGACGTCGCGGAAGTCGGAGAACCCGGCGGGGGCGGAGCCGCCGAGCATGTCCCGCAGCGGCGGCAGCACCAGCACCCGGATGTTCAGGCCGGCGACGGCGTCGGAAATGCGCCGCACCACGGACGCCTCGACGTTGGCGAAGGCCAGCACCAGGACCGTGGCGCGGGTGCGCCGGATGATGGCGGGAAGGTCTTCGCCGCGGCCCTGGACCTGGACGCCGGAGAGCCGGAGGTGCTTCTTGGCAGGATCGTCATCGATCAGGCCCACCGGGAAGTACGGGGACTCCGGATCCTGGATCATCCGGGTGAGGAGGGAGTTGCCGAGGAAGCCGGCGCCGTAGATGAGGGTGTTCTGCGCGCCGTCGCCGGGCCGGGTGCGGCTCTCGACGTACAGCCGCTTGGCGTAGCGGGCGGCACCCATGAAGAGGCAGGCGAACGGGAACGCGATCAGGCCGACGCTGCGGCCAATGTTGATGGCTTCGTAGAGCACCAGCAGGCTGGCGGTGATGGAGGCGGCGACGATCACGGTGACGAAGACCAGGGCCCGCGCCTCCTGGAAGCTTCCGAACGGGTAGCGGCCGCGGTAGAGGGCCAGCGCGTAGCCGGTCAGCACCTGGACGACGACGGCGATCGCCGCGATCACGGCGGCACCGGCGAACTGCTCGACGCGGATCCCCATCTCGTAGCGCAGCAGCAGGGCCAGGATCACGGCCACCACCCAGGACATGGAGTCCAGGATGAGCTGGATCCAGATCCAGAGGGCCGGCTTTTCGTCCCGGATCTGCTCGGATTCTCGAGGTTCAGATTTCGTAGTCAACAGAGTGTGCAACCGACTTCCAGTACTGCGGCGGCAAGGCGCCTGGGTCAAAAAAGTACCCGCGCGGGACTGTCGGACAGCGCGGAACCTAGAACGATACTAAGCCGTTTCGTTCCCGCGGCCCGCATCTACGGGCAGCGGCGGCATGGGTTTCCAGGTCCTGTCGCGAAGGATTTCGCGCGATTCGCGCCATCCCTGCCAGAGCGCAGCGACCCCCTTGAGGGTGCGTTCGACTAGGACCAGGCGGGCGATTTCCTTGCCGAAGGTCAGCGCCGTTCCGGCCCCGAACCCTGCACGGTTGTACCGGCCGTGGGCCCGGAGGTACTGGGCGACGTGGCCGCGGTTGCGCATCACGTAGCGCCGGCTCAGGTCGGAGGAATCGTTGAGGTGGCGCAGGCCGAGGTCCACCTGGCGCTGCGCCCGCACCTTCCGGATCACGAACGCATTGACGTACACCACCGGCGTGCGCTGCGCGGCGAGCCAGCCGTAGACGGCGTCGTCCCAGGTGATGAAGAAGCGCGGATCGGGAAGGCCGATCTCGCGCGCCACGGACGCCCTGATCAGCATGCCCTCGAAGTTGCCCACGTTGGTGCGGAAGACGTCGGAGTGCTTGAACACGTCGCGGGATACCGGGAGGAAGACGCCGAGGGCGTCGACGAAGTGGTGCTGCCAGAAAAAGGGTTGGCCGTTGGCGTCGTAGCGGCGTCCCACGATGCATGAGTAGTCCGGCGTGAACCTCGCCAGCGCGTCGACAGCCCCGGAAAGGACCTCGACGTCGTCGTCCATCAGCCAGAGCCATTCGGCGCCGGCCGCCAGCGCGAGTTCGACGCCACGGGAGAATCCGCCGGCTCCCCCGGCGTTGGTCTCCAGCCGCTCGTACTGCAGGGGAAGGTCGCCCGCGGTCCTGGCCCGGTCGACCACCGCGGCGGTGCCGTCCGTGCTGGCGTTGTCGACGACGATGATTCCCTCGGGTTTCGTGTCGAGCCTGGCGAAGGAGTCCAGCAGGTTCGCCAGGAACTCCGCCCGGTTGTAGGTGACGACGACGGCGTAGAGCTTCTCCACGCCGCCTAGCCGTTCCGGGCCATCAGGTCCGCGGGTGCGCCGAAGCCCTTGCCCATGAACCCGGTGGAGTAGGCGCGGAACCAGTGTGCCAGCCCCTTCAGGTCACCGGCCTTCAGGAAGTAGTACGGGAAGCCGACCACGTCCGCGCCGAACCAGCGCAGGTTGCGGTATTTCCGGGTCAGGTAGCCACGGTTGCGGAAGTAGCAGTACCGCTTGAAGTTGCCTTCCGGAATGACCGGGGTGATGAAGCCGCCGAAGACCGGCTTCATCTCGGTCCAGGTGGCGGGGTGCTGGACGGCGACGGTGGCCAGGGTGCCGTACTTGAGCCCGGCCTTCTTGACCCGGGACAGGAAGTCGACCTCGTCGCCGCGGATGAAGAACTTCACGTCCGGAATGCCGATCGTGTAGAAGACCTCGGCGCGGATCAGGGCGCCGTTGAAGAAGTGGACCATGTCCGGAAGGTAGCCCATCGGGGCCAGGCGGGACCGGTCGTTGGTGAGCAGGCCGTTGATCCGGAAGTTGAAGGAGAGCCGGTTGGGATCGGCCGTGGCCGCGACCAGGGGACTGATGATGTCCAGCCCGTGTTCGTCGGCGGCCTTGAGGAGCTCCTCGAGGCAGCTGGCGTCCTCCGGGTGCCCGTCGTCGTCCATCATCCAGATCCACTCCGCGCCGGAGGCCATGGCGGCCAGGATCGCGTAGGCGAAGCCGCCGGCTCCGCCAAGGTTCGCCTCGGAGCGCAGGTAGTTGATGTTATCCATGCCCTGCTCGGCCACCAGCCGGTCGGCGGGGTCAGTGCCGGAGTCCACCAGGGCGATCGAGTGGATCGGGGCCGTCTGCGCGGCGAGGCCCTTGAGCAGCAGGGCGAGTTCCTCGTGGCGGTTGAACGTGACGGCCGCGACGGCGACTTTGGGCTGCACTCTAGGCCTCCGGGGTTTCGGCTGCGGGCTTCGCTTCGGCCGGTTCTTCTGCGGCGGATCCGGCTGCTGTCTCCGCGGCCGGTTCTTCTGCGGGCGACTCGGCGGCCGGCTTGGCGGCCTCATCGGCGGTTGCCGGTTCCTCGCCGGCCCCGAGCACGCCGGGCACCACCTCGCGGATCCGTTCCAGGCTGATGGCGCCCTGCCGGACCACGCGCAGCGGCAGCGACGTAGCGTCGATGATGGTCGACGGCGCGGACTCGGCCTCGCCGTCCACGGGACGGCGGCCGCCCTCGAGGTAGACCTCCACGGACTCGGCGAGCATCGTCTCGGCCTCGGCGGCGGTCTGCGCGGCGGGCAGGCCGGTGCGGTTGGCGGAGGAGACGGCGAGTGGCCCGGTCAGCGTCAGCAGGTCCTGGGCGACGTCGTCGGCCGGCAGGCGCAGCGCGACGGTGCCCTTGGTCTCCCCGAGATCCCAGTCGAGGGAGGGCTGGGCGTGCAGGATGAGGGTCAGGCCGCCGGGCCAGAAGGCCTCGGCCAGCTTGCGGGCCTCCGCGGGAACCTCGGTGGCCAGCCCGTCGAGGGCATTCAGCCGCGGAATCAGGACCGGCGGCGGCATCTGCCGGCTGCGGCCCTTGGCGGCCAGCAGCAGGGTCACGGCCATCGGTGAAAAGGCGTCCGCGCCGATGCCGTACACCGTGTCGGTGGGCAGGACGACGCATTTGTTCTCGCGGATCGCCTTCTGGGCGTGTTCCAGTCCGGCCGCGCGCTGGGCCGCATCGTTGCAATCGTAGCTAGTGGTCACTGGCCTATCCTTTCATTCCGGGCTGCGCTTCGCGGTCCGCGCCGCCGGTGGGGCTTGCCAGGCGCCGGGCGCTGGTGGCCCGCTCCCGGCCGTTGAGGTCCAGATGGGTGGTGATGCCGGTCCAGTGGCCGGTGGCCTCCATCATCCGGGCGATCCAGCCGGCCTGCACCTCGGCGTGCTCCATCACGAAGTAGCCGCCGGGGACCAGCAGCCGCGCGGCGGACGCCGCGGCCGCCGTCGGGAGTTCCATGCCGTCCGCTCCCCCGCCGTACAGCGCCTCGGGCGGATCGTGCAGCGCCACCTCGGGTTCGTTGGGCACCGCTTCGGCCGGAATGTACGGCGGGTTGGACACGACGACGTCGAACGTTCCGTCGTGCTCCGGCAGCGCGTCGCGCAGGTCGCCGCGGACCAGCCGGACCCCCAGCGGGAGCAGGTTCTTCGCCGCCCAGGCGTGCGCGAATTCGCTGTATTCGACCGCGTGCACCTCCGCGCCGGGGACCTCGTGCGCAATCGACCCGGCGATCGCCCCCGAGCCGGTGCCAAGGTCCACCACCTTGGGCCTGGCGGGCCGGCCGGGGGCCGCCAGCCAATCGATGACCAGCTGGACCACGGACTCGGTCTCCGGACGCGGGATGAAGACTCCGGGGCCGACGGCGAGCTCGAGGTAGCGGAAGTGCGCCACCCCGGTGATGTGCTGCAGCGGGATCCGGCGCGCGCGTTCGGCCACAAGATCCGCGTACCCCTCCGGCGCCGGACTGTCGCCGAGCAGGAGGGCGCGGAGCCGCCCCGGCCCGACGCCCAGGAGGTGGCCCGCGAGGAGCTCCGCGTCGACCTTGGGGCTCGGCACGCCCGCGGCGGCCAGCACCGCCGTCGCCCCGCGGACGGCGTCGGCGAGGCTCTGTGCGGGATCAGGCGTCATCGTGGTCGGTCATTAGTCTCGTCGGATGGTCGCGCCGGGGCGCTAGTCGCCGATGGCGTCGAGGCGGGACTGTTCGTCCATCTCGATTGCGGACTGGATCACCGGTTCCAGGTCGCCGTTCATCACCTGGTCGAGGTTGTACGCCTTGTAGCCGGTGCGGTGATCCGCGATCCGGTTCTCCGGGTAGTTGTAGGTGCGGATGCGCTCCGAACGGTCCATGGTGCGGATCTGCGACTTGCGCTGCGCCGAGTTCTCGGCGTCGATCTGCTCCTGCTGGTGGGCCAGGATGCGGGCGCGGAGCACGCGCATGCCGGCCTCGCGGTTCTGCAGCTGGGATTTCTCGTTCTGCATCGCGACGACGATGCCGGTGGGAAGGTGCGTGATGCGGACCGCGGAGTCGGTGGTGTTCACGGACTGGCCACCCGGGCCGGAGGAACGGTAGACGTCGATCTTGAGGTCGTTCTGGTTGATTTCCAGTTCCTCGGGCTCGTCCACCTCGGGCAGCACCAGGACGCCGGCGGCGGAGGTGTGGATCCGGCCCTGGGATTCGGTGACGGGCACACGCTGGACGCGGTGGACGCCGCCTTCGAACTTAAGCCGGGCGAAGACGCCTTCGGCGGGGTCGTTGGAGTTGCCCTTGACGGCCATCTGGACGTCCTTGTAACCGCCAAGGTCCGACTCGGTGGCCGAGATGATCTCGGTCTTCCAGCCGCGGGATTCCGCGTAGCGGCTGTACATCCGCAGCAGGTCGGCGGCGAACAGGGCGGCCTCGTCGCCGCCTTCGCCGCCCTTGACCTCGAGGATCACGTTGCGGGCGTCGTCCGGGTCGCGCGGGATCAGCAGGCGGCGCAGCTTGGCGGCGGCCGTCTCAAGGGACTCCTCCAGCTCGGGCACCTCGGCCGCGAACTCGGGATCCTCGGCAGCCATCTCCTTCGCCGCGGCCAGGTCATCGTTGAGTGCCTCCCAGCGGTGGTAGGCCTCCACGATGCCGTTCAGCTGCGCGGACCGCCGCCCCAGCTTCCGGGCCAGCTTCTGGTCGGCATACACAGCAGGATCCCCGAGCTGCGCCTGGATAGCAGCATGCTCATCCAACAGCCCCTGTACGGACTCAAACATTTCAAAACCTCTTTCGACTTCTACAAGTCTAGTAACGCGACGACAAAGGTGGGAAAACAGCGAAGCCGTTCGGTTTCTGCCGCCCCGGGAGTGGCATCGGGCCTGTCGGAGCCGGGTGGCTTGCGATCGGAGATCGCAAGCCACCCGGCGGAGGGGCGGGGGCGGCAAAACCGAACGGCGAAGGCGGGGGCGGAAACCCACGCGGCTCACCGCGCGGAAGTTCCGGCACCCCGCCTTGTACTCAGCTACTTGTCGTTATCGGACTTCGCACCAAGCGTCGTCTTCTGCACCTGCATGAGGAACTCGACGTTGCTCTGGGTCTCCCGGATCTTGTTGGTCAGCAGCTCAAGGCTCTGTTGGGTCTCGAGACCGGAGAGGACGCGGCGCAGCTTCCACATGATCTTGACTTCCTCGGGCGAGAGGAGGTTCTCCTCACGACGGGTGCCGGAGGCGTTGACGTCCACGGCCGGGAAGATGCGCTTGTCCGCCAGCTGGCGGGACAGGCGGAGCTCCATGTTGCCGGTGCCCTTGAACTCTTCGAAGATGACCTCGTCCATCTTGGAGCCGGTCTCGACGAGAGCGGTGGCCAGGATGGTGAGCGAGCCGCCGTTTTCGATGTTGCGGGCGGCACCGAAGAAGCGCTTCGGCGGGTAGAGCGCCGCCGAGTCCACGCCACCGGAGAGGATGCGGCCGGAGGCCGGCGCGGCCAGGTTGTAGGCACGGCCCAGGCGGGTCATGGAGTCCAGCAGGACCACCACGTCCATGCCCATCTCGACGAGGCGCTTGGCGCGTTCGATGGAGAGTTCGGCAACGGTGGTGTGGTCGTCGGCCGGACGGTCGAAGGTGGAGGCGATGACCTCACCCTTGACGGTGCGCTGCATGTCCGTGACTTCTTCGGGACGTTCGTCGACCAGAACCATCATGAGGTGGACCTCAGGGTTGTTCGTGGTGATGGCGTTCGCGATGGACTGCAGGATCAGGGTCTTGCCGGCCTTCGGCGGGGAGACGATCAGGCCGCGCTGGCCCTTGCCGATCGGGGCCACCAGGTCGATAACGCGGGGGCCGATCTTCTTGGGATCGGTTTCGAGGCGCAGCCGCTCGGACGGGTAGAGCGGCACCAGCTTGGCGAACTCCACGCGGTCCTTGAGTTCCTCGGCGGTCTTGCCGTTCACCGAGGTGACGCGGACCAGCGCGTTGAACTTCTGGCGGGCGGACTGCTGGTTGCTGCGGTCTTCGCCTTCGCGCGGGGCGCGGATGGCGCCGACGACGGCGTCGCCCTTGCGCAGGTTGTACTTCTTGACCTGGGCGAGCGAGACGTAGACGTCGTTCGGGCCCGGCAGGTAGCCGGAGGTGCGGATGAACGCGTAGTTCTCCAGCACGTCCAGGATGCCGGCGACCGGCAGCAGGACGTCGTCCTCGGTGACCTCGACGTCGTCGACGTCGGGACCCTGGTTGCGGCCGCGGCGGCGTTCGTTGCGGTCGCGGAAGCGGTCGTTACGGTTGTTGTCCTGGCGGTCGTTACGGTCGTTGCGATCGTTACGGTCCCGGCGGTTGCGGCGGTTCCGACGGCTGCCGCCGTCGTTGTCGTCGTTGTTGTCGCGGTTGTCCCGGTTGTTGTCGCGGGCGTTCTCGCGTCCGGCGTTCTCGTCACGGTTGCCGCGGCCGCGGGTGTTCTCGCGGCGCTGGGCGTCGTCGTTGCCCTGCTCGGCCTGACGCTGTTCACCCTGGCGCTGTTCACCCTGGCGCTGCTCGGGGGCGGGCTGCTCGGCCGGAGCCTCCGTGGCCTCCGCTTGGCCTGCAGCCTGGGCGGCTGCTTCGCCGCGGCGGCGGTTGCGGGTCCGCGGCTGGCGGGCGCGGTCGTTGGTCTCGGCGGGCTGTTCGGCCGGGGCGGCCTCGACGGCCGGCTGGGCTTCCACGGCGGCGGGAGCCTCGGTGGCGGTGCTGATGATGCCGTCGCTGCCGGCGCGGCGGCTGCGGCCACGGCGGGCACGCGGGTTTTCCTGCGCCGGGGCCTCGGCAACGTTGGAAGAAGCAGCGCCGTTGGAAGAAGCGCCGTTCGACGCAACAGCGCCGCTGGAGATGGTTCCGTTGTCGCTGGCCTTCTCGGCAGCGGCGGGGGCCTTGCTCACCGGGGTGCCGGCGCGGTGGGCGGAGATGGCGGTCACCAGATCGCCCTTACGCATCCGGGAACCCCCGGAGATTCCCAACTGGCTGGCCAGGGCCTGCAGCTGGGCGAGCTTCAGGCCGGCGAGGCCGCTGCTCTTGGCGGGTGCTGCCGAAGCAGCAGAAGATGATGAGTCCACAGCTGGAGACAGCTCGGTGGTTTCGGTCACGAAGGATCCTTCCCCCTCGACGGCGTCCAGGCTAGGAGCTGGACGCGGTGATTGATCTGGGCTGCAGTTCAGATCTGCAGCCGGGATTTGCGGCCTTGCCGGACTCAAACCGGCCGGCAAGGCCGGATACTGCTACACCAGGACACGTTCCGAAATGGAGGAACGGCCGGCTGACTTTTCAGGGGTACAGAGTGCTTCTGTAGCGTCCTGCGCCAGACGGAAGCAGGTGGCACCGGAAAATATTGCGCAGTGAAAGATGAGAGTGGGCAACGTGGCCGACATCGCGGTCTTTTGAAAAAGCTAGCGTGATTACCGCCGGTGCACTTCCACTTTAGCACCTTCACTGTCCACGGCCAGCGTCATCACGCGCCAGGACACGCCCGGCGTGTTGGCCGCGGTGTACTCGGCGATGAAGGCCTGCGCCTCGGCCGCCCGCTCCGCACCGTCGGCGAGCACCAGGACCGTGGGTCCGGCACCGGAGACGACGGCGGCGTGGCCGGCGCGGCGCAGGGCGGCTATCAGGTCCGCGCTGGGGCGCATGGCTTGGGCCCGGTAGCTCTGGTGCAGGTAGTCCTCGGTGCCGGGCAGCAGGAAGGCGGGGCTCTGGGTCAGGGCGTGGATCAGGAGCGCGGCGCGGCCGGAGTTCATGGCCGCGGCATGGTGCCCCACGGACGCCGGCAGCAGCGCCCGGGCCGCCTCGGTGGAGAGTTCGTAGTCAGGAACGGCCACCACGGGAACGATGTCCGCGTGCACGACGGCGCAGGTGCTGCTGTACTGGTCACTGTCCTGCCATGACAGCGCCAGTCCGCCGAAAATGGCGGGTGCGACGTTGTCCGGGTGCCCCTCCAGGGTGGAGGTGAACTGCAGGATCCAGTCCTTGCCGCGACGGTCCGCGGCCGGGACCAGGGCGTTGGCCGCCGAGGCTGCCGCCACCACCGCGGCGGCCGAGGACCCGAGCCCCCGCCCGTGCGGGTTGACGTTGTCCGCGGTGATCCGGAGGCCCGCGTGCCGGTATCCGAGCCGGTGCAGTGCCTCAGTCAGCGCCCGGGCCACCAGGTGGCTGGCGTCGCGCGGCAACGTGTCCGCCCCCTCGCCGCTGAGGTCGAATTCCAGTTCCCCGCTGTCGAGGGTCTCCACCGTAAGGGTGTCGTGGAGCGACAGGGCCAGGCCCAGGCTGTCGTAGCCGGGGCCCAGGTTGGCACTGGTGGCCGGGACCCGGACGGTGACGGACTGTCCGGCCGCCACCGTGGGCGTGTCGGCGGCGGACTCCGCCGGGACGGTGAGGGTGGTCTCCACTGCTAGTGCTCTTCCAGTCCCAGTTCCGCGGCGACGGTGACGACGTCGTTGGCGACCTTCACCGGCTGGACGTCGCTGCCATCCTCGGTGCGGAGTGCCCACTGCGGGTCCTTCAGGCCGTGGCCGGTGACGGTGATGACGATCGTCTTGCCGGCCGGGACCTCGCCTGCCTCGTACTTCTTGATCAGGCCCGCGACGCCGGCCGCGGAGCCGGGCTCGACGAAGACGCCCTCGCGGGCGGACAGCCAGCGGTGCGCGGCGAGGATTTCGTCGTCGGTCACGGCCTCGATCACGCCGCCGGATTCGTCCCGGGCGGCGACGGCAGTCTCCCAGGAGGCGGGGTTGCCGATCCGGATGGCCGTGGCGATGGTGTCCGGTTCGGTGATCGGGTGGCCGGCGACGAACGGCGCGGCACCGGCGGCCTGGAAGCCCCACATCACCGGGGTGCGGGTGGCGACGGCGGGCAGCGACCCGGCGGTGGCGGACTCGTAGGGCGCCGAGTATTCCTTGTAGCCCTTCCAGTACGCGCTGATGTTGCCGGCGTTGCCGACCGGGAGGATGTGGATGTCCGGGGCGTCACCGAGGGAATCGACCACCTCGAAGGCACCGGTCTTCTGGCCCTCGATCCGGGCCGGGTTGACCGAGTTCACCAGGAACACCGGGTAGGACTCCCCCAGCTTCCGGGCGATCTCAAGGCAGTCGTCGAAGTTGCCGTCCACCTGCAGCAGGGTGGCGCCGTGGGCGATCGCCTGGCTGAGCTTGCCCATAGAGATCTTGCCCTCGGGCACCAGCACGGCGCAGCGCAGGCCGGCGGAGGTGGCGTAGGCCGCCGCGGAGGCGGAGGTGTTGCCGGTGGAGGCGCACACCACGGCCTTGGCGCCGGCGGCGACGGCGGCCGTCATGGCCATGGTCATGCCGCGGTCCTTGAAGGAACCGGTGGGGTTCATGCCCTCGACCTTGAGGTAGACGGTGCAGCCGGTGAGTGCGGAGAGCTTCTGCGCGTGGACCAGCGGGGTGCCGCCCTCACCCAGGGTGATGACCTTCGTGGCCTCGGTGACCGGCAGGCGTTCGGCGTATTCGCGGATGACTCCGCGCCATTGGTGAGCCACTTAGACCCCTTCTACCCGCAGTACGGATGTGACTGAATTGATGACGTCCAGGCCCTTGACGGCCTGGACGGTGGCCGCGAGGGCGGCCTCGCTGGCGCGGTGCGTGACGATCCGCAGCTCCGCCGAGGTGGCCGGAGAGGACGGTTCGCGGTGCACTGTCTGCCGCATGGTTTCGATCGAGACGCCTTGTTCGGCAAACAGCTGCGCGATCCGCGCGAGCACGCCGGGCTGGTCCGCCACGTCCAGGCCGATGTAGTAGCTGGTGACGGCGGCGTCGATGGGCAGCGCGGGCACGTGTCCGGTGGTGGTCTCGGTGCGGCCGGGGCCGCCCAGGACGATCCGCCGGGCCGCGGACACCAGGTCACCGAGCACGGCGGACGCGGTGGGGGTGCCGCCGGCGCCCTGGCCATAGAACATCAGCTCGCCGGCGTTCTCCGCCTCGATGAAGACCGCGTTGAAGGCGCCGCGGACGGCGGCCAGCGGGTGTTCGCGGGGCAGCAGGGTGGGGTGCACGCGCACCGAGACACCCTCGTTGCCTTCCGAATCACCGAGTTTTTCGGCGATGGCGAGGAGCTTGATGACGAACCCGGCGTCCTTGGCCGCGGCGATGTCCGCCGCCGTGACGCCGGTGATGCCCTCGCAGTACACGTCTTCGAGGGCGAAGCGGGTGTGGAAGGACAGTGAGGCCAGGATGGCGGCCTTCGCCGCGGCGTCGAGGCCCCCGACGTCGGCCGTGGGATCCGCCTCCGCGTAGCCGAGCCGCTGGGCCTCGGCGAGGGCATCGGCGAACTGCGCGCCGGTGCTGTCCATCTGGTCGAGGATGAAGTTGGTGGTGCCGTTGACGATCCCCAGGACGCGGGTGATCCGGTCCCCGGAGAGGCTGTCCCGGATGGGGCGCAGGATGGGGATCGCGCCGGCGACGGCGGCCTCGTAGGAGAGCTGCACGCCGGCCTTGTCTGCCTCCTCGTAGAGGGTGGGGCCGTCCTGGGCCAGCAGGGCCTTGTTTCCGGTGACCACGGAGGCGCCGTGCCGGATGGCGGTGAGGATCAGGCTTCGCGCCGGCTCGATGCCGCCCATCAGTTCGATCACCAGGTCCGCATCCTTGACCAAGGACTCGGCGTCGGTGGTGAACAGGTCCGCCGGCAGTTCGACGTCGCGGCGGGCGCCCGGGGTGCGCACGGCGATGCCGCTGAGCTCCAGGCGGGCACCGGTGCGGGAGGCGAGGGCGTCGGCGTCGTCAATGAGAATCCGCGCTACCTGGGCCCCGACGTTGCCACAGCCCAGCAGGGCCACTTTCAAGGTACGCATTTGCGTCATTCAGACTCCCATGTCGCGGTTCAACAGATCGGCTTCGGTCTCCCCGCGGACAATCAGCCGGGCTGCTCCGTCGCGCAGGGCAACAACGCCCGGACGGGCCAGATAGTTGTAATTGCTTGAGAGGACCCAGCAGTAGGCGCCGGTCCCCGGTACAGCGAGCAGATCACCGGCTGCCACGTCCTCGGGCAGGTATACATCTCTAACAACTATGTCGCCGCTCTCGCAATGTTTGCCCACCACGCGGGACAGCTGCGGGGCCGCGGTGGAGCTGCGGGAGGCCAGGACCGCCGAATAATCCGCGTCGTACAGCACCGGGCGGGCGTTATCGCTCATGCCGCCGTCCACCGACACATAGCGGCGGGGGTACGTAACGTTATCCAAGCCTTCGGCGCCGCCGGCGGGCACCGCCACGTCCACCCGCACGGTTTTCAGGGTGCCGACCTCGTAGAGCGTGAAGGTGCTGGTGCCCACGATCGCGCGTCCGGGCTCGATCGAGATCCGCGGTGCGGTGATGCCAAGCTCGGCCACCTTGGCGCGGACGACGGCGGCCATCGCCCGGGCAATCTCCGCGGGCGGGCGCGGGGCGTCCACCGGGGTGTAGGCGATGCCGTAGCCGCCGCCGAGGTCCAGCTCGGGCAGTTCCACGGAGTACTTCGAGCGCATCGCGGCGAGGAAGTCCAGAAGCTTCTCCGCGGCCACGGCGAAGCCGTCCGGTTCGAAAATCTGCGAGCCGATGTGGCAGTGCAGGCCCAGCAGCTCGATGCTGGCGTGGCCGGCGGCGGCGGCCACGGCCTCCTCCGCGGCGGAGAGCCCTGCCTGCTCGGTGGAGTCGCCGGCCATGGAGAGGCCGAACTTCTGGTCCTCGTGGGCGGTGGCAATGAATTCGTGCGTGTGGGCGTGCACACCCGGGGTCAGCCGCAGCATGACCTTGGCGGTCTCGCCCCGGTTGGCGGCAATCGCCGCGACGCGCTCGAGCTCGGGGAGGCTGTCCACCACGATCCGGCCCAGGCCCATGTCCAAGGCGCGGTGGATCTCGGCGTCGGACTTGTTGTTGCCGTGCAGCGCGACGGCCGCCCCGGGGATGCCGGCGCGGGCCGCGACGGCCAGCTCGCCGCCGGAGGCCGTGTCCAGCCGGAGGCCTTCCTCTTCGACCCAGCGGACGACGGCGGTGCAGAGGAAGGACTTACCGGCGTAGTAGACGTCCACTCCCCCGCAGATGTCGGCGAAGGCCTCGTTGAAGGCGTCCTGGAAGGCGCGCGCCCGGGCCCGGAAGTCGGTCTCGCTCATGACGAAGAGCGGGGTGCCGAACTGCCGCTGCAGCTCGCTGACCGGAACCCCGTCGATGGCGAGCTCGCCGCCGTCGGTGCGGGCGACGCCGGCGGCCCACATCGGCGCGTGCAGGGCATTCAGGTCGGCCGGGACGTCCAGCCAGTCCGGGGCGAGCGGGGACGCGGCGTTGTTGGCGGGGCTTGCGGTCATGATGGTCACATCCGTTCCGGCGCCGAGACGCCCAGCAGGTCAAGTCCGTTGGCGAGCACCTGGCTGGTGGCGTCGTTGAGCCACAGACGGGCGCGGTTGAGGTCGGTGACAGCTTCCTCGCCGAGCGGAGCCACCCGGCAGGCGTCGTACCAGCGGTGGTAGGCGCCGGCGATGACCTCGAGGTGGCGGGCCACGCGGTGCGGTTCGCGCAGCTCGGCGGCCTTGGCCACGATCGAGGGGTAGCTGCCAAGGTGCGAGAGCAGTTCGTTCTCCGTGGCGTGGTCCAGCAGGGCCGCGTCGAAGGCCTCCCGGCCGTCCACGGTGCGCTCGACGCCGGCGGCGGCTGCGTTGCGGGAGGCACCGCGGGAGCGGGCGTGGGCGTACTGGACGTAGAAGACGGGGTTCTCGTTGCTGTGCTTCTTCAGCAGTTCCGGGTCCAGGGTGAGCGGCGAATCGGCGGGGAACCGGGCCAGGGAGTAGCGCACGGCGTCCTTGCCCAGCCAGGAGATCAGGTCCTTGAGCTCGATGATGTTGCCGGCCCGCTTGGACAGCTTGGCACCGTTGACGGACACGAGCTGGCCGATCAGGACCTCGATGTTGACCTCGGGGTCGTCGCCCGCGGCGGCCGCGATGGCCTTAAGCCGGTTGATGTAGCCGTGGTGGTCGGCGCCGAGGAGGTAGATCTTTTCGGTGAAGCCGCGGTCCTTCTTGGACAGGTAATAGGCGGCGTCGGCGGCGAAGTAGGTCGGCTCGCCGTTCGCGCGGATCATCACGCGGTCCTTGTCGTCGCCGAAGTCCGTGGTCCGCAGCCAGACGGCGCCGCCGTCGTCGTAGACGTGGCCCTGCTCGCGCAACCGGGCCACGGCACTGGCGATCGCCCCGGCGTCGTGGAGTTCCTGCTCGGAGAAGTAGACGTCGAAGGCGACGCCGAACTCCGCGAGGGTCTGCTGTATGTCCTTCAGCTGCGCCTGGTAGGCGGAGGCCCGGATGACCGGCAGCGCTGCCACGTCCGTCAGCTCCCGGATGGCCGGGTGCTCGGCGAGGACCTCGTGGCCCAGGTCGGCGATGTATTCGCCCGGGTAGCCGCCCTCGGGGACATCGCGGCCGTGCAGGCGGGACAGCACGGAGTTGGCGAAGACGTCCATCTGCGAACCGGCGTCGTTGATGTAGTACTCCGCCGTGACGTCCGCGCCGGAGGCCCGGAGCACGCGGGCGATCGAATCGCCCAGGGCGGCCCAGCGGGTGTGGCCGATGTGCAGCGGCCCGGTGGGGTTGGCGGAGACGAACTCCATGTTCACGGTGCGGCCCGCGAGCGCGGTGTTGGTGCCGTAGCCGGCCCCCGCCTGGACGATGGCCTTGGCCAGCGCGCCCGCGGCGGCGGCGTCGACGGTGATGTTCAGGAACCCGGGCCCGGCGATGTCCACGGCGGCCACCCCGGCGATCCCGGCCAGACGCTCGCTCAGGAGCCCGGCCAGCTGGCGGGGGTTGGTCCCGGCCGGCTTCGCCAGCTGCAGGGCGATGTTGGTGGCCCAGTCCCCGTGGTCCCTGTTCTTCGGCCGCTCCACGCGGACAGCCTCCGGAATATCGGTGGCGGCGAGGGCGATCTCACCGGCGGCGACGGCGTCCTGGAGGCAGGCGGATATGGCAAGGGAAAGTTCTTCTGGGGTCACGGTTCAAGCCTACCGGGGGCCCGCATCTGCGCGGAATTCCGGCACCCGCTGCGTCGTTTTCGTTTGCGGCCCACCTTCCTGCTAAGCTCTAGGACGTCCCGCCGGTGACGGCAGGAATCCCTGATTGCCCTCGTAGCTCAGGGGATAGAGCGTCTGCCTCCGGAGCAGAAGGCCGTAGGTTCGAATCCTACCGAGGGCACAGTGAGAACCCCTCCGCTTCAGCTGAAGTGGAGGGGTTCTTTGCGTTGCGCCCGGGTTCTCCGGCTAGGGGGTCGCGCCTTCCTTGTCCGCGCTGATGTGCAGGGGCTGCTCGTCCGGCGTCGCCAGGGTCAACACCGCCTCCTCGACCGTCTCGTGGTCCTCGAGTTCGCGTTCGATCCGGCGAAGCGCCACGGCCACCTCATGCTCGGGGTGGTCGCCCTCCAAGTCCACGGCCGCGACCAGGTAGAGCTTCCGCGGGCCGACAAATTCGAGGTGCAGGTAGGTGAGTCGGGCGATGTCCCGGTGCTCCAGCACGCGGCGCGCCATGGACTGTTCGATGTCGGCAGTGACACCCTGGCCCACCAGGAAGCGGCGGTTCCGGTCGATCAGCACGACGGCGACGACGGCCAGCAGGACGCCCACGATGATCGAGCCGATCGCATCGGGCAACGGGGAACCGGTGACCTGGTGCAGGAAGACACCGACGAAGGCGACCACCAGGCCGATCAGCGCCGCGGCGTCCTCGGCGAAGACGGCCCGCAGCGTCGGATCGGAACTGATCAGCACCTGCTCCAGGGTGTGGCGGTCCAGTTCATGCGCGGCCTTCCGGGTCTGCCGGAACGCCTGGACAAAGGAAATCCCCTCGAAGACGAATGCCGCTGCCAGGACGATGTAGGCCACCATGAAGTCCGCCGCGGGCTCCGGCGCGATGATCTCCTGGATGCCGTGCATGATCGAGACCACGGCGCCGGCGGTGAAGAGTCCGAAGGCCGCGAACATGGACCAGACGTAGGCCTCCCGGCCGTAGCCCATGGGATGGCTCTTGTCCCGTGGCCGGGCCGAACGCCGCTCCGCAAAGAAGAGGAAGACCTGGTTGCCCGTGTCCGCCCACGAGTGCGCGGCCTCCGCGGTCATCGACGCCGAACCGGACAGGACCGCCGCGACCGACTTGGCGGCCGCCACCAGCACGTTCATCGCGAACGCGATGATCACGGTCAGCAGCGTGGAGCTGGACTTTTTCTTGTTCTCTTTACCGGAGTGCGCCATTGGCTTACCGTACCCGCCGGGACGGCCGCCCGGCGGATCCGGCGGGCGGCCGTCCCTGCCAAATGTCGCACCCCGCTCGTAGGCTGGTCGCATCGGCTAGAGCAAAGGGGTCTCACATGTACTGCTCCATCATCCCGCCCTACCTGTTGCGCCGGCTGGCGGCACAGACGTCGGAACCCCGGCTGGAGGCGGCCGCGCGCGCCGCCCGGGAGGCGTTGCTGCACGTCAAGAGCTTCCAGGCCGCACGGGCCGCGGCGGCTCCGACGGCCCCGCCGGGAATCCGCCAGGTGGCGCCAGGTCCGCCGCAGCGCACCATCTATGACGCGAAGGGCTCGGAGAACCTGCCCGGCGCCCTGGTCCGCAAGGAGGGTGAGCCGGCCACCTCGGACCCGGCCGCCGATGAGGCGTATGACGGGCTCGGCCACACGCACCGGCTCTACGCGGACGCTTTCGGGCGCAACTCGGTGGACGGCAACGGCCTGCCCCTGGACGCCACGGTGCACTACGGGCAGCGCTACGACAACGCGTTCTGGGACGGCCACCAGATGGTCTTCGGCGACGGCGACGGCCAGGTGTTCAACCGGTTCACGGTGGCGCTCAGCGTGATCGGCCACGAGCTCACCCACGGCGTGACCCAGTTCTCGGCGGGGCTGACCTACCGGAACCAGTCCGGTGCGCTGAACGAGTCCGTCTCGGACGTCTTCGGTGCGTTGGTGGAACAGTTCGTCCGGCAGCAGGACGCGGCGCAGGCCAGCTGGCTGATCGGCGAGGGCCTCTTCACCGACCAGGTCCAAGGCGTGGCGCTGCGCTCGATGAAGGCGCCGGGCACGGCGTACGACGACGACGTCCTGGGCAAGGACCCGCAGCCCGACTCGATGGATGGCTACGTCCACACCAGCTCGGACAACGGCGGGGTGCACTTGAACTCCGGCATTCCCAACCGGGCGTTCTACCTCACGGCCACCACCCTCGGCGGGAACGCATGGGAGGCCCCGGGACGGATCTGGTACGAGACCCTGACCGGAGGATCGCTGAAGCCGGCGTCGACGTTCAGCGCTTTCGCCAAGGCCACGGCGGCCTCCGCCCAGGAGCTGTTCGGAGCGGATTCACCGGAGCATGACGCGGTGCGCTCGGCGTGGGAAACTGTCAAAGTCAGGCTGTAAGGCGGCAGCCGGCCGTAATCCTGGTGGCTGGAGACGAACCCATGAAGATCACCGTGCAGCGCAGCGGCGGCGTCGCGGGATTCCAGCGCGTCTGGAGTACCGAACCCGCGACGCCGGACGCCGTGGACCGCTGGCAGGGCCTGATCGAGGCCTGCCCATGGGATGACCTCCCCGGGGACGCGGACGAGGCCCCGCAGCCGGACCGGTTCGTCTACAACATCCGCGCCGGCCGGCGCCGCGCGACCCTGCCCGAACGGCACATCACGGGCCCGTGGCGTGAGCTGGTCGAGTGCGTGCGCGCCGACGCCGGGGACTTGCCGGGGCAGTAGCGCTCCCTAAACCGCCGCGAGGTGGCCGCGGAAGGCCCTCCGGTATGACTGCGGGCTGGTGTCGAGCACCTTGGCGAAGTGGTGGCGGAGCAGGACGGGGTGGCCGAACCCGGACTCCCGTGCAACCTCATCAATGGTCAGGTCCGTCGTCTCCAGCAACTCCTGGGCGCGGAGCACGCGCTGGGAGTTCAGCCACGCCGCCGGCGTCGCCCCGGTTTCGGCCCGGAAGCGCCGGGCAAAGGTCCGCGGCGACATGTGAACCCGCCGCGCCAGCTCGTTGACCGGGTGCTCCTCCCCCAAGTTGCCGACCATCCAGCGCAGCAGCTCCTCCATCGGCTGGGACCCGCACCGGGGAACCGGCCGGTCGATGAACTGGGCCTGTCCGCCGTCGCGGTGCGGGGGCACCACCATGTCGCGGGCAATGCTGGCGGCAACCGCCGCGCCGAATTCCAGCCGCACCAGGTGCAGGCTCGCGTCGATCCCCGCGGCGGTCCCGGCGCTGGTGATGATCCGGCCGTCCTGGACGTAAAGCACGTTCTCGTCCACCACCGCCTCGGGGTACCGCTCGGCCAGTTCGCGGGAGTAGTGCCAGTGGGTAGTGCAGCGCCGGCCGTCCAGCAGCCCGGCCCGGGCCAGGGCGAAAGCCCCCGAGCAGATGGACATCACCCACGCGCCGCGCTCGTGGGCGGCGCGCAGGGCCTCGATCACGGCGTCGGGAACATCAGAGTCCTTGCCGAACGGGGTCATGATCACCAGGTCCGCGTCCGCCGCCGCGTCCAGCCCGAGTCCCACGTGCAGGGTGGGGCCGGACTGCATCGGGACGTCCCCGGGGATGGGGGTGACGATCCGGAAATCAAAGGCCGGCAGGCCCGCGCCGCGGCCGGAACGGTCGACGCCGAACACCTCGAAGGCGGTGCCGAATTCGAAGATGGAAAAGTTGGGAACCACGATCATTGCCACCGAACGGATCATGATTCAAGTGTGGCAGAAATTTTAGCTTTTTGGGCTTTTCTGCCACTTATTTTTGACCCGTCACCGGCGAACCATAGAGCTATGGAAATCCTCGGAATCGCCGTCATCATCCTGGTTATTGCCGTCGCCGCGGCCACCCTCCGCGCCCTCCGCAAGGATGGACTGGGCCACAACCCGCCCGTCCGCTCGGAGGACTACTGGATGGCCCACGACCTGCCAAGCACCGGCTACACGCTGCGGAATTTCTAACCGCGGCCGCCGGCTTCACACAGCGGCGGGCCGGCCGGGCAGTGCGCCCGGCCGGCCCGCCGCTTTCCCCGCAGGACTCAGCCGCCGTGAGCGGCCACGGAGAGCGGCTGCCACTCATTCCAGGTGGCCAGCCGGGACTCGTAGTCGGCGGTGACGATGCCCAGGGGCGCCTCGCCGAAGAAGACCCGCAGCGGGGGTTCGTCCGCGTCCACCAGTGTCAGAATCGGCTCCCGGGTCGCCGTCGGATCGCCCGGGGTGCCGCGCCGGCTCGGCCGGTTGGCCGCCCGCTCGCGGACGCCGTCGTACTCCGGCATCTGTTCGGCGTGACGGGCGGAACTGCCGCCCCAGTCGGTGGCGAAGCCGCCCGGCTCCACCAGGGTCACCTTGATGCCGAACTCCGCGACTTCCTGGGCAAGGGACTGGCTCAGGCCCTCCAGGGCCCACTTGGACGCGTGGTAGATGCCCACGGTGGGGAAGGCCGAGACGCCGCCCACGGACGAGACCTGGATGATGTGCCCGCTACCCTGCTCCCGCAGGAAGGGCAGCGCCGCCTGGGTGACCCACAGCGCGCCAAAGAGGTTCGTCTCGATCTGATCGCGGGCGTCGGCTTCGCTCAGCTCCTCCACCGTGCCGAACTGGCCGTAGCCGGCGTTGTTGACCACCACGTCCAGCCGGCCGAAATGCCCGTGCGCCCGGGCCACGGCAGCGAAGGCGGCTTCGCGGTCCGTGACATCGAGTTCGATGGGAAGGATCCTGTCGCCGAACTCCTCAACCAACGCGCCCAGACTCTTCGCGTCACGCGCCGTGGCGGCGACGTTGTCTCCGCGGCCCAGCGCCGCGAGGGCCCATTCCCGGCCGAAACCACGCGAGGTTCCGGTGATAAACCATGTCTTCGCAGTCATACTCTTACTCCTGTCCAGTGTCGGTGAACTGTCGGTGATGTTCGGGGATGCCTAATCGGAACTGATCTGCAGCCGGAACCGGTCACGCTTGGCGTGCAGGTCCCAGAGGTGTCCGGCGAGGACGGCCGGATCCTTCTCCGGGTCGCCGTCGATGATGCGGCCGCCGATGATCAGCTGGGACACCTTGATGCCCTCCTCGCCGAGCACCTCGTTCAACAGCTGGGCGTAGGCGGCCTGGCCGGCGAACGCCACCGAGGTGCCGGTGACGTTGCGGCCGGGCTTTACCGCCGAGCCGCCGTTGACGAAGAGGATGGTGCCCTTGTCCTTGCCCAGGAACCGCATGCCGGGAAGGACCTGGTGGACCGCCGCCACCGGGCCATAGATGGAGAACTCCACGGGTCCCACCAGGTCGGCGGGGGTGGTCTCCAGGACGGGACGCATGAAGTCCTTCTGCGGCAACGGGCTGTACTGCAGCACCTCGATGGGGCCGAGGGTTTCGGTAGCGGCCTCCAGCGCCCGGGTGATGGAGTCGGGGTCCCGGACGTCGGCCGCGAAGCCCTTGGCCTCGATTCCCTCGGCCGAGAGGGTCTCCGCCAGGGCGTCCACCCGGCCCTGGTTCCGGGAAAGGAGGGCGACGGAAAAGCCTTCCGCGCCGAAACGGCGGGCGACGGCAACGCCGAGCCCCGATCCTGCTCCAATGATTGCGATAGTAGTCATGACGGGTCCAAGTCCGCGGCCCGGCCAAATATTCCTCAGTAGGCTTAGCTTTTGAGCCCCTGCCGCGGAAACCGGCCAGTAGACTGGAGCCAGCCATGACACTCCATATCTCCTACCCCGCCGAGCTGCCGGTTTCCGAGCGCCGCGAGGACCTGATGGCCGCGATCGCCGCCAACCAGGTGACGATCATCGCCGGCGAGACCGGCTCCGGTAAGACCACCCAGATTCCGAAGATGTGCCTGGAACTGGGCCTGGCCGAGAAGGGACTGATCGGCCACACCCAGCCGCGGCGGCTCGCCGCGCGGACGGTGGCCGAACGCATCGCCGAGGAGCTCGGCGTCGAGATCGGCCAGGAGGTGGGCTTCCAGGTCCGCTTCACCGGGGAGGTCAGCCGGTCCACGAAGATCAAGCTGATGACCGACGGCATCCTGCTGGCGGAGATCCAGCGCGACAAGCTGCTGCGAAAGTACAGCGTGATCATCATCGATGAGGCACACGAGCGCAGCCTCAACATCGACTTCATCCTCGGCTACCTGAAGCGCATCCTGCCGCAGCGGCCGGACCTGAAGGTCATCATCACCTCGGCCACCATCGACCCTGAGCGCTTCGCCAAGCACTTCGGCAGCGAGGAGGAGCCCGCCCCGATCGTCGAGGTCTCGGGCCGCACCTTCCCGGTGGAGATCCGCTACCGTCCGCTGTCCGCCCCCGCCGGCGGTCCCGGCGCGGATGACGGAGACGGCGAGGGCACCGCCTCCGACGACGAGCTGGAGGAGGACCGGGATCCGCTGGACGCCGTCTGCGACGCCGTCGACGAACTGGCCCTCGAGGCGCCCGGGGACATCCTGATCTTCTTCTCCGGCGAGCGCGAGATCCGCGACGCCGCCGAGGCACTGAACGCCAGGATCCAGGCGAACCGGCGCCTGGCCGGCACCGAGGTGCTCCCCCTCTTCGCCCGGCTGAGCCTGCAGGAGCAGCACAAGGTTTTCCACCCGGGCAGCAAGCGCCGGATCGTCCTGGCCACCAACGTCGCCGAGACCTCACTGACGGTTCCCGGCATCAAATACGTCATCGACACCGGCACCGCCCGCATCTCGCGCTACTCGCACCGCACCAAGGTCCAGCGCCTGCCGATCGAGCGGGTCTCCCAAGCCTCGGCAAACCAGCGTTCGGGCCGTTGCGGGCGCGTCTCCGACGGCATCGCCATCCGGCTGTACTCGGAGGAGGACTTCGAGTCCCGCCCGCCGTTCACCGACCCGGAAATCCTGCGAACCAACCTCGCCGCCGTCATCCTGCAGATGACCGCCATGGGCGTCGCACGCGGGCCCAAGGACGTGGAGAACTTCCCGTTCGTCGAACCGCCGGAATCCCGCGCGATCAACGACGGCGTCACGCTCCTGCGCGAGCTTGGCGCGTTGAGCGCCGCCCGGCAGCCGGAGGCGCCGGACGAGACGGGGGGCCGTCCCGGCCGACGGACCGCCGGTGGCCGCAACGGCAGCGGCCTCACCGCCGTCGGCCAGCAACTGGCCCAGCTCCCGGTGGACCCGCGGCTGGGGCGGATGATCGTGGAGTCCGGCAAGCGCGGCTGCGTCCGCGAGGTGATGATCCTCGCCGCGGCGCTGACCATCCAGGACCCGCGCGAGCGCCCCCAAGGGGACGGCTCAGGCAAGCAGCAGCTCGCCGCGGAGAAGCACGCGCGGTTCCGGGATGAGAACTCGGACTTCACCGGCTACCTCAACCTCTGGAACTACCTGCAGGAGAAGCAGCAGGAGCTCTCCTCCACCGCGTTCCGCCGACTGTGCCGCGCCGAGTTCATCAACTACCTGCGGGTGCGCGAATGGCAGGACCTGTTCGCGCAGCTGCGGCAAATGGCCCGGCCGCTCGGGATCAGCCTGGACAACAAGCGCCTGACCGACCCGGTCGGCAACCACGAGGGCATCCACATCAGCCTGCTCTCGGGCCTGCTGAGCCACATCGGCATCCTGGACGAACGCAAGCGCGAATACGCAGGCGCCCGCGGTACCCGCTTCGCGATCTTCCCCGGCTCCGCGCTGTTCAAAAAGTCGCCCACCTTCGTGATGGCCGCCGAGCTGGTGGAGACCAGCCGGCTCTGGGCACGGGTGGCCGCCAAGTTCGATCCGCTCTGGGCCGAGCAGGTGGCCCCGGACCTGGTCAAGCGCAGCTACAGCGAGCCGCACTGGTCCAAGAAGATGGGCTCGGTGATGGCCCATGAGAAGGTCACCTTGTACGGCGTGCCCATCATCCCCAACCGGCGGGTCAACTACGGCCGCGTGGACCCGGACCTGTCCCGCGAACTCTTCATCCGGCACGCACTGGTGGAGGGCGACTGGCAGACCCACCACAAGTTCTTCCACCGCAACCGGGCCCTGCTGCAGGAGATCGAGGAACTGGAGGCCCGGATGCGCCGCCGGGACATCCTTGTGGACGACCAAGCCCTGTTCGAGTTCTACGACGCCCGGGTGGGCAAGGACGTAGTCTCCGAGCGCCACTTCGACAAGTGGTGGAAGGAGGCCCGGGAGCAGGATCCGGGACTGCTGGACTTCGAGAAGTCGCTGCTGATCAGCGAGGACGCTGACGAGCTCGACGATTCGGCCTACCCCAAAACCTGGCTGCACAAGGGCTTCGAGCTGCCGCTGAGCTACGAGTTCAGCCCCGTGGCCCCAGGGGCGGCCCCGAACCCCTCCGATGGCGTCACCGCCGAAGTCCCCGTGCTGTTCCTCAACCAGCTCGACGACGCCGCGTTCCGCTGGCTGATCCCGGGCCAGCGGGTGGAACTGGTCACCGCCCTGATCAAGTCCCTGCCCAAGCAGGTGCGCAAGAACTTTGTCCCGGCCCCCGACGTCGCCCGCCAGGCAGTGGCCGCGCTGGAGGCCGACTTCGATCCCGCCACGGACGACCTCGAGCCGTCCCTGGAACTCGTGCTGCGCAGGCTCCGCGGCCAAGTCATCCCACCGGGATCCTGGAACTGGGATGCAGTGCCGCCGCACCTGCGGGTCAGTTTTCGCGTGGTGGACGCCCGCGGCAAGCTCCTCGACGAGGGTAAGGACCTCGCCGCGCTTCAGGAGAAACTGGCGCCGGCCACCCGACGCGCCATCGCAGAGTCCCTGGGCGCAACTCCTTCGACAACGGCTCCGAAGAAGGGCA
Organism: Arthrobacter sp. YD4; assembly: GCF_030410515.1. Lineage (GTDB taxonomy): Bacteria > Actinomycetota > Actinomycetes > Actinomycetales > Micrococcaceae > Arthrobacter. Next base: position 46,410 of record NZ_JAUHHD010000003.1, on the reverse strand, counting down.
CCGCCCCGGCCGCCGCGGAGAACGGCCCTGCCGGCAACGGCAGAGCCGGCAGTGCACAGCAGGCCGGCTCTGCCGCCGGCTTCACCGAGCTGACCGGCCTCAAGGACTGGACCTTCGGCAGTGTGCAGCGGCAGGTCCAGGGTATGGTCAAGGGCCACACCGTCACCGGCTACCCGGCCCTGGTGGACGAGGGCACCTCGGTGGCGTTGCGGCTCTTCCAGACCGCGGGCGAACAGGAACAGGCGATGCGCGGGGGCGTGATCCGCCTGCTGACCCTCAAGGTCCCGCCGCCGGACCGCTACGTCCTGGAGCACCTGAACAACACGGAGAAGCTGACCTTCAGCCAGAACCCGCACGGCTCGGTCTCTGCCCTGATCGCGGACTGCGCCCTGGCCGCGATCGACAAGCTCACCCCGGCCGTCCTCCCGTGGGACGAGCCGTCCTTCAAGGCACTGTACGAGCAGGTCCGCGCCGAGCTTATCGACACGGTCTTCACCGTCACCGCCGTCGTCGAACGCATCCTGGCCAGCACCCGGCGGATCGAGAAACAGCTTCGCGGCACCACCAGCCTGGCACTGATCAGCGCCCTGAATGACATCAAGGCCCAGCTGGAGCAGCTGGTCTTCCCCGGCTTCGTGGCACGCACGGGCTACGCCCAGTTGAGCCAGCTGCCGCGCTACCTCGCGGCGATCGAGAAGCGGCTGGAGAAGCTGCCCACCACCGTCCAGCGCGACGCCCAGCACATGGCCGTCATCCAGGGGCTCGAGGACGACTACGACGACGCCGTCTCGGCGCTGCTCCCGGGCCGGGGCATCGGGCCGGAGTTAACCCAGGTCCGCTGGATGATCGAGGAACTGCGGGTGAGCCTGTTCGCCGTCGAACTCGGGACGGCCTATTCGGTCTCCGAGAAGCGGATCCGGACGGTGCTTAACAAGGCGCTGGCCCCGGCGTAACGCCGGGGCCAGCGGGGATACGTCGCGGGGGCGTTTATGCGCCCGGAACGAACTCCCCGTAGCCCGCCGCGCGCAGCCCTTCCCGCAGCTTCTCGGCGTTAGCATCGAGGCGCTCCGGATCCGGGTGCTGGTCCACGGCGCCGAAGTCGTAGTCGGCCATAGAGTTGGACGGCCAGACGTGGACGTGCAGGTGGTTGATCTCGTACCCGGCGATGGTCAGGCCGGCGCGGGCGGACCCGAAGACGTCCACCTGGGCGGCGCCGATTTTCCGCGCCACCTCCATGACGCGGGCCAGCGTCTCGGGCGACGCGTCGGTCCAGCGGTCCACCTCCTCGACCGGCACCACCAGGGTGTGCCCGTCGGCAAGCGGGCCCACGGTTAGGAAGGCGACGACGTCGTCCTCGCGCCAGACGAAGCGGCCGGGAATCTCGCCGTTGATGATCTTGGTGAACAGGGTGCTCATGCGTCCGCCTTCTCTGCCGGGGTTCCGAGGGTGGAGGCGTCAAGGACGAAGCGGTACTTCACGTCGCCGGCAACCATCCGGTCATAGGCCTCATTGAGCTGGTCCGCGCCGACGAGTTCGATGTCGGAGACCACGCCGTGCTCGGCGCAGAAGTCCAGCATTTCCTGGGTCTCCTCGATCCCGCCGATCAACGATCCGGCGTAGGCGATCCGGCGGCGGATCAGCGAGCCTGGATTAACCGGCGGCATCGCCTCGGACGGCAGGCCGAGTTGGAAGAGTGCGCCGTCAACGCGCAGCGTGCGGAAGTACGGGTTGAGGTCGTGCGGGGCGGCGACGGTGTCGATGATGACGTCGAGGCTGCGGTCAGCGGCTTCCATGGCGGCCGGATCGGTGGAGAGGACCACGTGGTCGGCGCCGAGTTCACGCGCGGCGGCGAACTTCCGCTCCGACGTCGTAAAGACGGTCACCTCGGCGCCCATCGCCTTGGCGATCTTGACGGCCATGTGGCCGAGGCCGCCGAGGCCCACGACGCCGACGGCGTCGCCCTCCTCGACCTCGAAGTGGTTCAGCGGGGAGAACGTGGTGATGCCGGCGCACAGCAGGGGCGCGGCAGCGGCCGGGTCGAGGCCTTCGGGGATGCGCAGCACGTAGTTGCGGTCCACCACGATCGAGGTGGCGTAGCCGCCCTGGGTGACGGCGCCGTCGTTGCGGGCATCCTTGGCGCCATAGGTGCCGGTCATGCCCTTTTCGCAGTACTGCTCGAGGCCGTCGAGGCAGCTCTCGCATTCGCGGCAGGAGTCGACCATGCAGCCCACGCCCACGCGCTCACCGACGGTGAAGTCGTCGACGGCGGAGCCCACGCGGGTGACCCGGCCGACGATCTCGTGGCCCGGAATCAGCGGGTAGGTGTTTCCGCCCCATTCCCCGCGGCTGGCGTGGACGTCGGAGTGGCAGAGGCCGCAGAACTCGACGGCGATCTCGACGTCGTCGGCCTTGGGGGCGCGCCGGGCGACGGTCAGCGGCACCAGGCCGCTGTCCGGGGCGGTGGCACCGTAGGCGGCAGCGAGGGTGGGGCCGGCGGCGTCGGTGAGGTCGGGAAGGGGCTTGGCGAGGGGCGGCGGTACGGGGCGTCCTGGAGTCATGGTTCGACGCTACCCCCGGGGTTGGTTTCCGTGCCACTTGGGGGTCCTTGCCCGTCTCGCCGCTGACCGTTCAGTCCGTGAAGCCGACCGGCTTTCCGGCTGCACGGGCGTAGGCGATTTCGCCGGCCGTGGATTCGCCGATGTAACCGCCGGGGTTCACCACCAGGATGCGGTCGGCGACGTCGATCTTGCGGCGGTGCACTGCGCCGAGGGTTGATTTCTGTTCGTTGGTGAGCTCTTCTCGTGCCTCGGCCGGCGCGAGGACAATGGCACCCGCGAGGGTTAACTTGAGGTTGGCCGCGCGCATCTCCGCCACGAAGCGGGCCGAGCCGCAGAGGCAAACGATCTCCGGTCGATCTGGCACGGCCGTGTCCCTTCGCGTTGGTGGGGTGGGCGTCACTGCCGCTGCGCGCGACGGCGTCCGCTGACGAGACTACGTCACAGGCGTGCCGGTTTGATGCCAGACTCTCCCGGCGGCCACTTGGGGTGTGCACGGACCAAGCCGGGTGGGCGTCGGCTGATTCTTCCTTGGTTTCCCCATCCCGACGCGCCACATTCTTGGGCCGCCGTCCCTTCCATCCTTTAATGTCAGACCCCTCCGATTGAATGGAGTCATGGAAGGCAGTCGGAAGCTTTTCGAGAATGTGGTCGGTGCGGACCCGGTGGTGGGCGACGCGGCGGCGATCGTCGATGAGCTCCGGGCGCTGGAGGACCGGAAATCGGCGATCGCGGCCAGGCAGGCCAGGCTGGCCGTGGCGCTGGACTTGGTCCGGCGGCGGGAACAAGCCGCTCTCGGCATGCCCGCGGACCAGCTTGGCGCAGGCGTCGGGGCGGAGGTCGCGTTGGCGCGGCGGGAATCCCCGGCCAAAGGGTCCCGGTTGCTGGGTTTGGCCCGGGCACTCGTGACCGAGATGCCGCACACCCTGGCCGCCCTTGACACCGGGCGCCTGAACGAATGGCGCGCCACGCTCCTGGTCCGCGAAACGGCCTGCCTGGACGCCTCCGATAGGGCCGCGGTGGATGAGGAACTCGCCGCCGACACCGGCGCCTTCGACGGCGCCGGAGACCGGGCCATCATCTGCGCCGCCAAGGCCGCCGCCTACCGGCACGACCCACGCTCCGTCACCCAACGCGCAGCGCACGCCGAAACCGAACGCAGTGTCAGCCTCCGCCCGGCACCGGACACCATGTGCTACCTCACCGCTCTGCTCCCCGTCGCCTCAGGAGTCGCCGCCTACGCGGCCCTGACCCGGCACGCCGACACCGCCCGCGCCACCGGAGACCCACGCTCCCGCGCCCAGTTAATGGCCGATGCCGTGGTCGAACGGGTCACCGGCACACCGGGCGGGATCACCGGCGTTGAAGTTCAGCTCGTCATGACCGACCGGACCCTCCTCGCCGGGGACAGTGAACCCGCGAGGCTCGCCGGCTACGGTGTCGTCCCGGCCGGGTGGGCCAGGAAACTCGTGGCCGGCAAGCGTGACGACACAGAATTCACAACCTGGGTCCGCCGGCTGTACACCGCGCCCGGCACCGGCGAACTGATCGGCATGGACGCCCGGGCCCGGCTCTTCCCGGCCGGGCTGCGCCGGTTCATCGAGGCCCGGGACACCACCTGCCGGACCCCGTACTGCGACGCCCCCATCCGGCACCTGGACCACGTCCTCCCCTGGCACCGGGACGGAGAAACCACAGCAGCCAACGGCGCCGGACTCTGCGAGGCCTGCAATCACACCAAAGAAACCCCCGGCTGGACCGCCCAGCCCATCGACAGCCCACGCGGGACGATCCGCCACACCCTCGAACTCAGCACCCCCACCGGCCATACATACACGTCCACAGCGCCACCGCTACCCGGATGTGGTCCGGGGACGGATGTTTCACAGCCCAAAGAGTCGAACTCGAGGAGGACTACCAGGAAGCTCAGGCACCGGCAGCGATTGCGCCACCGGCGGGGAGTCGCCACGAGGGGTCAGCCCAATGAGCAGCTCGTCGCCTGAAGTTGGGGCGTCGGCCGGGCGCCCCATGTGCAAGCAAACGTGGCCGTCGTACTCCTGCGCCGCGATGGCCGCCCGGACTTTCAGTGCTGTCGGGGTAAACCGGTCAGTCCTTGGCGCCCTGGTGCGTACCGTCCGGCTCGGCGCCGGTGACCACGAGGTTTCCGGGGTTGTTGGACCATTCGGAGAACGACCCCGGATACAGCGCCGCCCGGTACCCTGCGATCTCCAGCGCCGCGACCTCGTGGGCTGCCGTCACGCCGGAGCCGCAATACACTGCGGTCTGGACGCCCTCGTTGACGCCGAGCTCCGAGAACCGCCGGCGCAGGGCATCCGCCGGAAGGAACCGACCGTCGGGGCCCAGGTTGTTCGAGGTCGGAGCGCTGACGGCTCCGGGGATGTGTCCGGCCCGCGGATCCACCGGCTCGATTTCGCCCCGGTACCGCTCGCCGGCCCGCGCATCCAGTAACAGCCCCGAGCCGGACCAGGCGCCGGCGCCGGCGGCATCGACGACGGGCATTCCCCCCTCGGTCAGCTCGACGTCGCCCGGTTCTGCGGTCGCCTCGCCGCCCTCAACGTCGAACCCCGCCTCCAGCCAGGCGGCCAGGCCGCCGTCGAGCAGTCGGACCAAGGAAACGCCCGCATTGCGCAGCATCCACCAGACCCGGGCGGCGGCCATGTTGCCGCTGTTGTCGTACGCGACCACGGTGTCACCCTCGCAGATTCCCCACGCGCGGGCGGAGGCCTGGAACTGCTCCAGCGGGGGCAGCGGGTGCCGTCCCCGGGTGGGGTCCTCGTGGGGGGCCGCCAGCTCGGTAGCGAGGTCGACGAAGACGGCGCCGGGCAGGTGCGATTCCAAGTAATGATCCCGTCCGTGCGGGTCCCCCAGGACCCAGCGCACGTCCAGGAGCACCGTCCGCGTGCCCGCATCCAACCGGTCCTTGAGTTCGGCAACAGTCATCAGAGTCTCCATCCCGCCACCCTATCCGCAGCATGGCCCCGGGTAGGCTGTAGCGGTGATCACCGCGCGCCATCAAGACCGGGACTGGGCCGACGAGGCCATCCGCCGAATCAATGCGGAAAACAACCGGTCCGCCGACACCCACCTCTACTCGGTGCCCCTGCCCGAGCACTTGGGCGTGAAATTGTATTTGAAGGACGAATCCACGCACCGGACCGGCAGCCTCAAGCACCGGCTGGCGCGGTCCCTGTTCCTCTTCGGCCTGGTCAACGGCTGGATCCGGGAGGGCACCACCATCGTCGAGGCTTCCAGCGGCAGCACCGCCGTCTCCGAGGCCTACTTCGCGCAACTGCTGGGCCTGCCCTTCATCGCGGTCATGACCCGGACCACCAGCCGGGAAAAGATCGCGCTGATCGAACAGTTCGGCGGCACCTGCCACCTCGTGGACCACGCGTCGGAGGTCTACGCCGCGGCCGAGGAACTGGCGGCCAGCACCGGCGGCCACTACATGGACCAGTTCACCTACGCGGAGCGGGCCACCGACTGGCGCGGCAACAACAACATCGCCGAATCGATCTTCGGCCAACTGGCCCTCGAGGAGCACCCGGTCCCCCGCTGGATCGTCGTGGGCGCCGGCACCGGCGGCACCAGCGCCACGATCGGCCGCTACCTGCGCTACCAACGGCACGCGACCCGGCTCGCCGTCGTCGATCCGGAGAACTCCGCGTTCTTCACGGGCTGGCAGGAACACCGCGACGGCGGCAGCTGCGCGGACGTCACCGGCCTGCCCTCCCGGATCGAGGGCATCGGCCGGCCGCGGCTGGAACCCAGCTTCGTCCCCGCCGTCATCGACCACATGATCCAGGTCCCGGACGCCGCCTCGGTGGCCGCCATGCGCCATCTCCGCGACGTCGCCGGGCTGCACGCCGGCCCGTCCACCGGCACAAACCTCTGGGGCGTGTGGCAGCTGGTGGCGCAGATGATCGCCGACGGCGAGACGGGCAGCATCGTCTCCCTCATGTGCGACGGCGGCGACCGCTACTCCGGCAACTACTACGACGACGGCTGGCTCCAGGCGCAGGGCCTGGACCCCGCGCCGCACGAGGCCACGCTCCGGTCCTTCTTCGAGACCGGGACCTGGCCCGCCTAAACCTCCACGGAATCGCCGCTGGACAGGTGCCGGTACTCGGTGCCGTAGCGGGCGCCGATGCGGGTCACGTGCGCCTCGACCAGCCCCACGCCCACCTCGTTGAGCAGCCCGTCGTGGACCGGGAAGGCCCGGGGCGCCCGGACGCTGATCACGAAGTCCACCACCTCGCCGATCTTGTTCCACGGCGCGTGAATGGGCACCAGCAGCGTGCCGACCGCAATCCCGTCCGGCACCGCGAAGGAATCCCCCGGGTGGTACACATTCGCGTCAATCAGGTAGCCGATGTTGGCCACCACCGGAATCTGGGGATGAATCAGGGCGTGCTGGCCGCCGAAGCAGCGCACCGCGAAGCCCGCCACCTCAAGCTCGTCACCTTCGACGGCCGTGTGGATCCGGCTGGAGGCCGCCGGCGCCTTGTCCCGCAGCGTGGCGGCGACCCCCTCCGGCGCGTAGAGCTGCAGCTCATCGTCGACCAGCAGCGCCGCGGTGACGGCGTCGACGTCGATGTGGTCGCCGTGTTCGTGGGTGATCAGGACCGCGTCGGCACCGGCGAGCGCGACGTCTGTCTCGGAGAAGGTGCCGGGGTCCAGCACTAGGACCTTGCCGTCCTTCTCGAGCCGGACACAGGCGTGGGTGAATTTCTTCAGCTTCATCCGGCCAGCCTAGGACCCCCGTCGGAGCGGTGTCCACGGCCCGGCTGGTAATCTGGAACCCCTCTCATCCGGCAGCATCCCCGAGCAGCGAAGCGAGTTCCCATGTCCCACGGCGCCACCACCGACGGACGGCCGGCCGCCGCGCCGTCCGGCGGCAAGGACCAGCCCGCGGGCAGGGAGCAGCGGGTGACCAAGCAGCGTCTCGCGGTCAGCGCCGCGCTGGATGAACTCGCCGACTTCGTCAGCACCCAGGAATTGCATCGCATCCTTCAGGAACGGGGCACCTCCGTCTCACTCGCCACCTCCTACCGGATCCTGCAGTCGCTCGCCGACGAGGGCCTGGTGGATGTGCTGCGGAACGCCGACGGCGAGGTGGTGTACCGCCGCTGCGCCGTCACCGGACACCACCACCACCTGCTCTGCCGGAACTGCGGGAAGGCCGTGGAAGTCGAGGCGCCTGCCGTGGAGGCCTGGGCCGCCCGGATAGCCGCCGAGCACGGTTTTACCGCGGTGGAGCACACGGTCGAGATCTTCGGCCTGTGCCCGGAGTGCACGGCCCTGCAGGCCAACAGCTAGCCCGTTACCGCACCCACGGCGAACCGGATCTTGCCGCGCGGGTTGGTGATCACCAGCTCCGCCGAATCCAGCTGGTAGACCGACGGCTCACCGAAGAAGTCCCTTAGCCAGGCGCGCTTGTCCGCATCCAGGCAGTCCCCCACACCATCGGTCGTTCCCACCCCATCCGGGACCATGCCGAACCCGTCCACCGCCATCGGAACGGTCAGGTCCCCGCACGCGGTGCCGAGCACCGCCGTCGTGCCTGCCCGCCGATCGAAGCGCAGCTGCACGGGAGTGGCGGTGAGCCAGTACAGGTTCCGGCCTCGGGCCTGGGCCCATGACGAGCTGAACGTCCGGCAGCTCAGGTCGTCGGCCCCGTGGGGAGCCCCGGGGGCGGTGCCGCGACCAGTGGTTGCGGTGGGACAGCTCGACGGCGCGGCTGACGCCCCGGGCTGCGGGGCAGGCGGAGTGGACCGGGTCCGGGTGGCGGGATCGATGATCTTCGCTCCCCCGGTCGGTGGATTCCTGGGCTCGCCGATCGCGAGGTACCAGCGGTCCCCGGTCCACGAGATGGCGAACCGGACGGTGGGCTGCAGGCCTTCGCGCCAGGCGGTGACATTGGACGTAGAGGGGAAGTCGCTCCGGACCCCCAGGTGCCAGGTGTCCGGACCCCAGCCGCGGGTGGCGTCCACCAGCTGCTGCGCCTCCGGGCCGGCGTTCGTCATGGCGGGTCCGACGAGGGCGGCGACGTCGTCGGAGTTGCCGCCGATGGCCGCCGCCATCACGCTGCGGGCGAAGGGTTCGCGGCCGGCGGGATCCGGCGGGTGCGTCGTGGCCCCGAGGCCGCAGGATGTCACCGCCAAGACCAGCGCGGCGACAACCGCCGCCACAGCGACGCGAAAAACGCCACGGAAGCCGCCGCGCACCACACTCTGATCCCCCATGCGAGCACCCTACGGCACGGATGCCCGGAAAGCGTCGATTCCGCCTAAGCGGCCACGGGACTGGTCCGGCCGTTGAGGCCTCGCCGGGTGCGGACGCCGCCGATGACGCGGCAGACCACGTAGATCAGGAAGGACAGCGTGGTCACGTACGGGCTGATGGGAAGCCGGCCGCCCAGGGCCAGCAGGATCCCGCCGACCGTGGCGGACACGGCGAAGAGCACGCTCAGCAGCACCACCAGGCGCGGCGAGGAGGTCACCCGCAGGGCCGCCGCCGCCGGCGTGATCAGCAGCGCCAGCACCAGCAGCGCCCCCACGATCTGGATGGACAGGGCCACGCTGACGCCCAGGAGCACCATGAACCCCAGGGCCAGCCCGCGCACCGGGACACCGCGGGCGGCTGCCACCTTGGGATCGACGCTGGCGAAGGTGAGCGGCCGCCAGATGGCGATGAGCGCCAGCATCACCACGACGGCGGCGCCGGCGAGGACCTGTAGTTGGACCGTTCCCACCGAAACGATCTGCCCGGTGAGGAGGCCGAACTTGTTCGCGGCGCGGCCCTCGTACAGGGAGAGGAACAGGATGCCCAGGCCCAGGCCGAAGGGCATGAGCACGCCGATGGTCGAATTCTTGTCCCGCGCCCGGACCCCCATCACGCCGAGGATCAGGGCCGCCACCACGGACCCGGCGAGCGAGCCGGCCACCACGTCCGCGCCAACCAGCAGCGCGAAGGCGGCGCCGGCGAAGGAGAGTTCGGAGATGCCGTGCACGGCGAAGGCGAGGTCCCGCTTCATCACGAACGTGCCCACCAGGCCGCCCAGCAGGCCGAGGACCGCCCCGGCCCAGAGCGAGTTCTGCACCAGGGCCAGAAGCTCGCCGTAGTTCTCGAAGTTGAAGATGGCGTGCAGTACGGCGTCGAAGTCCACTTAACCCACCTCTCCGGCCACGGCGTGAGCGTCCTCGTGATGGTGGGTGGTGGCGTCCGGCAGGCCCACCACAATCAGCCGGCCGTTGGCGCGGATCACCTCGACATGGCTGCCGTAGAGGTCGGAGAGCACCTCGGTGGTCATCACTTCCTCGGGCGTTCCCACCCGGAAGCGGCCGCCGGCCAGGTAGAGCACCCTGTCCACGTAGTCCATGATCGGGTTGATTTCGTGGGTCACGAACACCACGGCGCTGTTCTGCTCGTGGCATTGCCGGTTGATCAGGGAGCTGACCGCCTGCTGGTGGTTCAGGTCCAGGGAGAGCAGCGGCTCGTCGCACAGCAGCACGCCCGGATCCGTGGCGAGGGCCTGGGCCACCCGCAGCCGCTGCTGCTCGCCGCCGGAAAGCTGGCCGACGGGCACCTTGGCATAGTCCTGCGCGCCCACCTCGGCCAGCAGGTCATCGATCCGACGGTTGACCTTTCCGCCGCCGACGCGGATGCCCCAGCGGTGGCCGTCAACGCCGAGGCCCACCAGGTCGCGGGCCCGCAGCGGGGTGTCCGGGTCGAAGGATTCCTGCTGCGGGACGTAACCGATCCGCCGGTTCCCTCGCGCGATCGGCTGCCCGTCGAGGGTACCGGTACCGGCGCTCAGTTCCTGCAGGCCCAGCAGCACCTTGAGGAAACTCGTCTTGCCGCTGCCGTTGGGCCCCAGGACGGCGAAGAACTCCCCCGGCATGATGTCCAGGTCCAGGTTCTCCCAGAGGACGCGGTTCCCGAACCGCAGGGAGGCGCCACGCAGGCTTACGACGGGTGTCAACTCGGGGATCCTCAATTTCTGTCGGGCCGAACGGCCGCGTCTGATGGGATGATTCTAGGTCCGCTAGCCCCGGCCGAGGGCCTTGGCAAGCGCGTCGATGTTGCCGGACATCCACTGGAGGTACGTTTTGCCCTCGGGCAGCGTCTCGCCGAAGTCCACCACCGGCACACCGGCCGCGGTGGCGGCGTCCTTGAGCGCGATGGTTTGCGGCCCCTCGGTTTGCGGGTTGTACGCCAGCAGGCGGATGGAACCGGATTTCACGAGGTCGACGGCGGAGCGCAGCACGGCCGGTGGCACGTCGGCACCGTCCTCGATCGCCGCGGTGTACTCCTCCGGCGTCCGGTTCTGCAGGCCGGCGGCCTCAAGCAGGTAGAGCGGCACAGGCTCGGTCACGGCGACGCCGGCGTTCCCGTCGGCGGCCTTAAGCGCGGCCAGCCGCGTGTCCAGTCCGGCGAGGTCCTTCTTCAGGGCCGCCGCGTTGGCCTTGAAGGCATCCGCGGAGGAGGGTTCCAGGGCCGCCAGCTTGTCGGCCAGGGCGTCGGCGAAGGTGCTCATGCCTGACATGCTGTACCAGACGTGCTCGTTGAAGGACGAGGCATCCCCGGTCTTGAGGCCCGAGGCGTCGGAGGCGTTCAGCAGGTTCTTCTCCCCCAAGCCGGCGTCCCCGGCCAGCTTGTGCAGGAAGTCGTCGTAGCCGCCGCCGTTTTCGACCACCAGCTCGGCCTTCGAGACGGTCAGCTTGTCCTGGGTCGTCGCCTCATAGGAGTGCGGGTCCTGGCTGGTCCGGTTGATGATCGAGGTGACGCGGACCTTGTCTCCGCCCACAGACTTGACCACATCCCCGTACACGCTGGTGGAGGCGACGACGTCGACCACGCCGTCGCCGGCACCCGCACGGTCTGCACCGGAACCGGTGCCGCAGGCGGTCAGCAGCAGGCTGCTGATGCCTGCGAGGAGAAGGACGGTGGCGGAACGGCGCACGGGAAGCCTCGAATCGTTTATTGAGAAGCGTTAGCAATAAAACGAGTCTAACCCTAAATAGGAATCATTCCTATTTAGGGTCAGACCCGCCGCGCCGCTACTCCTGTCCGAGCCTCCGGTAGCCGGTGGCCTGGGTGGCGTCCCGGATCTCGCCGACCAGCAGTTCGATGACGTCCTCGAGGAACAGCACACCCTGGGTGTGGCCGTCCGCGCCGATGACGCGGGCCAGGTGCGAGCCCGTGCGCTGCATGACGGACATGGCCTTCTCGATCTCGTCCCCCACGGCAAGGTTCGCGAGGGACCGGATCCGGCTCTCGGCGATCGGGTGGTGGTAGCGGGACTCCGGGATGGAAAGCACGTCCTTGATGTGCAGGTAGCCGGAGAGCATCCCCTCGTCATCCAGCATCGGGAAGCGGGAGAACCCGGTCCGGCTCACTGCCTTCTCGAACTCCTCCGGGGTGGTGGCGTCCTTGAGCATCACCAGCCGCTCCAGCGGCACCATCACCTCCGCTGCGGTGTGCTCGGAGAACTCCAGCGCACCGGTGATCAGCCCGGCGTCGTCCACTACCAGCCCGTGCCGGGTGGATTCCTGGACGATCGACTGGACCTCCTCCAGGGTGAAGGAGGAGCTCACCTCATCCTTGGGCTCAATCCGCATGAGCTTCAGGATGTGGTTGGCGGACCAGTTCAGCGCCACGATCGCCGGCTTCACGCCGCGGGCGATCAGCATCAGCGGCGGCGCCAGCAGCAGGGCCGCCTTGTCCGCCACGGAGACGGAGATGTTCTTGGGAACCATCTCGCCGAAGGTCACGTGCAGGAACGTCACCGCCAGCAGTGCGATGGCGAACGCGACGACGTCGGCCATCTCCACCGGGATGCCCACGCCCTCCAGCGGAACCGCCAGGAGGTGGTGGATGGCCGGCTCGGCGACCTGCAGGATCAGCAGGGAGCAGACCGTGATGCCCAGCTGCGCGCAGGCCAGCATGAGGGAGACGTTCTCCATGGCCCGCAGCGTGGTCTGCGCCCGCTTGGACCCGGCCTCGGCGAGCGGTTCGATCTGGCTGCGCCGGGCCGACATGATGGCGAATTCCGCCGCGACGAAGAAGGCGTTGCCGAGCAGCAGCACGGCCAGCCACAGGATTCCTGCCCAGTCGCTCATGCCGCACCTGCCTTCCCGGCATCGATGCGCCCGTTGTCCGGGCCGCCGCCGTGATCAGGCGGTGCAGGCTTGAAGCAGATCCGGTCGATCCGGCGTCCGTCCATGCGTGTGACGCTGAGGGTGCCGCCGACGACGTCGACCGTGTCACCCACCGCCGCGATCCGGCCCAGCTGGCTCATGACGTAGCCGCCCACGGTCTCGTACGTTGACTCGTCCGGGACGGTGAGTCCGGGAATCTGTTCGGAGAGTTCGTCCGGGCGCAGGAGCCCGGGGAAATACCAGTCACCCGAGGCGCTTTGCAGCAGGCCGGGGCGGACCTTGTCGTGCTCGTCGGCCACCTCGCCCACGATTTCCTCGACGAGGTCCTCGAGGGTGGCGATGCCGGCGGTTCCGCCGTATTCGTCCAGCACGACGGCCAGTTGGAGATTGCCCTCGCGCAGTTCGGCCAGCAGTCCGTCCAGGTGGATGGTCTCCGGCACCCGGAGGACCTCGGTCATGATGGCTCCGGCCTCGAGGTTGGCGCGGCGGTCCGCCGGGACGGCGATCGCCTTCTTGATGTGCACCACGCCGCGGATGTCGTCGGAGGATTCACCGATCACCGGGAACCGGGAGTAACCGGTGCGCTTGGCGGCCTCGACAATGTCGGAGACCGGCTGGTGGCTGTCGATGGTTTCGACCCGGATGCGCGGGGTCATCACGTCGGCCGCGGTGCGTCCGGAGAAGTTCAGCGTCCGCGACACGAAGTTCGCGGTCCCCTCGTCCAGGGTGCCCATGGCGGCGGAGCGGCGGACCAGCGAGGCGAGCTCGGCGGGCGTCCGGGCCCCGGAGATCTCCTCCTTGGCCTCCAGGCCGAAGAGGTGCAGGACCTTGTTGGAGAAGCCGTTGAGCAGCACGATGGCCGGCTTGAAGATGGCGGTGAACACCAGCTGCGGCCGGGCGAGAGCCTTGCCGACCTGGAAGGACAACGCGATGGCCGCGTTCTTGGGCACCAGCTCGCCGATCAGCATCGAGAGCAGGGTGGCCAGAATCATCGCCACGATCAGGGACACCGACGTCGCGGCAGCCTCCGCCAAACCGAGGGCAGCGAGCGGGCCCTCCAGCAGGCGGCCCACCGAGGGCTCCATGACGTAGCCGGTCAGCAGCGTGGTCAGGGTGATGCCCAGCTGGCAGCTGGAGAGCTGGGTGGAGAGGGACTTCAGGCATTTGAGCAGCGGCGCGGCCGCCGTGTCGCCGTTGTCCACGGCGCGTTGCACCGTTGCCTGGTCGAGCGCCACCAGGGAGAACTCGACAGCCACGAAGAAACCGGTGCCGAGGATGAGCAGGAAACCTGCTCCAAGCAGTAGCCATTCCATTTAGCGGCCCGCTTCGCGGGGCTGGAGGCCGGGCCGGGGGAAACGTCCCGGCGGAGGATGGTCAGCGGACGCCGACCCTGTTTCCTGGAAGACACTCCGGCCGGCAAAGGACGCGTGCCGGGCGCACGGGCTGTGCCGGGCGGCGGGAGTGTGATGGGCGCGTGAACGGGGTTTGCCGGCTCTGTGGGTGGACTGGGCGGGAACGGCGTGCGTTCCGCGCTGACAGCCCCCAGGCCGGCACCTAGATTTACTGTCCATAAGACTTTCAGTCTACAGGAGCACCGTTCCCCGCCACCGGGGTGTTTCCCGCCGCCCGGGCGCCGCTACCAGCTCTGCGGGACCGGGCGGCCTTCCTCGTATCCGGCGGCGGACTGCAGGCCCACCACCGCCCGCTCGCGGAAGGCGGCCAGGTCCGTGGCGCCGGCGTAGGTCATGGAGCTGCGCAGGCCGGCGGTGATCATGTCCAGCAGGTCTTCCACGCCCGGGCGCGCCGCGTCCAGGTACATCCGCGAGGTGGAGATGCCCTCCTCGAAGAGCGCCTTGCGGTCCTTGTCGAAGGCGCCCTCGCGCTGGTTGCGGTTCTGCACCGCCCGCGCCGAGGCCATGCCGAAGCTTTCCTTGTACTGGCGGCCGTTGGCGTCCAGCTGCAGGTCGCCCGGGCTCTCGTGGGTGCCGGCGAACCAGGAACCGATCATCACCTGGCTGGCCCCGGCGGCCAGCGCCAGGGCCACGTCGCGCGGGTAGCGGATGCCGCCGTCGGCCCAGACGCGGCCGCCCGCGGCCCGGGCGGCAGCGGAGCATTCGAGGACGGCGGAGAACTGCGGGCGCCCGACGGCGGTCATCATGCGGGTGGTGCACATGGCCCCGGGGCCGACGCCCACCTTCACGATGTCCGCGCCGGCGGCGATCAGTTCGCGGGTCGCCTCGGCGGTGACCACGTTGCCGGCCACGACGGGGACGCCGGGGTTGAGGCCCTTGACGGCGGCCAGGGCGTCGAACATCTTCTGCTGGTGGCCGTGGGCGGTGTCCAGGACCAGGACGTCGACGCCGGCGGCGAGCAGTTCGGCGGCACGGCCGGCCACGTCCCCGTTGATGCCGACGGCGGCAGCCACCTTGAGGGATCCTCCGGCGTCCAGCGAGGGACGGTAAAGCGTGGAACGCAGCGCACCCTTGCGGGTCAGGACGCCGGCCAGCACGCCGTCGCGCTGGACCGGGGCGAAGTCCGTGCCCGCGGCATCCATCGCCTCGAAGGCCCGGCGCAGCGCCTGGCCCGAATCCTCCCCGGCGGCGTCGAGGTCGGCGGCGTCGAACACCAGCGGCTGGTGGCGCATCACGGAGCCCAGCGACGCGAAGCGGTCCTGGCCCTCGAAGTCCGCGGCGCGGACAACGCCGGCGACAGCACCGGCGTCGTCCACCACGACGGCGGCGCCGTGCGGACGCTTCCCGATCAGGTGCAGGGCATCGATCACGGTGTCCGTGGTGCTCAGCCGCACCGGAGTCTCGAAGACCGCGTGCCGGGACTTGACCCAGGAAGCAACGTCCCGCAGCACCTCCAGCGGGACGTCCTGCGGCAGCACGGCCAGGCCGCCGCGGCGGGCCATGGTCTCGGCCATCCGCTTGCCGGTCACGGCCGTCATGTTGGCCACCACCAGCGGAATCGTCGAGCCGGTGCCGTCGTCCGCGGCGAGATCGACATCCAGCCGGGACGTGACCTCCGACCGGGACGGGACCAGGAAGAGGTCCGAGTAGGTCAGGTCGGTGCTGGGCTCACTGAGGAAACGCACGGTTGCTCCTTGCCGGGAAAGGGGTTCTCCGAACGATTCTAGGCGAGCCCTGCGACACTCCGGCGGCTGCCCCGAACCCGCTATTCCCGGCCCGCTACGGCCAGGCAATGATTTGAGTCACGCTTATTGGCGGATTCGCGCGGGTCGTCACTAGACTGGCAAAGGTCTGGGTTCACTGGACGCGGAGAACTGGTTCGATTGACGTGCTGCGGCACCGTGGAAACCAGCGGGAATCAAACTCATGGAAGAGGCGTATTTCAAGTGCCAGAGCAGCCAAGCCACCGTCTACCCGAGGAATTTGGCGGAAACGAGTGGCTCGTTGACGAACTGTACGAGCGGTACCAGCAGGACAAGAACACGGTAGACGCCAAGTGGTGGCCCCTGTTCGAGTCCTTCGAAGCCAGCGACGGTTCCTCGACCAACGGCGCGACGGCTCCGGCCGCAGCCCACCCCACCACCCGCGAACTCCCTGTCGTGGCGCCCGCCGCCTCGGCCCAGGCAGCCCCTGCCGCCCCGGCTCCCGCGGCTCCTGCCGCCCCGGCTGCTGCGCCCGCCGCTGCCGCCCCGGCCCCCGCCGCTTCGAAGGCTCCTGCCACCGTGGCCCGCGACGGCGCGAAGACCGCAGAGCCCGGCGCCGGCACCCAGCCCATCCCGGCCCAGCTCCCCAAGAACGTCAAGGCACCGACCGCCCCCGAAGAGGACGTCGTCTCCGTCCTCCGCGGCCCGGCGAAGGCCATCGCCGCCAACATGGTCACCAGCCTCGAGATTCCCACCGCCACCAGCGTCCGCGCCATCCCGGCCAAGCTGCTGATCGACAACCGCGTCGTGATCAACTCCAACCTGGCCCGCGCCCGCGGCGGCAAGGTTTCCTTCACCCACCTGATCGGCTACGCCGTCATCCGGGCCCTCGCCCAGTTCCCCTCCATGAACGTCTACTACGACGTCGTCGACGGCAAGCCCTCCGCGGTGCAGCCGGCGCACGTGAACTTCGGCATCGCGATCGACATGCCCAAGCCGGACGGCACCCGCCTCCTCATGGTCCCGAACATCAAGAAGGCGGAAACGCTCAACTTCTCCGAGTTCTGGCACACCTACGAGGACCTGATCAAGCGCGCCCGCAACGGCAAGCTGACCGCCGACGACCACGCCGGCACCACGGTCTCGCTCACCAACCCGGGCGGCATCGGCACCGTGCACTCGGTACCCCGCCTCTCCAAGGGCCAGGCCGCGATCATCGGCGTCGGCGCGCTGGACTACCCGGCCGAATTCCAGGGCGCCAGCGAAAAGATCATCGCCCAGAACGCCATCAGCAAGGTCCTGACCCTGACCTCCACCTATGACCACCGCGTCATCCAGGGTGCCGGCAGCGGCGAGTTCCTGAAGCTGGTCCACCAGCTGCTCCTCGGCGCGCAGGGCTTCTACGACGAGATCTTCGAATCCCTGCGCATCCCCTACGAGCCCGTGCGCTGGAGCCCGGACCTGCAGGTGGACCCGGCCGACGAGATCAACAAGGTCGCCCGAATCCAGCAGCTGATCCACTCCTACCGTGTCCGCGGCCACCTGATGGCGGACACCGACCCGCTCGAGTACGTCCAGCGCAAGCACCCGGACCTCGACGTCCTGACCTACGGCCTGACCCTCTGGGACCTGGACCGCGAGTGGCCCACCGGCGGCTTCGGCGGCAAGCCGATGCTGAAGTTCCGGGACATCCTGGGCGTGCTCCGTGACGCCTACTGCCGCACCACCGGCATCGAGTACATGCACATCCAGGACCCGGCCGAGCGCAAGTGGTTCCAGGACCAGCTGGAGCACCCGTACTCCAAGCCGAGCCGCGATGAGCAGCTCCGCATCGTCTCCCGGCTCAACGCCGCCGAGGCGTTCGAGACCTTCCTGCAGACCAAGTTCGTCGGCCAGAAGCGCTTCTCCCTCGAGGGCGGCGAGTCGCTGATCCCGCTCCTGGACGCCATCATCTCCGACGCTGCCGACGACGGCCTCGACGAGGTTGCGATCGGCATGGCCCACCGCGGCCGCCTGAACGTGCTGACCAACATCGCCGGCAAGACCTACGCCCAGGTCTTCCGCGAGTTCGAGGGCACCCAGGATCCCCGCTCCGTGCAGGGCTCCGGCGACGTGAAGTACCACCTCGGCACCGAGGGCACCTTCACCTCGGACAACGGCAAGCAGACCAAGGTCTACCTCGCCGCCAACCCCTCGCACCTCGAGGCCGTGGACTCCGTGCTCGAGGGCATCGTCCGCGCCAAGCAGGACCGCCTCGACCAGGGCGAGACCTTCCCCGTGCTGCCGATCATGGTCCACGGCGACGCGGCCTTCGCCGGCCAGGGCGTCGTCGCGGAGACCCTGAACCTCTCCCAGCTGCGCGGCTACCGCACCGGCGGCACCATCCACGTGGTGGTCAACAACCAGGTCGGCTTCACCACCGCGCCGTCGTCCTCGCGGTCCTCCACCTACTCCACCGACGTCGCCAAGATGATCCAGGCGCCCGTGTTCCACGTGAACGGCGACGACCCGGAGGCCGTAGTCCGCATCGGCCAGCTGGCCTACGAGTTCCGCCAGCGGTTCCACAAGGACGTCGTCATCGACATGGTGTGCTACCGCCGCCGCGGCCACAACGAGGGCGACGACCCCTCGATGACCCAGCCGCTGATGTACAACCTGATCGAGGCCAAGCGCTCGGTCCGCAAGCTCTACACGGAGTCCCTGATCGGCCGCGGCGACATCACCGAGGAAGAGGCGGAGCAGCTGCTGCGCGACTACCAGGAACGCCTGGAGCGGGTCTTCGCCGAGACCCACGCCGCGCAGACCTCGCCGATCCCGGTCATCACCGCGGACACCGGCGCCGTCTCCGACCTGGAGCTCCCCTCGGCCCAGCAGTCCGACACCGGCTCCGGAGCCCCCGAGTCCACCGCGATCTCCGCGGAGACCCTGGCCCGGATCGGCAAGGCCCACATCGAATACCCCGAGGGCTTCACCGTCCACGCCAAGCTCAAGCAGCTGCTGGAGAAGCGTGAAGTGATGTCCCGTGAAGGCGGCATCGACTGGGGCTTCGGCGAACTGGCTGCCTTCGGCTCGCTGACCATGGAGGGCGTCCCGGTCCGGCTCGCCGGCCAGGACTCCCGCCGCGGCACCTTCGTGCAGCGCCACGCCGTCTTCCACGACCGTGCCAACGGCGACGAGTGGACCCCGCTGGCCAACCTCACCGAGGACCAGGCCAAGCTCTGGATCTACGACTCCCTGCTCTCCGAATACGCGGCCATGGGCTTCGAATACGGCTACTCGGTGGAGCGCCCCGACGCGCTCGTGCTCTGGGAGGCCCAGTTCGGGGACTTCGTCAACGGTGCACAGACCATCATCGACGAGTTCATCTCCTCCGCCGAGCAGAAGTGGGGCCAGCGGTCCTCGCTGGTGCTGATGCTCCCGCACGGCTACGAGGGCCAGGGCCCGGACCACTCCTCGGCCCGGATCGAGCGCTTCCTGCAGCTCTGCGCCGAGGAAAACATGATCGTGGCCAACCCCACGACCCCGGCCTCGCACTTCCACCTGCTGCGCCGCCAGGCCTACAGCCGTCCGCGGAAGCCGCTGATCATCTTCACCCCGAAGCAGCTGCTGCGCCTCAAGGCGGCGGCGTCCTCGGTGGAGGACTTCACCTCGGGCGCCTTCCGCCCGGTCATCCCGGAGCACGAGCAGCTGCAGGCGGACGCCGTCGAGCGCGTGCTGCTGGTCTCCGGCCGGCTCTACTACGACCTGCTGTCCACGCGGCAGAAGACCGGGGACACCACGACGGCGATCGTCCGCGTCGAGCAGCTCTACCCGCTGCCCGCCGAGGAGATCGCGGCCGAACTGGCCAAGTACCCGAACGCCGAGGTTGTCTGGGCCCAGGACGAGCCCGCGAACCAGGGTCCGTGGCCGTTCATCGGCCTGAACCTGCCGGACGCCCTCGACCGCCGCGTGCGCCTCGTCTCCCGCCCCGCCTCCGCCTCCACGGCGGCCGGGTCGATGAAGCGCCACGCCGCCGAGCAGGACACCTTGCTCAAGCAGGCATTCGCACGTAAGTAGCACCGGGCTGCCCGGCCGGAAGTGGACCACCACGAACCGGCCGGGCAGCGTCGTTTAAACCAGCAGCCGGGTCCGTGGGCAGCGTCCCGGGTCGGGGCGCAGGGAGTGAAGAGGTAGACGTGGAAGATCGTAAGCTGCGGATCGCAGCCGTGGGAGATGAACTGCTGGCCGGCATGGGCGATCCCCGCGCCCTGGGCTGGCTGGGCCGGGTCCTGGCGCGCACGCCGCAGGACGGCCTCAGCCTCGAAAGCTACCCGCTGCCCTGCCCCCAGGAGGGCACCGAAGGCCTGGCCGAGCGCTGGCTTGAGGAAGCCGGCCGCCGCTTCTCCCCGCAGAGCGAGAACCGGCTCGTCATCGGCCTCTCCGGACGGGACATCGAATTTGGCCTCTCCACCGCCCGCAGCCGGCTCAACCTCGCCAACATCCTGGATTCGGCCTCGCAGAACAAGATCGAAGTCTTCGTGGTGGGGCCGCCGCCCACCCTCGACCCGGCCCAGAACCGCCGGCTTGGGGACCTGAACACCGCGTTCGCCGACGTCACCACCCGCCGCAAGCACCTCTACGTGGACACCTTCTCCCCGCTGCTCAACCACGACCAGTGGCGCCAGGACTTGGCCGCGAACGGCGGGACCCCGGGGCAGGCCGGTTACGGCCTGATGGCCTGGCTGGTGCTGCACCGCGGCTGGTTCCAGTGGCTGGGCATCGCCACCCCGGAATAGGACGCGATATATCTTGACCCCTGCCTTCCCTGGCGGTAGCGTGGTGCCATCTACGCGATATATCGCATCCTGCAGCCGAAGAGGAAACCATGGAAGAGAACTCATGGACCGTCACCGGTCCCCGGACCATCGACGTCGACGGCGTCCGCTCGCTCAAGCTCGGCATCGTCCGGGGCCGCTTCGACATCGTCAGTCATGACGAGGACGTGGCCCGGATCGAAGTCTCCGCGATTGACGGCGACCCGCTGGCCATCAGCCTGACCGACGGCCGGCTGGAGATCCGGCACCAGCTGCACGGACCGCAGGGCTGGTTCAAGAACCTCATGGGCACGGTCAACAACAACTCCACCAACTCGGTGGTCATCAGCATCGCCCTGCCCGCCGGCGTCGATGTCGAGGCGGGCACGGTCAGCGGCGACGGCATGGTCTCCGGGCTGACCGGCCACACCCGGCTTAACACCGTCTCCGGCTCCGTCCTGGCCGACGGCACCGAGGGCGAGCTCGGGGTCAACACGGTCAGCGGCGAGGTCATCGCCCGCAACCACCGCGGGGTCCTGACGGCCAAGAGCGTCTCCGGCGAGGTCACCGCCTCCGGCGACTTCAGCAACATCCGCGCCAACACCGTCAGCGGCGACCTCAGCTTCGACCTCTTCGGCTTCACCCAGGACTTCGGCGCCAATTCCGTCTCCGGCGACGTCACGGTCCGGCTCCCCCACGACGTCGGCGTGGACATCATCGCCAAGTCCGCCAGCGGCGCCGTCGTCATCGACAACCAGCAGTACACCCAGCCCGGTGGCAGCGTCCAAACCATCGCCGGCCCGGACGCGAAGCTGATGCTGGTGCGGACCAACTCGGTCTCCGGCAAGACCGCGCTCTTCCACCGCCAGCCGGAACCGGGCAGCGAAGCGGGCCTCTGATGCCGCCCGTCTTCGCCCACGGCGCGCTCCGGCTCTACCTGCTGGCGCTGCTCGAATCGGGTCCCAAGCATGGCTACGAGCTGATCAAGGCCCTCAGTGACCGCTTTGGCGGCACCTACTCCCCCAGCGCCGGGACGATCTATCCCCGGCTGAGCAAGCTCGAGGAAGAAGGGCTGGTGGCCACCAGCTCCGAGGGCCGGCGCACGAACTACAGCATCACCGACGCGGGCCGGGTGGAGCTGGACCGACGGCGGGACGAACTCGCCGCGGTGGAAAGTGACATCTCCGCCTCCGTCCGGCGCCTGGCCGATAAGCTGCGCGACGACATCCGGAGCAACATGCAGGGCCTGCGGGCCGATCTGGCCGCGACCGCCGAAGCCGCCCGCGGCGCGGCCCGGGCCGGCGCGGCGGCGCGCTACTCGCGGGAGGGCGACCTCCGGCTGCGCGAGGCCGAAATGCTGGTGCAGTCCTTCCGCGACGACATCCGGGTGGAACTGCGGCGGCACGCCGGGCAGGAACCGATCAGCCCGGTGACCCTGGAGACCGTCAGGACCGTCCTGGACCAGGCCCGGATCTCCATCCGGAACTCCCTGGACGGGTGACCGTACGACCCTGGCGGCAACGCCCGTCCGGTTCGCGGCGGCCCCGCCAATGTGGGAGACTTGAGGGCAGCTCTTTTGAGTACCAAAAATTAAGGAGGCCAGCTATGAGCAAGCGTGCACGTAAACGTCGTGACCGTAAGCGTGGCGGCGCGAACCACGGTAAGCGCCCCAACACCTAAGCCACGGCTTGGATAGAGAGCTTTAGGCCGAAGACCCCGGAAACCATCTGGTTCCGGGGTCTTCTGCTGTCTCGACCGGCTGTTGTTGCCGGCGGCCGGCTCAGGCGTCGGCCGGCTTGTACGAGTGGATGCGGTCGAGGATGGAGTTCTTGAGGTTCTCCGGGGCCGCCTCGGAGCAGGAGCGCTTCACCATGACCCGGATGACACACTCCAGGTCATACTGCTCGTGGCATTCCGGGCACCCGTCGAGGTGGTCCTTGATCTCTGCAATGTCGTCGTGCGTCAGGGCGCCGTCGAGATACTCGTAGATGCGCTGCATCCGGGTGTCTTCGCAGTCGCCCAGTCCCTGGCAGTCGCTCATTTCCTGTTCTCCTGATTGTTGCCTTCGGCCGCGGCGGTCTCGCCTGCAGCCCTGAATCCCCGCTCGGCCGCGTAGTCGGCCAGCATGTCCCGCAACATGCGCCGGCCGCGGTGCAGCCGTGACATGACGGTCCCGATCGGGGTGTTCATGATGTCTGAAATTTCCTTGTACGCGAAGCCTTCGACGTCGGCGAAGTACACCGCCAGCCGAAACTCCTCGGGGATGGACTGCAGCGCCCGTTTCACGTCGGAGTCGGGCAGGTGGTCCAGCGCCTCCGCCTCCGCCGACCGCAGCCCCGTGGAGGTGTGCGATTCGGCCCGGGCCAGCTGCCAGTCCTCGATGGTGTCCGAGTTCGACTGCAGCGGCTCGCGCTGACGCTTGCGGTACAAGTTGATGTACGTGTTCGTCAGGATGCGGTACAGCCAGGCCTTGAGGTTGGTTCCCGGCTTGTACTGGTGGAAGGCGGAGAAGGCTTTGGTG
Organism: Arthrobacter sp. YD4; assembly: GCF_030410515.1. Classification (GTDB taxonomy): domain Bacteria; phylum Actinomycetota; class Actinomycetes; order Actinomycetales; family Micrococcaceae; genus Arthrobacter. The sequence continues at coordinate 23,242 of NZ_JAUHHD010000003.1, read as the reverse complement.
TAAGCCTCCTGCACCAGATCCTCGGCATCCGCGGGGTTCCGGGCCATCCGCATCGCCGCCGAATACAGCTGGTCGACGTACTGCATGGCGTCACGTTCGAAGCGGATGCGCCGCTCCTCCGTGCTCTCGACGTCGGTGTCCAGCGGCGTGCCGCTGCCGTCCACCGCGACGGTTTCGCTGGCGGCGCGCTCGGCCGCAACGTCCTCGGCGGTGGTGTCCCGGTCCGACGGGGTGGCGGCTGCATCGTTCCCGGCTGCCTGGTGCTTGGCCGCGACGGCCGGATCCATGGTGCTCATTGCCTTCAAGTCTACTGTCACCGCGGGCCTGCCACCGGTTGGGATGGTTCCCGGCGGACCCGCGAAGGCACGGGCCCAGGGGTTGGCGACGTCCGTGTCGGTCCGTTCCGTGGTCTGAACCAGAGTCAAACTTCCACCTCTCCTCGCTTATTGCGGCACTACCTGCACAACCCCCGTCGGCGGGCAAATATTCCGCAAAAGTGCAAGACTAGAACCGGTTCCCCGCAGAACACCCGCGGTTCATCCCTCCAGGAGGAAATTCATGTCGCCTGTCCGGTTCTTCGCCCGTCCCATGCTCGCCTCCAGTTTCGTGCTCGCAGGCATGGACAAACTGCGGAACGCGGATGACACGGCCACTCAGCTTTCCCCGCTGTTGAGCCGCGCGGCCGACGCGCTCCCCTTCCAGACCTCCGAGAAGACCCTGGCCCGCGTGATCGGGGGCGCACAGGTGGGCGCCGGCGCCTGTTTCGCCCTCGGCAAGTTCGCCCGCCTCTCCGCAACGGTCCTGGGTGTCATCTCCGCCCTCAACGCCTACGTCGAGTGGCGCTCCGCAGACATCTCGTCCAAGGAAGGACGCGAGAACCGGCGCAAGCAGCTGCTCAAGAACATCACCCTCACCGGCGGCGTGCTCCTGGCCTCCGTCGACACCAACGGCAAGCCGAGCCTGGCCTGGCGCGCCGAGCACCTCGCGGCCGACGCCCGCCGCTCCACCGCCCACCTTGCCGCCGATGCCCGCAAGAGCACCGGCAAGAAGCTGAAAAAGGCCGACAAGGCGGTTCGCAAGGCCGTGGACAACGCCGTCGGAGCCTAGAGCGTCAATGACTGGTACTGCCCCCGCCGCAGCTGAATCCGTGCCCGCCGGGGGCGGCCCGCACTGGCCTGCGCCCTTTGCCGGCCACCCCGTCGACGCCACCGTGACGGTCCCTGGCTCCAAGTCCCTCACCAACCGCTACCTGGTGCTCGCCGCCTTGGCCGACGGCCCGTCCCGGCTCCGCGCCCCGCTGCATTCGCGGGACTCGGCCTTGATGATCGCGGCACTGCGCCGTCTCGGGGCGACCATCACGGAGGTCCCCGGCGACGGCGCGTTCGGCCCCGACCTCGAGGTGCTGCCGGCTGCCGCCGGAGCGTCCACGGGGTCGGCCGACATCGACTGCGGCCTGGCAGGAACCGTGATGCGGTTCGTCCCGCCGCTGGCCGCCCTCCGGCAGGGCCGGACGGTGTTCGACGGCGACCCCCACGCACGGCTGCGGCCGATGGACACCATTATCGAGGCCCTCACAGGACTCGGCGTCGACGTCGCCGCACCCGACGGCGGCCCCGCGACGGCCCTCCCCTTCGCCGTCGAGGGCACAGGTCAGGTCCGGGGCGGCCACCTGGTGATCGATGCCAGCGCTTCCTCCCAGTTCGTCTCCGCCCTGCTGCTGGCCGGCGCCCGCTTCACCGAGGGACTGAACCTGGAGCACCGCAGCGCGGCCAACCCCGGCCAGCCCGTCCCAAGCCTCGACCACATCGCGATGACCGTCGCCACGCTCCGGGAGGTCGGCGTCACCGTCGACGACTCCCGCCCCAACCACTGGATCGTCTCCCCCGGCCCCATCCGCGCCTTCGACCGCAGGATCGAGCAGGACCTCTCCAACGCCGGACCGTTCCTCGCCGCGGCCCTCGCCACCCACGGAACCGTCCGCATCCCGGACTGGCCGGAAGGCACCACGCAGGTCGGCGACCTCTGGCGCGGCATCCTCGCCGCGATGGGCGCAACCGTCAGCCTCGAGGGCGGCACCCTGACCGTCACCGGCGGCCGGTCCATCAGCGGCGGCACCTTCGCCGACACCAGCGAACTCGCCCCCACGGTCGCCGCACTCTGCGCCCTGGCCGACGGCCCCTCCACCCTGACTGGCATCGCCCACCTACGCGGGCACGAAACGGACCGGCTCGCCGCCCTCGTCACCGAGATCAACCGGCTGGGCGGCGACGCGGAGGAAACCACCGACGGCCTCGTCATCCGGCCCGCCCGGCTCCACGGCGGGGTGGTCCGCAGCTACGCCGACCACCGGATGGCCACCGCCGGCGCCATCCTGGGCCTCGCCGTCCCCGGCGTCGAGGTCGAGGACATCGCCACCACGGCCAAGACCATGCCGGACTTCCCGCAGCTCTGGGCCGCCATGATGGCCCCGGCCGATGGCACCAGTTCAGACGAGGCCCGTGCAGACAAGGACGCCGCCGGTGGCCCGCAGCACTGACTCCTGGGACGAATCCGACGTCCGGATCCGCCCCAACAAGAAGGGGTCCCGGCCGCGCACCAAGGACCGGCCCAGCCACGACGACGCCGTGACCGGCCGGATCATCACGGTGGACCGCGGCCGCTACACCGCGGTCGTCGCCGAGGGCACCGATGAAGAGCGCACCGTGATCGCAGCGCGTGCCCGCGAACTGCGCCGCAATCCGGTGGTGGCCGGCGACTTCGTCTCCCTGGTCGGCAACGTCAGCGGCGAACCGGACACCCTCGCCCGGCTGGTGAAGATCCAGGACCGGCGTACCCTGCTACGCCGCAGCGCCGACGACACCGATCCGATCGAGCGGGCCGTGGTGGCCAACGCGGACCAGTTGGTGGTCGTCGTGGCCGCCGCCAACCCGGAGCCGCGCACCGGCTTCATCGACCGCGCACTGGTGGCCGCCTACGACGCCGGGATCGAGCCGCTGCTGCTGATCACCAAGGCCGACATCAAGGACCCGGCCGAGCTGCTGGCGAACTACCGCCACCTCGACCTGCCCGTCATCATCTCCAAGACCGCCGATGCCTCCGCCTCCGGCATCGACGCCCGCTCGGACGACGGCCTCTCCGCCCGGCTGGACGGCCCGGCCGTCGCCGAACTGCACGGCTACCTGGACGGCAGGGTCACCGTCATGCTCGGTCACTCCGGCGTCGGCAAGTCCACCATGGTCAACGCCCTCACGGGGGCGGAGCGGGCCACCGGCGGCGTCAACGCCGTCACGGGCCGCGGCCGCCACACCTCTTCCTCCGCCCTGGCACTGAAGGTCACGGATGCCCCGGCCGGCAGCTGGATCATCGACACCCCCGGCATCAGGTCCTTCGGGCTGGCCCACGTGGACCCGGACCGCATCCTGCGTTCCTTCCCCGACCTGGCCCCCGGCACCGAGGACTGCGAGCGCGGCTGCAAGCACGACGCCACCGCCGTCAACTGCGGCGTGGACGCGTGGGTCCAGGCCGGCCACGCGGGCCCCTCGGGCCCGGCCCGGCTGGCCTCGCTGCGCCGGCTGCTGGGCACCGACCCGCGGCAGGAGGCCCAGGAGACCAAGGAACTGGGCACCGTCTCCTGACCGTATGTCGCCTCTTCGCCCCGCGGGCGATCCGGCCGTCCGGGACGTGGCCTCCCCGGCCGGGGCGCGTTTAGACGGTAGTTTGGAAGCATGAGCCAACCCGCGTCGAGCTACAACGATGACCTGCGCCTTGCCCACGTCCTGGCGGACTCGGTCGATTCCCAGACCATGAGCCGCTTCAAGGCCCTTGACCTCAAAATCGAGACGAAGCCGGACCTGACGCCGGTCACCGACGCCGACAAGGCCGCCGAGGAGGCCATCCGCGGCCAGCTCTCCCGCTCCCGCCCCCGCGACGCCGTCCTGGGCGAGGAATTCGGCAGCTCGGGCCACGGCTCCCGCCGCTGGATCATCGACCCGATCGACGGCACCAAGAACTTCGTGCGCGGCGTCCCGGTCTGGGCTACCCTCATCGCTTTGGTGGACGAGGGCGAGCCGGTGGTCGGCGTCGTCAGCGCCCCTGCCCTCGGCAAGCGCTGGTGGGCCGCCAAGGGCGCGGGCGCCTACACTGGCCGCTCGCTGGCCGCCGCCACCCGGCTGCGGGTCTCGAACGTCTCGGCCCTCTCGGATGCCTCCCTCTCCTACTCCAGCCTGGGCGGCTGGAAGCAGCGCGGTAACCTCGACGAATTCCTGGGCCTGACCGAGGAAGTCTGGCGCACCCGCGCCTACGGCGACTTCTGGTCCTACTGCCTGGTGGCCGAGGGCGCGGTCGACATCGCCTGCGAGCCGGAGCTGAACCTCTACGACATGGCCGCCCTGGTCCCGATCGTCACCGAGGCCGGCGGCCGGTTCACCTCCCTCGAGGGTGAGGACGGCCCGTTTGGCGGCAACGCCCTGGCCACGAACTCGATCCTGCACTCCGAGGTCCTCAAGCGGCTCAACCCGAACCTCGACGACCTGCTCTAGAGCGGCGCCTTCTCTAAGGGCCGGTTCCGCGTAACACAGCGCTTCACATTGCCGCGCCCCTTTCCGGGGCGCGGCACATGTGTCCTAGGCTCGAACCAGGTCACGAGTGCCAGCGCTAAACCCCGGTTTGCTGGCCGGCAACCCTCCTTTCGCGGCGGGGTGCCCCGGGTGACGACCTGGCCGGTCCGGAGCGGACCCGGCAAGCGCGGATCCCCTGCACGCGGGGTCCTTTCTCAAGCGAGGTCCCATGTCGACTGCCATTTTTTCGTCCCCAGCATCCATCTCCACGGCTGTATCCGCCGCGCGCGCCCCGCTGGCCGCCGTGACCGGCGCCGAGATCCAGGCGCCGCTGATCCAGGGCGGCCAGGTCCGCTACGCCAATCTGGACTACGGCGCCTCGGCCCCTGCCCTGTCTGTGGTCTCCGCGTACCTCAACGAGATCCTGCCCTACTACGCCAGCGTCCACCGCGGCGCCGGCTACGCCTCCCAGCTGAGCACCTCGGTCTACGAGAACGCGCGGACCATTGTGCGGGACTTCGTCGGCGGCCGGCCCGACGACGCGGTCATCTTCACCCGGAACACCACCGATTCGCTGAACCTCCTGGCCGGGTGCCTGCCCACCGCCGGCGGCCGGCACCTGGGCGAGGTCCTGTACCTGGACATCGAACACCACGCGAACCTGCTGCCGTGGCAGGGGGTTCCGCACCGCAGCGTCGTCGCCGCGCCGACCCTCGCCGGGACGCTGGCGCGGCTCCGGGCCGAGCTGGCAACCGGCGGCATCAGCCTCCTCGCGGTCACGGGCGCGTCGAATGTCACCGGCGAGATCCTGCCCGTCCGGGAGCTGGCTGCGCTGGCGCACGAGCACGGGGCGCGGATCGTCGTCGACGCAGCGCAGCTGGCCCCGCACCGCCGCATCGACGTCGCGGCCGACGGCATCGACTACGTCGCCTTCTCGGGGCACAAGCTCTACGCGCCCTTCGGCGCGGGTGTCCTGGTGGGGCGGCCGGACTGGCTCGACGCCGGGACGCCGCATCTGGCCGGCGGCGGCGCCGTCCGCGACGCCCGGCTGGACGCCGTCAGCTGGACCACCGGACCTGCCCGGCACGAGGGCGGCTCCCCCAACGTCCTCGGCGCGGCCGCCCTGGCCCGCGCCACCCAGGCGGTCGCGGCCCTGGACGAAGCATCCTGGCACGGCCACGAGGATGCCATCCGGTCCTTCCTTGCCGACGGCCTGCGGGAGATCGACGGCGTGAGCGTGCACCACATCTTCGCGGAGACCGACCGCGGGGAGGGCCACGGCACCATCGGCGTCGTGAACTTCTCGGTCGCGGGGTACGACGCCGGTCTCGTCGCCGCGTACCTGTCCGCAGAGCACGGGATCGGTGTGCGGGACGGCAGGTTCTGCGCGCATCCGCTGCTCAAGCGGCTGGGCCTGCCCGCCGGGTCGCTGCGGGCCAGCTTCGGCCTGGGCTCCCGGCTCGAGGACGCCGAGCGGCTGCTGGCCGCGCTGCGGACGCTGCGGCGGGACGGCCTGGGCTGGGACTACGTGGTGGATGCCGGGCGCTGGGTACCGGCGAACGACACCCGCAGCTACCCGCACTGGGCGCCCAACACCCCCGGCACCGCCGGGGCGGCCCCCTGCACCCTCGACGGCCCCGAATAGCCCGTTTACGGTAGATTCGACGGGTATCTTCCCGAGCTGCCGAAGGAGAGTTCACGTGGCAGGCGGCGGCCCCAAACTGCATCAGACCCGGCGGAAGGAGCTCGGAGCGAGCTTCCAGGACGGCGGGGAACACTATGACCGGGTGCGGCCCGGCTATCCCGCCGACTCCGCCGACTGGCTCATCCCCGCCGGAGCCCGGGACGCGGCCGACGTCGGGGCGGGGACCGGTAAGTTCACCGCCCTTCTCGTGGCCCGCGGCTTGGCCACGGCCGCCGTCGACCCGTCGGCGGACATGCTGGACCAGCTGCGCGCCGCCCTCCCTGGTGTCCCGGCCACGGTGGGGACCGCCGAGCACACCGGCCTCCCGGCGTCTGCGTTCGACCTGGTGACGGTGGCGCAGGCCTGGCACTGGTGCGAGCCGCTGCAGGCCAGCACCGAGGCCGCCCGTCTCCTGCGGCCGCACGGGGTGCTCGGGCTAATCTGGAACCAGCTGGACACCTCCGTGCCGTGGGTGCACCGCCTCTCCCGGATCATGCACGCCGGGGACGTCCACAAACCCTCGTTCCGTCCACCGGTCGGGCCCGAGTTCGGCGGGCTGGAGAGCCACCTGACCCGGTGGGAGGACCCGGTGACGCCGGAGGAGATCCTGGAGCTGGCAAAGTCCCGCAGCTACTTCCTGCGGGCCGGAGAGGCCACCCGGGCCAAGGTGCTGGCCAACCTCCAGTGGTACCTCTACGAGCACCTGGGTCACGGTCCCGGCGAGACGCTGGCCCTGCCCTACCTCACCCAAAGCTGGCGCGCGGTGAAGGTCTGAGCCTATGATTTCGGTATGCCTAACTTTTTTGTTCAGGCATACGGAACTCATTTGACCCACCAGCCGCAGGAGCCTGCAATGTTGCACCTCGCCGAACAGGATCCCGCCGCCGGCGGCCGGAGCCCGGTCCGTGGCAGGAAGGGGCCCCGCCGGGCCCTGCTGGGGCTGCTGGGGCCGGCCTTCGTCGCCGCGATCGCCTATGTGGATCCCGGGAATGTGGCGGCCAACCTTACCGCGGGCGCCCAGTTCGGCTACCTGCTGGTCTGGGTGCTGGTGGTGGCCAACGTCGTCGCCGTCCTGGTTCAGTACCAGTCCGCCAAGCTGGGCATCGTCACCGGCCGCAGCCTGCCGGAACTGCTCGGGGAACGCCTGCGTCCCGGCTGGCGGCGCGCCTTCTGGGTCCAGGCCGAAATCGTCGCGGCTGCCACGGACCTGGCCGAAGTGGTCGGCGGTGCTGTGGCCCTCTACCTGCTCTTCGGACTCCCCCTCCCACTGGGCGCCGTCGTCGTCGGCGGCATCTCTATGGCGCTGCTGGCCATGCAAAGCCGGAACCGGCAGCGGCCCTTCGAACTGGTGATCATGGGCCTGCTCGCCATCATCACGGTGGGCTTCCTGGCCGGGCTGTTCATCAGCCCGCCGGACGCGTCAGGGGTCCTCTCCGGCTTGGTCCCCGGGTTCCGCGGACCGGACACCGTGCTGCTGGCCGCGAGCATGCTGGGCGCCACCGTCATGCCGCACGCCATCTACGTCCATTCGGCGCTCTCGCGCGACCGGCACCGCCCCGACCGGCACCGGCACGTTCCGCAGCACGCGGTGGAGCGGCTGGTTCGCGCCACCCGCTGGGACGTCATCGCGGCGCTGGCCGTAGCCGGCATCGTCAACATCGGCTTGCTGCTGCTGGCAGCGTCGACCCTGGGCGGGGTGGAGGGCACGGACAGCATCGAGGGCGCCCACGCCGCCATCAGCGCCAGCCTGGGACCCGTGGTGGGCGTGGTCTTCGCCGTCGGGCTGCTCGCCTCCGGGCTGGCCTCCACGTCAGTGGGCTGCTACGCCGGGGGAACCATCATGGAGGGGTTGCTGAAGATCAGGATCCCGCTGATGCTGCGCCGGCTCCTGACCCTGGTGCCCGCCGTCGTGCTGCTGGCCGTCGGCTTCGACCCGACCTGGGCGCTGGTGCTCAGCCAGGTGGTGCTGAGCTTCGGCATCCCCTTCGTGCTGGTCCCGCTGGTCGTGCTGACGAGCAGTACCCCGCTGATGGGCGGCTTCGTCGACCGGTTGCCGCTGCGGATCGCGTCGGTGGTCAGCGTGCTGCTGGTGGTGGCCCTGAACCTGGCGCTGCTGTGGTTCACGTTCACCGGTGTGGCCGGACGGTAGGCTAGGGGCTGTGAAAACCAGCCCGCCTTCTTCCTCGATCGAGGACTACGTCAAGGTCATCTACACCTTCACGGAGTGGCAGGACAAGCCGATCACCTCCACGCAGCTGGCCCAGCGCCTCGGCGTCGCGAACTCCTCGGTCTCGGAGATGGTCCGCAAGCTCAAGGAGCAGGGCCTGGTGGACCACAAGCCCTACGGAGCCGTCACCCTGACCGCGGACGGTGAGCGGCTGGCCCTGTCCATGGTCCGGCGGCACCGGCTGATCGAGACGTTCCTGGTCCAGGAGCTCGGCTACCGCTGGGACGAGGTCCACGACGAGGCGGAGACCCTGGAGCACGCGGTCTCGGACACCTTCATCGACCGGATGGCGGCCAAGCTGGGCCACCCGGTCCGCGACCCGCACGGCGATCCCATCCCCGCGGCGGACGGCTCAGTCCTGATGCCCCCGGCGGTGCGGATGAGCGAATTGCCAGCCGGCCAGGGCGGCCGCATCACGCGGATCAGCGACGAGGACCCGTACCTGCTGCGCTACCTGGCGACCGAACGCATCGAGTTGGACGCCGCCGTCGCGGTGCTGGGAAGGAAGCCATTCGGTGGACCCCTGACGGTTCGGATCGCCGGACCTGACGGCTCCCGGGAGCTCGACCTTGCCGACGGGGTCGCCGACGCTCTCTGGGTGCACCCGGAGTCGGCCGACGAGGAAGAACCCGGCAGCTCACCCGCTGCTAGTCTCCGCTAGCCCCTAGGGCTCCCCCGCCGTCGCCCGCCCCGCCGTCTGCTGCAGGCCCGGCGGACGCGTCCGCGGGCGCCTCGGCGGACTGTGGCGGATTCCGGATCCCGACGGCGGAGGCCAGCGCGCCGGCGACGAACAGCGCGGCGGTGACCAGCGACGTCGCGTGCAGTCCCGCGGTGGTGATCACCGGCCCGGTGATCAGCCCGGCGAAGGCGATCGTCACCAGCCCGGCGATGCGGGCGACGGCGTTGTTCACGGCCGAGCCGATCCCGGCCTCCTCCGGCGGAACCGCGCCGAGGATGGCCGAGGTCAGCGGCGCCACGGTGACGGCGAGCCCGATCCCGAAGACCACGACACCGGGAAGTACCTGCCACGCATAGTCCAAGGGCAGGCCGATGCCGAGCAGCAGCAGGAAGCCGGCCGCGCAGAGCAGCGGCCCGGCGGTCATGAACCAGCGGGGGCCGAACCGTCCGGAGAGAGCCCCCATCCGGGAGGAGAGCAGCAACAGGATCAGGGTGGAGGGCAACAGGGCCAGGCCGGCGGCGGTGGCTCCGAGCCCGGCCACCTGCTGGAGGTAGAGGCCCAGGACGAAGAAGCCCAGGTTCAGTGCCCCGTAGATCACCAGGGTGGCGGCGTTGCCCCAGCCGAAGTTCCGCACCGTGTAGAGCCGCAGCGGCATCATCGGCGCGCGGGTCCGGCCCTCGTGCACCAGGAATGCGGCGAGTCCGGCGATGCCCACGGCCAGCGGCAGCCACACCTGGGGCGAGCCCCAGCCCTGGCTGCCGCGTTCGATGAACGCATAGACGATCCCACCCAAGCCGACGACGGCGAGCACCGTGCCGGCGACGTCTATGCTGCTGCCGGGAGGCCGCTCCAGGTCCTGGGCCCGCAGCCGGCGCAGCGCCGGCCAGACGGCGGCGGCGGGAACGATGTTCAGGAAGAAGATCACCCGCCAGGTGAAGACATCCACGGAGATCCCGCCCAGCAGCGGGGCGGCGACGATCGCGCCGGAGGTCCACGCGGACCATTTGCCGATCGCGGCGGACTGGGCCGGGCCGCTGAAGACGGTGACGATCAGCGCCAGTGAACTGGGCACCAGCAGCGCACCGGCCACACCCTGGAGGCCGCGGAAGATGATCAGCGACTCGCCGTTCCACGCCACCCCGCACAGGATGGACGTGGCGGTGAACCCCGCCAGCCCCCACTCCAGCACCCGGACGCGGCCGAATTGGTCGGACAGGGATCCCGCCACCAGGATCAAAGCGCCGAGGGTCAGCAGGTACGCGTCCACCACCCATTGCTGGACCACCAGGCCGCCGCCGAGTTCGCGGCTGATGGCCGGCAGCGCCAGGTTCACCACGGAGCCGTCGAGGAACGCGATGAAGGAGGCCACGATCGCCACGTAGAGCACGCGCTTCTGCAGGCTTGTCATGGGTGCGGCGGGGGTGCCGGGCATGGTTCGTGCCTTCCTGATCCGGTGCCCTGAGCCTAGCACCGGGCGCCCCGCCGGGTACCCGCGGCAGTCCTGCAGCGCCGTCGGCAGTGGCCCGCCGGCGCCGCTTCTCCCGCCGTCGCGTAAAATTGACGGATGATTACCCGTCGCGAAGCAGCCCAGGTCCTCGATATTCCGCTGGAAATGGCCAGCCGCCACGGCATCCCCGCCCGGCTCTCCGACGCCGAACTCGCCGAACTGCTGGACAGCCCTCCGGCGTGGCTTCGCCAGTCCAAGGCCAACCGGACCGGCAAGCGGCCGGTGTGGGCCCAGCTCACCTGCGCCGTGTGCGGCTACTCGGAGGCCGCGCGGCCGAAGAAGTGGTGGCCCGAGTTCAGCTGGGTGTGCTGCGAACGGCACTCCCCCTTCGAGCTGCCGGAGCTGGCTCCCAACCACGTACGGAGCGAGTACGAGGGCGTCGGAACCCGGTTTGTCGGCGTCGTGGACGTGGCCGTACCCGGGGCGTAGCCTGAAACGAACGGGTTCATCCCGGGCCCGTTTCTTTTGAGGGAGTGCGCCATGCCTGATAAGTCGCCGCACCGGCACCAGAGCAAGAAACCGGTCAAGACCATCAAGGAAAAACGGGCCGAGAAAAAAGCCAAGCACATCGTCGATGAGCACACGGACCAGGTGTCCCACATCAAGCGGCGTTAACGACGAAACGGCCGGAAGCAGAAGCTTCCGGCCGTTTCGCTGGGTTGGTGGAGATGGGGGGAATTGAACCCCCGTCCGATGTCGTGTTGTCAGGGCTTCTCCGGGCGCAGTTTGCGTCGGATTTTCTCGGCCCCAGCCATCCTGCAAACAGGTGGCTGATCCGGGCCCAGTCATCTAAGAGTCCCGTTTACCCCGATGACGGGGGTAAACAGCAGTGGCTATCTAAATGACGCCAGGATCCGGGGCAATAGCAACCTCGGGCTGACGGACTGTCTTACTGCTTAGGCAGCGAGAGCGAAGTCAGTGCGTTTTGATTCGGCACTTATTGGTTTGCAGACAGCGTTTACGAGATAATTCTGCATCCTCGGCCCGCTTCACCTGTCGCGACTAACATCGTCGAAACCGATCATCCCCATGTTTAGTTATCAAACGTCCATAACCCGCCGTTCGGGACCTTGTGGATCCCTCCCGGACACTCAATGATAACGCAGCCGCCGTCGGAATCATTCCCGCGGCCGCGTGGCCGTCCCGGCCTTAGCGGCGGTTGCGTTCCCGCATGACGCGCAGGGCCTCGCGCTTGTCCTGCTGTTCGCGCAGGGTCTGGCGCTTGTCGTATTCCTTCTTGCCGCGCGCGACGCCGATCTCCACTTTGGCGCGTCCGTCCACGAAGTAGAGCTGCAGGGGAACGATGGTGAAGCCGGACTCGCGGACCTTGTGCTCGATCTTGGTCAGTTCCTCGCGGTGCAGGAGCAGCTTCCGACGGCGGCGGGCGGCGTGGTTGGTCCAGCTCCCCTGGTGGTACTCGGGGATGTGGATACCCTCCATCCAGAGCTCGCCGTTGTAGAAGGTGCAGAACCCGTCCACCATGGACGCGTGGCCCTCGCGCAGGGACTTGACCTCGGTACCCATGAGCGCGATGCCCGCCTCGTAGGTATCCAGGATGTGGTAGTCGTGCCGGGCCTTGCGGTTGGTGGCCACTGCCTTCCGGCCACTTTCTTTGGGCACGGTGCTAACTCCTCAATCGATGGTGCAATTCACTCCAGTTTAGAGCAGGCCCATGGGGTCGACCGCCTGGCCGTTGACCCAGGTCTCGAAGTGGGCGTGGCAGCCGGTGGAGTTGCCGGTGGTGCCGGAGTAGGCGATGAGCTGTCCCTGGCTGACCTGCTGGCCGACGGAGACCACCACGGAGGTGTTGTGGTAGTAGACGGTGGTCAGTGAGTTGCCCTGGATGACGCCGTGGGAGATTTTCACCCGGTTGCCGCCGCCGTCGTTGCCCCAGCCGGCGGAGAACACGGTGCCCGCGGCCGCGGCGTAGACCGGGGTGCCGCAGGTGGCACCGAAATCGATGCCGGTGTGCATGTAGCCGCCCTGGCCGTAGAAGTCGATGGTGCCCGGGGGCGTCGCCCGCCAGCCGAAGCCGGAGGTGATCGGGATGTTGGCCGCGAAGGGGTGCCGGAGCCCGAACGCCGAGATGGGACCCGGTGCGGGCGGAACGTAGGGTGCCTGGGGCGGCGGCGCCTGGCCCTGGGCCTTGGCTGCTGCGGCCGCTGCCGCCGCGGCGGCCTCGGCGATCCTGCGCTGCTCCGCCAGCCACGCCTCGCGGAGCTTGCGGTCCCGCTCGGCGATTTCGGCGGCCACGGCGTCCTGCTGGGCCTTGACCTGAGCGAGCTGGTTTTGGATGCCCGGCTTGGCGGCCTGGAGTTCGGCGTTGATCCGGGTGGTGTCGGCGATGAGCTTGTCCACCTGGGCCTTCTTGGCCTCGGCCTCGTCCCGGGCCGCCTTCTCCCGCTCCAGCGCGGCGTCGGCCTTGGACTTGAGGTCCTTGATCTCGGCTTCCACCGCCTGCAGGCGCGCCTGTGAGTTCACGTTGGTGGCGTTCTGCTGGGTGAGCTTGTCCATCGCCGAGTTCTGGCTGCGCAGGGCCTGGTCGGCCAGGTCGATGGTGTCCGTGAGGCTGCCGCCCTGGTTCGAGCCGAAGAAGAGCGAGAGGTTGGAGGGGACGCCGCCGGACTTGTACGCCTGGGTGGCGATCTGGCCGATCAGCTTCTTGGTCTCGGTGATCTTCTGCTGGTCATTCTGGAGCTGCTGGGTGATCTTGGCCTTGTTCTGCTGGGCCAGGTCCGCGCGCGCGGCGAGGGCATCGACCTCCTTGACCGCCCCGGCCACCCGGCCCTGGGCCTCCAGGAGGGATTGCTGGGCCCCGGGCAGCTGGCCCTGGTACACCACCAGGTCGGCCGCGGCCTGGGAGATCTTCGCGTCAACGAATTCGAGGGAGTCCTGGACCCGGGCGGCCTGGTCCCGCAGGGCGGCCTGCTGGTCCTCGAGGTTGTCCGCCACCGCCAGCGGCGCGGGCGCGCCGAGGCTGGCGGCGAGGGCCAGAACGACGGCGGTGCTGATTAGGCGGCTGTGGCGGAGGGCCTTGCGGGCCGCTGCGGTGCGTCGTGCCTTCGGTGTCATGGGCAGTTCCTCTACGTTGCGCACGGCTAGACCCTAAGGTACCGGCGGAGGGTCAGGAGCGATGATATTCCGGCGAGCACGATGCCCAGCCCGATCAGGGCGGGGGCAAGGATCAGCGTCTGGCCCGGGGAAATGAAGGCGGTATCCGGGTACTGCTTGGACAGGAAACCGTTGAGGAAGAAGTTCGCCACGGCCCAGAGCGTGCCGGAGGCCAGGGCCGCACCGATCACAGCGGCAATAACGCCCTCAAGGATAAAGGGCAACTGAATGACGGTCTTGGAGGCGCCGACCAGCCGCATGATGCCCGTTTCCCGGCGGCGGCTGAAGGCCGAGAGCCGGATGGTGGTGGCGATCAGCAGGATGGCACAGATGATCATGACGCCGGCGATGCTGACGGCCACGAGCGAGGCGGCGTTCATGGCCGAGAAGAGCCGTTCGAGCAGCTGGCGCTGGTCGATGACGGATTCCACGCCGGCCTGAGAGGAGAAGTTCTCGCTGATGACCTGATACTTCTCCGGGTCCTTGAGGTTGATCCGGAAGGAGGCCGGGAGTTGGTCCGGGGTGACCGAGTCGACGATCGGCGAATTGGAGAACTGCTCCTTGAAGTGCTTGTACGCGTCGTCCTTGGATTCGTACTGGAAGTCGTTGACGTACTGGGCCACGGACGGGGACTGCAGGAGTTTGCGCAGGTTGTCCTGCTGCTCCTGCGTGGCCGGACCGGAGGCGCAGCCGGGCGCCGTCGAGCCGTCGCTGCAGAGGAAGATCGCCACCTGGACCTTGTCGTACCAGTAGCCCTTCATCTGGTTGATCTGCAGCTGGAGCATGCCGGCCGCGCCGACGAAGGTCAGCGAGACGAAGGTGACCAGGATGACCGAGACCACCATGGAGAGGTTGCGGCGCAGGCCGCTGCCGATTTCCCCGAGAATGAAGGCGAGCCTCACAGCTGGACCTCCCCGGCGTCGTCGGCCTTGGCCGTGATGTTGCCGGCCGTGCCGCCGTCCGGTGTCCCGCCCTCGTCCCGGCCGCCGGCGTCGCGGGCCCGGCGGGCCTGGCCCACCGTGGGGATCATCGAGGTGTAAAGGGCACGGGCCTCATCACGGATGACCTTGCCGTTGCGGAGTTCGACGACGCGCTTGCGCATCTCGTTGACGATGTCGTCGTCGTGGGTGGCCATCACCACGGTGGTGCCGTTTTGGTTGATCTTGTCCAGCACGCCCATGATGCCCATGGAGGTGGTGGGGTCCAGGTTGCCGGTGGGTTCGTCGGCCAGCAGGATGCCGGGGCGGTTCACGACGGCGCGGGCGATTGCCACGCGCTGCTGCTCGCCGCCGGAAAGCTCATGCGGGAGGCGGTTTTCCTTGCCCTCGAGGCCAACGGTTTTGAGGACCTCGGGCACGGTTTCGCGGATGACGCTGCGGCTGCGGCCGATCACCTGCATGGCAAAGGCGACGTTGGCGAAGACGGTTTTTTGCGGCAGCAGGCGGAAGTCCTGGAAGACGACGCCGATCCCCCGGCGAAGCCGCGGCACCCGCCAGCTGGAAATCCGGGCCACGTTCTGGCCGGCGACGTAGACCGCGCCGGAGGAGGCCCGGTCCTCCTTGAGGACCAGGCGCAGGAAGGTGGACTTGCCGGAGCCGGAGGCCCCCACGAGGAAGGCGAACTCTCCCCGGTCGATCTCAAGGTTGATCGAATCCAGCGCCGGCCGCGCCTTCTGGTCGTAGACCTTGGTGACATTTTCGAAGCGGATCATGACCCTATGTACCCAGCAGGAGCCGGGCATCTTTCAGACCAGTTCTGCCGCCGGGGCGCGGGCTTTCTTTTGGGGGAAATAGGGCACCGGCCCTCCGACTATACGCACCGGCCCCGGCGCGCCGGCCGGAGGGTGGTGGCGTGTCGCGGGAAATTGGGCTGCCTGGTCTGCCGGCGCGGGACGGGCGGAGGGCGCGGGACGGGTGGCGGGCGCTGGTCCGGTTGGGCGGCGTCGCTTCCCGGGGGTTTACTTCTCCGCGTTGCGGTTGTCGGTGCGCCAGCGGATGCCGGCGTCGATGAAGTCGTCGATCTCGCCGTCGAACACGGCCGAGGTGTTGCCCACCTCGTGTTCGGTGCGCAGGTCCTTGACCATCTGGTACGGGTTGAGGACGTAGGAGCGCATCTGGTCGCCCCAGGAAGCCTTGACGTCGCCGGCGAAGGCCTTCTTTTCGGCGTCCTCCTGCTCCTTCTTCAGCAGCAGCAGGCGGGACTGGAGGACGCGCATGGCGGCGGCGCGGTTCTGCAGCTGGGACTTCTCGTTCTGCATCGAGACGACGGTGCCGGTGGGGATGTGGGTCAGGCGTACCGCGGAGTCGGTGGTGTTGACCGACTGTCCGCCGGGGCCAGAGGAGCGGAAGACGTCCACGCGGATCTCGTTGTCCGGGATCTCGATCGAGTCGGTGGATTCGATCAGCGGGATGACCTCGACGGCGGCGAAGGAGGTCTGGCGGCGGCCCTGGTTGTCGAAGGGGCTGATCCGGACCAGGCGGTGGGTGCCCGCCTCGACGCTGAGCGTGCCGAAGGCGTAGGGCGCCTTGACCTCGAAGGTGGCCGACTTCAGGCCGGCCTCCTCGGCGTAGGAGGTGTCCATGATGGTGGTCGGGTAGCCGTGGCGTTCGGCCCAGCGCAGGTACATCCGCAGCAGCATCTCGGCGAAGTCCGCGGCGTCCACGCCGCCGGCGCCGGCCCGGATGGTCACCACGGCTTCGCGTTCGTCGAACTCGCCGGAGAGGAGGGTGACCACCTCGAGGTCGGCGAGCGCCTTTCGGACGGATTCGAGCTCCGCGGCGGCCTCCCCCATGGAATCCTCGTCGCCCTCGTCCTGGCCGAGCTCCACGAGCACCTCGAGGTCATCGATGCGGGCCGCAAGCTTGTTAAGGCGCTCGAGTTCGGACTGCTTGTGCGAGAGCTTCGAGGTGATGACCTGTGCGGCGGAGGGATCGTCCCAGAGATTCGGCTCGCCGGCGCGCTCGCTCAGTTCGGCGATGTCCTCCTTGAGCGCCTCGACATTGGAGACGTTCTCGATCGAGGCGTAGGTGGCGCGCAGCGCGCGGATTTCAGCGGGAAAATCAATGTTTGCCATGGTTTTTCAAGCCTACCCCGGTTGCGAGTCAGCGCGTCAGCCGGGACCGCGCCGTCGACGTCGCCTCGATCCTGATGCCGTCGGGGACCAGGAAATTCACGATCGGCGGGTGCACCGCGGCGCTGAGGACCACGACGGCGGTGGCCCCGTCGGGGCTGCCGGTCGCCGGCGCGACGGCCAGGTCGCTGAAGCGGGCGTAGGCGCCGTCGCGGGTGAGGTAGTCGAGGGTGGTGCCGCGGACGCGGGGAGCGCTGAGGATGGCGGTGGGTGTGCCGGAGCTGCCGTCGATCTGGCCCAGGGTGAAGCTGTCCGCCGCGGCGATCGACGCGCCGTCGGCGAGGGAGAGCAGCTTCTTGTGTTCGAGGTACACGCTGGAGGCCGCGGCGACCACGGTGACGATCAGCAGGGCGATCAGGACATAGCCAATAATCAGGACCATCAGCTGGCCGGACTCTCCGGCGTCCTCCGGCTGTCGGGTTGTCTGCCTTCTGCTTCCTGTCCGCGGTGCCATCAGCGGAACCGCCCGACGATCTGGGTGGAGGTGGCGCTCAGGTGTCCGGCGTCGAGCCGCAGGGCCTCGCCGAACGGCACGAACGGAAGTGGGACGGTGAGCCGGACCGTAACCGTCACGGCTGATCCGGCGGCGGTGCAGTCTGGGGAACTGCACGCGGTTTCCAGGGTGGCATTGCCCGCGGGCTGCCCGTAGTCGGCAAGCGCGAGTTGGACGGCCTGTTCCGCGGCGGCGCGCCCCGCGCCGGCGTCGGCCTGGGCAACGAAGACCTTGGCCGCCTGGTCCGCGGCCCCGGCCACGGCGAACGACCCGCCCTGCAATTGGCCCAACGTGATGATGAAGTACACCACCGGGACCATGAGGAGCAGCGCAAGAAAGGTGAACTCGACGACGGCGCTCCCCTGTTCCGGGTTGGTCCCCGCGGTGTCGGGGTCCGGGACGTCCGGGCGGCCGAGGTCAGGGACACCCGGGGGCACAGGGTCCGGGACTCCCGGGGGTTCAGGGCTGGAAGGCGGCATGGCCCTTCACCTCCAGCACGCCGGTCGGACCGATCAGGCCGATGACTGGCAGCGGGGCACGGACGGTCACCTCAAGGGTGCGGATTCCACCGTAGCTGGCCTCACCCGTGCTGACATCGCGGGCGAAGTCAGCGCTCAATGCGGCGCCGATCAGCTGCGTCGTGCGCTCCCTAGCGTCACCAGCGCCCCGGTCGGCGAGCGTGCCGTATCGCGCCCCGGAGGCAGCGGCGTCAATCAGGGTGTTCCGGACGTGCAGAACGAGCGCGAGCTGGACGATAGCCAGGAAGAACACCGTTGCAAGAGCGCCGACCATCACGAAGTCGACCACGGCGGCACCCCGCTCGGGGTGGTGGGTCCGGGGTGGCTGGCCCGTGCAGTGACCGAGGGCGCAGCGAGGAAGTATGCTCCGTCGGGCCGTGACCCTGCCGCCGTCGGCGCGTCCGCCCTCGCCGTCGGGCGCCCGCGCCAGATCACCTGCCGGTACGCGCATCACCGCCTATTGCCCGACCTTCTGCATCGCCTGGTTGAAGAGACCCTCGAGTGCCGGCCCGGCGATCGCGAGGAGGGCGGCGACCAGGACGGCAGACATCAGCGTGATCATCACCCAGCCGGGGACGTCACCCCTTTCCCGCGGGTCGTCTCCAGCCATTTTGCCCTTGTGACGCTCCCCAGGCGCCGCACCCGCGCACCAGAGGAGCGCGAAAAGCAGCCTGTTCATGACGCGGGCCGGATATGTTGGAGTAGCCATGTGATTCCCCTTTTTTCTTGTGCTGCTGACGCTTTTGATGTTCATTCGATTCGTGGGCGGGCTCGCCCGTCAGAGGCCTAGGGTGATGGCAGCCAGGCCCGGGAAAACGGCGAAGACGACCGTCAGGGGCAACACGCCGAAGACGAGTGGGACCATCATCCCGATCTCCTTTTTGCCTGCAGATTCCATGAGGTCGCGCTTTGCGGCGTCCCGAACGTCCTGGGCCTGCGCCCGGAGGATTTCCGCCAGCGGCGTGCCCCGTTCCACCGCGACGATGAGTCCGTCGACGAAGCGCACCAGCGGGGCCAGGTTGGTCCGGGCGGAAAAGTCCTGCAGGGCTTCCACCAGCGGCTGGCCGGCCCTGGTAGAGGCGAGCACCAGGCCGAACTCCATGGCCAGTTCCCCCTGGGTGCGGCGGCAGACGCGGTCCAGCGCCCCGGTGGCGCTCTCTCCGGCGCTCACGGCCAGGGCCATCAGCTCGGCGACGCTTGGGAACTCCGCCATCATGCGGGCCTCCCGTTTCTTGATGCGGGCACCGAGTGCATAGTCCCGGAGCATGAAGCCGGCCAGACCCGCGGCGACGACGATCAGGACAGCGAAGAGCGGGTTGAGCCGCACGGACAGACCACTCATCAGGACTATGGCCACCGCACCCAGGAATCCTCCGGCGGCCCACAGCAGCTGTTCCGCGCGAAATTCGACGGCGGTCTTCTCACTCCCGGCACGAACCAACCTGCGGTTCAGCGCCGTCGTGCCAGGGTTGAGCCGGCCCAGAGCCCGCATCCAGTCGCCGAGGACGGGCCGTATGATGCGCTCCAAGGGCCCGAAGGGAGTGAGGTTCCGGGGTGCCTCGTGCAGCAGCCGGGATTGCACGCTGTAAGACCGCAGTTGCGGGGCGATCCGTTCTGTGAAGCTGACCGGCCTCATGAACGGCAGGCGTGCAAGCACCAGCCACAGCGCGGCTCCCAGCACGGCACCACAGGCCGCCGCGGAGGCCAGCAGCGCGCTCATCGGAGCACCCGTTCGTCCTGCGGCAGGGCGCCAATCCGGAGCATGAGTGTGTAACAGATGAGCGAGACCACAAGGCCTCCGACCAGCACGGCGGCGCCGACGGCCGTGTTGTAGGCGGCGACCGCTTCGGGCCGGCTGGCGAGCAGGACGAGCACAATCCAGGGTGCCGCGACGGCGAGTCTGGCTGCGTTGACGGTCCAGGACTGGCGCGCCTCCAGTTCGCTACGGGTGCGGGCGTTCTCGCGCAGGAAGTCCGCGAGGGTGCCGAGTAACCGTCCCAGATCTGAGCCGCCCACTTCGCGGGTGAGGCGCAGGGCTTCCACGATGCGGTCGGCGACGGGGTCGGCGAGCCGTTCCTTGAGCCGGTTCAGTGCGGGGTCGAAGCGGCCACCGGACCGGTAGTCGGCGCCGAAGTCCCGGAACAGCGGGCGCAGCTCCGATGGCCCCTTGTCGCCGAGCTGGATCAGGGCCTCGGGGAGCGACAGCCCAGCGCGGATCGCCGATCGCAGGTGGTCCACGACGTCGGGCCACAGCTCCCGGAGCACGGCCGTCCGTTTTCGTGCCCGCCACCTGACGGCGCCCAACGGCAGCCATCCTCCGAACAGCCCGAAGCAACAGGAGATGGGCCACGACCGGGTGCCGGCGAAGAAGAGCAAGGACACGAAACCTCCGACGCCGAGGCATGTCGCCAGGAGTCCGACCCTGCTGACCTTTTCGATGCCCGCGGTGCGCAGCAGGTCATCAAGGCGGTTCACTTTCGGAGGCCGTGGCGCCCGGGGTGGCTGCTCCCAGGCCGACCACCAGATAAGCAGCAGCCCCACTCCCCCGAGCAGCCCAAGCAGCGGCGCCATCAGTGTGACTCCAGCAGTGCAGCGACGTCGTATCCGGCGCGAGCGAATTTCTCGGCCGCCGGCATCGAGTTCGCCCGGGCGGCCAGCTGGCCGCCGTCGAGCTCGAACACCATTGAGGACTCGATGACCCCGTTCTCGACCCTCCGGCCCAGAGCGAGGATCTCCGTAACTTGCCGGCGGCCGTTCGCGTGCCGGCTGCAGTGGACGACGAGGTCGATGCAGGACGCGACGGTGGGGACGACGAAGTCGCTGGAGATGTTTTCGCCGGCCAGCAGCGGCAGGGTGCAGATCTTCGTCACCGCGTCGTGGGCGGAGTTTGCGTGGACGGTGCACATCCCGGGAAGGCCAGAATTCAAGGCGATGAGCATGTCCAGGCTCTCAGCCTCGCGGACCTCGCCAACCACCAAGCGGTCAGGGCGCATCCGGAGCGCCTCCTTTACAAGGCGGCGGAGCGGGATTTCGCCTTCGCCTTCGAGGTTTGGTTGCCGGCACTGGAGCCCGACGACGTCGCGGAGAAGGAACTTCAATTCGAAGATCTCCTCTACGGTGACCACGCGCTCCCGGGTGCCGATGCTGGCCGCGAGACAGTTCAGCATTGTTGTCTTGCCTGCCTGCGTGGCTCCAGAGACGAGGATGTTCAGCCCGCTGGCGACGGCCGCTCCAAGGAAACGCGCTGCTTGCGGCGTGAGGGTGCCCAGCTCCACGAGGTGCTCCAGCCTGCTGGCCTTCACGACGAACTTGCGAATGTTGATGGCCCAGTGGCGCCGTGTCACGTCCGGGATGACGACGTGCAGCCTGGAACCGTCCGGAAGGGAGGCGTCAACGAAGGGCGAAGAGAGGTCGAGACGGCGACCGGAGCTTTTGAGCATGCGCTCGACCAGATCGTGGACCTGTTGCTCGGTCAGGGCCGCGGACGTCAGCTCCGACTCGCCATTGCGGGCTACGAAAATCTCGTTCGGGGCATTCAGCCAGATTTCCTCGATCGCCGGGTCATCCAGAAGGGGCTGCAACGGCCCGAACCCGGCGACGGCGTCGAAGACAAAGCGACGTGCCGTGTCCAAGGGACCGATGGGAGGCAACGGGGCCAGGAGGGCCCGCTCGTCATAGTCAAGGACAGCGTCGTCGACCAAGCGTCTTACTTCGACGGTCTGCCGCAGCGGGTCAAGCCCGCGACGCCGGATCAGTTCCCGGACCTCGTCCTCGACGATGCGCACAGCTTCCACGGTGCCCCCAACATGACCGCTGCCCCTTCCCCTGGGGCAGTGCAACTGGGGTTAAACCTAGGGTGGGGCGGTCATAAGAACAACCAATTTTCTCCCGGTTGTGGAAAAATCCCCGCAGATTTATAACAATTTTCACACAGGTATCAGGAGAAACTCTGGTGGCGCTGTTTTGCCGGGATAGGGTGAGCGCGATAAGTCAGACATTCTCGTCCCCGGTTAGCGCTCGGTCGCTTGGCCCAGGGGCGGAGATCACCATGACACGGCTCGAACGTGTCGTTGTACCGGAGCGGCACATGCAGCAGTCCCCACTTCCCCCAACCTATTACTTTCTCGGCCGGGTTGGAGCCGGGCTGCTAGCTGCTGCCCTCATGGCAACGGCCTGTCAGGCCGCACCGGCATTTGCGGTAGAACCCACCCCCAGCCCGTCGGTCACGACGACGGCGGCCCCCGCTCCTTCGCCAACCCCTGGGTCCACGGTGGCGCCGACGTCGACCGTCGCTGCCTCGGCATCTCCCTCCGCAACAGCGACATCGTCGCCAGCGGTTTCTCCCTCTCCGACTCCGTCGGTCGTGTTGGATCCTTCCTCGGCTTCTGGCCGGGCTGCAATGGCAGCGGCGGTCGGCCCCGTTGGTGCAGAAATGGGTCAGGGTTCCAAGCGAGTCGCTTCAACCCCCACCGGCGCCAAATCCCTCACCACCCAGTCGCTGAGCACTGAGGGTACTTGGAGCCCAACGTTTGGCGTGCAGGGTCTGGACGTCAGCGGCTATCAGACCAGCGTGAACTGGCAGCAGCAATGGAACATGGGTGCTCGCTTTGCTTATGTCAAAGCGAGCGAAGGAAATTACTTCACCAACAGTCTTTTTGGATCGCAGTATCAAGGTGCGCGCAATGTAGGCATGATCCGAGGCGCTTACCATTTCGCCATTCCGAACTGGTCTTCCGGTGCCGACCAGGCCCGCTACTTCGTTCAGAATGGAGGGGGATGGAGCGCCGATAGCTACACCCTTCCGCCTGTTCTCGATATTGAGTTCAATCCCTACGAGAACAAAACCATCAACGGGTTCTACTTTGGTGACACCTGTTATGGCATGTCACCCAGTCAACTCTCTTCATGGGTCAGAGATTTCGGCAGCACCATGTCCTCGCTGACGGGGAGATTGCCCGTTATCTACACCAACACATCCTGGTGGAACCAATGCCTTGGAAACCCCGGCGGCTTCGGCGACTACCCGCTGTGGGTTGCCTCCTACCCGGGCGCCTTCACGAACAATGCGGGGCCTCTGCCGTCCGGCAGTTGGGCCAACTACAGCATCTGGCAGTACAGCAGTACAGGTCCGCTTACCGGTGACTCAAACGTATGGAACGGCAGCTACACAGATTTAGTCGCTTTCGCTAATGCGGGAATTCCTTACGGAGCAAGCAAGGCGATTGCTGATGTGGCGGCTGTTTCTCCCGGGCTTGGTAAGTCGGTTTCGGGTTTGAAGACCGGGTTGCGGGGAGGTGTTTCGCAGGGGTTTGAGAACGGTGCGATTTATTGGACTGC
>NZ_JAUHHD010000002.1:41418-835018 GCF_030410515.1 Arthrobacter sp. YD4 | reverse complement strand
AGCTTTCCACCCCCCACCATGCGATGAGGAGTCATATCCGGTATTAGACCCAGTTTCCCAGGCTTATCCCAGAGTTAAGGGCAGGTTACTCACGTGTTACTCACCCGTTCGCCACTAATCCCCCCAGCAAGCTGGGGATCATCGTTCGACTTGCATGTGTTAAGCACGCCGCCAGCGTTCATCCTGAGCCAGGATCAAACTCTCCGTTGAAAACAAACAGACACAACACGCGCCACCGGGAAAACGGCGACCACATGCTGCACAAAATTTGAAACCAGCTAAAACACCAAACCACACCACAGGGGCGGCACGATTCGGCAATTTCAACCAATCAATAAAACAATCGGTATCAACAAACTTGGCACACTATTGAGTTCTCAAACAACAGACACACCCGGCACCACCACAACCCCTTCAGGGTCATGACTCGCTCCGGAGCAACTTTTCAAACTTACCCGATCACCAACCGCAATGCAAACCGGCATAACCGCCGAATCCCACGCAATGGAAAGGGTCCCCACCCGAAAAACCGGAACACAATTCCGCACCATTTTTCAGGCCGTTCAACAAGGGGGTCGGTCGCTATCTTTCCGCTTCAGCGGCGGCGACTCGAATAACTTTACACACGAACACCGGAGCGCACAAATCGCACCCCCAAGACCCTCCCCCGCCCCGAAAACCCCGGAAACCCGGGACCCAGCGCTTCTTCGGGGCCCAATCAACCGCCGTCGTACCCAAAACGGGTCCGTGTGCGCTCGGTCACCACCCCGCGGACCCGGCGCCAGCAGCCCCACGGCAGCCAGCCCCGGCGGCTTAAAGCACAAGGGGCCGGCAACCATGACGGTTGCCGGCCCCTCTCAAGCCACTGGCTTCAGGAGTGCTGAATTACCAGGAAGACTTCGTGATGCCCGGGAGCTCACCGCGGTGAGCCATGTCGCGGAAGCGAACACGGGAGATGCCGAACTTCTGGAAGGTGCCACGCGGGCGGCCATCGATGATGTCGCGGTTGCGGAGGCGGACCGGGGAAGCGTTGCGCGGCAGCTTCTGCAGGCCGAGGCGTGCAGCTTCGCGGGCTTCGTCGGTCGAGTTGGGGTCGACCAGGGCCTTCTTCAGTTCGAGGCGCTTTGCAGCATAGCGCTCGACGATGACTTTACGCTGTTCGTTCTTAGCGATCATTGACTTCTTAGCCATGTGCTTAGCGCTCCTCTCGGAATTCGACGTGCTTGCGGATCTTGGGATCGTACTTCCGCAGGACCATGCGGTCCGGGTCGTTACGACGGTTCTTGCGCGTCACGTAGGTGTAACCCGTGCCCGCGGTCGACTTGAGCTTGATGATCGGACGTACGTCCTTGTCCTTTGCCACTAGAGCTTCACTCCTCGTGCCAGGATGTCGGCGACGACAACGTCGATGCCGCGTACGTCGATGGTCTTGATGCCACGTGCAGAGACCTGCAGGGTGACATTACGGCGCAGGGACGGAACCCAGTAGCGCTTCTTCTGGATGTTCGGGTCGAACCGGCGCTTGTTGCGGCGGTGCGAGTGCGAAATGCTGTGTCCAAAGCCCGGCTCGGCTCCGGTCACCTGGCAGTGTGCTGCCATGACGACTCTCCTCATGAAAATAAATGAAACGGCAGGCGGAGTTCCGCGTTACCGTGCGATAGGCAGCGTCCGCCGCCAGCTCCCCTCGAACGGGCCCCTCACGACGACGGCCGAAACCGTGCTGCGGGGAACTGATGAAGGAGTCCGGGACAACCGTCAGGGAGAACTCGAGAGCCTTCACTGCGGTACCGGGATGCCGGGCGAATACAGGAACGCGCGCAACTTGAGCCCCTAACTACCGGCCTTCGGGGCCGTCTGCACTGCAGACTTTCCCGTCAACCGGAGCAATTGCCCACGCTCCGCGCCACCTAGCGCCTACCAAGTCTACGATCTCGCGGAATTAAAGACCAATCCGGGGGTCCGAGGGTGTATAAGGCGGTCCGCCCGGCCTGCAGCGAAGACTTAAGCGGGGCGCAGTTCTTTCACAGCAAAACGAAAGGGAACGGGCAGATTCTGGATCCATGAACACATCGACCCAGACTGCTCAGCAGCCCCTCGCCCGGCGGGCCGGGGCCGGCGGCAACCCGTTCGCGGCGCAGCACCGCCGGCGGATGTTCAGGGGCGACCTGCTCACGGTCATCGCCTGGTCCTCCGTCGCAGCCGCCATTGCCCTGTGGCTCGCCGACGGCGGCGCATCCGGCTTCTCCACCCCGGGCGGAACCTTCACGGCCCTGGGCATCGTGGCCGGACTCGCCGGCATGGACCTGGTGCTGCTGATGCTGCTGCTCGCGGCGCGGCTGCCCATCATCGACGGGGCCGTCGGCCACGACCGGGCCCTCGAATTCCACCGCAAGCTGGGGAAACCCGCCCTGTACCTGCTCCTGGCCCACGGCGTCCTGCTGGCGGTCGGCTACGGGATGGCGGACGGCCTGGACCCCGTCAGCGAGGCAGTGTCCCTCTGGGTACAGGTGCCGGACATGTGGCTGGCGTACATCTCCATCCTGCTGTTCATCGCCGTCGTCGTGACCTCCCTGGTGGCCGTGCGCCGCCGCTTCCCCTACGAGTTCTGGTACGCGGTACACCTGCTGACCTACGCCGCGGTCCTGACCGCCATTCCGCACCAGTTCAGCGTCGGCGGGCTCTTCGCCGAGGGCACCTGGCAGCGCTGGTACTGGCTGGCCGTCTGCATCGGGACCGGCGCCGCGTTGGCGCACTACCGGGTCCTGGAGCCGATCGTTGCCACCGTCCGGCACCAGCTGACGGTCAGCCGCGTCGTCTCCGCCGGCCACGGCGTGGTCAGCATCGAAATGACTGGCCGGCACCTTGACGAGCTGGCCGGCAGCGGCGGCCGTTTCTTTATCTGGCGGTTCCTTGCCCCCGGCCAGTGGTGGCACCCTCACCCCTTCAGCCTCTCCGCCGAGCCCGTGACGTTCGGGGCCGACGGCGGCGGCCGGCTCAGGATCACGGTCCGGAACCTGGGCCGCGGTTCCGCCGCCCTGGCCCGGCTGCGGCCGGGCACCCGGGTAGCGGTGGAGGGACCGTACGGGCTGTTCAGCTCGGCCTCCCGCAGCCGGCGAAAGGTGGTCCTCATCGGCGCCGGGATCGGCATTACCCCCATCCGGGCGCTGCTCGAGAACACGCCCTTCGCGCCGGGGGAAGCCACGGTGATCCTTCGCGGTCACAATCAGTCCGGCCTGTACCTCGGCGACGAGATCCTGGACCTCTGCCAGCGGCGCGGGGCCACCCTGTTCCACCTGACCGGCCGACGGCCCCGGGGCGTGAGCACCTGGCTGCCCGAGAGCGAGTCCCGCGCCGGCTACCGGCTGGCCAGCTACGCTCCCGACCTGGCCGGCTCCGACATCTACGTCTGCGGCCCGGATGCCTGGGCCCGGAACGTCCTCGACGACGCACGCCAGGCCGGCGTGCGGGAAGAACAACTCCACTACGAAAGGTTTGACTGGTGAGAATTCGCGCAGTAGTTTCCGCGACCCTGGCTTCCGCCGGGATCCTTTTGGCCGGCTGGCAGTCCGGCGCCCACGTGGCCGAATCGGCCAGCGCGGTCGGCACGACGGCGGGAACCGCCGGGACCGGGACCACCGGCACAGGGTCCGCCAAGTCCGGGCTGGGCAGTTCCGCCGGCGGCTCGTCGTCCGGGTCCGCAGCTTCCGGGGACACGTCCTCCGGCACCGGCACCAGCGGCAGCGGCGCGTCTGGATCCTCCGGCAGCTCCTCCGGTTCCTCCAGTGCCGGCGGCACCTTCACCGGGGACTCGGTGCAGACCCGGTTCGGCTCGGTCCAGGTGCAGATCAGCGTCAGCGGCGGCAAGATCACGGACGTCAAGGCGCTGCAGCTCACGGACGAGGACCGCCGCTCGGTGCAGATCAGCAACCGCGCCGCTCCCCTGCTGCGCTCCGAGGTGCTCCAGGCCCAGTCCGCCAACGTCCAGACCATCAGCGGGGCCACCGTCACCAGCTCCGCGTACCTGACCTCGCTGCAGGCGGCCCTCGATGCGGCCCACCTCTAAGCCGGAAAGCCCGGCACTGAAGGCCCGGACATTCCAGTGCATGGGCACCGTCATCGGCCTCACCGTCCCGATGGCGGGGAACGACGACGGCGGCCCCCCGGCCGCGACGGAGGAGGCCCTCGGCTCGGCCGCGGACGCCGTCGAACGCATCTTCCGGGAGCTCGACGGGCAGTTCAGCCTCTACCGGCCGGATTCGGAGGCCAGCCGGGTGGCCCGCCGGGAGGTGACGCCTAAGGAAACCTCGGCCGGCTTCCGGGACCGCTACGCCGAGGCCGCGAACTGGCGGCTGCTGACCGAGAGCGCCTTTACCCCGGAACGTCCCGACGGGGCCCCGGACCTGTCCGGGCTGGTCAAGGGCTACGCGGTCCAGGAGGCAGGGGCCGCCCTGGCGTCGCTGGGGCTGACGGACTGGTGCCTCAACGCCGGCGGCGACGTGCTGGTCTCCGGCTCGCCGATTGTCGGGACCACGGCCACCTGGCAGGCCGGCATCGTGGATCCGCAGGACCGCGGCATCCTGCTGGCCGCATACCCGCTGGGCGGCAGCACCACCGCGCGGGCGCTGGCCACCTCCGGGTCGGCCGAACGCGGCGACCACATCTGGACGCGGTCCACCGGGCCGAGCGAATTCCTGCAGGTCTCGGTCGCCGCGGCGGACATCGTGACCGCCGACGTACTGGCCACCGCGATCGTGGCGGGAGGGCTCCCGATGCTGAACCGCGCCACCGACGGCTGGGACATCCAGGTCCTCGCGGTCAGGCGCGACGGCGGGCTGCTCGCCACACCCGGTTTCCGCGCATAGCGTTCCCGGCCGTCAGCCCGGCAGGGCATTCGACGCCGCGACCCGGGCGTACCAAAGCCCGCTGGCCTTGGGGATCCGGCGCTGCGTGTCATACTCCACCCGGACCAGGCCGAAGCGCTGGTGGTAGCCGAAGGCCCACTCGAAGTTATCCAGCAGGGACCAGGCGAAGTAGCCGCGCACGTCCACACCCTCGGCAATCGCGGCGTGCAGCGCGCGGAGGTGCAGTTCGAAGAAGTTCCGCCGGTCCTCGTCGTTGACGAAGCCCGCCGCGTCCGGTTCGTCGTCGTACGCGGCGCCGTTCTCGGTGATGTAGATCGGAATCCCGGCCGGCCCCGTGTATTCCCGCTGCAGCCGCACCAGCAACCGGCGCAGCCCATCGGGCTGGACTTCCCAGCCCATGCCGGTGAGGGGGAGTCCGCGGGGCACGGTGTGCACGCCGTCGGCGGCCACCATCGGGGAGGACGGGTCAGGGTCCCGACCGGGCTCCGCCGTGAAGGCACTCCCGTGGTAGTAATTGACGCCCAGGACGTCCAGCGGCGCGGCGATCAGTTCGAGGTCTCCGGGCCGGACGACGTCGGCCATGCCGAGGTGCGCGACGTCGGCCAGGACGTCCGCGGGGTATTCGCCCCGGAAGAGCGGATCCAGGAACAGCCGGTTGGATTGGCCGTCCGCGCGCCGGGCGGCGTCGCGGTCCAGTTCACGGTCCGGGTCCGCGGGGTCCGCGACGGTCAGGTTCAGGGTGATGCCCACGGTGGCGGCGGCGTCCCGGCTCCGGAGCTCCCGCACCGCCAAACCGTGGCCCAGCAGCAGGTGGTGGACGGCGGCGAGGGCGGCCGCAGGGTCCTTGCGGCCGGGGGCGTGAAGGCCGGCGGCGTAGCCCAGGAAGGCCGAGACCCAGGGTTCGTTCAGGGTGGTCCAGAACCGGACCCGGTCCCCCAGCGCCCCGTGCATGAGGGCCGCGAACTCCGCGAAGCGTTCGGCGGTCTCCCGGGCTGCCCAGCCGCCCTTGTCCTCCAGCGCCTGGGGCAGGTCCCAGTGGTAGAGCGTGATCCAGGGCGTGATCCCGGCCGCCAGCAGCCGGTCGACCAGGTCCGAGTAGAAAGCGATTCCCTCCGGGTTGGGGGTGACGCCGTCGGGCATGCAGCGGGCCCAGGAGACCGAGAACCGGTAGGCGGCCAGGTTCAGGTCCTGCATCAGCGCGATGTCCTGCGCCGTGCGGTGGTAGTGGTCGCAGGCGACGTCGCCGTTGTGCCCGTCAGCCACGGCGCCGGGCACCCGGCTGAAGACGTCCCAGATCGATTCGCCGCGCCCGCCCTCCCGGGCCGCGCCCTCAATCTGGTACGCGGCGGTGGCGGCGCCCCAAAGGAAGCCGGGCGGGAAGGTCACTGGGGTGCTGTTCATCCGGTGCTGCTCCTTTGGACGGTGCTCATCCTTGTGTCAGGGCGGCGGCCGCTGCCCCGCAGGGCCTAGAGGTGGGTCAGCTGAGGATACCGCGGCGAGAGGCCGTCGCCGGAGGACTTCCCGGTGACCCGCCGCATCACCCAGGGTCCGGCGAATTCCCGGACCCAGCGCGCGTTGGCGGCGAGCGCCTCGGAGCGGCTGAGTTCCGGGACCGGGGCCATGGGCGGCACGTCGATGGAATGCTCATGGGCCAAGACGTCGAGGACCCGCCGGGCCATGGTGGCGTGCCCGGCCGGGGACATGTGCATCCGGTCCGTGGCCCACATGCCCCAGTCGTAGTATTCGCTGAAGCGCCAGTAGTCCACCAGCAGTGCCCCGTGGTCGCCAGCGATGCCGCGGACCAGTTCGTTGTAGATGGCGGTGCGGCCACGCATGGTGCTGAAGACCTTGGACCCGCGGGCGTCGAAGCCGGTGAACATCACCACGGTGGCGCCGGTGGCGGTCAACTTGGCGACGGCCTCGTTGTACTCCACGAGCAGCCCGTCAATGTCGATGGTGGGCCGGAGGATGTCGTTAGCGCCGGCGTAGATGGTCACCAGCGTGGGGTTGAGCGCGACGGCGGCATCCACCTGTTCGGCCAGGATCTGCCGCAGTTTCCGGCCGCGGATGGCCAGGTTGGCGTAGCCGAAGCCCGGGTCCGCGGCGCCGAGCTGCTCGGCGACCCGGTCGGCCCAACCGCGCACCCCGTTGGGGCGGGACGGATCGTCGTCGCCGACGCCTTCGGTAAAGGAGTCTCCGAGGGCCACATACCGGGTGCTGAAATCCATGCAGACAGTCTGTCACCCGTTGCCGGAAGCAACCAAGGAGGCGCGAAGGCCTACCCGGCCTCGACGGGTCCGTTCTCACGCAGGATCCAGTGGCAAGGGTCCAGCCGGGCCACCACCTTCTCGCCGATCCGGGCGAGGGCGGCGACGTCGTCGGGGTCCAGGGCGTCGAGGAACAACTCGCGCACCGCCTCCACGTGGGCGGGGGCGAGCCCCACCAAGGTTTCCAGCCCGGCGTCGGTCAGGTGCGCCGTGGTGACGCGGGCATCCCCCGGGTGGGGCTGGCGTTCCACCCATCCCCGGTTCTGCAGCTTGGTGACCACGTGCGAGAGCCGGGACAGCGAGGCGCTGGTGCGGGCGGCGAGTTCGCTCATCGGCAGGTAGCGGCCCTCCGCCTCGGACAGCATGGCCAGGACGTTGTAGTCAAAGAGGGAGAGCTTTCCGGCCGAGTGCAGCTGGGTGTCCAGCGCGGCCGGCAGCAGGGTGTTGATGCTCAGCTGTGCCAGCCAGGCACGGCGTTCCTCGGCGTTGAGCCAGCGCGGATCGGTCATGGCTCCATTCTAGGAGCCGCGAAGCTTGACGGTTCAACCCTCCATGGTTTTCTATCCCTGCCGGGTCGCCCGGACAGGCGGTACGCTGACGCTATGTACGTCGTGTCGCTCACCTACAAGGTCCCCGAAGAGATCGTCGATTTCCACCTGCCCGCGCACGTCCAGTGGCTGCAGGACGCCTTCGACCGGGGCGTCTTCATGGTGGCCGGGCGGAAGATTCCCCGGACCGGTGGGCTGCTGCTCTCCAATGCCGAGCGCGGGGACCTGGACGCGGCGCTGCTCGCGGACCCGTTCTATGTCAACGGCGTGGCCGACTACGACGTCGAGGAGTTCCACGCCAGCCGGGTGGCCCCCGGCTTCGAGAACCTGCTGGACGGCTAGGCCGGAGCGTCAGGCCAGCAGCTTCTTCAGCCCGCCCTTCTCGGGCACCCGCACCGGCTGCGGCCAGCGCGGGGTGAGCTGGTCCCCCAGGGTGACGCCGCGCAGCTTCCGGCCGAACAGCGGCAGCACCCAGTCGTGCACCCAGCGCCGCTGCCGCCGTTCCCAGTCGCGGAACCCCAGCGGGGCAGGCGGTTCCCATTCCTTGGGGCTGATGCTGTGCGGTACGCCCAGATGGTCCAGGACCTGCGCGGCGAGGTACTTGTGGCCGGCCTTGGACATGTGGAGCCGGTCGCTATCCCACATCCTGGGGTCCTGAAACGCCTCGAAGGCCCAGTAGTCCACCAGCACGGCTCCGTACCAGTCGGCCAGTTCCCGGACCCGGCGGTTGTAGAGGGTGTTGCGGCGCTTGAAGGGTTCGAGTAGCACGGAGACCTTGACATCGAAGCCGGTGAAGAGCACCACGGTGGCCTCCGAGGCGGTGAGCCGGGCGACCAGGACCTCGTAGTCGTCCATCAGGTCCTCGATGTCGGTGCCGAGGTCCAGCAGGTCGTTGCCGCCGGCGTACAGGGTCACAAGGGAGGGCTTCATCGCCAGCGCCGGTTCCAGCTGCTCGGCGATGATCTGCCGGAGGCGCTTGCTGCGGATGGCGAGGTTGGCGTATTCCCAGCCTGGGTCCGCCTTCGCCAGCCTCTCGGCCACCCGGTCCGCCCAACCCCGGACGCCATTGGGCAGGTGCTTGCTGCGGTCCCCGACGCCCTCGGTGAAGGAATCGCCGAGGGCGACGTAAACCCGCCGCCCGTCCGGGCCCGGATGCAAGAGGTTCACGGCCATGCCGCCACGGTAGCGCCGCCGGCCAACCAGCCGGTGCCGGGAGGGTGAACTGCGGGCGGCGGCTTGGCACCGGGATGGTGCCGCCCGCTCTCCCTCACCCTGCCTAGAGCTCCGCCCGGCCCCGCCGCCAGTACCCCATGAACGCGACGTTGACCCGGTCGATCCCCGCCTCGCGGACCAGATAGCGCCGCAGCTCCCGAACGGTGCCCGCCTCGCCCGCGATCCAGGCGTAGAACGGGCTGGCCGGGACACTTTCCGGGGTCTCCCACAAGAGGTCCGCGTCTTCCGTCACCGCTTCCGTCTCCGGGGCGGCCGTCCCCGTCAGGGCGCCGGCGCCATCCGGGCGGGAGATGATGTCCCGGACGGCGTCCCGGAGCAGTTCGCCGTGCGGCCGGCCTCCGTCGGAAGGTTTCCCCGCGGCCGCGGTGCGGCGCGGGAGCCAGGTGACGGCGACGTCGGCCTCCGTGGTGATGTGCCGGATGTCGCCGGCGTCGGGGACCTCCAGGACGGCGTCGCCGCTCAGGTGCGGGGGCAGGCTCTCGAGGATCGCGCAGATTGCCGGGACCGCAGTCTCGTCCCCGGCCAGCAGGATCCGCCGGGCGGCGCCGGGCCGCCACTCGATGCCGGCGTAGGTATCCTCCAGCACGCAGTGTGCGGCGCGGCTGTTCGGGCCGATCAGGGTGACGCGGTCCCCGGGCCGGGTCTGCCGGGCCCACGTGGCACCCGGGCCTTCGGCGTCCGCTCCGCTGCCGTCCATTCCGGCGCCCCCGTGAGCGTGCAGCACGATGTCGACGTCGATCTCGGGGTAGACGGCGTCCAGCCGGGCCCGCCGGACGGTGTAGGTGCGCATGGTCCCGCGGACGTCCGGGTCCATGGCCAGCCATTGGCGGTACCAGCCGGGTTCCTCGACCCGGAAGGCCGGGAGGGGCATCGCGGTTCCGTCCGCCGCCCACGACGGGAGCACCAGCTTCACCCGGAGGTCCAGGGTGGGGCCGTGGACGCCGAAGTCGCGCAGCGCGTAGCCGCCGAGGGTGATCCGCCGGAAGCTGGGGCTGAGGTCCCGCACGGCGGAGACGGTGACGTCGAAGGCGCGGGACATCGGCTGCTCGGCGAGCGCTTCGGGGACCGGGTGCCGCGCCGTACGCTGGGCGGTCACGGGATCGCCACCATCACGTCGCCGCCGGCCGGGGCGGGTGCGGTGTGGTGGCGCCCGAGTGGCAACACCAGGGGCGTCCCGGATACCGGATCCGGCATGACGCGGCATTCCAGGCCGAACACCTCCCGAATCAACTTCTCTGTGACCACCGCCGCGGGCACGCCCTCGGCCACGATCCGCCCCGCCTTGAGGGCGATGAGGTGGTCCGCGTACCGTGCGGCCAGGTTCAGGTCGTGCAGCACGACCACCACCGTGGTGCCGTGGCGTCGGTTCAGGTCGGTCAGCAGGTCCAGCACCTCCACCTGATGCGCGAGGTCCAGGTAGGTGGTGGGTTCGTCCAGCAGCAGCAGCCCGGTCTCCTGTGCCAGGGCCATGGCAATCCAGACCCGCTGCCGCTGGCCGCCGGAGAGTTCGTCGACGTCGCGTCCGGCAAGGTGCGCGGTGTCCGTGGCCGCCAGCGCCCGGTCTACGGCCTCTTCGTCGTCCCGGCTCCACCCGCCGAAGGCGCCGCGGTGGGGATAGCGGCCACGGCCGACGAGGTCCCGGACGAGGAGTCCGGCGGGGGCGGAGGGATGCTGCGGGAGCAGACCCATCTGCCGGGCGAGGTCCCGGGCCGGACGGGACCGGATGTTCTGGCCGTCGAGGGTGACCGCGCCGCCCGCGGGCTTAAGCAACCGGGACAGGCCGCGGAGCAGGGTGGACTTGCCGCAGGCGTTGGCGCCCACAATCATGGTCACCTTCCCGGGCGGAATCGTGCAGCTGAGGCCGGCCACCACCGGCGTGGTTCCGTAGTCGAGGGTGAGATCCTGTGCGGCGAGTTCTGCCATCTCAGGTGTCCTTTCGGTTGGCGGTGGCCAGCAGCCACAGCAGGAAGGGCGCGCCCAGCGCCCCGGTCACGACCCCCACGGGGAGGACGGTTCCGGCCAGGAGCAGCGGGGCGACGTTCGCGGCGAGGAAGTCGGCGGAGAGGACGATCAGCATCCCGGTCGGGGCCGCGGCGGGCAGGCTGGTCCGGCGGGTCAGGCGGCGGGAAATTGGGCCGGCGAGGAAGGCGACGAAGGCCACCGGGCCGGCCGCCGCCGTCGCGCAGGCCGCGAGGCCGACGCCAGCCGCCACGACGCCCAACCGGGTGGCGCCGACCCGCACGCCGAGCCCCGCGGCGGCGTCGTCGCCGAGTTCGACCATCCGCAGGGGCCGCGCCAGGGCGGCGGCCGCCGGGATCAGCACCAGCAGGGCCGCGGCCAGAACCCCCGCCCGTTCCCATCCCGCGGAGTTCAGCGAGCCGCTGAGCCAGACCAGGGCATCCGCGGCGGTCCGGATGTCGGAGCGGGTCATGAGGAAACTGACCACCGCCTGCAGCGCCGCGGCGATTCCGACGCCGGCCAGGATCAGCCGCCCGCCGGCCGCCCCGCTCCCGCCGGTACCGCGGCGGGAGATCGCGTAGATCAGGAGGGCGACGGCGAGGGCGCCCGCGAGCGCGGCCCCGGACACGGCGGCGCCGGAGGCCCCGAAGACCACGATGGCCGTGACCGCCGCGGCGCTCGCCCCGTAGCTGATGCCGATGATGTCCGGGCTGGCTAGCGGGTTCCGCAGCAAAGTCTGGAACAGCGCCCCCGAGAGGCCGAAGGCGGCGCCGACCATGGCGCCCGTGACCGCCCGCGGCAGCTTCAGCTCCATCACCATGAAACTCACCGTCGGGATCCTGGGGGCACCGCTGAAGTGCGCGGCCAAAACCCTCCACAGGTCCGGAACGGTGACGGTGTAGCTGCCCAGCAGGACCGCCGCCGTGAACATCCCGCCGGCGGCGAATGCCAGCAGCACCGCCGGGCGGGACGGCCGCAGGGGCAGCAGCCGGGCGCTCACAGCGCGGCCCCCTTGCTCCTGCGGACCAGCCAGACGAAGACGGGGGCGCCCACCAGGGCGGTCATGATCCCGGCGGGCACCTCACCCGGAAGCAGGACCACGCGGCCGGCCAGGTCCGCGAGCAGCAGCAGGCACGGACCCAGCACCAGGGACAGCGGCAGGATCCAACGGTAATCCGGGCCGGAGAGGAGCCGGACCGCGTGCGGCACCACCAGGCCCACGAAGCCGATCGGGCCGGCCAGCGCCGTCGCCGTCCCACAGAGCAGCACCACCCCGAACGCGGTGACCCCGCGGGAGAGCCCGACCCGCTGGCCAAGTCCGCGGGCCACGTCGTCCCCCAGGGCCAGGCCATTCAGGGCGCGCCCGGCACCCACCACCATCACGGCGCCCGCGGCCAGGAACGGCAGCCCGGCAAGCACCACGGACCAGTCCCGTCCGGCGAGTCCCCCCACCTGCCAGAACCGGAACCGGTCCAGGGTGTCCTGGCTGGAGATCAGGACCACGTTCATCAGCGAGAACAAGGCTGCGCTCAGGGCGGCACCGGCGAGGGCGAGCTTCACCGGGGTGGCGCCGCCCCGGCCCGCCGCGGCGATCAGGTAGACCACGACGGCGGCCGCCGCGGCCCCGGCGAACGCGAGCCAGAGGTACCCGGTCAGCGAGGTCACTCCCGCGAGGTGGATGCCGGCGACCACGGCCAGCGCCGCCCCCGCGTTGATGCCCAGGATGCCCGGGTCCGCCAGCGGGTTGCGGGCCACCCCCTGCATGGCGGCCCCGGCCAGGCCCAGCGCGCCGCCCGCCAGGAGTCCCAGCACCGTGCGCGGCACCCGGGCCTGCACCACGGCATGGTCCCCGTTGCCCGGGTCGAACCCGGTCAGGGCCGCGACGACGGTGCCCGGGCTGAGCTGCCGGGCCCCCACCGCCAGCGAGGCCGCGGACACCAGGACCAACGCGGCGACGGCGGCGAGCAGCCAGCCGGCGCGGACGCTCCGCCCCCGGGCCGAAGGCATGGGGCGCCCTACTTTGCCGCGGCGGCGTCCGCCGCGGCCGCGAGCTGGGGAAGGAAGCGGTCCAGCGCCCACGGCAGGCTCAGCGGGGAGGCCGCGGAGATGGAGAGCGTCAGGGTGTTGTCCGGGTCCGCGACCAGGGCACCTTTCCTGATCGCGGGGATCTGGCCGAGCAGGGGGTGCTGCTTGATCGAGTCCGCGGTCTTGGCGTCGGGGATCCAGGTGACGAAGAGGTCCGAGGCGAGCTCGTTGGCTTTTTCGGCGGACCAGGGGATGAAGAACTCCTTGGAATCCTTGGTGTTCGAGGCCACCACGGGGGCCAGGGTCATTCCCAGGCTGGAGAGGAACCGGGGACGGTTGTCGTTGGCGGTGTAGATGTTCACGCCGTCGCTCTTGGCCGGCTCCAGGTTGCCGTAGATGAAGGTCTTGCCGGCCAGCTGGGGGTAGGCGGCGGCCTTGTCCCTGACCGTGGCCTCGGTCTTCGCGACCAGGCTGGCGGCCTCGGCCTCCTTGCCCAAAGCCTTGCCGATCATGGCGGTGGAGTCCTGCCAGGCGGTTCCGTAGGCGACGCCGGGCTGCGCCACCACGGGGGCGATGTCGCTGAGCTTGCGGTAGTCCTCCTCGCTGAGGCCGGAGTAGGCGCCGAGGATCACGTCCGGGTTGAGCTTGGCGATTTCGGCGAAGTTGATGCCGTCAGCCTCCGAGTACTGCGTGGGGGCGGTGGCGGAGCCGGCTCCGGCGCCCAGCCGGTCCAGCGCGGCGTCCTTCCACGGCGTCGACGCCCGGCTGTTGCCGCCCCAGTCATTCTTCGGCAGGCCCACCGGCACGACGCCCAGGGCGAGGGCGACGTCGTCGTTGACCCAGGACACGGTGACCACGCGCCGCGGCTGGTGCTCCAGCGTCGTCTCACCGAAGGCGTGCTTGATGGTCACGGGGTACCCGGCGGTGGCGGTCGGGGCGGTCCCAGCCTCCTGCGCGCCGGCGGGGCCGGTGGAGCAGCCGGCCAGGCCTAGGCCGGCGACGACGGCGAGGGCGGCGGCGGCGAGTCCGCGCCGGGAGAAGGAGCGCGGGCTCAGGAGGGGGCCGGCGGAGCGGGTGGGAGGCGTAGCGAGCGGGGACGTCACGATGATCCTTAGGTAGGTGATGCAAACCTAAGTAAGGCTAACCTATCCTCATGCTGATTACGCAAGCTTTGAGTGACGTAATTGCCTCGGGCACCTCGCCTGCCCGCGAAGGGCGGACTGGACACCGGGTTCCGCGTTTGCGAGGATGGCGGGGCCGGGCATCGGAAACCGGCGCCGGAAGGTCAGAAACCACCTCCGGATGCGACGAGGGAAAGTGGGCGGACATCATGGCGATGACTCCAGCGGCAGTCAGCGGGGTGGCCGTTGCGGCCTGCATCGCGCCCGCGCCGTCGCCGGCCTTCTCCACCATGTACGGATCCGCAGCGGCCTAACGCCGCCGCGCCTCCCCACCGGAATCGCAGGCCGGCAGCTGCCTGCCCCCTCCCCCCGCGCGTCCAACGCGCCGGACGGAGCTCTCCGATCCCGAAAGACCTTCCCATGTACGAAATCACCGCTGCCCGCATCCGCTCCTCCTTCATCAACGCCAGCCGCTCCGAAGCCGCCAAGCTGACCCTGCCCAGGAACTTCGACAGCCTGGACTGGGATAGCCTCGACTTCCTCGGCTGGCGCGACGGGAAGATGCCGCTGCGCGGCTACCTAATGCTTCCCGGCGCCAACGGGCCCGTCGGCATCATGCTCCGCGCCCCCGAGGGCGGTGCCAAGAAAAACCGCGCGGTGCTGTGCGAACTGTGCCGCGACATCCATTCCAAGGACGACGTGCTGCTCTGGGTGGCCAAGCGGGCCGGCCAGTCGGGGCGCAACGGCAACACCGTGGGCACCTTGATCTGTGCGGACTTCGGCTGCTGTCGCAACGTGCGAGTGGCGCCGCCGGTCAACGACATCAACCCGGACCCGGAGGCGGCCGTCGCCCGCCAGGTCGAGGGCCTGATTGCCCGCACCGCGCAGTTCATGGACCGCGTCCGCGGAGCCTGACGGCCCCGTCGCGTCCTGCGCGCCCGGGCTCCTTGAGCTGCCCGGGCGCGCCGGCGTCAGCGCAGGATGATGTCCACCGGGTTCGCCTCGGACCGCCAGGCCCCGCCGTCGGCGGCGTCGGGGGCGATCACCGGGGCCGTCAGCACGCCGGAACGGTTGGTGCGCTTGTCCCGGAGGATCTCGGTCACCGAACCTAGGTGCCGGGACAGGTCGATCACATTCTCCGGGGCGGCCAGCAGCAGCTGGAACCCGAATTCGTGCAGCGCCTTGATGCCGGCGCCGGCGAATTCCTCGGAGGCCAGGACGAACGCCTCGTCCATCATGACCGTGCCGTAGGTGGTGAAGCCCTGCTCGGCGATGCCCAGCTGGTAGCTCAGCGCGGCCGCCATGATGAACGCGGTGAAGCGCTGCCGCTCGCCGCCGGACATGGAGCCGGTGTCCGCGTGCATGAAGACCTCGGTCTTCTTAGCGCCCTTCGCCGCGCCTGACTTCACCGCGCCGGACTTGTCAGCGCGGGCGGCCACCTCGCGGTGTTCCTTGCACTGGATGAACAGGTGCCCGCGGACGTCCAGCACCTCGGCGCGCCAGCGGCGGTCTTCCGGACTCTGCGAGCCGAGCCGCTTCACGAGGGTTTCCAGCGACTTGTACCGGGTGGTGAGTTCGACGTCGTCGTCCGCCGACGTGGGCGCACCAGCGGTCTTTCCGGGCCTGGCGTGCCGGACCTTGAGGGCGTTCTGGATGGCGTCCTTGAACTGCTTGGCCGTGGCCGGCAGGGTCTGCTTGATGTCCAGCTCCAGGTAACTGCCCTCGTGGAAGTTCACCTGGGACAGGATGCCGTTCAGTGGCAGGATCCGGCTGGTGATGGAGCGCCGTTCCTCGTCCAGCAGGTGCAGCAGCGTGGAGAAGGATTCGTGCGTGCGCTGGTTGAAGAACTGCCGGAATTCGGCCTCCTGGGCGGGCAGGCCGTCGCTGACGATCGCGTGGTAGCGGGCCTCGAACTCGCCCGCGGCGCCGATGGACGTGCCGTGGTCGGCGGAGATGGCCGTGCCCCACTCCCGGACGAAGCCCTCAAAGATGCGGGTGAGCCGCTCGGCGGTGGCCTGGCCGCGGGACTCTGCGGCGTGCAGTTCGGCCAGCAACCGGGTCCGCACCTGGTTGGCCAGCAGGTCCAGTTCGTGCATTTCCAGCACGTCGCCGAAGCCGCTGAAGTACTCCGCCAGGGCCGCGGCGGCCTCCGGGGAGGGCGGCTGTTCGGCGAGCCGGCGCCGGGCCGCGTCCAGCAGTGAGTCGGCGGTGGTCAGCTGCGCGTCCAGGGCCTTGTATTCGCTCTGCAGCACGGCGGCGGATTCGGTGCTGGATTGGTGCCGCTGGCGGGCCGTCTCCACCGTGGCCCGCAGCGGTTCCAGGTCCGCCTGGGCGGCGAGGGCGTCCTTGAGCCGCTGTTCGATCCGGGCCAGTTCCTCGGCGGCGACCGCCGCGGACACCTGTTCCCAGGGCCGGTGGTCCTCGGCGACGCGCCGCAGCGCCTCGAGCTGCCGGGTCATGCCCTGGTGCGATTCCTCGCGGTCCTGGGCAAGCTCCGCGGCCCGCGCCAGTTCCCGTTCCAGCTCCTCCACCTGGGCCGCCACCAGGTCCAGCTTGGCGGCGTTGTCGAACCCCAGGACGTAGTCCTGCCGTCCGGTGAACCGGTCATCCTTTTCGACGGTGTGGCGGTTGCGCTTGACCACGCCGCCCAGGCTGAGGCCCTTGTCCAGGCCGGCGAGCTCGTCCGGGTTCTCCACGCAGGGGTAGGCGAAGTCCAGGGCAATCCGCTCCCGGATCCACTGCCCGGCCTCGGCAATCGCGCTGCCCTCGGGCCCGGCGGAGAGGATGTCCAGCTTGCCCAGCAGGTCGCCGTCGGACGCCTCCGCCACGGCCAGCGCGCCGCCCGCGAGCGGCTTGGAGATGTCGACTGCCCGGAGCGCACCGCGGACCGTGTGGTCGTTGAGGTAGCGGGTGACGGCGGCGAAGTGCTCGCCCGGCACCAGGAGCGTCGTGGCGAGGCTCCGCAGGGCGCGTTCGGCGGCCGGGCGCCAGCGTTCCTGGCCCTCCGCGAGGTCGATCAGCTCCCCACCGAACGGCATTTGCTCCTCCGGGACCCCGGTGGCGGCGGCGATGGCGGTGCGGTTCTCGATGCTCGACGGCGGCAGGAGGGACTTGCGGGTCTTGAGTGAGACGAGTTCCTGCTGGGCCGCGGCGAGTTCACGCTTGCGCGCCGCGTGGCTGTCGAACGCCTCGAAGCGCAGTTCCTTCAGCGCCTCGGAGTCGTCCTTGAGTTCGGCCGAGCGCGCGGCGGCGTGCTCGTGGGCCTGCTCCCAGCCGGCGGCGGTCCAGTCGAGCTCCAGGCCGGCGTCGCTGAGGGCCTTCCGGGCGGAGGCCTCCACTTCCTCGCGGAGTTTCAGGCCCACCCGGGCGTTTTCCAGCGACTGTTCGATCGCGGAGATCGCGTTGCCGCCCTGGTTGTTGTACTCGGCCTCGAGCTGGCGCAGTTCCTTGGCCAGCCCGTCCCGGACGGTCCGCTCGGCGGCCAGGTCCTTGGCCTTCGCCTGGGCCAGGTCCTTGAACCGGGCCAGGGTCTTCTCGTGCACGGCGACGGCGAGCTGTTGCCGGTAGGCCTCGAATTCCTCGCCGGCCAGCTCCCGCAGCCGGTTCGCGTCCAGCAGCGACTGGGCGTACTCCTTGTTCAGGCCGGGGACCGGGGCCAGCTGGTCGCGCTGCTGCCGGACGTCCTCGAGCCGCTGCCGGATGGACATCAGGTTGCTGAACTCCTCGACGACGTCGTCCGCGGCGGCCAGGGTGGCCGGGGCGTCCAGCACCTGGTCGCGGAAGAACGTGTTCACGCTGCCGCCCAGGCCCTTGCCAGCCTGGATGACGCGCAGCAGCGGCAGCGCCTGGTCCGAGTTGATCCCCAGCAGGCGGCGGAACCGCTCCGCGAAGGCCTTGTGCACGTCGAAGATCTGGGCGTCCGGGAAGATGGCATCCAGCGTGGACTTGGTGAACCGCTTCTCCGCGATCCCCTCAACCTTGGCCAGGTCCAGCGGCTTGTTGTCGATCAGGTAGAACCGGCCCACACTGGATTCGGTGCCGTTCTTGGGCAGGTCGAAGAGCGCCGAGATGGTGACCCGGGTCCCGGCGGCGTTGTCGAACGTCAGCGCGACGGCGGACCAGGTGGCGCCGGGGCGTTGGTAGGCGCTGGCCGAGCCCTCGCCGACGGCCTTGTCCCCCACCTTGCCGCGCATGTACGTGAACGTGGTCCGCTTGTCCTCCACGGCCCCGCCGGCCCGCTGCGCCGCAGCCTCATTGGACCGCGGCCGGGCATCGAAGACGCGCAGCATCGCGTCGAACAGCGTGGACTTGCCGACGCCGGAGTTGCCCGTCAGCAGCGTGCCGTTGCGGTCCACGTGCATCGTATGCGCGCCATGGAATGTACCCCAATTGACCACCTGCACCAGGGCCAGGCGCATCTGCCCCGGGTTCGTCAGCTCGCCCATCGGCAGCATGGTTGCAATGCTCATTCGGCGGCCTCCGCTTCCATGGTGGAGCTGAGTGACGCCGACGGCGATGCCGCCCCCGCCCCTTCGCCGGACGGCTCTGCTGCAAGCAGCAGGCCGTCCGGCTCCGACAGGCCCGATGCCACTCCCGGGGCGGCATCGCCGTCGTCTATGGCGTCGTCACCATCCGGAGCAGCGTCCCCATCGAGTTCGAGGAGGGGTTCGGTGCCGGTGGGGTCGGTGCCGGCGGCGATCAGGGCTTCGATGTGCGCCGGGATGTCGCCGATGTTCTCGAAGGGCAGGGCCAGCGGGAGGGCGTTGGAGATGGTGTACACGTCGTCGAGGCCGGTGCCCAACAGCAACTGGCGGGCCAGGAGCTTGGCGATGGCGCGGTTGACGACGTCGGCGTCGCGCAGGGCGTCCTGCTGGCCGGCGGGCTGGTAGTGGGCCACGAGGTCGGCGATTTCCTCCCGCGTGATGGTCGGGTCCGTCTGGGCGGTGACGTGCCGGTCCAGCAGCAGCCGCAGCCGGAGCAGCACGATCGTCTCGACCCGGCTGAGGGCCCGCTGCTGGCGCAGGATGCTGGAGCGGGCGCTGCCGCCGATGGCCTCCGGGTCCACCGGACGCAGGACGGCGACCTTGCGCTCGTGGTCCAGCTGCAGGGTCAGGAACAGCTCGGAGAGCCGGCTGCGCAGGATCAGCTGGTTGTCCAGCAGCGTGGTCCAGAGTTTCTCGTCCCGGCCGCCGTCGATGTAGGGGCCCTTAAGCAGCTTCACCAGCGCCTGCCGCACCTTCATCGGCAGCACCCCGGTGTCGCCGGGGAAGAGGGCCGCGCCGTCGACGAAGGTGTCGCGGGGAGTCACCGTGAACGGGTCCGCGTGCGCCCGGGTTGCGGCCGTTTCGGCCCCGGCGTCGGGCATGTCCTGCGGCGATTCGGTCATCTTCAGTCCTCTTTAAGCGTGACGACGGGGAGGTAGGCGGTGCGGGTGGACCCGTCGATTTGTTCGAAGTCCAGCGGCTGCCAACCGCCGCGGTCGAATCCGGCGCCCTGGTGCAGCGCGTGGGAGAGCAGCGCCCGGATGGAGTTGATGTGGCGTTCGTCGGCGGGGAGCTGCTCCCAGGCTTCGGCGAGGGTGGCCGCCCCGGCGACGGCGCCGCGGATGGCGGCCGGGTTGGCCTTGCCGGTGCGCGGCGAGCGCGCCCGGTCCGAGTCGCTGAAGGCGATCGGGTCCGCCAGCTTGGGCGGGGCCGCGAACTCGTCCGGGTCGAAGAGCTTGATCATGGCCAGCGACTCGAAGCCCGCGTTGTAGAGCACCGGCCCGCGGACCAGGCCGGGCCGCTCGCGCTCGTACGGCAGCGAGCGGATCGCCTGCTCGGCCTCCCGCAGCACCTTCCGCAGCCGCACCGACTGGCGGTAGTCGTCGCTCTGCACGTAGGTGTTCAGGCTCTCGCTGAGCTTGCCGTAGATCCGCTGGATCTGGCTGTGCTGGCTGCGGAGCTCGGCGACGAGGTTCTTCAGCGTCTCCCGTTCCTCCTGGCTGAGGTCGTCGGCGAACTGGCGGCTGAGCACCTCGCCGATCGCGGAACGGAACCGCAGCTGCTGCTGGGGGTCCTCCAGGAAGGCGGTAAAGGACCGGAACGTCCTGCCCTCCGGACTCTGCCGGAGCCGCTTGTCCGCCTCCAGGACCTGGGCCATCGTGGCGCCCTTGCTGAGCGACTCCTCGATGATCTGGTTGCGGAGTTCGCCCACCAGTTCCTCGATCCGGTCACGCATCTTCTTGTAGTCGGCGGGCAGGCTCGCCGCGAGGTCCAGGATGTTGCCCGCGGCCTCGACGGCTTCCTCGTCGTCGAGCAGGCCGTCGAATTCCCCGGAGCTGATGACCTCGATCAGCTGACGCCGCTCGCCGATCTCTTCCTGAAGCGCCTCCAGCCGGGCGCTCTGGTCCGGGTTGGTTTCGTTGGCCAGCTTCTCGACGTCGCCCAGCAACGTGCCCAGGCGGGATCCGTTGAGGGTGGAGCGTTCGCTGGAGAGGCTGTCCAGGAACGCCAGCACGCGGGCCGCCGGTTCGGTGACCTCGTAGACAATCTGGCCCGACTGGTTGCGGCGGGTGAGGAAGTTCTTCCGAGTCCATTCGTCGCCGAAGGCCTTGCCGTTCGCCGACCCGCCGAGGCCCGGCTCCTGGCGGCGGAGCTGCTCGAGGAAGGCGTCGACGTCGGCGTGGAACTGTTCCAGCGGCAGCTGCGGCCGGGTGCGGGTGAAGGAGGCCTGCAGGACCGCGATCACCCAGGGGGCGGAGCGGGTCAGCGCCCACGCGGGTCCCTTGGTCAGCAGTTCCAGCTCGCGCAGCCGGGCGCTGATGGCGTCCGCGGAGGACAGGGCGGATCCGGGCACGCAACTCTCCTCTCGCTGCCGGGGGACGGCAGCGACGCAAAACTGCCAGCTACAAGGTTAACGCAGGCAACGCCGGCGCCGACCTCGCTGCTCCGCACCGAATACGCGACCCCCGTTGCTCATGTTTCTGGTGGGGCTCCTGCGATCTGTTCGTGACCTACCACCGGGTAGCGTCTCGATCCCGTATCAAGAGAGGCCGACGCACCCCGGGACTCTGGAACGGGCCCCCTCCCCCGCCCTACGCTCGGGCTACTGATTCAGCCGAAGCGCCGTTGCAGGAGGAAGAATGCAGTTCGATGCGAGCCTGTTTGATCTGACCACGGTGGAAACCGGGACCCTGGTGTTCGGCGGGACGCTGCTCTTCGCCGCACTCCTGGCCCTGTTCATCATGACGGCGGCGACGGTGGCCCTGGCACTGCTGGGGGTCGGCAAGCTGGCCTGGTTCCTCGTCATCCGGACCCTGGTGGGCATGGTCTCCGGCATCAATACGGCGTGGGAGCACCTGGTCCACCAGGCGGGCCAGGTGGAACTGCCCGGCGACTTCCCGGGCGAACTGATCGGGCACTCGTCCCCTAGCACCGGCACCTACCCGCGAGTAGTCTTGCGGGACAGCTGAAGGGTCCTCCACCCGCGGCGGATCCAGGGCTTGAGCCGGCCAGTCCGGTGAGGGGAGATGCCCAGTGAGCTCCGCCGTCGACAACCCAGCCGCCCCTGATCCGGGGCCGGACACCGGACACCCCGCCGTCGAGGCCCCGCCGGCCGACGAACTGGGGGCCGGCGCCACCGCGGACACCGCCCGCGCCGTCGCCGAGGCCGCCCGGGACACCAGCTGGGACCGGCC
Source organism: Arthrobacter sp. YD4 (assembly GCF_030410515.1). Taxonomy (GTDB): domain Bacteria; phylum Actinomycetota; class Actinomycetes; order Actinomycetales; family Micrococcaceae; genus Arthrobacter. The sequence continues at coordinate 813,325 of NZ_JAUHHD010000002.1, read as the reverse complement.
CAGCTTCGCGAAGGGCCTCTACCTTGGCAGCTTCGACCCGGGCCTGATCCATCCCTGGCCGCTGGCACCGGCTGACGACGTCGAACGCGGCGAGGCGTTCATGGAGCGGCTCACGGTCTACTGCCGCACCATGTCCGGCCGGGTGATCGAGCGGGAGGCGAAAATCCCGGACGAATACATCAAAGGCTTGGCGGACCTGGGCGCGTTCGGCATGAAGATCCCCCGCGAGTACGGCGGCCTGGGCCTCACGCTGGTCTACTACGGCCGCGCGCTGGCCCTGCTGGGCTCGGTGCATCCGAGCCTGGGGGCGCTGCTCTCCGCCCACCAGTCGATCGGCGTACCCGAACCGGTCAAGGTCTTCGGCACAGCGGAGCAGAAGCGCGAGTACCTGCCCCGGTGCGCGGCCGGCGCGATCACCGCGTTCCTGCTCACCGAGCCCGACGTCGGCAGCGACCCCGCGCGGATGGGCAGCACCGCCGTGCCCTCGGACGACGGCTCCTCCTACCTGCTGGACGGGGTGAAGCTGTGGACCACCAATGGGGTGATTGCCGAGCTGGTGGTGGTCATGGCCGTGGTGCCGCCGCGCACGGACCCGGACGGCACCGCGCACCGGGGCGGCATCAGCGCGTTCGTGGTGGAGATGGACTCTCCCGGCATCACGGTGGAGAACCGCAACGCGTTCATGGGCCTGCGGGGCATCGAGAACGGCGTCACCCGCTTCCACCGGGTTCGGGTGCCCGCCGCCAACCGGCTGGGACGGGAGGGCCAGGGCCTCAAGATCGCCCTGACCACGCTGAATACCGGCCGTTTGAGCATCCCGGCCCTCTGTGTGGCGTCGGGTCGCTGGAGCCTCAAGATCGCGCGGGAATGGTCCAACGCCCGCACCCAGTGGGGCCGCCCGGTGGGCCGGCACGAGGCGGTGGGAAAGAAGATCGCCTTCATCGCGGCGAGCGCCTTCGCCCTGGATGCGGTCTTCGAACTGTGCGCCGAGCTGGCCGACGCCGGGCAGAAAGACGTCCGGATCGAGGCGGCGCTGGCGAAGCTCTGGTCTACGGAGATCAGCTGCCGGATCGCGGACGAGCTGGTGCAGATCCGAGGCGGCCGCGGCTTCGAGACGGCGGACTCCCTGCAGGCACGCGGTGAGCGGGCGGTGCCGGCCGAGCAACAGCTGCGGGATATGCGGATCAACCGGATCTTCGAGGGATCCTCGGAAATCATGCGGCTGCTGATCGCGCGGGAGGCCGTGGACGCGCACCTGGCCGCCGCGGGCGCGCTGGCCACCGCGGACGCCAGCCTGCCGGACAAGGCCCGGGCCGCCGTCGGCGCCTCCGGGTTCTACGCCCGCTGGCTGCCGAAACTGCTCGCCGGCAACGGCATGGACCCGCGGTCCTACGGCGAATTCGGCCGGCTGGCACGGCACCTTCGGTACGTCGAGCGCGCCTCACGGAAGCTGGCGCGGCAGACCTTCTACGGGATGGGCCGCTGGCAGGCGGGGCTGGAGCACAAGCAGGCGTTCCTAGGCCGGATCGTGGACATCGGCGCCGAGCTGTTCGCCATCTCCGCCTGCTGCTCCCGGGCCGAGATGCTGCTGCGCACCGCGCCGGAGCGCGGGGCCTCCGCCTACGAACTGGCCGACGCCTACTGCGCGCAGGCCCGGGTGCGGGTCGAGGAATACTTCGACCAGCTCTGGCGGAACACCGACGACGGCGACCGCGGCCTGACGGCGAGGGTGCTGGCCGGCGACTACGAGTGGCTGGAGGCCGGGGTGCTGGATCAGTCGGAGGGCACCGGCCCCTGGATCGCCGACGCCTCCCCACGCGAGTCGAGGGCGGAAAACCTGCATCGGAGCTACCACTGACCTGCGGCGACGTCCGCGTTCCCTAATAATAAGCAACCTTGCTATTAGGTGTGTTTGCGTGGTTAGGTATGGCAAGACCTGATGACGGTCGAAGCATTGCCGTGCCCGGCCGGAACAGCCGGCACGGGTTCCCCAATGAAAGCGAGCAGCCATCATGAGCAGCACAGCAGGCCCCGAAGACCGCACCCCCCGCCGCGAGAGCACGGCGGACATCGAACCGGGCCACGACGCCCGGATCCACGACGCCCGGCAGGACACCGCCGAGCCCGTCCGCCCCGCCGGGACCGAGACCGTCCGGCCCGCCGAAGAGCACGCCGGCCACCACGCCGAGCACCGCGCGGAGACTCCCGCCGCGGCCGCAGCCGAGACGCGCGCCGAGAACCGTGAACTCCGGGCGGAAGACAGGGCTGGCCACTCCACCGAGACCCGCGCCATGCCCGCCGCCGCCGGCGCCGCAACGGGTGCCGCCGCCGCAACGGCCGCCCGGGACCACCACGACAACCGGCCCATCCACGGCTCGCGCGACCCCCGCCAGGACGGCCTGGACCGCCCCGACCGACTGGACCGGGAGACCGTCGTCGAGGAGGTCCCCACCCGCGAAACGGTCGTGGCCCGTGAAAAGGAACAGTTCGGCGGCATCAAGGTCGGCTCCGCCTTCTTCGGCTGGCTCGCCGCCACCGGCATGGCCGTGATCCTGACCGCACTGGTGGCCGCCGCCGGCACCGCCGTCGGCCTCGCCACCAACACCAACGTGAACGATGCCGTGAACCAGGCCTCCGGCAACCAGACCGTGGGCCTCGCCGGGATCATCACCCTTCTGGTGATCCTGTTCCTGTCGTACTACTGCGGCGGCTACGTGGCCGGCCGGATGGCGCGTTTCAACGGCGCGCGGCAGGGGCTCATGGTGTGGATCTGGGCGCTGATCGCCGCCGTCGTCGTCGCCATCCTGGCCATGACCGCCGGCCAGAAGTTCGACGTCCTGGCCAACCTGAACAGCTTCCCGCGCATCCCGGTCAACGAGGGCGACCTCACCACCACCAGCGTGATCGCCGCCGTCGTGGTGGCCGTCGTGGCCCTGGTCGGCGCCATGCTGGGCGGCCTCGCGGGCATGCGCTTCCACCGCAAGGTGGACCGCGCGGGCTTCACCCCGGTGGAAACGGTCGTGGAGCGCTAGCTCCAGCCCCCTTCGGGGAACGGCACCGCTAGCGGCCTTCGACGCCGTCGAGGTAGTACCAGCGCCGGTCCAGCCGGCGGAACCGGCTGGTCTCGCGCTGGACGCCGCGCTCCCCGCCCACCCGGTAATGGGCCGCGAACTCGACCGTTCCCTCGCTGTCCAGGGGACCGCCGCGGTGGGTTGCGAGGATGTCCAGCCGCCGCCACTGGATCTCCGGATCCAGGTCCAGCTCCGCCGGCCGGGTCTCCGGGTGCCAGGTGCGGAGCAGGTAGTCCGGATCCAGGACCACGAACGCGCTGTACCGGGACCGCATCAGCTGCTCGGCGGTCGGTGCCTCCGCTTCCCCGCGGTGGTACCGGCCGCAGCACTGCCCGTACTGCTCACCGGAGAGGCACGGGCACCGGCCCTCGAACCCTGACTGCTGCACGTGATTCCCTTTCCTCGCCCGATCCCTCGTGGTCCGGAGCTGACACCGACTATATGCCGCTGCCGCGCCACCGAGGGACCGAAAGTATCGGCTTGGACACATCCTGGGTCCGCCGACGTTTCCCGGCGCGTCGGCGGCCGATTCTCCGTAAGGTTAACGGTGGCCGGGAACGGCCCGCAGCAGGCTTGGAAGGGAGAGGCGACGTGGAAGACCCGACGACCACCGCCATGAATCTGACCTACGCCGGCACCCTCGTGATCGGCGTCGTCATGTTCGTCGGCGTCGCGGGGGCCTTCGTCATCACCCTCCTGCTCGCCGGCCTCGGCAGGCTCATCGCCACGCTGGGCATGGCCCTCTTCGGGCGCCGCGCAGGCGCGCCCGCTTTTCAGAAACCTGCAACGAAAATCAGCCCGAAACTGAAGCCGGCCCGCAAGGAACCACAGATTTCCCCGGAATGGGCGGCCGCCGTCGAACGCGCCGATGCCCGGGCCCGAGCACGGGCCGAGGCGGCCGCGGCACCCGAGGTCACCGTCTCCGTCCGCGAGCTCCCCGCCGCCGGCCACCCGGAGCGCAAGGCCAGCTGAGCCCTTACCGGGCCCGGGTATCTGGGCTACGTTGGGACCCATGGAATTCAGATACCTCGGCCACAGCGGCTTCAAGATCTCGGAAATCACCTTCGGCAACTGGCTCACCCACGGCTCGCAGGTGGAAAACGACGTCGCCACCCAGTGCGTGCGGGCGGCGCTCGACGCCGGAATCAGCACCTTCGACACGGCCGACGTCTACGCCAACACGGCCGCCGAGACCGTCCTCGGCGAGGCGCTCAAGGGCGAGCGGCGCGAATCCCTGGAGATCTTCACCAAGGTCTTCGGCCCCACAGGTCCCAAGGGCCACAACGACCTGGGGCTGTCCCGCAAGCACATCATGGAGTCCATCAACGGCTCCCTGTCCCGGCTGCAGACCGACTACGTCGACCTCTACCAGGCCCACCGGTACGACTTCGAGACCCCGCTGGAAGAGACCATGCAGGCCTTCGCCGACATCGTCCGGCAGGGCAAGGCGCTCTACATCGGCGTGAGCGAATGGACCGCGCAGCAGATCCGCGACGGTCACGCCCTCGCCAAGGAACTGGGCTTCCAGCTGATCTCCAACCAGCCGCAGTACTCCATGCTGTGGCGGGTCATCGAGGCCGAGGTCGTCCCCACGTCCGAGGAGCTCGGCCTGTCCCAGATCGTCTGGTCCCCCATGGCCCAGGGCGTGCTCAGCGGCAAGTACCACCCGGGCAAGCCCGCGCCGGAGGGCAGCCGCGCCACCGATTCCAAGGGTGGCGCGCGGATGATCGAGCGCTGGATGTCCGACGAGGTCCTCACCGGCGTGCAGCAACTCAAGCCCATCGCCGACGAGGCCGGGCTGACCATGGCGCAGCTGAGCATCGCCTGGGTGCTGCAGAACAAGAACGTCGCCTCCGCCATCATGGGCGCTTCCCGCCCCGAACAGATCGAGAAGAACGTCGCTGCGGCCGGCGTGAAGCTGGACCAGGGCATCATGGACAAGATCGATGCGGCCATCGGTTCGCTGGCCGAGCGCGATCCGGCGCAGACCAAGTCCCCGGCGTCGCGCGAGGCCTGACGCAGGACTGCACGAGCCCTTTCGGGGGTGGCGCGGCGGGGACGGCACGACCCGGGGCTGGCGCGCCGGGCCGCCTTGCGGTGGCGGGAGCGTGTTTCGGTTAGGCTCTGCACAACCGACACGATCCCGCCACGCAGGCGGCGGGCCACTCCTTGGGGGAGCCAATGAAAAACCTCTTCGATTTTTCCTTCACCCGGTTCGTCGCGCCGTCGATCGCCAGGATCGTCTACATCCTGATCATGATCGCCCTCGGCGTGATGTACCTCTTCTTCGTCATCTCGGCCTTCGCCAGCCGGAACCCCGTCCTCGGGGTGCTGGTGCTGTTGGTGATCGGCCCGCTGATCGTGATCATCTACCTGGCCCTGGCCCGGATCGGGCTCGAGTCCCTGGTGGCCGGCATCCGGACCGCGGAGAACACCGCGGAACTGATCCGGATGCAGGGCGGCACCCCTCCGGGCGCCCACCTGGGCCCGCAGCAGCACGGCCCGGTGGGTCCGCAGTCCTGGGAGACCCACGGCGGCCAGTACCCGGCACCGCAGCAACCCCAGCAGTACCCGGCACCGCAGCAGCCCCAGCAGTACCCGGGCTCCGGGCAGCCTCCCGCCCCGCCGGCACAGTAACCCGGCGGACGCGGCCCGGCGCGGCAGCCGCGCGGCAGTACAGGCCTAGCGGCCCCGGCGCAGGTGTTCGGCGTTGAGGGCTTCCAGTTCGCTGTCCGTCAGGTCGTCGAAGCTCCGCGCCTCGCGCTTGTCCGTGCGGGAGAACCGCATGAACATCAGGATGATCAGTGGCAGGTCCACGGCCTCGCAGATGAACCAGAGCGCGTCCCCGGCCAGTTGCTGGTCCCGGAGCGCGTCGGGGAACCAGCCGGGGCCGGCCTGCCGCGCCGTCATCAGGTCCAGAACCTGGCCGTTCAGCCGGAGCAGGATGCCGGGGACGGCGTCCACCAGCAACTCGATGAAGACGAAGACGAACTCCAGCGTGATGAAGGCACTGGAGCGGTGGAAGTCGGCCTCCTCGATGATGGGCAGCGCCATCAGCAGGCCCAACAGCGGGATGACCACGGTCAGCAGGGCCTCCGCCAGCGGGTTGGCCCGCAGCACATAGAACGCCGGGGTCAGGAACGTCGAGAAGAGCGCCAGGCCCAGCAGCGGGGCCACCAGGGAATTGCTGACGAAGCGGACCAGGCGGTGGCCCAGCACGAAGTCCAGGCGTCCGGCGCCGCGCTCAGACAAGGCGGCGCGAGCCAGTCCGATGGGTTTTCCGAGGCCGATCAGGAGTGGGACGACGAAGAGCAGCAGCGTGATCTTGACCGTAAACGCCCACCGCAGCCCGGCGCTGTAGACGCCCGTGAATCCGCAGGTCAGCAGCAGGAATGAGCCGAGGCCCAGGAGATAGAAGGCGATCGTGCGCCAGAGCGGCCAGCTGCCTCCCTTTGCCGCCGCGGCCCGAAGTCCCAGGCCGTAGAGGGTGCCGGCGATCAGCGCGAGGACCAGCGCGGTCCAGTCGACCTGCCAAGCGGAAATAACGACGTCGAGAGGTGGCACGCGCCCACCTTACGGGCGTTTCCTAGGAATTCCCCGGGATCGGCGGCGGCGCTATTCGGCCGGGCGGCCCGGCTGCGGGTTCTGTTCCGGCGCGGCGTGCTCGATCACGGCGGCGATGTGCTGGAGCAGGTATTCCTGTCCGGCCACGGTGGGGTGGTCGCCGTCGGGCCCGATCAGGTCCTCGACGTCGTCGCTGATCCAGCCCTCGGCGATGGGGTCCACAAACTCGGCGCCGGCACCCTGCGCGGCGCTCCTGAGCTGGGCCCGGATATCGAGAAGGCCGGGGTCGGGGTCCGTGGTGTACGACGGCGGGCCCACCACGATCAGCTTGGCCGAAGGGGCCACGACCTCCGCGTGGGCCAGCGCCGTCGAGGCCGCCTCGCCGACGTCATCGGGGGCGTAGCCAAGATCGTTCTCTGAACCAAAGAACACCACGACGCCGGTGTCCGGTGTGACGAACTGGTCCACCTGGCTCCCGAAGGTGCCGTCGGCATCGCCTGGGCGGACGTAGCCGCTGCCGTTTTCCGCGGCATTGATCACCTGGAACCCGGACAGGGCGGGATCCGTTCGGATCAGGGCCGGCCAAGCGTGATCGGGGGACGTGCCGTGGCCGGTGCTGAGCGAATCGCCGACTACCACCACACGCACCGCGGGTGCCGCTGTGACCGCCGGCTGCGAGGAACTGGCGAGGGCCGCCGCTACCAGGCAGGCCGCAATACCAACGGCGACGTGCCGTCCGTGACCGCCGCGCGAAAAGAAGGTGACTGCCATGATCGCCTCCTGCCTGGAACCTGCCGTGTCCGCCCCCGCAGGGACGCTGGATACAGCAACGTTGCCGACTGTTGCCAGTGTAGCCGCGCCCGCTGTGGACGCCACCCCCTGGGCAAACGGGTTCAGGAAGCCGGCGGCGGGACCGGACCGGGCGACGGCGGGACCGGGGCGGGTGGGACTGGTCCGGGCGGGATCGGCGTCGGCCAGGTCGGGCCGGGTGCCGGCGCCGGCTGCGCGTCGCCGGGGTCGGCGGGGCCGAGGTCCAGGTGGAACGGCGGATACTCGTCCCTGAGCAGGGCCACGTAGGCGATGACCCGGTAGACCCACCGGTTGAGCCCCATCAGCAGGTCGAAGAGGCCCGGCCAGTATCGGCCGGTGAACAGGAGCACCACCCCCGCGATGAGCACCAGCAGCCCGATCAGGGAGATCCCGGCGTTCTCCTGCACCCATTCGGTGCCGTCCCAGTAGCGCTCCCGGCCGCCCCAGCCGCGCACGGTGCCGGTCAGGATCCCCACGATCAGCAGATGCGGAATCGCCAGCAGCCAGGACTTCACCAGCACCAGGCCGCGGGAGAGCCGCTCCGGGTAGTCGACGTCGAAGTCGGCGGGATAGTCGGTCCGGGCCAGGGTGAAGGGCGGGTACCGGTCGGTGCCCAGCGCCGAGTAGGAATAGAACGCTACCCGCCAGTTCCACCGGATCACGCCCACGTTGAAGGCAAACAGCGAGCGCGGATACCGGCCGGTGAACAGGATGGCGAACCCCGCGATGATCGTGGTGACCACCAGCGCGAACCACAGGAAGAACAGCACGACGTAGTGCGGGATGGCCAGGAACCACTTCACCAGCCACAGCCACCGGGACAGCTGCGGGTCCAGGTGGCCGCTGAGCCGGGCGGGGTATATGCGCGACGGCGGCGGGTAACCATAGGGTGGCGGCGGCACGGGATACCCGGGCGGCGGCGGACCCCCGCCCGTACCGGCCCAGCCGGAACCGGGGCCGCCCGGCCCTGCGGCCCCCAGCCCCGCCGCGCCCAAAACAATCAGCAGCACCCCGACCCCCAGCAGCACCACTCCTGCGATCAGCAGGCCGATGAAGATCGGCAGCAGGAGCTCCGAACGGACCCCGCCGCTCAGGTCCACGGCCACCGGGCTCGCCGCGTCGGCGTTCATGATGACGACGGCCCAGTTGCCCGGCCGGATGTCCCAGCGCAGCTCCTGGCTGCCCGTCCCGGAGACGGAGGCGGCCCAGAAGGTCTGCTCCGCCGGCCGCCCGGGGGCCTTCGTTCCGGCGACGGTGCGGTAGTCGGCCTGGAAGGGCGAGAACCTGACGTCGGCGAGCTCGGCGTGCGGGACGCCGGCGAGGTAGCCCGCGACGTCGGCCTGGCGGGCGATTCCGATGAACACCGGCCGGGACGGATCCGCGGCCGAACCGCGCAGCAGGATGCTGCCCGGCGTCGCCTCCGTCCCGGGAAGTGTCCCGTTGGGGCGCATGCCGCCGTCGTCCAGGATGTTGATCCGGGGAAGCGTCAGCGCGTAGCCGTCCGCCGCGAACCGTTCCGTGGGGGTGGTGAAGTAGCCGCCGTCGCGCTGCTGGTAGTTGGCCCAGCCGGTCGCGGCGGAACCGGCGAGCAGGCCCAGGCCCAGCAGCGCGGCAAGCGAGCCGAGGACCAGCAGGACTACCCGCCCGGGCTTCATGGCCTTTCCGCCGCCTCCAGTAGCGACTGGCCCCAACGGGTCGCCTTTTCGATCTCTCCGGGCCGCAGCGGGCCCTCACTGCCGCGGACGTAGAAGGGCATGGGTTCGGAGATGATGTCCGCCCCATGGTCCTTCAATGACTGGGCCATTTTCTTGGCCGCATCGCCGTGGATGAACATCCTCACGCGGGTGTCGAACGCGGCGGCCTTTACGCCGGCCAGGTCGCCGTCGCCCAAGCCGGAGAGCAGCTCGGTGACCTTGGGCGTGGGGCGCCAGCCGTTGATCGGACTGCCCAGGACCAGCAGGTCTCCGGCCAGGAGGTCGGAGGGCCGGAAGTCGGTGACCGGGATGGGGTCCGCGTGGAAGACCTCGGCCACGGCTTCGGCCACCGACTTGGTGTTGCCGTAGGCGGAGTCGTAGACGACATGGGCCCTCATCCGCTGATCACCACCTTCAGCGCCTTGGTGTCGGCCGCCCGGGCGAAGGTGTCGTAGGCGTCCAGGAACTGGTCGAAGCGGAACCGGTGGGTGGCGAACTTGGCGGCGGGGATCTTGTGCCGGGCCACCAGCTTCAGCAGCATGGGCGTCGTGTTGGCGTTCACCAGGCCCATGCTGATGTTGATGTTCTGGATCCAGAGGTTCTCAACGTGCAGTTCCACGGGTTTGCCGTGCACGCCCACGTTGGCCACCGTGCCGCCGGGACGGACGATGTCCGTGCACATGCCGAAGGTCGCCGGGACACCCACCGCCTCGATCGCCACGTCCACGCCCAGCCCGTCGGTGCGGGCCAGGACCTGGTCCTTCCAGTCGGCGTCGCTGGAGAGGACGGCGTCAGTGGCCCCGAATTCCCGGGCCTTCTCCAGCCGGTTCGCATCCAGGTCGACGGCGATGATGGTGGCCGCCCCGTAGAGCCCGGCCGTGGCGATCGCCGCGAGGCCCACCGGCCCGGCCCCGATCACCGCAACGGTGTCCCCCGGCTTGACCCGGCCGTACTGCACGCCGATCTCGAAGCCCGTGGGCAGGATGTCGGAGAGCATCACGGCTTCCTCGTCGCTGACGCCCTCCGGCAGCAGGTGCAGCGAGTTCTCCGCGTACGGAACCCGGACGAACTCGGCCTGCGTACCGTCGATCAGGTGCCCGAAGACCCAGCCCGTCCCGGACTTCCCCTCCTCTCCGAGGCAGTGCGAGTACAGGCCGGTCTTGCAATTGGCGCAATGCCCGCAGGACTTGATGCAGGAGATGATCACCCGGTCCCCCACCTTGAGGCTGGTTACCGAGGATCCCACCTCGGTGATGGTGCCGACGCCCTCGTGGCCCAGGATCCGCCCCTCGGTCACGGCGGGCACGTCGCCCTTGAGGATGTGCAGGTCCGTGCCGCAGATGGTGGTGGTATCCACCCGGACGATCGCGTCGCTCGGGTTGGTGATCACCGGATCCGGGACGTCGGTCCAGGATTTCTTGCCGGGGCCGCCATAGACGAGGGCCTTCATGCAGACTCCTTGACTCGAAGGACCACCGGCGGATCGACAATCCGCAGGCGGCAGGGCGTGACGGAGGCATCGATCCCCGAGGAGACGATCGACTGGCGGGCGTGTTCGCGGAGTTCGTCGAAGGCGGCCGCGGTTACCCGGGCATGGCCGAGGTCCACGACGATTTCGAAGCCCACGAACTTGGCGACCACCCGCCGGCAGACGACATAGAGCGCGCGGATGTTCGTCGTCGTCACGACGCCGCGCACGTCCACCCGGACTGTCTCGGACGCCGGGTCAGCGTGCAGCACCACCTTGATGCGCGGGTCCCCGTGGGACGGATGCGCCAAAAAGGACCTCGCGCGGCTGCTGTGATGAGCGTGTCCCAAGGGGCTCATGGCGCCTCAGCGCTCCCCGCGAAGCCCGGCGTCGCCGGTCCCCGCTGCCGTGCCTCCTGCTGCCGGTCATTCACCATGGCGGATCTCCTGCCTTTCCTGCCCAAGCTGGAAAGTGCAACTGCCATTTCCTTACCCCAGGGTCATAGCGAGACCGAAATTTCCTCGCAGGCGCTTCCCCAATTCCCCAAAATTGCCGTGCTGGATTCGCCTCATACCCAGAGTGAGGGTGCCGTTCTGCCCGGGCAAGGGGACAAAGGTCCCTTGGACTGCCGCCGCCGGCGGGTGCTGATACGGGTGTGCGCTGTGTGGCTGTTGCTACGTGGATTGCCGCCGTCCGGGGACCCCTTTAGCCTTGCTGCTATGCGTAAAACAGCCCCCGACGGCGGTGCGCCGGACCTTCTTCTCACCGGCGTCCACCAGCCGGACGATATGACGCCGTGTGACATCCTCCTGAGCGGCGGGCGGGTCGCGGCCATCGCCCCCGCGGGGTCCCACGCAACGGTTCCGCCCGGGACACGGCGGGTGGAGTTCGACGGCCGCTTCGTGATTCCCGGGCTTTGGGACGAGCACGTGCACATGAACCAGTGGGCGCTGACGCTGGGGCGGGTGGACCTCTCTGGGGCCGCGTCGGCGCGGGAGGCCGCCGCCGTCGTCGGGGCTCACGTTGGCGGCGTGCGCGGTGGCGGCGTGCGCGACGGCGGCGCATCCTCCGGCGGCCGGACGCTGGTCGGCGTCGGCTTCCGGGACGCCGTCTGGGCCGACGCCCCCAGCTTGGAGCTGCTGGACGGGACGACCGGCTGTGTCCCCGTGGCGCTGATCAGCCACGACCTGCACTGCGTCTGGCTGAATTCCGCCGCGGCTGTGCGCTACGGGGTGAACCCGGGCCCAGACGGACTGCTGCGGGAGGAGCCGGCGTTCGCGCTGACCCGCGAGCTGGGCCGCCTACCGGATTCCGACGTCGACGCATTGGTCCGCTCCGCGGGTGCGGCGGCCGCGGCACGGGGCATCGTGGGGATCGTGGACCTCGAGATGGTGTGGAATCGGGATCCCTGGCTGCGCCGGATCGCCGACGGGTTCGACTCGTTCCGGGTGGAGGCGGGCGTGTACCCGCAGGACCTGGACCGGGCCGTGGCGGAGCGGATGCGCACCGGCCAGCAGGTTCCGGGCGGCGCCGGCCTGCTCAGCGTCGGGCCGCTAAAGGTGCTGATCGACGGATCGCTTAACACCCGCACGGCGTACTGCGTGGACCCCTATCCGCACGGCGGCCGCGGGTTGCTGACGGTGAGCGAGTCCGAGCTGCTGGGGTTGCTGGGGCGGGCCCGCGACACCGGGTTTGTGCCAGCGGTCCATGCGATCGGCGATGGCGCCAACGAGGTCGCGCTGAACGCCTTCGCCGCCGCGGGCGTGAAGGGACGCATCGAACACGCCCAGTTCGTCCGGCGGCAGGACTTTGCGCGCTTCGGCGAGCTGGGGCTGACCGCCAGTGTCCAGCCGGCGCACGCGCTGGATGACCGCGACGCCGCCGATGCCAACTGGGCGGGGCGGACGGACCGGGCCTTCCCGCTGCGGTCCCTGCTCGACGCCGGGGCCACCCTGGCGCTCGGCTCGGACGCGCCGGTGGCCCCGCTGGAGCCGTGGACGGCGATGTCCGCCGCGACCACCCGGGCGCGTGGCGACGGGCGGGAGCCGTGGCATCCGGAGCAGGCGTTGACGCGGCGGGAGGCACTGGCGGCCTCCGCCCGCGGGCGTTGCCGCATCCGCGCCGGCGACCCGGCCGACGTCGTCGTCCTGGAGGGCGATCCGCTCACCGTGGACGACGCCGCATTCGCCGCGATGCCGGTGGCCGCGACGCTGGTGGCGGGCCGGTTCAGCTTCGGCGGCTAGGTGCCTGGACCAGGTTTGCGAACGGCAGCCGGCCAAACTCTTCGACGAAGGCCGCCTGGTAGGACGCCAGGGCCGGGGATAACTCGTCGACCGGGAGTTCGCGCCAGGCGATGATGAGCCGGTCCGCGGCGGCCAACTGCCAGATGAGGCGGCCGTCCCAGTGCCCCGGCGGCCTGCCCCGGCCGAAGTCGACGAATTCCTGGATCTGCCGCCGGAGCCCGCGGTTACCCTTGCTGCCGGGGCCGGCCTTGCCCAGATAGAGGATGTCGGCGCCTTCCACCCACTCGGCCTTCAGTGTTTCCTGCGGGAGGCCGGGGTTCTTTTTCTTGAAGACTCCAGCGGTGCTCTTGGCGAGGAACTGCGGCTCGGCTAGCTCCTGGCCGCCCGCGGGTAGCAGGACGGCGAAGATACCGGGCTTCTGCGGGATGCGGTTGATCTCAAGCTCGCCCGGGGGCCGAAATCCGGTGAAGCCGTCACGCTTCAATGACGCTCTGTTCAGGGGCATGGATTCCTCGGGGATGGCTTGGATACGGCAAGTTCCAGTATGGACGGTGGGGGTTGACTGGGGTGCAGTCGGGGTTGAGACTGACGGCGGGCACGGGCCGTGCATGCTCTCCCGGAGCACCGGCCGGGACCCCCATTCCGTGCAGATGACGAGAGGCGCTGGGGCGGTTGGTCTTCGGGCCCCGCGGCCAGCGGGCGCCTGAACGGACGACGGCGATACGCGCGCCCGTCCTGCGCCTCGGACCGGAAGTGCTCCACCGACGCCATTCGCGTAGTTCCCTTCGCCGCTAGGGATCTCTCCGCGTTCTGCCTTAAATGTCAGACCCCTCCGATTGAATTAGTTCATGGAAGGCAGTCGGAAGCTTTTCGAGGATTCAGTCGCAGCGGCGATCCCGGTTGGAGACGCGGCGGCGATCATCGATGAGCTCCGTGCGCTGGAGGACCGGAAATCGGCGATCGCGGCCCGGCAGGCCAGGTTGGCCGTGGCACTGGACCTGGTCCGGCGACGGGAACAAGCCGCCCTGGGCTTGCCCGCGGACCAGCTCGGCGCCGGCGTCGGGTCGGAGATCGCGTTGGCGCGGCGGGAATCCCCGGTCAAAGGCTCACGGTTACTGGGCCTGGCCCGGGCGCTGGTGACCGAGATGCCGCGCACCCTGGCCGCCCTCGAATCCGGGCGCCTGAACGAGTGGCGTGCCACGCTGCTGGTCCGTGAAACCGCCGGCCTGGACGCCACCGACCGGGCCGCGGTGGATGAGGAACTCGCCGCCGACACCGGCACCTACGACGGCGCCGGAGACCGGACCATCATCTCCGCCGCCAAAGCCGCCGCCTACCGGCACGACCCACGCTCCGTCACCCAACGCGCAGCCCACGCCGAAACCGAACGGACGGTCAGTCTCCGCCCGGCGCCCGACACCATGTGCTACCTCACCGCCCTGCTCCCCGTCGCCGCCGGAGTCGCCACCTACGCGGCCTTGACCCGCCACGCTGACACCGCCCGCGCCACCGGAGACACCCGCTCCCGAGGCCAGCTGATGGCGGATGCTTTGGTCGAACGGGTCACCGGGACCTCTGGCGGGATCACCGGCATCGAAGTCCAACTCGTTATGACCGACCGGACCCTCCTGGCCGGAGACAACGAACCGGCCCGGCTCGCCGGCTAGGGGATCGTCCCGGCCGGGTGGGCTAGGAAGCTCCTGGCGTCGGGAGGGAAGATCGCCGGAGTAGGCGGAAAGTCTCGACCAGAAAATCTCTCCGGGAAATCGTCTGGCGGCGCAACTGGGGCCGAGGACTTGTCCGTCTGGATCCGGCGGCTCTACACCGCTCCCACCACCGGGGAACTGCTCGGCATGGACTCCCGGGCCCGGCTCTTCCCCGCCGGACTGCGCCGGTTCATCGAAACCCGCGACAACACCTGCCGCACCCCGTACTGCGACGCACCCATCCGGCACTTGGACCACATCGTCCCCTGGCACCGCGGCGGAGAAACCACAGCGGCCAACGGCGCCGGACTCTGCGAAGCCTGCAACCACACCAAAGAAACCCCCGGCTGGACCGCCCGGCCCAGCGATAGGACAGAATCGGTCACCCGAGCTGGACCAAGGAACCGGACCGCGACATTAACCAGAGCTCTACCAGCCGCCGGACGCGGAGCGAACCAGAGAGGCAAGCTCGACGACACTCCCCCTCCGGTTACGCGCCACACCCTCGAACTCACCACCCCCACAGGTCACACCTACACCGCAGTTGCGCCTCGTCTTCCCGGCAGCGCAACGAGGAGTGGAACGTGGGACCAATCGGAACAAGCAACGGAGATAGAACCGGACTATGCCTACGGATTGCGGTCTCCGGCAGCACCGGAGGTGAGGGCGGAGCGTCACCGAATGAGGACACGACGGCTCGGGCGGAAGAAAAAGGTGCCGGCTTGAGCTGCAACGAGCCTGGCGCAGGCTGCCTCGCGGGCTCGGCCAAAGTCGGGTGGGCGGCGGAACCTGGTGCGGGTGCCCGGCGGAGTCGAGCGCGCGGTGCCTGACCGGACACCGGCAACCGGCAGCCGCGTGAGGTACCCCGGCCCGGGGAAAGCACCCCTTAAACGCAGAACCTGCAGGTACCTTCGCGATCTCGCTATGAGCTGGCCCGGGAATCGAAATGCCCTGAACGGCCCGTGAAAATCAGATGGTTACCTGCAGGCACTTAAAGCGTACGCCGCCGTCGAACCCGGGGCCAAGGGGTCCGTGGACTCTTGCCCGGCCCCGTGAAATGACTCCCAGCCTAGCGGCGTAGAGTGGACAGAGACGCCTGATTCTGGACGCCAAGTGCTGAGGGAGAAATCGTGACGATTGACTGGGACGAGAAGAAGACCCTGCTGCAGGAACCAAACATCGCCGCCGTCACCCAGCTCTGTGACGAGCTCAGGGAGAAGAAGCCGGGCTCGGTGGTCCCCTATATCGATCCCGTCCATGACGAGGACGAATGCCGGATCGTCAGCCTCCATATCTCGCCCGGCAAGGGCTGCGAATCGGGCTTCCTCTCCCACTTCAACGACGATGAGGCCGCCCAGCGCGCCACGTCCATCTACGAGGCCGTGGAACTCGACCCCCGCTACGTCATGCCCTGGAACGCCTACCCCTGGGTCCGCGACCCCGGCCTTCCCACGGCGCTCAACGTCCAGGAAAAGACCGACGGCCTCCGCCCGTTCCGCCAGTTCATGAAGATCAACAAGCGCGCCTCCGCCGTCATTGCCCACGGCGCCGACGCCCACTCCTTCCTCACCCTCTTCGAGAAGACGTACCACTCCTCGCTGAAGAACCGCGGCATCAAGATCTACAAGGCCACCGCCCTCGGCGGCCGCGCCTTCGCCGTCTCACCGGCCAAGCAAGAGGAACTGCTCGCCAAGAACGTCGCGGTCTACAAGGACGCGATGCAGCGGGCGGGCATCCAGCACCTCTAATCCCCCGGGCACAACGGCCCTCCCCCGTCCCGCCCCCGGCGGGCATGCTGGGAGGGCCGGCCGCGCGGCCGGTCCACAGTGGCGGCCGGACGGCGCCGGAAGGGCGGGTGCGCGATGGGACGGTTGGACGGCAAGGTGGCCCTGATCAGCGGTGGCGCCCGCGGCATCGGCGCGGCCATGGCCCGGCGCTTCCTCGAGGAGGGCGCCAGCGCCGTCGTCGGGGATGTCCTTGACGACGACGGCGCCGCGCTGGCAGCCGAACTCGGCGAGCGCCTTCGGTACATCCACCTCGACGTGACCCGCCCCGAAGACTGGGACGCCGCCGTAAATCAGGCCGTCACCGCTTTCGGCGGCCTCAGCATCCTGGTCAACAATGCCGGCATCGTGAACTTCGGCCGCATCGACGAATACCCGCACGAGCAGTGGGCCCGCATCATCGACGTCAACCTCACCGGCGTCTTCAACGGCGTCAAGGCCGCCGCCCCCGCCCTCGCCCGCTCCGGCCGCTCCTCGATCATCAACGTCTCCTCGATAGCGGGCATCCGCGGCTACGAGAACCTTCCCGGCTACACCGCCGCCAAGTTCGGCGTCCGCGGCCTGACCAAGGCCGCGGCCCTGGACCTCGGCCGCGACGGCACCCGGGTCAACTCGATCCATCCGGGCGTCGTCCGGACCCCCATGACCGACGGCATGACCTTCGACACCGGGCACGTCGCCCTGCACCGGATCGGCGAGCCCGTGGAGGTGGCGGACCTGGCCGTCTATTTGGCCGGCGACGAGTCCTCCTACGTCACCGGCGCCGAGTTCGTCATCGACGGCGGCGAGACCGCCGGCACCGTCGTCACCCCGGCAGGCTGACCGCCCATGGCAACGCCCCCGGCAGCAATCTCCGGCACAGCGCGCTCCGGCACCAAACTCGCCGTCGTCGGCGCCGGCAGCGTCGGCACCTCGCTGGCCTATGCCGCCCTGATCCGGGGCTCGGCCAGCCACGTCGCGCTTTACGACGTCAACGCCGCGAAGGCCGAGGCGGAGGTCCTGGACCTGGCCCACGGCACCCAGTTTTCGGCCGCGGCCGTCACGGTCGACGGCGGCGGGGACATCGCCGCGGTGGCCGGCGCCGACGTCGTGGTCATCACCGCCGGGGCGAAGCAGTCGCCGGGCCAGACCCGGCTGGACCTCGCCGAAACCAACGTCCGGATCCTCGAGCGGCTCATGCCCCGGCTCATTGACCACGCCCCGGACGCCGTCTACGTCCTGGTGACCAATCCCTGCGACGTGCTCACGGTCGCGGCCCGGAAGATCACGGGCCTGCCGTCGTCGCGCATTTTCTCCTCCGGCACCGTGCTGGACACCTCCCGGCTGCGGTGGCTGCTGGCGCACCGGGCGGGCGTCTCCGTCAGCAGCGTCCACGCCAGCATGGTGGGCGAACACGGGGACACCGAGTTCCCGGTCTGGTCCGGCGCCACAATCGGGCCGGTTCCCATCCGGGAGTGGACGGTCGACGGCGCCCGCGTCTTCACCGACGCTTCCCTCGCCGACACCGCACGCGAGGTGACCCAAGCGGCCTACAAGGTGATCGCCGGGAAGGGCGCCACGAACTACGCGATCGGGCTTTCCGGCGCCCGGATCGTCGAGGCCCTGCTCCGCTCCGAGAACGCGGTCCTGCCCGTCTCCACGGTGCTGGACGGCCAGCACGGCATCACCGGCGTCGCCCTCTCCCTGCCCAGCGTCGTGGGCCGCGGCGGCGTGCGGACGGTGTTGGAAACGCCCATGGACGACGGCGAGATCGCCTCGCTGCACCACAGCGCCGAAACCCTCCGGCAAAGCCTGGCCTCCCTGGGGATCTAGGGAATCCCGCCGCAGATCACCGTCATACGGCCCCGCATATTGACAGCCCGATGTGACCCCTGCCATATTTGAAGCGTGAACCTGTCAGACAGCCGGACAGCTGGACAGCCTCTCGCCCGCCTCAGTGCCGCCGAAGCCGTCTTCAACGTCCTCCGCTCGGATATCGAATCCAGGAAACTCCCCGTCGGCGCGAAACTCAGCTCCGAGGCCACCCTCGCCCAGCAGTACGGCGTCAGCCGTTCCGTGGTCCGGGAGGCCCTGCGCTCCTGCACCGCCCTGGGCCTGACCGTGACCCGCACCGGGCGCGGCACCTTCGTGGTCGCGGACCGCGTGGCCACGGACCTGGTCCTCGGCCAGTACTCGGCCCTGGACCTGACCGAGGCCCGGCCCCACATCGAGGTCCCCGCCGCCGGCCTGGCCGCGGAACGGCGCTCCGCCGAAGAGCTGGAAACCATGCGGGACATCGTCGCCGAGATGGCCGGCGAGGACGATCCCGAGGTATGGGTGGGGCTGGACTCGAACTTCCACGCCCTGATCGCCAAGGCCAGCCGGAACAAGGTCTTCGAGAACGTCGTCGCGGAGATCCGCGAGGCCCTTGCCTCCCAGTCGGAAACCCTGAACATGGTGGCCGACCGCCAGCACGCCTCCAACGATGAACACCGGAAAATCCTCGCCGCCATCGAGGCCGGCGACGCCGCGACCGCCCGGTTGGCCATGAGCCAGCACCTGCACGCCGTCGGCGAGGCCCTCGCCTCCATCCTGCACCCCACCAGCGCCGCCTAAGCGGCCACCACCGGGCACCACCCACGCCCACCCGATCCAAAGGACACCATGACTTTGCCTTCCCCCGCCCTCGCCCCGGACCGCCTGGACCCGGCCGGCCTGCCGCAGCACGCCGCCCTGGCGGCCCAGACCCGCGACGGGCTGGTGGAAAGCATCCACTACGGCTCGGCGGCGGCCACCGCGGCCGACGGTTCCCTGGTGCTCTCCGCCGGCGACCCGCAGGCCCCGTTCTACCCCCGCTCGGCCCTGAAGCCGCTCCAGGCGGTGGCCATGGTCCGCGCCGGCCTCGAACTCCCGGCCGACCTCCTGGCCCTCGCCGCGGCCAGCCACTCCGGCGGCCCCGAGCACCGCGACGGCGCCCTGCGCATCCTGGAACTGCACGGACTCGGCCCGGACGCGCTGGAAAACAGCACCGACCTGCCCTACGGCGTCCGCGAGCGCGAGGAATGGCTCCGCGCCGGCGGCACCACCACCCAGCTGGCCCAGAACTGCTCCGGCAAGCACGCCGCGATGGCCGCCACCTGCGTCATCAACGGCTGGCCGGTGGCCGGCTACCTGGACCCGGGCCACCCGCTACAGCAGCAGGTAGCCCGGACCGTGGTGGAACTGACCGGCGAGGAACCGGAACGCACCTCCACCGACGGCTGTGGCACCCCGCTGTTCGCCCTGACTCTCGGCGGCATGGCCCGCGCTTTCGGCCGGATCGCTGCCGGGACCGGAACCGCTGAAAGCGACACAGCCGAGGCCGCCGTGGCCGACGCGATGCGCCTCCACCCGGAGATGGTGGCGGGCCGGGACCGGGACGTCACCGCCCTGATGCGCCTGGTTCCCGGGCTGGTGGCCAAGGACGGCTTCGAGGGCGTCCAGCTCGTTGGCCTGCCGGACGGCCGCGGCGTCGCCGTGAAGATCTCCGACGGCGGCGACCGCGCCCGGATGCCCGTCACCGTCGGGATCCTGACGGCCCTGGGCCTCGACGCGGAGACCCTGTCCGGCCTCGCCACGGCACCCGTCCTCGGCGGCGGCCACCCCGTGGGGCTGCTCCAGGCCACCGACTTCCTCTCCTCCATCACCCCCAGCACCGACGCACGCTAAGGAACGCCATGACCACCCCTGCCACCGCAGACTTCCGCTCGGAACACGACCTCCTGGGCGACCGGGACGTCCCCGCCGACGCCTACTGGGGCGTCCACACCCTGCGCGCCGTCGAGAACTTTCCCATCACGGGCCAGCCGCTGTCCTCGAACATGTACCTGGTCCGGGGACTCGCCGCCGTGAAACTGGCCGCCGCCCGCGCCAACCACGAGCTGGGCCTGCTGGACGCCCGCCGCGCGGACGCCATCGAGGAGGCCTGCACCGACGTCATGAGCGGCAAGCTCAGCGAGCAGTTCGTCGTCGACGTCATCCAGGGCGGCGCCGGAACGTCGTCGAACATGAACGCCAACGAGGTGATCGCCAACCGGGCGCTGGAAATCCTGGGCTACCCTAAGGGCGACTACGGGCAGCTTCACCCCAACGACCACGTCAACCTCAGCCAGTCCACCAATGACGTGTACCCCACCGCGGTGAAGCTCGGCACCATCTTCGCCGCCCGGGAACTGCTTGAGGCCCTCACCGAACTCGAGGACGCGTTCGCCGCGAAGGCCATGGAGTTCCGCACGGTCGTCAAGATGGGCCGCACCCAGCTTCAGGACGCCGTCCCGATGACCCTGGGCCAGGAGTTCGGCACCTACGCCGTCACCATCGGCGAGGACCGGCTCCGGCTGGCCGAGGCGGACCTGCTGATCCACGAGATCAACCTCGGCGCCACCGCCATCGGCACCGGGCTGAACGCCCCGGCCGGCTACGCCGAGGCCGCCTGCCGGCACCTCGCCCGGATCACCGGCCTGCCGCTGGTCACCGCCGTCGACCTGATCGAGGCCACCCAGGACGTGGGCGCGTTCGTGCACCTCTCCGGCGTGCTCAAGCGGGTGGCCGTGAAGCTGTCCAAGATCTGCAACGACCTCCGCCTGCTCTCCTCCGGCCCCCGCGCAGGCCTGGGCGAGATCAATCTCCCCGCCGTGCAGTCCGGCTCCTCGATCATGCCCGGCAAGATCAACCCGGTCATCCCCGAGGTGGTCAGCCAGGTCGCCTACGAGGTGATCGGCAACGACGTCACCATCACCATGGCCGCCGAGGCCGGCCAGCTGCAGCTGAACGCCTTCGAACCGATCATCGTCCACAGCCTCCACAAGAGCATCTCCCACCTGGAAGCCGCCTGCCGCACCCTCACGGCACGCTGCGTCCGGGGCATCACCGCCAACACCGAACGGCTCCGCCTCACCGTGGAGCAGTCAATCGGCCTGGTCACCGCACTGAACCCGCACCTGGGGTATGCGACCGCCACGGCCATCGCCCAGGAAGCCCTCGCCACCGGCAAGGGAGTCGCGGAACTGGTCCTCGAACACGGACTGCTCACCGCCGAGCAGCTCGCCGACCTCCTCAGCCCGCAGCGCCTGGCCAACCTGAGCAAATAGCGTCCCCCGAATCCCCATAAGGACCCCCATGTCATCTCCCGGAACAGCACGCTCCCCCCAGCCCACGGTCACGGACCACACCATCCCGCTGCACGCCCACGCCACCGAGGCGGCCCTGCATGCCGAGGACCAGGGCTACCACAAGAGCCTCAAACCCCGTCAGGTCCAGATGATCGCGATCGGCGGCGCGATCGGCACCGGCCTGTTCATGGGCGCCGGCGGCCGACTCGCCGCGGCCGGACCCGCCCTGATCATCAGCTACGCCGTCTGCGGCTTCTTCGCCTTCATGATCCTGCGCGCCCTCGGCGAACTGGTCATGCACCGGCCCTCCTCGGGATCCTTCGTCTCCTACGCCCGCGAATTCTTCGGCGAGAAGGCCGCCTTCGTCACCGGCTGGCTGTACTGGCTGAACTGGGCGATGACCGCCATCGTGGACATCACCGCCGTCGCGCTCTACATGAACTTCTTCAAGAAGTACTGGGCGCCGATCGCCGACGTGCCGCAGTGGACCTGGGCCCTGGCGGCTCTGATCCTGGTCCTGGGCCTGAACCTGATCAGCGTCAAGGTCTTCGGTGAGATGGAGTTCTGGTTCGCACTGATCAAGGTGGTGGCCCTGGTCTCCTTCCTGCTGGTCGGGATCTACTTCGTCATCTTCGGCACCCCGGTCCCCGGCCACGAGGTGGGCTTCACCCTGATCGCGGACAACGGCGGATTCTTCCCGAATGGGCTGCTGCCCGCCGTCGTGGTGATGCAGGGCGTCGTGTTCGCCTATGCCTCCATCGAGCTGATCGGCACCGCCGCCGGCGAGACCGAGAACCCGGAGAAGATCATGCCCCGGGCCATCAACACGGTGATCGTGCGGATCGCGGTGTTCTACGTCGGCTCGCTGATCCTGCTCTCCCTGCTGCTGCCCTTCAACGCCTACAAGGCCGGCGAGAGCCCCTTCGTGACCTTCTTCGGCTCCATCGGCGTCGACGGCGTGGACGCCATCATGAACCTGGTCGTCCTCACCGCCGCGCTCTCCTCCCTCAATGCCGGCCTCTACTCGACCGGCCGGATCATGCGGTCCATGTCCGTGTCCGGCTCCGCGCCGAAGTTCGCCGCCCGGATGAACAAGGCGGGCGTGCCGTACGGCGGCATCGCCCTGACCGCCGGCGTGGCCGTCCTGGGCGTCATCCTGAACGCCGTGGTCCCGGCCGAGGCCTTCGAAATCGTCCTGAACGTCGCGTCGCTGGGCATCATCAGCACGTGGGCCATGATCGTGCTGTGCCAGATGCAGCTTGCCCGGCTCGCCGCCCGCGGAGAACTGCTCCGGCCCTCCTTCCGGATGCCGGGCGCACCGGTCACCGGCTGGATCACGCTGGCTTTCCTGCTGGCGGTGCTGGTCCTGATGGCCTTCGACTCACCCGTCGGAACGTGGACCATCGCGTCGCTGGCGGTCATCATCCCGCTCCTGATGCTCGGCTGGCGCCTCTGCAAGCACCGCATCCTGGAGATCGCCGCGGTGCGTGACGGCTTCACCGGCCCCGCCCCGGTGGTGGCGAACCGGCCGGGTCCGGGCGCCGGCGGCGGGAGCGTCTAGGCCGGATCGCCTAAGCTCGGACCAGGCATTCCTTCGGGCTCAACGACGATCCACCGGGAGAGACACATGACCAGCTGGCGCATCCGGGACTTCCACTCCGCGGACCTGGACGGGATCCTGCACCTGTGGGAGACCCTGAAGGCCTCGAACGTCGAGCCGGTCTACGCCCTCTCCGAGGTCCTCGCCTCCTGCGAGAAGGATCACGCGGTGGTGGCGGTGCAGGGCGAGCAGGTGGTGGGCGCCGCCGTCGGCCGCGCCGCCCACGACCAGGGCTGGATCGTCTTCCTGGCCACCCTGCCCGAGTACCGCGGCCGCGGCATCGGCACCTCGCTGCTGGCCGCGGTGGAAAACCGGATGGCCCCGCACGGGCTGAACAAGCTCTCCGCGCTCATGCCGGAGTCCGAGACCCGGGTGGAGGCGTTCCTGGGCCGCGGGTTCGTGCTGAAGAAGAACCTCCGGTACTTCGAGCGCCGGATCCCGGTCCAGCGCCAGGAGCTGGAGCCGCTGAGCCAGCTGGGCGGCCGGATCCTGGCGCGGGACCTCTGGGAGAACGTCGCCGGGATGCGCAACGAGAAGGAACTCCTGGAGCGGCGGCTGGTGCTGCCGCTGGCGGAGGCCGAGCTGGCCGACGAGTTCGGGGTGGTCCCGCCGCGGGCCGTCGTCCTCTTCGGCCCGCCCGGCACCGGCAAGACCACCTTCGCCAAGGCGATCGCGTCCCGGCTGGAGTGGCCCTTCGTGGAGGTCTTCCCGTCCCGGCTGGCCGCGGACCCGCTGGGCCTGGCCGGGGCGCTGCGGGAGACGTTCCTGGAGATCGCGGAGCTGGAACACGCCGTGGTCTTCATCGACGAGGTGGAGGAAATCGCCTCCCAGCGCGCGGGGGATCCGCCGTCGCCGCTGCAGGGCGTGACCAACGAGCTGCTGAAGATCATCCCGGCCTTCCGCGAGCAGCCGGGCCGCCTGCTGGTCTGTGCCACCAACTTCATCCGCGCCCTGGATTCGGCGTTCCTGCGCCACGGCCGGTTCGACTACGTCATCCCCATCGGCCTCCCGGACCGGCAGGCCCGCGAGGCGATGTGGCAGCGCTTCATTCCCGCAGCGGTGGTGGACGACGTCGACATCGAGCTGCTGGTGGAGCGCACGGAGGGCTTCTCCCCCGCGGACATCGAATACGCCGCCCGGAGCGCCTCGCAGCGTGCCCTGGAGAACGCGGTGTACGGGGAGGGCGACGGCGGAGCGCCCGGTTCCGGCGCCCCGGCGGGAAGCGCGGTGCGGCGGGGGCCGGCCACCCAGGACTATCTCGACGCGATCGCGGACACCCGGACCACCGTCAGCGCCGAGGTGCAGCAGGAGTTCCTGGAGGATATCGACCTGCTGGGCCGGGTCTAGGCGTCCCCTTCGAGTTCCGCCAGCAGCCAGGGATTGATCCGCGCCAGGATCTTGCGGGTCTCCTCAACGGGAACGGCGGCGTAGAGGACGGGACGCGCCTCGGCGTACCGGGTCACCGGCGGCTTGTCCGGCCACTTCTCGGCCAGGGCCTGCACCCGTTCCGGCAGCGAGTTGTGGGCGTTGTCCGCGATCTTGACCAGCGTGGCGTCGTGGTGTTCCGCGATCGCGCGGATGCCTGACTGGTAGTCGTCCGGGTTGTCCTGCAGCCGCTTCGTGACCCGCTCGATGATGTCCACGGCCCGCTCGGAGACGCCCATCTCCAGCAGCGCCTGCCGGGTGATCGGGGTGTCCTCCGCGATGTCATGCAGGTAGCCGGCGATCTGGATGTCCTCGTCGAAGTCGGCCAGCGCGTCGCCGACCGCCAGCACATGCTCGCGGTAGGGCCGTTTCAGTTTGTCCTTTTGCCGGTTGTGGGCCACTTCGGCGAGGACCCTGGCCGTCTCGACGGTGAAGCGCGGGGCGGAAGGCTCTGTTTCGGGCATGGGTTCAGCCTACGCGTCCGTCATCCCGGTCCATACCCAGGGCTCCCGCGGCAGCGAGGCCGGGTCGAAGGCCGCCAGGGCATTCCCGAGCGGGCCGGGCGGCAGCCCGAGCGAGGCCAGGAGCAGGTCCCGGACCCGGTCCGCGGTCACGCCGGCGGCGGCGAGGTCCGACAAGGTGACGGCGCCGTCGCGCTTGGCCAGCCGGGCGCCGTCGGCGTTCAGCACCAGCGCCACATGCGCATATTCCGGCACGGGAATATTCAGCAGACCTGCAAGGTAAGCCTGGCGCGGGGTAGAGGGCAGCAGGTCATCTCCCCGGACCACCTGGTCGATGCCCTGTTCGCCGTCGTCCACCACGACGGCGAGGTTGTAGGCGGTGACCCCGTCGGCGCGGCGGAGCACGAAGTCGTCCACGACGCCGGTGAAACTCCCCAGCAACCGGTCCCGGATGGTGCCCTCGGTGACGGCGGCCCTCAGCCGGATCGCGGCGGGCCGGAGTGCGCGCCTGGCCTCACGTTCGGCCTCATCCAGGTTCCGGCAGGTCCCCGGGTAGGCGCCCTGCGGCGCGTGCGGGGCCGACGGCGCCTCCTGGATTTCGCGCCGGGTGCAGAAACACTCGTAGGTCAGGCCCGCAGCGGTCAGCCGGTCGATCGCGGCGGCGTAGAGCGGCTCCCGGTCGGTCTGGCGGACGACGGGGCCGTCCCAGGTCAGGCCGATCGCGGCCAGGTCGCGCAACTGCGCGTCCTCGGCGCCGGAGCGCGCCCGGTCCAGGTCCTCCACGCGCAGCAGGAACCGGCGGCCGGAGGAGCGGGCGAAGAGCCAGGCGAGGAGGGCGGTGCGGAGGTTGCCGGCGTGCAGCTCTCCCGAGGGGCTGGGGGCGAAGCGGCCGGCGGGATCCATGGGTCAAGCCTATGCCGGACAGCACAAGAGCCCCTCAGCCACCGATGACTTCGGGGAACCGACGTCGGGGGCTCAGGGGCTCTTGCCAGGGTGTGCGGAATGACCAGGGTGTGAACAAGAGTCAATCAGCGGCAGGCTCCTTGCGGGAGCCGGATCCAGAGTCCGGGAGGTGTGCCGGGAGATCTGCAGCCATTGGGTGCCGGCGGTGGCCGGCGTTCCTTTGTTGCCACCATTTGAGCAGAAGCCCTACAGTTGATGCAACGGACGCCGTTGGCATTGATCAGACTGACCAAGGCGGACCCAAACATCTAGCAGGGAGTGGTCAGATTGCAGCAGCTCGACGGAACGGACCGGCGGATCCTCCTGGCCCTCGACGAGGAACCCCGGATGCCAATCATGCTGCTGGCGCAGAATCTGGGCCTGGCCCGCGGGACCGTGCAGTCGCGGCTGGAGCGGATGACCGCCTCGGGCGCCCTGCGCGCCAACAGCAGCCGGGTCCTCCCCGCCGCCCTGGGCCGCGGCGTGGCGGCGGCGGTGAGCGCCGAACTGGACCAGAGCCACCTGAACGAGGCGATCGCCGCGCTGCGGAACATCCCCGAGGTCCTCGAATGCCACGCCCCCGCCGGGGACACCGACCTGCTGATCCGGGTGGTCGCCACCAGCCCGGACGACCTCTACCGGGTCTCCGAGGAGATCCGGCTCTGCCCCGGCATCGTCCGGACCTCCACCAGCATGTTCCTGCGCGAGGTCATCCCCTACCGGACCACCGGACTGCTCGCCGACTAGGACCCCGGACCTACCGCCGGGCCGCTAGGCGACCGCGGCCGTCCAGACGCCGATCACCCAGGTGCTGGCGGCCAGGCACGCGAGGCCGAACTCGGCCAGCATGCCCAGGCCCGTGGCCTTCAGGGCCGCCCTGCTGGACGCCGCGGCGGTTCGCCAGGCGCGGGTGCGGTGCAGTTCGCTCAACAGCAGGCCCGCGGCGAACCCGACGAAGAGTCCCACCACGGGGATCAGGAACATGCCCACGACGCCGAACACCAGCCCGGTAACCACCGAGCGGCCGGGGATGCTGTGCTGCTTGAGCTTCCGGCCCGTAAGCACCGCGCCGGCGGCCATGCCGGCCAGCACGAACACCCCGCCGACGGCCAGGACCACCCAGCCCGTGGTGCCCGCCCCGCCCCAGAGGGCCCAGGCGAGCAGGCTGAGGGCAATCAGGATGCTGCCCGGCAGGACCGGGATGACGATGCCCGCCACCCCGGTCAGGATGGCCAGGCCGCACAGGACGGTGACGAGCGTTTCGGCGAACACCTGCCCAGTCTAGGGCCGGCCCTCCTACCCCTCGGAGACCGCGGCGGCGACGGCGGCGGCCACCGCCGGGGCGACGCGCGGGTCCAGCGGACTGGGCACGATGTAGTCGGCCGAGAGGTCCTCCTCGGCCAGCGCGGCGATGGCCCGCGCGGCGGCCAGCTTCATGGCCGGGGTGATCCGGCGCGCACCGGCGTCGAGCGCGCCGCGGAAGATGCCGGGGAAGGCCAGGACGTTGTTGATCTGGTTCGGGAAGTCGCTGCGGCCGGTGGCGACGACGGCCGCGTACTTCGCGGCGACCTCGGGCAGCACCTCCGGGTCCGGGTTGGAGAGGGCGAAGACAATCGCTCCGTCGTTCATCCGGCCCAGGTGCGCCTCGTCCAGCCGGGACGAGGAGACGCCGATGAAGACGTCTGCCGCCTCCAGCGCCTCGCCCGGGCCGCCGCTGACGCCGCGGGGGTTGCTGCGGGCCGCGAGCCGGGCCTTTTTGCTGGCCGGATCCGCGGCGATGTCCGCCCGCTCCCGGTTGATCACGCCGCGGGAATCCAGCAGGACGACGTCGTCGATCCCGGCGGTCAGCAGGATCTCGGCGACGGCGATTCCGGCGGCGCCGGCGCCGGAGACCACCACGCGCAGGCCCTCCAGGTCGCGGCCGGCGACCTTCGCGGCACCGGTGAGGGCGGCGAGGACCACGACGGCGGTGCCGTGCTGGTCATCGTGCATGACGGGGCAGTCGAGGGCCTCGATCAGCTTCTCCTCGAGCTCGAAGCAGCGCGGAGCCGAGACGTCTTCGAGGTTGACGGCGCCGAAGCTGGGCCGCAGGCGGACCAGGGTATCCACGATCTCGTCGACATCTGTGGTGTTGAGCACCAGCGGGATGGAGTCGAGGTCGCCGAAGGCCTTGAACAGGGCCGACTTGCCCTCCATCACCGGGAGGGAGGCGCTGGGGCCGATGTCGCCGAGTCCGAGGACGGCGGTGCCGTCGCTGACCACCACCACGAGGCGTTCGGCCCAGGTGAGGGTCTTGGCGAGTTCCGGTTCCGCGGCGATCGCCCGGCTGACCTGGGCGACGCCCGGGGTGTAGGCGATGGAAAGGTCGCGCTTGCTCTCCAGCGGGACGGTGCTGGCAATGGAGAGTTTTCCGCCCTGGTGGGAGGCGAAGATTTCCTGGTCGTCGATCGGGGCGGCTGCTGCCCCGGCTGCGTCGTCGGCGGAAGTGGGCAGGATGGTTTCAATGGACACGTCGTTGTCTCCTGGGGCTGACCGTGGGCATACGGCACTTGGCTGCCTGGGCGCGGACGCGCCCAGGGTGGTCGTGGGGAACTCCGGCGGCGGCCCCGGGGTGGCGGGCCTGCGGTGGAGATTCCGGAAAGTGCTGGCATGGCGCCGCTCCGGTGTTGCCATGGTAGCCAGAATCGGGGGCCGGGCCGGAGTCGGCCGGACACAAAGGAGTAACCGGTCTAGACCGGCTTGGCCGCCTGGGATCCGCGCTCGAAGAGGGAGCAGGCCCGCTTCAGGTCTTCCTCGGCCTCGAAGAGCGAGAGCCTGCGGCACCGCACGGACTGGACCAGCCCGGACACGGTCAGCAGCAGGACCCGGGACACCACGGGGTCGCCGCTGACGGCGGTGACGGCCTTCTCCGCCGTCGCGTCGATGTCGCGCAGCAGGCGGGTGGTGTCCGTGTCCTTGGCGTACACCACCCGGTTCAGGCACTGTTCCACCGCCGGCTGCATCAGGCGCATGTGGAAGATCTCCATCACGACGCCCACCAGAACGTGCACCGGCGCGCGGGTCCCCGCGGGCCGGTCCCCCACGTGCAGCTCGCCCAGCTGCTTGCGGTAGAGGGCCAGCATCAGCTGGGTGGAGGAGGGGAAGTACCGGTAGAGGGTACCCAGCGGCACGTCGGCCTTGGCGGCCACTTCGGAGAGCACGACGGCGTCGAGGCCGGTGCGGGCGAAGCCGGCGGCGACGTCGAGGATGCGGGCATAGCGCTGCCGTTGCCGGGGCAGCGTGGGCGGCGGCGCCATCGGGGGAAGATCGGAAAGAGACTCAGGCATCGGCAAGGTTCCGGGGTCGTTTTCTCGGCACTGCGGAGGCGTGCTCCGCCGGGGTGCCGCGGGAATCCCGTCCACTATACGGCACCGGGCTGGGCGCCCGGCCAGTCACAGGGGGAGCCTGCGGCTCAGTCCACGCCCTTGATTTTCACGACGAGCACCGCACCCAGCAGCCCGATCACGGCGGCCGCCACGTAGAGCGAGACGTACCCGCCCCAGAGGGCGACGAACGGGTAGGCGATCAGCGGCGCGAACACCTGCGGGAGCGAGTTGGCGATGTTGATGACGCCCAGATCCTTGCCGCGGCTCAACGCCGTCGGCAGCACCTGGGTGATCAGCGCGAAGTCGACGGCGAGGTAGGCGCCGAAGCCGATGCCGAGCACCGACGCGCCCACCAGGGCCCCGGGCCAGGTGGGGTCGAAGGCCAGGACCAGGGCGGCCGCGGCGATTACGGCGGAGGAGATGATGACCAGGGGTTTGCGCCGCCCCATCCGGTCGCTGAGCCGGCCGCCGATCACGCTGGTGATGATCACCATCACCGCGTACAGGCCGGTCAGGATGAGCACGCCGAATTCGGCCTCGATGCCCTGGGTTTCGCGGAGCCGGACCGCGTCCGTGAGGAAGAACAGGAGGTAGAGGGTGATCATGTGGTTGCCGATGTTCACCAGCAGCCGGGTCAGCCAGGCCCAGGCGAAGTCGGGGTACCGGGCCGGGGAGACCCAGAAGCTGCGGAGGAAGGCCGCCAGCGCGAGCGGCGGCCGCTCCCCCGGCGGGAGGGCGACGTCGTCGTTGCGCCGGTAATACAGCACGACGCCGGCGAGCAGGACGGCCGCGCAGAGGACATAGCCCAGGCCAAAGTGCCCGGCGACGACGGCGGCGATCACGGCTCCCAGCAGGATGCCGAGGGTCTGGCCCATAGCGGCGAGGCCCCCAACGGTGCCGCGCTGGGCGACGGGGACCCGGTCCGGGATCGCCGCGGTGATGGCGGCGTAGGCGGCGTTGCAGCCGGCTTGGACCAGGCACCACAGCAGCGCCATGACGGCCACGTTCGGCGCCCCGGCGAGCGCCACCAGGGCGGCGGCGCCAAGCACCGCGCCGAAGACCACCCACGGGACCCGCCGGCCCCGCCGCGCCGCGGTGCGGTCGCTCAGGGCCCCGCTCAGCGGGTTCGCCACCAAGGACACCGCCGCACCCGCCCCGGTGACCAGGGCCAGGATGGCTTCCTTCTGCCCCTCGTCGAACACCGCTGCCTGCTGGCCGAGGAGGACCTGGAGCGGGCCGAAGAAGGCGGCGTTGATGCCCACGTTGACCAGGACGACGCCGGTGGTCCACACCGGCCGGACGGGCCGGACCGGTTCGGCGGTGGCGGCCGAGGCGCTCCCGGCGGCCGGCAGATCGGACAGGCTCATGCGGTTCCCCCCGGAACGGATGTCTGGCGCGGTGGACCAGGCTGGGGCCAGACTATCGTGGGCTGCAAGAGCCACACCCGCCGCCAGAGGAGACGCCATGACCCAGACGCCCGTCAACACCGCCGACCTGTACGACGAGCGCGGGGAGGAGTTGGACTCCGTGGCCCTGCAGTTCCAGTCGCTGGGCGGGCGGAGCCACTTCGCCGGCCCGGTCCGGACCATCCGCTGCCTCGAGGACAACGGCCTGGTCAAGAGCGTGCTGGCGACCCCGGGCAACGGCGCGGTCCTGGTGGTCGACGGCGGGGGCTCGCTGCGCACCGCCCTGATGGGGGACATGATCGCCGCGAGCGCCGTGGAGAACGGCTGGGCCGGCGTCGTCATCAACGGCGCCATCCGGGACCGCGTGGCCATCGCCGGGCTCCCGCTGGGCGTCAAGGCCCTGGGCAGCAACCCGCGCAAGAGCGCCAAGAACGGCGCCGGTGAACAGGACGTGGAGCTGGTGATTGACGGCGTCAGCATCCGGCCCGGGCAGTGGATCTGGTGCGACCCGGACGGCATCCTGCTGGAGCGTTGAGACCGCCAGGAAAATTGGCCGGAAAATCAGGAACAAAGCTGGCACTAAGATAGTTACTGAAAGCAACCTTTGTGCTTAAATCCTGAATCTTTCCCCTTGGAGCAGTCATGTCCACCACCACCTCCGCCCGCCTGCCCGGCGAGGTCCTGACGCACCGTCAGACCATCACCGTCATGGTGGGCCTCATGCTCGGCATGTTCCTCTCGTCGCTGGACCAGACGATCGTCTCGACGTCCATCTACACGATCGCCAACGACCTCGACGGCCTCTCGCTGCAGGCCTGGGCGACGACGGCCTACCTGATTACCTCCACGGTGAGCACCCCCCTCTACGGCAAGCTCAGCGACATCTTCGGCCGCCGACCCCTGTACCTCGCAGCCATCCTCATCTTCCTGGCCGGGTCCCTCTACGCCGGGTCCGTCCACTCCATGACCGAGCTGGCGATTGCCCGCGGCATCCAGGGCATGGGCGCCGGCGGCCTGCTGGCCCTGGCGCTGACCATCATCGGCGACATCGTCGCCCTCAAGGACCGCGCCAAGTTCCAGGGCTACTTCATGTCCGTCTTCGGCGTCTCCTCCGTGCTGGGCCCGGTCATCGGCGGCGCGTTCGCCGGTTCCGCGAACATCCTCGGCTTCGACGGCTGGCGCTGGGTCTTCTTCATCAACATCCCGATCGGCCTGGCCGCCCTCGCCGTCGTCTTCCTCTATCTGCACCTGCCCGCTAAACACCTCAAGCAGAAGATCGACTACTGGGGCGCCGCCGCCATCACCCTGGCGATCGTGCCGCTGCTGCTGGTCGCCGAACAGGGCCGCACCTGGGGCTGGGCCTCCACGGGGGCCTTCCTCTGCTACGGGCTCGGCGTCGTCGGCATCGCCGCGTTCTTGCTGGCCGAAAAGCGCGCCGGTGACTACGCCCTGATCCCGCTTCGCCTCTTCCGCAACACCACGTTCGGGCTGTCCTCGCTGCTGAACTTCATCATCGGCATCGGCATGTTCGGCGCCATCGCGATGCTGCCCATGTACCTCCAGCTGGTCAAGGGACTCACCCC
This sequence comes from Arthrobacter sp. YD4, assembly GCF_030410515.1. Classification (GTDB taxonomy): domain Bacteria; phylum Actinomycetota; class Actinomycetes; order Actinomycetales; family Micrococcaceae; genus Arthrobacter. Next base: position 781,074 of record NZ_JAUHHD010000002.1, on the reverse strand, counting down.
CACCGAGGCCGGCCTGATGATGATCACCTTCACGGTGGGCATCCTTACCGGCTCCATCACCGCGGGCCGGACCATCTCCGCCTCGGGCACCTACCGGATCTTCCCGATCCTGGGCACCGCGGTCCTGACCGGCGCCGCCGTCGTCATGGGCCTGTCCCTGGGTGTGGACACCCCGCTGTGGGTCCCCGGCGCGATCGCCGTGTTCTTCGGCCTGGGCCTGGGCTTCTGCATGCAGCCGCTGACCCTGGCCATGCAGGTCTCAGTCCCGCCCAAGGACATGGGCGTGGGCACCTCCTCGGCCGCGTTCTTCCGCTCCATGGGCGGCGCCGTCGGCACGGCCGTGTTCATCTCCATGCTGTTCAGCCTCGCGGCGGACAAGGTGGGCAACGGCATGAAGGCCGCCGTCCAGAACGCCGACTACCTGAAGGTGCTCAAGGACCCGGCGGTGGCGACTGATCCGGCGAACGCCAAGCTGTACGCCTTCTTCAAGGACGGCGCCAGCAACGATTCGCTGAACGACACGAGCTGGCTGCACACCGCCAACCCCGAGTTGACCCGCCCGATCACCGAGGGCTTCGCCCAATCGATCGACGCCGTCATGCTCACCGCGGCCATCCTCACCGGCATCGCGTTCCTGATCACCTTCGCGCTGCCGAACAAGAAGCTCACCGACCCGAAGGCCGCCGCCCGGGAAGGCGCCGCTGCCGCGGCGCACTGACCCGGGCGCAGGGTGACACCCTCCGGCGGGAGCGGCTTCGGCCGTCCCCGCCGGAGGCGCCTAACCGCCCGGTTCCGCTATGTTTCGGCTCACTTTCGCGGTCCCCGTGACGTGCACCATGCGGGGACCGGTGTAAAACTGGATAGTTGCGGCGCAAGCCGCTGACCACGATTTGCCGAGGGAGCCATATGACCACCACCCAGGACCAGACCGCCGCGAAGATTCCGAAGCGGGTCATCTGGCTAGCCGTGGCGGGCGCCGTCGGCGGCTTCCTCTTCGGCTTCGACTCCTCCGTCGTCAACGGCGCCGTCGATGCCATCAAGGAACAGTTCGCCCTCAGCGAGGCCGTGACCGGCTTCGCCGTCGCCGTCGCCCTGCTGGGCTGCGCGGCCGGCGCCTACCTCGCCGGGAAGGTCGCGGACCGCTATGGCCGCATCCCGGCGATGAAACTGGGCGCCCTGCTGTTCCTGGTCAGCGCCTTCGGCACCGGTTTCGCCTTCGGCGTCTGGGACCTGATCTTCTGGCGCCTGATCGGCGGCCTGGGCATCGGCCTCGCCTCGGTGATCGCCCCCGCCTACATCTCCGAGATCTCCCCGCGGCACGTCCGAGGCCGGCTGGCCTCGCTGCAGCAGCTCGCCATCACCACCGGTATCTTCGCGGCCCTGCTCTCTGACGCCCTGTTCGCCAACACCGCCGGCGGCGCCGACCAGAACCTTTGGTTCGGCATCGAGGCCTGGCGCTGGATGTTCATTGCAGGCGCCGTCCCCGCCGTGATCTACGGCTGGATCGCGTTCACCCTGCCGGAATCCCCGCGGTTCCTGGTGGTCAAGGGCAAGGACGAGGAGGCCCGCAAGGTCTTCAAGTCAATTGCCCCGAACGAGGAAACGGACCGTCACCTGCGCGACATCAAGGACGCCATCGAAGAGGACAAGATCGCCGGCAAGAAGGGTTCGCTGCGCGGCAAGGCCCTGGGCCTGCAGCCGGTGGTCTGGATCGGCATCATCCTCTCCGTGCTGCAGCAGTTCGTCGGCATCAACGTGATCTTCTACTACTCCACCACCCTGTGGAAGGCCGTCGGGTTCCAGGAAAAGGACTCGCTGACCATCTCGGTAGCCACGGCCATCACCAACATCCTGGTCACCCTCGTGGCGATCGCCCTGGTGGACCGGGTGGGCCGCCGCCCCATCATGCTGGCCGGTTCGATCGGCATGGCCGCCTCGCTGGCCACCATGGCCGTGGCCTTCGGCTCCGCGACCGGCTCGGGTGAGAACATCACGCTCCCCGGCGGCTGGGGCCCTGCGGCGCTGGTGGCCGCCAACGTCTTCGTCATCAGCTTCGGCGCCTCCTGGGGTCCGCTGGTGTGGGTGCTGCTGGGCGAGATCTTCCCGTCCCGCATCCGCGCCCGCGCGCTCGGCCTGGCCGCGGCCGCCCAGTGGATCGCCAACTTCGCCATCACGCTGAGCTTCCCCGTCATGGCCGCCGCATCGCTGCCGCTGACCTACGCCATGTACGCCCTGTTCGCGGCGGCGTCGTTCTTCTTCGTGATGTTCAAGGTCCCGGAGACCAACGGCATGGCCCTGGAGCACGCCGAGACGCTGTTCGTCCCGAAGGGTTCCGCCAAGAAGTAAGCAGCCCAGCGGGCAGCCCAGTCGGCGGTTCAGCCGGCAAAAGCACAAAGGTCAGGCCCATGTTTCCGCGGAAACATGGGCCTGACCTTTTGTTGCTACCGGACGGCTAGACCAGGTGCGGCTCGTGCGAGCTGAGGAACCGTCGTCCGCCGAGGACCACCGCGATGGCCACGGCCATGGCGACGGCGGCCGCGAAGAACGGCACCTGCGGGCCGAAGTGCTCGCCCAGCTGGGCGGCGGCGAACGGCGCCAGCGCGCCGCCCATCCAGCGCACGAAGTTGTAGCCGGCGGAGGCCACCGGACGCGGGGAGTCGGAGACGCCCATGGCCAGTTCGGTGTAGATCGTGTTGTTCACGCCCAGCAGGGCGCCGGAGACCACCACGAGGGTGACGACGGCGGGCACGGAGTGGCCCGCGGACAGGCCCAGGCCCACCAGGTCCAGCAGCAGCAGGGCCAGGGTGCCGGAGAGGACCCGGACGGCGCCGAAGCGGCGCTGCAGGGCGGGCGCCACGAAGACGGAGAACACGGCGACGGCGACGCCCCAGCCGAAGAAGACCGCGCCGATGCCGTAGGCGTCCATCCCGAGGATGAACGGGGTGAAGGCAAGGATGGTGAAGAAGCCGTAGTTGTAGAACAGGCCGCTTGCGGCGGTGGTGCGCAGGCCCTTGTGGCCCAGGGCCAGCAGCGGGTCGCGGAGCCGGACCTTGCGTTCGGGCAGCGGCGTCTTGGGCAGCAGGGCAATCAGGGCGATGAAGGCGGCGGCCATCAGCACGGCGGTGCCGAAGAACGGGGCGCGCCACTGCCAGCCGCCCAGCAGGGCGCCAAGCAACGGGCCGAGCGAGATGCCCAGGCCGAGGGCGGCCTCATAGAGGATGATCGCAATGCCGGCGCCGCCGCTGGCCACGCCGACGATCACGGCGAGGGCGGTGGCCACGAAGAGGGCGTTGCCCAGACCCCAGCCGGCACGGAAGCCCACGAGCTCACCGACGGATCCGGAGAAGCCGGAGAGGGACGCGAAGACCACGATGATCGCCAGGCCGGTCAGCAGCGTGCGCTTGCCGCCGATCCGGGAGGAGACGAAGCCCGTGATGAGCATGGCGATGGCCGTGACCATGAAGTAGCTGGTGAACAGCAGCGAAACCTGGCTGGGGGTGGCCTCCAGGTTCTTGGCGATGGCCGGGAGGATGGGATCCACCAGGCCGATGCCCATGAAGGCGAAGACGGCCGCGAGGGCCGTGGCCCACACCGCCTTCGGCTGCTTGAGGAACGAGGCCTTTTCGGCTTCGAGGGTTGATGATGCTTCCGGCGCTGGGGCCGTGAGCTGGCCGTCCATGGAGGGCGCTCCTAGGGTCGTGGATGTACGGGGTGGTCTGTGTGGCGCCGGGCGGGGCCGGCGCGGTGGCCGCGGGTCAGGTCTGGACGGATTCGTTGATCCGGCCGATCACCGGCATGGCGGCGGCCAGGGCCCGCCGGTCTTCCTCCGGGAGGCCGCCGAGGATCTGCGCCATGACGGCGTTGCGGCGGGCGTTCGCGGATTCGACGGCGGTGTGTCCCGCGGCGGTGAGCCGGACGCGGACGGCCCGGGAATCGGCGGGGTCCGCCTCCCGCAGGACCAGGCCCGCGCGCTCGAGCTTGATGATCTGCTCCGTGGCGCTGGGAACCTTGACGCCCTGATTGCGGGCGATCTCGCCCACCCGGACGCCGCCGTCGGACTCCGCCTCCAGCAGCATCTTGAGCGTGCTGATCTGGGCGGCGCTCAGCTCGCCGTCGGCGTCGAGGCGGCGCACCAGGTAGATGCTGTGCCGCAACGCCTCGCGGAAGTCCTGGGCCAGGGCGAGCAGGTCCTCGCCGGGGGTCTCATCGTTCATACTTAGGAAGCCTAACAGTTAGGGTGCCTAAGAGTCAAGGATGACGCCGGGACGACCCATAACGCGCGCCCAGGGCTAACCCTGTACTTTGGAAGGGCTGATTTGTAACCGCCGTCACCCCTTCGGCGGACCATTCGAAGGATCTTTGATATGCCCGAACAGACCACCGCGGGGCAAAGAACTGCCTCCAGCCGGGACACCGAGCCCCACCTCGCCCGCTCGCTGAGCAACCGCCACATCCAGCTGCTCGCCATCGGCGGGGCCATCGGCACCGGGCTCTTCATGGGCTCCGGCAAGACCATCTCGGTGGCCGGCCCGTCCGTGATCTTTGTGTACATGATCATCGGCTTCATGCTCTTCTTCGTGATGCGCGCCATGGGCCAACTGCTGCTCTCCAACCTGAACTACAAGTCCTTCAGCGACTTCGCCGGCGACCTGCTGGGCCCGTGGGCCGGCTTCTTCACCGGCTGGACCTACTGGTTCTGCTGGGTGGTCACCGGCGTCGCCGACGTGATCGCGATCGCCGGTTACGCCGAGGAGCTCTGGCCCGGCATCCAGCTCTGGGTCCCCGGCATCGCCACGATCGTCATCCTGCTGCTGCTGAACCTGCCCACGGTCAAGGCCTTCGGCGAGACCGAGTTCTGGTTCGCGCTGATCAAGATCGTGGCGATCGTCGCGCTGATCGTGGTGGGCCTGGTCATGATCTTCACCGGCTTCCAGTCCAACGCCGGCACCGCCTCCTTCAGCAACCTCTGGAGCCACGGCGGCTTCTTCCCCAAGGAGTTCATGGGCTTCGTGGCGGGCTTCCAGATCGCCGTCTTCGCCTTCGTCGGCATCGAACTCGTGGGCACCGCCGCGGCCGAAACCAAGAACCCGGAGCACAACCTGCCCCGCGCCATCAACGCGATCCCGCTGCGCGTCATGCTGTTCTACGTGGGCGCCCTCATCATCCTGATGTCCGTCACCCCGTGGACCGGCTTCAAGGCCGGCCAGAGCCCCTTCATCGCCATGTTCTCCCTGGCCGGCCTCGGTATGGCCGCCACGGTGGTGAACCTGGTGGTCCTGACCTCCGCGATGTCCTCGGCCAACTCCGGCATCTACTCCACCTCCCGGATGGTCTACGGCCTGGCGAACGACGGCGACGCCCCCAAGGTCTTCGGCCGGCTCTCCAGCCGCAAAGTCCCGCAGAACGCCCTGTTCCTCTCCTGCGTGCTGCTGCTCGCCGGGGTCGTGCTGCTCTACGCGGGCAAGGACGTGGGCACCGCGTTCGACATGGTCACCACCGTCTCGGCGGTCTGCTTCATGTTCGTCTGGAGCATCATCCTGGCCAGCTACCTGGTCTTCCGGAAGCGCCGGCCGCAGCTGCACGACGCCTCCACCTTCAAGATGCCCGGCGGCATCCCGATGGTGTGGGTGGTGTTCGCGTTCTTCGCGTTCCTGGTCTGGGCGCTGACCACCCAGCCGGACACCCTGGTGGCCCTGCTGGTCACCCCGCTGTGGTTCGCCATCCTGGGCGTCGCGTTCGCCGTCGTCCGGCGGTCCCCGCTGCACCAGGCCCGGGTGGCCGAGTGGAAGTCCATGGCCGACGCCGAAACCGCCGCCGCCCGCCCCTGACGCTCCCGCAGGTCCTGTAGCAAAACGACGGGCCCTCCCTCACATGATGTGAGGGAGGGCCCGTTGTTTGTTGGTGCAGCAGAACGCCGTCAGAGCGCGGCCTTGGCCTCCGTGACCAGGGCGCAGACGGCGGGGAACAACGGATGGGTCGGCTCCAGGCCGGTGATCCGGGCGGTGGCGTCCTCCGGGCTGGAGGACGCCAGGATCTGGCCCAGCTCCACGGCCTCGGCATCGGCCGGGTCGTTGAAGCGCAGCGCGGCGGCCATCGCCCCGAGGAGCGCCTCCGGGACGATGCCCCGCTCGGCCAGCTCGGCGGCCGGTCCGATGAAGCGCTCGTGCCGGCTGAGCTTGCGCAGCGGTGCCCGGCCCACCCGGTTCACGGTGTCCGGCAGGTACGGGTTGGTGAAGCGGCCCAGGATCTTCTGCACGTAGGCTTCCTGCTCGTCACGGTTGAAGCCGTGCTTGGCCACCAGCAGTTCCTTGGTCTCGTCCAGGACGGCCCGCACGTCCGCGGCCACGTCCTGGTCCGCCATGGCGTCCGAGATCTTCTCCAGCCCGGCGTCGAAGCCGAAGTACGCCGCGGAGGCGTGCCCGGTGTTGACGGTGAACAGCTTCCGCTCGATGTAGGGGCCCAGGTCGTCGACGAACGTGGCGCCCGGGATGACCGGCTGGTGGTCCCCGAACGGTGTCCGGTCGATGACCCACTCGTAGAAGGTCTCGACGGTGACGTCCAGGCCCTGGCCGGCCTCCTGGTTGGGCACGATCCGGTCCACGGCGGTGTTGGCGAACACCGCGGCTGCCGCCAGGTCGCCGGCGGCCGGATCCCACTGGGCGGTGATTTCGGATTTCAGGATGTCCGTCGCGTTGATGGCGTTCTCGCACGCCATCACCTGCAGCGGAGCCAGCCCCGCCGCGCGGGCCGCGATCCCCTTGGCGATCACGGGCGCCACGAACTTGAGGATGTGCGGCCCGACGGCGGTGGTGACGACGTCCGCCGTCGCGATCTCCGCGACGACGGCGTCCTCCTGGCTGCCGGAATTCAGCGCGCGGAAGTTGTCCACCGTGCGCACGGCCGGGGTCTCCCCCACCTCGTGCACCCGGTAGCTGTCCGCCGCGGCGAGCTGGGAGATCAGCGCGTCCGCGACGTCCGCGAACACCACCTCATAGCCCGCTTCGTGCAGCAGCAGCCCGACAAACCCTCGGCCGATGTTCCCGGCTCCGAAATGAACAGCCTTCACTAGTCATTGACCTTTCCCAGCAGGTCCAGCACTTCGTCGACGGTGGTGGCCGCCTCCAGTTGTGCGACCTGCGCCTTGTTGGTGAACACCTTCGCGATCGAGGAGAGGATCTGCAGGTGCTCGTTGTTCACGCCGGCGACGCCGACGACGAACTTGACCTCTTTGCCGTTCCAGTCGATGCCCTCCGGGTACCTGACCACGGACACCGCGGACTTCATGATGTGGTCCTTGGCGGCGTTGGTGCCGTGCGGGATGGCGAGGTAGCTGCCCATGTAGGTGGAGACAGATTCCTCGCGTTCGTGCATGGCGTCCAGGTAGCCGGAATCGACGGCGCCACGGTCCAGCAGGAGCCGGCCGGCCTCGTCGATCGCGCCGTCACGGGTGGTGGCGGAGCCTTGCAGGACCACGCTGCCGGCCACCAGGATGTCCGACGGTGCGGCCGTCCCGGCTTCCGCGGGAGCGGTTGCGGTTCCGGCAGGCGCGGCGGTTCCCGCGGCAACGGCGCCGGAGGCGTCCGCCGGGGCGTTGCTGCTGCGGACCAGCTCCACGACCTCGTCATAGCGCGGCGAGTTCATGAAGTTGTCCACGGAGACGTGCACGGCGCTGGCGGTGACGGGCCTGGCCCGTTCGGTCAGGTCCTGGTGGGTGATGACGACGTCGTAGCTGTCGCTGAGGTTCGCGATGGCGGAGTTGGTGACCTTGACGTCCGGGTAGCCGGCCGCCTTGATCTTATTCCGCAGTACCGAGGCGCCCATCGCGGAGGAGCCCATGCCGGCGTCGCAGGCGAAGACAATGTTCTTCACCGGTCCGGCCAGCACGGCGACGCCGCCGGCACCCGCACCGGCGCCCGTGAGCGCGGAGGAGACGGAGCTCTTCTTGCCCTTCATGGCTTCCATCCGGCTGGTGGCGGCGCCGAGTTCGTCGCCCTCGACGTCCTTGCTGGACTTGAGGATGACGGACGCGATCAGGAAGGACACCGTGGCCGCCAGCACCACGGACAGTCCCACGCCCAACAGGCTGTCCGCCGGGGTGGCGGCGAAGACGGCGATGATGCTGCCCGGCGCGGCCGGGGAGCGCAGGCCGGCGCCGGTGAGGACCAGGGTGAAGATGCCGGTCATGCCGCCGCCGATCGCGGCGAGGATGATGATCGGCTTCATCAGCACGTAGGGGAAGTAGATCTCGTGGATGCCGCCGACGAACTGGATCAGCGCGGCGCCGGGGGCCGAGGCCTTGGCCATTCCCTTGCCGAAGAGCATGTAGGCGAGCAGGATGCCGACGCCGGGGCCGGGGTTGGCCTCGAGCAGGAACAGGATGGACTTGCCCTGGGCGAGGGCCTGTTCGGTGCCCAGCGGGGTGAGGATGCCGTGGTTGACGGCGTTGTTCAGGAACAGCACCTTGGCGGGTTCGATGAAGATGCTGGTCAAGGGCAGCAGGCCGTTGTTGACCAGGAATTCGACGACGGCGCTGGCGCCGTTGCTGAAGGCCTTGACCACCGGGCCGATGACCAGCATGCCGAAGATGGCCATGATGGCGGCGACGATGCCGGCGGTGAAGTTGTCGATCAGCATCTCGAAGCCGGGCTTGACCTTGTTCTCCCAGAGGCTTTCGAGCTTCTTCATGATCCAGGCCGTGAGCGGGCCCATGATCATGGCGCCGATGAACATCGGGATGTCCGTGCCGACGATCACGCCCATGGTCGCCGCCGCGCCGACGACGCCGCCGCGGACGCCGTAGACCATCCGGCCGCCGGTGTAGCCGATTAGCAGCGGCAGCAGGTAGGTGATCATCGGGCCGACCAGCTTGGCCAGTTCGGTATTGGGGGTAAAGCCCGCCGGGATGAAGAAGGCGGTGATGATGCCCCAGGCGATGAAGGCGCCGATGTTCGGCATGATCATGCCCGAGAGGAAGGTGCCAAATTTCTGGACGCCGACCCGCACGCTGCTACGGGGTTTCGCAACTGTCTCTGTTGCCATGTGATTTCCTAACCGTGTTTTCCTGCTGCACCGCAGGAGTGTCCGATATTTCGACGAGCTAGCTGGTGGAACTGATAGAGATCCGGTGGAGCCATTCGAGGAAGAGCTTGAGTTCAGAGCTGGAGAGCTGGTCCGAGTGCGAGGACTGCAGGGCCGCGTTCAGGGCGATCGCGGCCACCACCACCGGCGACTTGCCGGGGTCTTCCGGGTCGGCCTCGCGGGCCAGATCAGTGGAGACGGCGAAGATCATGGCGTCCCGGGTCATGGCCGAGAGCTCCAGGTTCCGTTCGGGGGCCTTCTCCGTGATGAGCATCAGGGTCACACCCACGTTTGCGGCCAGGATGCTGCGCGCCGCTTCCTTGGGCGGGACGGCCAGGTGGCCGGCCACGGCGGCCTTGTTCAGCATGCCTTCAAGCAGCGCCTCGGCGTCGGCGACGACGGCGGGGCGGCTTTCGGGGCGGATGTTACCGAACATGACCAGGTACAGCTCGGGCTGCTTCAGGCCGAACTGCACGTGCTTGTCCCACATCCGCCGGATGTTCTCCAGCGGACGTCCGGAGGGTTCGAAGTCCCGCTCCCCCGCCACGTACTCCTCGAAGCCGGCCGCTACGACGGCGTCGAACAGGCCTTCCTTGTCCCCGAAGTGGTGGTAGAGCGTGGGTGCCGTGACTCCGGCCAGCTGCGTGATCTGGCGGGTGGAGACGGCGGCGCCTCCGGATTTGGCCAGCAGTCCGGCGGCTGCGCGGAGCAGCCGGATTTTGGGCGGTAGCTGGCCATCGATACTCATAGCCGCTACCCTAGCACCTATAGCAACGCTATATGAAGTGCATCACAACACTTTTTTCATCGACTTTTTCAGGTGCTCCAGGTTCCGGGTTGACGTAGTGGACGGCCACGGGAAATCTAGGGTCTAGCGGCTCAGCAGCGGCATCTGAACCGTCTTACTGGCTCACGGCAGAGAATGAGGACTTTCAGTGCAGAACTTCCAAGGTGTAGGCGTCAGCCCCGGCCGGATCATCGGCACCATCCGTCAGATGCCCAAACCGGTCAGCGAGCCGCCCGCCGGAGAGCAGCTGCCCGCCGGCGTCTCCGCCGAGGATGCGACGGCCGCGCTGAAAGCCGCCGCGAAGGCCGTGCACGACCAGCTCAAGAACCGCGCCCAGACCGTCAGCGGTGACGGCAAGGCCGTGCTGGAAGCCACCGCCCTGATGGCCACGGACACCATGCTGCTGAAGACCGCCGGGAAGCTGATCGCCCGCGGCACCTCCAACCAGCGGGCCATCTGGGAGGCCGGCGCCTCCGTCTCGGAGATGCTGCACAACCTCGGCGGCTACATGGCCGAACGTGCCACCGACGTCCTGGACGTCCGCGCCCGGATCGTCGCCGAACTGCGAGGCGTGCCCGCCCCCGGTATTCCCAGCGCCGAGACTCCCTTCATCCTCATCGCCGAGGACCTGGCCCCGGCCGACACCGCCACCCTGGACCCGGAAAAGGTCCTGGCCCTGCTCACCGCCGGCGGCGGGCCGCAGTCGCACACCGCGATCATCGCCCGCTCGCTCGGCCTGCCCGCCGTCGTCGCGGCCGCGGGCGTGGACGCCCTGGCCGACGGCACCGAGGTCTACGTCGACGGCGCCGCCGGCACCATCACCGCCGAGCCCGGCGACGAACAGCGCCACGCGGCCGAACAGTGGGCAGCTACCGCGTCGCTGCTGGCCGACTTCGACGGCACCGGAACGACGGCGGACGGGCACCAGGTGCCGCTGCTGGCGAACGTCGGCGGCGGCAAGGACGCGGCGGCCGCCGCCCGGCTCAACGCCCAGGGCGTGGGCCTGTTCCGCACCGAGTTCTGCTTCCTCGAACGCGACAATGAGCCGAGCGTGGACGAGCAGGCGGCCGCCTACAAGGAGGTGTTCGACGCCTTCCCCGGCAAGAAGGTGGTGCTGCGCACCCTGGACGCCGGCGCTGATAAGCCGCTGCCGTTCCTGACCGACGCCACCGAACCCAACCCGGCGCTCGGCGTCCGCGGCTACCGCACCGATCTGACCACCCCCGGCGTCCTGGAGCGCCAGCTGCAGGCGATCGCCCGCGCCGCGGCCGAGTCCGACGCCGACGTCTGGGTGATGGCCCCGATGATCTCCACCGCCGAGGAGGCGGCCCGCTTCGCCACCATGTGCGCGGAGGCCGGCCTCAGGACCCCCGGCGTCATGGTCGAGGTCCCGTCCGCCGCCCTCACCGCCGAAGCGATCCTGCGCGAGGTCTCCTTCGCCAGCCTCGGCACCAACGACCTGACCCAGTACGCCATGGCCGCGGACCGGCAACTCGGCCCGCTGGCCGGCCTGAACACCCCGTGGCAGCCCGCCGTGCTCCGCCTGGTGGGACTGACCGTGGAGGGCTCAATCGCCGAGGGCCACGGCAAGTCTGTGGGCGTCTGCGGCGAGGCCGCCGCGGACCCGGCCCTGGCCGTGGTCCTCACCGGCCTGGGCGTGACCACCCTGTCCATGACCGCCCGCTCCATCGCCGCCGTGGCCGCGGTCCTGAAGACCGTGTCCCTGGCCGAGGCGCAGGAACTGGCGAAGCTGGCCCTCTCCGCCCCGAGCGCCACGGACGCGCGCGCCTGGGTCCGGGCCAAGCTTCCGGTCCTGGAGGAACTGGGCCTCTGAGCCGGACCTCCAAAGCAGCCGCCGCGGCGGGCGCGGGACGCTAGGATGCAGTCCATGACACTCATCGCGCCCCGGGTCACCGCCGCGCTCCCCGCCGAGGACGCCCAGGCCCTCCGCTACGCCCTCGACGGCAGCACCGACGTCACCGTTTTCGTCGACGGGACGGTCCACCGGCTGCCCGCCTCCGCCCGGGACGCCGTCGTGGATCTGCTGCAGCGCTTCAGCCGCGGCGAATCCGTCACGGTCAGCAGCGTCGAGGAGATGCTGACCACCTCACGGGCGGCCGAACTGGCCGGGATCTCGCACACCTACCTGCGCAACATGACGGACCGCGGGGAGATCCCGGTCCAGTACCGCGGGACGCACCGGCGGATCCGACTGGCGGACATCATGGCGTGGCTGGAGACGCAGAAGAAGAGCGGGGCCGCGGCCGGGGAGCCCGCCGAATCCCCCGTTTCCGCCGAAGAATCCTGACGGCGTGATAAGGATCAAGCAACAATCCGGCCCCGGGGCGAAAGTGCGGCGGACCCCGGGGTTACGCTGGAATTGTGGGTAAGTTCAGAGGGTGGCACATCCTGGCCGGCATCGCCGCCATGGTGATCACCGGCATCCTCGGAAACCTGATGGGGCTGAACAACACCGCCTCCTTCATGGCCAGCTGCGTGGTCTTCGTCGCCGTCGCCCTCTGGACCGAAAGCCGGCTCACGCGCCGCCGGCGGGAAACCGCCCGGCAGGCCCCGCGCGACTCGGTGCACGATCGCCCGGAGCCGGACGAGCGGTAGATTCCCGCAGGGTCCCTGGCCGTTCGCACCCGGCCGCTAGATCCTTGGCCGCTCGGCCCAGCGCCGCGCCTTGAGCGCCGCGTGCAGTTCCAGCCGGACCAGGCCCTTGAGCGGGTCGACGCCCAACAGCTGCCGGATCCGTCCCAGCCGGTTGTAGATGCTGCTGCGGTGCAGGTGCAGCTTCGCCGCGACGTCCTGGACCGAGCCGTCGTTGTCGTAGAACAGCTCCAGCACCGGCAAGAGCTCCCCGTTCCGGTCATGGTCGGCCAGGGTGCGGAAGTGCACCGACCCCGCATCGGCCCACGCCCCGGCGCCGCCGCCCGCGGAGGCCAGCAGCTGATAGATCCCGGTGGCCCGGCAGTCCACCAGCTCCCCCAGCTGCGGATCGACGGCGGCCGCCTGCGCCGCCTGGCGCGACTGCTGGTACGCCTCCACGAGACCCCGGGGCCGGGAAAATCCCTCCGAGGTTCCCAGGATGATCCGCCGGACGGGCCGGCCGGAGCGCTTGGCCAGTTCGAGCTGATAGTGCACCAGCACCTGGGCGTGGTCCGCCCGGCCGGTGGACTCCTTGAACAGGATCACCGCGTGGGTCTCCGTTCCGGCGCTGAAGAGGGCCGCGTCCACGCCGATGGTGGCCTGCAGCGCGGCGGAGCGGTGGACCAGCATGGCGTCCGTGGGGTCCGATCCCTCGGCCCAGCCGTCGGCGTCGAGCACGGTGACCAGCTGCCAGGGCCCCCGGCCTTGGACTTCCTTCCAGCCCGCAACGGCGGCGACGGCGTTCGCCTCCCCGCGGCAGGCGGCCAGGAATTCCCGTTCCCGGCGGCGGCGGAATTCGGATTCGGCGGTGTTGGAGTCCAGCAGCAGTGCCGAGAGCTGCTCGAGGTCGCGGGCCACGTCCGGCAGCTGGGCCAGGACGGATCCGGCGGTGGGTTCTCCGGCGTCGAGCTGGACCCAGAGGTAGCCCACCCGGAAGCCGCGGACCAGCAGGGGTACGCAGACCCGGCCCAGCATGCCCAGCTCCTCGTTCGCCGGGACCACTACCGGCCGGACCGCGGTGGCGATGCCGTGCGAGAGTTGCCAGGCGCTGACGTCCACCGGGACGCGCTTGCTGAGCAGGAAGTTCACCCGGACCCGGTCCGCGGCGGACTGGTTGGAGGAGTAGGCGAGCAGGACGCCGTCGAGGTCCTCGAGGGACAACCCGCGCCCGAGGCGCATGGCCACGCGCTCCACGAGCTGCTCGACGTCCTGCTGCTGCATGCTGCCACAGTACTGCCCCGCCCGGGCCGCGGCGAAGCCGGACCACTTCGGACAGCAGGCGACACCTGCCGCCCGCACCCTCGACATCTGTCGAAACGCGCCGGACAACATCCGCGGAATGGCGGGGTTTTCGCGTCGGGCGGGCAGGACGTCCCTGTCGCCTGCCTCACAGCCGGTCCTATTCTGGAATCACGACTTCCCCCGTACACCCGGCCGGCCAGGCCGCCACTTTTGGAGCTTCACACATGATCATCGGTGTCCCCAAAGAGATCAAGAACAACGAATTCCGCGTCGCCATCACGGCGGCCGGCGTGCACGAATTCCGCCACCACGGCCACACCGTCCTGGTGGAGCGCGGCGCGGGCCTGGGCTCGGGCATCACGGACGAGGAATACGCCATCGCCGGCGCCGAGATCGTGGCCGAGGCCGACGACGTCTGGGCCCGCGCCGACATGGTGATGAAGGTCAAGGAGCCGGTCAAGGCCGAGTACCACCGCTTCCGCAAGGGCCTGATCCTCTTCACCTACCTGCACCTGGCCGCCGAGCCGGAACTGACCCAGGAACTGATCAACTCCGGCGTCACCGCGATCGCCTACGAGACCGTGCAGGAGGGCCGCGCGCTACCGCTGCTGGCGCCCATGTCCGAGGTCGCCGGCCGCCTGTCGGTCCAGGTGGGCGCCACATCGCTGATGGCTCCGGCCGGCGGCAAGGGCGTGCTGCTCGGCGGCGTCCCAGGCGTCCGCCCGGCCAAGGTCGTGGTCCTGGGCGCCGGCGTGGCCGGCACCAACGCCGCCGCCATGGCCCTGGGCCTCGGCGCGGACGTCACCATCCTGGACATCAACATCAACCGGCTGCGTGAACTGGACGCCCAGTACCAGGGCCGCCTGAAGACCGTCGCGTCCAACGCCTACGAGATCGAAAAGTCCGTGGTCGACGCCGACCTGGTCATCGGTTCGGTGCTGATCCCGGGCGCCAAGGCCCCCAAGCTGGTCACCAACGAGCTGGTCTCCCGGATGAAGCCGGGCTCGGTCCTGGTGGACATCGCCGTGGACCAGGGCGGCTGCTTCGAGGACACCCACCCCACCACGCACCAGGAACCCACGTACAAGGTCCACAACACGATCTTCTACTGCGTGGCCAACATGCCCGGCGCCGTGCCGAACACCTCCACCTACGCCCTGACCAACGTCACGCTGCGCTACGGCGTGGCGCTGGCCAACCTGGGCGTCAAGGCCGCGTTCGATCGGGACGCCTCCCTGGCCGCCGGCCTGAACATCGCCGCCGGCAAGGTGGCGCACCGGTCTGTCTCCGAGGCGCACAACCTGCCCCTGGTCTCCGACTGGCACGAGCTCGTCTCGGCGTAACTCACGCCGGTCAGCCGTTTGAACGGCAGTCATCCGTACGGATGGCTGCCGTTCGGGCGTTAGGGCCTCTCCCCGGCCAGTACCCGGGCCTGCTCGATGATCTCCAGGGCCTCGACGGCGTCCTGCGGGTCGACCGGGACGGGCAGGGGCGAGTTCGCGCCGCCGTCGGCGATCTTCTCCGCGAGCAACCGGTAGAACTCCGGGTAGGCGCCGCGTTCGGTGGGCAGCCGATCCAGGCGGCCGTCACGGCCCAGCAGGCCGGCCCACTCCGTGTCCTCGACGCCGTACGCCGCGTCAAGCGGGCTGCCGCCGGCCGCCAGGTAGGGTTCCTGCGGGTCCACGCCGTGTTTGGTGTAGCCGCCGCCGCTGCCCAGGATTCGGAACCGCGGCCCCTGCTGGGCGCAGAGCAGGTTCATCCAGAGGTGGCTCGTCACCCCGGAGTCGTGCCGCAGCGCCACGAAGGCGTCGTCGTCTGAGGCCCCGCCGGGCCGCCGCACGGCCAGCTCGGCATGGCGGAGCGTGGCGGGCCCGAAGAGCTGCAGGGCCTGGTCCACCAGGTGGGTGCCCAGGTCGTAGAGCACCCCGCCGCCCTCGGCCGCGGTCGCCGCCGCCTTCCACGGCTTACTGACCGCCGGGGACCAGCGCTCGAACCGGGACTCGAAGCGCGCCACTTGGCCCAGGCTGCCGGCCGCCAGCAGACCGCGGACGGTCAGGAAGTCGCCGTCCCAGCGGCGGTTTTGGAACACGGTGAGCACCCGGCCCAGCCGCTCGGCCAGGCCGGTCAGCTCCCGGCCCTCGGCGCTGGTCACGGTGAACGGCTTGTCCACCACGACGTCGAGCCCGGCCTCCAGTGCGGCGCGGGCGAGCGGGTAGTGCGTGGCCGGCGGGGTGCCGAGCACCAGCAGGTCCAGGCCGTCCGCGCCCGCCAGGATGGCCTCCGGGGTGTCCACCAGCCGGGCGCCCGGGTAGCGTTCGGCGGCCGCGGCGCGCCGGCCCGGGTCCGCGGTGGCGATGACCTCCAGCGAATAGGCGGGGTCCGCGGCGATCAGGGGGGCGTGGAAGACGCTGCCGGAGAGGCCGAACCCGGCGACGGCGGTGCGAAGGGGGTGCGTGGGGGCTGCCATGGGTCCACGCTACCGGCCCCTTGCATACGGAGGGGTGCTCCCTCGGTTTCGGCTACAAAATGGCGACGCTCCCCCACGAAGTGAGGGAGCGCCGCCCGAATTCCCGCTTAAGCTGCGGGAGCGTCGGTGGGGAGGTTACTTCTTTTCCCAGCCGATGGTGGTCCAGTCCGGAACCTGGGACAGGCTCTTGAACAGGGAGGGACCGTAGTTCGCCAGGCCCGTGCGGGCGAAGGAGATCTGCGGGCCGTTCATCACGACGCCCATGGAGAAGTACTTCGCCATGTGCTCCTTCTCGACCTCCATGGCCGCCTTGTTGCGCTCGGCGTTGTCGGCGATGGTGGAGAGCTTCTTGATCTTCGCGTCGAGGTCGGCGTCGCCGAGCTCGTTCTCGTTGGTCTTGGAGTCGTAGAACTGCTTGACGGAGTCGGTCGCGTCGGCGCCGACGGTGTAACCGGAGACGCTCAGGAAGAAGTCGCGGCTGCCCAGGACCTTGCCGAAGTCGGCGGAGGCACGCTGGTCGATGCCGACATCCATGCCGCCGGCCTGGAGCTGCTTCTGCAGGGTCTGGGCGAAGGCGAGCGTGGTGGGGTCGTCACCGAAGTTGCTGATCTTGAAGGCGGCGGGGACGCCGTCCTTTTCCATGATGCCCGCGGCGTTGGCCTTGTAACCGGCGTCGGTCAGGACCTTCTTGGCGGCGTCGGGGCCGGTCTCGGTGACGGGGTAGTTGTCCTGGTAGTACTTCGAGAACGGCAGCAGCATCATCGAGCCGGAGCTTTCCTCTTCCCAGTTCAGCCCGTTGAAGCGGACCTTGCGGAGGGCCTCGCGGTCAACTGCGGTGAAGATCGCCTTGCGGATGGCGACGTCGGTCATCGGAGCCTTCTGGGCGTTGATGTTCAGGCCGCCGGCGAACAGGCGCTGGCCGCGCCGGATCTCGGAGTTCTTGGTGCCGTCGAGCTGCTTGTACGGCGTGATGGTGTTTGCGGACACACCATCGATTTCACCGTTCTTGAACGCAGCGATCGCGGCGCTGGACTCGAGCTGGCGGAAGACAACGCTTTCCAGCACCGGCTTGGTGCCCCACCACTTGTCGTTCGGGACCATGGTGACGGTCTTCGCGGCGGTGTCGTACTTGTCCACCTTGAACGGGCCGGCCATCCACTCGGGGTGCATGTCGCCGGTGAAGCCGGTGTTGAAGATCTCCGGGGTGTTGACGGCCGGGTGGATGAAGCCGGTGAAGAGGGAGTCCAGCGGGTAGACCGGCTGGGTGGTGGTGACAACGACTTCCTTGTCGTTGGCGCCGGCCTTGACCGAGTCGACGAATTCGTAGGCGCCGGACGTGACAATGTCGATGTCCTTGTTCTGCCCGTTGAGCATCTTCCAGGTGTTCTCGAAGGTCTTTACGTCGATCGGGGTGCCGTCGTTGAACGTGGCCTTCGGGTTCACCTTGATGGTGATGGTCTGCTTGCCGTCCTTGACGTCGCTCTTGACGTCCTCGCAGAAGTTCTTGTTCGGCGAGGCGGTGCCGTCGAAGTCGAAGTTCCAGCAGCCCCAGGTGCCGGCCTCGTCGATCGGGCGGTGAAGGGCGGTGTTGTCCGCGCTGTTGCCGGTGTTGGAGAAGCCGTTGAAGTCCGGGCCGATGTTGCCCAGCGGCAGGGTGAGCTTACCGCCCTGCTGCAGGTCCTTCGGGTCCTTGGCGTTGATGCTGATGAGCTTGGACAGGTCGCTGCCCGAGTCCTGGCCCTTGGCGGCTTCCGGGCCCTTCGACCCGCCCCCGCCACCGCCGCAGGCGGTCAGCGCGAGAGCTGCCACGACGGCGGTGACGCCGCCGATCTTGTTGAGATTCTTCATTTTTCCCCTCATTTTTTTCTGTTGCACTGCTGCGCCTGACGGGTAGGTCAGGTGGTTTCGTGGACTACGAGCATGTCCGCGTCCAGGTCGCCGTCCGGGTAGAAGCAGGCGAATTGCTGGTCTGTGGGGGCCGACGGCGGACCGCCGGCCGGGCGGCCCGGGGCCGCCCCGGGATGTGCCGCGTTTTCGAGCACGGGCTCGATGGTCAGGCACTTCTCCTGCTTGGCGGGAGGAAGCGCGGCGAAGACCGGGCAGCGGGTCGCGAAGTTGCAGCCCTGCGGCGCATCCAGCGGCGAGGGCAGGTCACCCTGCAGGATGATCCGTTCCCGGGTGCGTTCGAGCCGCGGATCCGGCACCGGGATCGCGGAGAGCAGCGCCCGGGTGTAGGGGTGGCGGGGGCGGTCGAAGACCTCGTCGACGTCGCCGATTTCCACGATCTTGCCCAGGTACATGACGGCTACCCGGTTGGAGATGTGCCGCACCACGGACAGGTCGTGGGCCACCATCAGGTAGCTCAGGCCCAGTTCGGCGCGGAGCTGGTCCAGCAGGTTGATGACGCCGGCCTGGACCGAGACGTCCAGCGCGGAGACCGGCTCGTCCAGGACCACCAGTTTGGGATTGACCGCCAGCGCCCGGGCGATGCCGATGCGCTGCCGCTGGCCGCCGGAGAACTGGTTGGGGAAGCGGTTGACGTGGTCGGGCTGCAGGCCCACCAGCTCCATCAGCTCCATGATCCGTTTCCGGATCGCGGGCTTGGCCATGCCGGAGTTCTCCAGCGGTTCGGCCAGCACCTCGAAGACGGTGAAGCGCGGGTCCAGGGCGCCGGTGGGGTCCTGGAAGACCATCTGGAGTTCCCGGCGCATGGCGGCCTTGGTCTTCGCGTCCGAGGCGGCCTTGTTGCTCAGGCCGCCGATGGTGACCTCGCCGTCCTGGTCCCGGTGGAACTCCATGATCTCCAGGAGCGTGGTGGTCTTGCCGCAGCCGGACTCGCCCACGATCGAGAAGCACTCGCCCTCGCGGATGTCGAAGCTGAGGCCGTCCACGGCCTTGACAGTGCCGATCCGGCGCTTAATCAGGGAGCCCTTTAGCAGCGGGAAGTGCTTGCGCACGTCCGTCAGCTCCAGCACGGCCTTGCGGTCGGCGCGCGGGACGGCGTCGAACCGGGAGACCGGCACCTCGGGGGCGGAGAAGATCCGGTGCACGTCCACCCCGGCGCCCAGCTCTTCGCTCTTGATGCAGGCGGCGCGGTGCTCGAGTGTGCCGTCCCCGGCGCCGCCGACGGCCAGCAGCGCGGGCTCGCCGTCGAGGCATTCCTCCGTGGCCAGCGGGCAGCGGGGTGCGAAGGAGCAGCCGGTGGGGGCGTTGATCAGGTTCGGCGGGATGCCCTCGATCGGCACCAGCGAGGTCTTCTCGGCGGTATCCACGCGGGGCACGGCGCCGAGCAGGCCCATGGTGTAGGGCATCCGCGGGTTGTAGTAGATATCGTCGACGCTGCCGGTTTCCACCGGCCGGCCCGCGTACATCACCATGATGTCGTCCGCCATGCCGGCCACGACGCCCAGGTCGTGGGTGATCATGACGACGGCGGCCCCGGTCTCTTCCTGCGCGGTGTGCAGCACCTCCAGCACCTGCGCCTGGATGGTGACGTCCAGCGCCGTCGTCGGCTCGTCCGCGATCAGCACCCGGGGGTTGTTTGCGATCGCGATGGCGATCATCACCCGCTGCCGCATGCCGCCGGAGAACTCGTGCGGGAAGGCCTTGAGGCGGTCCTTCGGGCTGGGGATGCCCACCATGGCGAGAAGTTCGACGGCGCGCGCCTCCTTGGCCTGCTTGCTCATCCCGGGGTTGTGCACGGTGAGCGCCTCGATAATCTGGGCGCCCACGGTGTACACCGGGGTCAGCGAGGACAGCGGGTCCTGGAAGACCATGGCCATCTCGTTGCCGCGGTGGCGGCACATGGCCTTGTCGCTCAGGCCCAGCAGCTCGGTGCCGTGCAGCCGGACCGAGCCGCTGATATCGGCGGTTTCCGGGAGCAGGCCCATGATGGCCATGGAGGTCACGGACTTGCCGGAGCCGGACTCGCCCACGATGCCGAGGGTCTTGCCGGGCATCAGGTCGAAGTCGATGCCGCGGACGGCGTGGACCACGCCGTTCTCGGTGTTGAACCGGACGTTCAGGTCCCGGACGGAAAGGACGGCGCCCGCGGGCGCACTATCGGCGCTGTGCAGGCCGGCTGCATGGAGGCGTTCGGTGGTATTGAGGCGTTCGGCGGTGCCGAGGCCGGTGGTGTCGCTGCTCATGCGGTGGCCTTCTTCCTTTTCTTGGCGCTGCCAATCGAGCTGGAGCTGGGGTCGAACGCGTCCCGGAGGCCGTCGTTCATCATCGCCAGGGACCCTGTGAGCAGGAACATCACGGTCAGCGGCACCCAGAACATCCACGGGAAGGTGGAGACCTGGGAGGTGGCCTGGCCGATCAGCACGCCCAGGCTCA
Source organism: Arthrobacter sp. YD4 (assembly GCF_030410515.1). GTDB lineage: Bacteria > Actinomycetota > Actinomycetes > Actinomycetales > Micrococcaceae > Arthrobacter. The sequence continues at coordinate 760,510 of NZ_JAUHHD010000002.1, read as the reverse complement.
CGTCCGGGACCTTGATGCCGATGCCGATGAAGGAGAAGGCGACCTCGGAGAGGATGGCGCCGGTGACGCCACGGGTGATGTCCAGCACCAGCAGCGAGCCGATGTTCGGGACCAGGTGACGCCAGACGATGCGCCGGGCGGGAACACCCATGTACTGGGCGGCTTTGACGAAATCCCGCTGCATCAGGGACATCGACAGAGACCGGATGAGGCGGGCGGTGCCCATCCAGCTGAAGACCAGCAGCACGATGATCAGCAGCAACCAGCTGGGCAGGCTCTTCTTCAGCCCGTCCCCGCCGCCGCTCGTGGCCACGGCCACCACCAGCAGCGCCGGCATCATGATCAGCGCTTCGAGGATGAAGAGCATGATCTTGTCGACCTTGCCGCCGAAGTAGGCCATGGTGCAGCCGTAAACGGCCGCGATCAGGACCGAGACCAGGCCCACCACCAAACCGATGAGGATGGAGACCCGAGTCCCCTCGACGGTGAGCGCGTACAGGTCGATGCCGGCCTGGGAGGTGCCCAGCAGGTGCTCGGCGGAGGGTTCGGTGCCGATGTTGAACGGGTCGATGGTCTCCTTGTCCCAGCTGGAGAGTGCCCCGCCGAAGAAGGAGAGCAGGGTCAGCAGGATGAAGATGACGAGCCCGGCGACGGCGGTCTTGTTGCGCAGGAAGCGGCGCAGGATGATCCGCGACTTGGCGATGACGACGTCGCCGTCTTCGATCTTGGCTTCCTCGGCGACCGCGGCCGGGTCGATGGCGTTGAGGTTGGTCATGGCTACTGCATCCGCACTCTCGGGTCGACAAGGGTGGTGGCGAAGTCGGCGAGGATCGCGCCGATCGCGAAGATCACGGAGCCGTAGGCCAAGGTGGCCGTCGCCGCGTTCACGTCCTGGAGGGCGATCGCGTCGATGCTCCACGAGCCCACGCCGTGCCAGGCGAAGATCTTCTCCGCGAAGAAGCCGCCGGCGAAGATCGCCGGGATGGTGAAGGCGATGCTCTGGGCCACCGGGATGAAGGAGACGCGCAGTGCGTGCCGGGTGATGGCCTGGTTGCGGGTGAGGCCCTTGGCGCGGGCGGTGCGGACGAAGTCGGCGTTGACGTTGTCCAGCAGGTACTGCCGCTGCGCGATCTGGTAGGCGCCCCAGCCCACGATCGTGATGGCGAAGGTGGGCACGGCGTAGTGGGCGAGCATGTCCAGGAACTGCACCCAGCCGTCGCCCTCCAGGCCGGGGGTGGAGATGCCGGTGACGAACAGAATCCGGTCACCCACGGTCTCGTTGATGTTGATGGCCCACAGCTGCACCAGGAAGTACGCGATCGGTGCGGGCACGATGTACACCAGGTAGCTGTAAGAGGTGATGGCGCGGTCGGAGAACTTGTACTGCCGGGCCGCGGTGTAAACACCGAGGGCGACGCCGATGATCAGGGTCAGGATGATCGAGGCGAGGAAGAGACGGGTGGAGATCCAGACCCGGTCGGTAAACTCTGCGTTGATGTAGGCGCCGTTGGGGCTGCGGCCCCAGTCCCAGCGGGTCACGATCCCGGTGAGCCAGTCCACGTAGCGTTCCCAGGGGCTCAGCGCGGGGTCCAGGCCCTTGAGCCTGAAGGAGTTGGCGACCTGCTCGGGGGTGGGGCGCGGGATGCGTTCCTGTTCCAGCAGCGCCGGCTGCAGGCTGGTGACCGCCAGGAAGTATCCGGCACTGGTGGTCAGGAAGATCATGACGACGTAGGTGACGGCCCGTTTGGCCAAGTAGCGGAGCATGCGGCTACGTCAGGCTGGCCGTCGGCTGTGCTGCGGTGGCGGGCGCCGCCGGGCGGGGCAGGTCCGCCCGGCCGCGGGGCAGGGTCATGAGTTCGTTCACAGCGCGAATCCTTCCGTAGTCCCCGCGTGACGGGGGGTCTCCGCCGTCGGTCCGGGATCAAGGCCAGCAGGTGCGTGGCCACCCGCAGGCCCTTCGGCCAGCCTCGTAAGGCAGTATGTTGCGGGTCACATTCCAGAGGAAACTACCACATAGAAATCACGCCGCCGGGCGGGAAATGCGCCAATCCGGGACCGTCACTACCAGATCGTTATGAATAATTCCTTTGAATTGATTTGACTTGGCGGACGGCCGAAAGAGGGCGTACTCTACGCGGTGCCAACCACCCGGACGGCCAACTCCCGCCAGGACTCGGCCAGCCGCTCCGGGGACACCTGGTGCACCCTGACGGCATAGAGGATGCGCTCCGGTTCGAGAGTCACGCTGAGCGATCCGGCCATCAGCCAGGGGTCCGCCGTAAAGCCCGCCTCGCGCAGCAGCATTTCCAGGTGGCGCTGCCAGAGGACGGCGGCCGGGACGTCGAACCGGTTGTAGGGGGATTCGTCCGCGGCCCGGGCGAGGTCGCCGAATTCCAGCACCCAGCGGATCCGGGCGGCACCCACGGCCACCAGCCGGTCCAGGGGCGGGGCGCCGGGGCCCAGGGGCGGCGGACCGAACATGAACCGGCCCTGGAACTCCGCCTCGGCGTCGCTGAGCAGGCTCACCATCAGCCCGGCGCGGCTGCCGAAGCGGCGGAACACCGTGCCCTTGCCCACGCCGGCCCGTGCGGCAAGGGAATCCATGGTGAGGGCCTCCGCGCCGCCCTGGGCGATCAGTTCCCGGGCGGCGGCCAGCAGGAGTTCGCGATTCCGCGCGGCGTCCCGGCGCTCGGACGGCCTGCCGGCGGCCGTGGGCAGGGCGGCACCGGGCGCGGACCCCGGCATGCCGGGGCGGAGGGGGATGTGGCTCACGCTCCACATCCTAGCCGCCGGGAATATTAAACGGACCGCAGTCCGTTTACCTCCGTGAAGGCCTCCGGGCCGATTCCAACAGCCACGCGCCGCTCCCGGCGCACACGAAGGAGACTCTATGTCCAGCACCACAGTCCTCACCCTCGTCGGCAGCCTCCGCGCCGGCTCCACCAACGCCCAGCTCGCCGAGGCGATCCAGCTCAACGCGCCGGAGCAGGTGGAGGTCGTGATCCACGACAGCCTGGGTGACATCCCGTTCTACAACGAGGACATCGACGTCGAGGGCCAGGTTCCCGCCGCTGCGGCCGCCCTGCGCGCGGCCGCCAGCGAGGCTGACACGCTGCTCCTGGTCACCCCCGAGTACAACGGCACCGTTCCCGCCCCGCTGAAGAACGCCATCGACTGGCTGTCCCGCCCGTTCGGCGCCGGCGCCCTCAACGGCAAGCCCACCGCCGTCGTCGGCACCGCCTTCGGCCAGTACGGCGGCGTCTGGGCCCAGGACGAGGCCCGCAAGGCCGCCGGGATCGCCGGCGCCCGGGTCCTCGAGGACGTCAAGCTCGCCGTCCCGGGCTCCATGGTCCGCTTCGCCGAGGTCCACCCGAAGGACGACGCCGAGGTCGTGGAGCAGATCAAGGGTGTCTTCCAGGCCATCGAAGAGGCCCGCACCGCCGACGCGGCCTAGTCTCCCCTGCCCCGGAAGCCCCCGGCCGGCCGCTGGCTGCCGGGGGCTTTCGTGTGCGCTCGATCTTGTGAACAAAAGTTTTCCCCATAACAACAAGCGCTGTATCCTGAGGGTGTGACCCACGAAACACTTGATGCCGCCGGCGCTGTCCTGCCGGCCGAGGCCATTGACGCAATCGAACGCGCGGCTACGTCCGCCCACCGCCACGAGGAACTCTTCTCGGAGCGCGCAGCAAACATCAAGCAATCGGCCGTGCGGGACGTCTTCGACATCTCCCTGCGGCCCGGACTGGTCTCCCTCGCCGGGGGCAGCCCGTACCTCCAGTCCCTCCCGCTGGACCGGCTCGCGGAATCGGCGGCCCGGATCATCGCCGAGGAGGGCCTGACCGCCCTCCAGTACGGCGGCGGCCAGGGCACCGAGGAACTCCGCCGCCAGATCTGCGAGGTGATGGCCGCCGAGGGAATCCTCGACGCCGCCCCGGAGAACATCGTCATCACGGCGGGCTCCCAGTCCGCCCAGGACGTGGCCACCAAGGTCTTCTGCAACCCCGGCGACGTGGTCCTGGTGGAGGACCCGACCTACGTCGGCGCGCTGAACACCTTCGAGGCCTACCAGGTGGAGGTCGCCACCATTCCGATGGACGGCGACGGCATCGTCCCGGAGCAGTTGGAGGCCAGGATCGCCGCCCTGCAGGCCGAGGGCAAGAACATCAAGTTCCTCTACACCATCCCCAGCTTCAACAACCCTTCCGGCATCACCCTGGCCGCCGAGCGCCGGCAGCGGGTCGTGGATATATGCCGTAACGCGAATATCATCATCCTGGAAGACAACCCCTATGGGCTGCTGCGCTTTGACGGCCGCCCGCTGACGCCGCTGCGGGCCGGGAACCCGGACGACGTCATCTACATGGGGTCCTTCTCCAAGATCTTCGCCCCCGGCCTGCGGATCGGCTGGGCGCTGGTCCCCGCGCACCTGCAGCGCCGCTACTACCTGGCCTCCGAGGCTGTCACCCTGTGCCCGCCGACGCTGAATCAGATGCTGGTCTCGGCTTACCTCCGCGATTACGACTGGCAGGGTCAGATCGCCACTTACCGCGGCCTCTACAGGGAGCGGTGCGAGGCGATGCTGGCAGCCCTGGAGGAGTACATGCCGGAGGGGCTCAGCTGGACCCGGCCCGAGGGCGGCTTCTTCGTCTGGGTCACCCTGCCGGAGGGCATCGACACCTACCCGCTGCTGCAGAAGGCGATCGACGCCGGGGTGGTCTTCATTCCGGGTGCCGCGTTCAGCCCCTCCGACGAGCCCTCGAACAAGCTGAGGCTCGCGTTCAGCGCCGTCCCGGCCGAGGCGATCGAGGAAGGCGTCCGCAGACTGGCGCCGGTCCTGCGGGAAGCCGTCGGGGCGTTGTAGCCTGAACTGATTGTCTGGCCCGCCTGAATTAGAGGAGACCTCATGTCCGGAATCATCGTCGTCGGCGTCGACGGCAGCGAGACTGCCCTGCGCGCCGCGCACACCGCGCGCGATTTGGCCGCCTCCCTCGGTGCCACCCTCCACGTTGTCAGCGCCTTCGACAGCGACCGGACGCAGGTGTTCGGCAGCGGCAGCGACCAGTGGATCGTCTCCGACGCCGGCGACGCCGAGACGGTCGCCAAGGGCGTGGCCGAGAAGCTGCAGTCCGAAGGCACCCCCGTGACCTACTCCGCGGCGCGCGGCAAGCCCGCCGAGGCCTTGATCCAGGAGGCCGAGCGCACCGGCGCCCGGATGATCGTGGTGGGCAACCGCCGGATGCGCGGCCTGGGCCGGGTGCTGGGGAGCGTTGCGAACAGCGTGGCCCACAACGCCCCCTGCGACGTCTACATCGCCAAGACCGACTCGCCGGAATAGTCACCCCGGCCGCCCGGGCGGCTCAAGTTTTACGGCCGGCTCAGGCCTGCGGCGCCGGGTGCGGATTTTTCAGCACCCGGCGCAGGATTTTGCCCGAGGCCGACTTCGGCACGGCGTCGATGAACTGTACCCGGCGGATTTTCTTAAACGGGGCGACCTTCGCGGCCACGAAGTCCTCGACGGCCACCTCATCCAGCGCGTCGCCGTCGGGCCCGGGCTGGCGCACCACGAAGGCCATGGGAACCTCCTGGCCGTCCTCGTCGACGCTGCCGATCACGGCGGCGTCCGCGATTCCCGGGTGGGTCAGCAGCAGCGCCTCGAGCTCGGCCGGGGCGATCTGGTAGCCCTTGTACTTGATCAGTTCCTTGAGCCGGTCAACGATCGTGACCACCCCGTCGGCACGGACCGTGGCGATGTCCCCGGTGCGCATGAACCCGTCCGTGTCCAGGGTGTCCGCGGTCTCCTCGGGCCGGTTCAGATACCCGAGCATCACGTTCGGGCCGCGGCACAGCAGGTGTCCGGGTGCGCTGGTGCCCTCGGCGGGGATCTCGATCTCGTCCCCGCTGGCGGGGTCCACCAGGCGGCACTCCATATTGGGGACGGTGTAGCCCACCGAGCTGACCGGGACGTCGACGGCGTCGACCGGGATCAGGTGCGAGACCGGGCTCATCTCGGTCATGCCGTAGCCCTGGAGGACCCGGCAGCCCAGCCGTTCGCCGAGCCGGGTGCCGAGTTCGCCGTCCAGCGGCGCCGCGCCGGACATGGTGGTGCGCACGGATCCGAGGTCGTACTCGGCCACCATGGGGTGCTTGGCCAGGGCCACGGCCACGGGCGGGGCGATGAAGAGGAAGCTGCAGCGCTGCTCCTGGATCAGCCTGAGGAACTCCGCGAGATCGAACCTGGGCATGGTGACCAGCCTGGCGCCCTCGCGCAGGGCCAGGTTCAGCAGCACCGTCAGGCCGTAGATGTGGAAGAACGGCAGGACCGCCAGGACCCGGTCCTCGGCGGTGACCTTGAGCAGGTTCCGGGACTGTTCGACGTTGGCCACCAGATTGCGGTGGCTGAGCATCACGCCCTTGGGCCGGCCGGTGGTGCCGGAGGAATAGGGCAGCACGGCGATGTGCCTGGCCGGGTCGAAGCTGACCTCAGGGGCGGGTTCCCCGGCGGTCAGCAGGTCCCGCAGCGAGGGGTGCCCCTCGGCGCCGTCGAGCACCACCAGCCGGTCGGCGGGAATGCCCGCCTCCTGCGCCGCGGCGCGTGCGGCCGGGAGCAGCGCCGAGACGGTGAAGAGCCAGTCTGCGCCGGCGTCGTCGAGCTGCTTGGCGGTTTCCTCGGCCGTGTACAGGGAGTTGACAGTGGTGACGGTGGCGCCGGCCCGAAGCAGGCCGTGGAAGACGACGGCGAAGGCCGGGGTGTTTGGGCAGAGGATTGCCGCGACGCCGCCGACGCCGAGGCCCCGGGCCGCAACGGCTCCGGCGACGGCGTTGACCCCGTCGCGCAGTTCCCGGTAGCTGGTCTCCGCGCCGCCGCTTCCATCCACCAGCGCCACCCGGTCCAAGGCGGCGTCGTCGAGGCCGGCAAAAAGGTAGTCGTAGAGGCTGACGTCGGGAATGTCTACGGCGGGGAACGGACTCCGGAACACCACTATCTCCTTTGATCGGTGAGGACCGCACCGCGGCGGCTGGTGCCACTCTAATGCCGCGGGACGCCGGCGGACAGGAGGGCGGCACTTTGACCGCCGTCACGGTGGCCCGTGGGCAGTCTCACCCGGATCCGGTCCGGGCCGGCGGTGGGCGCGGCGGTAAAATGGGAGGTGCCCCCGACGGTGCGGACAGTCCTATCCGCCCACGTTTCCGGGAGAATCCCTTGCCTACTCTGCCTACTTTGCAACGCCGCCAGCTCGTCGGCCACGACATCCTGCTGGCCCGCCACGGCAACCACATCAGCGCCATGCGGGTGGACCGCGCCGCCGGCCGCGTGGTGGCCTACCTCGACGACGGCAGCGTGGACTCGGCGCCGAACCTGATTTCCCCGTCGCTGCGGATGCCGGCGACGGTGCGCAGCGTGCTGCGGGAGGACTGGAAGTTCCTCTCCATCGTCACCGGCGCGAGCTTCGGCGTGGCCGGCACCATGTTTGCCGCGGCCATCGCCGTCGCGAACTGGGGCGGCAGCCGGGTCATCGGCCAGCTCCTCTCCGGTTACTCCGGAGCGTAGAGCCTCCAGAAGGTTCTCACTAACGGGAAGGGGCGGGCGCTCGGGCGCCCGCCCCTTCCCGTCGGTCAGACCCGGCGAGTCGGAACCGGTTAGTCGAGCAGCAGCGCCGGTTCCTCGAGGATCGAGGCGACGTCAGCCATGAAGCGGGCCGAGAGGTCCCCGTCCACCACGCGGTGGTCGAAGGAGCCGCCGAGCGTGGTGATCCAGCGCGGGATGACTTCGCCGTCCAGTACCCACGGCTTCTGCTTGATGGTTCCGAAGGCCACGATCGCCACCTCGCCCGGGTTGATGATCGGGGTGCCGGTGTCGATGCCGAGGGCGCCGATGTTGGTGATGGTCAGGCTGCCGCCTTGCATCTGGGCCGGCTGGGTCTTCCCGGCGCGGGCCGTAGTGGCCAGCTCGTTCAGTGCCAGCGCCAGTTCCTTCAGCGAGAGGTCCTGAGCGTTCTTGATGTTCGGCACCATGAGCCCGCGCGGCGTGGCCGCGGCGATGCCCAGGTTCATGAAGTGCTTGACGTGGATCTCCGCGGAGTCGCTGCCGTCCTTCGCGTCCACCCAGCTGGCGTTGACGCTGGGGTTCCGTGCCGCGGCCCAGATGACGGCCTTCGCCAGGATCAGCAGCGGCGAGACCTTGATGCCTTCGAAGTCCCGGGAGGCCTTCAGCCGCTTGACGAATTCCATGGTGCGGCTGGCGTCCACGTCGACGAAGATGCTCACGTGCGGGGCCGCGAAGGCAGACTCGACCATGGCCCGGGCGGTGGCCTTGCGGACACCTTTGACCGGGATCTTCTCGATCCGCTGTTCCTGCGGGCGGCCCGTCTTGCCCCAGAAGGTGTCCGCCTTGTCCACCTCGGCGTCGCGCTGCGCCTGGTAGCTGACCAGATCCTCGCGGGTCACCTCGCCACGGGCGCCGGTGGGGACGACGTCGGCCAGGTCGATGCCAAGGTCACGGGCGATCTTCCGGACCGGCGGCTTGGCCAGGACCTTGGAGACGAGGCCGGTGATGGCTCCGCCGAGGGTGGGGCGCGGGTCGGCCCCAGCAACGGGGGCCTGGGGTCCGCGTCCGGCCTGGGTGACGGAGGCCGGGTCGATCCAGATGTCGTGCGACTCGACCGGCTCGGCGGGAGCGGCTGCCGCGGGGGCTGCGGCCGGGCTGGCTGCGGGCGCTGCCGGCGCGGAGGTCCGGCGGCGGCGCTTCACGGCGTCGGCCTTGGGGCCGGAGCCAACCAGCGGGCCGCCGGCGGGGCGGCCGTCGGCTTCTGCGGCGGGCTCGGCGTCGCCGCCCGGGGTGAGCGTGCCGTACATCGGTGCCGGTTCCGGGGCCTCCGGCGCCTGGGTCCGGTCGGGGGCGGGCGCCGCGGAAGCCGCCGGGGCGGGTGCCGCGGGTGCGCCGGCGTCGGCCACGCTGATGATGGGGGTGCCGACGTCGACCGTCACACCCTCGGCGACCAGCAACTCCGCCACCGTCCCGGCGTAGGGCGAGGGGAGTTCGACGATCGACTTGGCGGTCTCGATCTCGCAGAGGATGTCATTGACGGCCACCGTGTCGCCGGCCTTGACCTTCCAGGAGACGATTTCGGCCTCGGTCAGGCCCTCGCCGACGTCCGGGAGATTGAACTTGTTTACGGTCATGGTGCTCCCCGTCAGTAGGCGAGGGCGCGTTCGAGCGCCTCAAGAATGCGGTCGATGTCCGGCAGGTAGTCTTCCTCGACCTTGGCCACCGGGTAGGGCATGTGGAAGCCGCCGACGCGCAGCACCGGGGCCTCCAGGGAGTGGAAGGCCCGCTCGCTGACGCGCGCCGCGATCTCGCCGCCGATGCCGCCGAAGGTGGGGGCCTCGTGCGTGACGATCAGCCTGCCGGTCTTCTTCACGGACGCTGTGACGGTGTCGAAGTCGATCGGTGAGATGGACCGCAGGTCGATCACCTCGACGCTGTGCCCGTCCTCGGCCGCGGCGTTGGCGGCGGCGAGGGCCACGGGCACCAGCGGGCCGTAGGCAACCACCGTTGCGTCGGTTCCCTCGCGCAGCACATGGGCGGCAAACGGGTCGGCGGAGCGGCCCGCGGCGGCGGTGTCGACGTCGCCCTTGAGCCAGTAGCGGCGCTTCGGCTCAAAGACGATCACCGGGTCCTGGCAGTCGACGGCCTGCTGGATCATCCAGTAGGCGTCGTGCGGGTTGGACGGGGTGATGATCCGGATCCCGGCGGTGTGTGCGAACAGTGCCTCGGGAGACTCGGAGTGGTGCTCGATCGAGCCGATGCCGCCGCCGTAGGGGATGCGGATGACCACGGGGACCGTGAGGTTGCCGTTGCTGCGCGAGTGCATCTTGGCCAGCTGGGTGGTGATCTGGTTGAAGCCCGGGAAGACGAAGCCGTCGAACTGGATCTCGCAGACGGGCCGGAAGCCGCTGAGGGCCAGGCCAATCGCGGTGCCGATGATGCCGGATTCGGCCAGCGGGGTGTCGACGACGCGGTCGGCGCCAAACTCGCCGATCAGGCCGTCGGTGACCCGGTAGACGCCGCCGAGGGGTCCGATGTCCTCGCCCATCAGCAGGGTGCGCGGGTTGCCGGCCAGGGTGGCGCGCAGGCCCTCGTTGATGGCCTTGGCAATGGTCATGGTGGTCATCGGCTGGCTGCCCCGTCTGTCGCTGTGCCCTGTGTTCCGGAGTCCTCGGCGTCTGCCGCCTCATCGGCGAAGCCGGCGCTGTAGTCCTCGAACCACGCCAGTTCCTCAGCCACCAGGGGGTGGGCCTCGGCGTAGGTGTTCGCGAAGGCCTGCCGAATGTCCGGGGTCTCCAGGTCGTGGGTGGTCTTGCGGACGTAGGCGGCGAGCTCGTCGCCGTCGGCCTTGACCTGCTCGAAGAAGGCGTCGTCCGCGAGACCCTCGGCCCGCAGGTACTTCTCGAGCCGCTCCAGCGGATCCTTGGCCCGCCACTGCGCCTCCTCCTCGGAGCCGCGGTACTTCGTTGGGTCATCCGCCGTGGTGTGGGCGCCCACCCGGTAGGTGAAGGCCTCGATCAGCACCGGGCTCTCGCCGCGCCGGGCCCGGTCCAAGGCCCATTCGGTCACGGCGTGCACCGCGATGACGTCGTTGCCGTCCACCCGGATGCCCGGGAAGCCGTAGCCCTTGGCGCGGTTGGAGAGCGGAATCCGGGTCTGCACCGTGGTGGGGACCGAGATGGCCCAGTGGTTGTTCTGGCAGAAGAAGACCACGGGGGCGTTGAAGGAGGACGCGAAGACCATCGACTCATGGACGTCGCCCTCGGAGCTGGCGCCGTCGCCGAAGTAGACCATGACGGCGGCCTTCTCCCCGGTGGGGTTCAGCTTCTGCTCGCGCTGGATGCCCATGGCGTAGCCGACGGCGTGCGGCGTCTGGGCTGCCAGGACCAGCGTGTACAGGTGGAAGTTGGTGTCTTTGGGGTTCCAGCCGCCGTTCGACACCCCGCGGAACTGCCGCAGCAGCTCGGCGAGGTCCACGTTCCGCGTCAGGGCGACGCCGTGTTCCCGGTAGGTGGGGAAGATGTAGTCCTGCGGCTGGCTGGCCCGGCCCGAGCCGATCTGCGCGGCTTCCTGTCCGGTCAGCGGCACCCAGAGGGCCAGCTGGCCCTGGCGCTGCAGCGCGGTGGCCTCGACGTCGAACCGGCGGATCTTCGCCATGTCCGCGTAGAAGCCCTTCAGCGTCCCGGCGTCCAGGCGGGCGGCGTACTCGGAGAACACCGGGTCCGTCCCCAGGGTCCCGTCCGGGCGCAGGAGCTGGACCATGGGGACGTCGGGGTCGCCCAGGACAGCCTCGGCCTGCGCCTCGCGGCGGTCATCCGTGTCGGTTCCGTCGAACTCGGTGGAGGGCAGTTGTGTACCCATACCGTCTCCTTGCCTGCCGCATCCGGGGCGCTGCACTCGGTGGTAGATATGCCGCACCGGGAATACATCCCGGTTCCGGCATACATGATGGCTTACTCGTCCCCACAGTACCCTCCGCGGGCGGCCGCAGGGGGTGATGCTTACCGCTAGGAACGCTGCGGGGCTTTTGTATAGTTCGCACACAGTTCGAGGAAGCGGGTGTTGGCTTCCGTCTCGCCGATGCTGACCCGCACACCCTCGTCGCCGAAGGCCCGGACGGAGAGCGCCTGCTCCCCCGCCAGTGCGGCAAATTCGCCGCTGTTGGCCCCGAGGTTCAGCCAGACGAAGTTGCCCTGGGCCTCGGGAACGAACCAGCCGAGGGCCCGCAGGCCTGCCGTTACCCGGTCCCGTTCGTCGACCAGGCTTTGTACCCTTTCTACAACCTGGTCGTAGTGCTGGAGGGAGGCGACGGCGGCGTCCTCACCCAGCTGGGATACGGCGAACGGGGTGGCCGTGACGCGCAGGTGCTGGGTCAACCCGGGCTGGGAGACGCTGTAGCCCACCCGGAGGCCGGCCAGGCCGTGGGCCTTGGAGAAGGTCCGGAGCACCACCACGTTGGGGAATTTGCGGTACATCTCGATGCCGTCCACGGCGTCCTCGGCCCGGACGAACTCCTGGTAGGCCTCGTCGATCACGACGACGACGTCCGCGGGCACGGCGTTGAGGAACCGCTCCGTCTCTTCGGAGGTGAGGATGGGCCCGGTGGGGTTGTTCGGGGTGCAGAGCAGGATCATCTTTGTCCGGACAGTGACGGCGGCGGCCATGGCGTCCAGGTCGTGGCGTCCGTCCGCGGTGAGCGGGATTCGGACGCTCTCGGCACCGGCGAGGCCGACGCTGATGGGGTAGGCCTCGAAGGAGCGCCACGCGTAGATAACTTCGTCGGCCTTGCCGTCGTCGTTCTGGCCGGCGAAGGTGGCCAACAGCTGGTTCAGGGCGCCGAGGCTGCCGGCGCCGGTGACGATGTCCTCGGCCGGGACGTCGAGGAAGTCGGCGAGCGCGGCGCGGAGCTTGCTGCTGAGCGGGTCCGGGTAGCGGTTGAAGTCGGTCCGCGCCGCGATGGCCTGCTGCACTGCAGGGATCGGCGGGAGCGGGTTTTCGTTGGAGGAAAGCTTGTAGCTGACCAGCCCCTCGACGGGAGCCGGCGGCTTGCCGGCTGCGTATCGGGGAAGCAGGTCCACCACCGGCCGCGGGCGGATTCCGCCGGCCAGGCTGTCAGAAGAAGTCATGCCCCCTAGCCTACGACGCCACCCTGCCCGTGCGTCCGGTGATGTGACAGCATGGGGCCATGCGCTCTCTCTTTGTGCGGGTCATCGTCAATGCCCTGGCCCTCTGGGTGGCCAGCTGGATCCTGCCGGGACTGAATATCTCCACCACGGCCACCACCGGCGCCGTCGCGGACCAGGGGGTCACGCAGGGCACGGAGACCATCGGTATCATCCTGGCCTACCTGTTCATCGGCCTGATCTTCGGCCTGGTCAACGCCTTCGTCAAGCCGCTGGTCAGCCTGCTGTCACTGCCGATCACCATCCTCACCCTGGGCCTGTTCACCGTTGTGATCAACGCGGCCATGCTGTACCTGACGGCCTGGCTGAGTTCCTACACGCCGGTGCACTTCACCATCGACTCCTTCTTCTGGACCGCCGTCCTGGCCGCCATCATCGTGACCCTGGTGTCGCTGGTGGCCGGCCGGCTTCCCGGTGGCCGCCGCTGACCGTACCGCCGGCGTCGGCCCTGACGCTCCCTCCTCCCGCCGGTACGGGGCGTGCCTCGCGGCGGAGCGCGAACCGGGTGACGGCCGCCGTCCCGCCCGTACCCACCACGGCCGCGAGCGCGGCGGTGGACGCCTGCAGCGACGGGTCACGGGAGGCTTCGACGGCGGCGGCGCCGGCCTCGTAGTTCTCCAGCCGGTGTCCCGGCCCCAGACCGAAGTCCTTTGGCGCCGGGACGCTCAGGGCGTTGGTCAGGGTGGCCGTGACCCGGTCGCGAGTGTCCGCGTTCGGGGCGCCGTCGGCCCCGGGCACCCAGTCCTCCCGGTGTTCAAGGTGCAGGCTGCTGATCCCCGGGGCGGGGCTGATCCCGCCGACCGGCGACCCGGCCGTCAGGACGTACTTGAGGTCGAATTCGGCCAGGAATGCCTTGTCCCGGCTGAGGTTCATGGCGTGGATGCCGCCCTGGCTGTAGCCGACGGCCACCAGCTGATCGCCCGCCTCCGCGCCGGCCTCGCGCAGTGCGCACCTGATGGCGGCTGTTGTTTCGACGGAGTCATAGCCCAGCGCCTCCGCGATGCCGGCCGTGTCGAAGGGGTTGGTTCCGGCGGGAAGACCGCCCAGTTGCGTCCCCGGGACCAGCACCACCCAGGCAGGGCCGCCGGCGGCATCGACCCTGATGACCTCGATCTCGCCCGGCGTCCGGTCCACGTCCTCGGTGCGGCGGAGCAGTCCGGCCGGCGTCAGGTCCACGGTTTCGGTGCTGGTGCCCCCGGCGGTGGCCGAGACCGGACGGGGCTTGAGGAAGCCGAGCCCGGGCTCGTCCGTCAGCGCCCTGACCAGGCCACCGATCGAGGCCGACCCGGGAACCCCGGCGAGCGCTCCGGCCAGCGGGAGCGGCAGGCCCAGCAGCAGCGCCAGGCTCCCCGGTGAGGCCAGCCCGGTTTCGAACCGGTCGCGCACCCCGGGGAAGCCCAGGACCCCGCCGGCGGATCCATACTCGGGCCCGGCCAGGCCCATCCTCAGCAGCAGGGCGTTGCGGGCCTCGGTGAACTCGTAGTCCCGGTGGCTGGCCCGGACCTGGGCGGCGATGTGTTCCACCTCCGCCCGGACCCTGCCGATCCCCCGACCTGCCTCCCCCACAGCGGTGATGGCTTCGCTGCCGCTGCGGTAGGCGTCCTGCTGAAAGGGGAACAGGGACCGGCGGATCCCGTCCGCCTCCGCTTCCACCGCGTAGAGGTCCCGCACCGAGGCGTCCAGGGCTGCCGCTCCGGCCAGCAATTCCTCGAACTGGAAGGCCACGCCGCCCACCCCGCCGCGGATGCGGAGCATGCCGTCCGGGGGCGGGGCCACCGGACGCGGCACCTCGCCGGAACCGGCCGGACTGAGTTCCGTCATCAGTACCCGCCCTCTCAAAACCCCGACCGGCCGGGGGCGAGGGCCACCAACCGGGCGTGGGCCAGCACCGCGGACGAGGCCTCGAGCAGGCCATCCCGGGCCCGTCGGAGCGAGGCCGCCTGCAGCGAGAGCGTCACCCGGTACGCCCGCCCGGCCGGCGACTGCCAGGTCTGCAGCTCCAACCGGGCCAGCGCCGCCAGGACGGCGTCCGCCTGCCCGGCGCATCCGGCCACCCGGGCCGCGAGCCGCTGCACCTCGGCGCTGCGGGAGGCGCAGGCCGCCGCGTCCCCGGCCAGCACGGTTGTGGACGTCATCGCGCATCCCTCCTTTCTCCGGCTTAAGCCGGCTTCCTCGTGTTCTCTGCCGTGTGTTCTCTTCCTGGGGTTGCCTCCTGCACACCCCGGCCACAGAACGACGCTAGGGCCACGCACCGGGGGCGGACACGGCACGGTGCGGCTATGTGGACAACGGGCTGCGCCCCGCCCGGGCGGCTGTCATACCACCGCCCGGCTTCGGCCCCGGCGGCACTTCGTGAAAGAATCGGACCATGCCTGAAACTGCTGCCACAGCTGAGACCCGCACGCCGTCCGGACGCCTGGCCCTGGCCGCCTCCGGCACCCCCATCGCCCTGGGACCGCTGGACGGCCGCTACCAGTCCGCCGTCGCGCCTTTGGTGGACTACCTCTCTGAGGCCGCGCTCAACCGCGACCGCGTCGCCGTCGAGGTCGAATGGCTGATCCACCTGACCGGCAACAACGTCCTTCCCGGCGCCGGCCCGCTGTCCGCGGAACAGCAGCAGCAGCTGCGGGACATCGTCACCGAGTTCGACGCCGCCTCGGTGGCCGAACTCGCCGAGATCGAGGCCGTCACCGTCCACGACGTGAAGGCCGTCGAGTACTACATCGGCCGCCGCCTGCCCGGCATCGGGATCGAGCACCTGACCGCGATGGTCCACTTCGGCTGCACGTCGGAGGACATCAACAACCTCTCTTACGCGCTCGGCATCAAGGGCGCCGTCGAGAATGTCTGGCTGCCCGCCGCACGCACGCTCGTGGGACAGATCGGCGCCATGGCCGAGGCCAACCGCGCCGTCCCGATGCTCTCCCGCACCCACGGCCAGCCCGCCACCCCCACCACCCTGGGCAAGGAACTGGCCGTCATCGCGCACCGCCTGACCCGCCAGCTGGACCGGATCGCGCGCACCGAATACCTGGGCAAGATCAACGGCGCCACCGGCACCTACGCCGCGCACGTCGCCTCCGTCCCGGGAGCCGACTGGGAAGCCGTCGCCAAGGGCTTCGTCGAGGGCCTCGGGCTTACCTGGAACCCGCTGACCACCCAGATCGAAAGCCACGACTGGCAGGCCGAGCTGTACGCCGACGTCGCCCGCTTCAACCGGATCCTGCACAACGTCTGCACCGACATCTGGAGCTACATCTCGATCGGCTACTTCGCCCAGGTCCCCGTGGCCGGCGCAACCGGCTCCTCGACCATGCCGCACAAGGTCAACCCGATCCGCTTCGAGAACGCCGAGGCAAACCTGGAGATCTCCTCCGGTGTCCTGGACGTGCTCGGCTCCACCCTGGTGACCTCCCGCTGGCAGCGCGACCTCACCGACTCGTCCTCGCAGCGGAACATCGGCGTCGCCTTCGGCCACTCACTGCTGGCGATCTCCAATGTCGCCAAGGGCCTGGACCGCCTGGACGTGGCAGAGAACGTGCTGGCCGCGGACCTGGACACCAACTGGGAGGTCCTCGGCGAGGCCATCCAGATGGTCATGCGCGCCGAGGCAATCGCCGGCGTGCCGGGCATGGAAAACCCCTACGAGCGGCTCAAGGACCTGACCCGCGGCCAGCGGGTGGACGCCGCCCGGATGCAGGAGTTCGTCCAGGGCCTGGGCCTCTCCGCCGAGGCGGAATCACGCCTACTGGCGCTCACCCCGGGCCGCTACACCGGCATCGCGGACAAGCTGGTCGATCACCTGGCGGACGGCCGCTAGGTCATTCACGTCGAATTAACCTTCCGGCACAGCCGCGTTTACGCCGCCGTCTAGGAGCGGCCAGTCGTATCGTGGATTCTGGGACTGTAACCGACACGAGGAGACTCCCTTGCCGAGCGACATAGCGTCGACCGCACGGACCGTTCTGACCGACCCGGACCCCCTGGCGCCGGACGCCCCCGAATCTCCGGGGGCGGACGACGCCGCGTTGAGCCTGATGAGCTTCAACATCCGCTGCGACACCAACCGCACCCTCCCCGGCCAGGCCGACTACTGGCCGGAACGGGCACCGGCCCTGCAGGCCGTGCTCGCCGAGGAACTCCCGGACGTCCTGGGCATCCAGGAGGGCCTCGGGCACCAGCTGGCGGTGATCGAAGAGGCGCTGCCGGACCACTACCGGATGATCGGCCAGGGCCGCGACGGCGGCAGCCGCGGTGAGTACTCCTGCATCTTCTACAACTCCCGGCGCCTCCTGCTGCAGGCCTGGGACCAGTTCTGGCTCTCGGACACCCCGGACGTCGCAGGATCCGCCACCTGGGGCAACGACACCACCCGGATCGCCACCTGGGGCCGGTTCGAGGACAGCAGCACCGGCCGGGAACTGATGGTCCTCAACACGCACTTCGACCACGAGTCGGAGAACGCCCAGCTGCGCAGCGCCGAGGCCATCATCGACCACACGGCCCGCTTCGAACCCGGGCTGCCCACCGTGGTGATGGGCGACTTCAACGCCCGCGCCGGCGCCTCCGGGGCGTACTCCACCCTGGTGGACGGCGGACCGTTCCGGGACTCCTGGCTGGTCGCCAAGCGGCACCTCACCCCGGCGTACGGCACCTTCCCGAACTACAAGGACCCGGTGGTGGGCGAGAGCCGGATCGACTGGATCGCCGTCACCCCCGGCATCCAGGTGGCCGACGCGGCGGTCAACACCTTCCGCCTCGACGACCGCTACCCCAGCGACCACGCCCCGATCCAGGCCACCGTCCTCATCCCCTGACGCCCGGCTCCCCTCGCAGGGCGCGGCGGTAAAATTCGGGCTATGAGGCTCCTCCTGATCAGGCACGGCCAGACGCCGGGCAACGTGCTCGGCCAGCTCGACACGGCGCATCCCGGCCCCGGCCTGACCGAGCTGGGCGAACGGCAGGCGGAGGCCCTGGCCCGTTCCCTGGCGCGGCTGGAAATCAGCCGGCTCTACGCCTCCACGCTGATCCGGACCCAGCTGACCGCCGCCCCGCTGGCCGGCCGCCGCGGACTGGATGTCACGGTCCTGGACGGGCTGCACGAAATCGAGGCGGGCGCGCTGGAGAAGCTCACCGATCGGGAGTCCCACCTGCGCTACCTCGGCACGGTGTTCGGGTGGGCCGCGGGCGAGCTGGACCGGCGGATGCCTACCGGTCCCAGCGGCCACGACTTCTTGGCCCGGTTCGACGACGCCGTCGACCGGATCGCGGCGGCAGCTGCCGGGCCCCGGGGCGGGGCGTCCCCGGGGAGCACGGACGACGGCGGCACGGTCGCCGTCGTCAGCCACGGCGCGGCAATCCGGGTCTGGACCGCCCTGCGCGCGGAGAACGTCGACGCCGGGTTCGCGGCCCGGCACGTCCTGGCCAACACCGGCATCGTGGCCCTGGAGGGCGGCCCCGCGGACGGCTGGCGGATGGTCCACTGGGACGGCAGCCCCGTGGGCGGCCTGGCCCTGGCCGACCCGACGGCGGAGGACCCGGCCGGCGGACCCGCCTGAGGTCCCTTCGGCATCGATGCCCTCCGCGCCCTCCGCGCCGTCACCGCCCCAAGTTCTCCCATCCCTTACCTGCGGGAAACACCGTGGAAACCACCGCTTCCTAGCCTTGGACTGCATAACCCTTCGGTGAAACGAGGCAACGATGCAGACCAACCCGCGGCTTCACATCCGGCAGGTGCCCTGGGCCAACCCCGTGGGCGCAGACCTCCGGGCCGCCCAGCAGGCCGAACTGGACGCACGCTTCGGCCGCCCGGACCACGAGCCGGGCCCGGTACCCTCCGAGTCGGACTCGGCGGTGTTCCTGGTCGCCTATGACAAGGGCTCGGGCCAGCCGGTGGGCTGCGGCGGGCTGCGCCTCCTGGACTCCCGGACCGCCGAGATCAAGCGCCTCTACGTCCTGCCGTACACCCGCGGTTCGGGGGTGGCGAGCTCCATCCTGGCGGCACTGGAGGGGCACGCCCACGCCCTGGGCATCACCAGGCTGACGGCGGAGGCGGGCTCGGTACAGACCGACGGGCGGCAGTTCTACGCCAACTCCGGGTTCGCCCCGGTGCCGAACTTTGGGCCGTACATCGGCGTGGATCACTCCTTCTGCTACGAGAA
Source organism: Arthrobacter sp. YD4 (assembly GCF_030410515.1). Classification (GTDB taxonomy): domain Bacteria; phylum Actinomycetota; class Actinomycetes; order Actinomycetales; family Micrococcaceae; genus Arthrobacter. The sequence continues at coordinate 741,620 of NZ_JAUHHD010000002.1, read as the reverse complement.
GACCATCGATTCCCACAGCGCGGCCCACACCGCGATGGCCTGAGGGACACGAGGGCGGGGATGTTCGGTCAGGCCCAGAAATCGTCCGCCGTGGCGGTGTTCTCGAAGTACTCCCTGCCCTCCGCGACCTTCCCGTCCCGGACCACGAAGACGATGACCGAGCCCATGTCCAGGGTTTTGCCGTTACCCTCCGCAACGGTCCGCTGGATCGCTACCGTGTGTTCCTCGCCGCCAACGATGTCCTGGACCTTGGCGTGGAAGTTGCCCTGCGTGCGGGCACCCAGTTCGCCGAAATAGGCGAGAATTGCGTCGCGGCCCTGCTTGGTTCCCGAGAGCACGCCGCTTCCGGCCACGTGCCACACTGCGTCCTCGGCGAAGATTTCGCTGAGTGTCGCCATATCCCCTGAGTTGAAGGCCTCGTACCCCCGTCGGACCAGTTCAACATTGTCTGCGCTTCCCATGATGGACACCTCTCCGTCGTCCTCGTCGGGTCATGGTGGGATGGTTTAAGGCTAGTCCCGTCGCAAGGGAGTGTCGATGGAAGAATGAGTGGCTGACCGCTCCCCGGAGCGCCGCCCTACCGCGCCGACGGCCAGCCGGTGTAGGCCTCGGCGAGGTAGGCGCGGCCGTGCCGGGAGGACACCACGGAGTTCAGCTCGCCCAGCTGCCGGGCCCGGGCGAAGTCGTCCGCACCCTCGGGGGTGTGCAGCATGGAGGTCATCCAGTAGGAGAAGTGCTGGGCCTTCCACACCCGGTCCAGGGCGCGGCTGCTGTAGCGGTCCAGGAGAGCCTCCGACCCGGTCTTGTAGTAGCTGTCCAGTCCCTCGAACAGCACCCGGACGTCAGCGATGGCGAGGTTGAGGCCCTTCGCCCCGGTGGGCGGCACCGTGTGGGCGGCATCCCCGGCCAGGAACAGCTTCTTGTGGCGCATCGGGGCCTGCACGAAGCTGCGGAACTTCAGCACCGTCTTGTCCAGCACAGGACCTTCCTTGAGCTCGAAACCGTTGCCGTTCACCCGGCTGCGGAAGGTCTCCCAGATCCGCTCATCGCTCCAGTTGTTGACGTCCTCGCCCGGATCGCATTGGAAGTACATCCGCTGCACCGTCTCGGTGCGCTGGCTGATCAGCGCGAAGCCGTTCTCCGAGTTGGCGTAGATCAGCTCCTCCGAGCTACGCGGTGCCTCGGCCAGGATGCCGAACCAGGCGAACGGGTACTCGTGGAAGTACCACTTTCGGTGCGCCTCCGGGATCTGCCCGCGGCAGTGGCTGCGGGAGCCGTCGGCGCCGACGATGAACTCCGCCCGGAGCTCCACCTCGGTGCCGTCGGCGTCGGTGAACCAGACCCGGGGGTCGCCGTCGAGGTCGTGGATGGCCGTGTCCGTGACTCCGTAGCGCACGTCTCCGCCGTCGGTCTCGCGGCGGGCGGCAAGGTCCTTGAAGACATCGGTCTGGGGGTAGAGCCACACCGATTCCCCGACCAGGTCCTGGAAGTCGATGCGGTGGCTCTCGCCGTTGAAGCGCAGCTCGATCCCGTCGTGCCGGTCCCCGTCGGTGAGCACCCGGTCCGAGACGCCGCTGTCTACCAGCAGGTTGACGGTGCCGTGCTCCAGGATTCCGGCGCGGACGGTCTCGGCGATCTCCTGCCTGCTGCGCAGCTCCACCACCGTGGACTCGATCCCTTCCCTCGCCAGGAGGTGGGAGAGCATCAGGCCAGCGGGGCCGCCGCCGACGATAGCCACCTGCGTGCGGACGACGTGCCGTGCCATGGGTTCCTCGCTTCGTTGCGGGGTCCGGGCAGCCCGGGACGGGCGCGGCGCACGGACCGGATTATCACTGCCTCCCAGTGTGCCGCACGGGCGTGACCGGCGTTACACCGATTCCGTTGAATGGATCACTGATGCGCGGGTCTCCCCCAGCCGCCGGCCGATGCCCCGCGCGGCGGTCTGCAGCGCAGGCACCAGCGCCTGGAGCCGCATCTCGCGCACGGGAACCACGACGCCGAGCGCGGCCACCGCGCGCTTGCGGGCGTCCCGGACCGGCACCGCGATGCCCCACGTGTCCGGGTCCACCACGCCGGAGAGTTCGGCGTAGCCCTGGGCGGCGGCCTGGGCCAGCAGCGCGCGGAGCCCGGCCACGCCCACCTTCCCGGCGGGATCGGCGAAGTCGCGCAGGTACGCCGCCTGGCGGGCGGGCGGCTGGTGGGCCATCAGCACCAGCCCGGCCGAGGAGAGGTGCACGGGCATCCGGCCGGCCACTTTGGCCCGGTTCGCCACCGAGCCGCGCCGGGAGAGTCGTTCGACGAAGAGGGCCTCCGCCCCGTCCAGCACCGCCAGGTTCACGTTCTGGTTCAGCACCTGCTGGATGTCCTCCATGAACGGCATCGCCGCCTGCCGCAGGGCCAGGGTGGGCGAGTTCCGGTTTACCAGTTCCCAGAGCCGCAGCCCCAGCCGGACCGACCCGCCGGCACCGAGTTCCAGCAGCCCGTGCCCGGCCAGCTGCCGGACCAGGCGGTGTGCGGTGCTCAGCGGCAGCCCGGCGCGGGCGGCGAGTTCGGAGAGCTGCAGCGCATCCGAACCCTCCGGGATGGCCTCCAGCAGGCGCACCACGCGGTCCACCACCGAATCACCCGATTCGGAATTGGCCATTCCCCACGCTCCCGCCGTCGACGTTTCCTGCTAGCGACCAGTCTTCCACTGCCGCCACAGGGCGGGCGCCAGGACGACGGCAACGCCCACCACGGCGCCGATTACGGTCTCGAAGAGCCGGTCCCTGAGCAGCACGCCGGCCGGGACGGGCGCCACCAGGAGGGTGGAGACCAGGGCCAGCGGCGTGACGAAGAGCTGGGCCACCAAGTACTGGCGGGCGATGAACATCTCCGCGCCGAACTGGCAGGCGGCGATCACCAGCACCGTCAGCCAGGGTTCGGGCTGCAGCAGCAGGATCGCCGCGAGCAGCGCCAGGCCCAGGGCGGTGCCCAGGATGCGCTGCAGGCCGCGGCTGATCCGGTGCCGGGTGGTGTGGCCCACCAGGGGCACGACGGCGGCCACCATGGCCCAATAGTTGTGGCCGATGCCGAGGCGCTGGCCGATCACCGTGGCCAGGATCCCGGCCAGGCCCGCGGCCACGAGGTAACCGACGGCCTCCTGCCACGCCGCACGACGCTCCGGCCCGGTCAGGCGGACGGGGGCGGACCAGTTCCACGGCCGCCGCTGGCCGGGAACCACGCGGGAGGACATGCCCACCAGGAGCGAGAAGGCGACCGTCAGCACCGCCACCAGCATGCCCTGCCAGAGCGGCGGCTGGTGCGGGACGGAGGCGATCGCCGCGAAGGCGAAGATGTGAAACAGGGATCCCGCCGGGCGGAGACGCCACAGGGAGACGATGAGCGAGCAGGCGCCGGCCACCAAGGTGGTCGCCGCGACCTGCAGCCAGATCCGCCCGGCCGGCGTGAACGCGGGCAGCGCGCCGGCGTGCGCGGTCAGGGCGGCCAGCAGGATCACGGCGAGCATCAGCGTTCCCGCGCGCAGCTGCAGCACCAGCCGCCGGCCGTGCGGCTCGTTACGTCCGTAGATTCCGGCGAAGGCGCCGAAGGAGGCGAAGATGGCCAGGTCCAGCCGCTGCAGCAGCACCAGGGTGATCAGCGGGACGAAGACGCCGACGGCGCAGCGGAGCGCGGGGTGGTGGTCCTTGTTGGCCGGGCCCATGGTGAAGAACATGGCGAAGAAGTCGGCGAACGGTGCGCGGCGGTCCGCGGCGGATGAGGGATGCACGGGGTGTGAGGGGCCTTCCTTTGCCAGTCGGTGAAACGACGGCGGCACTGGCATCCCTGACGAGCCTACGCCCGGAAGGTCCCCGCCGGCGCCTCAATTTCCGATCAACGGAAGACCCGGAGCGTGCTTCCGGTGGTAGCGTCGAGCGGTTGAAACACCCGTACGGCAGCATTCCCGGAGGACCCCATGCTCAAAGGATTCAAGGACTTCATCCTGCGCGGCAACGTGATCGAACTGTCGATCGCCGTCGTCGTCGGTACCGCGTTTACCGCCCTGGTGACCGCCTTCACCACCAACATCATCAACCCGATCATCGCGGCCGCGGGCGGCGTGGAGGCCCAGGGCCTCGGCTTCCACATCTGGCCGGGCAACGAGAAGACGTTCGTCAACGTTGGCGCGGTGCTGACGGCGTTCGTCACCTTCCTGATCACCGCCGCAGTGGTGTACTTCATCTTCGTGGCGCCGATGAACCGGATCAACAGGATGGTCAAGAACCGGCTCGCGACGGCGGAGCCGGAGGAGAAGCCGCTCCCGGCGGACACGGCCCTGCTGGCCGAGATCCGGGACCTACTGACGGTGGTGGCAGGGACGTCCCGCGACTCCCGGGACGTCCCGGCCGATCACCGCTAGCGGCCAGGCGCCTCTCGCTAGGCCTGCGCGGCCTTCGTCATCCGGATGGTCAGCGCCTCGTGCTCGACGGCCACGCTCAGGTGCTTGGCCTTGCCGATGTGGTCGCCGTCGAGCTGGAATTCCTGCTCCTGTTCGAGGCTGATTTCCGCGGTTTTGCCGACGAAGTACTCCACGGCCTTGTTCTTGTTGTTCTTGCGGCCGAACATGCCGGCCAGCACGCTGAACCAGCCGAGCCGGCCCTGCGGGGCGAGGATCAGGACGTCCAGGATGCCGTCGTCGATCTTGGCGTCCGGGAACACCTCGATGCCGCCGGTGATCTTGCCGCAGTTGCCCACCATGACGCTGCGGATGCGGCGCCGGACCGGCTGCTGTCCGTCGACGCTGATCCGGGCGCGGACCGGCTTGCCGGGCAGGTGCCGGATGCCGGCCTCGACGTAGGCCAGCCAGCCCACCCGGTCCTTGAGCTCGTCGACGGTGTTGGCCATGATGGCCGCGTCGTATCCCAGTCCGGCCATGACCAGGAACAGCTGCTCGTCCCCGCCGTGGTCCAGCCGTGCCTTGACGACGTCGACCTTGATGTCGGAACCGGCCAGGACGTCCCGGCTGGCCGCGACCGGGTCGGTGATGTCGACCCCGATGTTGCGGGCCAGCAGGTTGCCCGTGCCCATCGGCACCAGGCCCATCGGGGTGCCGGTGCCGGCGAGGACCTCGGCGACGCACCGGACGGTGCCGTCCCCGCCCGCGGCGATGACGACGTCGACGCCGGCCTCCAGGGCCTCCCGCGCCTGGCCCAGGCCGGTGTCCGCGGCGGTGGTCTCGAGCCAGAGCGGTTCGGCCCAGCCCTCCGACTCGCAGAGGTCATAGAAGGCGGTCTTGAAGTCCTCGCCGGAGGATTTCATCGGGTTGATGACGACGGCGGCGCGGCGGGTCGTCGAGGCGTCCCCTGCCGGGCTGGTCTGTGCGGAATGCTCCGGGGCCGGGGTGGCCTGGGTCGCGGCATTGTTCTGTGGCATGTCGTCCTTCGGGCAGCGTGGCGGGATGGCTCCCGCAGTGAAATCCTATCCGCGCCGCCCCGCTATCCCGCACCGCGGGGGCGCGGAATCGTGGACGCACCGCTCGGATGGTCAGTACACTGACCGTGTTCAAGGACTGAAGCGTGCCGGCCTGGCCGGATGCCGCCCCGGAACCTCCGAGGCGTGTGCGCTTCGGACGCGGAAGGCGGCCACATGACCGAACACCAGGACCATCACACGGCGGAAGCCGAAGCCTCCAGCAGGGATCCCCACGACTGGGGCCGGGCCATGGCGCTGGCGCTGACCCGGCTGGCCGAACAACTCGATCCCGAGGGCGGCGAGGACATGCACATCACCCTGGTGAACCGGCCGCTGCAGCTGCAGATCCGTGACGACGACGAGGGCGTCACCATCACCGTCTCCACCGCGTAACCGGGCCCCGGCCCGGCGACGGGGAAACAATCCGCCGGGAATCCGTATTTTGTCCAAGGTATGTGCCAGACTGGGCGGGATTTAGCGGCCCGATGTGGCCGGAAGACTCATCTCATTTGGGGGAATGATGACCGAGCGCGCGGATTCCGACGCACACGAACAATCACTGACGGACCTCGGGGCGGAGCCCCGCTACGGCCAGCGGTGGCCCGACGGCGCGCCGTGGCCGGATTCGGCGGACCGCCGGCACACGCTGCTGCCGGCCCTGCCGCTGCCCCGCCCGCGGACCGAGACGCTGGAACACGCCGTGCGCGGCACCGTCTTCGCCCTGGCGGTGGTCCCGGCCGGCGTCGTGCTGTGGCTGGCTCTCTGGAAGCTCGGCTGGATGGCCTCGCTGGTGTCGTTCGTGACGGCGGCCGGCGCCGCGCGGCTCTATCTGGCCGGCAGCACCGGTGGCCGGGGCGGCTCCGTGACCCGGCGCGGGGCCTGGGTGGTGCTGGGCGTGACCGCGCTGACCATGCTCCTGGCGTTCTTCGGCAGCATCTGGCTGGATGTGGCCGAATATATCGGCGACCAGCCCTTCGGACTGCTCTTCGAACCGGGAGCCTGGGACCTGCTGGGCTACAACCTCACGAGCAATCCGCCGCTGGTGCAGGACCTCAAGGGCGAATTCCTGATGATGCTGCTGTTCAGCGCGCTGGGCTCCTCCTTCACGCTGCGGCAGCTCTTCGCCCGGTCCCGCCGGGTCTAGAACCCCTCGCCCGGCGACTCAGTCCGCGCGCCAAGCCCGCGGCTCAGCTCTTCGCGGAGAGGTCCGCCGAGATGAGTTCGGCGGTGGCGACGGCGGCCTCGCGGACCGAGTCGAGGTACGCTGCGGGGTCCGGGCGGGCCGCGACGGCCTGGGCCTGCAGGGACACGTTGATCGCCGCCACCACCTTCGGCCCGTCGTGGATCGGCGCGGCCACGGACATCAGCCCGAGTTCCAGTTCCTGGTCCAGCAGGCACCAGCCCTGGGCGCGGACCGTGGCGAGTTCGGCCTCCAGCCCGGCGCGGTCGGCGATGGTGTGCGGTGTCAGCGGTCGCAGATCCGCGGTGTCCAGGTAGCGCGCCAGCTCCTCCGGCGGGAGGGCGGCCAGCAGCACCCGGCCCATCGAGGTGGCATAGGCGGGGAACCGGGTGCCCACGGTGATGCCGACGGTCATGATCCGGCGCGTCGCCACCCGGGCGACGTAACTGATGTCCTGGCCCTCCAGCACCGCGGCGGAGGTTGATTCGCCGAGCGCCAGGGAGAGCTCCTCCAGGTGCGGCTGGGCGATCTGCGGCAGGGACAGCCCGGAGAGGTACGCGTAGCCGAGCTGCAGCACCTTGGCCGTGAGCGCGAAGTCCTTGCCATCGGTGCGGACGTAGCCCAGCTCCACCAGGGTGTGCAGGAAGCGCCGGGCCGTGGCGCGGGTCAGATCCGTCCGCGCGGCCACCTCGCTGAGCGTCATCTGCGGGTGCTCGGCGTCGAAGGAGCGGATGACGGCCAGGCCGCGGGCCAGCGACTGGACGTACTGGTCGCTCGCGGCGGGCGCCTCCGTGGCACCGGCCGGGGACGGGTTCGGCTTTTGAGTCACCGCCCTACCCTATCTGCGCGGCCCGTCATTCCGGCCCGGCCGCGGTCAGCGGCACGGGCACCACGGCCTGCAGGTCCGCCAGGGTGCAGCCGAACGTCTCCCGCACCGTGACGCCGTCGGGCCCGATGAGGAAGACGGCCTTGTCCGTGTAGACGCGGGTGACGCAGCCGATTCCGGTGAGCGGGTAGGTGCAGGTTTCCACCAGTTTGGAGACGCCGTCGCGGGTCAGCAGGGTCATCATCACGAAGACGTCCTTGGCGCCGGTGGCCAGGTCCATGGCCCCGCCCACGGCCGGGATCGCGTCCGGGGCGCCGGTGTGCCAGTTCGCCAGGTCCCCGGTCCCGGAGACCTGGAAGGCGCCGAGGACGCAGATGTCCAGGTGGCCGCCGCGCATGATCGCGAAGGAGTCCGCGTGGTGGAAGTAGGAGGCGCCGGGCAGCTCGGTGACGGGGATCTTGCCGGCGTTGATCAGATCGCCGTCGATCTGGCCCCCGGTAGCCTCGGGTCCCATGCCGAGCATGCCGTTCTCCGTGTGAAGGGTGACGTTCTGTTCCGGCTCGAGGTAGTTGGAGACCAGGGTGGGCTGGCCGATGCCGAGGTTGACGAACGAGCCGGGGGCGATGTCCCGGGCCACCAGGCGGGCCAGCTCGTCCCGGCCCAGGGGCTCTTCGGAGCGCCGGAGACTCTCCTGGCGCTCGGACTGCGTGCTCATCTCAGGCCACCTTCACAATGCTGTTGACGTAGATTCCGGGCGTGATGACGTTTTCCGGGTCGAGGCTGCCGGTGGGGACGACGTCGGAGACCTGGACGATGGTGTGCTTGGCAGCCGCGGCCATGATGGGACCGAAGTTCCGGGCGGTCTTGCGGTAGACCAGGTTGCCCTTGCCGTCGGCGGTGAGCGCCTTGATCAGGGCGACGTCGGCGTGGATGGGCGTCTCGAAGACCTGCCATTTGCCGTCCAGGAACCGGGTTTCCTTGCCCTCGGCGAGCATGGTGCCGTAGCCGGTGGGGGTGAAGAAGCCGCCGATTCCGGCCCCGGCCGCCCGGATCCGTTCGGCCAGGTTGCCCTGCGGGACAAGCTCCAGTTCGACCTCCCCGGCCCGGTACTTCTCGTCGAAGTGCCAGGAGTCGGACTGGCGGGGGAAGGAGCAGATCATCTTCCGCACCCGGCCCTCCTTGATCAGCAGCGCCAGGCCCTGATCCGCCTGGCCGGCGTTGTTGTTCACCACCGTGAGGCCGGTGGCGCCGCCGTCGAGCAAGGCGTCGATGAGTTCGAAGGGCTGGCCGGCGTTGCCGAAGCCGCCGATCATCACCGTGGACCCGTCCCGGATACCGGCGACGGCCTCGGCCACCGTGTCTACGAAGTTCAGCATGGCTCAGGCCTTTCCCTTGCTGGCGCCGGCGGTGACGTTTTCGAGGACGACGGCGAGGCCCTGCCCGACGCCGATGCAGATCGCGGCGACGCCCCAGCGTTCTCCGGACGCCTGCAGGGAGCGGGCCAGAGTGCCCAGCAGCCGGCCGCCGGAGGCGCCTAGCGGGTGGCCCATGGCGATCGCCCCGCCGTGCCGGTTCACGATCGCGGGATCGATGCCCCAGCCGTTGATGCAGGCCAGGGACTGCGCGGCGAAGGCCTCGTTGAGTTCGACGGCGCCCACCTGGTCCCAGCCGATCCCTGCCTTCGCGAGGGCCTTGTTGGCCGCCTCGACGGGGGCGTAGCCGAAGTACTGAGGGTCGTTGGCGTGCGCGCCGCGGCCGGCGATCCGGGCCAACGGGTCCAGGCCGAGCAGCCCCGCGGCGGCCTCGCTGCCCAGCCACGCCGCGGACGCGCCGTCGGAGAGCGGGGAGGCGTTTCCGGCGGTGATGGTCCCGCCGTCGGGCCCGTCGGCCGCGGCGCGGAAGACGGTCGTCAACCCGGCGAGCTTCTCCGCGCTGGAACCGGGGCGGATGCCCTCGTCCCGCGTCAGTTCCGTGCCCGGCACGGCGGCGACGAGCGAGTCGTAGAAGCCCTCGTCCCAGGCCGCGGCGGCCAGGTTGTGCGAGGCGGCCGAGAACTCGTCCTGGGCCTGCCGAGTGACGCCGTACTTCTGGCGGAGCCGCTCGGTGGCCTCGCCGAGGGAGATGGACCAGTCCGGGCGCATCCGCTTGTTCACCAGGCGCCAGCCCAGGGTGGTGGACACCAGGGCCATGTCCCCGGCCGGGTAGGGCTTTTCGGTCTTGGGCAGCACCCACGGCGCCCGGGACATCGACTCGACGCCGCCGGTGAGTACCAGGTCCGCGTCGCCGGTGGCGATCTGCCGGGAGGCGATGATCGCCGCATCCAGCGAGGACCCGCAGAGCCGGTTGACCGTGGTCCCCGGGACGCCGACCGGAAGCCCTGCCAGCAGGGTGCCCATCCGGGCGACGTTGCGGTTTTCCTCGCCGGCGCCGTTGGCGTTGCCGAAGACCACCTCGTCGATCCGCTCCGGGTCCAGGCCGGGGGCCCGGCGGACGGCCTCGCCGATCACGTGCGCGGCCAGGTCATCCGGGCGTACGCCGGCCAGGCCGCCGCCGAATTTGCCGAACGGGGTCCGTACGGCGTCGTACAGAAAAGCCTCAGTCATGGTTCTTGTCCACTTCGGTCTCGTCGATGGTGCGGAACACCTGCTGGGCGGTCTTGAAGGCGGTGTTGGCCGACGGGACCCCGCAGTAGATGGCCGTCTGCAGCAGGATTTCCTTGATCTCGTCCCGGGTCAGGCCGTTGGTCAGGGCGGCCCGGATGTGCATGGCCAGCTCCTCCCAGTGCCCGTGCGCCACCATCGCGGTGATGGTCACGGCGGAGCGCATCTGCCGGCTGATGCCCGGCCGGGTCCAGATGCCACCCCAGGCGATCCGGGTGATCATGTCCTGGAAGTCATCGGTGAAGTCGTCCTTGGCGGCGTTGGCCCGGTCCACATGGGCGTCGCCGAGCACCTCGCGGCGGGCCTTCATGCCGCCGTCGTAGATCTCACGGCTGGTGGCCTCCGGCTGGACGACTCCGTGCCGTTCCGGGCCGCTCCGTTCTTTGTCGCTCACTGTCCCGTCGCTCACTGTCCCGCCCCGTTCGACTCGGCCCAGGTAATGAGGGTGCGCAGCAGTTCGGCGACGTGGCCGGGGGCCTCGAAGGGTGCCAGATGGGCGACGCCGGCCAGGGTGGCGGCGTTCGCGGTGCCGCCGCCGGCGGTGATGCCGTCCACGATTTCCTTCGCGAGCGACGGCGGTGCCACCTTGTCCAACTCCCCGGCGAGGGCCTGGGTGGGGACGGTGATGCTGCCGAGTTCGGCGCGGACGTCGTAGCCGGCCAAGGCCTCGCAGCAGAACGCGTAGCTGAACCGGTCGGCATCCCTGAGCGTGTGCAGCAGGCGGCTGCTGCGCTCGGGTTCGTGCTCCATGAAGCCGGGCGCGAACCAGCGCTGGGCGGAGCCCTCGATCATCACCGGGGTGCCCTGGCTCCGGACGGTCTCCGCGCGCTCCAGCCAGCCCTCGGGGGTGCCGATCTTGGCGCCGCTGCACTGTACGGAGAGGCTCTTGAGCCTGCCGCCGTGTTTGATGCCCAGCTGCAGCCCCACGGCCCCGCCGAGGGAGACGCCGGCGTAGTGGAAGCGGGCGCCCGGGGAGATCGAATCGACGAGCTCGACGACGGCGTCGGCCAGTTCGGCCACGGTAAAGGGTTCCGTCGCGGCCGGGGAGACCCCGTGGCCGGGCAGGTCCCAGGCAACGACGTCGAATGCGTTGCCGAGGAGGCCCCCGGCCTGGCTCCAGAGCAGGGTGGAGGTCCCCAGGGAGGGCCCCACCACCACCAGGGGCCGGTCGCCGAGTTCGCGTTGCGGCGAGAGCAGGACGGCCTTGAGGGTTGGCTTAGTCATCGGAAACACCTTTCTGGAGGGCCGGGTCAGCGAAGCCGGGCCGGGCGTCGAGCAGCCGGCGGATGATCCCGCCGGACTGGCCGAGGTAGTTCGCGGGGTCGAGCAGTTCCTCGAGCCGTTCGTCGGTGAGGGCGTCGGCGGGGACGGCCTCCCGCAGCAGCGAGCGGTAGGTGGCGCCCTGCTCGGCGGCGGGCGCCTGCAGGGTCCGGTCCACCACCTCCTGCAGCCGGGCGCGGCCGCCGTCCCCCAGCAGGGGCGCGACGGCGGCGCCGACGGCCTCGGAGAGCAGCAGCGGCCCGAAGAGGTCCAGGTTGCGGCGCATGGCGTCCGGGTGCACCTGCAGCCCGGCGGTGAGCTCGCGCAGCTGGCCGGCGGCGCCGAGGGCCAGCCGGAGCAGGGAGCGCAGCGCGGGCCATTCGGCGTGCCAGGCGCCGTCGGCCCGTTCGTCGTTGAAGCTGGCCGCGGCCAGGTGCAGCTGGGCCGCGAGCGCGGGGGCCTGCAGCGCGGCGCTGCGGACCAGGACCGAGAGGACCGGGTTCTGCTTGTGCGGCATCGCCGAGGAGCCGCCGCGTCCGGGGGCTACGGGTTCGGACAGCTCGGCGACCTCGGGCCGGCTGAGGAACAGCACGTCCCCGGCGATTTTGCCTGCCGCGTCCGTGACCGCGGTGAGGGCGTCGCCCAGCGCCGTGACGGCGAGGCGGTTGGTGTGCCAAGGTGCAGCTACCGGGGCCAGGCCGAGGCTGGCGGCGAGCCGGTCGGAGAGCTCGAACGGGGTGACGGCGGGGCCGGCCAGTGCGGTGCCGGCGGCCAGGGTGCCGGCGGCGCCGCCGGTCTGCACCGGAAACTCCAGGTTCTCCAGGCGGGCCGCGGCGTCGGCAAGGCCGGCGAACCACTGCGCGGCCCGGAGTCCGAAGCTGTAGGGCAGGGAGTGCTGGGTCAGGCTGCGGCCCACGCAGACGGTGTCCCGGTGGCGTTCGGCGAGCCCGGCCAGCGCCGCGGTCGATTCCCGTATCCCGGCCAGGAGCCCGGCGACGGCGTCTTTGGCCAGCAGCATCAGGGCCGAGTCCAGCACGTCCTGGCTGGTCAGCGAGGCGTGCACGGCAGCAGCGGCCCCGACGCCGGCCGTGTCCAGGGCCTTGACCTCGGCCCGGAGGTCGGCCAGCAGCGGGATGACCGGGTTCGCCCCGCCCTGGGCGCGGACCGCGATCCCGGCAAGGTCGTAGCGGTCCACGCCCGCGGCCGCCGCAACGACGGCGGCGGACCCGGCGGGCGCCAGCGAGGCCTCCTCGAGGACCCCGGCCCAGGCGGCCTCGACCCGCAGGATGGCGGCGAGGACGGCGCGGTCGCCGGTCAGTGCCGTCACCCGCGGCGCGGCCGACACCGGGCTGAGCAGACCGAGGTCGCCGTCGGGAAGGGCGGCCGTCACGGTGCGGTGCCCTCGCCCTCGGAGCCGGCCTCGAAGTCGAGGAACACCGTCTCGTCCGCGCCCTGCAGCCGGATGTCCCAGCGCAGGCCGCCGTCGGCCTCGCGCCGGGCGATCAGCGTGCGGCGGCGCTCCGGGTCCAGGGCGGACAGCAGCGGGTCGCTGGCCAGGGCTTCCTCGTTCTCCGGCAGGTACACGCGGGTGAAGAGCCGGTTCATCAGGCCGCGGGCGAAGACCACCACCGAGATGAACGGCGCGGCACCCGGGGCGGTGGGGCCGGGGTTGACGGTGGTGAAGGTGAAGATGCCGGTGTTGCCGACGGCGCAGCGGCCGAAGCCGGTGAAGGTGTACCCGTCGCGGACCAGGGAGCCGGGGTGCTGCGGGACGTTGCCCTCGGCGTCGGCCTGCCAGATCTCCAGGATGGCGTCCGGGACCGGGTGGCCGGCGCCGTCGTAGACCGTGCCCTGCAACCGGATGCTGCCCGGGGTGGCGGGCGGCAGCAGTTCGCGGTCCTTGGCGTAGGGCAGGGCGTAGCCGTAGAACGGGCCCACCGTCTGGCCGGGCGTGGGGGTCAACTTACTCATGCTGGTCGCCTTCCGCGCCGAGGGCCTCGTTTTCGGTCCAGGTCCGCTTGGACCCGGTCAGGACGATGTCCCAGTTGTAGGCCAGCGCCCATTCGGGTTTGGTCTGGTCGTGGTTGTAGGTGGCCACCAGGCGGTCCCGGGCGTCCTGGTCCACGATCGACTGGTAGATCGGGTCGAGGGCGAAGAGCGGGTCGCCGGGGAAGTACATCTGCGTGACGATGCGCTGGGTGAACTCGTGGCCGAAGAGCGAGAAGTGGATGTGCGCGGGGCGCCAGGCGTTCAGGTGGTTCTTCCACGGGTACGCGCCGGGCTTGATGGTGGTGAAGCTGTAGGAGCCGTCCGCGCCGGTGATGCAGCGGCCGACGCCGGTGAAGTTCGGATCCAGCGGGGCCGGGTGCTGGTCCCGCTTGTGGATGTAGCGGCCGGAGGAGTTGGCCTGCCAGATCTCCACCAGCTGGCCGGCGACCGGGCGGCCGTCGCCGTCGAGGACCCTGCCGGAGACGATGATCCGCTCACCCAGGGGCTCGCCGTTGTGCTGAATGGTCAGGTCCGACTCCAGCGCGTGCACGTCCATGTGCCCGAACGCCGGTGAGTACAGCTCGATGGTCTCCGGGTCCGCGTGGTGCAGGCTCTTCGTCGGGTGCCGGAGGATGCTGCTTCGGTACGGCGGGTAGTCCAGCCGCGGCTGGATTTCCGCGGCAGCGCCGTTCGCACGGGCCTGGGCATACGCGGCGCCGAGGGCCTGCATCTCGCCGCTGAGGATCTGCTGGGATTCGGCGGCGGCGTCCAGGGCGGGTACGGCCGGCTGGGCCAGGGTCTGGGGCGCTGCGTCGGACACGTCTTCGGTGAGCGGGTCGGCGTTGAACGTCTCGCGGTTGATCTCTTCAGGCACTGCAGCCTCCTTTCGTGGTGCTGGATCGGTGGTGCTCGGATGATGGTCGGGTCAGGCGGTCTGTTGCGGTCAGGAGGTTCGGGTCAGCTGGTGCCGGTGGTCGTATTGGACGGCGTGGCGGACCGGCGCGTTGGGGGCACCATACCCGTCGTAGCGGCCGCGGCGTTCGACCATTTCGAAGAACACGCTGCCCACGGTGGCGGTGTAGAAGTGCAGGAACTCGCCGTCGGCGTCGCGGTCGTAGAGCAGGTTCAGCTCGCGCAGGGTGGCAAGGAACTCCGTGTCCAGGTCGAAGCGGGCGTCCAGGTCCTCGTAGTAGTTGGCCGGGATGCGCAGGAAGTCCAGGCCCCGGTCCCGGGCGGCGCGGGCGGTGGCCACCAGGTCATCGACGGCCACCGCGATGTGCTCCTGGTAGGTCCGGCGCGGCGCGTGGCCCCCGGCTACCGGCTCCGCGGAGCCCTCCTGCTGGTGCAGCGGGGCGAGGTTGAGTACCAGCCGGACGCCCCGGTCGCCCGTGGCCATGACCTGCGAGCGGACCAGCCCCGTGGGGCTGGCCACCTCGGCATAGGGCTGGGGCTGGAGCGCCAGGGCGCTGGTGTAGAAGAGGACGGCCTCGTCGAAGTGCTGCCAGGGCTGGGCCAGGTTGACGTGGTCGATCACGGCGCCGGACCCGGCGGCTGCCCCTTCCGCGTCGGTGTCCGCGCGGCCTGGGCCGAACTCGTCCACCCAGGCGGCCGTGCCGTCCGGGCTGCCCTGGCAGAGGAAGATCTCGGTGGAGTCCGGCGCGGCGAAGCCCTGGAAGACCTCCTCGTCCGCGCGGCTGGTGCGCGGCACGGCGGGGGCCTTCAGCTGCCGGGCGCGGGCCGCGGCGAGCACGGGCGAGTCGACGTCGAAGCCGACGGCGGCGATGGCGGTTTCCGCGGGGGCCGGGGCGTCCTCGTTGATGATGATCCGGGCCCGGCCGAGGGTCCAGAGCTGGACGTTCTTGCTGCGGTGCCGGCCGTTGAAGCCGAAACCGAGCTGGCCCAGCAGGCTCTCCAGCGCGGCGGTGTCCGTGGCGCGCACCTCGGCGAAGTTAAACCCGGCGGGTTCGGCCACCCGCGGCAGCGTGGCCAGCTCCATCGGGTGCCGGCGCGGGGCGGGCCGGCCGGCGACGGCACCGGGCGGGTTCCCGGTGAGCCACTTGGCGCTTTGTTCCTCGAGCCAGATCAGCGAGCGCATTGCGTCCACGGCGGTGCGTTCGACGTCGGACTGGCGGAAGACGTCGTTGAAGACCTCGAGCGAGACCGGTCCCGCGTAGCCGGCGCGGACCACGTGGCCCATGAACTTGGCCAGCTCGAACTGTCCCTCGCCCGGGAAGACGCGGTGGTGCCGGCTCCAGGACAGCACGTCCATGGACAGCTTGGGGGCGTCCGCGACCTGGACGAAGAAGATCTTCTCCGGGTCAAACGCCTCGATCGGTGCGGTGTCCCAGTCGCGGGAGAGGATATGGAAGGAGTCCAGGCAGGTGCCCAGGTTTGGGTGGTCCACCCGGGCCACCAGTCGGTGGGCGTGCTCGTAGTCGTTGACGTAGCGGCCCCAGGCGAGGGCCTCGTACGCCACCCGGACCCCGTGCTCCCCGGCCAGCTCCGCGAGCCGGGCCAGCTGTTCGGTCCGGAGGTCGTCGTCGTCGATCGACGCGGTGGCCACGTTGGAGCAGACCAGGATGGTGTCCATGCCCAGCCGGGACATCAGCCGGAACTTGGCCTCGGCGCGGCGGAGGTTGCCGGCCAGCAGCTCCTCCGGGACGCTGTCGAAGTCGCGGAACGGCTGGTACAGGTCCAGGGTGAGTCCCAGGTCCGCGGCCATGGCGCGGATGTCCTCCGGGCTCAGCGGCGAGGTCACCAGGTCCTGTTCGAAGATCTCGATCCCGTCGAAGCCGGCGATGGCGCAGGCCTGCATCTTCTCCCGCAGGGTGCCGGAGAGGCAGACGGTGGCGATTCCGGTGCGCATCAGGCGGCCACCTCCTCGGCGGCGACGAGTTCCAGGAAGTGGTCACGCATCCGGGCCGCGTCCGGTTCCCTTCCGGTGAAGATGCGGAAGGCGTCGGCGGCCTGGCCCACGGCCATCCGGCCGCCGTCGAGGACGTCGCAGCCGCGTTCCCGCGCCACCCGGACCAGCTCGGTCTCGATCGGCCGGTAGACGATGTCCGCCACCCAGTGCCGGGATTCCAGCAGCGCGGCGTCCAGCGGCAGGCCCGGGTGGGCGGCCATGCCCACCGGGGTGCAGTGGACCAGGCCGTCGGCGCGCGGCATCAGGGCCGGCAGCTCCGCCGTCGTCCGTGCCGTGACCGTGGCGCCGGGGAAGAGGACGGCCAGCTCGGCGGCGCGGGCGGCGCAGCGGGCGGGGTCAGTGTCCACCAGGTCCAGTTCACGGACGCCGGCGGTGAGCAGGGCGTAGGCGACGGCGGAGCCCGCGCCGCCGGCGCCGAGCTGGACCACGCGGTCCAGGGTGGCGTCGGGGAGCCCGTCGGCCAGGGCCGCGGCAAAGCCGGAGCAGTCGGTGTTGTGGCCGGTCAGCCGGCCGTCCCGGATGGTGACGGTGTTGACCGCACCAAGCCGGCGGGCGTCCGGGGTGAGGTCGTCGAGGTGCTCGATGACCAGCTGCTTGCAGGGGTGGGTGATGTTCAGGCCGTTGAAGCCGAGCCGCGCGGCCCCGGTGAGGAGATCACCGACGGCGGTGCCGGGCAGGCCGAGTTCGATCAAGTCGATGGGCCGGTACAGGTAGCGCAAGCCCTGCTCATCGCCCTCCCGTTCGTGCATGGGCGGCGTGAGCGAGGGCGTCACGCCATCACCCACGAGGCCTATGAGGAAGGACTCCGCTCGGTTGCTCATCCGTCTAGCTCCTTTGACAACGGCACCCTCCCCGCCGCACCGCTCGGGGCGGCGGCGAAAGTGATAGGGATAACAATACTGGAAGTGTTCACATAATGCACTTGTGTTCTTATGACGAACTTATTTATTGCTGCGGCAGCCTGGCGGAGAGTTCCGCGGCCGCCGCCTGCAGCAGTGGCACCAGCGCCACGAGGGCCTCCATGCTCATCCGGAAGACCGGCACGGCGGTGGCCAGGGAGGCGAAGGCATGGCCCTGGGCATTGAAGACGGGGACGGCGACGGCGCGCATGCCCAGCTCGTTCTCCTCGTCCATGGTGGCGTAACCCTGACGGCGGACCTGCTCGATCTCGGCGCGGAAGTCCCCGCGGTCCGTGATGGACCGCTCCGTCAGGGGGTCGAGCGGGAGTTCCTCCAGGAGCCGGTTCCGGGTGGCGTCATCGGCGAAGGCAACCAGCGCCTTCCCCACGGAGGTGGTGTGCAGCGCCCCCAGATGCCCGGGATCCGAGGTCACCCGGAAGGTCTGCGGGCCATCCACCTTGTTCACCGTCAGGTGGTGGTTGCCGTCCCGCACGGAGAGGATGGTGGCCTCCCCGGTCTCCTCGGTCACCCGGCGCAGGATGGGCAGCGAGGTGCCGGCGAAGCCGTGGTGGTTCGATACCCGCTGACCCAGCTGGAACACCCGCAGGCCCAGGTGATAGCGGCGGCCATCCGGCTCGTAATCGACGAAGCCGTCCCGGGTCAGCGAGCCCAGCAGCCGGTAGGTGGTGCTGAACGGCAGCTCGGCGCGGCGGGACAGTTCAGCGGCACTGGCGCCGCGGGGTTCGTCGCCGAGCAGGACCAGCAGCCCGAGGGCCTTGCCG
Source organism: Arthrobacter sp. YD4 (assembly GCF_030410515.1). Classification (GTDB taxonomy): domain Bacteria; phylum Actinomycetota; class Actinomycetes; order Actinomycetales; family Micrococcaceae; genus Arthrobacter. Next base: position 723,647 of record NZ_JAUHHD010000002.1, on the reverse strand, counting down.
ACCATGTCGGTGCGGGAGCCGGCGGCCGGTTCCGGACCCGCCCCGGCGGTCGGCTCGGCAACGGAATCGGCGGCAGCTTCGGCGCCGGACTGATCGGCGGCCGGCATTGTGTCCTGGTTCACACTCATCACTCGATATTCTCACATTGTGAGAGCTATTGCTAGATGGTGAATATTTTCCTTGACAAGTGATCTACCCCACAGCCATGCTTGCTACATCACGCAAGTAGCTCCCACCATGCGGCTACTTCACAGGGTCCACTCCAGGTCAATCGGCTGCCGCATCCGGGAAGCCAGCTGCCGGCACGGCCCCCAGATCCATCCCGACAATGCCGTCACCCCGAAGGAACACCATGAGCCAGACTCTCCCGACTACGACGCCGGGCACCGCCACTCCGGCGGGCACGCCGAAGAAGGCGGCCCTCGCCAGCTTCCTCGGCAGCGCCGTCGAGTACTACGACTTCTTCATCTTCGGTTCCGCCGCCGCCCTGATCTTCCCGAAGGTCTTCTTCCCGGACGCGGACACCAACGCCGCCATCATGTCCTTCGCGACCTTCGGCTTCGCGTACATCGCCCGTCCCGTGGGCGCCATCATCCTGGGCCACTTCGGTGACCGGGTGGGCCGCCGCAAGGTCCTCATGTTCACGCTGGTGCTGATGGGTGCCTCCACCTTCGTCATCGGCTGCCTGCCGGACTTCAAGACGGTCGGCTGGTGGGCGCCCGTACTGCTGGTGATCGCCCGGCTCTGCCAGGGCCTCTCCGCCGCCGGCGAGCAGGCCGGCGCCTCCTCCATGACGCTGGAGCACGCCCCGGACAACCGCCGCTCCTTCTTCACCTCCTGGACCCTCACCGGCACCCAGGGCGGCCAGATCCTCGCAGCACTCGTCTTCATCCCGGTCCTGGCCCTGCCGGACGAGGTCAAGTACGGCATCGGCTGGCGCATCCCGTTCTGGCTCAGCGCCGTCGTCGTGGTGGTCGCGTTCTTCATCCGCCGCACCCTGCACGAGCCGCCCGCCTTCGAGGAAGCCCAGAAGAGCGCCCAGATTTCCAAGATCCCGGTGGCCGACCTGCTCAAGCACCACTGGCGTGACGTGCTGCGCGTCGTGGCCTGCGCATTCATCGCCGCCGTCTCCACCGTCTTCGGCACCCTGGCCATCAGCTACGCCAAGACGGTCGCCAACGTGGACGGCACCGTGACCCTCTGGCTGGTGGTCGGCGCGAACCTGGTGGCCCTGGGCACCCAGCCGCTGTTCGGCAAGCTCGCGGACCGTATCGGCCGGAAGCCCGTCTTCATCTACGGCGCGCTCTCCAGCGCGGTGCTGACCCCCGTGTTCCTGCTCAGCCTCGAATCCGGTTCCGTCCCGCTGATGTTCCTGGCCGCGATCGGCTTCTTCTCCTTCGGCTACGCCGCCTCGAACGCCGTCTGGCCCTCCTTCTACGCCGAGATGTTCAGCACCAAGGTCCGCTTCTCCGGCCTGGCGATCGGCACCCAGCTGGGCTTCCTGATGGCCGGCTTCGCCCCGGCGATCGTGGCCGCGATGGGCGGCATCAAGGCCGGCGGCTGGGTCCAGATCACCATTTTCACCGCCATCATCTGCGTCATCGCCGCCGTCTCCGCGCTGACCGCCAAGGAGACCTTCAAGGTCCCCACCAAGGAGCTCGGCCTGCGCTGAGCCGGCCTCCTTTGAAAGGCCAGGGCGGACGTTCCCGCCCGGTTACAAACCCGGAAGGCCCGGTGTGTTCACGGAACACGCCGGGCCTTCCGGCGTGTCGGGGCACTGAGGGCCGAGGTAACCGGGGAGGAGCGTACGCCTAGCGGCCGGCGCCCAGCACGTCGGCCAGGTCGTAGCCGACCGGTTCCTCCAGCTGGGCGTAGGTGCAGGACTGGGGGTCCCGGTCAGGCCGCCACCGCACGAACTGGGTGGTGTGCCGGAACCGGGGCCCTTCCATGTGGTCGTACTTGACCTCCAGCACCCGCTCCGGCCGCAGCGGCACGAAGCTGAGGTCCTTGGTGCCGCTCCACCTGCTGCCCTCGGCGTTGCGCGGGGTGCGGGTGCCGTCCTCCCGCCGGTCCCAGGCCCAGGGGTGGTCGGCGAAGTCCGTGACCAGGGGCTGGAGTTCCTCGAAGAGTTCCTTCCGGCGCTGCATCGGGAAGGCCCCCACGACCCCGACGCTGGCCAACACCCCCTCGCCGTCGTAGAGCCCCAGCAGCAGCGAGCCCACCCGGTCCGGCCCGGAGGTGTGTACCCGGTAGCCGGCCAGGACGCAGTCCGCGGTGCGCTGGTGCTTGACCTTGAACATGGTCCGCTTGTCGGGCTGGTAGATCGAGTCCAGGGCCTTGGCCACGATCCCGTCCAGGCCGGCGCCCTCGAACTGGGTGAACCAGCGCTCCGCGGTGTCCCGGTCCCGGGTCGCGGCCGTGACGTGCACCGGGGCGCCGCTGGCGGCCAGCGCGCGTTCGAGGGCCCCGCGGCGTTCCGCGAAGGGCCGGCCGGTGAAGTCCTCGCCGTCCAGGGCCAGCAGGTCGAAGGCGACGAAGCTGGCGGGCGTCTGCTCGGCCAGCAGCTTCACCCGGCTGGCTGCGGGGTGGATCCGTTGCTGCAGCGCGTCGAAATCCAGCCGGTCCCCCGCCACCAGGACCACCTCCCCGTCCAGCACGCAGCGCGGCGGCAGGTTCCGCTTCAGGGCCTCGACCAGCTCCGGGAAGTAGCGGGTCAGCGGTTTGCCGTTGCGGCTGCCGATCTCCACCTCGTCCCCGTCGCGGAAGATGATGGAGCGGAAACCGTCCCATTTGGGTTCGAAGCTCAGCTCCCCCTCCGGGAGGGCGGGGACGGCCTTGGCCAGCATCGGCGCGACCGGAGGCATCAGGGGCAGGTCCATGCGCCCATTCTTGCCTGCACCCGGCCCGGCGTCGAGAACTAACCCGTTCCTTACCGCACCGAAACGCGGCGGCAACAATGGCCTCCCACACTGGAAGTGCCCGCAGGTCCAGGCATCAGCTCCAGTCCGGGAGGCCCGCCATGTTGAAGGAAGCCGCAGCGCACGTTGTCCGAATCCGCAGCCTCGAGCAGGTGCGGCGCGGGGATGAGATCGAGGCCCGCTTGCGGGTGGGACCGAACTACGACGACGTCGTCATCCGCCGCGGCTGTGTGCAGGAGACGGCCCCGGGGATCGGCGTCGTCTGGATCCTGGACCGGCACAGCGGGATGCGCAAGGCCGTCAATACCGACGAATGCACCCTGTGGCGCGTCGCCTGAGCCGGGGATCCAACCGCCGCTGGACCGGAGACCCACGACCGGCCGGCGGGCGTAGTCAGTCAGGACTGCCCCCGGCCAGCAGGTGAAGCCATTCGATGGTGCCGTCGGTGACCGGGTGCGGCACGCCGAGGGTGTCCAGGAAGGCCCGCGCCTCGCGCATCTCCGCCTCGCGCCGCACCGCGTGGACCGGCGTCCCCGCCAGCAGCCGCGACACCAGCGCAGGTCCGGCGGGGCCCAGTTCCGCAGCGATCTGCCCGGTCAACCACTCCTCCGCGCCCACCGCACGGGCCGCCGTCACCGCCTCGATCAGCCCGGCCGCGAGGCCCTTCATGAATACGCTGCGCAGCAGCTTCAAACCGGCGGCCACGCCCGCCTCGCCGCCCGCGCCGGCCGTCGGGATGCCCCAGCCCGCCAGCACCGGCAGCAGCGCCTCCGTGCCGGGGCCGCTCAGCAGCAGCGGGGTGGCCAGCCGGGCGCGGGCCACGGGGGCCAGGACGGCGACGTCGACGAAGGACGCCCCGCCGTCCCGGGCCGCCAGGGCCCACCGCCGCTTGGCCTCCGGCCCGGCGGTGTTCAGGTCCGCGTAGAGGGCGTCCTGGCCCAGGGCGGGCAACGCCTGGGCCAGAACCTCCGCAGCGGCGGCTCCCCCCACCAGGCTGAGGACCACGGATGCGCCGCGCACCGCCTCCGCCACGGACGCGGCCCGGAGCACGCCCGGCGGGGTCGCGGCCACCCGGGGGTCGACGCCGGCGACGGCCACGCCCAGCCCGGCGAGGTCCGCGGCATAGATGCTTCCGGCTTCCCCCAGGCCGAGTACGGCGACGCGCATGCGGACCCACCCCTTCGATGCTTCTAAGATTGTAGACAATATGGTCCCGGATCCGGGGTCTGCCGCAGTCCGATTCCGGGGGTTGAGTTCATATGGCACCAGCAGCTGAGAGTCCCGCCCTGGCAGGCCGGACCGGGGCCGGGCCCGCCGCGGACACCCGGGTGACGGACCTGATCCGCGGGGCGATCATCCGCGGCGAGTACGCCCCCAACCAGCGGCTGATTGAGGCCGACCTGAGCGGAGTCTTCGCCGCCAGCCGGGCCACGGTGCGCACCGCGCTGCTGGAGCTGGCCGGCGAGGGCCTGGTGGAACGGCTGCCCAACCGCGGCTCCCGGGTGCGTGCCATCTCGGTCGAGGAGGCGATCGAAATCCTGGAGGTGCGGATCGGCGTCGAGGGCCTGTGCGCCGCGAAGACCGCGGCCGCGCTCAGCGACCGGGACGCCGCCGGGCTGCTGGACCTCCGGGCCAGGATGGTCGAGTCCGTCACCGAAGGTGACTTGGTGGAGTACTCCCGGCTGAACCTCTCGCTGGACAACCGCATCCGGGAACTGAGCCACCACACCATCGCCGCGGAGGTCCTGGCCCGGCTGCACGCCCAGAGCGTCCGGCACCAGTTCAAGCTCTCCTCCCGGCCGCAGCGGGCCAAGGTCTCCGTGCTGGAGCACGCCGCGATCATCGACGCCGTCGTCGCCCGCGATCCGGACGCCGCCGAGCAGGCGGTGCGCAGCCACCTGCTCAGCGTCATCGCGGCCCTCCGCGAGCTCCCGCCGGCCTGACCCTCAGCGGGCGGCGCCGGCGGTGCGCCAGCCGCCGTGGTACTCGGTCCGGGCCGTCACGGCGTAGGGCACCGGGCTGACGACGGCGCGCACGCTGAGCTGCTCGTGCGGTTCCACGGTGGTCTTGCGGGAGCCGCCGCCGGGTTCGCCCCAGATCACCCTCACCTCGGTGCCGGCCTCGACGTTCGCGTCAACGGTGGCCAGGGACAGGCCGCGGCGTTCGTTGGCCGAGACGCCGGTGAAGAGCGAGAGCCCCACCGGGGTGCCGTCCGCGTCCACCACGGAGTCATAGTTGGAGGAGCCGTAGTTGGCATTGGGGAGGTCGAAGAACTGGTAGCCGGGGGTGTCCCGGTCCAGGAAGGAGGCCCAGATCCTCGCCAGGTCCTCGTCATTCCAGGCCAGGGTGACCTTGCGCCGCTGGGACGCCGGGTCGATCCGCTCCAGGGCATCCCGGCCGATGAAGTCGTGGTCGAACTTCACGAAGGAGCCGTAACCGAGCTCCCAGGGGGTCAGGTAGTAGTCCTCGATGCTGTCCGAGACGAACGATCCGGCCAGGGCATTGGTGGCCTCGTAGCTGGCGGCGGGCAGCCACTGCCGGTAAGCGCGCTCGTCGTCACTGCTGTAGATAGCCGGCAGCGGCGAGGGGATCCAACCGGACTCCAGGGTGTTGGAGGAGTAGGCCCGGGATCCGCAGGGTTCGATGCCGAACTCCGCGCCGGCCTCCAGCACCGCGTCGCGGATCCTGCCGTGCTGGGCGTAGGGTCCCCAGATTTCCAGGCCCGGGGCGCCGGCCATGCCGTGGCGCAGGGTGCGGACGTGCTGCCCGGCGATCTCCAGCTGCCCCATGTGGAAGAACCGGACCTGTTCCAGCGTGCCGCCGTTGAGCTTTTCGATGATCTGCCAGGCGTTCGGGCCCTGGATCTGGAACCGGTAGTACTCGCGCTGGACGGCCTGGCCGTAGGGCCGTGACGGGGACCGGTCGTCGTATCGGCATTCGACATCGTAGCCGCCGGTCTCAGCGTGGAACTGCAGCCAGTTCGCCGCCGGCGCCCGGCCGACGTAGACGAATTCGTTCTCGGCCTGGTGGAAGAGGATGCCGTCGCCGATCACGCCGCCGTTGGAGGCGGTGGGGACGAACTGTTTGGCGGTGTTGACCGGGAAGTTGGCGAAGCTGTTGATGCCGGTGTCCGAGAGGAGCCTCAGCGCATCCGGGCCGGTGATGAAGAAGTTCACCATGTGGTGCGACTGGTCGTAGAGGACGGCGGTCTCCCGCCAGGCCCGCTGCTCGCGCCGCCAGTTGGTGAACTCCGCCGGCACCACCGGGTAGATGTAGGTGCCGAGCTGGGAGTTGCGGAGGTGCTCCACGGTATTGCCGGCCGCGTCGAGGACATCCTGCAGGGACTTCTGGGCCATCGGTTATCTCCTTTGATAGCGGGCCGCAACCGTGGCCGCGATCGCCGTATGGATCTGGAATCAGGATTGCTAACAAAATTGTATGGGATGTATTGACCGGTCTGCCAGAGCGTGGTTGTCTGACACTGTCCGCGGAGCGAACCGGAGAGGACCGAGACATGGGCATGCCAGGAACGGTGCTGGTGGTCAGCGCGCACGCCGGGGATTTCGTCTGGCGGGCCGGGGGCGCCATCGCCGCCGCCACCGCCCGGGGGGACCGCGCCGTCGTCATCTGCCTCTCCTACGGTGAGCGTGGCGAGTCCGCGAGCCAGTGGCTCGCCGGCAAGTCGCTCGAGGAGATCAAGGAGCTGCGCCGGTCCGAGGCGGAGGCCGCGGCGGCCGCGCTCGGCGCCGAGATCGAGTTCCTGGACGCCGGCGACTACCCGCTGCAGCCCAGCCGCGAACTGCTGGACACGCTGGTCCGGATCTACCGCCGGATCCAGCCCACCGTGGTGCTGACCCACCCGCTCCTTGACCCCTACAACGGGGACCACCCGGCGGCGGCCCGGCTGGCGATCGAGGCCCGGATCCTGGCCCAGGCAATCGGCTACGACGCCCCCGGCGAGGTGCTCGGGGCACCCCCGGTGTTCTTCTTCGAACCGCACCAGCCGGAGCAGTGCGACTTCAAGCCCGACGTCCTACTGGACATCACCGCGGCATTCCCGGCCAAGGAACGCGCCATGAAATGCCTGCCCGCCCAGCAGCACATGTGGGAGTACTACAGCTCCCTGGCCGTCCGCCGCGGCGTCCAGGTCAAGCGCAACGCCGGGCCGAACCTCGGACTGCCGGTGGACACCCGCGGCGAGGCCTACATGCGCTACTACCCCCAGGTCACCGATGTCCTGGCCTGAAGCACCGCGGGAATGAGAGGGATGACGGCATGAGGACCGTCGTGGTCACCGGGATCGAACGGGCCGACGCCGGTGTGGCGGACCGGCTCGGGGCGCACGGGGTCGCCACCGTGCACGAGGCCATGGGCCGCACGGGGCTCCTCGGCCCCGGCCTTCGCCCCATCCAGGACGGCGAACGGATCGCAGGCACCGCCGTGACCGTGCTCTGCTGGCCCGGCGACAACCTGATGATCCATGCCGCCGTCGAACAGTGCCGCGAGGGCGACATCCTGGTGGTGACCACCACCTCCCCCTCCCTGGACGGGTCCTTCGGCGAACTCTTCGCCACGGCGCTGCGGCACCGCGGGGTCCGCGGGCTGGTGACCACCGGCGGGGTCCGGGACGTGGCCGAGCTGCGGGCCCTGGGCTTCCCGGCCTGGGCCGCGGCCGTCAACGCCCAGGGCACGGTGAAGGCCACGGCCGGTTCGGTGAACGTCCCGGTCGCTATCGGCGGGACCGTAGTGCGTCCGGGCGACGTGATCATCGCCGACGACGACGGCGTGCTGTGCGTGCCGCGGACGGAGGCTCCGGGGGCGCTGCGGGCCGCCGACGCACGGGCGGCCAAGGAGGCCGATTCACGCGCCGACTACTCCACCGGCGGGCTGAGCCTGGACCGCAACAAGCTGCGCGGCCTCCTCGACGGGCTCGGCGTCCGGTATATAACCGCTGCGGAATATGAGTCCGGGGATGGCTGAGACCGAGGGCATTCCGTGCCTGCTGATGCGCGGCGGCACCTCGAAGGGGGCCTACTTCCTGGCCTCCGACCTTCCCGCCGGCCCGGAGGAGCGGGATGCCCTGCTGCTGCGGATCATGGGCAGCCCCGACCCCCGGCAGATCGACGGCCTGGGCGGGGCGCACCCGCTGACCAGCAAGGTGGCCGTGGTGTCCCCCTACCCGGACGGAGACGCGGACGTGGATTACCTGTTCCTGCAGGTGGGCGTGGACGAGGCGGTGGTCAGCAGCCGGCAGAACTGCGGCAACCTGCTGGCAGGCGTCGGTCCCTTCGCCGTGGAACGCGGCCTGGTGCGCGCCGGTGGAGATCACACCGAAGTCCGGATCCGGATGCTCAACACCGGCAGCTTCGCCACCGCCGCCTTCCCCACCCCGGGCGGCTGGCCCCAGTACGACGGCGACCTCGCGATCGACGGCGTCCCCGGCACCGCGGCACCGGTCCGGCTGAACTTCGAGGGCACCGCCGGGTCCTCCACCGGGGCGCTGTTTCCCACCGGACGGGTGATGGACACCGTGGACGGCCTGGCCGTGACCTGCGTGGATAACGGGATGCCGAGCGTGCTGCTGCGCGCCGCGGACCTGGGCCTGGCCGGCGACGAATCCCCGGAGGAGCTCGAGGCGGACGCCGCGCTGGCGGACCGGCTGGCCGGGCTCCGGAAGGCCGCGGCCACGTTGATGGGAATGGGCGACGTCAGTAAGGCAACGGTGCCGAAGCTGGTGCTGCTCTCCCCGCCCCGGGGTGGCGGCACTGTCACCACCCGCAGCTTCCTGCCGGTGCGGGTGCACACCTCCATCGGGGTGCTCGGCGCGCTGACCGTGGCGGCCGGGATCCTGGCGGACGGGTCCGTGGGCCACGGCTTGGCCGCCCTGCCCGGGCCCGGCGACCCGTGCCGGATCGAGCACCCGACGGGCCAATTCGACGTCGAGGTGGGCCTGACCGCCGGCCCGGACGGGATCACCGTGACCCGCTCGGCGGCGCTGCGCACCGCCCGCAAGATCTTCGACGGGCGGGTCTTCCCGCGCCCCCGGCCCTGACCACCACCGCTACGAGAGGACGCCCCCGTGACCGAGTACACCTCGTTCGACGTCGCCCACCTGGGGAATGTGGAGCTGCTGACCCCCACCTTCGACAAAAGCCTGTGGTTCTTCCGAGACCTGCTGGCCATGCGCGTCGTCGCCGAGGCCGCCGGGGACGCCGGGGACGGCCGGTCCGTGTACCTGCGCACCTGGGACGAATACCAGCTTTATACGATCAAGCTCACCGAATCCGTCGACGCAGGTGTGGGCCGCACTTCCTTCCGGGCCAGCAGCCAGGCCGCGCTGGAGCGCCGGGTCGCCGCGATCGAGGCCATGGGCCTGGGGGCCGGCTGGGTGGACGGGGAGGTGGGGACCGGGCCGACTTACATGTTCCGCGACCCCGACGGCCACAGCATGGCCCTCTACTACGAGACCGAGCGCTACGTCGCCACCGACGACAGGCCGGCCCTGAAGAACCAGGCTTCGGCCTTCCCCGGACGCGGCGTGAACGCGCGGCGGCTGGACCACATCAACTACCTGGCCAAGGACGTGGTGGCCAACGGCGAGTTCGTGGCGCACGCCCTCTGCGGCCGGGAGAGCGAGCGGATCAAGCTCGACGACGGCGGCTACGCGGCGTGGTGGTTCCACTTCAACAACAAGTCCTACGACGTGGTCTACTCCGACGACTGGCTCAAGCACGGCAACCGGCTGCACCACGTGGCGTTCGCCCCGGACACCCGCGAGGACATCCTCAAGGCAGCGGATATCTTCCTGGAGAACGGCATCCACATCGAGTCCGGGCCTCACAAGCACGCCATCAACCAGACCTTCTTCCTCTACGTCTGGGAGCCCGGCGGGAACCGGATCGAATTCGCGAACGCCGGCGCCCGGCTCCTGTTGGATCCCGACTCCCCGGTGGTGGAATGGACCCAGGAGGAGCGCAAGAAGGGCCAGGCCTGGGGCATGAAGACCATCGAAACCTTCCACACCCACGGCACCCCGAACGTCTCCGCCGACGCCTGACCCACGCCCCACGCAGCAATCCACAACCAACAGCCCCCTGCATTACAGAACAGCACAACAGCACAGAGAGGTGCGCCGCCATGACCAGTACCACCGAGACCGCCGCCCCGGTCACCACCGGCCTCTACATCGGGGGCCGGGAACGCCAGGCCGGGCAGACCCTGGAGATCGCCGACCCCGGCAAGCCGGGCGCCGTCGTCGGGCACGCCGCCGCGGCCTCCGCCGCCGACGTCGACGACGCCGTGGCCGCCGCGAAGGCCGCCTTCCCGGCCTGGGCGGCCCTGACCGCGGAGCAGCGCGCCGACACGATGCGGGCCGCACTCGAGGGGATCGCCGAACACCGCGACGAGGACGCCGCCGTGCTCTCCCGCGAGAACGGCAAGATCCGGATGGAGGCCTGGGTGGACTCGCTGGTCTTCGAGATCCGCTGGAACCTGGCCCTCGCCCTCGCGGCCGAGGTGGATGCCACCAAGGTGCTCCCGCCGGCGCCGGGCATCCCCGTCTCCACCACCGTCGCCTACCAGCCGCTCGGCGTGGTGACCGTGATCGTGCCGTTCAACTGGCCCATCGCCATCCTCGCGGCCTCACTCCCGCACGCGCTGCTGGCCGGGAACACCGCTATCGTGAAGCCGCCGCCCACGGCGCCGCTGGCCACCACCAGGGTGGTGCAGCGGATCGCGGAGAAGCTGCCGCCGGGCGTGCTCAACGTCGTCACCGGCAAGGACGCGGAGATGTCCGCCCTGATCAGCAGCCCGGACGTCGCCAAGGTCTGCTTCACCGGCAGCGTCGGCGGCGGCAAGCGGATCATGGAGATGGCCTCGAAGGCGCTGACCCGGGTGACGCTGGAACTGGGCGGCAACGACGCCGCCGTCATCCTGGCCGACGCCGTCCTGGACGACACCCACCTGGACCGGCTGTACGCCGCCATTTTCGACACCACCGGCCAGATCTGCATGAACGCCAAGCGCATCTACGTCCACCGCTCCCGGCTGGACGAGGTGGTCAATGGGCTCGCCGCCCGGCTGGAGCGGGCCGTGATCGGCTACGGCCTGGACGAGGGCACCACCATGGGGCCGCTGCACTCCCCCGCCCAGAGGGAGTTCGTGGCCGGGCTGATCGAGGAGGCCAAAACCGCCGGGGCGGACGTCCGCGAGTACGGCACCCTGCCGGAGGACCCGGAGCTGCGCGGCGGGAACTTCCTCCGCCCGGCGCTGGTGATCGACCCGGATCCGTCCCTGCGGGTGGTGACCGAGGAGCAGTTCGGCCCTGTCATCCCGCTCCTGCCCTTCGACACCGAGGACGAGGCGGTGGAAGCCGCCAACGCCACCTGGGCCGGCCTCTGCGGCTCCGTCTGGACCGCCGACGCCGCCACCGCCAACCGGGTGGGTGCCCGGCTGGTCTGCGGCTACGTCTGGGTCAACGACCACGGCGCCACCCGGCTGGACCTGCGCGCCCCCTTCGGCGGCATGAAGCAGTCCGGAATGGGCCGCGAACAGGGCATCGAGGGCGTCCGGGCATTCCAGGACACCAGGTCCATCGCCCACCTGCAGCCGGAGGACGCCGCGGGGAGTTAATTACCTATAGACAGTGCCTATGCACATAGGTAAAGTCGGCCGTGGGTGCACCGTCGCACCCACGGAAAGGACTTCCTGATGGCGAACCGAACCACACCCGCGGCCAACCGGGCGGCTTCCCTGGAACTGATCCGCGACTTCTCGCTCGAGATGACCGGCAAGGACGTGCCGGCCCTGCACGAGGCCAAGGACCACATCCCGCCGGGCACCCGCATCAACGTCACCTTCCTCGGCAACGAGGACCTGGAGATGCGGGTGGCCGCGGCGAAGGCCGTCCGGGAACTCGGATTCGTTCCCGTCCCGCACATCTCCGCCCGCCGGCTCCGCTCCCTGGAACAGCTCGAGGAATTCCTGGCCCGGCTCCAGGACGTCGGCGCCAGCGAGCACATCTTCGCCGTCGGCGGTGACCCGGCCACCCCCGAGGGGCCCTTCGAGGACTCCCTCGGCGTGATCCGGAGCGGCGTGCTGCAGCAGTACGGGGTGCGCCAGGTGGGGATCGGCGGCTACCCCGAGGGCCACCCGGACATCGCCAAGGACGTGCTCGCCCGGGCGCTGGCGGACAAGACCGCCGCCCTCGCGGAGCAGGAGCTCGACGCCGTCATCCTCACTCAGTTTGCCTTCGACACCGACCCGGTCGCGGACTGGATCACCGGCCTGCGCGCCGACGGCGTCAATGCCGAGATCCGGGTAGGAACCCCCGGTCCGGCCGGCATCAAGCGGCTCCTCGGCTTCGCCCGCCGCTTCGGCGTCGGCGCCAACGCCATGATCGTCAAGAAGTACGGCTTCTCCCTGACCAACCTGATGGGCGACGCCGGGCCGGACCGGTTCGTCAACGACCTCGCCGCCGAACTCGCCGAGCGCACCTCCGGGCCGCAGGATCCCGCCGTCGGCCGCGTGGGCCTGCACTTCTACACGTTCGGCGGACTGCTGGCCACGGCCGACTGGGTCCGGCAGTTCACCGCCGGACGCCCCTGATGGCACCACACACCGGGTCGCTCCGGGACCAGGCCTGCCTGATTGTCCACGGCCCCGACCAGCCCGGCATCGTCGCCGCCGTGGCCGCGCTGGTGACCCGCAGCCGGGGAAACATCGTCTCCCTGGACCAGTACTCCTCCGATCCCAGCTCCGGCGACTTCTTCCAGCGGGTGGTGTTCAACCGCCCCGACCTGGCCGCCGCCCTGCCGGAAATCGAGGCGGACCTGGCGAAGACCCTGGGCCCGCTCGGCCTGCAGTGGACCCTGACGGACCGGTCAGTGCCCAAGCGGATGGCCATCCTGGTCTCCACCTCGGACCATTGCCTGCTGGAGCTGCTCTGGCGGCACCGCCGCGGCGAGCTGCCCGTCTCCATCCCGATGGTGATCTCCAACCACACCAACACCGCCGAGGACGTGCGCTCCTTCGGGGTGCCGTTCTTCCACGTGCCCTCCGCCGGCGCGGACAAGTCCGCGGCCGAGGGCGAGATCCTGAAGCTGCTGGCCGGCAACGTCGACTTCGTGGTGCTGGCCCGCTACATGCAGATCCTCTCCCCGGAGTTCCTGGACCGGGTGGGCGTTCCGCTGATCAACATCCACCACTCCTTCCTGCCCGCCTTCGTCGGCGCCGCGCCGTACCGCAAGGCCAAGGAACGCGGCGTGAAGCTGATCGGCGCGACCTCGCACTACGTCACCAAGGACCTGGACGAGGGCCCGATCATCGAACAGGATGTCGCCCGCGTGACCCACGCCCACTCCGCTGCGGACCTGCAGGCCCGCGGCGCCTACGTCGAACGGGCCGTGCTCTCCCGCGCGGTGCAGTGGCACGCCGAGGACCGGATCATCCGGCACGGCAACCAGACCATCGTGTTCTGACCCCCTCTGACTTCCAAACTCCCCCAGACCCCCGAAATCCCGACAGAAAAAGAGGTTCATTGTGGCACCGAAGAATCTGCAGGAAGTCCTCGACGCATCCCGCGGCGCCGTCGACCTGCTCCGCAACTCGCAGATCGGCTCCTACATCTATCCGGTGGTCCCCGCCGACTTCCAGAACTGGATCAAGGAACAGACCGCCTGGCGCCAGACCGCCGTACTGTACGACCAGTCCCACCACATGGACAACCTGTTCATGTCCGGCTCGGACGCGATCAAGCTGATCTCCTCCACGGCCATCAATTCCACCGCCGTCTTCCCGGTCAACAAGGCCAAGCAGTACGTCCCGACGACCGAATCCGGCCACGTGATCGGCGACGGCATCCTGTTTCGCGAGGGCGAGGACGAATACGTCTACGTGGGCCGCGCCCCGGCCGCGAACTGGCTGCTCTACCACGGTGAAACCGGCGGCTACGGCAACCTGGACATCCGGGTGGACCGCCGGTCGCCGTCGCGGCCCTACGGCCATGGCGTGTCCCGGCAGTACTACCGCTTCCAGATCCAGGGCCCGAACGCCTGGCAGGTGATCGAGAAGCTCAACGGCGGCCCGCTGGAGCAGCTGAAGTTCTTCAACATGTCCACCATGACGATCGACGGAACCACCGTCCGGACCCTCCGCCACGGCATGGCCGGCGCCCCGGGCCTCGAGGTGTGGGGACCGTACGAGGACCACGACCGGATCCGCGACGCGATCGTGGCCGCCGGCGCCGAGTTCGGGCTGGTCCCGGTGGGCTCCCGCGCCTACCCCTCCAACACGCTCGAATCCGGCTGGATCCCCTCCCCGTTGCCGGCCATCTACACCGGCGAGGCCGAGCGCGGCTACCGCGAGTGGCTGCCGGCGGACGGCTACGAAGCCACCGGCACCCTGGCGGGCTCCTTCGTCTCGGACCGGATCGAGGACTACTACCTGACCCCCTGGGAGCTGGGCTACGGCTCCTTCGTGAAGTTCGACCACGACTTCATCGGCAGGGACGCCCTGGAGAAGATGGACCCCGCCGCGCAGCGCCGCAAGGTCACGCTGGCCTGGGACGCGGAGGACATCACGAAGATCTACGCCTCGCTCTTCAACGTGGAGGGCCCGAGCTACAAGTTCTTCGACCTGCCGCTGGCGAACTACGGCTCGGCCAACTACGACTCCGTGGTCGACGCCGACGGCACCGTGGTGGGCTACTCGATGTTCACCGGCTACAGCGCGAACGAGCGCCGGGCACTGTCCCTGGCCACGATCGACCCGAACGTCCCGGAGGGCACCGAACTGAAGGTGGTCTGGGGCGAGCCGAACGGCGGCACCGCAAAGGCCGCCGTCGAGCCGCACGAGCAGACCGAGGTCCGCGCCGTCGTCAGCCCGGTCCCCTACTCCACCGTGGCGCGCGCGACGTACCAGGGCGGCTGGCGCACCAACTACCAGCCCGCCTAGGCTGGGAGCCCCGGGGGGGGGGGGGGGGGGGGGGGGCGGGGGGGGGGGGGGGGGCCCCCCCCCCCCCCCCCCCCCCCCCGCCACGCCCGGAAGGAGCACCGTATGAGCCTGCGCTATGCGCTGCTCGCGCTGCTGCGCGTCGGCCCGCTCTCCGGATACGAATTGCAGAAGCAGTTTTCCGCGTCCGTGGGCCACGTCTGGCACGCCCCGGACTCACAGATCTACCCCGAGCTGCGCAAGATGGAGACCGAGGGCATGATCGAGGGCGAGGAACAGCCCCGCGGCCAGCGCGCCACCCGGCGGCTCTACCACGTGACTGCCGCCGGCGAGGCGGCGTTCCTGGCCTGGATGCAGACCCCGCTGGAATACGCCCGGGTCCGCGACCCGGCCCACCTGCGCGCGGCCTACCTCGAGGCCGCCTCCCCCGGCGACGCCCGCGCCTTCTTCCGCCGGCACCAGGCCCAGTGGGAGGCCGAACTCGCCCAGTGGGAGGGTGAACTGCAGCGGATCGCCGAGGTGGCCAACCCGATGCTGGTCCGCCGCCTCGCCGTCACCGACCCCGGCGACCGGGAACGCACCGTGGCCTTCAAGCGCTTCACCTACGAGGGCCTGGTGGACCGCGCCCGCACCGAGATCGAGTGGGCCCGGCGCGGGCTCCGGCTGGTCGAGGAGCTGGAGTCCGCCGGCGGCGCCTGGCCCGGGCCGGGAATCCCGGCCCGGTAGGCGCCGCCCGGCAGGTGCCGCATGCGCCTAGCCGAAGTTCTGCACCGTCGCGTAGCCCTTGCCGTCGTACTTCTGCACCAGCACCGAGGACACAGCGGGCTGGCCGTCCGTCGTCGTATCCACCGAGGTGCCGGAGAGCATCAGCGGCGCCTGCAGGCCCTTGACGTTGCGCAGCGCGGTCATGAAGCTGTCCCGCGTGGGCTCGGTCATGGTCTTGAACGCCTGCTCCAGCGTCGCACCCACCATGTAGCTCCACATGCAGTGCGGGAAGGCCGGCATGTCCGGGTACTTCGCATATTGCTTGAGGTCGGCGAGGAACTTCACGACGTCGGGATCCTTGGCGAACGCCGGGCTCTGCGGGGCCTTGGCGAAGGACACCGAGTAGATGCCCGGGTACGCGGCGGCCCCGCCCGGGCCCAGGATCGCGGCCGGGCTGGAGGTGTTCGAGGGCAGGAACCAGCTGGGCTTCCAGCCGAGCTGCTGCGCCTTCTGCAGCGAGGCGATGGCCAGCGGGGTGATGGACATGGCGTCGAAGAACACATCCGCCCCCGAGGATGCCAGCTGGGTCAGCTGCGCGTCCACGGAGGTATCCGTGGCCTCGTAGGTCTGCTCGCCCACGACGGAGACGTTCGAGGCGCCCTTGATGGCGTCCTTGAAGCCCTGGACGTAGCCCTTGCCGTAGTCGTCGTTCTGGGACAGAATCGCCACCTTGTGCGGCTGGCCTGAACCGGCGATCAGCTTGCCGAACGCGGCGCCCTCGTTCTGGTAGATCGGGACGAACCCGAGTTGCCAGGGGCTCTGCTTCCGGTCGCTGAACAGCGGGTCGCCGGTCATCACCAGCACCTGCGGGACCTTCTGGCTGATCGCCGCCTCCCGGAAGGCCCGGTTGGTGGGGGTACCAAGGCCCGCAGTGGCGGCGAAGACGTTGTCCGAAACCATCTGCTGGAAGTTCGCCAACGACTTCTGCGGGTCGTAGCCGTCGTCGTAGGACTTGATGTTGACGGTGCGGGTCTTGCCGTCGCCGAATTTCACGCCGCCGGCGGCGTTGAGCGCGCCGAAGTAAGCGGTGACACCGGCCACCGTGCAGGTGCCCTGGCCGGCGATCGCGCCGCTGAGCGGGGTGGTGATGCCGAGGGTGATGGAGGAGTCGGTGATGCCGGGCGAGGCGGCGTTGCTTCCGCCGCCCTGGTTAGTGCCGCCGCGGGTGCAGCCCGAGGCGGAGAGCGCAATGACCGCCGCCACCGCCACGATGCCGAGGACCCCGCGAGGCCGGGTGTTCTTTCTCATGCTTGGTCTTGCCTCCCTGTCTGGTGCTGGATTGTCTGCTGCTGGTCTGTCTGGTCCGGAATGGCCTGGTGCTCTGTCTGGTGCTGGTCTGCCTGCTTTTCCGACCCGGCCCCCGGGGCCGGGGCGGGTACGGTGCGCTGCGGGGCGCCGGGCCGGTCCCGGTTCCGGCCGGTGATCCGGCGGAGCACCCGGGGCAGGCTGACCAGCCCCTCGGGCAGCAGGAACAGGACGATCAGCAGGATGGCGCCCTGGCTGACGGTGGTGAGGCCGGGGTCCACGGCGTTGGTCAGCAGCGGGACCAGGACGTAGTAGGCCCCGCCGATGAGGGACCCGGCGATGCTCCCGGCGCCGCCGATCACCATGGCGGCCAGGAGGCTGATCGAGTGCCCGAAGCTCAGGGTTTCCGGGGAGGTGTACTGCACGGCGGCGAGGTAGAGGAACCCGCTGGCGCCGCCGAAGATGGAAGCCACGGTGAAGGCCAGGACCTTGGTCCGGTACGGGGAGACGCCCATCGACGCGGCGACGGCCTCGTTTTCCTTGACGACGCCGAACGCCCGGCCGTACTTGCCGCGGACCAGGTTCCGGGCCAGCAGGAACCCTGCGGCGGTCACCAGCAGGATGATGTAGTACTGCCACTGGTCGTTGTAGAGCCCGGACCAGTCCGGGGCGTCGGTGAACCGGGCGGAGATGCCCTGCGAGCCGCCGGTGAATCCCTCCAGCCGCTTGGCCAGCGGCACGCCCACGATCGGCAGGGCGATGGTCACCATGGCGATCGCGAGGCCGCCCAGCCGCGCCGCGGCCAGCGCCACCAGCAGCCCCACGACGCCGGCGATCAGGCAGGCCAGGACGAACACCAGCAGGATGTTCCAGCCCTGCTTGACCCCGTACGCGGTGACGTAGGCGCCGAGACCCACAAAAAAGATCTGGCCGAGGTTGACCTGGCCGGTGTAGCCCATGACGATGTTCAGGCCCAGCACGGCCACCGCGTAGACGCCGATCCGCACCAGGGTCTGGTTGGCGAAGGGCGGCAGGTTCAGCGGCGCGAGCAGCAGCACCACGGCCACCAGGACGAGCACCACAATCCGGACGGTGCGGTTTCCGGTGGCCACGGGTTTTACGGACTGGGGTTCTACGGACAAGGGTTTTGCGGACAGGGGGTTGCGCATCAGACTCTCACCACGACCTTCCGGCCAAAGAGGCCCTGCGGCCGCAGGATCAGGATGACGAAGATCAGCGCGAACGGGACGGCGATCTTCAGGTCGTGGCCGATGAACGGCACGTACACCGCCACGAGGTTTTCCAGCACGCCGATCGCCCAGGCGGCCACCACACAGCCGATCGGACTGCTCAGGCCGCCCAGGATCACGGCGGCGAGGGCGTAGACCAGTGCGGTGTCCAGCATGCCGGGGGTCAGGGTCAGCTGCGGGGCCACCAGGACGCCGGCGACGGCGCCGAGCGCGGCAGCCAGACCCCAGCCGACCATCAGCAGCCGCCCCACCGGCAGCCCGGAGAGGGCGGACGACGCCGGGCTGTCCGCCACCGCGCGGAGGGCCAGGCCCAGCTTGGTGCGCAGGAAGAGCAGCTGCAGGACCACCATGATGACCACGATCGTCACCGTGGTGGCGAGTGACCGGACGCTGACCACCGCGCCGAGGATGTCGACGCTGGTGAGCGGGAACAGCGAGGGGAAGCCGAGGTTGTTGTAGCTCCAGATCACGGCGATGATGCCGGTGATCAGGGTCAGCAGGCCGATGGTGACGACGACGGCGGTGTCCGGGTCGCCGCGCTCGAACCGGCGGACAAGGAAGCGTTCGGCGAGGGCACCGAGGACGAAGGACAGCGCCACGGCCAGGATGATGGCCACCACGAGCGGCAGGCCCGCCTGCACGAAGGCGTAGGCGACGTAGCCGGAGAGGACCGCCAGGCCGCCTTGGGCGAAGTTGATCAGCCCGGTGGCCTGGTTGACCAGCACGATCGCCAGGGCCAGGGCGGCGTAGATGGATCCGGTCGACAGCCCGTCGACCACCAGCTGGATGAAGGTGCCCACCGGTTCAGCCCCCCAGGTACGCTCGTCGGATTTCGTCCATCCCCTTGAGTTCGGCGGTGGTGCCGGTCAAGGCGGTGCGGCCCGTTTCCAGCACGGTTGCCGTGTCCACCAGGGAGAAGGCGAGGTTGGCGTTTTGTTCCACCACCACCATGGCGATCCCGGACTCCAGCCGGAGCCTGCGGATCGCCTCGTAGACGGTCTTGGCGGTGCCCGGCGCGAGTCCCAGCGAGGCCTCGTCCAGCAGCAGCAGCCGCGGCCGGGCCATGAACGCCCGGCCGACGGCGAGCATCTGCTGTTCGCCGCCGGAGAGGGCGGCCGCCCGGGAGCCGATCCGGTCGCGCAGTTGCGGGAACAGGTCCAGGCAGTAGTCGACGTCGGCGGCGATCGCCTGGCGTCCCTTCCGCAGGTACGCGCCCACCATCAGGTTTTCCCGCACGCTCAGCTGCCCCAGCGTTCCGCGGCCCTCGGGCACATGCGCGATGCCCAGCGCCGCGACCTGGTCAGGCCGCAGCCCGCGGATGTCGCGGCCCGCGAACCGGATGGTCCCGCCGGCACGGACGGTGCCGCTGATGGCCCGCAGGGTGGTGGTCTTGCCCGCGCCGTTGGCGCCGAGGATCCCGACGGCGCCGCCCTCGGGCACGCTGAGCGAGACGCCGTCGATCACCTGGATCGGCCCGTAGGAGGCGGTCACGTCCACCAGCTCAAGCAGCGTCATCCGCGGCGTCCTTCCCCAGGTAGGCCTCGATCACCCGCGGGTCGGCCTGCGCCTCCGCCGCGGTTCCGGCCATGAGCTTCCGGCCGTGGTCCAGCACCACCACCTGGTCCGTCAACGCCGAGATGAGGCCCATGTGGTGCTCGACGACGATGATCGTGATGTCCTGTTCGGCGCGGATCCGCCGGACGGTGGCGATCAACTCCTCCACCTCGGCGTGGGAGAGGCCGGCGGCCGGTTCGTCCAGCAGCAGCAGCGAGGGTCCGGAGAGCAGCGCACGCCAGAGTTCGATCCCCTTGTGCAGGCCGTGGGAGAGTTCGTTGGCCGGGACGTCGGCCGCCCAGCCGAGTCCGGCGCGCTCGAGCAGCCCGCGGGCCTCGGCGCGGATGGAGCGTTCGGCCCGGGCGGTCCGCGGCAGCCGGAGCGCCCAGGAGGCGGGGCCGCCGGGGAGGCGGAGGTGTCCGCCGAGGAGGACGTTCTCCAGCACGGTGGCGTTCAGCAGCAGGGCCGGGTGTTGGAAGGTCCGGGCGAGGCCCAGTCCGGCGAGCCGGGACGGGGCCGAGCCCTGGACCTCGGCGCCGTCGATGGTGATGGTGCCCGCGCTGGGTTTGTAGTGCCCGCTGATGCAGTTGAAGAGGGACGTCTTGCCGGCGCCGTTGGGCCCGACCAACCCGAGGATGACCCCGGGGTCGACGTCGAAGCTGACGTCTTGCAGCACCTTGACGCCGCCGAAGTGGAGGCTCACGTCCGTCAGGCTCAAGGTTGCGGCCACCGGCATCCCTTCCTGTCGCACCATTGCGGGGTGGGGCGCGATCGGCGGGGACGGCCCGGAACCGACGGTACGGATCGCTGACGAAATTGTCAACGATTTTGAGGTCAGAATGCCGCGAAGCTCAGCCGCCGGCGACGGACTGGATGATGAGCACCTCCTGGCCCGGCGAGACCTCGGTCCCGAGGCCCTGCAGACGGCGGATTTCGACGCCGGAAACGTAGACATTCACGAAGCGGCGGACGCTGCCGGTCTCGTCCCGGAGGCGCCGGCCGAGCGCGGGGTAGTTGCCAGCCAGCTCGTCCAGCAGCCGGCCCACCGGGAGCGGGCCGTCGGCCGCGACCTCGAGGCCGGAACGGCCGCCCGCCAGGGGTGCCAGGACGCTCGGCAGCAACACGCTGATCTCAGCCACGGCAGCCCGTCATGCCGGGACCGGGGCGCCGACCACCTGCGCCGCGCGCACGCACAGCACGTCCGGCAGGTGCGAGGCCACCTCGGTGAAGTGCTCACCCTCGTCGGCACTGGCGTAGACGCTGCCGCCGCGGGTGCCGAAGTACACCCCGGCCGGCTCGGCGGTGTCCACGCAGGCCGCATCGCGGAGCACCGCGTTGAATTCGGAGCCGGGCAGGCCCTCGTCCAGCCGCTTCCAGGTGACGCCGGCGTCGTCCGTCCGGTGCACTGCCAGCTTCCCCTCCGGGGGGATCCGCTCGCCGTCGGCCTTCAGCGGGATTACCCAGGCCGTCCCGGCGCGGTGCGGGTGCGTGAGCATGACAAAGCCGAAGTCCGCAGGCAGCCCCTCCGCGATGGATTCCCAGGTCTCGGCGTCGTCGTCCGTGCGGTAGACGCCGTGGTGGTTCTGCGCGTAAAGCCGGCCGTCGACGGCGGAATCGGCGGCGATCTTATGCACGCACTGGCCGAACTCCGGGTAGGGGTCGGGGTTGAAGTAGGCGGAGATGCCCTTGTTCCGGGCGTCCCAGGACTGGCCACCATCCTTGGAGCGGTAGACGCCGCCGGTGCTCATGGCCACATGCACCCGCTCCCCGTCCGGGTGGACGACGATCGAGTGGGCCGCCGCGCCGCCGTAGCCGGAGCCCCACTCGCTGCGATGCGGGTGGTCCCAGAGGCCGCGGTTGAGTTCGAAGTGTTCCCCGCCGTCGGTGGACTTCCAGACCGAGATCGGCTCGCAGCCGGCCCAGACGACGCCGGGCCGGGACTCGGCGTCGGGGTAGATCTGCCAGACCCGCTCCAGGGCGGCGCCGGTGTCCTCCGGGAAGCGGATGGCGCCCTGTTCGGGCTCGTTCCAGCTCGCCCCCAGGTCGTCGGAGTGGAAGACGGTGGGCCCCCAGTGCTCGGAGCGGACGCCGACCAGGATCCGGGTCTTGCCGTCCCGGGTGTCGATGCCGATGCTGGGGATCTCACTCATCAGGAAATGCGGTCCGGACAGGGACCAGGACCGGCGGTCGGGGCTGGTAGCCAGCCACAGCCCTTTTTTCGTGCCGATTGCCAGGACAAAGTTTTCCTCGGATGCCATGGCCCCCATCGAACCACCACGAGTGAAGGCCCGCAATGGTCTTTTCACCTTCGCGTGGAGAAATTCCCCGGGACACCGGCAGCGGCCCGGTCGGCCGGGGCACGGGAAACTAAAGTGAAAGTAGTTATCCGAGATGCTGGCGAAGCGGCCTTAGGCCCCGTAGAGTCGTGGATGTAGGCGGAAGAACTCCTACCCCAATGACTGCTCCGGAGTGCGTATCCCCCAATAACGCACTCCGGAGCTTTTTAATGTCCGCTTTCCGACGGCGCGAACTAAGGGATACCCCCTGGGGGTACTTGCGCCATACCCTCCTGGGGTATATCTTGGTGGCCATGAGCGCATCCGATTCTTCAGTGGCCGCCCCCGGGGACCAAATTCCCGCAGGTGCGGACGCAGATACCGCCGCAGCGGCAGACCAGCACGAGGGCCCCCACACCGGCTCCGGCCAGCACGGGTATTCCGCTAACAAGGATGCCTACCTCAAGCGGCTCAAGCGCATCGAGGGGCAGGTCCGCGGCATCGCCCGGATGGTCGATGAGGACAAGTACTGCATCGACATCCTCACCCAGGTCGCCGCCGTCACCAAGGCCCTGCATGCCGTCAGTCTGGGTCTGGTGGAGGAGCACATCGGCCATTGTGTCGTCGGCGCGGCCGCCGAACCGGATCCTGAGCTGCGGTCGGAGGCCATCGACGCCAAGGTCAAGGAAGCCACCGACGCCATCGGCCGGCTCCTGCGCTGACGCCGCGCGCCGCACCACCCCACCGGTAACCCCCACATCCAGCTACCCAGCCAGCCACCAACCGGGCCGTCCCGGCCCACGAAGGAGAGCACCATGAGCACCGTTTCCACCACCATCGAAGTTTCCGGCATGACCTGCGGCCACTGCGTCTCCTCCGTCACGGAGGAACTCGAGGCCCTGGACGGCGTGGAGAACGTCGACGTCGACCTCAACGCCGGCGGGATCTCCACCGTGACCATCGGCTCCGCCCGGGAGCTCTCCCCCGCCGAGATCGGCGAGGCCGTCGCCGAGGCCGGCTACCTGGTGGTCGCTAACGAAGCCTGACAAGGCGACTGACCAGAACTGAGCGCCGGAGCCGGCGCCCGCAGCACGAAGGAGCAAGGAAAGAGGCACGTACCGTGGAAAACGCCAAGCTGCTGGACCAGTCCGGGACGCGGGTGGTGGAACTCGATATCGAGGGCATGACCTGCGCGTCCTGCGTGGGCCGGGTGGAGCGCAAACTCGGCAAGCTGGAGGGCGTGGAGGCGGTGGTGAACCTGCCGCTGGAATCGGCCCGCGTGACCGTTCCGGCCGGCATCACGGACGACCAGCTCACCGCCACCGTGAGCGCCGCGGGCTACAAGGCCACCGTGAGGACGCCCCCGGCCGCGCATCCCGCCGTGGACGATGCCTCCGCCGGGGACGAAGCGTCCGACGGCGGCGCAACTACCGGCGCAACCCGCGGCGCGGCGTCGGCCCTGAAGCCCCGCCTGATCACCGCCGCGGTCTTCACCGTGCCCGTCTTCGTGCTCTCCATGGTGCCCGCCGCGCAGTTCCCAAACTGGGGCTGGGTGGCCGGGCTGCTGGCCCTGCCCGTCGTCACCTGGGCGGCCTGGCCCTTCCACCGGGCAGCGGCGGTGAACGCCCGGCACCTGTCCTCCACCATGGACACCCTGGTTTCGATCGGCGTCACCGCGGCCTACGTCTTCTCCGCCTGGCAGCTGCTGGCCAATCCGCGGCTCACCGAACACCCCGCCATGGCCGGCATGGGACCGGAGGGCCTGTACTTCGAGGTGGCCTCCGTGGTGACCACCTTCCTGTTGCTGGGCCGCTACCTTGAGGCCAACGCCAAGCAGAAGGCCGGGGATGCGCTGAAAACCCTGCTGGATCTGGGGGCCAAGGATGCCACCGTGCTCCGCGACGGCCTCGAGGTCACCGTCCCGGCGGACCGGCTCACGGTGGGCGACGTGATCGTGGTCCGCCCCGGCGGGAAGATCCCGGCCGACGGCGTGGTGGTCGAGGGCAGCTCCGCCGTCGACGCCTCACTGGTCACCGGCGAATCCGTGCCGGTCGAAGTCGGCCCGGACAGCCCCGTCACCGGCGCCACCATCAACACCTCCGGCCGGATCCTGGTCCGAGCCACCCGCGTGGGCTCGGAGACCACCCTGGCCCAGATGGGACGGCTGGTCTCGCAGGCGCAGTCCGGCAAGGCGCCCATCGCCCGGCTGGCCGACCGCATCAGCGGCGTGTTCGTCCCGGTGGTGCTGGGCATCGCCGTCGTGACCTTTGCCGCCTGGTTGCTGGCGGCCGGACCGGACATCACCGACGCCGGCCTCCGCTCGGCCTTAACGGCGGCGGTGGCGGTGCTGGTCATCGCCTGCCCCTGTGCCCTGGGCCTGGCCACCCCGGTGGGCCTGCTCACCGGCACCGGCCGCGGCGCCCAGCTGGGCATCCTGATCCGCGGCCCCCAGGTCCTGGAGGACACCCGAACCGTGGACACCATCCTGCTGGACAAGACCGGGACCGTGACCACCGGGCACCTGGCCGTCGCGGGCACCACCGCCTTCCCCGGTTTCGAGGCCGGCGCCGTGCTGCGGTTCGCCGGCGCCGCAGAGGCCGCCTCCGAGCACCCGATCGCCCGGGCCATCGCGACCGCCGCCCTGGCCGACGCCTCCGCGGACCGGCTGCCCGCCGTCGCGGACTTCTACTCCGCCCCCGGCGGCGGCGTCCGCGGCACGGTCGACGGGCACACCGTCGCCGTCGGCCGCTCCGGCTGGCTGGAGGAGAACGGCGTCGCGCTCACCGGCGGCCAGCGCGAGACCCTCGCGGCCGAGGAAGCCGCCGGGGCGAGCGCGATCTGGGTGGCGGTCGACGGCGCACCGGCGGGGCTCATCAGCCTGCGCGACACCCTGAAGCCCGGATCCGCGGCCGCCATCGCCCGCCTCCGCGGGCTGGGGCTGCGCCCCATCCTGCTGACCGGCGACAACGCCGCCGTCGCGGCCCAGGTGGCCGCCGCCGTCGGGATCGCCCCGGAGGACGTCTACGCCGGGGTCACCCCGGAGGGGAAGGTGGACGCCGTCCGCGCCCTCCAGGACGACGGCGCCACCGTGGCCATGGCCGGCGACGGCGTCAACGACGCCGCGGGGCTGGCGCAGGCGGACCTCGGCATCGCCATGGGCTCGGGGACGGACGTGGCGATCGAGGCCGCGGACCTGACCGTCATGGGCAACGACCTGGCCCAGGTGGCGCAGGCGATCGAGCTGTCCCGCCGCACGCTGGGCACCATCAAGACGAACCTCTTCTGGGCCTTCTTTTACAACGCCGTCGGCATCCCGGTGGCGGCCCTGGGCCTGCTCAACCCGATGATCGCCGGCGCGGCCATGGCCGCCAGCTCGGTGCTGGTGGTGGCCAACTCGCTCCGCCTCCGCAGCTTCGGGAAGCAAGGGCCGGCCGCAGCCTGAGCGGGGCCAACCCTGTGGGCAGGGCTCCATGGGCAGGGGTCCCCATCGACGCTGGCGGAGGCGGCAGGGTAGGTTCTTGGCATAGGAACTTCCGGATCAGCCGGGGGCCGCTGGGGACGCCGAGAGGTTCGGGTCCGACGATCTAAGGAGATTTTTCGCATGGCTATTTGGGGTGCAGATGTTGATCAGCTGAAGGCGCTGGGGTCCAAGCTGCAGGCCGGGTCGCAGGAAATCGATAACCAGAAGTCGATGCTGACCAAGGTCCTGGCGGGCACGCAGTGGATGGGTCCGGACGCGGAGAAGTTCCGCAGCGAGTGGAACGGCGAGCACGTCGCGGCCCTGACCCGGGTGTCCCAGGCGCTGCAGCAGGCCGGCCAGCAGGCGGTCCGCAACGCCACCGAGCAGCAGAGCGCCTCCGCCCGCTAAACGCGGCCGCGGAAACAACCCGCCCACTACGCAGCAGGTCCGGACGCACCGCGTCCGGACCTGCTGCTGTTAATCCGCCTTTTGTGACCCCGCCCGGCCTGCCTAGGGGACGGGTTCGACGTCGTTCGCGTGGTCCAGCGGCGCCGGAACCGCGGCGGCCGTCCGCAACTCGTCCAGCCGGACCAGCAGCACCCCGCCCACGATCAGCACGCCGCCCAGCAGCTGCACCGGCCCGGGAAGCTCGCCCAGCAGCAGCCAGGCCCAGAGCACCGCGAACAGCACCTCGGTCAGCGAGATGAAGGACGCCACCTTGGAGCCCAGGGCCCGGGCGGCCACGATCCCGGAGACGTAGGCCAGCACGGTGGCCAGCAGGACCAAGCCGCCGAGGGAGACCCACCACGGCGTCACCCAGGGACCCAGGCGGGTGTCCGCGGTGGAGGCGGCCATGGGCAGCAGACCCGACGCCGCGGCCAGCCACATCACGGCGGCGCCGGTCAGCAGGCCGCCGGAGGCCAGGACGATCGGCGGCAGGGTGTCGTTTTCCTTGGCGGTGATGAAGAAGTAGATGGCCAGGCAGACGGCGGCCGCCACGCCCCAGAGCACGCCGACCAGGTCGATCCGCACCGCCCCGGTGAGGTCCAGGACCAGCACCAGCCCCGCCAGCGAGAGCAGCGTCCCGCCGATGGTCAGCGGCCGGGGCCGGCGTCGACTGGCCACCCAGAGCCAGAGCACGATCATCACCGGGGCAAGGTATTCGAGCAGGAGGGCGACGCCGACCGAGAGCCGGGCGACGGCGTTGAAGTAGAAGAGCTGGCAGGCCGCCACGCCGATCACGCCGAACAGCACCACGGTGAGCCAGTTGTCCCGGAGCTGGTGCCAGCGTCCGCGCAGCGCGAGGGCCGCGGGGACGGCGAGGACCAGGGCGGCGCCGGTCAGGCGCGCGGTGACCGCGGCGCCGGGGCTCCAGCCGGTCTCCAACAGGGACTTGGCGAAGGATCCGGACAGGCCGAAGACCGCCGAGGAGAACAGCGCCACGCCCAGGCCCGAGGCGAGGAACGAGGAGACGCCGGTCCGCGCCGGGATGCCGGCGGCGGCGGTTCCGGCGGCGGGCGTGCCTGGCGTGCCGGCGACGGTGCCGGTGCCCGGGCTGCCGGGAGTGGCCCCGTCGTGCGGGGTGCTGGTGGGAGAGCCGGCGGGGCGGCGAGCGGCAGGCAAGGGTCTGCCTCCTGTCAGGAGTAAAGTCGGGTTATGGTCATGACAGTACGTGCGTCGAACGTAAGGAGTCAAGATGATTTTTGCCCCTGACACGGAGATTGCGCTCCGGTCCGTCGTCAACCTGATCAATACCGCGGCGAACGGGGAGGAACATCTCCCGGATCCGGCCGCCCTGGACCGGTTCCTCAGCGCTGAGGGCTTCAGCGGCGCCCGGAGCCGCGACGAGGCCGAACTGGAGAGCGTCCTGCGGTTGCGAACGGAACTCACCGCCCTCTGGCGGGCCCGGGAGTCCGAAGCGGTGAACACCGTGAACCGGCTGCTGCGTGAGGCGCGGGCACTACCGCAGCTGAGCAAGCACGACGGCTGGGACTGGCACCTGCACGCCACCGCGCCGGAGGCGCCCCTGGCGGACCGGATGAGCACGGAGGCGGCGATGGCGCTGGTGGACGTCATCCGCAGCAAGGAAATGGACCGGATGCTGGTCTGCGCCGCGGACGACTGCGACGCCGTCGTGCTGGACCTGAGCCGGAATCGCTCCAAGCGGTACTGCGACACCGGCAACTGCGCCAACCGGGCGCACGTGGCGGCTTACCGGGCACGGAAGGCCGCGTCCTAGGGGCGGCTGAGGACTGCCTGCGCCGCCGGAGAGGTGAGGCCGGACTTAGTGGGGCCGGGCTAGTGGAGCCGGACTGAGTGGGCCTAGTGGGCGGGGGTGCCGCCGTCGGACTCTTCCTGCTGCGGGGCCTGCTGGGGGGAGGACGCCGGGCGGCGGGAGCTGAGGTTCACGCCGGAGCCCTTGCCGAGGTGCTCGGCGTTCTCCTTGTAGCTCATGGAGAGCATCGCGGCGATCACCAGGGTGACGATGAAGGCGATGCCGGCGCCGGTGAAGGCCAGGTCAAAGCGGGGGGCCTTGGCGCTGCCGCCGGAGGCGAAGATGAGGACGGCGAAGAAGGCCAGCACCGCGAAGAAGGCGGAGAACATCAGCGGTCCCTTGACCGAAGTCCGCATCGTGCGGCGTTCTCCTGGGTTCTGCTGTGCCAAGGTGCTTTCCTCCTGCCGCCAGCGCCGTGGGGCGTGGCAGTCGCGATCGCGCAAATGTTCTACGCCGGGTAGAACCTGTCGTGTCTAGTTTACGGCCTCGGCGGAAACGCCCCGCGCATCGTGCCGCAGGGTCAGCCCGGCCAGCGTCCACAGCACGCCGCCGATAATGGCGCCGCCGCCGGCCACACCGAGGAGGGCGTGCGGGCCCAGGTCGATGAAGAACGGCAGCCCCACGGCCGTGCCGAGGCCGATGATGCCGGAGGTGATCCAGTCCCGGGCCAGCACCGACCGGCCGCGGGTGGCGATCCCGAGGACCAGCTCGGCCGCGCCGGCCAGCGCCAGGCCCAGGGCGCCGACGACGCCGAAGACCAGGTTGGAGGGCAGCAGCGCCACTGCGGCCCCGGTGCCGGCCAGGATCGCACCGGCCGCGGCCAGGAGGCGCGCGTGCGGGCCGCCGGTGGCCAGGCCGGTCCTGCGGGCGCCCCAGAGCAGCATCACGCCGGTGGCCAGCAGGTAGAGTCCCGCGGTCCAGCCCATCGCCGGGACCGGCGGCGCCGCCCAGAAGACGGTGACGGCGCCGAAGACCAGGGCGACGGCGGCGCGCAGCAGGACCGGCTTCCAAAGGTCCGGGGCGGCGGTCGGGGCGGTCGAGGGGCTCGGGGTGGCGGGGAGAGTCACCCGTCCAGTTTAGGCGCTGGCGGGCCTCAGGCGTCGCCCAGCCGCATCCAGCGGTCCGTCCGGGCCCGGAGCCCCAGGGTCGCGGCCCGGGCGCCGAGGTAGCCGAAGGAGAACGCGGCCCAGAGCCAGAGCAGCCCCTCTCCCCCGGCGGCCCCGGAAAGCCGGACCACCAGCAGCAGCGGCAGGTACACCAGCAGGTTGATGACGCCGGCCACCGCCAGGTACTTGGCGTCCCCGGCGCCGATCAACACGCCGTCCAGGACGAACACGTAGCCGGCCAGCGGCTGGCCCGCGGCGAGGACCCACAGCGCCAGCGCCAGGGTGGAGCGCACGCCGTCGTCGGCGGTGAACAGCAGGCCCGCCCACGGTGCCGCCACCGCCAGCAGCGCCCCCATCAGCACGCCGAAGCCCAGGCCCCAGCGGATCATGGTCCGGGTCAGCTCACGGGCCGCCGCCGGGTGTGAGGCGCCCAATTCCTTCCCGATCAGGGCCTGCGCGGCAATCGCCAGGGCGTCGAGGGCGAAGGCGAGGAAGGTGAAGACGGTCATCGCGAGCTGGTGGGCGGCCAGGTTCACGGCGCCTTGGGCGGTGGCCACGAGCACGGTGGCGAGGATCGCGACGCGCAGGCTGAGGGTGCGCAGCATCAGCCAGGACCCCACCTGCGTCAGGGCGCGGATGCCGCGCCAGTCCGGCCGCAGCGGGACCCCGTGCCGGCGGGCGGTGCGCTGCACCATCACCACATAGACCAGCGCCATGCCCCATTGGGCGATGCTGGTGCCGAGCGCCGACCCGGTGACGGACAGCCCCAGCCCGTAGACCAGGAACGCGTTGAGGCCGATGTTGACGGCGAACCCGGCGGTGGCCACCACGAGCGGCGTCCGGGTGTCCTGCAGCCCCCGGAGCACCCCGGTCCCGGCGAAGATCAGCAGCATGGCGACCAGGCCGGGCATCGACCAGCGAAGGTAGTCCACGGCGAAGGTGCGTACCTCGCCATGGGCCCCCATCAGGTCCAGCAGCGGCCCGGCGGCGAGGGCGCCGGCGGCGGCCAGGGCTGCGCCAAGGAGCAGCGCCAGCCAGAGCCCGTCGCGGCCGGACGCCAGGGCGCGGGCCAGGTCGCCGCGGCCGACGGCGCGGGCGACGGCGGGGGTGGTGGAGTAGGCCAGGAACACCATCAGCCCGACGGCGGTGTGCAGGACGGCGGAGGCGAGACCGACGCCGGCCAGTTCCGCGACGCCGAGGTGGCCCACGATCGCGGAGTCGGCGAGCAGGAACAGCGGCTCGGCGATCAGCGCCCCGAAGGCCGGGACGGCCAGGCGCAGGATCTCCCGGCGCTGGTCCGGCCGGGCGGTAATGGTGGTGGTGGGTTGCGCGGGCACGGCTCCACCCTAGCCGTCCCGTGTGGCGCGGGTGCGCGCGAATGTGTCATTTCGCCTGTGTCCGGCCACGGCCGCGTCAGTACACTCGCAGGCATGGATGAGTCCCCCGACAATGCCGTCACCCTCCGCTTCCTGGCCGCGCCCACCGACGTCGGCCACAGCGGCTCCGTGGACGCCGGGACGGTCCTCGAATGGGTGGACAAGGCCGCCTACGCCGCGGCGGTCGGCTGGGCGAAGTCCTATTGCGTGACGGCCTACGTGGGCAACATCCACTTCGCGGACCCGGTCAACAGCGGGGACATGGTGGAGGTGGAGGCCACGATCGTCTACACCGGCCGGTCCTCCATGCACATCCGGACCGTGGTGTCCTCTGGCGATCCGAAGGGCGGCCCCGCCACCATGCGCAGCCAGTGCCTGGTGATTTTCGTGGCCGTGGGCGCGGACGGCAAACCCGTCCCGGTGCCGCAGTTCGAGCCCGCCACCCCGGCGGAGATCGAGGAGCGGGACCATGCGCTGGCGCGGATCAAGGTCCGCGAGGAGATCGTCGAGGCCATGAACCGGCAGGAATACACTGACGCCGGCACGGCCGAACGCGTCACGCTCCGCTTCATGGCCGCGCCCACGGACGTGAACTGGGGCGGCAAGGTGCACGGCGGCATCGTGATGAAGTGGATCGACGAGGCGGCCTACGTCTGCGCCTCCCGGTACTGCGGGATGGACACGGTGGCCGTGTTCTCCGGCGGGGTGCGGTTCTACCGTCCGCTGCTGATCGGTCACCTGGTGGAGGTCGAGGCGCGGCTGGTGTACACCGGCACCAAGGGCATGCACATCGCGGTGCACGTCCGCTCCGGGGACCCCAAGGGCCACGAACTGAACCTGACCACCTACTGCCTGACCGTGATGGTGGCCCGGGACGCGACGGGCACCTCGGTCCCGGTACGGCAGTGGGTGCCGGCCTCGGACGAGGACCGGCGGCTGCACGCCCACGCCCGGGAGCTGTTGGAGATCCGCGGCCGGGCCCCCGGGAACCGGCTGCCCAACCACCTGCTCCCCGACCGGCCGGCGGGTCCGGCCTAGAAGCCCCCGCCGCCGCCGGCGTCGCCGGCCATGTTGGCGAACCGGGAGTAGTGGCCCTGGAAGGCGACCACGATGTCCTTGGTGGGACCGTTACGGTGCTTGGCGATCAGGATGTCCGCCTCGCCGGCGCGGGGGGACTCCTTGTCGTAGACGTCTTCGCGGTGCAGCAGGATGACCATGTCGGCGTCCTGCTCGATGGAGCCGGATTCACGCAGGTCGGAGACCATCGGCCGCTTGTCCTGGCGCTGTTCCGAGCCACGGTTCAGCTGCGAGAGGGCGATCACCGGGACCTGGAGTTCCTTGGCCAGCAGCTTCAGGGCACGGGAGAACTCGGATACTTCCTGCTGGCGGGATTCGACCTTCTTGCCCGAGCTCATCAGCTGCAGGTAGTCGAGGATGACCAGCTTGAGGTCGTGCTGCTGCTTCAGGCGGCGGCACTTGGCGCGGATTTCCATCAGGGACATGTTGGGGCTGTCGTCGATGAACAGCGGGGCGTCATTCATCCGGCCCATCGTGGTGGCGATCTTGGACCACTGTTCGTCCTTGATGGTGCCCTTGCGCAGGTCCTGCAGGCCGATCGTGGCTTCCGCGGAGAGCAGGCGCATGGCAATCTCGTTCCGGCCCATTTCCAGGGAGAACATGACGGTGGCGAGGTTGTTCTTGATCGCGGCCGAGCGGGCAAAGTCCAGCGCGAACGTGGACTTACCGACGGCGGGGCGCGCGGCGATGACGATCATCTGGCCCGGGTGCAGGCCGTGCGTCAGCTCATCGAGCTCGTAGAAGCCGGTGGGGACGCCCACCATGCCCTCGCCGCGGTGGCCTGAGGCCTCGATCTCGTCCACCGTGGATTCCATGACGTCCTTGAGGACCACGTAGTCCTCGGCGGTGCGGCGCTCGGCCACGGCGTAGACCTCGGCCTGGGCCTGGTTGACCAGGTCCTCCACCTCGCCGTCCTGGCCGTAGCCGAGCTGGACGATCTTGGTCCCGGCGTTCACCAGGCGGCGGAGCACGGCGCGTTCGGCCACGATCTCCGCGTAGTACCCGGCATTCGCGGCCGTGGGAACGGTCTGGATCAGCTCGTGCAGGTAGGCGGGCCCGCCGATGCGGTTGATTTCGCCGCGCTTGGTCAGTTCATCGGAGACGGTGACGGCGTCGGCGGGCTCGCCCCGGCCGTAGAGGTCGATGATGGCCTCATAGATGGTCTCGTGGGCCGGGCGGTAGAAGTCCTGGCCGCGCAGGATTTCGACGACGTCGGCGATGGCATCCTTGGAGAGCATCATGCCGCCCAGCACGGACTGCTCGGCCGGAATGTCCTGAGGCGGCTTGCGGCTGCCCTCTGCTCCCCGGGTTCCCTCGATCGAGTCCAGATGCGTAACTGACAAAACTGCCGTCCTTCGTTGTGTGCCGTGGGGCGCCGCCGCCGGCGGCTTCCGTCCCATGCGTCAGGTGTATCAGCGGGCACTGACAGGATGGCGGTGTGGGGCCCGGCTGCCGCTGGTCTCCCGCCACGCTATCCCCCCGGGAGCCTGGCTCCAACCCGGTTGTCCACCGGGGCTGTGGATAAGGTGTGGAGCACCGCCCCCTGCTTGTGCACAGCCTGTGGGAAGTTCTGTGGAAAAGAATACTGTTTCGCTCATACATCGCCTCTGACCTGCGGAAACACTGCGTTCAGGCTGTGGACGCAAAAGAATTTTGGAAAACTTTCATCCACAGCCGCGACGGCTGTGCTGGGGAAACTGCAGCACATTCCGCCCGGAAAACTCCGCACATATGCCTATTCTGTGATGCATATCACCGATTCCGCGCCGCTCCGCCCCCGATCCCGGGTTCCGCCATACGGCGGGCGGAATATGCTGTGGATAACGGTGCGCGACAGTCTACAAACCGCCGGCCCGTCCGGCCCCGACCGGCCTCCGGCCCGCACCCGCATCAAAACCCGCACCCGCACCCCCAAGGATTGGTCCAGAACGTATGGAAGCCCTACTCATCCCCCTTGCCATCCTGGTGCTCGCCGCCGTCGTCGTCATTCTCGTGGCGCGGGCGCTGGGCCGGCGGCGGAACGCCGGGGTGGATTCGGGCCCCACCGGCGCCCCGTCCTCTCCGGAGGCCGCCCGTGCCGCCGCGCAGGGCCTGGACCAGAACCAGCACCGCCAGGTCTACGCCCTCATTGCCCGCGGGCAGGCGGTGGCCGCCATCCAGGCCTACCGGGAGGCGACCGGGACGGGCCTGCGCGCCGCACGTGACGCCGTCGCGGCGCTGGCGGCCCATCCCCAGCCGTTCCGGGAGGCCGCCCCGGCGGACGCGCCGACCGAGGACTCCGAGGCGCCGCAGCACTTCCCCTACCGCTACCGTGCCATCGCCAGCAGAGGCGAGGTCACCCGGGAAGTCAGCAGCACCATGCTCAACGACGAGATCTACGGCCGGATCCGCCGCCAGGCCGCCGAAGGCGACGTCGAGGGCGCCGCGGCGGCGCTCTGCCGCCACTCGGATATCACCCTCGACGAGGCCCGGGAGTTCATCGCCCTCCTGGACGACTGACACCCGGCGCTGACACCCGGTCCGGGCGCCGCTGCTCCCTAGTGTCCGCCCGAGATGCCGGCCAGCAGCTGCTCGAAGGGCAGCGACGCCGCGGGTTCCTGCCGGCGGCCCGGCTGCGGACCCTGAAGCAGGGCCGCGAACTCCCCCGCGGCCCGTTCGATCCGTGACGAGAGGGGCGAGCCGCCGTCGCCCGCGGTCCCCCAGTCCTGGGGGCCGGCGAAGACGCCGGTGGCCGCCGTGCGCATCCGGAGGTAGCTGAAGAGTGGCCGCATGGCGTAGTCCAGCACCATCTGGTGCCGGTCCGTGCCGCCGGTGGCGCCCAGGAGCACCGCCTTGCCGTCGAGGGACTTGGGGTCCAGCACGTCGATGAAGGACTTGAACAGACCGCTGTAGGAGGCGCTGAAGACCGGGGTGACGGCAATCAGGCCCTCAGAGGCCTCGACGCCGGCGATCACTTCCGCCAGCCGCGGGCCGGCGTACCCGGTGACGAAGTTGTTGGCGATGTCCACGGCCAGGTCGCGCAGTTCCACCACGTCGGCAGTGACGGCGTAGCCCTCGCGATCCAGCCTGCCCTTGGCGGCGGCCGCCAGCTGGTCGGCCAGCAGGCGGCTGGAGGAGGGGACGCCGAGTCCGGCGGAGAGGACGGTAATGCGGCGGGTTTCCACGGTGCGCTCCTAAAATCGAGGTACATGCATTTGCATCTACCTATAGAAGCCGGTGCCGTGGCGCTTTATTCCCCTCCGCTTCCCATGCCTCCAATCGTTCAGAGGAGTAGTTCAGAGGAGGACGAATCCCTCGATGCAACTCACGGAGCTTCCGCCAACCCAGATATCGTCACCGGCAGCCTCGATGTGGACGCGCCCGGCACGGCCCAACACCGTCCCCTGCGCCGCCAGGTAGGAGCTGGGCGCCCGGCCGGTTCCGATCAGCCACTGGGCCGCCCCGGCGTTGAAACTTCCCGTGACCGGGTCTTCAGCGGCCGCGTCTCCGGGGATGAAGGTGCGGACCTCGAAGCCCGGCTCCGATCCGTCCGGGTGGGGGCCGATCACACCGACCTTCAGCCCGGCCAGCGCGGCATAGTCGGGCCTGATGGCGAGCACCTGCTCCGCGGATTCCAGCAGGACACCGATCCATTCCGGCCCGTTGACCAGCCAGGACGCGTCCAGGAGTTCGTGCCGGGTCAACCGCAACCCGGCCGCGATGCGGCCCAGGTCCGCCTCCGCCACCGGCCCCGAGCGGGTCAGCGGTGGTGCCGCGAAGGCCAGGCGGCCGCCGTCGCGCCTCACGCGCACCAGACCGGCGGCGCATTCCTGCACCAGCTCCCCGTCCCGCCGGGGGATGCCGCCCGCCTCGAGCCAGGCATGGGCAGACCCCAGGGTCGGGTGGCCGGCGAAGGGAAACTCCTCGCTGCCGGTGAAGATCCGGACCCGGTAGTCGGCACGGGGATCCGTGGGCGGCAGCAGGAAGGTGGTCTCCGAGAGATTGGTCCAGTTGGCGAATCTCTGCATGGCCTGGGCGTCGAGGCCGTCTCCGTCGAGCACCACTGCCAGCGGATTCCCGCGGTAGGGTTCGGCGGAGAAAACGTCGACCTGGGCGAAGGGGCGAAGCCGGGGTGCAGGATTATCGGTCACCTGCCGCAGGCTATCACCGCCGCCGGTCCCGGGCGTGCGGCCCGGTCCTCTGCGGGGAGTTAACGCAGAAGGCCCCCGCTCCCGGTTCCCTGAGGGGATCCGGAGGCGGGGGCCTCCCCGTCGTGCAGTCAGTCAGTCGTAATGACTACTTCCCTGAAACGACGTCGAGTTCGATCACAGCGGAAACGTCGTCGTGGAGACGGACGTTGGCCTGGTAGGAACCGGTCGACTTGATGTGAGCCGGCAGTTCAACCTTGCGCTTGTCGATGCGGCCGAGGCCAGCGGCCTCAACGGCGTCGGCGACGTCGCCCTGCTTGACGGTGCCGAACAGGCGGCCGGTTTCGCCGGCCTTGACGACGAGCTTGACCGGCTTGGCCTGCAGAGCCGCAGCCTGCTTCTGAGCGTCTTCCAGGGAAGCGTGCTCGCGGGCGGCGCGGGCGGCCTTGATGGACTCAACCTGCTTCTCGCCACCCTTGGACCAGGTCAGGGCGAAGTTGCGGGGCAGCAGGTAGTTACGGGCGTAACCGTCCTTGACCTCGACAACGTCGCCAGCAGCACCGAGACCGGTGACTTCGTGGGTCAGAATGAGCTTTGCCATGTTAGTTAATCCCTTCCTTAGCCGCGGCCAGCGCCGGAGTAAGGCAGCAGAGCAACTTCGCGGGCGTTCTTGATTGCCTGTGCGATCTTGCGCTGTTCCTGGACCGTGACGCCGGTGACGCGACGGGCGCGGATCTTGCCGCGGTCGGAGATGAACTTGCGCAGCAATGCTACGTCCTTGTAGTCGATGACAGTGATGTCAGCGGCCTTCAAGGGGTTGGACTTTGGTTTGGGCTTACGGAGTTCAGCCTTAGCCATCGTGGAGCTCCTATTCGATGGAGCCCGTGGATATTGATCCACGGGATGGTGGTGATCCGCCGCCGTTCTCTCGCGGCCGCCCTGAGGCGGCCGTGCGGGTCCGGCGTCGGACCTTTATATGGTGTTTAGAAAGGAGGTTCGGAATCCGGGCCATTGCCCCAGCCGCCGGCATTGCTGACCCCGGGCGTTGCCCACGGATCATCCTGCGCAGCCTGCTGGCCGCCGCCCCAGTTTCCACCCGAGTTGCCGCCCTGGTTTCCACCAGAGTTGCCACCGAAACCGCCGCTATTGCCGCCGCCGAAGCCACCCTGGCCGCCGTTTCCGGCGCCACCCCCGCCGGAGCGCTGGGTGCGGTTGACCTTGGCGTTGGCGTAGCGCAGGCTGGGGCCGATCTCGTCGACTTCCAGTTCGATAACGGTGCGCTTCTCGCCTTCCTTGGTTTCGTAGGAACGGCTCTTCAAGCGGCCGGAAACGATCACGCGCATGCCCTTGGTCAGGGACTCGGCGACGTTTTCGGCTGCTTCACGCCAGACCGAAGCGCGGAGGAACAGGGTTTCCCCGTCCTTCCACTCGTTGGACTGGCGGTCGAACGTGCGGGGCGTAGAAGCGATGGTGAAGTTCGCTACTGCCGAACCTGACGGGGTGAACCTCAGTTCGGGGTCATTGGTGAGATTACCGATGACCGTAATAGTGGTCTCGCCTGCCATCTACTGCCTCCTTGTTCGTTCCTACGGGGTTAAAGATTGAGGGGTGGAGCTGAATTACTCAGCAACAACCTTCTGCTCTTCGGGGCGGATGATCTTGGTGCGCATGATGGTCTCGTTGAGACTCAGCTGGCGGTCAAGTTCCTTGGCGGTAGCCGGCTCAGCGGTGAAGTTCACCACGGCGTAGATACCTTCGGACTTCTTCTGGATTTCGTAAGCCAGTCGACGACGGCCCCAGATGTCAACCTTTTCGATGGTTCCACCATCGTTGGTGATGACATTCAGGAACTTCTGAAGCGACGGCTCAACGGTACGCTCTTCGACCTCGGGGTCGATGATTACCATCAATTCGTAAGGACGCATATGTGAACCCACCTCCTTTGGGCTAAGCGGTTACGGCATTTCCGTAACAGGAGGTTCATTTGCGGTGACTGCACGGCCGCGCACCCGGAACGGGGCGTGACGCAGCACAGACTTCAACAGCTTAGTGCATCCGGGGTGTTTTCGGCGACTCTGCACCCACCGTAATCCCGGGCAGGGCAACGGGAAAGCGGGCCGGCGGCGGTGTGGATAACTTCCGGCCAAGGTCCCTGTGCCATGATCTGCTCATGACCCCGGCCACCGCTCCGCAGTCCTCCGGCTTCCCTGTCCGCCGCAGCCGGCTCCGTTTCATCGTCATGCTCGCCGCCGGACTGGTGTCCGGCGTCGCCGCCGGCGTCGGCGGGCGGTGGGTTGAGGCTCCGGCGGTGGGCTGGAGCGTCGCGGCCTTCATCTATGTCGCCTGGGTGTGGATCGTGATCGGCCGGCTGGATGCGGCGGGGACGCGGGCCCATGCCACCTCGGAGGACCCCTCGCACCGGGTGACGGACCTGATGATCCTCGCCGCCAACCTGGCGAGCCTCGCGGCGGTTGCCGCCGTCGTCATCGATTCGCACAGCGGCAGCGGCGGATTCCGGCTGGCCGGCGGGCTGCTGGCCCTGGCCTCCACGGCGCTGTCCTGGATGCTCGTGCAGACGCTCTTCACCCTGCGCTACGCCGCCCTGTACTTCAGCACCTCTGCGAGGGCGGGTGCCGCAGTGGGCGGCATCGACTTCAACCAGCCGGAGCCGCCGCAGTACACGGACTTCGCCTACCTCGCCACCAGCCTGGGCATGACCTACCAGGTCTCGGACACCGCATTGAAGAACCACGCCATCCGGGCCGAGGCCCTCAAGCACAGCCTGCTTTCCTACCTCTTCGGCACCGTGATCCTCGCCGCCACCATCAACGTGGTGATCGGCCTCGCCAGTTCCTAGCCCGCCTGACCGGCGGGGGTGCGGAAGAAGGCGCCCGTAACCGTGGCCAGGCGGTGCGGGTCCTCGACGCCGCAGAGTTCACGCGCGGAGTGCATCGAGAGCAGCGGGACGCCGACGTCGACGGTGCGGATGCCCAGGCGGGTGGCGGTCAGCGGGCCGATCGTGGAGCCGCACGGCATCACGTTGTTGGAGACGAATTCCTGGTACGGGACGCCGGATTCGG
Source organism: Arthrobacter sp. YD4 (assembly GCF_030410515.1). Classification (GTDB taxonomy): domain Bacteria; phylum Actinomycetota; class Actinomycetes; order Actinomycetales; family Micrococcaceae; genus Arthrobacter. The sequence continues at coordinate 685,189 of NZ_JAUHHD010000002.1, read as the reverse complement.
CGCAGAGCCGCGCCCAGAGGGCCGCTCCGGTGGCGTCGGTGGCGTAGCGCTGGTTGGCGTTGATCTTCAGCAGCGGTCCGCCGTTGAGGACCGGCCGGTTGGCCGGATCGTGCCGTTCGGGGTAGTTCGGGTGCACGGCGTGGCCGGCGTCGGCGGAGACGCAGAAGGACGCGGCGAAGGCCTGCCGGCGCTGGCTGGCGGTGGCGCCGAGGCCGTCGGAGATGCGGACCAGGACGTCCTCGAGGACCGGGCCGCAGGCGCCGGAGCGGGAGGCGGAGCCGATCTCTTCGTGGTCGAAGGCGGCGAGGACGGCGATCGGTCCGTCCGCCGGGACGGGCCCCGCGGCGTGGGCGATCAGGGCGGTGAGGCCGGCGTGCGTGGCGGAGAGGTTGTCGAGGCGGCCGGAGGCGAAGAACTCGCCGCGGGCGCCGAAGACGGCGGGGGGCTGGGTGTCGGCGATGACGACGTCGTAGCCGCCGATCTGCGCGGGGTCCACCGTGGCGCCGTCGACCCGGTCCGCGAGCAGGGCCAGGAGGTCGGAATCTGCCGGGTCACCGAGGCCGTAGACCGGGTTCATGTGCTGCTGCTTGTCCAGGGTGAGGCCGTCGTTGACGGCGCGGTCCAGGTGGATGGCGAGCTGGGGGAAGCGCAGCAGCGGTCCGGTGGCGGTGAGGTGTTCGGTGCCGTCGAGCATCACCAGGCGGCCGGCGAGCTGCAGTTCCCGGTCCAGCCAGGAGTTCAACAGCGGGCCGCCGTAGACCTCGACGCCGGCCTGGAGCCAGCCGAACTTGCCGGTGCTGGGCTTGGGCTTGAGCTTGAAGGACGGCGAGTCGGTGTGGGCGCCGAGGATGTTGAAGCCGGTGACGGGGCCCGCCCCTTCCGGGACCACCCAGGCGATCAGGGCGCCGTCGCGCAGCATGTAGAACCGGCCGGTGCCGGCGTCGGATTCCGCGGCGGTGGGCCAGGGCTGCAGTTCGTCGAGGGCGGTGAACCCGGCCTCATCCAGGCGGCGGGCGGCCTCGTGGACGGCGTGGAAGCTCGACGGGGAGGCGCTGACGTACGCGCCGAGGTCCTGGATGTGCTCTGCTGCGGTGGAAGACATGGCTCCGAGTCTAACCGGAGCCCGTTCCTCCCCCGCCGGCCCGCGGAGACGTGGCGGCGGGGGAGGAACGGCGGGATCTACTTGGCCGGGCCGGTGACGGCGGGCTCGGCGTCGGTGACCTCGGCGGCGTTCCGGGCGGTGGCGTCACCCGCGGGGGCGTGGCCCCGGCCGCGGTAGCGGAAGAGCCCAATACCGACGACGACGGCGGCGAGGGCCAGCGAGAGCAGCAGCGATTCGCGGGTGCTGTCCAGGATCACCATGCCGATCAGCAGCGCCACGATGCTGATGATCGCGGCCCAGGTCAGGTAGGGGAAGAGCCACATCTTCAGCTGCAGTTCGCTGGCGGCGGCGCCCATCCGGCGGCGCAGGATCAGCTGCGAGACGGCGATGACGAGCCAGACGAACAGGGCGATCGCGCCGGAGGTGTTGACCAGGAAGAGGAACACGGTGTCCGGGGCGATGTAGTTCAGGCCCACGGTGATGAAGCCGACCACGGTGGAGGCCAGCACGGCGCCGGCCGGGACGCCGCGCTTGGAGATCCGCATCCAGGACTTGGGGGCGTCACCGCGGCGGGAGAGGGAGAAGAGCATCCGGCTGGCGGTGTAGAGGCCGGAGTTGAGGCAGGACAGGACCGAGGTGAGCACCACGATGTCCATGATGGTGCCGGCGCCGGGGATGCCGAAGAGTTCGATCACTGCGACGTACGGGCTCTTGGCCACGGAGGCGCTGTTCCAGGGCAGCAGGGTCACGACGATGGCGATGGAGCCGATGTAGAAGACCAGGATGCGCCACACCGTGGACTTCACGGCCTTCTTGACGGCGTCGACGGGGTTCTCGGATTCGCCGGCGGCGATCGTCGCGATTTCGGCGCCGAAGAAGGAGAAGACGACCACCAGGATGCCGGCCAGGACGGCGCCCGGTCCGTTGGGCATGAAGCCGCCCTTGTTGACCAGGTTGTCCAGGCCCGGGGCGGGGACGCCGGGGATCAGGCCGAGGATGGCGGCGACGCCGAAGAGCAGGAAGAGGACGATCGCGGCGACCTTGATGGAGGCGAACCAGAATTCGAACTCACCGTAGGACTTCACCGAGCCGAGGTTGGTCAGGGTCAGCAGGATCATCAGGGCCAGGGCCCAGACCCACTGGTCGATGCCGGGCACCCAGCGGTGCATGATCGCGGCGCCGGCCGTGGCCTCGATGCCGAGGACGATGATCCAGAACCATGCGTAGAGCCAGCCGATGCTGAACCCGGCCCAGCGGCCCAGGGCCTTGTCAGCGTAGGTGGAGAAGGAACCGGTTTCCGGGTTTGCCGCGGCCATTTCGCCAAGCATCCGCATGACGAGGATGACGACGAGGCCGGCGGCCAGGTAGGCGACCAGGATGCCCGGGCCGGCCTGCTGGATGGCGGCGCCGGAGCCGACGAAGAGCCCGGCGCCGATGACGCCGGCGATGGCGATCATCGAGAGGTGCCGGGGTTTGAGGGACTTGGAGAGTTGCTGGTCAGCCTGCATGAAGCGCCGTCCTTTGTGGGTGGTCTAGGTCCGGGCCGCACGCCGGGCTCAGGGGCCGGGGGGCGTGTGCTGCGGACCACAAGGTCGTTTCACAGTAGACCGGCGGCGGAAGGCGGTGTCCTGTGCAATCCCACAGATTACGGTGCGTGATTTCAGGCGCGGTTCCAGCCCGGGGGCCCGGAGGTCAAAGCCTGTTGCCTCTCAGGCAATTTTGAAATGTGCCTGAAACCACTGCTTCAGGCTCTGCCGGGCCCCGCGTCGGAGCTACCCGCGGGTACCCCTCGCGGGGGCACCGGCGGGTAGCTCAGGTTTAGACGTCGCGCTTCTTCAGCAGGAAGCCGGCCAGGACCAGCGGGATGACCACCCAGGCGCCGAGCACCAGCGCGGCCTGCCACGCCTCGAGGGTGTCCGGGAAGTGCTGGGACGCGGTCATCGGGGTCAGGGTGCTGTCCGGGGTGTACTTGCGCAGTTCCTTGACCACGTCACCCTGGATGATCTGCAGGGCGATCGGCAGCACGAAGAACAATCCCACCAGGGCCATGATGCCACCGGCCGAGTTGCGCAGCAGGGCCCCCAGCGCCAGGCCGATGGCGGCGACGGCTGCCACGTAGGCGCTGTTGATCAGCAGGGTGCGCCAGTTGTGGTCACTGGAGACATCCAGGGTGTGGCCGTACTGCTCGAAGATCGGCACCGCCACAAGGCCGGAGATGTACAGCGACACCGCGGTGACAACAAACGCGGAGACCGCCACGACGATCAGCTTGGCCACGAAGGCCGGGATGCGGCGCGGTACGGCCGTGAACGTGGAGCGCGCCATGCCGGTGGTGAACTCCGAGCTGATGATTAAGACCGCCAGGGAACCGAGGATCAACTGGGCGAAGGAGATCCCGGCACCCGGGGCCGACGCCGCGATGTCACCCTGGGCGGCCAGTGCGGCGGAGCGCTGGGGATCGGCGCCGGAGGACTGGAGGGCCTGGCCGATGCCCCAGGACGCGAGGGCGCCGATGCCCACGATGACCGCGGCGGTGGCGACCAGCAGGATCACGGTCGAGAGCAGGGAGCGGAACTTGATGAATTCGGCATTGAGGACCCGCGGGAAGCTGGGGCCGGGCCCGGTGCTGAGGCCGGCGGGGCGTCCGCTGCCGCCGGCGGCGTGGGCCGGGCCGCCCGGTTCGCGGCGGGAGGGCGTTGGGTCGATGGTGGTGGAGCTCATGGTTCAGTTGCCTCCGGCCTGGGCGGGGGCGGTATCGCCCGTGGTGATCAGCGAGTGGTATTCGACCTCGTCCTTGGTCAGCTCCATGTAGGCCTCCTCGAGGCTGGCGCGGAGCGGGGTGAGTTCGTAGATCATGACGCCGTGCTCCAGCGCGGTCCGGGCGATCCGGCGCGGCTCCAGGCCGGTGACTTCGAGCAGTTCGTTCTCCTGGCCGTCCACGGTGGCCCCGTCGGCGGTGAGCAGGCGCGTCAGTTCGGCGGCCTGGTCGGTGCGGACCCGCACCCTGCCCCGGTCCTTGCCCGTGATGATGTCCTGGATCGGCGCGTCGGCAATGATCCGGCCGCGGCCGATGACGATCAGGTGGTCCGCGGTGACGGCCATTTCGCTCATCAGGTGGCTGGAGAGGAACACCGTGCGGCCCTCGGAGGCCAGGTATTTGACCAGGTTGCGGACCCAGACCACGCCCTCGGGGTCGAGGCCGTTGACCGGCTCGTCCAGGATGACGGTGCGCGGGTCGCCCAGCAGGGCGGCGGCGATGCCGAGCCGCTGGCCCATGCCGAGGGAGAAGCCGCCCACCTTCTTGCGCGCCACCTCGCCGAGGCCGGTCATCTCGATGACGTCCAGGACCCGCTGCTTCGGGATGCCGTGGGTGGCGGCCATGGCGAGCAGGTGGTTGTAGGCGGACCGGCTGGTGTGGACGGCCTTGGCGTCGAGCAGGGCGCCGACGTCGCGCAGCGGCGCGGCGTGCCGGGCGTACGGGACGCCGTCGACGGTCACGGTGCCCGACGTCGGTCGGTCCAGTCCCATGATCATCCTCATGGTGGTCGACTTCCCGGCCCCGTTGGGGCCCAGGAAGCCGGTGACCCGTCCCGGCTGGACGGTGAAATCAACTCCGGCGACGGCGGTTTTGTCGCCGTAGACCTTCGTCAGGCCTCTGGCCTCGATCATGGAAGCGGTCCTTTGCGTAGCGGTGGCTGTGTGGTCCCCACGCTACCCATGCCTTCCGCCAACCGGACCGGTTTGGCAACGGTTTAAGGGATGTTTCAGGGTCGACTCAGGGTCCCGGCACGGGTGCCGGGACCCCCGTCAGTCCTGGTCCCGCGGCGTGTAATAGACCAGGCCGCCGGCCTGGACCGAGAACTCCACGGCCCGGACCCCGGGCATGACCTCCCCGTCGACGGCCAGCACCATGGTGGGTCCGGCGGGTTCCACCCGGATCCGGGTGGCCTCGCGCAGGTGCGTGATGCCGGAGGTCGCGACCGTCCCGGTCAGCACCGCCCAGAGCAGGCGGAGCCGGGCAAAGGACTCGTCCGCGGTGATCATCCGGAGGTCCAGGACGCCGTCGTCGAGCACCGGGCGGACCAGCGGGGCGTGGTCGCGCGGGTAGTAGCGGCCGCGGCCCACGTACAGGATCCAGAGCTTGTGCCGCACCCCGTCCACCACCAGGGTGCTGGGCGTTCCGGCGGCGAAGGTCCGGAACATCGCCACGACGCCGGCCAGCGGCTTGCCGAGGGCGGGCTGGAGCTGTTCGCGGCGCCGGACCAGGTTGGGATAGAGCCCGATGCTGGCGGTGTTGAGCATGGTCAGGTGCTGCCGGACCGGGTCGTCCGGGAGGCCGCGTTCCACCGCGACGTGGCCGATGTCGGCGCGGGCGGCCTCGCCCCGGGTCGCGGCGTCGACGGCGGCCTGGAGGGTGGGGGTGCCGGCGTCGCGGGCGAAGTGGTTCAGGGTGCCGCCGGGCAGGACCAGCAGCGGGAGGGAGTGTTCGACGGCGGCGCCCGCGGCGGTGCCGACCGTGCCGTCCCCGCCCCAGACGCCGAGGGCCTTGATCCCCTCCCGCCGGGCCACCGCCTGGATTTCGGAGTCGACGTCCTCGCCGGCCTGGATTTCCTTGATATACGCCTTGGGGAATACTTCCTGGAGGGCGGCGGCGGTCTGGTCGGCGTAGGAGCCTCCGAGGGTGTTCACGGCGATGCCGAGCCCCTCTCCGTCGGGCAGCCGGTTGGCCTCCACGGGGGTGCGTCGGACGGCGGGAAACGGCGGCCGGACCGGCCACCAGCGCCGGGTCACGAGGGCCGCCCCGGCGCCGATCGCGGAGCCGAAGAAGACGTCCGAGGGCCAGTGCGCCCCGGTGTGCACCCGCGAATAGGCCACCCCCGCGGCGACCGGGGCCAGGGCGGCGCCCAGGGCCGGCCGGACCAGGCCCACCCCCACGGCGAAGGCCACGGCGGAGGCCGAATGCCCCGACGGCATGGAGGAGCTGGTGGGCTGCGGATTCACGAACCGGAAGGTCGGCAGGTGTTCGGGCAGGGGCCGCTGGCGGGGCAGCAGCGACTTGAAGACCACGTTCGTCACCGCGGACGCCACGCCCTGGGCCAGCAGTCCGTGCAGGGCGGCCCGGCGGGTCTTGCCGGGAACCAGGGCCAGTCCGGCGGCGATCCCGATCCAGAGCTTTCCGTGGTTGGCGGCGGCGGAGAGGTTCCGGAAGAAGTCGTCGTGGCTGCCGTGGGGGAGCCGCGAGACCTTCCGCACCAGCCGGCGGTCCAGCTTCTCAAAGTGGCGCGGGGTTTTGGCCAGCATGCTTCGCATCTGCCCACCTTACTGCCGGCCCGGCGGCGGCGTGCCCTACGCGGCGCGTAGCGGCTTCGCGGCGCCCGCCAGCAGCAGCGCCAGCAGGATGGGCGCCCCGATGGCCAGCAGGGCCAGCCTGATGCCGGTCAGGTCGCCCAGGTAGCCGAGCAGCGGAGGCCCGGCGAGGAACGCGACGTAGCCCAGCGTGGACACCACGGAGACCCGGACGGCGGCGCGGCGCGGGTCGTCCGCCGCGGCGGACATCCCCATCGGGAAGGCCAGGGCGGCCCCCACGCCCCAGAGTGCCGCGCCCCCGGCCGCCACCCAGAGGTTGCCGGCGAAGACGAACAGGGCAAGTCCCGCGGCCGCGGCGCCCATGCTGGCGCGCAGCACCGGCACCCGGCCGTAGCCGTCGATCAGCCGGCCGCCGAACAGGCGCATGGCGGTCATGGCGAGGACGAAGACGGCAAACAGCAGCGCCCCCGTCGATTGCGGGGCGCCCAGGCCGTCGACGGCCGCCTTGGCGATCCAGTCGTTGCCGGCGCCCTCGGTCAGGGTGGCACCGAGGACGACGACGCCGATCAGCACCGTGCGGCCCTCCCGCCAGGCCGAGCCGGCGCGCGGTGCCCCGGCGTCGGCGTCGTGCGATCCGTCCGCTTCCGCCGCGTGCGGGAGGAAGTAGCGGGGCGCCGTCAGCGCCGCGACGACGACGACGGCGGCGATGACCAGCAGGTGGATGGGCAGGCCGATGCCCAGCTGGGAGAGCCCGGCGCCGATCAGTGCACCCACGAACGCCCCGCCGCTGAACGCGGCGTGGAACTGCGGCATGATGGTGCGGCCCAGTTGGTGTTCGACGTCGGCGCCCTCGATGTTCTGCGAGACGTCCCAGAGCCCGATCCCGATCCCGAAGAAGAACAGCGAGACGGCGGTCCCGGGGATCGAGACGGCGTTCAGGGAGATGGCGATGCCGGCACCGGCGACGGCCGCGAGCAGCCCGGCGGCCCGGATGGTGTTGGCCGTGCCCAGCCGGTTGACCACCCAGCCGGCGGTCGGCAGGGCGATCAGCGACCCGACGGCCACGCAGAGCAGCAGCGTTCCCATCTGGCCCGAGGTGATGCCCAGGATGTCGGTGACCGCGGGGATCCGGGCGGCCCAGCTGGCGAAGACCAGCCCGTTGATGCCGAAGACCAGGAAGGTGGCCGTGGCCGCCGCCCTGAGGGGTTGGCGGGTCTGAAGCTTGCTCATACGGTTACCACTTCCACACAGTGACGGGCGAGTTCGGCGCGGTCCGCCGGGGTCAGGTCTTTGTCGGTCACCAGGACGTCCACGGCGTCCAGGGCGGCCACCAGCGCTACGGCGCCGGCGTCCCATTTGGCCGCCGAGCAGGCGGCGATCACGCGACCGGCCGACTCAAGTCCGGCGCGTTTGACGGCGGCGTCCTCCAGGTCGTGGGCCAGCAGGCCGTCGCGCAGGCTTACCGCGCAGGGGGTGACGACGGCGGTGTCGAACCGGAGGGCCCGGACGGTGGACTCGGTCAGCGGGCCGCGGAAGGAGAGTTCCCCTGGGCTCAGGCTGCCGCCGGGCAGCAGCAGCGCCGCCCGCCGGCCGGCCGTGGCGCCGCCGGCGAGGGCGTTGACGGCGGGCAGGGACATGGGCATGACGGTCAGTTCACGGTGTTGCAGCTGCCGGGCCACCTCGGTGGCGGTGGTGCCGCTGTCCAGCCAGACGTGGGTCCGGTCCCGGAGGAGTCCGGCGACGCCGGCGGCGATGCGGGCCTTGGCGTCCTGGTCCTCGAGTTCGCGCTGGCCGTACTCGGGGTGCTCGCCGCCCGCGACGAGGCTCTGCGCCCCGCCGTGGACCCGGCGGAGCACGCCGTTGAGGGCCAGGACGTCCAGGTCGCGCCGGATGGTGGCGCCGGAGGCGCCGCACTCGGCGACCAGTTCCTCCACGCTCACGCGGTCGCGGCCGCGCAGCAGTTCGCCGATGCGGCGGTGCCGCTGCTCAGTGTTCATGAGCAAACAGTAGCGTTAAATGATCAAATGATCACGCGCAACGCTCATGTGCACATTCATCGAACCCGGTCCACGCGCTTTTCGTCCCAGACCGGCTCCGCGGATTCGTAGACCTTGCCGTCGGAGCCGAAGACCAGGAAACGGTCGAAGGTCCGCGCGAACCAGCGGTCGTGGGTGACGGCCAGGACGGTGCCCTCGAAGTGGCCGATGGCGCGTTCCAACGCCTCGGCCGAGTGCAGGTCCAGGTTGTCGGTGGGTTCATCGAGCAACAACAGGGTGGCGCCGGAGAGCTGCAGCAGCAGAATCTGGAACCGGGCCTGCTGGCCGCCGGAGAGGGACTCGTACTTCTGCTCGGACTGGCCCGCCAGGCCGTAGCCGTCAAGCGCGCCGGCGGCGGCCTCGCGGGCCAGGCCGGAGCGGTGTTCGTCGCCGCGGTGCAGGATCTCCAGCAGGGTCTTACCCAGGAGGTCCGGGCGGACATGGGTCTGGGCGAAGAAGCCGGGCCGGATCCGGGCGCCGAGCTTCACCGTGCCCTCGTGCGGGACCTCGGCGATCTCGACAAGCGGCTGCGGCGAGGGCCCCTCCCCGAGCTTGCGAGGGGTGGGAGCCGCAGGCAGCGCGGAGACGGGCAGGTGTTCGCGTTCCGGGTCGGTGCCGCCGGTCGCCAGCAGACGCAGGAAGTGGCTCTTGCCGGAGCCGTTGGAGCCGAGCACGCCCACCCGGTCACCGAACCAGATCTCGGTGGAGAACGGCTTCATCAGCCCGGTGAGCTCCAGCTTTTCGGCCACGACGGCGCGCTTGGCGGTCCGGCCGCCCTTGAGCCGCATCTGCACGTTCTGCTCGATCGGCAGGGCCTCGGGCGGGCCGGCCTCGAGGAACTTCGCCAGCCGGGTCTGCGCGGCGTGGTACCGGTTGGCCATGTCGGAGCGGAACGCGGCCTTGTTCTTGTACATGTTGACGAGTTCCTTGAGCTTCACGTGCTCCTCGTCCCAGCGCTTGCGGAGCTCCTCGAAGCGGGCGTTGCGGTCCGCGCGGGCCTCTACGTAGGAGCCGAAGCCGCCGCCGTGGACCCAGGCGCCGGCGCCGTTGATGCCCGGTTCCAGGGTGACGATGCGGCCGGCGGCGTTGTTCAGCAGCTCGCGGTCGTGGCTGATGAAGAACACGGTCTTCTTCGACTCGTTGAGCTTCGCCTCGAGCCAGCGCTTGCCGGGGACGTCCAGGTAGTTGTCCGGTTCGTCCAGCAGCAGCAGTTCGTCCGGGCCGGCGAAGAGGGCCTCGAGGACCAGGCGCTTCTGTTCGCCGCCGGAGAGGCTTGAGGCGGGCCGGTGCTGGGCGCGGTCGAAGGGCAGGCCCAGCGCGGCCATGCAGACCTCGTCCCAGACGGTTTCGACGTCGTATCCGCCGGCGTCGCCCCAGTCCACGATCGCCTGGGCGTACTTCATCTGGGTCGGCTCGTCGTCATGTTCGATCATGGCCAGTTCGGCCTCGTCGACGGCGCGCGCGGCCGCGGCCAGCGCGGGCGGCGCGGCGGAGACCAGCAGGTCCCGGACCGTGGAGTCGTCGCGGACCTGGCCGACGAATTGCCGCATGATGCCCATGTTGCCGGAGCGGCCGATCACGCCCTCGTCCGGCGTGAGGTCACCGGCGATGATGCGGAAGAGCGTGGTCTTGCCGGTTCCGTTGGGTCCAATCAGCGCCGTCTTGGTGCCGTCGGGGACCTTGAAGGTCACGCCGTTGAGCAGCTGGGTGCCATCGGAGAGGAAGTAGTCGATGCCGGAAACGTCAATATGGGCCACGCTTCCATCCTCGCACGGAGCCCCGCGGTCACGGCCGCGGGGCTCCGGGGTGCCGGCCTAGCCGGCGCCGGTCAGGAACTCCTTGAGCAGCGGCCCGGAGGTGGTAGCACCCAGCCCGCCGTCCTCCACGAAGACGGCGACGGCGAGGTCGCCGTGCGTAGCCACGATCCAGGCGTGGGTCTTCGGCGGGTTGTCCGAGCCAAACTCGGCCGTGCCCGTCTTGGCCCCCACCGGGGCGCCGGGAACGGAGGCGAGGAAGCCGGCGTGCCCGGAGGTGATGACGGCGCGCATCATGTCGGCCAGGGACGCCGCCTCGGCCGGGGTCAGCGGGGTACCGGAGGCCGTCGGGGCGGCGGTCGCCGAGGAGGTCGCACCCGGCGACCCGCTGGCGGAAGCACTTGCGGCTGCCGTCGCGGCGGGAGACGCGGAGCCGGTGGCGCCCGCCGTCGTTCCCGGCGTGCCGGCGGGTGCATCAGGGTTCGTCACCAGGACCGGCGACACGGGGGCGCCCTTGGCCACGGAACCGGCCATCACGGCCGCCACAAGCGGGGACAGCAGCACCTTGCCCTGGCCGATCATCGAGGCGGCGTGTTCGGTGCCGCCGGCCTGGCCGGGAACGGACCCCAGGAACGCGGCCGCGCCGAGCTTCGGGGCGTCGACGCCCACGCCCAGGGACGCCGCGGTGCTTTCCAGCTGGGCCTGGCTGACCTTGTCCCGGGCGTTGATGAAGGCGGTGTTGCAGGAGTGCGCGAAGGCATCCCGCAGGGCCACCGAGCCCAGCGAGGAGGCAGGGTAGCCCTCCGCGTTCTTGAAGGTCCGGCCGTCCACCTCCAGGGTGGCGGGGCAGTCGACCTTGCTGTCCGGGGTCATGCCGCCGCGGATCAGCGCCAGGGAATCGACGATCTTGAAGATGGATCCGGGGGCGTACTGTCCCAGCATGGCGGTGTCGTAGCCGTTGCTGCCGGGTCCGGAGGCGGCGGCAAGCACGGCGCCGCTGGAGGGCCGGAGCGCCACGATCGCGGACGCCGGTCCCACCTTGGCCAGGGTGTCCTCGGCCAGCTGCTGCAGCTTCGGATCCAGGGTGGTCTTCAGCGGGGCGCCCGGCTTCATGGCGACCTGGAAGAGCATCCGGCGGCCGGCGTTGGGCTGGGCCTGGCGTTGTTCCGGAGTGAGGCCGGGGACCTGGGCGAAGACCTGGACGCCGTCCGTGCCGCGCAGCCGGGCGTCGTACTGCTGCTGCAGGCCGCCGGTGCCGGTGCTGTCCCCGTTCTTGAGCGCGCCGCCGGACTTTTCGATCTGTTCGGCGCTGGCCTCGGCCACGGAGCCGAGGACGGCCCGGGCAAAGGTCCGCGTGGGTGCCAGCGGAAGCGCGTCGGCGATGGCCCGGGCTCCGGGGATCGCGGCGATCTGCTCGTCCGTGACGGTCCGGCCGTCCTGCCGCAGCGTGATGGCGGCGACGAAGGCCTGCGGGCCGGCGGCCTGGACCTGCTGGGTGTACCCGGCCGGGTCCACGCCCACCAGGGCCGCGAGCTTCGCGGCGGAAGCCGCCGGGTCGGCTCCGCCGAGGGTGGTCTTGTCGATGCCGACGTTGACCACCGCGCGGGAGGTCACCAGCGGCACGTCCCCGGCACCGAGGATGTCGGCCCGCTGCGGCGCCTGCGTGGAGGTGGCCAGCACCTCGGTATCGGTCAGCCCCGGGGCCAGCAGGTCCGGCTTCCAGACGGTCTGCCAGGTGTCTCCGGCCTTCTTCAGCTGGGCGGACACGGTGTACTTCCATTCGGATCCGCCGATGGTCCAGCTGATGTCCAGCGGGAGGGTGGCGGTGTCCTTGTCCACGGTGAGGTCACCGCCGTGGACCGTGGGCTTGGCCGGTTCGAGGGCCTTGAAGGCCTCGTGCAGCCGGTCATTGGCGGCGGAGGAGTCCTTGCCCTGGAACGGGACCGCGCCGACGTCGAGCGCGGAGAGGCCGGAGGCGAGCTTGTTGGCGGCGTCCTGGGCCCCCGAGCGGCCGTCGTCGCAGGCCACCAACGAGGCGGCGAGCACCAGTCCGGTCAGGCCAAAGGTCAGTATGTGTTTTTTCCCCATTCGCGCCATTATGCCCTGAGCCCCGGATATCGCCGTGTCACGCGGCGTCCCCCGGGGTCCCGGCGTTCACCCGCCGGGCAGCGTCACCCGCCGCCGGGGCGGATGATCCGGCGTTGCGTCGCCGCGGCGATGGCCGCCGTCCGGTTGTCGACGCCGAGTTTGGCGTAGATATGCGCCAGGTGGGTCTTCACGGTGGCCTCGGAGATGAACAGTTCCTTGGCGATGGCGCGGTTGGCCAGGCCGGTGGCCAGCAGTTCCAGCAGTTCCAGCTCCCGGGCGGAGAGGGCCGGATCCGGGTTCCGGATCCGGCCGAGCAGCCGCGCCGCAACCTCGGGGGCCAGGGCAGTGCGGCCAGCGGCGGCGGCCAGGACGGCGTCGCGGAGCTGCTCGGGCGGGGCGTCCTTGAGCATGTAGCCGCTGGCGCCGGCTTCCACCGCGGCCAGGATGTCGGCGTCGGAGTCGAAGGTGGTGAGGATCAGGACCGGGGGCGGGGGAGTCCCGGCCGCGCCGGCGCGGATCCGGCCGGTCGCGGTAACGCCGTCCATGCCCGCGCCCATCTGCAGGTCCATGAGGACGACGTCGGCCGGTTCGCCGAGTGTGTGGAGACGGGAGAGTTCGGCGATCGCGGCGGCGCCGTCGGCGGCCTCCGCGGCGACGGTGATGCCCTCGCAGCCGGCCAGCATGGCCCGCAGACCGGCGCGGACCACGGGGTGGTCATCGACCAGCAGGACGCGGATGTCGTTCATGCGGCCGCACCGCCCAGCGGCAGGCGCAGCGCCACCACGGTGCCCTCCCCGGGCGCGGACTCGACGGCGAAGGAGCCGCCGAGCGCCGCCAGCCGGTCCTGCAGGGTGCGCAGGCCGAAGCCGGAGCCGTCCGGGCGGCCCGCGGTGGCCCGCGGGTCGAAGCCCTGCCCGTCGTCGAAGATGTCCATGGTGACCTCCGTGTCGAGGAATCCGATCGTGACCACGGCCGTGCCGGCGGCGGCGTGGCGGCGGACGTTGGCCAGGCTGGCCTGGGCGGCGCGCAGCAGGGTGGCCTGGTAGGGCCGGGGCAGCTCAACGGGTGTACCGGTGAGCTCAAGCCGGCAGGCCAGGGGCGTTCCCTGCGCGGCGGCCTCGGCCTCCGTACTCTCGCAGAGCCGGCGCAGGCTGGTCGGCAGCGACTCGCGTTCCAGGACGGGCGGCTGCAGCCCGCGGACGAAGTTGCGGGCCTCGGCTAGGTTTCCGGCGGCCGTGGCCTGGACCGTGTGCAGCCGCGCGGCGGCGAGGTCTGTATCTCCCGCGGCCAGCGCCTGCTCCGCGGAGCGTCCCATCAGCACGATGCTGGAGAAGCCCTGGGCTAGGGTGTCATGGATTTCGCGGGCCAGCCGGGCGCGTTCGGCGAGGATGCCGGCGTCGTGTTCGCTGCGGGCCAGCTCGGCGCGGGTGCGCCGGAGTTCCTCCGCCACGCGGCGCTGCTCCTTCGCCTCGGTGTAGAGCGCCCGGTAGGCGAGGCCGGTGACGACGGCGAACGCGGCGCCGAAGCTGGGTCCCAGCACCATCGGCAGCTGCAGCGGCGTCCCGGCGGGGCCGCCGCCGTGGAACCAGAGCGCGGCGATGACCAGGGCGGTGCTAACGGCGATCGCAGCGAGGGCACCCGCCCGGGGCAGCACCTGAAGCTGGAGGAAGAACAGCGGGAAGGCGAGCCAGACAAAGTCGGCGCTGCCGGCGATCAGGGCCAGCCAGAGCAGGCACACCAGCGCGAGCCACCAGCGGGCGTGCGGACTCGGGTCGAAACGCCCGGGCAGCGCCGCGTGCCGCTTCTCCAGGACCGTTCCGGCCAGGTAGACCCCGGCGAGGGCGACGGCCAGGACCAGCTGCAGCCAGGCCGCGCCGGTGCCCAGGCCGCCGCCCAGCAGCCGCGCAACCGCCACCAGCAGGAGCACCGCGAAGCCGACGTGCAGGCTCACGCGCAGCACACGCAGGATCACCGCCGTGCCCGCCGCCTGCCGGGTGTCCCCCGCCTCGCTTTCCATGTCCTCAGCCTAGCTTTGGCACCCTGCCCGGGAGCCCGCCCAGGGCCCGCGGGACACCGTAATCATCCTTTTGGATGATCCTGCGCCCCTCCGATCGTCCCGCCGGGATCATCCGGGCACCCGATGGCATTGCCGCCGGCCCCGGCGAGAGTGGAAGAAAGGCTTTTCAACCCGCAAAGGACACCCATGTTTCTCGCTCTCCGCGACATCCGCTTCGCCAAGGGCCGTTTCGCCCTGATGGGCGGCGTCGTCGCCCTGATCACCCTGCTGCTGGTGATGCTCTCCGGCCTCACCGCCGGCCTCGGCAACCAGTCAACCTCCGCCATCGCCGCCCTCCCGGCGGACCACATCGTGTTCGGCGCCCCCGCCGGGACCACACCCACCGCCTCCTACACGGAGTCCTCCGTCACCGCGGCCCAGCTGGCCCACTGGAAGAACCACGACGGCGTCACCAACGCGGAGCCGCTGGGCATCAGCCAGACCCGCTTGCAGGCCGTGGCCCCGGGCGGGGAACCCGCCGGCTCGGCGAATGTTGCCGTCTTCGGCGTGACCGGCGACGGCGCGCTGGCCCCCGCGCAGGTGGCCGAGGGCACCGTGGTGATCGGGGCCGGCCTGGCCAAGGACCTGGACCTCGCACCGGGGCGCCGGGTCAGCGTGGGCGGCAGCTCCCTGGCCGTCGCCGCGGTGGTTCCGGACCAGTGGTACTCGCACACCGCCGTGGTCTGGACCTCCCTGGCGGACTGGCGCACCCTCTCACACCTCACCGACCCGGCCGCCGTGGCCACGGTCCTGGCCGTCGGCACCTCGGCCGGGACGGACCTCGGCGCCGCCGACGCCGCCGCGGGAACCGTCAGCGCCACCCGCAGCGGCTCCTTCCAGGCCCTCGGCTCCTACCGCAGCGAAAACGCTTCCCTGCTGCTGATGCAGTCCTTCCTCTACGGCATCAGCGCCTTGGTGGTGGCCGCCTTCCTGACCGTGTGGACCGTCCAGCGGACCCGTGACATCGCCGTCCTCAAGGCGCTCGGCGGTTCCACCCCGTACATCCTCCGGGACGCCATGGTCCAGGCCGCCGCCGTGCTGGCCGCGGGGGCCCTGGCCGGAGGCGCGGCGGGCGCTTTCGGCGGACTGCTCGCCGGGAAGGCCGCGCCGTTCCTCACGGGCCCGGCCACCACGCTGCTGCCCGTCGCCGGCGTCGTGCTCCTGGGGCTCGCCGCCTCCGTCCTCGCGGTCCGCGGCGTCACCCGGGTGGACCCGCTGCTGGCCCTCGGCGGCAACTAACGCGGCGTGCCACCGGCACCCGCACCCTCACCCTAAACATTCTTCGAAAGGCATATTCATGAAGTCCGTCCTCAGCCTCCGCGACGTCACCCTCGACTACCCCGACGGCGGCAGCACGCTGCGCGCCCTGGACCGGGTCAGCCTGGACCTGGCCGCCGGCACGTTCCTGGCCTTGCTGGGTCCGTCCGGATCCGGGAAGTCATCGCTGCTGGCGGTGGCCGCCACCCTGATCCGCCCGAGCTCCGGCACCGTCCTGGTGGCCGGCCAGGACGCGGGGTCCCTGTCCGACGCGGCCCGCTCGGCGCTGCGGCGGGACCGGGTCGGGATCATCTTCCAGCAGCCCAACCTCCTGCCCTCCCTGACCGCCGTGGAACAGCTCCTCCTGGCAGCGCACCTGCGCGGAGAACAGCCGCGGCAGGCCCGGGAGCGCGCCGGGACGCTGCTGGACCGCGTGGGCCTGGCCGCCGCGGGAGACCGCTGGCCGCACCAGCTCTCCGGCGGCCAGCGGCAGCGCGTCAACATCGCCCGGGCCCTGATGGCCGACCCGGCCCTGCTGCTGGTGGATGAGCCGACGGCGGCGCTGGACCAGCAGCGCAGCGGGGACATCGTCCGGTTGCTGCGGGAGGTCACCGATGAATTCGGCGTCGCGACGCTAATGGTCACCCACGACGCGGACCTGGTGCCGCACACCGACGCCGTCGCCACGATGGCCGACGGTCGGCTCTCGCTCGGCGCCCTGCAGGGCGCGCACTAGCCGGCGGCCGCGTCCCCCACCGGGCCCAGTGCGGGAACCGGGAGACCGAAGACGTCCCGGAGCGCGTGCCGGGCGGCGTGGAAGCCGGGCATGCCGGTCACGCCGGGCCCGGGCGGGGTGGCCGAAGAGCAGAGATAGAGCCCGCGGACGGGGGTCCGCCACGGGACGGGCCGGAACACCGGACGGGCCAGCAGACCGCGCAGGTCCATGGCCCCGGCGCTGAAGTCCCCGCCGACATAGTTTTCGTTGTAGGCGCCGAGGTCCGCCGCCGTGGTCACCCGCTGGTCCACGATCAGGTCCCGGAAGCCGGGGGCGAATCGCTCCAGCTGGGCCGTGACCTCGGCGCCCATGTCCACGGTGGACCCGGCCGGGACGTGGCAGTAGGTCCAGAGGATGTGCCGGCCGGCGGGGGCGCGGCCGGTGTCGAAGGTGGAGGGCTGGGAGACCAGGACGTAGGGCCGCTCCGGGTGCTGCCCGGAAGCCACCAGGTGCTCGGCCTCGGCGGTCTCGGCCCGGGTGCCGCCGACGTGGACCGTGCCGGCCCCGGCGAGCTCGGAGGCGGCCCAGGGGACGGGGCCCGAGAGGATGTAGTCCACCTTGCAGGCGCCGTTGCCGAACCGGTAGTCCTCCAGGGCGCGGCGGTAACGGGCCGGGAGCCGGTTGCCGGCGATCCGCAGCAGCCCGGGCGGGGCCACGTCGAACAGGCTGGCCCGTGCCGGCGGCAGGTCCGTCAGGGTATCGATCCGGGTGCCGGTGCGGATCCGGCCGCCGTGGGCTTCGATGTCCGCGATCATCGCCTGCGCGATGGAGGCGGAACCGCCCACCGGGATGGGCCAGCCCCCGGCATGTCCCAGGGCACCGAGGACCAGGCCGGCGCCGGCGGCCGGGAGGGTGGGCAGCGGAGCGACGGCGTGGGCGGCCACCCCGGTCAGGAGCGCGGGGGCGAGATCCTCACGGAAGCGGGCATCCCACAGCCGGGTGCCCTGTTCAAGGGTGCGGAGGCCGAAGACGGCGGCGGCGACGGGGTCCCGGGGGACCCGCACAAGCTGGTTGAGGGCAACGTCCATGACTCCCTCGAGGCGTTGCAGCAGCGGGGTCATCAGGCGTCGGTACGCTGCGCCGTCGCGGCCCAGGGCGGCTGCCGTGCGCTCCAGGGAGCGGTAGCCGAGCGCGGCCCGGCCACCGTCGAGGGGCGCCCCGTGGGAGAGCTCAGGGGTCACGACGTCGATCCGCCGGGAGAGCCCGAAACCGCGGAAGAACGGCGAGGCCAGCGCCATGGGGTGGACGGCCGAGCAGACGTCGTGCAGGTGGCCCGGTTCCATCAGTTCCATGGTCCGGAGGCCGCCGCCGGGGGTGGGTGCGGCCTCGTACACATCCACGGCGAGGCCGGCGCGGGCCATCGTCACGGCCGCGGCGAGGCCGTTGGGACCCGCTCCCACCACCGCGACGTCAGGCATCGGAGCCCACCTTCGCCGTCCGCCACGGCAGGACCGAGGCCGCCGGGTGCCGGAGGTCGATCCGCAGCCGGTCAGCGGCGCCGTCGAAGGGACCTCCATGGGGATCGTCCACGCGCTGCCGGCGGATGATGTCCCGGTCCGGCTCGACGATGTCCCAGGCCACCCGCGCCATCAGATATGCCGTGGCCAGCATGTGCGCGACGACGGCCAGGACGTAGTAGGGCATGTCGATGTTGTGCTGGGAGGGGCCGCCGCTGGTGACCTGACCCAGGAACATCCACACGGCCGCCCAGTGCAGTGCCTCGATGGCCTGCCAGATGAGGAAGTCGCGCCACCGCGGCCGGGCCAGGGCCAGCAGCGGGATGAGCCAGATGACGAACTGGGGCGAGTAGACCTTGTTGGTCAGGATGAAGGCGGCCACGATCAGGAAGACCAGTTGCGCCAGGCGGGGACGGCGCGGGGCGGCCAGGGCCAGCAGCGCGATCAGCACGCAGGCGGCCAGGAACAGGTCCATGGCCAGGGAGTTGATGACGGCCGCCTCCAGCGGCTTCCAGCCGAGCCGGCCGGCCACCAGGTTGTACGCGAACCAGGGTGAGCTGTAGCCGGCGGGCCGGGACTCGGTGAACTGGTAGAAGTACTTCCATCCGGCCGGGTCTGCCAGCAGGGCGGGAAGGTTCACGGCAAGCCACGCCGCCGCGGCCGCCCCGGCGGTGGTGAGGAACGCCCGGATCCGTCCGGTGCGCAGCGCGAGCACCAGGATGGCGCCGAGGATCAGCAGCGGGTAGAGCTTGGTGGCGGTGCCCAGCCCGATGCAGATGCCGGCCAGGACCAGGTGGTTCCGGGCGAAGAAGTACATGGCCAGGGCCAGGAAACCCACGGCCCACATGTCCCAGTTGATGAATCCGGCCAGGATGATGCCGGGGGCCAGCGCCACCATGGCGGCGTCCCAGGGCCGCCGGCCGGCCGTGCGGGCGGTGACGAGGACGACGACGATCCAGACGGCCGCCACCAGGGTGGCATTGACGTCGAAGTACGCGAGGACCCGGCCGGCGCCGGTTCCCGAGCCGGGTACCAGAAGGGCGGTGGCTCCGGCGATGAAGCCCATCAGGACCGGGTATTCGAAGTGACTTCCGGCGGTGACGAACGGGAAGGCGCCGTTGCCCAGTCCGCGGTTTCGAAAGAGTTCGGGGAAGTCGGAGTAGCAGGTGGCGTAGAACTGGCCGGGGGATTCCCAGCCGTTGCTCCGGCAGTAGCCCTTGACCAGGAGTGCCAGCAGCGCGGCCAGGACCGTCAGGATTCCAAGCACCCGCGGGACGGTGAAGAGGCCGGGAGAGACGACACCGGGCGCGGCGCGGCGCCCCATGGGTCCGCCGATCAGTTCGGTGAAGTTCCGTAGCAGCCGGTCACTGCGGGTGGGAACCACCAGTCGGCTCCTCCGGTGCTGGTCCGGCGGCATTGTCTCCTGCATGCCATGAGCTTACCGGGGGTTCGCGGCGGCCGGACGTGGCCCTGGGGGCTACGGGCGGCCGGTTAAACGGGGGAGCCCACGCGTTGCCGCGTGGGCTCCTGGCGGGTAGCTCGGAATGGTCAATCTCATGGGTCCTCCTCTGATGGCTGCTGCGGTGTGCGTGACCTGGGCGGTCGGGGCAGCAGGGAATCAGCGGATCAGGCCCATCTGGTGCAGGGTCAGGTAGACGTCTTCACGCCGCTGTTCCAGCAGCTGGGCGTTGAACTGCGTCCGTTCCTTGCGGCCGGGCCGCGGACGGAAGACCGGCACGCGGGGGAGCTGTCGTTTCATTGGTTTCACCTCCCTCCGGAGGGTCGGGATGGAAGTCTGGGCGGGATCCGGCCGAACCGGCAGGGCTCCGGGGTGCGGTGTGGGGCGGGTCAGGGACGGAACGACAGACACGTGTACTCCTGGGGTGAAGAGGGAAGGAATTTCCGGGATATCTGGGCATGACAAATAGACCCCGGATAAATTGCAGGTAATTTCACTAAAAAGGGCAGCAAAAGAAGAGCCGTCTTAGTGCGTGAATTCGCCACGCGAAGAATGCCGGCACTGAGCGTGAAAGATGCACCGCCGGGAAGCAGAGTTCCGAATTGTGGTGCCGCGCGCTGTGATGGCCTGGCAGGGCGAAGGTGATGAAGAAGGAGGCTTCACCGGCAACTGTCCCGCCGAAGCCCGCGCCGTCCCTGATGCGGGAGGATTCGGGCTAGCGGCGGTTCTGCAATCCCGGCACGTGGCCGGCGATGAGCGGAATCAGCAGGTGTGCATTCCAAAATTCGGGCGCCAGGCAACAACGGAGGCCGGGTTGGCGGTGAGGGTGAACATCCATCCGCGAGTCAAAGTAATCATTTTCCCAACCTCCTTTTCTGTTGTGCCATCGCTCCGGCTGACAGGCCGGGCGGTGAGCGCCGATACCCCGGCTGGACGCCTCTGGGGTTGGAAATAAAACTACATGATGAATGCAGGGGTTGACCACTTAATCCATAAAGTTTTATGGAAAAACTTTTAAGGGACGGGTTTAGAGGCCCCAACGCACTACTGCGGGGGTCTTCTTATCCCAGCCGAGCGTGCAGACCTTGGCTGTACCCAGGACGAAATGCCGTCCCTCGTGGGCGTCCAGTCCCAGCCACCGGGCAGTGAGGATGCGGGAGAAATGCCCGTGCGCCACGACCAGGACATTGTCGAGGCCGGACTCCAGCACCCTGGCCACGATCTTGTCCGCCCGGGCCGCGACGTCGTCGAGCGCTTCACCGTTTGGCACGCCGTGGGTCCAGATCAGGTAGTCCGGGTTGTCCTTCCGGATCAGGTCCGAGCTGATGCCCTCGTAGTCGCCGTAGTCCCACTCCACCGCCAGCGGTTCCAGCCGTGCGTCGGGGAAGCCGGCCAGTTCGGCCGTGCGGCGGGCGCGGCGCAGCGGCGAGGTGAGCACCAGGTCGAAGTCGACCCCGTCAAGGACCTTGCGGGCCTCCACGGCCTGCTGCTCGCCCTCCACCGTGAGGGGAAGGTCCGTCAGGCCCGTGTACTGGCCGCTCTTGGACCATTCGGTCTCGCCGTGGCGGAGGATCCAGAGCTGGGGGCGGGGGCCGTTGGCGGGTGCGGGCATTAGGACTCCTCAGAGGGTGCGACGGCGGCGGATTCCGGCTGCGCCGCCCACCATTCCAGCAGTTTGGCTTCGGCGGCGGCGGGCTCGAGCGGCCCGTTCTCCATCCGTACTTCCAGCAGGTACTTGTAGGCGCGGCCGACGACGGGTCCCGGCTTGAGGCCCAGCAGGGCCATGATGGCGCCGCCGTCGAGGTCCGGGCGGACCGCCTCCAGCGATTCCCGCTCGCGCAGCTCGGCGATCCGCGTCTCAAGGTCGTCGTAGGCGAAGGCGAGGCGTTCGGCCTTGCGCTGGTTGCGGGTGGTTACGTCGGACCGGGTCAGCCGGTGCAGCCGCTCCAGGAGGGGGCCGGCGTCGGTAACGTAGCGGCGGACGGCGGAGTCGCTCCAGCCGGCGTCGCCGTATCCGTAGAACCGCATGTGCAGTTCCACCAGGCGCGCAACGGCCTTGATGGTGTCGTTGTCGAAGCGGAGCGCCTTCATCCGCTTCGCGGTCAGCTTCGACCCCACCATGTCGTGGTGCCGGAAACTCACCGCGCCGCCCGCCTCGAAGCGCCGCGTGGCCGGCTTGCCGACGTCGTGCATCAGGGCCGCGAACCGCAGCACGAAGTCAGGGCCCGGGACGGGGCCTTCGGCGCCGGTCTCCAGGCCCGCGGCCTGCTCCAGGACCTGCAGCGAGTGCTGGTAGACGTCCTTGTGGCGGTGGTGTTCATCCGATTCGAGCCGAAGCGCGGACACCTCGGGCAGCACGTATTCGGCCAGGCCGGTGTCCACGAGGAGGTCGACGCCGGTCCTTGGCTGGGCGGCGCAGATGAGCTTGACCAGCTCGTCGCGGACACGCTCGTTGGAAATGATCTTGATCCGCTCCGCCATGGCGGTCATGGCGCGGCGGACGTCGGGGTGGACGGTCACACCCAGCTGCGCGGCGAAGCGGGCGGCCCGCATCATCCGCAGCGGGTCGTCCGAGAAGGAATCCTCGGGCGACCCGGGCGTGGACAGCGTGGAGGCGTGCAGGTCCCGGACCCCGCCGAACGGGTCCACCAGTTCCATCGAGGGCAGCCGGAGGGCCATGGCGTTGATGGTGAAGTCGCGGCGCAGCAGGTCATCGGTCAGGGAGGATCCGAACGCCACCACAGGTTTCCGTGACTCGGGGTCGTAGGCCTCGGCGCGGTAGGTGGTGATCTCGATCTGGAAACCGGCCTTGCGCATCCCGATGGTCCCGAAGGCGCGTCCGATCTCCCAGAAGTTGTCGGCCCATTTCTTGATCAGCGCGACGGTCTGGTCCGGGGTGGCGTCGGTGGTGAAGTCCAGGTCCGGCGATTCACGGCCCAGGAAGAGGTCCCGGACCGGGCCGCCGACCAGGGAGAGTTCGTGGCCGGCGTCGGCAAAACGCCGCCCCAGCTCAAGGACCACCGGGTCAACCTGGAAATCGACGGGGTGGGACTCGGTCTGGTGATGTGGGTGCGACATAGTCTCTTAAGCTTGTCAGAAATCCCCGCCAGCACCACACCGGGACGGACCGGGGACACCGGCCCGTCCGCGGCGGCCCGCGGGGGCGGGCCGAATCCGATTTTCCCGCCGTCCACTTTCCCGTCACGTTTAGGTCATCAAGTCCGGGCAAGAGTAGTTAGAGTGGACTTTATGGCCCACCCCGTACCGAGCGCTCCCGGCAGGAGGACGAACGCACCGTTGCCCTCGGCAATCGGTGGCAACGTCGCGCCGGCGCAGCAGCACGCGGGCCAGGCCTCCCTGCCTACCGTGGAGGAAGTTTCCGCGGGCGGCGTCGTGGTGGATACATCCGACGCCGAACTGCGCGTGGCGATCATCGCCCGGCTCAACCGCGGCGGCCGCCTCGAGTGGTGCCTGCCGAAGGGCCACCCGGAAGGCAAGGAAAGCAACGAGGAAGCGGCCGTCCGCGAGATCGCCGAAGAGACCGGCATCGAGGGCAAGATCCTCGCCCCGCTGGGAAGCATCGACTACTGGTTCACCGTCAGCGGGCACCGGGTCCACAAGACGGTCCACCACTATCTGTTGCAGGCCACCGGCGGCGAACTGACCATTGAGAACGATCCCGACCAGGAAGCCGTGGACGTGGCGTGGGTGCCGCTGACGGAACTGGCGCGGAAATTGTCCTTCCCCAATGAGCGCCGCATCGCCGACCTCGCCCGCGAAGTCCTTCCCGACCACCGCTAGGACCACGTCCGTACGGGCCGCGGTTGCGCCTATTCGGCCGCCCGGGTGAGACGATGAGAATGATGTCTGCCGCCCAGCCCCAGCCCGAGAAGTCCGCACCCTCCGAAGCCGCCGCCCCCCAGGCCGCCCGCGCCGGAGAGGCCCGGTCCAGCGCCGTCATGGCCGCCGGGACCCTGGTCTCGCGGTTCCTCGGATTCGCCAAGACCTGGATGCTGGCGCTGGCCCTGGGCCTCGGCTCGACGGTCACCGACACGTTCATCAATGCCAACAACCTTCCCAACTTGATCTTCCTGTTGGTGGCCGGCGGCGTCTTCAACGCCGTCCTGGTCCCGCAGATCATCAAGGCCAGCAAGGGCCCGGACCGCGGCGCCGACTACATCAGCCGCCTGCTCACCCTGGCCGTCGTCGTGCTGTTGTCCCTGACGCTGGTGGTGACGCTGCTGGCGCCCACCGTGATTGACCTGACCACCCAGGGGTATTCACCGCAGCAGAAGTCCCTGGCCGTGGCGTTCGCGTTCTGGTGCCTGCCGCAGATCTTCTTCTACGGCCTCTATGCCCTGCTGACCCAGGTCCTGAACGCCAACGGCGCGTTCGGGCCCGCCATGTGGGCACCGATCCTGAACAACGTCGTCGCCATCGCCGGCCTCGGTATGTTCATCTGGATCCTCGGCACCAACGAGGCCAACCCGCACACGCTGGACAACTGGGGATCCTTCCAGACGTTGCTGGTGGCCGGGTTCTCCACCATCGGCGTCGTGGCGCAGACGGCCATCCTGATGATCCCCGTGCTGCGGCTCCGGCTGGGGCTGCGTCCCCGTTTCGGCTGGCGCGGGGTGGGGCTGGGACAGGCCGCCAAGCTCAGCGTGTGGACGCTGGCGACGGCGGCTGTGGGGCAGCTGGCCTTCCTCTACATCATGCGCATCGCGACCATCCCCGGCGCCGAACGCCTCCGGCTCCAGGCCGAAGGACAGACCGAGGCGGCCGCCACGCTTCCCGGCAACGCCGTGCTGGAGGTGGCCAGCCAGCTGTACCTGCTGCCGCACTCGATCATCGCCCTCTCGCTCGCCACGGTGCTCTTCAACCGGATGACCCGCGCCTCCCAGGACGGGGACCGGGCCGGACTCCGCCGCGCGCTCAGCCACGGCCTGCGCACCATGGCGGTGGCGACAGTCTTCGGTGCACTGGCCCTCTTCGCACTGGCCGGCCCGCTGGGCATGTTCTTCTCCGGCGGTGACCGGCAGGACGGGGTCATGCTGGCCCAGACCCTGACCATCCTGGCCCTCAGCACCCCGTTCATGAGCGCCAACTTCATGATGTCGCGGGTGTTCTACGCCAACGAGGACGCCCGCACCCCCTTCTACATCCAGCTGGTCCTGGCCCTGGTGAACGTGGTGGCGGCCTTCTTCATCCAGTTCCTGCCCTTCGACCGGATCATCTTCGCCATCGCACTCCTCTACACCGGCGGCAACATCCTCTCCGTGATCGTCAGCGCCGGCTTCCTGCGGCGGCTCCTGGGCCACCTGGACGGCCCGCGCGTCGCCAGTTCCTACATCAAGATGGGCTACGCGGCCCTCGGTTCGGCTATCGCGGGGACCGGCGCCCTCTGGCTGCTGGGCAGCTACAACCCGGACGGCTTCGCCTGGAGCGGCCGGATCGCCGCACTGGTGACCGTCGCCGTCGTCGGCCCCATCATGCTGGCCGTCTACTTCGTGCTGCTGCGGGTGCTGCGGGTGAGCGAGCTCCAGGACCTCCTGCAGCCGCTGCTGGGCAGGCTGCGCCGCCGCCCGGCCGCCGCGGGTGCGGCAGGCGCCGCAGGGACAGGGGCGGACGCCACGGGCGAGGCTGGTGCCGGCTCGGGCGAGGAAGTAGCCGGGGAGGTTCCGGCGGGACGGACCGCACCGGTCCGGACGGTTCCCCAGCGGGCCACCACCTCCCTGGATACCGGCCTCATCCCGCGGATCTCGGGAGAGTTCGATTCGGCGTCCTTCCGCGTGGGTCCCGACGTCCGCGAGGAAGACACCACCGGTTGGGGCCCCGACGGCGGCTACCTCCCCGAGGAGGAACGGCCCGCCACGTCGCGGGGCGGGGCGGGCCAGACGGAGATTCCACTGCCGGGCCGCCGCACCTACCAGGGCGACCCCGGACGCAACCCGTACTTCCCGGACGGGCAGGGCAACAAAAAGTAAGCCGCACCCCGAACGGAGGCCGTGGTCACCGGGCGCAACACCAGCATCAGTTAGGATCGAAGACTAACAAGGGGAGTTGCAGACCTGGGGTCCACCGGCTTTACCGGGGGCCGGCGTTGACCGTTGACGTCACCGGGGCCGGCAGTTCCGGACAGCCTAGGAGGAACACGTGTCCCACCCGATCGATGTCGGATCAGTACTCGGCGGCCGCTACAAGGTGACCGCCACGGTTCTGACCTCGCATGACGAGGATCTGGTGCTGGACGGCGTGGACCAGGTGCTGAACCGTCCCGTGAGCATCCTCGTTGCTGGCCCGGGAAACGCCGACCAGGTGGCCCAGAGCGCCCGCGAGGTGGCCACCGGCGAACGCCCCGGACAGGTGCAGATCCTGGACCTCGGAGTCAGTGACGACGCCACCTACCTGATCACCAACCACACGTCCGCGGCTGACCTGCTGGACCTCGTGGTCAGCTCCAACCCGCCCTACGTGGAACCGTTCTTCACCGACACGCTGGGCAGTGAGATCTTCGGCCAGGCCCGGTCGAACGAGCCCGAAACCTATGACGGCCTCTACGACGACGAGGAAGTCGACGCCGGCTACATCAACTACGGCGACCAGCAGCAGCGGCCAGCCAACCAGCCGGTGGTTCCGCCGCGGCAGGCCCCCGCCCCGCAGGCAGCAGCGCCGAAGACGGAGCACCGGGGAGCCGGAGCGGCCGCCGCCGCAGGTGTTGCCGGAGCAGCCGCAGGCGCGGCCGCCGCGAAGGCAGCGAAACCGTCGAAGGCCCCGAAGACCGCGCCGCAGGACGCCGCGCCGCAGCCGACCGTGGCCAACCCGGTCCAGCCGGCACAGTCCGCGAAGGCCGCTCCGACGTCGTCGAACCCCAAGGTTTCCCTGTGGCAGGACGACGATTACGACGACGCCGTCCCGGACCAGCGCACGATGGCACGGGAGAAGTCCTCCGGCCCCGCAGCCGGCCGCGCCGCCGCAACCCTGCCCGCCTTTGCCCGCAAACCCGCCGCGGACGGCCCGGGGGACTACGACGACGATGACGATGACGCACCCCGCCGCGAGCCCCGCTCCATGCGGTGGCTGGTCGGCGCGTTGCTGGCCGCCGTCCTGGTCATCGGCCTTATCTTCGCCGTCACCAACCTGGGCGGCCTCTTCAAGGGCGGCACACCGCAGGCAGCGAAGACGACCTCGACTTCCACCGGTACCCCCGAGCAGTCCGGCACGCCATCGACGAGCCAGAGTGCCCCGCCGGCCGCGGTTCCGCCGGCGATCGAATCCGTGTCCCGCCAGGGCAACTTCGACTTTGCGGCCACCTACGACGGCGATCTGGTCAAGACGTACGACGGCAACGCCGCCAGCTACTGGTCCGACATGGAATTCGCCACCGACGCCTGGGGCGGCTTCGCTCCGGACGGCGTCCCGCTGGTGGTCAAGCTCAAGGGCCCGGCCAAGGTCTCCTCCGTCACGCTCAGCCAGCTCGGTGCCTCCGGCGGCAACATCAGCGTCTACACCGCCGACCAGCCCTCGCTCGACGGCGCCAAGCTGGTGGGCAGCAACAGCTTCACCTCGCCGGAGTTGACGCTGCCGTTGCAGGAACCGGTGACCGCGCAGTACGTCATCATCCAGATCAAGAACCTGCCGAAGCTGGCCGCCCCGAAGACCCGCTACGGCTTCGGCCTGCGGCTCGCGGAGATCAAGGTCCAGTAGCCGTTCCGGGCCGTCCCGGCGGCCCCACACCGGTACCCTAGAAGGACGGGGCTAGGCCCCGTCCAAAGGCGTACGCGGAATATTCACCCGGTGCGCTTAGTTGTGCCATGTGGCCGGCCAACCTGGCGGGTGCATCGACAAAGGAAGAGGTTCACCGTTCAGTGAGCAACGCAGAAAACACCGCGTCCGAAGTACGTGATGTCATCATCGTCGGCTCGGGGCCGGCCGGCTACACCGCCGCGGTGTACACGGCACGCGCCAACCTGAAGCCCCTGCTCCTGGCGGGCTCCGTCACCGCCGGTGGCGAACTGATGAACACCACCGACGTCGAGAACTACCCCGGGTTCCCCGAGGGCATCATGGGTCCTGACCTGATGGAGAACTTCGAGAAGCAGGCTGCCCGGTTCGGCACGGAGATCCAGTTCGAGGACGTCACAGAGCTGGACCTCGACGGCGACATCAAGACCGTCACCATTGCGACGGGGGAGACCTTCCGCGCACGGTCCATCATCCTGTCCACCGGGTCCGCCTACCGCGAACTGGGCCTGGCCAACGAGAAGCGCCTCTCCGGCCACGGCGTCAGCTGGTGTGCAACCTGCGACGGTTTCTTCTTCAAGGATCAGGACATCGCCGTGATCGGCGGTGGCGACTCCGCCATGGAAGAGGCACTCTTCCTCACCAAGTTTGCCCGCTCCGTCACCGTGGTTCACCGCCGCGATACGCTGCGCGCGTCCAAGATCATGGCCGACCGCGCCCTGGCCCACGAGAAGATCAACTTCGTCTGGAACACCGGCGTCGAGGATGTCCTCGGTGGCGACAAGGTCACCGGACTCCGGGTGAAGAACCTGCTGGACGGCACCGAGTCCGAGCTGGCCGTGACCGGCGTCTTCGTCGCGATCGGCAACGATCCCCGCACTGACCTGGTCAAGGGCAAGCTGGATCTCACCCCGGAGGGCACCATCGCCGTCGAGGGCCGGTCCTCGAAGACCAGCGTCAAGGGTGTCTTCGCCGCCGGCGACGTCATCGACCCGACCTACCGCCAGGCCATCACCGC
Source organism: Arthrobacter sp. YD4 (assembly GCF_030410515.1). GTDB lineage: Bacteria > Actinomycetota > Actinomycetes > Actinomycetales > Micrococcaceae > Arthrobacter. The sequence goes on along the minus strand of NZ_JAUHHD010000002.1, from coordinate 657,137 downwards.
CTCCGGTTCCGGCTGTGTCGCGGCCGTCGACGTCGAGCACTACCTCGCAGACCTTCCGGTCGCCTAGAACAGCACGCTACCCCTCCACGAAAAGGACAAGGTTATGAGCAACGCAAAAGACGTAACAGACGCAAGCTTCAGCACCGACGTGCTCGCTTCCGACAAGCCGGTCATCGTCGACTTCTGGGCCGAATGGTGCGGCCCGTGCCGCAAGCTGGGCCCCATCCTGGACGAGATCTCGGTCGAGTACAGCGAAAAGGTCGACGTGGTCAAGGTCAACGTCGATGACAACCCGGCCATCGCGGCCGAATACGGCATCACCTCGATTCCGGCCGTCTACCTCTTCCAGGGTGGCGAAGTGAAGGGCAGCGTCATCGGCGCCCGCCCGAAGCAGTACTTCGAGAAGGAATTCGCGGACGTCCTGTCCTAGTTCATCCTGACCGGCACCGGCCGGTCTCAGCACGACGACGGCGGCTCTCCCCACTAGGGGAGGGTCGCCCTTTCGTTTCTGTTCCGATGAGAGAGATATCGCGGTTGCCGCGACTATTATCGCTTGGCTGCCTAGTTCCACTCAGCCGGGTGAGCGTTATTCTGGCTGGATATCAACCGAATATGTTGGTATATACAGAGCGTATTTCCGTAGAGCTCCAGACACCCCATGCCACGGGGGCTGCGTCCTAGAGCCACCAGGAGTACCTCGACGAACAGGTCAATTTCTTCGGTGAATCCAGGAAGTGATCGACTTGGTCGTCAACACCTTGGCATCATTACCCGTCATGCGGAGTGTCGACACCGTCGTGTTTCACGTGAAACATGCAGTAGCAGCACTGGGCTCCGGCGGATGAAAACGGACTCACCGCAACTGAACTCAGACTGCTGCGACCTTTCGGAGGCAACACTCGGCCGGAACTGGAGTGCCCATTCACTGTTTCACGTGAAACATGACCTGTGCGTTCGCGTACTTTTCGAGACACCCTGAACTAGCTGGTGGCACCCTTGGCGGCATTCTCTGAGTCCCGCCTCCCACGGAGTGAGTTCGCCGCAGAATGGACTCACCTCAGCCGCCCTTGCGGTGAGGGCCCTGGATCGAAACGGCTGGACCGAATATGTGCATCTTGATCGGGTTCGAAAGCCGCCAGGGAGAGTGCCGATGCGGTTCCATCTGCTCCAGATCTTTAGAGAAGTGGTCAGGCCCCACACGGAGTGAATCCGGGATTCAGGAACCTTAAAAAATGCCGAGCCACCACAGTCAAACCCAGGAATATCCAGCTTCTAACTATTACGGTTTACTTTCTTCTCTAACAGCTCTCGGGCGCCCGACATTTCTACCTAGTTCTTGCGTCAAGACCGTAACCACCACCCATCTCCTCACACACGGCCAGGGTGTGCATCGCGGTCGCTTACGCGGGGAGACGAGCCAATCCCTCTCTATAACCTGTTTCACGTGAAACGTTCAATGCCGGTAGCGGTGTGCCTATGGAGGTAGGCCTCCGGAGGCAGGACATCAAAGCAACCCCACCGCGGTCGCAGGTACCGGGGATCAGGTTCCGGAGTGAAAATGACCATCGAGACCATGCCCGAGCCTTGTTTCACGTGAAACCCTCACAACCCTTCCCAGTCACCACCTCCACCCATCCCTGTGCCCAGAGGGGGGTGGGCGGCGAGAGGGGCAGAGCGAGTCTCCCAGCAGACGACGAGGGTGATACGAGGGCAGTGCTCCCAGTGGCGAATCCAACGGTCGGCCCGAAACCGGAGGATCAGGGAGGCCATTGTAAGTGTGGGAGTACGCTACCCAGGCTGAAGCGCTAATCCTCAGCCTTGCTTCGGGTGATCCACCTATCCAGGCCCGATACTGCTCAGGGACCTTCAAAGGCGCGAGTTGTGGGCCGCTTCGACCTACGACGGTCCACCTCATGACACCGGGCAGTCAGCTGGAAATGATCAGGTATTCAAGCCGACGGCGGTAACCGTCAGTTACGGGATGATCAGGTGAAGTTGAGAAGCTTCGGCGGGGTTGGGTTAGAGGGACGCGTACGCCCACGCACTTAGCGAATGGCCCCAGGTGGGGGATCGGTAGCCATGAGCATTCACGGCCGTGCTCCACTTTCCCGCCCTGCTGCGGTGTAAAGGTGTTGGAGGGACCCCAACATCTTGGTATCGACAACTAGCCTGTAGAGCCCCCAGGTCGATGGCGTCTATGAATTCCTTGCGCAACCGACTCCCGACAGCGTCCCACCTGACCATAGGGACCTACGAGAAAAATCCTGCTACGCGCTCGATTCAGGGAATGAACGGAACCACAGTGCTCTCTGGGGAGGACAGCAGGATGGGTCCGTTCAAGCCGAGCCGAGGTTGGTCGCTTGTCATCCAACCTGGGTGCCCCTCACCCTTATGGGTCGGCTGCGCCAGTTGGGCACGTAGTGTTCTGCTAGCGGCATCAGTGTGGGCCTGGCGCCCGCGCGAGGCACTCGTCCCCAGGGCCAGATCATCCTGAGCAACACACGACAAGCCCCCATGAGAGCGGCCGACTGCCATTCCGGGGGAGCCCGTCCTGGTCGTGGCTAACCCGAAGCGCCATGTACCTCAGCAGGACCGGCGCATCCCAACGGAACTTGCCTGAGGCGACGCATCGGACTGAGGACGCCGTCCAGTCGTCTGGCCCTTACCGAACCATCTCTTGCTGGTCACTCTGCGTCGCAGAGGGGCCAGTTCGGGCAATTGATCTCAGGCGCCATCGACATTGCCGGTAGCAACTAGATTGCCGTCGCTCACTCGACTGTAGTGACCATTCCCTCCATAGACACAGGGGGAGTGCAGGAGCATCTGCGCCGGCAGCCCTATGCTCGAATCCCTCAGCCCAGAGGCCCCGAAACCCTACGGCGAAGTCTTGGGGCCGCCCCGCTGTAACGGTGACAGCCGTGGATATCAGCGCGCACGGGCGCCAGCATTCAATCACCATGTCCATTCTCGGGCGTCTCCAAGCGTGGATATCCACTGTGGCTATCCACAGCGATATCCACAGTCCTCCGAGAGATTGCACACAGTCTTATCCACAGCCTCGCGATGCCTCATCAACAGTTCCCCTTGAGGGCGGGTCGGCCCGGACCAATCTCGCAGATGAGGAGAGGGCCGTCTCGTGGAGAAACGGAATTGTTTGTTTTGTTAGATGGCCGGGCCGCCGGCGGAAAGTTAACCCATTTGTGGCGAGATTTCGGCCAGTTCTGGGGATATTCGGCCGCACTCTGCCCGGCGGCAGTGTTTCACGTGAAACAAGCGCTGTCGCGGCTACTCCCACCGCTTACTTCACCCCAAGCAATATTCTCGGGTACTCACATCTGAGACCATTTAGACCACGATGTCCGCCGATCTTTCCACAAAGTTATCCACAGCAATATCCACCGGCAAATTGGCTCTCAGAACCTGTGGTGATGGCTGCGAAGTTCGCCCTCGGCCGGTACCGATTCAACCCACTCAGGCAAACGCGAAACGGTCGCTACCGAGTTCTGGAAATCACTGGCGACTCATCGATGACATCCACCCTCCGACGGCACGCCGTTAGTCGTCGTTACCTGCTCACCGTCTTGCCGGTATTGATATTGGCCATGCCTTACAAACCTGACGAGCAACTCCCATCCAGATATCGTCGGCCCCGGTTACGAGTTCAGCCGCCGCGGGCAGGGGAGCCGGCTTCCGGGGTGTGGAGTCCGCCGTGTGGCTCGGCCGTCCACGTGCTTGGGTCGAAGATCCGCACTCGGTTCTCCCCGGGCCGGCGTCCCGGGGCCGGTGTCCGTGGTCCGGTGTCCGTGGTCCGGCGTCCGGCGTCCGGGGCAAGTGTCCGGGGGCCGGCATCCGGCGTCCGGGGGCCAGCGTCCGTGGTCCGGCATCCGACTCTGGGTTTCGGTTTCGGAGCTCTGAGGTCCGAGGTCCCAAGTCGGAAGTCGTGGGGGAGACTCTCCATTGCGCGGCCCTGAAAAGACCTTGCCTATTAGGAGCCGACATCCGTCAACTAGCCTTGGGACTCCAGCAAGCATGTTGTCCCAGGCTGCCTGCTCTATGCGCCTCTTCGAACATCACCAGTCAGGACTGGGCAGCTGACCCCGATACCTGGCGCTTGCCGCAGATCAGTACCGCACATGAGAACAAAAGGCCACGACCTAGCCACGGGCAGTCTGTACAAGCCACTGATGCACCCGCCGAGCACGATGATCCCATCGAGAGCACTTTGGCGAGAACAAGCAGAGGGAGTGCGGCGCGGAACGAGAGTCGGCTAGTCGGAAGATGCTCTGCGCGATCCGCTCTCGGTCGCTGAGGCAATCTTCAGTAGCCGGAGCCCACTGATGCCGCAGTACATTAATCAGACTCGAGGTGGCACCCATAGGTTCAGGAGCGCACAACACTCAGGGTTGGGCGTCAGAGCGTCGACGAGCCCAGGAGCTCGCACACCTCCTTGAGCGCCCTGCAGACCCAAGTCTGAAGCCAGGTCGCCCTAGTACTAAAGGTAGCGCCGTGGCTATCCCGGGAGACCGTCAGTAGGCGGCCCAGCCTCCCCGCCCGGACAGCACCTCAGCCTCCCGTCGGGACGGATGCCTAGGACCTGGATTCTAGGACAGTAGCATCGAGCCGACGCAAACCGTTTCACGTGAAACATGTACACAGATCCATGATTGATTTGTAGGCTCCAGGCCTTTCATCCACGGTCTTCGCGCTTGTAGTCGAGACCTATCCTTCGCGGAACTGCGACGTTGTCTGCGGAACGCAGAGATGTGGATCGACCTGTCCAAGGAGGCCACAGCACATCGCGCCTGCAGACCTTTCGGAACTCTGAGGGAGGACCTACATCGCAATATGTACGCCGACGTCTCGGAACCTGGCCCATTAAGCATCAATCCACTCATCAGGCTCATGGGCGGGGACCTTGTTTCACGTGAAACAGCATCGAAAACAGCAGCCCCAAATGGAGGCAAGCCGAAGGCTGCCTTGGTTGATCCCTCAGTATCTCTTGATCGCCGCTAAGGCCCCCTAACATCAGAACGCCTAGGCGCCCCCGACAGGGGATGAGCACCCGAACAACAACAGCAAATCCGCCGCAGACTACCGAGCGCGAATAGCGACCAATCACCCAACTGCGCCTCGCCTCAAGCAATCCCTACGCACACCTCGCCCCACAACAAGTTCAAACCTAGTGGCACGAGAGGAGACCTACCGAGCCCGCCCAACGAGGTTTTGGCCTGGCCAAACCGACGAATAGGGGGTTGCTGGAGCCAAAGGTGGACTGTAACCGCCTCGAATGCGTCCGGAGAACCACAGTCGGCAGGGAAACTCAATGCGCCCCAGGGCAGGCTTAGAAGGCACCGTACAGCGCTGCAGAAGCAGGAAGGCGTCCACCGCGCACGTCCAGCTCGAATGAGGCTAGAAAGCGACATCCGGCGGATCTAAGCAGCCCTCTATGGTCGTCATCATCCGGTGAACCCGCAATCCGGTCTAACGTCAGGACATGGACTCCCGGGCCCGGCACGCAGCCGACGGGGCGCACCCAGACTCCCAGGCCCCTCGGCCGTGCGCCAAGCACCACACCGCGCCGCCGCACGCCCACAAAAGAGCCTCGGTTTGGGTGGTCTCATCGACCCAACCCGGTAGGAAAACCAGGATCACGCAAGCTACTGCGTGCGCGCAGGCCGGTACGTAGGATTTCTTGAACTGGGTAAGCCAACCGACATGCCGTTGACGCCACCAGGCTCGTACCTTCAACACCGGTGACACTGGTGGATACTAATGGGGGATTCGCACCCAGCGTGGACGTCATCACCACCCATAGCCACGAACACGCAGACCACCCAGCCGGCGATGGACGCACAAAAGAGGGCCCGTTTCACACGAAACGGACCCTCCCAAAGATGAATATAAACTCTAGGTCGGATTACCCGGTGTCAGAACATCCATGATGCGGTTCAGGTCTTCCACGCTGGCGAACTCGATACTGACGCGTCCCTTGCGCGCACCGAGGGAGATCTTCACGTTGGTGTCCAGACGGTCCGAGAGCGACGATGCCAGGTAGTCCAAGCGCTCGTGCCGTGCACCGGGGCGGGGGATGTTGTTCTTGGCCGGGGCAGCGGGGCTCTGGTAGAGAGTGACGGCCTCCTCAGTGGCCCGGACAGACATGCCCTCGGCAACAATCTTCTGGGCCAGCCGTTCCATCGCGGCGGCGTCCGGAAGTGCCAGCAGGGCGCGGGCATGCCCGGCCGACAGCACACCGGCTCCAACACGGCGCTGCACCAACGGCGGGAGCTTCAGCAGACGCAGGGTGTTGGACACCTGCGGACGGGACCGGCCGATGCGGTCCGCCAACTGCTCGTGAGTGGTACCGAAGTCTTCCAGCAGCTGCTGGTATGCGGCGGCCTCTTCCAGCGGGTTGAGCTGGCTGCGGTGAAGGTTTTCAAGCAGTGCGTCCCGAAGGAGGTCATCATCGGTGGTGTCACGGACGATTGCGGGGATGGTTTCCAGGCCGGCGGCCTGTACTGCCCTCCACCGGCGTTCACCCATGACCAGCTCGTAGGTTTCTCCACCTTCTTCGGTTGAAGTCCGGACGACAATTGGCTGGAGGACTCCGATTTCGCGAACGGAGTGAACGAGCTCCGCCATGTCGTCCTCATCGAAGACCGAGCGGGGCTGTTTACGGTTGGGGTGGATGTCGCCGACCGGAATTTCAGCGAAGCGGACCCCGGGGACCGCAACCAGGTCCACGCCGTTATCGGCAGCCGGAAGCTCGGGCTCAGACTCTTCAAGCGCAGGGGCCTCGGCCGCCACCTTCGATGCGGCCGCACGATTCCGTCCGGACGTGTCCGGACCAGCCGAGGCGGCCGACTTACCCTTCGCCGCGGCAGCAGACTTCCGGGCAGGTGCCTTGGCGGTCGTATCCGACGGAGCCGGTCGGGACGTCGTCGTCTCCTCCGGCCCAGCAGATGTGGACGCAGCAGACTCGGGGGCAGCAGCATCAGGGGTTGCCTCTACCGGGGCTTCCTCGACAGCCGGCGCCTCGCCGGAGCGCTTGCTGGCCGGCGGGAAGAACAGATCCACGGGCCGGGACGGGGCCGCACCGTTTCCGGAGGCGTTAGCCGAGGCGGAACTTGGAATCAGTGCGCCAAGTCCGCGGCCCAGGCCGCGTCGCTTATCGCTCATGGATAAATCCCTCCATTGGAAGAGCGCGGCATGCTCCGGCTCTGGCTAGTGCAATTGTTGAGAAGATTCTAACGTTCGGCGATTTCAGCGGCGGCTTCCAAGTAGGACAGCGCGCCGCTGGACGACGGATCATAGGTCATGACCGTCTGCTGGTAACTGGGTGCCTCCGAAATGCGCACGGAGCGGGGAACCACGGCACTCAGAACCTTCTCGGGGAAGTGCTCACGAACCTCCGCGGCCACTTGGGCGGCGAGGTTGGTACGGCCGTCATACATGGTCAGCAGAATGGTCGAGACCACCAGGTCGGCATTGAGGTGCTTCTGGATCATCTCAATGTTCTTCAGCAGCTGGCTCAGACCTTCCAATGCGTAGTACTCGCACTGGATGGGAATGAGGACTTCACTGGCGGCGCAGAAAGCATTGACCGTCAGGAGACCAAGGCTCGGCGGGCAGTCAATGAAGATGTAGTCCAGCCGCTCCTCGCCGTTCTTGGCGCGTTCCTTGGCGTAGACGTCGATCGCCCGGCGGAGCCGCTGCTCCCGTGCCACCAGGCTGACGAGCTCGATCTCGGCTCCAGCCAGGTGGATGGTGGCCGGTGCACAGATCAGCTTGGCGATGTCCGGGCACGGTGCGACAACGTCCTGCAACGGAACATCGTTGATAAGCACGTCGTAGATGCTGTCGACATCGGCATGGTGTTCGATGCCAAGGGCGGTGGAGGCGTTGCCCTGCGGGTCGATGTCGATGACCAGCACGTTGAGCCCGGCCGCGGCCAGCGCTGCGGCGATGTTCACCGTGGTGGTGGTCTTGCCGACGCCGCCCTTCTGGTTGGACACGGTGAAGATACGGGTCTTCTCCGGCTTTGGCAGCTGCCGGCCCAGGAGGCGCTCCCGGCGTTTGTTTTCGTGGGCGAGTTCCCGTGCAATCGGGCTGGAGTCATCAATCGAATCCAGTACATTGCCGGTAGACATCGCCGAGGTTTCACGTGAAACCGACGAGGAAGATGAGCTGCTTGCAACCAAAGAAGGTTTGCTTATGGCGGAGGAATGAGAGGCAGAAGGCGCCATGAACGATCGTGCAGACCCCAGGGACACAAACGGCGGAATCCGTTGCGCGGAGGCTTCGCTACTGCTCACTTGACACTCTCACTCTCGCTCGGCGTTGACTGCCGCTAACTAGCCTAACCTCTTACCCCTCAACACAGCGGGCGCCGGGCGGACGCTACGCCTTCTTTAGGGGCTTATTCACTACGATGCGGACCACGGTGGTGGGCTCCTCAAGGAGATCCTCCCCGACAACCACGACGGACGTGTCCACGCCCCCCAGTTTGCGGATGGTCTTTGCGGCTTTTTCGATCTCTTCACCGGCGCTGCGGCCCTTGATGGCCACGACTTCACCCTTGCCCTGGAGCAGCGGGATAGTAAGCCCGGCCAAGTTGGTCAGGGCGGATACCGCGCGCGCGGTGACCACGTCGGCGTCGACCTGTCCCACGGCCAGCTCGGCACGGGTGCGCATCACCGTGACGTTGTCCAGACCGAGGTCATCGACCACTTCCTGCAACCAGATCACGCGCCGCTCCAGCGGCTCGATGAGTGTCAGTTCAAGGTCCGGACGGGCGATGGCCAGGCATAGCCCCGGGAGCCCGGCTCCGCTGCCGACGTCGGCCACGTGTTTGCCGGGCGCAATCTCACGTTCGATCACGGCACAGTTCAGCACGTGCCGGCTCCACAGTCGGGGCACCTCACGCGGGCCGATCAGGCCGCGTTCGGTACCGGACGTGGCGAGGTGCTCCACATAGCGCCGGGCCAGGTCCAGCCGGTCACCAAAAATCGCTTCGGCGGCCTTGAGTTCGGCCGCGGTAATCTCCACCATCATGCTGCTCTGCGGAGTCACTCTGCGGAGACAACGATGTGCCGCTGGGCACCCTCGCCCTCGGACTCGCTGACGAAGCCTAGGTCCGCGACGGCGTCATGCACGATTTTGCGCTCGTAAGCGCTCATCGGCTTCAGCGCCACCGGACCACCGCTCTCCTTGACCGAAGCGATGGCATCCTCGGCAATCTGCTGCAGGTCGCCGGCACGGTCCGTGCGGTACCCGTTGATGTCCAGGACCAGCCGGGAGCGGTTCTCCGTGGCGGCGAGGACGGCCAGACGGGTCAGTTCTTGCAGGGCCTCCAGCACCTCACCGTCGCGGCCCACGAGGTTCTCCAAGCCGGAGTTGTCCTCCTCGGCCACGATCGAGATGTAGGTCCGGCCGTTGCGCACCTCGATGTCGATGTCACCGTCGATATCCGCGATGTCCAGGAGTTCCTCGAGGTAGTCGGCGGCGACGTCGCCTTCCTCCTCCAAGCGGCTGGCGGTGTTGCTCTTGCCCGCGGGCTGGCCGGCTTCGGTATCCGTGGCTTCCGGGGCTTCAGCATCGTTGCTGGGCGCGGCCTCGTCGCGGACGTCTTCCTGGGACAGCGGCTCGGCGGCAATGGCGTGGTCGGTGCTCTCGGCAGGCATTACTTCCTCTTCCTGTTCTTGCGCTGGGGCTGGACGCGCTGGCTCTTGGCGACGGCGGCGCTGGCAGCGGCTTCCGCCTCTGCCTCGGCGTCGGCCTTCTTCGCACCCAGCAGGGGCAGGTTGGGCAGGCCCTTGGCGGCACGGCGCTCGGCCAGGGCCTTGGCGGCGGGGGAACCGGGGGTGGGCATGCGACGGATCACGAAGAACTGCTGGCCCATGGTCCACAGGTTGGTGGTGGTCCAGTAGATGAGGACACCGATGGGGAAGTTGATGCCGCCGACGCCGAAGACCAGCGGCAGGATGTAGAGCATCATCTTCTGCTGCCGCATGAAGGGGCTGGCCATCGCGTCTTCAGACATGTTCTTGGCCATGATCTGCTTCTGCGTGATGAACTGCGAGGCGGTCATCGCCAGAATCATGACGATCGAGAGGATCCAGACGGCGGTCTGGTTTCCGCCGCCGCCATGGAGCAGCGAGGCCGACAGCGGAGCACCGAAGATGCTGGATTCGTCGAACTGCCGGACCTGATCGATGTTCATCGCGCCGATGCCGGTGCCACCGGCCTTGGCGGAGCTGATGCCGGAGAGGACCTGGAAGAGGGCGAAGAAGAATGGCATCTGGATCAGCATGGGGAGGCACGCGGAGAACGGGTTGGTTCCGTGCTTCTTGTACATCGCCATCTGTTCCTGCGCCATGGCCTGGCGGGAAAGCTGGTCGGTCTTGCCCTTGTACTTGTCCTGGAGCTTCTTCAGGTCCGGCTGCAGCAGCTGCATGCCGCGCTGGGCCTTGATCTGCTTGACGAAGACGGGGATCAGCGCGGCGCGGATGACCAGCACCAGGCCGATGATGGACAGGGTCCAGGTCCAGCCGTTGGCTGCAGGCAGGCCAATGAAGCTCAGTCCGTCGTGGAAGCCGATCATGATGGCCGATACCAGCCACTTGAACGGGGCCAGAATTGCTCCAAAGATGTCCATACGTTATTCCTCTTCGTCAGGCCGCGGGGCGGCCTTCTCCATCAGACTGTGCCGCCAGGTACTTGTCCGGGTTGTTCAGCACGACAATTCGGGGGGTGTGGCCGGCGGGCCACTCCCGGTGACCGGCGGGGACATGGTCCACACCGCCGGAATTCCATGGGTGGCAACGCAGCAGCCGGCGTACCGCCAGCCCGGTGCCCTTGACCGCCCCATGGACCGTCACCGCTTCCAGCGCATAGGCGGAGCAGCTCGGAAAGAATCGGCAGACCTGGCCGTACAGCGGAGACACAACCTTGCGGTAGGCCATCAGCAGCAGAATGATCAGGTTGCGGGGCAGGTGCCACAGCGCGCGGCCCAACCAGGCGGCGGCCTTGGACACGCGCGGTGCAGGACCGGGGACGACGGCGGCAGCTCGATTACGCACGCGGTGTCCCTTCCTGTGGTGTCTCACTCGAAACCTTGGCAACGGCCTGCGGCGCGCGGCCGGCCAGCCGCTTGAGGGTTGCTCCCAAGGCGGCATCGTAGTCATTACGCAGGGTCTCCCAGCCGGCGGACGCCGACGCGGGCAGGGCCCTGACGACGATGGCAAATCCGACGGGATAAGTGCGCAGCGACAACGCACCAGCTTCTCTCAGTCTCCTCTTAACGAGGTTCCTGACAACAGCGTTCCCGACACTCTTGGAAACGATGAAGCCGATGCGGCTAGGTTCGCCGTCAGGTAAAGCTGCCGTATATAACACTAAGTTCCGGCGTCCATTGCGGACGCCGGAACGTACAGTTGTTGAAAAATCGGTAGAGGTCCTCAGACGGTTCCGGGTGGCTAGCACCGCTCAACTCGCAAAAGGGTGATGACCGATAAGTCAGTATTTACGCCGACAGTTCGGTGCGGCCCTTGCCACGACGGGCTGCCAGGATGGCGCGGCCGGCACGGGTACGCATACGAAGGCGGAAGCCGTGCTTCTTGGCTCGACGGCGGTTATTCGGCTGAAAAGTCCGCTTGCTCACGTTAGTTACTCCAGTGGATCAAAGGTGCGCCCACCCGATCAAAAAAGGGGAAGAACTGGCCGACGCTAAGTTTTGTATGTGCCGCTACCCCGCTCCCGGTGACGCAGGCGTCTGGGAGAGCTTCAATGAAGCGAAAAGCGGACACAAAGGACTTCACAACGTTAGGGGAAAAACGGCTGCAGAGTCAAACCGGAGGGGTCGCCGGCGATCATCCCCAGCTGTGGCTAACCTGCCCCCGGGCCTGTGGATGAAGCACATCACAAGCCCCCGGAGAGAACCACAACGGTGTAATTATCCACAGGTCAGTTCCCAGCTATCTTCTGGGCTTTTCATCCCCTAGAGTGTCCCAGTAGCCCATTATCCACTGTCTGTGTACAACCCTGTGGATTACGCCGGGACCACACATCGAGTCCCGGGCGGTGCGGCTGCGGTAACGCCAGCAAGCAAGGTTTGAGGAATTCATTGATGACGGTAGACGAAGCCGACCACGCCAACACCGTCGGGAGCTCCTGGCGCCGGGTGGTTAGCCTCCTGGAAAACGACCACCGGGTTACCCCCAGGCAGCGCGGTTTTGTCATCCTCGCCCAGGCGCAGGGCCTCATCGGCTCCACACTGCTGGTGGCCGTTCCCAACGAACTCACCCGAGAGGTGCTCCAGACCCAGGTCAAGGAAGCCCTCGACGACGCACTGCGGGACGTCTTCTCCGACGAGATCCGCTGCGCGATTGACGTCGATACCGAACTGGTGCCCCTGCACGTCGAACCCGAAGCGGCACCGGAGCTGACCCGCACGGCCGATCCCGCCGTCGAACTCAAGCCGCAGCCCATGCTGCCGAGCACCTCACACGAATTCGGCCGGCTGAACCCGAAGTACGTCTTCGACACCTTCGTGATCGGTTCCTCCAACCGGTTCGCGCACGCGGCCGCCGTCGCCGTTGCCGAAGCCCCGGCCAAGGCCTACAACCCGCTGTTCATCTACGGTGACTCGGGCCTCGGCAAGACCCACCTGCTCCACGCAATCGGCCACTACGCCCGCCGCCTCTACAGCGGGATACGCGTCCGCTACGTCAACTCCGAAGAGTTCACCAACGACTTCATCAACTCGATCCGCGACGACGAGGGCACCAGCTTCAAGACCACCTACCGGAACGTCGACGTCCTGCTGATCGACGACATCCAGTTCCTGGCCGGCAAGGACCGCACGCTCGAGGAGTTCTTCCACACCTTCAACGCCCTGCACAACAACAACAAGCAGGTGGTCATCACCTCGGACCAGCCGCCGAAATTGCTGGCCGGCTTCGAAGACCGGATGAAGTCCCGCTTCGAGTGGGGCCTGCTGACCGACATCCAGCCGCCGGAACTGGAAACCCGCATCGCTATCCTCCGCAAGAAGGCGCTCAGCGAAGGCCTCTCCGCGCCGGACGATGCCCTCGAGTACATCGCCTCCAAGATCTCCAGCAACATCCGCGAGCTCGAAGGCGCCCTGATCCGGGTAACCGCGTTCGCCAGCCTGAACCGGCAGCCGGTGGACGTTGCCCTCGCCGAGATGGTGCTCAAGGACCTGATCACCGACGACGGCGCCCAGGAGATCACCTCGGCGCAGATCCTGACCCAGACCGCGGACTACTTCAAGCTCACCATGGAGGAGCTCTGCAGCAAGTCCCGGACCCGGACCTTGGTCACCGCACGCCAGATCGCCATGTACCTCTGCCGGGAGCTGACCGACATGTCGCTGCCCAAGATCGGCCAGGAGCTCGGCGGCCGGGACCACACCACGGTGATCCACGCCGACCGCAAGATCCGCGAACTGATGGCCGAACGCCGTGTGATCTACAACCAGGTCACCGAACTGACCAACCGGATCAAGCAGCAGCAGCGGAATTCCTAGCCCCGCATCCGCGTACTCATACCTTATTAACAGGGGGCTGTGGACAAGCCTGTGGATAGTTAAGGGGACAACGGCAGTTAATGGGCTTAAAACCCTTAAGCCGCCTGTGGATCGACGAAACGGCCAAAAATCTTGTCCCCATCCACACCCTGTTTAAAACCTGACGGACCCACAGCTCATGAACAGGGCTTAACCGCGGATCGGCGGGCCGGGACCGGGTTATCCACAGTTTCCACAGCAGTTATTAACACTACTAATCCCAAGAAAATGAAATTCCCTCAAACAACAATCTCCCTCCACCCCACCGCGGTCCGGCCCAGGCCGAACTGAGGGCCCGGCCGAAACCACAGCGATGTAAGCCGGGGATGGGAGAACCCGGATCTTGGGGCTAAGCTGTCTGCTGTGCGTCCGTCCCCGGTCCCACCGTGTCCCCGCGCCGTCCCGGCGCATCCGGGACACGTCGTCCGGGGAACCGCATGACCACCACAGACCAGCTCCGGCGGCGCCTTCGGCACCCGCCGGCCGGTCCGTTCCAGCGATGTCAGCAGCAATGAAAGGCGGCACCCTTCCGTGAAGTTCAGAGTCGAGCGGGATGTCCTGGCCGAGGCAGTGACCTGGACCGCCCGGTCCTTGTCTCCGCGGCCGCCTGTTCCGGTACTGTCCGGCCTGCTGCTCAAGGCCGAGGCGGGCACCGTGAGCCTCTCGAGCTTCGATTACGAAACCTCCGCCCGGCTGGAAATCCCGGCCGACATCAGCACCGAGGGCACCATTCTGGTTTCCGGCCGCCTGCTCGCCGACATCTGCCGCAGCCTGCCGTCCGCACCGGTTGACATCGAAACCGATGGCAACAAGGTGACGCTCTCCTGCCGCCGAAGCAGCTTCCACCTGGCCACCATGCCGGAAACCGAATACCCGCCGCTGCCGGCACTGCCCCCGATCAGCGGCACCGTCCCCGGCGACGCCTTCGCCCAGGCGGTGTCCCAGGTCATCATCGCGGCCAGCAAGGACGACACCCTGCCCATCCTGACCGGTGTCCGGATGGAGATCGAGGATGACCTGATCACCCTCCTGGCAACCGACCGCTATCGCCTCGCCATGCGCGAGGTTCCGTGGAAGCCCGCCACCCCGGGCATCTCCACCAGCGCGCTCGTCAAGGCCAAGACCCTCAACGAGGTGGCCAAGACCCTCGGTGGCAGCGGCGACATCCACCTGGCCCTGGCCGACGACGACAGCCGGCTGATTGGCTTCGAAAGCGGCGGCCGCACCACCACCTCGCTGCTGGTGGACGGGGACTACCCGAAGATCCGTTCGCTGTTCCCGGACTCCACCCCGATTCACGCCACCGTCCAGACCCAGGAGCTGGTCGAGGCCGTGCGGCGTGTCTCCCTCGTGGCCGAGCGCAACACCCCGGTCCGCCTGGCGTTCACCCAGGGCCAGCTGCACCTCGACGCCGGTACCGGCGAGGACGCCCAGGCGTCCGAGGAACTCGAATCCCAGCTCACCGGTGAGGACATCACCGTGGCCTTCAACCCGCACTACCTGATCGAAGGCCTCAGCGTCATCGAGACGAAGTTCGTGCGTTTCTCCTTCACCACGGCACCGAAGCCGGCGATGATCACGGCCCAGAAAGACGCCGACGGCGAGGACCAGGACGACTATCGCTACCTGGTCATGCCCGTCCGCCTGCCGAACTGAGCCTCCCAGCTTTACCCGTACCACCGCGCAGAAAAGAGTTCCCCGTGCACATTGGATTGATCGGCCTTGGAAAAATGGGCTTCAACATGCGCGAAAGGCTGCGGAACGGCGGCATTGAGGTCACCGGTTTCGACCGCAACCCCGAGGTTACCGACGCAGCCACCATCGACGAACTGATCGCCGCGCTTCCGGCTCCCCGGCTGATCTGGGTCATGGTCCCCGCCGGAGACATCACCGACGCCGTCATCACCGAACTCGGCGACAAGCTCGAGGCCGGTGACCTGGTCATCGACGGCGGAAACTCCCGCTTCACCGAAGACCAGAAGCACGCGGCCGCGCTGGCCGCCAAGGGTGTCCACTTCGCCGACTGCGGCGTTTCCGGCGGTGTCTGGGGCCTGCAGAACGGCTACGGCCTGATGGCCGGCGGCGACGCCGCAGACATCGAGCGCGCCCTGCCGGTCTTCGATGCACTCCGTCCTGAAGGTGACCGGGCGGACAGTTTCGTCCACGTCGGCGGTGTCGGCGCCGGCCACTACGCGAAGATGGTCCACAACGGCATCGAGTACGGCCTGATGCAGGCTTACGCCGAGGGCTACGAACTCCTGGCCGCCAAGGACATCGTCACCGATCTGCCCGGCACTTTTCGCGCCTGGCAGAAGGGCACCGTAGTGCGCTCCTGGCTGCTCGACCTCATGGTCAAGGCCCTCGACGAGGACCCGGGGCTGGAGTCGATTTCCGATTACGTCGAGGATTCCGGTGAGGGTCGGTGGACCGTCGAAGAGGCCATCGCCAACGCCGTTCCCGCCCCCGCCATCACCGCCGCGCTGTTCGCCCGGTTCTCCTCCCGCGAGGACAGTTCCCCGGCGATGAAGATGGTCTCCGCGCTGCGGCACCAGTTCGGCGGACACGCCACCCGGCCCGCCAAGTAATTTCAGGGACCCTGACCCCGGCGTGTACCTAGAGAAGCTTTCGCTGACGGATTTCCGCAGCTACGCCCAGGTTGACCTGAGCCTCGAGCCCGGGGTCACGGTCCTTGTCGGGTCCAACGGCATCGGTAAGACCAACCTGATGGAAGCCATCGGGTACCTCGCCACGTTGAGCTCGCACCGGGTCAGTTCGGACGGCCCGCTGCTGCGCTTCGGCTCCGAACGGGCCATGATCCGGGCCCGCCTGGTCCGCGGCGAGCAGTCGACGGTGCTGGAGCTGGAGCTCAACGCCGGGCGGGCCAACCGTGCCCGGATCAACCGCAGCAACCCGGTACGGGCCCGCGACATCCTGGGGATTTGCCAGACGGTGCTGTTCGCGCCCGAGGACCTGGCCCTGGTCAAGGGCGACCCGTCCAACCGGCGCCGCTTCCTCGACGAACTGCTGGTCAGCCTCATGCCGCGGCACGCCGCCACCCGCAGCGATTACGACCGGGTCCTGAAGCAGCGCAACGCGCTTCTCAAGTCCGGCCGGTCTGGCAAGTTCACCGCCGGGCACGAGGCGACCCTGGATGTCTGGGACCAGCACATGGCCCGGGCCGGCGCCGAGCTGCTGCATGCGCGCCTGGAGCTGGTGGAACTGCTGCTGCCGCACCTGAAAAGTGCCTACGCCCAGCTCACGGACGGGTCCAAGGAAGCCGGCGCGGTGTACCGCTCCACGCTGGACGGAATCTTCGACGGCGATGGCGACGGCTACGATTCCGTGGCATCCGCCGTGGCCGCCGCACCGGCGGAACAGGAGGAGGACCTGCGCCGGTTGACCGTGGAGGAACTCACCGAACGGTACATTCGCGCCTTTGCGGCGTCCCGCCGTCGTGAACTCGAACGGGGCATCTCCCTGGTGGGCCCGCACCGCGATGACCTGGACCTGACCCTCGGGCAGGCCCCCGCCAAGGGCTACGCCTCGCACGGCGAAACCTGGTCCATGTGCCTCTCGCTGCGGCTTGCCTCCTACTACGTCATGCTCGACGACGCCCGGACCGGCGGGTCGGCCCCCATCCTGATCCTCGACGACGTGTTTGCCGAACTCGACGTGCAGCGCCGGCGTAAACTGGCCGCTATAGTCTCCGGCGCGGAACAGGTCCTGGTGACCGCCGCCGTCGAAGGCGACATCCCGGCGGAACTCGCTGGCCGGCGGGTAAAGGTCATTCCGGGAGGCATCGATGAGCCGGACAAGCCACGAGTGACAGGCGATGAATAAGGACACCGACGGCGCGCTGCAGCCCGGCCGCGACCCCGACGACATCGACGCCGCCCAGGCGGCGCTCAATCGCATGCGTGACGCCGCGGCCGCGCGGGGCGAGATCCGGCGCAAGGCGCCGCCTAAGCCCGGAAGTACCCAGAAACCCGCCCGCGGCGCCGGCACCCGGGGCTTCAGCCAGTTCCATGGCAACGGCCGGGACCCCCTGGGCCTGGGTAAGGTGGTGGGCCGGCTGGTCGCCGAACGCGGTTGGACCTCCCCGGTGGCAGTCGGCTCGGTCATGGCACAGTGGCCGGCGCTGGTCGGACCGGAAATTTCGGCACACTGCACCCCCGAGAGCTTCACCGACACCACCCTGCACGTCCGCTGCGACTCCACCGCCTGGGCCACCCAGCTGCGCCTGCTCAGCCTGAGCCTGCTGGAGAAGTTCCGCGTGGAACTCGGCGACGGCGTCGTCACCAGCATCCAGGTCCTCGGCCCCGCGGCCCCCAGCTGGCGGAAGGGTGCCCGCACCGTCAACGGCCGCGGCCCCCGGGACACCTACGGCTAGGCCGCACGCCGCGCCATACCCCTATGCCGTCCACCGGCACCGCCGCCCGAAGGTATGAAGCAGTTGTTCCAAAACCATTGAAAAATCCACAAACGGCGTGTAGGGCGCTCGGACGCCCCGGTTCGGTATAGGAACCCATCCGGAACACCCCGGGAGCATTCCAGGCGGGGCCAGTGGCCTCTCAACGGCAATTACACCCGCGTTTACCCCGCCAGAATGCGGGATTCGGCCCTATAACACGGTAGAATCAGGGAAGATAACTGGGCGCCGATGCAACGTCGACTGAGTCCGTTTCCGACGCGGTTTCTCCTGCGTGGAATCGGTCCCGGCCAGCCATGCCGCCGGCGCCGTCAGTGACGTGCCCGTTGGCAGCGGCTGTTTCCTTGGAGACGGCCGCGGCCGGCCTTCAACGAACATAGAGGAGTCGAAAGCGCCTGTGGCTAACGACAATGCAGAAATCCCGGCAGCGGACACCGCGGACGGAACCGGCCAGGCGGCCGCGCCCGCCGAGACGGTCACTCCCCGCGAATACGGGGCCAGCGACATCACCGTTCTTGAGGGCCTGGAGGCGGTCCGGAAGCGTCCGGGCATGTACATCGGCTCCACCGGACCCCGGGGCCTGCACCACCTGGTGTACGAAGTGGTGGACAACTCGGTCGATGAGGCGCTGGCCGGGTACTGCACCCACATCGAGATCGTGCTGCAGGCCGACGGCGGCGTCAAGGTGGTCGACAACGGCCGCGGCATCCCCGTGGACATGCACCCCACCGAACACAAGCCCACGGTGGAGGTCGTCATGACCATCCTGCACGCCGGCGGCAAGTTCGGCGGCGGTGGATACGCGGTCTCGGGTGGCCTGCACGGCGTCGGCATCTCCGTGGTCAACGCTCTCTCCAGCCGCGTCAATACCGAGGTCCGCCGGCAGGGCCACGTCTGGCGGATGTCCTTCGCCGACGGCGGCAAGCCCCAGGGTGAGCTGGTCAAGGGCGAAGAGACCTCCGAGACCGGCACCACGCAGACGTTCTACCCGGACGGCAGCATCTTCGAGACCACGGAATTTGACTTCGAAACCCTCCGGGCCCGGTTCCAGCAGATGGCCTTCCTGAACAAGGGCCTGCGCATTACGCTGACCGACGAGCGCCGCGCCGCATCGGAGACCTCCAATGATGAGGACCTGAACCTCGACGCCGTCGAGACCGAGGGCGAGGTTCCGGCCGAATTCCACACCGTGGTCTACCAGTACGACGACGGCCTGCTGGACTACGTCAAGCACCTCAACTCCGGCAAGAAGGTCGACGTCGTCCACGAGGACGTCATCGCCTTCGAAACCGAGGACACCGAGCGGCACATCGCCCTGGAAATGGCGATGCAATGGACCAACGCCTACTCCGAAAGCGTCCACACCTACGCCAACACCATCAACACCCACGAGGGCGGCACCCACGAAGAGGGTTTCCGCGCCGCGATGACCTCCCTGATCAACCGCTACGCGCGCGAAAAGGGAATTATCAAGGAAAAGGACGACAACCTCACCGGCGACGACATCCGTGAGGGTTTGACCGCCGTGATCTCGGTCAAGCTCTCCGAGCCGCAGTTCGAGGGCCAGACCAAGACCAAGCTGGGCAACTCCGAGGTCAGGGGCTTCGTCCAGCGCGTGGTCACCGACGGGCTCGGCGACTGGCTGGAGCGCAACCCCGGCCCGGCCCGCGACGTCATCCGCAAGGCCATCTCCGCGGCCCAAGCCCGAATGGCTGCCCGCAAGGCCCGCGACAACGCCCGCCGCAAGAGCCCGCTGGAATCCTTCGGCATGCCCGGCAAACTCTCCGACTGCTCGTCGAAGGATCCGCAGAAGTGCGAGGTCTACATCGTGGAGGGTGACTCGGCAGGCGGCTCCGCCAAGCGCGGCCGGAACCCCGAGACGCAGGCCATCCTGCCGCTGCGCGGCAAGATCCTGAACGTGGAACGGGCCCGCCTGGACAAGGCCCTCGGCAACGCCGAAGTCCAGTCCATGATCACCGCCTTCGGCACCGGCATCGGCGAGGATTTCGACCTGGCCAAGCTGCGGTACCACAAGATCGTGCTGATGGCCGATGCCGACGTCGACGGCCAGCACATCACCACGCTGCTGATGACCCTGCTGTTCCGCTACATGCGCCCGCTGATCGAGAACGGCTATGTCTACCTCGCCCAGCCCCCGCTGTACCGGATCAAGTGGTCCAACGCCCCGCACGACTACGTTTACAGCGACCGGGAACGCGACGCCAAGCTGGTGTCCGGCCAGGCCGCCGGCCGCCGCATCCCCAAAGACAACGGCATCCAGCGCTACAAGGGCCTCGGCGAGATGGACTACACCGAACTCTGGGACACCACCATGGACCCCGAGCACCGGACGCTGCTGCAGGTCACCATGGACGATGCCCTCGCGGCCGACCAGATCTTCTCGGTACTCATGGGCGAGGACGTAGAATCCCGCCGAAACTTCATCCAGCAGAACGCCAAGGACGTTCGGTTCCTCGATATCTAGCGGCTTCGCCCCCTGCATATCCCGGAACCGATATATACCTGAAACGGAAAATATAGACTATGAGTGACGAAACACCGGAAGTTCCCGTCGAATCCGGCGCGGAGCCCGTGCTCGAAGGCAACGTCCTTGATACCGATGTGCTCACCGACCGCGTGGAGCAGGTGGACCTGCAGACCGAAATGCAGCGCTCCTACCTCGACTACGCCATGGCCGTCATCGTCGGCCGCGCCCTGCCGGATGTCCGCGACGGCCTGAAGCCGGTCCACCGGCGCGTGCTTTACGCGATGTTCGACGGCGGCTACCGCCCGGACCGCTCCTTCAACAAGTGCGCCCGCGTGGTCGGCGAGGTCATGGGCCAGTACCACCCCCACGGCGACACCGCCATCTACGACGCCCTGGTCCGCCTGATCCAGGACTGGACCATGCGCTACCCGCTGGCGCTGGGTCAGGGCAACTTCGGCTCGCCCGGCAACGACGGCGCCGCCGCCCCGCGGTACACCGAAACCAAGATGGCCCCGCTGGCCATGGAAATGGTCCGGGACATCGACGAGGAAACCGTCGACTTCCAGGACAACTACGACGGCAAGAACCAGGAACCGACCATCCTGCCGGCCCGCTTCCCGAACCTTCTGGTCAACGGGTCCTCGGGCATCGCCGTCGGCATGGCCACCAACATCCCGCCGCACAACCTCCGCGAGGTCGCCGACGGCGTGCAGTGGTACCTGGCCAACCCGACCGCCAGCCGCGAGGAACTGCTCGAGGAGCTGATCCAGCGAATCAAGGGCCCGGACTTCCCGACCGGCGCCACCATCCTGGGCCACAAGGGCATCGAGGACGCCTACCGGACCGGCCGCGGCTCCATCACCATGCGCGCCGTCGTCAACGTCGAGGAACTCCAGGGCCGCACCTGCCTGGTGGTCACCGAGCTGCCCTACCAGGCCAACCCGGACAACCTGGCGATCAAGATCGCCGAGCTGGTCAAGGACGGCAAGATCTCCGGCATCGCCGACCTCCGCGACGAGACCTCGGGCCGCACCGGCCAGCGCCTCGTGATCGTGCTCAAGCGCGACGCCGTCGCCAAGGTGGTGCTGAACAACCTCTACAAGCACACCCAGCTGCAGGACAACTTCGCGGCGAACATGCTGGCAATCGTGGACGGCGTGCCCCGCACGCTCAGCCTCGACGCCTTCATCCGCCACTGGGTCACGCACCAGATGGACGTCATCGCCCGCCGCACCCGGTACCGCCTGCGCAAGGCGGAGGAGGAAGCGCACATCCTGCGCGCCCTGCTCAAGGCCCTGGACGCTTTGGACGAGGTCATCGCCCTGATCCGCGCCTCCACCACCACCGAGGCCGCCCGCGACGGCCTGATGGAACTGCTGGAGATCGACGAACTGCAGGCCCGGGCCATCCTGGACATGCAGCTGCGCCGGCTCGCCGCCCTGGAACGCCAGAAGATCCAGGACCGGCACGCCGAACTCGAAGCCCTGATCTCCGAGTACAACGAGATCCTCGCCTCCGAGGCCCGCCAGCGGGAAATCATCAGCACCGAACTGGCCGAGATCGTGGCCAAGCACGGCGACGACCGGAAGACCAAGGTCCTGATGGGCTTCGACGGCGACATGTCGATCGAGGACCTCATTCCCGAAGAGGAAATGGTCGTCACCATCACCCGCGGCGGCTACGTCAAGCGCACCCGCAGCGACAACTACCGCTCCCAGCAGCGCGGCGGCAAGGGCATCAAGGGAGCCCAGCTGCGCGGCGACGACGTCGTCGAGCACTTCTTCGTCACCACCACCCACCACTGGCTGCTGTTCTTCACCAACCTGGGCCGCGTGTACCGGGCCAAGGCGTACGAACTGGCGGAGGCCGCCCGCGACGCCAAGGGCCAGCACGTGGCCAACCTGCTGGCGTTCCAGCCGGACGAGCACATCGCCCAGGTCCTGGACCTGCGCGACTACCAGCACGCCCCGTACCTGGTGCTCGCCACCAAGCGCGGCCTGGTGAAGAAGACCCGGCTCGAGGACTACGACACGAACCGGTCCGCCGGCGTCATCGCCATCAACCTGCGCGACGGCGACGAGCTCGTCTCGGCCCAGCTGGTCTCCGAGACCGATGACCTGATGCTGGTCTCCCGCAAGGGCCAGTCCATCAGGTTCACCGCCACCGACGAGGCGCTGCGCCCGATGGGCCGGGCAACGTCCGGCGTGACGGGCATGAAGTTCCGGGAGGACGACGAGCTGCTCGCGGCCGACGTCGTCCAGGACGGCTCGTTCGTCTTCATCGTCACCGAGGGCGGCTTCGCCAAGCGCACGGCCGTGGAGGAATACCGCCTCCAGGGCCGCGGCGGCCTCGGCATCAAGGTCGGCAAGTACCAGGAGGAGCGCGG
The DNA here is from genome assembly GCF_030410515.1 of Arthrobacter sp. YD4. Lineage (GTDB taxonomy): Bacteria > Actinomycetota > Actinomycetes > Actinomycetales > Micrococcaceae > Arthrobacter. The sequence goes on along the minus strand of NZ_JAUHHD010000002.1, from coordinate 634,249 downwards.
ACACCTGGTCGGCGCCCTGATCGTCCAGGAAGAGGACGAGGTCCTGGTGGTGATGGAAGGCGGCAAGGTGGTCCGCTCGTCCGTGGCCGGCGTGCCCGCCAAGGGCCGCGACACCATGGGCGTCATCTTCGCCAAGCCGGACAAGAACGACCGCATCATCGCCGTGGCCCGCAACAGCGAACGCGGCCTCGAATCCGAGGAAACAGCAGCCGAGGGCGATGCCGGAGATGAGGCTACGCTGCCGGATGACGTAACGTTGGCTGGAGAAAACGGAGCCCGCGAGGGGTCCGGAGACACAACATCAGTACCGGCCCCGGAGTCAGATGAGCCATCAGGGGATGCCGAGCTGGACGAAGACAACCCCGGAGGTAACCCGTGAGCAATTCCGACTCCTATCCCAAGTCGAGCAGTGGCCCCGGCAACGCACGGCAGCCGTCGGCGGCCCCCCGGGTGAATGCGCCGTCGCGTCCGCAGCAGCGTCCCGGCGTCGCGGGCTCCGGCCAGCGTCCCGCGGCCCCCGGCCAGCGGCCTTCCGTCCCCGGGCAGCGCCCCTCGGTCCCGGGCCAGCGTCCGGCCGGCCAGGCCAGCCGCCCGGAAACGGCCGGCGCGCGTCCCGGTCAGCCCGGACTGGTCAAGCCGGCCCCCAAGGCCAAGGTGCGCCGCGCCCGCCTGCTGGTGAGCAAGGTTGACCCGTGGTCCGTGCTGAAGATGTCCTTCCTGCTCTCGGTGGCCCTCGGCATCGTCACGGTGGTCGCCGCAATCGTGCTGTGGACCGTCCTGGACCTCACCGGCATCTTCGATCAGGTGGACGGCCTCCTCGGCACCCTGGCCGGGTCCGAGAGCGGCGGCTTCGAACTGAAGAAGGTAGCTTCGCTGGGCCAGGTGGCCTCCTTCGCGGTCATCATCGCCGTGATCAACGTGGTCCTGCTGACCGCCCTGTCGATGCTCTCCGCGGTGCTGTACAACATTGCTGCCACCCTGGTGGGCGGCATCGGTGTGACCCTCACGGACGACTAGAAATACCCGTTTTGCCCGTGATTTAGCGGGTAAATGCCTCGATTTGAGATCGGGCCGGGATGTGCTGTAAAGTCATATCTCGGCCCGATGAGGCATCGGGGCGTATAGCTCAGGCGGTTAGAGCGCTTCGCTGATAACGAAGAGGTCCCAGGTTCAAGTCCTGGTACGCCCACGGAACCTGTACTGGTTCTTGTAAAGGAACGCGCAAGCGGACCGGAACGGGGTGCATGTGAAGAAGTTGCTGGTAGTTGCAGCTACGCTCGCAGGCGTCCTGGTCTACAGGAAAGTCCAGGAAGCCGAAGCCCGGAAAGCAATCTGGAGCGAATCGACCGACACGGTCGACTAGCCGGATTGGCGGGTTGCTCCGATGGGGGCATGGCGCAATTGGTAGCGCACCTGCTTTGCAAGCAGGGGGTTCGGGGTTCGAGTCCCCGTGCCTCCACCATCGAGAAGTCCCGGTCAGCGGAAACGCCGGCCGGGACTTTTGCTTTAAGCCTCCCTTTCCCGGATTCCGTCACGGCACTGGCCACCGCTGTGCGCACATTAGGGTTGAGGCGTGACCTTCCTTCTCGCCGCCCTGGGCGTCCTTGGTGTGGCCTCCTCCGGCCCCCTGATCGCCGCCACCCTGGGCGCCACCACCGTCAGCGCCCTCGCCATCGCGTTCTGGCGGAACGCCATCGGTGCCGTCGTGATGGCCGGGCCCGTGCTGGTCCGCCAGCCCCGGCAGTTCGGCCGCGTCACCGGCGCCGAGTTCCGCTGGTCCCTGGCGGCCGCCGTCGCTCTCGCCCTGCACTTCGCCTGCTTCATCACCTCCCTGCAGCTCACCTCCGTGGCCGCCGCCACCGCGCTGGTCTGCCTGCAGTCGGGCTGGATTGCCGTCTTCCAGCTGTTCCGCGGCGTCCGGCACGGCTGGCAGGTCCTGGCCGGGCTGGGCCTGGCTTTCGCGGGCGTGGTTGCCATTACCGGGTTCGATATGGGGACCTCCCCGCAGGCCCTCACCGGGGACCTCCTGGCCGTCGCCGGCGGGATGCTGGCCGGCGTTTACACCCTCGCCGGCGGCAAGGCACGGCAGACAATGAGCACGGGTGTCTACACCAGCCTCTGCTACGGCATGTGTGCCGCTGTCGTCGCCGTCCTGGCGCTGGCCAGCGGACAGCCCCTGGGCGGCTTCGAGGCGGCCGGCTGGCTGGGCATCCTCGCCATCACCGTCTGCGCCCAGCTGGTGGGCCACACGGCCTTCAACCACCTGCTGGCCACCATGAGCCCGCTGCTGGTGTCCATGATCATCCTGCTCGAAATCCCGGGTGCCGCCCTGCTGGCAGCGGCGTTCCTGGGTGAGAAGCTGCCCGCCGGAACCTACGTTGGGCTGGCCATGATCCTGGTGGGACTCGCCGTTGTCGTCCTCGGCCAGCGCCGCTCACGCGCCGTGCGCCGCAGTGCCGCCCGTCTTGCTGAGCTCGGCACGGACTAGCCCGTTCGGAATTAACTGCGGGTTACTGGCCCCCGCGGCGTACCGGCTGGGCCGTGTTCACGGTGTGCAGGGCACGCAGCAGCTTGGCCGGGAAGTACACCGAGAAGAAGACCACCATGGGTGCCTTGAGCGCCATCTTCTTGACGTTGTGGGCCTTGTAGGTCCGGTCGAAGCGGGTGACGTAGTACCGGTAGTCGCGCGGCGAGTCCTCGAGCCGTCGTGCGGACATCCCGGAGATCATCTGCGGCCAGTACTGTATCCGGAGCTCGTGGTCGGCAAGGTGCAGCGACAGGTCGATATCCTCGTGCATCTCGTCCCGCTCGTCCCGGCAGGTTTCGTCCTTGATGGTTTCCCAGGCCGAGCGGCGCAGGGCCATGTTGGAGCCGAACAGGAAGTGGTACTGGTGCTTGGCGAGCTTGAGCATCAGCTGCCGCATTTTGTCGTCGGCCTTGAGCCCGAAGCGGCGCATCGGCATGTCGTAGTAGACCACCGGGCCGGTCGCGGCTGCGACTGAGGGGTCGGCGAAAGCCTTCTGGACCTGCTCCACCCAGTCCGGCTCCAGGACCGAGTCGGCGTCGATCCGTCCGAGCACATCGCCGGTTGCATGGTTCAGGCCGAAGTTCCGCGTGGGAATCAGGCCTTGGTCACTGTCCTGGCTCATGAGCAGGATCCGGCTCTCCGGGTATTCCAGCTGCATCTGCGCGACGATTTCGGCGGTCCGGTCCTTGGACATGTTGTCCACGACGATGATCTCCTGCGCCGGAACCGACTGGTAGACGGCAGCGATGAGACACTGCCGGATCACGCTTTCCTCGTTGTACGCCGGGATGACGATGGAGACGGCAGGCGGCAGCGCTGCATCGTCGGGGGAACCCAGCTGGGACTCTTCGCGTGACATCCCCCCAAATTTAGCATCCGGGCGGGTTGGGACCCCGGGCTGGTCGGCACAGATCGGAATAACAAAGGGAGGGCCCCGCCCGTGGCGGTGACCCTCCCTGTGTGGCCGCGGCCGCCAACTGGACGGCGGCAGCGGTGCTTACTTGGTCTTGCCCTCGTCGTTCAGGCTGGCCGCAATGTTGTTCATCGCGGTCTTGGCGTCCGTGGCGACCTTCTTATTGGCATCGGACTTCTCGGCCTCCTTGGCCGCTTCGTCAGCCTTGCTGGCGGCGGCGTCGGTGGCTTCCTTGGCGGCGTCGCCGACCTTGGACGCTGCGTCACCAAGCTTGTCGGCGGCGGCGGAGGAAGCGGAACTGACGGCGTCGGCGGCCTTGGAGGCAGCGTGCTTCGCCTCTTCCTTGACCTCGGTGACCGTGGTGGCCGGAACCGGTGCCGGCGTGGCGGGCTTCACCGGGCTGGGGGTCTTCCACGGGTCTTCGACCGGCTTGGACGCCTTCCAGGCGGCGACGCCGGCGGCAACGGCGGCGGTGATGATGCCGAAGATCAGGAATCCGCGGTGCTTGGGCTTCTGCTGCTTGGCGACCTCGCCGGTCACCGCGCGGCTGGCCTCGGAGGCGGCGGCCTTGATCTGCTTGCCGGCAGCCTGTGCCTGCTCCTGCACGTTCTGTACGACGCCGGAGTCAGCGAGACGCTGGGCGACGGCGTCGACGTGGGCCGGTGCGCCCTCAAGGGTGCGGTGAACGGCGTCGGACGCGGCACCGATCTGGTCCGAGAGCTTCGGCAGGTATTCAACCACGACGCGGTCACGCGCGTTAGCGATCACCGGGGTGGCCTTGTCCAGCGCGTCGTGCAGCCGCGGGGTGGCGGCGTCGACGGCGTCGTGGATCTTCGGCGCTAGCTGCGCCAGACCGTCCTGGATGCGGGGGGTGACGGTGGCGACGCCGTCGGCCAGGTTGTGGGCCGCAGACTTCAGGCCCTCCTGGATCTTCGGGGAAGCGGTATCCAGGCCCTGCTGCAAGCGCGGAACGGCCCAGTCTACGGCTGCCTCCACCCGGGGGGTGGCCCAGTCCTTGGCGTTTTCCACGGCGCTGGACACCGAGTGCTCCAGCTCACGGGCAATACGATCCGTTTTCTTCACAACTACCTCCCGATTAATGTGACGGTTCTGCAGTTAGCCTACGTGGCCGGAACTCCACCGGCTATTCTCAGCCCTTATTTCGCGGCGATTTCACCCAGCGCGGAACTCAGCCCGCGCCCCTGTACGCCGGAGGCCGCCGTGGAAGAATAGGCCCATGACTGCCATCGCAACTGCAAAAGCAACCATCCACACCAGCATGGGCGACATTGTCGTCAACCTCTTCGGCAACCACGCGCCGAAGACCGTGGACAACTTCGTTGGCCTCGCCACCGGTGAGAAGGCCTGGACCCACCCGGAGACGGGCGAGGACAAGACCGGCACGCCGCTGTACAACGGCACGATCTTCCACCGCATCATCAAGGACTTCATGATCCAGGCCGGCGATCCGCTGGGCCGCGGCATCGGCGGACCGGGCTACAAGTTCGACGACGAGATCCACCCGGAACTGAACTTCAACGAGCCCTACAAGCTTGCCATGGCCAACGCCGGCATCCAGATGGGCCGCGGCACCAACGGCTCCCAGTTCTTCATCACCACCATCCCCACCGGCTGGCTGCAGGGCAAGCACAGCATCTTTGGTGAGGTGGCCGACGAGGAGTCGAAGAAGGTTGTCGACGCCATCGAGGGTGTCCGCACCGGCATGGGCGACCGTCCGGTTGAAGACGTCGTCATCAACAGCATCGACGTCGAAAAGCTCTAGCCTCCGCCATGAGCTACGGAATCCCGTCGGCCGAGCCGTCCGCTGACGTCCCGGTATGCCCCCGCCACCCCGACCGGCCCGCCTACGTGCGGTGCCAGCGGTGTGGGCGTCCGGCATGCCCCGACTGCCAGCGGGCGGCCGCCGTCGGATTCCAATGTGTTGACTGTGTCAACGAAGCCCAGCGCTCCGCGCCGCAGGTCCGCTCCGCCTTCGGCGGGGTGGCCGCGGCAGGCCGGCCGCTGGCCACCCTGGGCATCATCGCCGCCTGTGCCGTTCTCTATGTCCTGCAGTGGATCGTGCCGAACGACTGGGTCTATCAGAACCTGGCCTTCGCCACGGTCTACGCCACCCCCGAGTTCGGGGCGTTCGAACCCTGGCGGATGCTGACCTCCGCGTTCCTGCACTCCCAGGGCTTCATCCTCCACATCTTGCTGAACATGTACATGCTGTGGATTTTCGGCCAGGCGCTGGAGCCCCTGCTGGGGCGGATCCGCTTCCTGGCCCTCTACCTGATCTCCGCCCTCGGCGGTTCGGTCGGCTACTACCTCCTCACACCGGCGTACGTTCCCGGCCAGCAACTGGCCGGTGTGGTCGGCGCCTCCGGGGCCATCTTCGGCCTCTTTGGGGCCATGCTGGTGGTGCAGCGCCGACGGGGCGGTGACACCCGGCAACTCTGGGTCCTGATAGCAATCAACGCCGTCATCGGATTCGTGGTGCCGCAGATCGCCTGGCAGGCACATCTCGGCGGCTTGGTCACCGGTGCCCTCTGCGCGGCGGCCATCGCCTACGTGCCCCGCGGCCAGCGGCAGGGCGTCCTGCAGTTCCTGGGCCTTCTCGTGGTGGTGGGCCTGCTAGTCGCCGCCACCGCCGTCCGCGCCGCCACCACAGCCGCCCTGCCGGTGTAGCTGCGGCCGGGCTGGGTCCAGCTTCGGCTCCGTTCCCATGCCAGCACGCCTCGCACCCCTCTCTCCGCGCCGATTTCGGACAGGCGCGCCCCACTCTCTTTCTTGCACCCATTTCAGAAAAGCGCCCCCGAGGCCAGGCATGCGCTGGTCCGAAATCGTAGCGGTCTCCGTTCAACCTCTCTGCTGACGACAGGTTCGACAGCCTTTGTTGCCAGAGATCGGGCTGTGCGGCCCCACGGTCCCGGTACCGGACTCCGCTGCTGATTACGGAGCTGTGGATCAATTTCTGTCCCTCCACCCTCTCGGCGCTGTCTCTGTGCCTGGGAACCCTCCCCTTTCGCGGCGGTTTCGGACCGCGGCACTTCGGACCCGGGGTGCGCTGGTCCGGAAGCGTAGCGGATCCGCGGTCGGGTGCGGGCGGGCAACAGGAGGGACGGACGCGGCAGAAGCCGGGCGGGAGCTTTTCCACAGGGCTTATCCACATTGTTGGTAACTTACAGCCCTGTAGTTCAAGAACGAGGATGCCCATGAGCCGCCCGTGCTGGCGGAATTAAGCCAATTGGTAACAGTTACACACCGGCTCCTCCACAGCTGTGGATAACTTTTGGGGAATCCGGTGTGGGTAAGTGGACAACTCGCGGGCGTCCAAGGCCGGTTCAGCCCGGCATCCGCCATAGTCACCCTGACCTGGACTTATAGATCAGATTTATGGCGGTTATGCACAGACTTTTTCACAGTGTTAATAACTCGACAGCCTAGTTACTCTTCGGTCGGTCCCGCCTCTACGGCCCAGTTGTCGCCGCAATCAAGGGCAGTGTCACCGTTATCCCCACTTGTGGATAACTTGTGGGTACTTAGCGTGGATAAAGCGCCCGGGGTGCTGATCGTGGCTGGTAGGCGGCTAGTGAGGCCAAGCCGATCAATCGAGTTCCCCTGTGGGGATCACGTGGATCTCCAAGACCGCGTTCCTCCGACGGATGCAGGGCTTTCCCATGGCCGTTGATAAACCTCGGGCCTTATCCACAGCCGTTTCCACAGTGTTAATAACTCACAGTCGTGTAAGTCGGTGGACGAAGTTCACAGTCGGAACCCCTCAAGCCCGTCAGCAGGCCCGAATTTGCGGGATGGTGGAGGTTATCCACTCGCTGGATCCACAGGCTGTGGATAACTTTGTGATTCTTGTGCACAGCTGGGGATGAAGAAAGGGAGCGATTTCAGTGCCGCGCGGCCGCGTTGGAGGCACGGGAGAAACGCTTGAGGTGGCGGCGTCGGAGCGCCCAGGCCACGCGGAGACTCTCTACCGGGGCCACACTCCGGAGCTGCCCCGGCGGTGGCTGTCCATGAGGTGGGTGTCGACCATGCCGATCGCCTCCATCAGGGCGAACATCGTCGTCGGGCCTACGAATGCGAAGCCGCGCTTGCGGAGGGCCTTCGAAAGCGCCACCGACTCGGGCGTGGTGGTGGGGATCTGGTGCAACGCCGTCGGCTCCGGCGTCGATTCCGGTTGGAAGCCCCACACGAAGTTCACCAGCCCGCCGTCGTTCCGCAGCTCGACGGTGGCCCGGGCATTGGTAATCGCGGCCTGGATCTTGAGCCGGTTGCGGACGATCCCGGCATCCTGCATCAGCCGCTCGACGTCGCTTTCCGTGAACTCTGCAACGGTGTCCGGGTGGAATTCGGCAAAGGCGGCCCGGAAGGCCGGGCGCTTCCGCAGGATGGTTGCCCAGGACAGGCCGGCCTGGAACGCTTCGAGGCTGATCCTCTCGTAGAGGCCCTGTTCATCGCGGACCGGGAGGCCCCACTCGGTGTCGTAATAGTCCCGGAGCATGGGATCGGAGGAGGCCCACACGGGGCGGCCCAGGCCGTCGTCGCCGATGACCGTTCCGCCGGTTGCCGTGGCGCCGGTGGTGGCGAGGGGTTCGGTACTCATGGGATTCTCCTGTCCGGGATGACTCCGAGCCTAGCGGGAGCCACTGACGTTATAGCCGGGAAAGAATGGCGTGAAAACAGGGCTGGCCTTAAACCAACGGACCGGCACACAAGGTGCCGGTCCGGAAGGTCGAAAAGGGGCTAGGAGCGCCAGCGGGTGGTCATCAGGAACCCGACGATGGCGATGCCGAAGCCGGCGATGATGTTGCCCGCGCCCCAGTCCTTGACCGGCAGGGTGCCTTCGCTGATGTAAAACGTGATGATCCACAGCAGGCCGATGATCATCAGGCCGAACATCACCGGCTTGAACCACACCGGGTTCGGCTTGTAGGCCTCCGCGGCGCGAGTCTGCTCGGGTGCGGCAGACCTCTTTCGGGGCTTCGACTCGGGCACGGGTCCTCCTTGGCGGGCGGCTGACGAGGCGCGAACGGCGGCTTGATATCCTGCAAAAAAGAAAAGCCGGCGGACTGCGCAATCGTGGACGGGTTTAAATCCCCACAATTCTAGCTGTTATTCAGGACACAGCCGCGCGGACGACGCGCATGCAGAGGGAGGAATCACGGTGCTGCTGCAGAAAGCGGATTCCGGACACCCTTTAGATGCATCGGGAGCGTCGGCCACGCCAGCGACGCCACGTGACTCAGGGAGCCGCTCCCCGGGCCGGTGGGTGCTGCTGATTGGCGGGGAAATGCTGGTCACCGCGGGCGTGGTGCTCCTCCTGTTCGTCGCGTGGGAGCTCTGGTGGACCAACGTCGACGCCGATTCCCGCCAGCAGGCCGCCGTCGCCGAGTTCGCCCGCTCCCTCGACGGGCCCGCCGCCCCGCCAGCCTCCGCTGCCGCGCCGGATCCCGGACCGCCGCTGGTCGCCGGGGAGCCTGCATCCGGCAGCACCATCGGCGTCGTTTATATCCCGCGTTTTGGTGAAACCTACACCCGGCCCATGGTGCAGGGAACGACGACGGCGGTGCTGGATTCCCTGGGCCTCGGCCACTACGAGGGGACGGCTATGCCGGGCGGCGTGGGCAACGTGGCCCTCGCCGGCCACCGGCAGACCCACGGGGCCGTGCTGGACGCCATCGACAGCCTGGTCCCCGGCGACCGGATCTACATCCAGACCCGCGACGGCTACTACACCTACGTGTTCCGCAACAGCCGGATTGTCCTGCCCACGGCCGTGGACGTGCTGCTTCCGGTGCCCTCCCAGCCCGGAGTGGCCCCGCGGGACCGGTACCTCACCCTCACCAGCTGCAATCCCCGGTTCGGCTCTCAGGAGCGTTTCGTCGCCTATTCGACCATGGAGGGCTGGCAGCCGGCGTCCGCCGGACCACCCGCAGAGATCGCCGCCCAGGTGGCGCGGACCAGAGGGGGCAGCTGAGACATGTACGCCTGGATTTTCCGCCACCTCCCCGGCCCCCTCTGGCTGCGCATCGTCACGGCGTTGGTGCTGCTGGCCGGGGTACTGATATTGATGGTTCAGTACCTTTTCCCGTGGATGGCGCAATTCGGCCCATTCACAGATTCAACGATTGGCACGGCACGGCACCCATGAGCGCAACCAAGATCCTGGTCGTGGATAACTACGACAGCTTCGTCTACACCCTGGTGGGCTACCTTCAGGAGCTCGGCGCGGAGACCACGGTGGTCCGCAACGACGACGTCACGCTCGCCGAGGCGATTGAGATGGCGGAGGCGCGCGACGGCGTGCTGATTTCCCCAGGCCCCGGTGCCCCCGCCGAAGCCGGCGTCTGCATCGACCTGATCAAGTGGTGCGGGGAGCACAGCAAGCCCATGCTCGGAGTCTGCCTGGGCCACCAGGCCCTGGCCGAGGCCTACGGCGGGACCGTCACCCACGCCCCCGAGCTGATGCACGGCAAGACCTCGCTGGTGGAACACCACGGCGGCAGCGTCTTCGCCGGGCTCCCCTCGCCGTTTACCGCCACCCGCTACCACTCCCTGGCCGCGGTCCGCGAGAGTATCCCGGCAGAGCTGGAAATCACCGCGGAGACCGGCACCGGCGTCGTCATGGGCCTGCAACACCGCTCCGCACCGCTCTGTGGTGTCCAGTTCCACCCCGAATCGGTCCTGACCGAAGGCGGCTACCTGATGCTGGGAAACTGGCTTGAGTCCCTCGGCATGGCCGGCGCCGCCGAGCGCGCTGCCGTGCTGAGCCCGCTGATCAAGCACTGACCCGCACGGTCCGGCACTAACCCACGGTCAGAGGCCGCCGAGGAGCCCGCCGGAACTGTTGTTGCCGGAGTCCTTGCCCGTTTTGGTGGGCGTCGGGGTGGGCGTGGGCGTCGGTGTGGGCGCGGGTGCCTTCGCCACGGTCACGGTGATGGTCTTGCCTTGCTCCACGGTGGAGTCCGCGGCGTCGCTCTGGCCCGTGACCTTGCCCGGTTCGACCTGGGAGTTTTCCACCTCGGTGACATTGGCGTTCAGGCCCGCGTTCTTCAGTGCGGCCTCCGCCTCGGCCCGCGGCAGGCCGACGAGCTGGGGAACCATCACCTTGCCGGTGGAGACGATGATCTCGACCGTGCTTCCCACCGCCACGCTCTGGCCGGGCGCGGGGTTGGTGGTGATGACGATCCCTGAAGGAACGGTGGCGCTGTTATTCAGCGTGGTCTTCGGCGCGCCCGTCAGTCCGGTCCGCCGCAGCACGTCGCGGGCGTCCGCCTCGGTCCGGCCGGGCAGGTCCGCGGGAATCTTGATGACACTGGGTCCCTCGGAGATATTCAGCGTGATGTCCGAGTTCCGCTCCAGGCTGCTGCCTGCCGACGGCACGGTTCCCACCGCGGTTCCCTTGGGAATGGTCTCGTGCTGAACGCGGCTGATCTGCGGCTTGAAACCAACGTTGTAGAGCTTCTGCAACGCCTCGGATTCACTAAGGGATGCCACAGACGGCACGTCGACCTTCGCCACCGGCGCCGGCTGCTGGTTGACCATGTTGTACAACCACAGTCCGCCACCGGCCAGGACCAGCAGGGTGAAGATGATCAGCGTCGCAATCCACATCCGGCGGCGGGACTTCTGCTGGCTGCTGGGCTCGCGTTCGGATGGCAGGTCCAGCGGCATGCCGCCGCTGTCGGGAACCTCGAGGGCACCGACCGCGGCCCCGCCGTCGTCGTGCCCGTCCAGGGACAGGCGCCCGGTGGGGGCATCGTCAAGGAATTTCGCGCCCGTCAGGGCGAACGCCGCCGTGGGCACGTCGGCCGGGGACTCGACCGTGTTCGTCGGGTCGGTGGGTGCCTCGCTGCTGGGCAGGGCCGCGACGCCGACGCCGTTGCGTGCCGCGCGCAGCGCCTGACGGAACGCGGACGCGTCCTGGAAGCGGTCTGCCCGGTTCTTCTGCAGCGCCTTCGCCAGCACGCTGTCCAAGGCCGGAGAGACCTCCGGGTTGAGGCTGCTGGCCGGCTCCGCGATCTCCCGCACGTGCTGGTACGCGACGGACACCGGGCTGTCGCCGACGAACGGCGGCCGTCCGGTCAGCATCTCGTACAACAGGCAGCCGGCCGAATATAGGTCGCTCCGGGCGTCCACGGTTTCGCCGCGGGCCTGCTCCGGGGACAGGTACTGGGCCGTCCCCACCACGGCCTGCGTCTGGGTCATGGTGGCCGAGGAATCAGCCATGGCCCGGGCGATGCCGAAGTCCATCACCTTGACGCTGTTGGTGTCCGGGCAGTACATGACGTTTGCCGGCTTGATGTCCCGGTGCACAATGCCCGCCTGGTGGCTGTACTCCAGCGCGGACAGCACGCCGAGCGCGAAGTCGACGGCCTGGTCGATGGTGACTTCCTTGGCCCGGATCAGGTCACGGATGGTCCTGCCGTCCACGTACTCCATCACGATGTACGGGACCCTGACCTGATCGTCGTGGCCGCCGGGGACCGAGTGGTCCCCGGTATCGAACACGGCCACGATCGAGGGGTGGTTCAGGGCCGCGACGGCCTGCGCCTCGCGTTTGAACCGGGCCTGGAACTGCGGATCGCGGGCCAGGTCCGGCCGCAGCAGCTTGATTGCGACGGTCCGGCCCAGCCGGGTGTCGAGGCCGCGGTACACGTCCGCCATGCCGCCGCGGCCGATCAGCTCACCCAGCTCATAGCGCCCGCTGAGGACGCGCCGGGTGTTCGCCGTGCCGCTGTCCTCCCGGTGCGAAGGAGTTCGGGGTGAGGTGGTCACAACGGCCTACTTGGTGGGGGTGGGGCTCGGGGACGGGGTCTGCGCGGCCGGGGCGGCAGCCAGGTGGTAGGTCACGACCGACCCGGCCTGGACCTGGGTTCCGGACGCCGGCTCGGAGCTGACAAACGTCCCCTCCTGCTGGTTCTTGGTACCCGGCAGCGGATCGCCCTTCTGCCAGCGGAGACCGGCGGCCTCGATGGCCTGCTGGACCGACGTTTCGCTGGCGCCCTGCTTGAACTGGGGCACCGCGACCATCTGGGGACCGGATGAGTACGTCACCGTGATCACGTCACCGCGCTGCACCGGCCCGGAGGGGTTGATGTCCGTGACGGTGCCGGGCGTGGACGGATCCGCTACCTGGTTGCCCTTGACCTGCAGCCCCATTCCGATCAGCTGGCTGCGCACGTCGTTGTACTGCCGTCCCAAATATGACTCCGGCACCAGGTTGATCGCCGGCGGCGTGGACACGGTCGGCGTCGCCGAGCTGACGGTCGGCGTCGGCGTGGGGGTCGTCGACGTCGGGGCCGCCGTCGTGGACGCCGGCTTGGACGTCGTGGCGGTGGAGGACGGGAACAGGCTGCCGGCCTGCGAGACCACGATCCCGACCAGGGCGAAGAGCACCAGCAGGATCAGGGCGATCAGCGGCCAGGTCCACGGGCTGCGGCCGCGGCGCTTCGGCTCCTCCTCCGGCTCATAGCCGTCGTAGTCCTCCTCGTCCTCCTCCGGCAGCCAGTTGCGTTCGGCGGCCAGGGCGTCGGCCCGGTTCAGGGCATTGCGCGCGCCGTAGCCGCTGGCGGCCGCGGCACCCGCAGCCAGCCCCGCGGCGGCGCCGGCACCGGCGGCTCCGACCACGGGCAGGGCCGAGGTGCGGTTGTCCCCCCCGATCACGCCGGTAGCGGCGGTCTGGACGCTCGTGGGAGCGGTGACGGGACCGTTGGTGTCCTCGAAGAGCAGCATGCCGGGGACTGCAGCGTGCGCGGCGGCGATGTCACCGTTGCGGATTGCGTCCGCGGCTTCGGCCAGCTTGATGGCGTCGGCCGGGCGGTTCTTCGGATCCTTGGCGAGCATGGACATCAGCAGCGCCCGGACCGGGCGTGGCAGGGTGTCCGGCAGCGGCGGCGGGGCGTCGTTGACCTGGGCCAGGGCAATGGCGATCTGCGATTCGCCCGAGAACGGCCGGTGGCCGGTCAGGCATTCGTAGCCGATGACACCCAGGGAGTAGATGTCCGAGGCGCCGGTGGCCGTCTGCCCGGTGGCCTGTTCCGGGGCGAGGTACTGGGCGGTGCCCATCACCTGGCCCGTCTGGGTGAGGGGAACCTGGTCCGCCAGGCGGGCGATGCCGAAGTCCGTGACCTTGACCCGGCCGTCCGGGGTGATCAGCAGGTTTCCGGGCTTAATGTCGCGGTGCACCAGGCCCTGGGCGTGCGCCACCGACAATGCCCGGGCGGTCTGCGAGATCATCGACAGCGTCCGCTCCGGCGAGAGCACCTGCTCGTGCTCGATGATGCTGCTCAGCGGCTGGCCGGGCACCAGTTCCATCACCAGGTAGGCCGAGCCCTCCTCCTCGCCGTAGTCGAAAACGTTGGCAATGCCGACGTGGTTGAGCAGGGCGGTGTGCCGAGCCTCGGCCCGGAAGCGCTGCAGGAAACCGGGGTCGCCGGTGTATTCCTCCTTGAGGACCTTGATCGCGACGATCCGGCCGAGGATTAGATCCTTGGCCTTCCAGACCTCGCCCATACCGCCGATCGCAATCCGGGTGGTCAGCTGGAATCTGCCGCCGAGGGTGATACCCGATGAAGGCCTCACTTGTTCAACACCGCCTCAAAAATCTTCTTCGCATTAGGACTGGTTAGCTGTGCTCCGGTGGTGATGTCCACGCCTTGCATGACGATGGTGACAGCCACTTGCGGGTCATTGGCCGGGGCGAACCCGGTAAACCACGAGTTGTTCTTCCCGTCGCCGAGTTCCGCGGTGCCGGTCTTGCCGGCCACCTGGACGCCCGGAACGGCCGCGCCCTTGGCGATGCCGTCGCTGACCACGCTGGCCATCCACTCGCTGATCTGCCGGGCGATCTCCGGCGTCGTGGAGGTCCGCAGTGGCTCCGGCTTCGGTTCGTTGATGATCCGCAGATCGGGGGCCCGGAGGGTCTTGATCAGGTTCGGTTTCATCTCGACGCCGCCGTTGGCGATCGCCGAGGTCATCAGGTTGATCTGCAACGGGGTGGCCCGCACGTCGCGCTGGCCGATCGCGGACTGGGCCAGGCCGGCGTCGTCCAGCGGTTCGGTCGGGAAGAAGCTCTTCGCCGAGTCCAGCTTCAGCTGGTCGCCGAAGTCCTGGCCGAAGCCGAACTTGGCCGCCTGATCCGCGATGGCCTTCTGGCCCAGGTCGAGTGCGATCTTGGCGAAGGGGGTGTTGCAGGACTGCTGCAGGGCGAACGCGAAGGACGCCGTATCCCTGGTGTAGCAGTTGCCGCCGGCGTAGTTCGGCAACTTGTACTGGATACCGGGGAACGGCAGCTCTGCCGGGTTGGGCAGTTCGCTGTCCTTATTGTATTTCCCGGAGCCCAGGGCGGCGGCGGTGTCGATGATCTTGAACACCGAGCCCGGTGCCAGCAGGGCGCCGGTGGGGCCGCTGACCGACTGGTTCAGGTTGATGCCCGGGATCTTGTTCAGCGCGGTGATGTTCGCGGCCTCGGCGTCGCTGTCCTGCGTCGCCACGAGGTTCGGGTTGTAGGACGGCTTGGACACCATCGCCAGGATGGCGCCGGTCTTCGGGTTGGTCACCACGATCGAGCCGCGCTGGCCGTCCGGAATCAGGTCGTAGGCGAGCTTCTGTATCTTCGGATCCAGGGTCAGCTCCACCGAGGCGCCCTTGGGCTGGTTGCCCAGGAAGAGCTGGCCGACGCGGTCCAGGAACAATTGGTCCGAGCTGCCGGCGAGCTGCTCATTCATGGCCAGCTCCATGCCGGTCAGACCATAGTTCCGGGAGAAGTAGCCGGTGACGCCGGCGTAGAGCTCCGGCTGCGTGTAGGTGCGCTGGAACTGGCAGCTTTCACTGCCCGGCACGGACTGGGCGATCGGGGTGCCGCCGACGATGATGGCGCCCCGGTCGTTGCAGTAGTTCTGGATCAGGGTGCGGGTGTTCCAGGCGTTGGCCTTCAATTCGTCGGCGCCAACCACCTGCACGTAGCTCAGGGCCCCGAAGATCAGCGCGAACATGGCGATCGCGGCGATCCAGGAGTTTCGGATGGCCTGGTTCACAGGGAGGTCACCGCCTCGGTCGGAGCGTCTGGACTGGAAGGTTTGCCGGGCCGGGCCGCGGGGGCGGCCGCGGGCTTCGGCGGGACGGCCGGGGCGTCGGCGTGGGTCTCGGGAGCCTGGCCCGGCGGCAGCGGCGTGGTGTCGACCGGGCCGCGGGCGGTGTGCGAGATCATCAGCAGCAGCCCCACGATGATCCAGTTGGCCAGCAGCGAGGAGCCGCCGGCGGCCAGGAACGGGGTGGTAAGGCCCGTGAGCGGGATCAGCCGGGTGACGCCGCCGATGACGACGAAGCACTGGAGCGCGACGGCGAAGGACAGGCCCGTGGCCAGCAGCTTCCCGAACGCGTCCCGGGTGCCCAGGGCGGCGCGGAAGCCGCGGGTGAAGAGCAGCAGGTACATAAGCACGATTGCGAACAGCCCGATCAGGCCCAGTTCCTCACCGAAGGAGGCGACGATCATGTCGCTGTTGGCGAAGGGGACCAGGTTGGGCCGGCCCTGGCCCAAGCCGGTGCCGACGAGGCCGCCGTTGGCCATGCCGAAGAGACCCTCGACAATCTGGCGGCTGCCGCCGAACTCGCGGCCGTAGACCTCCTCCGTGAAGGCGTTCCACCAGCCGTCGATCCGGAGCGCCACGTGGGAGAAGACCTTGGCGGCGGCGAACCCGCCGGCCACCATCAGGACGACGCCGATGATGACCCAGCTGATCCGGCTGGTGGCGACGTAGATCATCACGAGGAACAGGCCGAAGAACAGGATGGAGGTGCCGAGGTCGCGCTGGAATATCAGCACGCCGATGCTGACCAGCCAGGCCGTGATCATCGGGCCCATGTCCTTGATCCGGGGGAATTGCACGGGGCCGACCTTGCGGCCGGCGAGCAGGATGAGGTCCCGGTTCGAGGAAAGATACCCGGCGAAGAATATGGCGAGGGTGATCTTGGCGACCTCGCCGGGCTGGAAGGTCATCGAGCCCAGCTTGATCCAGACGCTGGCGCCGAGCACCTCGCCGGCGGAGATGCCGGGGACCAGCGGGAGGACCAGCAGCACCGCACTCGCGGCAAGCGAGATGTAGGTGAACCGCCGCAACAGGCGGTGGTCCTTGAGGAAGAATACGACGGCGATGGCGACGGCCATGGCCACCAGCGTCCACCGGAGCTGGTTGTTGCCGGTGTCCTCGCCGACGCGGTCGAGGCGGTGGATCATGGCCAGCCCCAGGCCGTTGAGGGCGATGACCAAAGGAAGTATTACCGGATCGGCATACTTCGCGCGGAACCGCAGCACCAGGTGGAAGGCGAGTGCGGCGGCGGTCAGCAGACCGGACTGGAACCAGAAGTCGGTGTCGAAGGCCTTTTGCCGGTCCACACCCACGAGGGCATTGGCGCCGATGCCGACCAGGAGAGCCAGGATCAGCAGGACCAGTTCGACGTTGCGACGGGGCTTGGGCGTGGGATCGATGGGTGTCATTTTGATCCCTCGCAGTTGGGTGTGGGGGTGGGCCGGGCGGAGCCGGACGGCGCCGGGGCGGCCGCGGAGCCGGACGGCGAAGCGGTCGCCTGCCCGCTGGGGCTGGCCGATCCGGTGGGGCTGACCGTGCCGGTGGGGCTGGGGCCGGGGGAGGGCGTCAGGCACTCATCGGCCGGGGAGGTCAGGCCGGTGCGTTCCAGGTTCTTCACGATCCGCTGCGCGTCGTACAGGTCCCGGGCCGGGACGGTCTGGCGGACCCGCTGCTGGGAGAACTCGGGCAGGTCGGACATCTTGATGTCGGTGACCGTCTCCAGGGTGGAGAGCGGAATCGGCCCCAGCTGCTGGGAGACGCCGTTGAAGATCGCCACGTGCTGGTTGTGCTCGCCGATGTAGTAGCGGGTTTGGGTCCAGGCGTAGCCCAGCCACAGTCCGAGCCCCAGCACAATCGCGATGGCGGCGGCGATCGAGATGGTCAGCCAGCGGCGGCGCTTGACCGGCGGCTTGATCTCGTCGGTTTCCTCGCGGGCCGGATCGGCCTTGTGGGTGAGGACGGTTGCGGCGCGGCGGGCCACGGTGCGGCCGGCGATCGACGGAATGGATCCGCTCTCGGCGGCGGAGGCGGCGGCACCGACGAGTTCGTGCGGGCGGCTGGACAGTTCCTCGCGCAGCACCTCGGCGGAGAGATGCTCGCCGAGGTTGGGATCGGTGGCCGGCGACGGTTCGTCCGCGGCCTTTCCGGCGTCGCCGTCCTTGACCCCGTCGCCGGTGGTGTCCTTGGAACCGGGCATGCTGGCCGCGTAGGTGCTGCCGGCCGCATCGGTTTCCGCGGCGGCCGACGCACCGGCGGCTGCGCCGGTAGCAGGCTTTCCGGAGGGCTTGCCGGCGTCGGTCGTCTCGGCGGGTGGCTGCACGGTGGCGGACACGGCTCGGGGCAGCACCACCTCAACTGCGGCGGTGTTGACGTCGTCACCGGTCTGCTCGGCGATGTCGAGCACCACCACGGTCACGTTGTCCGGGGAACCCGCCTCAAGGGTGAGGTCCACCAGCGTTTCGGCGCATTCGCGCAGGCTCTTCGTCTCGCGGATGGTCCGCTCCACGACGTGGCCGGCCACGTAGTTCAGGCCGTCCGAGCAGAGCAGCCAGCGTTCCCCGGCCTGGACGTCGAGGATGTCCAGGTCGAGTTCGGGGCTGGCGTCCACGTCGCCCAGGACGCGCATCAGGACGTTCTTGTGCGGGTGGGTTTCGGCTTCCTCCGGGCGGAGGCGGCCCTCGTCGATGAGCCGCTGCACGAAGGTGTGGTCCACGCTGACCTGCTCGAAGACCCCGTTACGCAGCCGGTAGGCACGGGAGTCGCCGATGTGGGCGAAGTGCAGCTTGCCGCCGGCCAGCAGGAGGGCGGTCACGGTGGTGCCCATGCCGGCGAGCTTCGGGTTCATGTGGACCAGCTCGGAGAGCAGGGAGTTGGCCGTCTGGATCTCGTCGGCCAGGACGGTGTCCGCCTCGCCGGCCGCGGTGTCGTAATCGTCGCGGTCCAGGTGGATCATGTCCAGCACGGTCGCGGCGGAGGCGACGTCACCGCCGGCGTGGCCGCCCATGCCGTCCGCGACGACGGCGAGGTGCCGGCCGACGTAGGCGGAGTCGTCGTTCTTGGAGCGGACGCGGCCGACGTCGGAGCGCGCGGCGTAGCGCATGATGAGCGGCCGCTCCTGGGCAGATGCCTGGTTCGCGGGGGTTTGGGTAGCAGCCACGGCTACGGCCTCAATTCAATGACCGTCTTGCCGATTCGCACGGGGACTCCCAGCTCCACCGGGAGGGCCCGGGTCAGCTGCTGCTCTGCGAGATAAGTGCCGTTGGTGGAACCGAGGTCCTCGATGAACCAGCGGCTGCCCTGCGGGAACAGGCGGGCGTGCCGGCCGGAGGCATAGTCGTCCTCGAGGACCAGGGTGGCTTCCTGCGCGCGGCCCAGCAGGATGGGGCTGGCCGCCAGCGGCAGGGTGGTGCCCTTGAGGGGACCCTCCGTCACTACGAGCTGGCGGGCCTGCTGCTTCACCGGCGCCGGTGCGGGCTCGGCCAGGGACGGGTTGCGGCGTACCTGCCGGGCGGTGGGGGCACCGGCGGCGGCCTTCCGGCCGATCATCAGGTCGCGCCGCATGGCCGAGACAATGCTGAAGATGAGGACCCAGAGCAGGATGAGGAAGCCAAACCGCAGGGCCGTTATGGTCAGTTCGCTCACGGGCGGCCGCCCTGGCTGGGGGGCAGAAGGCGGAAGATGATCTTGGTCCGTCCCATGGTGATGGTGGCGCCGTCGGAGAGTTCCGCGGAGCCGACTACTTTGTGTCCGTCGACGTAGCTGCCGTTGGTGGAACCCAGGTCGATGGCCTGGGCCGTGCCGTGGCCGGACCGGATTTCCAGGTGCCGGCGCGAGACGCCAGTGTCATCGATCAGGATGTCCGCCTCCGAGGAGCGGCCGAGGACGACCGAGGGCGCATTCAGCGAATACCGCTGGCCGTTGATGTCGAGCACCGGCTGCAGGTTCGCCGCGGGCTGCCGTGGCGGCGTGACCGGCATCGGCGCGGGCGCGGCGGCCTGGGCCCCGCCGGACTTTTCGGTCCGGGAGGTGATGTCGAAGTCGCCTGCCTTGCGGTCGCCGTCGTGGCGGAAGCTGATCCGCACGGGACCCTGCAGGGTGTAGCCCTGGCTGCGGACGTGGTTGATGACGACGTCGCACAGTTCTTCGGCCAGCGGGGTTCCCCATTCCTGGGCCCGTTCGAAATCGTCGCCGCTGAGCAGTACATCGAAGACGTTGGGGGCCAGTGTGCGGCCGGCGGCGATGGTGATGGCCTTATCGTCCACCTCGCGGCGGAGGTGGCTGGCGATCTCGACCGGCTCTACCCGCGCCCGGGAACCGGTGGAGAAGACGCCGCGGACGGCCTTTTCAATGCCGCGCTCGACCTTGTCCAGCAAGCCCATGGTCCCTCTCCTTTCCTGACAGCTGCGGGGCAGCGTTTTGTTCCGGAACTCGGTTTCCAACTAACGCGGGAGTCCGCCGGGATCGGGCACTCCTACATCAGATACTACTGTCCATGGCTGGGAATGGCCTTAATGCGGCCCGCCGTCGGGGCTGTTATTCCTCGGGTCGCCACCGTCGCTGACGTGGGCGGATGCCCGTCAGGGCGGCAGTGTGACGGCGGCCGGACGGGGCGGACAGCCGCCCGGCGGCGGGCCTGGAAAGCGGGTGCACGGCGGTCGAAAATGGCCCCTTGAGACGCCTCCAGGAGGGGCTGAAACGACCGATTAGTGTTTTCCCGCAGGTGTCCGTTATGCTTGATCTCGCTGCTTTCACGAGGCGGAGGTTCCGGAAACGGACTACCGCCGAGCGGAAGAAGTTGCGCGCGAGTGGCGGAACGGCAGACGCGCTGGCTTCAGGTGCCAGTGTCCGAAAGGGCGTGGGGGTTCAAATCCCCCCTCGCGCACGCATTCAAAGAACCCCGGTCTTAGGACCGGGGTTCTTTGTTTTCCCCGGCGCGGTCCCCTCGGGCGGGCCGCTCCCGCAGCGGGACCTTGACCGGATAGGCCCGACGACGGTATTCCCAGCGGACGTTCACATCCCGGCCAACCGGTGCCACCCGGGAGTTCAGCTGCCGCCGTGACCATGGTCCGCGTGACTTCACCATGCAAGGCCCACGAGGCCATCACCCCCGCGCTCTCTCCCAGCCGCCGAGGCTTCCTCGCCGCCGCCATGACCGGCGCGGCCCTGACGCTTGCCCCCATGAACTTCGCGGCCGCCGCCGACGGCAGCGCCACCACCAAGACCCTCACCGGCCACCTCGATCCCGGTGCCGCCGACTTCGTTTATCTGCCGGTCGAGGTCCCCGCCGGGGTCAACAAGATCAGCGTCAGCTACAGCTACAGCAAGCCCTCCGTCGCCGCCGGCCTGCTGAACAACGCCTGCGACATCGGCGTCTTCGACGAGAAGGGCACCGCGCTCTCCGGCAAGGGATTCCGTGGCTGGTCCGGCGGATTCCGGACCGAATTCTTCATCAGCGCCGCCGAGGCCACCCCCGGCTACCTGCCCGGCCCCGTCGGCAAGGGCACCTGGAACATCGCCCTCGGCCCCTATCAGGTGGCCGAACAGGGCATGGACTACACCGTCACCGTCACGCTGGACTTCGGCCCCGACGCCGCACCCTACCGCCCGCAGTATCCGCCGCAGCAGGTGGCCGGCAAGGGTCCGGGCTGGTACCGCGGCGACGCGCACCTGCACACCGTCTACTCCGACGGCAAGCGCACCCCCGAGGAAGTGGCCGCGGGTGCCCGTGCCGGCCGCCTGGACTTCATGATCAGCACCGACCACAACACCCCGGCCTCACACGGCGTCTGGGGCCCGCTGGCCGGAAGCGACCTGCTCATCCTCACCGGCGAGGAGGTCACTACCCGCAACGGCCACTACCTGGCGCTGGGGCTGGAACCGGGGGACTGGATCGACTGGCGCTACCGCGCCCGGGACAAGGGCTTCGAGCAGGAGGCGCAGCACATCCACGCCTCCGGCGGCCTGGTTGTCCCCGCCCACCCCTACTGCCCCTACGTGGCTTGCCGCTGGAAGTTTGGCTACGACGACGCCGACGCCGTCGAGGTCTGGACCGGCCCGTGGACCGCCGATGACGAGTACGCCATCAACACCTGGGACTCGATGCTGGCCCAGTCGGCCCGGACCGGCGGCCGCTGGCTGCCCGCCATGGGCAACAGCGACGCCCACAGCGCACCGCAGGTCATCGGCTTCCCGCACAATGTGGTCTACGCGAAGGCGCTGTCCCGGGACGGCGTGCTGGAAGGCATCCGCACCGGGCGCAGCTGGATCGCCGAGTCCGCGGACATCACCGTTGACTTCAGCGTCGCCGTCGGCGGCCGCGCCGCCGGAGTCGGGGAGCGGCTCGCAGCGGCCCCGGACGCGCGGGTCACCGTCACGGCCAAGGTCTCCGGCGTCGCCAACGGCGTGGTCCGGTTCATCACCGACGAGGGCCAGACCCAGCAGTTCACCCTCCCCGCCTCCGGGACGGGCACCTGCACCTGGCTGACGACGCCGCAGCTCGCGGCCTACATCCGGGTGGAGGTCCGGCACCCGCTGCCCGACGGGACGGCCAGCAACGGAACGGCGATGGGCACCACGCTCCAGCTCGGTCCCATGGCGGCGCTGACCAACCCGGTGTTCTTGGACGCCAAGTAGCCCGCCCGGAAGGCTGCGCCTAGGATCTCAGGGCGCCGAAGCCCGCGATCAGCGCCTCCAGACCCAGGCTGAAGGCGGTGTCCGCCTGGTTGGCGTAGCCTTCCGTGCCCAGGCTGGCGACGGCGGCGGTGAAGTTCGGCGTCGACGCGGCGAGGCTGCCGGCGTCGAAAATGTCCGCCGGCGCCGTGACGTCGTAGGCCGAACCGAAGATAAAGGACTCCAGTGCCACGATGGCCGCGACGATCCGGTCCTGCGGGAAGCCCGCGCGGCGGAAACCGGCGCTGACCGCCTCGTACATGGCCAGGGTCTTCGGCGCGTCCGCCACCGGCAGCACGGCAATGACCGGAATCAGCGGGGTGTGCCGGGAGAACACGTCCCGGTAGCTCCAGGCCCATTCCCGCACGGCCTGCTCCCAGGGCAGGGTCTCGAACGCCGAGACATCGACGAACGAGGTCAGGTGGTCCTGCACCAGCACCAGCACCTCGCGCTTGGAGGCCACGTGGTTGTACAGGGCCGACGGCGCCACGTTGAGCGTTTTCGCCAGGGCGGCCATGGTGAACCCGTCGTAGCCACTCTTGCGCACCAGTTGCAGGGCCGCGGCGGTGATGCCGTCCTGGTCCAGGACCGCGGCGGCGGGGCGGCCGACGCGGCGGCGCGAGACCGCCGGGCGGTGCGGTTCCGTGGTGGCGTTGCTGGCTGCCGGCATGCCCTGCCCTTCTCTTCCTGCGGATCCGGGAAGCTCCCGGCGGGTGTCCTCTGGATTATTCCACCGACGGCAACCTTGCGCCGGGGTCTTCCCTCCGCGCCCCTCCGGCGTTATAGTCGTCACTAAATGAATGGCATTCATTTAGTGGTTCGCATCACTCAGCGGACCCCGGAGAGGACATCATGCTGGAATTTGACCGCGACGTCGCCATCGTAGGAGCCGGCCCCGCGGGCCTGACCGCGGCCCGCGAACTGCGGAAGGCCGGGCTGAACGTGGCCGTGCTGGAGGCCCGCGACCGCGTGGGCGGCCGGACCTGGACCAACACCATCGACGGCGCCATGCTGGAAATCGGCGGCCAGTGGGTCTCCCCGGACCAGACCGCCCTCCTGGAACTGCTGGACGAACTCGGGCTCGAAACCTACGACCGCTACCGCGACGGCCAGGCCGTCTACCTCGGAGCCGACGGCAAGCGCACCCTCTACACCGGGGAAACCTTCCCGGTCAGCGAGACGACGGCGGCCGAGATGGCCAAGCTGACCGACCTGCTGGACACCCTCGCCGCCGAGATCGGCCCCACCGAGCCGTGGGCCCACCCCAAGGCCCGCGAGCTGGACACCATCTCCTTCCACCACTGGCTCCGCCAGAACTCCACCGACGAGGAAGCCTGCAACAACATCGGCCTCTTCATCGCCGGCGGCATGCTCACCAAGCCGGCACACGCGTTCTCCGCCCTGCAGGCCGTGCTGATGGCAGCGTCGGCCGGCTCCTTCACCCACCTCACCGACGAGGACTTCATCCTGGACAAGCGCGTGGTGGGCGGCATGCAGCAGGTCTCCGTGCTCCAGGCCGCGGAACTGGGCGACGACGTCGTCCTCTCCAGCCCGGTGCGCAGCATCACCTGGGCGGAGGACACCGCCACCGTGGTCTCCGACCGTGCCACCGTCACCGCGCGCTACGTCATCATGGCCGTCCCGCCGAACCTTTACTCCCGCGTCTCCTACGACCCGCCGCTGCCGCGCCGCCAGCACCAGATGCACCAGCACCAGTCCCTGGGCCTGGTCATCAAGGTCCACGCCGTCTACAGCTCGCCGTTCTGGCGCGAGGAGGGCCTTTCCGGCACCTGCTTCGGCGCCGACGCCCTGGTCCAGGAGGTCTACGACAACACCAACCACGAGGACCCGCGCGGCACCCTGGTGGGCTTCGTCTCGGATGAAAAGGCGGACGCCATGTTCGAACTCAGCGCCGAGGACCGCCGCCGCGCCATCCTCGAATCGATCGCCGGGTTCCTGGGCCCGAAGGCGCTGGAACCGGAGGTTTACTACGAATCCGACTGGGGCTCGGAGGAGTGGACCCGCGGAGCCTATGCCGCCAGCTACGACCTGGGCGGCCTGCACCGCTACGGCAAGGACCAGCACGCCCCCGTCGGTCCCATCTACTGGGCCTCCTCCGACCTCGCGGCCGAGGGATACCAGCACGTCGACGGCGCCATCCGGATGGGCCGCCAGGTGGCCGCCCGCATCGTCGCCGCCGCCGACCGGCTCCCGGCCGGCCGCTGACCCGGCGCGCCACCCCGTGACCCAGCTTGTGACCCGGCTTGTGACCCAGTCCAGCACCCAACCAGAGAGGTCGGTCAGTATGCGATATGTAGTGGGATATTCCGCGAACGCCAGAGGCCGCGACGCCGTCAACCTGGCCGTCTCCCTGGCCCGTGGCCGCGGGGCCGCCCTGGACCTCGTCGTCGCCATTCCGGAGGCCGCGCCGTTCAACGCCGCGCACGCTCCCGCCGCCGGCTACGACAACTACCTGCACCAGCAGGCGCAGGAATGGCTCGACGAGGGGCTGCGGCTGATCCCCGCGGACGTGGCCGCCTCGGCGCACATCCGCAGCGGCGAATCCGACGCCCAGACCCTGATCGATGCCTGCGAGGAGTTCGGGGCGGACATGCTGGTCATCGGAGCCACCAGCAACGGGCTGTTCAAACGGTTCACCGTGGGCTCAGTGGCCGGTGCCCTGCTGCACGCCGCCACCGTGCCGGTGGCCCTCGCACCGCACGGTTACCACCGGCGCGAAGCGCTGACCCGGGTCAGCTGCGGGCTGGGCGACCGGCCCGGCGCCGAGGAGCTGCTGGACTACGCGGTGTCGATGGCCACCAACCGGCACGTCCCGCTGCGGGTCGTCTCCCTGCTCACCCTCGACGAGGGCGACTCGGCCGAGGCCGCGGAAACCGCCCGAGCGTACGCCGCCCGCCACCTCGCCGCCGCCCTCCCCTCCACCGGCACTGCGGGGGAGGCCGGCAGCCCCGGCGCCGACGGCGGGCCCGCAGCGGCCGCCCACCCCTCCGACGTCGTCGTGGCCCAGGGCCGCAGCGTCGAGGAGGCCGTGGACCGGCTCGACTGGGAGGACGGCGAAATCCTGCTGATCGGCTCCAGCCGGCTGGCCCGGCACCGCTCCATCTTCCTCGGCAGCACCGCCAACCGGATCCTGCGCGCCCTGCCGGTTCCCATGATCGTGGTCCCCAGCGACTACGAGCTCAAGAGTCCGTCCCATTCAACGTCGAATGACCCATCCCGAGAGGCACAAGCATGAGCATCAAACACGCGACGTCCGGCGCCGCCGGCACCGTGCAGCAGCACGGTCTGAGCGAGAAGGGCCTGAAGGCCGGCTCGGTAGGCCTGATCGGGGCCGTGGTCATCGGCGTTTCCTGCATCGCCCCCGCCTACACCCTCACCGCCGCGCTCGGCCCCACCGTCTCCGAGGTGGGCGTCCACCTGCCGGCGATCTTCCTGGTCGGCTTCATCCCCATGCTGCTGGTGGCCCTGGGCTACCGCGAGCTGAACAACGCCATGCCCGACGCCGGCACCTCCTTCACCTGGGCCTCCCGGGCGTTCGGACCGTGGATCGGCTGGATGGGCGGCTGGGGCCTGATCGCGGCCACCATCATCGTGCTCTCCAACCTGGCCGCCGTCGCCGTCGACTTCTTCTACCTGATGCTCGCCCAGATCTTCAACAACCCCGAACTGGGCGACCTGACCAAGGTGCTGCCGTTGAACATCGCCACCACCCTGGTCTTCATCGCCCTGGCCTGCTGGATCTCCTACCGCGGCATGGAAACCACCAAGACCGTGCAGTACGTCCTGGTGGGCTTCCAGCTGCTGGTCCTGGGCTGGTTCGCCATCGCGGCCTTCAGCCACGTGGCCAACGGCACCGCCTTCGACGCCACCGCGATCGCCCCGGACTGGTTCAACCCGTTCGCCGTCGAATCTTTCTCCGCCTTCGCCGCCGGCGTCTCTCTCTCGATCTTCATCTACTGGGGCTGGGACGTCACCCTGACCATGAACGAGGAAACCCGCAACCCGGAGAAGACGCCGGGCCGCGCCGCCACCGTCACCGTCCTGGTGATCGTGATCATCTACATGACGGTCGCACTGGCCACCCTGGCGTTCGCCGGCGTCGGCGAGGAAGGCCTGGGTGCCGGCAACCCCGAGAACCAGGGCAGCATCTTCGCGGTCCTCGCCGGACCGGTCATGGGACCCTTCGCGATCCTGATGTCCCTGGCCATCCTCAGCAGCTCCGCGGCCTCCCTGCAGTCCACCTTCGTCTCGCCGGCCCGCACGCTGCTCTCGATGGGCCACTACCGGGCGCTGCCGGCAAAGTTCGGCACCATCAGCCCCAGCTACAAGTCCCCGAGCTTCGCCACGATCGCCTCCGCGGCCGCGGCCGCCGGGTTCTACGTCATCACCCGCACCCTGTCCGAGAACGCCCTCTGGGACACCATCACCGCGCTGGGCATGATGATCTGCTTCTACTACGGCATCACCGCCCTGGCCTGCGTCTGGTTCTTCCGCGCCCAGGCGTTCCGCGGCGCGCACTCGTTCTTCTTCAAGTTCCTGGCACCCCTGCTGGGCGGCGTGATCCTGCTGGTCATGTTCGTCAAGACCGCCTACGACTCGATGGACCCCGAGTACGGCTCCGGCTCCTCGATCGGCGGCCTGGGCCTGGTGTTCATCCTGGGAATGGGCGTGATCCTGCTGGGCGTGGTCCTGATGCTGGTGATGGCCAGGCTGCGGCCGGAGTTCTTCCGTGGCCAGGTGCTCTCCCGCGGACGGCAGCTTGAAAACTAAGCACCCTTATCAATAGGCTGGCGGCAGGAGGACTTCCCTCCGGACTTCTCAAGACGAGGTGAGCACATGTCGGACGCGCAGGACATCAGCAAGGTGACGGACATCATCAACCATTCCCGGATCGGAATGTTCACCACCATCAACGAAAAGAACGCCCTGGTCAGCCGTCCGCTGGCGGTCCAGGACGTGGAGAACGACGGCGACATGTGGTTCTTCACGTCGCAGGACACCTCCCAGGTGGCCCACGTCAAGGCCAACCCCGCCGTGAACGTCTCCTTCGGCAAGGGCACCGAGTGGGTCTCCGTGGCCGGGACCGCGGAGATCGTCACCGACCGCCAGGCGATCCGCGACCGCTGGAACCAGGCCGTCGAGGCCTGGTTCCCGGACGGTCCGGGAACCCCCGGCGTGGTCCTGCTCCGGGTCGACTCGGACTCCGCCGAGTACTGGACCAGCCCAGGCGGCACCGCGGCCACCGTGCTGCAGTGGGTCAAGTCCAAGGTCACCAACAGCCGGATGAGCGTGGGCGAGAGCGGCACCGTCGAGCTGTAGCCCTTACGGCCCCGAACCGCGACGGCGGGCGGTCCGGTCTGATGATCGGGCCGCCCGCCGTCGTTTGCGTCTCTTGCCTCTTAGTCGATGACGTTTAGCGCCGTCTGCCAGTTGAAGGATTCGTAGGCCGGATTCATCTGCAGCCCGATCATCAGCAGTTGGATCCCCTCCAGCTCGCGGGCGTGCCGGAGAGCGCCGACCTGCAGTGGCCGGAGGCCTGCCTTGGCGGCAAAGGATGCCACCTCGTTGCGGGCCTGCTCCGAGTCGGAGGCGATGAACACGTCCAGTTGCCGGCCGCCTACCGACCCCTCCGCCAGGGGCCCGGCAAAGGTTGTGTTGAAGGCCTTCACCACCCGGGCGCCGGGCAGCAGCCGGGCCACCTCCTCCGCCGCCGAGGTGCCGGGCTCCACCAGAAGCGAGTCCCCGGTCTCCATGTTCACCGGGTTGCTGATCTCCACCACGGTCTTGCCGCTGAGGGTGTCCCCGTAGTGCGCCGCCACCTCCTTGGCCGGCTCGAAGTACAGCGCCAGGACAACGATGTCGCCCTCGGTGACGTCGCCCAGGCTGCCGGACGTGGTGTCCCCGCCGAGCTCCGCCGCCAGCCGGGCCGCGTTGTCCGGGCTGCGGTCCAGGATCTGGATGGATTCCCCGGCCGCTGCCGCTCTCAGCCCGATGGCCCGGGCCATATTGCCGCTGCCGATGATGGTGATGTCTGTCATTGCGCACTCCCTGGTGAAAGCCGTGGCTGGCCGAGTGCACCGGCGGAACGCTCGGCCTCGGCCAGGGCGGTTTCCAGCCGCGCCACGGCGTCGCTGTAACTGGGTCCGTCCGCCCGGGTAGGCCCGCCGGGACCTGCGCTCCCGCCGCGACCCGCAACGGGCCGCAGCAGTTCTGCCCGCCGCATGGCCTTGAACAGGGCAGAGGTCTCCGGGTGCCGGGCGTCGCTGAGCTGCGGGTAGTCGATGCAGAGGGCCGGATCCAGCTCGTAGCGCTGCCAGCGGGCCAGCACCTCTCCGTGCCGGGCCGCGGCTGCCGCGTACTCAGCCGTCGCCCGCCTGCCGTCCTGCCTCATCCGCTGCCGGCACAGGAACGCCGGGGTCCAGCGGAAGCTGGCCACCGCCGAAGCTATGGCGACGGCGGCGAGCATCAGACCCGCCGCGGGCGAGGCGAGGGCGCCCAGCAGGACCGCGGGCGCCACCACGGCCACACCGGCGAAGACGTCCCAGAAGACGGAGTCGGGGAGGGGCGCGGGGTCGGCGTGGTGCTTGCGGGCCAGAGCGGCGGACCCGGCGGCGCCCACGGCCACCACCAGCGTCAGGGCCAGCAACTGCCACAGCCCCGTCACGGCAAAGATTGCAGGAAACGGCATCGCGCACCTCCCGCGGAACCCCCGGGCGGGTGCGTTCCGCTCCTTCCATTGCAGGTCATCCGGGCCGGGCCGTCAATGGCGCAAAGTCCCGGGCGGGGCCGCTTGCACCCGTTCCCAGGGCGGCGGCCGCCGCGTAGCCTAGGGCCCATGCGACTGAAAATGTGCAGTATCCATGTCAAGGACCCGGCCGCGGCCCACGAGTTCTACACCGGCATTCTCGGCTTCGAGACCATGATGGCCATGCCGGAGCACAATCTCTACATCATCAAGGACCCCCAGGGTGCGGCCACGGTGGGGCTTCTGCTGGAACCCAGCGACAACCCGATCGGCGCCTCCTACATGAACGCCGTGCACGACGCCGGGCTGCCCGCGATCGTGTTCGGGGTGCCGGATGTGCGGGCGGAGTACGAGCGGCTCACGGCCAAGGGCGTCATGTTCCTGACCGAGCCCTCCGACGGTCCCGGCGGCACCACGGCCATCCTCGATGACGGCTGCGGGAACTACGTCCAGCTGCACCAGGACTGAGACGGGCTGTCTCCTCCGGCGGAGGTCCTACTCGGTGCGGGCCTTCTTGGCGGCCTTCTTCGCCGCCTCGTCCTTGACCCGCTGGGCCTCGGCGCGGACGGCGGCGTGGGTGGCACGCTCGGACACCAGCCAGGCCGGGGGAGCCTGCAGCAGCGCGGTGATTTCCGCCGTCGTCAGCGCTTCCTCGACGCCGCCGCGGGCCAGGCCGCTGATCGAGACGTTGAGCTTCTGCGCGACCACGGGACGCGGGTGCGGGCCGTTGCGGCGCAGTTCGGCCAGCCACTCCGGCGGATTGGCCTGGAGCTCGGCGAATTCCTCACGGGTAATGACCGAATCCTGGAACTCCTGGGGCGTGGCGGGCAGGTAGATGCCAAGTTTCTTGGCAACGGTGGCCGGCTTCATGGACTGGGAGTTTGCAGAGGTCATGGTTAAAGGGTATCGGTCGGCGTGCCCGCGGGGCACCAATGCACCCACTCCCGGGAGCGACGCCGGGATAGACCCCGGTGCCGCCCCCGCGCGCCGGAGGCCCGGGCGGTACTGTGAAGCTGTGCCCGCAGCAGAAGAAACCACCCAGCCCCATGACGAGTCCGCGCCCCAGCCCCGGGAGCTGCGCTTCGCCTACGTGGCCGGGGTGACGCCCGGCAAATGGATCCGCCGCTGGGAGGAGCGGATGCCGGACGTGCCGCTGGGCTCCTTTATGACCGACGACGCCGCCCAGCTCGCCGTCCTGCGCGACGGCTCCGCGGACCTGAGCTTCGTCCGCCTGCCGGTGGACCGAGAGGGCCTTAGTGTCATCCCGCTCTACGAGGAACAGCCCGTGGTGGTGGCGCCCAAGGGCCACGAAATCTCCCTCTTCGAGGAGGTGGCACTGGAGGACCTGTCCGCCGAGACGTTCCTGGACGTGGCCGACCTCGGCGGTGCCGAACCCGCCCTGCAGGTGGTAGCCTCCGGCGCCGGGCTGGTGATCCTGCCGATGTCCGTGGCGCGGCACTTCAGCGTCAAGGACACCGTCGCCCGGCGTCTCACCGGAGCTCCCGTCACGCAGATCGCCCTGGCTTGGCCCAGCGAGTCCACGGACGAGGTGATCGAGGAGTTCATCGGGATTGTCCGAGGACGCACCGCCGCCAGTTCCCGGCAGCCCTCTGCCCAGCAGGAGAAGCCCAAGCGGGCGCCCAAGCCGGACCGCCGCGGACCGGCCGTGAAGCAGCCCAAGGTTGCCCAGCGCTACGCCCCGAACCCGGACAAGGGCCGGGGCAAGGGCTCCCGCAAAAAGGGAAAGCGCTAACCCGCATAGAAAATTGTTGAACAATCCTCATTCATGGTGCATCCTAGGTAGGAAGCAACCTTGAGACGAGGATCACACATGGCCACCACCGGGCTGAACACCATTGACCTGAACAGCGACGTCGGCGAATCTTACGGGCGCTGGAGCCTCGGCGACGACGCCGCCATGTTCCGCTCCGTCTCCAGCGCCAACGTCGCCTGCGGCTTCCACGCCGGCGACCCCAGCGTGATCCGCCAGACCTGCCGGGACGCCGTCGTCGCCGGGGTCACCATCGGCGCGCACGTCGGCTACCGCGACCTTGCCGGCTTCGGCCGCCGCTTCGTGGACATCGACCCGGGCGAACTCGCGGACGACGTCGTCTACCAGATCGGCGCGCTGCAGGCCCTCGCCGCCGCGGAAGGCGGCAAGGTCACCTATGTCAAGCCCCACGGCGGCCTCTACAACGCGATCGTCTCGCACACCGCCCAGGCGAAGGCCGTCGTCGACGCCGTGAAGTCGGTAGACCCGGGCCTGCCCATCCTGGGGCTGCCCGGCTCCGAGGTCCTGCGCCTGGCCGAGGCCGCCGGTCTCCGGGCCGTCACCGAGGCCTTCGCCGACCGCGCCTACAACCCCGACGGAACCCTGGTGTCGCGCACCCGCCGGGACGCCGTCCTGCACGACCCCGCCGAGGTCACCGAACACGTCCTCCGGATGGCCACGGACTCCGCCGTCCGCGCGATCGACGGCTCAATCCTGAAGATCCGCGCCGAAAGCATCTGCGTCCACGGCGATTCACCCGGCGCCGTGGCCATGTCGGCTGCCGTCCGTGCCGCCCTCAACGACGCCGGCATCGGCACCGCCCCGTTTGTCTAGGCCCGTGATGACCCAGACAACGGGGGAGGCACTGCAGGCCGGAACGGGCCGGGTGGCCGGCGTCCGCCCGGCCGGGACGCGCGCGGTCCTCGCCGAACTCGCCGGCACCGAAGACGTGCTGGCCCTCCAGGCGCTGCTCCAGGAACACCCGCTGCCCGGCCAGGTGGACGTGCTGGCCGCCGCGCGGACGGTCCTGGTCACCGCCGACTCCCCGGCCTCCGCGCGCCGCATCGCCGCCACCCTCCCGGAACTCGACCTCACCGCCCCGGTCCAGCGCGACGGCGGCCTGGTGGTCATCGACACCGTGTACGACGGCGAAGACCTCGCCGAGGTGGCCCGGCTGACCGGGCTGGGCCCCGACGGCGTCGTCGCCGCCCACACCGGCCAGCTTTGGACCGTGGCCTTCGCCGGGTTCGCCCCGGGCTTCGGTTACCTGCTGGGCGAAGACAGCGTCTTGGAGGTGCCGCGCCGCAGCTCGCCCCGCACCGCCGTCCCCGCCGGGGCCGTCGCCCTGGCCGGCACCTACTCCGCCGTCTACCCGCGCCGTTCACCGGGCGGCTGGCAGCTGATCGGACACACCACCGCCCGGATGTGGGACCTCAGCCGGGACCAGCCCGCCCTCGCAGCCCCCGGCCAGCGGATCCAGTTCCGCGCGGTCCGGGAAAGCCTGGACATCACCCCCGAATCCGCGCCGGCCGCAGACGCACCGGCGCAGGAAGCCTCCTCCGGACTTCGCATCATTTCGCCCGGGCTGCAGAGCCTGATCCAGGATCTGGGCCGCACCGGCCACGCCGGCCTGGGCGTATCCGCGGCCGGGGCCCTGGACCGAGCCTCGCTCCGCCGGGCCAACCGCCTGGTGGGGAACGCGGCGTCCGCCGCCGTGATCGAGACGGTGGCCGGGGGATTGCAGGTCCGCGCCGTGGGCGACCAGGTCCTCGCCGTCACCGGTGCCCCAGCCGGGCTGACCATCACGGCCGGTGACGACGGCGCGGCGCCCGACCGGACCGTGCCCATGGCCACCCCGTTCGCGCTGCTCGACGGCGAGACCCTGACCCTCGGCGCCCCCGCCAGCGGGTTCCGCAGCTACCTGGCCCTGCGCGGCGGCGTCGACGTCCCGCCGGTGCTGGGCAGCCGCTCCACCGACACGCTCGCCGGCCTCGGGCCCGCCCCCCTGGCCGCCGGGCAGGCCCTGGCCGCCGGCGGCAGCGCAGAGTCGGGCGTGGTGGGCCACCCCGAGATCCAGCCCGACTTCCCCGATGAGGGCGTGACCGTGCTCGACGTCGTCCCCGGACCCCGCTCGGATTGGTTCGACCAGGCCGCCCTGGACGCCCTCACCGCCCAGGAGTGGACCGTGAAGCCGCAGTCCAACCGCGTGGGCATGCGGCTGGACGGTACGCCGCTGCGCCGCACCCGGGACGGGGAACTGGCCAGCGAGGGGACCGTCTCCGGTGCGCTTCAGGTCCCGCCCGAGGGCCTGCCCGTACTCTTCCTGGCCGACCACCCCGTCACCGGCGGGTATCCGGTGATCGCCGTCGTCGTCGACGAGCACCTTGACCGGGCCGGGCAGGTCCCGATCGGCGGAATCATCCGCTTCCGCTGGGCCGACAGGGACAGCGCCAGCGACAACCCAACAGTCTCCGACACAGAAGTGAGTTCCTGATGCGCAAGGTCCTGATCGCCAACCGAGGAGAGATTGCCGTCCGGATAGCCCGGGCCTGCGACGACGCGGGGCTCGCCTCCGTGGCCGTGTACGCCGACGTCGACGCCGACGCCCTCCACGTCTCCGCAGCCGATGAGGCCTACGCGCTCGGCGGCAACTCGCCGGCTGAGACCTACCTCAGCATCCCCAAGCTGCTCGCCGCGGCCGCCTCGTCCGGCGCCGACGCCGTGCACCCCGGCTACGGCTTCCTCTCCGAAAATGCAGACTTCGCCCGGGCCGTCCTGGACGCCGGGCTGACCTGGATCGGGCCGTCGCCGGAGGCCATCCTGCTGCTGGGCAACAAGATCACCGCCCGCGAGACGGCGGTCCGGGCCGGAGCCCCGTTGGTGGCAGGCAGCGACGGCCCGGTCGGCTCAGCGGCGGAGGCCCGCGCCTTCGCCGAGGAGCACGGCCTGCCCATGGCCATCAAGGCGGCCTTTGGCGGCGGCGGCCGCGGCCTGAAGGTGGTCCGCTCCCTCGACGAGGTCGAGGAGGCCTTCGATTCCGCCGTCCGCGAGGCCGTCGCCGCCTTCGGTCGCGGCGAGTGCTTCGTAGAGCGGTACCTGGACCGGCCCCGCCACGTCGAGGCCCAGATCCTCGCCGACACGCACGGAAACGTGGCCGTCGTCGGCACGCGCGACTGCTCACTGCAGCGACGCCACCAGAAGCTGGTCGAGGAGGCCCCGGCACCGTTCTTGACCGATGAACAGACCCGGCAGATCTACGACGCCGCCAAGGCCGTCTGCCGGGAGGCCCGCTACACCGGGGCCGGGACCGTGGAGTTCCTCGTCGCGGCCGACGGGACCGTGGCCTTCCTTGAGGTCAACACCCGCCTGCAGGTGGAGCACCCGGTCACCGAGGAAACCACCGGCGTGGACTTGGTGCAGGAGCAGTTCCGGATCGCCGCCGGAGAGCCGCTGGGCCTCGACGGCGACCCGGCACCCCGCGGCCACGCCTTCGAATTCCGGCTCAACGCCGAGGATGTGGGCCGTGGGTTCCTGCCCTCTCCCGGTACCGTCACCGGTTTCAACGGCCCTACCGGCCAGGGCATCCGGCTCGATTCCGGGGTGCGCGCCGGCTCGATCGTGGCACCGCAGTTCGACTCGCTCCTGGCCAAGCTGATCGTCACCGGCGCGGACCGGCAGCAGGCCATCCGCCGTGCCCGCCGTGCCCTCGCCGAACTGGAGATCACCGGCGTCGCCACCGTGCTGCCCTTCCACCGAGCCGTCCTCGACGCCGAGGATTTCACCGCCCCCGACGCCCTGAAGGTCCATACCCGCTGGATAGAGACGGACTTCGCGGACCGGATCCCGGCCGACCCCAACTACAGCCCGGCCGCACCCGAGGGCGCGCGCCGCACCATCACCGTTGAGGTGGACGGCAAGCGCCTCGCCGTCGGGCTCCCCGGGGAGCTGCTGGACGGGTGGATGCGCAGCGGGAACGGCGTCGCCGCTGCGCCCGGCGTGAGTGCCCGCGACGACGTCGCCGACTCCGCCGGCCGTGGGGATGCCGACCCGGCCGAACTCCGCGCCGACATGGCCGGCACCGTGGTGAAGTGGCTGGTGGAGCCCGGGACCGAGGTCGCCGCCGGCGATGCCGTGGTGGTCCTCGAGGCGATGAAGATGGAAACCCAGGTCTCCGCGCACCGGGACGGGACCCTCACCGACGTCCGTGCGGACGCCGGCGGCACCGTCAGCGCCGGTGCAGTCCTGGCCCTGATCGGGTAGCGGCCGGCGGGCAGTCCGGCCCTACCGGCGCCTCCGGTCCAGTCCGATGCTGGGGGAATCAGCCCCACATCGAGAACGGAGTCGGACCATGTCTGTCTACAGCCTGGGGATCTGGCTGGTGCATCCCGGCCGCGAGAACGACTTCGTCCAGGCCTGGCGGGACCTGGCCAGGAAGACGCAGGAGGACTATCCCGGCGCCCAGGCCGTGCTGATGCACGACGAGGACGTCCGCCAGCGCTTCATCAGCACCGGCGCCTGGGAATCCCTGGAGCAGATCGAGCAGTGGCGCGCCTCGGAAACCTTCACCCACGGGCTGGCCGCAATCCGCCCCATGCTGGAGCACTTCGAGGCACGGACCCTGGACGAGGCGGCGCGGATCGGCTGAGCCACTGCCGCGCCGTCACCTTTAGCCGGCCGCCAACGCCCCCAGGACGGCGTCGAAGAGCAGATCGTTCCGGCCCCACACGGGGTCGAAGATCTCCACGTACCAGGACTCTGCCAGCACCAGGGCCAGAGATTCGTTGGTCTCTCTCGACCAGTCGGTGAGCTGTTCCGCCTCGACAGGGCCCTCGCTCGAGCCCAGCACGGTCACAATCTCCGCGTCCAGCAGGGTGACGGGAATCGATGCCCGGCTGGTTTCGCCCGGCGCGTGCCCCACGGTGACCAGCTCGGTGCGGGCGGAGAGGTCCAGGAGCGCACCGGCCGACTCGGGCAGGCAGAATCCCGTGACGTAGGCCCGCTGGGCCAGGCCGCGCTCCCGGAGTCCGGGCTGCGATTCCTTCGTGAAAAGGCCGCTCCGGTTCAGGGCCGCGAGCTTCGGGGCGATCGCCTCCGTCTCGGCGTCGATGCCCGGGCTGAAAGTTCCGGGCTGGTACTGGCTGGCCCCTTCCAGCCAGCGTGCGGTGAGTTCGCCTGCGGCCGGTATGGTCGTCGCCTGCCGCCAGACCTGCCTGTCCGCCAGGAGCCTGCCGAATCCGTCACGCTCGGTGGTGTACTGCTCGTCCATGGCGGCGGCCTCCTCTCTGGTGACTGATTGTCCGCAGCAAAGCACGAAACTACAGGTGCCGGCTAGCGGGCGAGGGTTTCAGTTGCCCGCCAAGGTACCGCGCGGCTCCCGCTTGCGCTGCCTTCCATTGAGGCTAGGCGGCGTCGGCGCGAACCGCGCACCCGCCCGTCTCATCGCGTCACGAGGGTCAATCTTC
Organism: Arthrobacter sp. YD4; assembly: GCF_030410515.1. Taxonomy (GTDB): domain Bacteria; phylum Actinomycetota; class Actinomycetes; order Actinomycetales; family Micrococcaceae; genus Arthrobacter. The sequence continues at coordinate 598,037 of NZ_JAUHHD010000002.1, read as the reverse complement.
CGTAACCACCCTCCGCCTCGTCTAGGCGTCGCGCAGCGGACGGCGCGCCAGCCAGGCGGCCACGATGGCCCCCGAGACGTTGTGCCAGAGCGAGAACACGGCCGAGGGCAGGGCTGCCAGGGCGCTAAAGTGCGCGGTGGCCAGCGTCGCCGCCAGGCCGGAGTTCTGCATGCCCACCTCGAACGCCAGGGCGCGGCGGGCCTTGTCGTCCAGGCGGCCCAGCTTGCCGGCGAGGTAGCCAAGGCCGAGGCCGAAGCCGTTGTGCAGCACCACGGCGAGGAAGACGATGCCGCCGGCGGCGACGATCTTGCTTGCGCTGCCGGCCACCACGATCGCCACGATCAGGGAGATCACCACTGCCGAGGCCCACGGCAGGGCCGGGAGGACCTTGGCCACCGCGCGCTTGAGGAACAGTCGCGCCAGCAGGCCCGCGACCACGGGCAGCAGCACGGTCTTGACGATGTCCAGCACCATTCCGGCGGCGTCGATCTGCAGGTAGGAACCGGCCAGGAACAGCACCAGCAGGGGAGTGACAACCGGGGCGATCAGCGTCGAGACGGAGGCGACGGCAACCGAAAGGGCGACGTCGCCCTTGGCCAGGAAGGCCATCACGTTCGAGGCGGTGCCCGACGGCGCGCAGCCCACCAGGATGACGCCGACGGCGAGTTCCGGCTCGAGGTGCAGCGCCTGAGCGATCAGCCAGCCGGCCCCCGGCATGATGACGTAGTGCGCCACGATGCCCAGCACCACGGCCCACGGCCGCTTCGCCACGGAGGCAAAATCCGGCGGAGTGAGGGTCAGCCCCATGCAGAACATGATGATGCCGAGCAGATACGGGACGCTCGGTGCGAGCGGCTTGAAGGCGCCCGGTGCCAGGAAGCCCACGACGCCGGCCACCACCACCAGGAGCGGGAAGACCGTAACGGCGATGCGGGCGATCCGGGCCTCGGCGGCGAGGGCGGGATTGGCCGGGGTGTCCGCGTCGGCGCGGGAGTCTGAAGATTTAGTTGCCTCAAGCATCCAAGAATGGTGCCATTCGGCGCGCCCGCGGGGCCACTTTGTGACCGGGGGGGCGGGGAGTGTGTCAGGCGGGGCTAGGCGGTCCTGCGGCCCAGCATGGCGATGAACTCGTCCGCCTGGGCGAGGTTGCGGGCCATCTTGGCGCGCTGGATTTCGGCGCGCTCCAGAAATGCGGCGAGGGGGGTGGTGGCGGCGGGGGTGTCCGCGCCGAGCAGGGCCAGGATCTCGGCCATTTCCTCCAGGGAAAATCCGAGCGGTTTCATCTGCTTGATCACCATCAGCCGTTCGGCGTCGGCCTCCGAATAGACGCGGAAGCCGCCATCGGTGCGGGCGGACGCGGGCAGCAGGCCGACGTCGTCGTAGTGCCGGATGGTGCGCAGGGACAGGCCCGTGCGTTCCGCCAGTTCGCCGATGTGCATGGTGGTGCTGTTGGCCGTCATGAAGGTCTCCGTCCGTTCGACGTTCAACTCTACCATCACGTTAGGGTAGAGTTGGTGGTAACGCGGTGTGATGGCCAAGCCGTCCCGCTCTTCTCAGGCGCAGTGAGGCGCCCGTAATCGACGCATTCAAGCATTCGCCAGACCCGGGCAGGTCCCGGGATCCGTGGCGCCCCGGCGCCCCATCAGAAACGGAGCCAGCAGTGGCCGTGACAACCGCCGTGCCCGCACCCGCCCCAACGCCCGAAAAACGTCAGTCCGTCCGGGCCACCTTGGCCTCCCCGCGGCGGCTGAAGACCGAGGTCCTCGGCGGCCTCGTCGTTGCCCTCGCGCTGATCCCGGAGGCGATTGCGTTCTCTATCATCGTCGGCGTCGATCCGCGGATCGGCCTCTTCGCCTCCTTCACCATGGCCGTCACCATTTCGATTGTGGGCGGCCGTCCCGCCATGATCTCCGCCGCCACCGGGGCCGTGGCCCTGGTGATGGCACCGCTGGTCGCGTCCCACGGCGTGGACTACCTCATCGCGGCGGTCATCCTCGCCGGCATTTTCCAGATCATCCTGGGGCTGTCCGGTGTGGCGAAGCTGATGCGGTTCATCCCGCGCTCGGTCATGGTGGGCTTCGTCAACGCCCTGGCCATCCTGATCTTCATGTCCCAGGTCCCGGAACTCCTCGGCGTCCCCTGGCTGGTGTACCCGCTGGCGGCCCTCGGCCTCGTGATCGTCTTCGGGCTGCCGAAGCTGACCACCGCCGTCCCCGCCCCGCTGGTGGCGATCGTGGTGCTGACGCTCATCACCGTGCTGGCCGCCGTCGCCGTCCCGACCGTGGGGGACAAGGGTGCACTGCCGGATTCGCTGCCGTCCCTGCTGATCCCGTCCATCCCCTTCACTGTCGAGACGCTGCAGATTATCTTCCCGTTCGCCCTGGCCATGGCCTTCGTGGGGCTGCTGGAGTCGCTGATGACGGCCAAGCTGGTCGACGACATTACCGACACCCGTTCGCCCAAGTCCCGCGAGGCCTGGGGCCAGGGCGTGGCCAACATCGTGACCGGCTTCTTCGGCGGCATGGGTGGTTGCGCGATGATCGGCCAGACCATGATCAACGTCAAGGCCTCCGGCGCCCGCACCCGGATCTCCACCTTCCTGGCCGGCGTCTTCCTGCTGATCCTGGTGGCGGTGCTGGGCGGCATCGTGTCCCTGATCCCGATGGCGGCACTGGTGGCGGTGATGATCTTCGTGTCGGTGGCCACCTTCGACTGGCACAGCATCCGGCCCCGCACCCTGAAGATGATGCCCAAGAGCGAGACCGCGGTCATGGTGGCCACGGTCATCGGCACCGTCGCCACCCACAACCTGGCAGTCGGCGTCGGCGTCGGGGTGCTCGTCGCCATGGTGCTGTTCGCCCGCCGCGTGGCGCACTTCGTGACCGTGGAACGCACGGTTTCCACCGCGGGTGGCCATGACACCGCCACCTACACGGTGACCGGTGAGCTGTTCTTCGCCTCCTCGAACGAGCTCTATACGCAGTTCGACTATGCGCTGGACCCGGAGTTCGTGGTGATCGACCTGCACGCGTCCCACCTCTGGGACGCCTCCACGGTGGCGGCGCTGGATGCGATCACGGAGAAGTATCGCCACCACGGCAAGGACGTGAAGATCGTGGGTCTCAACGACGCCAGCGTCCGGATGCGGGAACGGCTCGGCGGGAAGCTCGGCGCCGGGCACTGATCCCCGACGGCGTGCCCCGGGCCTAGGTTCAGGGCCTACGTCCCGGGCTTCGAGTCCTTGCCGTCGAGCCAGAGGGTGTCGGTGGCGTCGCTGTGCGCGCCCGTGGTGCCGACGTGCTTGGCGCTGATTCCGGGGCCATGCTTGAACACATGCACCAGGGCCATCCCGTGGCCGCGGCCCAGTCCGTAGTCGGCCTTGAGCCAGTCGAGGATCTCCCCGGCCTTCACGGAGGTGCCCGTCAGGCCCCGCTGGTGGGCGGCGTTGAGGAACTCCCTGGGGGTGAGTCCGGTTTTAGCCTCGATGGAGTCAAGGTAGGCCTGAAATGACATCGATGTCCCTTCGTTGGACCGTCTTTTGAGCGTTTGGGGGCCACTCTAGGCACGGGGCGGGGGCCGCGCCAGAGCCGGAGGGGCCCTCTGTGCGGGCGTTCGGGGGCTTCCGGCGGGTTTCGGGCGGGCCTCCGGCGGGTCCGACGACGTGCGTCCCATCCCGCCCGCCCGCGGATCATCGTGGCGCGGCATGCCGCCGGGTGTTTTACTAAGGCCATGACTGACGCCACGCTGCACGCCAACGAACCGCACGACGAGAGCATTGCCGCCAGGCTGAACTGGTTGCGGGCCGGCGTCCTCGGCGCGAATGACGGCATTGTTTCCGTCGCCGCGACCGTGGTGGGCGTGGCAGGTGTAACGAACGATGTCACCCCCATCCTGGTGGCCGGCACGGCCGCCGTCGTTGGTGGCGCGGTATCTATGGCTCTTGGGGAATATGTCTCCGTCAGCAGCCAGAGCGACAGCCAGCGAGCCTTGATCGAGAAGGAGCGCCGCGAATTGGCGGAGGATCCCGAGGGCGAACTGGCGGAGCTCGCTGCGATCTACCAGGCGAAGGGACTCTCGGCGGCTACGGCCCAGACGGTGGCACGGGAATTGACCGACCATGACGTGCTGGGTGCGCACCTTGAGGCCGAGCTGAAGATCGACGAGCACGAGGTGGTCAGCGCCTGGCACGCCGCCATGGCCTCGGCCATCGCCTTCACCGTTGGCGCGATCCTGCCGTTCCTGACCATCATCCTGACCCCCGCGGAGGTGCGCATCCCGCTGACCTTCGTCGCCGTCGTCATTGCACTGGCCATCACGGGCACCATCAGCGCCAGGATCGGCGGCAGCTCCAAGCGGAAGGCCACCCTGCGCCTGGTGATCGGCGGTGCGCTGGCCATGGCGTTCACCTACGCCGTGGGCCTGCTGCTCGGCACCACCGGCATCGCGTAAAGCCCCTGCCGGAGGTCAATGACAGCGGCGGCGTCGCCCTGAGTCGATCCTTGCGTGGGTCAGCGGGAGAGGACGATGCTGGCGGCCACCGCCGCGGCGAGCAGGAGGACCGCACCGGCGGCCGTGCGGAGCAGGGCGGCGGACGGGGCGTCGGTGCCGCGCCGCAGGACCCGGGCCCGGACAATGACGCAGCCCGCGATCAGCACCGTTGCCGCCGCGGCGGCCGCGGCGGCGATCCCCAGGCCCAGCGCGTAGCCGCCGGGTCCGCCCTGTCCGGGGGAGTGTTCCTGGCCGTGTTCCAACCCAAGGTGAGTGAGCCAGGAGCGCCAGATGAAGAAGTCCGCCACCAAGAGCGCCAGCAGGGTCCGCCGCCAGGCCAGAGAGGTCCGCTCCGGTTGAAGGCCGGGGTCCCGGCCCGGGACCGTTCCGCCGTCGGCCGCGGCGCTCATCGGCCCAGCAGAATCAGGACTGCGAAGACGACGGCGGCCGCGGCGATGACTCCGGTCATCGCCACCAGCAGCCAGGCATGTGGGAGTTCGCGGTTGTTCCGCATGGCTTGTTCCTGCAGGGCCCAGCGGCGGTAGGCCTCGATGGCCAGCAGGGCGCCAATGACCGAGAGCACCAGGCACAGCACCACCCGCACGGGCTGGGGTGCGATCTGCGGCGTGAGCTGGTCGATGGCGATGGCCCCCGCGAGGATGGCCATCGCGGTGCGGATCCAGGCCAGGAAGGTACGTTCGTTGGCCAGGGAGAACCGGTAGTCGGGCATCTGCCCCTCCCGACGCCAGCCGGGTTCGCGGGACAGGATCTTCTTCACGGGACTCCCTTCCCCGGCCTGAGGGCCGGCGGCGGCCCGGGTGGCCACCGGATCTAGGCTAGCCCGGACATGGCAATGGCGGGGGAGCCGACCAGGTCAGCACCCCCGCCATTGCCGGGTTACGCGGTACTTAGACGCGCGAGGATCGTCCACGGACGAAGTGGAAGATCAGGACGATGACGGCGACGACGAGCAGCAGGTGGATGAACCCGCCGCCGATGCTGCCGAGCAGGCCGAGCAGCCAGAGAACGGCCAGGATGATCGCGATCCAAAGCAACATGATGACTCCTTGATGACTCTTTGGGTGAAGATATGGATGGTTCTTGGTGAGTCCCGGCCCGGGGGCCGCTTCAGAGGAAATAGTAAGGGTGCTTGCGATCTTTTGCCAAGCGGCGCGCCGATGATGCGTCTGGCATGGATCCGCAGGTCAGGTGGGTCAGCCCGTGCGGCCGCCGGTGGTCAGGATCCTCCTTCTAGAACTGAGTGGTTCCCCGCAGCCGCCGCGGCCTGCCGTCCGGGTCAACGACGAGACGGTAGAGCGGTTCGGCCCAGAGCCGCTGCAGCCGGGTCACGGTCTCGACGGAGTGGCGGCGTACCTGGCCCGCGGGGCGGTGCCCCGGGCGGCCTCCGTCGTGCCAGTTCTGCAGCGCGGCCGCCGTCCCCTCCCAGAGGCCGGACCAGGAATCGGCGTCGTCCATCCGGGGGTCGGCCGGGTCCAGGCCCAGGTGCTCGGCCCAGAGTTCGTGCCGGAGCTCCCGGGCCAGGGCCGGGGCCACAACGGCGCAGGTCAGTTCGCTGTCCGTGGTCCAGGACCGGAGGTTGAAGTTATCCGAACCGCAGGTGAACCAGGTGTCGTCGATGATGCAGACCTTGGCGTGGACGTACACCGGGGTTCCGTCGGCGTTTTCCAGGTCGAACACGGACACCCGGTCCGGTGCGGCCCGGTGCAGCCGGTGCAGGGCCTTCAGCTGGCCAAGCCGGCGGGGCGGCCCGCCCAGGCTGCCGTCCGAGTCCGGATAGCGCGGCACGACGGCGATCACCCGAAGGTCGGGATTGCGTTCCAGGGCCTGGGCGATCCCGTCCGCCACCTCGGGGGACCACAGATACTGGTCCTCGATGTAGATCAGCGACCTCGCGCGGCCGAACGCCTTCGCGTAGGCACGGGCGATGCTGCGTTCGCCGTCGGACGCGAACGGGAAGGGCGGCCGCTTCACCCCGTAGGTGCGCAGCAACTGGACCGCGTGGCCACCCGCCGGCGGGGGCGGCGGCGCCGTCTCCGGAAGCGGTTCGGGATGCCGCGGCATCCGGGCCAGGCGCTGCAGCAGCATCCGGTAGGGGGTCTTGCGGTCCAGGGGGTGGGGGTCGTTCCAGCGTTCGGCGAAGACGGCCAACACGTCCGCCACGACGGGACCGCGCAGCTCCAGGGCGGCGTCATGCCACGGCGGGCGGTCACCATAGCGCGGGTCCATCTCCACGGCCTGCGGATCCCCGGCGTGGCCGGCATCGTCCCTGCGGCTGTGCGACAGGTCCAGGCCGCCGACGAACGCCACGTCCCGGGCCGGATCATCCCGGCGGCGGATCACCACCAGTTTCTGGTGGTGGGAGCCAAACATCCGCACGCGCTGGTCGAGCAGGACCTCGCCGCCGGCGTCGTTAATCTCGCGGCCCAACCGCTCGTTGGAGCGGCCGCTGATCGGGGCGGAGATGCGCTCACCGTGGGAGCGCCACACCAGGCCGCGGACCTCGACGCCGGAGCGCGCCAGGGATGCCAGCAGGTCGCCGATGGTGGGGCCGTCGGGCACCAGGCGCTCGTTGGCGTCGCCGCGCCAGTCCGTGAACCAGACGCGGTCGCCGGCGGTCAGGGAGGACAGTTCCTCGTGCAGGCGGGCGAAGTAGGTGGCCCCGTGCACCAGGGGCCGGACCAGGTTCCCCTCCGACCAGGCGGGACCTCCGTTCCGGCCGTCCTGGACCTCGCTGGCGGGGTTTCCCCGCTCCGGGCCGCTGAGGAACCATGCACCGGCGTCGCTGTCCATCCAGACCTTCTTTCGGCTGTCGGGGCGGGAGGTAGCCTGCCGCCTGCCTCCAAAGGTAGCCGCTGGCGCGCCGATGACGGCTAGTCTCGAAGCACACCGCCCCTGATACCGCCGGAGGAACCCGCACCCATGACCGCCGACAGTCCCACCATCCTCGCCACGTCCGGCGGCCTGCGCCCCGGCACCCGGACCCGTTTCGAGTTCAACAAACTGGTGCATCACGCCGTCGAACTGTCGGGGGTCTCCGGGCGGGCGCCGCGGATCAGCCATGTCGGCACGGCCAGCGGCGACCAGCGCTGGTTCAACCACGAACTCAGCGAGGCCGGCAGGGTAGCCAAGTTCGACCTCAGCCACCTGAACCTGTTCACCATGCCGAACGTCGGGAACATCGAGGAGTACCTGCTAGGCCAGGACGTCGTTTGGGTCAACGGCGGCTCGGTGGTCAATCTCCTGGCGGTCTGGCGCGCACACGGCCTGGACGGCATCTTCCGCCGCGTCTGGGAGGCCGGCGTCGTCCTCGCCGGGGTCTCCGCCGGCTCCATCTGCTGGTTCAAGGGAGGCACCACCGACTCGTTCGGCCCGGAACTCCGGGCCGTGGACAACGGGCTGGCACTGTTGCCGTACGACAATGGCGTCCACTACGACACCGAGGCCGCGCGCCGTCCCACGGTGCACCGGCTGGTGGCCGACGGCACGCTGGGGGAGACGCACTGCACCGACGACGGCGTGGGCCTGGTCTACCGCGGCACCGACCTCGCCGACGTGGTCACCGAAGTCCCCGGCAAGGCGGCCTACCGGGTGCGGCTCGAGCGGCCCGGAACACCCGAGGCCGGCGTCCTCGAGGAGAGGCTGGAGCCCACGGCGCTCTAGCTCCGCTGTGTCCTACCCCTTGGTGAGCCGGTAACGCTCGATCTGCTTCAGGCGGCGCAGCAGGCTGTCCCGGCGGGGGTGCGGCACGGTATCGGCGGGCTCGGCCGTGAGGTCGATGTGGGCGTGCCCGTACTCCCAGAGCAGCAGGTCATCGAGCAGCCGGTCCGGCCCGGGCGAGTAGCGGTGGTCCAGGGCCTTGCGGACCTCGGTGATGCGGGCAGCGCTCAGCAGCCCCGCGAGCTCCACGGTCTGGTTCAGCCCGTGGGCCGCCATCAGTTCCGCGGCCCAGCCCCAGTCGTCGTCGACCTTCCGGTCAACGTGCGGCAGCAGGGTCCGCCAGACGTCGCGGATCCGGTTCGGCGTCAGCTGCGCGGCTCCCTCGCCCTCCATGTCCCAGTAGCCGCGGACCTCCTCGTAGCGTTCGTGCAGGTCGGCGAACGCGCTTTCCACCGTCTCGAGCATCGCGGCGGTCGCGGTGAACTGCCGGTCGAACTGCGGGGTCCAGGCGCGCGGGTCCTCGGCCTTGAAACGGATGTCGTGCTCGATCTCGCTCCAGGCGTGGGCGAAGACCGTCCGGATCTGGCATTCGAAGAAATAGCTGCCGTTGGGCTGGGCCTCCGGGTTGAAAACCTGCTGGTACTCCTTGACCGCCTCATTCTGGATGCTGCGCAGGATCAGGTGCCGGCTGGAGTACCCGTAGGTCCCCGACTCGATCGAGCCGATGTCCTTTTCCCGGTCACCGCGGCAATCGAAGAGCTGACGCTGCCGCTTGATCAGGTTGGCCACGACGGCGTTCTCCGCCGGAAGCTTGGTGATCACCCGGATTCCCACCATGTCATTGAGCGTCCGGAACGGGTCCGGGAACTTCAGCACCGGCGGCGCCCCGGGTTCCACCGATTCCTCTACCCGGGAGATCTTCTCGCGGAAGGATTCCACCGTCTTGGTCCGCCCGGTGACGAACAGCGGGGTCACCTCGGTGCCCTTCAGCATGGTCCGCAGCGTCAGCAGTACGTCCCGGGTCACGAGTTTCAGGGCAGGGCGGACCCGCTCGTAGAGCTCCACGTTTTCCTGCACCGATTCGCGCAGTGCGGGGTCCAGACGGTCCCAGTTGCTTGCCATGCGCCCCAGCATACGGTGCGGCACCGACAGCGTGCCCGGGCCCCGCCGCCCTCCGGTTCCCCGTGGACGTCCGCCCGGGCCTCCGCCGCCCGGACCAGGGCCCACGGTAGGCTCTGGGCATGGCTGATCTGCGGCGTCGGGTGTTGCTCGGTGCCGCGGCTACGGCGGCTCTGGGGGCCGCCGCCGTGGCATGCTCACCCGGCCCCCCGGAGGACACCGTGAAGCGGCAGAAGTATCACTACGGGGACGACCCCAGCCAGTGGGCCGAGTTGTTCCTGCCCGGCGGCACCGAAACCAGGGGCGTGGCGGTGGTCATTCACGGCGGCTACTGGCGTTCGCAGTACGGGGCCGAACTGGGCGAGCCGCTGGCCAAGGACCTCGCGAGCCACGGCATGGCCGCCTGGAACCTCGAGTACCGCCGGGCCGGCAATGGCGGCGGCTGGCCGCAGACCTTCGCGGACGTCCTGAACGGCATCGACAAGCTCCGGGATGCCGCCGGCGAGCACGGCCTGGGCCTGGACCGCGTGGTAGCGCTGGGCCACTCGGCGGGCGGCCATCTGGCCGTCTGGGCCGCTGGGCGGAGCCGGCTGGGCGCGCTGGGACTTCCGGACGCGGACCGGCAACTGCAGCGTAACGACGACGGCGCGGCGGTGCACCTGACGGGCGTCGTGAGCCAGTCCGGTCTGCTGAACCTGGCCGAGGCGGACAGGCTGGACCTCAGCAACGGGGCCGTCAGCAACTTCCTGGGCGGCTCCTCGGACAGATACCCCAAACGGCATAAGTATGCGGACCCCATGACCGCGCTGCCCCTGGACGTACCCGTCGTTGCGATCCACACCACGGAGGACGACACCGTCCCGATCAGCCAGTCCGAGACGTATGCCGCCGCCGGCCGGGCCGCCGGAGCCGCGGTTCAGCTGGTCAAGGTCCCCGGCGACCACTTCGCCCTCATCGATACGAAGGCGCCGGCCTACCGGAAGTCGCGGGAACTGGTCCAGCAGCTGCTCGCCTGAGCCGGCGACAGGACCGGCCATCGGTGAGCCGTGCCCATCGCCTAGACTGGAGTCAGGTGCGCCGGGAAGTCTGGTCGGCATGATTTCGCCGACCCCACCGTGAGGACTTCCCAGATGAGCCAGACACCCACGACCCCTTCCCCGCAGCCGCCGGGACCGAAGACGCCGGGCCAGAAGACGTCGGGTCCAGAGCAGCCCGCCTCCCGTCCCGCCCTGTTCAGCCGCGGCAGCTACGCCGAATCACTGCGCATCGGCGAAATCCTTCGCAAGGAAACCGTCGGCGGCGCGCTGCTGGTGGCCGCCGCCGTCGTCGCCCTGATCTGGGCGAACTCCCCGGCGTCGGGGAGCTACTTCGCGCTCCGCGACCTGACCATCGGCTACGAACCCTGGCATCTGAACCTGAGCCTCGGCGCCTGGGCAGCGGACGGCCTGCTGGCGATCTTCTTTTTCCTGGTGGGGCTCGAACTCAAGCGCGAATTCATTGCCGGCGACCTCCGGCAATTGAGCAAATCGATCGTCCCGGTGGCGGCCGCGGCGGGCGGCGTCCTGGTACCGGCGGTGCTGTACGTGCTGGTGAACCTGGGCAACGCCGAGACGCTCCGGGGCTGGGCCATTCCCACCGCAACGGACATCGCGTTCGCCGTTGCCGTCCTGGCGATCATCGGCTCGCACCTGCCCAGTGCCCTGCGGATCTTCCTGCTCACCCTTGCGGTGGTGGACGACCTGATCGCCATCACCATCATCGCGGTGTTCTATTCCGGGGAATTGCATGTGCTGCCCCTGCTGCTGGCGCTCGTGCCGCTGGGCCTCTACACGTTCCTGGCCCACCGGTACCGGCGATTCTTCGGCCTGAAGGCTCCCGCCGCCTGGCTGATCCTGCTGCCCCTGGGTGTCATCACCTGGGCCCTGGTCCACGCCTCCGGAATCCATGCCACGGTGGCCGGCGTGCTGTTGGGCTTTGCCATCCCGGTGATCCGTTCGCAGGCCAGCGGCGGACCCGAGGCCGGGCCCGGCCTCTCGGAGATTTTCGAGCACCGCTTCCGGCCCATCTCGGCCGGCGTGGCCGTGCCGGTCTTCGCGTTCTTCTCCGCCGGGGTGGCGGTCGGCGGCTGGGAGGGCCTGGGCTCGGCGCTGTCGGATCCGGTGGCTCTGGGCATCATCGTGGCGCTGGTCCTCGGGAAGCCGATCGGCATTCTGGCGACCACGTGGCTGCTGACCAAACTGACCCGCGCGCGGCTGGACGGCTCGCTGCGCTGGATCGATATCACCGGGGTGTCCATCCTCGCCGGCATCGGGTTCACCGTCTCGCTGCTGGTGGCAGAGCTGAGCTTCGGCCAGGGCAGCCCCCACGACGACCACGCGAAGGTTGGCATCCTGGCGGCCTCCTTCATCGCGGCCCTGCTCGCCAGCGCGGTGCTCACCACCCGGAACCGGCAGTACCGGATCGCGGAGGAAGAGGAGCGCCGGGATTCGGACCAGGACGGTATTCCGGACGTCTACCAGCGGGACGCTGCGGGTTCCTGACGACGGCGGCGGGTTCCTAACGACGACGGCGGCCGGGGCGGGGCGCGACGTCGGCCCCGCCTTGCGGTCGTTTAGCGCCGGTGGTCCGTGCCGCGCATCCGCAGGGCTACCACCACGCCGGACGCCGCGGTGAGGGCGGCCACCACCATGATCGTCGACGGAATCCCGTAGGCGTCGGCCAGGATGCCGGACAACAGTGCGCCCACGGCGAAGCCGCCGTCGCGCCAGAGCCGGTAGACGCCCACGGACCGTGCCCGCCAGCCCGGATGGGCGACGTCGCCGATCGCTGCCAGCAGCGTGGGGTAGACCATGGCCGTCCCGACGCCCATCAGCACGGCGGCGGCCAGCCAGACGCCGAACCCGTGGCCCGCCGCGACCATCACCAGGCCCGCCGCCTGCACGCCCATCCCGCCGGCGATCAGCCACTTCCGGCCGAAGCGGTCGGACGCCGCCCCGGTGACCAGCTGCACCGCGCCCCAGACCGCCGGGTACACGGCGGCCAGGATCCCCACCTGCTCCAGCGGCAGGCCTGCGCTGGTGAACAGCACCGGAAACAGTCCCCAGGCGAGGCCATCGTTGAGGTTGTTCACCATCCCGGCCTGGCTCACCGCGGACAGGGAGCGGTCCCGGAAGCTGGTGAGCGTGAAGACCTCGCGGCTGCTGAGTCCGCCCGAAGCAGCGCCCGCAGCCGGACCCGCCGCCGCACCCGGCTGGGTCTCCGCCACGGAACCGGAGCGTGATGCCGCCTCGGCCTTGGCGTGGTGGTGCGTTTCGCGGACGGTGAGGATGGACAGGCCCAGACCCACGGCAATGAATGCGGCGCCCAGCAGGAACGGGGCCGGCCGCAGGCCGTAGGTCGCCGCGAGATAGCCGGTGAAGAGTGCGGTGCCGGCGACACCCAGGTAGCCTGCCGCCTCGTTGAAGCCCATGGCCAGGCCCCGGCGGTGCGGTCCCACCAGATCCATTTTCATCACCACGGTGGTGGACCAGGTCAGGCCCTGGCTCAGGCCCAACACGACGTTGGCGGCAACGATCCAGGCCCAGCTGGACCCGAAGATCAGCAGCAGCGGCACCGGGAGGGCGATCAGCCAGCCGGCCACCAGCACCGGCTTGCGCCCGAACCGGTCCGACAGTGTTCCGGCGGCGTAGTTGGTGGCCGCCTTGGCCAGCCCGAAGGCCAGAATGTACGTCAGGGCGGAGCTGTAGGAGTCAAGGTGGAACACGTCGCCGGCCAGCAGCGGCAGCACGGTGCGTTCCTGGCCCAGGGTTCCTCCCACCAGGGCGTTGACCGCCACCAGCAGCAGGAACTGCGGGAGGTTGCTGCGCAGGCCAAGGATGACGGCGGAACCGACGGCATCGCGGCGCGCGGCATGGCTGGGGGCGGGAGTCGACATGCCTCAATAATATACCCCTGGGGGTATCACTAGAAAGTGGTCCGGGAGCGGCGCCGTGCAGGATTCTCTGGCAGAGTATGACCATGCTCACAGTCATTGGCGAGGCCTTGGTAGATGTCGTCCAGCGGTCCTCCGGCACCCAGGCCCACGTCGGCGGCAGCCCCTTGAACGTCGCCATCGGTTTGGCCCGGCTGGACCACCCGGTCCAGTTCATCGGCCGCTACGGCCGGGACGAGTACGGCGACGCGGTGGCGGCGCACCTGAAATCCGGCTCCGTGCTGCTGCCCCTCGGCCCCGATGACCTGCCCACCTCGGTGGCGACGGCACTGATCGACGACGCCGGGGCGGCCAGCTACACCTTCGACCTCGCCTGGCAGCTGCCCGACCTGACCGAGCGGCTGCCGCGCATGCTGCAGGCCACCACCCTGCTGCACACCGGCTCCATCGCCACCATGCTGGCGCCCGGCGCCGCCGCCGTATTCGCCGCCGTCGAACGCGCCCATCCCTCCGCCACGATCGGTTTCGACCCGAACTGCCGACCCAGCATCATCACCGACGCCGACTACGCCCGGCACCAGGCCGAAAAGTTCGTCGCCCTCGCCGACGTCGTCAAGGCCTCGGACGAGGACCTCGAATGGCTCTACCCCGGCGTGGATCCGCTGGATTCGGCCCGGCGCTGGCTCACCCTGGGCGGCTCCGAGGGCCCCGCGCTGGTGGTGGTCACCCGCGGCGCGGACGGCCCCTGGGGCGTCAACGCCGACGGCGAAGCGCAGGCCCCGGCGCCGCGGGTCAAGGTGGCGGACACCGTGGGGGCGGGGGACTCCTTCATGGCGGCGCTGCTGTCCGGCATCGTGGACCGCGGCTTGGACGGTGCGCAGAACCGCGGCGAGCTGCGCTCCCTTTCCGCCGGCAGCCTGCGCGAGCTCCTGGTGCACGCCGCGGCGGCCGCCGCCGTCACCGTCTCCCGGGCCGGCGCCAATCCGCCCGGCCGCGCGGAACTCTCCGCAATGGAACTTGGTAGCGTGAACACCAGCACGGCCCCGTAAGCTCCCGACCTCCGCGTTAGACCTGAAAGGCAGCCATGACCTCCCACGACCCGTACGCCCCGCTCCCGGACGTTCCCGCCTTCGACCTCCGCAGTGATTCCTTCGCCGACGGGGAAACCCTCCCGCCGCCGCAGCGCAGCGGGCTCATGGGCGCCGGCGGCGAGGACGAATCCCCGCAGTTGAGCTGGAGCGGCGCCCCGGAAGGCACCAAGAGCTACGCCGTCACCGTTTACGACCCGGACGCGCCGACGGCCAGCGGCTTCTGGCACTGGGCCGTCCTGAACATCCCCGCGGATGTCACCTCGCTGCCGGCCGGCGCGGGCTCAAAGGACGGCGCGCACCTGCCGGAGGGTGCCCTGCAGCTGAAGAACGACGCCGGATTCGCTGGCTTCGTGGGGGCAGCGCCGCCCAAGGGCCACGGCCCCCACCGCTATCTCGTGGTGGTGCACGCCGTCGACGTCGAGCACCTCGACGTCGACGCGGACGGCAGCCCCGCCTTCCTCGGCTTCAACCTCTTCAGCCACAGCATCGGACGGGCCCGGCTGACCGGCATCTACGAACAGCACTGAGACTTTCCGAACAGCACTGAAGCGTCGGCGCCCCGGACAACCGCCCGGGGCGCCGACGTAGACTGGCAGCATGCGGCTGGTAGCGAGCGATATCGACGGAACGATCCTGGGACACGACGGCAGGATCAGCGAACGGACCGTCCGCGCCTTCCACGCCTGCCGCGACGCCGGCGTTGAGCTGGTGTTCGTCACCGGCCGGCCGCCGCGCTGGCTGCACCCCCTCCGGGACCAGCTGGGCCACACCGGAACCGTGATCTGCTCCAACGGGGCCGTGGTCTGGGACCTGGAATCCGACCGGGTCATCTCCTCCCGCTCCTTGGCCCTCGAATCAGTCTTCGAGGCCCGGCGGATCATCCAGGGCATCCGGCCGGACGCGCTGTTCGCCGCCGAAACCCTCGACGGCTTCCACCTGGAACCGCACTTCCTGGGCGGCAACTCGGCCGGCCTGCTCGACGAGGTCACCCCGGCCCCGCTGCACGAGACGCTCCGCCCCGGCGATTCCGTCGTGAAGCTGATGGCGATCATCCGGGAAGGCACCGCGGACGAGTTCCTCGCGGACGTCTCGCCCGCCGTCGCCCACCTGGCCGCCGCCACCCACTCCGCCCCCAACATGGCCCTCCTGGAGCTCTCCCTCCCGGGCGTCAACAAGGCCGTGACCCTGGCCGAATATGCCCGCGCCCTGGGCCTCGGCGCCGAGGACGTGGTGGCCTTCGGGGACATGCCGAACGACATCGAGATGCTGCGCTGGGCCGGCCACGGCTACGCCATGGCCAGCGGCCACCCCGACGCCATCCGCGCCGCCGCGCACACGGCCCCGCACTTCGACGACGACGGCGTGGCCCAGATCCTGGAGGCCCGGCTCGCCGACCTCGGCGTCCGCCAGCCCTGACCCTCCGCCTTCTGTCCTGACCCGCTGCGCCGCGCTGACCCGCCGCGCCGCGCTGACCCGCCGTCGCGCCGCCCGCCCCGCCGTCGCGCCGCCCGCCCCGCCGTCGCGCCGCCCGTATGCCGTCGCGCCGCCCGCGCCGCGGACATGTGATTCCCAGCTGGCGGCCAACTGCCGTTCACCTTGGCCTCCTACGCTCAAATCACTGAACGGATCGGATGACTGAGGGCGGGCAATCATGGCCAGGAACGTGAAGCGACACATTGACGACCAGCCGCTGCGGCGCGTCACCCCGGACGCCCACTGGCAGAGCCTGCGCCAGGGCGACCGGGTCCGGGTGCGGCTGTCCCCGGGCTACGAGGCGGCCGGATTCGTGGACGCGCTCACCGTGGACCACACCACCGTCTGGGTGGACCTCGACGGCGGCGGACGCACCCTGCTGCACTGCAGCGACGGCGTCGAAATCCTGCCCCACGGCTAGGACCGCGGCTCCGGTACGCTGACCGGATGAGCGCAGAGCACCCCTTCCTCGCCCACGGCGGCAGCCCAGCCACTCCCGTGGCCATCGCCCACCGCGGGTTCTCGCCGGAAGGTGCGGAAAACTCGATGGCCGCGTTCCGCGCCGCCGTCGGCCTCGGCTACCGGTACCTGGAAACCGACGTCCACACCACCGCCGACGGCGTGCTGCTCCTCTTCCACGACGAGACCCTGGACCGGGTCACCGACGGGGCCGGGCGGGTGTCCGAACTCTCCGCCGAGACGGTGGCCCGGGCCCGGATCGCCGGCACCGAACCCATCCCGGAACTCGCCGAACTGGTCACCGAATTCCCCGACGCCCGCCTCAACCTGGACGTCAAGGACTGGAACTCGGTTGAAACCCTCGCCGCCGCGATCGAACGGCACGGGCTGCACGACCGGGTGCTGGTGGCCAGTTTCTCCGACCGCCGCCGCCGGGCGGTGCTGCGCCGCCTGAGCCGTCCCGCCGCCAGCTCCGCCGGCATGGCCTCCAACGCCCTCTTCGTGCTGCTGGGTCCGCTGCTCCCGGCGCCGGTGATGCGCCGCGTGACGGCGCGGGCACTGCGCGGGGTCCACGCCCTGCAGGTCCCGGTCCGGTTCGGGGCGGTTCCCGTGGTGACGGCGGGCTTCGTCCGGCGCGCCCACCTACATGGCCTGCATGTCCACGTCTGGACCATCAATGAGGAGGCGGAGATGCACCGGCTCCTGGACCTCGGAGTCGACGGCATTGTGACGGACAGGGCGGACCTGCTCAAGGCTGTGCTCCAAGACCGCGGCCAGTGGCGGGACTGACAGCACGTCCCTGGCTGTCTGCCCCGGCTGGCAGGATGGACCCATGCGCATCCTGATTGCCCCGGACAAGTTCAAAGGCAGCCTCACCGCGGCCGAAGCCGCCGCCGCCATGGCCGAGGGGGCCCTCCGGGTCTACCCCGAGGCCTCCGTGCTGCAGCTGCCCGTCGCCGACGGCGGCGAGGGGACGCTGGAGGCCGCAGTTGCCGCGGGCTACGAGGAGCGGCTGAACGCCGTCGTCGGGCCCATCCTGGCGCCGATCGGCGCGGCCTGGGCGCTCAGGATGGACGCCTTTGGCGGGGCCACCGCCGTCATCGAGACCGCCCAGGCCTCCGGGCTCGCCCGCATGGAACCCGCGCCGGAAAACGCCCTGCGTGCCCACAGCTACGGCTCCGGGCAGTTGATCGCCGCCGCCCTCGACGCCGGCGCCACCGAGATCATCCTCGGCGTGGGCGGGTCCGCGATGACCGACGCCGGGAGCGGCGCCCTGCGCGCCCTGGGCCTCAAGCCGCTGGATGCCAACGGCAACGTGGTGCCCCTCGGCGGCGGCTCGCTGGCTGACGTCGTGGCCGTCGACGTCCGCGGACTGGACCCCCGACTGTCGGCCGTGACGCTGCGCATCGCCGTCGACGTGCAGAACCCGCTCTACGGCTCCGACGGCGCCGCGCACGTCTTCGGTCCGCAGAAGGGCGCTGACGAGGACGCCGTCGAACGGCTCGACGCTGGCCTGCGGAACTGGGCCTCCGTGCTCCGGCAGTCCACCGGCCGGGACGTCAACGTCCCCGGCGCCGGCGCGGCCGGCGGCTTCCCGGCGTCGTTCCTGGCCTTCAGCAACGCGGCGCTGGAAAGCGGTTTCCAGCTCGTGGCGGGCCTCACCGGCCTCGCCGACAAGCTGCGCGGCGCGGACCTGGTGATCACGGGGGAGGGGTCCCTCGACGAGCAGTCGCTGACCGGCAAGGCCCCCGTGGCGCTGGCCGACGCCGCGCACGCCCTCGGCATCCCGGTGATCATGGTCGCCGGCCGGATCCTGGTCACCCCGGAAGACCTGGAACGGCGCGGCGTGGTTGCGGCGGCGCAGCTTGTGGACACGGCCCCTTCGCCCGAGGAGGCGCAGGCGAAGGCGGCCAAGTACCTCGCCTGGACCACCAGCCAGGTGCTCGAGGGCGCCTAAGTGGCGGTGAAGACTCTGGTTTAGCGGCTCCCCGCTGAATAAGATTGCTTCATTGGGGGCCGTGACCCCCTGCCAGGGCCACGCGCATACCGGTGGCCGTGACAGGAGATCCGCATGTCCATGAAGCGCAGCACCGCCCGCCGCCCCAAGCTCCGGGAACGGCGGCTCGAGGTCGAACACATCAATGTCGTGGACCGGCGCGTGATGCGCAAGGCCCTCGGCGGAACCATCGTCGGCAACACCATGGAATGGTACGACGTCGGCGTGTTCGGCTACCTGATCACCACCATGGGCCCGGTCTTCCTGCCCGAGGCGGACAAGACCGTCCAAAATCTGTTCCTGCTGGGTACGTTCGGCGCCACCTTCGTGGCCCGGCCGCTCGGCGGAGTGTTCTTCGGCTGGCTCGGCGACAAGATCGGCCGACAGCGGGTGCTGGCCATGACACTGATCATCATGGCCGCGTCCACCTTCGTGGTGGGCCTGCTACCCGGGTACGCCACCCTCGGAATCTGGGCTGCCGTGCTGCTGGTCGCCACCAAGCTGATCCAGGGCTTCTCCACCGGCGGCGAATACGCCGGCGCCACCACGTTCGTCAGCGAGCACGCCCCGGACGCCCGGCGCGGTTTCTTCGCCAGCTTCCTGGACCTGGGCAGCTACATGGGCTTCGCCATCGGCGCCGCACTGGTCACGCTGCTGCAGGTCACCCTCGGCGAGGACACCATGCAGGCCTGGGGCTGGCGGCTCCCGTTCCTGATCGCCGGCCCGCTGGGGCTGATCGCCATCTACTTCCGGATGAAGATCGAGGAATCCCCGGCGTTCCAAGCCAGCCTCGACGCGCAGACCGGCGGGGCGGAAGGCGAATCCGCGGACGCCAAGGGCCCGGTAGCCATCTTCGCCTCGCACTGGCGCGGAATCCTGCTGGCGATGATCCTCGTGGCCGCCGCCAACACCGTGGGTTACGCGCTCACCTCCTACATGCCCACGTACCTGACCTCGAACAAGGGCTACGACGAGCTCCACGGCACCCTGCTCACCATCCCGATTCTGGTCCTGATGTCCGCCGCGATCCCGCTGACGGGCAAGCTTTCGGACCGGATCGGCCGCCGTCCGGTGCTGTGGATCGGCTCGCTGGGCACCGTGGTCCTGGCCCTTCCGGCCTTCCTGCTGATCGGTATCGGCGCCATCTGGTCCACGCTGCTGGGGCTGGCGTTGATCGCCTTCCCGCTGACCTTCTACGTGGCCAACCTCGCCTCCACGCTCCCGGCGCTCTTCCCGACGGAAAGCCGCTACGGCGCCATGGGCATTGCGTACAACTTCGCCGTCGCCATCTTCGGCGGCACAGCGCCGTTCATCATCGCCTCCCTCATCGCCGGCACGAACAACGAGATGATGCCCGCCTACTACCTCATGGCCACGTCGGCGGTGGGTGCGGTCGCCGTCTACTTCATCAAGGAAACGGCCGGCCGACCGCTGATGGGCTCGATGCCGAGCGTTGACACGGTCGAAGAGGCCCACGAACTCGTGGCGGGACAGGAGGATAACGAGCTGCTGGATCTCAACGAGATGCCGTTCGACGAGACCTACCATCCGGCCGAGTCGGACCAGCCGGCCTCGGACCAGCGCGCGTCGGACGCGTCGGCCCGGGAGGGCGACGCCGAGCGGAGGGAGCACCCCGCCGGCTAGTGGTCAGGGCCATTCACGGTGCTGCGCCCCGGGGCCTTCCGCCGAAGCCGGTCCGGCACCAGGACCAGCAGCACCAGCAGGACCGCCAGGAGCGCCGCGCCGGCCACGATCCCGGCGGTCCGCCCGATCGTGACGTCGAAAACCAAAGCCGACGTCCCTACGCTGAGAAGGGCGACGGCGGCCAGGGCGGTCTTCGCGATCCGGTCCGCGCTGGAGACCAGAACCTCCTTCAGGCCCTGCCGGAACAGCCGGCGATGAGCGCTGACCGGCAAGAGAATCAGGGCCGTGGTGAGCGCAGCGAGGACCACGTTGCAGAGGTAAAGCCCGATCTCGAAGCCGTCCAGCTTCTCGAAGCGGCTCTGGAACGGCAGCGTCAGCAGGAAGCCGGCCAGGATCTGCACGCCCGTCTGCAGCACCCGGAGTTCCTGCAGCAGCTCGCCCCAGTTGCGGTCCATCTTCTCGTCAAAGGTCTCACTCCGCCCGGCCTCCCGGGACTCATCGGCGCGCGCCATCGCTGCTCCTCACCTGAGATTTCGCTCTGGTACTAAGCTTACTGACGATTTTCGGGTACGGTGGAAGAGCAGGGAAATTCTGCCAGGCTGACCGCCGGCCGCCGCTAACCAGGAGGAAGCACATGTCTGAAGACCAGCACCGCGTCGTCGAGGAAGAAGCAGGCGGCTACGGCACACCCACCGCCGAGCAGGAGATGCCCGGCGGCGACACCAAGAGCTTCGCCCAGCCGCGCGACGAAGAAGCGTTCGACGCCGCGGGCCTGAACCAGGACAGCCCTGACGGTGAGACCTTCCCGTCCGGCGCCCCGGATCTGAGCCAGTTCGGCGCGGAAGACCAGGACAGTGCAGGAGAACCCGGAGCGGGACGCTTCGGAGGAACGGAGGAGCAGATGAACGCGGAAAACGAGAGCACCGAGCAGGGCTTCGAGTCCGGCGACGAGACCGCAGCCGAGAACGGCGGCGCCGTGCCGTCGTCGGAAGCTGACATGGACTCCGCCAACACCGAGGAAGCCGAACCGGGCCGCCCGTTCTCCTCGGAGTCCGGGCAGGACGCCGCCGGCATTCCGGACGGCTCCGGCACGGACCTGCCGGAGGAGCACTCACCGAAGGATCGCGACGACGAGGACAAGGATTCCTTCAACGCCGGCTAACCGCCGGCTTCGTCAGCATTAAACAGCAAGGGCGGCGCCCCTCCTTCCCGGGAGAGGCGCCGCCCTTGCCGTGTTCCAGGCCGCGGGTCCGCGCTTAGCGGCGCTTCTTGGGGGCGCGCTTGGCTGCGGCGTTGACGGCGCCCCGGGCAGCGGCCGCGACGGCGCCGTCCTCGGTCTCCGGCTCGGCGACCGTACCGCGGGCCTTCGCGATGGCCTTCATGCCGTGGTAGATCACCAGCGCGGCGGTCGAACCGAGGGCGATGCCGGTGAACTTCAGGTCGCCAATGGTCCAGGTGTAGTCCGCGATGCCGACGATCAGGGCGACGGCGGCCGTGGTGAGGTTGACCGGGTTGGAGAAGTTGACCTTGTTCTGCACCCAGATCTTCACGCCGAGGACGCCGATCATGCCGTAAAGCATGGTGGCGGCGCCGCCCAGGACACCTGCCGGGACGGTGGCGATCAGTTCGCCGAACTTCGGCGAGAAGCTGAGGATCACGGCGAAGAGGCCGGCAACCCAGTACGCCGCCGTCGAATAGACCTTGGTGGCGGCCATGACGCCGATGTTTTCGGCGTAGGTGGTGGTGCCGGAGCCGCCGCCGAGGCCGGCGAGGACCGTCGCGGCGCCGTCGGCCATCAGCGCGCGTCCGGAGACGCCGTCGAGGTTCTGCCCCGTCATGGCTGAGACGGACTTCACGTGGCCGATGTTCTCGGCCACCAGCACCAGGACCACCGGGACGAAGAGACCGACGACGCCGAGGTGGAACTCGGGCGTCTGGAAGTGCGGCAGGCCGATCCAGGCGGCGGCGTCGACCTTGGCGAAGTTGACCTCGCCGCGGATGATCGCGACGAGGTAGCCGACGACGACGCCCACCAGGATGCTCAGCCGGCCGAGAATGCCGCGGAAGAAGACGCTGACCACGATGATGACGGCGAGCGTGATCAGGGCGGTGATGGGGGCGGCGTCGAAGTTGTTCTTGGCCGCGGGGGCGAGGTTCAGGCCGATCAGGCCGACGATGGCACCGGTGACGATCGGGGGCATGAGGCGGTTGATCCAGCCCGCCCCGAACTTCTGCACGATCGCGCCGATGATGGCGAGGCCGATGCCGGCCATCACCACGCCGCCGAGCGCACCGGGGATTCCGAACTGCTGCTGCGAGGCCATGATCGGGGCGATGAAGGCGAAGGAAGAGCCGAGGTAGCTGGGAACGCGACCCTTGGTGATGACCAGGAACAGCAGGGTGCCGACGCCGGAGAAGAACAGGGTGGTGGCCGGGGGCATGCCGGTGATGATCGGAACCAGGAAGGTGGCGCCGAACATGGCCACGACGTGCTGCATGCCGACGCCGATGGTCAGCGGCCACGCCAGGCGCTCGTCCGGCCGGACGACCTCGCCGGGGCGGATGGACTTGCCGTTTCCGTGGATCTTCCAGTTGGTTCCGAGCATGCTCATGGCAGTGAGCCTTTCAAAAGGTGTCGCGGGGCTGGGAAGGAATCTTCCGGGTGACACTTTACCGCGACGGCGTCAGCGGGCGGCGGTCCGTGGCTGCGGTCCATTGCCTTTGCGGAACAGGAGCACGGCCTGGGGCTGCTTCTCCGACTCCCTCTGCGGCCGGAGCAGTTGCTCCAGCGGCGCGAAGCCGTGGGCGGCGAAGCAGCGCGTGACGTCGCCAGGGTCGTGCAGTTCGGCGCGGAGCACGACGTCGTGCCCGTACGCGCGCGTCACGGTGCGGGAGCCGCTTCCGACCTGGAAGGCGAGCAGCGCGGCGCCGCCCGGCCGGAGGACCCGAGCGAACTCGCGGGCGACGGCCGGCATGTCGCCGGGCTCGAGGTGGATGATCGAATACCAGGCCACGACGCCGTCCACGGACCCATTGTCGGCCGGCAGTGCGGTGAGCTCGCCCGCTGCGAACTCGATTCCTGGGTGCAGACGCCCGGCCACCCGGACCATGGTCGGTGAGAGGTCGACGCCGGTGACGTTCAGCCCGGCGCCCGCGAGGTGGGCGGCGAGCCGGCCGGTGCCGCAGCCGGCGTCGATCACTTTTCGTTCCGGCGAGGCGCCGACATCCTTTACGAAGCGCTGGATCATGGCCAGATCTTCGGCGGATTCGAAGCTCAGATCCGGCAGGACCCGGGCGTAGGCTTCGGCCACCGTGTCATATGCGGACCGGACGGCGGCGTGATCGGCGGGCTCCGGCATGGCCCGAGCCTACCGCGGCATGACAGTGCCGCCCGGCGATGCCGCTGTATCGTGGGCCCGATGACGACGACTGAGCTCCTCGCGGCCTATGACCAGCAGCTTCGCACCGACGCCGAAACCCCAAGTGCCGTGGCCGTCGAACGGTTGGGTCCGCTGCGTCTCGTCACCTTTTCCGGCGGCAGGGGGTTCGTCACCTATCAGGATCTGGGCGGGGCAGATGCGCCGACGATCGCCGGGTGGGTGGCGGAGACCGTCGAGTATTACCGCGCCCAACCCGGGATCGACCGCTTCGAGTGGAAGACCCGCGGCCACGATCACGCCCCCGGACTGCACGACGCCCTTGTGGAGAATGGCCTGGAGGCCGACGAGACCGAGTCGATCATGATCGGCGGGGCCAGCGGATTGGCGGCCGGCGTCGACCTTCCGCCGGGTGTGACCGTCCGGCAGGTGTCCGACGAGGCTGGCATCCGGGCGATGTGCGCCATGCAGGACGAGGTCTTCGGCAGTCCGGCCTCTGACGGCAACGCGGAGGCGGTGTTGCGCCGCGCGGCCAGCGAGGACGGAATGCAGCTCTGGGTGGCCGAACACGACGGCATGATCATCAGCGCCGGGCGCCTGGAACCCGTCCCCGGAACCGATTTCGCCGCCATCTGGGGTGGTGCAACCCGGCCGGAATGGCGCGGCCGGGGCATCTACCGCGCTGTCACGGCCGCCCGGGCGCGTGCGGCGCTGGACCTGGGCAAGACGCTCATCCACAGCGACTCGACCGAGTTTTCGCGTCCCATCCTGGAACGCTCCGGACTGGTCCGGGTGTCGACCACGACGCCGTATCTCTGGCGGCGTTCGTCCGGAGCCGACGGGAACTGATGACCGACGTGGCTGCCTCGGCCTGAGGACATCCAAGTTGGTGGCTCCTTGCCCTCGGACTGACCGCCGGGCTCCAGCGGAGTCCGTGCGCCGCAAGTGGCCGTCGCCGTTACCGCAGCCTCTGCCCACACAGGCAGTTGCTTCTGCGGCGCGCCCTTCTCGAGTCAGCCTTGTAGATCGGAGTGACGCTCCATACCGTCCGCGCCCTTCCGCTCTGCCTTCACTATGTGAAGTAGTGGTTTTGTCGGGGTTTTTGGTGGGGGTCGAGGTGGGGTGGCGGGGTGTACCAGGGGGTGCCGTTGCGGGTTTGGATGGTCCATTGTTCTTTGTGGATCAGGTGGTGGTGGTGTGAGCAGAGCAGGACACCGTTGTCTGTGCTGGTTGGGCCGCCGCGGGACCAGTAGTCGATGTGGTGGGCTTCGCACCAAGGGGCGGGGATGGTGCAGCCGGGGAAGGTGCAGCCTTTGTCGCGGGCGGTGATGGCTTTGCGGATGTGGGGCGGGAAGATTCTGCTGGTCCTCCCGATGTCCAGGATCCGGCCGTCGGTGCCGAGGAGGACGGGGATGATGTCCGCGTCGCAGGCGATTTTGCGGATGGTGGCGGCGGTGACGGGTCCGGTGAAGGCCAGCGTCCCGGTCGCGGCCAGACCCAGGGTCCCGGAAGCCGTCACCCCTTCACCGGCTGTTTGATCCCCGATGCCGGAGTCGGTGGTGAGGCGGGTGAGGAGGTCGCGGTAGTCGATGGTGACCATGACCTGCGGGCGGAGTCCGCCCGTGGCGGGTAGCCCGCCGGTGGCGAGGGCGGCCTTGCAGGCGCCGATCAGGCCGTCGAGCAGCCGTTGCGGACGGGTCCGGAGGTCCAGCCGTTCCTCGGAGACTCCCGATTCCGCAGCGAAGGCCTTCTCCGCCGAAACTGCGCAGCCTTGGGCAGGGGCTTTGTCGGCAGCGGCCGGGGTGGTCCCGCTGGCATCCACTGCGCCGGGAACGGTCGCGGCTGTTCGTGGGTTGGTGGCGGTGTTCATGACGGTGAGGAGGTGTTCGAACTGGTCGGTGGTGGCGAAGATTTCCAGGTGCTGGAGTCCGTGCCGGGGTCGGCGGATGAACGCGCCCTGGAGTTGGCGGAGGAGTTCTTCGGTGGGTTCGGTGCCGTCCTGGTCGAGGCCGTCGATCCAGCGGCGGGCGACCCGGGTGAGGAAGTCCGGGTCGTGAACCGCCGCGACCGTGGTCAGGGCTTCTTCCATCCGGGCCACGGTGGCAGGGTCGGACAGGAGCCGGACCCGGTCCAGGGCTTGGGTGATGATGGTCGCGGACCGGGACGGGACCTCCCCGTCCGCGAATGCTGCGGCCAGTTCCTCGTGAACGGCCGGGATCGGCTGGCCGGTCAGCCCAACCCGGGGCAGAAGTTCCCCGGCAAGGCAGAGGCGGCGGTGCGCCTCGGCGGCGCTGATCCGTAGGCGGTCCCGCAGGAAGTCCGTGGTCCGCCGATACCCGTCACCCACCGGCCCAGCGACCGTTGATTTCAGGGCGGCACCTGGTCCGCCGGCCTCGTCCTCAGCGGTCAGCCCCGCGCCGCCGCGCTTGGATGCTGCCGATATCGCCGCTTGGGTGCGCGTTCGGTCGACGGCGCCCGCAGCAACCACCTGCAGGAACTCCACGGCTCGGGCGATTTCCTCCACATCCCCGGCGAAAGCCGCCGCCTCAGCGAAACCCAGGACCCCGGCGTCGTCGACCGCCGCCGCGCAAACCTCCCGCAGCGAAGCGGCGATATCCCCCAACGCAATACCGCCGCGCCCGCCAGCGACCGGCCCGGGGACCGGCAGAAACGAAAGCGCAGCTGTTGCGTTCATGGGTTAAGCCTGCCGCCGACCACTGACAATTAACCTCGCCCAGGCGGGCCGCATGCGCCCGTCACCGACCGGCCGTTGAGCCGGCAGAAATGAATCCGCAGTCAGTGCGTCCATGACCCAATACTCCCGCCGACCTCTGACGACTAAGCCCGTCCCGCGAACCGGGGCAGCCAAGGCCGCCCACAACAACGCCCGCCAACAACGGCAGCCAATCCCGCCCGCCAACCAGAGACCAGCACCAAAGCCCCGGAACCGCATAGATTGGTCCGGTGGAGAACGAAGAGGTCCTGGACGGCGGCAACTCGAGCGTCGTGGTGCGCGTGGGGGACACCGTCCGCCGCAACACCGGTCCATGGACACCCGCGGTACATGACTTCCTCCACGCCCTCCACGCCGGCGGCGTCACCAACGTCCCGGAAGCGCTCGGCCTCGACGAGCAGGGCCGCGAGATACTCACCTTCGTGCCGGGCGACGTCGTCCGCTACCCACTCCCCGCCTGGATCTGGCACCCGGACATCCTCCGCGACGCCGCCACCATGCTGCGGAAAATCCACGACGCCGGAGCCCACCTCGCGGACACAAGCCGGCCCTGGCTTCTGGCCAGCCACGAACCGGCAGAGGTGGTCTGCGCCAACGACTTCGCCCCCTACAACATGGTCTTCCGGGACCGGAAACTCACCGGGGCTTTCGACTTCGACGCCGCCTCTCCCGGTCCCCGCATCTGGGACGTCGCCTACCTGGCCTATCAGCTGGTGCCCTTGATCGAGGGGACCGGTTCCGGGGAACCCGCGGAGGAGGAAAAGCCCAGCCGGCTGGACGATCTCATCGAGGCCTACGGTCAGCCCTTCGCCCACGCCGACATCTTTGAAACCCTCGGCCGGCGGCTGCTGGAACTCGCGGAGTACTCCGACCAGCGCGCCGTCGAGAGCGGACGCACGGATTTGCACGAGCACGCCGCCGGCTACCGCCGGGACAGCGCCCGGATGTTCGCCCGCGCACAGGCGTCGGATGTGGCTGATCTCACGCCTGAGGCGGGAAGCGGCCGGTGAACGCCCCGGTTAATTCCTAAGACAGCAGCGCTCCCAATGCACGGACAACGCGCGGAAATCCACGGACAACGCACGGACCGGGCCGGGAAGCAGCCACGCAGACCAGGAAAAGAGACGCATATGACCATCGCCCACGAAGAAGCAGTAATCGACGCCGAGGCGGTAGACGCCATCTTCGCCCAGGCACGCACCGCGAACGCCTTCACCGGCGAGGTCACCGACGAGCAGGCCCGTGCCATCTATGAGCTGACCAAGTTCGGCCCCACCGCCTTCAACTCCCAGCCGCTGCGTATCACCTACGTCCGCTCGGACGAGGCCCGCGCCACGCTGGTGGACGCCCTGTCCGCCGGTAACCGCGCCAAGACCGCCTCCGCACCGCTGGTCGCCATCCTCAGCACGGACACCGCCTGGCACGAACAGTGGGACGCCTTCCTTCCCGGCTACAACGCCCCGAAGGCCATGTACGACGCCTCCCCGGACCTCGCCGCCGCCACGGGCAACAACAACGCCCACCTGCAGGCCGGTTATTTCATCCTCGCCGTCCGCTCCCTCGGCTTCTCCGCCGGCCCGATGACCGGCGCCGACTTCGCCGCGATTGACGCCTCGTTCTTCCCCGACGGTAGCCAGAAGAGCTTCATGGTGGTCAACATCGGCCGTCCCGCCGAGAACGCCTGGGGCGCCCCGAAGCCGAAGTTCGCCTACGAGGACGTCGTCCGCACCGTCTAGCTCGGTGGCAGACTGGGCCCATGCGGAACCTGGTCGCCGTCGCCTTCGTAGAACCCGTCAGTGCGGGGCAGGTCTTCGCCCGCGACGCGTGGCCCCTGCACATCACCCTGGTGCGCTTCGACGTAGCGGACCCGCCTGCGGAGGCAAAGGACGACGACGTCGGGTACCGGGCCTCGGCGTCGGGCGCGGCGCCCTCGGCGTCCGGGAGTCCGGAGACTGGCCCGCAGGAGACCGACCCGTTGGCGGACGAGGTCGCCCGGCGGATGGACCCGGTGGTGCGCGCCGCGCTCGGTGAGGTCCTCACGGCCGGGGTACCGGCCAGCTTCGGCCGTAACGGCTCCATACCGGTCACCCTGATCGAACCCAGCGACCGCCTGCAGCGGCTGCACGAAGGGCTGCTGGACGTCGTCGAATCGCTGCACGGGCGGGTCGCCACCGGTGCCTATACCCGGTCCGGCTACCGCCCCCACGTCTCCCATCAGGGCGCCAAAATGCTGAAGACCGGCGACCGGCTGGTGCTTGACCGGGTGGCGCTGGTGGACATGGCACCGGGCGGAACCCACAGTTCCCGCCAGGTCCTGACGCTGTGGGATGCCACATTGTGAATTAAGCTCTTCATTTCTATCGAGGGGTGCCATACTGGGGGCACATGGGGAGTCTGACACCGCTGAAATGGGGTCAACGGGTGCTGGCGGGAGAAATAGCGGATGGTGCTTGATACGTCGACCCTGCGAGTTTCACTGGCCGTCGTCACGCTGACCTTGCTGTTTCTCTTCTTCTTCATTACGTACCGCAAAACCCGCTCGGCCTACAGCGCCTGGTGGTGTTCCGCGTTGCTGCTGTTCCTCACCGGCTCCGCCTCCTACCTGCTGGACGGAACCGTGCACCAGGAGTGGGCCAACCCGCTCGGGAACACCCTGCTGGTCGGCGGCGCGGGGGCTATGTGGGCGGGCGCCCGCTCGTTGCGCTACACCAGTCCCAAAATCTGGTATCTGATCGCTGGTCCGGTTCTCACCGGTTTGGTATCCATCTTCGACAGCCCGGCCACCAACAACTGGTCCGGCGGACCAGTGATGCTGGCCTTCATGGCCCTCATGCTGGGGCTTTCCTCGCGCGAGCTCTTCCTCCTCGAGGTCGACTACTCCCGCGTCCACAGGCCGCTCGCCTATGGCTCCGCCCTGCTGACCATTTTCTACGTCGGCCGCCTGGTGGTGTTCCTGCTGCAGGGGCCGAACAGCCCGGTCTTCGTCACGTATTTCGGTTCGGTGGTGACCACCATCCTGACCACGATGGTCCTGGTGGTGGCCTCCTTCACCATGGTGGAACTGAGCAACGAGCAGCTGACCCGTGACCTCCGGTCCCGGGCGACGATGGACGGCCTGACCGGGTTGCTGAACCGGACCGCGTTCATGGACCTCGCGGCCGAGGAACTTCGCCGGCTCAGCAACGCCCGGACGCCTGCCGCCCTGGTGCTGGCCGACCTTGACCACTTTAAGACCGTCAATGACCGGTACGGCCACGCCGCCGGCGACGTGGCGCTGCAGGCTTTCGCGGAGGCGTGTACCGAATCTGTCCGCTCCACCGACCTGGTGGGCCGCTACGGCGGCGAGGAATTCATCCTGCTCCTGCCCGGTGTGAGCCCCGAGCGCGCCGAGGACATGACCGCCACCATCAGCAGGCGGCTGCAGGAGAAGCAGCCTCGGGTGGAGGCCAAGCTTCCCACAGTGAGCTACGGGATCACTGCCACCGGAACCGGCCGGGCGGACCTGAAGGCCCTGGTGGAGTGCGCCGACGCTGCCCTCTACCGGGCCAAGACCCAGGGCCGCGACCAGTCGGTGCTGGCGGCCAGCCTCCGCGAGGAAGAGACCGCCGGCACCGTCTGATTCGGCCGGGTCAGGAAACCGGGGCGCCGCAGCGCCCAAGCGTCCGCCGAAGCGGACGCGCACGCCAGGACCGGGGCGCCGCAGCGCCCCGGGGAACGGGTCAGGAGATGACCGAGTCCACCAGCGCCTTCGCCTCGGCCTGGACCTGCTTGAGGTGTTCCTCGCCCTTGAAGGACTCGGCGTAGATCTTGTAGACGTCTTCGGTACCCGACGGGCGCGCCGCGAACCAGGCGTTCTCCGTGACCACCTTGAGGCCGCCGATGGCCGCACCGTTGCCCGGGGCCTCGGTCAGCTTTGCGGTGATCGTCTCGCCGGCCAGTTCCGTCGCGCTGACGTCCGAGGAGGAGAGCTTGCCCAGGGCGGCCTTCTGCTCGCGGGTCGCAGCCGCGTCGATCCGCGCGTAGACGGGGTCCCCGAACTGGTCGGTCAGGCCCTTGTACAGCTCGGACGGGGAGCTGCCCGTGACGGCGGTGATCTCGGAGGCCAGCAGGGCCAGCAGGATGCCGTCCTTGTCGGTGGTCCAGACGCTGCCGTCCATTTTGTTGAAGGAAGCACCGGCGGATTCCTCGCCGCCGAAGGCACCCTCGCCGGAGAGCAGTCCGGGGACGAACCACTTGAAGCCCACGGGTACCTCCACGAGCTTCCGTCCGAGGCTTTCGGCGACCCGGTCGATGATCGAGGAGGACACGAGGGTCTTGCCGATCACGGACTGCGGGTTCCAGCCGGTGCGGTGCCGGTACAGGTAGTCGATGGCGACGGCGAGGTAGTGGTTGGGGTTCATCAGCCCGCCCCGGCCGTTGACGACGGGCGTCACGATGCCGTGGCGGTCGGCGTCGGCGTCGTTGCCCGTAGCGATGTCGAACGGGGCGGCGCCGTCCGCGCCCGCTCCCATCCGCTGGATCAGGGACGCCATGGCGGCGGGTGAGGAGCAGTCCATTCGGATCTTCTCGTCCCAGTCGAGGGTCATGAAGGCCCACTGCGGGTCCACCGTGGGGTTCACGACGGTCAGGTTCAGGTGGTGGCGTTCACCGATCTCGCCCCAGTAATCCACGGAGGCGCCGCCCATCGGGTCCGCGCCGATCCGGACGCCGGCGTCGC
This sequence comes from Arthrobacter sp. YD4, assembly GCF_030410515.1. Taxonomy (GTDB): domain Bacteria; phylum Actinomycetota; class Actinomycetes; order Actinomycetales; family Micrococcaceae; genus Arthrobacter. The sequence continues at coordinate 567,330 of NZ_JAUHHD010000002.1, read as the reverse complement.
GGATGGCGTTCAGGTCCAGGACGGAGGGCAGGTCGTCGACGTAGCTGGAGAGGAAGTCGAACTTGCCGGTGGTGCCGGCGGCCATCGCCTCGGCGATCGGTACCCGCTTGACGCCGCGGAGGCCGTTCTCGAGCAGCTCGTTGGCGCGGTTGGCGATCCAGCCGGTCGCGTCGGTGTCCGCCGGGCCGCCGTGCGGGGGGTTGTACTTGAAGCCGCCGTCGCCGGGCGGGTTGTGGCTGGGGGTCACCACGATGCCGTCTGCCTGCGGAGCGCCGGCCGCGGCCTTGTTATTGTGCGTCAGGATCGCGTGGCTGAGCGCCGGCGTGGGCGTGTAGCCGTGGCGGGCATCGATCAGCACGTGCACGCCGTTGGCGGCGAGGACTTCCAATGCGGAGTTCTGCGCCGGCTCGCTCAGGGCGTGGGTGTCCTTGGCCAGGTACAGCGGGCCGGTGATGCCCTGCCCGGCTCGGTATTCCACGATTGCCTGCGTGATGGCGAGGATGTGCGGCTCGTTGAAGGAGGCCTTGAGGCTGGAGCCCCGGTGGCCGGAGGTGCCGAACACCACCCGCTGGCCGGGGTCTTCGAGGTTCGGCGCGACGTCGTAGTACGCGTCGAGGAGCGCTGTGAGGTCAACAAGGTCCTGGGGTTGGGCAACTGTGCCCGCGCGGCTAGCCATGGCTCCAGCATGCCAGAACCACGGGCCCGGTGGCACGGTTTGGTCGCAATGCGGCCGAGGGTGACGGTGTAAACGACGGCGGGACGGGCGGCGGACCGACGGCGGGAACGGCTGCCGCCCGGGCCGGCATGGCGGCGGTACGCTGGACGAACACACGTCAACAAGGGGAGTGCCATGACCGAGCAGACCGGGCCCGGGTACGACGGCGGCTACCGCGGTCAGGTGCCGCCGATGCCACCGTCCGCGCCCCACCAGGGGATCCCCGCCGGCGATTACGGCCCGGCCGGCTCGGGTATGGGCGGCCCCGGCGCCTACGGACCCCCGGACTACCGGGGAGGCGCCCGGCAGCAGCCTCCCGCCGTCGACGCCTACGGCCAGCCGCTCTACTACCCGGTGCCCGCCGCCCCAAAGGGCCTCAGCATCGCCAGCCTCTGCTGCGGCATCGCGGCCTTCCTGGGCCTGGGCTTCTTCCTGCTCCCGCAGCTCGCCGCGGTGCTGCTGGGGCACTTGGCCCTGCTCCGCGAACCGGGCGGCCGGGGCCTGGCCATCGCCGGACTGGTCTTGGGCTACATCGCGATCGCCATCACGCTGCTGGTGGTCATCGTCCTGGGTGTCGCCTTCTCCAACGCGGACTTCTTTACCCGCTGAGGGCCTCCAGCAGCCGCCCGGCGTTGGCCTCCAGCCAGTCGCGGCGGCGCAGGATCAGTCCGCCCACGCCCTCGTCCCACATCCTGGCCCAGCCGCCGCCGAGCGTCCGGGCCCGCTCCTGCATCCGGCCGTAGCTCAGCTCCGCCGCCCCGACGCCCAGGGCGGGCACCCGGCGTCGTTCTTCCGGGGTCCAGCCGTAGGCGTCGGCGAAGATGCGGAGCCGGTGGAAGGGGTCCGTGCCGGCCCAGCCGGGCCAGACGTCCTCGGGGGCCCGCAAAGGCACCCAGTGCATTGCCGCGTTGTACGAATCGCGCAGGGCGGTGGCGGCACCGGCGAGGTCGAAGTCCACCAGCCCCACGGCCAACCCGTCCCGCACCACAACGTTCTGTGGCGTCACGTCCAGGTGGCACACGAGGGTGGGGCCGCCGGAGTCAGTGGAGGCGGAATCAGGAACAGGGAACGGCCGGTCCGGGAAGGGGTGGGCGTCCGGGACGAAGCCGGCGGAGGCCCCGTGCAGCCGGCGGACCAGCCGGGCCACGGAGAGGCCAGGAGCTCCTCGGACTGCACCCAGGACTCGGGCTCGGCCCCGGCGCACGCGCCCGGCAGGTAGGTCAGCACGTCCCGGCCCTGGTCGTCGCGCCCCAGGAACCGCGGCGACCCGTCGAATCCAGCGTCCTCCAGCCAGTCCAGGTAGGCCGCGACGGCGAGGCTCTGGGGCTGGTGCGGCCGACGGATGGTCCCGCCGACCCGCACCACCCCCTCAGTAACATCGCCCGCCGGCATGAGTTCGACGTCGGACGTCTCGCCGGGGGCGGGGACGTAGACGCGCGCCTCAACCGGCGGGCGATGCGGGGTGCTCATTCGGCCTAGCGTACGCCGCCCATGAGCTTCTTGATGGCCGGGGACGCGGCCGCGAGGCCGACCGCCAGGATCATCGCGGTGCCACCGACACCGATGAAGTACGGCAGCTCATCGTCCGGGTTGTAGAGGCCCGAGAGAATGCCGGCCAGCGTGGTTCCGAGGGACACCGAGAGGAAGAACAGCGCCACCATCTGGGTGTGGAACGCCTGCGGGGCCAGCTTGGTGGTCACGGACAGGCCGATCGGGGAGAGGAACAGCTCCGCGAGGGTGAACAGGAACAGGATCCCGATCAGCGCCAGCAGCGGGGTCTTTCCGCCGCCGGCCAGCGGAATGAACGCCAGGAACGCCAGACCCATCACGAACAGGCCGATGGAGAACTTCAGCGCCGAACCGGGCTGCTTGCGGCCCAGCCGGGTCCACAGCGCGGCCATCACGCCGGCGAAGACGATGATGAACACCGGGTTGATCGACTGGACCCAGGCGGCGGGCATTTCCCAGCCGAAAAGGTTCCGGTCCAGCTTCTCCTCCGAGTACACGGCGATGAAGGTGAACTGCTGCTGGAAGAGGGCCCAGAACGCGGCCGAGGCGATGTACAGCGGGATGAACGCGGTCACGCGGCCGCGCTCCAGCGTGGTGACCTTCTTGCTGCTGTAGATCAGCACGAAGTACAGCACCGAGGCGCCGATCGCGGCGTAGGCCATGGACATGGCCAGGTTATTGGCGTTGACCGCGCCGGTGCCCAGCAGCAGGGCGATGACGACGACGATCGCCGCGAAGATCAGGCCGTAGCGGGTGCGCTGGTTGGCCGGCAGCGGGTTGGGAACGCGGTGCGCCTCGGCCGGGAGCTTGCCGCGGCCCATGGCGTAAATACCCAGGCCGATGGCCATGCCGATGGCGGCCGCGCCGAAGCCCCAGTGGAAGCCCTGGCTTTCCTGCAGCCAGCCGGTCACCAGCGGGCCGATCAGGCCGCCGGTGTTGATGCCCATGTAGAAGATGGAGAAGCCGGCGTCGCGGCGTTCGTCCTTTTCCCGGTACAGGCTGCCCACGAGCGCGGTGGCGTTGGCCTTCAGGCCACCGGAGCCGATGCCCACGAGCACCAGGCCGGTGATGAGGCCGGGGATGCCCGGGATCAGCGCCAGGCCGATGTGGCCGGCCATGATCATGATCGCGGAACCGAAGAGGACCCGCTCGGAGCCGAAGAGCCGGTCGGCGAGCCAGGCGCCGAGGATGGTGGAGAGGTAGACGCCGCCGCCGTACGCGCCAACCAGGCTGGCGGCGAGGGCCTTGTCGATCTCGAGGCCGCCCTGGGTGGCGGAGAAGTACATGTAGTACAGGAGGATGCCCTGCATTCCGTAGAAGGAGAAACGCTCCCACATTTCTACGGAGAAGAGGCTGGCCAGCATTTTCGGGTGGCCAAAGAAGGAGGTGTCGCCCGGCGTAGTCGCGGGGGGATCAGCTAAATGAGTTGTGCTCATTTACTTAATGCTGACACCGTAGCCCGGGATTGTCACATTCGGAAAGGCCCCGGCGCAAGTCAATACCGGGGTGTTTCGCGATGTTTCCGCACGTGGATCCGCTAGTCGGCGTCGAACAGGATGACCTGCCGCACGGCCTTCCCGTCGGCCAGCTGGTCCATGGCCTCGTTGATCCCGGACAGGCTGATCCGCGAGGTGATGAGCTCCTCGACCGGCAGCTTGCCCTCCCGCCAGAGCCGGGCGTAGGTGGGGATGTCGCGGGCCGGGACCGCGGAGCCGAGGTAGCTGCCCACGATGGTCCGGGCCTCCGCGGTGATTGTCAGCGGGGAGAGGTGCGCGAGGGCGTCCGGGGCGGGCAGGCCGGCGGTGACGGTGGTGCCGCCGACGGCGGTAGCGGCGAATGCGGTCTCGAAGGCGCGGGCGCTGCCGGCGCACTCGATGACGTAGCGCGCCTTCACGCCCAGCTCGGGCAGTTCCTGCGGGGTGTACGCCTCGTGGGCGCCGAGGCGCCGGGCGTGTTCCAGCTTCTCCGGGAGGGTGTCGACGGCGATGATGCGGGAGATCCCCTGCGACACGGCGGTGATCAGCGCGGCCATGCCGACGCCGCCCAGGCCCACGATCATCACGCTGTCCTCGGGACGCGGTTTCGCGGCGTTCAGGACGGCCCCGCCGCCGGTGAGGACGGCGCAGCCGAGGACGGCGGCGATGTCGGCGGGAATGTCGTCGTCCACGGGCACGGCGGAGGCGCGGTCGACGACGGCGTGGCTGGCGAAGCCGGAGACGCCGAGGTGGTGGTGGACCGGTTCGCCGTCCCGGCTCAGGTGCCGGCTGCCGTGCAGCAGGGTGCCCTCGTTGTTGCTCTTGGAACCGGCGGTGCAGGGGAGTCGGCCGTCGGCGGCGCAGTTTTCGCACTGTTCGCAGCGCGGCAAGAAGGACATCACCACGCGCTGGCCGGGCGCCAGGTCCGTGACCTCGGCGCCGACCTCCACCACCCGTCCGGCCGCCTCGTGGCCGAGCAGCATCGGCACGGGCCGGACCCGGTTCCCGTCCACGACGCTGAGGTCCGAGTGGCAAATGCCCGCGGCCTCGAGCTTGACCAGGATTTCGGTGGGGCCGGGGCCGGTGAGTTCCAGGTCCGCGATGCTGATGGGTCGGGACTCCGCGAACGGCCGGGACCGGCCGATCTCCTCAAGCACTGCTCCGGTGATCTTCATCGATCCCTCTTCCGTCGTCGGGGCCGCCAGTGGCCGTGTCCGCTCCAGTAAACCGCAGCCGGGGGCGGCCGGGAAATCCGTGGCTCCGGCCCGGTGGGTCAGGAGGCCGGCGTCAGTAGCCCAGCTGCGCCGCGACCTGCAGGAGCAGGGCCTCCGAGCCCATCGGCCCGACCAGCTGGATGCCCATCGGCAATCCTTCGCCCGGCTGCCCACCGGTCCAGTGCACAGGGATGCTGATGGCCGGGAGCCCGCAGACGTTGATCATCGAGGACCAGGGCGCGAACTGGCACTGCCGGCGGTAGTCCTCGTCGGCGTCGCCGGCCCACTCCGCGGCGGGCCAGTACCCGTCGCCGTGCACGGCCCCGGTGAACCAGCCCACCGGGCGCGGGGTCTGCGCCAGCGCGGGCATCAGCATCAGGTCCCACGCTGAATACTGGGCCAGGGTGTCCCGCTGGAAGGTTCGCAGGAAGGAAAGGGCCTCCTCCAGCTTGGCCGCGCTGCGCTGCTGTGCCCGGCGCCGGAACGTCCGGGTCAGCGCGGTGAGCAGCGGCTCGCGCTGCGGCGGGATCCGGGCGCTTCCGACGCCGGCCGTCCAGGCGGTGGTAAAGGCCGCCGGGTACCGGTTGTCGTACCGGATGGACGCCTCGCCGGTCCGGTGCCCGGCCCGCTCCAGCAGGTCGATCCCGGTGGCCAGCGCGGCCAGGGCCTCGCGCTCGGGGGTGATCGGGTAGGCGGCCTGCCACGGGCTGTCCAGGCTGACGCCGATACGGAGCGGGGGAGGAGCCTGCCCGGTGCGCTCCAGATACCCGGGCTGGCCAGGCTCGGGCGGTGCGAGGGCGTCCAGCAGGAGCGCGGCGTCGGCGGCGGAGCGCGCCAGCGGCCCGGCCACCACCAGCCCGGCCCGGTCGCCGGGACTTTCCCCGGCGGGCACCAGTCCGCGGCCGGGCTTGAGCCCCACCAGGCCGCAGGCCGACGCCGGGATGCGGATGGACCCGCCGCCGTCGGAGCCCGGCGCAAACGGCAGCAGCCCCGCCGCCACGGCCGCCGCGCTGCCGCCGGAGGAACCGCCGGAGCTGCGGCTCAAGGAATACGGATTACGGGAGGGCGGGGCGATCCGGTTCTCGCTGTACGCGGTCAGCCCGAACTCAGGAACCTGGGTCTTGCCGAGGGACACGACGCCCGCCCCCTTCAACGCCGCGGCCAGGGCGCCGTCCTCCGGAGCCGGCCGGGCCTCCAACGCCGCACTGCCGTGGCTGGTGGGGACCCCGGCGACGTCGGTCAGGTCCTTGAACGCGACCGGCATCCCGTGCAGCGGCGGCAGCGAGTCCACGGCGCCGGCCTGGGAGGCCCGGTGAAACGCCGCGTCGGCGTCGTCGGCGTCTCTGACGGCCTGCTCCGCGGTGACCGTGATGAAGGCGCCCAGCCGCGGATTCTGCTCCCCGATCCTGGCCAGGAAATGCGCCGCTGCCTCGCGGGTTGACAGCGCGCCGGCGCGGAGGGCGTCCCGCAGCGCCACGGCGGACAGTTCGTGGATCTCAGCCAAGGTTCGCTGCCATCGGTCTCCCTACGTTGTCCCAGAAGCGTAACCTGACGCGGCGGACGCGGGAGGGTGCGGGGCTGGCGATACGCTGGAGGCACACCTGGTACTGCGGAGAGGACTGCCATGAGTGACATCGATACCGTGACCGTTTCCGACATCCCCGAGTCGGCCAAGATTCTGGATGTCCGCGAAGACTACGAATGGGCCGCCGGCCACGCCGAGCGCGCGCTGCACATCCCGCTCGACCAGCTGCCCGGCCGCATCGACGAACTCGACCCGGACGAGGACCTCTACGTCATCTGCCGCACCGGCGGCCGCTCCTTCCGCGCCGCCCAATGGCTGGTGGGCCAGGGCTACTCGGCCCTGAACGTCGCCGGCGGCATGGACCAGTGGCTGGAGACCGGCCTGCCGCTGGTGTCCGACAACGGCCTCAAGCCCGTTATCCTCTAACCCCAAGGGACCCCATGCCTGCCGCACCGCACACGTACACGTTCCTGGGACCGGAAGGAACCTTCACCGAGGCGGCCCTGCTGCAGGTTCCCGGCGCCGCGGAGGCCATCCGCGTCCCGGCGTCGAACGTCAATACTGCCCTGGACAAGGTCCGCGGCGGCGAGGCGGACGCGGCCATGGTGCCGATCGAGAACTCGGTGGAGGGCGGCGTGACCGCCACCCTGGATGCCATCGCCTCCGGCCCCGAGCTGCGGATCCTGCGTGAGGCGCTGGTGCCGATCACGTTCGTGCTGGTGGTCCGGCCCGGTGTGCGGCTCGAGGACGTCCGCCGGGTCTCCACCCACGGCCACGCCTGGGCGCAATGCCGGCTCTGGGTGGACACTCATATTCCCCATGCGGAATACATTCCGGGGTCGTCGACGGCGGCCGCCGCCATGGGCCTGCTCGACGGCGCCACCTACGAAGCCGCCATCTGCGCGCCGATCGTCGCGGCGGAACAGCCCGGCCTGCAGGTCCTGGCGGAGAACATCGGCGACAACCCCGGTGCCGTCACCCGGTTCGTGCTGGTGGGACGTCCCGGTGAGCTGCCGGCGGCCACCGGTTCGGATAAGACCACCGTGGTGGTGCCGCTCCCGGAGGACCGGCCCGGCGCGCTGATGGAGATCCTGGACCAGTTCGCCACCCGCGGGGTCAACCTGAGCCGGATCGAGTCCCGCCCCACCGGGCAGTACCTGGGGCACTACTTCTTCAGCATCGACGCCGACGGCCACGTGCTCGACGCCAGGGTGGCCGACGCCCTCGCCGGATTGCACCGGATCAGCCCGGCCACCCGCTTCCTTGGCTCCTATGGCCGTGCGGACGGTCAGCGCACCGAGGTCCAGCCGCACACCTCGGACCAAGCATTCCGCGCCGCCCACGCCTGGGTGGAGGGCCTCCGCTCCGGCACTGCCCCGGATTCCGACGGGGAAACCCTGCCCGCCGGATAGCGCTCCCCGGCATTCGCCCAAAGCGTAGACAAATGCCCCATCCTGCACTTTCGCCCCTCGTAAACGGGCGTATGCTGGCGGGAACCAAACCGGGATAGACCTCGACTGGAGGGAGCAGGGCATGTCAACGACGAGCAACGACAACGATGGCCAGGGGATGATCGTCAACCCCAAGCCGACGGCGGAGAACCAGGACTGGGACGGTGACGACGCAGACCGCGCGGACCGCCTGCGCTTCGAAGAGGAGCAGGCCATGATCCGCGAACAGAGCGAGGCGCGCGCCGCCAAGGCCGCCGAGGACGCGAAGAAGGCCGAAGAGGCCGGCAAGGAAGCCAGCTAGGCTAGACGGCTTCGTCTTCCCGGACCCGCACCAGCAGGGATCGGGGGGCGATCTGGACGGTGACCTTCGTGGCCGCGCCCGAGGGGTCACCGTCCACCTGCGTCGGCATCGGCTCGGCGCAGGTGATGACGACCTTGCCCGAGCGGTAGTAGGTCATCACGGGCAGGTTCCGCTTGTGCTTGAGCACGATCTTCCAATACATCGCCAGCCAGCCGATTGCGCTGCGGGGGCTCATCACCACCACGTCCAGCATCCCGTCGTCGATCATCGCCTGCGGAATGAAGTCGATGCCACCGGGAATGAGCCCGCAGTTGGCGAACAGGACGCTACGGATCTTGCGTGACTGCTCCGGTTCGTCGTCCAGGGAAATGGACACCCGCTTCCGCCGGCCCGGCAGATGCCGCACCCCGGCCTCGGTGTAGGCCAGCCAGCCCACCGCCTTCTTCAGGCCGTCGCTGGTGTCACTGACGACCTCTGCGTCCATCCCGATCCCGGCGATCACCAGGAAGGCGTGCTCCGACGACTGTCCGGTGATGCCGTTCGCCACCCTCATCCGGGCGGTGTCGATGAAGCGCTGGTGCCCGAACAGGGCGGTCTCCACGCAGGAATGCAGGTTCCCGATGTCCAGGTGGATGTTGCGGGCCAGCAGGTTTCCGGTGCCCAGCGGCAGCAGCCCCATGGCGATGTCCGAGTGGGCCAGGACGTCGGCGACCACCCGCACGGTGCCGTCCCCGCCGCCCACGAGGACGACATCGGCGCCGGATGCGACGGCGGCACGCGCCTGCGAGAAGCCGGGATCCTCCGCCGTGGTCTCGAAGAAGAGCGGGGCCTCCCAGCCGGCCGCCAGGCACGCCCCTTCCACCAGGGCACGCGCCTCGGCCGCACGGGCCTTGATGGGGTTCAGCACCACCGCGACCTTCTGCCGCTCCAGGCCCGGATGGTGGGTCTCCTCCCAGACGGCGCTGCGCGTGTGTTTGGCCTTGAGTCGGCGCACGCCCCACCAGCTGGAGACGGCAAAGGCCAGGGCTCCAGCGATGACGAGGTAGAGCAGCCAGTCGCGCATGGTGCTCCAACACTAACCCGGGCCCGCCCCGCGGCCGGACTGCCCGGCGTCACCGTGCGGATTCGATACTCTTGTCTGGTGATCGACGTAAAAGACCTCAGCGAAAATCCGGACAAGTTCCGCGCCAGCCAGCGCGCCCGCGGCGCCGACGAATCCGTGGTGGACGCGATCATCGCCGCGGACGCGTCCCGGCGGGCGGCCCTGATCCGCTACGAGAACCTCCGCGCCGAGCAGAACGCCTTCGGCAAGAAGGTGGCGCAGGCCAAGGGCGAGGAGAAGCAGGCCCTGCTGGCCGAGGTCAAGGTCCTTGCCGCGTCGGTCAAGGAAGCGTCCGCCGAGGCCGACGCCGCCCAGACCGCCCAGGAGGAGCTGCTGCGCGGCATTCCCAACCTGGTCGAGGACGGCGTCCCGGAGGGCGGCGAGGACGACTATGTCGTGGTCAAGACCGTCGGCACCCCGCGCGAATTTCCCGATTTCGAGCCGAAGGACCACCTGGAAATCGGTGAGCTGATAGGTGCCATCGACATGGAACGCGGCGCCAAGGTCTCCGGTTCCCGCTTCTACTTCCTCCGCGGCGTGGGCGCCCGGCTCGAGATGGCCCTGCTGCAGATGGCCATGGAACAGGCCATCGACGCCGGCTTCGTCCCGATGATCACCCCCACCCTGGTCCGTCCCGAGACCATGCAGGGCACCGGCTTCGACGTCAAGCACGATGCCGAGATCTACCGCCTCGCCGAGGACGACCTCTACCTGGTGGGCACCTCCGAGGTGGCCCTCGCCGGCTACCACGCGGACGAGATCCTGGACCTCTCCGCCGGTCCGATCCGGTACGCGGGGCAGAGCTCCTGCTACCGCCGCGAGGCCGGCTCGCACGGCAAGGACACGCGCGGCATCATCCGCGTGCACCAGTTCAACAAGGTGGAGATGTTCATCTACACCACGGTCGAGGAGGCCGCCGCGGAGCACGCCCGGCTGCTGGCCTGGGAAGAGGAAATGCTGGCCAAGTGCGAGCTTCCCTACCGCGTGATCGACACCGCCGCGGGCGACCTCGGCACCTCCGCGGCGCGGAAGTTCGACTGCGAGGCGTGGGTCCCCACCCAGGGCGCGTACCGCGAGCTGACCTCCACCTCCAACTGCACCACCTTCCAGGCGCGCCGGCTTAACATCCGGGAACGCGTGATCACCGAGGACGGCACCGCCAAGGGCACCCGCGCGGTCGCCACGCTGAACGGCACCCTGGCCACCACCCGCTGGATCGTGGCCATCCTGGAACACCACCAGAACCCGGACGGCTCGGTCAACGTCCCGGCCGCGCTGCAGAAGTACCTGGGCGGGATGACCGTCCTGCCCGTCCTCTGACCATTCGCTCCAGCCCCTCCGCCAGCCCCCCGCCGTCGGCCCCGCCATTCAGCCACCCAAGTGTTCACGGGCGCTTCATCTCGTGCTGTGGCGCGCGTCCTAGCTGGCTGTCGGGGGTGTCTGCTCTACTTGTTAGATGACTACATTGACTGAAACCTCAGTCGCTGGCAACGACGACCAGCGCAACGCCAACGACAAAATGATGATCGCCCTCGACGTCGACGGAACCCTCGTCGACCACGACGGCCACATGTCCGTTCCCGTCCGGGAGGCCGCGCAGGCCGTGGTGGCCGCGGGGCATGAGGTGATGATCGCGACCGGCCGCTCCCTCGGCGCCACGCTGCCCATCATCGAGCACATCGGCATCGAGACCGGCTACGCCGTCTGCTCCAACGGCGGCGTCACCCTCCGCGTCGACTCCGGCCTCGCCGACGGCTACGAGGTGCTGCACAGGGCCACCTTCGATCCCGGACCCGCGCTGCGGGCACTCCGGAAGCGGCTGCCCTCCGCCAAGTACGCGCTCGAGGACGCCGACGGCAACTTCCTCTCCACCGAGCGCTTCCAGGACGCCAGCTTCGGCGTCGAGGCGATCGGCGTGGACTTCCAGACCATGCTCGAGGCCACCGCCGTGCGCGTCGTGGTGTTCAGCTCGGAGAACACCCCGGAGGAATTCAACGCCGCGATCCGGCACGTCGGGCTCGCCGGCGTCACCTACTCGGTGGGCTGGACCGCCTGGCTGGACATCGCCGCGGCCGGTGTGACCAAGGCCAGCGCGCTGGAACAGCTGCGCGGCCGGCTGAGCATCGGGGCGCACCGCACCGTGGCGGTCGGCGACGGACGGAACGACATTGAGATGCTGACCTGGGCCCGGCGCGGGGTGGCCATGGGCCAGGCTCCCGCCGAGGTCATTGCCGCCGCGGACGAGGTCACCCACTCGGTGTTTGAGGACGGCGCGGCCCACGTGCTGCGCAGCCTGCTCTAGCGCACCTCGAGAATCAGGGACAGCAGCCGTGCGGCGGCCGGCCGTGCGGCGTGCTCCTCGTTCCACTGGGCGCGGGCCACGGCCTTGCTCACCGCCTGCGTGGTGATGCCGAGCTCCTCCGCCACGGCCTTCTGCTGGCCCCGGACGCCGGGCGTCAGCAGGTCCAGGACCCGCCATTCCGCCGCGCTCCGGTCGTGCACGATCTGGCCCAGGAGGCGCAGCACCGCCTCCGCCTCCGCGGCCAGCTCGGCCAGCGGGCCTTCGACGGCCACCGGGATCCGCTCCTTGCCGTTGCGCAGCCGGTCCACGGCCCGCCGGGCGTAGACCAGCCCGTGGCCGGAGGCGTCCTTGATCTGGTTGGGCAGCGGTTCGTTGACCGGCCCGACGCCGATCCCGACGTACCAGGCGCCGGTGCGCAGGGCGATCAGCGCCGCGTCCACGGCCTGCCGCGGGCAGTCGACGATGCCCTGGACCTCATCCTCGACGGACCGGTCGAAATCGAGGCGCGCCGGAATGTGCCGCAGGTCCTTGAGGAGCTGCGGCACGCGGTCGCCGTCGTGACGGCTGTCGGTCTGGTTGATCGTCAGGGTGAACATTCTGGATGCCACACTACCCGGTGGCCGTGCCGCCGCAAACGGACTGCATCCGCGCTCCCACGGCGTTTATCCGGCCGCTATCAGGGCGTCCAGGCCGCCCGTTGGCACGTGGATCCAGCCCTCGGTCCGGGCCGCCGCGGCGTGGGTTTCATCCGGCCCGACGGTTGCCCCCACCGCCACGGCCCGGGCCGTGAGGGCCGCGATGACGGCGTCGAACAGGTCATCGGAACCGGCCAGGCGTTCCTCATGGCCGGCGAGGTCCAGCCACGGCGCGGCGTCGCGCAGCGCCGCCAGCAGCCCGCCCAGCCGCTCCGCCTCGGGCCCGCCCCGGCCCTTGTAGCCGCGGGCCAGCAGCCCCCAGGTCTTGAGCGACCCCGCCGGGTAGACCTCGGCCAGCCGGCCGCTGCCATCCCGCGGCTGCAGCCCGTGCTCCCGGGCGATCTTGGCCTGGATCACCGCGCAGCGCATCGCCGGGTGCGCCAGCCGGTCTGCGGAGACACTCAGCGGGATCAGGCCGGTCAGCCCGGTGGTGAAGCGGTCCGTTTCCCGGTATGCGAGCAGCCGGCGGCCCTCGATGCCGTCATAGTCCAGCACCGGGTATGGCTCGCCGGCCAGGTGCGCGGCGATGAAGGGCAGGAACGCGTCGGGCCAGCCCACCGGGCAGTCGATGCCTGTCATGGCGCAGCCGCCGAAGAGCCGGACGATGTCGGCGTCGTCAACGTCGAGGGCCAGGTGCACCAGCGTTGCCGTCCCGCCCTCCCACTCGAGGATGGCGGCCGCGGTCTTCTTGGTCGCCGCGGCGAGGTCCACCCCGAGGGTCCGCACGGCTTAGACCGCCCGGTAGCGGAGTGCGCCGGGGATCCCGCCGTCGGCGTCGAGCCCTTCACCGGAGGCGAAGCGGGCCCAGAGCGACCGCATCGCCTTGCCCGGGACGTTGACGTCCTCCCAGCTGGCGCCCGCGAGCAGGCCCACCCCGGCCCAGGTCTGCTCGTCGCCGAAGAGCAGCGGCAGGTCCACGGTGTGGGCGGCGCCGTAGATGTTGCCCGGGGCGTGCCAGGAGAGCAGGTAGCGGTGCGCGCGGCCGCCCGCGCGGACGTGGCGGCGGGCGAACTTCCGGGACGCCCGGCCGTAGACGGCCTCCGTGACGGCCCAGTTGATGGCCTTGACGACGGCGTTCCCCAGCACCGGGACCCGGCCGATCCGGCCCACGATGCGGTTGCGCGGCAGGAACATCCGCGCCTCCTCCGTGGTGTGCCCGATCAGGACCTCGATCCCGGGGGCGGTGGCGTCCCAGGCCTGCTCGATGGCGGCCTCGGGCGGCAGCGGTTCGTGGCCGTACTGGGTGCCGAACGGCATGGCGGAGGCCAGCCCGAACTTCCGGGCCGCCCGCGCCACCCGGGCCTCGGCGGCCACGACATCCAGTGCCGGGGTGTCCTCGGTGACGTGTTGGGCCGCGGCCCCCATTGCGGCGCTCATCTTGTCGCGTCCGCGGGTGATGCCCAGTGGGGCGCTCTGGATGATGGCGCGGCGGAACAGCGACGGCGCCTCCGGCACGGCCATCAGGTGGGCGACGGCGTCCCCGCCCGCGGACTGGCCGAAGGCGGTCACGTTTTCCGGGTCGCCGCCGAACGCGGCGATGTTGCGGCGCACCCAGCGGAAGGCCTCCAGCTGGTCCAGCAGGCCCAGGTTCGCCGGGCGGCCGTCGCCGGCGGCGAGGTAGCCGAAGAGGCCCAGCCGGTAGGTGACCGAGACGACGATGACCCGGTTCTCCGCGACCAGGGCCTTGGGGTCGAAGATTGCCAGGTCGCCCGAGCCGGAGGTGTAGGAGCCGCCGTGCAGCCACACCATCACCGGGACCCGCTCGTCCGGGCCCAGGCCCGCCGGGATGGTGATGGAGAGGCGCTGGCAGTCCTCGCTGCCGGGCAGTTCGCCGTACCGGGTGCCCAGGATGTCATCCAGGAACGGCACGGGAGCCTGCGGGCAGGCGGGGGAGAGGGTGGTCGCTGCGAAGGGCGCGGTCCATCCCGGCGCCGGTGCCGGCGGCTGGAACCGGGCGGCCGAGGCATAGGGGATGCCGGTGGCGCGCAGCACCTCGCCGTCGTGCCAGCCGGTCACGGGGCCGCAGGGCGGGTTAAACGCGGGCTCTGTGGTCATGAACCAACGATTTCACATCTTCCTGATTCACGGCTGGCAGTGTCCGCCGTCCACCCGGTGTCAGCAGCTGATCAATGGTCCGCCGTAAACCCATCTCTACCCGTTAAACGCCGGAGGCCACCCGGCACCGCCGCCCCTGACGGCCGGTCGGCGCGGGGTGGCCCCGGCAGATGACGCTTAATGCTTTGTCGTTTACCGACGCGGCCTTAGTGAGCGTGCGGAACGAAGCGCTTGATTGAGGCTTCCAGCTCGGCTTCGGCGGCGGCGCGGTCGCCCCAGCCCTCGGCCTTGACCCACTTGCCCGGCTCCAGGTCCTTGTAACGGGTGAAGAAGTGCTCGATTTCCTTGATCAGGAACTCGCTGACGTCGCTGATCTCGTTGATGTGGTCGAAGCGGGCGTCGGCCGGCACGCAGAGGACCTTGGCGTCCCCGCCGCCGTCGTCGGTCATGTTGAACACGCCAATCGGGCGGGCCTCGACAATCACGCCGGGGTGCAGGTCGAAGTCCTGCAGCAGGACCAGGGCGTCCAACGGGTCGCCGTCCTCGCCCAGGGTGTTCTCGAAGAAACCGTAGTGCGTCGGGTACTGCATGGAGGTGAACAGGACGCGGTCCAGGCGGACGCGGCCGGTCTCGTGGTCGACTTCGTACTTGACGCGCGATCCCTTGGGGATCTCGATGGTCACGTCATGCTTCATGGAATGCTCCTCGACGGATGTAAGGGGGTGCGCGGCACGGGCTGGCGCCCCAAAAAGGCCACCCGGTACCGCCGACTATTATTGAGGATATAGCGACAGGCCCTGGTTTCAGGAACTAGTGGGGACATTTCGGAACTAAGGACCATCAGCACCATGACACGCACAACGAGCCCGCGCGGGCAGGATTCCCGGGCCGCCGGGTGGCGCCGGAGCGTTCCGGCCGTGCTGCTGGGGCTGCTGGTCATCGCGCTCGTGATCCCCGCCGGCA
This sequence comes from Arthrobacter sp. YD4, assembly GCF_030410515.1. Taxonomy (GTDB): domain Bacteria; phylum Actinomycetota; class Actinomycetes; order Actinomycetales; family Micrococcaceae; genus Arthrobacter. The sequence goes on along the minus strand of NZ_JAUHHD010000002.1, from coordinate 552,023 downwards.
TCGCCGTCGGCCCCGGATTCGCCGGCCCGTCCCGTCCCCCGGCAGTGCCCGCGGCGGGCCCGTGGCAGCTCCCGCCGTCGGCCCTCACCGCCGTCCCCGGCGCGGTTAAACCGCTCGACGACGCCGCCCCCGTCCCCAACGCGGCCACCCTCGCGGAGCGGCTCAACGCCACCCTGAAGACCGACGGCGGCGGCACCTTCACCGGCATGGTGCAGGACGCCGCTACCGGCGAGGTCCTCTTCGACCGGGCGGGCGACGAGGGCCGGGCGCCGGCATCGAACATCAAACTGCTCACCGCGGCCGCGGCCTTCCGAACCCTCGGCCCGGACAGCCGCTTCACCACCCGGGTGATCGCAGGTGCCACCCCCGGCACCGTGGTCCTCACCGGCGGCGGGGACGTGCTGCTGGGCGCCGGGGACTCCGCCCCGGACGCGGTGCTGGGCCACGCCGGCCTGGCGACCCTGGCCAAGTCCACCGTCACGGCCCTCCGGCAGGCAGGCGTGACCGGTCCCGTTACCGTGCAGCTGGACGATTCACTCTTCACCGGCCCGTCCCTCAGCCCCGCCTGGAGCCCGGATGACGTGGCCGCCGGCGAGGTGGCGCCGCTGTTCCCGCTGGCTCTGAACGGGGCCCGGTTCGCGCCCGGAAGCACCGCCGGGGCCCGGCCGCAGGACGCGGCCATGACCGCCGCCGAGGCCTTCGCCGCCCGGCTGGGGGAGGCCGGCGGTTCCACGGGCATCACCGTGGCACCCGGCGTCGTGCGCGCGAAGGCGCCCACGCAGGACGTGGGCAGCAAGGGCCAGGGAGGCAATGATCCGGCAGAGAAGGGCGACGGCGGCGGGCCCCGCGCCGGAGCGGTCCTGGCCGAGGCCGAATCCGCGACCGTCAGCGAACAGGTGGACCTGTTGCTGCGCACCTCGGACAACTACCTCGCCGAGGTCATGGGCCGCATGGTGGCCCTGGCCAGCGGACAGCCGGGCAGCGGCGAGGGTGCCATCGCCGCCGTCCTGAAACAGCTGCAGGAACTCAAGATTCCCACCGACACCCTGCACGCCGCGGACCTGGCCGGGCTCACCCTGGAGAACCGGGTCACCGCCCGGCAGCTCACGGCGCTGGTGCGGGCCATGACCAACGGCCCCGACACCCGGCTCCGTTCCGCCCTGGCCGGCTTCCCGGTGGCAGGGCTGACCGGAACGCTCGGCAGCCGGTACACGGATGCCACCACCGCCGCCGGCGCGGGCCTGGTCCGCGCCAAGACCGGGACGCTGAACTCCGTGATCGCCCTGAGCGGCTACGTGGTGGACGCCGACGGCCGGCTCCTGGTCTTCTCCTTCATCGGCAATGGCCTGACCCCGGGGGCGGCCGGCAACAAGGAAGCCCTGGACCGGACCGCCTCCACCCTTGCGGCCTGCGGCTGCCGCTGAGGAATTGCCCGAACCGTCGAAACGGGCCCGGTCCGGGACGGATTCCTGTGCGGTGGCCCGGGCCCTGTGATCTGATGGGGACTATGGAGACCCCCTCGCCCGCCGGATCAGCAGAGACGTCAGCCCAGGCCCAGGCCCTGGTGAATTGGGAGCTCGCGGCGTCCACTGCCGCGCGGCTAACCCCGGCCGGTCCCACGCTCGGGGCCAAGGAAATCGGAGCCGCGGTGGAGAACCTCCGCCTGATGGCCGACCTCTCCGTCCCGCACGTCCACGACATCACCGGCCTCGAGGCCGCCCGGGACCTGCGCGACTCCTCCGTCCTGGTGGTGGACCGCGCCTCCTGGGCCAAGGCCAACACCCAGAGCTTCGCCGTCATGCTGCAGCCCGCCATCGAGAAGATGCTGGAGGGCCGCCGCGGCAGCATCAGCCCCGGCAGCGCGAGCGTCGGCGGCGCCATCACCGGCAGCCAGCTCGGCGCCATCCTGGCGTTCCTTTCCAGCAAGGTCCTCGGCCAGTACGACCCGTTCTCCGCCCTGGCCCCCGGCTCCATGGCCCCGGCCGCCGGCCGCCTGCTGCTGGTGGCGCCGAACATCATCTCGGTGGAGCGGGAACTGAACGTCGCTCCCGAGGACTTCCGGCTCTGGGTCTGCCTGCACGAGCAGACCCACCGGGTCCAGTTCGCCGCCGCGCCCTGGCTGCGGCACCACATGCTGGACCAGATCGAGGGCCTCAGCGGGCACCTGCTGGGCAACGTCGACTCGATCATGGAGCGCGCCGCCGCGGCGGCCAGGTCGCTCAAGGACCGGTCCGCTCCCGGCGCAGCCCCCGGCCGCGGCGCCATCCTGGACCTGCTGCAGGACCCCGAGGAGAAGGCCGCGATCTCGCACCTGACCGCCGTGATGAGCCTGCTCGAGGGCCACGCCAACGTGGTCATGGATGCGGTGGATGCCAGCATCGTGCCGTCGGTGAAGACCATCCGGCAGCGCTTCAACGCCCGCGGCAAGGACCGCGGCGCGGTGGAGAAGTTCATCCGCAGCCTTCTCGGCCTGGACGCCAAGATGCGCCAGTACAGCGATGGCTCCAAGTTCGTCCGCGAGGTGGTGGACGCCGTCGGCATGGCGGGTTTCAACCGGGTCTGGGAGTCCGCGGACCACCTGCCCACCGAACCCGAAATCCACGACCCCAAGCTCTGGGTCGAACGGATGGGCCTCTAAGCGGCATGAGCCCCACGAACGAACCCGCCACCGCGGACGCCCACGCCGACACCACCCAGCCCGCCAGCGAAAGCGCCGTACGTCCCGCCGGCCGGCGCCGGCCCGGCCGCCTCTCGCCCGTGCTCGGCAAGGCGCGGAAGCTGCTCGAGACGGCCCTCGCCGACGCCGGCTACCCCGAACGCGTACTGGTCGCCTGCAGCGGCGGCCCGGATTCCCTGGCCCTCGCGGCCGCCGCGGCGTACTTCGCCCGCCGCGGCCACGTGCACGGCCACCCGATCAGTGTCGGCGCCGTCGTCGTCGACCATCAGCTGCAGCCCGGCTCCGCGGAAGTCGCCCGGGCCGCCGCGGCGGCGCTGCGGGAGCTGGGACTGGCTCCCGTGGAGATCCGGACCGTCACCGTCGCCGCCACCGGGATGGGGCCGGAGGCCGCCGCCCGGGAGGCCCGGCATGCCGCCCTGGACGCGGCCGCGGATGACGCCGGAGCGCAGGCCATCCTGCTCGGCCACACCCTGGACGACCAGGCCGAGCAGGTCCTGCTGGGCCTGGCCCGGGGCTCCGGCACCCGCTCCCTGGCCGGCATGCGGCCGGCCCGCGGGCGGCTGCTCCGGCCGTTCCTGGGCCTGCGGCGGGCCGAGACGCTGGAAATCTGTGCGGCCGAAGACCTGGACCCCTGGCACGATCCGAGCAACGCAGACCCGGCCTTCGCCCGTTCCCGCACCCGGGTAGAGGTCCTGCCGATGCTGGAGGAGAAACTCGGCCCCGGCGTCGCCGAATCCCTCGCCCGCACCGCGGCCATCCTGCAGGCCGACGCCGACTACCTCGACGCCGTGGCGAACGACACGTACCTCACGCTGAAGACCTACGACGGCGGCGACCTGGGCCTGCCCGAGGACGAGCTCCGCGCCCTGCCGGCCGCGCTCAGGTTCCGGGTGATCGCGAAGGCCGCGGCCGAGGTCGGCGGCCAGCAACCCAGCCACCAGCGCCTGCTCGCCGCGGAGGACCTGCTGCGCCGCCGGGGATCGGCCGGACCCGTTCAGCTGCCCGGGGGCGTCAGCGTCTACCGGCTCTCGCTCGCCCAGCTCCGTGCGGCGGGTCAGTCGGCGGGTCAGGCGCCCGGCAGCCCCACGGAGGGCGGCCCCGCCGCCGGCGGCGTTCCCCGCGAGGCGGCCCGCTGTGGGAAGCTAGTATTCCGGCCTCACAAACGGCCCCAAGATTAGTCGCACCCGCATCTACACAGGAGCCATTGGTGGATTCAAACGACGTCCAGGCGGACCTTAAGCACGTTCTCTACTCCAAGGAACAGATCCAGTCCCGCATCACCGAACTCGCCGCAGAGATCGACCGGGACTACGAGGGCCGCGAGCTGCTGATCGTCGGCGTGCTCAAGGGCGCCGTGATGGTCATGGCCGACCTCGCCCGCGCGCTGCACAGCCACGTCTCCATGGACTGGATGGCCGTTTCCTCCTACGGCTCCGGCACCCAGTCCTCCGGTGTCGTCCGGATCCTCAAGGACCTGGACACGGACCTGATGGGCAAGGACGTCCTGATCGTCGAGGACATCATCGACTCCGGCCTGACCCTGTCCTGGCTCAAGACCAACCTGGAATCCCGCGGCACCGCGTCGGTGGAAATCTGCACCGCCTTCCGCAAGCCCACCGCGGCCAAGGTCCAGATCGACGTCAAGTACGTCGGCTACGACATCCCGAACGAATTCGTCGTCGGCTACGGCCTGGACTACGCAGAGAAGTACCGCAACCTGGACTTCGTGGGCACCCTCGCCCCGCACGTCTACGAGTAAGTCCGCCGCGCCGCCGCCGGCGCCCACGGGACCCGGCGGCCGGGCCGGACCCCGCCCTCCGCTACGCCCATAGGGAACTTTTGATCCCGACCGTGCGTGAGGTACAGCGACGGTGTATAGCTAGACTGACGCAGCACCACACGCGCGCCCATGGGACGCCGTGCAGCACTACCAGGAGGGACGGGGCCAGCCCCCGATCAGATGAAAGCTAAGAGTTTCTTCAAGGGCCCCGGCATCTGGATTGTCGTCGTCATCGGCATGCTCCTGCTGGCCTTTGCCACCCTCGCCCCGGGCGGGTCGAGCCGCATCGACACGGACAAGGGCCTGGCGCTCCTGACCGACGGCGGCAAGGTTGAACAGGCCAAGATTTTCGACGCCGAGAACCGAGTGGACCTGGTCCTGAAGGACAATCTGCAGATCGACGGCCAGGACAAGGGCAAGAACGTCCAGTTCTACTTCGTCAACGCCCGCGCGGCCGACGTCGTCAAGGCCGTCACGGACTCCAAGCCGCCGAGCGGCTTCACCGACCAGCCGGTCGAGAGCAACTGGTTCTCCGGCCTGTTCTCCCTGCTTGTTCCGGTCCTGCTGCTGGGTGTGCTCTTCTGGTTCCTGCTCTCCCGGATGCAGGGCGGCGGCTCCAAGGTCATGCAGTTCGGCAAGTCCAAGGCCAAGATGGTCAACAAGGACATGCCGCAGGTGACCTTCAGCGACGTCGCCGGCGCGGACGAGGCCGTCGAGGAGCTCCAGGAAATCAAGGAATTCCTCCAGGAACCGGCCAAGTTCCAGGCCGTCGGGGCCAAGATCCCCAAGGGCGTGCTGCTCTACGGCCCTCCCGGCACCGGTAAGACGCTGCTGGCCCGCGCCGTCGCCGGCGAGGCCGGCGTCCCCTTCTTCTCCATCTCTGGCTCGGACTTCGTTGAAATGTTCGTCGGCGTCGGCGCCTCCCGCGTCCGCGACCTCTTCGAACAGGCCAAGTCCAACTCCCCGGCGATCATCTTCGTCGACGAGATCGACGCCGTCGGCCGTCACCGCGGCGCCGGCATCGGCGGCGGCAACGACGAACGCGAGCAGACCCTCAACCAGCTCCTCGTGGAGATGGACGGCTTCGACGTCAAGACCAACGTCATCCTGATCGCCGCCACCAACCGGCCCGACGTGCTGGACCCGGCGCTGCTGCGCCCCGGCCGCTTCGACCGGCAGATCTCCGTCGAGGCCCCGGACCTGATCGGCCGCGACCAGATCCTCAAGGTCCACGCCAAGGGCAAGCCGATGGCTCCCGGCGTCGACCTCAAGGCCGTGGCCAAGAAGACCCCCGGCTACACCGGCGCCGACCTGGCCAACGTGCTCAACGAGGCCGCGCTGCTCACCGCGCGCTCCAACGCCAACCTGATCGACGACCGGGCCCTCGACGAGGCGATCGACCGCGTCATGGCCGGCCCGCAGAAGCGCAGCCGCGTGATGAAGGAACACGAGCGGAAGGTCACCGCCTACCACGAAGGCGGCCACGCCCTCGTCGCCGCGGCCCTGCGGAACTCCGCCCCGGTCACCAAAATCACCATCCTGCCCCGCGGCCGGGCCCTCGGGTACACCATGGTGGTACCGGAGAACGACAAGTACTCCGTGACCCGCAACGAGCTCCTGGACCAGATGGCTTACGCCATGGGTGGCCGCGTCGCCGAGGAACTGGTCTTCCACGACCCCTCCACCGGCGCGTCCAACGACATCGAGAAGGCCACCGGCATCGCCCGGAAGATGGTCACCGAATATGGCATGAGTGAGCGCGTCGGCGCGGTCCGCCTCGGCCAGGGCGGCGGCGAGCCGTTCCTGGGCCGCGACGCCGGGCACGAGCGCAACTATTCGGACCAGATCGCCTACGTCGTTGACGAGGAGGTCCGCCGCCTGATCGAGAACGCCCACGACGAGGCGTACGAGATCCTGACCGCCAACCGCGACGTCCTGGACCAGCTGGCCCTCGAGCTGCTCGAGCGCGAGACCCTGAACCAGAACGAGATCGCGCAGGTCTTCGCGGATATCCGTAAGCGCGACTTCCGTGAGATCTGGCTCTCCAAGGACACCCGGCCCATCCACGACGTCGGCCCGGTGGAGTCCCGCCAGGAGAAGGCCGAGCGTGAGGCACAGGAGGAGGCCACCAAGGCCCGCCTTGAGGAGCCGCTGGACACCCGGCCGCCGCACGCCCAGGGCGTCCCCGGCCAGGAGCCCTTCCAGGGCGGGACCACGGATCTGGGGCCTGACGGCCTTCCCGGCTAGGCTTCTGCTGTGACTTCCTACTTCGACGACGACGACGTTTCGGCCGCCGCCGCTCCCTTCCGCCCGGAGAATTCCGGGACGGCAGGGGCCGACGGCGGCACCGCCACCCTGGTGGACCGGCCCCGGATCGAGGCGGCGGTGCGCGAAATCCTGCTCGCCATCGGCGAAGACCCGGACCGCAGCGGCCTGCTGGACACCCCCAAGCGGGTGGCCAAGGCCTACGCGGAAATGTTCGCCGGCCTGCACCACGACCCGGCCGAAATCCTCGCCACCACCTTCGACCTGGACCACGAGGAACTGGTCCTGGTCAAGGACATCCCGTTCTACTCCACCTGTGAACACCACCTGGTGCCGTTCCACGGCGTCGCGCACGTCGGGTACATCCCCTCGCACGACGGCAAGGTCACCGGCCTGAGCAAGCTGGCCCGGCTGGTGGACCTGTTCGCCCGCCGCCCGCAGGTGCAGGAACGGCTCACCACCCAGATCGTCGAGGCGCTCACCACCCACCTCAAGCCCCGCGGCGCGATCGTCGTCGTCGAATGCGAGCACCTGTGCATGTCAATGCGCGGCATCCGCAAACCCGGCGCGAAGACCGTCACCAGCGCGGTCCGTGGGCAACTGCATGACCCGGCCACCCGTGCCGAAGCCATGAGCCTCATCCTCGGAAGGTAAGAAAGACACACTATGGACTCCCTCGCCGCAGCCCCCGGAACCGGGCCTGCCACCTCGCCGCTGCCCGTGCTGCGGAAGCCGAGGCCGGCCGCCGCCTTCAAGGACCTGCCCACGAACCGCACCCTGGTCATGGGAATCCTCAACGTCACCCCCGACTCCTTCAGCGACGGCGGCCGCAACGCCACCCCGGAACAGGCCATCTCCGCCGGGCTGCGGATGTACTACGCCGGCGCGGACATCATCGACGTCGGCGGCGAGTCCACCCGCCCCGGCGCCGCCGAGGTCACCCCGGACGAGGAACAGCGCCGCGTGCTGCCCGTGATCGAGGCGCTGGTGAAGGCCGGCGCTTTGGTCAGCATCGACACCACCCACGCCGCCACGGCCGAGGCGGCTCTGGCCGCTGGCGCCGCCATCATCAACGACGTCTCCGGCCTGACCATCGAACCGGAGATGGTGGAACTCGTGGCCCGCAGCAAGGTGCCCTACGTCCTCACCCACCGCCGCGGGGACGCCCGCACCATGGACTCCCTGACCGACTACCGGGACGTCGCCGCCGACGTGGCGGCCGAGCTGGCCGGCGTCCGCGACAAGCTGGTCGCCGCCGGCGCCGCGCCGGAGCAGATCATCGTGGACCCGGGACTGGGCTTCGCCAAGAACGAAGCCCAGAACTGGGAGCTCCTGCAGCACTTGGACGTGCTGCAGGCGATGGGCCACAAGGTGCTGGTGGCCGCATCCCGGAAGCGTTTTCTGGGCAGCCTCCTCACGGTCGCCGGCAAGGCCGCCGCCCCCGGGGACCGCGACGCCGCCACCGCCGCCATCACCGCGATCAGCGCCTTCCGCGGCGCCTGGGCCGTCCGGGTCCACGACGTCGGGCCGAACCTCGACGCGGTCAAGGCCGCCGCCCGGATGACCCCGTCCGGCAACAGCTAGGCCGGCGGAACCATGGACCGGATCACGCTCAGCGGCGTCACCGCCGTCGGGCACCACGGCGTGTTCGACTTCGAACGGCGCGAGGGGCAGCCCTTCGTCGTCGACGCCGTCCTGCACCTGGACTTCACCGCCGCCGCCGCGAGCGACGACGTGCTGGACACGGCGCATTACGGTGAGGTGGCCGAATGCATCCGTGGCTGGATCACCGGTGCGCCGGTGAACCTGATCGAGGCCCTGGCCGTCCGGATCGCCGAGGACCTGCTGGAACGCTTCCCGGTCACCGCCGTGGACATCACCGTGCACAAGCCCAAGGCCCCGATTCAGGTCCACTTCGGCGACGTTGCCGTCAGCGTGCACCGGGAACGCCCATGAGCTCCGCCGCCCACGCCCCGGCTACGCCGGAACCCGCCACGTACACCCGCGCCGTCCTGGCTCTCGGCAGCAACCTCGGCGCCCGGAACGACACCCTCTCCGCCGCCGTCGCCGACCTCGTTGACCCGCCGGAGGTGCGGCTGCTGGCCATCTCGCCGATCGTGCAGACCAAGGCCGTCGGCGGCCCGCCCAACCAACCGGACTTCCTGAACATGGTCATCGCCGTCGAGACCTCCCTGTCCCCGCGCCAGCTCCTGGACCACTGCCACGCCGTGGAACGGAAGCACCACCGGGTCCGGGAGGTCCACTGGGGCCCCCGCACCCTGGACGTGGACATCGTCACCTACGGCGAGCTGGTCAGCGACGACCCGGTCCTGACGCTGCCGCACCCGCGCGCGGCCGAGCGGGCCTTCGTGCTGTACCCGTGGTCCCTGATCGACCCCGCGGCGGAACTGGGCGGCGAACGCGTCGCCAATCTCGCCGTCCGGGCCGCCGATTTCCGGGACCTGGCCCCCTTCGACGGCTTCGAGGAACTCAACGGCGCCAACGGCCCGGCGGTGTCGCCATGAAGCTGACCAACCCGCTGGTGCTACTGGTGATCGGCGTCGGCCTGGCCGCCGCCGGCTGGGCCGCGACCCTGCTGGCGGCCCGCTACAGCCTGGCCACCCCGGTGCTGCCGCTGACCGGCCTGACCACCATGGGCGTGATCGTGGTCCTTACCCTGGTGCTGGGCATCCGGGTGCTGCGCTGGCGCAACGGCAAGAAGAAACAGCTGCTGAACCCCATCCTGGCCGCCTGGACCCTGGTTCTCGCCCAGGCCTGCGCCTACACCGGCGCCATGCTGCTCGGCTGGCATGCCGGGATCTTCATGGACCAGCTCCGGCTCTGGAATGTCCGCAGCGGCCAGGCCATCACCTGGGAGATTGCGGCCATGGCTGGCGGCGGCCTGGTGATGATCGTGGTGGGGCTGATGGTGGAGCGGTTCTGCCGCATCCCGCCGGAGGACGGCGACGCAGGCAAGCCCCCGGGGGTGGCCGGGAAGCGCGGAAAACCGGAAGCCGAAGGCGAATATGCCTACCGAGGCGATTGATCCGCCGGGCATCTCCTGGCTGCGGGTCTCGCCGCGCTACCTGACGGCCCGCCTGCTGGGCTGGGGCGCCGAAACCGTGCTCGTCACCGCCGCCCTGGCCTTGCCGCTGGCTCTGGTGCTCGCCGGAGCGTGGCGGTGGCCGCCGCTGTGGTTCGCCGTCGCGCTGCCGTCCGCCTACCTGCTGCTGGCCCTCTGGCGGCTGGTGCTGATTCCGCGCCAGGTCCGCGCCGTCGGCTACGCCGAACGCGTCGATGACCTGCTGATCCGCCGCGGCATTCTCTTCCAGCGCACCTTGGTGGTGCCCTACGGCCGGATGCAATACGTGGACATCGCGGCCGGACCCTTGGAGCGGGCGCTAGGGCTCTGCACGCTGAAACTCCACACCGCCTCCGCCGGGACCAGCGCCGTGATCCCGGGCCTGCCCGCCGCGGAGGGCGCCCGGCTCCGGGAGCAGCTGACCGCCCGCGGCGAGGCCCGGCTGGCCGGACTGTGAACGGCGGCACCGACAACTGGCAGCGGGTGCACCCCGCCTCGCCGTTTGTCCGCGGCTGGCTGGCACTCGCGGCGTTGTTCTTCTTCTTCGGCCGCGACGCCGCCGAACGGCTGCTGCGCGGCGGCCCGGTCTTCGACGAGCGCTTCGCGGGCCGCGCGCCCTGGCTGCTGCTGGGCGGCGGCACCATGCTGCTGCTGGTGGTGGCCGGCTTCGTCCTGAGCTGGTACTTCACCCGCTATCAGGTGGCAGGCGGCTTCGTCCGGGTCACCACCGGCGTTCTGGTCAAGCAGCACCGGCAGGCGCGGCTGGACCGGGTCCAGGCGATCGACGTCGTCCAGCCGCTGCTGGCCCGCATCTTCGGCCTCGCAGAGTTGCGCTTCGAGGTGGCCGACGCCGGGCAGTCGGCGGTGCACCTGGCCTACCTGCGCGTCGCGGAGGCCCGCCGGCTGCGCGCCGCCATCCTCGACGCCGCCGTTCGCGAGGCCGCCGTTGGCGAGGCCGCCCTGCGGGGCGCTGCGGGACAGGCCGCCGCGGTACCCGTCGCCCAGGGATCTGGTGCACAGGTCGACGCTCAGCTCGCTGCGGTACCTGCGGCGCCGCCCGGGCCGGCCGCGCCCGCGGACCCGCCCGAACGGCCGGTGCTGACCGTCCCGCCCCGCCGCCTGGCCGGATCACTGCTGCTCAGCGAGCAGGCCGTGGTCCTGCTGCTGGGCGCCGCGACGTCAGTGCTGCTCTCCGCTTTCACGGAGAACCGGAGCTTCTCCTTCTACCTGGTCCCCGCCGGGCTCGGCATCCTGGCCGGCTTCTGGACCTCCTTCAGCAAGGGCTACAACTTCACCGCGGCTGCCTCCCAGGCCGGAATCCGGCTCCAGTACGGGCTGCTGGACACCCTCGCCCAGACGCTCCCGCCGGGCAGGATCCAGGCCCTGCGGATCAGCCAGCCGCCGCTCTGGCGGCCGCTGGGCTGGTACCGCATCCAGGTCAACGTCGCCGGCTACGGGACGCCCGGCCAGGACGGCCAACGATCCGCCCGGACCACCCTGCTGCCGGTCGGCACCCTGCAGGACGTGACCGTGCTGCTGGACCTGGTGCTGCCCGATGGGGCCGCGCGGCCGGGCTCCGATCAATCCTTCGCCGCGGAAGCCGAGGGCCCTGACGCCCACGCCGTCCTCGCCGCCGGGCTGAGCGGGCTGGCGCCCGCAGCCCGCATCCAGGCCCGGCGGGACCCCGCCCACACCATCGGAGATACCGACGGCGGCTTCACCACCACCCCGCGCCGCGCCCGGCTGCTCGCGCCGCTGCGATGGCGTCGCAATGGCTTCGCCGTGACCGGCAATGCGCTGCTGATCCGCACAGGCCGCTGGTGGCGGCACCTGACCGTGGTGCCGCACGGACGCACCCAGTCCATCGCCCTGCACCAGGGACCCGTGGCTCGGCGCTTCGGCGTCGTGGACCTGGTCCTGCACACCACCTCCGGACCGGTGGCCCCCCGGGTGATCCAGGCGGGCCTGGCCGAAGGCCGCGCCCTGCTCCTGGCCCAGGCTGCACGCCTGAGCCCCAAACCCCAGCCGGCGGGGAACACCGCCGAAGATTTACAGGAAGGCCCACAGCATGGCTAAGCCAGGACGCCTCGGCGTCGGAATCATCGGCGCCGGAAAGGTCGGAGCCGTCCTCGGCGCGGCCCTGCGCGCCGCCGAACACGCCGTCGTCGGCGTCTCCGCCGTCTCCGAGGCCAGCCGTGAACGGGCGGACACGCTCCTGCCCGGCGTGCCGGTCCTGGAGATCCAGGACATCGTCGAACGCGCCGAACTGGTGCTGCTGGCCGTCCCGGACGACGCCCTCGGCCCGCTGGTGGACGGGCTCGCGAAACTCGGCGCCTGGCAGCCGGGGCAGCTGGTGGCCCACACCTCCGGGCGCTTCGGCGTCGGCATCCTGCATCCGGTCCGTGCCGCCGGCGCCGTGCCGCTGGCCCTGCACCCGGCCATGACCTTCACCGGGATGAGCCTTGACCTGACCCGCCTGCTGGACTGCACCTTCGGCGTGACCGCGGACCCGGCCATGCTGCCCATCGCCCAGGCCCTGGTGGTGGAGATGGGGGCCGAGCCCGTCGCCATCGCCGAGGGGGACCGGCCGCTGTACCACGCCGCCCTGGCCCACGGCTCGAACCACCTGGTCACCCTGGTGGCGCAGGCCGCGGAAATGCTGCGCGAGGTGGGCGTCGAGGAACCCGGCCGCATGCTGGGCCCGCTGCTGCGCGCCAGCCTCGAGAATGCCCTCGCCTCCGGTGAGTCGGCGCTGACCGGCCCGGTGGCCCGCGGGGACGCCGGCACCGTCGCCGCGCACGCGGAGGCGCTGCGCGACCTCGACGGCGGCTCCGGCGGGGATATTCTGGAGGCCTACCTGGCCATGGCGCGGGCGACGGCCCGCCGCGCGGGCAGCCGCGGGCTGCTCAGGCCGGACCAAGTCGACGGCATCCGCCAGGCGCTCGACGGCGCCGCACCGGACTGACCGTTTCCTGAGGAAGGACCCCGATATGCCCATCCAGCTGGTGACCACCGCCGCACAGCTGCGCGCCGAGAGCGCCCGCCTGCTCACCGAAAAGGGCGGCAGCTCCCAGGGCATCGTCCCCACCATGGGCGCCCTGCACGAGGGCCACGCCGCGCTGGCGCGCACCGCCGTCGCGCAGAACGACGTGGTGGTGGCCACCATCTTCGTTAACCCGCTGCAGTTCGGCGAGGCCGTGGACCTGGAACGCTACCCGCGCACGCTGGAGGCGGACCTGGCGCTGCTGGAGGCGGAGGGCGTGGACCTTGTGTTCGCGCCGTCCGTCGAGGAGGTCTACCCCGGCGGGGAGCCGATGGTCCGGATCACCTCCGGCGCGCTGGCCGAGAAGTGGGAGGGCGCCTCCCGCCCCGGGCACTTCGACGGCGCGCTGACCGTGGTGGCGAAGTTGCTGCACTACGGGCTGCCTGGTGCCGGCCGGGCCGACTACCGGGCGTACTTCGGCCAGAAGGACGCCCAGCAGCTGACCCTGGTGCGCCGGATGGTGGCCGACCTGAACTTCCCGGTGGAGATCGTGGCCGTCCCGATCGTGCGGTCGGCGGACGGGCTGGCGCTCTCCAGCCGGAACCGCTTCCTTTCCGACGCCGAACGCGAGGCCGCGCTGGTCCTCTCGCGGGCGCTGCGGCTGGTGGAGGACCGGGCGAACGCGCACGAACCCCTCGACCTGGACTCCGCCCGCGCGCTGGTGGAATCCCAGCCGCTCGTGGAACTGGACTACTTCGACGTCGTCGATCCGCTCACCCTGGAGCCGCTCGCGGAGAACTGCCGCGAGACGCCGTTCCGGGGCGAGGCTTTGGTGCTCATCGCGGCCAAGGTGGGCCCGGTGCGGCTGATCGACAACGTGCCGCTGGACTCCTAGGGAACAAATAGTCCGACGGGGAGGGAATGACCTTTCCGGCCGGAGGGTTGAGAATCGTAGTGGCGGCCATGTCCGCCAATCCGCCATCGCATCCCCGAGGGAACCCCATGCCTGAAGAATCCCGTTCCACCGTCCAGGAGGGTCTGGCCCCGCCCCGGATCGACGCCGAAAGCACCGACGCAGAGGGCACCGGAAACGGAAACCGCGCGGAAATCCCCGCAGGCTCCCCGGCCGCGAACGCCCGCGCGGCCAAACCCGCGCCGGAGAAGCTGTCCCGCGAATCCGTGACTGTCATCGCCACCCTGCTGGTGGCCACCTTTGTGGTGATCCTGAACGAGACCATCATGAACGTCGCACTGCAGCGGCTCATGGTGGACCTGCGCGTGGACGCGCCAACGGTCCAGTGGCTGGCCACCGGCTTTATGCTGACCATGGCCGTGGTCATCCCCACCACCGGGTTCATCCTGCAGCGGCTGACCACCCGGGCCGTCTTCATGCTGGCCATGGGACTGTTCTCCGGCGGCACCCTGCTGGCCGCCCTCGCCCCGGGCTTCGCGGTGCTCCTGCTGGCCCGGATCGTCCAGGCCGCGGGCACCGCCATCATGCTGCCGCTGCTGATGACCACCATCCTGACCCTGGTGCCGATCTCCCGGCGCGGCGCGGTCATGGGCAACGTCAGCATCGCGATCTCCGTGGCACCGGCCATGGGTCCAACGGTCTCCGGCCTGATCCTGCAGAACTTTTCCTGGCGCTTCATGTTCGTCTTCGTCCTGCCGATCGCCCTGCTGGCCCTCGCGATCGGGGCCAAGTTCCTGCGCAACATCGGCGAGAACGAGAAGACCCGCCTGGACGCCCTCTCGGTGGTCCTGACCATCCCGGCCTTCGGCGGCGTGGTCTACGGGCTGAGCCAGATCGGCGGCGGCACCTCCGGGCCGCCCGCCCCCGCCGTCGCCGCGCTTGCCGTCGGCGTCGTGGCCCTGACCGCGTTCGTGTTCCGGCAGCTGAGGCTGCAGAAGCGGGACGAGCCGCTGCTGGACCTGCGGGCCTTTAACTTCCGGATGTTCACCGTCTCCGTGCTGCTGCTGGTGGTCGCGATGGTCGCGCTGTTCGGTGCCGTCATCCTGCTGCCGCTCTACCTGCAGGAAATCCGAGGCCTGAAGTCGCTGGAGACCGGCCTGGTGCTGCTCCCGGGCGGCCTCGCCATGGGGCTGCTGGGCCCGGTGATCGGCCGGCTGTTCGACAAGGTGGGCCCGCTGCCGCTGACCGTGACCGGTTCCGTGCTGATGGTGCTCTCACTCTGGCAGCTGGCCGGACTGGACGCACAGTCGCCGGTGGATTGGATCATCGCCCTGCACGTGACCCTTAGCCTTGGCCTGGCGCTGCTGTTCACCCCCGCCTTCACCACCGGGCTGAACCCGCTGCCGCCGCACCTGTACTCCCACGGCTCGGCCATCCTGAGCACCCTGCAGCAGGTGGCCGGCGCGGCCGGCACCGCGCTGCTGGTCTCGATCTTCGCGGTGGTTTCCGTCTCGTCCGGTCCGGCAGCGGGCATGCACGCGGCGTTCCTGACCGCCGCCTCGATCGCCGTCGCCGCGCTCGTGCTCTCACTGCTGATGCGCAAGACCGAAGGGGCGGCAGGGCCCGCGGGCCACTGAGAGAACCGGCCACTGAGAATCGGGACACTGGCTGGCGCCGCCGCGGGGGAGCGGCGTCAGCCGGCGAAGAAGGCGCTCAGCTCGGTGATGAGCTTCTCCGGGGCCTTGTTCACGCCGTCGTGGCCCATGCCCGGCAGGATTGTGTAGCTCGAACCGGACAGCACGTCGTGGATCTGGGCGCAGGCCACGCCGAAGTACGCCGGGCTCTTCTCGCCCACCACGATCAGTGTCTCCAGCGGCAGTGCCAGGAACGGTTCGGCGGGCATGTCGGCGGCGATGATCGCCTTGATCTCGCGGACGCCGGTCTTCATCAGCTCCCGCAGTTGCTTGCCCACGGGGGTCCCGGCGGTCAGCTTATTGGCCAGGGTCAGCATGGACAGCGGCATCCGGGAAACGGCGCTGCCGGTTTCCAGCCCGCGGACCAGCACGGCCAGGGCCCGGTCGTCGTCGCCGGCGGCGGTGAGGCGCTCATACTCGGGGATCCAGTCGGCGGTGACGCTGTGGTTGACCGAGACGGCAGGGTCGTAGACCGCCAGCCGCTCCACCGGCAGGGTGCGGGCGGCGTGCAGGGCGACGGCGCCGCCGAAGCTGTGACCGAACACGTCCGTGCTGTTGGTGTGCTTCATCACGGCGTCGAGGTCGTGGATGTCCACGTCCAGCGTGTAGTCTTCCGGCTGCGGGGAGGAGCCGCCACGGCCGCGGCGGTTAAAGGTGTGGACCGGCCGGCCGAGGGAGGCGCTGAGCTTCTGCGCAAACTTGGTGTAGTCGGCGGCGGTCACCATCGAGGCGGACACGACGACGACGCCGGAGCCGGCCGCGGACAGTTCCGCCCCCGTGCTGAACAACTCGAGGGTTCCGCCGTCGGGGGTGTGGATGTTCTCGCGCGTCATGGCTTGAGCCTAGCCCAGCCGGCCGCCGGATACCTCGAGATAGCAGGAGCCGCAGAGGGATTCGTACCAGGCGTCCTGGCCGTCGATGGCGACCTGTTCGCCGTCGAACACCACCCGGTCGCCGATCCGGCGGGTGTTGAAGATCGCCTTGCGGCCGCAGCGGCAGATCGTCTTCAGCTCCTCCAGGGTGTGCGCGATCTCCAGCAGACGGAGCGACCCCGGGAAGGCGCGCGTACGGAAGTCCGTGCGGATGCCGTAGGCCAGCACCGGGACGTTGTCCAGGACGGCGATCCGGAACAGGTCATCCACCTGCTCCGGCGTCAGGAACTGCGCCTCATCCACCAGCAGGCAGGCCACCGGCGGGGTGTCCACGTGCTGCAGCAGCGCGTCCGGATCATCCCCGTGCGCCAGGGCGGAGAACAGTTCCCGCGCGGATGCGCCCGCCGGGATCAGGAAATCGACGTCGCGGGTCATGCCCAGGCGGGAGACGACGGCGGTGTCGCCCTTGGTGTCGATGTCCGGCTTGGCCAGCAGCACCCGCTGGCCGCGTTCCTCGTAGTTGAAGGCCGCCTGCAGCAGGCCCGTGGACTTGCCGGAGTTCATCGCGCCGTAGCGGAAGTAGAGCTTGGCCAAGGGGGTCCTTTCAGGAGCGGTCGCCCCCGATTCTAGTGCCACCGCCCCCGATCCCGGGCGCTCAGGAATCCCCGGTAAACTTAGGGATTGTGACTTCCCAAAACACCCCTGCCCCGAACACGCCCGAGCACTCCGAGGCCAGCGAACAGACCCTGGTCCGGATGGAAAAGCGCGCGAAGCTGATCGAGCGCGGGATCGAGGCCTACCCCGTGGGCGTCGAGCGGACCCACTCGCTGACGGATATCCGGGAGAAGTACGCCCACCTCGTCGCCGACGAGACCACCGGCGACGTCGTCGGTGTCACCGGCCGCATCGTCTTCATCCGCAACACCGGCAAGCTCTGCTTCGCCACCCTGCAGGAGGGCGGCCTCGACGGCAAGGCGGTCCGCCTCCAGGTCATGCTCAGCCTGGCCAACGTCGGTGAGGAGGCGCTCGCCGACTGGAAGTCCCTCGTGGACCTCGGCGATCACGTCTTCATCAAGGGTGAGGTCATCTCCTCCCGCCGCGGCGAGCTCTCCGTCATGGCCGAGTCCTGGTCCATGGCGTCCAAGGCCCTGCGCCCGCTGCCCGTGCTGCACGCTGAACTGAACGAGGAAACCCGCGTCCGCCAGCGCTACGTGGACCTGATCGTCCGCGACGAGGCCCGCGAGATGGTCTACACCCGCGCCGCAATCACCCGCTCCATCCGCGAGACCCTGCACCGCCAGGGCTACGTGGAGGTGGAGACCCCCATGCTGCAGCTAGTCCACGGCGGCGCCACCGCCCGCCCGTTCGAGACGCACATGAACGCGTTCGACCAGAAGATGACCCTGCGCATCGCCACCGAGCTCTACCTCAAGCGCACGGTCGTCGGCGGCATCGACCGGGTCTACGACATGGGCCGCGTCTTCCGGAACGAGGGCGTCGACTCCACGCACAGCCCCGAATTCACCACCCTGGAGAGCTACGAGGCCTGGGCCGACCAGTTCGTCATGGCGGACCGGATCAAGGAGATCATCCTCGACGCCGCGGACGCCGCTGGCGTGGGCCGGGTGCTGCAGACCGAGGCCGGCGAGATCAACCTCGACGGCGACTGGGCCTGGATGGCCGTCTACCCGGGCCTCTCCGACTTCGTCGGCCAGGAGATCACCCCGGACACCCCCGCCGCCGAGCTGCTGGCCCTCGCGGAAAAGCACGAGGTCAAGGTGGACGCCGCCTGGGACGCGGAGAAGCTCGTCGTCGAACTTTTCGGCGAACTGGTCGAGCCCACCCTGCTGAACCCGACCTTCGTGTACGACTACCCGCCGTCCGCGCAGCCGCTGGCCCGCCAGCACCGTGAGGACGGCCGCCTGATCGAGGCCTGGGACCTGATCATCGGCGGCATGGAGCGCGGCACCGCGTTCTCCGAGCTGATCGACCCCGTCATCCAGCGCGAACGCCTCACCGAACAGTCGCTGCGCTCCGCCGCCGGCGACGTCGAGGCCATGCAGCTGGACGAGGACTTCCTCCGCGCCCTCGAATACGGCGCCCCGCCGATGGGCGGCATCGGCCTCGGCATCGACCGGCTGGTGATGCTGTTCACCGGTGCGGGCATCCGCGAGACCATCCTGTTCCCGCTGCTCAAGCCCGAAGGCAACTGATCATGGATTACATTGCCGTGCTGCTGCCCTCCGTGGTGGTGGGCCTCATTTTCTGGTTCGTAATGAAGGCAATATTCAACGCCGATAAATCCGAACGCCAGGCCGAGGCCCGCGCCCAGGCGGAAGCCGACGCAGCAGTAAACGCCCCGGCCGCGAATTCCGCGCCGGATCAGGGGCATTCCCCGGAACAGCCCTAGAAAGTCATTAGCCGACGCTGTTTTCCCACAGCGTAGTTTTCGCTTTGACTCGGTGCCATAAAGCGATGGATACTTTTTACAGTTACATCCTGCTTTTCTAAATGCTCCTCCTTCGAAAAGAGAGTCTTTATGGCACAGAAAGTTGAAATCATCCTCGTGGATGATCTGGATGGGGGATCCGCGGACGAAACCGTCCGGTTTGGGCTGGACGGCGTCAGTTACGAAATTGACCTGTCGGCCAACAATGCTTCAGAACTGCGCTCGTCGCTCGAACGTTATGTGGGCCAGGCCCGCAAAACGTCCGCCGGCCGGCCCACCCGCACGAAGGCCGCCAGCGGCCGAAATCAGGATTCGGCCCAGATTCGCCAGTGGGCCCGTGACAATGGCTACGCGGTCAACAGCCGCGGCCGAATCCAGGCCGAAATTCAGGAAGCCTACCAAAAGGCCAATTCCTAAGATTGGCGCCGTTTCCGGCCCCTAGGGCCGGAACGAATTGCCTACAGCGAAGCCCCCGCCATCCGGTGGGGGCTTCGCTGCGTCCGGGGTCCGTACGTTCCTCCCCGGTTACCGTCCGGAGGCTGGCCCGGCGTGCCGACGCCGAAGCCCGGCCGGGCAGTGTTTGGGCCGTTTCCGGGGACCACCCGGCCTGGCGCGGCGGAGGTAACCGGGTAGGAGCGCATACACGGGCCGTGCACGCCGCCCGGGTCCCCGCAACCGCCCCGGTTTCCCCTGTGGCGAACAAGCCACAAATTACGAAGACCGCCACGTAGCATCAAAGTACGTCGTAGCTAGGAGTGTGGCGAAATGTTTGAGCGATTTACGGACCGTGCCCGTCGCGTAGTTGTGCTTGCCCAAGAAGAGGCACGCATGCTGAACCACAATTACATCGGTACCGAACACATCCTCTTGGGTCTGATCCATGAGGGTGAAGGTGTTGCCGCCAAAGCCCTCGAGTCCTTGAGCATTTCGCTCGACGGCGTCCGCGAGCAGGTGCAGGAGATCATCGGACAGGGCCAGCAGGCGCCGTCCGGTCACATCCCCTTCACGCCGCGGGCCAAGAAGGTGCTGGAACTCTCCCTGCGCGAGGCCCTGCAGCTCGGCCACAACTACATCGGCACCGAGCACATCCTGCTTGGCCTCATCCGCGAGGGTGAAGGCGTTGCCGCCCAGGTGCTGGTCAAGCTCGGAGCAGACCTCAACCGGGTCCGCCAGCAGGTCATCCAGCTGCTCTCCGGCTACCAGGGCAAGGAATCCGCCGGAGCCGGTGTCGGCGCCGGCCAGGCCGAGGGTACCCCCGCCGGCTCGGTCGTCCTCGACCAGTTCGGCCGGAACCTGACCCAGGCCGCCCGGGAGAACAAGCTTGACCCCGTGATCGGCCGCGAGCAGGAAATGGAACGCGTCATGCAGGTCCTTTCCCGCCGCACCAAGAACAACCCCGTCCTGATCGGTGAACCCGGTGTCGGTAAGACCGCCGTCGTCGAGGGCCTGGCCCAGGCGATCGTCCGCGGCGACGTCCCGGAAACCATCAAGGACAAGCAGCTCTACACCCTGGACCTCGGTTCCCTAGTGGCAGGCTCCCGCTACCGCGGTGACTTCGAAGAGCGCCTGAAGAAGGTCCTCAAGGAGATCCGCACCCGCGGCGACATCATCCTGTTCATCGACGAGATCCACACCCTGGTGGGTGCGGGCGCGGCCGAGGGCGCCATCGATGCGGCCTCGATCCTGAAGCCCATGCTGGCCCGCGGCGAGCTGCAGACCATCGGCGCCACCACGCTGGACGAGTACCGCAAGCACATCGAGAAGGACGCCGCCCTGGAGCGCCGCTTCCAGCCGATCCAGGTCAAGGAGCCCTCCGTCGCGGACGCGATCGAGATCCTCAAGGGCCTGCGTGACCGCTACGAGGCGCACCACCGCGTGACCATCACCGACGGCGCCCTCGCCTCGGCCGCGAGCCTGTCCGAGCGCTACATCTCGGACCGCTTCCTGCCGGACAAGGCCATCGACCTGATCGATGAAGCCGGCGCCCGGCTGCGCATCCGCCGGATGACCGCTCCGCCGGAGCTGAAGCTGATGGACGAGAAGATTGCGGCCATGAAGCTGGAGAAGGAATCGGCGATCGACGCCCAGGACTTCGAAGGAGCCGCCTCGCTGCGCGACAAGGAGCAGAAGCTCATTGCCGAACGCGCCGAGAAGGAACGCCAGTGGAAGACCGGCGGCATGGACGACATCTCCGAGGTGGATGAGGACATCATCGCCGAGGTGCTCGCGAACTCCACCGGCATCCCGGTCTTCAAGCTGACCGAGGAAGAGTCCTCGCGCCTGCTGAAGATGGAAGAGGAACTGCACAAGCGCGTCGTCGGCCAGGACGAGGCCATCAAGGCCCTGTCCCAGGCGATCCGCCGCACCCGTGCCGGCCTCAAGGACCCGAAGCGTCCCGGCGGCTCGTTCATCTTCGCCGGCCCCACCGGCGTCGGCAAGACCGAGCTGGCCAAGGCCCTCGCGGAGTTCCTGTTCGGCGAGGAAGACGCGCTGATCACCCTGGACATGTCCGAGTACTCCGAGAAGCACACCGTTTCGCGGCTCTTCGGTGCCCCTCCGGGCTACGTGGGCTACGAGGAAGGCGGCCAGCTGACCGAGAAGGTCCGGCGTCGTCCGTTCTCCGTGGTGCTCTTCGACGAGGTGGAGAAGGCCCACGCGGACCTGTTCAACTCGCTGCTGCAGATCCTGGAAGACGGCCGCCTGACCGACTCCCAGGGCCGCGTGGTGGACTTCAAGAACACCGTGATCATCATGACCACCAACCTCGGTACCCGGGACATCTCCAAGAGCGTCGCCACCGGCTTCCAGTCCGGCACGGACACGCAGACCGGCTACAACCGGATGCGCGCCCGGGTCACGGAGGAGCTCAAGCAGCACTTCCGCCCCGAGTTCCTGAACCGTGTTGACGACGTCGTGGTCTTCCCGCAGCTGACCCAGGACGAGATCATCGAGATCGTCGACCTGTTCGTCACCCGCCTGGAGCGCCGCCTCAAGGACAAGGACATGGGCATCGAGCTCACGCCCGCGGCCAAGGTGCTCCTGGCCACCCGCGGCTACGACCCCGCGATGGGTGCCCGGCCGCTGCGCCGCACCATCCAGCGCGAGATCGAGGACCAGCTCTCCGAGAAGATCCTCTTCGGTGAGTTGCACTCCGGCGACATCGTGGTGGTCGACGTCGAGGGCGAGGGCGACGACGCGAAGTTCACCTTCGCCGGCAACGCCAAGCCGAGCATCCCGGAGATCGCGCCGACCCACTAGGGCAGGTTCGCTGCTCCGCACGGCACCAGACGCAACGGCCCCGGCCGCTTCCCTCGCGGGAGCGGCCGGGGCCGTCGTCGTTAAGCCTTAAAGCGTTGAGGCCCGCGCCCAGGGCCGCGACGGGTCATCAGGCGGTGACGGTGATCCATTCGCCGTCGATCGCGGCCTTCAGCTTGGCCAGCGGCGCGCGGGCCGGGCCCTGGATGACGCTGCCGTCGCTGCCCTTGAAGGAGGAGCCGTGGCAGGGGCATTCGAAGTCGCCGCCGGCCGGGGCCACCGGGCAGCCCGCGTGGGTGCAGGCCGCGTCGTAGGCCAGGACGGTCTTCTCGTCCGGGCGGAAGATCACCACGGCCTTGCCGTTGACCTTGCCGGTGGCGGTCCCGCCCACCTTGACCCCGCTGACCTTCCCCACCTGCACGGGGGTGCCCGCGGGGACGGAAGACGCCGCGGCGTCGCTGGTGGCGGCCGCGTCGGAGTCCGGCCCGGAGCAGGCGGAGAGCGTCAGGGCGGTGCCGCCGGCCGCTCCGGCGCCAAGCAGCAGGGAACGTCGGGGGAGCATCTGTTCAGGATTCATGGCCCCATTCTGCCAACCGGCGCTGGGAATTGGCTGCGGGCCTACATACCGGAATCTTGAAAGCATTGTTTCACTCTTAGTGAACCCGGTGTGATCGGGGGCACATCGGGTGTTGAATCGGACCATGCCTTCAACCGAAACGCCTTCGACCGGCGGGTTCCCACAGACACCCTTCCACGACCTGGACCACTACCTGGCCATCCCGCGCCTCAGCGGCCTCGCCATGAGCCCGGACGGCCGGCGCCTGGTCACCGCCGTCGCCACCCTGAACGACAAGGGCACCGACTACCGCACCGCGCTCTGGGAGATCGACCCGGCCGGGACGCGCCCGGCCCGTCGGCTGACCCGCAGCGCCAAGGGCGAGGCCGGAGCCGCGTTCGCCGCCGACGGCACCCTCTACTTCACCTCCGAGCGACCCGACCCGGAGAACCCCGACGCCGACGCCGTTAAGGCCCTCTGGGCGCTGCCGGCCGACGGCGGAGAAGCGCGCCTGGCTCTCTCCCGCGCCGGCGGGGTCAGCGGCGTGCTGGCCGCCCGGGACGCCGACGCCGTGTTCGTCACCGCCCCGGTGCTGGCCGGTTCCATGGACGAAACCGATGACGAGGAGCGCCGGAAGGCCCGCAAGGACAAGAAGGTAGCCGCCATCCTGCACACCGGCTATCCGGTGCGGTACTGGGATGCCGACCTCGGTCCCGGCCAGCCGCGGATCTTCGCCGTCGAACCCGGCACGGAACCGGAGAACGGCACCCCGGGAACGGTCGACGCCGCCACCCCCGCCACCCTGCGCAACCTCACCCCGGAGGCGGGCAGCGGGCTCCGGGAGGCCGATATGTCGGTCAGCCCGGACGGGAAGACCATCTACAGCAGCTTCACCCGGCCGCTGGCCAACGCCGACTCCCGGATCGTCCTGGTGGCCGTGGACGTCGCCACCGGCACCACCCGCGTCCTGCTGGATGAGCCGGGCATGAGCTACTTCCCCGGCCCCGTCAGCCCGGACGGGAGCACCCTGGCCGTGCTCAGCGAAACCGACACCACCCCGGAACAAGCGCCGCAGGTCCGGCTGCACCTGCTGGACCTCACCGGACCCGACGCGAGGCTCAGCCCGCTGGCGGAAGGCTGGGACCGTTGGCCGCGCCCGGCCGCCTGGTTGCCGGACGGATCGGCCCTGCTGGTCACCGCGGACGAGGACGGGGCCACCCCGGTGTTCCGGGTGGACGTGGCGGACTCCGGCACCGGCGCCCCGTCCGCTTCACCGCGCCGGCTGACCGACGACGCCGCGGCCTACACCGACGTCGTCGTCTCACCGGACGGGCAGCATGCCTACGCGCTCCGCAGCTCCTACGAATTCCCCGCCGAGGCGGTCCGGATCGACCTCGCCTCAGGCGACGTCACCCGGCTGCCCGCCCCCGCCGGGCGCCCTGCGCACCCGGGCCGGCTGGAGCGGGTGGAAACCACCGCCGCGGATGGCCGGCGGGTCCCCGCCTACCTGGCCCTGCCCGACGACGCCTCGGCGGAGAGCCCTGCTCCGCTGTTGCTCTGGATCCACGGCGGCCCGCTGGGCTCCTGGAACGCCTGGACCTGGCGCTGGAACCCGTGGCTGCTGGTGGCCCGGGGCTATGCCGTCCTGCTCCCGGACCCGGCCCTGTCCACCGGCTACGGCCAGGACCACATCCAGAGCGGCTGGGGCGAGTGGGGCAAGGCCCCCTTCACGGACCTGATGGCCATCACCGACGCGGTCGTGGACCGGCCGGACATCGACCAGACCCGCACCGCGGCGATGGGCGGCTCCTTTGGCGGCTACATGGCCAACTGGGTGGCGGGCCAGACGGACCGGTTCAAGGCGATCGTCACCCACGCCAGCCTCTGGGCACTGGACCAGTTCGGCCCCACCACCGACGCGGCCCAGTACTGGCTGAAGGAAATGACCGAGGAGATGGCCGCGGCTAACTCCCCGCACCTGTTCGTGGAGAACATCCGCACCCCCATGCTGGTGATCCACGGCGACAAGGACTATCGGGTGCCGATCGGCGAGGGCCTGCGGCTCTGGTACGAGCTGCTCGCCAAGTCCCAGCTCGCCGCGGACGGGGATGGCCGCACCGACCACCGGTTCCTCTACTTCCCGGACGAAAACCACTGGATCCTGCAGCCGCAGCACGCCAAGGTCTGGTACGGCGTCGTCGAGCACTTCCTCGCCCGGCATCTGCTGGAGGAGGACATCGCGGTGCCCGCGGAGCTGGGCGTCTAGCCCGGCGGGGAGGCGGGAGAAGCACGGGGGCGGCGGGGCGGAGCCGTAGGATGGGGCTGTGACTGAGCCCATCCGGATCCGCCCTGCCCGCACCCATGACGTCGCCGCGATCAAGACCCTCGTGGCGCCCCTGGCGGACCAGCGGATCCTGATGGCGAAGGAGACGGTCGCCTACTACGAGAGCCTGCAGGAGTTCCGGATCGCCGAATCGCCCGACGGCGAGGTCATCGGCTGCGGCGCGCTGCACGTGATGTGGGAGGATCTGGCCGAGGTCCGTACCCTGGCCACCTCCGACGCGTGGCGCGGCAAGGGCGTGGGCCACCAGCTGGTGGAGCACCTGCTGGACGACGCCCGCGCGCTGGGCGTCTCCCGGGTCTTCTGCCTCACCTTCGAGGTGGAGTTCTTCAAGCGCCACGGTTTCGCCGTCATGGCGGACCAGACGGCGGTGGACCCGGTGGTCTACTCCGAGCTGCTGCGCTCCCACGACGAGGGCGTCGCCGAGTTCCTGGACCTTGCCCGGGTCAAGCCCAACACCCTCGGTAACACCCGGATGATCCGCGCCCTGTAAGGGCCGCCCGGCCTCTTCCGCCACCTCCACTCGGTGGATAAACTGATGCCGGCCCGGCGGGGAAGGGCCGCCGTCGTCCGGAGGCAGACTGTGCAACACCGCGTGATCTTTCCTGACTTTTCCGCGTTCCAGATGTCCGTGGACGCCCCTCCGCTGCCGCCGTGCGACGCTCCGGCCTACGACGGCGGAGTAACGGACGGTGCCGGTGGTGGCGGTGAAGCCGGCGGCGGCTTGCGCCCCGGCCGGCGGCTGCCCCCGCAGGAGGGACTGGGACCGGACGCGTGGCCGGAATTCCCCTCCGCAGTCCCGCCCGGCCCCGGAGCCTACCGCGGGCCGGACGCCGGTAGTAGGGTTCAACCAAAGCAGCCAGGACACCATCCAGGAGCGCAGCCATGAAGAAACTCATCAACGATCCCAAGGCCGTGGTCGACGAATCAGTGGAGGGCTTCGGGCTCGCCCACGCGGACCTCGTCACCGTCCACCCCGACCCGAAATACATCGTCCGCAAGGACGCCCCGATGGCCGGGAAAGTGGGCCTCGTCTCCGGCGGCGGCAGCGGCCACGAACCCCTGCACGGCGGCTACGTCGGGAAGGGCATGCTGGACGCCGCGGTCCCCGGCGCCGTCTTCACCTCGCCCACGCCGGATCAGATCCTGCCTGCCACCCTCGCCTCCAACTCCGGGGCCGGCGTCGTCCACATCGTGAAGAACTACACCGGCGACGTGCTGAACTTCGAGACCGCCGCCGAACTCGCCCAGGCCGAGGGGGTTGAGGTCCGCACCGTGCTGGTCAACGACGACGTCGCCGTGCAGGACTCGCTCTACACCGCCGGGCGGCGGGGCGTGGGCGGCACCGTCCTAGTCGAGAAGATCGCCGGCGCCGCGGCCGAACGCGGCGATGACCTGGATGCCGTCGCCGCGATAGGGGACAGGGTCAACCAGAACGTGCGCAGCATGGGCGTGGCGCTGACCGCCTGCACGGTCCCGCACGCGGGTGTCCCCAGCTTCGAGCTGGAGGACAACGAGATCGAGATCGGCATTGGCATTCACGGCGAACCCGGCCGGCAGAAGATTCCCATGGAGCCCGCGGACGGCATCACCGACCGCCTCCTGGACCCGGTGGTCAGCGACCTGGGCCTGGCGTCCGGGGACAAGGTCCTCCTGTTCGTCAACGGCATGGGCGGCACCCCGCAAAGCGAGCTCTACATCGTCTACCGCCGCGCGGTGCACCGGCTCGAGGAGCAGGGCGTGAGCGTGGAGCGCTCGCTGGTGGGCAACTACATCACCTCCCTCGAGATGCAGGGCTGCTCCATCACCGTTCTGAAGCTCGACGACGAGATGACAGCCCTCTGGGACGCACCCGTGCACACCGCGGCCCTGCGCTGGGGCGCCTGACCGTGGGGCTGGACGTCGGCTGGGCCGTCCGCTGGCTGACCTTGTCGGCCGAGGCCATGGCCGAGCACCGGGTGGAACTGATCGAACTGGACCGGCCCATCGGGGACTCTGACCACGGCGAGAACATGGACCGCGGCTTCAAAGCCGTTATGGACAAGCTCGCCGAGGCGCCCCCGGAAACCGCCGGAGCCGCGCTGAAGCTGACCGCCATGACGCTGATGTCCAAGGTGGGCGGAGCCGCGGGACCGCTGTACGGCACCGCTTTCCTGCGTGCAGCAACCGCCCTCGGCGACGCCGCGGACATCGACGCCGGCACGCTCGCCACGGCGCTGACGGCAGCCCGGGACGGGATCGTGGCCCGCGGCAAGGCCGAATCGGGGGACAAGACCATGGTGGATGCCTGGACCCCTGCCGTCGACGCGGGCTCGGCGGCTGCCGGGGCCGACGGCGGAAGCCCGGGCCGGGTGCTGGCCGCGGCGGCTGACGCCGCGGAGGCCGGGGCCGTTTCCACCGACCCGATGCAGGCGCGGAAGGGCCGCGCCAGCTATCTGGGGGAGCGCAGCATCGGCCACCGCGACCCGGGGGCCGTGTCCACCGCCCTGATCCTGCGCGCCGCCGCCGAGGCTGCGGAGGGCGCCGCATGACGGTGCGGTTGGTGGTGGTCTCACACAGCGCGAAAATCGCCGAGGGCGCCGTCGAACTCGCCGCCCAGATGGCGCCGGACGTGCCCATCATCGCGGCGGGCGGCACCGACGACGGGCGGATCGGTACCAGCCTGGAGAAGGTCATGGCCGCGCTGGAGCAGGCCGACGGCGGCGAGGGCGTGGTGGTCCTCACGGACCTGGGCTCCGCCGTGATGACTGCCGAATCTGCCGTGGAGTTTGCCACGGACCCCGGTTCCATCCACCTGGCCGATGCTCCGCTGATCGAGGGCCTGGTGGCGGCCGCGGTGTCCGCGCAGACCGGAGCCGACGCGGAGACCGTGAAGGAGGCGGCCGAGGCCGTCTACCGGCCGCCGGAGCACCACCACGCCCATGCGGAGAGCGCCGCGGCTCCGGACGCGCAGGGGGACTTCGAACTGGTGAACAAGGCCGGCATGCACGCCCGGCCGGCCGCCAAGATCGCCGGGAGCCTCGCTGGAATGGACGCCACGGTCACCATCAACGGCGTCGACGGGGAGTCCATGACGGAGCTGATGATGCTGGGTGCCGGGCAGGGCACCGTGCTGCACATCGAGGCCAGCGGTCCGGACGCGGTCAAGGCCGTCGACTACCTGGGCGGACTCATCAGCGACGGGTTTGGTGAGCCCTAGGCTTCACCTAGTTCGTCTTGGCGCTCAGGCCGGCAGCTGCAGCCCTGCCGGATGCTGTTCTGCCAGGCCGTCGGCCAGCAGCCCGGCCACGGCACGCTCCAGCTGTTCCGGCGGGGCATTCAGCCGGTGCAGGGCGGCCAGCGGGATACCGATCCCAACAGGCATGAACCCCAGGTCGGCGGGCGCGCGGTCCAGCAGCTCCCGGGGCACCGGCGCCTCGGCAACACGCAGCACCGCGACCACAGCCCCGCGGACCTGGCGGTCCGTGCCGTGCCAGGCCTGGCCCTTGGGGGTGTAAGTGGGCGCGGGTTCCCCGGCGGCCAGCCAGGCGCACGCACCCCGGACCGGGCACTGCCCGCACTTGGGTGAGCGGGCGGTGCAGACCAGGGCGCCGAGTTCCATCACGGCGGCATTCCAGCGCACCGATTCCGACCCGCCCTCGGGCAGCAGCTCCGCCGCGAGGCGCATCTCCGCGGCGGTGAGGGCCGGGGCGGGCAGCGCGGCGCCGCCGATCAG
This sequence comes from Arthrobacter sp. YD4, assembly GCF_030410515.1. GTDB lineage: Bacteria > Actinomycetota > Actinomycetes > Actinomycetales > Micrococcaceae > Arthrobacter. The sequence continues at coordinate 523,441 of NZ_JAUHHD010000002.1, read as the reverse complement.
CCGGGCGTGCACCCGGCGGATGTTGGTATCCACCACCGTTTCACGGCGGCCGAAGGCGAAGGCGGCGACGGCAGCCGCGGTGTAGGTTCCGACGCCGGGCAGCGCCAGCAGCTCCGGGTAGGTGCCGGGCACGTCGCCGTCGTGGTCATTGACGATCGCCGCCGCGGCAGCGTGCAGCCGCAGGGCGCGCCGCGGATAGCCCAACCGGCCCCAGGCGCGGACGGCCTCGCCGGGGGCTTCCTTGGCCAGGTCGGCCGGTTCGGGCCAGCGCCGCAGCCACTCCTCCCACACCGGAAGCACCCGCACTACCGGGGTCTGCTGCAGCATGATCTCGCTGACCAGGACGCCCCAGGGGGTGCGGTCCGCCTCGCGCCACGGCAGGTCCCGGGCCGTGTCCGCGAACCAGGAGTCCAGGGCAGCGTGGAGCTCCGCCAGCCGGCCGGCGGGCGGAGCGGCGGGGGCGCCCACTGCCTGCGCGGCGGGTGAGCCGGGCGCGGTGGGGGCGGCCGTTGTTTCGGGGGAGGGGGTCATTGTTTTGATCGGACCAGCTTAATGGAGACGCGCACCATAGCCGGACCAGCGGCGTGGTGGTGCGTGATCGGAGGCGCGGTTCTCTAGCCTAGAAGAATGGTCAGGCAAGGCAACGCTCGCGGTACGGCCCGGAAACCGGGTAAAGCCGTCTACCGCCGTCGACGCCTCCTTGCCGGCGCCGTCCTGCTCCTGGTCCTGGCGCTCGCCGTGGCCGGTGTCGTGGCCGTCTCCAATGCCCTTTCCGGCGGCTCTTCCGACGACGCAGGGCAGGCAGGCAGCGCCAACGTTAGCGGCGCCACCGCGTCTGCCGCCGCGTCCGGGACGGCCTCCGCCGGCGCCTCAGCGTCCGCTAGCCCGACTGCCTCCGCGACGCCCAGCCCGACGTCGGCCTGTGACGACAAGCTGATCACCGTCACCGCCGCCACGGACAAGGCCGTCTACGGTCCTGGCGAGAACCCGCTGCTGACGCTCAAGGTCACGAACGGCAACCAGGTCCCCTGTGAGGTCAATATCGGCACCTCGCAGATGGAGTACGTCGTCACCAGCGGCGCGGACCGGATCTTCTCCTCGGCGGACTGCCAGGCCGAGAGCGGCGACCTGGTGAAGTCGATCGGACCCGGCCAGAGCGAGACGGCCAACTTCCCGTGGGCCCGGAACCGGTCCGTCGACGGGTGCAAGGCAGTCGCGGCGCAGCCCGGCGGCGGCGGCGCGTACTACGTCTTCACGGCGCGGCTGGGAAACAAGACCAGCCCCAAGGCCGTTTTCCAGCTCGGCTAAGCCGGCCGGTCCTCAAGGAGAAAACCGGCGGAGCCGGTTGAGGGAGCCGGTTTAGCGCAGCCGGTTTAGAGGAACCGGTCCAGCAGGCTGGCCTCCGCCATCCGGCTCAGGCCCTCGCGGACGGTCCGGGCGCGCTGGTCGCCGATCCCGTCCACGGTCATCAGGTCATCGATGGTGGCGGCCATCAGGAACTGCAGGCCGCCGAAGTGGTCCACCAGCCGGTCTGCCACGGCCTTCGGCACCGCCTTCAGGCCGGACAGCAGCCGGTAGCCGCGCGGCTGGACGACGGCGTCGAGGTTGGCCTCCCCGCCGGCGAACCCCACGATCCCGGCGATCTTGCCCAGGTCGATCAGCTCCGTCGAATCCAGGCTGACCAGGGCCTTGACGGCCTTGTCGATGTCCTCGACGGAGGCGTGCGGGCCCGAGTAGTCCCGGATGATCACGTCGCTGCCCGGGCCGCGGCCTACGGTGAGCTCGTCCAGCTGGAGCGACAGCAGACGGCCGTCCTCGCCGAGTTCCAGCACGTACTGGGAGATTTCCTCGGAGATCCGGCGCACCATCTCCTGGCGCTGCAGGGTGACGGCGACATCGCGGACCGTCACCATCGCCTCGATTTCCAGGGCGGACAGGGAGCTGGTGACCTGGTCCAGCCGCGACCGGTACCGCTCGAGGGTGGCGAGGGCCTGGTTGGCGCGGGCCAGGACCTTCTCGGAGCCCTCCAGCACGTGCCGCAGGCCGTTGACGTACAGGGCGATGATCTGCATCGACTGGCTCACGGAGATGACCGGCACGCCGGTCTGGATGGCGACGCGCTCGGCGGTCCGGTGCCGGGTGCCGGTCTCCTGGGTCTCGATGCTGGAATCGGGCACCAGCTGCACGCCGGCGCGCAGGATGTTGCTGGCGTCCTTGTCACAGACGATCGCGCCGTCCATTTTCGCCAGTTCCCGCAACCGGGTGGGGGAGAAGTCGATGCCGATCTCGAACCCGCCGGAGCAGATGGATTCGATGGTCCGGTCCATGCCCAGCACGATCAGCGCGCCGGTGCGGCCGCGCAGGATCCGTTCGAGCCCGTCCCGAAGGGCGGTGCCGGGGGCCACCCTGGCCAGCGTCGCCTTGAGTGCGTCTTCGGGGCTCCGAGCCATGGGTGTTTCCCTTCAAAGGTGCAGGCCGCTGCCTGCTGTGCGCCGGATCCGCGGATTTCACGCGGCGGCCGGTCAGAACAAAAATGCCCGGTCGCCCGGTAGCACCATCATAGGGGTACGGTGCCCCGTTTTCCGCACGGACAAGCCCCAAAGTGGTCCATGGGAGCACTCCGGCGGGGCCCGGAAAGTGCTCTTCCCGCGGACACCGGCGGACCGCATTTTGGGCTCCGCCGGGGCTGTCCCGCCGCCTGCGATAAACTGGAGTCCTGGGTGTATCGCGGGCTCTCCGCGCAGTGAACCCGCCCCAAGCCGCAGCGAAAGTAGCACCGTGTCCCAAGATGTCCACAGCCCCGCCCGAGTCCAGGAGATTCACAAGCAGGCGGGCCGGCGCCGGACCTTCGCAGTCATTTCCCACCCCGACGCCGGTAAGTCCACGCTGACCGAGGCGCTGGCGCTGCACGCGAAGGTGATCGGCACCGCCGGTGCGTCCAGCGGCAAGGCCAACCGCAAGGAAACGGTCTCCGACTGGATGCAGATGGAAAAGGACCGCGGCATCTCCATCAGCTCCGCGGCGCTCCAGTTCGCCTACCGGGACACCGTCATCAACCTGCTGGACACCCCCGGCCACGCCGACTTCTCCGAGGACACCTACCGCGTGCTCGCGGCCGTTGACTGCGCCGTCATGCTGGTGGACGCGGCCAAGGGCCTGGAAACCCAGACCATGAAGCTGTTCGAGGTCTGCAAGCAGCGGAACCTGCCCATCATCACCGTGATCAACAAGTGGGACCGCCCCGGCCTGGACGCGCTGGCGCTGATGGATGAGATCACCGAGCGCACCGGTCTGCAGCCCATGCCGCTTACGTGGGCCGTGGGCATCTCCGGCGACTTCCGCGGCGTCTGGGACCTGCGCAACGACCGCTTCGCCCGGTTCCAGCGCAACAACGCCGGCGCCAACATCGCCCTGACCGACTACTTCACCCCGGAAGAGGCCGCCGAGAGCCAGGGCGATGACTGGTCCAACGCGGTGGACGAGGCCGGGTTGGTCATCGAGTCCAACCTCGCGTTCGACGTCGAGGCCTTCCACGCCGGCAAGGCCACGCCCATCCTCTTCAGCTCCGCGGCGCTCAACTTCGGCGTCAAGGAGATCCTGGATGCGCTGGTGGACTTCGCCCCGCCCGCCGCACCCCGCCCCGACGTCGACGGCGACCCGCGGCCGGTGGACGCCCCGTTCGCCGGCTTCGTCTTCAAGGTCCAGGCCGGCATGAACAAGGCCCACCGCGACCACGTCGCCTTCATCCGGGTCTGCTCCGGCGTCTTCGAACGCGGCATGGTGGTCACCCAGGGCCGAACTGGGAAGTCCTTCGCCACCAAGTACGCCCAGCAGGTCTTCGGCCGCGAACGCGAGGTGATCGACGAGGCCTTCCCCGGCGACGTCGTGGGTCTGGTCAACGCCTCCGCGCTGCGGGTGGGTGACAGCCTGTTCCTGGAGCAGCCGGTGGAATTCCCCGCGATCCCGCTGTTCGCGCCGGAACACTTCCAGGTGGCCCGCTCCAAGGACCCCAGCCGCTTCAAGCAGTTCCGCCGCGGCATCGAACAGCTCGAGCACGAGGGCGTCATCCAGGTGCTCCGCTCGGACATCCGCGGCGACCAGGCACCCGTGCTAGCCGCAGTCGGCCCCATGCAGTTCGAGGTGGTCGAGGACCGGATGGCCCACGACTTCAGCGCCCCGATGCGGCTGGAGCGGCTGCCTTACTCGCTGGCCCGGATTACGACGGCGGACGCCATGCCCGCGCTGGCCAACGTCACCGGCGCGGAGGTGCTGCTGCGCTCCGACGGCGAGTACCTGGCCCTCTTCAACGATGTGTGGGCGCTGCGGCGGATCGAGAAGAACCTGCCGGACCTGACGCTGGTCCCGATCGGCACCCACAACCCCGCGAAGTAGCCACCGCATCACCTGGCCCGGACGCCCGGGGACCGCGGCGAAATAAACGCCGCGGCCCCTATCATTCCGGCGATTCCGCGTTATCATAAGTAACCTTGCTAATTTGCGGGCGCCGGCCCCAGGCCAGCTCACAGCACCGATCCGCCGAGGTTCAGCGGACCCCGAACGAGGGAACACCTAAAGGCGTTGACCATCACCATCGAATCCGGAGCCCTGTTTGGCGGGCGCTACCGGATTGAGTCCCTGATCGGCAGGGGAAGCCAGTCCACCGTGTATCGGTGCTACGACCAGCAGTTGCGCCGTGAGGTTGCCGTGAAACTCTTCCGCGCCGACCCGGACGGCCCCGGTGCCGTTCGGCTGCAGCGGCAGGAAGCCCGCATCCTCGCCGGGATGAGCCATCATGCCCTGGTGATGCTGCTGGACGCCGGTTCGGACCGCGACGACGACGGCCAGGAGCTCAGCTACCTGGTGATGGAGTACGTCCCGGGCCAGGACCTGAGGCACCGAACCGTCCGCGGCCCGCTCTCCGCCGCGCATATGGCACACATCGGCTACGACCTGGCCGAGGGCCTGTCCTACATCCACCACCACGGCGTGGTGCACCGGGACGTCAAGCCCGGGAACGTCCTGTTGGTGGACTACAGCAATGAGGACCGCAGGCCCCGGGCCAAGCTCACCGACTTCGGCGTCGCCTGCTTCGCGGACGCCCCGGAGGACGACCAAGAGGACGGCGGCACCTCCGGTACCCCCGCCTACCTCAGTCCCGAGCAGGCCGCCGGCGGTCCGGCCGGTCCCGCCAGCGACGTCTATTCCCTCGGGCTGGTGCTGTTGGAGGGCCTCACCGGGAACATGGCCTACCCCGGGGCGCCGATCCAGTCCGCCGTCGCTCGGCTCCTCCATGACCCGAAGATCCCCGACGAGTTGGCGCCCAAGTGGGCGGAGCTGCTCGCCTCCATGCTCTCCCGCGACCCGGCCGGCCGGCCGGCCGCCAGGGAGGTGGCCCTGGCCCTCCGGCAGGAGATCATCAGCTCATCCGGCCGCCGACGCCGCGGCGGCTCGGTACCCGACGAGGCCGGGCGGATGCGGGCCGTTGAGCGCTACGGCATCCTGGATACGCCAGCGGACGGCTCCTTCGACCGCATCGCGGCGTTGGCGGCCCGGATGTTCTCGGTGCCGGTGGCGATCGTCAGCATCGTGGACCACGACCGGATCTGGTTCAAGGCCCACCATGGCACCGACGTGAGCGAGATCGGCCGTGACCCCGGGCTCTGTGCCTCGGCCATCCTGCAGGAGGGGCCCTGGATTATCAACGACGCCGCCAATGACCCGCGGACGCTGGCCAACCCCTTGGTGGCGGGCGAGTTTGGCCTGCAGTTCTACGCCGGGATTCCGCTGCGGACCCCCGACGGCTACAACCTGGGCACCTTCTGCATCCTGGACCGGGAGCCCAGGGAGTTCGGCGCGGAGGACACCCGCACGCTCGAGGACCTGGCCGCCCTGGTAATGAACGACCTCGAGCTAAGGCTCCGCGGCAGGGAGCTGGCCGCGGGCTGAGCCGGCCCGGCCACGGGACGGCGCCGCAAGCGCCTGCCGATCCAGCGCCTGCCTACCAGCGCCTCCGTGACCGCGCACCTGCCGTCCTAGCGCCTGCCGGCGTTCAGGGCCAGCTCCAGCTCGAAGCGCGCCACCGGGTCCTCCAGCGCGTCGCCGAACAGCTCCCGCAGCTGCGCCGCGCGGTACCCCACGGTCTGCGGATGGATCCCGAGCTCCTCGGCCACCGGGCCCCGCTGGCCCCAATGCCGGAGCCAGGACAGCAGCGTCTCGGCCAGCCGTTCGCGCTGCGCTGGCCGGAGCCCCTCCAGCGGTGCCAGCCGCCGGCTGGCCAACTCGGCGATGGCCGACGGCTCGGCGCCCAGCACCACGGCGGCCAGGTGCTCGTCCGCCCAGATGGGCGGATCCTCGGGGCCGTCACGGTGCGGCAGGACGGACGCCGCCAGCACGGCCAGGCGCAGCGAATCCGGCACCTTTTCCCAGCCCCCGGCCGGCCCCACCGCGGCGCCGCGGCCCCGCAGCGCGTTGTCCACGTCCCGCCGCGCGGCCGCGGAACGGGGTGCGGGAACCAGGACGACGGCGTCGGTCTCCCGCTCGATCACCAGGGTCCCGGGGCCCAGCCTCAGCCGCAGGCCCGCTGCCCGGTCCAGCGGCAGCGTCACCACGCACATCCGCCTCGGCAGCGCCCAGTCGGCCATTGCTGCCGTCTGGCGAAGGGCTGCCTCGTCGGCCTGGCCCAGCAGCAGCAGGTCCAGCAACTCAGTCCGGCGGCGGTCCACCGCGCCCGCCCGCTCCGACTGTTCAAACGCGTAGGCCTCGGCGCTGACGGCGGAGAGCTCGTCGATGTAGGCCAGGATCGATTCGCCCAGGTCAACCACCACGTTCTGGCCCAGGTGCTGCTCCATCGAGACCTTGGACATCTCCCGGAATGTCACCCGCGCGCCCATCCGGTAGGCGCTCAGCAGCGCGTCCATGCTCCTGCCCTGACGGAATTCGCCGCTGCCAAGCCCTGCCACCAGTTCCCGGCTTTCCTCAGAGAGGGCCGGAAGCGCCGTGCCGGGCAGCTGCAGGAAACGGTCTAGGGCCGCGGCCACCCCGCGCCTCAGCCCCCGGCCGAAGCGGCCCTCGATGGGACGGGCGTAGGCCGGCACCAGCTGCGGCACCGCGTCGATGATGGCCTCCACGATGCCCGGCATCCGGGGCCGGAGCACGTCGCTGACCTCCGTTGGCAGGGCCAGCCAGGGCGGGTCATAGGCGGGGTAGCCGGTGCCGGAGGTGGGTGCCGCATCCATGGTGGACTCCAAAAACTGTTGTGGCGAGATAGTTTCTACATCTCGATCGTATGCCTTGGGTGAAGAATTATGACTCCCGCCGACATACACTTGATGAATGATCCGGCTCCGTAAGCTGGCGCGCGCCGCATCTCTGCTGACCACCCCGCTAGCCCCAGAAGACATTCTGTCGCTATTCAACCCCGTGTTTTCCGCCCGCCAACTGCGCGGCGTGGTCACCCGGGTGGTCCCGGAAACGGCCGACTCCGCCACCATCTTTTTCCATCCCGGCCGCGGCTGGCAGGCGCACCGCGCCGGCCAGTGGGCCCGCATCGGCGTCGAACTCAACGGCGTCCGCCACTGGCGCTCCTACTCGCTCAGCGCACCCGCCGGCGAGGATCCCGCCATCACCGTCACGGACATGGGCGCCGTCTCCGGCGCCTTGGTCCGCAACACCAAGCCCGGTGACGTGCTGTTCCTGGCCCCGCCGCAGGGCCACTTCGTCCTGCCCGAGCACCCGCGGCCCCTGCTGATGCTCACCGCCGGCAGCGGCATCACCCCGGTGATGTCCATGATCCGCACGCTGGTCCCGCACCGGCCCGACGCCGACGTCGTCCTCATCCACACCGCCCGGACCCGGGAGGACTCCATCTTCCTGGAGGAGCTCGCCGAGCTCGCCGACCAGTTCCCCAACTTCACGGTGACCCACTGGTTCACCGGCGAACGCGGCCGGGCCGACTTCAGCTCGGGTGCCGAGCTGGACCGGCTGTGCCCGGACTGGCGGGACCGGGCCGCCTACGCCTGCGGCCCGGAGGGATTCCTGGACGACGCCGAATCGCTCTGGGCGATCGAATCCGGCACCGAGGAGCGCGGAACCGACCTCACGATTGAACGGTTCAGTACCAACCTGGGCGGCGGCGAGGGGCACGACGGCGGCCTGGTCACCTTCGAGGCCTCCGACCGCGAGGTCGAGGCCGACGGCGCCACGCCGCTGCTGGACGTCGGCGAGGACGCCGGCGTGCTGATGCCCAGCGGCTGCCGCATGGGCATCTGCCACAGCTGCCTGACCCCGCTCCGGGCCGGCCAGGTCCGTGACCTTCGCAGCGGCGAGGTGCACGGCGAGCCCGGCCAACTTATCCAGACGTGTGTCTCGGCAGCCGCCGGGCCCGTGAACCTCGACCTCTGAGGAGAGCCACCCTATGACCACGCTTGCAGAAAAGCCCACCCTCGACGGCGAAGCAGCCGCTCCGGCGTCTGCCGTCGCCAAACCGCGCAAGGGCGCCCTGGCCGAAACCGGCAGCCCGCTGGTCCGGCCGCCTGCCGCCGCCCACCTCTCCGACGAACAGGTCGCGGAACTCGGCCGCGAACTGGACGCCATTCGGGACGCGGTGCTGGCCAAGCGCGGCGCCGAGGACGCGGCGTACATCCGCCGGATGATCAAGATCCAGCGCGGGCTGGAGGTCTCCGGCCGTGCGGCGCTGCTGGTGAGCAAGAACAAGGCGGCCTGGGCCACCGGCACCACCCTGCTGAGCCTCGCCAAGATCCTCGAGAACATGGAACTGGGCCACAACATCCTGCACGGCCAGTGGGACTGGATGCGCGATCCGGACATCCACTCCACCACCTGGGAGTGGGACTTCGTCACGCCGTCCCGGTCCTGGCAGCACACCCACAACGACCTCCACCACCGCTGGACCAACGTGGTCGGCAAGGACAACGACATCGGATACAACCTGCTTCGGATGGATCCGCAGCAGGAATGGAAGCCCTTCAACCTGGGCAACCCGGTCTACAACGCCCTGCTGGCCCCGGTCTTCGAATGGGGCATCGCCGTCTACGACCTGGAGCTCGTGGAATACCGCGAGGGAAAGAAGAGCAAGGAGGCCCTGGTCAAGGACCTGAAGGCCCTCGGCATCAAGGCGGTCAAGCAGTTCACCAAGGACTACGCCGCAACTCCCGCCGTCGCCATGCTCAGCGGCTCCGGCAAGCAGGCCCTCTACGGCACCCTGGCCGCCAATGCCATCCGCAACGTCTGGGCCCACGCGGTCATCTTCTGCGGGCACTTCCCTGACGGCACGGACACCTTCACGGAGGAAATGGTCGACGGTGAGACCCGCGGCGACTGGTACGTGCGCCAGATGATCGGCTCGGCCAACATCTCCGGCTCCCCGTTCATGCACCTGATGACCGGCAACCTCTCGCACCAGATCGAGCACCACCTCTTCCCGGACCTGCCGTCCAACCGGTACGCCGAGGTTGCGCCCAAGGTCAGGGACATCTGCCGCCGGTACAACTTGCCCTACAACACCGGCCCCATGTGGAAGCAGGTCGGCTCCACCTGGGCCAAGATCTTTAAGCTCGCCCTGCCGCCGAAGAAGGCCTAGCAGCTCCGTAGTTCCTGTTTGACCCGAAAAGGGGCGTCCGCCAGTCCAGCGGATGCCCCTTTTCGTGTCTGTTCGGCCTAGCGGACCTGGGCCGGGTTGAGGGTCAGGCGCCGCAGCCACTGGGCGTTCAGGGCCACCACCACCGTCGAGGCGGACATCAGGATGGCGCCGGCGGCGGGGGAGAGGACGAACCCGGCGAAGGCGAGGACTCCGGCGGCGAGGGGCACGGCGAGGACGTTGTAGCCGGTGGCCCAGATGAGGTTCTGCCACATCTTCCGGTAGCTCGCCCGGGACAGGTCCACCATCGACAGCACCGCCCGCGGATCGTTGCCGGCCAGCACCACCCCGGCGGATTCCACCGCCACGTCCGTGCCGCCGCCGATCGCGATGCCCACCTCGGCCCGGGCCAGGGCGGGGGAGTCGTTCACGCCGTCGCCCACCATGGCCACCTTCAATCCCCGGGCCTGAAGTTCGGCAACCTTCTTGTCCTTGTCCGCCGGCAGGACCTCGGCGAAGACCTCATCGATGCCGAGTTCTTCCGCCACGGCATCCGCCACCTGCCGGGCATCGCCGGTGATCATTGCCACCCTAAAGCCGCGGCGCTGCAGGGCCTCGACCGCCTGCCGGGATTCCTCCCGCACGGCGTCCTCGAGGCCGACTGCGCCCAGCACCCGGTCGCCCTCCACCAGGTGCAGGACGGCCGCGCCGCGGCGGACCCACCCGGAGGTGGCTGCCGCCAGGTCCGCGGGCTCCGCCAGGCCCAGTTCCTTCAGCAGCGCCGGTCCGCCGACGTGGAGCCGGCGGCCGCCGACGTCGGCCCGGACGCCGCGGCCGGTCAGGGAGGTGAAGTCCCTGGCCGCCGGAACATCGAGCCCGCGTCCGCGGGCGGCGGTGACGATTGCACGGGCCACCGGGTGCTCGCTGTCGGCCTCCACCGCGGCCGCCAACGCCAGGACCTCGTCCCGGTCCGAACCCTCCGCAGCGGCCACATCCCGGACTTCCGGGGCGCCCTTGGTGAGCGTTCCGGTCTTGTCGAAGAGGACCACGTCGACGGTGCGCATCCGCTCCAGGGCCATCCGGTTCTTGATCAGGACGCCGGCACGCGCGGCCCGCTCGGTGGAGATGGCGATCACCAGCGGGATGGCCAGGCCCAGGGCGTGCGGGCAGGCGATGACCAGGACGGTGACGGTGCGTTCGACGGCGTCGGCCAGGCTGCCCAGCAGCGTCCAGGCGATGAAGGTCACGACGCCGGCGCCCGCGGCGAAGTAGAACAGGAACGCCGCCGCCCGGTCCGCGAGGGCCTGGGCCTTCGAGGAGGAGGACTGTGCCTCTGCCACCAGGCGCTGGATCCCGGCCAGCGCGGTGTCCTCGCCGGTGGCTGAGACCCTTACCCGGACGCTGTTGTCCGTCGCGATGGTCCCGGCCACGACGGCGTCGCCGGGGGAGCGCAGGACGGTGCGGGACTCGCCGGTGATCATCGATTCGTCGAACTCGGCCTGGCCTTCCGTCACCTCGCCGTCGGCGGGCATCCGGCCGCCGGGGCGGACCAGGATCGTGTCCCCTTCGGCCAGGTCGGAGACCTTCACCGTCTCGGCGCCGGCGTCCGTGACCCGTTCCGCCTCGTCGGGCAGCAGGGCGGCCAGGGCATCGAGGGCCCCCTGCGCCGAGCCCAGGGCGCGCATTTCGATCCAGTGCCCCAGCAGCATGATGACCACCAGGAGCGCCAGCTCCCACCAGAAGTCGAGGTCGAAGCCGCCGAGGTCCAGGCTGGTCGCCCAGGACGCGAGGAAGGCGACCGTGATGGCCATAGCGATCAGGAGCATCATGCCGGGCTTGCGGGACTTCAGCTCGCTGACGCCGCCCTTGAGGAACGGCTGGCCGCCGTACAGGAAGACCACCGTGCCCAGTACCGGCGGAATCCAGGCGGAGCCGGGAAACTGCGGGGGTTCGTAGCCCAGCAGGTGGCCGAACATCGGGCTGAACAGGACTACGGGGACGGACAGGACCAGGGTCAACCAGAACCTTTTCCGGAACATCGCCACGCTGTGCCCGGCATGCTGGCCGTGCTGGTGGACGGCATGGTCGTCATCCTGGGGCGGGTGCTGGCCGTGATGGGCGGCGTCCCCGGCCCGCATCCCGGCATGGCCGTGTGCGCCGTGGCCTCGGGCACTGTCGTGCTGGTCCGGGTGGGGGTGCTGGCTCCGGAGCTGGTCCGTGTGGCCGCCGTGCTGGTGTTCCATGGTGCTGCCTCCTGAAAACTCATCGGCATCGTGCACCACTCAACATACCCCTAGGGGGTATGCATGGCAAGGGCCTCACGGCCGGGCACCCATCGTCAGGCAGTTGCCGGGCACAGCGCACGGCCGGAGGCGCCTAGGCGATCAGCAGGCTCAGCGCCTCCGTCAGGTGGCCCACCTCGCGGACCGAAAAACCCTCCGGGACCGGACCGTGCCCTGCCGGGCTCGCGGGGACCACGGCGTGGGTGAACCCCAGCCGGTGCGCCTCCTGGATCCGCTGGTTGATTCCGGGGACGGGCCGGACCTCGCCGGCCAGGCCCACCTCGCCGAAGGCGATCAGCCGTTGCGGCAGCGGCTTCCTGGCTTTGGCGCTCGCCACCGCCAGGGCGACGGCGAGGTCAGTGGCGGGCTCGCTGAGCTTCACCCCGCCCACCGTCGCCACGTAGGAGTCATCCTTGTGCAGCTGGCAGCCGGCACGTTGCTGCAGCACCGCCAGCAGCATAGCGACCCTTGAGCTGTCCAGGCCGCTGGTGGCGCGGCGGGGCTGGGCGTTGGCGCTCTCTGCCAGCAGCGACTGCACCTCCGCCAGCAGCGGCCGGCGGCCCTCAAGGGTGACCGTGATGCAGGTGCCGGACACCGGATCCTTGGTGCGGGAGACGAACAGCCCGCTCGGATCGGCCAGCCCGGTGATGCCGTCCTCGTTCAGATCGAAGCAGCCGACGTCGTCCGTGGGCCCATAGCGGTTCTTGACCGCCCGCAGCAGCCGGAGCCGGGAGTGCCGCTCACCCTCGAACTGACAGACCACGTCCACCAGGTGCTCCAGCAGCCGGGGCCCGGCGATGGAGCCGTCCTTGGTCACGTGGCCCACCAGCAGGGTGGTCATGTTGCGGCGCTTCGCCGCCGCGATCAGGGACGCGGCCACCTCGCGGACCTGGGAGACGCCGCCGGCGCTGCCGTCGACGTCGGCGCTGCTGAGCGTCTGCACCGAGTCCACCACCAGCAGCCTCGGCTCGAGTTTCTCTACCTGGCCCAGCGCCTGGCCCAGGTCGGTCTCCGCGGAGAGGTAGAGCGACTCGGCGACGGCGTCGATCCGGTCCGCGCGCAGCTTCACCTGGGCGGCGGACTCCTCGCCGGTGACGTAGAGAACGTCCTGGGCGGTCCGGGCGAACTTGGCCGCGACGTCCAGCAGCAGGGTGGACTTGCCGACGCCGGGTTCACCGGCGAGCAGGATCACGGCGCCGGGAACCAGGCCGCCGCCGAGCACCCGGTCCAGTTCGTCCACGCCGGTGGGCAGGAAGGCGGCGGTGGTGGCGTCCACGTCGGCGATCCGGCGGGCCGGTTCCAGCACGGTGGTGGCAGCGGTGGTCCGCGCCACCGCGGCGCCGGTTTCCTCTACGGTGCCCCACGCCTGGCACTCACCGCAGCGGCCCACCCACTTGGCAGTGGTCCAGCCGCATTCCGCGCATTTATAGCCCGGCGCCTTGGCGGCCCGGGAAGTCTTTGTAGCCATTGCTCCACCCTAACCTCGGGCACCGACAGGCTAGAGCGCGGGCAGGATGTCCCGGGCCTCGTCCGAGTTCACGCCGGAGGCCTCCAGCAGGTCCACCATCAGCGGACGGAACAGCATCACCACGGTCTCGCCCTCCAGCCGCTGCACGTCCAGCAGGCGCGGGTGCAGCCGGCCGGCGATCTCGCTGAGCTCCACCCGGGCGGTGCGCAAGTGGGCGCGGCGGACGCCGTCGTGCACCTCCGCCAGGCCCAGCCCCAGCTCGTCGATCGCCGCCGCCGTTTCCATCAGCACCTCGGCGATATTCTCGGTGGCGTCGTCGGAGAGCGCGGCGTGGTTGATGGCGCTGGTCAGGCGGCGGGCGAAGACGCGGCTGTTACGTAGAGCAAGGTCGATGTAGTCCAGCGACTGGGACAGCTGGTCCAGTTCGTCGCGGTAGCGCCGGTAGGCGGGCGCCAGGGTGGCCACCTCGCCGGAGGAGCGCAGGCTCTGCCGCATCGCGTCCACCAGCGGCTGGCAGTTCCGGCCGCGGATCAGCGCGTGCCAGGCCTGGGTGGCGTCGCTGCGGGTCAGCGCCTCCGAGCATTCCCGGAGCACCTCGGCGAGTTCGTGCAGCAGCTTCTTGACGTCGTTGCGCGGTTCGCGGCGCGGGTCCCGTGGGATCAGGAACGTCACGAGCAGCGCGCAGACCCCGCCTACGACGGCGTCGATGCTGCGGGTGAACGGACCGCCGGCCGGGGCCGGAAGCAGCACCACCAGCAGCGACTGCAGGCCCAGTTGCGTGGTGAAAATCGTTCCGCTGTCCAGGAACCGCGCCAGTAGAATCGAGAAGAGAAGCACGACGGCGGCCTGCCAGATTCCCGCGCCCAGCCAGTGCAGCAGCAGGTCACCCACCACAATGCCGATGGTGCAGCCCAGGCCCACCTCCACGACGCGGCGCAGCCGTGGGTCACGGGAGAAGCCCAGGGCGATCAGGGAGGAGGTGGCGGCAAACAGCGGCCCCGTGTGGCCCAGGACGTACTCGGCGAAGGCGTAAGCCCCGACGGCGCACGCCGTCATCTGGACCGCCGGCAGCAACGAGTTCCGGCTCCGGACGAAGCCGGTACGAATTCGCCCACGCAGGAACCGTGCGCTTGCGGAAATCCCTGTAGCGGCGGCCATGGGGTCCAGTCTATTTGCTGGCCCCGATGCCCGCTCCGCGCGGCGCGGCTCTTACGACCGGTCTGCCCGCAACGCAACCATCAACGGTCGAAATCGGTGCAGATGTCAGCCGATGGCCGGGATTCGTTAACCCGCCGTTAACTTTGGACCCCAATTCTCTTCACTTGGGGCACTTAGCGTCGGTAAAGGTACAAAACGTACCCACCGTCTTTTCTGTACGGACGTCTCCGGTCCGGCACGCATCTGTTTATCCCTGGAAGGGGTACATCTAGTGAAGGCATCACGCTTCGGCCGCAACGCGGCCATCGCTGTTATCGCAGCCGGCGCCCTGGCGCTCACCGCTTGCGGCTCCGACAACGCGACCAACTCCACCGCGGGCACCCCGGCCGCCTCCGGCCCCAAGGTCACCGGCACGCTGACCGGCATCGGTTCCTCCGCGCAGGGTGCGGCCATGGACGTGTGGAAGACCAACTTCGCCTCCGCCAACCAGGGCGCCCAGGTGCAGTACTCCCCGGACGGCTCCGGCGCGGGCCGCAAGGCCATCCTCGACGGCTCGGCCCAGTTCGCCGGCTCCGACGCGTACCTCAAGGATGACGAGTACGCCTCCTCCAAGGCCAAGTGCGGCCCCGACGGCGCCCTGAACATCCCGGTCTACATCTCCCCGATTGCCGTGGCCTTCAACCTGCCCGACGTCAAGGACCTGAAGCTGGACGCCGCCACCGTCGCCAAGATCTTCCGCGGCCAGATCGCCAAGTGGAACGACCCGGCCATCGCCGCCCTGAACCCGGACGCCAAGCTTCCGGACCTCAAGGTGACCCCGGTCAACCGCTCCGATGACTCCGGCACCACGCAGAACTTCACGGACTACCTGTCCGCCGCTGCGTCCGACGTCTGGACCGACAAGTCCTCCGGTGTCTGGCCGGCCTCGCTCAAGGGCGAGAACGCCAAGGGCACCTCCGGTGTCGTCAAGACCGTCACCGACACCCCCGGTGCCGTGACCTACGCCGACGACTCCGCCGTCAGCGGCAAGCTGGGCGTTGCCCAGATCAAGGTGGGCAACGGCTTCACCACGATCTCCGCCGACGCTGCCGCGAAGGCCGTCGACGCCGGCAAGCCGGTCGAGGGCCGCGCCGCCAACGACCTCTCCATCAAGCTGGACCGCAAGACCACCATCGAGGGTGCCTACCCGATCGTCCTGGTCTCGTTCCACGTCGTCTGCAGCACCTACGACAGCAAGGAAACCGCGGACCTGGTCAAGGCCTTCGAGAACTACGTCGTCTCCGACGCCGGCCAGAAGGCTGCCGCCGAGTCCGCGAAGTCCGCACCGCTGTCCAAGGCCCTGCAGGACAAGGCCGCGAAGTCGATCGAATCGATCAAGGCAAAGTCCTAGGGAATCCCTTTCCCCGCAAGGCATAGTGGAAACACCAGCCTGAGCCAGGTTCCCTGTCCCGGCCGGGCGGTCATTGACCGCCTGACCGGGGCAGGGAACCTAGCCGTTTGTCCGCCGTACCCCAGATTGACCGCCGCGCAGCGGGCGTGACCCGTCCGCCGCGCGGCGCAGATCGAAGCTGAAGGATCGTGAAGTGACCACCACCTCCCTGACCACGTCCCGGGGCGCAGGCCGCGCCGGTGACAAAGTCTTCTCCGCAGCCACCCTGGCCGCCGGGTGCCTGATCCTTGCCGTCCTCTTCGGCGTGGCGCTCTTCCTGGTGATCCAGGCCGTCCCGGCGCTCGTCGCCCCGCCGGACAAGATCCAGGGCGGAGCGGGCTTCTTCGCCTACATCTGGCCGATCGTGATCGGTACCCTGATCGCCGCCGTGATCGCCCTCGTCATCGCCACCCCCGTGGCGATCGGCGTCGCGCTCTTCATCTCGCACTTCGCCCCCCGCCGGCTCGCCTCGGGCCTGGGCTACGTGATCGACCTGCTCGCCGCCATCCCCTCGGTGGTCTACGGCGCCTGGGGCGCGGCCTTCCTGGCCCGCGAAATCTCCCCGGCCTACGGCTGGCTCGCCTCCAACCTCGGCTGGCTGCCGATCTTCCAGGGCCCGGCGTCGGCCACCGGCAAGACCATCCTGACCGCGGGAATCGTCCTGGCCGTCATGGTGCTGCCCATCATCACCTCGCTCTCGCGCGAAATCTTCCTGCAGACCCCCAAGCTGCACGAGGAGGCCGCGCTGGCCCTGGGCGCCACCCGCTGGGAGATGATCCGGATGGCGGTACTGCCGTTCGGCCGCCCCGGCATCATCAGCGCCATCATGCTGGGCCTGGGCCGCGCGCTCGGCGAGACCATGGCCGTGGCCCTGGTGCTCTCCTCCGGCGCCCTGACCGCCAGCCTGATCCAGTCCGGCAACCAGACCATCGCCGCCGAAATCGCCCTGAACTTCCCGGAGGCCAGCGGCCTGAAGGTCAGCACCCTGATCGCGGCCGGCCTGGTCCTGTTCATCATCACCCTCGGCGTGAACATGCTCGCCCGGTGGATCATCACCCGGCACAAAGAATTCTCGGGAGCCAACTAAATGACTGCCACCCTGACCCCCGTCAAGAAGCGCTCGGCCCTGACCAAGGGCCAGCTGCCCAAGGCCGCGCCGTACATCGTCCTGGCCCTCGCCCTGATCCTCGGCGCCGCCATCCTGGCCCTGATCGGCTTCAACGCCTTCGGCTGGGGCATCGTCTCCGCCATGCTCTTCACCGTGGGCCTGGTCGGCTGGAGCGCCGCCGTCGAAGGCTCCCGCCGGGCCAAGGACAAGCTCGCCACCTGCCTGGTGGTGGGCGCGTTCCTGATCTCCCTGCTGCCCCTGGTCTCCGTGATCTGGACCGTACTGGTCAAGGGCCTTCCCGGCCTGCTGGATCCCGGGTTCCTCGGCACCTCCATGAACGGGGTGACCGGCGCGTTCGACAACAAGAGCGTCGAGAACGGCGCCCCCGTGGTCGGCGGCATCTACCACGCCCTCATCGGCACCGTGCAGATCACCCTGCTGGCCACGGTCATCTCCGTCCCGGTGGGCCTGCTGACCTCGATCTACCTGGTCGAATACGGCGATGACCGCCCGCTGGCGCGGGCCATCACCTTCTTCGTCGACGTGATGACCGGCATCCCCTCGATTGTGGCCGGCCTCTTTGCCGCGGCGTTCTTCTTCGCCGTCGCCGGTCCGGGCACCAAGACCGGAGCCGTCGCCGCCGTCGCCCTCTCCGTGCTGATGATCCCGGTGGTGGTCCGCTCCAGCGAGGAAATGCTGAAGATCGTCCCGAACGAACTCCGCGAGGCGGCCTACGCCCTGGGCGTGCGGAAGTGGCGCACCATCCTCAAGGTGGTCATTCCGACGGCGATCTCCGGCATCGCCTCCGGCGTCACCCTCGCGATCGCCCGCGTGATCGGCGAGACCGCCCCCATCCTGGTCACAGCCGGCTTCGCCACCTCGATCAACAACAACGTCTTCGGCGGCTGGATGGCCTCGCTCCCGACGTTCATTTACACCCAGATCCTGAACCCGACCTCGCCGTCGAACCCGGGACCGTCGGACCAGCGCGCCTGGGGCGCGGCCCTGGTCCTGATCATCCTGGTGATGCTGCTCAACCTCGCCGCCCGCCTGGTGGCCCGCATCTTCGCCCCGAAAGCCGGCCGCTAGGCCCGCGCCGGCTCCCGGACCCTCAATCTCTCCCAGTGAAGGAACAGCATGTCTAAGCGCATCGACGTCAAAGACCTCAACGTCTACTACAGCAAATTCCTGGCCGTCGAGGACGTCAACATCAACATCGACGCCAAGTCCGTCACGGCCTTCATCGGCCCGTCCGGCTGCGGCAAGTCCACCTTCCTGCGCACCCTGAACCGGATGCACGAGGTGATCCCGGGCGCCCGCGTGGAGGGCGAGGTGCTGCTCGACGGCGACAACCTCTACGGCCCCGGCGTGGACCCGGTGACGGTCCGCTCGCAGATCGGCATGGTCTTCCAGCGGCCCAACCCGTTCCCCACCATGTCCATCCGCGACAACGTGCTGGCCGGCGTGAAGCTGAACAACAAGAAAATCTCCAAGGGCGACGCCGACGCGCTGGTGGAGCGCTCGCTGCGCGGCGCGAACCTCTGGAACGAGGTCAAGGACCGCCTGGCCAAGCCCGGCTCCGGCCTCTCCGGCGGCCAGCAGCAGCGCCTCTGCATCGCCCGCGCGATCGCCGTGGAGCCGCAGGTCATCCTGATGGACGAGCCCTGCTCCGCGCTGGACCCGATCTCCACCCTCGCCATCGAGGACCTCATCAACGAACTCAAGGATGAGTACACCGTGGTGATCGTGACCCACAACATGCAGCAGGCGGCCCGCGTCTCGGACAAGACGGCGTTCTTCAACATCGCCGGCACCGGCAAGCCTGGCAAGCTGATCGAGTACGGGGACACCCACACCATCTTCAGCAACCCCACCGTCAAGGCCACCGAGGACTACGTCTCCGGCCGCTTCGGATAAAGCCAGGGGGCTGGCTGGCCTTTGCCGGGTGCTACAGGTTTGAGAGCGGCGAGAGCGCCAGCTCCAGCACGAAGGCCACGGCGGCGGTCACCAGCGGCGTGAGCGTCCAGAACGCCAGGATCCGCAGCACCAGCCGCCGGTTCGTGGCGGCGTAGCCCTGGTTCGCCCCGGCGCCGAGCACCGCCGCGGTGACGGTGTGCGTGGTGGATACCGGCCAGTGCAGCCCGATCGCGCCCACCAGCAGGATCAGGCTGCTGTAGAGCTGCGCCACGGACCCGCGCAGCGGATCGATCCGGACCAGGCGGTGGCCCAGGGTGTAGGAAATCCGCCACCCGCCCGCCAGCGTCCCGGCGGTCAGCATGGCGGCCGTCAACAGGGCCACCCACACCGGCATGGAGCCGCCGTCGGCCAGGCCCGCCGCGATCATCGCCAGGATCAGCACGGCGCTGGTGCGCTGGCCGTCCTGGAGCCCGTGCCCGAACGCGACGGCGCCCGCGGCCACGGCCTGTGCACGCCGGGCCCTGCTGTTGACGACGCCCGGGGGCGTGTAGCGCGCGGCCCACGTGGCCGGCCAGACCAGCAGGTAGGACCCGGCGAAGGCGATGGCGGGGGAGATCAGCAGCGGCAGCACCACCTGTACCATCAGCGACTGGTCCACTCCCAGCACCGAATGTCCGCCCACCGCCACGCTGGCGAGGCCGGCGCCGGCAAGGCCGCCGACCAGCGCATGCGTGGACGACGACGGGATGCCCCGCCACCAGTTGTAGACGCCCCACAGCACCGCACTGAGCAATCCGGCCATCAGGATGGTCAGGCCGTTGCCGCCGGCCGGCAGCACCACCCAGGTGCGGCTGACCTCCAGGGCCAGGGCCGCGCTGAGGGCCGCCCCGACGAAGTTGAACAGCCCGGCCAGCAGGACCGCGATGGTGGGGGTCAGCGCCCGGGTGCGGACGGCCAGCGCCACCGAGGAGGAGGCGTCCCGGAAACCGTTCAGGAAGGCGAAGGCCGCGGCGAACAGCACCACCGCGGCGAAGAAGACCAGGGACACGTCAGGATTCCTTGACGATGATGCTGCCTACCTGGGTGGCGATCCGGCGCATGTCCTTGGTGACATCCACCAGCTGGTCGGCGATGTCCCGGTTGCGGGCGTACTGGGCGTGCTTCATGTCCTTGAGCATGTCCGCCACCCAGACCCGGTGGGTGCGTTCGGCGCGTTTGGTCAGCCGCAGCACCTCGATCCAGTAGTCCTCCAGCTCGTCCAGGTTGTTCAGCTGGCGCATCGCCTCGACGGTCAGTTCCGCCTGCCGGCTGATGATTTCCAACTGGTCCGCGGCGCGGCGGGGCAGCCGGTCCAGCTTGTAGAGGAAGACCAGGTCCGCGGCGGCGTCCAGCTTCTCCATCGCCTCGTTCAGATAGCGGGAGAGGGCGTACATGTCGTCGCGGGGGACCGGGTTGAGGAAGCTGCTGCGCATGTGGGTCAGCAGCGCGAAGTGCAGCTCGGCCGCCTTCGCCTCGTGGTTGTGCATGTCCTCGACCAGGCGGGAGTGTTCGGCCGCGGGCGCGCCGAGGATCTCCGAGAGCGTGCCGGTGGCCAGCAGGATCTGTCGGGCCATCTGGGACAGGAGGTTCAGTCCCGCAGGTTCCTGGGGAAAAAGTCGCAGCTTCACGTGGGGTTACCGGTCTCCGAATGAGGCGTACACGGGCGTGGTCCGCCGGCCTTGATTCGAATTGATCGGCCCGCGCATGAAGATCACTTTACCGTCCGGTGGACGGCGGCCCTGCGGGGGCGGAACAGAGGGGGAAGAGTAGATGGTGCCGAGCCGGATACGCCTCTCGGCGGTAGGCCGCTCTAGGCGGCTAATTGTTGAAGCCCGGGGGTTTCGCAGCTCGGCACCGGTTTTAGTTTTCTACGCCCGACGGACCAAGTCAAGATTGACAGCGGGGCCCCGGCGGGCGTATCCGGACCCCGCCATGGCCGGTCCGGTGGGTCTCTAGTCGAGCTCGCCGAGGCGCCACGCGTTGGCCGCGTGCTCCAGGTCCTCCGCGGTTTTGACCAGCAGATGCGAGTTCCGCGTGAGCTTGGTGGCGTGCCCGGCGTTGCTGTGCTCGGCGCCGTCGGCGAGGGTGGCCTGCCCCAGGGCAACTACCCGGCAAAACGCCGCGGACCGTTCCAGCGCGACGTCGAACTCGCCGTCGAAGGCCCCGGAGAGGATGGCATCCGCCATGGTGCGCATCTCCTCGGCGCCCGGCGGCTCGGCGGCCCCGGCGACGGCGTGGGACACCTGCGCGGTGTCCTTGCCGGCCCGGAAGTACACCGAGATCCGCTCCGGATCCTGCACCGTCGCGGCGCGCAGGGCATACAAGCGCCACAGGGCGCCGGGCAGGGACCGGGCCGGGCTCTCGGCCCACATCTCGGCGATCGCCTCCAGGCCCTGTTCGTCGGCGAGCTTCACCAGGCGTTTGGTGACCTTGGGGTCGTCACTGTCGCGGCCGCGGCGGACCAGCGCCTGGGCGGCCAGGTGGGCCGCTTCTGACACGCGGGCCGGATCGGCGCCGCCGGCGAACGGCTCGAAGTCGATCGGCGCGAAGGGCTTCGGCTTGTGGTGACGGACGGGGCCGGGATTGCCGGTACCTGCTTGCTCGCTCATGCCACCACGCTACTCCTGTGCCATCGGGGAATCGAGCGTCCGGCGGGGCCCGGCAGCCCGCACCGGGAAGGTGCCCGGAACCGGTCCGGGGCGCCCGCGCCGCCGCGGGATCGGCCCGTTACGGCGCGTCGGCGGTGAAAAGCGCGGCGTGGTCTGCGGTACAGTGTTAACGTCCAGAAATGGATGGCGCTGCCACTGCGCCCGGAGCCGGTTTCTGCCGCGTTTCCCGTGCAGCGGCCGCTTGAGGGGGCCTTTAGCTCAGTTGGTAGAGCATCGGACTTTTAATCCGTGGGTCGTGGGTTCGATCCCCACAGGGCCCACTCTTTTAGCGAAGAGTGGAAATTCCCCCGGCATCCTGGCGACAGGACGCCGGGGGTTTTTTGCGTCCCGCACCCGACAGGCCACGTTAGGAAGCCTGTCTAGTTATCAGCTCGGCTAGGATTGATCTATGGACTCCCATGTAACGGCAGACTCAGGCTACTGGTACGGCTTGGAGGGGCAGGTTGATGCCCCCACCGCCGTGCTGCAGGCGCTCCGCGGCTACCGCTCCGCCGAGGTCGCCACCCGGCGTTCCACCAGGGACTCCATGGGCATGGGCGAGACCGACCTGCTGGCGCTGCGCTACCTGCTCCGCGCCCAGTCCTCCGGAGAGCGGGTGGGGCCCAAGGACCTCAGCCGCATGTTGGGAATCACGACGGCGTCCACCACCTCCCTGATCGACCGGCTGGTGCTCAGCGGGCATGTCCGCCGCGAGCCGCACCCCACCGACCGGCGCTCCCTGGTGATCGTCCCGACGACGGAGACCGATACCGAGGTCCGGGAAACCCTGGGGCAGATGCACCGCCGGATGCTCGAGGTTGCCGAGGGCCTCACGCCCGACGAGAGCCGCGTGATCGTGTCCTTCCTGCGCAAGATGACCGAGGCCCTGGACGAGCACACCGCCAGCCACTGACCGGAGAAGCGTTCGGGCCGCAAAACTAGCTAGTTCAGCTAGCGATATGTATGCTTATCAATGTGTTGGATAACCTATCGCGCAAAAATGATGAGTCGCGGCTGCTGACCATCGACCACGGCTTCGGGCCTGAGGCGGGCTCCCTGGATGTGGAGCTGGAAAACCAGGCCCAGACCGCGGATCGGACCTCCGCTGCCATCCGCGCCCTGGCCCCCAGCCACTGCGGCACCCCGATGCAGTGGGAGGCCCCGGCGCTCGCCACCATGGCCGACTACTCCTATGAGCCCGACGGCGGGCCGGCCTCGCTGCCGCCGGTCTGGCGCTGCTCCTGCGGCTTCCAAGTCGACGGCATCCTCCACCCCTCCAACGCACTGGCCTCCCTTTCGTGAGCGCCGTTCCGGTCACCGAGACCCTCCTCCCGGCAGCCGGGCTGCCCGGCCTCGACGCCAGCCTGCTGGCCCTCCCCAACGAACCCCAGGGCCGCTTTCTGGTTCACGAGCGGCTGGGCCGAGGCGCAACGTCCACGGTCTACCGCGGCAGCGACCTCGCCACCGGCCGGCCGGTCGCCATCAAGGTCGCCGGGGGGCCGGCCGAAAAGGACGCCTCCCGGATCCTCGACGAGGCACGGGTCCTCGCCTCCCTGGACCACCCCGCCGTCGTCCGCTTCGTTGCGGCCGGCACCGTCCCCGAGGGCGACCGGTGGGCCGGCCGGCCTTACCTGGTGGAGGAATATGCCAGCGGCGGAAGCCTGAGCGACCGCATCCACCAGGGCGCCACCGAGCCCGCCGCCGTCGCGTCGTGGGCCGCCGATGCCCTCGCCGGCCTCGACCACGTCCACGGCAGGGGCCTGGTCCACCGGGACATCAAACCCGCCAACATCCTCGTTAGCCAGCTGCGGCGCAGCTCGGTACGGCTGGCCGACTTCGGCATCGCCGTGACGGCCGGCACCACCCCCGAGGCCGGCATGTCCTCCGGTACGGTGCACTACATGAGCCCGGAGCAGGCCAAGGAACAGCCGCTCCACCCCGCCACCGACATCTACGCCCTGGGCCTGGTGCTCCTCGAGTGCCTCACGGGGGAGAAGGCCTATCCGGGGACCCCGGTGGAGTCGCTCGTGGCCCGCACCCTCCGCAGCCCGGCGATCCCCGCCACGCTGGGCAACGGCTGGACCGGCCTGCTGAAGTCGATGACGGCCATGAACCCCGCGGACCGGCCCAGCGCCGCCGCCGCCCGCAAGAAAGTCCTTCGGCTGGTACCGGCATGCCCGCAGCCGTCCCTCCGGGTGGTGGGCTGACCCCGACCGCACCGCTAACATGAAGTTCCCTACCCGCGGCGGACGGAACGGCCCATGCAGCACACCGGTACCCGGCGGCAGGACATCATTCGGCGGCTCCGCAGCGCCGGCTGTGTCTTCGCCGAAGAAGAAGCTGATCTGCTGCTCGGCGCCGCCGCGGACACGGATCAACTCGAAAGCCTCGTGGACCGCCGCGTCGCCGGCCTCCCGCTGGAACACCTGCTGGGCTGGGCGGACTTCTGCGGGCTGAGAATCGCCGTGGATCCCGGGGTCTTCGTCCCCCGCCGCCGCACGGAATACCTCGTCCGGCGCGGAGTGACGCTGCTGCGGGAGCTCGACGCCGGTCCCGGGCGCCCGCCCTTGGTGGTTGACCTGTGTTGCGGTTCGGGAGCGGTGGGGGCGGCGCTGTTGGCGGTCGCCGGCCCGATGGAGCTGCACGCTGCGGACCTTGACCCCGCCGCCGTCGCCTGTGCGCGGCGTAACCTCAGTGCACCCGGCGCCGCTGTCCACACCGGCGACCTGTTCGAAGCCCTGCCCGAGGAGCTGCGGGGTCGCGTGGACCTGCTGGCGGTGAACGCGCCGTACGTGCCCACCGATGCCATTGCCGGAATGCCCCCGGAGGCCAGGCTTCATGAACCCCGGATCTCGCTCGACGGGGGAGTGGACGGCCTCGCGTTGCACCGACGTATTGCGGCCGGCGCCACGGACTGGCTCGTCCCGGGCGGCCGGCTCCTGATCGAAACCAGCCGGGGCCAGGCCCGCGCCACCCGCGCCATCCTCACGGACAACGGCTTCGCCGCCCGGATCCGCACCTCCGCCGCGCTCGACGCCACGGTGGTGGAAAGCCGACTGCCGCCCGGAGCGTAACTCCGGGCGGCAGTCGAGGCCTGTCCGAAACCGCAGCGAAAACCGCTAGCTGCGGCCTAGTTCGGCGTGACGTGCTTCGGCGCCTCGTCGGTGCCGAGGTTCGGGGTGCCCACGTGGGTGCTGTGAGCCGGGATTGCGCCCGTGGGTTCTGCCGTGGCGGTGTCCTCACGAGAGGCGGCGTCGGCTGCGTTCGTGGCGCCGTCGTCCGCTGAGCCGTCGTGGTGGACCTTGGCGGTGATGACCGTGCCGGCGCGACGGGCCGCCTCGGCCAGCTGGCCCGATACTTCCGGGGCCTTGTCCTTGACCGCCTCGGTGGCCGCGGAGACTCCGTCCTGCACCGGCTTGCTCTGCCAGAGTTCCGACGCGCGGGTCTTCAGCTTCTCGTACGCGGCGCGGCCCGAGCGGGACCCCAGGATGTAGCCGGCGGCAAGGCCCGTACCGAAAACAAGCTTGTTCTTCATACTGCGCTCCTAATCCGTGCTGATGGGTGGATACTCGCGGTGGTTCTACAACCCCCGGCGGATATCCGGGAACAAAAAACCGGCCCCGGGAGTAAATCCCGGAGCCGGTTCCTAGTGCTCCGACTTAGCGGTGCGAACGGCGGGTGATCATGCCGTAGATGAGCAGAACGATGATCGAACCGACGATCGCCAGCAGCCAAGTGGTCAGCGAGAAGAAGTCCTGCAGACCGGTGCCGAAGATTGCGCTGCCGATGAAGCCGCCCAGGAGGGCGCCAACAACGCCGAGGACCATCGTGATGACCCAGCCGCCGCCCTGACGGCCCGGCAGGATGGCCTTGGCGATTGCGCCGGCGATGAGACCCAGAATCAGAAATCCGAGAATACCCATTTGCTGTCCTTCGCTTTCTGTTGAGGAGACACCCGGGTTGCCGGGTGCGCTTCGTCCTTCTGGGTAAATACTAATCATGCTTACTATCAAATTGCCACCCGGGCGGAGGAAATCGCCGCAAGGGAGATGCAATCGTTAGCAGGCGTCCAGCAGAAAGCACGGCAGGGACGGCGGGTCAGCGCTCCAGCCGGAAGCCAAGTTTGATGGTGACCTGCCAGTCGGCCACCTCGTTGTTTTCCAGGTGTCCGCGGATCTCCTTGACCTCAAACCAGTCAAGGTTGCGCAGGGTCTTGGCGGCCTCGGCGATGCCGTTACGGACGGCCGCATCGACGCCCTCCGTCGAGGTGCCGACTATTTCGGAAATGCTGTAGGTGTGGTTGGACATCTTCGCTCCTCGGGATCGTCGTCGGTCCGTTGACCCGGCCGCGGCGGCCGGGGGCCGTTCCTGCAGGCTAGCGGACCGGACCGCCCCGGACTAGGGGCTGCCGGCGGGGGAAGCGGTCACCCGCAGTACCGGGCCGGGGTCCGGGCGCTTCGGGGCGGCCGGGCTCTCGGGCGGGTGCGGCCGGAGCCGCTGGGCCATCCACGGAAACAGATAGTGCGTCGCCCAGGACAGGTCCTCGGTGCGGGTCTGGCGCCAGCCGGGCGCGGGCAGCGGCTTGGGCCGCAGCGGCACCAAGGTGTGCGGAACCTGCAGGGTGTCCAGCACCATGCCCGCAATGGTGTGGTGGCCCAGCGGCGAAAAATGCAGCCGGTCCGGGTCCCACATCCGCGGATCGCTGAGTTCCCGCATGGTCCACAGGTCCGCGATCACGCCATGGTGGCGTGCCGCGATGGTCCGAATGTTCTCGTTGAACACCGCCACCTTCCCGCGGATGCGGCCAAAAACGGGCGTGTGGCCCCAGTCGGGGCCGGTGAAGATCACCACGGTCGCCCCCGTGGCGGACAGGGCGGCGACGGCGGCGTCCAGGTCGACGGCGAGGCGGTCCGGATCGCGGCGGTGGAAGACTAGGTCGTTGCCGCCCGCGGAGAGCGTCACCAGGTCCGGTTGCAGCGCGATGGCCCGCTCCAACTGCAGGTCGACGATCTCCTGCAGCACCAGGCCGCTGACGGCGAGGTTGGCGTAGGAAAAGTCGGCACGGAGGGCGGCGAGCTCCTCCGCAATCCGGTCCGCCCAGCCGCGGATGCCGCCGGGACTGCCCGGTTCAGGATCCCCCAGGCCGGCGGTGAACGAGTCACCCAGGGATACCAGCCGCTTCCAGTGGCCGCCGCCCGGCGCGGCGTTGCCGAAGTGGAGTGCCGGATCGAGGAATGCTGCCGAGTTCACAAGCTCAGAAATACGCCCGGACCGACGCCGGGGCAAGGTACTTTCGGCCCCCACAGGGGGATTCCCGATACCTGCCGGGGGTATGCATGATACGGCAGGGGGTATATGATAGACGGTAATCCACCACTTTTCCGGGAGGCTCCCATGGAACTCGATCCCACGGACATGAAGTCCGTCATTAACCGGCTTCGCCGCGCCCAGGGCCAGCTTGCCGCCGTGACCCGCATGCTCGAGGAGGGCCGCGACTGCAAGAGCGTCGTGACCCAGCTCGCGGCCGTCTCCAGCGCCCTCGACAAGGCGGGCTTCTCCATCATCGCCACCGGCCTGCAGCAGTGCATGCAGCAGGAGGACCCCAGCCTGGACCGCGCCGAACTGGAGAAGCTCTTCCTCTCCCTGGCCTAAACAGGCTTGGGGCGCCGATAGCCCGGCCATTGGGCGGCCATCGGGCGGCGTCAGCCCGCCGGGGCCGCCAGCACGTAGGTCCGCAGGTCATCCAGCGTCTGCTGCATGTGGGCGTCCATAGCGTCGCGCGCAAGCCGTGGGTCGCGGGTGGCCAGCGCCGCCGCAATTTTTCCGTGGTGCTCGATCGCATGGGCCTGGATCTCACGCACCTCGGAGGTCTGGGTCCGGCGCCTCTCAAGGACCCGGTGCAACGGCGCGAACAGCACCGCGGCGAAAACATTCTCCGAGGCGCGCAGGATCAGGTCGTGGAAGGCGAGGTCCGCGGCGACGAAGGCTGCGACGTCGTGGTGTTCGTGGGCGGCGCGCATTGACTCCACCTGGCCGCGGAGGGTGTCCAGGTCGGCGTCGCTGATCCGCGAGGCCGCCAGTTCGCAGGCCCCCGATTCCAGCATCCGCCGCAGTTCGATGAGCTGGACCGCCGTGGCGGCGTCGTTGGTGCCCTCCGAGGCCGCGCGCAGCACGGCCTCCAGTGATGCCCAGCGGCTCAGCGGGTTGACGAACGTGCCCCGCCCGCGCTCGACGCTCAGGATGTGCTGGGCCTCCAGGGTCTTGATCGCCTCACGGACGGTCATCCGGCTCACGTCGTGCCGCGCGCTCAGCTCGAGTTCGCCCGGGACCGGGGAGCCGGGCGGGAATTCGCCGGCGATGATGCGGTCCAGCAGCTCGTCGGCCACGACGCCTACCAGCGATTTCCTAGCCAAATCTCCCCGTCCAACGTCATCCACACGCGTGCCCCACAAGTCTACTTGCGCGTCTCTGTGCCTTATGCCACACTAACACTCACTTGTTAGATGTCAGACATCTTACAAATGCGGTTGGAGACCAGCCGCGCAGATTCCACCGCAACAGAGTTTCCACAATGGAGTGCACGTGCCCTTAGCAGCAGAGCCCTTAGAGGCAGATGTCCTGGCCGCTTTCCCGGCGGAGGTCCCGGTACCGGCAGCCCTGGTGGCCGACGGCGTGGCCGCAGCCGCCGCGGCGGGCCCCCGCACCCTCGTGGTGCTGGACGATGACCCCACCGGCACCCAGTCCGTCGCCGACCTCCCCGTCTTGACCCGGTGGGAGGTGGAGGACTTCGTCTGGGCCTTCTCCCACCGCATCAACGGCCGTCCCGCGGACGCCGTCTACGTCCTGACCAACACCCGCAGCCTGGACCCGGCCGAGGCCGCCGCCCGCAACGAGGAAATCGTCCGCAACGCGCTCGCCGCCGCGCAGGCCGAGTCACTGAGCGTGGGCTTCGTCAGCCGCAGCGATTCCACCCTCCGCGGCCATTACCCGCTGGAGCCGGACGTCATCGCCGCCACCGTCAGCGCCGTCGACGGCGGGACCACCGACGGCGTCGTGATCGTCCCGGCCTTCCCGGACGCCGGCCGCGTCACCATCGGCGGGGTGCACTACATGCGCGCCGGCGCCACCGGCCGCCTCACCCCGGTGGCGGACACCGAGTTCGCCCGCGACGCCAGCTTCGGCTTCGCCAACTCCGAGCTCGCCCGCTACGTCGAGGAAAAGTCCGGCGGCCGCTTCAGCGCCGGCTCCGTGATCGTCCTGGACCTGGACACCATCCGGGCCGGGGACCCGCAGGCCTCGGCCCGTGCCATCGCGGACGCCATCGACACCGCCACCAACTCCACCCCGATCGTGGCCGACATCGTCTCCGAGAACGACCTCCGGCTTCTCTCCCTGGGCCTGCAGGAGGCCGAACGCCGCGGCAAGAAGCTGCTCTACCGTGTCGGCCCGCCGTTCGTCCGCGCCCGGATCGGGCAGGAAATCCGCACCGAACTCACCGGCGCCGAGGCCTACGCCGGCAACCAGCCCTCCGAGGCCGGCGGCCTGATCGTGGTCGGTTCACACGTGGGCGTCACCACCCGCCAGCTCAACGCCCTGACCGCCCAGCACGGGTCGGCCCGGATCGTGGAGATCGACGTCGAACAGCTCCTGGACGACCGCGCCGAGGAGCACCTGGACGCCACGGTCGCCCGCGTCGTCGACGCCCTGCACGGCGCGGACGTCATCCTGCACACCAGCCGCCTCCTGATCAAGGCCGACGACGCCAGGGAGAGCCTGCGGATCGCCCGCACCGTCTCGGCCGCCGTCGTCGCGGTCGTCAACCGGACGCTGAAGACCTTCCCGCCCCGCTTCGTGATCGCAAAGGGCGGGATCACCTCCTCGGACGTGGCCGCCCACGGCCTCGAGATCCGCCGCGCGATCGTCCGCGGCCCCATGCTCCCGGGCATTGTCTCCCTCTGGGAGCCGGTCGACGGACCCGCCAAGGGCATCCCGTACGTCGTCTTCGCTGGCAACGTCGGCGACGACGAATCCCTCGCCCAGGTCACGCGCAAACTCAGCGCCACCTTCTAACCAGCCGCACCCTTTCAACGGAGAAAACCATGAACTACCAAGTCACCGTCCTCGGCCTCGGCGCCATGGGCCTGCCGATGGCAGCCCGGCTGGCCACGGAACTGACCGTCCACGGCTTCGACATCGCCGAGCCCCGCCTGCGGCTCGCCGAAGAGGCCGGCGTCCGCACCTTCGGCTCCGCCCGTGAGGCCGCCGAGGGCGCCGACGCGCTGTTGCTGGCCGTGCGCAACGGCGAGCAGCTGGACGAGGTCCTCTTCGGCGCAACCGGCGTCGCCGGGGTCCTCAAGCCCGGTGCCGTCGTCATCCTCGGCAGCACCGTGGGCACCGACGCCGTGCCCGCCACCGTGTCCCGGCTGGCCGAGTACGGCGTCAGCCTGGTGGACGCCCCGCTCTCCGGCGGCCCGAAGCGCGCCGACGAGGGCGACCTGCTGATCGTCGTCGGCGCCGAACCCGCCGCACTGGAAGCCGCCCGCCCGGTGCTGGAACTGCTCGCCTCCACCCTGACCGTGGTGGGCGACAAGCCCGGCGACGGTCAGGCGCTCAAGACCGTGAACCAGCTGCTGTGTGGCGTTCACATCGCCGCCGCGGCCGAGGCGATGGCTCTGGCCGACGCCCTGGGCCTGGACCAGGCGAAGACCCTCGCCGCCCTCGAGGCCGGCGCCGCCGGGTCCTTCATGCTCTCCAACCGCGGCCCCCGCATCCTCGAGGCCTATACCGAGGGCGGCGCGGAGGTGCTCAGCCGCCTGGACATCTTCGTCAAGGACATGGGCATCGTCGGCAAGGCCACCCGCGCCGCCGGGCTCGCCGCGCCGGTCGCCGCCGCCGCCGAACAGCTCTACCTCCTCGGTCAGGCCCAGGGCCTCGCCGCCGAGGACGACTCGGCCGTCATCAAGGTCGTCGCCCCCGCAAAGCGCACCGCCTAAGCCTTCCGACCCCCCGACCCCGGCCGCGGCGGCCCCCAACGCCGCAGCCGGACCCCTCCCTCCCGCCTGTCAAAGGAGACACCCCCGATGAACCCCCTGCTCAATTCCCTGATGGTGGGCGCGGCTGACGCGCCCGTCATCAAACCGGCCGTGGAGCTGGGCACTCCGCTGCTGCTGACCATCGCCGCCGCCGGCGTCGCCCTGCTGCTGGTGCTGATCATCCGCTTCAAGATCCAGGCCTTCGTGGCCCTCCTGACGGTCAGCATCCTGGTGGCCGTCGCCGCCCAGATCCCGCTCAAGGACGTCTTCACGGTCGTCTCCAACGGCGTCGGCAGCACCATGGGCAAGGTCGCGCTGCTGATCGCCCTCGGCGCCATCCTCGGCCGCATGATCGAGGTCTCCGGCGGCGTGCAGTCCCTCGCGGACCACTTCACCGCGAAACTCGGTGCCAGGCGCGTGGCCGTGGCCCTCACCGCCGTCGGCTTCCTCGTCGCCATCCCCGTGTTCTTCGAGGTCGGCATCATCGTCCTCGTGCCGATCGTCTACGCCTTCGCCAAGATCGCCAAGGTCCACCCGGTGAAGTTCGGCCTGCCGATGGCCGGCATCATGCTGGCCATCCACGTCGCCGTCCCGCCGCACCCGGGCATCGTGGCCGGCGCGGGCGTCTTCGGCGCCGACATCGGCCTGATCGCCCTGATCTCCCTGGTCATCTGCGTCCCGCTGGGCTTCCTGTCCTACTGGGTGGCCTCGATCATGAACCGCAAGGACTACGAACTGCTGCCCGCGGTCAAGACCCAGGTGGACGAGTTCGGCACCAAGTCCCTGGTGAAGGTGGGCCACGACGGTCCCGGCGCCGCCGCCGTCGCCCCGCCGCGGCCGGGCCTGATCATCTTCCTGATCGCCACCCCCATCGTCCTGATCCTGCTCGGCACGGTCGGCACCCTCACCATCGCCAAGAGCAGCGCCTGGTACGGCGTCGCATCCTTCGTCGGCAACCCGTTCTTCGCCCTGCTGGTGGCCGTGGCGCTCTGCTTCTTCCTGCTCGCCGTCCGCCGCCGCTGGTCGCTGACCGAGACCGGTGAAATCTTCGAGGGCGCGCTGCCCCCTATCGCCTCGATCCTCATGGTGGTGGCCGCCGGCGGTGTGTTCGGCAGCGTCCTGCAGGTCTCCGGCATCGGCCAGGCCCTCTCCCAGACCCTCGACACGCTCGGCGTGCCGCTGCTGCTGCTGGGCTTCATCATCTCCCTGGCCCTCCGCGCCGCGCAGGGCTCGGCCACCGTGGCGATCGTGACCACCTCCGGCCTGCTGTCCTCCGCTGTCGCCTCCGGCGGCTACACCCCGGCACAGATCGCGGTGCTGGTCATCGCGATCGGCTTCGGTTCGCTCGGCCTGTCCCACGTCACCGACGCCGGCTTCTGGGTGGTGGTCCGCTACTACGGCCTCACCGTCGCCGACGGCCTGCGCACCTGGACCGTGCTGACCACCGTGCTGGGCGTGGCCGGCTTCGCGCTGACCTTCGTGGCCTGGCTCCTGGTCTCGGGCCTCAGCGCCTGATGCGTACCCGTCTGGACACCCTGGTCGCCGGCGCCCTGCAGCAGGGCTCGGCCGTCCCGGCCTTCACCTGCTACGACTTCACGACGGCGCTGGCCGTGGTGGGCGCGGCGGAGGAGGCCGGGCGGGGCATCATCCTGCTGGTGGCACCGAAGACCGCGGGCACCCCGAACGGCCCGCGGCTGATCACGGCCCTCCGTGGCCTCGCCGACGACGCCGGCGTCCCCGTCGCGGTCCAGCTGGACCACGCCGCGGACCCGCAGCTGATCCTGGATTCCGTCGACGCCGGGGCCGATTCGGTGCTGGTGGACGGCTCCGCGCTG
This sequence comes from Arthrobacter sp. YD4, assembly GCF_030410515.1. Taxonomy (GTDB): domain Bacteria; phylum Actinomycetota; class Actinomycetes; order Actinomycetales; family Micrococcaceae; genus Arthrobacter. Next base: position 490,930 of record NZ_JAUHHD010000002.1, on the reverse strand, counting down.
CCCTACGAGGAGAACATCGCCCTGGTCCGGGACGTCCGGGCCCGTCTCGAAGCGCAGGGCCGGGACGACATCGTCATCGAGGCCGAGCTTGGCGGCCTCGCCGGCGACGAGGACCGCGCCTTCGGCCCCGACGCCGGCGGGAACGCCGCCGGTCACGAGGCGGGCCTGACCGACCCCGGCCAGGTGGAGGACTTCGTGGCCCGCACCGGCGCCCGGTTGCTGGCCGTGGCCGTGGGCAACGTCCACGGCAAGTACCGCGGCGAACCCCGGCTGCGCTGGGACGTCCTGCAGGAGGTGGCCGTGCGGGTCAGGGTGCCGCTGGTGCTTCACGGCGCCTCCGGGATTCCGGCCTCCGAGCTGGCCAAGGCCGCTGCGATGAACGTGGGCAAGGTCAACTTCAACACCGAGCTGCGCACCGGCGTGCTGCAGGCCCTCACCGAGCAGCTGCCCGCGCACCGGGCCGACGGCGAGAACCTGCAGGGCCTGCTGGGCCACTGGACCGGCTCCGCGCGGAGTTTCGCGGCCGCGTCCCTGGCGGCCCTGGCCCGGTAGCACGGGTACTCGGCCACGCAGGAAGTCTGCAAAGCGGCGGGAGGCTAGGATCAACCCATGATCCTAGCCTCCCTCGTCTTTGCCCTGCTGGCAGCCCTGCTCCACGTCTACATCTTCATCCTGGAGTCCTTCCAGTGGACCCGGCCCGCGACGTGGCAGCGGTTCGGCCTGGCCTCGCAGGCGGACGCGGAAACCACCCGGCCGATGGCCTACAACCAGGGCTTCTACAACCTGTTCCTGGCCATCGGCGCGTTCGTAGGCGCGGGCTGCGTGGCCTTCGGCGGGCCCGCAACGTCCGCCGCCGTGGTCGGCTGGACCCTGATCCTCAGCTGCTGCGGCTCGATGCTGCTGGCGGCCCTGGTGCTGGCCCTCAGCGGCAGGAAGTACCTCCGCCCCGCCGCCACCCAGGGCACCCTGCCGCTGCTCGCCGTCGTGCTGGGCCTCGCCGCCATCCTCACCTAGCCCACCCTGGCCGCGCTCGCCGGCCCTTCCTGCCCTTACCCCGGCCCGCGGCGCTGGGCCACAATGGTGCTGTGGACAGCGTGAGGGCGGCGTAGCCCCGCCATGACCGGGGGCTCGGGGCAGCGGGGGACCGGAACCCGGAGCACGGACGGCCGTGATCCGGCGATCGACCTCGCCCGGCTGTTCTGCCTGGCCCTGGTGGTGGTTGGCCACACGCTGATGGTCAGCCCGGTGCTGCACCCGGACGGCACGGTCACCTCGGAGAACACCCTCGGCAACCAACGCTGGTTTGAGCCCGTGGTGTGGGTGCTGCAGGTGATGCCGCTGTTCTTCGTGGCCGGGGGCGTGACCGGGCTCTACTCGTGGCGGCGGCTGCGCTCCATCGGCGGAACGGCCTCCGAATTCGTCCAGGCCCGGCTGCTGCGGCTGATCCGCCCGGCCGCGGTGCTCCTGGCGATGATGTTCACCGGCCTGTGGGCGGCCCGGCTGGCGGGGGTGGACCCGCAGGTGGTCCAGCTGCTGGCCAGCGGCGCGGGCATGCCGCTGTGGTTCCTGGCGGCGTACCTGGCCGCGCAGTTGAACCTTCCGTGGCTGGCCGCCCTGCATGCGAGGGCCCCGTGGCTGACGCTGGCCGCGCTGGTGGCGCTGGTGGTGGCTGTCGACTGCCTCCGCGGCGCGGTGCCCGGCCTGGCGTACGCCAACATGGTGTTCCTCTGGTGTGCCGTGCAGCAGCTCGGGTTCCTGCTGGCCGACGGGACGCTGCGGCTGGGCCCGGCGGCCCTGCTGGGCCTGGTGGCCGGCAGCAACGCCGTCCTGGGCGCCGCGGTGGTGCTGCGCCTCTACTCGGGGAACATGCTGGTGAACCTCAACCCGCCCAACCTCACCCTCTTCCTGCTGGCCGTCTCACAGGCCGCGGCCCTGCAGCTGCTGCGGCCCTGGCTGGTCCGGCTGGCGGCCCTCCGGCCGGTCGGGGCCGTCCTCGCCGCCGTCGGCCGCCGGTCCATGACCATCTACCTCTGGCACCTGCCGCTGATCGCTGCCCTCTCCGGGCTGCTCCTGCTGACCCGCCTGGCCCTGCCCGCCGGCGGCAGCGCCGCCTGGTGGTGGACCCGTCCGCTGCTGCTGCTCGCCGTCGCCCTCCTGCTGCTGCCCGTCCTGGCCCTCTTCGGAAGGCTGGAGGAGCGGCCGATGGCGCCCGGGCCGCCCCGGTCCCGGCCGGCCACCGCCGTGGCCACCGCCGCCGTCGTGGTCTTCCTGCCGGTGGTCCAGGCCGCCGTCAACGGACTGACCGTGGGGCTGCTGGGCGGCGGTGCCGCCTGCTTCGCGCTCGCCGGCCTGCTGCTGGGCCGCATACCGGTGCGCGCCCCGGCGCCCGGTCCGCACGGTGCGGGGGACCCATTGCCACCCCCGGAGATACATGCCAAGGTCGAACCATGACCGAGAGCGCGGCAAGAACCGAAGACACCTTTGGCCCGGACGTCACCACCACCCGCAACGACGCGCTGCACCGGTACGAGCTGCACGTCGGCGGCGAGCTCGCCGTGCAGGCCCGGTACATCGACCGCCCGGGTCACGTGGACTTCACCCACACGGAAACCGAGGAACGGTTCGCCGGCCGGGGACTGGCCAAGGTGCTGGCGCACTTCGCCCTGGACGACGTCGTCGCCTCCGGCAAACGGATCATCCCGCACTGCCCGTTCATCTACCGCTACCTGCGCAAGCACGAGGGATACAACCAGTGCGTCGACTGGCCGGAGCAGCCGCCCGCCGGTGCCTGACAGCTTGTGAGCCCGGCAACAAGCTCGTATGGTTAGCTCTGAGTTATGCAGTTGGCTCACGGACGTTTCTTTTGGAGTATCCCGTGAACCACAAACTGCGTGTGCTTGTCCGTGTTGATGCCGATACCGGCCACGTGACCCTGGAAGCCTCAGGGTGCCTCACCCAGGACAGCTACCCCGCCCTGCTGCACATCATGCGGCGTTCCAGCCGCCTTGCCGCCGGTGCGGACGTGACCCTGGACCTGTACGGCGCCTCCCACCTCGATCCCGAGATCCTGCTGTCCCTGAGGGAATCCTCGTCCTCCCGGGCTGAGGGTTTCGCGCTGGAACTGCTGGAGCCGGCGGAACTGCCGGTCTGCCTGGCCCACGTGGGGCCGGCCGCCGGGGAGCTTGCCGACGACGACGACGAAGCCGGCGCCCTCAGCGACGACCGGCTGGGCGCGCCGTCCACCACCGCCGACGTGGACGAGGACCCGGTGGAGACCGGGGAGCGCATCCAGGGCCTGGAGCTGGCCCAGTACTTCGAGGGGACCCTGGACCCGGCGGTGACCGTGCGGGCACTCTCCGACGACGCCCTCGGCCAGCTGGCCGACGCCCTGTACAGGCACCTCGACACCACCCACCCCTCCTTCGGCGCGCACACCTGGTATGACCTCGCCGCCGAGGAACTGCAGCACCGCCACCGCCGTGAGGACGGGCTGCCCGGGGCCGGCTCCGCCGAGCTGACCTCCGGGCTGGCCACCGACGCCTCCGCAGAGCTGACCCCGGAGGACATCTCCGCCATGGACCAGGCCGCCGAGATGCTCGCCGGGGAAGACCTCGACGAGGCCGATCCCTCGGCCACCGAACGCGCCGCGGCCGAACTGGCCGTCCGAACCCAGGACCGTAACCCGCTCCGGGCTGCCGTCGACGGGGATAACGACGACACCCCCGACGGCGAACGCGCCGCCGGCCCAATTTCCGCCTGAGCCGTTTCTATCCGAGTCTGATGTTGCCTGAGCCTTTTGTGCCTGATTGCAGGCGGGACCGGGACTAGGCTTCAGCTATGACAGCAGAGACCCCCGGAGCCACGCCCGCATCCACTGCCCTGGTCACCGGCGCCACCGCCGGGCTCGGGGCCGAGTTCGCCCGCCAGCTGGCCGAGCAGGGCCACCGGCTGGTCCTCGTGGCCCGCGACGCCGGGCGGCTGCGTGCCGTCGCCGAGGAGCTGGAGAACACCTTCGGAGTGACGGCAGAGGTGCTCCCGGCCGATCTGACCGAGGACACGGGCGTTGCCGCCGTCGTCGCGCGCCTCGCCGATCCCGCCCGCCCGGTGGAGATCCTGGTCAACAATGCCGGCATGGGCCTGCTCCGCTCTTTCGCCGAGAACCCGATCGAGGACGAGAAGCGCCACCTCAAGCTCCATGTCGAGACGGCGATGGAGCTCTCGCACGCCGCCCTGCAGGGCATGCTCCAGCGGGGCTCCGGCCGGATCATCAATGTGGCCTCCGTCGCCGCGTTCCTGCCGCGGGAAACCTACTCGGCCGCGAAGGCCTGGCTGCTGAGCTTCAGCCGGTGGGCCAACATTGCATATGCCTCGCGGGGCATACACGTGACGGCCGTCTGCCCCGGCTTCACCCACACCGAATTTCACGATCGGATGGGCATGGATAAGTCCGTGGCGCCGTCCTGGATGTGGCTGAGCGCTGAACAGGTGGTCCGTGAGGGCCTGGCGGACAACGCCCGGGGCCGTGGCGTGTCCATCCCCAGCCGGCGCTACAAGGCGCTGGTCGCGGCCGCGCGGCTGCTGCCGGCGAAGCTCGTGGCCGGACCGCCCCGCCGGGCTAAGTAGCGGCCCGGCGGCGGATCAACAGCACGACGGCGATCCCCACACAGGCGCCGAGCAGCGTCTCTACCGCCCGTTCGGCCACCAGCAGGTGCGGGTCGGCGGGGGAGGAGAGCTGGGTCATCAGCAGGATCACGGGGGTGAAGAACACCATGGCCAGCCCGTAGTGCCGGGCCATGAACAGCTCCGTACCGAACTGCAGCACGATCACCAGCACCGCGACGGCGGCGGTCTCGCCGGCGGGGAACAACCGCAGCGGGGAGCCTGCCCAGGGAAAGAGCACGGCCGCCACCACCAGCAGACCCAGCAGCGTGCCCACAATCCGGTGCAGGCCGCGGTAGACGCTGCTCGGCAGGTCGGCGCCGGCCAGCGGCACCGCCGCCGCGGCCATCGCCCAGTGCGGGTGGCCGCTGCCGCTGAGCACCCCGATGCTGCCGGCCGCCCCGACCGCGGCCAGGTAGCGGGCGGCATGAATCCAGGCCGCCCGGCGGCGGGCGCCGCGCAGCGGCGGCACGGTCCGTCCCGCCCCGCGCACCCATTTCCGGCTGCGGACCCAGCCGGCGAAGCCGACCAGGATGGAGAACGCCGCGGACCCGGCGCCGATCAGGACGGCAGCCGGTCCCGGCACGGGGGAGGGGATGGACGCGCACGCGCCGAGGGCCAGGAGGCCAAAGAACGGACCGTTCGGTTTCAGGTTCACCCGGTCCGCGAAGAGTGAGCCGACGGCGGCGAGGCCGGACTCCACGGCCACGAGAGTCCAGGAGTGCAGGTGGTTGACCGAGAGCAGCACGCCCACGGCCAGGCCGCCCACCAAAACCAGCGCCGCCTGGAGTTGGTGCCGGAGCCTGAGCTGGTGCGGTTCGGAGCGGCCGTACATGCCGGTCAGGGCACCGAAGACGGCGTAGACGATCAGGTCCGCCCGCCCGGCGGCCAGCAGTGCCAGCGAGGGAACGGCGACGCTGAGCGCCACGCGCAGCGCCGAGGCGTGGTCCCGGTTGGCCGGTCCCAGCGAGTGCAGACCCTTGGCGTGGCGGAGCAGGGAGGACAGCGGCGTGGACAGCAAGCGGACCTCCTGCGGCGTTGTGGTGGGGGAGAGCGGATGGGGGCGCGGCCAGGGATGGAATCGAAGCGGGCCGGGAGCCGCCAAAGGCCCGCCGTGGCCGCCGCCCCGGTGGGGACGGACGGGCCGCGACGGGCCTCGGAGGGCGGGGCGCTGGGCCGGGGTGACTAGGCCGGTGCGCCGACCTTGCCGCCGTCGGAGTCGCCCGCGGCGACCAGGGGCATATCCATGTGTTCCAGGTCGATCAGAGGGTTTTCGTCCTGGGTGGCGACCAGTTCCCGGGCCTCGGCCTGGGTGTCCACGCTCGGCATGGAGCCGGGCAGCGGCATCTGGGCGGATTCGCGCAGGAAGTAGATCGCGACGGCGCCGATCGCCGAGGTGGCCATCAGGTAGTACGCCGGCATCATGTCGTTGCCGGTGGCCGAGATCAGGGCCGCGACGATGAACGGCGTGGTGCCGCCGAAAATCGCCACCGAGAAGTTGTACGCGATGCCCATGGCGCCGTAGCGGCTGGCGGTCGGGAACTGGGCCGGCAGGGCGGAGGCCAGGTTGGCGACGTAGAACGTCACGGGGAACGCGATCAGCGCCAGGCCCGCCAGGGTGGACCAGATCTCGCCGACGCCGATCAGCATGAATGCCGGGGTGGCCAGGACCACGGTGCTGATGGCACCGATCCAGAGCACGGGCCGGCGGCCGATCCGGTCGGAGAGCTTGCCGGTCAGCGGGATGCAGAGGCTCATGACCACCAGGACGGGGATGGTCAGCAGGGTGCCGTGCACCTCGTCGTAGCCCTTGGACTCGGTGAGGTAGGTCGGCATGTAGGAGGTCAGGGCGTAGCCGGCGGTGTTCGCGGCGGCCACCAGGATCATGGCGGTGATGATCGAGCGCCAGTAGGCCTTCACGATGCCCACCGGACCCTTTGAGGCGGTGTCATCACTGGCGGAGGCGTCCTTGGCGAGGTTCTCCTGGGCATCCAGGGTGGCCTGGAACTGCGGGGATTCCTCGATCTTGCTCCGGAAGTACACGGCGACGGCGCCGAGCGGGCCGGCCACGAGGAACGGGATGCGCCAACCCCACTGCTCCATGGTGTCCTGGCCCAGGGTCAGCTGCAGGACGGACACCAGCGCGGCGCCGAGGGCGAAGCCCAGGTAGCTGCCCATGTCCAGGAAGCTGGCGAAGAAGCCGCGGCGCTTGTCCGGGGCGTATTCGCTGACGAAGGTGGTGGCGCCGGCGTATTCGCCGCCGGTGGAGAAGCCCTGGATGAGCTTGAAGACCACCAGCAGCACGGCGGCCCAGATGCCGATCTGGGCGTAGCCCGGGAGCAGTCCGACGGCGAAGGTGCTGGCCGCCATGATCAGCAGGGTGGCGGCCAGGACCTTCTGGCGGCCCACCTTGTCGCCCAGCCACCCGAACACGACGCCGCCGAGGGGGCGGGCGATGAACGTGGCGGCGAAGGTGCCGAGCAGGAAGAGGGTCTGGACGGTCTTGTCCGCCTCGGGCAGGAAGACCGGGCCCATGGTGGTGATCAGGTAGCCGAACACGCCGACGTCGTACCATTCCATGGTGTTGCCGACGATGGTTCCGCCGAGGGCCTTCTTCAGCATCGGCTGGTCAACGACGTTGACGTCGGACTCGCGGAGCCGGCGGCGGCGGAGGCGTGGCTTCTTGGCGGCGACGGGTGCGCCAGGGTTGGTTCCGGCGGCGTTGGCTACGCCTGCGGAAGAGTCGGTCGTGCTTCGGTCTTTGGGCATTTGGGAGGCTCCTGTGGAGGTCATTTGCTTGCGACTTCTAGCTGCCCCGCTCTGGGCAGGCTCTCAATTTTACGGGATTTCCGTAGTCATTCCGATTTTTGTGCCGTAGGATGCCCCTTTTTCGGCAGCCGGACGACCGGGGCGGGCGCGGAGCCGTGACCGCATATTCCGCGTCATCACTGGGAAGTAAGCAGTGAGCTTATTAGTTTGGTAACAATTGGGCCGCAACCGCTCTGAAGTCCCGGATTCCGGGCGTTTTAGCGCCGTTCCAGCCTGATTTCGGGGAGCTCGAACCAGTCCTTGGGGAGCAGTTTCCGGGTGCCGTCGGGCGTGAAGCCGTGCCGGGCGTAGAAGGCCCGCGCGCGGGGGTTGTCTTCGAGGACCCACAGGTAGGCCGGGCCGGGGCCGACGGCGGCGTGCAGCAGGGCCGCGCCGAGCCCGGAACCGTAGGCGGCCCGCAGCGTGTAGATCGCGTAGAGCTCCTGTTGGTCCGGCCGGTCCCCGTCCCGTCCCGGGCCGCCGTGGGCGAACCCGACGATCCGGCCGCCGTCGTCGAGGGCGATCACCGGCGCGGACGGGCCCACCAGGGAGGGCCGCCGATTCTCCGTCCGCTCCGGCAAGGAGGCGCGGCGGGCGGCGAAGAACTCCGCCGGGAGGACGTGGGAGTAGCACTCCTCATGGGCCAGCGTGTGCATCTCGACCAGGGCTTCGGCATCGGCGGGCGTGGCCTGCCGCAGGTGGTATTCCATGCCCCCAGCCTAGAGACATGGCGACGGCGGCAGACCTACCATGGTGGGACGCTTCATTTCATCGCGGAAAGGAAGAGTCATGGCGGATCATCACTCGAAAGAGCAGCTTGAGCCGGAGGTCGCCCAACACCTCACCGAGTCCATGGACAAGGTCCCCGGCCCGGAGATCAAGCGGCCGGCCCCGCCGTCGCCGGCGGACGGCCACCCGTGGCCGGACGGCAGCGGCAAGCACCACCACCCCAGGGACCGCGACTCCGTCCACTCACAGCAGGGCCAGCAGGTGGCCGACGCCGCCATGCACCGCCAAAGCCGGCCGCAGATCCCTCACCACGACTAGGCCGGGTTTCAGACGGTGGCCGCCGTCGGATTGTCCGGGCCCGCCGTCAGCCGGATTCGACGACGACGTCGGCCGGGGTTTTGTCCAGCCGCCAGCCGCGCCAGACGGGGTGGCGGAGCTTCCCGGCGCCCGTCCACTCGCCGAACGTCACCTCGCCCACGAGCTTGGCCGAGACCCAGCGCGCGTCGGCGGCGTCCGCGGCGGGCACCTCGTCGAAGGGTGGCGTCTTGCGCGGGATCGCGTCAAGGGTCCGGCGCATCTCGGCGAGCTCGCGGGTGCTGAAGCCGCTTCCCACGCGGCCGACGTAGCGGAGTCCCGAACCGTCGGGGATGCCCACCAGGAGGGACCCGACGGTGTCGCTCCGGCCCCCGTTGCCCGGCCGCCAGCCGCCCACCACCACCTCCTGGGTCCGCTCGAATTTCAGCTTCAGCCAGGACCGGCTGCGCTGGCCGACGTAGCGGCCGCCCGTGCGCTTGGCCATGATGCCCTCGAGGCCCAGTTCCTGCGCGCTCTCGAGCAGATGCCCGACGTCGGCGTCGATCACCTCGGAGAGCTGCACCGGGCAGTCGCCCCGGGATACGGCAGCGAAGAAGGCATCCAGCCGTTTCCGCCGGGTGGTCAGCGGGCGGCGGCGCAGGTCCTCGCCGCCGTCGGTGAGCAGGTCGAACAGCATCAGCCGCACCGGGGTCGCGGCCTGCGCCTTGGCCACGTCGCCGGCCTTGGTCAGCTTCATTCGGCCCTGCAACAGCCCGAAATCGGGCCGCCCGGACGGCCCGACGGCGATGATCTCGCCGTCGGCGGCGAAATCCTGCGGTGGCCAGCAGGACCGGTCCGTCAGCTCCGGGTAGCTGGCGGACATGTCGATCCCGTTGCGGCTGATCAAGCGGATCCGCTGCGCGTCGCCGAGCACCAGGGCCCGGACGCCGTCCCACTTGAGCTCGAACTGCCAGTCACTGTCGGTCAGGTCCCCGCGCGTTCCCGGGCTGGCCAGCATGGGGGAGAGCTGGGCCGGATCCGGGGCTGCGGCCTCCGCCGTGCCGCCGTCGCGGTCGTCGCCCGCCCCGCCTTCGTCGTCACCCTCTCCCTGCCCGCCACCGTCCGGCCCGGGTCCGTCGCCGTCATTCGAATCCTCGTGGTGTTCCTTCGCCTCGTCCATCAGGTGGATCAGCCACTGGTCCTTGGCCTTGCCGGTGTGGATGAGGGCGAAGCGCCGGCTGCCGCCCAGCCCGCCGCCGTCCTGCCCGGTGAGCGTGGCGATGACCTCCTTGCCGGCGATCCACTTCTCGCACTCGTACGTTCCGCGGTCCCAGATGCTGACGGTTCCGGCGCCGTACTGGCCCTTGGGGATGGTCCCCTCGAAGTCCGCATAATCCATCGGGTGGTCCTCGGTCTGCACCGCCAGGTGGTTCTTGGCCTTGGAAACTGGCACACCCTTGGGCAGCGCCCAGGAGACCAGCACGCCGTCGCGCTCCAGCCGGAAGTCGTAGTGCAGCCGGCTGGCGTGGTGTTCCTGTATGACGAAGCTCTCCCGGAGGGTTTCTTCCGCGGCACGGTTGCGGTGCCTCTCGGCGGTGAACGGTTCCGGGGTGGCGGCGGCGTCGCGCTTGGTGCGGTACTTCTCCAGGCGCGGGTCGGTGTCCCCGCCGTCGCCCGGGGCAGCGGCACTGGCGCCGCCGTCGTGCTTCCCGGAAATCACGGCGAACGGGTCCTTGCCGGCGGCCACCCGCTTCATCACCTCGCGGTAATCCAACTGGTGCAGCGTCGGCGCCGCGAGCTCCCGCCAGGTGCGGGGCGCGGCGACGGTGGGCTGGAGCCGGCCGCGCAGCGAGTACGGGACGATCGTGGTCTTGGCCGCGTTGTTCTGGCTCCAGTCGACCAGGACTTTGCCGGCGCGAAGGGTCTTCTTCATGTCGCTCACGGCCAGGTCCGGGTGGTCCGCCTCGAGCGCCCGGGCCAGCTCGTGGGCGAAGTCGGCGATCTGGTCCGAGCTCTGCGTGCCGTCTAGGGCGGCGTAGAGGTGGATGCCCTTGCTGCCGCTGGTCACGGGCACGGGGTCCAGGCCCACGTCCCGGAGGATGGCCCGGGCCAGGGTGGCCACTTCCACGCATTCGGCCAGGCCCGCGCCCTCGCCCGGGTCCAGGTCAAGGACCAAGCGGTCCGGGGGCAGCGGATCGCCGCCGGAAGCCACCCGCCATTGCGGCACGTGGATCTCCAAGGCGGCGATCTGGGCCAGCCAGGTGAGGGTGGCCGGATCGTTGACCAGGGGGTACTGGGCGGTGCGGTCCTTGTGGGTGATGGACGCCCGCGGCACCCAGCCGGGGGTGGAATGGTCCAGGTTCTTCTGGAAGAACATCTCCCCGGGCGCGTCCGCGGTGCCGACGCCGTGCACCCAGCGTTTGCGGGTGGCCGGGCGGTCCGCGGCGGCGGGGATCAGGACGGGTGCGACGGCGGCGTAGTACGCCAGCACGTCGGCCTTGGTGGTGCCGGTCTCCGGGTACATCACCTTGTCCAGATTGGTCAGCACCAGCTCCCGGCCGTCCACCCGGACCCGTTCCTTGCCCTCAGCCACGGGGCTTCACCTCCGTGCCGGTCTGGTGTTCACTTGAGCCATGAGAGCCATCTGGAAAGGCGCGATAGCGTTCGGCCTGGTCAACGTCCCCGTCAAGGTCTACAGCGCCACCGAGGATCACGACATCAGCCTGCACCAGGTGCACAACGCCGACGGCGGGAGGATCCGCTACCAGCGCCGCTGCGAGGTGTGCAGCAAGGTCATCGACTATGAGGACATCGACAAGGCGTACGAGGACGATGGCCGGACGGTGATCCTCAGCCGCGAGGAACTGAAGTCCATTCCGGCGGAGAACAGCCACGAGATCGAGGTGGTGCAGTTCGTCCCTGCCGACCAGCTGGACCCGATGATGTTCGAGAAGAGCTATTACCTGGAGCCGGATGCCAAGTCGCCGAAGGCGTACATGCTGCTGCGCCGGGCGCTCGAGGACACGGACCGGGTAGCGGTGGTCCAGTTTGCGCTGCGGGAGAAGACCCGTCTGGGCACCCTGCGGATCCGCGGCGACGTGCTGGTCCTGCAGAGCCTGCTCTGGGCCGACGAAGTACGCGAGGCCAACTTCCCGGCCCTGGAGACCACCGTCCGGATCTCCGCCCAGGAGCGGGAGATGTCCGCTGCCCTGGTCGATTCGATGGCGGCCGACTTCGATCCGGCGCAGTTCACCGATGACTACCAGCTCCAGCTGCGGCAGCTGATCGACGCCAAGATCGAGCAGGGCGACTCGCTGGACACGGAGGAGACCTTCGGCGCTCCGGCGGCGGAGGCGGGCACCGGCGAGGTGATCGACCTGATGGACGCCCTGAAGCGGAGCATCGAACGCAAGCGCGGCGGCGGGTCCGACGGCGGAGCCTCCGAGGGCGCGTCCGGCGGGTCCGGGGGCGCCACGTCGGGCACGACGAAGACCGCCGCCGCCAAGGCGAGTACTGCCAAATCCGGCACCGCCAAATCCAGCGCCGCCAAACCCGCGGCCGCAAAGACGAGCGCCGCGAAGTCCGGCACAGGCGCGTCCGGCAGCACCAAGTCTGCCGGGACCAGAACTGCCGCCACCAAGACAGCCGCCACCAAGACAGCAGCCACCAAGACGGCCGCCACCAAGTCCGGGACCGCGAAGACCGCGGCGCGGAAGGGCGCCTGAGCCGGGGGAGGCCGCCCGGGGCAGCGCCGACACAGTCTAGGAGTTCCGCAGAGCGGAGATGAGTTCGCTCTTCTTCTTGGCCGAGTAGCCAGTGAGCCCGATTTCCTTGGCGCGCTTCTTCAGTTCCGGGACCGTCCAGTCCTCGTAGTCGCCGGAGTGGCCGCCCTTGCTGCCCACGCTGGAGCGCCCGCGCTTGGCCGCGGCGTTGGAGATCCGTGCCGCCTTCTGCTTGGAGGCGCCGTCCTCGAGCAGCGCCTCATACATCTCGGGGTCCTTGATGCTGGGGCTCTCGGAGCCTTGCGGTGCGCCCTTCTTGGTCGGCATGCCTACCCCTCCTGATCGGTCCTGAACCGTCCTGAATCCGTGCGGTGCCGGAGCCGGCCGGCCCCCTGCGCCCTTCCTGCCCACGCTAACCACGGGCGGAAGCGAACACAAGCATTTCGTCAGCATGCTGACGAATCGTCCGTGGGGCCGCTACATCCGGGAACCGTGGTGACCTGCGCGGCGTCGTCCCAGCCGGAAGCCGAGCCAGAAAGCCAGTGTGAGAAGTCCTGCCCCCACCAGCAGGTAACCCGCACGGGCCAGGTCGTCCATCAGGATGAAGTCGTCCGAGAAGAATGACTGGTCGGCCAGCGGGGCATAGGCAAACCAGCCGGCACTCCGGCGCGGTGCTTGGAGTGCGGCAATCCCGGCGGCGATGGCTGCCATCCCAAGGAGCGGCACTAGGAGCACTTGCCAGCGAAAGCGCGAGCCGGCCGGATGAGATTCCCCCGAAGTCATGGCCCCAGCCTAGCTCCGCCGCCTTGCATCCCAAGGAAGCCCGGGCCTTAAAGCGAAAGGCCGCCGCCCCGTCCCGCGAGGGGAAGGAGCGGCGGCCTGTCGGCGTCGCTGACTACTCGGCGTCGTGGTCCGTTTCGAGGATCTGGACCAGGCGGTCGAGGGCGGCGTCGGCGCCGTCGCCCTCGGCACGCAACACCACAACCTCGCCGTGCGAGGCGCCCAGGCTCATCAGCGAGAGGATGCTGGCGGCGTCCATGGCCTCGTCCGCGGGTTCGCCGAGCCGGGCGATGGTGATGTCCAGATCGAACTCGCCCGCGGCCTCGGCGAAGATGGCGGCCGGGCGGGCGTGCAGGCCCACGCGGCTGGCGATGGTGGCGTTACGTTCGGTCATTGTTGCTCCTAGATTTTCAGCGTGGAATGGTCTGTGGTGAACCGGCTCAGACGGTGACGGGGACCGGTTCCACCGTATCAACGGTCTTCTTGACTGCCCAGCGCTTCAGCGCGATCACCGACAGGGCGGTAACCACGGTGCCGACGGCGATCGCAACGACGAACATCAGGAAGTTGTCGATGGCGAAGAAGACGAAGAGGCCACCGTGCGGGGCCTTGGATCCGACGCCGGCCGCCATCGAGATGGCTCCGGTCACCGCGCCGCCGAGCATGCTTGCGGGGATGACGCGCAGCGGGTCGGCCGCGGCGAACGGGATGGCGCCTTCGGAGATGAACGAGGCACCCAGCAGCCAGGCGGCCTTGCCGTTTTCCTGCTCGGCCAGGCTGAAGAGCTTCTTGTTCAGGACGGTCGAGGCCAGGGCCATGGCCAGCGGCGGAACCATGCCGGAGGCCATCACGGCGGCCATGATCTGCCACGGGGCCTGGTTGTCGATCGAGGCGGCGCCGAGGCCGGCGACGGCGAACGAGTAGGCAACCTTGTTGACCGGGCCGCCGAGGTCGAAGCACATCATCAGGCCGAGGATCACGCCGAGGGCGATCGCGCCGGCGCCGGTCAGTCCGGAGAGCCAGGAGTTCAGGCCGTTGGTGATGGCCACGATCGGGCCGCCGAGGATGACGAACATCAGGCCGGAGGCCACCAGCGAGGCCACCAGCGGGATGATCACCACGGGCATCAGGCCGCGCAGCCAGCGGGCCACCTGCAGGCGGCCGATGACGAGGGCGATGTAGCCGGCCAGCAGGCCGCCGACGATGCCGCCGAGGAAGCCGGCGCCCATGAAGCCTGCGACGGCGCCCGCGACGAAGCCGGGGGCGATGCCCGGACGGTCGGCGATCGCGTAAGCGATGTAACCGGCCAGCGCCGGGACCAGGAAGCCCAGCGAGAGGGCGCCGATCTTGAACAGGACGGCACCGAGGTAGGCGCCGAGCGGGCCCCAGGCGTTGTCCGGGTACTGGGTGGGCAGGTTGAAGAGGGAGTTCTGCAGGACGATGTTGTCCGCGAACTTCGTGATCAGGTAGCCGCCCATGAGGAAGCCGAGAGCGATCAGCAGGCCGCCGCCGGCGACGAACGGGATCATGTAGCTGACGCCGGTGAGCAGGGCCTTCTTCAGCTTCTGGCCGACGTGCTCGCCGCGCTCCTCGGCCTCGTGCTCGGCCTGTTCCTCCGCGCCGAAGTGCGGGACGCGGCGGGCGTTGGGGTTGTCCGCGGCGGCGAGGGCCTCCTGGACCATCTTGTCCGGCTCGTCGATGCCGCGCTTGACCGGGGCGTTGATGACGGGCTTGCCGGCGAAGCGCTCCTTGCCGCGGACGTCGACGTCGACCGCGAAGATCACCGCGTCGGCGGCGGCGATCACGGCCGGGTCCAGCGCCTTGGCGCCCGAGGAACCCTGCGTCTCGACCTGCAGGTCGACGCCGACCTCCTTGGCCGCGGCGACGAGGGAGTCGGCGGCCATGTAGGTGTGCGCGATGCCGGTGGGGCAGGCGGTGACGGCGACGAGGCGCTTGGCACGCGCAGCACCGGCGGTGCCGGCAGCAGCGGCGCCGGTGGCTGCGGCTGCCGGTTCGGCGGGAGCTGCGGCGTGGGCGGCGGGCTTGTCGGCCAAGGCACCCTCGACCAGTTCCACGACCTCGGCCTGGCTGGACGCGGCGCGGAGGGCGGCGGTGAAGTCCTTTTTGATCAGGGACCGGGCGAGCTTGGAGAGCAGCTTCAGGTGCTCCTGGTCAGCGCCTTCCGGGGCTGCGATGAAGAAGATCAGGTCCGCCGGGCCGTCCTTGGCGCCGAAGTTGACCGGGTTGGAGAGGCGGGCCATGGTCAGCGTGGCCTCCGTGACCGCCGTCGAGCGGCAGTGCGGGATGGCGATGCCGCCGGGCACGCCGGTAGCGGTCTTGGACTCACGGGCGAAGGCGTCGGCGAAGAGGCCCTCGACCTCGGTGGCGCGTCCGTTGGCTGCAACCTTGCCTGCCAGGTGCCGGATCACGTCCTCGGGTGAAGTGCCGAGATTCTGGTCGAGCTCGACCAGTTCGGGAGTGATGAGCTGGGTCACTGTCAATCCTTTGTCAGGGCCGTGATGGTTACGGCATCGGGGGTGGTTTGGTGCACTGCCGGGACTCGGGAGCCGGGCAGGGAGGCGGCGGCGGCACCGTGGGCCACCGCCTGACGAAGGCAATCAGCCGGGGCGGCGCCCTGGCTTGCGGCGAGCAGGTAGCCGGCCAGCGACGAATCGCCGGCGCCCACCGTGCTGACCGCGGTGACCGGCGGGTGCGTGGCGAGCCACGCGCCGTCGGCCGTCACAAGAACCGCACCCTTGGAACCGAGTGTGGCGAGTACGGCGCCCACCCCGGAGCGGACGACGGCGGCGGCGGCCGTGGCGGCTGCCTCCGGGTCGGCCTCGAGCTCCTCGGCGGACTTGTCCGTGGCGAAGCCGGCCGCTGCAGCCAGTTCCGCCAGTTCCTCGGCGTTGGGCTTGAGCAGGTCCGGCATGCCGAGGGGGTCGCCGGAGACCGCTGCGGCGAGGGGTTCGCCGGAGGAGTCGACGGCGATGAGGGGTGCCTCGGAGCCGTCGTGGGTGGAGCGCAGCCGCCGGGTGACGGTGGCGTAGAAATCGGCCGGAACTCCGGGCGGGAGCGAGCCGGCCAGGACCACCCAGCTGGCGCCGCGGGCGGAGTCCAGCAGCAGCCCGATCAGGGCCTCCTGCTGTTCGGCGCTCAGCACCGGGCCGGGTTCGTTGATCTTGGTGGTGACGCCGCCGGGTTCGGTGAGGGCCACGTTGCTGCGCAGCGGCTCCCCGATCGGCAGGGCGGCGAAGGGCACCTCGGTATCTCGGAGCCCGGCCAGGACCGGGTCGGCCTCCGCGCCCGGGAGCACGGCGAGGGTCTTCAACCCGGAGGCCACGAGGGCCCGGGAGACGTTGACGCCCTTGCCGCCGGATTCCTGCCGGACGGAGAGGGCGCGCTGGACTTCGCCGCGCTGCAGGGGACCCGGGAGGGCGACGGTTCGGTCCAGGCTGGGGTTGGCGGTGAGGGTGACGATCATGCGACCACCACCTCCACTCCGGCGTCCGAGAGCGCGGCCGCGAGGGCCGGACTGGGATTCGAGTTGGTGATCACGGTGTCCAGATCTTTCAGGGAGGCGAACTGGACCAGCGTTTCCGCGTCCAGCTTGGAGGAGTCGGCCAGCACCACGATGCGGCGTGCCGAGCGGACGAAGGCGGCCTTGACGGCTGCTTCTTCAGGATCGGGAGTACTCAGCCCGAAGGCCGCGGAGATGCCGTTGGTGCCGATGAAGGCGATGTCCGGCCGGATCCGGCCGGCGGCCTCCACGGTGGACTGGCCGACGGCGGCCTGGGTCAGGCCGCGGACCTTGCCGCCGAGCAGGTGCAGGGCGATGCCGGTCTCGCCGGAGAGCCTGGCCGCGATCGGCAGGGCGTGGGTGATGACGACGAGTTCGGCGTCGGCACCATTGCTGCCGGCGCCGGTGGTGCCTGCCGCCGAGCGGGCGGCCAGCATGCCGGCCAGGGCCTCGGTGGTGGATCCGGCGTCGATCAGGATGCTGCCGGAACGGTCCTCGGGGATCAGGGCCAGGGCCGCCGCGGCGATCCGGGTCTTCTCCGAGGGGCGCTGGACCGTGCGTTCGAGGATGCTCTCCTCGGTGGTGCTGATCCGTTCGGGGGAGACGGCGCCGCCGTGGACCCGGCGGACGCTGCCGGCGGCCTCGAGGGCGGCCAGGTCGCGGCGCACGGTTTCGGTGGTGATGCTGAAACGCTCGGCGAGGTCCGTCACGCTGGCCCGGCCGCTGGCGGCCACGAGCTCAACGATCAGTTGCTGGCGTTCCTCGGCGAACACTTGCCCTCCATTGCGGCTTTGACGTGGCTGCGGATCCTGCTGGTCCCGACTTCGGTGACCGCTGTCACATCGAAGTGGAATTGATTGACTTTATCTTTGATCATGTGGCTTTGTCAACGAAAAACCACAAGAACAAAGAACGTTGGTGCGGGGGTTTCGGTGGCGGGGCCCGGAGGGGTGGGGCGGATGCTGCTTAAACGCCGGATGCCGGGCCGGACCAGTGGGGTCCGGCCCGGCATCCGGGCGGTGCTATGCGGGGCTGCGCCCGCCGGGATGGCGGGCCTCTGGCTAGATGCCGGCGTCGCGGCTCTCGTTGCGGGTGATGGTCTCGCCGGTGTTGGGGTCAACCACCGAGCGGGTCTCGCTGACGCGGCGGGTGCGGCTGCGGCCGGGGGAGGCCAGGATCAGCGAGGCGATCAGGCCGATCACGCCGACGATCATCAGGATGTACCCGATCATGGTCTGGTCCACGTTGGGGATCAGTCCGGGGGTGATGGCCCAGGCCAGGATGGCACCGAGGGCGATCAGGAAGATGGAGGATCCGATTCTCATTTCTTGCTCCTTAGGGGTCCGGATGGACGGTGTCACTGGCTGAGTCTGGTGAAGTCCTGTGGTGCAGTCGGTATCGAAGAGTCCGGGTCGCGACCAGGGCCGCCGCCTGAAGGGCTGCGGCCAACGCTAAGCATGCTGTCCATTGTCACGCTACAGCCCGGCACCCCCGGATACAACGATTTCGGCCCCGGCTTGACGGAAAAACCGCAGGTGAGGGCGGTTTTTCGCGTCACTTCCGGGTTTCCGCGCCCCTTCCGGACCGGCGCGGCCCGGACCCAGGGTGCGCCGGTCCGGAAGCGCAGCGGATTTCCGGAACCGGCGCGGCAAGCCCCGGTTCGACGGCGCGGCCCGGGTTCTCGCTAGGCTGGCCGGATGGAGACGGTTGCCTGGTCCAGGCCGGAGGCGGAGCGGGAGGGCACCCCGCTGCTGGTGATGCTGCACGGTTACGGCACGGACGAAACCCGGATGTCGAACCTGTTCGGCAGCCTGCCGCCCGAGTTCACCTGCGCCGCGCTGCGCGGCCCGAAGGTGATCGGCGACGACTACGGCTGGTTCCTGCTGGACTACTTCCTCACCCACGACTTCGCGGACGTGATTTCCGCCGCCAACCGGGTCTTCGCCTGGATCGACTCGGTCAAGGACCGGCACAGCAGCGTCAGCCTCCTCGGCTACTCCCAGGGCATGGCCATGGCCAGCACCCTGCTGCGCCTGCGACCCGAAGGCTTCCGCGCCGCCGTCGGGCTCTCCGGGTTCGTACTGGAGAACGAACTGCTGGCCATGAGTGAGTCGTTTGAGGCCCGCCCGCCGTTCTTCTGGGGCCGGGACAAGGACGACGTCGTCATCAACGACGCCGCCACCGAACACACGGCCGAATGGCTGGAAGAGCACACCCAGCTCACGGCCCGCAGCTACCCCGGGATGGGGCATTCGATCTCGGCGGCCGAGCTGGTGGACGTCGGGGCGTTCCTGCGGCACTACGTCCTGCGTTGACGGAGCCCGGGCCCGGCGGATAATCCATTCGATGGCCCGAATCCGGGTACTTGCGCCCTGTTTTTATAAGCGTTTACACTCTAATTTGGCCAATTTGATCGGCCCACTACTTGCTGGGGAGAAAGGTCTAGGCCCGTGTCGCATGGCTAAGGCACCGCGCGTGACCATCCAGGACGTGGCAGCCCTCTCCGGGCTCTCGATCTGCACCGTCTCCCGTGCACTCCGCAACCTCCCCAATGTGTCCGAAAAGGCGCAGGCCAAGGTCGCGGACGCGGCCGGCAAGCTGGGCTACCGCGCATCCAGCGCAGCCTCCCGCCTGGCCGGAGGCTCCACCGGCGCCGTCGCCATCATCGTCCCCACCGCAACCGCGTGGTTCTTCGCCCAGGCCGTCGAGGCCGCGGAGGAGGTCTTCGCCGACAGCGGCTACGACACGGTGCTGATCAGCCTCCGGAACCGCCCCAGCGTGCAGCGCAAGCTGTTCGGTGACCTGGCCGGACTGGCCCAGCGCGTGGACGGGGTCCTGCTGCTGAACGTGGCGCTGGACGCCGCCGAGGTCGCGGCCCTGGAGGAATCCGGCCTCGCCGTCGCCAGCGTGGGCATGCAGTCCGTGCCCTGGGACAACGTCGGGATCGACGACGAGGAAGCGGCTCGGAAGGCCACCGGCCACCTCCTGGACCTGGGCCACTGGGACCTGGCAATGCTGGCCGGCACGGAGCCGCCGTCGAGCACCGTGGTCACCGCGGACGCCCGCCGCCGCGGCTTCGAACGGGCGCTCGCGGAGCACGACCTGACGCTGGACCCGGACCTGGTCCTGGATGCCGGCTCCAGCATCGAGGGCGGCCGCCGGGCCATGACCGAACTGGTCGAGAACCGCAGGCTCCCCTCCGCCGTGTTCGCCGGCTGCGACGAAACGGCCTTCGGTGCGCTGATGGCCCTGCGTGACCTGGGCATGTCGGCGCCGAAAAACGTCTCGATCATCGGGATCGACGACCATCAAATGAGCTGGTTCCTGGGCCTGACCACCGTGGCCCAGCCGGTCGCGGACCAGGGCGCCTTCGCCGCGAACCTGCTGGTGGAGCGCCTGCTCCGGCCGGAACCGCCGGCCCGCACCGTCCACCTGCTCGAGACCAAGCTGGTGGAGCGGCGCAGTACCCGCCGACGACGCTGACCACACTCCTGGCCCCGCGGCCGGACAGCAGACCCCCGGCTCCACCCCCGAATCTCTACATCCGTCTGGAAGGACACCCGAACCCATGACTGCCACTTCCCCCGAGGCCCTGCCGGCCGACGCCTTCGCAGGCGCCTCCGCCGTCCTTTTCGACCTCGACGGCGTGCTGACACCCACCGCGGTGGTCCACGAGCGCGCCTGGCAGGAACTCTTCAACGGGTACCTCAAGGACGTCCCCGGGGCGCAGGCCTACCGGGAGAGCGACTACTTCGACCACATCGACGGCAAGCCCCGCTTCGACGGCGTCCGCGACTTCCTGGCCTCCCGGGACATCGTGCTGCCCGAGGGCCCGGCCGACGACGACCCGGCCCACGACACCGTGCACGGGCTGGGAAACCGCAAGAACAAGGTGTTCAACGACATCGTCGCCGCCGGCGGCGTGCAGCCCTACGAGGGCTCGGTGCGCTTCATCGAGGCCGCCCTCCAGCGCGGACTCAAGCTCGCCGTCGTCTCCTCCTCCCGCAACGCGGTCCCGGTGCTGAAGGCCGCGGGACTCTCGGACTACTTCCCGGTGGTGGTCGACGGCGTCGTCGCCCTCTCCGAAGGCCTGCCCGGCAAGCCCAGCCCGGCCACGTACCAGTACGCGGCCCGGCTCCTGGAGCTGCCGAGCGAGGAATGCATCGTTGTCGAAGATGCCGTCTCCGGTGTCCAGGCTGGAAGCGCGGGGAGCTTCCACTCGGTCATCGGCGTGGACCGGGGAGCGGGCCGCCAGACCCTGCTCGACGCCGGCGCCACCCTCGTGGTCAGCGACCTCGCCGAGCTGCTCTAGCCCGCAGCCGCCACCCACCCCACCCGCACCAGACCCTCCGCCCCAGAAGGACCCCCACCATGGCTCTCATCACCTCGGACCGCGCCAGGTTCCCCAACGACCCCTGGCAACTCGTGGAGACCGCCCACGTCCCCGGCAACGCCGGCACCCTGGAGACCCTGTTCAGCCTCGGCAACGGCCACCTCGGTATCCGCGGCGCGCACTGGGCCGCCGCCGACGCCGAACTGCCCGGCAGCTTCATCAACGGCTTCCACGAAATCTGGGACATCAAGCACGCGGAGAACGCCTATGGCTTCGCCCGCACCGGCCAGCGGATCCTCTACATCCCCGATGCCAACAACTTCGCGGTGGTGATCGACGGCGAGATGCTCAGCCTGGAGGAGTCCACGGTCCTGGACTACCGGCGCAGCGTGGACTTTGCTACCGGCATTTACGAGTGCCGGATCGTCTGGCAGTGCCGGTCTGGGTCCACGGTAACCACCACCGAACGCCGCGCCGTGGGCTATCAGGCCCGCGGCACCCTCGGTATCTCGCTGGAGGTCTCCGCCGACCGCGAGATCTCCGCGGACGTGACCTCCGCCGTCGTCAACCGCCAGGACCAGCCGGTGGAGGACCACTCCGCCCACGACCCGCGCCGCGCCGGCCGGCACGCCGGACGCGTGCTGCTGCCGCTCCGGCTCGACGGCGGCGACGGCTCGCTGCGCCTCTCCTGGGAGGCCGCGGAGTCCCGGCAGCGGCTGGGCATGGCCGTGGACCACTGGACCTCCGCCAACGTCCAGCCCTTCGACACCCAGGTGGACCAGGACGACAGCAGCGTCCGTTACGTCCTGGCCGTCAGCCCGGACCAGCCGTTCCGGCTGGAGAAGAGCGTCAGCTACGCCGTGGCCCGCGGCACCGACGAGGACCCGGCGGAAACCGCCGAGCGCGAACTGCTGCCGGTGGCGGACATCTTCGCCCAGAGCGAGGCGCACTACCGCGAGTACTGGACCACCAGCGACATCGTGGTGGGCGGCCGGTCCGAGCTGCAGCAGGCCATCCGCTGGAACCTCTTCCAGCTGGCCCAGGCCACGGCCTGCGCCGACGTCGCCGGCATCCCGGCCAAGGGCGTCTCCGGCTCCGGCTACGACGGGCACTACTTCTGGGACCAGGAGGTCTACCTCCTGCCGTACCTGACCTACACGACCCCGCACAACGCCCGGCAGGTCCTGGAATTCCGGCACGACCTGCTGCCCGAGGCGCGGGTCAGGGCCAAGGAACTCAGCGTGGACGGCGCGCTCTTCCCGTGGCGCACCATCAACGGCCTGGAAGCGAGTGCCTACTACGCCGCCGGCACCGCCCAGTTCCACATCGCCGCCGCGATCGCCTTCGCCACCAACCGCTACATCTGGGCCAGCGGGGACGCGGCCTTCCGCGAAACCCAAGGCTCCGAGCTGCTGATCGAGACCGCGCGCATGTGGGCCTCGCTGGGCTTCTTCGGCAAGGACGGGCTGTTCCACATCCACGGCGTCACTGGCCCGGACGAGTACACAGCCGTCGTCAACGACAACCTCTACACCAACGTCATGGCGCGCTTTAACCTGCGTGCCGCCGCGGCGCTGGACCACCCGGGGATCGACGACGCCGAGCGCGAACTGTGGGAGCAGGCCGCCAACCGGATGCACCTGCCCTACGACGGCGACCTGCAGGTCTACTCCCAGGACAACGACTTCATGACCCTGGAGCCGTGGGACTGGAACACCCCGCGCTCGAAGTACCCGCTGCTGCTGAACTTCCACCCGCTGGTGATCTACCGGCACCAGGTGCTCAAGCAGGCGGACACGGTGCTGGCGATGTTCCTGCAGTGGCAGGACTTCAGCGCCGAGGAGAAGCGCCGGGCGTTCGACTTCTACGACCCGATCACCACCGGGGACTCCACCCTGTCCGCCTGTGTGCAGGGGATCATGGCGGCCGAAGTGGGCTACGGCAAGGCCGCGCTGGACCACTTCCTGCACGCTGTTTACATCGACCTGGACGACACTCACGGCAACACGATCGACGGCGTCCACATCGCCTCGACCGGTGGCGTGTGGAGCTCGCTGGTCAGCGGTTTCGCCGGCCTCCGGGACCAGGGCGAGGTGCCGTACTTCGATCCGCGGCTGCCCGCCGAATGGGATTCCCTGGACTTCCACCTGAAGCTCCGCGGCGGCCTGCTGCACGTGCAGCTGGACCACCGGGAACTGCGGCTGGCCATGGTCGAGGGCGGCCCGCTGGAGGTCGACGTCCGCGGTGAACGCCGCACCGTGGGGACCGACGCCGTGTCCTTCCCAGTGCAGCCGGTGGAGAGCCCCGAGCCCACGGTCTTCCCCGGCCCGGCGACGGCGTCCATCCCGGTGATCCACGCGGCGGGATAGGGGAGCGGGAGGCTAGCTCCTCCCGGCGCCCACTTCCTCGCATCTGCCCCTCGCGCCGCTGTACGCTCACTCCTCGTGCCCGTTTCGACGGTTCCCCGCGGAATCGACGCTTCTGCCCTGTGTGTCAGGCTGTTGTGTGACAGGTTTGCTTGTCGTTCACGGCCGGGCGTTCGGGGCGGGGAAAGGTCCGTGATGGATTTTGTGATCCCTTCCCGTCGATCCCGGCGGAGCCACTTCACTCTCGCGCAGAAGCACGCGATTCTGGAGGAGTACGACAAGTGCCTTGAACGCGGTTCGAAGACCGCGTTCAGCAGGGCGGTCGGTATCACGGAGGGCACTCTCCGACTTTGGGTCCGTCAGCGCGAGGCCGGGGAGTTGAGATCCAATGCCGCGCCAGGAAGTGAGGACCAGCGCTTGAACGCCGGAGATAAACAACAGCTCAAACGGGTCTTGAGAGAGAACGAGATCCTCAAGGCCAAACTGGCCCGGTCCGAGGCCGCGGTGGACATTCTGGGAAAAGCTTCCGCGCTCTTGGACGCGATGGCCAGGAGCGCGGCGGCAACGGACTCGCACCTTCCGGAGCCGGAACCGGGCCGGCCCGAATGGTTGATCCCAAAGTCTGGAAAGGAATCGCCCTGACCTTTGCCGGGCATCTGGTCTCGGCCGGCTGGTCAGCGGTGAAAACCTGCGCCCTGCTGGGTCTTCACCGCACCACCTGGTACCGGCATCTGAAACCCTCCATCCCCGCCGGGATCACCCTCCCGCATAAGGGCCGGGCCTACCCGAACCGGATCAGCACGGCCGAGGCGGAGGAATTCATGGAACGGCTCAACTCCGAGGACTACGGGAACCTCTCGGTCAGCCAGGCCTACTACCGGATGCTGGACACCGGTCACTGTTCTTTCTCGATCGCCTCAGCGCACCGGATCGTGGCCGCGCACGGGCAGAACGGGGACCGCCGGAAACAGCGCAACGCCACCGGTTCCCGGCAACGGGTCAAACCCGTCCTGAACGCGGACGCCCCGAACCAGCTCTGGAGCTGGGACATCACGATGCTCCACGGGCCGGGCAACCACACCTACCGGCTCTACACGATCATGGATGTCTACTCCCGCAAGGTCGTCGGGCATCGGGTCGAACACACCGAGACAGCCGCCCTGGCCGCCGCCCTGATCCAGGACGCCGTCACCGGAAACCAACACAGCCCCAGGGTTCTGCACGCCGATAACGGGGCGCCCATGCGGGCCGGCACCACCCTGGACCTTGCACGGGCCCTGGGCATCGAGCTCTCCTATTCCCGGCCCCGGGTCTCCGATGACAACCCCTACTCCGAGTCCCTGTTCAAGACCGTCAAATACGACCTCGACTTCCCCCGCAGATTCGCAGACCTGGACCACGCCCGGGACCACATGGCTGCGTTCTTCACCGACTACAACACCAACCACCGCCACAGCGGCCTGAACTACTACACCCCCGACACCGTCCACCACGGACACATCGAGCAGGCACGCAGTCAGCGGCAGGCAACCCTCGACGCCTGCTACAACCGCAACCCGCATCGATACCGCCGCAAACCCACCGCGCCCGGAGCCCCCTCCCCGGCCGGCATCAACCACAAAACAACCACCCAGCTGTCACAAACAGCTTGATACATACCGTCTGAGCGTCTATCCGGCAGGGAACCGTCGAAGCGGCGGGCGCTGAAGGGCTGTCCGGGAACGCCCAGCTTCCTTCCGGACCGGGGTTCCGGGTGCAATAGTGGCGGGATGATCAACCAGCAGCAGCTCTGGGACGCCGACGCCGCCTCCCGCTATGACACACCCGGCGAGGGGATGTTCGCCCCGGAGGTGCTCGAGCCGACGGTCGAGGTCCTTGCGGAACTTGCCGCCGGGGGACGCGCCGTCGAGTTCGCAATCGGAACCGGCCGGGTGGCCCTTCCGCTGGCCGCGGCCGGCGTCCCGGTGACCGGCATCGAGCTCTCCGACGCCATGATCGCAAGGCTCCGAGAGAAGGCCGGCCCGCAGGAGATTCCCGTCGTGCGGGGTGACATGGTGGAGGCCTCGGCGGGGGAGGGGTTCGCCCTGGCCTTCCTGGTCTTCAACACGATCTCCAACCTCCTGACGCAGGAGGAGCAGGTCCGGTGCTTCCGGAACGCCGCTCGGCATTTGGCCCCCGGCGGATGCTTCGTCGTCGAACTCTGGGTGCCTCAGCTGCGCTCGCTGCCGCCCGGCCGCGGGGCGACGGTGGAGGTCAGCGAGCCCGGCTACCTGCTGGTGGACACCTATGACGTGCTCCAACAGCTGGTGGTCTCGCACCATGTGCGGTTCGATCCGGACGTTTCCGGCGGCCGCGACGCTCGGATGGGCCGCACGCCGCACCGGTACATCTGGCCGGCGGAGCTGGACCTAATGGCCCGGTTGGCCGGCTTCGAACTGGAATCCCGCTGGGCGGACTGGGACCGGAGCGACTTCACGGCGGACTCCCGAAGCCACGTCTCGGTCTACCGGCTGCCCGCGGGCTGAGGCCTGCGCCAAACGGCGGACGACGGCGGTGCACAGCGGCGACGCGGGCCCGCCGGAACTCATCCCTGCGGCTGAACTTGGTCATCCGGCGGGTGGAACTCGCGCCGCGGAGCGGTAGAACGGCGCCCGGCCCTGCTTAGGGTGGGGGCATGTTCACAAAGATCCCGTCCCTGAGGGTGCTCGCCGCGCCTGCCACGGCCATGGTGCTGATCCTGGCGCTGGCCGTCCTGGAGGACCGCCACTTCGACCAGAAGAGTGCGCTGCTGCTGGCGCTGGTCACGGCGGTGGCGGTGGCGGAGCTGCTCCCGGCGGCGGCCCTCGGCCTGGTCCTGGTCGGGCTGACGCTGCAGTGCCTCAGGGTCTTCCCGCTCGTCTTCCAGTCCGGGGTCCTGAACTACGCGGTGGTGCCCGTGGCTTTGTTCTTCGCGGTCCTGGGGTGGGGGCAGCGGAGCCGATGGGTCCCGGCGGCGGCCGCGGTCGTGTCCGCCGGCCTCGTCACGGCCACCTGGTTCACCGACCAGACCTGGATCAACTTCGTCTTCGGCACCCAGATCTACGGGCGGGGACCCCTGCGGACATTGACGTACGCTTTCCTGATTTTCGGGGCCTTCGCCGCACTGAATCTCGCCGCTTGCGCCGCCGGTACGGCCATGAAGCGGGCCTCCCGGAGCCAGCGGGCGCAGAAGGCCGCGGAGGAACGGCTCCGCCTGACCGCCACGGAACTCGCCGTCGAACAGGAACGCAACCGCATCGCCTCCGAGCTGCATGACGTCCTGGCCCACTCGCTGACCATTATCGTCAGCCAGGCCGACGGGATGCGCTTCATCCACCGGACGGAACCCGAGGCTGTGGACCGGGCCGCCGGGGTCATCTCCGAATCCGCCCGGACCGCGCTGGTCGAAACCCGCCGCCTGGTCGAGCAGTTCTCGCCGGCACCGGCCTGCCCCGCGTCCCACCCCGGGTCGGAACTGCGGGACCTCGCGCGCCGGCTGGGTGACAGCGGCCTGCAGGTCAGGCTCCGGGAGACGGGTGCGCCGTGGCCGGTGGACGGGCACCGGCGACAGGCCATCGTTCGCCTCGCCCAGGAGAGCCTGACCAACGCCTTCAAACACGGGGACCGGAGCCGAGGCGCCGACCTCACCCTGGACTGGGACAACGACGGCGTGGAGCTGCGTGTTCTTTCCACGCTGGGTCCCGACGACGGCGGGCAGCGACCGGAACGGGCGGGGCACGGGATACCGGGGATGCGGGCCCGGGCCGCAGCGGCCGGCGGGCGCCTCGAAACAACCAGGGATGCGCGGAGCTTCAGCGTCACGGCGTGGTTGCCTCGCACCGCGGCGGACCGGAATGAGGCGGATCCCGACGGCCCGGAGGTAATGGCCGAGGATCCTGGCGTCACAGCTCGCGACACAGGCGACCCAGTCCTCGCGGGAGTGAAGCCATGAGCGCCGCACCGATCAGGGTGGCCGTCGTGGATGACCAGCCGCTCTTCAGCGCCGGTCTCACCATGATTCTTCGCAGCCAGCCGGACATGGAACTCGTGGGCGAGGCAGTCGACGGCGCGGCCGCCGTCGACCTCGTCCGGGAAGTGGCCCCCGACGTCGTCCTCATGGACATCCGGATGCCCGTGATGGACGGAATCACTGCCACCCGGACGGTCACCGACCACCCGCAGAACGCCACCAGGGTCATCGTCCTGACCACCATCCAGCACGACGAAGCCGTGGTCAGGGCCATCCGGGCCGGTGCCGCCGGGTTCCTCACCAAGGACACCACTCCGGACTTCCTCCTGGCGGCCATCCGCACGGTCCACTCCGGCCACTCGGTGATCGCCCCGGCCCTGACCAACGAGCTGCTGCGTGACTATACGACGCCGGAACCCGGAAATCAGGCTGCGCTCGCGGAGCTTTCAGGCCGGGAACGCGACGTGTTCGGCCTGGCCGCGAAAGGACTCGGCAACGCCGAGATCGCCGCGGAGCTGGTGCTCAGTGAGGCGACGGTGAAGTCCCACGTGGGGGCCATCCTGGGCAAGCTCGCGTTGAAGAACCGGATCCAGCTGGTCGCCTTCGCCTACGAACACCACCTGATCAGCTGAGCCGGGACCGGCGCCCGAACCTTTGCTCCGCCGCACCGGCGGGCCACGCAACTCACAGCCAACAACAAATGGGGGAACCATGAAGAAGCAGATCATCGGCGCAGTCGTCCTGGCCGTCGGTTCGGCAGCCGCGCTGGCGGCGGCCGCCATTCCTGCCGGGTCGGTGACGGCGTCCGCCGAGCCGGTGGCCGGGATCATCCGCCAGGCCGAGGCCTATGCGACGGCGGACCCGGTTGCGGAGAAGGGGATGCAGGAGGCCGTGCGGCGTTGCATGGCCGCCGCCGGCTACGACTACACGCCACCGCTGTCCACGCTCGCTATCGATCTGAACAAGGACATCGGCTACCCGCGGCTGACCGTGGAGGCAGCCAAGGCCAGCGGGTACACCTCCACCCAGTCCAAGGGCCCGGGTGAGGCCCCACCCGACTCCCCGGAGGGCCGGCTCTTCGCCGACCCGGCGTTCGTGGGGGCGCTCTCGGGCACCCCGACCCAGGTCACGAAGGTGGGCGACACCGGTACGCTCTCCGGCGGCTGCCGCGGCGAGGCCATGACCCGGATCTACGGCAGCCCCGAGAACTACATGCTCGCGACGGGCATTGCCTACAACTCGGTCCTGCCGGCCACGCTTTCCTCCTCGCAGGATCCGGGCATTGCCGCGGCGGTGAAAGCCTGGACCGACTGCATGAAGGAGACCCCGTACCCCTCCTTCGCCAACCCGGCCCGGGCTGTCGAGGCGGGACGGGCCGCGGGCGGTCAGGAGGAGTTCCGGATCGCGGTCACGGACGCCGTCTGCCGTGACCAGACCGGGTTCCACAAGGCCTTGGACGCGGTCCTGGACAAGTACCTGACCACCCGGATGCAGGAACTGGCCCCGCAGGTCGAGCGTGTCAGGGAGATCCGGCGTGCAGCCGCCGCTAACGCCGCGGCCCTGGGCGCGGCGTCGTCGAACTAGGGGCCGGGTGACCGTTTCGACGGCTCCCAGCGGATTCGACGCTTCTACCCTGTGTGTCAGGCTGTTGTGTGACAGGTTTGCTTGTCGTTCACGGCCGGGCGTTCGGGGCGGGGAAAGGTCCGTGATGGATTTTGTGATCCCTTCCCGTCGATCCCGGCGGAGCCACTTCACTCTCGCGCAGAAGCACGCGATTCTGGAGGAGTACGACAAGTGCCTTGAACGCGGTTCGAAGACCGCGTTCAGCAGGGCGGTCGGTATCACGGAGGGCACTCTCCGACTTTGGGTCCGTCAGCGCGAGGCCGGGGAGTTGAGATCCAATGCCGCGCCAGGAAGTGAGGACCAGCGCTTGAACGCCGGAGATAAACAACAGCTCAAACGGGTCTTGAGAGAGAACGAGATCCTCAAGGCCAAACTGGCCCGGTCCGAGGCCGCGGTGGACATTCTGGGAAAAGCTTCCGCGCTCTTGGACGCGATGGCCAGGAGCGCGGCGGCAACGGACTCGCACCTTCCGGAGCCGGAACCGGGCCGGCCCGAATGGTTGATCCCAAAGTCTGGAAAGGAATCGCCCTGACCTTTGCCGGGCATCTGGTCTCGGCCGGCTGGTCAGCGGTGAAAACCTGCGCCCTGCTGGGTCTTCACCGCACCACCTGGTACCGGCATCTGAAACCCTCCATCCCCGCCGGGATCACCCTCCCGCATAAGGGCCGGGCCTACCCGAACCGGATCAGCACGGCCGAGGCGGAGGAATTCATGGAACGGCTCAACTCCGAGGACTACGGGAACCTCTCGGTCAGCCAGGCCTACTACCGGATGCTGGACACCGGTCACTGTTCTTTCTCGATCGCCTCAGCGCACCGGATCGTGGCCGCGCACGGGCAGAACGGGGACCGCCGGAAACA
Organism: Arthrobacter sp. YD4; assembly: GCF_030410515.1. Lineage (GTDB taxonomy): Bacteria > Actinomycetota > Actinomycetes > Actinomycetales > Micrococcaceae > Arthrobacter. The sequence goes on along the minus strand of NZ_JAUHHD010000002.1, from coordinate 461,248 downwards.
GCGCAACGCCACCGGTTCCCGGCAACGGGTCAAACCCGTCCTGAACGCGGACGCCCCGAACCAGCTCTGGAGCTGGGACATCACGATGCTCCACGGGCCGGGCAACCACACCTACCGGCTCTACACGATCATGGATGTCTACTCCCGCAAGGTCGTCGGGCATCGGGTCGAACACACCGAGACAGCCGCCCTGGCCGCCGCCCTGATCCAGGACGCCGTCACCGGAAACCAACACAGCCCCAGGGTTCTGCACGCCGATAACGGGGCGCCCATGCGGGCCGGCACCACCCTGGACCTTGCACGGGCCCTGGGCATCGAGCTCTCCTATTCCCGGCCCCGGGTCTCCGATGACAACCCCTACTCCGAGTCCCTGTTCAAGACCGTCAAATACGACCTCGACTTCCCCCGCAGATTCGCAGACCTGGACCACGCCCGGGACCACATGGCTGCGTTCTTCACCGACTACAACACCAACCACCGCCACAGCGGCCTGAACTACTACACCCCCGACACCGTCCACCACGGACACATCGAGCAGGCACGCAGTCAGCGGCAGGCAACCCTCGACGCCTGCTACAACCGCAACCCGCATCGATACCGCCGCAAACCCACCGCGCCCGGAGCCCCCTCCCCGGCCGGCATCAACCACAAAACAACCACCCAGCTGTCACAAACAGCTTGATACATACCGTCTAAGCGTCTATCTGGCAGGGAACCGTCGAAACGGCGGGAGTGTGCGCCCCGAGGGTTCGGTCTAGGCGGCGGAAGCGGACCCGCGGAACCTACCCCTGCAGGTCGGCGTGGTGGATGGCCGCGACGTTCGGGTGCGCCCGCAGCCGGTAGCGCAGCGCGTTATCGCCGTAGGTCTCCAGGATGGGGCTGTCGGTCGGGTCCACGGACAGGCCGCGGGCCTTGGCCTGGAACTCCGCGTTCATGGCCAGCTGCGGCATGGTGGCGTCCAGCGCCGGGTTGTAGAAGAACGGCAGCGAGATCCGGTCCGTGCCCCTCGCCGGGGAGATGACCCGGTGCAGCGTGGCCTTGAGGTAGCCGTTGGTGGCCAATTCCAGCATCTCGCCGATGTTCACCACGAACGTCCCGGGCACCTGCGGCGCGTCGATCCACCGGCCCTGGTACTCCACCTGCAGGCCGCCCTTGTCCGGCTCCACCAGCAGGAGTGTGAGGACGCCGCCGTCGCGGTGCGAGCCGACGCCCTGCTTGGGTTCGTCGCCGGATTCGCCCGGGTAGCGGACGATCTTCAGCATCGGGAACGCCCGGTCACCGAAGGCGTCGTCGAAGCTGTCCTCGGGGGCGCCCAGGGACACGGCCAGCGCGCGGAGCAGGTTCAGCGAGATCGTGCTCAGCCGGTCCGTCCAGGCCGCGACGACGTCCTGCATCCCGGGCAGCTCCGCCGGCCACAGGTTCGGGCCCTCCAGCCGCCAGTAGTCGGCGACGCCGTCGCCCGGCTCCACCGCGGGCCGCTCGACGCCGATATCGATCTGCTCGCGCCAGTCCACTGCCCGGTCCGTGAGCTCGGCGCCCATCCGGGTGTAGCCGCGGAACTGCGGACTGTGGATGTTCTCCACGGCGAGCTTCTGCTCCTCCGGCAGGTCAAAGAACCGGCGGGACGTCTCGAGCATGGCGTCCACCAGGTCCTGCGGGATGCCGTGGCCGGAAAGGTAGAGGAACCCGACGTTGTGCATGGCGTCGCGGAGTTCGTCCCGGAACCGGGAGGCTTCCTCCGGCCCGGCGTTCAGCCGGGAGTAGTCCAGAACGGGGAGTGATTCGAGTGACACGGTCCTATAGCCCTTCGTGGCGCGATGTGGAAATCGAAGTCCTTAATTTCTTCAACGTTACGACCGGATGCCCGCGGCGGCAGCACTGCATTTCGAAATGCGTCACCACCTTGTGCGGGCCGGAGCGATGGGGTAAGTCCGACGACGGCGGCGCGTCCGGCGGCGACGCTGGCGCCAACGGCGGACCCGCCGCCGGCGTGCAGGAGATCACGGTTGGAATACAGCCGGAGACCGCGCGGTTGCCGCCTAAAGGATGGGCCGCGCACCTGCTGCGGCCAGTCTTCACCCGGGCGGGGGCCGCGGAGTGACGCCGTGCCGGCGTCGTTCACGGCCCACGCCCACACCGGCTCAACCCAGCCAGAAACGGAGATGGTGGACCAATGACTGCCTACAAGACAGTGAACCCCGCGACCGGAGAGACGGAAAAGGAATTTCCGCTCGCAACCAAGGAAGAGGTCGAGACGGCGCTCGCCGCCGCTCAGCAGGCTTTCCTCGAGTGGCGCAAGGCGCCGGTAGAGGAACGCACCAAGGTCATCGCCCGGGTCGCCGAGCTGTACCGGGAACGCGAGGATGAACTGGCGCGCCTGATTGCCAAGGAAATGGGCAAGCCCGTGGTCGAGGCCCGCGGCGAGGTCAAGCTGGTCGCCTCGATCTACGACTACTACGCCTCCGAGGGCCCCGAATTCCTCAAGGACGAACCGCTGGAGGTCAAGGGCGGCGGCGACGCGCTCGTGCGCTCCACCCCGATCGGCCCGCTGCTGGGCATCATGCCGTGGAACTACCCCTACTACCAGGTGGCCCGCTTCGCCGCGCCCAACCTGGTCCTGGGTAACACCATCCTGCTCAAGCACGCCGGCAGCTGCCCGCAGTCGGCCCTCGCGATCGAGGCGATCTTCCACGACGCCGGCCTGCCGAAGGGCGCCTACACCAACCTGTTCCTGGACAACGACCAGGTGGCGGAGATCATCGCGGACTCCCGCGTCCAGGGCGTGTCCCTGACCGGCAGTGAGCGGGCCGGCGCGGCCGTGGCCGAGGTCGCCGGGCGGAACCTCAAGAAGTACGTCCTCGAGCTCGGCGGCAGTGACCCGTTCATCGTGCTCGACTCCGATGACCTGGACGCCACCGTCAAGGCCGCCGTCGGGGGCCGCATGGGCAACGCCGGCCAGGCTTGCACCGCGTCCAAGCGGTTCATCGTCCTCGAAGACCTCTACGAGCCGTTCGTGGAGAAGTTCACCGAGCGGATGGCCCGGATCAAGCCCGGCGATCCCCAGCAGGAAGACACCCGGTTCGGTCCGCTGTCCTCCCAGAGCGCCGCGGACGGCCTGGTCGAGCAGATCAAGGACGCCGTGGACAAGGGAGCCACCCTGCGCACCGGCGGCCACAAGGTTGACGGCCCCGGCGCCTTCGTGGAGCCCACCGTCCTGACCGACGTCACCCCGGAGATGCGCGCGTTCTCCGAGGAGCTGTTCGGCCCCGCCGCCGTCATCTACAAGGTGGCCAGCGTGGAGGAAGCGATCGACCTGGCCAACGGCTCGCCCTACGGCCTGGGCGGATCGGTGTTCAGCGCCGACCCTGCGAAGGCCCAGGACGTCGCCGACCAGCTGGACACCGGCATGGTGTTCATCAACTCGGTGGCCCAGACCCAGGCTGACATGCCCTTCGGCGGCGTGAAGCGTTCCGGCGTCGGCCGCGAGCTGGGCCGCTTCGGCATGGACGAGTTCGTCAACAAGAAGCTCATCCGCACCCCGCGCTAAACGCCGACGGCGCCGCCGGCCGCCGTGCGAAAAGCTTCGGCGCTGCCGGCCACTCACGGCCGCGGACAAAGGCAACTGCCTCCGTCCGCGGCCGTCGCCGTGCCCGATGCGGGCGTGGCCTAGTCTTTAACCTAGGACAACGTTCAGCACCCTTATGGTTTATGAGAGGCGATGATGGCCAAGCGCAGCAACCCGGCGATGAAGATTGCCCAGCAAGCCGCCCACAGCGCGATGTTCGACGCCGAGGGCAAGCCCAAGCCCGGCGTGCACAACGTGCTCCTGCGGGCCGTGGAGATCCAGCGGCCGCTGGTCCTGGCGAACCTGCGGAGGCTGCAGAAGAAGCACCCGCACGCCAGCGCCGCGCAGCTCGCCGCGATCCTGGAACGCAACTACCTCATGGCCGTCACCGGGGGAGGTGCCCTGGTGGGCGGCTCCGCCGTCGTCCCCGGCGTCGGAACCGTGGCCGCGCTGGGGCTCTCCGCCGCCGCGACCGCCGGCTTCCTGGAGGCCACCGCCCTGTTCGCCACGTCCCTGGCCGAGCTGCACGGCGTGCGGCTGGAGGATCCGGAGCGCGCCAGCACCCTGGTCATGGCGATCATGCTCGGCGAGGAAGGCACCACGCTGCTCAGCTCCCTCAGCGGCCAGGCCGCGGGCCAAGGCAAGGGCCCCACCCAGGCATGGGGTTCCCTGTTCGCCCGGCGCGCCCCGCTGGCCGGCTTCGGTTCGGTCCGCGAGCAGATCCAGCGGGCCTTCCTGCGCAACCTGCTCAAGCGGCAGGGCACCGCGTTCCTTGGCCGGGCGCTGCCGTTCGGCGTCGGCGCCGTGGTGGGCGGTGTCGGCAACCGCATGATGGGCCGCGCCGTGATCGAGAACGCCAAGGAGGCCTTCGGGCCCATGCCCATCACCATTCCCGGCGACCTGCACTCCGCTGACATGAACACGGGCGACGCCGGAACCGGGCTGAAAGGGGCGCGCGGTGGATCTGAACGCTGACCTCGGGGAGTCGTTCGGCTCTTGGACCATGGGCGACGACGCCGCGATGTTCCCGCTGGTCACCAGCGCCAGCGTCGCCTGCGGGCAGCACGCCGGTGACCCGGTGACCATGCTGGACACCTGCCGCGCGGCCTACGAACTCGACGTCCGCGTCGGCGCCCACCTGGGTTACCCGGACCTGGGCGGTTTCGGCCTGCGCGCCATGGACATCAGCTTCGATGACCTGTTCGGCTCGGTGCTGTACCAGCTCGGGGCGCTCGACGGCGTCGCGCACGCTGTGGGTGCCTCCGTGGACTACGTCAAGGTCCACGGCGCGCTGTACGACCGCACGGTCCACGACGAGGAGCAGGCCTCCGCCGTCGTCGCCGCCGTCCAGGGCTACGATCCGGGCCTGCCGGTCCTGGGGCTGGAGGGGTCCGCCCTGCTGCGGCTCGCCGCCGAAGCCGGCAGCCCGGTCTTCCACGAGGCCTTCGCGGACCGCGCCTACCGTCCGGACGGCACCCTGGTGCCGCACCTGGAGAACGACGCCTTCATCGAGGATCCGGACGAGATCGTGCGGCGGGCGGTTCGGCTGGCGCTGAAGGGCGAGGTCGAGGCGATCGACGGGACCGTAGTGAAACGCACGCCGCACTCGCTCTGCCTGCACGGCGACACCCCCGGCTCGGTGGCTGTGGCCGCCGCCGTTCGCTCCGCGCTGGAGCAGGCCGGCGTCGAGCTGGAATCCTTCGCATAAGTACGCCGTGGACGCCGTCGCGCGCACGCCCCCTGTCCGGACCGCGGACCTGAACGGTCCGGATGCCGCCGCTGTTGGCGGGCTGGTGGCCGCCTACCTATTGCAGACCGAGCGGGAAAAGGCGGCGCAGCTTGGCGGAGCGCCGTTTTCCGGGGTACTTCCGGAGCGGTACCGCCGTGAGGTGGATGACCCGGCGGGAGCCTATGCCGGCGCGGAGGTCCTCCTGGCGGGCGCGGGGACCGGACCGGCAGGCGTCATCACGGTTCACCGCGCCGGAACGGCCTGGGAGATCAAACGGATCTGGGTTAATCCGGCAGCCCGCGGCCTGGGGGTCGGTGCGGCATTACTCGACGCCGCGCTGGAGTTCGCCGACGGGGCCGGGCACGATCCCGTCCGGCTCACGGTGTGGGACTGGCGGGAGGACGCCATCCGGCTCTACCGGAGGCGCGGATTCGTCCCCGTCCCGTCCTGGGAAGTCAGACCCCGGCTCATCTGCATGGAGCGTTCCGCTGCACCCCGAGCTCAGCACTCGCTTGACAGCTGCGAAGACGATTAAGAAGCCGGCCCGCGGGATCTAAACAGCGGATTCTCCGCTTGACCCCGAGGGGGTGTACCACTCCCACTCGCCGTCTTCAGTGATGCTGCCTCCCATTGCGCCGAACATCCAGGGCGTGATTCCCGTGGGATCGCCGCCGACACGGACAAACATCTCGCGTTTCGTACGGGCGCTGCTGAAGTGGGCGGGCAGATACAGGCCCACTCCGAGGCCGCATCCGAGCAGGAAAAACAGAATCGACAGAATGCCGACTGGGTGGCGGTCGGTGAGGAACACGTACGCAACCGCAGCCCCGACGCCGACCAGAAGGCCCCAAAAAACCGTCCAGAATGCCGCCCAGAACCGGAGGCTTCTATTGCTGGGCCGCTGATTGGGATCGTTGTTGCGGTGCAGGCCGGAAGGTGTTCCCTCGGACCCGGCGTCGGACGTTCGCTTCACAGAAGCAGTCTAAACGGGCCGAGTGCCCCGCCTGGTGAGGGTCCCGTGCGCCCGTTCGGCCCCGTTCCTACCCAAACACCAAACTCGCCACCGTAAAGATCGCCAGCCCGGCCAGCGCCCCCACCACGGTGCCGTTGATGCGGATGAACTGCAGGTCCTTGCCGACCTGGAGCTCGATCTTCTCCGAGGTTTCCTCCGCGTCCCAGCGCGCCACGGTGTCCGTGATGACGCCGGCAATGTCGGAGCGGTAGTTGTTGACCAGGTACCCGGCGGCGTCGCCCACCCAGGCGTTGACCTTCCCGGCGAGTTCGGGGTCCACCGTGAGGCGGGTGCCGAAGTCGTGGACGGCCGCCTTGAACCGGATGGTCAGCTCGCTGTGCGGATCGTCGACGGCGGTCAGCAGTGCCGCCTTCACCGTGCCCCAGGTGCGGGAAGCGAGCTCGCGGACCTCCGGGTCGCCCAGGACCTGGGCCTTGACGCCCTCGGCCCGGGCAATCATCACCGGGTCGTGCTGCAGGTCCTGCGCCAGCGACTTCAGGTAGGTATCGATGGAGCGCCGGACCTGGTGCTGGGGGTCGGCCTGCACGGCCTTCGTGAACTTCAGGATCTCCACATACACCTTGTCGCCCACCAGCCCGTCCACGAAGCTGGGCACCCAGGTGGGGGAGCGGTCCGTGACCACCCGGTTGACGGTCTCGTGGTTGTCCCGGACCCAGTCCACCGTGCGGTCAACCAAGAGGTCCACCAGCGCGTGGTGGTGCCCGTCCTCGAAGATCCGCTCCGCGAGCCGTCCCACCGGCGGCCCCCACGGCGGGGTGAGCAGATGCCGGCGGACCATGCCCTCGATGACGGCCTGGACGTCGTCGTCGTTCAACACCGTGAACGCGCCCCGGATCACCGCGGCGCCCTCCTTCGCCACCCGCTCGGCGCCGCCGGGACCGGAGAGCCAGCCGCCGACCTTGCGGGCGACGTCGACGCTGGCCAGCTTCTCCTTGACCACCTGCTCGGAGAGGAAGTTGGTCTCCACGAACTCGCCCAGCGACGCCCCGATCTGGTCCTTGCGCCGGGGAATGATGGCGGTGTGCGGGATCTTCAGGCCCAGCGGGTACTTGAACAGCGCGGTCACGGCGAACCAGTCCGCCAGCGCACCCACCATGCCGCCCTCCGCCGCGGCTCGGACGTACTCCAGCGCCGGGTATTGCTTCTGCAGGGCGAACGCGACGACGAACACCACCGCCATCCCGATCAGGAGCGACCCCGCCAGCATTTTCATCTTCCGCAGCGCGGCTGCCTTCGCGGCATCGGCGGGGGAGAGCCGGTGGTTCGCGCCCGCCGTTATGGCGCCGGCACGGGATGGTCGCTCAGAGTTCACCTGCATGTGCCCAGCCTAGCCGGGCCCCCGGACCCCGGGTCCGCTAACGTGTTCGCATGACCATAGAGGAGTCCGCTGCCGCCCGCCCGCTCGTCTACGCCCACCGGGGAGCCAGCGGGGCCTTCGCGGAGCACACCCGCGCCGCCTACCTGCAGGCGATCGCCGACGGCGCCGACGGCGTCGAGTGCGACGTCCACCTGACCCGCGACCAGCACGCCGTGCTGCTGCACGACGCCACCCTGGACCGCACCTCCAACGGCACAGGCCCGGTGGCCGAACGCACCCTGGACGAACTCCGCGAGCTCGACTTTAGCTCCTGGAAGGGCGCCCGCATCCCCGAGGCGTACGGGGCGAAGTCCGAGCAGTTCCTGACCCTGCCCGAACTGCTCGACATCCTGCGCACCGCCGGCCGCGAGATCGGGCTGGCCATCGAGTTCAAGCACCCCAGCCCCTACCAGCTCAAGCTCGAGGACCGGGTGCTGGAGGTCCTCACCGCCGAGGGCTGGGACCCGGCCACCGGCATGCTGGAGAACATCCGCGTCTCCTTCATGAGCTTCAACCCGGATTCCGTCCGGCACCTGCTGCAGACCGTCCCCGCCGAGGCCATCTGCCAGCTGGTGGACGACGTCGACGTCGACGAAGTGCGGGAGAGGTTCAGCGTCGGCTCCATCACCGGCAACGCGATGGCCAACGTCATGAAGGCTGCCCAGCTCGAGGGCGAGGAACTGCTGGACCAGGGTGCCGTGGGCCTGGCCGGCCCCGGCATCGACTACGTCCGCGAATACCCGGACACGGTCCGCCGCTGGCTCGAGTCCGGCCGCCGGTTCCGGGTCTGGACCGTCGACGCCCCCGAGGATGTGGACCTCTGCCGGGAGCTTGGCATCCAGGAGATCACCACCAACCGCCCGGCCGAGGTCCTGGAGCGGATCTCCGTCAGCCTGTAGCGGCCGGTCCCCGTTCCACCGCCCCTAGCGGAACTGGGACAGGGAGGACAGGGCGGCGTCCACCGATCGGTTCTCCCACGGCCGGCGCTGGCGCAGGGTTTTTCCCGGGAGGGCCTGGTCCCCTTCGGGGGTGACGGTGGCCTGGCGTGCGGTCTTGCGGGAGGTCCTCATGGTGCTGCTTTCGTTCGTAGCGGTTCTGTCAGGCTCCAGTGAACAACCTCAAGTGAACTTGAGGTCAAGCCGGGCGCGTGCCAGACTGCACGGGTGCCGTCCGCTACTGATTCCCTGCTCTCCGTCGGTGAGGTCGCGTCCCGCGCCGGGATCACCGTGCCGGCCCTGCGCTACTACGAGGACCGCGGCCTGGTGCAGTCCCAACGCACCAGCGGCAACCAGCGCCGCTATAAGCGGACCACCCTGCGCCGTCTGGCCGTGGTGGCGGCCGGCCAGCGGGTGGGGCTGAGCCTGGAGCAGATCAAAGCCGCCCTCGACGGCCTGCCCGCGGACCGGGCCCCGAACCAGGCGGACTGGACCGCCATCAGCCGGGACTGGGCGGGGCTGGTGGCGGAGCGGATCCGCGAACTGGAGGTTCTGGGGGAGTCCCTGGACAGTTGCATCGGCTGCGGCTGCCTGTCGCTGGGCCGCTGCTCCCTGGTCAACCCGGGCGACGAGGCCGCCGCCGAGGGGACCGGTTCCCGCTGGGCCCGGCGCGCCCGCCGGGCGGCCGGGGCGGACCCGGGCGCAGGCGGGGGCGCACATGAGGTCCAGGGCCCGGCTGAGGTCTAGGCCGACCCCGCAGCACCCGGCAAAGCCTGGCCCGCATACCTACGCCGCCAGGTCACGCCGCCGCCAGCCCGCGTACCCCAGCACCGCCAAAACCAGCGCGACGGCGGTCAGCCACGCCAGGGCGGGCACAGCGTCGGCGGTCACCGGCAGCAGCGGCGAATGCCGGAACGGGGAGGCATCCATCAGCCAGCCCGGGGCGTTCCAGAGCACACCGAACTCGCCCAAGGCCACGAACGCCAGCAGCAGCACCCACACCCCGGCGGCCAGCCGCGGCAGCCAGCCGAACACCGCCAGCGCCAGCCCGGCCAGCACCCAGGCGGCCGGGATCTGGGCCAGGGCCGCCACCGTGGACCGGCCCACCAGCGACGGGTCCTGCACCGTCAGCGCCGCCCCGATGCCGATCGAGACCCCGGCCAGCACCATCAGCACGGCGGACCCGGCCAGAGCGAAGCCGAAGTGGCTGGACGCCCAGCGGGCCCGAGTCGCCGTCGTCGCCAGCAACGCCTCCGCATGCCCCGCGGACTCCTCGGCCCGCAGATGGTTCGCCGCGGAGACCGCATACGCCGCCGCCAGCAGGCCCATGATGCTGATCTCCGCGGCAAGGAAGGCGTCGCGCAGCGCGGCCGCCCCGCCCAACAGCCGGATCAGGTCCTGGGCGTTGGCCGAACTCAGCATCTCCGCGACGTTCCCGATCAACGATCCCACCACCACCCCGAACACCACGAACGCGATCGCCCACGCCAGCCACACCTTGTACTGCAGCCGCACGGCCAGGGCCCACACCCCGGACACGGACCCCACGGCCGGGCCGGGGCGTTCGGCCCGCAACCCGGCACCCAGATCCCGCCGGGCCCGCAACGCGAAGGCCGCCGGAATGAGGACGGCACTGAGCAGGACCGGCAGCACCAGGACCCACCAGTGATCGCCGGCGAAAGCCCGGATTTGCTGGTTCCAACCGATGGGGGAGAGCCACGACAGGAACGAGGGTCCGGGTTCGGCCAGGTCGCCCACCGCGCGCAGTCCGTAGGTCACCGCGATCACGCCCACGCTGAATCCGTTGGCAGCCCGGGCGCCGGCCGTCAGCTGGGCGGCAACCCCGGCCACGGCGCTGAACGCGAGCCCGGTGGCGGCCCAGCCCAGCCCGAACGCCAGCGACCCCTCAGCGGGCAGCCCGCCTGCGGCCAGCCCCGCGGCGGTCAGCAACCCCACGCCCAGGCTGCCCGTGAGGGCAATGATGAGCGCGGCGGCCAGCGGGGCGTCACGGCCCAGCCGTCCGCCGCCGAGCAATTCCAGCCGTCCGCTCTCCTCGTCGGCCCGCGTGTGGCGGATCACCAGCACGGCCATCAGGACCGCCAGGATGGCGGTCATGAACGCCGTGTACTTGATCAGGGAGAGCGCGCCGAGGGACGCCGGGTCGTAGATCCGGCCGAACATCGCCACCATCGAGGCCGTGGCGTTGAGCGCGTCCGCCGCCTCGACGCGGCTGCGCACGTCCGGATACAGCTCGGCGCCGGCCCGCGCCGTGGAATAGGCGACGACGGCGAAGCCCAGCACCCAGCCGGGCAGCAGCCAGCGGTCCCGCCGCAACCCCAGCCGCAGCAGCGTCCCGGTCCCGGCCAGGGTCTCAGGCATCGGAGGGACCCCGGCCAAAGGTTCCCGCCCCGTAGTGGCGCAGGAACAGGTCCTCCAGCGTCGGCGGCTGGCTGGTCAGGGACCTCAGGCCCGCGGCGGTCAGGGCCTGAAGGAAAGGGGCCAGTCCGGCCGGATCCACCTGTGCGCTGACCCGGTGGTTGACCACGGTGACGTCGTGCACGCCGGGCAGCCGGTCCAGCCCCGGCGGGACGGCCGCGACGTCGGCGGTGACGGCGGTCCGGGTGAGGTGCCGGAGCTTCTCCAGCGGGCCGGTCTCCACCACCCGGCCGGCGCGGATGATGCTGACCCGGTCCGAGAGCGCCTCCGCCTCGCTCAGGATGTGGCTGCTCAACAGCACGGTCCGGCCCTGGTCCCGGAGCGCACGGACGCAACCGCGGAACGCCTCCTCCATCAGCGGATCCAGGCCGCTGGTGGGCTCGTCCAGCAAAAACAGCTCGGCGTCCGTGGCCAGGGCCGCCACCAGCGCCACCTTCTGCCGGTTGCCCTTGGAGTAGGCGCGGGTCTTCTTGGTGGGGTCCAGCTCGAATAATTGCAGGAGCCGGTCCCGCTCCGCCCGGTCCTGGCCGCCCTGCAGCCGGCCCAGCAGCTCGATCACCTCGCCGCCGGTGAGGTTCGGCCACAGCGAGACGTCACCGGGGACGTAGGCCAGCCGGCGGTGCAGGGACGCCACGTCCTTCCACGGGTCCAGGCCCAGCACCCGCGCCGTCCCGGCGTCGGACCGCAGCAGCCCCAGCAGGAGCCGCAGCGTGGTCGACTTGCCCGAGCCGTTCGGCCCCAGGAACCCATGGACCTCCCCGGCGGCCACGGTGAAGTCCAGACCGTCCAGCGCCGTTACGGTTCCAAACCGCTTGACCACACCCGCCATTTCCACGACGTTGCCCATAGCCACCACCGTACCCCCGGAGCGGGCTCCCGGATCCCCTGCGGAAGGTCCCGTTTCCCGTGTCCATTTTCCGTGCCGAGGGAGTGCCGTGGCGCGGCGGCCGCGGCGCTTGCGGGAGCCCGTTCGTTGGCGCCGCCGCGGTGTGGTTGCATGGATGCATGCCTTTTCGCTGGTCCCCCGGGGCAACCCGAACCCTGTCCGCCACCGCCCTGAGCGGACTGTTGCTGGCCAGCGCCGCAAAGCACTTCCGGGATCCCGGCTTCTTCGCCCCGCTGGTCCCGTCTTACCTCTGCCGGGACGACTCCGGCGAGCACCGCAACGGCCCGCTGGCGGTCCTCTCCCGGGACGAATGGGTTGCCGCCACGGGACTGCTCGAGGGCGCCGCAGCCGCAGGCCTCCTGCTGCCCCGGACCCGCCGAATCAGCGCCGGCTGCGTCACCGCCCTCTTCACCGTGTTCCTGACCGCCCACGTCGACGCTCTCCGCACGGCCTTCGGGCCGGAGGGATCTCCCAAGGCCCGAAAGCTGCACGGGATCCGGCTGCCGTTGCAGGCGCCGCTGATCGCCTGGTCCTGGAGCCTGGCGAAGGCGCCCCGGCAGACACGCCGGTGAGGACCGCGCTCACCCCGGCGGTCCGGATCGGGCTGTCCATCAGCGTCGCTACCGGGCTCTACGGCATCTCCTTCGGCGCCCTTTCCGTCGCCTCCGGGCTGGACTTCTGGCAGACCATGGCGCTGAGCCTGCTGCTGTTCAGCGGCGGCTCGCAGTTCGCCTTCATCGGCGTGGTGGCCGGCGGCGGCTCGGGACTGGCCGCCATGGGCGCGGCCACCCTGCTGGGCATGCGCAACGGGATTTACGGCATGCAGTTGAACGCCTTGCTGCAGCCCAAGGGCTGGCGGCGCTTCGCCGCGGCGCAGGTCACCATCGACGAATCCACTGCCACCAGTACCGGCCAGACGGACCCGGACGAGCAGCGCCGGGGGTTTTGGACCGCCGGCGTGGGGGTGTTCGTGCTGTGGAACATCTTCACCGCCGTGGGTGCGCTCGCCGGCAGCGCGCTGGGGGACCCCAAGCAGTGGGGGCTCGACGGCGCCGCGGTGGCCGCCTTCTTGGGCCTCCTCTGGCCGCGGCTGAAGGGCCGCGAGCCCGTGGCGATCGCCGTCGTCTGCGCGCTTGCCACGGTGCTGGCCGTCCCGCTGGTTCCCGCCGGGGTGCCCATCCTGGTGGCCGCGCTGGTGGCCGCCGTGTTCGGCTGGTTTAGTTCCGGCCCGCGTGACGAGGGCCTGGAGCCCGACGTCGACCCCTACCCCGGGGGTGAGCACGGGCGTGGGCGCAACGCCGGGGCGGCCACGGGGGAGGGCGCATGACGCTTTGGCTATGGCTGCTGCTCTCCTGCGTGCTTGCCTATGCGTGGAAACTGCTGGGCTACCTGGTGCCCGCCGCGTGGCTGAAAAACCCGCGGATTTCCCGCGTGGCCGGGGTGATGACCATCGGGCTCCTCGCCTCCCTCACGGTGGTCAACGCGGTGGCCTCCGGGCAGGCGCTGGTCCTCGACGCAAGGGTGGGCGCGCTGGCCGCGGCCGCACTGGCCCTGCTGCTCAGGGCGCCGTTCCTGGTGGTGGTGCTGGCCGGCGCCGGTGCGGCGGCCGGGTTGCGGCTGCTCGGCTGGGGGTAGCGGCGCCTACTGGTGCGCGAACGCGTGCCCGGCCTTTAGCCCCTAGCCGGTGCGCGGCGGCCGGTGACAGCATCCAGTGATGACCACCAACGAGCCTGACAATGCCGCTGCCCGCGACCCGGAGGGTTCCGGCCCGGAGCATTCTGCCCCGGAAGGGGCGCAACCGGAAGGGGCACAACCGGACCCGGCTTATCCGGCGAAGGGGCACGACCGTGCGGCCGCGTCCCGCGCCGCCGGCGGCATCCCCACCGGGGCAGTGTCCACCCGCGACCTGCAGGAACTGGCGCGGCGCCGCCGCGAGGCCGAGGAGAAGCTCCAGCAGCACCTCGAGGAGGCCAAGCACAAGCCGGCCCACCACGATGGCGGGCACCACGACACCGGGCAACGCGGCACCGGGCAGCATGATGGCGGCCACCACGACACCGGCGGTCCGGGCGGGGAGCCCGGACGCGGCTGAGGGCAGGCACCGGAAGCCCGGCACCTGCCCTCGAATCACCCGCCCGTCGGGGCGGAAAGGCTGCTACTCGCCGTCGACCGTGACGACGATCTTGCCGCGGGTGTGGCCTTCCATGTTGTCCCGGAAGGCGTCCGCGGTGCGCTCCAGCGGGTAGGTCTTGGCGACCTCCACGCGCAGGCCGCGGCTGTCCACCAGGTCCGCGAGTTCCTGAAGCTGGGTGCCCACCGGGTTGACCCACATCCAGGTTCCGCCGTGCTGTTCGACCTCGGCGTCCGCGATCGAGGCGTGCTTGCCGCCGTCGGCCAGGACGGCCAGGGTGGCGTCGAGCACGCCGCCGACGAAGTCGGCCACGATGTCCACGCCCTCCGGGCGGAGTGCGCGCACGCGGTCGGCCAGGCCCTCACCATAGGTGACGGGTTCGGCGCCGAGGGAGCGAAGGAAGTCGTGGTTCTTCTCCGAGGCGGAGGCGATCACGGAGGCACCCAGGGCCTTGGCGAGCTGGATGCCCAGGGAGCCGACGCCGCCGGCTCCGCCGTGGATCAGCACGGTCTTGCCTTCGCCCGCGCCGAGCCGGGTCAGGACCTGGTAGGCGGTCAGGCCGGCCAGCGGCAGGCCCGCGGACTCGTTCCAGTCCAGGGTGGCCGGCTTGCGGGCGAGGACCCGCTCCGGGAGAGCGATGTACTCGGCGAAGCTGCCGCCATGGACGTAGTCCTTGCGGCCGTAGGCGATGACCTCGTCGCCGGGTTGGAACTGTGGGGCGTCAATGCCCACGGATTCCACCACGCCGGCGACATCCCAGCCGGGGATCGCGGGGAACTGCAGGTCCATCATTCCGTCGAGTCCGCCGGAGACAATCTTCCAGTCCACCGGGTTCACGGAGGCGGCCTTGACCTTGACCAGGACCATGCCGGGGCCCACCTTGGGCATGGGCTGGTCGGTCAGTTCGAGGACGTCGGGGGTGCCGTATTCGCTGTACGTGATTGCTTTCATGCAGGCGTCAACGGACGCGTCCGGGCCGCTATTCCGCACCGCCGGGGTGAAAGCGGTCTCAGTGGGCGGCGCCCATGCCGGCAAGCTTCAGGATGAGCCCCAGGCCTTCGGGCGTGCCGGGCCAGTGCCGACGCACGGCGTCGGGGCCCGCCCGCTTGATCACGGAACGCAGCGCCAGGGCGACGATCACGACGTCGTCCGCGTAGCCGATCACGGGCAGGAAGTCCGGCACCAGGTCGATCGGGGAGAGCAGGTACAGCAGCAACAACACCAGCCGGACCCGAACCCCCACGGCGACGGTGCCGTCCGCGATCAGCCGTTTCACCAGCCGGAGCAGGTCCGGCAGCAGCCGAAGCGCGTCCCTCATGGTCACGGTTTCGGGGTGCCGTCGCGCGTAATTCCACAGCAGGACCAGCAGTGCGGCGTACACCAGCATCAGTCCGCCGATCACGCCGGCGAGGGTTTCCCAGCTCATGGAGTCAACCGTTCTCGCAAATTTCGCAACAGCTTTGATCCGAACTTATCAGGAGAGGCAGGAGTCGAAATCCAGAGCCGCAACCAGGCCCCTAGATGCCGCGGCCGGGTAAGTACAGGATTGCGTGAATACATCGAAACTTGTACTTTTGAGACATGGAAACTCTCACGCAGGCACCAGTGCTCGCCAGATTTGGCCATGCGGTGTCGGACCCCACCCGCGCCCGCATCCTCCTGGCGCTTTCCGGAGCCCCCTTCCATCCCTCGGATCTGGCTGAGGCGCTTGGTGTCTCGCGGCAGAGCATGTCCAACCATCTGACGTGCCTGCGTGGCTGTGGGCTGGTGGTGGCTGTTCCGGACGGACGGCGGACCCGGTATGAGCTGGCAGACCCACGGCTTGGCCATGCAATCAAGGATCTGCTCGGTGTTGTTCTCGCCGTTGATCCGGCGTG
The DNA here is from genome assembly GCF_030410515.1 of Arthrobacter sp. YD4. Classification (GTDB taxonomy): domain Bacteria; phylum Actinomycetota; class Actinomycetes; order Actinomycetales; family Micrococcaceae; genus Arthrobacter. Next base: position 445,299 of record NZ_JAUHHD010000002.1, on the reverse strand, counting down.
CTGCGCCCCGGACGGGGAGTGCCGCGCATGACGGCGTCGCTGCAGGCGCCGGACCTTGAACGCCGTTCGGTGCTGAGCCGCCGCATCAGGCTGTTTGCGGCCGCGACTATCACCTACAACGTCGTTGAGGCCGTGGTGGCGCTCTGGGCTGGCAACGTTGCCGACTCGGCTGCCTTGATCGGTTTCGGGCTGGACTCAGTCATCGAGGTGGGCTCGGCAGTGGCGCTCTCGTGGCAGTTCTCGTCGAAGGATCCGGAACGGCGCGAGCATCTAACACTGCGGATCATTGCCATCTCGTTCTTCGCCCTCGCTGCCTTCGTAGCCGCTGACTCCGTCCGGGCCCTGACTGGTGCCGGCGAGGCTCAGCACTCGCTGCCCGGCATCGTGGTGGCCGCGTTGAGCCTGGCCATCATGCCCGTGTTGTCCTGGGCGCAACGACGGGCCGGGCGTGAACTCGGATCAAGGACGGCCGTCGCGGATTCCAAACAGACCCTGCTGTGCACCTACCTTTCCGCCGTGCTGCTCGTTGGTCTGGTCTTGAACGGCACCTTGGGCTGGTGGTGGGCTGATGCTGGCGCCGCTCTGGTCATTGCCGGCATCGCGGTCCGTGAGGGCATCAACGCCTGGCGTGGCGAAGGCTGTTGCGCAACAGCGGGACCGGCGGAGCAGGACGTGGCCTGCTGCGCCGGGTGCCAGGCCGAGCCGGAGCCGGCGGCCGTGCCCGTGGCTCTCGGGACGAAGCCGGCTGGCCGGTAGCGCCGTTTCGATCGCACCGAACGTGAGTGGCGCCGGCTAGGCTGGTCTCAACGGTACGTGGCCCCCGAGGGCGACCCGAACCTCACGCCGAACGCCGTGCCGTAGTGGGTTCCGGGCACCAGGGTCTGGGGCGGCAGCGGGCGGTCCGGCCGCTCGGCCCGGATGGCGTCCTCTAGCAGGGCCACCGGGCGGCGCCAGGCGTCCGAGCCGGCCTCCATGGTGTCCACCACGCCGATCAGCATGGCCAGCAGCCGGATCATGTCCGCCATGGAGATGTCGCTGCGCAGCGTGCCCTGGCCCTGCCCGCGTCCCAGCAGGATCGCGACCGACTCGATCAGGTCCCCGGTGATCCCGGTCAGCACCCCGCGGCGCCCGGCCACAGCTCCGAGGAGATTGGCCTCATCGCTGGCCACCGCCATCAGTGCTTCCACGATGCGGAACAGGCCCTCGGCGGCATCGGTCCCGGCCAGGGCATCGTCGATCACCGGGTTCACGCGCAGTTTCAGCTGCTGGTGCAACGCGGCGAGGACCAGTTCCTCCTTGTCCGCGAAGTTCCGGAAAAGGGTGGCGGGGCCCACGCCGGCGGTCACGGCGATGGTCTGCAGCGGTACCTCCGGCCCGTGCTCACGGAAGCACTGGCGGGCCGCGGCAATGATCTTATTGACGTTGCGTGCAGCGTCCGCGCGGAGCGGCCTGCGGTCTACTGCCCGGTTCATTTGCTCAGGGTAGCAACGCCGGGGCGGCGCGAACCGGTTACCCGCGGGTTCACATATTTATGACGCGGAGGGCACACTGGAGCCATGCTGCTTGCCTTTTCTGTTGCCCCGTCCGGCCGTCCCCCAGTCGCCCCCACCTCCGGTTCCGCTGCCGCCCCCGAGACGGCTCCCGGCGCGGACGACGCGTCGGTGCACGACGCCGTCGCCGCCGCGGTGCGGATCGTCCGCGAGTCCGGCCTCCCGAACCACACCGACGCCATGTTCACCACCATCGAGGGCGAATGGGACGAGGTGTTCGACGTCGTCAAGCGCGCCACCGAGGCGGTGGGCCGCTACGGCAGCCGCGTGTCCCTGGTGATCAAGGCGGACATCCGCCCCGGCTACACCGGCGAACTGACCGGCAAGCTGGACCGGCTGGAGCGGGCCCTGGGCGAGTAGGCCCCGCCCTAGTCTGCGTCAGGGTAGATGCTGCGACTCTCGGCGCGCTCATTCCGGGTACGGATCCACTCCGTGGGGTGGACCTTCGGGAGGACTTTCGCCAAGGCCAGGGCCGCGTACATCACGGTGTTGATGGCGACGAAGGTGGCGAGAACGGCGAACCAGTCGGTATGAAGGAGCGATTCCGGAAACAGCAGTCCCGCGGGGACGGCGGACGGGAACGAGGGACTCATGCCTGCTCCGCTTCTTCGGAGGCCCGTGCCGGCGCCGGGGTGAGGTGCTTCCACGTCGCCGTCCTGCCCAGGGCGATGTCCGCCACGCCCTTGAGGTAGACGATGTTGAGGAACATATCGAAGAACAGTTCGGGGAAGAGGGTTGCGGCCAGAAGCCGTGCCCGCCACCCGCCGGACCACACGGTGAGAACCCGCTCTGCCATGAACAGCAGGCCTAACCCGAGCCAGAAGGGGAACCAGATCCAGGCATCGAGGGCGAACACCATCAGGAAGATCAGGAGCAGGTAGGAACCCAGGGCGATCACGCCGTACCCGATTCCCAGTTGCTGGGCCCAGTACCGCATGGTTGGCGGCGTGACGCCGTAGGCTCCGATATTTTCCAGCGCACCACGCTGCCAGCGGAGCCGCTGGGCCCACAGGGTCCGCCAACCGGGCATCAACTCGGTGACGACAGTGCACTGGGAAGGCGAAATCATCAGCCCGCCCAGGGACTTCAACGCGATGGTTAATTCATTGTCCTCGGTCAGGGCGGCAGTGTCGTAGACGTCCCCCGGGGTGCCCGGGATCGTGACGCCGCGGCTGGCCGCCACGGTGCGCAGCGCCCGGGACCGGAAAAGCGAGGCGGTTCCGGTGAGCACAAAGACGCGTCCGCGGCGGCGGCTGATTTCGCGCCCGTAGCGCAGGTATTCGTTGCGCTGGAACTGTCCGATCAGACCGTGGCCCTCCTCGCCATAGAAGAGCCCGCCGACCGCCATCAGGGCCCTGTCCGCGGTAAAACGGTCCACGGCGGCCGCAAGGAAGCCGTCATCGAGCGCGGTGTCGGCGTCCATGATCATGACGACGTCGTTGTCCCCGAGCCCCGGGAGCAGGCCGGCCAGGACCTGGTTCAGCGCGCCGGCCTTCTTGTGCGTGTTGCCGACCGATTCGATGACCTCCACACCGGCAGCCCGGGCCCGTTCGACGGTCCGGTCAGTGCAGTTGTCCGCCACGACGATCACCCGGTCCGGTGACCTCGACTGCTGCAGCAGGGAGGCGATGGTCTGCCCCACGGAAGCTTCCTCGTTGTGGGCGGGGATCAGGACCGTCACCGTGACCGGGCCGGCGAACTCACCGCGGGTTGCGGCCATCACCACCCGGGGAGCGAGCGGACCGGTGAGGGGGTCCAGCGACCGCCGGGAGCGGTTGACGATCCTCCGGTCCACGGTCGCAACGCCGGCCGCCAGGAGGAGGGCCATCGCCATGGCCGCCAGAATCACGCGGGGGGCCGGGGCATCGGTGTTGTAGAGGATGCTCCAAAAACCAAACACCAGTCCCTGGGCGGGGGATTCGCTGAGCGCCGGGCCGCCGGCGGCCACGGCAAACCACAGGAGCGCCGCTGCTCCTCCGGCAATGACAGCGATGACAATCCCAACAGCTCGGTTCAGCCTTCCCGCACGCATGCGCTTGATAGTACCAGTGGCCCCACCAGCAGCACCTGTCACATGGGGGGATTTGCGGCTACGGTACCGGGACGCGGGAGCCCGGTCATGCAGATGGCGCCATCCCCGCCGATGGTAAGTAAGCTGAGATTCAATCGGGGGAAGGCGCAGCGGCGCTGGCCGGCTCCCCCGGAGCCAGCCACGAACCGTAAAGGACCCATGAACGCGACCCAGGACCCCCGCCCGCCCAAGGCCGTGCGGATCAGCTCCGGACCGGACGCGCTCGCCGGGCTGGATCCGTTCCTGGCCGCCGTCGCGGCCGCCGTCGGGGACGTTCCCGCCCTGCTGTCCCTCGCCGCGGACGCCGGATCATGGGCGCCGGCGCCCGGCACCGGCCGCACCGCGTTCCTCTGGGAACTGCTCGCGTCCGTCACCGCCGTCGACGTCGCGGCCGGCCGCATCCTGGAACCGCACCTGGACGCGGCCGCGATCCTGCAGCAGGCCAGGGACGCGGGGGAGGCCGGCGCCTCCACGGACCTCGAGGGCACCTGGGGTGTCTTCGCCGCGGAGGCACCCGGCCTCAGCCTCACCGCCGCTGAAGAGGGCGGCCGGACTCTGCTGACCGGCGCCAAGCCCTGGTGCTCGCTGGCCGGGCAGCTGGACCGGGCCGTGCTGACCGCGCACCTGCCTGGCGGCGGCCGCGCCGCGTTCGCCGTCGACCTCCACGCTGACGGCGTGAGCGTCGCCGACCCCGGCTGGACCAGCCTGGGGCTGCGGGAAGTTCCCAGCGGCACAGTGAAATTCGACGCCGTCCCCGCCACCCCGCTCGGCGGCGAGGGCTGGTACTACCGCCGCCCCGGCTTCGCCTGGGGCGGCATCGGCGTGGCGGCCTGCTGGCTGGGCGGCGCCGTGGCCGTGGCCCGCAGCTACCGGGACGCCCTAAAAGCCGCAGAGGACCGCGGCCGGGCCCCCGACCAAGTGGCCCTCGCGCACCTGGGCGAGATCGACCGCACCCTGGCCGGGCTCACCGCCTACCTGGCCCGCACCGCGGACCGGATCGACGCCGGTGACCTCTCCGGAAGCGGCGCCTGGCCCGAGGCGCTGCGCGTCCGCGGAGCCGTCGCCAGCGCCGTCGAACGCATCCAGGCCCTGGTCAGCCAGAACCTGGGGCCCGGACCGCTGGTCTTCGACGCCGCCTACGGCAAGCGCATGGCCGACCTCGCGCTGTACATCCGGCAGCACCACGCCATGCGCGACGACGCGCAGCTGGGCTCATTGGTCTTCATGGGCTTCGAGGGTGACGAGCCATGGTGAGCTTCACGCACCAGGACGCCGGCACCCCGGAAAGCGCCTGGGCCCGATCCGGCGCCGCGGCGCTGCCCGAGCTGCCGCTGAACGACGGCGAGCTCGCCGCCACCGCGTTCCTGGTGCTGGCCGCCCACCCCGACGACGAAACCCTTGGCGCCGGCGGCCTCATGGCCCGGCTGCACGCCCTGGGCGCGGACGTGCGGGTGCTGCTCTGCACCGCCGGCGAGGCCTCGCACCCGGATTCGCCCACGGTGACGCCCGAACGGCTGGCCGAGGTGCGGCTCAGCGAATTCGACGGCGCCCTGGGACATCTGCTGGGCGGACCCCGGCGCCGCTACCTGGGACTGCCCGACGGCCGGCTCGCCGAGCACCGGGCAGAGATCGCGGCGGCCATCCGGGAGGCGGCAGCGGACACCGGGAAGCCTGCCGAGCGGATTGTGCTCGTGGCGCCCTACCGGCACGACGGCCACACCGACCACGACACCCTGGGCCTGGCCGCCGCGGAAACAGCCGCCGGGCACGGCTACGGCCTGCTGGAATTTCCCATCTGGTACTGGCTCTGGGCCGCCCCGGAGGACGCGGCCTGGCAGGACTGGCAACGGTTCCCGCTGCGGCCGGAGGACCAGCAGGCCAAGGCCCGGGCGATGGCCGCCCACACCTCCCAGGTGGCCCCGCTCTCGGAGCAGCCCGGGGACGAGGTGCTGCTGCCGGCGGGCTTCCTGGCCCACTTCGAGCGGCACTGGGAAACCTTCGCCTGGCACCAGCCCCGGCCACCCGCCGCCGGGGATGCCGCCGGGGACACCGCCGGGGACACAGCCATAGACACGGCCGCCCGCGATGCCGGCTCCCACGGCGCAGCCGCCGGCTACGCCGCCGCCGACGCCGAGCGGCTCTTCGACGCGGTCCACGGCCGCGACGAGGACCCCTGGGGCTACACCGGCACCTGGTACGAACAGCGCAAACGCGCCCTGACCCTTGCCACGCTTCCGGAGCAGAACTACGAGGCCGGGTTGGAGATCGGCTGCTCGATCGGGACGCTGAGCGTTGAACTGGCCGAACGCTGCGGAACCTTCCTGGCCGTCGACGCCAGCAACACCGCCCTGGCCCGCGCCGCCGAACGGCTGGAGCACCTGCCCGCCGCGCAGACCCGTCACCTCACCGTCCCGCACGGCTGGCCCGACGGCGGGTTCGACCTGATCGTCGTCTCCGAGGTGGGCTACTACCTCTCCCCGGAGGAGCTTGACGAGCTGTTCCGGCGGGTCGAAGCCTCGCTGCTGCCCGGGGGCACCCTGGTCCTCTGCCACTGGCGGCATCCGCTGGACGGCTGGGTCCTGGACGGTGACACGGTCCATGCCATGGCCCGCGACCGGCTCCGCTGGGCCGGGGCCGGGCTCTACCGGGAACGCGACTTCGTGCTGGAAATCCTCCGGGCGCCGGAGCGGCAGCCATGACCGTCGCCATGACCGCCCGCCGGCGCCCCGCGATCGACACGGTCGCCGTCGTCCTTCCCGTCCACAACGAGGACCAGCACCTGGACCGCGCGCTGTCCGCCGTGCAGGCCGCCGCGGACCAGCTGGCCCGCGCCCGCCCGGAGGTGGTTGTCCTGGTAATGGTGGTGCTGGACTCCTGTACCGACGGTTCCGCGGAGATCGCCGGACGCTACGTCGAGGCCGACCCCCGCTTCCAGATCCTCACCGTCGGGCTCCGCAGCGCCGGGGCCAGCCGGGCGGCGGGCATCCGCACCGCCGTGCTGGGCCGTCCGCGCCGGCATCCGGGCCAGCGCTCCACCCCTGTGCCCTGGCGCGGAAAGACCTGGCTGGCGAATACCGACGCCGACTCCCGGGTCCCGCCGCACTGGTTGGTCCGGCAACTGGAGTTCGCCGACGCGGGGGCGGACGCCGTCCTGGGGTCGGTGGAACCGGACCCGGTGGGCATGGACCCGGACCTGCTGCGCCGCTGGCTGGAGCGGCACCCGTTCGAGGAGAACCACCCGCACATCTACGGGGCCAACTTCGGCGTCCGGGCCTCCGCCTACCTCGCCGCCGGCGGCTTCCCCAAGCAGCAATCGCACGAGGACCGCACCCTGGTCCAGGGCCTGCGCAGCCTGGCGTTCACGGTCCTGGCCACCGACAGCGTCCGGGTGCTGACCTCCGGGCGGACGCAGGCGCGGGCACCGCAGGGCTTCGCGGCGTACCTGCGCTCCCTGGGCCGGCAGGCACCGCCGGCGGCCACCGGCAGCTAGGCGGCCGACGCCGCAGCCGGGGCCTCCAGCCCCCTCCGGAACAGCCGCACGCCGGGGACTTTCGGCCCTAACCCGCGGAAGGCGCGCGGGCGGATCGTCGAATCCATGACACGCCGGTGCGGAGCCGGAACACGGTGCTGCCGATGACGGGCCTGACCTCGGCGGAGGCGGCCCGGCGGCTGGAGCGCACCGGCCCCAACCGGCTGCCGGAGGCCGGGCCGTGCCGGGGTGGCGGCGGCTGCTGGCAGAACTGACGCACTTCTTTGCCGTCATGCTGTGGGCGGCGGCCGTCCTGGCCTTCATCGCCGGGATGCCGCAGCTGGCCATCGCGATCGTGGTGGTGATTTTGGTCAACGGCGTCTTCGCCTACATCCAGCAGGAACGGGCCCAGCATGCCGCGGCGAAACTGCGCGAGCTGCTGCCAGCCATGGTCTCGGTGCGGCGGGACGGCCGGGTGGTCAAGGTGCACACCACGGAACTGGTCCCCGGCGACGCCGTCGTGCTGGTGGCCGGCGACCGTGTCCCCGCGGACCTGCGCCTCATCCTGGCCGCGGGCTGCTCGGTGGATGAGTCCATGCTCACCGGTGAAAGCGAACCGGTGCCCCGCGCCGCCGGGGAGGTGCTTTACGGCGGCACGTTCCTGGTGGTCGGCTCCGCCGAGGGGCTGGTGGAGGGCACCGGGGCCACCACCCGGCTGGCCGAGATCGCCTCCCTGACCGGCCGCGTCGAACCGCCGCCGAGCCCGCTGGCCCGGGAGCTGCAGCGCATTGTCCGGATCGTGGCCACCGTGGCGCTGGGGATCGGGGCGCTGTTCTTCCTGCTGTCCCTGCTGGTGGGGATCTCCTGGCGGGATGCCTTCCTCTTCGCGATCGGCGTCGCCGTGGCACTGGTCCCCGAGGGCCTCCTGCCCACGGTCACCCTCTCCCTGGCCATCGGGGCGCAGCGGATGGCCGGCCGCAACGCCCTGGTCCGGAACCTGCAGGCCGTCGAGACACTCGGCTCCACCACCTTCATCTGCACCGACAAGACCGGCACCCTCACCCAGAACCGGATGAACGCGGTGGAGGTCTGGACCCCCGCCGGGACCCTGGACATCGCCGGTCAGGGCTACGAACCCGAGGCCCACGTCAGCGCCGGCGGAGCCGCCCCCGCCGGGGACGCCCTCCGGGCCGCGTGGCGTCTTGGCACCGCCGCGCGGGCGGCCTCCGTCGGCCGGGCCGTCCTTCACGAGGGCCGGTGGATCGCCGAGGGGGACCCGATGGAGGCGGCCATCGACGCCCTTGTCACCCGGCTGACGGGCAATGGGATTGCTCTGACGGCCGAAGAAACGGATGGCGGCGGCGCGGGCAACGACGCGACGCCGACGCCGGACCGGCGCTTCGCTTTCGACCCCCGCCGGCTGCGCGAGTCCGCGCTCGCCGGGACCACCCTCTACGTCAAGGGCGCGCCCGAGTCCGTCCTGCCCGTCTGCCGCGGCGGCAACGGCGCATCCCGGGAACTGGTGGACCGGATGGCCTCCCGCGGACTGCGGGTCCTCGCCGTGGCCGAGCGGCGGCTGCCCGGCCCCGCCCCCGACGGCGCCACCGCCGATGAGCTGGAGCAGGACCTGGAGCTGCTGGGCCTGATCGGCCTGCACGACCCGCCCCGGGCGGAGGTCCGCGTGTCCCTGCAGGCCGCCCGCGAGGCCGGCATCAAGGTGGCCATGGTCACCGGCGACCACGCCTTCACCGCCGCCGCCATCGCGCGGGAGACCGGGCTGATCGGCTCCCCGGAACTGGTGCTGGAGGGCCACACCCTCCCGGAGGATGACGAGGTGCTCGCCGCCCTCCTGGACCGCGACGGCGTCGTGGTCAGCCGCGTCTCACCCGAGCAGAAGCTCCGCGTCGCCCGGCTGCTGCAGCGCCGCGGCCACGTCCTGGCCATGACCGGCGACGGCGTCAACGACGGGCCCGCCCTGCAGCAGGCGGACATCGGCGTCGCGATGGGACTCAGCGGCACCGACGTCGCCCGCGAGGCCGCGGACCTGGTGCTCCTCGACGACGACTTCGCCACCATCATCGCCGCCGTCGAACAGGGCCGCGCCACCTACGCCAACATCCGCCGCTTCCTGACCTATCACCTGACCGACAACGTCGCGGAGCTGACGCCGTTCGTCTTCTGGGCGCTGTCCGGCGGCCGGTTCCCTTTGGCGCTGAGTGTCCTGCAGATCCTGGCCCTGGATATCGGCACCGACCTGCTGCCCGCCCTGGCCCTGGGAAGTGAGGCCCCCAGCAAGGGCGCCCTGAAGCGGCCACCGGAGCGGCGGCACCTGATGGACCGGGCGCTGATGGTCCGGGTGTTCGGGCTGCTCGGCCCGGTGGAGGCGGTGCTGGAGATGGCCGCCTACACGGCGGTGCTCCTCGGCGCCGGGTGGAGCCCCTGGACGCCGGGGGCCGTGCTGCCGCCGTCGGACGCGTTGATGGCCGCCTCCGGTGCCGCCTTCACCACCGTGGTGCTCGGTCAGCTGGCCAATGCCTTCGCCTGCCGCAGCGCCACCGTCCCGCCGTGGCGGCTGGGCTGGGCCAGCAACCGGCTGCTGCTGTGGGCGGTGCTCGCGGAGCTGGGGCTGCTCACCGTTTTCCTCTTCCTGGGCCCTGTGGCGGATCTGCTGGGCCAGGCGCCGCCGACGCCGGGCGGCCTGGCCGTCGCGCTCGCCGCCATCCCCGCGGTGCTGCTGGCGGACTGGGCGTACAAGGCGTTCCGGCACCGCGAGTTCCGGCACCGCCGGGCCGGCGTCCGGGGGGCCCAAAGACTCTGACCCCGCGGGGCCGCCCACAGCAGGATCGGAGCATCGACGGACTACCACCGAGGAGCGACCGCATGCCCGGACACGTGTTGTGGTTTGAGGAGATCGGCATGGCCGATGTGCCCCGGGTGGGAGGCAAGAACGCGTCCCTGGGTGAGCTGATCGGGGCGCTGAAGACCCGCGGCGTGCGGGTGCCGGACGGCTTCGCCACCACGGCGGAGGCCTACCGGCTCTTCATCGACGCCAACGGCATCGAATCCGGGATGCGGGAACGCCTGGACGCCTTCCGCGCCGGGACGGCCACGCTGCGCGAGACCGGCGAGGCCATCCGCGAACTCTTCCTCGGCGGTGAATTCCCGCCGGACCTGGCCGAGGCCCTGCGCGACCATTACCGGGAGCTGGGCCGCCGCTCCGGGACGGACCGGCTCTCCGTGGCGGTCCGCTCCAGCGCCACGGCGGAGGACCTGCCGGACGCCAGCTTCGCCGGCCAGCAGGAGACGTTTCTCAATGTCGCCGGGGAGCGGGAACTGCTGGACGCCTGCCGCCGTTGCTACGCCTCCCTGTTCACTGACCGGGCCATCAGCTACCGCGAGGTGAAAGGCTTCGACCACCTCGACGTCGCCCTCTCCATCGGCGTGCAGCGGATGGTGCGCTCGGACATCGGCGCCTCCGGGGTGATGTTCTCGATCGACACGGACTCCGGCTTCCCCCGCGCAGCCGTGATCAGCGCCGCCTGGGGCCTCGGGGAAACGGTGGTGCAGGGCAGCATCAACCCGGACAAGTACCTGGTCTTCAAGCCGCTGCTGGGGGAGGCGTCCGCGGCCGCCGGCATCCGCCCGATCATCGAGAAGACCCTCGGCGCCAAGGAACGCAAGATGGTCTACAGCCGTGGCGGCCACGCCCGCACCCGCACCGTGGACACGTCCGAGGCGGAACGCCGCGCCTTTGTCCTGACCGATGAGGAGATCCTCACGCTCGGCCGCTGGGCGGTGACCGTCGAGGAGCACTACGGCCGGCCGATGGACATGGAATGGGCCCGGGACGGGGAAACCGGTGAGCTGTTCATGGTCCAGGCCCGGCCTGAGACCGTCCAGTCGCGCAAGGGCGGGTCCCGGTTCACCGTGCACCGGTTGCTGGAAACCGGGCGGGTCCTGGCCGCCGGGGCGGCGATCGGCGATTCGATCGCGCAGGGCACCGCCTGTGTGATCCGCAGCGCCGCGGACATCGAGGGATTCCGCGACGGCGCCATCCTGGTCACCGAGATGACGGACCCGGACTGGGTGCCGATCATGAAGCGGGCCGCCGGGATCGTCACCGACCACGGCGGACCCACCAGCCACGCCGCCATCGTGAGCCGGGAACTGGGCGTGCCCGCCGTCGTCGGCACCGGGAACGCGACGGCGGTGCTCCAGGAGGGCCAGTCCGTCACGCTGTCCTGCGCGGAGGGGGACCAGGGGCGCGTCTACGCCGGCAGCCTGGCGTTCGAGACCGAGGACGTGGACCTGGGCGAACTGCCGGAGACCCGGACCCGGATCATGGTCAACATCGCCAGCCCAGCCGCCGCGTTCCAATGGTGGCGGCTGCCCGCGGACGGTGTGGGACTGGCCCGGATGGAGTTCATCATCAGCTCCCTGATCCGGGTCCACCCGATGGCGCTGGTCCACCCGGAGCGGGTCACGGACCCTGGCGAGGCCGCGCAGATCCGGGAGCTGACCCGCGGGTATGCGGATCCGCGGGACTACTTCGTGGACGTCCTGGCCCTCGGCATCGCCAAGATCGCCGCGCCGTACCATCCCCGGCCGGTGATCGTGCGGCTCAGCGACTTCAAGACCAACGAATACGCGCACCTGGTGGGCGGGACGGCCTTTGAGGAGGCGGAGGAGAACCCGATGCTGGGCTTCCGCGGCGCCTCCCGCTACTACGACGAGCGCTACCGCGAGGGGTTCGCCCTCGAATGCCGTGCGCTGAAACGGGTCCGGGAGCGGCTGGGCTTCGGCAACGTGATCGTCATGGTGCCGTTCTGTCGCACCCCGCAGGAGGCGGACAAAGTGCTGGCGGTGATGGCGGAGAACGGCCTGGTCCGCGGGGAGAACGGGCTGCAGGTGTACATGATGTGCGAAATCCCGGCCAACGTGGTGCTCGCCGGGAAGTTCGCCGCCCGCTTCGACGGGTTCTCCATCGGCTCGAACGACCTGACCCAGTTGGTCCTCGGGGTGGACCGGGACTCGGGGCGGCTGGCGGCGCTCTTCGACGAGCGGGATGAGGCGGTGATGGCGATGATCAGCGAGGCGATCCGCCAGGCGCACGTGGCCGGGATCAAGATCGGCATCTGCGGTCAAGGCCCCAGCAACCACCCGGAGTTCGCGCAGTTCCTGGTGGGGGAGGGCATCGACTCGATTTCGCTGAACCCGGACAGCTACCTCAGGACCGTCCCGCTGATCGCCGAGGCGGAGCGGCGGCCAGCGGGCGGGTGAGGAGCGTCAGGCCCGGACCGGCCTACCGCGGGCCACCGCCGCCATAAATGTCAGTTGCCATGCGGAACGCGGCCCAGGCCTTGGGCCACCCGGCGTAGAAGGCCGCGTGGGTCAGCACCTCGGCCATCTCGTCGGCCGTGACGCCGTTCGCCTTGGCCCGGCCGATGTGGTGCTGGAGCGAGCTGTCCAGCACTCCGCTCGACATCAGGGCCGTCACGGTGACGATGCTGCGGATCCGCGGGGAGAGTTGTTCTTCGCGGGCCCAGACCTGACCGAAGAGGACGTCGTCGTTGAGCGCGGCGAACGTCGGGGCGAAATCACCGAGCGTGTCCCGGCCGGCCGTTACTTTTTCAGGCATTGTGGGTCTCCTCTACTTTCCGGAGTAAACGGGGAACGCGGCGTGCTCGCCGTAGTTCTTTTCATCGAGGGTGCGGAGGCTTTCCATGTCCTCGTCCGAGATTGTGAAGGTGAGTTCGGCGTTCGACCGCATGTGGGCCGGGTTAGCGGTCTTGGGCAGTGACACGGCGCCCAGCTGCAGCGTGTAGCGGATGCATAGCTGCGGCACGCTCGCCCCGTATTTCTCGGCGATCGCCGCGATCTGCCGGTTGTTCAGGACCTGGCCGTGGGCGATCGGGGAATAGGCCTCCACCGCGATGCCTCGCGACTGGCAGTAGTCGATCAGATCGGTGGGGGTATTTCCCGCGTGCACGAGGATCTGGTTGACGTGCGGAGCGACGGTTCCGTGGTCGAGGAGGTTCTCCAGATCGGCCTGTAGGAAGTTCGAGACTCCGATCGCGCGGATTTTCCCTGCCCGGTGGGCTTCCTCCAGGGCCCGCCAGGCGGCAAGGTTGCCCTCGGAGTAGTCGCCGCCACGGAAATCATCCCAGGGCTGCGGGGCGTGGATCAGCATGAGGTCGACGTATTCAAGACCCAGCTGCTCCAGTGACCGGTCGATGGCGGCGACGGCGCCGGCGTAGTCCTTGATCTCGGCGGCGAGTTTGGTGGAAACGAAGAGTTCGTTCCGCGCCACCCCTGAGGTGCGGAGGCCGTCGCCGACGCCGCGCTCGTTTCCGTAGGCCTGGGCGGTGTCGATGTTGCGGTATCCGATCGCGATGGCCTGGCGCACGGCCTCGGCGGCCTTGTCATCGTCGATGAACCACGTGCCCAGCCCCAGGGTGGGGACCTCGACGCCGTTCGACAGGGTCAGCGTTTCGTTCACAATGGTCATTCTGTTTCTCCGTTCTGGGACAGCCCGCCGTACACCTCGTCGGTGACCGGCTCGAGCCATTCGTTGCTGAGGTCATTGCCCGGGGTGATGAAAGCGACGTGGGAGAACCACGAGTCCGCCTTCGCTCCGTGCCAGTGTTTGGTGCCTGCGGGCACGTGGATGACTGTTCCCGGTTCCAGGCTGACGGGGGCCTCGCCGTCGGCCTGGTACCAGCCGCTGCCTGCGGTGCAGAGGAGGATCTGGTCGCCTCCTCCGTCCGTGCCGTGGTGGATGTGCCAGTTGTTGCGGCACCCCGGCTCGAAAGAGACGTTGCTGACGGGGACCGGGCCCGAGGCGAGGGGCGCCAGATAACTCTGGCCGGTGAAGTACTGCGCATACGCGTCGTTCTTCTGGCCCAGCGGGAAGATTTGGCTAAATTCGCTGCCGTGCATGGTGTTTCCTTTCAGTGATGGGAGTGCTCTGGAACGGGTGTTTCCGGGGAAGGTCCTGCCGCCGGTGCCGGGCGGGACGACCGCGGCAGCAGGACCAGGGCGGTCGCGGCTGCCAGGGTGATCGCGGCGGCGGTCACCAGGCCCAGCGGGAGGATGCTGAGTGATCCGGCGAGTCCGACCAGCGGGGCGGCGACTCCACCGAGAGCGAAGCGTGCGGCGCCGAGGAAGGAGGAGGCGGCGCCGGCGATGGTCGGATAGCCGGCCAGTGCGATGGTGGTCGAGGGCGGGCTGGTGACCGCGGTCCCGCTCACCAGGAGAAGTAGGGAGACCATCACCGCGGGCAAGGGCAGGTGGGTGATACCGGCGGTCAGGATTCCCCCGGCTCCGGCCGCGCACATGGCCAGGCCGACCATGAGGGTCCCGGTGATGCTCCACCGTTCGCTGGACCGGCCGGCGAGGTAACCGAAAGCCATGAACCCCGCAGAATTCAGGCCGAAGGCCATGGCGTATTGCTGAGGCGAGAGGCCGTAGACGCCCTGCAGGACGTAGGTGGCGCCGCTGAGATAGGCAAACAGCGCCGCATAGACAAACCCTTGAACCACGACAGCGCCGACGAACCCGCGGTCCCGGAACAAAACCCGCATATCGCGGCCCACCTGGCCGAACCCGCCCGGGGTGCGCGACCCCGCGGGCAGCGTCTCGCCAAACCCGACGACGACCCAGGCCAGAATCGCCGCGCCAATGACCGCAAGGACCTGGAACAGTCCCCGCCAGTCCATCACCGCGGAGAGCGCACCGCCCACCAAGGGTCCCACGATGGCCGCAAAGCCGCCGATAACGGTCAGCCGGCCGTAAAAGCGGATCAAGCGGCCGCCGTCGTACACATCGCGGCCCGCCGCCTGGGCGATCACGATCCCTACGCCGCCGGCCACGCCCTGGACCAGCCGGGCGAGCACCAGCACCTCAATGGAGGGGCTCATCGCACACAGTGCTGACACGACGACGTACGCGGTCACCCCGATCAGGAGCGGCTTTCGCCTGCCAAAGCGGTCAGAGAGCGGGCCTGCGACCAGCTGCCCCGCCGCCAGCCCCAACAGGCACGCGGTGACCGTCAGCTGTGCCGTGGACGTCTTCACGCCAAGCTCGGCGGTCAGGGCAGGGAGAGCCGGAAGATAGAGGTCCATGGAGATGGGTCCAAAGACCGTCAGCACCAGCAACAGCGCCGCCAACCACCGGCCATGGCGGCCCGTCTGGTTGAGGGTGGAGGAATCAGTCATGTATTCAGCAAAACCCTTATCGGCAGGCCGAAGAAGTCCCTGTCAAGAGGTGTACGGGCAGGGCATCCCTCCGCCGCGGGGATCGTCGTATCGTCATAAACATGGACAATCGAGCCGAGGTGCGCGAGTACCTCATGTCACGTCGGGCCAAACTCACCCCCGAGCTCGCCGGGATACCCTCCGGTCCGAACCGGCGGGTCAAGGGACTGCGCCGCTCGGAGGTGGCCATGCTCGCAGGCGTCAGCGTGGAGTACTACTCCAAGCTCGAACGCGGAACCATCGCAGGGGCCTCCGCCTCGGTGCTGGACGCCATCTCCGAGGCCCTGCAGCTGAACGACACGGAAAGGGCCCATCTATTTGACCTGGCCCGGGCCGCCGACGGGATTCCCACCTCGGGCCGTTCGCGGCGCCGCGGCATCACCCGGAATACCGCCCTGCGCCCGAGCCTCCAATGGGCACTTCGTTCCATCACCGACGGTCCCGCCTTTGTCCGGAACGCGCACCAGGACATGGTGGCCACCAACGATCTGGGCCGTGCTTTCTACTCGCCCGTGATTGGCGACGGCGGACGCACACCCAACCTCGCCCGCTTCCAATTCCTGGACCCGGCCTCCAGGGACTTCTATCCCGATTGGGACCTCTTCGCCGACATGTGCGTGGCGATCATGCGGGCGGAAGCCGGCCGGGACCCGCACAACAAGCTCCTCCAGGACCTCGTCGGCGAGTTGTCCACCCGAAGCGACGTCTTCCGCCGGCTCTGGGGGGCCCATGACGTGCGCACCCACGGGTCGGGGACCAAACGCTTTACGCACCCGGTGGTCGGGGAGCTCACCCTGGCCTACGAGGAGCTCGCCGTCACGGCCGATCCCGGCCACGTGCTCCTTGTCTACTCGGCCGAACCCGGGTCACCCTCAGCGGAACGGCTGAGCCTCCTCGCCTCCTGGGCCGCCTCGCAGCCCATCGCCTGATAACCGGCGCTTTCTACGGTCCCTTCGTCCCCGTGCCCGTCCCCGGTGCCGGGTTCCGGCCCGTGCCCGTGCCGCCCGCACTCAGCGCCCGGAGCGCGTTCAGGATGGTGGCGAGGTCCACCACCTCCTGGGACAGGGCACCGGCGATCGCCGGGACGTAGCCCGCGGCGGCCGCCACCATCAGGGCCACGCTCATCGCGATGCCGATCCAAATGCTCTGCAGCGCCACTTTCACGGTGCGCTGGCCGATCCGTACTGCCGAGGCCACCTTGGACAGGTCATCCAGGATGATCACCACGTCGGCCGACTCGCCAGCCGCCGTCGAACCCCGCGCGCCCATCGCGATCCCGACGTCGGCGACGGCGAGGACGGGGGCGTCGTTGACGCCGTCGCCCACCATCATCACCGGCCGCAGCGGCAGGGACCGCACCGCTTCCACCTTGTCCGGGGGCAGACACTCGGCCCGGACGTCCGTGAGGCCGGCCGCGTCCGCGATGTGCTCGGCGGTGGCCAGGGCGTCGCCGGTGAGCATCACGGTCTGCGTGACACCCAGGTGCTGGAGCTCGCCCAGGGTGCGGCGCGCCTCGTCCCGGAGTGGGTCGCTCATCACCAGGCAGCCGACGAATTTTCCGTCCACCCCCACATAGATGCCCAGCTGCCCGGACACCAGATCCGTCTCCACCACGCCCTCGGCCGCTTCGGCCACAAAATTCGGTTTCCCCACCACCACGTCCCGCCCGTCCAGCCGGGCCCGGACGCCGTGCGTGGCGTACTCGGTGGCCTCGGAGGCGCTGTGGAAGCCCAGCACCCGGGCCCTCGCGGCGTCCATCACGGAGGCGGCGAGCACGTGGGAGGAGTACTGCTCCGCGGACGCGGCCAGGCGCAGCACCTCGTCCTCGTCCAGGGTGCCCGTGGTGCGGATTTCCACCAGCGCCGGCCGGCCGTAGGTCAGGGTGCCGGTCTTGTCGAACGCGGCGGTGCGGATCCGGCCCAGCAGCTCCAGCACCCCGGCGTACTTGACGATGATCCCGCCGCGGGCGGCGCGGCTCATCCCGCCCAGGAAGGCCACCGGCGCGGCGATCAGCAGCGGGCAGGGCGTGGCCACCACCAACACCTCGGCGAAGCGGGCGGGGCTGCCGCTGATGATCCAGCCGACGGCGCCCAGCACGTACGCCAGGCCCGTGAAGGGGACGGCGTAGCGGTCGGCCAGCCGGACCATCGGCGCCTTGCTTTCCGCGGCTTCCCGGACCAGGGCCACGATCCGGCTGTACTGGGAGTCCTCCATCCGGGCCGTGACCCGCATCCGGACTGCCGCCTCCCCGTTCAGCGACCCGCTCATCAGGTTCTCCCCGGCCGCCCGTTCAACGGGCAGGCTCTCTCCGGTGAGGGACGATTCGTCGAAGGTGCCGGAGTCGGAAAGCAGGACCCCGTCCAGAGGCACCACCTCGCCGGGGCGGACCAGCAGGATGTCGCCGATCCGTACGTCGGTGGCGGCCACATCCTCGTGCTGGCCGTCGGCCAGGCTGCCGTCACCGTGGGTGCCGTCCGCCGCCACACCGGCGCGCTCGCGGTGCGCCGTTTGCGGGACGCGTTCGAGGAGCGCGGTCAGTTCCGCCTTGGCCCGGCCCGCCGCGAAGTCCTCCAGCGCCGTGCCGCCGGCCATCATCAGCACAATGATCATGGAGGCGACGAACTCGCCCACCAGCACGGTGCTGACGATCGCGGTCACGGCCAGAATGTCGATGCCCCAGGTGCCGCCCATCAGCCGGCGGACCATGCCCACCGCCAGGTACGCGGCGACGGCCAGGGCGTAGAGGCTGGCAGTCCAGCGGGCGATGCCCTCCTGGCCGGACACCAGCAGCAGGATCACGGCCAGCAGGACGGCCAGGGTGCCTGCCACCAGCGGGTACCGGAAGAGAGTTTTCACGGGGGTCCTGCCTTGCCTCAGCGCCGATTCCGGGATGTGCCTCTTCCAGCATCCTACTGCCCGGGGACGGCGGGTTTCCGGGGCCGTTGGAGGGGTCTTTGAGCCCTATCCCGGGCAGCGGATCCGGGGTCACGGTGGGGCATGTGGTCGATCCCCGCCGGCGGTCAGCGCCGGCTCCTGGCGGCGGTGCTCGCCGTCCTGCTCGTGGCGGCCGCGGTGGCCGGAGCGGTGCTGCTGGCCTCGGGGCCGCGGGGTTCGGGCCCGCAGGGCGGATCCCCGGCCACACTGTCCGTGCCGCCGTCGTCCTCGTCGTCGCCCTCCGCAGCCACGACGACGGCGACCCCGTCGCCGGCCGCGTCGTCGTCCGCGCCTGAGCCGGGCGTACCGGCGCCGCCCGCCGCGGAGCCACCCGCGCCGCCCGTACCTCCCGCGCCACCGGCACCCCAGCCTTCCGCCCCGCCCGAACCGGCACCTGTGCCACCGCAACCGCCCGCCCCGCCCGCGGACCCGTTTCCGGCCGCGCTCCGGGGCGCCGACGTCGAGGTCATCCCCGGCGCCGGGCCGGTGGTCGCCCTGACCTTCGACGCCGGGGCCAACTCCGCCGGGCTGCCCAGCATCCTGCAGACCCTCTCCGCGACGGGTGTGCGGGGGACGTTCTTCCTCACCGGCGCGTGGGCGTCCGGCAATCCGGCGTGGGTGGCCGCGATCGTGGCCGGAGGGCACCGGATCGGCAACCACTCGATGACCCACCCCGGCTTCACCGGCCTGACCGACGCCCAGATCGCCCAGCAGCTCGCCGGCGCGGAGGCCGCC
The DNA here is from genome assembly GCF_030410515.1 of Arthrobacter sp. YD4. Taxonomy (GTDB): domain Bacteria; phylum Actinomycetota; class Actinomycetes; order Actinomycetales; family Micrococcaceae; genus Arthrobacter. The sequence goes on along the minus strand of NZ_JAUHHD010000002.1, from coordinate 426,285 downwards.
ATCAGCGCCGCCGGCGGGACCGCCCGGCCGCTGTTCCGGTTCCCTTTTGGCGAGCGGGACGCGCGCACCATCGCCGCCGTCAACGCCCTGGGCTACGTCGCGGTCCGCTGGACCGTGGACACGCTGGGCTGGAAGGGAACCAGCGGCGGCATCAGCGTCCAGACCGTGCTGGACCGGACCCTCGCCGGGCTGCGCCCCGGCGAGATTGTCCTGATGCACATCGGCTCCAACCCCGACGACGGCAGCACCCTCGACGCCGACGCCCTGCCGCAGTTGATCGCGCGGCTCCGGGCGGCGGGCTACGGCTTCACCACCCTCGATGCCCTCCTCCGCTGACGGTGCCGATGAGGTGCACCGCTGACCGTGACGCGGGCCTGTCGCACGCCCGGGAAGGCTGGTACGAATAACGCATGACGGTCTCGCCCACAGTCGCCGCAGCACTGGCGCCGGTGGACGCCGTCGTCTTCGAACTCGACGGCGTGCTGCTGGATACCGCCGAACAACGCGCCGCGGCCTGGCGGATCCTGCTGGACGAGGTCCTGCGTGACCCCCGGCTGCCGGCCACCGCCCGGCGCGGCCCGCCTACCCCCGCCGACTTCACCGCTTACCTGGACGGCCGAACCCCCGCCGAGGGGGTGGCGGACTTCCTGGCCTCCCGCGGTGCGGCGCTGCCGGCCGGACACCCCGCCGACCCGCCGGGGGAGTGGACGGCGGCGGGGCTGGGCGCCAGGCAGGACGAGCTCTTCGCCGCGGCGCTGGCGGCCGACCCGCCACGGGCCTACCCCGGCTCCGTCGCCCTGCTGGAACGGCTCCGGGCCGGTCGCGTCCCGGTGCTGCTGGCCACCTCCGCCCCGCACGCGGCGCCGCTGCTCGCCGCCGTCGGACTCGACGGCGCCTTCGACCAGATCGCCGACGGGCAGACCGCCGCGCACCGGGGCCTGCCCGGCAAACCCGCCCCCGCCCTCCCGCTGGAGGCGGTCCGGAAGCTGGACATCCCGCCCCGCCGGGCCATGGTGATCGAAGCCTCGGTGGCCGGGGTGCGGGCGGGACGCCGGGGCGGCTTCGGGCTGGTGGTCGGCATCGACCGGGACGGCCACCGCGCGGCTCTGGAGGCCGCCGGCGCGCACATCGTGGTGGAGGACGTCAGCGAACTGGACATCGGCCTGGTCATCACCCACCCCTGGCTCTTGGTCTACGAGGGCTTCGACCCGGCGCACGAGGGGCACCGGGAAGCGCTGACCACCCTGGGCAACGGCTACCTGGCCACCCGCGGGACGGCCCCGGAACAGCGCGCCGGCCCCATCCACTACCCTGGGAGCTACCTGGCCGGCGTGTACAACCGGCTCACCAGCACGGTGGAGGGCCAGCGGACCACGGACGAGCACATGGTGAACATCCCGGACTGGCTGCACCTGGACCTGCGGATCGAGGACGGGCCGTGGTGGTCGGAGGGCGGGCTGCGGCTGCGCCGGGAACGGCGCACCCTGGACCTGAAACGCGCGCTGCTGACCCGGGAGGCGGAGCTGGAGGACGACGCCGGGCGGCGGCTGCGGGTGGTGCAGCGGAGGCTGGTGTCGATGGCCGAACCGCACCTCGCGGCCCTGGAGACCGTTATCAGCGCGGAGGGCTGGAGCGGCCGGATCAGCATCAGCAGCGGCTGCGACACCGCGGTGCGCAACGCCAACGTCCCCGAGGACGCCGGCCTCGCCCAGCGCCACCTGACCGGGGTGCAGGCGGTGGAAAACCCCGCCAACGCACCCGGCCCGGGCGCCGTCGGCCTCGACGTGCAGGTCCGCACCAGCCGCAGCCGGATCGGGATCGCGCTGGCCCTGCGCACCGAGGCCTCCGGCCCGGCGAACACCGCCTACCACCAGTCCGCCGGCCTCTACGCCCACCGCCTGGAGGCCGCCGTGGGGGAGGGAGCCCCGGTCACGGTCACCAAGACCGTTGCGGTGGCCACCTCCCGGGACCATGCGGTGTCCTCGCCGCTGGCGGGAGCGCAGGCGGTGCTGGCCCGCGCCGGCATCTTCGACCAGCTGCTGGCCGACCACGAGCGGGCCTGGTCCCTGCTGCTGGCCCCGTTCATCATCGACTCGGATGCCCCCTCCCAGGCCCAGCTGATCCTCAACCTGCACGTCTTCCACGTGCTGCAGACCCTCACCCTGCACACCGCCGAGCTGGACGCCGGCGTCCCGGCCCGCGGCCTGCACGGGGAGGGCTACCGGGGGCACGTCTTCTGGGACGAGCTCTTCGTCCTGCCGGTGCTGAACTCGCGGCTGCCGTCCTCGGCCCGCGAGTTGCTGGACTACCGGTGGCGCCGGCTGGGGACGGCGCGGGACGCGGCCCGGGCGGCTGGCCTTTCCGGCGCCCTGTTCCCCTGGCAGAGCGGCAGCGACGGCACCGAACAGACCCCCAGCCTGCTGTACAACAGGCTGTCGGGCCACTGGCTGCCGGACTACTCCCACCGGCAGCGGCACGTGGGGCTGGCCGTGGCCTACAACGCTTGGCAGTACTTCGAGGCCACCCAGGACCGCGGCTGGCTGACCCAGCACGGCGCCGAACTGATCGTGGAGGTGGCCCGGCTGTTCGCGTCGATGGCCGAGCACGACCCCGCGGACGACCGCTTCCACCTGCGCGGCGTCATGGGCCCGGACGAGTACCACACCGGCCCCCCGGAGCACCCGGACGCGGGCCTGGCGGACAACGCCTACACCAACGTCATGGCCGCCTGGGTCTTCGACCAGGCCGAATGGATTATGCGCTCGGTCAGGGGCTTTGACATGGAGGACCTGAAGGCCCGGCTGGGGATCACGACGGCGGAGATCACCCGGTGGGCGCGGCTGAGCCGGCGGATGTTCGTGCCCTTCCACGGCGAGGGCATCATCAGCCAGTTCGCCGGCTATGGCGAGCTCCGGGAGCTGGACTGGGCCGGGTACCGCCGCCGCTACCGGAACATCGAACGCCTGGACCTGATCCTCGAGGCGGAGGGGGACAGTCCCAACCGCTACCGGCTGGCCAAGCAGGCTGACGTGCTGATGCTCTTCTACGTCCTGGGCGAGGACCAGCTCACCGGGTTCCTGGCCCGGCTCGGTTACCCGGTCACCCCGGAGCAGTTGGCCGCCACCGTGGACTACTACCTGGCCCGCACCGCGCATGGCTCCACCCTCAGCCGGGTGGCGCACGCCTCGGTTTTGGCCCAGCGGGACCCGGAGCAGGCCTGGGCCACCTTCCGTGAGGCGCTCGACGCCGACCTCGACGACACCCAGGGCGGCACCACCAGCTCGGGCATCCACCTGGGTGCGATGGCGGGAACCATCGACGTCGTCCAGCGCAGCTTCGCGGGCCTCCGGATCACCCGCGACGCGCTGACCTTCACGCCCCGGCTGCCGGTCGAGCTGCGCCGGCTCGGCTTTAAGGTCCGCTACCGGGACCAGCTGCTGGCGGTGCACCTGGAACCGGGGCGGCTGGCCGTCACCGCCGCCCCGGGCGACGCCGCGCCGGTGCTGGTCCGGGTGGGGCAGCAGGAGGTGTTCCTGCAGGCCGGGCAGCGGCACGAGTTCCGGGCGGGGCCCTGACGCCGGGCACCCGGTGCGCCACGTATGAAACTCAGTCCCTCACCCGAATGACGGCGGCGCCGGTCACCCGGTCCGCGGCCAGGTCCCGGAGGGCCCGGCCGGCTTCCTCGAACGGGTAGGCGGTGGTGCTGGGCCGGAGCGGGATCTCCGCGGCGATCCGGAGGAACTCCTCCCCGTCGGCCCGGGTGTTGGCGGTGACGCTGCGCAACTGCCGTTCCTGGAAGAGCTCGGCGGCGTAGTCCAGGGCGGGGATGTCGCTGAGGTGGATGCCGGCGACGGCCAGCGTGCCGCCGCGGTCCAGCGCCCGCAGAGCCGGCGGCACCAGGGTTCCCACCGGCGCGAACAGGATGGCCGAATCGAGTGGATCCGGGGGCGGCTCGTCCGCGTCGCCGGCGAACACGGCGCCCAGCTCCAACGCCAGGGCGCGGGCCGCGGGGGAGCGGGTCATCACATAGACGCTGGCTCCCCGGTAGAGGGCCACCTGCGCGGCAAGGTGGGCGGAGGCACCGAAGCCGTAGATGCCGAGCCGGCCGCCCACGGGAAGGTCGGCCCGCAGCAGGGCCCGGTAGCCGATGATCCCGGCGCACAGCAGCGGGGCGGCCTCCTCGTCCCGGAAGGATTCGGGGAGCCGGTAGGCGAAATCCTGGGCCACGGTCACCAGTTCCGCGTAGCCGCCGTCGCGGTCCCAGCCCGTGAAGGTGGGCGTTAGGCAGAGGTTCTCCTGCCCGCGGACGCAGAACCGGCACACCCGGCAGGTGCCCCCGAGCCAGGCGACCCCCACGCGCTCGCCGGGCTGGAACCGGTCCGCCCCGGGCCCGGACGCAACGACGTCGCCCACCATCTCATGCCCGGGCACCACGCCGGGCCGCCGCGGGGGCAGGTCCCCCTCGGCCAGGTGCAGGTCGGTCCGGCACACGCCGCAGACACGCACCCGGACCAGTACCTCGCCCCGGCCGGGGACGGGGTCGGGCCGTTCGCCGGCCACCAGCGGACCGGTGTCCGCGGGCCCGGGCCGGCCTACCCACCAGGCGCGCATGGGTCTTTCCGGATGATGAGGACGTTGCAGGGTGCCTGCTGCAGAACCCCGGAGACGGTATTGCCCGGCCCGGTGCCGCGGCGGTGGGATCCCAGTACCAGGACGTCGGCCCCCGCAGCGGCGGCGGAGAGTTCCCGGCCCACGTGCCGCCCGGGAACCAGGGTTCCGGTGACGGCCAGTCCCGGGGCCAGCCTCCGGGCCTCGGCCACGGCGTCCGCCAGGAGCGCGGCTCCGCCCGTGGCCCGGCCGGCGCCGCGCTCCGGCGCGACGTGGAGAATCTCGAGGCCGGTGCCCGTTGCGGCGGCGAGGGCCGCGGCCTGGGCTACGACGGCGGTCCGTGCCGGGTCGGCGTCGACGGCGGCCGTCACCGGCTGGCCCGGCAGGGTGAGCCGCCTGACCACCATCAGTGGGCAGGGCGCGGAGGCTGCGAGGTCCGCGCAGACGGAGCCGGCGATCCGGCCCAGCACGCCACCGAGTCCCCGGCTGCCTACCACCAGTAGTGCCGCCCCCCGGGCCGCGTCCTGCAGCACCTGGGCCGGAAGCCCCGGCAGCATCCGGGCGGTGACCGTCAGGCCGGGGGCGGCGGCTCGCGCAATGGCCGCTCCGGAGTCGCGGATGGTCTCTGCGGCGTGGCGAAGCCCGCTGCCGGAGACGCCGCCGACCGGGCCCAGATTGGAGGTGAAAACCGGCCAGACCCAGGCGTGCACCACGTCGAGGCTCCGCTTCGTCGCGGCGGCGTGCCGGGCCGCCCAGCGAACGGCCAGCCGGGCGGAATCGGAGTCGTTATAACCGGCCACGACGGCGGCGCGCGGGCCTGCTGCGGCTGCCGGCATGGATCCTCCCGGGTAGGCGGACGGCACCCCAGCAGTGCGGCTTCACCTCAGTACAGACCGCCCGCCCGAGCGGAGGCTAGGGGCTTTTGTCCCCGCGGCGGCCGTCAGACCCGTGGCCCGCGCCGTGACCGGCGCCGTGCTCCGCCGACGCCTCCCGGGCGTGCTCCTCGCGGAGCTCCCGGCCGCGGCGGATGTCTTCTTCCTCCTGGGCCTGGAGCTTGTCGCTCTTCTTGGTGTCCCGCGGCGGCAGCTGGATGGTTTCCTCGGCCTCGATCCCGGCCTGCAGTTCGCGGCCGCGTTCGGTCTCGGCGTCAAATTCGGCGCCGAACAGCAGCGACATGTTGAGGATCCAGAGCCAGAGCAGCGCCACGATGACGCCGCCGATCGCGCCGTAGGTCTTGTTGTAGCTGTTGGAGTAGGCGACGTAGAAGCCGAAGGCCACCGAGGCCAGCAGGAAGACCAACAAGGCGATCGCCGAGCCCATGCTCAACCAGCGGAACTTGGGCTGCTTCACGTTGGGGGTGGCGTAATAGAGGATCGCGATCGCGACGATCAGCAGCACCAGCATGACCGGCCACTTGGCGATGTTCCACACCATCAGGAACGCGCCGCCGAGGCCGATCAGGTTGCCCACAGACTCCGCCACCGGCCCGCTGAGGACCAGCATCGAGGCGAGTAGCACCACGATCAGCAGGTTCACCACGGTGACGCCCAGCATGGTGCCGCGCAGCTTCAGGAAGGGCCGGCCCTCATCCGTTTCGTAGACCCGGTTCATGGCGCGGCCGAAGGCGCCCACGTAGCCGGAGGCGGACCAGATGGCAGTCAGGAGGCCAATGACGAACGTCAGGCCGGCCGCGGAGGAACTGGTCAGCTCCTGGATCAGCGGGCGGATGGTGTCCACGGTCTGCCCGGGTGCGAAGCCCTGGACGATGTCCAGCAGCGCACCGGTGGTCTTCTGCGCGTCGCCGAAAAGCCCCAGCAGGGACACCAGCGCCAGCAGGGCGGGGAAGATGGAGAGCACCGAGTAGTAGGTCAGCGAGGCGGCCAGGTCCGGGCACTGGTCCTTGGTGAACTCGCGCAGGGTCTTACGGGCGATGTACTTCCAAGAGGGTTTGGTGACGTCGGTGGGGCGGTCTGGCTTGCGGGCGTCCTCCGGAGACGGGGACGTGCGGGCCTTGGCGGTGCTGCTGGTGGCGGTCTCGGCGTCGTCCATGGAGCCAGTGTGCGCCTGGGTGAGGTTCTTGGCCATCGGAATCTTCTTTCGTGGTTAAGCGCAGCGGCCGGCTGCCTCCGCGTCAGCGGGGGCAGCCGCCCGCCATCCGGGTCAGGCTAGGCCTGCTGGACATTGTCCTTGGCGTCGGCGGCGCGGTCCCTGACGTCGGCGACGGCCGTCTGGCCCTCGCCCTTGACGTTCTGGGCCGCGTCGGTGGCCGTGGCCTTGACGTTTTCCATGGCTGCCTGGGCGGGTTCCTTGAGTCCCTCGGCCACGTGCTGGGCCGCCTGGCTCAGTTCCGTGGTGAGTGGCTCGGCTGCAGACTTGAGTGCATCGGCGGCCTCCCGTTCCTTCTGGCTGGCCGGGATCAGGGCGGAGACCAGGAGGCCGGCGCCGAAGGCGATGAGGCCTGCGGCGAGCGGGCTGCCCTGGGTCTTGGCCTTCACCTGGCGGGGTGCGTCGGAAACAGCAGAGCCGGCATCGCTGAAGTGCGCTCCGGTGCTGCTGCCGGCGTGGTCGGCTGCTCCCATGACTTTCTCCTTCGCTCCGAAGACTGCGTCTTTGACCTTGTCGGTCTGGCGCTGGACGATGTTGGACGGGGTGACCTTGTCCGCTACGGCGTCGACGTTGGTTCCGAGCCGCGCGCGGGTTGCTTCGATGTCGGCACGGATGGCATCCGGGTTCTGACTCATTGTCTTTCCTCGCTTTAGTGGCTGGGCTTGAGAGTGGGGGGAATTTCCTGGATGGTCTCGGCGGTCTGGGGGAGACCCTTGATCGCCTTGAGCTCCTTGCGGCCAATGGAGGCCAGGACCGCGCCGATGATGCCCCAGATGACGGCGACAATCACGCCGGCCCATCCGAGCCCCATCAGGGTCCCGAGTCCCCACCAGAGGGCCAGGGAGAGGAACAGCAGGACGAAGTGTCCCGCCACGCCGGCTCCGGCCAGCATTCCGCTGCCCTTCCCGGCCCGGCTAGTGGTCTGCTTCAGTTCGGCCTTTGCGAGCTCCAGTTCCTGGCGCATCAGGGTGGAAAGATCGCGGGTGACGTCGCCGAGCAGGTCACCCAGCGAGGTGGTCTCCGCTTTCACGTGCGCGTCCGCGGCCTGGGCGTGTGCGCCCAGCGGCATCTCGGTGCTCATCGGCGTCCGCCGTCGAACGGGTCCTTACGGTCCGGGTCGACGCCGGGATCGACGCGGTACGGATCCGCCTCCAGCGGGTCCTCAGCCCAAGTCCCGGCGTGGGCGCCGGAGCCCTCCAACGGGTTGGGCGGGTAGGTGTCCGCGGTGGCGGCGGTGGTGGCTTCCGGGTACTGCACCGGCGGCGGCGGAACCGCGACGCCGGCATCGGGCACCCGGGTGACGGGCTGCGGTGCGCGGGAGGCGGCGCCGGCGGAGCCGTTGGCGGACTGATCCGGGGCGCCAGCGCTGAGGTTGCGGCTCAGGCGTCCGGCCAGGATGCCGGCGCCGGCGGCTGCCAGCAGGAAGGCGCCGGGATGCTGGCGTGCAAAGGACTTGACCTCGGTCAGGAGCGAGCCCGGATCCCGGTTCTCGAGCCAGGTGGCGACGGAGGCGGAGCGCTCGGCGGCCTGGCGGACCAGGTCGGTGGCTACGCCGGGCTGATCAGAGGCGCGGGCCATGGTGTGGAGTTCGCTGGAGATCGAGTGCAGGCCCTGGGCTGCCTTCTGCTGCTGGTTGCCGGCCTGCTCGGTGAGGTCCGTTCGGGCCTGGTCCAGCAGGTTGCGGGCGTTGCTCTTGACCTCGGAGGCGACGTTGGCTGCCTCGGTCTTGGCGGTCTCGGCGACGTTCTGGGCCGAGTCAACGGCCTGGTCTTTGACCTCAGCGGCCTCATCCTTGGCCGCGTCGGTCTTGGACGACGTTCTGGTTCCGCCGGTGCTGTACGAGTCGGTGCTGTAGGAGTCAGTGTCGAAGGAGCCGGTGCCGGAGGGCGCCTGTCCGCCGGAGTAACCGCCGGTGGTGCCGGCGGCCGGGTACTCGGTGGCGGGGTATCCCGTGCCTGCATGCTCCGTGCCGGAGTTTGCTGCCGATGGGAACGTGGTGCGGGGGCGCAGTTCGTCCTGCGCGTCAGCGGGCGTTCCGAAGGTGTCGTCCTGGGGCCATTGGTTCTCTGTCATCGTCGCTCTCTTTCCTTGAAGATCCACTCTTAGATCTGAGGCCCGACCCGCCGTGACGCAGGACCGGAACCCGAATAGTAAGCATGATTACTAACAAATAGTAAGCAAACTTTGCTTTCGATCACAAGGGCCGCCCGGAACCTGGTCTGGAACGGGCCGATAGGGTTGGGGCATGGGTGAGAGGGGTGACGGCTGATGGCCAAGAAGGGCAGGGCCGCCCGGCGCGGAGCCGCCGCGGCCGACGAAACGCAGGGGCGGCAGGCCGGTTCCGGCGCGGCCGACGCAGCCAGGGGGCCGGGTAAAACCGGGCCCGTGGCGGGGGTCTACGCCATCGATACCGGCGACTGCGAACTCGTCCCGGACCAGGACAGCTCCACCGGCTGGCTGCTGCGCATCAACGGCGTGATGAGCTCCCATATCGACCTGGCAGACCCGTTGTTCCTGGACTTCGAATACATGCGCTGGATCGCCGCGCTGGTCGAGTCCCGCTGGCCGACGGCGGCCTCGCCCCGGCTGCGCGCCCTTCACCTGGGCGGCGGGGCGTGCTCTTTGGCCCGCTACGTCCATGCCGCCTACCCGGAGGCCCGGCAGGTGGTGGTGGAGCTGGACGGCAAACTGGCCGAGTACGTCCGCGGCTGGTTCGACCTGCCCAAGGCCCCACTGCTGCGGCTCCGGGTGGGGGAGGCCCGCGAAGTCACCGAAGCGCTGACACCCGAAACCCGGGATCTGATCATCCGGGACGTCTTCGCCGGCTCACAGACCCCGCGGCCACTGACCACCGCCGAGTTCGTCGGCCATGCCAAGCGCCTCCTGGGCCCGGGCGGCGTCTACGTCGTCAACTCGGGGGACGCCCCGGCGTTGACCAACGCCCGCGAGGACGCGTCCGCCATCGCCGCGGCCTTCCGCCACACCGTCATCATCGCCGACCCCGCCATGCTCAAGGGCCGGCGTTACGGCAACATGATCATCGCCGGGAGCGACGAGCCGCTCGGCGGGGATCCGGGCCTGGCCCGGCGCCTGCTGGGCGGCGGCGTCCCGGCGCATCTCTGGGACGACGCCCGGGTCCGCTCCTTTGCCGCCGGCGCGGCCATCCGGCACGACCCCGCCCCCGCCTCCCTGGCCGGCCCGGCGGAACCTTAGGTCCGGGACGTGCCGCGGCCCATCAGCGCGTCGTGGTGCTCGTCCGTCCCCTCGCGGAGGGCCTGGACGACGGCGGCCACCGCGGGCCGGCGGAGCGAATCGGGCCGCAGCACCATCCAGTAGGGCAGCATCTCGGCGACCTGGTCCGGCACCAGCCGCACCAGGTCCGGGTGCAGGTCCGCGGCGAAGCAGGGCAGGAACCCCACCCCGGCGCCGGCCCGGGTGGCCTCGATGTGCACGAAAACGTTGGTCGAGCTGAGCCCGTCGCGCATGGTCGGCACCAGCCTGCGCGGGGCATCGAGGTCATCCACCTGCAGCATCGAGTCGACAAAGTAGACCAGCGGGTGGCTCTCCAGTTCGGCGAGCGAAGCGGGCGTTCCGTGCTCGGCCACGTAATCGCGGGAGGCGTACATCCCCAGCATGTACTCGCCCAGCCGCGAGGCCTCGGCGCGGTGCACCTGCGGTTCGCCCACCACCACCTCGATGTCCAGGCCGGAGCGCTGCTGCAGTGCCCGCCGGGTCACGGTGATGATTTCCACGCTCAGCCCGGGGTGCTGGCGGCGCAGCTTCGCCACCGCCGGGGCGGCGATGTAGGCGCTGAAGGCATCCGTCGCGGTCATCCGGACGACGCCGGTCACCGGGTCCGGCGTCTTCCCCGGTTCCTCGAGGGAGCGCACGGCGCCCTCCACCTCCTCGGCGACGGCCACGGCGGCGGCTCCCAGGTCCGTCAGCTCCCAGCCGCCCGCGGCGCGGGAGAGGACCCGCCCGCCCAGCGCCTTCTCCAGGGCGGCGATCCGGCGCGAGACCGTGGTGTGGTTCAGGCCCAGGGACTGCGCCGCCGTCGTAAATTTCGCCGAGCGGGACACGGCAAGCAGCACCAGAAGGTCGTCCGGATTGAGATTCATATCTGCAATTCTGCACACACATCGTGCCGCTTTGGCCATTGAGCGGCGGCGAATCTGCGGCGATACTCGATGAAGCCCATTTTCAGTGCCGTGCATCACAGCTGATTGCACCGCGACGGTAAGCACCACACACTGTGTCGCCGTGGACACCTAGGAGTTACTTATGAGCGTAGAACAGCGCTCCGCAACACCGCCTGCCGCCCGCAAGGGCGAGGGCCTCAAGAAAATCGTCGCCGCCTCCATGGTGGGAACGGTCGTCGAGTGGTACGAATTCTTCCTCTACGCCACCGCAGCCACCCTGGTCTTTGGCAAGTACTTCTTCCCGTCCACGGGCAACGACCTGGACGGCATCATCCAGGCCTTCCTGACCTACGCCGTCGGCTTCGTCGCCCGGCCGCTGGGCGGCATCGTCTTCGGCCAGATCGGCGACAAGCTGGGCCGCAAGCCCACCCTGCAGCTCACTATCGTCATCATCGGCGTGTCCACCTTCCTGATGGGCTGCCTCCCGGGCTTCGTCGACATCGGGTACCTCGCCCCGGCCTTGCTGGTCATCCTGCGCTTCATCCAGGGCTTCGCCCTGGGCGGTGAGTGGGGCGGCGCCGTCCTCCTGGTTGCCGAGCACAGCCCCAACGAGGGCCGCGGATTCTGGGCCAGCTGGCCGCAGGCCGCCGTGCCGGTGGGCAACCTGCTGGCCACCCTGGTGCTGTTCATCATGTCCAACACCCTGAGCGCCGCCGACTTCCTCGGCTGGGGCTGGCGCGTGGCGTTCTGGCTCTCCGCCGTGATCGTCTTCGTCGGCTACTACATCCGCACGAACGTCTCCGAGGCACCGATCTTCCTGGAGGCCAAGGCGCAGCTGGAAGCCGAGCAGGCCGCCAGCTACGGCGTCCGCGAAGTCATCCGCAAGTACCCGAAGGGCATCCTGCAGTCCATGGGCCTGCGCTTCGCCGAGAACATCATGTACTACCTGGTGGTCAGCTTCTCGATCGTCTACCTGAAGACCGTGGACAAGTACGACACCTCGTCCCTGCTGCTGGCCCTGCTGATCGCGCACCTGGTGCACTTCCTGATCATCCCCCAGATCGGCCGCCTGGTGGACAGCTGGGGCCGCAAGCCCGTGTACCTCGTCGGTGCCATCTCCGGCGCCACCTGGCCGTTCTTCGCCTTCCCGATGTTCGACACCAAGAACGCCGTCGTCATCGTCCTGGCCGTGACCATCGGCCTCTGCCTGCACGGCTTCATGTACGCCGGCCAGCCGGCCCTGATGGCCGAACTCTTCCCCACCCGGATGCGCTACGCCGGCGTCTCCCTCGGCTCCCAGGTCACCTCGATCTTCGCCGGTTCGCTGGCACCGCTGCTGGCCACCGCCTGGCTGAAGGACACCAACTCCTGGCTGCCCACCGCCATCTACCTCGTGGCGGCATGCGTCATCACCGCGGCCACCGTGCTGACACTGAAGGAAACCAAGGGCATCGCACTGGAGGACGTGGACCGGGCCGACGCCGAGCGTGAAGGCCTGGCAGTAGCCTCCGTCCGCTGACCCGGACAGCAGCACCCGCAGCACTCGTCAAATTCTGAACTGGAAGGCTGGGTATATGGAAAACTCACTCAACGGCCGCAAGGCCTTGGTCACCGGCGGAGCGAGCGGCATCGGCGCGGCAACGGTCCGCGCCCTGGCCGCCCGCGGCGCGAAGGTGGTGGTGGCCGACGTCAATGAGGCCGCCGCGACCGCCCTCGCGGACGAGGTGGGCGGCTCCGCCTGGGCCGTCGACCTGTTCGACACGGACGCCCTGCAGTCGCTCAGCCTGGACTGCGACATCCTCGTCAACAACGCCGGGATCCAGCGGATCAGCCCCATCGAGGACTTTGATCCGGTCGATTTCCGCCGGATCCTGACCCTGATGCTGGAGGCCCCGTTCCTGCTGATCCGCGCCGCGCTGCCGCACATGTATGCGAACAACTTCGGCCGGATCATCAACCTCTCCTCGGTCCACGGGCTGCGGGCCTCGCCGTTCAAGAGCGCCTACGTCTCGGCCAAGCACGGCCTGGAGGGCCTGAGCAAGGTCACGGCGCTGGAGGGCGGCGCGCACGGCGTCACCTCCAACTGCGTCAACCCGGGCTACGTCCGGACCCCGCTGGTGGAGTCGCAGGTGGCGGACCAGGCCAAGGTCCACGGCATCCCCGAGTCCGAGGTGCTGGCCAAGATCATGCTGACCGAGGCGTCCGTGAAGCGGCTCGTGGAACCGGAGGAGGTCGCCTCGTTGGTGGCCTGGCTGTCCTCCGACGACGCCGGCATGGTCACCGGCGCGAGCTACACCATGGACGGCGGCTGGTCCGCCCGCTAGGGGCGGCCGGCTGACGGTTCCGAAAGAGGGAAGATCGGTGGGAATCCGTCCGGGCGCGATGCCCGGGCGGATTTCTGCCGTTAAGCGGGAGTGGGGGCGCCGGCGGGCCGGCACCCCGCCCCGGTGCCCCGCGTCCCGGGTCCCGGCGCGGGCCTCGCTAGGCTGGGCCCATGCGAAAGGATTTCAGCCCCTCGGACCTGTCCTCCGCCGAGTTCTACCGGCTGCTCACGGCCCTGGTGGTGCCGCGGCCCATCGCGTGGGTCTCCAGCACGTCCGCGGAGGGTGTGGACAACCTCGCGCCGCATTCGTTCTATACGGTGGCGTCGGTGACGCCGCCCATCCTCCAGTTCACCTCGGTGGGCCGGAAGGACACGTTGCGGAACATCACGGAGCGCGGGGAGTTCGTGGTGAACTTCGCACCCGCCTCGCTCATGGCCGAGGTCAACGCCACCGGCACGAATTTTCCGGCCGACGTGAGCGAGTTCGACGCCGCCGGCCTCACCCGGGAGCCGGGCAGGACGGTCTCTGTTCCGCGGGTGGCCGAGTCGCCCGCGGCTTTCGAGTGCCGGCTGCATGCGACGCAGCCGATGGGGGATTGTGTCCTGATTTTCGGGGAGGTCACCCATGCCGTGGTGGCCGGGGACGTCCTGGCCGGTGACCATCCGCTGATCGACCGGCTGGGCCCCCTGTCCCGGCTGGGCCGGGACGAATGGGGCCTGCCGGCACCTGTTGAGGAACTCAAGCGGATCCGCCGGTCCGAGTGGCCGGGCTCTTTCCGCCGTCGCGACGAACGCGGCGCCTAGCCGGTTCTTCTGTGGTGGCGGTGAGCCGCCGTCAGCCTTCGCAATCGGTGCAGTAGGCGTGACCGTCCTTTTCGCGGGCGATCTGGGACCGGTGCCGGACCAGGAAGCAGGAGTAGCAGGTGAACTCGTCGGAGGCCTGCGGGATCACCTGGACGATCAGTTCCTCGCCCGAAAGGTCGGCGCCGGGGAGTTCGACGCCGTCGACCGTGTCGGCCTCGTCGAGTTCCAGCACGACGCTGCGGGCGTCGGGGGAGTTGGCGGACTTCAGGGCTTCGAGGGAAGCGTTGCGGGATTCGGCGACGTCGGGGCGTACTTCGTCGTAGTCGGTTGCCACGTGGGGTGTGCTCTTTTCTTTGCTGTCTGGTTGCTGGTTCAGGTACAACGCGCTCGACCCCCATTTTGTGCCCGCCCACCGAAATCTCTTTCCCTGCCATCTCTTGGAGGCCGTCCGGGCTCGTAATTTCGGGCGCCCCGCCCCGGGTTGGCGAGGCTTGCAACATACCCCGGGGGGTATTATTGTTGTGTGTAGACCAACGGAGGATCCTCCTCCTGGACGCCAACGAAAGAGAGCCCCATGCTTATCGAGCGCATCTATGACGAAGACCTCGCCCAGGCCAGCTACTTCATTGGCTGCCAGGCAAAGGGTGAGGCCCTGGTGGTTGACCCCCGCCGTGACAATGCCGTCTACCTGGACCTCGCTGCCGCGAACGGGATGAAGATCGTGGCCGTGACCGAGACCCACATCCACGCCGACTTCCTCTCCGGCACCCGTGAGCTGGCCGCCGCCACCGGCGCCACCGCGTACGTCTCCGGCGAGGGCGGGGCTGACTGGCAGTACGGCTTCGACGCCGAGCGCCTCAACGACAACGACGAGATCACCCTCGGCAACATCACTGTCAAGGCCCTCCACACCCCGGGCCACACCCCGGAGCACCTCTCCTTCCTGATCACCGACGGCGCGTTCGCGGACCGGCCCGGTTACCTGCTCTCCGGTGACTTCGTGTTCTCCGGCGACCTGGGCCGCCCGGACCTGCTGGACGAGGCAGCCGGCGGCGTCGACACCCGCTTCGAGGGTGCCAAGCAGCTCTTCGCCAGCCTGCGGGACAAGTTCCTGACCCTGCCGGACCACGTCCAGGTCCACCCCGGCCATGGCGCCGGCAGCGCCTGCGGCAAGGCCCTTGGCGCCATCCCGTCCTCCACTGTGGGCTACGAGCGCCTCTACGCCTGGTGGGGTCCGTACCTGGCGGCCAACGACGAGGAGGGCTTCATCAACGAACTCCTCGACGGCCAGCCGGACGCGCACGCCTACTTCGCCCGCATGAAGCGCGAAAACCGTGAAGGCCCCGCCGTCATGGGGGAGCGTGCACCCCTGGCCAAGCTGGATACGGCCGACGTCGCCAAGGATCTCGCCGCGGACAAGGTCATCTTCGTTGACACCCGCGCCAACGCCCAGGTCCACGAGGGCACCGTCACCGGTTCGGTCAACGTCCCGGCCGGCAAGTCCACCGCCAGCTTCGGTGCCTGGGTGGTCGACCCCGAAAAGGACAAGGCCCCGCTGGTCCTGCTCGCCCCGGACCAGGCCGCCGCGATGGAGATGTGGGACCACCTGGTCCGCGTCGGCATCGACAAGGTCGCCGGCTACGTCACCGGGCTCGAAGGCCTGCCGATCAGCGTCCCGCGGCTGATCCAGCCCGAGGAACTCGAGGGCTTCGAGGCCTCCATGGTGCTGGACGTCCGCAACAAGACCGAGCACGCGGCCGGCCACATCCCCGGCTCCTACCAGCTCAGCGGCGGCCGCGTCATGTGGCACCTGGACGAGCTCCCGGCAGAGGGCACCATCGTCTCCTACTGCCAGAGCGGCGTCCGGAACTCCGTAGCGGCCAGCGCCCTGCGCCGCGCCGGCTACGACGTCGTCGAACTCGACGGCAGCTACGCCGCCTGGGCGGCACGGCAGCAGAAGTCCGCCATCAACGCCGGCTGATCACTGCGTAAATAGGGCGGCGGCCCGGGGAAAACCGGGCCGCCGCCCTTTTTGCGTGCCCGAAAACAACCCACCGTGGTCTTCCCGGGAGGCGCCGGGGCGGGCTTGTAGGCTTGCTGTCACTTGTCCCGTTACGGAAGGCGCCCGTCATGCACTATGTCGTTTTGCAGGTCATCCTCAAGGAAAAACTATGGGGAACCGGCTCGGGAAACCTGACGTCTCTCGAGAAGACCATCAATGACCAGGCGGCCAAGGGCTACCGGCTGCACACCATCACGACTGCGAGCAGCGGCAGCAAGGGACTCGCCGGCGGGGACCGGATTCAAGCGACGCTGGTGTTCGAGAGCCTGGGATAGCTTTCCGGCGGCCGGCTGAGTGGTCGGTAGAGGGGCCGGTTCAGTGGGCGGTGCCGGCTGGCTGGGCGGCGAGGCTGTCCAGCCAGGCCAGGGCTTCCGGCTCGGAGGTGAAGTAGGCGTGCGGGCAGTGGTCGTGACGGCTGAGGGCCGCCCCCATGATGGTGTCCACCACGCTGGAGCCGATCATCGCCACGGCGGAGGCGGCCTGGGCGTGGGCAAAGGCGGCCCGGGCCGGGTTGCTCAGGGTCACTCCGGCAATCTCCAGCAGCAGCGGCCGCGGGGTTGGGCTGAGGCTCCGCATCGCCTCGATGGAGGCACGGGCGTCGTCGGCGTCCACCTCGGACTCAGGGGCCCAGGCCAGGTGGAAGTATTGCCCGCGAAGGCCCAGCCGGCCCTTCCCGTCCGCGATCAGAATCTCGTTCATTTACGCCTCCTGCGCCCAACCTACCCCGGGCGGGTCACGATCAGCGGCGGGGGCACGAGAAAGCGCCGGACAACGGATTGCTGTCCGGCGCTTTCTCGGTGCTCCGATTCCGGTGATGCGGGGGATGCCCGTGTCGCCGCTAGGTGAGCAGGGCTTGGGCGGTGACGTAGGCGGCGACGGCCAGGACCAGGATGCCGAAGCTGCGCTTGAGGATCCGGTCCGGGATGTTCGTGCCGAGCCGTCCGGCCAGCAGGGACGCGGCCATGGCGGCCATGGCGAAGGCGGCCGTGACGGCCCAGTCGATGTGCAGGTCGCCCAGGTGGGCGGCGAAGCCGGCAACCGAGTTGATCACGATGATCACCAGCGACGTCCCCACGGTGGCCGCCATCGGCAGGCCGAGGACCAGCGTCAGGGCCGGGACGATCAGGAAGCCGCCACCCACGCCCAGCAGGCCGGTCAGGAATCCCACGACGGCGCCGGTGGCGATCGCCTTGGGCAGGCAGCTGCGCCAGTGCACCCCGCCGCCGGGAAGGGCGCAGGACCCGCCGGCAGCCTTGGTCGGCATCATCATGCGGACGCCCGCGATCACCATGATGGCGGCGAACGCCAGGAGCAGGACCTTCTGGTCCAGCAGCCGGTTGACGTAGGTGCCAAGGTAGGCGGTGGCGGTGCCGGCGGCGCCGATGATCACGGCCAGGCGCCAGTTCACGTTGCGGAGCCGGGGCACCACCGCGACGGCCGAGGAGGCGCCGACGACGACCAGCGAGGTCGGGATCGCCGCGGAAAGCGGGAGCCCGACGCCGTAGACCAGGGCGGGAACGGCGAGGATGGAGCCTCCGCCGCCGACCAGGCCGAGGAGGCCGCCGACGATCAGGCCGAAGGCCGCCGCGGTGATGATCATGACTTGGCGCCCAGGTTCTGCAGAGCCTGGTGGGCAGTGGGCTCGTTGGCGGAGCGGTTCCACGGCATCTTGGAGAGCATCTGGCCCATGGCACAGTTGTTGGTCGCCGCGGAGAAGGTCAGGCCCGCGCCGATCCCGCCGGCCAGCAGGCCGAGCTTGGGGGAGAGGAGCTTGCTGCCGACGACGCCGGCGAGCACCAGTGAACCGGCCGTCATCCGGACCTGGCGTTCCAGGGCCCAGGTGTTCTTGCCCTTGACGACGTTGCCGCCGGCGGCGGCGTAGGCGGGGACGCCGCCGGAGAGGACGCTGGCGCTGCCGAGGCCGACCGCGTCGAGGTGCTTGCGGGCCTGTTCCGCGCGGTTGCCGGACTGGCAGACCAGTACCACGCGGGTGCCCATCTTGGCGGCGAACTCCTCGGCATGCTCGCTCAGCAGGGGCAGTGGCACGTGGTACGAGCCCTTGATGTGCATCGAGTCGAATTCGGCACCGCCGCGGACGTCGATCACCATCAGGTCATCGTGATTGTCTTCCCAGGCCTTCAGCGTTGCCGCGTCGATGGACTTGGGGGCAGTGGCGGCGGGGGTGGGGACGTTCGTGGGAGTCATAATCTCTTTCGGTCTAGCAAAGGGTGGAGCGGGGTGGTGCCGACGGCGCCCTGCGGAGGCGGGGACGACGTCGTCCGCCTGCCGGCTCCCGTGCCCGGCATGCCGGGTACGGGTGGCGTGGCAGGTGGAAGCCCGGGCGGCGCGGTTGGGGTCGGCGCCGCCCGGGCGGTCTGTGGGGGTTAAGCGGCCGGCAGGCCGTTGGCGGACCAGTCGAGCATGCCTCCGGTCATCGTGTAGGCGGTGAAACCCGCGGCGGCGAGCTGGTCGGCGGCGGCGGCGCTGCGTCGGCCGCTGCGGCAGACGGCCACCACGGGGCGGGACTTGTCCAGCTCGGCAAGCCGGGACCGCAGTTCGCCCAAGGGGATGTGCCGGGCGCCGGCGATCATGCCCGCGGCGACCTCGTCGGTTTCGCGGACGTCGACGATCTGGGCGTCAGTGCCGTTGTTGATCTGGGCATTCAGTTCGTTGGTGGTGATGTCCATGGTGTGGCCTTTCGGGGGTGCCAGGGGATTCGGGGTCAGGGGAAATTGGGGATGCGCGGGGGTGCAAAAGCCCGTGCCGCGGCTCAGGTAAGGCGAAGGAAAAGTGCCTGGAGTTCCTCGAGCGTCGGCGGCGCCGCGGCGGGGCCGGTGGCGCCCGTGCCGACGTCGGCGGCCATCGCGGCTGGCGGCGTCGTTCCGGTGTTCACGGCCGGGGCGAGGCAGTCGCGCATGGCGCTGGAGATGAGTTCGAAGCCGGCCTTGTCCAGGGCACCGCGGACTGCCGCCAGCTGCGTGACGGCGGCCCGGCAGTCCGTGCCGGATTCGATCGCGTCGATCAATGCGGTCAGCTGTCCGCGCGCCCGCTTGAGCCGGTTAACGGTCCGGTGCTGGGATGCTCCGGGCGACGGCGCGGCCACGGTGGCGGACATGCCTAGCGTCCGGCCTGGTAGGTCACGGGGTGGCCGTTGCGGTACCACTCGGTGATGCCGCCCATGACGTTGACCGCGTCATACCCGGCCTCCGTGAGCGCCGCCGTCGCCCGCGAGCTCCGTCCACCGGACGCGCACATGATGTACACGGTCCGGCCGGCGGGGATGTCGCCCATGGACTGCTGAAAGCGGGAGAGCGGGACGTTCCTGGTGCCGGGCACGGAGGCCTCGGCGTACTCTTCCTTCTCGCGGACATCGATGATCGGGACGCCGGAACCCAAGGCAGCCAGGTCGTCCACGGAAATGCTCTTCATGTCCACAGTCCTTTCATGGGGGGCGGAGGCCGCCGCGGTGGCCTTCATCTCCTTCCATGATGATACCCCCAGGGGTATTTGGCAAGTCACCGTTGATGCTTGCCAAAATACCCCCTGGGGTATAATTTGGACGCATGGCAACCATTGACATCACCCAACAGACCTTTGAGTCCACCATCTCCGGCAACGACATCGTGCTGGTCGACTTCTGGGCAGCCTGGTGTGGCCCCTGCCGCATGTTCGCCCCGACATTCAGCAAAGCCTCAGAAGCCCACCCCGACATCGTTTTCGCCAAGGTGGACACAGAGGCCGAGCCAGCCCTCTCCGCGGCGGCCCGGATCACCTCCATCCCCACCCTGATGGCGTTCCGCGAGGGCATCCTCGTCTTCTCCCAGCCCGGCGCGATGAGCGCCAGCGGCCTTGAGCAGCTCATCACCGCCATCAAGGAACTCGACATGGACGACGTCCGCGCAAAGATGGCCGAGGCGCAGGCCTCCTAGCGGGTTTCCTGGTTCTGCTCCTCGGCCTGCCGCTTCTCCTCGGCCTGGAGGATGCCGTCGCGGACCGCAGAGCGGACCACGCCGTGGAGGACGTAGAAGAAGATCGCCGCGAAGGTAACGGTCAGGACCAGGCCGTTCACTCGGGCGTCCCGTCGGGCCAGTAGGCCTGGGCGTCCACGGCCGCGTCGCGCAGGGCGGCCCCGTCCAGGGTGATGGAACTTTCTTCGATGCCCATCGCCGTCCACTGCGTCACGAGGCGCAGGTCTCCCGCCGACGGCAATGGCCAGAGCCACAGTGTTCCGGTGCCGGAGAGGTCATGGTCGCCGCCGTGGCCGCCTCCGCTCCTGAACGTGAACACCGGGCCCTCCGGTTCCTGCCCCATGAGGGGCGGCCCGGCGTTCTGGTCAAAGGTCGAGCTGCTTGCTGCCGTGCCGTCCGGAAATTGGACGCCGAACAGGAAGAGATCCTCGCGGGAGACGGAGGGGCCCGGCGCGCCGGGCCGGTTAAAGAAGCCGGCGTTCATTGTGGCCCATTCCTGGTCATCCTCGTCGGTCCGGCGAATGGTCCAGGTCAGCTTCATCGTGCACCCGGTGGAATAGGCGCTGGCAGACTCGACGGCGACGACTCGGCCGGCGGAGCGGTGAAGGAAGCGGCTGACCGGGACAATGGCCGGCAACTCGTAGCGCGGTGGTCCTGACCACGGCGGCGGCACGAACTCGGGCATCCGCGGCCGTGGGGGCATGGCGGGAATCGAGTAGTCCTGAAAGAAGGTCACAGCTGGTCCTTTGCGTTCGCGGGCTGCAGCCGGTCGAGGAACGCCGGGCGGCCTTCGCCCCGGATCCCCCAATCCGTCCTAGGCCGCCCAGTCTAGCCGCGGCGCGCACTGGCGCGGCGGAGTGACCCTGCGGGAGTTGCCGCAGCCGCATCGACCCGGAAGACTGCCGGGATGGGGCGGGACGAAAAGAGTGGCGACGAACTGCGCACCGGCATGTCGGTCAAATATCGGGCGGTGCTGGCCGTGATCGGGCTGCTGGCGGCCGCCGTCGTGACCCTGTCCACCGGTCAGGCGTGGGCGGGTGTGGCGATGCTGTTGGTTTTTGTCTCCTTGGGGAGAATGACCGCCCGCATCCGCTGCGACGGGACCGGAGTGCACCTCAAAGTCGCCGGGCTCTTCTCCACCACCGTTGCCTACGCTGACATTGTTGACGTCACGCCCGGGCCGGAGACCGGCCTGGGCCTGAGGGTCCTCCGTGGCGGCGGCACCGGCTATCTGGTGGGCGGCCCGACGCTGAGGATACGGGCCAACGGTGCCTGGGTCCTGGTCTCCTGCGCAGATCCGGACGCCGGTGTGGAACTGATCCGCGCGCGCGGCGGGCTGGCTCTTTAGCCCTGGGTGCCCTCGCCGCGCGCCACGGCTTCGAGGCGGTTGTAGTAGTTGCCCCACCAGGCCTGGTCTTCTGCGGGCAGGTTGCTGTAACCGTCCCGGTGTCCGGCGCTGCCGTCGGCCAACTCCCGCACGATATCGGCGTGCCCGGCGTGCCGGTGCGTCTCCGCCGTCACGTGCACCAGGATGCGGGCCAGGGTGACGGGATTGCTGGCTTCGCGCCACCACGGAACAAACCCGGCGGCCGTGAGCGGAAGCCGGGCGATGGTCTCGTCGGCATGGGCCCAGACGCGCCGATACAGTCCGATGATGTCCTCGCGGGTCTCCCCGGGAGTGGCCCACATGTCAGCGTTCGGCTCGGCGTCGGGTGCGAGCCAGCTCAGTGTTTCCGGGAACGGCCGGTCGAACACCGAACCGAAGTACTCGGCCTCGACCCCCGCTAAATGCTTGATCAGCCCCAGCAGATTCGTGCCCGTGGGCGTGAGCGGCCGGCGGATGTCGTAGTCGGAAAGACCGTCGAGCTTCCAGACCAGTGCGTCACGGCCCTCCTGCAGGTAGCGGCACAGGTCCGCTTTCGCTCCATCGCTCATGACCGCGATCCTGTCCGCGATGCGGGGTGATTGCAAGTCAACGGGCGCGCCTCAGCGGGTCTCCTGGTCCGGATCCAGCCGCGGTGCCTTCCTGAGGCGGTATCCGAGGGCTACGGCTGCACCTATAAATGCCATTCCGGCGTTCGTAAGGAATCCCTCCCACCAGCGGTCCAACTGCTGGTCGAAGAAAATCCGGCCTGCGACCAAGGCCGCCCCACCCCCGGCTATCAGAATGACGCGCGTCCTGGCTCGTTTCCGCTGGGCGGCCCTTAGCGGGACGGGGGCGTCCCGCTCCTTGTAGTCCTCCCGGTCGAAGAGCAGGAAGGGGATCGATGCGAACAGGTTGGCGAACATCGTCTGCAACATCATTTGGCCGGTGACGGTCCCTCGGTCGTCGACGGACACCATGAGGTACGCAAGGAGCCCGACCACCAGGGCAAACAAAACCCCGACGATGATGAGGCGCCTGCGGTCCCTGACGAACACCAGGGCCTTGCCCTTGGAGCCGCCCCTGATCAGCCACAGCCCGGCGCCGGCCAAGCCCAGCCCCCAGGCGGACATTCCCAGTATGGTGAGCACGTCCCGTCCGGACAGGCCGCCCACAATGCTGAGCCCCGAGATGACGCTCACAAGGCCAAGGCCCAGCGTCAGCGAACCACAAAGAATGCGGAACGCGGCGGCTCGGCTCACACCGCGCCGGTGGCGGACTGACGGATGTACCCCTCCACCGCAGCCTGGGAGATGCGGTAGGAGCGGCCGAACCGGACGGCGGCCAGGGCGTGCGACTTGACCAGGCGGTACACGGTCATCCGGGACACGCGCATGATGTCGGCGACCTCGGCGATGGTCAGGTAGGCGGGGCGGTCGGCTGGAAGCATGGAACAGACTCCTTCTGGGACGCGGGAACGGAATATGCGGTACTCAGTCGGGCAGGCGGACGGTGCGGTGGTCGAAGAACACGAGCGTTCCTGCCGGCGTGCCGGGGACCCTGACCCCCACATAGGGTGGCCGGATGACCGTCACCCGTCCCTCGCGGCGGCCGTTGAAGGGGTCATCCCCGACCACCACCTGGCCCACGCGGAAGCGGACCCGGGGCGTGCCCAGGCGGCTGATCACGGCACGGAGACGGCGTTGTCCCCGGGCTGCGGCGGGGGCTGCCCCGCCGCGCGGTTCAGGGGGAGCGGACTGGAGGTGGCTGGCGGCGTGAACGCCCATCGGAGTGCTCCTTCCGGCGGATCGAAACGTCTCCCCACGGTAGGCACCCGCACCCACCGTTCACACGAGTAACAGGTACCCCATCTTTCTCACGGACTACTTGCTTGCCGCCGACGGCGGAGCGCCCGCCGGGGGACGGCGGCGGCCGTGGTTCCGGTGGAGGTCTTATCTGGGATTACAGACACTTGAGAATCATGGGGTCCGCCGCTGGACTTCTGCCGATGCATTCTTAAGTACGGGATACCGGACATCCCCTGCCGAAGGACGGACATGACAACTGCACCGCACGCCCCCGCCACGCCCGCCGCCAGGGCTGCCTCCAAGGTTCCCGCCGCCGAAAACACCCTGCGGATCCTCAAACTGCTGGCCTCCAAGCGCGGGCCGATGGCGGCGTCGAACATCGCCACAGCGCTGGACCTGCCGCGCTCCAGCGTCTACCACCTCCTGGGGGTCATGGAGGCCAACGGCTTCGTGCTGCACCTGCACGAGGAACGCCGCTACGGACTGGGCATCAGCGCCTTCGAGCTCAGCTCTGCCTATTCCAGGCAGGAGCCGCTCTCCCGTCTGGGCCGCCCCATGCTTGCCGCCCTGGTGGACAAGATCGGCGAAAGCGCCCACCTGGCCGTCCTGCACGGCCGCGACGTCCTCTACATCGTGGAGGAGCGCGCCAAAAACCGCCCCTCCCTGGTGACCGACGTCGGCGTCCGGCTTCCCAGCCACCTCACCGCCAGCGGCCGCGCCATCCTGGCCGCCCTGCCGAAGTCCCAGGTCCGGGCCCTTTACCCGAATGCCGCCGCGTTCAGCGTCCGGCACGAGAGTGAAACCGCTATCACCAAGTACTCGGCCCTCTCCTCGCACCTGGACCAAGTCCGGCAGCGCGGCTACGCCACCGAACACGGCGAGGTCACCCCCGGCTTCGGCTCAATCGCCGCCGCCGTCACGGACCACGCAGGCTGGCCGACGGCCGCCGTTGCCGTGACCTTCCTCGAGGACAAGTTGCCGGCCGAGCAATGGCCGGCACTGGCCGCGCGGGTCAAGAAGGCCGCCGACGATCTCTCGGTCCGGATCTACGGCCGCCCCAGCCCGACTCACTAGCGGGCCGTTGTGGGCCCTGAAAAAGGCTTTAGCTGCGAGTTGGTTAGGTCTGGTATTCCGGACAGCACCCCCGTCAAAGCCCTGTGACCGGCGCCACCGGCAGGCTTTAGTAGATACAGAACCTCTCCCCGGAACCACCCCACACCACGAAGGAGCCCCTCATGGCACCCGCCGATTTCACCACCGGTGCCCGCCCGGTCAAGGCAGCCCGCGGCACCGAGCTCACCGCCAAAAGCTGGCAGACCGAGGCCCCGCTGCGCATGCTGATGAACAACCTGGACCCCGAGGTGGCCGAACGCCCGGACGATCTGGTGGTCTACGGCGGCACCGGCCGGGCCGTCCGGTCCTGGGCCGCCTTCGACGCCATCACCCGCACCCTGGAAACCCTCGAAAAGGATGAGACCCTGCTGGTCCAGTCCGGCAAGCCGGTGGGCGTCTTCCGCACCAACGAATGGGCCCCTCGCGTGCTGCTGGCCAACTCCAACCTGGTGGGGGACTGGGCCACCTGGCCGGAATTCCGCCGGCTCGAGGCCGAGGGCCTGATGATGTACGGCCAGATGACCGCCGGGTCCTGGATCTATATCGGCACCCAAGGCATCCTGCAGGGCACCTTCGAAACCTTCGCCGCGATCGGCCGCAAGCTCACCGGCGACGAGAACGGGACCCTCGCCGGCACCCTGACCCTCACCGGCGGCTGCGGCGGCATGGGCGGCGCGCAGCCGCTCGCCGTCACCCTCAACGACGGCGCCTGCCTGATCGTCGACGTCGACGAATCCCGGCTCCGCCGTCGCGCCGGCAAGCGCTACCTCGACGAGGTCGAAACCGACCTCGACGCCGCGATCGCCAAGGTGCTCAAGGCCAAGGAGGAGCGCCGCGGCTGGTCCGTGGGGTATGTCGGCAACGCCGCCGAGGTCTTCCCCGAGATCCTCCGCCGCCACAACGCCGGCGAAATCACCGTGGACATCGTCACGGACCAGACCTCCGCGCACGACCCACTGAGCTACCTGCCCGAGGGGATCACGGTCGAGGAATGGCACCGCGAGGCTGCAGCCGATCCGGAGGGCTTCACCAAGAAGGCCCAGGCCTCCATGGCCCGCCACGTCCAGGCCATGGTCGAATTCCAGGACGCCGGCGCCGAGGTCTTCGACTACGGCAACTCCATCCGTGACGAGGCGCGCAAGGGCGGCTACACCCGGGCCTTCGAGTTCCCCGGCTTCGTCCCGGCCTACATCCGGCCGCTGTTCTGCGAGGGCCTGGGCCCGTTCCGCTGGGTGGCGCTCTCCGGCGACCCCGAGGACATCCGCGTCACGGACGAGGCCATCAAGGAACTGTTCCCCGGGAACAAGCACCTGCACCGCTGGATCGACGCCGCGCAGGAACGGGTGGAATTCGAGGGCCTGCCCGCGCGGATCTGCTGGCTCGGCTACGGCGAACGCGCCAAGGCCGGCCTGCTCTTCAACCAGCTGGTCAAGGAGGGCAAGGTCAAGGCCCCCATCGTGATCGGCCGCGACCACCTCGATTCCGGCTCCGTCGCCTCCCCGTACCGCGAAACGGAGGCCATGGCCGACGGCTCGGACGCGATCGCCGACTGGCCGCTGCTGAACGCCCTGCTCAATACCGCCTCCGGTGCCACCTGGGTCTCCCTACACCACGGCGGCGGCGTCGGCATCGGCCGCTCGATCCACGCCGGCCAGGTCTCAGTCGCCGACGGTACCGACCTCGCCGCGCAGAAGCTTGAGCGACTGCTCACCAACGACCCCGGCATGGGCGTCATCCGCCACGCCGACGCCGGCTACGACCGCGCCGTCGAGGTCGCCAGAGAACGCGGCGTCCGCATCCCCATGCTCCCCACGGACTCCCTAGCCTCGCAAGCTCGGCCAGGGGACCCTGTCCGCGTGGGCCCAGACTCCGCAGACTCCGCAGAAGCAACGAAGTAGGTACATCCGATGACCCTTACCGCCCACTCGCCGCTCACCGTCACCCTCGGCGCCAGCGGCGTCACGCCCGAGGACGTCGTCGCCGTCGCCCGCCACGACGCCCGGGTGACCATCGCCCAGGACGCGCTCGACGCCGTCGAGAAGGTCCGCGCCCACATCGACGGGCTGGCCAACAGCGAGGTCCCGGCGTACGGCATCTCCACCGGCTTCGGCGCCCTGGCCAACCGGCACATCCCCGCCGAACTGCGCACCCAGCTCCAGAAATCGCTGATCCGCAGCCACGCCGCCGGCATGGGCCCGGCCGTGGAACGCGAGGTGGTTCGCGGCATTATGTTCCTGCGCGCCAAGACCCTCGCCTCCGGCCGCACCGGGGTCCGGCCCGTGGTGCTGCAGACCATGGTGGATGTGCTGAACGCCGGCATCACGCCGTTGGTCCGCGAGTTCGGCTCCCTCGGCTGCTCCGGCGACCTGGCCCCGCTGTCCCACGTGGCCCTTGTGCTGATGGGCGAGGGCGAGGCCACCGGTCCCGACGGCACCCGCTACGGCGGACGCGGCGAGGCTCCGGTCGCGGAGCTGCTGGCCGCGCACGGCATCGAACCCGTCACGCTGGCCGAGAAGGAAGGCCTGGCCCTGGTCAACGGCACCGAGGGCATGCTGGGCATGCTGCTGATGGCCATCGCGGACCTGCGGCTGCTGCTGACGACGGCGGATATCACCGCCGCGCTCAGCGTCGAGGCGCTGCTCGGCACGGACCAGGTGTTCCTGCCCGAGCTGCACGCCGCGCTCCGGCCGCATCCCGGGCAGGCAGCCTCCGCGGACAACATGCTGAGGGTCCTCTCGAACTCCCCGATCGTGGCCTCGCACCGGGTCAACGACACCAAGGTCCAGGACGCGTACTCCCTGCGCTGCGCACCCCAGGTGGCAGGCGCCGTCCGTGACACCGTGGACCACGCCGCCCTGGTGGCGTCCCGGGAGCTGGCCGCCGCGATCGACAACCCCGTGGTGCTCCCGGATGGCCGGGTCAGCTCCAACGGGAACTTCCACGGCGCCCCGGTGGCCTACGTCCTGGACTACCTGGCGATCGCGGTCGCGGACCTGAGCTCCATCGCCGAACGCCGCACGGACCGGATGCTGGACCCGGCCCGCTCGCACGGGCTGCCTGCGTTCCTGGCCTCCGACCCCGGCGTGGATTCGGGCCTGATGATCGCCCAGTACACCCAGGCCGGGCTGGTCTCGGACAACAAGCGGCTGGCCGTCCCGGCGTCGGTGGACTCGATTCCGAGCTCGGCCATGCAGGAGGACCACGTGTCCATGGGCTGGCATGCCGCGCGCAAGCTGCGGCGCGCGGTGGAGAACCTGCGCCGGGTGCTCGCGATCGAACTGGTCACCTCCGCCCGGGCCCTGGACATCCGAACCCAGCTCTCCGACGGCACCCTCGAACCGGGGCCGGCGGGCTCCGCCGTGATCGCCGCCCTCCGCGGCGTGGTAGAGGGGCCGGGAACGGACCGGTTCCTCTCGCCGGAACTGGAGGCCGCGGACCGGCTGGTGGGCTCCGGCGCCGTCCGTGACGCCGCCGAATCCGCCGTCGGAAATCTGGCCTGACGACGCAGAAAATGCAGGGACGCCGGGCGTTTCGGGGACCTCCCGAAATGTTCGGCGCCCGGTCCGCCGAGGCGGGGCGGAATGTAGTAAAACTATGACCGGTGCCACACCGGTGCGCGCAGTGGATTCAGAGCATGGATTCACACCACAGATTCACACAGCGACAAGATCTACAAAGGGGTAGACGTTCATGAAAGCACGCGGGACGGTCCTGTCCAGGCGCTCGGCATTCGCGGCCACGGTCTCGGACTGGCGGAGCCTCACGGCGGGGGACCGGGTGGACATCCTTAAGCACGCCCAGCTGATCGCGGCCGGGTCCGTGGAAGAAGTCTCGGACAGCGGGAACGTCCTCTGGCTGGTGCCGGCGGCGCCCGGCGAGGCGCAGCTGTTCCTGAAGTCCGACGGCGTCCAGGTCCGGCGCAGCTAGCGCAGCACACGCAGACTGCCCGGACCCGGACATGCGGAAGGCCGGTGAGGAGGTCCCTCACCGGCCTTCCGCATGTCCAGGAGTCCGCTACGCGGCGATGGCCTCGCGGCTCTCGTGGCTCTCGTGGGTCTCGCCGAAGGGCACGGTGTCATCGAGGGACACGGTGTAGGCGCCCGGCTGGTGCCGGGTGACCCGGATGCCGCAGCGTCGTTCGACGGACGCCGAGGCGATCAGGGTGTTGACGGCGTTTTCGAGGCCGCTGTGGACTTCGCGCGCACTGTCAAACGAGAGGCTGATGGACGTGGCATCGGGGCCGACGGCCCGCATGGTGTGTGTGTTCATTACTGGTCTTTCGTTGAATCAGGCCGTTTGGCCGCCCTCTATTCTAGTCTGCGGGGCACGATGGGCCTGTCCGGAGCCGGTAGGGTGCAAGAAGCGGTACACGATTGAGGCAACGGCACGCTCCCCTGCGGGGGCCGCGCCCGGACCCCCGGCCCGGGCCCGCAATCCGGTTTCCACAGGAGGGCATGCGCATGTTTGAAGCTCCCAGCATCGTTTTTACCGCGGCCGGGATCGCCGTCTTCGTGGCCGCCATCCTGCCGAAGCTCCTGCGCAACGCACCCCTGTCCATGCCGATGGTCTTCCTCGGCGGCGGCATGCTGGCCTTCACGCTCATCCCCTCGCTGCCGGACCCTGACCCGTTGCAGCACGGGGACTTCGTCGCCCACCTCACCGAGGTCTGCGTCATCATCTCGCTGATGGGCGCGGGCCTGGCGCTGGACCGTCCCGTCGGCCGGAAGGCGTGGTCCACCACCTGGCGGATGCTGGTCCTGGCCATGCCGCTGTGCATTGTGGGCCTGACCCTGCTGGGGCTCTGGTTCCTGGGCCTGGGACTGGGTGCGGCACTCCTGGTGGCCGCGGCCCTCGCCCCCACGGACCCCGTGCTGGCCTCCGAAGTCCAGGTGGGGGAGCCGGCGGACGAGGACGAGGAGACCGAACGCGAGGACGAGATCCGGTTCGGGCTGACCTCCGAGGCGGGGCTCAACGACGGTCTGGCCTTCCCGTTCGTGTACCTGGCCATCGCCATCAGCTTCGTCGGCGCCGCACCCTCGGCCTGGTTGGGCCACTTCCTGGCCGTGGACCTGCTGTGGCGGATCGTCATCGGCGTCCTGCTCGGCTTCGGCACGGGCAAGCTGCTGGGCCGGCTCTTCTTCACCGCCCGGCACGAGACCATCCGGCTCTCCAACCACTCGGAGGGCTTCGTGGCCCTCGCGGCCACCTTCCTGGCCTACGGCGTCACCCAGCTGCTGGATGGCTACGGGTTCGTGGCGGTCTTCGTCTGCGCCCTCACTATCCGCGCGGCGGAGCGCACCCACGGCTTCCACCGGGTCATGCACTCCTACGTCGAACAGCTCGAGCGGCTGCTGACAGTGGTGATCCTGGTCCTCCTGGGCGGCGCGATCGCCCGCGGCCTGCTGGCCGGAATCGGCTGGACCGAGGTGCTGGTGGCGCTGGCGTTCCTGTTGATCGTGCGGCCGCTGGCGGGGTGGCTCGGGCTGGCTCGGGGCAAGACCGGCCCGCGGGAACGGATCGCCATCTCCTTCTTCGGCATCCGCGGCATCGGCTCGCTCTACTACCTGGCATTCGCCGTGGCACACGGAAACTTCGCCGCCCAGGCCCAGCAGCTCTGGGCCTTCGTCGGCCTGGTAGTGGCGATGTCGATCGTGTTGCACGGGGCCACCACGGCCCCGGTGATGAACCGGCTGGACCGGCTGCGCGAGCGCCGCGCGATCGAGGTCCACGGCGATGAGGACCGCGCCCCGCACACCCCCATCTAGGTAAGTCTGGGGACCTTGGCAGTGGCCGGGGCACCCGCGGCAGTGCCCCGCCCCGGCGTCAGCGGAGCAGCGTGTCTATCAGCCGCGCGGCGACCTTGGCGGTGCGCGCATCGACGTCGTACTCCGGGTTCAGCTCCGCGACGTCCACATGGAGCAGCTTTCCGCTCGCCGCCACCTGCCGGCAGACGGCCGCGATCACCGGCAACGGCACCCCGTAGGCGGCCGGGGCGCTGACCCCCGGCGCCACCGACGCGGGCAACACGTCCAGGTCGATCGTCAGGTAGAGCGCATCCACGCGGTCCAGGAAGCGGGCGACGAACGCCGCAGCGGCGTCCGCGGTGCAGTCCTCGTCCAGCAGGTACTCCACACCCAGGCGTTCGGCTGTGCGGAACAGGGCGGCGGTGTTGTTGGGTTCGGAGATGCCGACGACGGCGTACTCCAGCGCTCGCCCCGCGGCCGTTTCGGCGCGGGCCATCTGCAGGAACGGGGTGCCGGAGCTGGGGACCGGTTCGTCCCGCAGGTCGAAGTGGGCGTCCAGATTTAGCACGCCCACGCGGAGCCCGTCCCGGACCGCTCCGCTCCCGGCAACGCCCAGGTAGCTGGCGAAGGCGGTTTCGTGGCCTCCGCCCAGCACCACCGGCAGCGCACCGGCGTCGAGCAGGCCGCTGACGATCCGCCCGGCCCGGACCTGCCCGGCCTCCAGTTCATCCCCCTCGACGGTGATGTCCCCGGCGTCGTGGACGGTCCGGCCGGAGTGGAAAGCCAGGGGGCCGAGGGCGGCGCGGAGGGCGGCCGGGGCCGCGGCCGCGCCGGGGCGGCCCCTGTTCCGCCGGACGCCGGCGTCGCTGGCGAAGCCGAGCAGGACCGCGGCGCGGGAATCCCCGGACGTGGGTGTGGGGGTGCCTCCTGCCCGGTCCCTGGAGGCTTCCGGGGAGGCCGCCGGGTAGGGCGTGACCGCCTGCCACCAGCGGCGGTGCTCGGCGCCGTCGCCGTCGAACCTTCCGGACCAGGGCTGGGGCGCGACGTCGGGAGCGGGGCAGAGGAGAGGCATGCTCCTAGCTCACCGCAGCGACCGGAGGAAAACCAGCGCACCCGCCGTCGTCCTGTCCGGAATCCCGGAAACGTACCGGCGCCCGGGACAACCCGGGGCTTAAACGCCGGAGGGCACCCCGCCGCGGTGAAACACTGCGGCGGGGTGCCCTCCGGAAGAGCGCGCGACTCCTAGTGGATGCCCAGCGCGGCCTCGATCGGGCCGATGCCGAAGAACAGCAGGAACGCGGCGGCCACGGCCCACATCAGCGGGTGGATCTCGCGGGCCCGGCCCTGGAAGAGGCGGATCAGCACGAAGGAGATAAAGCCGGCGCCCAGGCCGTTGGCGATCGAGTAGGTGAACGGCATGAGGGTGAAGGTCAGGAAGGCCGGGATCGCGATGCCCCAGTCCTGCCAGTCGATCTTGCCCACCTGGGAGACCATCATGAAGCCCACCACCACCAGGGCGGGGGCCACGGCCTCGAACGGAACCAGGTTGATCAGCGGGGTGAAGAACATGGCCACGAGGAACAGCAGGCCGGTGACCACGGAGGCCAGACCGGTGCGAGCGCCCTCGCCGATACCTGCGCCGGACTCGACGTAGATCTGGTTGGAGGAGACGGACGCGCCGCCGCCCACGATCGCGCCCAGGGCATCGATCTGCAGGACGCGGTCAACGTTGGGGATGTTGCCGTCCTTGTCGATGGTGCCGGCCTCGGTGGCCAGGCCCACCATGGTGCCCATGGCGTCGAAGAAGATGCTGAGCAGGATCACGAAGGCCAGCAGGGTGGCAGCGACGACGCCGAGGTGCTCGAAGGCGCCGAACGGGTTGGCCTTGCCGATCAGGGACAGGTCCGGGGCGGCCCACTCGGAGAACTTCGGAGCCACCAGGGACCAGCCCTGCGGGTTGTAGTTCTTGCCGTCGAAGCTGGGGCCGATGTGCAGGGTGAATTCCAGGATCACGGAGAGGATCGTGGAGGTGATGATGCCGATCAGGATGGCGCCCTTGACCTTGCGGACCACCAGCGCGATGGTCAGGATCAGGCCGACGACGAAGACGAAGGTGGGCCAGCCGAGCAGCTTGCCGTCGAAGCCCAGGCCCACGGGAACGGTCGTACCGGCGACGTCGGGGATGCGGCGGACGAATCCGGCGTTGACCAGGCCGATCAGGGCGATGAACAGGCCGATGCCCACCACGATCGCGGTCTTGAGGCCCTCCGGGACGGCCTTGAACACGGCGGTCCGGAAGCCGGTGAGGACCAGGATCAGCATGGTGACGCCGGAGAGGACCACCAGACCCATCATGTCCGGCCAGGTCAGGCCCGGGTTGGTGGCGACCGTGACTGCCACAAAGGCGTTGACGCCGAGGCCCGTGGCCAGGGCGAACGGGTGCTTGGCCCAGGCGCCCATCAGGATGGTCAGGATGCCGGCCACAAAGGCCGTGACGGCGGCGACGGCGGGGAAGCCGAGGGTGCCGCCGGATGAGTCCGCGCCCGAGAGGATCAGCGGGTTGAGAACCACGATGTAGCTCATGGCGAAGAACGTGGCGAACCCGCCGCGGATTTCACGGGAGAAGTTCGACCCCCGTTCGGAAATCTTGAAATACCGGTCGAGTGCAGAGCCCTGCTTAAGCATTGGTCCTCCGGGAGGGAAAAGAGTGTTGGCTAAATCCTATTAGGAGTGACGGCGCCCACCTGCCAGATTCGCCTAGTCTGTAAGGAAGCCAACACTCAAGGAGTCGCTCCGTCATGCCTTCTTACCGCTACACTCCCGCTTCCGCCCTGATCCGTTGCCTGACCGCGGTGCTGCTATTCGTCGCGGCCGCGCTGGGGCTGACCGTCCTGGCGGCAGCGCCCGCGTCCGCCCACGACTCGGTGGAATCCACCAGCCCGGCGGCCGACGCCAGCCTGCCCGCCCCGCCGGAAAAGGTCTCCATCACCCTCAGCAACCACCCCCTGGCAATCGGTTCGCAGATCAAGGTCAACGACGCCGGCGGCAGCAACTGGGCGGACGGCGACGTGCAGATCGTGGACAACGTCGCGTCCCAACCGCTGAAGCCGGGCGCCCCCGCCGGCCGGTTCACTGTGCAGTGGCGCGTGGCAAGCTCCGACGGACACCCGATCGAGGGAACCTTCGGCTTCACCGCGGCGGCCGCGGCTCCGGGAGCGGCAGCGTCGGCGGGCGCGTCCACGGGCGCCAACACCGTCCCGACCATGGGCACCGCCGAGCCCGGGACGACCATCGCCCCGACGCCGGTGAAGGACGCATCGGAGCCGTTTCCGTGGAGCATCGTGATCTTCGTGGCCGTCGCCATCGGCATCCTGGTGGCACTGGGCCTGATGGCGAAGCGCCGGCTGCAGGCCGGAGACGACGACCGGGTCTAACCCGCGACGGTTCCAACCGGCTGCGGTTTAGGTGGCTGCGGGTCAGGCGGGCCGCGCCAGCTGGCCGCCGAGCAGGGACGGCAGGCCCTCCGGGTGCACCTTGGCCGAGATGGCCTGGCCGACGACCTTGGCCTGCCGCAGCACTTCCTTCGGCGTCGGGGTGATCAGTTCGCCCACGCCCACAAGGTACATGCCGAGGGCGTGCATGGCGGCCATCAGGTTCTGGCCGACGGCGACGCCGAGCTCCACCAGCATGCGCCGCAGCTGGCTGTGCGCGCAGCGGGTAAGCACCAGGTGGTCTGCGTAGAGGATTCCGCCCGGGGTCCGGACCGCCCAGCCCTGGGACGGCGCCATGGCGTAGTCGGAACCGGAGGTGCCCGCCAGGCAGGCGGTTCCCGCCCCGGCGCCGTCGGCCATCAGCCGGTCCAGCTGCAGGGCGCGGACCGAGCCGCGGACGTCAAGGTTGTGGCTGGCGGCGTAGTTGCGGAGGTGGCGGAGGATTTCGTTGCGTTCGCGCAGCGTGGCCGCGTCGGCCGCGTCGCAGCGCTGGAGGGACGAGGTGTTGGCCGGGTTGGCGGCCCCGAGGAGGTCCAGGCCTTCGACCACAATGGCGTCGACGCCGCGGCGCTGCAGCTCGCTGGCCACCGCCAAACCGGACAGACCCGTACCGATGACCACAGTGCTGGTCCGTTCGATTCCGCCGTTCACAGGCATGCTCGACACTGCAGGGTCCCTCCTCGAATAATGCCGGATCCGGGCCCGTGCCCGGACAGCTTTCCGGACCCGTCTCAGGGCATCCCAGGGGGATGATCAGATCTGAAAGACGAGTCTCGGTTCAGCAATGCCTCAGAGGATACCCAACAATTCTGACCGTGAACAGACCCGCGTTAAAGACTTTGACGCAATGCCCGGGAGTGGGCGTGCGGGCGGTCCGGCGACGGTCCGAGGAGGTGCACGCCGAGGCCCCGCTGATCTGGCAGAATAGCCGCAACACAGCCACATTCGCGAGGAGGCGGACCCCATGGCCGAGGAACAGACGCACCCATACCGCGACGGCGATTCCGGCGGGGAACGCCCCGCCGTGCGCGGCATCGTCGTCGGCGTCGACGGCTCCGAGCACAGCCACTGTGCCCTCGTGTGGGCGGCCAGGGAAGCCGAACGACGGCAGGAACCGCTGCACATCGTCACCGCCTACTCGGTGCCCGTCTTCGCCGCCTCCGGACTCGACGGCGGCTACGCCACCGTGGACGACTCCGTCATCCGCGAGGGCGCAGAAGCCATCCTCAAGCAGGCCATGGACAAGGTGGCCGGGTACTCGATCGACGTCGACGCCTCGGTGGAGAACGGCGACGCCTCCGGGGTCCTGCTGGAGATGACCGAGACCGCTGACCTGCTGGTCTTCGGCACCCGGGGCCGGGGTGGATTCGTCGGCCGGCTGCTCGGGTCGGTCAGCAGCGCCCTGCCCGCCCACGCCAAGTGCCCCACCGTGACCGTCCCGCTGGTCTGCGGCGACCGGCTGGGCGAGACCACCGAGGACCGGCACGTCCGGGCGGAGCGCGAGAAGTCGGGCCACCAGCCGGTGGAGAACGTCGTGGTGGTGGGCGTCGACGGCTCCGACCAGGCCCGGGTGGCCGTCCTTGAGGCCGCCGCCGGGGCGGAGCGGCTCGCCGCGAAGCTGCGGATTGTCTGCGCCGTGCCGCAGTACAGCGGCTCGCTCGCCTGGGTTCCCGCCCCGATGGACCGGGAGGCCCTGTTCGCCGACATCCGGGTCCAGCTCGACGCCGGCGTCGCCTGGGTGAAGAGCCACTTCCCCAACCTGGAGGTGGAGACCAGCCTGGTGGACGGCTCACCGGTGGACGTCCTGGTCGAAGCCAGCCGCCACGTGGAACTGGTGGTGGTGGGCACCCGCGGCCGCGGCGGCTTTGCCGGAATGCTCCTGGGCTCCACCTCGGACGGCATCCTGCACCACACCAAGGGACCGGTCATGGTGGTCCCGGACCGGGAGGATCCGCGCCTGGCGGACCGGGCCAACTTCGGGCCGGTGCTCGGCCGCTCCTGAGCGTGATGCCCATCACCGGCGGGCGTAGAGTTAATACATGAACTGCCATGCAGGAGCGCGGTCGTCATGACCCGCACGTGGCTGCGCTGGATGCCAGCCGCCGTCGTCCCCGCCGTGATCGCCGCCGGAGTCCTGGCGGGGTCTGTCCCGGCCAGCGCCAAGGATCCGCTGCCTTCGAAGACCCCGGCCGAGGTGATCGCCCTCATGGCCGGGCAACACCAGGCCGCGTTCTCCGGCACGCTGGACCAAGCCTCCAGCCTGGGCCTTCCCCAACTGCCCACCACCGGGCCGGGAAGCTCCCCGGAGACCGCCTGGCTTGAGCTGCTGACCGGACCGCACACGGCTCGCGTCTACCGCAACGGAACCGAGAACCTCCGCGTGCAGGTGCTGGACCGGCTCGCCGAACGCGACGTCATCCGCCGCGGCAACGACCTCTGGCTCTACTCCTCCAAGGACAACTCCGCCGCCCACGCCGTCATCCCCGCCGACGCCGGACACCAGGGCATGGGCAAGGGCGCCGGATCCGGGACCGACGCCGGGGCGGTCCCCACGCCGGATGCGCTGGCAGCGAAGCTCCTGGCCGCGCTCAAACCCACCAGCGATGTGGCCCTCGCGCCGGACGTCGACGTCGCCGGCCGCTCTGCCTACCAGCTGGTCCTCACCCCGAAGAGCTCGGACACGCTGATGGCCTCGGCGGCGATCATGGTGGACGGCCAGACGGGGCTGCCGCTGGGCGTGGAACTGAAGGCCCGCGGCCAGGCGGACCCGGCCTTCCGGGTGGCGTTCAGTGCCATCTCGCTGACCGCCCCGGACGCCGGAATCTTCCAGTTCACCCCGCCGGCCGGCGCCAGTGTCAAGGAACTTCCCGCCCGGGATCCTTCCGGGCAGGATCACTCCGGCCAGGCCGCCCACAAGCCGTCCGGAACCGGCAATGACCCGCAGGCCGGGAAGCGCAAGGTCAGCGGCAGCGGCTGGGATTCCGTGCTGGAACTGCCCGCCGGTACCTTGACGCCCGCGGCATCCGGCGCCGCCGGTGCCACGCCGGGCAATGCGGCGGCCCTGCTCCAACAGGCCGCGGTCCCCGTGGCGGGTGGCCGGCTGTTGTCCACGGCACTGCTGAATGTCCTGATTCTCGACGACGGACGGGTGTTCCTGGGGTCCGTGCCGCTGGCGCGGCTGCAGGCCGCGGCCGGCGGCCAGTGACCGACCGCTCCGGGCGTGCCGGGAACCCCGTCTCCCCGGTGCGGGAGACGCCTCCGGGGAGTGCGGCGGCCCCTGGGCGTGTGGCGGAACCGGGTCCCGGGCCGT
The DNA here is from genome assembly GCF_030410515.1 of Arthrobacter sp. YD4. GTDB lineage: Bacteria > Actinomycetota > Actinomycetes > Actinomycetales > Micrococcaceae > Arthrobacter. Next base: position 389,446 of record NZ_JAUHHD010000002.1, on the reverse strand, counting down.
CCGGCCTCAGCATCGAGACCCTCGGCCTGAGTAAACGGTTCGGCCGCCAGCTGGCGGTCGACGGCGTCGACCTGGCCGTCCCGACGGGCTCCGTCTTCGGGTTCCTCGGCCCCAACGGCTCGGGGAAGACCACCACCATCCGGATCCTGCTGGGCCTGGCGGCGGCCTCCGCCGGAACCGTCCACGTCCTGGGCGAGGAGATGCCGCGGCAGTTGAGGTCCGTGCTCCCACGAGTCGGCGCCCTGGTGGAAGGCCCGGCCTTCTACCCGTTCCTCTCGGGCACGGCGAACCTGCTGCGGTTCGACGCAGCGGACCCCGAGGCCCCGGCCCGGACCCGGCACGCCCGGGTCCATCGGGCACTGGAACGGGTGGGACTGACCCACGCCGCGGACAAGCCGGTCAGGGCCTACTCCCTGGGCATGAAGCAGCGGCTGGGCATCGCCAACGCGCTGCTGGCCCCGCGCGAGCTCCTGGTCCTGGACGAGCCCACCAACGGCCTGGACCCGCAGGGTACCCGCGAGGTGCGGCACCTCGTGCGGTCCCTCGCCGCGGACGGCACCACCGTCTTCGTCTCCAGCCACCTACTGGCCGAGGTGGAACAAATCTGCACGCACGCCGCAATCATGAGCGCAGGACGAGTGGTGGCCCAGGGGACGCTGGCGCAGCTCCGGCAGGACGGCCACGCACGGGTGCGGCTGCGTACTCCCGACCCGGACGACGCCGTCCGGGTCCTCCGCGGCCTGGGCCTTGCCGCCGCGGCCGGACAGGACGGGGAAGTCACCGCGCCGCTGCCGGAAAGCCCGGCCGTGGCGCCGCAGCCCCCGCCGGAAGATCTGGTCTCCGCCCTGGTGGCCGCGGGCGTCAGGGTGCGGGGCTTCGCGGTGGAGCAGGGCAGCCTGGAGGACCGCTTCGTGGAACTGACCGGGGAGGGCTTCGATGTCGCCCGCTGAACCGGCGCCGCGGGAGACGCCTGCATCCGAATCGGGGTCCGCGGACCGATTTCGGTCCGAGCGCCAGCCCCGGACAACGCCCCGGCCGTCCGCATCGACCAGGCCCGTGCCGGTGCTCCGGCTGCTCGGCTCGGAGCTGGCCGTGCTGTTCCGCCGCCGGCGTACCTGGGCCATGCTGCTGGCGCTCGCGGCCATCCCTATCCTGATCGCCGTCGCCGTCCGGCTCTCCTCCGCCGTGCCGCCGGGGCGCGGCCCCGCCTTCCTGGACCGGATCAGCCAGAACGGACTCTTCGTCGGGATCACGGCCATGGTGGTGGCCGTCCCATTGTTCCTGCCGTTGACGGTGGGCGTGGTGGCCGGGGACACCCTCGCCGGGGAAGCCGGCCAGGGGACCCTGCGGTACCTGCTGGCGGCGCCGGCCGGCCGCGGCCGCCTGGTGCTGGTGAAGTACCTTGCCGCCGCGGCGTTCGCCGTCGCAGCCCCGGCCGCCGTCGCCCTGGCCGGCGCCGGCATCGGCGCCCTGCTCTTCCCGGTGGGGCCGGTGACGCTGCTCTCCGGGGACACCATCGGCGTCGCCGAGGCGGTGGGCCGGCTGCTCCTGATCGCCGCGTATCTGGCGGTGTCCCTGCTGGGGCTCTCCGCCGTCGGGCTGTTCGTTTCTTCCCTCACCGACGTCCCGGTCGGGGCGATGGCGGCCACCGTGGTCCTGGCCGTGGTCTCGCAGGTGGCGGACGCGCTGCCGCAGCTGGACTGGCTCCATCCGTGGCTGCTCAGCCACCGCTGGCTGGACTTTGCCGACCTGCTCCGGCAGCCGGTCGGCTGGGATTCGTTCGGAGCCAACGCGCTGCTTCAGGCCGGGTATGTGGCGGTGTTCGGCGCCTTGGCCTACGCCCGGTTCGCCACCAAGGACGTCCTGTCCTGACGCCCGGACCGCGTCAGTAGCGGGCCGCGTACGGGTAGAGCTGCATGCCGGACATCGCGGCGATGTCCGTGACGGTGATGCCGGCGTCCGGGTTCAGGGCCTGGACCACCCGGCCGCCGCCCAGGTAAATGGCCACGTGGTAGAAGCCTGGGGCGGAGCCCCAGACCAACAGGTCGCCCGGCTGGGCGGCGGAGAGCGGAACCTTCACCGGCGCCTGGGCGAACTGGTCCGCCGCGGTGCGCGGGAGGCGTTTGCCGGCGGCGGCGAAGGCGTTCTGGACCAGCCCTGAGCAGTCGAAGCCGTAGGCTCCCGTGCCGCCGTACTGGTAGAAGTAGGGCGCGCCCACCTTGGCCAGGGCCGAGGAGATCGCCACCTGGTTGGAGCCGCCGGTGGACGGCGGCAGGACCGGCGCGGGGGCCGGCTGTTCCGGGGCGGGCTGGACGGGAGCCGGCTGGACCGGTGCGGGCGCGGCGGCCGGCGGTGCCGGCTGGGCCGGAGCGGGCTGGGCGGGTGCGGGCTGTTGGGCCGCCGGAGAGTTCCCCGGTGAGTTTCCCTGGGGGGTTCCGGTGGTGCCGGCCGGCTGGTTCCCGGACTGCGGCGCCGACGCCTGCGGCGCGGACGGGGCGGTGCCCGCCTGTCCCGTCTGCGGGGCCCTGGCCGCCGCTGCCGTCACCGCGGCCAGCTGCGCCTCCTGGCGCTGGCGTTCCAGCCCGTCCACCCGCTCGGTCTCGAGGGCGGCGGTGGTGTTGCGGAGGGTGGCGAGCTGGCCCACCAGCACGGTCTTCTGCGCCGCGGCCTCGGTCACGGCCCGCTGTCGCTCGGTGTTGGCCCGCTCGGCGTCGGACTTGCGGGATTCCGCGGTGGCCGCGGCGTCATCGGCCGCGCGGCGGGCCTCGGCGGCGGCGTCTTTGGTGGAGGCGGCTGCCGCGGCGGCGGTTTCCGCGGCCTGGAACGCCCGGGTGCGGCTGGCCGCGACGGATTCCAGCGTGGCGGCCTGCTGCAGCGTCTCGCCGTTGCCGCCCACCAGGCTGCCCAGGCCCGGAGTCATGCCGCCGTTGCGGTACAGGTCGCCGGCGAGCTGCCCGATGACCTTGCGGGCCTCGGCCTGCTCGGCCTCCGCGGCGGAGGCCTTCGCGTCCGCGAGCGCGGCGGCATCCTTGCGGATCTGCAGCTGCACCAGCGCATCGGTGTAGGCGTTGTTGGCGGCCAGGGAGGCGGCCATGCCGGTGTCGCGGGCCACGGAGGCGTCGGCAAGGAGGCCGTCGATCCGGTCCACCTCGGCGGCGGCAGCGGCGGCGTCGGACTTCGCGGCGGCGATCTCCTCGGGGGACGGCAGCTCGGGCGAGGCGGGGACCCGCTGGACGGTGGCCGGGGCGGCGGTGGCCGCGTGCGCCGGGAGCGCGGCGGCACCCAGGAGGACGACGGCGGTACACAGGGCCGCGGCCCTGCCGCCGGTTCCGGACCAGATCATGGGAAAACCTCGCTGCAGTCAGGCTGGCGCGAGCGAGGGGAGGAGTGATGGCAACGAAAAAAGACCCTCTGCGGATCGCCCAGCAGGCTTGAGGCTACGTGCCAAAAGCCACTTTGGCAACAGAGGTCACATGAATAACATAAACAACACGAGTGTCATTCGGAAGCGATTGCTCCGGCGTGTCGCGGCGTCGGCTCAGCCCCAGCCGAGCTCATGCAGCCGCGCGTCGTCGATGCCGAAGTGATGGGCAATCTCGTGCACCACCGTGACCGTGACCTCGTGCACCACCTCCTCGCGGGAGGCGCAGAGATCCAAGATGGGGCCGCGGTAGATGGTGATCCGGTCCGGCAGCGATCCTGCGTCCCACCAGGAGTCCCGCTCGGTCAGGGGCACGCCCTCGTAGAGGCCCAACAGGACCGTCTCCGGGTCCTCGCCGGGCTGCGGGACGTAGTCGTCTTCGATAAAGACGGCCACATTGTTCATCGTCGCGGCCAGCCGCGGGGGGATCCGGTCCAGGGCGTCAGTGACCGCCGTCTCGAAGTCGTCCGCCGACATCGAGAACCCGGCGCCGCCGTGGTCGTCGTTTCCGGCGGGTACGATCGGCAGTCCGGGCGGCAGGGAAGCGGTCATGGGAAAACCCTACGCCGGGCGCGGACGTGACCGGCGGCGGGTCAGCGCGACGCCCGCCAGGCAGATCACGCCGCCCACCAGTCCCCACACGGTGGGGATCTCACCCAGCAGCAGCCAGGAAATGAGGATGGTGGTGCCCGGCACCAGGTAGGTGGTGGCGGCCAGGCGGCCGGCGTCGATCAGGGACAGCGCATAGGCCCAGGTGGTGAACGCGATGGCGGTGGGGAAGACGCCGAGGTAGACCAGCCCCAGGGTGGCCGGCAGCGGGGCGGCCTGGACCTCCGTGACGAGCTGGCCCGCGAAGGGCAGGCAGCACAGCGCGCCCACGAGGATGCCGAACCAGGTGGCCTGGGCGGCGGGGACCTTGCGCAGCACCGGCTTCTGGATGATGACGCTGACGGCGGCGAGGGCGGCGGCCAGCAGGCAGAGCAGCACGCCGGCCACGTCCCCCTTCGACTGCTGCCCGGAACCGAGCGCGATCACCGCCACGCCGCCGAAGGCCACCAGGCTGCCGATGATCAGCCAGCGCGGGAAGCCTTCCTTGAGGATGATCCCCGCCATCACCGCCACCAGGATCGGGTTGACGTTGATCAGCAGCGCGGCCGTCCCGGCGTCCAGGAGGTGCTCGGCGGCGTTGAGGGCCACGTTGTAGCCGCCGAACCACATCACCCCGTAGGCCAGGATGGGCCACCATTCGCGGCCCCGCGGGATGATGCCGGTGCGGCGCAGCTGGGGCAGCACCACCACGCCCAGCGCGACGACGGCCACGGCCAGCCGGCCCAGGGTGAGGCTGCCGGGGGAGAAGCTGGGGCCGACGGCGCGGATTCCCACGAAGGCCGACGCCCACAGCAGCACGGTGACGACGACGGCGGCGATGCCGCGGCCGCTGACGGCGGGCGGCGTGCCCGGGGTGCGCGGGGGCTCGGGGAGGGCGGGATCCGCGGGTGCCGTGAGGTTGCTGTGCTGGGGGAGTCCAGTGCCGTTGCCGGCCGTTGTTGCCATAGTGCCAATCTAGCTCCCGCCGGAGCGTCCCGGCTGGCGGAAATCGGCCACGTCTCGTCGAGTTCCTGCCAGGCCGGGGCGGGACCCGCTCAGTGCAGGACGCTGGCGGCGGCCCGGATGGCGTCTGCGACCCCGGTCAGGGCGGCGGACCCCTGCCGCCACTGCTGCCAGTAGAGGGTCACGTCCACCGGGGTCCCGGGGGAGAGCAGGCCGAGGCGGCCGGACCGGAGGTCCCCGTCCAGCTCCAGGTCCGGCATCAGGCCCCAGCCCAGGCCCTGCCGGATGGCGTCGGCGAACTCCTGCGCGGCGGGGATGTAGTGCCGCGGCGGCCGGGATCCGGAGGACTGCATCGAGGCCAGCCACCGGTCCTGAAGGTCGTCCTTGCGGTCGAAGGCCATCATCGGCGCCTGGTCCAGGGCGTCAGCGGAGACTCCGTCCGGGAACCAGCGGCGGGCAAAGTCCGGGGTGCAGGCCGCCAGGTACCGCATGGTCCCGAGTCGCCGGGAGGTGCAGCCGGGCACCGGCTCAGCGGTGGCGGTCACGGCCGCGGCGGCCGCCCCGGACCGGAGCAGGTCCAGTGAATGCTCCTGGTCCTCGCGCAGGATCTCCAGCCGGGCCGCGGTACCGGCCGCCACCACTCCGGTCAGTGCCCACGTGTGCAGGGAATCGCTGTTGATCACCAGTGTCAGCCGCGGGGCGGTATGGGGCCCGGCCGGCTGGAGTTCCTCGGCCAGGTCCGCGGTGAGCAGTTCCAGCCGCCGGGCGTAGCGCACCACCACGTGGCCGGCGTCGGTCAGCGCCGGCGGACGGCCCCGGGTCAGCACGGGTCTGCCGACGGCGGTCTCCAGGGCGCGGATCCGCTGGCTTACGGCGGAGGCTGTGACGGATAACTCGTCAGCGGCCGCCTCGAAGCTCCCCTCGGCCACGATGGCCGCCAGCGTGCGGGCCTGCTCCGGCGTGATATCCATCATTAGACCAGCTTATGTTGCCGCAGAATCATTAACTGGTTTCAATCTTCCGAGCGGCATACGGTGGCGGGGTGATCCTTCCGCTGCTCACCGGCCTATCCGCCGGGCTCTCCCTCATTGTCGCCATCGGCGCGCAGAACGTCTTCGTGCTCCGGCAGGGCATCCAGCGCTCGCATGTGGGCCTGGTGGTGGCCGTGTGCGCCGCCTCGGACCTGGTGCTGATCCTGGCCGGCGTCGCCGGGATCGGGGTGCTGCTGGACCGGGCGCCCGCCGCCATCACCGTGATCCGGTGGGCCGGGGCCGCGTTCCTCCTGGCCTACGGGCTGATGGCGTCGCGGCGGGCATTCCGGGGCGAGCGGATGGAAATTTCCGGCGGCGGCCAGCCCCGGCCGCGGCTGGCGATCCTGGGCGCCTGCCTCGCCTTCACCTGGCTCAACCCGCACGTCTACTTGGATACCGTGCTGCTGCTTGGCTCGCTCGCCGCGGCCCAGGGCGATCCCGGCCGGTGGTGGTTCGGCGCCGGCGCCGGCCTGGGAAGCATCCTCTGGTTCACTGCCCTGGGCGTCGGCGCGCGGTACCTCGCGCCGCTCTTCCGGCGCCGCGGGGCCTGGCGGGTGCTGGACGCGGGCGTCGCCGTCGTCATGGTGGCCCTGGCGGTGGCCCTCCTGGCCTGAGGTGCGGGGCGGCGGTGCGCTACCGCCCCCGCCCGGCCCACTCCAGGAGTCGCTCCACCGGCCAGGTGGTGATGATCCGGTCCGCGGGGACCCCGTTGCTCACCGCCCGTTCCGCGCCGTACTGGAGGAAGTCCAGTTGGCCCGGGGCGTGCGCATCGCTGTCGATGCTGAACAGGCAGCCGGCCTCGAGGGCCAGCTGGACCAGCTCATCCGGCGGGTCCTGGCGTTCGGGGCGGGAGTTGATCTCCACGGCCACGCCGTGTTCGGCGCAGGCGGCGAAGACTGCCTTTGCGTCGAAGTCCGACGGCGGCCGCGTCCCCCGTGATCCGGAGAGCAGCCGGCCGGTGCAGTGGCCTAGGATCCGGGTGTGCGGGTCTTGGATACCCCCGAGCATCCGGGCGGTCATGGTCCGGGAGTCCGCGCGGAGCTTCGAGTGGACGCTGGCCACCACCATGTCCAGCCGGCCCAGCAGTTCCGGGCTCTGGTCAAGGGTCCCGTCCTCCAGGATGTCCACCTCGATGCCGGCCAGCAGGCGGGTCCGCACCCGGCCGTCGTAGTCCTGGTCCGCCTCGATCCCCGGCAACAGGTCCAGCTGCTCGCCGAGCCGCTCCGGGCTCAGGCCGTTGGCCACCTTGAGGTTCGGCGAATGATCCGTCAGGGCGAGGTACTCCCGGCCCAGGGTGCGGGCCGCGTCCAGCATCGCCTCGATCGGGGATCCGCCGTCGGACCAGTTGCTGTGGCTGTGCAGGTCCCCGCGCAGCCGGGCCGCCAACTCGTGGCCGCCCTCCGCCAGCGGAGCCGCGCCGCGTTCCCTCAAGCCGGCGAGGTAGTCGGGCACCCGGCCGTCCACCGCCTGGGCGATCACCTCGAACGTCCGGTCGCCGATGCCCTTCATCCGCTTCAGCCGGCCGTCCGCCCGCCGGGCCGCGAGCTCCTCAGGGGAGAGGCCTGCGACGGCGCCGGCCGCCTTCCGGAAAGCCTGCACCTTGTACGTCCCGGCGAGCTCGCGCTCCAGCCAGAAAGCGATCTCGTTGAGGGCTGCGATGGCGTCCATCCGACCATCATCCACACACCCCGGCGGGCCCTGTCCAGAGCTTATTCCCGGATTGGGCAACCGATTTTGGAGTTTCCGGAACTTGGCCCTATAGTTTTAGAGGTCCAGTTCGGAGGAACCCGGCGGGCGCAGGAATCACGGCTTCGGCGTGTGGCTTTTGTCCCGGCATCAATGGTTTGCCGGACGGCGTCCTGGCCCCCATCGTCTAGCGGCCTAGGACACCGCCCTTTCACGGCGGCGGCACGGGTTCGAATCCCGTTGGGGGTACGCTGGGAGCTGGTCAAGCCGGGTGAAAAAGTCTGGTAAGCTAGAGTCCTTGAAAAAGTGCGGTAGCGATACGGCACGGGCAAGAAAAGCAGTAACAAGCAGTACACGCAAGGCCCTGTAGCGCAGTTGGTTAGCGCGCCGCCCTGTCACGGCGGAGGTCGCGGGTTCAAGTCCCGTCAGGGTCGCTTTGGTTGCCAGAAGAAATTCCGGCGGTCATGGTGACATGTCACCTAGGCTCTGTAGCTCAGTTGGTAGAGCGTTCGACTGAAAATCGAAAGGTCACCGGATCGACGCCGGTCGGAGCCACCACTGGGAAGCATCAGTCCGTTTCGGACTGGTGCTTTTCTTCTTTTAAGCCCATTCCAGGGCCGGGTCGCCCGTTTTGGGGACACGCCGGGACCCCGGGCTAGACTCGCACGCTGGGGAAGAACGCCAAGGCCACGGCCGGTCCTGCGGACCCCGTGGCGCAATCTCGACCAGAAGAGTAACCGTGAAGAACATCCTGCCCGCCGTTGCCCGCCCGCTGACCCTCGCCGCCGTCGTCTCCGCCCTGGCGTTGACCGCCTGCTCGGCCCCCGAAGCCTCCGCCCCGGCGTCGTCCGCTCCCGCGCCCGCCACGGCCTCTGCCACCGCAACGCCCAGCGCCACCGCCTCCCCCGGCCCGTGGGGCGACTTCCCGTCGGCCGCCGAGGCCTGCAAGACCATCTCCGAGCAGGCCACCGGCGCCTCGCTTCTGCCGATGTCCGCCGCGCAGGGCAAGACCGCCGAGCTGGAGCAGTACAAGGCGGAGCTGAGCCGGACCGCGGAGCGCGTGCCGGACAGCCTCAAGGCCGCCTTCAGCAAGCTGAACCAGGTGGCCGTGGCCGGCCTGAGCGACCAGACCGTGTACAGCAGTGGCAAATTCCAGGCCGCCATGGCCCCTGTCACCGGCTGGATCGCCGCCAACTGCAAGTAGCCCGGCGGACGGTTCCTCCCGCCTCATCCCCATCGTCGGCCCCACGGGCTAGGGTGGTGGAAAAGAGAAGGGAGTGCCCCATGGACTACCAGGATTCCCACCCGGCCGCTGCCGACGGCGCGCTGGTTCCGGCCGCGGCGTCCGCCGCCTCCGGCCGCACCGTTATTTCCGAGACCGCCGTCGCCAAGGTCGCCGGGATCGCCGCCCGCTCCGTGCCCGGTGTTTACTCGTTGGGCAGCGGCCCGTCCCGTGCCCTGGGTGCCATCCGCGACGCGGTAGGCAGCGTGGACCACGCCGCGGGCGTCCGCGCCGAGGTGGGTGAGACCCAGGTGGCCGTGGACATCGACCTGGTGGCCCTCTACGGCACGCCCCTGCACCCGCTGGCAGACCAGATCCGCGCCGCGGTATACGCGGCCGTGGAAGAACTTGTCGGCCTGCAGGTCATCGAGGTCAATGTCGAAATCCACGACGTGTTCGTCCCCGGCCCGCCCAAGCCGGCGGCCGCGGACGCCCGTCCCACCCGGGAGGTCCTGCAATGAGTCCCACCATCGCCGGTATTGCCGCCGGAGCGTTCCTGGCGTTCATGTCCTTTGCGTTCGGCGCCTGGGGCTTCCTTGGTTCCCTGCTCTTCATGGCGATCGGCGGGCTGCTGGGCCGCGCGGCGGAAGGGAAACTGGACCTTCGCGGAGTCCTCGACGCCATCACCGGCCGGCGCTCGTCCTCATGAGCGTGGCCACCGGGCGGCAGCTGGCCGGACACAACCGGATCAACACCCAGGCGCTGACGTCGGTGGCGCGCGCCGCGGCGGCCGAGGCGCTGGGCGTCCCGGCGCAGGACGTGCGCGCTGACTGGACCGACGACGACGGCCTGCTGGCCCTCTCGCTCGTCACCCCCATCGCCGTCCCGTCGCTGACGTCCGTGCTGCGCGACCCGTCCCGGGTGGCGTCCTTCGGCGGACCCATCCAGGACCGTGCCGTCGCGGCCAAGGCGCAGATCCTGCGCCGGGTTACGGAGCTCAGCGGCGCGCAGCTGAGCCGCGTCGACATCCGCATCAGCGGCGCCACCATCACCGACGGAGGGCGGGTTAGGTGACACACGCAGCGCAGCGGAACGACGTCCCGCCGGGCCCCCTGCCCGAGCGGCCCGGAAACCCCGCAACCTTTACCAATCCCGATTCCCTCGGCGAGGCCGCCAGGCAGCGGATCCTGGCTCGCGAGACCACCTCCTCCCGCGCCGGTGCCGCCGTGGTGGCGGCCATCCTGGTGATCGCCGTCTGCGGTTACGCGCTGCTGGAAACGGCGGTGCGCGCCGTGGGCCAGCCGCCCTGGCTGATCGACCCGCAGACCGCGGCGGACCAGGTCACCGCCCTGCCCGCCGGGGTCCCGCCGGTCCTGCTGGGCACCGTGGGGGCCATCCTGCTGGCCGCGGGCGCATGCTTCGTCATGGCCGCCGTCCTGCCGGGCCGCCGCGCCCGGCACGTCCTCGCGGACCCGCGCGCCGCCGTCGTCGTGGACGACGAGGTGATCGCCTCCGCCCTTGCCCGGCGCGCCCGTCTGGCTGCCAACGTGACCCAGGAACAGGTGATGGTGGTGGTCTCCCGCCGCGAGGTCCAGGTCAACGTCCGGCCCACCTCCGGTGTCCCGCTGAGTGCCGGGGACGTCCAGGCCGCGGTCGAGGCCGAACTGCGCGACATGGCGCCCGAACCGATGCCCGCCGTCCGGGTCAACGTGGCCTCCTCGGGGGTGATCGGCGCATGAACGGCACCCCGCGCGTTTTGAACCGGATCTTGGCAGGCATCTTCGGCCTTCTGTTGCTGGCGGTCGGGCTGCTGCTGGTCCTGCTGGCCGCTGTGCCCGCCGTCGCCGCCTGGTGGCAGGGCTGGTCATCCGGCGCCTGGGCGAACATCCGGACCCTGTCCGAGAGCACGCGGATCCCCGGCCAGTCCGAGAGCTGGCTCTGGATCGTGATGGTCCTCCTGCTCATGGCCGTGATCGTGGCGATGGTGGCGTGGCTGGCGCAGCAGGGCAAGGGCCGCTCCAACATCCTCGTGGCCGAGGACGACGCCGGTGAGGTCCCCGGCTACGTCCGGATCGGCGGCGGCGTGGCCGAGCAGGCGCTCCGAGCCGCCCTCGCCGGCCGCCCCGACCTGGCCGGCGCCACCGTGGCGACCTACGACTTCAGGGGCCGGCCCGGCCTCCGAATCCGGGTCCAGCCCCGTCAAGGTGTCGCCCCCCACCTCCTCGCGGCCGAGGTTTCGGCGCTGGTGGAAGCGCTGGACGCGGTGATCGGACGGCGCACCCCGGTGCTCATCCACATCGGCTCCGGGGCCCGCTCCAGGTTCGCCCGCGCCGAACGGGTGCGCTGACCCCTGCTTCGTGTCGCGTTTGTGAAACTCTTCCTCAACTCGCGATGTAAACGCTTGCATTTTATTGGTAAGGCTGATTACTGTGATCGGTACCACATGAATGCATCACCGGTTCCACCGGTACTCAGCGAGGAGCACCTGTATGAAAACCCGTAAGTATCTACTTCCCGTGGCCGCGGCCGGTGTGCTGGCCCTCTCCCTGTCCGCCTGCGGTGGCGGCGGCAGCTCCAGCGGCGGCGGAGGCGGCAACTCGGGTGGCGGTGACGCGGCCGCAAACATGGACGGCCGGGGTCCCATCACGTACGTCCAGGGCAAGGACAACAGCAACGTCGTCCGCCCGCTGATCGAAAAGTGGAACGCGGCACACCCGAACGAGAAGGTCACGTTCAAGGAGCAGACCGACCAGGCAGACCAGCAGCACGATGACCTGGTCCAGAACTTCCAGGCCAAGAACGCCAACTACGACGTGGTCAGCGTCGACGTCGTCTGGACCGCGGAATTCGCCGCCAAGGGCTGGCTGCAGCCGCTCAAGGACAAGATGGCGCTGGACACCTCAGGCATGCTGAAGCCGACCCTCGACGCCGCCTCCTATAAGGGCACCCTCTACGCGGCCCCCGAATCCTCCGACGGCGGCATCCTGTACTACCGCAAGGACCTGGTGCCCACCCCGCCGAAGACCTGGGACGAGATGATGAGCATGTGCTCGATCGCCAAGTCCAACAACATGGGCTGCTACGCCGGCCAGTTCTCCAAGTACGAGGGCCTGACGGTGAACGCCTCCGAGGCGATCAACTCCGCCGGCGGTTCCGTCCTGGACAAGGACGGCAAGCCGAGCCTGACCACGGATGATGCCAAGGCCGGCCTCGGCAACCTGGCCAAGGCCTACGCAGACGGCAACATCCCGAAGGAAGCCATCACGTACAAGGAAGAGGAATCCCGCCAGGCATTCCAGGACGGCAAGCTGCTCTTCCTGCGCAACTGGCCCTACGTTTACAACCTGGCCACCACCGAAGGTTCCTCCAAGGTCAAGGACGTCCTGGGCATGACCGCCCTTCCGGGTAAGTCCGGCCCCGGTGCCTCCTCCCTCGGCGGCCACAGCGCCGGCATGAGCGTCTACTCCAAGAACAAGGCCACCGCGCTGGACTTCATGAAGTTCCTCACCACCGAAGAAACCCAGAAGTTCTTCGCCACCCAGGGTTCGCTGGCCCCGGTCCTGACCAAGCTGTACGACGACAAGGACCTGGTCGCCAAGCTGCCGTACCTGCCGGTGCTGAAGACCTCCATCGAGAACGCCGTCCCGCGCCCCGTGACCCCGTTCTACCCGGCCGTCAGCAAGGCCATCCAGGACAACGCATACTCGGCCATCAAGGGCGAGAAAGCTGTTGACGCAGCACTGTCCGACATGCAGAAGTCCATCGAAACCCAGTCAAAGTAGTCCATCATGGCAACCGAACTAGGCCCGACGCCGGTTAAGAAGCCGGCGTCGGGCGGGGCCGCCCCGCAGCGGGCCCCGAAGAAGGGCGTGGGGGAGGACAACGTCATCGCGAGCCAGGGCAAGTGGGCTTCGTGGTTGCTCGCCCCCACTATCCTGGCGCTCTCCGTGGTGATCGTTTATCCGATCATCAGCGCCATCGTGATGTCCTTCCAGGCCGACGCCGGCCTGGACCCGGCCACCGGCCTCTTCACCGAGGGCGGCCCGGCCGGTTTCAGCAACTACGTCAACTGGATCGCTCAGCAGTGCTCCGCGCCCAACGGCGGAACCGTGGCCTGCCCGCCCGGTACCCTGGGCTCGCAATTCTGGTCCGCGACCGCCACCACCTTCTTCTTCACGGTGGTGACGGTGGCCCTGGAAACCGTCCTCGGTTTCTGGATGGCCATGATCATGGCCCGCACCTTTAAGGGCCGCAGCCTGGTCCGCGCCGCCGTCCTGGTCCCGTGGGCCATCCCGACGGCCGTGACCGCCAAGCTCTGGCTGTTCATCTTCGCGTTCGAGGGCATTGCCAACAAGCTGTTCAACACCACCATCCTCTGGACCGGCAGCGAGTGGCCGGCCAAGTGGGCGGTTATCATCGCCGACGTCTGGAAGACGACGCCGTTCATGGCACTGCTGATCCTGGCGGGCCTGCAGATGATCCCCGCCGAGGTGTACGAGGCGGCGAAGGTGGACGGTGCCACTGCCTGGCAGCGGTTCCGGATGATCACCCTGCCGCTGGTCCGCCCGGCGCTGATGGTGGCGATCCTGTTCCGTACGCTCGACGCGCTGCGCATGTTCGACCTGCCGTACATCCTCACCGGCGGCGCGAACAACACCACAACGCTGTCCATCCTGGTGATCAACCAGATCAGGCAGGGCTTCAATGTGGCTGCAGCGCTGTCAACGATCACCTTCATCATCATTTTCCTGGTCGCGTTCATCTTCGTCCGGTTCCTCGGAGCCAACGTGGTTGAGCAGCAAACCGGCGCCTCGAGGGGGAAGAAATGACCGCCGCCGCAACCGAGCTCCGCGCCCAGCAGGACCGCGGGCGCCGGGCAGCGCAGAACCGGGAGAAGTGGGCCCAGGGCCGGACGTACATCAGCGCCGCGGTGATCCTCATCTGGTGCTTGGCTCCGGCCTACTGGATGGTGGTGACGGCCTTCCGCGAGGTCGGGTTCACCTACGACACCTCGATCCTGCCCTCGCACGTGACGCTGGATAACTTCAATACCGCGTTCGACACCTCGTTCGGCAACCACTTCGGCCAGGCCCTGCTGAACAGCGTGTTCATCGGCGTCGTCGTCACCGTGGTGTCCCTGTTGATCGGCGTGTTCGCGGCCTACGCCCTGGCCCGGCTGAATTTCCGGTTCAAATTCCTGGTCCTAGGCTTCATCCTGGGCGCCTCGATGTTCCCCGGCGTGGCCCTCATAACCCCGCTGTTCCAGCTGTTCACCAACATCGGCTGGATGGGTACCTATCAGGCGCTGATCATCCCGAACATCTCGTTCGTGCTGCCGCTGACCGTCTACACCATGACCTCGTTCTTCCGCGAAATGCCGTGGGAGCTCGAGGAATCGGCCCGGGTGGACGGCTGCACGCAGGGACAGGCATTCCGGAAGGTGATCATGCCGCTCGCGGCACCGGCCATCTTCACCACGGCGATCCTGGCGTTCATCTCCTCCTGGAATGAATTCCTGATCGCCAGCCAGCTCTCGTCCGACGCGACCCAGCCGGTCACCGTCGCGATCGCGAGCTTCGCCGGGGCCCAGCCGAACCAGATCCCGTACACGGCCATCATGGCCGCCGGCACCATCGTCACGATTCCGCTCGTGATTCTGGTGCTGGTGTTCCAGCGCAAGATCGTCGCCGGCCTCACCGCCGGCGCGGTCAAGTGATCCCGGGAACGGGGTCCTGATGGCAACGCCCGGAAACCAGGGTCAGATTCGCGGCGCCAACCGCCGCGTCCGCTCCGGCGAGGACTTCGACATCATCATCGGGTTCCTTGGTTTCTGGGCCGTGGTCCTGCTGGCGGTCACCGTCTGGATGGAGGTGACCGCCCAGCCGGCCCTCGGCTGGGCGCTGGGCCTGCTGGTGACGCTGCTGGCGCTGTACGGAATGGTACGGCTGCGCCGGCGGCTGCCGGAGCGCACCGGCTCCCGCCGGCGCTGACCCCGGCGCTGACACGCAGCCGGACCCCGGACCCGGTCCGGGAGCCGCTTCAGGAGCCTGCCCGGCAGCGCGCAGGATCAAGAATTGAAACGGGCAGCCATGGGGGCTGCCCCGCCGGACGCCCGCGCGGCCGGCCGAAGGGGAAATGGTGGGACGGACAACAGACAGGGCGCAGCGCGGCGGCCATACCGGCGTCAGCATTGAGGACGTCGCGGCCGCGGCCGGCGTCTCCACCGCCACCGTCTCCCGCGCCGTCCGCGGCCTGCCCCGCGTCTCGCCCGCCACCCGGGAGAAGATCCTGGATATCGCCGAGACCCTCGGCTACGTGGCGTCGTCATCGGCGTCGGGCCTGGCCACGGGCCGTACCCGCACCATCGGTGTCCTCGCCCCCTTCGTCAGCCGTTGGTTCTTCTCCAAGGCCATCGAGGGCGCGGACCGCGAACTCCACGGCCGGCAATACAACCTCTCGCTGTTCAACCTCGGCGGCCACGGCAGCCGGCGCGAGCGGCTCTTCAGCAAAACCATGGTCTACAAGCAGATCGACGCACTGCTGGTGCTCTGTATGGCGCTCAGCGAGGACGAGCTGGACCATCTGCAGAAGATCGACATCCCGCTGGTGGTGGTGGGCGGCCACGTGGAGGGCTGCCCTTACATCGGGATCGACGACTACGCCGCAGCCTCCACCGCGGTGCGGCACCTGATCGACATCGGCCACCGGGACATCGCCCTGCTGCACGGCGACGACGAGACCGACCTGAACTTCGATGTCCCCCGGGTCCGCATCCGGGCCTTCCACGACGTCATGGCCGAGGCCGGCCTGCCGGTCCGGTCCGAATGGGACGAATGGGGTGACTTCACCGTCCGCAGCGGCCAGGAAGCCTTCCAGCGGCTGTGGCACCGCCCCGGCCCCAAGCCCACCGCCGTCTTCTGCGCCAGCGACGAGATGGCCATGGGCCTGATGTTTGCCGCGAACCAGGCCGGCGTCCGGATCCCCGAGGACCTGTCCGTGGTGGGCATCGATGACCACGAATTCTCCGCCAGCGTCGGCCTCACCACCGTCGCGCAGCACCCGGACGACCAGGCCGAGCTCGCCACCCGCATGCTGCTGGACGAGCTCGACGGCGTCGCCGGCGCGGTGCGCTCCACCGTAGCGCCGCACACGCTGATCGTCCGGAGTTCGACGGCGCCGCCCCGCGCGAAGGCGTAGGGCACGGGAACAGGGTCCGGACGTGTTGCCCTGCCGCTAGGAGGCGCGGGCCAGCTGCCGGATCGGGATCCAGCGGGAGGCCAGCCGCCGGTAGGCCGCGGCGGCGCCGGTCATGTCCCCCTCGGCCAGGCACTCGATGCCCAGCCGCACATCCAGCGGCGATTCGTCCGGGTAGACCTTGTCCGCCACGGCGCCGTAATCCAGCTCCACTACCGAGTCCGGGTGGAACAGCTCCAGCCATTCGGTCAGCTGGGTCAGGTCCTCGAGCATGTCCAGCTCCGGGGCGGCCAGCGCCAGGTGCGCGACGGCGGTCCGTGCCCGGTCCGTGGCCGCGGCCAGGGACGCCCGGATCCGCACGGTGACGATCCGCCCGTCGGCTTCGACCACGTCGGTGGGATCGGATTCCTGAAACAGGCAGAACCAGCTGAACGGGATACCCCAGGTGGAGGCCCGGGTGTGCACGCGGACCGAGCCCTCGCGGGCCTTGACCTGGTCGATCCGTTCCTGGTGCCGGTCGCGGACGTCCTCCGGGATCAGCAGCTGGGCCAGCTGGCCGTGGATGCCTTCCATCAGGGCGTTCGCGGCGAGGCCGGCCCGCAGCACCAGCTGGCTGGGGCAGTACAGCAGCCGCGCCGGCGCCGTCGCGGAGTGTGGAGCCGAGGCGGCGGAGGCGGCCGCGGCGCCGCCGTCGAGGCTCCCGGCGCCGCGGGGCGCGGCACCGGAGGCGGTGACCGCCAGCACGCGCACCAGGTCCGTCTGCCCGGTGGGGAAGGGATCCCCGTCGGCCCGGGTGATCCGCCCCAGGGAGGCCTGCAGTTCGGCGTTTTCCACCGCCGCACGGGTCTCGCCCCGCTCGCCGGCCTGCTGCAGGGCCTCGCGCTGCGCGGCGGGGAAGGCCTCCAAGGGCTCGTAGACGCGTAGCGCCGAGGAGAACGGCAACCCGGCCTGGCCGCGGTAGAGGTTGCCCGTCATCGCTGTCCCGCGGTTCCCCGGCGCCCGGTCATCAGTTGGCCAGGTCCACGAGCACGGGCGCATGGTCGGAGGCGCCCTTGCCCTTGCGTTCCTCGCGGTCGATCGCCGCGCCGGTGACGCGGGCGGCCAGCGCGGGGGAGGCCAGGACGAAGTCGATCCGCATGCCTTCCTTCTTTGGGAAGCGCAGCTGCGTGTAGTCCCAGTAGGTGTAGACGCCCGGGCCGGGGGTGTGCGGGCGGACGACGTCGGTGTACCCGGCGTCCTCGAAGGCGCGGAACGCGGCGCGCTCGGGCTCGCTGACGTGCGTGAGGCCCGCGGAGCGGAAGTAGTCGATGTCCCAGACGTCCTCATCGTGCGGGGCGATGTTCCAGTCGCCCATCAGTGCGATCTGTGCGGCCGGGTCCGCCTTGACCCAGCCCTCGGCGTGGGACCGAAGCGTGTCCAGCCAGCTGAGCTTGTACGGCATGTGTTCATCGTCGAGGGCGCGGCCGTTGGGGACGTAGAGGCTCCAGACCCGCACGCCGCCGCAGGTGGCGCCGATCGCGCGGGCCTCCTGGGTCTCATCCTTGCCGCCCTTGCCGAAGGCGGGCTGGTCCATGAAGGTGCGTTCGACGTCGTCCAGGCCCACCCGGGAGGCGATGGCCACGCCGTTCCACTGGCTAAGGCCGAAGTGGGCCACCTCGTAGCCCATGCGCTCAAAGAGCTCCCAGGGGAAATTCTCGTCCTTGCACTTGGTTTCCTGGATGGCCAGCACGTCGCAGTCGCTGCGCTGCAGCCAGGCCTCCACACGGTCGGCGCGGGCACGGAGGGAGTTCACATTCCAGGTAGCAATCTTCACAGACCCTAACTTACCCAATGCGGCCGACGGCGGGGGCGGGGCGGGGCGCCCGACGACGCCGCAGCGCGGCCCGCGGTGGCTCTGGAGATTACTAGGAAGTCCGAGTATATTCGGGTTCGAGATGATCTAGGTCACATGCAAAGGAGCATTCCCTCATGGTTCGTGAGCTTTCCCATTACGTCGGCGGCCAGCACGTCGACGGCACGTCCGGTCGTTTCAGCGACGTCTACGATCCCTGCACCGGGGAGGTGCAGGCCCGGCTGCCGCTGGCCAGCGCGGAGGAGGTCCGCAACGTCGTGGCCAACGCCGAGAAGGGCCAGCTCGAGTGGGCGGCCATGAACCCGCAGCGCCGGGCGCGGATCCTGCTGAAGTTCGTGGACCTGGTTAACGAGAACATGGACGAACTGGCCACCCTGCTCTCCTCCGAACACGGCAAGACCTTCCTGGACGCCAAGGGTGACATCCAGCGCGGCATCGAGGTGGTGGAGTTCTCCGCCGGGGCCCCGCACCTGCTCAAGGGCGAGTTCTCCGACAGCGCCGGCACCGGCATCGACGTCCACTCGCTCCGCCAGCCGCTCGGCGTCGTCGCCGGCATCACCCCGTTCAACTTCCCGGCCATGATCCCGCTCTGGAAATCCGGCCCCGCACTGGCCGCCGGCAACTCCTTCGTCCTCAAGCCCTCCGAACGGGACCCCTCGGTGCCGCTGCGGCTCGCCGAACTCTTCACCGAGGCCGGGCTGCCCGACGGCGTGTTCAACGTGGTCAACGGGGACAAGGAAGCGGTGGACGCGCTGCTGGAGGACCCGCGCGTGCAGGCCATCGGCTTCGTCGGATCCACCCCAATCGCCCAGTACATCTACGCCACCGCCGCGGCGCACGGCAAGCGCGCCCAGTGCTTCGGCGGCGCGAAGAACCACATGGTGATCATGCCGGACGCTGACCTGGACATGGCCGCGGACGCCCTGATCGGCGCCGGGTTCGGTTCCGCGGGCGAGCGCTGCATGGCCATCTCCGTCGCCGTGCCCGTCGGCAAGGAAACCGGCGATGCGCTGGTAGCCAAGCTGCAGGAGCGGATCGCCGACCTGAAGGTGGGCCACAGCCTGGCCAAGGACTCCGACTTCGGGCCCGTCGTGGCCGCCTCCGCCAAGGAACGGATCGAGGGCTACATCGCCGCCGGCGTCGAGTCCGGCGCCACCCTGCTGGCCGACGGCCGCGGACTCGCGGTGGAGGGCTACGAGGGCGGCTTCTGGGTGGGCCCCACCCTGTTCGACAACGTCACCAAGGACATGTCGATCTACAAGGAAGAGATCTTCGGCCCGGTCCTCAGCGTGCTCCGCGCGGAGAGCTACGACGAGGCGCTGCGCCTGTGCAGCGAGCACGAGTTCGGCAACGGCGTGGCCATCTTCACCCGCGACGGCGACGCCGCCCGCGACTTCGCCAGCCGCGTCCAGGTGGGCATGGTGGGCATCAACGTCCCCATCCCGGTCCCGATCGCTTACTACACCTTCGGCGGCTGGAAGGCCTCCGGTTTCGGCGACCTCAACCAGCACGGTGCCGACGCCTTCCGTTTCTACACCAAGACCAAGACCGTCACCACGCGCTGGCCCTCCGGCATCCGCCAGGGCGCCAGCTTCGTGATGCCGGAAGGCAGCTGATGGCGGGGCAGGCGGCCGCCGTGGCAACCACGGAACCGGCCGCAGAGGTCCTGTTCGAGCGCCGCGGCCGGCTCGGCGTCGTCACCCTGAACCGGCCCAGGGCCGTCAACGCGCTCACCGCCGGCATGGCCGCGGCCATGCTGGAGACGCTCACGGACTGGGCGACGGACGACGACGTCGCCGCCGTCCTGGTGCGGGGCGCCGGTGACCGCGGACTCTGCGCGGGCGGGGACATCGTGGCCATCTACCGGGACATGGCCGACTCCGGCCACGCCACCGCGGATTTCTGGGCCGTCGAGTACCGGCTCAACCTGCTGATCGCGGAGTACCCCAAGCCCTACATCGCGTTCATGGACGGCCTGGTCCTGGGCGGCGGCGTGGGCATCTCCGCGCACGGTTCGGTCCGGATCGTCACCGAGCGGACCCGCACCGGCATGCCGGAGACCACCATCGGGTTCGTCCCCGACGTCGGCGGGACGTTCCTGCTCTCCCGCTCGCCGGGGGAGACAGGCACCCACGCGGCCCTGACCGGGGCCCACCTGAACGGGGCTGACGCGATCTTCCTGGGCCTTGCGGACACCTTCGTCCCGTCGGACCGGCTGGACGAGCTCGCCGCCGCGCTGGAAACCGGGCCCGTGGCCGACGCGGTCGCCCGCGTCGCCGAGCCTGCACCGGCCTCGGTGCTGGCCGCGCAGCGCGAGTGGATAGACGCGTGTTACGCCGGGAACGACGCCGGGGAGATCGTTCGCCGGCTGCGCACCGTCGGCGGGGAGGCCGTCGGCGTCGCGGACACCATCGAGACGAAATCCCCGATGGCCGTCAAGGTCACGCTCGCGTCGCTGCGCCGCGCCGCCGGACTGGACCTGGCGGGCGCGCTGGAACAGGAATACCGGGTGGGCCTCCGTTTTCTGGACGGACCTGACTTCCGCGAGGGCATCCGGGCCCAGGTCATCGACAAGGACCGGACCCCGCACTGGCAGCCGGCCAGCCTGGACGAGGTGAGCGACGCCGACGTCGACGCCTGTTTCGCCCCGCTGGGCGACCGCGAACTGGAACTGACGAAGGAGCGCGACAATGTCTGAAACACCGACCGGCGGGGTGCAGCCCGGCGCGCCCATCGGCCCCATTGCCTTCCTGGGCCTGGGGCACATGGGCGGCCCGATGGCGGTGAACCTGGTCAAGGCCGGGTACACGGTGACAGGCTACGACCTCGTCCCGGCCGCCCTGGAAGCGGCGCGGGCGCACGGCATCGCCACGGCGGACACCGCGGCGGACGCCGTCGCCGGGGCCGCCGTCGTGCTGACCATGCTGCCCAGCGGCAAGCACCTCCTGGACGCCTACCGGGGCACCTCCGGCGGGCCGGGACAGCAGGGCCAACCGGGCCTGCTGGCCGCAGCCCGCCCGGGGACCATGTTCCTGGACTGCTCCACCATCAACGTCGACGAGGCGCGGGAGGCCTCGGCCCTGGCGGTGGAGGCCGGCCACCGGGCCGTCGACGCCCCCGTCTCCGGCGGCGTCGTGGGCGCCGAAGCCGGGACGCTGACCTTCATGGTGGGCGCCGACCCGGATGACTTTGAGGCCGTGCGGCCGATGCTCGAGGTGATGGGCAAGCGGGTGGTGCACTGCGGTGCCCACGGCGCCGGCCAGGCCGCCAAGATCTGCAACAACATGATCCTGGGCATCTCCATGATCGCCGTCAGCGAGGCCTTCGTCCTCGGCGAGAAGCTCGGGCTGACACACCAGGCCCTCTTCGACGTGGCGTCAGCGGCCTCCGGGCAGTGCTGGGCGCTCACCACCAACTGCCCGGTGCCCGGCCCGGTGCCCACCAGCCCCGCCAACCGGGACTACCAGCCCGGATTCGCCGGAGCGCTGATGGCCAAGGACCTGAAACTGGCCCTGAACGCCCTCGAGAGCACCGGCGTGGCCGCCCAGCTGGGACCGATGGCCTCCGAAATCTACGATACTTTTGCCGCGGAAGGCGGTGCCGGGCGGGACTTCTCCGGCATCATCACCGACATCCGGGACAAATCAGAACAGCCGAGGGGACAGGCATGACCGACTACGCAAACATTCTGGTGGAGCGCCGCGGCCGCGTGGGCCTCGTGACGCTCAACCGGCCACAGGCGCTCAATGCCCTGAACAAAGCCACCCTGGACGAGGTCGTCGCGGCGGTTTCCGCGATGGATACCGACCCGGAGGTCGGTGCCGTCGTGCTCACCGGTTCCGCCAAGGCCTTCGCCGCCGGCGCCGACATCAAGGAGATGCAGTCCAAGGACTACATGGACATGTACGCCTCCGACTGGTTCCGCGGCTGGGAGGACCTGACCCGGCTGCGGATCCCGCTGATCGCCGCCGTCTCCGGCTTCGCGCTCGGCGGCGGCTGCGAATTGGCCATGATGTGCGACATCATCATCGCCGGGGACAACGCCAAGTTCGGCCAGCCGGAGATCAATCTGGGCGTGATCCCGGGGATGGGCGGCTCTCAGCGCCTCACCCGTGCGGTCGGCAAGGCCAAAGCCATGGATATGGTCCTCACCGGCCGCATGATGGATGCCGCCGAGGCCGAACGCTCCGGGCTGGTCTCCAGGGTGGTACCCGCCGACGACGTCGTGGCGGAGGCCCTGAAGGCCGCCGAGGTCATCGCGGCGAAATCCAAGCCGGTTGCGATGGTGGCCAAGGAGGCGGTCAATGCGGCTTTCGAGACGGGCCTGGCCCAGGGCGTCCTGTTCGAACGCCGCATCTTCCATTCCCTCTTCGCCACGGCAGACCAGAAGGAGGGCATGGCGGCGTTCAGCGAGAAGCGCCAGCCGGACTTCAGCCACCGCTGACGCACCGCAGCACTGACGCTCCACACCGCCTGCTCTCCACACGGCGGACGCAGCCGCCCCGCCCACGTCGCGGGGCGGCTTTCGCGTTTCCCGACCCGCGCGCCGGACGGCACGGT
The DNA here is from genome assembly GCF_030410515.1 of Arthrobacter sp. YD4. GTDB lineage: Bacteria > Actinomycetota > Actinomycetes > Actinomycetales > Micrococcaceae > Arthrobacter. The sequence continues at coordinate 366,929 of NZ_JAUHHD010000002.1, read as the reverse complement.
CTGGAACCCGGGGCCGATCTCGGCTACCATCTATTCCTTAGACTGTCGTACATCTAGGCGATCAAGGAATTTCGCGATGAAACCTCTAGGTACCGGAGAAGGTTACTGGTACCCGCCCGACGAGAGCCGACGAGCCACCGCCGTGCGGGTCTTGAATGCGCTCAGGGAATACCGGGCCTCCGAGACGGCCATGCGCCGCCGGACCCGCTCCTCCATGGCCATGGGGGAGACGGACCTGCTGGCGCTGCGCTACCTGCTCGACGCCGAAAAGGCCGGGCACGGCATCCGCCCCAAGGAACTTGCCGCACGCCTGGGCATGACGTCGGCCTCCATGACGGCCCTGGTGGACCGGATGGTCAGCGGCGGGTTCGTCACCCGTGAGCCGCATCCGGTGGACCGCCGGGCCATCATTCTGCGGCCCACCCCCGGGGCCGACGAAGAGGTGCGGCACACGCTCAGCCAAATGCACCAGCGCATGATCGAGGTGGCCGAATCGCTGACGCCGGAACAGGCCGAGGCGGTCACCTTCTTCCTGCAGCGGATGCGCGAGGCAGTTGATACGGTGGATGCCGAACACCCCGATCTCGTCTCCGCTGGACAAAGCTAGGAAACTAGATAGTCTAGCTAGGTAATTAGCTAGCTATCTAGAGGCGATGGATCGAATGACTGCTGTAATCGAACGCAAGACCTCCGAAGAACCGGACTCCGGCCGCGGCGCAGCGGCAGACGGAACGACGTCGGCCCCGAAGGCCGCCCAGGCTCCGGTGGCTGACTTTAGCGTGAACATGGATGAGCCTTTCGCCGGGCAGGGCACCCCGAAGGCCAAGGAGCGCACCGCCTCGTCCGAGGCGCCGTCGCACTGCGGCGCTGAGATGTCCATGTCGCCTGACCCCGATGCCTCCCTGCCCTGGGCGCAGTTCCACACCGGCCTGGGTGAGTGGGTCTGCCCGTGCGGCTTCCGCCAGGACGTAGCCCCGGTTGCGGATCCGCTGGCCGCCGTCCGCGCCGCCTCCGGCAGACTGGAGAGCCTGCAGTGGGAGATGGACGCCGCCCAGGCGGCCCTCGCCACCGCCGTCCGTGCCGCGGACCAGGCTGGTGCCGAGCGCTCAGGCCTCGGCGTCGCCGCCGGCATCAGCGCCGCCGAGCTCGAAGACATGCTGGCCTAAACGCCCTAACACCACGTATCCGGCCTGACGGCCCGTCGCCATCGACGGGGTCAGGCCGGACCGCGTTGGTGAACGTTTTCCGAACCCGGCCGCGCCATTCCGGCAATCTTGCCTATATGTGACAAGATTGCCGCAACTTTTGGGTTGGAGGGGACGTCATAGCTATGGTCAGGCAGCCGGATCAGGTGCACCACCGGTCACGGCCGCAAACCCGGATGGGGCTGCCGCCCGGTGCGTGGCTGGGCCTCATCGTGGCCGTCGACCTGGTCCTGGCCCTGGTGGTCCGCATCCCCTCCCTGCTGGGCATCGAGCCGCTGGAGGACGCGGCGCGCTGGCAGTGGGTCCTGGACGCGGTGCTGCTCTCCTTCGTTCCGATCGTGGTGTACTCGGCCGTGCGCATCACCCGGCAGCGCCGCGCCGAGCGGCTCCAGGCCAGCCGCTCCTCCCGGCAGGTCCGCACCATGTTCCGGGTCAGCCGCGAGTGGCTCTGGGCCGTGGACAGCGCGGGCTCCATCACCTTCTCCAGCCCGATGTGCGAACAGCTCACCGGCTACGCCCCCGAGGAGCTCGTGGGCAGTCCGATCGGCCTGGTCCTGGACCCCTCCGATCTGGCGACGGCGCTGCGGGCCCAGCCGGCCGCCGGTGACGACCGGACCTTCACCGGGCTGGTGCTGGTCTGCCGGCACCGCAACGGCACCGGCGTCCTGATGGAGGTGACCGGGGAGGCCGTCCTCGACGACGCCGGGAACCCCGCCGGCTTCGAGGGCATGGCCCGCGCCGTCGAGGACCTGCCGTCCACCGCGTATGAGTCCGAACAGGTCCGCCGCCGGGTCTCCGAGCAGCTCGCCGCGGCCCGCCTCGTCACCGCCTTCCAGCCCATCCGCTGCCTCGCCTCCGGCCGGGTGGTGGGCGTCGAGGCGCTGAGCCGTTTCCCCGCCTCGGAGGGCACCTCGCCCGAGGCGTGGTTCGTCCAGGCATCCTCCGTGGGGCTCGGGGTGGAACTGGAGCTGCTGGCGCTGCGCACTGCGCTGCAGGCGGCCCGGGGACTCCCTGCGGAGCTGTACGTGGCGGTGAACCTGTCCCCGGAGGCCTGCCTCGATCCCGCCGTGCACGAGGTCCTCTGGCAGGCACCGATCGCCCCCGCCAGGGTTGTGATCGAGGTGACCGAGCGCCAGGAGGTCAACGACTACGCCGCGCTCTCCAACGCGCTGGCCCCGGTGCGGGCGGCGGGCCTGCGGGTAGCGATCGACGACGCCGGCTCGGGCTTCGCCTCGATGCGGCACATCATCAAGCTCACCCCGGACCTGATCAAGCTGGACCGCGCCATTGTGCGGGACATCGACTCCGAGACCGCCCACCGTGCCCTGGGTGCCGCCATGGTGGGGTTTGCGGCCGAGATCGGCGCCTCCCTGCTGGCCGAGGGTGTGGAGACGGACGCCGAGCTGAGGGCCGTCACCGCCCTCGGGATGGCCGCGGCGCAGGGGTACCATCTGGGCCGGCCGTCCGTGAACCCGGGGGACTGGGCGCAATGGGGCGGCTCCTCCGGCCGGGGCTCCGGGGATCTTGGCTCCGGTGACCGGGGCTCGGGTGACCTCGGATCGGGCGACGCGCTCTCCCGCTGACGCCGCGCGGGCGGACAAAGAAGGGGCCGGAAGCGGCTCAGGGCCTCCGGCGCGCGCGCAACACCGCATCGTGCACCGTCACCGGCGTGCCCTCGGCATCGGACGCCGCCCGGGCCCGCGCCGCGCAGGTGACGACTTCCCAGTCCTCCCCGTCCAGCTCCGCGGCGATCTGCTCGGCGGTGAACAGCAGCCCCGGCAGGGAGGGCCGGCGGACGCTCGTCTCGAGGTCCGAGGGGTGGTGGCCAACGATCAGCAGGGTCCCGCGGGGCGCCACCGAGGCGGCGAGGCGCTGGTACACGTCCGGGCGCTGCTCAGGCGGCAGGTGCAGGTACTGGGCGGAGACCAGATCGAAGGTCCCGGCCGGCGGCGGGGCCACCGTCAGGTCCGCGTGCTGCCAGGTGATGCGGGAGGCCGTGGCCGGATCGTCCCGGACGGCGTCGGCGGCGCGGGAAAGTGCCACCGAGGAGATATCGACGGCGGTCACCCGCCAGCCGTGCCGGGCCAGCCAGGCGGCGTCCGCTCCCTCGCCCGCGCCGACGTCGAGCGCTGAGCCCGGTTCCAGCCCGGCCACCTCGGCGACGAGCTGGGGATTGGGCTGGCCGCTCCAGACCGAACCGTGCAGGCCGTGCTGCCGGTACCGTTCGTCCCAGAACGATTCGTCGTAGTCCATGCGGCTCTCCTTGGGCTGCTCGTCGCGGGGGCGGAATCCGGTGGTCAATCCAGTGTAGGGGTCCTGGCCGCCACCTCTTTTTGGCCCGTTTACGACTCCCTAGGGATCCGTGAAGTCCCCGGCCCCGCGCCGGAAGTCGCCCAGGATCCGGATCAGCGCGTCCACGTCCTCGGTGCCGAAGCCTGACTGCGCGAACACCTCGCCGTTCAGTGCCGCCGTCGCCCGCTTCGCCAGCGTCCGCCCGCCCGAGGTGAGTTCGATCAGGGTGGTGCGCCCGTCGGTGGGGTGCGGTGAGCGGAGTACCAGGCCGGCTTCCTGCAGCCGGTCCACGGCGTTGGTCACCGAGGTGGGGTGGACCTGCAGCAGGGCGCTGGCCTTGTTCATGGGCAGCGCCCCGCTGCGGGCGAAACTGAGCAGGGCCAGCAGCTCGTACCGGGCAAAGGTCAGCCCGAACGGCTTGAGTACTGCCTCGATCCGGGCCAGCAGGATCTGCTGGGTGCGCATGATCGCGGTGATCGCCGCCATGGGAGCGGCGACGTCGGACCAACCGTGCCGCTCCCAGTTCCGCCGGGCGTCGGCAATCGGATCGCGCGGCAGTGGGGCGCCCACCACGGCTAGCCCTTCAGCCCCGGGAAGTCCGCCTCGGAGTACTCCGTGCCCAGTCCCTCCGGCGGCGTCCCGTTGCCGTGGCGCAGTTCTTCGCTGTGCCGCAGCTCCACCCGGCGGATCTTGCCGGAGATGGTCTTGGGCAGCTCGGCGAACTCCAGCCGACGGATCCGCTTGAAGGGGGCCAGGTGGTCGCGGCAGTAGCGCAGGATGTCCTCGGCCAGCTCCGGCCCCGGCTGGTGGCCGGAGGCCAGCACTACGAACGCCTTGGGGACGGAGAGCTTGAGCGCGTCGGGGGAGGGGACGACGGCGGCCTCGGCCACCGCGGGGTGTTCGATCAGGACACTCTCCAGCTCGAACGGGGAGAGCCGGTAGTCCGAGGATTTGAACACGTCGTCGCCGCGGCCGACGTAGGTGATGATCCCGCGCTCGTCCCGGCTGGCCATGTCGCCCGTGTGGTAGTAGCCGTCGCGGAAGGCCTCGGCGGTCTTCTCGGGGTCGCCGTAGTAGGCCTTCATCAGGCCCACCGGGCGGGGATCCAGGCGCAGGCAGAGCTCGCCGTCGTCGCCCTCCTCGCCGGTGGCCGGGTCGACCAGGACGACGTCGTAGCCCGGCAGCGGCTTGCCCATGGCGCCGATCTTGATTGGCTGGCCGGGGGTGTTGGCGATCTGCACGGTGGTTTCGGTCTGGCCGAAGCCGTCCCGGATGGTCTGGCCCCAGGCCCGGTTGACCTGGTCGATGACCTCGGCGTTGAGCGGTTCGCCGGCGGAGACCACCTTGGTGGGCGGGTTTTGCAGCAGGGTCAGGTCCGCCTGGATCAGCATCCGCCAGACCGTGGGCGGTGCGCAGAAGCTGGTGACCTTCTCGCGGTCCATTTGCTCCATCAGGGCCTTGGCGTCGAAGCGGTCGTAGTTGTAGATGAAGACGCAGGCCTCGGCGATCCACGGGGTGAAGACGTTGGACCAGGCGTGCTTGGCCCAGCCGGGGGAGGCGACGTTCAGGTGCACGTCGCCCGGTTCCATGCCGATCCAGAACATGGTGGACAGGTGCCCCACCGGGTAAGAGGTGTGGGTGTGCTCCACCAGCTTGGCCTTGGAGGTGGTGCCGGAGGTGAAGTAGAGCAGCAGCGTCTCGTCGGCCCGGGTGGGGGCGTCCGGGGTGAACTCCAGCGGGGCGCCGTCGGCGTCGGCGTACCGCAGGGCGTCCTTCTTCCCGTCGTCGCTGGTCCCGTCGCCGGTGCCCGTGCCTGCCGTGCCCGCGCCGATCTCGATGAGCCGGTAGTCCCCGGGGACGCCGTCGAACTTGCCGATGTTGGCGCTGCCGACGGCGGCCCAGCCGGCCCCGCCGCGCTCCACGCGGTCGCGCAGGTCCGCCGGGCCCATCAGCGTGGTGGTGGGGATCATGACGATCCCGAGCTTGATGCCGGCGAGCATCAGCTCCCAGAGCTCCACTTGGTTGCCCAGCATGATGATCATCCGGTCCCCGCGGCGGATGCCCTGCGCCCGGAGCCAGTTGGCCACCTGGGCGGAGCGGGCCGAGAGGTCGGCGAAGCTGCGGCGGGTGGCGGAGCCGTCCTGTTCCACGATCACCAGCGCCGGCTTCGCGCCGCGCTCCGGGTCCGCGGCGATCTGGTCGAACCAGTCCAGGGCGAAGTTGAATTCCTCGAACCGTGGCCATTCGAACTCGTCCCGGGCGGCCTCGTAATCCCCGCGCAGGGCGAGCAGCCTGTCCCTCGCGGCCCGGAATTCGTCAGTCACGGTCATGGGTGCACCTTTCACAGCCGGTTGCGGCCCGGCGGTCCAGTGGCGGCCGCCGTTGGCCGGGCATATCCACCGCCACCGGGAGGTCCGTGATTGCCGGCGCCCCCTAGTGACGAATATCACTGTGCAATATACTAGGACATCCAAGGGTTTGGAAGAGCCTGCGCCGCCGCCGGCGGCACCCGACGAAGGGATACCTGCCCGTGCAGCCACAACGAAGTGTCGACGGACCAGCCATCGGAGCTCCCCCGTTTCCGGACGCGGACCTGATGTACATCGCTGACCTCCTGCCCCCGGCGGAACGGAGCCGCTACGAGGAGATCCGGGAGTTCCTGCAGACCCGGATCCGGCCCGCGTCGATCGACTTCTGGAACCGGGAGGAGTTCCCCTTCGGCTTGCTCTCCGAACTGGGCAAGCACGGCCTCGGCGGGATCCAGACGGACGGGACCTCGAAGCTGTTCAAGGGCCTGATGTACGTGGAGGTGGCCCGGGCGGACGTCTCGCTCTCGGCGCTGGTGGGCATCCACAACGAACTAATCGTGGGGATGATCGACGAGCTCGGCTCTGAGGAGCAGAAGGCCCGCTGGCTGCCCGGGCTGACCGCCTTCACACAGCTGGGCGCGTTCGCCCTGACCGAGCCGGACCACGGCTCGGATATCGCCGGGGGACTGGCGACGACGGCGCGGCGGGACGGGTCCGAATGGGTGATCACCGGCGCCAAGCGCTGGATCGGCGCCGGCACAATCGCCGACTTCGCGCTGGTCTGGGCCCGGGACGAAGCGGACCAGCAGATCAAGGGCTTCATCGTCGAGACGGACCGGCCCGGGTACACGGCCACCAAGATCGCCAACAAGATCGGCCTGCGGATCATGCAGAACGCGGACATCGTCCTCGACGAGGTCCGTATCCCGGCCGAAAACCTGCTGCCCGGGGCCACCAGCTTCTCCCGCGCCAACGACCTGCTGCGCGACTCACGGGCCTGGGTGGGCTGGCAGGGCGCCGGCATCCAGCTCGCGGCTTTCGACATCGCGCGTGCCTACGCGCTGGAGCGGTTCCAGTTCGGCCGCGAACTGGCCCGGTTCCAGCTGGTTCAGCAGCAGCTGGCCGAAATCCTGGGAAACGCCAGCGTCTCGCTGGCCCTGATGGCGCAGCTGGCGCGGATCCAGCAGGACGGGAAGCTGGAAATGGTACAGGCCGCCATGGCCAAATCCACCACCACCCGCCTGGCCCGCGCCTCCGTGGCGATGGGGCGCTCGCTGCTGGGCGGCAACGGCATCACCACCGATTTCGAGATGGCCAAGCTCTTCGGCGACGCCGAGATCCTCTACACCTACGAGGGCAGCTACGAGATCAATTCGATGATCGTGGCCCGGGCCGTCACCGGGAAATCCGCGTTCGTCTAACGCCTGCTGACGACGGCGGGGCGCCGGTCAGCCGGCCGCGCCGTAGCGTTCGCTGCGGTCGCGGCCGGCGTGCTTGGCCGCGTACAGTGCCCGGTCCGCGCAGGCCAGTAGGCCCCGGCTGCCGGCGTCGGACAGTTCGCAGACGCCCGCCGAGACGGTGATGTGCCCGACATCGCCGAACGGTTCGGAGCCGATCGCCACCCGGGCCCGTTCCGCCGCCAGCAACGCCTCCACCCCGTCGGTTTCCGGAAGCAGCCAGACGAATTCCTCGCCGCCGAAGCGGGCCACGATTTCATCCTTTCGCGCCACCGCCCTAAGCCGGGCGGCGACGTCGGCCAGCACCACGTCGCCCATCAGGTGCCCGAAGGTGTCGTTGACCTTCTTGAAGTGGTCGATGTCCAGCACGATGGCGCTGAGGTGGGTGCCGCGGGCGGCGGCCCGCTCGATCTCGTGGGCCAGGTGCTGCTCCAGGGAGCGGCGGTTGGGCAGCCCGCTGAGCTCGTCCGTGGTGGCCTGGCGCTCCAGTTGGGCCCGGGCCTCGGTGTTGCCGATGGCGATTTCCACCAGTTCCGCGAATTGCGCCAGCCGCTCCAACATGGCCGCGGTGACGCCGGTGCTGGACTTGGAGGTCAGGCTCACTACGCCCCAGAGGCTGCCGTGCACCCGGATCGGGGCGGCCGCGGCGGATCGGAAGCCGCCGGCGAGCATCTGCCCCTCCGCGACGCCACCGCTCTTGGTGCCGTACACAACCAGGGCGGGCTTCCCCGTCACCGCCACCCGAACGGTGGCGGAATTGTCGGTGAGAGCGAAGACATGCTCCCGGCTCAGCGTCGAGGGCATAGCCGGGGCCATGGCCACGATCTCGGCCGACAGGGGCCCGGTGTAGCGGACCACGGCGGCGGAGTCGACGGCGAAGAGGTCCCTGAGGATAAACGCGAGCTGCACCGAGATGTCCTCCGGCGCCGCGTTGCGGGCCACGGCGGTGGCGATCTCGTGCAGCGCCGCCCAGGTCTGCTCCTGCTGCAGCCGCTCGGTGACGTCCACGGCCACCACCATTCCGGCGGTGGCACCGTCGGAGTTGACCGGCCCGGCCTTGAGCCGGTAGGTGCGGGGGCCGATCCGCCGGGTCCAGGCGACCTCCTCGCCGGCCAGGGCCGCCCGGTAGCGGGGTTCCAGTTCCTCGGCCAGCCAGCCCTCCAGCACATCGTGGATGCGGCGGCCCTCCAGCTCCTCCGGGCGGTAACCGAAGGCGTGCAACTCCTGGCCTTCGGCGATCAGATAGCGGAGATCCGCATCGAAGAGCAGGACGAAGACGCCGGGGATGCTGCCGGCCAGGGCGCGGTAGCGGTCCGTGTCGCGGCGCTGCCGGTGCTCCGCGAGGACCCGATCCGTGACATCGGTGATCATGACGAAGAAGCCCAGAACGGCGCCGTCGCGCTCATCGGGCATGTAGGAGACCTCGGCGTGGCGGGTGCCGCCGCCAGCGTCGGTGAGCGTGCGCTTGAACAGTTGCGGCTCGCCGCCAAGAACCTTGTCGATGTACCCGCGGTTCGCCGCGTAGACGTCCTCGTGCAGCAGCTCGCGGATGTGCATCCCGTACAGCTGCTGAGCCTCGACGCCGAACCAGGACAGGTAGGCATCATTGGCCAGCCGGTTCCTCAGCTCCGCGTCCCAGTACGCCACCATCGCCGGAATTCCATTGAGCACCGCGCGCATCTGGGCGGGGACCTCCGGCATCGCCGGCGGATGGTTCGCGTTCTCACGGTCGAGAGCGCTGTGAATATTCATTGCCCAAGTATCTATGGCGGCGGGGCCCCGCGAAAAACCGGCACAACGAAAACGGGGACAGTAAAGTTCCGGGACGACCATCCCGGCATGGTCGTTGGCCTCGCCGCGCAGCCCGGGCCGGGATGGGCATCCCGACCCCCGCCGGTGCAGCCACAGGGTTTGGCCGGGTAGCGGTTATCCCCGCAGGGGAGGAGCGACGGCGTCGGCGGCTTCGCGCATCCGCGTCAGGAACCGCTTGACCGTCTCGGCTTCCTGCTGGGTCAGCTCCGCCGCGGCACGGATCAGGAGCGGGTGGATGTTTCCCAGGGCTTCGCGGACGGCAACCCTGGCGGAAGGCATCGGCAGGAGGTTGACCGCCCGGCGATCGGCCGGATCCGGTTCGCGGGTGATGTGCCCGGACCTGACGAGGCGGTCCACCAGCGAGGTAGCGGCGGCGGAACTCATTCCCAGGCGAACGGCGAGGTCCTTCTGCCGCACCTGGGCGCCGTCCGCCTCGGCGTCCAGAAGATGCCGGAGGGCAAGGAGATCCGATTCGTTCATGTCCCTGGTCGGGCGGGTCCGGCGCTGCATGGCGGCCTCGGCCACCCGGTACTCCCTCAGTGCCTCGAGAACGCTGAGTGCGCGGGGACCCGTGTCACCAGCGGGTACGGGAACGGAACTGGGGCCTGCGTCGTGCGTATCCATCGGAATCCCTTGGTAGCGCACTGGCAAGCATGCGTAGGCCCCAAACGTATCACCCGGTCCGGCGCCTACGGCACGAACCGGTAGCCGATCCCCGCCTCCGTAAGCAAGTGCCGCGGGGCGGCCGGGTCCGCCTCGAGCTTGCGCCGCAGCTGCGCCATGTAGACCCGCAGGTAGTTGGTTTCCTTCGCGTACGCCGGGCCCCAGACCTCGGAGAGCAGCTGCTGCTGCGGGATCAGCTTCTCCGGGTTCCGGACCAGCACCTCCAGCATTTTCCACTCGGTGGGGGTCAGGCGGATGTCCTCCCCGCCGCGGGTGACCCGGTGCTTGCCGAGGTCCACGGTGAACGCCTCGGTGGCGACCACCGGCTGGACGTCGACGTCGGCGGTGCGGCGCAGCAGGGCGCGGAGCCGGGCCAGCAGCTCGTCCAGTCCGAACGGCTTGGTGATGTAGTCGTCCGCGCCGGCGTCGAGCGCCGCCACCTTGTCCTCGGAGCCGTGCCGGGCCGAGAGCACCAGCACCGGCGCCTGGCTCCAGGTGCGGAGCTCGCGGAGGACGTCGGTGCCGTCCAGGTCCGGCAGGCCCAGGTCCAGGATCACCAGCGCCAACGGGTGCTGGGTGGCGGCCAGTAGGGCAGAATGCCCGTCCGCGGCGGTGGTGACGTCGTAGCCGTGCGCCTGCAGCGTGATGCGCAGTGCCCGGAGCAGGTGCGGGTCGTCGTCGACGACGAGGACGGCGGTCATCCGGCCTCCGTCCGGTTCGCGGCGGCGGGCAGGCGGTGTGCCCGGTGGTCCAGGGTGGACTGCGGTTCCAGCGGTGCCTGCCGGTGGCCGGGCTCGAAGGGGGCGCCAGTGGAGAGCGGCAGCCGGATCACCATGGTCAGGCCGCCGCCGGGCGTCGGTTCGGCGGTGAGGCTGCCGCCCATCGCATCGGTGAAGCCCTTCGCCACGGCCAGGCCCAGGCCGATTCCGCTGGCCTGCGGGGCGTCGTCGAGCCGTTGGAAGGGCCGGAACATCTCCAGCACGCGTTCGGCCGGGACGCCGTGGCCGTGGTCGATGATCCGCAGCTCCCCGGCGGGCCGGCCGTCCAGCGCCACGGGGCTCAGGCCGCCGCCGGCGCCGACCAGGACGATGTCCGCCTCGGGCGCGTATTTCACGGCGTTCTCGACGACATTGGCCACCACACGCTCCAGCATGCCGGGGTCGGCGTCGACCTCGGGCATGTTCGGCGGCAGCTCCACCCGGACCCGGCCCGGCGGAACGGCGCGCAGCGCCCCGGGGATGACGTCGAACCAGCGGACCGGGCGGAGCAGGGGGTGGGCGGCGTCGGCGCTGATCCGGGACATGTCCAGCAGGTTCCCCACCAGGGCGTCCAGGCGGTCCGAGCATTCCTCGATGGTGGCCAGCAGTTCTTCCCTTTCCTCGGGGCTGTAGCGGTCCGCGTCGTGGCGGAGGCCGCCGACGGCCAGCTTGATGCCGGCCAGGGGCGTGCGCAGGTCGTGGGAGACGGCGCGCAGGATGGAGGTGCGGATGGTGTTGCTTTCGGCCAGGCGCAGCATCTGCCGCCGGCTGGCCACCAGCTGCTGGCGTTCCAGCTGCGCCTCGAGGTGGACGCCGAACGCGGCCAGCAGCCGCCGGTCGCTCGCCGGGAGCACCCTGCCGTAGAGCACCAGCCGGGCGCCGGAGCCGACCTCCTCGACATTGTCCCCGGCCGCACCGCCGTCGGCCGTCTCGGCGCTTCCCGGCGACCCGGCCGTGGCGATCAGCTCCCATTCGCCGGAGTTTCCGCCGCCCTCCGCGGGCGCGGGCCGGACGAAGAGTGCCGCGGCGCGGACCTGGAAGACACTGAGCGCCTGCTCCAGCAGGGCGGCGAGCGTGTCCTCAGAGCCCGCGGCGTTGCGGGCCAGGTCGCCCAGGGTGGTGGCCTCGGCGCGGGCCCGGGCTGCCTCCTTGGAGCGGCGGGCGGAGACGTCGACGACGACGGCGACCGCGGCGGAGACCCCGACGAACACCAGCAGCGCCAGCAGGTTCTGCGAGTCGCTGATGGTCAGCGTGCCCACCGGCGGGGTGGAGAAGTAGTTCACCAGCAGGCTGCTGAACACGGCGGCGAGGATCGCCGGCCACAGGCCGCCCACCAGCGCCACGGCCACCGAGCCGCTGAGCTGGATCAGCATGACGGTGGCGACGTTCCGCTCCGGGTCGAGCACCAACAGCGCCTGCACCGCCGGCGGCAGCAGCAGCGCCAGGGCGAAACCCACCAGCACCCGGATCCGGCCCAGGTCCCGGGGCCGGACGGGGCGGGCGCCGCGGCCCACCAGCGGGTGGGAGACCATGTGCACGTCGATGTCGCCGGAGTCGCGGACCACCCGGGTGCCGACGCCGCCGCCCAGCAGCCAGCCGGCGAGGGAATCGATCTTCCGGCGCCGGGAGATCCCCACGACGATCTGGGTGGCGTTGACGCTGCGGGCGAAGTCCAGCAGCGCCGCGGCCGGGTCCTCCCCGGCGACCGTGTGGTAGCTGCCGCCGAGGTCCTGGATCAGGTGCCGCTGCGCCTCGAGGGCCTGCGGGGATTCGCTGGCGACGCCGTCAGCCACCCGGACGTGCACGGCCAGCAGGTCCCCGCCGTTGACCCGGTTGAGGATCCGGGCGCCGCGGCGGATCAGTACCTCGCCCTCGGGGCCGCCGGTCAGTCCCACGACGATCCGTTCCCGGGCCGGCCAGCTCTCCTCGATGCCCTGTTCGGCCCGGTATTTGGCCAGGCCCTCATCCACCCGGTCGGCGAGCCAGAGCAGCGCCAGTTCCCGCAGCGCGGTCAGGTTGCCCACCCGGAAGTAGTTCGAGAGCGCCGCGTCGATCTTCTCGGGGGCGTAGATCTTGCCGTCGCCCAGCCGCTGCCGCAGCAGCTCCGGAGAGATGTCCACCAGGTGGATCTGGTCCGCGCGGCGGACGACGTCGTCGGGCACCGTCTCGGCCTGGCGGACGTCGGTGATGGCGCTGACGACGTCCCCGAGCGAGGCCAGGTGCTGGATGTTGACGGTGGAGAGGACATCGATGCCGGCCTCCAGCAGCGCGTCGACGTCCTGCCAGCGCTTCGGGTTGCGGCTGCCGGGGATGTTGGAGTGGGCGTACTCGTCCACGATCGCGGTTTCCGGGGCGCGGGCCAGGACGGCGTCCAGGTCCATTTCCTCGAACTCGGTGCCGCGGTAGGGGAGGCGGCGCGGCGGCACGATTTCCAGGCCGTCCAAGAGGGCGCGGGTCTCGCTGCGGCCGTGGTCCATGGCGAAGGCTACGACGACGTCGGTGCCGCGCTGCGCCAGCCGGTGGGCCTCTTCGAGCATCTCGTAGGTTTTCCCGACGCCGGGCGCGGCCCCCAGGAAGATCCGCAGCGTTCCTCGTGCCATGCCGTCATTCTCTCACTTGGTCCGGCCCGGCTGCGCCGCCGCGGCAGCGTCCGCGACGGCCAGGTTCAGGGCGGTGACATTGACCGAGGGCTGGCCGAGGAACGCCGTGACCCCGCCGCGGGTGTTCCCGCGGACCAGCTCCTCAACGGCGGCCGGGTCCAGCCCCTGCGCGGCGGCAACCCGGGCCACCTGGAGCTTCGCGTAGGCCGGGGAGATGTCCGGGTCCAGGCCCGAGGCCGAGGCGGTGACGGCGTCGGCGGGGACCTGGTCCATGGAGACGTGCTCCTCCGCGGCCACCGCGGCGCGGCCCTGCTGCACGGAGTCCAGCAGTTTCGCGTCGTTCGGGCCGAGGTTGCTGGCCGAGGAGGACGCCGGGTCCCACGCCACCGCCGAGGGCCGGGCGTGGAACCAGCGCGGGTCCTGGGCCCCGCCGTCGCCGGCGGAGGCCTGCGCGATCAGGGCCGAGGCCGCCGGGCGCCCGGCGCTGTCCCGGAGGATGGAGCCGTTGGCCTGGGCGGGGGCGATCAGCTGCCCGGCGCCGAACACGGCCAGGGGGTAGGCGAAGCCGAGCACCAGGGTGGCGGCGAGGAGGAAGCGCAGGGCGGTGCCGGCCTGCCGGAGGTATCCGAAGATGGTGGTCATGGGGTGTTCCTAGCCGATTCCGGGGATGAGGGAGATCACGAGGTCGATGATCTTGATGCCGATGAAGGGTGCCACCAGGCCGCCGAGGCCGTAGATCAGCAGGTTCCGGGACAGCGCCCGGTTGGCGGTGACGGCGCGGTACTTCACGCCGCGCAGTGCCAGCGGGACCAGGGCAATGATGATCAGGGCGTTGAAGATTACCGCCGAGAGGATCGCGGACGCCGGCGTCGCCAGGCCCATGATGTTCAGCAGGCCGAGGCCCGGGAACGTGGCCGCGAACAGCGCCGGGACGATCGCGAAGTATTTGGCAACGTCGTTGGCTACCGAGAAGGTGGTCAGCGCACCGCGGGTGATCAGCAGCTGCTTTCCGATGCCCACGATGTTGATCAGCTTCGTGGGGTCCGAGTCCAGGTCCACCATGTTGGCGGCGTCCTTGGCCGCCGGGGTCCCGGAGTTCATCGCGACGCCGACATCGGCCGCGGCCAGGGCCGGCGCATCGTTGGTGCCGTCCCCGGTCATGGCCACCAGCCGGCCGGCGGACTGTTCCTTTTTGATGACGGCGAGCTTGTCCTCCGGGGTGGCCTCGGCCAGGAAGTCGTCCACCCCGGCCTCGGCGGCGATCGCCTTGGCCGTGATGGGGTTGTCGCCGGTGATCATGACCGTGCGGATGCCCATCTGGCGCAGCTCGGCGAAGCGGGCGTGCATGCCGGGCTTCACGACGTCGGCCAGGTGGACGCAGCCGAGCACCTCGGGGTGTCCGTCGGCGGCCACCTCGGCCACCAGCAGCGGGGTGCCGCCCTGGGCGGCGATCTCCCGCACCCGGGCGTCCACTTCCGCGCCGGTGCGGCCGCCGTGTTCCTGGACGAAGGCGCCCACGGTGGACGCGGCGCCCTTGCGGATCAACCTCCCGTCCAGGTCCAGCCCGGACATCCGGGTCGCGGCGCTGAACGGGACGACGGCGACGTCCCGGCTCCCGGCTTCCAGGGCGGCCAGGTCCGCCCCGGCGACGCCGCGTTCGGCGGCCAGATCCACGACGGACCGGCCCTCCGGGGTCTCGTCGGCCAGGCTGCAGAGCCGGGCCGCCTCGATCAGCCGGTCCATGCCCACCCCATTTGCGGGGTGGAATTCCACCGCGCGGCGATTGCCGTAGGTGATGGTGCCGGTCTTATCCAGCAGCAGCGTGGTGATGTCCCCGGCGGTTTCCACGGCCCGGCCGGAGGTGGCCAGGACGTTGTGCTGGACCAGCCGGTCCATGCCGGCGATGCCGATGGCGGGCACCAGCGCCCCGATGGTGGTGGGGATGAGGCAGACCAGCAGCGCCACGAGGACGATCGGGGACGGGGTGGCACCGGCGAGGGCGGCGAACGGGGCCAGCGCCATGGTGACGATCAGGAAGACGATGGTCAGGGACACCAGCAGCACGTGCAGGGCGATCTCGTTGGGGGTCTTCTGCCGGACGGCGCCCTCCACGAGTTTGATCATCCGGTCCACAAAGGTTTGGCCGGCCTCTGCGGTGATCCGGATGACGATCCGGTCCGAGAGCACCCGGGTGCCGCCGGTCACCGAGGACCGGTCGCCGCCGGATTCGCGGATGACGGGGGCAGATTCGCCGGTGATGGTCGATTCGTCGACGCTGGCGACGCCCTCGATGATCTCGCCGTCGGAGGCGATCACGTCCCCGGCCTCGCAGATGATCACGTCGTTGAGCGACAGATCCGTGCCCGGGACGCGGCGGGTGCCGCCGTCGGGCAGCCGCAGCGTGGCCTCCACGCCCTGCCGGCTGGCGCGCAGGCTGTCCGCCTGGGCCTTGCCGCGGCCCTCGGCGATCGACTCGGACAGGGTGCCGAACAGGACGGTCAGCCACAGCCACGCCGTAACCGCGATGCCGAAGACGGACGGTTTAAGCACGCAGATCACAGTGCACAGTGCGGCGCCCACCAGCACGGTGAACATCACCGGGGAGTGGACCATCTGGCGGGGGGCGAGCTTGCGCACCGCCAGCGGCAGGGCGGCGGCCACGGTGGCCAGGGTCAGCTTGGCCGGGGTCTTGGTGTGGTGCTTGTGTTCGCCGGGGGTGCCGAGCGGGTTGCCGTCGGCGTAGGTCCGGCTGGAGGTGTCCGCGGGGGACGGGGTCATCGGATCAATCCTTCTGCGAGGGGGCCCAGGGCGAGGGCGGGGAAGTAGCTGAGGGCGGTGAGGATGACCGTCACGCCCAGCAGCAGCGCGCCGAACAGGGGGCCGTGGGTGGGGAGGGTGCCGGCGGAGACCGGGATCTTGCCCTGCCGGGCCACGGATCCGGCCAGGGCCAGGACCAGGACGATCGGCAGGAACCGGCCCAGGAGCATGGCCAGGCCCAGGAGGGTGGAGAGCAGCGGCCCGGAGCTGGTGATGCCGCCGAACGCGGAGCCGTTGTTGTTCGCCCCGGAGGTGAAGGCGTACAGGACCTCGCTGAACTGGTGCGGTCCGGTGGCCGGGGCGTTGGCGACGGCGTCGGGTAGCAGCACGGTCACCCCGGCGAGGGCCAGGACCAGGGTGGGGGTGACCAGGATGTACAGGGCGGCGAGCTTCATCTCGGTGGGGCCGATCTTCTTCCCCAGGTATTCGGGGGTGCGGCCCACCATCAGGCCGGCGATGAACACGGCGATGATCGAGAGGATCAGCAGCCCGTACAGGCCGGAACCGGTGCCGCCGGGGGCCACCTCGCCCAGCATCATGTTGATTATGGTCATGCCGCCGGCCAGCGGGGGCAGCGAGTCGTGGGCGGCGTTGACCGCGCCGGTGGAGGTCAGGGTGGTGGAGGCGGCGTACAGCGCGGCCGGTACCGGGCCGAAGCGCTGTTCGAAGCCCTCCCCGAGCCCGCCGGCCGCCGCCGTCGCCGTGCCCTGCGCGGAGGACACCGCCCAGCCGGTCAGCAGGGTGGAGGCCAGCCAGAGCGTGCCCATGACCGCGGCAACGGTGAAGCCCTGCCGCCGGTCGCCCACCAGCCGGCCGAAGGTGTACGGCAGCGCGGAGGGGATGAGCAGCAGCAGGAAGACCTGGAACAGGCTGACCGCGGCGTTGGGGTTCTCGAAGGGGTGGGCGGAGTTGGCGTTGAAGTAGCCGCCGCCGTTGGTGCCAAGGACCTTGATGGCCTCCTGCGAGGCGACCGGGCCGCCGGGGATGGTCTGGTTCACGCCCATGGCCTGGTTGGCGACGTCGGTGGACCAGAAATTCTGCACCACCCCGCCCAGCACCAGGAGGACGGCGGAAACGAACGCCAGGGGCAGCAGCACCCTGTACGTCACGCGGGTCAGGTCCACCCAGAAGTTGCCCAGCCGGTCGGTGCGCACCCGCACCAGGCCGCGGATCAGGGCGACGGCGACCACGATGCCGACGGCGGCGGAGAGGAAATTCTGCACCGCCAGCAAGCCCATCTGCACGAAGATGCCCACCGTGGCCTCCGGGGCGTACGCCTGCCAGTTGGTGTTGGTCACGAAGGAGATGGCCGTGTTCATGGCCACCCAGGGGTCCACGCCGCTTAGCGGTCCGGTGCCCGGGATGACGCCCTGGAGCCGCTGCAGCGCGAAGACCAGCAGGATCGAGACGGCGGAGAAGGCCAGCACGCCGCGCAGGTACACCGGCCAGGTCTGCTCCGTGCCGGCGTCGACGCCGGTCAGCCGGTAAAGGAGGCGCTCGGCGCGGGCGGCACGGGTGCCTTCGACCACCCGGGCCAGGTAGAGCCCCAGCGGCTTGTGCACCGCGGCCAGCGCCACCAGCAGGGCGCCGGCCTGGAGCAGGAAGGAGAGAGTGGTGAAGGTCATCGGACGGTCACCACTTCTCGGGGTTGATCAGGACGGCCAGGAGGTAGCCCGTCAGGCCCAGTCCGGCCAGGAACAGGACCACCCACATCACGGCCTCGGCGTTCACCGTCCACCCTCCGTCCGCCCGGCGTCGTCGCCGAGCATCCGGGCCAGGCGTTGCCCGACCCACATCACGAATCCCATGGAGACCATGAGGATTCCGATCACAGCCGCGTCGGCCATCACAGGTTCCTTTCATCTGCGCCCCGTCTGCGGGGCCTGAGACCAGTGAAGACCTTCGCCGGGGCTCCGCGGCAGGTGCTAACGGTTCCTTGATGGGGGCGGGCCGGATCTTGACGGATCCTTGACGCGTGGGTCCCCGGCCGGCACGGAGGGTGCGTCAAGGATTCGTCAAGATCCGCGGATTTGGCCGGTTCCGGGGCCGGCCCGGTGCTACGTTTGCGGGTGATCGCAATGCGGTGCGCCGCGGCGTGCCGCGAGGAAAGGCACCCCATGACCACCCTGAGCAGGCCCCCGGCCGACCCCTCGGCACCCCGGCCGGCCCGCAGCACAGCACTCCGGAAGTGGCTCCTGGTGGGGCTGCAGGACAGCAAGGGCGCCCACCAGGGTCCGCACGGCGTGCGGGCCGCGGAGGAAAAGAAGCACACCTGGTGGCAGGTGATGTGCCTGACCGGCGTCGACTACTTCTCCACCCTGGGCTACCAGCCGGCCATCGCGGCGCTCGCCGCCGGCGTTATTTCGCCGCTGGCCACCCTGGTCCTGGTGGCCATCACCCTGTTCGGCGCGCTCCCGGTCTACCGCCGGGTGGCCGGCGAGAGCCACCGCGGCGAGGGCTCGATCGCCATGCTGGAGCGGTTGATGCCGCGCTGGGGCGGCAAGCTCTTCGTGCTGGTGCTGCTCGGCTTCGCCGCGACGGACTTCATGATCACCATGACCCTCTCCGCCGCGGACGCCACCGCCCACCTGGTCGAGAACCCCATCAGCCCGGGCTGGATGCAGGGCCAGAACGTCGCCATCACCCTGTTCCTCCTGGCCCTGCTGGCCGCCGTCTTCCTCCGGGGCTTCAAGGAGGCGATCGGCGTCGCCGTCGCGATTGTCGGGGTCTACCTGGCCCTGAACGTCGTCGTCGTCGGCGTCTCACTCTGGGAGGTGCTGACGCACCCGCTGGCCGTCGGCAACTGGTGGGCGGCGATCGCCACATCGCATGGGAATCCGCTGCTGGCCGTCGGTTTCGCGCTGCTGGTCTTCCCCAAGCTGGCCCTGGGCCTCTCCGGCTTCGAGACCGGCGTCGCGGTGATGCCGCAGATCCAAGGCCACCCGGACGACACCGAGGAGAACCCGGCCGGCCGGATCCAGGGCGCCCGGAAGCTGCTGACCACGGCGGCCCTGATCATGAGCACGTTCCTGATTATCAGCAGCTTCACCACCGTGGTGCTGATCCCGGAAAACGAGTTCCAGCCCGGCGGACAGGCCAACGGCCGCGCCCTGGCGTTCCTCGCCCACGAACAGCTCGGCATCGGCTTCGGCACCGTCTACGACATCTCCACCATTGCCATCCTCTGGTTCGCCGGGGCGTCCGCTATGGCCGGGCTGCTGAACCTGGTGCCCCGCTACCTGCCCCGCTACGGCATGGCCCCCGGTTGGGCCCGTGCGGTGCGTCCGCTGGTGCTCGTCTTCACCCTGGTGGGCTTCCTGATCACCTGGATTTTCGACGCCGACGTCGACGCGCAGGGCGGCGCGTACGCCACCGGCGTGCTGGTGCTGATGACCTCCGCGGCGATCGCCGTCACCCTCTCCGCCCGCCGGAAGCGGCAGCGCAAGCGCACGGTGGGCTTCGGCGTGATCGCCGTGGTCTTCGTCTACACCACGGTGGCGAACGTCGTCGAACGCCCCGAGGGCATCCGGATCGCGTCGATCTTCATCCTCGGGATCATCGTCATCTCGCTGCTGTCCCGGGCTCGGCGGTCGTTCGAACTGCACGCCACCCACGTCCACCTGGACCGGCAGGCGCTGGAATTCCTGTCCGCCGAACTGGACGGCCCGCTGAGCATCGTGGCGCACGAACCGCTGCGGCTCAGCCCCGAGGCGTACCGCGAGAAGCTGGAATCCGCGATCGAGGTCAGCCACCTGCCGCTGGATTACCAGGCCGTGTTCCTCGAGGTGGTGGTGGACGACTCCTCGGACTTCGAAACCGAACTCGAGGTCAAGGGCATCACCCGCCACGGGTACCGGATCCTGGAGGTGCACGGGCCGGTGGTGCCGAACACGATCGCCTCGGTGCTGCTGCACATCCGCGACGTGACCGGGCTGATGCCGCACATCTACTTCCGCTGGACCGAGGGCAACCCGGTCACCAACCTGCTCCGCTTCCTGGCGTTCGGCGAGGGCGAGATCGCCCCGGTGACCCGTGAGGTGCTGCGGGAGGCCGAGCCGGACGTGACCCGGCGGCCCTGGGTGCACGTGGGGTAGTTCGCCGGGTTTGCGGGGCCGGTTGGCTGGCGCCTCCCGGCCGGGGTGTTAGCGCTGCACGTCGGTGGCGCCGGCGACGATGTCCTTGGCGAGCACCGCAACCTTTCGGTTCGTCTCCGAGCTCAACTTGCTCATCAGCTCGAACGCGTCCTCGGCGCTGACGCCGGTGCGGCCCATCAGGATGCCCTTGGCCTGTTCGATGACGGCCCGGGTGCGGGACGCTGCGGCGACCGATTCGTTGGCGAGCCGATGCCGGTCCGTGTGGATCGACTTGGTTAGATCCACCACCACACCCCAGACACCGACGGGGACGTTCCCGTCCATAATGTAATCCGCGGAGTACAGCAGCTTGTGCTGCCGGTTCTTCTTGTCCCGGATCGAGAGGTAGAGGGAGGACGGACCGCCGCGCGAGGCCACCCGTTCCCAGTACGCCAGCACACGGGGCCGATCTTCGGGCTCGATGTGGGGCATCACCATCTCCATCGAGGGGACCACCTCGCCCCGCTCGTAGCCGTAGATCCGGTAGAGGCCGTCGGACCAGCGGAAGATCCCGTCGGCGAAGTAGTGCTCCACCAATCCGGTGGGGCAGTCCAGGAATCCATCCTGGGCGTCCCCGCCCGAAAGGGGTCCGCGATGGTTGTGGTTCACAGACATGGGCGGGGCCGATCGACGTGCTGCGCCCGGCGTCACCGCGCCAGGGCCTGAAAAGACAAGAATATCCGTCCGCCACGCTCAGTGGAAAGCATGGAGTGCCTAAGCCGGATCCCCGGATCTGTTACCCGGCGGCGGAGTCCCGGGGGAGTTCCAGCAGGAGGGTGTCCGAGCCGCCGTTGCGGCCCACCTTGCGGAATCCCACCCGCTCGTGGAGCCCGAGCTTAGGCGGGTGCGGCACCGTCCGTCCGATCCAAACGGCCGGACGGCAAAACAAAGCCCCTCCGGGAGACCCGAAGGGGCTTGTGTTTTCTAGGAGAAGCAGTCCGGCTGGCCGGGCTTTCCCGAAAGCTTAGAGCGGGCGAATGTTCTCGGCCTGCGGGCCCTTGGGGCCCTGGGTGACGTCGAACTCGACCTTCTGGTTCTCGTCCAGCGAGCGGTAGCCGCTGGTGGCGATTGCCGAGTAGTGGGCGAAAACGTCAGCGGACCCGTCATCCGGGGCAATGAAGCCAAAACCCTTTTCGGCGTTGAACCATTTAACTGTGCCAGTAGCCATGCTTTATCCTTCTGAAATGCTGATCTCCGGCGGCCACGCAAGGCCAACGGCTGCGGAGACATTCGTCCGCTGTCCCCAACGTACGGGGCGCGGGGCTAGGGTGCAAGAGCCACGCGGGGCAGTTCTGCCCGGCCGGAGGCGATAGTCTGCCCATCATGGCTACCATCTCGGTGGTGATCCCCACCCGCAACGACGCCGGGCCGCTGGCCGTGTGCCTCGCCACCCTCTCCCGCCAGAGCCGCCGCCCGGACGCGGTGATCGTGGTGGACAACGGCAGCACGGACGGGACCGACGCCGTCTGCGCCGCCGCCGGGGTGCACCGGATCTCCGCCGACGTCGCGGGTATCGCGGCCGCCACGGCCCTCGGTTTCGACGCCGCGGACACGGACATCATCGCCCGCCTGGATACCGACTCGATCCCGCCGGCTAACTGGCTGGAGCGGGTCGAAGCCCTCCTCGCCGGGGCCGTCCCGCCCGCCGCCGTCAGCGGCCCGGGCGACTTCTACGGCGGCACGGCGCTGGCCCGGTGGGCGGGCCGAAGCATCTGGATCGCCGGGTACCACCGCGTGGTGGGGCTGCTGCTGGGACACCCGCCGCTCTTCGGCTCCAACTTCGCGATGCATTCGGCGGCGTGGGCCCTGATCCGGGACGCCGTCCACCGCGGGCTGCCGGCCGTGCATGACGATCTCGACATCTCCTACCAGCTCCCGCCGCAGGTGGAGGTGATCTGGGAACCGACCCTGCGGGTGGGGGTTTCCGCCCGGCCGTTCGAGAGCGCCGGGGCGGTATGGCGGCGTCTGGCGATGGCGTGGACGACGTTCGCCGTCGAATTCGCGGCGGACCCGCCGCTGGCCCGACGACGACGGCGGCGCGACTACCGGCGGGGGCTCACCCGGCCGAACTGAAGAGAGCGAGCAGGTCCCGGCTCATCTGGTGCGGGGAGGTCTCGCTGGGGCTGTGGCCGCCGCGATAGACGGCGATCTTCGCGCCGATCGCCTGGGCGAACCGGCGGTGCAGGGCCAGCGGCCAGAGATCGTGCTCCCCGACGGCCACCAGCTTGGGCAGCGTGGCCGCCGCCAGGACCGGCCGTAGGTCCGGGGCGTGTTGCATCAGGCCGAAGATATCCCGGACCGACTGCCGCCGGGTGAGCCGGAACCGGGAGCGGACAAAGCGGATCCGGTTCGGGGCCACCTTGACCACGTTGCTGCGGATGCCCCAGATCATCAGTGCCGCGCCCACCCGGGGGCTGGCCAGCCCGCTGAACCGGCCGATCCGCTGCACCCCGCGGAAGCTGTTCCCCGGTTCCGGCGGGCAACTGAGCAGCGTCAGCGTGCGGAACAGCTCCGGCCGCCGCTCGAAGGCCAGCTGCGCGACAATCGCGGCAAAGGAATACCCGACCACGTGGGCCGGCCCCCCGCCGGACTCCAGCAGGGCGAGCAGGTCGTCGGTGAACAGGGCGTAGTCGTAGTGTTTGCGCGGCGGCACGAGGTGTTCCGGGCCGGCCCCGGCGGACTCGTACTGGCCGGCGATGTCACAGCTGAGCGCGTAGTACCCGGCCTCGGCAAGCTGGGGAAGCATCAGGGCAAAGTCTTCCTTGGACCCGGTGGCGCCTGGGATCAGCAGCACCCGTGGAGCATCCGGGTTGCCCATGGCCAGGGTGGCCAGGGTTCCACTTGGCGCCTCGAAGACCCCGCGGACCGCGCCGGGCGGCGGGACGGACCAGTCGACGTCGGGCTGCGCGGCGTCCAAGCGGGCGGCCTCGTCAACCAGCCCGGAGCCATACACCCCCGGGTCCGGTTCGGGAACGCCGGGGATCCGGCGGCCGGTTCTCGCCATGGGTCAACGATAGCCCCCAGCCCGGCCCGGCCGGCTGAACCGCTGCTAGGTTCCGGCCACCCGCGCCACGAAGGCGTGCAGCCGGCGGTAGACCTCCTGGGACTCGGGGAAGCGGGCGTCCTGCTGCCAGGTGTGCTCGGCGTTGGCGGCCTCCCAGCCGTAGACCAGCGCATCCGCCGGGACCCGGTGCTGCCGAAGCCGGTCGAGGAAGTTCAGGTTGGCGGTGTAGAAAAAGTCGCGCTCCGAGGTGGTCAGGAACACGGGCGGGTGCCGCGAATCCAGCCATTCGATGGGGGACAGGTGGCGGGCCGCCCGCCGCAGCGACTCTGCGCCCGGGCCGGCGCTGCGGGGGAGCAGCATCCTCACGAACGCCAGGCTGAGGACGAAGCCGCGTTCGAAGAACACGGAGAAGTCCACCACGCTGCAGTGCTGCACCAGGCCCCGCAGGCTCGCGGCGGGCGCCGCGGGTTCCAGGCCGTAGTGCTCCGCGAGGTTTGCGTGGCGCGTCGACGCCGTCAGCAGCGCGGCGATCTGGCCGCCGGCGGAGTCGCCGCCCAGCACAATCCGGTCCGGGTCCCCGCCGTACCCGGAAATAGCGGCCCGCACCCAGGCCAGTGCGGCGTTGGCATCCTGCAGGACGTGGCCCATGTGGAAGCGCGGTGCGTGGCGGTAGTTCACGTTGACCACCACCATGCCGGCGGCGGCCTGGCTGGCGCAGTACTTTGTCAACGCCGCCTTATCCCCGGAGGTCCAGCCGCCGCCGTGGAAGTAGACATAGACGGGGAGACCGGCGTCTGTGGATCCGGTGGTTTCGGCCGTTCCGGCGGGGGTGATCACGTCCAGCCGGTGCGCGCGGATGCCGTCGCCGGCGAAGTCGACGTCGTGGAAGTAGTCGACGCCGGTCACCGGGTCCGCATTGAACCGGGCGTTCTCGCCGGGGCCGACGATCCCCATCAGGGCCCGCCACGCCCAGACCGGGACACGGCGCAGGACGCGCCGCGCGCGCCGGGCGAGGCCGAACGCTCCGTGGCCCGACCGGGGCCGGGAGGCAGCCGCCGAAGTCATGCCCTCATTCTACTGGCACGCCCGTGCTAGAACCGCCGGGTGCCGGCCCCGTCGCCCCGAAGACGGCCGCCCCGCCGACTGCGGCCGCAGCCTTAGTCCGGCACTACCCGGACGGTGCCCGCGGCGCCGTCGACCGTCACCAGCTGCCCGGTCCGCAGCCGGGTGGTGGCGTCCGGGACGCCCACCACCGCGGGAATGCCGTATTCGCGGGCCACCACCGCCCCGTGGGAGATCACCCCGCCCATCTCCATCACCAGCGCCCCGGCGGTGAGGAACAGCGGCGTCCAGCCCGGGTCCGTCGACGGCGCCACCAGGATTTCCCCGGGTTCCAGCCGTGCCCCCACCGGGTCCAGGACCACCCGGACCGTTCCCGTGGCGGAGCCGGCGGACGCGGGGGTGCCGGCCAGGGCGCCCGACGGCGGCGCCGCGGCCAGGGCGGCCGCCTCCACGTCCGTGCCGTCGGAGAGCAGCAGGCGGGGGATGTGGCGGCGCCGGAGTTCGACGTCGTACAGGCGGCGGCGGGCGGCCACCGTCTCCTGCAGCCGGACCCCGCGCAGGCCCGTCCGCAGCTCGCCGAAGTCCAGGAAAAACACGTCCCCCGCGGCGGCCACGGCGCCGCGGCGCACCAGGTCCTCGCCCACCAGCAGCAGCTGGCGGTGCACCTCGGCCAGGATCCGGACGATGTGGAACTTGGGCAGTTCGCGCAGGCCGGCGAGTTCCCGGACCTCCCGCAGGGCCAGCCCCAGCAGCCGGGCCCGCCAGCGCCCGTGGGCGGCGGCGCGGTCCACCAGGCTCCGGATCCGTTCCTCCGCGTGGGCGGCGGCCAGGCCGAACTGCCGGTCCGGCGCCTGGTCCGGATCGTCCAGGCGCAGGTAGTTCGAGATCACGCCGAGGATGTGGTCGGGCTCCTCGGCCCAGCGCGGCATGCCGAGGTCGATCTCGGCCACGGCGCGGTGCCCGTACCGGGCCAGGAAATCCCGGACGGCGGACTGGGCCGTGTCCGGCAGCGTGCCGGCGCGGTACCTGGCGGCGAGGGTGGCCGGCCCGGTGGCCAGGAAGGCGTCCCGGGACTCGGGATCGTCCCGGAGCGTGACGGCCAGCCGCCAGAGTTCCAGGTCCATCTCGGTGGTCACGTTGTGCGGCAACCCGCGCAGCACCGCCTCGAGCTCCCGCGGCGGGGCGATTCCGCGCAGCAGCCGGCGGGCTACGGCCAGCATCAAGTAGCCGGCGGAGAACCCGGGCAGGGTGGCCTTGAGCAGCCCCCCAGTGGTGCGCAGTCCCAGGTTTTCCGCGAAGTGCAGGCGCTCCTCTGCCGTCGCCGGGCCCGGCAGCTGCAGCACGGCGTCGAGCCGGCGGGCGTAGGCGTCGGTGCGGCGCAGCTCGCCCCGGGGATCCAGGATGGCACGGGCCAGCCGGGGGAGTTGGTCCGCCAGCATGCCCAGGCTGGTGCCGACCCGGGCGGGGCGTTCTGCCGGAGTTGGTCCCTCTCCCGGGGCCGGGATCTCTGCCGGGGCGGCCCGGTCCATGCGGGGATGGTCGGCGCGGCCGCGTCCGGGCAGGAGGCGCCGGGCAACGCGGCCCAGGTCAGTACCCGCGGAAGGGCCCTCCCCGGCGGCGAATCGCGGGTCGGCGAGCAGGCCGGGGACGAGCGCCGCGGACCGGCTGTCGGCCAGCGGCAGCACCCGGGTCAGGTAGCGGCGCCCCCACCGGCTGCGGGTCAGGGGCGTCAGGTCCACGAACATCCGCAGGCCGGGATTTACGTAGCGCCAGAGTCCCTGCTGGTTCCGGAGTAGTTCCAGCGCGGTCAGGCCCATCGGGGTGATGGGCCGGGTCAGGCCCTGGAGCAGCGTCCCGCAGAGGTAGACCCGGGTTTGTCCCTCCGGCGGAACCGGCAGCGGCTCGCCGGTCATCGGGTCCTCCAGCGGGTACAGCGTGGTGATCGGCCGGGATTGCGTCAGCCAGGTCTTGCCGGCGGCGTCGACCACCCATTCCACGTCCTGGGGCGAACCGAAGAGCCTCTGGACGGACGCGCCCAGCCGGGTCAGTGCGGCGAGCCCGGCGTCGTCCAGGCTCCAGCCCCGGTCCGGGTCGTCGTCGCCTGCCACCCGGTGCAGCACTTCCGCCGTCGCCGTCCGCACGGTGAACTGGTCCGGGTTCACGGCGCCGGAAACCACCGCCTGGCCGGCGCCTGGGCTGGCGTTGACCAGCATTTCGGTGCGGGTCCCGGTGACCGGGTTCGCTGTGAACAGGACTCCCGCCGTGGCCGCCTCCACCATGTCCTGGACGACGACGGCGAGCCCCACCCCGGCATGGCTGATGCCGTTCGCGGTGCGGTAGGCGACGGCGCGGTCGGTCCAGAGGGAGGCCCAGCAGCGGCGGACCGCGTCCAGCACCGCGTCCGCGCCGACGATTCCGGTAAAGGAGTCCTGCTGGCCGGCGAAGCTGGCCAAGGGAAGGTCCTCGGCGGTGGCGGAGGACCGCACCGCCACGGGCGTGTCCGGCCCAAGGTCCGCGTAGGCGGCGCGTACCGCGGACTCGACGGCGGGCGGGATCGGGGCGGCGCCGACCAGGTCCCGGGCCCGAGCCGCCTGCGCCGCCGCCTCCATCCCGGTGTCGGGCCCGGCCCCGGTGTCAGGAGCGGACTGGGAGAGTCCGGCCCGTGGGATTCCGGCGTCGAGCGCGGCCGCCAGGTCGGCCAGCTCCGGCGGGGCAGCCAGGCGGTAGGCGTCCGTGGTGAGGCAGAAACCGCGGGGCACCGGCAGTCCCGCGGCCACCATCCGCCCCAGGTTCAGGGCCTTGCCGCCCACCAGTGACAGCGGTGCGGTGGCCGCCTCCGCCAGGTCCAGGACGTATCCCCCGGGTGCGTGCGGCTCCGGGGCAGGTCCGGGCGCGGACGGTGAGGCCATGACGGCTCCTGGATACGGGAGGGCGATGCGGGCGGGTGCGGGCGGGCTGCCCGTGGGCACACGCTAGCCCCGGCCGTTCCGGTGCGGCAAGGGCCGGTCGGCCCCCGCCGCGGATCGGGATGTTACGGGGTGAGGAGCACCTTAATGGCGCGGCGTTCGTCCATGGCGCGGTAGGCCTCCGGTGCCTCCTCCAGCGGCATGACGGCGTCGAACACCCGGCCCGGATTGATGCTGCCGTTGAGCACGTCCTCCAGCAGTTCCGGGATGTAGGTGCGTGCGGGGGCCATGCCGCCGCCGATGGTGATGTTGGTGTCGAACAGGTAGCGGACCGGGATTTCGGCACCGCCGGTGGGGACGCCGACGAAGCCCATGGCGCCGCCGGGCCGGACGCTGCGCAGCGCCTGGTCCATCGATTCCTTGGTGCCGACGCATTCGAGCACGGAGTCCGCCAGGACGCCGCCCAGGAGTTCGCGCACCTTGGCGATGCCCTCGTCGCCGCGCTCGGCCACGATGTCCGTGGCGCCGAATTCGCGGGCGATCGCCTGCCGGTCAGCGTGCCGGGACATTGCGATGATGCGCTCGGCACCCAGCCGTTTGGCGGCCAGCACGCCGCAGAGGCCGACGGCGCCGTCGCCCACCACCACGACGGTCCGGCCGGGGCCGGCCTGCGCCGCGAGGGCGGCGTGGTGGCCGGTGGCCATGACGTCGGAGAGGGTGAGCAGGCTGGCGCGGAGGGCGTCGTCGGGTTCGGTGATGCCGGGGACCTTGACCAGCGTGGAGGAGGCCAGCGGGACGCGGACGGCCTGGCCCTGACCGCCGTCGACCGGGTGGCCGGCGTCGTCGGTGCCGCCCCAGCCGGCCAGCCGGTCGCAGGCGACCGTGACGCCGTTGCGGCACTGCGGGCACTCGCCGCAGCTGATCACGAACGGCGCAATGACCAGGTCGCCCACGGCGAGGCCGGTGACCTCGTCGCCCAGGCTCTCGATGGTGCCGATGAACTCGTGGCCGATCGCGGAGGGCTTGTGGGTGGGCTTCACGCCGCGGTAGGGCCAGAGGTCGGAGCCGCAGACGCAGGCTGCCGTGACCTTGACGATGGCGTCGGTGGGCTGCTGGACGGTGGGGTAGTCGCGGTCTTCGACCCGGATATCGCCCGGACCGTGGATGATGGTGGCGCGCATGGGATTCCTTGCTCTGGGTGTGATGGGGATGGACCGATTTTAGTCCCGGCCAGCGGTCCGTGGTCCGTCGAGCAGCCGCCCGATCCGGCTCCGGACATCCAGCTCGGCGGCGGATTCGTGGTTGAACAGGATCCGGTAAATCACCGGGGCGACGACGGCGTCAACGATCCCGCGGGCGTCCGGCGCCGTCTCCCCGCGCGCCCGGGCCAGCCTGCGCAGCTCCTCGACGTGGCCCTGCATCAGGGCGAAGTAGTCCCGGGTCACCGCACCGTCGGCCAGCATGTCTAACAGCACCTGCCGGCCCAGTTCGGAGGAGAACTCCTCCACGTACGGGATGAACCAGGCCTCCATGTCGCCGCGGAGCGAACCGGTGTCCTCCACCTGCTCGGGGAGCATCTGGTTGGAGGCGACGGCGGCGAGCAGCCGGGGCAGGTCGCCCCAGCGGCGGTAGATGGTGGAGGAGTTCACACCCGCCCGGTCCGCCACAAGCGGGACCGACAATGCGGTCCGGTCGCCCTCGTTCTCCGCCAACAGGGTGCGCACGGCCTGGTGCACGGCCTGCTGGACGCGGGCGCTCCGGCCGCCGGGGCGGGGGGTCGCTGTCGTCATCATCACACCAGCCTAAGGCAAATTATCCGCTTTAGCGGGTATAGCCTCTTAATGCACAGATTGTGCGTTTGGTTGTTTCGAGTAGGCAGGATCAGTTGTGAAGAACACCGGTACCGCGTTCTGGCTTCACGCGGCGCTCTTGACGGTTTTCATCGGCGCCTCGTCGGCGCCGTCGCCGTTGTACGAGTTCTACGCCCGAGAGTGGGGCCTCGGCTCCGCGGCGGTCACGGTGATCTTCGCCGTCTACGCGGTGGCCGTGCTGCTGACCCTGCTGGTGGTCGGCTCGCTGGCCAATCACCTCGGCACCCGGCCGGTGCTCCTGGGGGCAGTGGCGCTGCAGATCGGCGCGATGATGACCTTCGCCTTCGCTCCGGGACCGGAGGTGCTGCTGGCCGCCCGGGCACTCCAGGGCGTGGCGACCGGCGCCGCGATGGGTGCCGCGGGCGCCGCGCTGCTGGCGTTCGAAGGCCCGAAGCGCCGCGGCCGCGGGTCCCTGGTCAACAGCGCTGCCTCGCCGATCGGGCTCTCCATTGGCGCGCTCGGGTCCGCCTCCGTGGTCAGGTTCCTCCCCGAGCCGACCAAGACTGTCTACTTCTTCCTCGCCGCGCTCCTGTTGGTCCTCGGTGTGGCGCTGCTCCGGCTGCCGAGCGCCGGCCAGGTGGCCCCGGGCTGGCTGCGGTCCCTGATGCCCGAGGCCCGGATCCCCGGCTCCGCCCGGAAAACCATGGCCGCCACCATGCCGGTGGCCGCGGCCACCTGGGCCCTGGCCGGGTTCTACCTCTCGCTGGGCCCGGCCTTGGCGCACGCCATTACCCGGGACAACTCGGTGCTGGTGGGCGGCCTGGCCCTGTTTGCCCTCTTCGTTCCCGGCGCCCTGGCCATCCTGGTGGTCCGCCGCCGCTCGGACCGGACCACGCTGCTGACAGGCGTCGTCTCCCTGATCACCGGCATCTCCCTGACCGTGCTGGCCGTCCAGCTCGGATCCGCGCCGCTGTACTTCGCGGGAACGGTGGTGGCCGGCGTCGGCTTCGGCAGCGGGTACTTCGGCGCGATGCGGATGACCCTGCCGCTCTGCGGTCCACACGAGCGGGTGGGCATGCTCTCCAGCATCTACCTGATCTGCTATCTCGGCTTCAGCGTCCCCGCCGTGGCCGCCGGGCTGCTGGTGGCCGTGGCCGGCATGAAGGGGACCACACTGATCTACGGCGCTGCCCTGGTGCTCGCCGCCATTCCGGCCCTGCTCCGCACCCTCCGGAGAAACCCCGCCCACCGACCCACCCTCGCTGCCGGTTCCCCGGCAGCATCCTGAAAGGAAACGCCATGACCTTTTCCCTCCCCGCCGACACCGCCGTCCGGCCCATCACCGTCATCGGCGGCGGCACCCTGGGCCGCCGCGTGGCCCTGATGCTGTCGCTGCGCGGCGCCGACGTGCGCATCTTCGACCTCAGCCCGGCTGTGGGCCGGGCCGCCGTCGACTTCATCGAGGCCGAGCGCCCCGCCGTCGCGGCCGAGCACGGCGCCGCGCCGGCCGGCCGGATCACCTCCGGCGACGATCTCGCCGCAGCCCTGGACAACGCCTGGCTGGTGGTCGAGGCGGTGCCCGAAAAGCTCGAGCTCAAGCGCGGGATCTTCGCCGACCTGGACCGGCTGGCCCCGGCGGATGCCCTGCTGGCCAGCAACTCGTCGTCGTTCGCGTCCTCGGAGTTCATCGGCGGCGTGGCCAGCCCGGAGCGGGTCCTGAACATGCACTTCTACATGCCGCCTGCCGTCCGCTCGGTGGAACTGATGTCCTGCGGCCGGACCGACCCGGCCGTCCTGGACCTGCTGATGACCGAACTGCCCGCTTACGTGCTGGCGCCGCACCTGGTCCGGAAGGAAAGCACCGGCTTCATCTTCAACCGGGTCTGGGCCGCGATCAAGCGCGAGGCACTGCTGGTGGTGGCCGAGGGCGTGGCCGAGCCGGAGGACGTGGATGCCCTGTTCGTGGACGTCTTCAAGGCGGACACGGCACCGTTCCGCTTCATGGACCAGGTGGGCCTGGATGTGGTGCTCGACATCGAGAACCACTACTGCGAGCTGGCCGGCAGGGAGAACAAGTCCGCCCCGCTGCTGCAGGAATACATCGGCAAGGGCTGGCTCGGAATCAAGTCCGGGCGCGGCTTCTACAGCGACTACGTCTGAGCCGCCTGTTCGATTGTGAACGGACAGGTCTGTCTGGTACCTTCGATGTCGTAACAGACAGACCTGTCTACTGAGAGAAGTGCCCACCCTCAATGAGCACGCACCGCACCCTCGTCGTCGTCGCCCACCCCGACCTGGCCACATCCGGAATCAACGCGCAGCTGGCCGCGGCGATCAGGGACCTCGACGGCGTGACCGTCCGGGAGATCGCCTCCGTTTATCCGGACCGGCGCGTCGACGCCGCCGCGGAGCAGGAGCTCCTGCGCCGGCACGACACCATCGTCCTGCAGTTCCCCTGGCACTGGTACTCCGTCCCCGGAGTCCTGAAGGAGTGGATGGACCAGGTCCTCACCTACGGCTTCGCCTACGGTGCCGGCGGGGACGCCCTTCACGGCAAGCGCCTGCAGCTGGTCATCTCCACCGGCGGCCCCGAGGCTGCGTACACGCCGACGGGGCACAACCGCTTCACCATGGCGGAGTTGCTTCGTCCGCTGGAGGCCACCGCACATCTTTGCGGGCTGGAGATGGCCGAACCGCTGGTCCTGCACGGGGCGCCGCGGGCGACCCGGGAGGACGTGGCGGACCATGCCGCCCGCTACCGGGAGCTCCTCTCCGCCGTCCCCGCCGCCGCCAACTGACCTTTCTAGGCCGGGCGGTGGGACTGCACGGGGATGGCCGTCACGGCTCCGGCCGGAGACCTATAAATGGGGTGGGGCACCGCAACGTTGCGATAGGTTGACGATCCGGGTGATCGTCCGGTGCCCCACCACCAGCCTGTGGGGTTCCCGCCTCAATGGTTGGAGGCGGCATCGGGGTTCGCGCACCAGATCTGGGTGCCGTCGGACTTGAACAGCATGGTGCGCTCGCCCATGGACTGGTAGCGGACCCAGAGGATCTTCCCGTCCGGGGTGGCGAGCTCCACGGTGGCGGGGACCGGCACGCCGCCGGGCCGGAGCACCATCACGGGTGCCCCGGCCGGCAGGCCCAGCCAGTTTGTGGCCCAGACCAGTTCGGCGGGCGCCGGCTTAGACGGCTTCAAGCACGCTGACATAGTTCGCAATGCCGACGCCGCCCATGTTCTGTACCGCTGCCCGGCGCGGCGCCGCCAGCTGCATGTCCCCGGCCGTGCCGGTGAGCTGCATCGCGGCGATGACGTGCTGGGAGACGCCGGTGGCGCCGACCGGGTGGCCCTTGGCCTTGAGGCCGCCGGAGACGTTGACCGGGAACTTGCCGTCCTTGAAGACCCAGCCTTCCTCGATCGCGCGGGCCCCCTGGCCGGGCTCGGTCAGGCCCATCACTTCGTACATCAGCAGCTCGGCGATGGTGAAGCAGTCGTGCACCTCGGCGAAGTCCAGGTCCTCCAACCCGACGCCGGCCATGCCGAGGGCCCGCTGCCAGGAGGCGCGGGTCGCGGCGAACGCCGTCGGGTCCCGGCGCTCGGCGGGGAAGAAGTCGTTCGCCTGCCCGAAACCGGCCAGCCGGACCGGGGCGGTGGCCCCGCCCGTGGGGGCGACGGAGAGCACGACGGCGGCGGCGCCGTCGGAGACGGGGGAGCAGTCGGTGCGGCGCAGCGGATCGGCGACCATCGGGTTCTTATCCGACACGGTCCGGCAGAACTCCTCACCGAGGTCCTTGCGGAGCTGGGCGTAGGGGTTGTCGACGCCGTTGCGGTGGTTCTTCGCCGCGATGGTGCCCAGGGCGTCGGAAACAGCCCCATAGCGCTTCTCGTAGTGCTTGGCGACCTCGGCGAAGAGCCCGGTGAAGCCGGTGGTGGAGGGCTTGCCGGCCATGTCGTAGTCGGCGCCCAGCAGGGCCGCGCCCACGACGTCGGCCCCGGCCTGCGTCATCTTCTCAGCGCCGATCACCAGGACGGTCTTGGCGGTGCCGGCCAGCAGCGACTTGGTGCCCTGCTGGAAGGCGGCCGAACCGGAGGCGCAGGCGTTTTCCACCCGGGTGGAGGGCACGTTGGCGAGCTGCTCGGAGACCTGCAGAGCCAGCGAGGACGGGAACGCCAGCGGCATCATGCCGGAGTTGAACTGGCCCAGGTAGACCTCGTCGATCTGGCCCGGCTCGATCCCGGCGTTGCCGATCGCCTCAGTGGCGACCTGCACGATCAGGGACTCCAGGGTCTCCTCGGTCAGCTTGCCGAAGCGGCTGTGGCCCCACCCGGTGAGCAGGACGTCCTTGCCGAACTGGTCCTTCAGGCTCATGCCCGGGCCTCCTCAAGCGCGTCAGTGGTCTCTTCCAGGGCGGGATCGACGTCGAACTCCGCCTCGGTCTTCCCGCGGATCTCCTCGACCGTGACGCCGGGGGCGAGGCGCGTGAGCGTGAGCCGGCGGCTACCGGTGTCTTCGTTCTTTACCAGGTCGAAGACGGCCAGGTCGCTGATGATGCGGTCCACGCAGCTCAGGCCGGTCAGCGGCAGGGTGCATTCCTTGACGATTTTGGCGGTGCCGTCCTTGGCGTTGTGTTCGGTGAGGACGACGACGCGCGGTGTGCCGGCCACCAGGTCCATGGCGCCGCCCATGCCCTTGACCATCTTGCCGGGGATGGTCCAGTTGGCGAGGTCGCCGGCGCCGGAGACCTGCATGGCGCCGAGGATGGCGACCTTGACGTGACCGCCGCGGATCATGCCGAAGGAGGTGGCGGAGTCGAAGATGCTGCCGCCGGGCAGGACCGTGACGGTCTGCTTGCCGGCGTTGATCAGGTCCGCGTCCTCTTCGCCCTCGTAGGGGAACGGGCCCATGCCGAGCAGGCCGTTTTCGCTCTGCAGCACTACGCGCACGCCTTCGCGCAGGTTGTTGGCCACGAGCGTGGGGATGCCGATGCCGAGGTTGACGTAGTCGCCGTCGTTGAGTTCTTCGGCCGCGATGGCGGCCATGTCGTTGCGGGTCCAAGCCATGGTGAGTCTCCTGGAAAAGTGTCGGTGGGGCGGATCAGACCGCGGCGGGGGCGGCTTCGGCGCGGGGCCGGACGGTGCGCTGTTCGATGTCCTTGACCCGGTCGGTGGCCTGGACCAGGCGCTGGACGAAGACGCCGGGGGTGACGATGTGGTTCGGGTCCAGCTGGCCGGGTTCGACGATCACCTCGGCCTCGGCGATGGTCACGGCGCCGGCGGTGGCGACGACGGGGTTGAAGTTCTGCGCTGTGTAGCGGTAGATCAGGTTGCCGTCGGTGTCCGCGGTGTGCGCGTGGACCAGGGCGACGTCGGCCTTGATGGCGCGCTCCTGGACGTACGTTTCGCCGTCGAACTCCGCGAGCGGCTTGCCTTCGGCCACCAGGGTGCCGACGCCGGTCTTGGTGTAGAAGGCGGGGATGCCTGCGCCGCCGGCGCGCATCCGCTCCGCGAGCGTGCCCTGCGGCGTGAATTCGACCTCCAGCTTGCCGGCCAGGTACTGCTCGGCGAAGAGCTTGTTCTCACCCACGTAGGAGGCGATGACCTTGCGGACCTGGCCGGCCTCGATCAGCAGGCCCAGGCCCTTGCCGTCCACGCCCATGTTGTTGGAGACGACCGTGAGGTCCTTGACGCCGGAGTCCCGTACGGCCTCGATCAGGTCCGCGGGGATGCCGCTGAGGCCGAAGCCGCCGACGGCGAGCGTCATGCCGTCCCGCAGGACATCCTGCAGGGCGGCGGCTGCGCTGGTTCTGAGCTTGGACATGGCATCTCCTCGTTGAGCGTTCGAGCTGTTGGCGGGCCGGCGGGGCCGGAACCGCCATCCACTTTGTGGACTGTTGACCTGATGAAGGAGCTTAGGGTGTGGTGTGGAACACTGTCAACGCGGGAAATTCCCGGAATTCCGTGGATTTCTACAGTGTGGACGGTAGGCTGTGAGCTGTCCATATTGTGGATGATTAGGATGCTTTTGAGCGGTTGGAGGGTTCGGATGAGTGCGGTTCCGGTGCAGGGTGCGCAGGTGGTCAGCCGGGTGGCGGCGCTGCTGCGGATCGTCGGGCGGAAGCCGGAGGGGTCCGGGCTGGCCGAGCTGGTCCGCGAGTCCGGGCTGACCCGGCCCACCGTGCACCGGCTGCTGAGCTCGCTCGCCGCGGAGGGGCTGCTGGACCAGGACACGGTCAGCGGGCACTGGGTGCTGGGCCCGGAGGTCCTGCTGCTTGGGTCCGTTGCCTCGGCCCGGTTCCCGCTGGAGGACATCGCCCGGCCCAGCCTGCGCCGGCTGGCCGAGGAGACGGGAGAGAGCGCCTTCTTCTCCATCCGCCGCGGTGCCGAGACCGTCTGCCTGCTCCGGGAGGAGGGCAGTTTCCCGGTGCGCTCCTTCGTCCTGCACGAGGGCGTCCGCTTCCCCCTGGGGGTGGCCTCCGCCGGGACGGCCATCATGGCGTTCCTGCCACCCGAGGAGCAGGAGGAGATCCTGTCCGACTGGGAAGCCCACGCGGGCAGCTTCGCCGCCGGGCACACGGAGGACCGGGTCCGGGCCAACCTGGAGCTGACCCGGTCCACGGGCTACTCGGTCAATCCCGGGCTGGTCCTGGAGGGCAGCTGGGGGATGGGCGCGGCCGTGTTCGACAGGCGGGGACGCCCGGCCTGGGCGCTGTCCCTGACCGGGATCGAACCGCGCTTCCGCGGCGAGCGGGGCGAACAGCTGGGCCGCCTGCTGCTGGACGAGGCGCACCGGATCTCGCTGCAGCTGCAGAGCGCCTAGGGGGCTATTACTTCCACCAGGTGTCGAAGATGGAGACGGGAACGGTCCGCTTGTGCCGGGTCTGCAGGTAGCGCTTCTCGATCGCCTCTGCCGCCCCCTCGGGGACGTCGCGGCCCTCAAGGTAGTCATCGATCGTGTCGTAGCTCAGGCCCAGTTCGTCCTCGTCGGTGCGGCCGGGCGTGTTGTCGAGCAGGTCCGCCGTCGGCACCTTCTCCCAGATCCGCGCCGGGGCGCCGAGTTCGGCAAGCAGGGCCCGGTTCTGGCGCTTGTTCAGGCCGAACAGCGGGAGGATGTCCGCGCCGCCGTCGCCGAACTTGGTGAAGAACCCGGTAACGGATTCGGCGCCGTGGTCCGTGCCGATCACCAGGTAGTTGCGCTCGCCCGCCAGGGCGTACTGGGCTGTCATGCGGGTGCGGGCCTTGGTGTTGCCCTTGTGGAAGTCGGAGATGCCGTCGCCGGTGGTCTTCTCGAACTCGTCCTCGAAGCCGTCGACGGCGGCCGAGATGTTGAAGGTCCACTCGGTCTTGGCCCTGATGAAGTCGAGCGCGGCCTGGGCGTCTTCCTCGTCGTGCTGGACGCCGTAAGGCAGCCGCACCGCCACGAAGTCGGCCTCCGTGCCCTCGGCCTCGAGCTCCTCGACCGCCAGTTGCGCCAGCCGGCCGGCCAGCGAGGAATCGAGTCCGCCGGAGATGCCCAGGACGAAGCCCTTGGTGTGGCTGGCCTTGAGGTATTCCTTCAGGAACGTGACGCGTTTGCGCACCTCCCCGGCCGGATCGATCCGGGGCTGCACGCCCATTTCCTCGATGATCTTCGCCTGGAGTTCACGCATGTCCCTCAGCCTAGTCAGCGGCATCCCCCGGGCTCAACTGTTGCCGGCTAACTGGGCTCCCGGGGCGGTATCCGCGGCGCTTTCGGACCGGGGCGCCGCGGACCCGGGGCGCGCCGGTCCGTTTCCGCCGCGGCGGTCCGGAACCGGCGCGGAAATGCGCCCGCTAAGGCCCTGCCGCCCGGGTCCGGACCGGCGTAGCGTATGGCCATGGAGTCCACGGGATGTGTGGTGGCGGGCGGCGGTCCGGCCGGCCTCATGCTCGGCCTGTTGCTGGCGCGGGCCGGCGTGCGCGTGACGGTGGTGGAAAAACACGCCGACTTCCTCCGCGACTTCCGCGGCGACACCGTCCACCCCTCTACGGTCCGGCTGATCGACGAGCTGGGACTCGGCGAGGAGTTCCGCCGGCTGCCACAGAGCAAGCTGCGGAGCGTGGTCCTGCCGGTACCGGGCGGGCCGCCGGTGACCCTGGGCGACTTCGGACTGCTGAAGCCCCCCTATGACTACATCGCCATGATGCCGCAGTGGGATTTCCTGAACTTCCTGGCGGCCGCCGCGGCCGAGGAACCGGGCTTCACGCTGCTGATGAGCCACTCCGCCACCGGCCTGATCCGCGACGGCGGCCGGGTCCGCGGCATCCGCCTGCGCCGCCCGGACGGTGGCGAGGAGGACCTGCGGGCGGACCTGGTGGTGGCGACCGACGGCCGGCATTCGGCACTCCGGGCTGCGGCCGGGCTCGCCCCGGCGGAGTTTCCCGTCCCGTTCGACACCTGGTGGTTCAGGCTTCCGCGCCACGCCGAGGAAGCCGGCGAGGTGGCCGGACTGATCCCGGCGCTCGGCCCGGGCGAGGCCCTGATCGCCCTCAACCGCACCGATTACTACCAGATCGCGTACCTGGCCCCCAAGGGAGCGGACGCGCGGATCCGGGCCGAGGGGGTGGAGGGCTTCCGACGGCGGATCGCGGCGCTGCGGCCCGACCTCGCCGACCGCGTGGATGCCATCGGCTCCCTCGATGACCTGCACTGGCTGGACGTCCGGCTGGACCGGCTGCGGTCCTGGCACCTGAACGGCCTCCTCTGCATCGGCGATGCGGCCCACGCGATGTCCCCGGCGGGCGGCGTCGGCATCAATCTCGCCATCCAGGACGCCGTCGCCGCCGCGAAGCTGCTGGCCCCCGCCCTGCTGCGGGGAACCGTCAGTGCCGAGGACCTGGAGAAGGTGGAACGGCGGCGCCGCCCGCCCACCGTGATCGTGCAGACCGCGCAACGCCTGATGCACCGGGCGATTTTTGGGCCGGTGATGGCCGGGAAGCGGACCCGGATCCCGGGCATCGTGATCCTGCTGGCCCGCCGGCTCCCGGCCATCCGCGGCCTGATGCCACGGCTGATCGGCTTCGGGCCGCTGCCCGAGCATGCCCCGGCGTTCGCGCGCCGCGCCGGGGCAAGCCCGCAGGCCCATGCCTAGCGCCTAGAGGCTCGGCAACAGCCCCTGCATCTCCTTGATCTCGCCCTCCTGGGCGGTGACGATGCTCTTCGCCAGCGCCACCGCGTCGGCGTTCTTCCCCTGAGCGATCTCGGTCTTGGCCATCGTGACGGCGCCCTGGTGGTGGGCGATCATCTGGGTTAGGAACAGCTTGGCCGCCTCGGTGCCCTGGGCGGCCTTCAAGCCGTTCAGGTCGTCGTCGCCCATCATGCCCTCCATGGTGTGGCCGGGCGCCATGGTGGCGGACTCGTTCCAACCCTTGAGCCAGCCGGTCATGGTGGCGATCTCCGGGCCCTGAGCGGCCTTGATCCTGGTGGCGAGGTCCTTGACCGGCGCGGGGATGCCGCTCTTGCCCAGCATCAGGTCGCTCATCTCCACGGCCTGCTGGTGGTGGGGGATCATGCCTTGGGTAAACATCGTGTCCGCAGCATTGTGGTCCGCGGCGGCGGGCGCGGTGCTGGCGGGTGCGCTGCCGGACATACTTCCGTGATCCATGCCGTTCATGGAATTCATCGGGGCGGAGCCTGTACTGGAGCCGGAGGCGCAGCCGGCGAGGGCAAGGGCGACAGTGACGGCGGTGGCGGACAGGGCAAGGTACTTCTGGGTTTTCATCGGGGTCCTTCGGATCGTTTCGGGCGCTCGGGCGCCCGCGGAAGAGGTACGCGTCGTTGACGCGCCGGCCAGGCCCTACGGGCGGCCGGCGGGGCGGGCGCCGGAAACTTCACGGCGCGGCCTTTCCTTTTACGTCCGGCTGATGCAAAGGTCCCCGGGGGATGGGCTCCCGGGACGATAGGACCAGCGCGGGGACGCCACGAAGACGCCGAACGGCGGGGTGGCGACGGCGACACCGGTGCCCGGCGGCGGGGCCGCGAAAGACGCCGACGCCGCGGCAGGAGTGCAGGAGGAATCCATGGTGTGCATGCCGGTGCCGCCGTGCGGGCCGGTGCAATGGTCGTCGGGCGCAGTCCCCGGCTGCTGCTGGCCACCGTGATTGTGGTCGGGCATTGCGGCGCTGTGGACGGCGGCGGAGGCCTCCGCCGGGGTGCCGTGCCCGTCCATCGGTGCGAGCGACATGACGTGCATTCCGAGGATGCCGACCATGAGGGCCACGGACAGCAGGACCATCCGGGCACGGTGCAGGACGGCCATCATGCTGGCGGCCTGTCCGGTCACGGCGATCATCCCTCCTGGTGGAAGCTGCTTGATCCAAGGCTACCTTTTCCACCGGAGGCGGCTATCCGGGGCCGGGCTCAGGTGACGGTGAGCTGGGTGTACATGCCGGCCTCGTAATGGCCGGGGAGGTTACAGGCCAGCTCATACCGGCCCGGCGGCAGAGTGAGGGTCACCCAGCCCGAGGTGCCGGGCAGGATTCCGTCACCGGAGCCTTCGGAGCAGCTGGCGGAGACCTCCCCGAGGCTGCCGCTTTCGTCGATGGTGCCGTCCGGCCCGACCGGACGGGTTCCGGGGACCTGGTTGTCGGGCAGGGGGAGGATCACCATCTCGTGGCTGATGTTCCCGGCGTTGGTCACCAGGAAGGAGACCGTGCCGTGGGTGACGGTGCCGCGGTCCGCCCGCAGCCGCATCGCCCCGCCCATCATGCCGTTCCGCGGGCGCATGACCGGTCCGCCCATGTTCGTCAGCGTGACGTTGATCTGGGTTCCGGTCAGGGCCGGGACGGTGCACCCGGCCGCGGGCCGCCCGCCGGGGCCGCCGCCGGGACCGGGGCCGGCCGGGGTGCCCAGGAGTCCGACGGCCAAGAGGCTCAGCACGGTCAAGACGACGACGGCGGCGCCCGCCACAAGGTTCTCGCCCCGCCGGGAGAGCCCGCTCACTCCCGGCGCCTCAGGGCCGCCCGCCGCGCGGTGAGTTCCTGCTCGTCGATTTCCCCTCGGGCGAAGCGCTCGTTGAGGATCCGCTCGGCGTCATCGTGCGCGGGCTGTTCCGGGAAGCCGCGCTCCGGGAAGCCGTGGCCGGGGTGGTGGGGCCGCCGCAGGAGGAGCACCACCACCGTGATCACGCCGCCCCAGAAAATCAGCATCAGCAAGGCCATGACGATCCAGCCGCCGAGGCCCCACCCGTTTCCGTACCAACCATTCATCATGACAGTGCCTCTCTATCGCTACCCGTGGCTGCCGAGGTAGCCGACCAGTCCGTCCACCGTGGCGACGGCCGGGTAGTCGCGCTCGGGGATGTCCACCCCGGTGTCCGTGTCGATCACTTCCACCAGCCGGAGGAAGTCCAGCGAGTCCAGCTCCAGGTCCTGGCGCAGCCGTGCGCCGCCGTCGACGTCGTCCAGTTCGACCTCGGGCGCCACCTTCCGCAGCGCCGCACGGACCGCCTCCCGGGCGTCCTGTTCGTTCATGGCCTCTCCGTTCCCGCTCGTGGTCAAAGCTCTTCGGGCGTTTGCAGCAGTTCCCCGATCCGGGCCAGGTAGCGGCCGCCGCGAAGGCCGTCGCTGACCCTGTGGTCGGCCGAGAGGGTGGCGGTCACCGCGTACCGCACCCCCAGCATCCCGTTCTCCGCCCACGGCTGTTCCTGCACCCGGCCGAGGCCCAGCAAGGCCACCTGCGGCGGGTAGATCACGCCGAAGACGCAGTCGACGCCGAGGTCGCCCAGGTTGGTCACGGTGAGCGTGGGGTCCGCCATTTCGGCC
This sequence comes from Arthrobacter sp. YD4, assembly GCF_030410515.1. GTDB lineage: Bacteria > Actinomycetota > Actinomycetes > Actinomycetales > Micrococcaceae > Arthrobacter. The sequence goes on along the minus strand of NZ_JAUHHD010000002.1, from coordinate 326,321 downwards.
CGCTGCAGCCGCCCGGCCCGGGCCCTGCCCACCAGGTCGCGCAGCTGGGCCATCAGTTCGTCCAGGGTGAGGGTGTCCGCGTCGTGCAGGGCCGGCGCCACCAGGCCGCCCTGCCGCAGGGCCACCGCCACGCCCAGGTGAACCGCGGGGCTGGGCCGGAATTCGTCGTCGACATAGAAGCCGTTGACCTCCGGTACGTCCCGGGCGGCGAGCGCGGCGGCCTTGAGCAGCAAGGCTGAGGGGACCAGCCGGGCCGCCACGGGCCGTTGCGCGTTGACGTGTTGCATCCAGTCCATGGCCGCGCGCAGGTCCAGCGTGGCACTGAGGTAGTAGTGCGGGATGGTCTGCTTGGAGCGGGACATCAGCGAACCGATCGCCCGCCGGAGCGCCGCGGTCCGGTCCGTCGCCGGGGTTTCGGTGCCGGCCTGTTGTGCCTGGGCGGGCGGCTCCGCCACGGTTTGTCGCTGTCCGCCTTGTTCGGGAGCGGCGGGCGCCGCGGGCGGCTCCGCCAGTGGAGCGCCGGGGACTTCCCGGGTGTCGGCGGCCCGTTGCACGTCCCGCACCGTCACGGCGCCGTCCGGGCCGGTCCCGTCGAGCGTGGAAAGGTCGACGCCGAGCTCCGCTGCGAGGCGGCGGGCGCGGGGCGCCGCGCGAACGCGGCCGGACTCCTCCCGGTCAGGCTCCGCCCGGCCACGCCGCACCGGGCCGGCGGCAGGTCGGGCCGAGTCGGATCGGGAGGCTGCGGCGTGTTCGACGTCGGCCCGGGTGATGGCGCCGAGGCGGCCGGTCCCGTGGATCCGGTCCGTGTCCACGCCGAGCCGGTGGGCCAGGTGCCGGACCGGCGGCGCGACCGGTGCCGGGGCCGGCGGCGGGACTGCGGCAACCGGCCGGGCAACGGACGCCGGGGGAGCCTCCGGCGTCGGCCCGGGGACCTCGGCCGGGGTCTGGGTGATCCGGGCCACGGGTGTTCCCACCGGCACGGTCTGGTTCAGCCCCACCAGCAGTTCCGCCACCACCCCCTCCTGGAAGGACTCGATGTCCATGACGGTCTTGTCCGTGTCCACCACGGCCACCAGGTCGCCGCGGCGGACGTAGTCCCCGGGCTTGACCAGCCATTCGACGATCTTTCCGTGGTCCATGTCCGCCCCGAGGGAAGGCATCAGGAAGTCACCCACGCGCCCCCACCGCCCCGTGCGCGGCCGCCACCACCCGCTCGGCCGAGGGGAGGGCCGCCAGTTCCAGATGCTTGGAGTACGGGATGGGCACCTCGGCGCTGCACACGCGGGCCACCGGTGCGTCGAGCTCGTAGAAAAGCTGCTCGCCAAGCCGGGCACAGATCTCGGCGGAGATGCTGCCGCTGCGCCAACCCTCATCGACGACGACGGCGCGGCGGGTCCGGCGCACAGCGGCGAGGATGGTGGCCTCGTCCAGCGGGCGGAGGGTGCGCAGGTCCAGCACCTCGGCGTCGATCCCGTCCCCGGCGAGCCGGTCCGCGGCCTCCAGGGTCAGCGGCAGCGTCCCGCCGTAGGTGATGAGTGTGATGTCCGTGCCGGGCCGACGGACGGCGGCGGTGGTGATGTCGACGGCGCCGGCATCCTCGGCGAGCTCGCCCTGGACGTTGTAGAGCGAGCCGTGTTCGAAGATCAGCACCGGATCCGGGTCCTGCAGTGCGGTCCAGAGCATTCCGCGGGCGTCCTCCAAGGTGGCGGGGGCGAGGATCCGCAGCCCCGGGATGTGCGCGTACCAGCCCTCGAGGCTGTGCGAGTGCTGGGCGCCGAGCTGCCGGCCCGCCCCGGTGGTCATCCGGACCACCAGCGGGACGTGGAACTGCCCGCCGGACATGTGCAGCAGCGAGGCGGCATTGTTCATCAGCTGGTCCAGGGCCAGCAGGCTGAAGTTGACCGTCATGATCTCGACGATGGGCCGCATCCCGCCGAGGGCCGCCCCGATTCCGGCGCCCACGAAGCCGGACTCGGAGAGCGGGGTGTCCCGGATGCGCTCCGGCCCGAACTCCTCCAGCAGGCCCAGGCTGACGGCGAACGAACCGCCGTACGCGCCCACGTCCTCACCCATCAGGAACACCCGGTCATCGCGCTGCAGCGCGTCCCGGAGTCCGGCGCGGAGGGCCTCCCGGTAGCTGGACTTCATGGCCGGCTCCCGGCGGCGCCGGAACTCCCGGAAGCGCCGGCCTCGCTGTAGACAAACCGTTCCAGGTCCGCGACCGGTTCGGGGGCCCCGGCCTCCGCGAACGCGACGCCGGCTGCGATCTCGGCGTCGGCGTCGGCCTGGAGCTGCTCCCAATCCGCGTCGGAAAGATCGCCGGAACCCGCCAGGGATGTGCGCAACAGTGTGATCGGGTCCCGCTCCTGCCACCGCGCCACCTCGGCCTTGTCCCGGTAGCGTTCCGGGTCGAACATCGAGTGGGCCCGGAACCGGTAGGTGCGCAGCTCCAGGAAGTGCGGCCCGCCGCCGGCCCGGACCGCGTCCACCGCGCGGCGGGCGGTGTCCTCCACCGCCAGCACGTCCATCCCGTCCACCGCCCAGGCGGCCATCTCGTAGCCGGCGGCCTTGAGTGCGATGTCCGTCTGCGACTCGGAGCGGCCCAGCGCGGTGCCCATCGCATAGAGGTTGTTCTCGCAGCAGAACAGCACCGGCAGCTGCCAGAGCGCGGCGAGGTTCATGCTTTCGTGGAATTCGCCCTCCGCGACGGCGCCCTCGCCGAAGAAGCAGGCGGTGACGCGGGGCCGGCCGGCCAGCTTGTCCGCGAGCGCCAGGCCCACCGCGAGCGGCAGTCCGCCGGCCACGATCGCGTTGCCGCCGTAGAAGCGGGTGGCGGCGTCGAACAGGTGCATGGACCCGCCCCGGCCCCGGCAGCAGCCCTCGACGTTGCCGTACATCTCGGCCAGGATGGCGCCGGCGGACACCCCGCGCAGGAGGGCATGGCCGTGCTCGCGGTAGGTGGCGACGACGGCTTCCTCCGGGCCCAGCGCGGACAGCACCCCGGCGGCCACCGCCTCCTCGCCGATGTAGACGTGCAGGAACCCGCGGATCTTGGCGGCACTGTAGAGCTCGACGCATTTCTCCTCGAGCCGGCGCACCCGGAGCATCTGCCGCAGCAGGTCCACGGCGTCCGGGCCGCTCACGCCGGGTCCCCGAACGCCGGGCCGGACTCGATGGTGGAGGTGTCGCCCTCCGGAAGGCCCAGCTCGCGGGCCTTCAGCAGCCGGCGGAGGATCTTGCCGCTGCGGGTCTTCGGCAGCGCCGTGGTGAAGCCCAGCAGCCGCGGCGCCACGGCCGGGCCCAGCCGCTTCCGGGCGAAGGCGATGATGTCCAGCCGCAGCTCCTCGGAGGGTTCGACGCCGGGGCGAAGCTCCACGAACGCCTTCACCACCTCCCCGGCCACCGGGTCCGGGACGCCGATCACTCCCGCCTCGGCGACGGCGTCGTGCTCCATCAGCGAGCTCTCCACCTCGAAGGGGCCGATCAGGTGCCCGGAGGACTTGATCACGTCGTCGCCGCGGCCCACGAACCAGTAGTAGCCGTCGGCGTCGCGCCGGGCCAGGTCGCCGGTTAGGTACCAGCCGCCGGCGAAGCACTTCCGGTAGCGCTCCTCCTCGTTCAGGTAGCCGCGGAACATCGAGGGCCAGCCCGGCCGCAGCGCCAGTTCACCCATGGTGTCCGGGTCCGTGACCAGCACCGCGGCCCCGTCCCGGACCACCGGCTTGTCCGCCTCGTCCCGGACCACCAGGGCCGCCTCGATTCCCGGCAGCGGCCGCCCCATCGACCCGGGCCGGATCTCCGTCGCGGCGAAGTTGGCGATCATGATCCCGCCGGTCTCGGTCTGCCACCAGTTGTCGTGCACGGGCTGGCCGAAGGCTTCCCGGCCCAAGAGGACCACCTCCGGGTTCAGCGGCTCGCCCACGCTGGCGACGAACCGCAGCGCGGACAGGTCATGGCCGGCGGCGCGCTCCGCCCCGGCCTTCATCAGCATCCGCAGGGCCGTGGGCGCCGTGTACCAGACCGAGACGCGCTCGCCGGCGAGGATCCGGTACCAGCGGTCCGCGTCCATTTCCTCCTCGTCCACAATGCTCGTCACGCCGTGGCTGAGCGGGGCGAGGACGCCGTAGGAGGTGCCGGTGACCCAGCCCGGGTCCGCGGTGCACCAGTAGATGTCCTCCGGGTGCAGGTCCAGTGCGAAGGTGCCGGTGGCGTGGTGGGCGGTAACGGCGTCGTGGACGTGGATGGCACCCTTGGGCGTCCCGGTGGTCCCGGAGGTGAAGTGCAGCAGCGCCATGTCCTCCGGCTGCGTCGCGGCGATCTCCTCGTCCGCGGGCGCCTCCGCCAGCAGCGCGGCCAGGTCCAGCGTGCCCGGTTCCGGGTGGCCGTCCGCGTCAGCGAGTAGGACGTGCCGCAGCTCCGGCAGGGCGTCCCGCTGCGGGGCGATCTTCCGCCGGTACAGCGCCCGGGTGGTGACCAGGGCGCGGGCGCCGCCCAGCTGCAGGCGTTGCCGCACCGGCTCGGGGCCGAACGCGGAGAACAGGGGGCAGAAGACGCTGGCGTTCTTGAACGTGCCCAGCATGGCGGTATAGAGGGCGGGGCTGCGGCCCAGAAGTGAGAAGACGCGCTCGCCGCGGCCGACGCCGAGACCGCGCAGCGCCGCGGCGAACCGGTTGCTCCGCTCGGCCAGGTCCGCGTAGGTCAGCGCGTGGGCGCCGCCGTCGGCCCGGATGAACCGCAGCGCCTCCCGGCCGCCGAGCCCGGCCGCCACGTGCCGGTCCACCGCCTCGTACGCGATGTTCAGGCCCCGGCCGCCCGGCAGCCCCGAGAGCTGCCGCCGGGCCTCGTCCCAGCTGAACGCGGCGCGGGCGGCATCGTAATCGGCCAGATGGGGGCGGACCCGGAAGCTGCCGGGATCTTTCCCGATGGCCGGCCAGCGGAGCGAGGGCGCGGTTCCTGCCGTCATGGTTACATCGGACGCCCGCGCCCCGCCGGTGCCAAGAGCCGTTAGTCCCGGCGCCAGAGCGGGGGCCGGGAGCGGACAATGCGGCGGCCGGGCGGAGACAACGCGGGGGCCAAGCGGCCCCGCGTGGGGCCGGTCGGGGCGGCACGTCCGCGCCGGTACTGCCACTAAACTGGGTGCCATGACAGCCTCCACTGACACCGCGGCCGACGCCGCCGCCGCCCGCGCCCGCCTCCTGGAACTGATCAAGGAACTCGCCGTCGTCCGCGGCAAGGTCATCCTCTCCAGCGGCGCCGAGGCCGACTACTACATCGACCTGCGCCGCATCACCCTGCACCACGAGGCCTCCCGCCTGGTGGGCCAGGTCATGCTGGACCTGCTCGACGACGCCGGCATCGACTTCGAGTGCGCCGGCGGCCTGACCATGGGCGCCGACCCTGTGGGCACCGCGGTGATGCACGCCGCCGTCGACGCCGGCCGCCCGGTGGACGCGTTCGTGGTCCGCAAGGCGCAGAAGTCCTACGGCATGGGCCGCCAGGTGGAAGGCCCCTCCGTGGAGGGCCGCAATGTCCTGGTCCTGGAGGACACCTCCACCACCGGCGGCTCCGCGCTGACCGCGGTCGAGGGTGTGCGGAAGGCCGGCGGCAACGTGGTGGCCGTCGCCGTGATCGTGGACCGGGCCACCGGTGCCAAGGAAAAGATCGAGGCCGAGGCCGGCGTGCCCTACCTGTTTGCCTTCGGCAAGGACGAACTGGGCCTGGACTAAGGGTTTTCCCTGCAGCGGAATCCTCTGGACCGGGTTTGGGGCCCGACTTATCATTTCCTCAACACCCGCGCCGGCATCCCGGCGCCTGCAGCCGGAGAACACCGCCCATGCTCCCATCCCATGACCACACCGAAACCGACCCTGGAACGCTGGTGGACCAGGTCCAGGACCTCATCCTCGACAGCAGCGACTTCGAGGAGTTCCTGAACGACCTGGCGCGGTTCTCCGCACACCAGGTGGCCGGCGACGGCGAGGACGCGCTCTGCGGAATCACCCTGCTGCGCGACCGGAAGGCCGCCACGATCGGCTGGAGCAGCGACGACGCCCGGGCGATCGACGAGATCCAGTACCGGCTGGCGCAGGGTCCCTGCCTGACGGCGGCGCAGGAGGAACGCGAGGTCTACGTCCCCGACCTGCTGGACGAGGAGCGGTGGGGTCCGGAGTACGCGGACGCCGTGGCCTCATTCGGCCTGCGCTCGGTGCTCTCCGTCCCGTTCCACCTGCAGGGCGAGGCGCAGGCGGCGCTGAACCTGTACTCCGACGTCCCGCGCAAGTTCGACGGCGAAGCGGCCGACAAGGCCCGCCACTACACCCGGCAGATCAGCCAGGCGCTGCGCATGGCCGTGCGCTGCTCGCTGCACGCGGACAGCGCCAGCAACCTGCGCGCCACCCTGGAGTCCCGCACGGTGATCGATATGGCCATCGGCATCGTCATGGCCCAGAACCGCTGCGACCAGGAGACCGCGGTGCGGATCCTGACGGACGCCTCCAACCACGGGAACATAAAACTCCGTGAGGTGGCGACCTCGCTGGTGAAGTCCGTGGGTGGTTCCGGCACCCGGACCCACTATCAGGAGCCGGGCCGGCAAGCCGCGGGCTGATCCGGGAACTTGTGCCGCTAGTATTCGGCCGATAGTCTGGGCGAGGTTGAGCCGTCGGCCAAAGATACCTTCTTTGGAGTACCTATGGACCAATCCCTGAACGCTCACGTAAAGCTCGACGTCGGCCTCGACATCGTCCGGATCGATGTTATTGGCACCCTTAACCGCGAAACCCGTCCGGCCCTCCTGCAGCTGATCCAGCGCATCCGCCGCTCCGGTTTCACCTGGCACATCCGCGTGGATCTCTCCCGCTCGCCCTTCGTCGAATCTGCCGCCCTCGCCGGCCTGCGCCACGACCTCAACGCCATCGACGGCCAGAGCCGCCAGCTGGACCTCTCCGGCGCGCCGCCCCTTTCCGCCGGGGTCTCGCTGGAACTGCAGTGCTCAGCCGACGCGTCCGGCAGCGTCTTCGAGGACCTGGACTTCGCCGCCGGCGACTTCCATGCCGCCAAAATCCGTCCGCTGGGCCGGTACTCGGATGCCGAACTGCTGGCGGCCTCGGACGACGCCTTCAGCAAGCTCGACGATCCCGCCCGCGGCGCCGCCTCCGAGCTGCTGGCCCACTATGAGGACATCCGGTTCGAGATGTCCCGCCGCGAATTCGACCGCGAAACCGAAACCCTCTGACCTGTCCGGGCGCCCCGGACCCGGCGGCCCCCTACACCCTAGATCGGCGCATTTTCCCGTGGCCACCGGAGTGGTTACGGTTGTGGTGTGCCGCGTGAGACCGAAGTGACGGAGGGCGGAACCGCGAAGGCGGATGCCCGGCTCCTCCGGCACGCCGCCGAACTGGAACGGTTCTCCCGGCGGAACTTCCTGATCGGCGCCGGCACCGCGGGACTCCTGGCCGCGGACATGCTCTTCACCCGCCGCGTCCAGGCCGAGCGCCGGGTGAACAAGATCCTGACCGTGCCCGACGACGTCGCCGAACGCTACTACCCGCGCGCCAGCTGGATCCTCTTCCCGGGCTTCAAGACCAGCTGGGAGGAGGCCCAGTGGATCCTGAACTCCCTGCGTGGCGCCATGAACAAACGCGGCCAGCTGGCCGCCGTCGGCTACTCCAACGTGGGCCTGGAGATCGACAAGATCGTGATCGCCGTGATCGAGCACGTGCGCGCCCACAAGCTGGAGACCCTCTACTTTTACGGCCACAGCTTCGGCGGGATGGTCGCCGTGCAGGTGGCCGCCCGGCTGCTGGAACTGCACGGCGTCAAGGTGGCCTTCATCCTGCTGGACTCCAGCCCCGCAACCCGCAGCGACGTGCTGGACCAGAGCTGGTTCGAGGGTGTGGTGTTCCTCTACGAGAGCGGCGTCCGGTTCCCCACGGTGCTGCGCGGCGGCTACGAGCTCGGCGAACGGGTGCTCAACAAACACGAGCGCACCTGGGGCCAGATCGTCGACCAGACACTCGAGCAGCTTTCCCCGATCGCGCCGTCCAGCGTCCTGATCCAGAGCGAGTCCGCCTACATCTACCACTTCGATCCGGGCCGGTACGTGGGCAAGCTCGGCGACGCCAGGATGGCGTTCATCGGCAACCCGGCGGACCGGACCGTCAGCTACGAGACGGCCCGGGACTCCTGGATGCTGCGGTTCGCGGGCAACATGGTCTCCGACTCGCTGCAGACCGACGGCGCCCGGCCGGCCCACGCCAGCCCCCAGTGGAACCCGGGGATCTACAAGCAGCTGGTCGAGCAGCTCCAGGACCAGATCCTGCCCCTTCCGGCCGGCGGCGGCCGGAAGGTGGCGTTCTAGCGGCCTAAATCTGGTTCTTGAGGTCCGCCACCGAGTTCAGGATCTGGTTGGGCCGGAACGGGTAGGCGGCGATGTCGTCCTTGTGGGTGATGCCGCTGAGCACCAGCACCGTGTGCAGGCCCGCCTCCATGCCGGCGATAATGTCCGTGTCCATCCGGTCCCCGATCATGGCCGTGGTCTCCGAGTGGGCGTCGATCTGGTTCATCGCGGATCGGAACATCATGGGGTTCGGCTTGCCGACAATGTAGGGTTCCCGGCCGGTGGCCTTGGTGATCAGGGCGGCGATCGCCCCGGTGGCCGGCATGGGGCCGTCCTTGGAGGGGCCGGTGGCGTCCGGGTTGGTGGCGATGAACCGTGCCCCGCCCAGGATCAGCCGGATGGCCATGGTGATGGCCTCGAAGGAGTAGGTGCGGGTCTCGCCGAGCACCACGAAGTCCGGGTCCTGGTCGGTGAGGATGAAGCCCGCCTCATGCAGCGCCGTCGTCAGGCCCGCCTCGCCGATCGTGTAGGCGCGGTTGCCGGAGTCGGAGCCGCGGACCTGGTCCTTAAGGAACTGGGCCGTGGCCAGCGCCGAGGTCCAGATGTTCTCCTCGGGGATCTCCAGGCCGGAGCTGCGCAGCCGGGCGGCGAGGTCCCGCGGAGTGAAGATCGAGTTGTTGGTCAGCACCAGGAAGCGCCGGGAGGTGTCCACCCAGCGCTGGATCAGTTCGGCCGCGCCGGGGATGGGCTGGTTCTCATGCACCAGCACGCCGTCCATGTCCGTCAGCCAGCACTCGATGTCCTGGCCGCTGCGGTACACCGACGCGGTGGAACGGGTCTCGTCCGCGTCCTGCCGCTGCTCTGAGTGGTGCTCTGACTGCTCCGCCATGGTGCCCTCCGCCGATAGTGTTCCGCTACTGCTCCCAGTCTAATGTTGAGGAGTGACCCAGCCAGAAGTAACGCCAGCAGCAGAGCCTGAACCCGGGCAGGAACCGGAGATCGGCGTCGGGCCCTGGAGCGGGCCGCTGCCCGAGGGGGACCACTGGGACCCGGACCTGCTGGCCGACGGGGACCGCCGCAACGTCCTGGACAAGTACCGGTACTGGAAGCACGAGGCGATCGTCGCAGAGCTGGACTCGCGCCGCCACAACTTCCACATCGCCATCGAAAACTGGCAGCACGACATGAACATCGGCACCGTGGTCCGGACGGCGAACGCCTTCCTGGCCAAGGAGGTGCACATCATCGGACGACGGCGGTGGAACCGGCGCGGCGCCATGGTCACCGACCGTTACCAGCACGTCCGCCACCATCCCACGGTGGAGGACTTCGTGGCGTGGGCGCAGGGGGAGAACCTCGCGATCATCGGGATCGACATCTTCCCGGACTCGGTGCCGCTGGAGACCTACGAACTCCCGCGCGACTGCGTGCTGGTGTTCGGCCAGGAAGGTCCCGGCCTGACCCCCGAGGTGCACGCCGCCGCGGTGGACACCCTCTCCATCGAGCAATTCGGCTCCACCCGGTCCATCAACGCCGCCTCGGCCGCCGCGATCGCGATGCACGCCTGGATCCGCCGGCACGTCTTCAACCAGCTCCCCGGCTAGGCCGGCAGTAAGGACCGTTCTTTAGATCGGCCGGCCCGCAGCGAACACCGCCGTGACGGCCAGGTCCTCATCCAGCAGGACCGCGTCCGCCTGGTACCCCGGCGCCAGCAGCCCCAGGTCCGTGCCCCGGCCGATCGCCCGAGCCGGCGTCCCGGTCAGCGCCTTCACCGCCTCCGTCAGCGGGATGCCCGCGTCCCGCACCGCCCGGCGCAGGGCCTCGTCAAGCGTCAGGGTGGACCCGGCGATGGGGCCTTCCGCGTCCCCGGTCCCGGCCAGTCGCGCCACGCCGCCGCGCACCGTGACGGGCAGCGTGCCCAGCCGGTAGCTACCGTCCGCGGCGCCGGCGGCGGCCATCGCGTCGCTGACCAGCGCCACCCGGCCGGGGGCTCCGGTGAAGGCCAGCCGCACCATCTCCGGGTGGACGTGGACGCCGTCATTGATCACCTCAAGGGTCACGCCTGGGGAGCGGAACGCCGCGGCAACGGGCCCGGGCTCGCGGTGGTGCAGCCCCGGCATCGCGTTGAAGGCGTGCGTGAGGATGGAAGCGCCTGCGTCGAACGCGGCGAGGGCGGCGTCGTACCCGGCGGCGGTGTGTCCGACGGCGACCGCGACGCCGGCGTCCAGCAGGGTGCGGAGGGCCGCCATGGCGCCGGGAAGTTCCGGGGCGAGGGTCCACTGTCGGAGCGTGCCGCGTCCCGCCGCCAGCAGCGCAGCGACGTCCTCCGGGCCCGGGGCGCGGAGCAGGGCGGGGTCGTGGGCGCCGCGGAATGTGTCGGCGAGGAAGGGGCCCTCCAGGTGGGCGCCCAGGATGAGCGGGTCCGTTTCGGCCGCGTCGGCGACGGCGGCGAGCCGGGCTTCCAGGTCCGGCCGGGCGGCGGTGACGAGGGAGAGGACCAGCCGCGTGGTGCCGTGGCGGTGGTGGGTGGCCAGGGCCCGGCCGATCGCGGCCGCCCCGCCGTCGCCAGCCCCGGCGTCGAACGCGGCGCCGCCCCCGCCGTGGCAGTGCAGGTCGATGAAACCCGGCGTCAGCCAGCGGCCGGCCGCGTCCGTGATGGCGCACCCGGCGCCCGGAGCATCAAGACCGTCTCCGGCCCCGTTGTCGGCAAGAGCGCCGCCGGGGTGAGTGACCAGGTCCCGCCAACCGTCCCCGGACCCGACGGCCGCGACTGTGGTCCCGGCAAACGCCACCCAGGCGTCAGCGGTGATGGACCCGCCGGAGACGAGGCGGGCCGAGTGGATGATGCGGGTGGGCTGACCGGGCATGATGCTGCCACCCTATCCGCTCCGGTCCGGGGGCAGTGTTACAGCCGGGAGTGAGCGGAACCACTGCCGTCCGGCGGGAATGGCTAGGATGGTGCGTAGCCGACGAGGTTCACCCCAGGGGTCAGCCCAGCCCGCAGACGAAATTCACCTAAGGAGTCAGCATGCCCATTGCAACCCCAGAGATTTACTCCGAGATGATCGACCGCGCGAAGACGGGCGGTTTCGCTTTCCCCGCCGTCAACGTGACCTCCTCCCAGACCCTGAACGCCGCCCTCCGCGGCTTCGCCGAGGCCGAGTCCGACGGCATCGTCCAGGTCTCCACCGGCGGTGCCGCCTACTGGTCCGGCGCCTCCACCAAGGACATGGTGGCCGGCTCCCTGGGCTTCGCCGCGTTCGCCCGCGAGGTCGCCAAGAACTACGGCGTCAACATCGCCCTGCACACGGACCACTGCCCCAAGGACAAGCTGGATGGCTTCGTCCTGCCGCTGCTGGCCGCCTCCGAGGCCGAGGTCAAGGCCGGCCGCAACCCGCTCTTCAACTCCCACATGTGGGACGGCTCCGCCGAAACCCTGCAGGAGAACCTCAAGATCGCCCGTGACCTGCTGGCCCGCACCGCGGCCGCCAAGATGATCCTCGAGGTCGAGATCGGCACGGTCGGCGGCGAGGAAGACGGCGTCGAGAACGCCATCAACGACAAGCTCTACACCACGGTTGAGGACGCCCTCGCCACGATCGACGCCCTTGGCGCCGGCGAGAACGGCCGCTACATCACCGCCCTGACCTTCGGCAACGTGCACGGCGTGTACAAGCCCGGCGGCGTGAAGCTGCGCCCGGAGATCCTCAAGGACATCCAGGAGCAGGTGGGCGCCAAGATCGGCAAGGCCAACCCGTTCGACCTGGTCTTCCACGGCGGCTCCGGCTCCTCCGAGAAGGAAATCGCCGACGCGGTCTCCTACGGCGTCATCAAGATGAACATCGACACCGACACCCAGTACGCCTACACCCGCCCGGTGGTGGACCACATGTTCCGCAACTACGACGGCGTCCTGAAGATCGACGGCGAGGTCGGCAACAAGAAGATGTACGACCCGCGCGTCTGGGGCGCCTCCGCCGAGGCCGGCCTGGCCGCCCGCGTGGTCGAAGCCGCCCAGCAGCTCGGCTCCACCGGCAAGACGTTCTAACCGTGTCGGACGAATTCCGGAAGAACCTGCTGGGCCCCGAACCCACCCTCCTGCCCGCCGAGACAGAGGTCACCGCGGGCCTGGATGCCGGGCACGAGGCCCTGGACCTGGTGGAGAAGCACCCGACGTCCTCGCTGCTCTGGGCCGTGCTGGCCGAGGAAGCGTGGAAAGAAGGCCGGACCATCGATTCCTACGCCTACTCCCGCGTCGGCTACCACCGCGGCCTGGACGCCCTCCGGCGCAACGGCTGGCGCGGCGCCGGCCCGATCCCCTGGGAGCACGAGCCGAATCAGGGCTTCCTGCGGGCGCTGTACTCGCTCGGCCGGGCCTCCGCAGCGATCGGTGAGGCCGAGGAGCCGGAGCGGATCGAGAAGTTCCTGCAGGAGTCCGATCCCACGGCCAAAGCCGCCATCGAAGCGCGCGGCTGACCCAGCGCCGCCCCGGATGACCCGGGACCAGACGACGACGGCGGGTGCCCACCGAAAGGTGGACACCCGCCGTCGCGGTTCAAGCTGGCCCACGCCCGCAGGGTTCCCTGGCCGAGCTTGCGAGGTTAGGGAGCGGGTGGGGACGATCAGGCCTTCGCCAGGCCGGTGCGGGCCATCGCGTCCGCGTAGGCTACGCGCATGTCCTCGAGGTACTGCTCCTGCCGTGCAGGGGTGCCGGCGAAGGCGCGGCCGCTGAGCGAACGCACCTTGTAGGTCTTCAGGCCGCGGCGCCAGATCATCGGCACCTCGGTCTTCAGCAGCAGGTTGGCCAGCCGGTTGGCCTCGGTGCCGTGGGCGACGATCACGGAGGCGCGGGGGACCAGGGCCAGGAACTTCAGCAGCGGCTTGAGGCCGGCGGAGATCTGGTCCGGGGTGAACTTGCCGTTGGGCTCGCCCTCGACGTGCCACGGGTGGACATTCCACGGCATCACGAACTCGGGGCGCAGGCCCAGCTTCCACTGGATGCCCAGCAGACGGGTGGCGGCGTCGGAATCGCCGGCAGTGATGAACCCGGACGGGTCCGCGGTGCCGATGTTGGAGAACAGGCTCACGATGCGGCATTCGTCCACGTCGTGGGCGGGATCGACGTAGGGGACGGTGGTGCCGGCCTTGGCGGTCTGGAGGGCGTCGCACAGCTCGTTGACCGGGGCGACATTGGCCTCGTAGCGGCGGTTAAAGAGCTGTTCGCGGAAATTTTCAGTGGCCAGGGCTGTCATGTGGTGCTGGGTCTCCTGCGGGATTGGTAACGCCGCCAGACCGGCCGCGGGCGCGCCAAAGGAAGGCGCGCCGCGGCCGATGTGGTGTGGAAATGTGGTGTGGGCCGGAAACCTGTCCGGCCGTTACCAGTCTACCAAGATCCCGCCGGCCGGCCGCCGGTCACCAAAGTCGCGTGGTGGCCCGCCGTGCTCCCTCGCCCAGCGCCTCAAGCTTGGCGAAGGCGATCTGCGGGTGGACGCGGCCGCCGAGGCCACAGTCCGTGGAGGCAATCACGTTCTCCCGGCCCACCAGTTCGGCGAACCGCACGATCCGGTCCGCCACCAGATCCGGGTGCTCGACGACGTTTGTGGCGTGCGAGACGACGCCCGGGATGATCGACTTTCCTTCGGGAAGCTTGGTGTCCTCCCACACCCGCCACTCGTGCTCGTGCCGGACATTGGCAGCCTCGAAGGAGTACGCGCCGGCGTTGACCTGCAGCACCGAGCCGATGATGTCCTGGAACGGGATGTCCGTGGTGTGCGGGCCGTGCCAGGAACCCCAGCAGACGTGCAGCCGGATCTGCTCCTGCGGGAGGTCCCGGAGCGCCCAGTTGGTGGCCTCCACCCGGAGCTGGATGAACTTGAGGTAGTCCTCCAGGCTGGGCTCGGGGTTGATCTGGTCCCAGCTCTCGGCCAGCGACGGGTCGTCCAGCTGGACGGTCAGGCCGGCGTCGATGATGGCCTTGTACTCCTCGCGCATGGCGTCCGCGCAGGCGTAGAGCAGTTCCTCGTCGCTCTGGTAATACTCGTTGGCCACCCGGGCGCAGGAACCCGGGGAGAGGGAAGCGACGAAGCCCTCCGTCAGGCCCGCCGCGGCGAGGCCGGTCTTGAGGTTGGCGACGTCGGAGGCCACCAGGTCCTGGCCCGTGTAGGTCAGCGGCCCGGCGATCTTGGGCTGGGTGACGGACTTGCGGTGCGAGAGAATGCCCGAGGACGGGTCGTTGTAGGCGTCGTTGAACTTTTGCCGGTCGCGGCGGTCCGGGAAGGACGTCAGGACGATGTGGCCCGGTGAGGAGCGGTGCACCTGGGCGTCGGCCCAGCGGTCCACATTGGTCGGTTCCAGGCCGCCGAGGCGCGAGAAGGAGTAGTTCCACCAGGCGCCGTAGTCCACGGAGCTGGACATGGTGTGGCCGTATTCGCCGTCGTTGGCGATGTCGATGCCCAGGTCGCTTTGGCGCTGCACCACGTCCTTGACCGAGGTTTCCAGGAGATCCAGGAATTCGGGGGTGATCCCGTCCTTTTCCTTGGCCTCGTTCGCGGCGATCAGTTCCGGGGTGCGGGGCAAGGACCCGGCGTGGGTGACGCGGATGTGGTCGGTGTTCTGGGACGAGTGGGAGGTCATGGCTCGGTTTCCTTTCCATCGGTCCTGGCGGTAGCACCGTGGCCGGCCGCGGCAGACGCCTTGCGGGGCGGTCCGGGTCCTGCGGGGTTGCTGCGGCGTCAACGGTCCAGGTCCCTCGGCCGCTCGGGATGGTCACTCCCACTACATTCCACCCGTGCTCCGCCCGCAAGTTGTTCCCATAATGTGTCACGGGCCCGTGGTGGCGGCCGAAAACGCGCCGCCGGCTCCGTCGTCGGCTAAACTTGGGTGGTAAGAGCCCCTGACTGCCCGCAGCGGTAGAGTCGGGGCATTCTCATGAACGGTGCCGGACTGCGGAACCACCTGGTGGACCGAAGCACGGCCCGAACGAATGGGGGAGGATCCCATGCCAGCAATCGTGATCGTCGGAGCCCAGTGGGGCGACGAGGGCAAAGGTAAAGCCACCGACCTGCTCGGCGGCCGCGTCGACTACGTCGTCAAGCCCAACGGCGGCAACAACGCCGGCCATACCGTCGTCGTAGGCGGTGAGAAGTACGAGCTGAAGCTCCTTCCTGCCGGCATCCTCAGCCCCAACGCCATCCCGGTGATCGGCAATGGCTGCGTGGTGAACCTCGAGGCCCTGTTCCAGGAGATCGACGGGCTCGAGGCCCGCGGCGCGGACACGTCCCGGCTGCGCGTCTCCGCCAACGCCCACCTCGTGGCGCCCTATCACCAGGTGCTGGACAAGGTCACCGAGCGGTTCCTCGGCAGCCGCGCCATCGGCACGACCGGCCGCGGGATCGGCCCGGCCTACATGGACAAGGTGGCCCGCCTCGGCATCCGCGTCCAAGACGTCTTCGACGAGTCCATCCTGCGCCAGAAGGTCGAGGGCTCGCTGCGGCAGAAGAACGAACTGCTGGTCAAGGTCTACAACCGCCGCGACATCGAGGTGGACGAGATCGTGGACTACTTCCTCTCCTTCGCCGAGCGCCTCCGCCCCTTGGTCGTGGACAGCACCTTCCTGCTGAACACGGCGCTGGACGAGGGGAAGGTGGTCCTCATGGAGGGCGGCCAGGCCACGTTCCTCGACGTCGACCACGGCACCTACCCGTTCGTGACCTCCTCGAACCCGACCGCCGGCGGCGCGTCCGTGGGCTCGGGCATCGGCCCCACCCGGATTTCCCGCTCGATCGGCATCATCAAGGCGTACACCACGCGTGTCGGCGCCGGACCGTTCCCCACCGAGCTGTTCGACGAGATGGGCGTGTACCTGCAGAAGACCGGCGGTGAGTTCGGCGTCAACACCGGCCGCCCGCGCCGCTGCGGCTGGTACGACGCCGTGCTGGCCCGGCACGCTTCCCGCGTGAACGGCTTCACCGACTACTTCGTCACCAAGCTGGACGTGCTCACCGGCATCGAGCAGATCCCGGTCTGCGTGGCCTACGACGTCGACGGCGTCCGGCACGATGAGATGCCGATGACCCAGACCGAGTTCCACCACGCGAAGCCGATCTTCGAGTTCTTCGACGGCTGGACCGAGGACATCACCGGCGCCCGCGCCCTGGACGACCTGCCGGAGAACGCCCGCAACTACGTGCTGGCGCTTGAGAAGCTCTCCGGTACCCGGTTCTCCGCGATCGGCGTCGGCCCGGACCGCGACCAGACGATCGTGGTCAACGACCTGATCAACGACTGACGCAATGGAGGGCCGAGGCCCCGACAGCGCCCGACGGCGGCGTCCCACCCGGAACGGTGGGGCGCCGCCGTCGCCGTTTAACCCCGGGGCAACCCCGGAAAACTCCAGAAAAACCCCGGAAATCCGCGGCGGAACGGTCCTGGGAAAAAGAAATCAAAGAATTTTCCGGATCCGCGTAACCTTTTCGGCCCTCCCGGCGATTACCCCTATGTAAGCGCCGCATGGGACCTGGACCCCAACCACGTTCCGCGGCGCGGCCGCGAAGCTACCGCACGGCACCCGCCCCCATCGGGCGCCGCGGGCTTCGCCGGAAGGATCCGACGGGCACCTGCCCCCATCAGGTGCCGACGGGATCCCAACTGTAAGAGCCGGCGGGCGCCCGCCCCCATCGGGCGCCGCCGGCCCTCCACAACCAAAGGATGCAATTTTCATGAAGAGTGTTAGCAAGACCACCAAGATTGCTGTCGGCGCCGCCATTCTCGCGGTCGGAGGCTTCTCCGGAATCGGCCTGGCCAACGCGGCCCAGGTCTCGAACACCCAGCAGGCTGAAGTGAGCAACGCTACGCCCGCCACCCCGGCCGTTCCGGCGACCCCGTCGCTGCCCGCCGTTCCGGCTACCCCGGCCGTTCCGGCTGTGCCGTCCGCCCCCGCCGTTGACGGTGCCGCCAAGGGCGACGCCTCCGTCAAGGGTGCCGACGAGTCCGCCGAAGGCTCCGTCTCCGCCGAAAAGGACGGCGTAACCGTCGACGGCGCCGCCAACGCCAAGGGCGCCGCAGAGGCCCAGGCTCACGCCGGCGTCACCGTGGCCACCCCGGCCGTCCCGGGTGCCAAGGACCTCCCCGCTACCCCGGCCGTCCCGTCGGTGGATGTCCCGCAGGTGAAGAAGTAAGCACTGCCCATCTCCTTTCGGAGGTGACGGGGTGCGGCCGCTAAGATCTTGGGGGCCGCACCCCACAGCAGTAAACGGAAGGAAAGCCTCTTGGCAGACCAGCTGAGCGATGACGAACTGTCAGCCGCCTTGGCTGGCGACCCGTCAGGATTCAGCGCCGTTTACACCGTGATGTCCCCGGCAGTGCTGGGCTACTTCCGGGCCAAGGGCGTCGACGACGCCGAGGCCCTCACCCAGGATGTGTTCGTGGACATCCTGCCTCGGCTCGGCGGCGTCACCGGCGGCCACAAGGGGCTGCGGACGTTCATTTTTTCCGTGGCGCACGCCCGGCTGGTGGACCACTACCGCCGCTCGGAGCGGGCCCCGCACTACACCCCTTACGACCCCCTGACGGATGACCGGCACACGGTCTCCGCGGAGGACGAGGCACTCGGATCGCTCGGGGGCCTGACCCACACACTCTCCCTGCTCAACGAGGAGCAACGGGAAGTCCTGGTCCTGCGGATCGTCGCGGACCTCGCCATCGACGAGGTGGCCAGCATCATGGGCAAGAGCCCGGGTGCCATCAAACAGCTTCAGCGGCGCGGGCTTAGTGCCCTGCGCGAACTGGTAACAGAAAAGGACCACGCAGCATCATGACCGGCACCCGCAAACCCCAGCAGGATGGCAGCATCCAGGCGGTGCTCCGTGATGCCGGCTTGGAATCCGCCGCCGAACTCCGCGGCGCCCTGGAAAACCTCCAGGCCCTGGTCCCGGACCAGGCCCCCGCACCGCGGGCCGACCTCGCGGCGCTGCTCGCCGTCGGCGCCCCCGCGGTAGCCGGCGCCGGTGCCTCTTCCGAAGAATCCGCCTCCTCCGTCGAGGAGCCCCCGCTCCCCGCGGGCGTTGCCAGCCTGGCGGCACACCGCCGCAGCCGGGGAAACCGGCGCCGGATGGCTTTGGTGGGCGGCGCCGTCGTCGGTGCCATGACCCTCGGTGCGGGTGCCGTGGCTGCCGCCAGTCAGGACTTCCGCGACAGCGTCGGCCACACCGTGGGCAGTATTTTCCAGCCCGCCGGCAATGCCCCGGCCCCCGCTCCGTCCTCGGTCCGCCCGTCGCCGTCGGACCTGCCGGCGCTTCCGGCACCGGCCCCCGCGCCGGCCGGCACGGTGACGGCACCGACCCTTCAGGCAACGGCCCCGGGCGCGGTCCCCGAACCGGTCCGGCCCAGCACTTCGGCCACGCAGCCGGGCCTCGGCCGCGACGTCGGCCGGACCGGCGTGCTGCCGACCCCGCCGCAGCGGCCGGTTACCCCCGTGGTCCCCGGCGCCGACGGCCGGGGCATCCCGGTCAGCCCGCTGCCCACCGTCCCGGCCATCCCCGAGGTTCCGGACGGGACGGGGCAGCGCTGATCCCGGCTTAGGCCAGGACCTGCCGCTTCGAGGAGATGACTCCGGTGTCGAAGCCGGCCAGATGCAGGCCGCCGTGGAAGCGCGCGTGCTCGATCTTCACGCACCGGTCCATCACCACGTTCAGCCCGGCCGCCTCGGCCTCCTTGGCCACGTCTTCGTGCCAGGACCCTAACTGCAGCCAGAGCGTCTTGGCGCCCGCGGCGATAGCCTCGTCCAGCACCCCCGGCAGGTCATCGTGCTTGCGGAACACATCCACAATGTCCGGGCTCTCCGGCAGATCCGCCAGCGACGCGTAGCTCGGCTGGCCCAGGATCTCCTTCACCACCGGGTTCACGAAGTAGACCTTGTACCGGGTGGAGGACTGCAGGTACGTCGCCACGAAGTAGCTGGCCCGGGACGGCTTGTCCGAGGCGCCCACAATCGCGATGGACTTCGCCTGCCGGAGCAGGTTCAGCCGCTCCGGCGCGGACGGTCCGGTCCAGGTGCGGGTTTCTTCAGTCATCAGTTCGCTCCAATCGTGCACGCTTCGGCGGGCAGTTCTTCCGAGGCAGCGGATGCACCGTCGGCCGGGGCCTCGGACGCCGCGGCCAGGGCCTGGTCCAGGTCCCAGAGGATGTCCTCGATGTCTTCCAGGCCCACCGAGATCCGGATCAGGTCCTCCGGTACGCCCGCGGATTCGAGCTGCTCCGGGCTGAGCTGCTGGTGGGTGGTGGAGCCCGGGTGGATGACAAGGGTCCGGGAGTCGCCCACGTTGGCCAGGTGCGAGGCCAGTTGCAGGGACTCGATGAACTTCTGCCCCGCGGCGCGGCCGCCCTTGACGCCGAAGGAAAACACGGACCCCGGGCCCAGTGGCAGGTAGGTGCGGGCACGTTCGAAGTGCGGGTGCGAGGGCAGGCCGGAGTAGTTCACGTACGCCACCCGCTCGTCGGCTTCGAGCCATTCGGCCACGGCCTGGGCGTTCTTGAGGTGCTCGTCCAGCCGCTGCGGGAGCGTCTCGATGCCCTGCAGCAGCTGGAATGCGGACTGCGGGGAGAGCGCGGGCCCGATGTCGCGCAGCTGCTCGCAGCGCAGCTTGGTGAGGAACCCGTATTCGCCGAAGTTCCCCCACCAGGAGACGTTGCCGTAGGAGGCCACCGGCTCGGTCATGGTGGGGAACTTGCCGTTGCCCCAGTTGAAGCGGCCGCTTTCGACGACGACGCCGCCCAGGGTGGTGCCGTGGCCGCCGAGGAACTTGGTGGCGGAGTGGATCACGATGTCCGCGCCGTGCTCGATCGGCCGCACCAGGTACGGGGTGCTCAGGGTGGCGTCGACGACGAGTGGAATGCCGGCGTCGTGCGCCACCTTCGCCAGCCCGGCCAGGTCCTGGACCTCGGAGGAGGGGTTGGCAACGACCTCGACGAAGATCGCCTTGGTGTTCTCCCGGATGGCCGCGGCGTAGTCCGCCGGGTCCGTGCCGGGGACGAAGGTGGTGTCCACGCCGAAGCGGCGGAGCGTGACGTCCAGCTGGGTCACGGTGCCGCCGTAGAGCTGGGAGGAGGCCACGAGGTGGTCCCCGGCCTGGGTGAGCGCGGCGAAGGTGACGAACTCCGCGGCCATGCCCGAGGACGTGGCGACGGCGCCGATGCCGCCCTCCAGGGAGGCGACGCGCTCCTCGAACGCGGCCACCGTGGGGTTGCCGATCCGGGAGTAGATGTTGCCGTACTTCTGCAGCGCGAAGAGGTTGGCCGCGTCCTGGGTGTCCTTGAAGACAAAGGACGTGGTCTGGTAGATCGGCACGGCCCGGGCGCCGTGTTCGGCGTCGGGAGTGCCGCCGGCGTGCAGGGCGCGGGTGCGGAATCCGAAGGTACGGTCGGCCATTACGCGTTCACCTCAATCTTGGTGGCAGGGGTGGAAAGTTCGGTGCCGTGCTTGCGGGCCAGGTCGGCCTCGAGCTCGCGCACGATCGGCAGGATGTCCTTGCCGAACGCGGCCACCTCCTCCTGGAAGTGTAGGTAGCAGGTCAGGAGCAGGTTCACCCCGATCTTCTTGTATTCAACGATCCGTTCCGCGATCTGTTCGGGGGTGCCGATCAGCTGGGTCTTGAAGCCGTCGTTGTACTGGATCAGGTCCTCGAAGCTGGAGTCCGCCCACATGCCCTTGCCGTCCCTGGTGGACGCCCCGGCCTCCTGAACGGCGTCGCGGAAACCCTCGACGGCGGGCTTGTGCGCCTTGGCGACGATCTCGCGGAGGGTCTCGCGGGCCTCCTTTTCGGAATCCCGGGCGATCACGAAGCCGTTCAGTCCGAACTTCGGGAAATCGAGGGCGCCGTCGGTCCCGCGCCTGGCTTCGCCGGCCGCGGCGACGACGCCGGCGATGTTCTCCTTGAAGCCTTCCAGGTCCTTGCCGTTGGAGAAGTACCAGTCCGCCACGCGGCCGGCCGTGGCCTGTGCCGCGGTGGAGTTGCCGCCGAAGAAGATTTCCGGGTGCGCGCGGCCGGGGACGTCCACGGGGGCGGGCTGCAGGGTGAAGTCGGTGATGTTGTAGTACTTGCCGGCCTGGCTGAAGTTCTTCTCGGTCAGCAGGCCGCGGAGCACCCGGATGAACTCCTCGGTGCGGACGTAGCGCTCGTCGTGCTCCAGCCACTCGAGGCCGAAGTTTTCGAACTCGGCCTTGAGCCAGCCGGAGACGATGTTCACGGCGGCGCGGCCGTTGGAGATGTGGTCCGCGGTGATCAGGTACTTCGCCAGCACGCCCGGGTGCCACATGCCGGGGTGGACGGCGGCGATCACCTTCAGTCGCTCGGTCGCGGCCAGCAGGCCCAAGCTGAACGAGGTGGCCTCGTGCTGCTTGTCCGCGCCGTAGGAGGCGGCGTAGCGGGTCTGGGTCAGGGCGTACTCGAAACCGGAATCCTCGGCGATGCGGGCAAGCTTCTTGTTGTAGTCGAAGTCCCAGCCGGTGCGCTGTTCGATGGTGGAGACCACCAGGCCGCCGGAGACGTTGGGGACCCAATAGGCGAACTTGAGCGGTTCGGAGAGACGGGCGACGGTGCTGTTCTCGGTCATGGTGTTCCTTACTTCCGGGTTGGTTCTGTGCTGCGTTCGCGGAGGGCCTGCTGGATGCCGGCGATCGAGGGTTCGTTCTGCAGCGACGTCGTGTCGCCGAGTTCGGTGCCCTCGAACAGCTGGGTCAGGAGCCGCCGCATGATCTTGCCGCTGCGGGTCTTCGGCACGTCCGGGACCACGACGACGTCGCGCGGCTTCGCGATCGGCCCGATCGCCTTCGCGACGTGGTTGCGCAGTTCCTCGGTGGACGGGGCCCGGCCGGCGTCGCCGCCCTTGGGGACGACGAACGCGACCACCGCGTGGCCGGTTTTGGGGTCGGGGACCGGGCAGACGCCGGCCTCCACCACGTCCGGGTGCGAGACCAGTGCCGATTCGATCTCGATGGTGGAGAGCAGGTGCCCGGAGACGTTGAGGGTGTCATCCACCCTGCCCAGGATCCAGATGTCGCCGTCGTCGTCGTATTTGGCGCCGTCGCCGGCGAGGAACCAGCCCTGTTCCGCGTACTGGCGCCAGTAGGAGTCGTAGTAGCGCCGCGGGTTGCCCCAGACGGTGCGGGCGATCGCCGGGCCGGGGGCGTCCACCACGATGAAGCCCTGCACCCCGGGCGGGACCGGGGCCCCGGCCTCGTCCACGATCCGGGCGCCGACGCCGGGCAGCGGCCGGGCGGCGCAACCGGGCTTGAACGCGGTGTCGGTCGGGGCGGGGGAGAGGATGGTGGCGCCGGTCTCGGACTGCCACCAGGTATCCACCACCGGCGCGGTGCCGGCTCCCACGTTGTCCCGGAACCAGCGCCAGGCCTCCGGGTTCACGGCCTCGCCCACGGTGCCGAGCAGCCGGATGGAGGACAGGTCGAACGAGGCGGGGATGCCATCCGGGAACCAGCCCATCAGCGAGCGCACCAGGGTGGGGGCGGTGTAGTACTGCGTGACGCCGTAGCGTTCGATGATCTCGAAGTGCCGGCCCGGGTGCGGGGTGTTTGGCGTGCCCTCGAAGATCACCTGCGTGGCGCCGTTGGAGAGCGGGCCGTACAGCTCGTAGGTGTGCGCGGTGACCCAGGCGAGGTCCGCGGTGCACCAGTGGACGTCCCGGTCCCGGAGCGCCGGGTCCGGGTTGCTGAAGAGGTGCTCGAAGCTCCACGACGCCTGGGTCAGGTAGCCGCCGGAGGTGTGGACCAGGCCCTTGGGCTTTCCGGTGGTGCCGGAGGTGTACATGATGAACAGCGGCGTCTCGGCGTCGAACGCCTCGGCGACGTGGACGTCGGAGGCGCGCCCGACGGCGTCGTGCCACCACACGTCCCGGCCCGGGACCATCGGGACGGTGCCCAGGTCCTCCGGCGCGGTGGTCCGGTTGACCACCAGGACGTGTTCGACGGCGTTGTCCCCGGCGACGGCGGCGTCTGCATTGGCCTTCACCGGCACCGCGGCGCCGCGGCGGAACTGCCCGTCCGTGGTGACCAGCAGCTTCGCGCCGGTGTCCTCCACCCGGAACTTCAGCGCGTCGGCGGAGAACCCGCCGAACACCAGGGAGTGGATGGCGCCGATGCGGGCCACGGCCAGGGTGATGATGACCGTTTCGGGGATCACCGGGAGGTAGATGACCACGCGGTCGCCCTTGGTGATGCCGAGGTCCAGCAGGGCGTTGGCGGCCCGGGATACCTCGCGTTGCAGGTCCGCGTAGGTGAGGGTGCGCCGGTCGCCGGGTTCGCCCTCGAAGTACAGCGCCACTGTGTCACCGCGTCCCGCCGCTACATGGCGGTCGACGCAGTTGTAGGCGACGTTGAGCTTCCCGCCCTCGAACCAGCTGATCTGCGGACCGGTTCCGGCCGCCGGGTCCGCGGGGACGCGGCGGTGCGTGGTGTGCCAGGGCAGTCCCGCACCGGCGGACCCGGCGGGTTCCCAGTCCAGGCGCAGCGCGGCCTGTTCCCAGAATGCGATGCGTTCGGCCTCGGTCAACGGAGCCTGTGTCTGTGGTGCCACGGTGCCTTGGCCCAGGGTCTGGGGGCCCGGGGTCTGTGCCGTGGTCTCTGCTGCCGTTACGCCCACCGGTTCACCGCCCATTTCTCCGCCAGGCCGAGCAGCGCGTCGGTGATCTTGCCGATCACGGCCAGCAGCACGATGGCCAGCAGCAGCCGGTCCGTGCGGCCGTTGTTCTGCGAGTCGGTCAGCAGGAAGCCCAGGCCCATCGAGGAGGCGATGAGCTCGGCGGCCACGAGGAACAGCCACGCCTGGGCCAGGGCCAGCCGCAGCCCGGAGAACACGGCGGGAACGACGGCGGGCAGCTGCACCGTGGTGAGCAGCTTGACCCCCTTGAGCCCGAAGGCGCGGGCGGCCTCCACCAGGTTCCGGTCCACATGGCGCAGGGCCAGCGAAACGGTGGTGAAGACGGGGAAGAACGCGCCGATCATGATCAGGGTGACCTTGGAATCCTCGCCGATCTTCATCCAGAGGATCAGCAGCGGCACCCAGGCCAGAGACGGGACGGCCCGCAGCGCGCCGATGGTGGGGCCCAGCAGCGCGTCCGCCACGCGGGAGAGCCCCACCAGGGAGCCGAACAGCAGGCCCAGGGCGGCGCCGGCGGCGAAGCCGATCAGCACCCGCTGGGTGGAGATGGCCACGTGCAGGCCCAGCTGCCCGCGGCGGAGCAGGTCGAGGCCGGCGTCGAGCACCATGGCCGGCGGCGGGAGCTGGACCACGCTGAAGAGTCCCGCGGCGGTGGACAGCTGCCAGGCCGCCAGCACCGCCGCGGGGACCAGCAGTCCAAGGAGCAGACGCGCCCAGCCGCGGGCCAGGAACCCGGCGGGGGACCATCCGTTCGCCGGGGTGCCGTGTCCTCCCGTGACGGGGGAGGCCGGCCGGGCGGCGTCTGCCGGAGCTGCGGGGGCGGCTGCAGCGCGCCCGTCCGCAACGGTGGTGCCGGTGAAGGGGGAATCTCCGAGGCTGGCCATCAGGAGTCCTTGATGGCGGAGGCGTCCGCCTTCTTCACCAGCGAGTCATCGAGAAGCGAGCCGACGGCGTCGTCGATCTGCTTCTGGCTCGCCACGTCCCCGGTCTCCACGAAGGTGGGGCCGATTTTCGCGAGGACCGTGCGCTGGGCTTCGCCCGGCGCCGGGTTGACGTTGAGGTTGCTGCGCTGCAGGACGACGGTCTTGGCCACGGCCAGGTCCAGGCCGGCGGCCTCGGCCAGGATCTGGGCGGTCTCGTCCGGGTTCGCGGCCGCCCAGGCGCGGGCCTTCTCGTAGGCGTTCACCACGGTCTGCGCCTGCTGCGGCCGGTCCTTGAGGAAGGACTCGGTGGCGTTGAGGAAGCCGTAGGTGTTGAACGAGAGGTTCCGGTAGAAGAGCTTGGCGCCCTTCTGCTCGGCGCCGGCCATGATCGGGTCCAGCCCGGACCAGGCGTCCACGGACCCGTTCTCCAGGGCGGTGCGTCCGTCCGCGTGCTGCAGGTTCTGCACGGTGACGTCCTTGGGCGAGAGGCCGGACTCGGACAGCGCCTGCAGCAGGAAGAAGTACGGGTCCGTGCCCTTGGTGGCCGCGACCGACTTGCCCTTCAGGTCCGCCACCGTGCTGATGCCGGAGCCGGGCTTGGTGACCAGGGCTGCCCATTCGGGCTGGGAGAAGATGTCGATGGTCTTGATCGGGGAGCCGTTGGCCTTGGCCAGGAGCGCGGCCGAACCGGCCGTGGAGCCGACGTCCACCGCGCCGGAACGGAGTGCCTCGTTGGCCTTGTTGGAGCCGGCCGACTGGACCCACTTGACGGTGACGCCCTGGTCCTTGAGGGCGGCCTCCAGCCAGCCCTTGTTCTTGATCACCAGGCTCAGCGGGTTGTAGGTGGCGAAGTCGATGGTCAGCGTGCCGCCGCCGTTGCCGCCGGCGGCCGCGGCGGCTGCGGGCTGGCTGCCGGAACCTTCCCCGGCGACGCACCCGGTGAGGGCCAGGGCCGCAGAGGCGGCGACGGCGGCGAGGACGAAACGGCGGGACGTGGTGCGGGTGGGAGCCATGGAAGTTCCTTTTCGGGCTGTGCGAGCGATGCGAAAGAGACAGGAGAGTGATGCGGGTGGCCGCCGGCGCGGGGAGCGGGCGGCTCGGCCGGTCCGGTGCCGGGGTACCGGCGGCGCTGCCTGCCGGAAGCGGACGGACCGTTCAGGGCGTGACCGGGGCGGCGGGGCGGGGCCGTTAGTGGCCGTCGACGCCGAGGCTGGCCAGGAGCGAGGTGCGCATTCGGGCCAGTTCGGCCGAGGCGCGGTCCCGGGGCCGTCCGCCGGGGACGGTGAGGGTGCGCACGATCGTGGCGCCGGCCGGGGACGATTCGGTGTCCTCCCGGCCGAGGACGATGATGCGGTCCGCCAGCTGCAGGGCCTCGTCGACGTCGTGCGTCACCAGCAGCACCGTGGTGGGTTCGGCGCGGTGGACCTCCAGGAGCAGGTCCTGCATCTTGATCCGGGTCAGTGCGTCGAGGGCGCCGAAGGGCTCGTCGAGGAGCAGCACGCCGGGGTTCCGGGCCAGCGCCCGGGCCAGCGACGCGCGCTGGGCCATGCCGCCGGAGACCTCGCGGGGGCGGTGTTTGGCGAAGTCCTGCAGTCCCACGAGTTCCAGCAGGCGGGCCACTTTGGCCTTGCCGTCGCGGGCGCTGACGCCGGCGGGCAGGCCGATGGCGATGTTCGCCTGGAGGGTATGCCAGGGCAGCAGCCGCGGCTCCTGGAACGCGAAGGCGCAGCGGTCGTCGACGCCGCGGACCGGCTCGCCGTCGATGGCGACGCTGCCGGAGGTGGCGGCGTCGAGCCCGGCGGCGGCCCGGAGGAGGGTGGACTTGCCGCAGCCGGAGGCGCCCAGGATGGCCAGCACCTCACCGGGGACGACGTCGAAGCTGACGTCCCGGAGGACGGTGTGCGCGGCGGGGCCGGTCCCGAAGGCGCGGCCCAGGCCGCGGAAGGACACCGGAAGGGCGGGGGTGCCGGAGCCGGGCCGGGCGTCGGCCCGGGGCTGGGGCGGGTGCAGGACAGCAGTCATAGGGTTACTCCATCGGTCCTGGCAGTAGCACCCTACGGAAGCAGCCTTTGGCCCGGGTAGTCAGTCCGGACCTTTCCCTCGGCGTGCGTCCTCGTTATCGGCGGGCTCCGGGGTGGAGGTCCGTCGACCAGGGTTGCTGCGGCGTCATCGATCCAGGTCTCTCGGCCGCTCGGGATGGTCACTGTCTACTAAAACCGAACGGCGGATTTCCGCCAAATGGGCGCGTAATATTCGGAAACCTGCGGACGTGAGGTGTCTGGTCCGATCAGAAATTCGGCGCAGCGGCTGGGGCGGGTTTCCCTACTGCGGGGCCGCTGCCGGCGGACGTAGGCTGGCCGCATGAGCCACGTGAACGCTCCCGCCGTCGTCGAACGCCTCCTGCGCGCCAAGGGCCGGTGGGCCATCGTGGGCCTGAGCACCAACCAATGGCGTGCGGCCTACGACACGTCGCTGTTCATCCGCGACCGCCTGGGCATGGACATCATCCCGGTCAACCTGCCCGGCGACGACGTGCACGGGGAGGCCGGCTACCGCTCGCTGGGGGAAATCCCGGCGGAGAAACGGCCCATCGACGTCGTGGATTGCTTCGTGAACTCCGGCCGCGTCGGCGACGTGGTGGACCAGGCGATTGCCGCCGGCGCCGGCGCCGTCTGGCTGCAGCTGGGCGTCATCGACGAGGCCGCGGCCGAACGCGCCAAGGCCGCCGGGCTGGACGTCGTCATGAACGCCTGCCCGGCCAGGGAAGCGCCGCTCCTGGGCCTTTAACCGGGACTGACGGGAGCTTTACGGCGTGTGACGCGCCGCTTTCACACCGGCCGGGCGTGTGCCAGATTCGTGGGGTAACCATCCCGAGCGGCTGAGAGACCTGGCTCCGTGACGCCGCAGCAACCCCCTCGATGAGGACGGTGCTACCGCCAGGACCGATGGAGAACCACTGTTCCACGGACCCGAGAGGCCGCGCTTTGCGCTGCCCCGGCGCCGGGGGATGAGGCTTTCCTCGGGCGAGTCCCGGAGGAATCATGAACACCACAACGACGGCAGCGCCGGCCCGGATCGCGGGCGGTCCGCTGTGATCGAGATCCAGAACGTCAGCACCTCGTTCCCGTCGAAGGACGGCCGGTTCACCGCCGTCGACGACGTCACCCTCACCGTGGAGCGCGGCCGGATCCAAGGCATCATCGGGTTCTCCGGCGCCGGCAAATCCACGCTGCTGCGCAACATCAACCTGCTCGAACGCCCCACCTCGGGCCGGGTCCTGGTCGACGGCGTGGACCTGACCGCCCTGAGCGAGCCGGAACTGCGCAGCAGCCGGCACGGAATCGGCATGATCTTCCAGCACTTCAACCTGCTCAACAACCTCACCGCGCAGGAGAACGTGGAGCTTTCACTGAAGTTCGCCGGGGTGGGGCGGACCGAACGCCGGCGCCGGGCGGCCGACGCCCTGGCCGTCGTGGACCTCGCGGACAAGGCCGCCAGCTATCCTGCGAAGCTCTCCGGCGGCCAGAAACAGCGGGTGGCCATCGCCCGGGCCCTGGCCACGGAGCCGAAGGTCCTGCTCTGCGACGAACCGACGTCGGCCGTGGACCCCCGGACCACCGCCTCCGTGCTGCAGTACCTCGCGGACGTCAACGCCGAATTCGGCATCACGATCGTGGTGGTCACGCACGAAATGAACGTCATCAAGGCCATCGCGGACAACGTCGCGGTCATGGAGGACGGCCGGATCGTCGAGCAAATCGACCTGGCCGAGCTCGAACGCCCCGGCTTCCACCCCGCTACCTCGATCGGGCGGTACCTGGTCTCCGACGCCATCGAGCTGAACCGGCCCCACCGGGCAGCCGCCCCGGCCGGCCCCGCCCCGAAAGGCCTGATCCATGCTTGAGCGCATCCTATCGGTCCTGCCCGAAATCGGCGCCGCCATGGGCCAGACCCTGGCCATGCTGCTGGTCGCGATCCCGCTGGCCGTCCTGATCGGCACGCCGCTGGGCGTCTGGCTCTACACGATCGGCCCCGGCGGGCTGCGGCACCGGCCCCGCCTCCACCGGGTCCTGGACGGCCTGGTCAACCTGGTCCGGTCCTTCCCGTTCCTGATCCTGCTGATCGCCATCATCCCGGTGACCCGCTTCATCGTGGGCACCACCATCGGCACGGCCGCGGTGATCGTCCCGCTGACCATCAACGCCATCCCGTACTTCGCCCGCTTCGTGGAGCAGAACCTCAGCCAGCTCGGCAGCGGGGTGGTGGAGGCCGCCCGTTCGATGGGAGCCAGCCGGTCCCAGGTCGTCCGGGACGTGCTGCTGGTGGAGGCCCGGCCGGGACTGGTCAGCTCCATCACCATCATGACCGTCAGCTTCATCTCCTACTCGGCGATGGCCGGGCTGGTGGGCGGCGGCGGGATCGGCGACTTCGCCATCCGCTACGGCTACTACCGCTACGAAACGCCGCTGATGATCACCGCGATCATCCTGATGATCCTGCTGGTCACCCTCGTCCAGTTCGGCGGCTCCCGCCTGGCCCGCCGCCTCGACAAGCGGCTCTGACCGCGGCCCCGCCACCCCACTTCGGAAAGCAGACCCATGACTTCCCCAGCCAGCCCCCGCTTCGACGGACCCCGCCCCCGCCTGCTCCTCAGCGCGTTCGTCATGAACACCACCAGCCACATCATGGGCGGCCAATGGCGCCGCCCCGAGGCCCAGCAGCACCGCTTCAACGAACTGCAACTCTGGACCGACCTGGCACGGCAGCTGGAAGAGGCGAAATTCGACACGATCTTCTTCGCCGACGTCGTGGGCCTCTACGGCGACTACGACGGCGGCTGGGCCTCCCACCTGAGGAAGGGCCTGCAGGTGCCCTCCAACGACCCCCTGATCCTGCTTTCGGCCCTGGCCGCCGCCACCCGGGAGATCGGCCTGGCCGCCACCTCCTCCGTGATCCAGAGCCACCCCTTCCAGTTCGCCCGGCAGATGTCCACCCTTGACCACATCAGCAACGGCCGGGTGGGCTGGAACATCGTCACCAGCGTGCTGGAAAACTCGCACCGGAACTTCAACTCCACCGAGCTGACCAAGCATGACGAGCGTTACGACTGGGCGGACGAATACGTCGAGGCGGCCTACAAGCTGTGGGAGGGCTCCTGGGCGGACGACGCCCTGGTCCGGGACAAGGAGGGCGGGGTCCACGCGGACCCGGAAAAGGTCAGCAAGATCTACCACAGCGGGCCCCGCTACTCCATCGACGGCCCGCACCTCGTGGCGCCGTCGCCGCAGCGCACCCCGGTGCTCTTCCAAGCCGGCAGCTCCGGACGCGGCCAGCAGTTCTGCGCCGCCAACGCGGAGGCGACCTTCACCTTGGCGCCCAGCACCGCGATCGCGGCCGCCTACACGGCCGCCGTTCGCGAGCAGGCGGTGGCCGCCGGACGTCGTGCCGAGGACGTGAAGTTCCTCCAAGGCATGCACTTCGTAGTAGGCGGTACCGAGGCCGAGGCAGCCCGGAAAGCGGCCGAGCTGGAGGACAGCCTGGACATCGAGGCCCTGCTGGCCCACGTCGGCGGCGGATTCGGCGTCGACCTGGGCGGCCTGCCGCTGGACACCCCCCTGGGCGACATCCAGACCGAGGGCAGCCAGGGACACCTGGAAGCCATCCGGGCCTCCACCCGCGGCGGCAACCCCACGCTCCGAGACATCGCGCTGTACCGCAGCCGGGCCAACCGGGTGGTGGGAACACCGGAACAGATCGCGGACCGGCTCGAAGAATGGCAGGACGCCGGCATCGACGGGATCAACATCATCAACCAGACCATCCCGGGGTCCTACACCGATTTCATCACCGGGGTGCTGCCCGAACTGCGGGACCGCGGCCTCGCCCAGACCGACTACGCGCCGGGAACCCTGCGCGAAAAGCTCTTCGGCGACGGCCCCCGACTCAACGGCCGGCACCCCGCCGCCGCCTTCCGCGGTGCCTTCACAGCGTTCTCCGCGGCCGCCGAAAACACTCCCGCCGCCGTCGGCGTCTAACCCCCCCCCACGACAAAGGACACCCGCCATGCACCGCAGAAATTTTCTCAAGTTCGCCCTCGCCGGAGCCGGCGCCGCGTCCGCCACGGCCCTCACCGGCTGCGGCCTGGTCAACCCCGGCGGCGCCAACGCCGCCTCGGGCGGGAAGACCATCAAGATCATCGTCACCGAGTCCGCGCCGTACCAGGAGCCAACGAAGATCGCTAAGAAGCTCCTCGAGGCCAAGGGCTGGACGCTGGAGCCCACCTACGTCACGGACATCATCCAGCCCAACCTGGCGGTGGCGAACGGTGAATTCGACGCCAACTTCTTCCAGCACAACGCCTACCTGAAGCAGTTCAACCAGGACAAGGGCCTCTCCAACGTCGGCCTGTTCTACGTCTACAGCGCGCCCGGCGGGATCTGGTCGGACAAGTACAAGTCCCTCAGCGAGCTCCCCGACGGGGCCAAGATCGGCATCCCCGTGGACCCGGCCAACAACGGCCGCGCCCTGTTCATGCTCCGCGACGCCGGGCTGCTGGAGCTCTCCGACGCCACCGTCATCCACACCTCGCAGAAGAACATCACCGCCAACCCGAAGAAGCTGCAGTTTGTGGAAGTGGACCAGCAGTCCCTGGCCAAGACCCTCCCGGACGTCGACGCCGGCTTCCTGATCGCCCGGATGGCGGCCGACGCCAAGCACACCCGGGCCGACGCGCTGGCCTTCGAGCCCGACGCCAACCAGGTCCCCTTCCGGATCGTCGTTGCCGGCCGGCCCGAGTTCGCCGGCACGGAGAAGGCGGCCGCGCTGAAGGAGGCCTACCAGTCGCCCGGGGTCAAGGCCTGGTTCGCCGGCTACCAGAACGGAATCCTGCCCACCCCGTGGGACCAGGACCCGGCCGCCGACGCGGAGAAACTCTAGCCGGCCCGGGGAACAGGAGACGCGATGAGCACCTCAACAGAAACAACGACGACGGCGGGCGCCACCACGGAGCACGGCTACCAGGCACTGGCCGGGCGGTTCCGACCGGTCTTCGCCCGGATCGCCGAGGGCGCCCTGGACCGGGAGCGGGACCGCGTCCTGCCCTTCGAGCAGGTCCGCTGGCTCAACGAGGCCGGGTTCGGCCGGCTGCGGGTCCCCGTGGAACACGGAGGGGACGGGATCGGCTTCGACCCGTTCTTCCGGCTGCTGGTGGAACTGGCCGAGGCCGACTCCTCGGTGGCGCACCTGTACCGCTCGCACTTCGCGTTCGTGGAGACCGTGGGCCTGGAGGGTCCCGGCTTCCAGGACCGCTGGTACCCGCGGGTGGTGGCCGGCGAAATCTTCGGCAATGCGGCCACCGAACAGTCCGGCAACGTCCTCGGCGCCACCGGAACCACGCTGACCCCGTCCGGACCGGACTGGGTGCTCAACGGCCGGAAGTTCTACACCACCGGGACCATCTTCGCCCGGTGGATCGCCGTCACGGCCAGTACCGCGGGCCGGGAGGGCCGCCAATACGCCGTCGTCAGCACCACGGCGCCCGGGGTGGAGATTCTCGACGACTGGGACGGGTTCGGCCAGCAGCTCACCGGGACGGGCACCACAATCTTCCGCGACGTCGCCGTGCCCGCGGAGCACATCATCCAGCGCTCGGTGTCCACCACACACGAGCCGGCCTTCTTCCAGCTGGTCCTGCTGGCGGTGCTGGCCGGGATCGGGCGGGCGGCCCTGGCGGATGCGAAGGCACTGGTCCGGGACCGGAAACGCACCTTCAACACCGGCTCGGGTGAGCTGTTCCGGCACGACCCGCTGATCCTGCAACTCGTGGGGCAGCTCTCCGCCAAGGTCTTCGCCGCGGAGTCCGTGGTCCTGGCCGCCGCCCGCGAGCTCGACGCCGCCGCCGATCCGGGCCTGGACCTCGCCCCCGCCGAGCGGTACAGCAGGGGAGAAGCGGCCGTGGGGAAGGCGCAGCTGCTGGTCCCCGAGCTGGTGCAGTCGGCAGCCCAGCAGCTCTTCGACGTCACCGGCGCCTCCGCCACCTCGAAGGCCAAGGCACTGGACCGGCACTGGCGGAACGCCCGCACGGTGGCCACACACAACCCGGCGGTCTTCAAGGCCCGGATCCTGGGCGACTACGAGGTCAACGGGACCACACCGGAGGGGCTGCACAGCATCGGCGACGCGCCGAAGGCGCCGGCGGCGGGGGAGTAGCGTCCATCCAGCCGCGCCGCTTCAGCACACCGGGGAGACTTGGCCTCACCGCGGAGACCTGGCCTCCCGGGTTCGGGCTGCCCGATGTCCGGCCCCGGACGTAAGCTCGGACCATGGACGCGGACGCACTGCGAGAGATCTGCCTGGGCTTCCCCGGCGCCTTCGAGGACTACCCGTTCGGGCCCGAGACGGCCGTGTTCAAGGTCCGCGCCGCCATTGCCGGCGGGGCCCGGCACCAGGCGAAGGTCTTCGCCCTGTCCGCCATGGACCCGGAGGACTTCAGCGTGAGCCTCAAATGCGAACCGGCGCTCGCGGAACAGCTCCGGCAGGTGCACCCCGAGATCACCGGCGCCTGGCACCTGAACAAGCGGCACTGGAACGGTGTCCGGCTGGACGGTGCGCTGCCGAACGACATGATCCGGGACATGGTGGAGGATTCCTACGACCTGGTGGTGGCCACCCTGAGCCGGGCCCAACAGGCGCAACTGGGCTGGTCCCGGCTGGCACGGGGTGGGGACCGGGGCAACGACCGGATCGGGGACCGGCCGTGAGGGGCGGGGACCGGATCGCCGCGGGCGAGCTGACCTATTCCGGCGTCGGTGCCACCGAAAGCGGCCGGCTTCCCGCAGGTGGCCACGGCATCGTCACCCGGGCCCACATCGGCGACGGGGAGGCGGCCTACCGCCGGGCGGTGCACGGCCTGATGACCTGGCAGCTGCACCGCGGCGCGGGTCTGCGGGTCCGGGCCGAATCCGACGTCGCCCCCGGCGTCCGGGTGGTCAGCGGCTTCGGCGTCGGCCCGTTCCGCGTCGACGCCCCCTGCGAGGTGGTCTGGGTGCACCCGCCCCGCCCCGGGGCCGGCCCGCAGTCGGCCGGATTCGGTTACGGCACCCTGCCCGGGCACCCCGTCCGGGGCGAGGAGTCCTTCGAGATCTCGCTGGATGAGGCCGGCCGGGTGCTGATCACCATCACCGCCTTCGGTGTCCCGTCCACCTGGTTCTACGCCGCCGGCCGCCCCGTCACGGACCGGGCGCGCCGGCTGGTCACTTCCCGGTACGTTAGGAGTGCACAGGAACTGGCCGCCGGCGTGAACCGAGCAGGAGTGAGTGGATGCTGAACCAACAGAACCTGGACCTGATCTGGAACTTCGACAATCCCGGGCTCTCCGAAGCCCGCTTCCGGGAGGCACTGGAGGACCCGGCATTCGACGCCGATGAACGCGCCGAACTTGCCACCCAGCTGGGCCGGGCGATCGGGCTGCAGGGCCGGTACGAGGAAGCCGACGCACTGCTGGACGCGGTCGACGCCGACGAACCCACCGTGGCGGTGAGGGTCCTGCTCGAGCGCGGCCGGGTGCTCAACTCCGGCGGCCACCCCGAGATGGCCGTTCCCCTTTTCGAGCAGGCCGCGGAACTCGCGGACCACCTTGGCGAGGACTTCCTGGCCGTGGACGCGCTGCACATGCTGGCCATCGCGGACACCGCCCACGCCGAAACCTGGACCCGCAGCGCCCTCGAGTACGCCTCCACCGCCGGCGACGAACGCACCCGGCGGTGGCTGGTGGCACTGCACAACAACCTCGGCTGGTCGCTGCATGAGGCGGGCCGCTGCACCGAGGCTATGGTCGAATTCCAGCTGGCCGAGCAGTGGGCCGAACGGGTCGGCACGCCCCGGCAGCAGGAGCTCGCCCGGGCCGCCATCGGCGCCTGCTGACCGGCCCAACTGAAATACTGAAAGACCGTATCCGTACCGAAAGGGACCGTCCATGATCTTCATCGTCGTCAAATTCAAGGTCAAGCCCGACTGGTCCGAGCGCTGGCTCGGCCTCGTGGAGGACTTCACCTCCTCCACCCGCAAGGAAGCCGGCAACCTCTGGTTCGAGTGGTCACGCAGCGTCGAGGACCCGAACGAGTTCGTCCTCGTCGAGGCCTTCAAGGACGACGCCGCCGGAGACCACGTCAACAGCGCCCACTTCAAGAAGGCCATGGAGGATATGCCCCAGGCCCTGGTGGAGACGCCCCGGATCATCAGCCGCCAGATCGACGGCGACGGCTGGGACCGGATGGGCGAGCTCACCATCTAGCCCGGCCGCTACGCTGGGGCCATGTGGATCGGCTGGATTGAGTTCGACCTTCTGCTGGGCGACGTGCACAGCCTGAAGGAAAAACGGTCCGTGGTCCGGCCGCTACTGGCGGAGCTGAAGCGGCGCTTCGACATCTCCGTCACGGAGGCCGGATACCAGGACCAGTACCGCAGGGCCCTGGTGGGCGCCGGACTGGTCGCCGCGGACCGCGCCCACCTCATCGAGGTGCTGGCCGCCGTCGAACGCTTCGTCGCGGCCCGGCCGGAGGTCGAACTCCTCAGCGCCCGCCAGCGCGAACTCCGCAGCGACGACTAGGCCCGGCGCACGGCCTCAGGGCGCGGGGCTACGCGAGGTCAGGCGTCCCGGGACGTCGGGCCGCCGCCGTTGGGATCCTGGTCGTCCGCCTCCAGCAGGGCGGCCAGGGCGGCCAGTGCCGGAAGTGCATCCTCGATGGCCTGCTGCGAGGAATCGGGCAGCCGCCGGAGGGCGTCGCCCAGGCGGCGGTCATTGGCGTCCTGCCAGGCGGCGAGGACCGCGGCGCCCCGCTCGGTAAGGGTCAGCGTCACCGAACGCCGGTCACCCGGCCGGGTCAGCCGCTCCACCAGCCCCGACACCACCATCTGCTGGACCAGGTTGCTCACCGTGTTGACGGCCAGCCGCTGCCGCGAAGCCAGCCCGCTCACGCCGATTCCCGGTTCCTCGGCCAGCCGCTGCAGGACCTCCACCTGTGCCATCGGCAGCGCCTCCCAGGGAAACTCCTGCCGCACGCTGGAGCGCAGCACCCTGCGCAGGCGGGTGATCACGCCGGTCAGGGACCACGCGCCGGAGTCCCGGCGGGCCGCTGCCTCCGGTGCGGATTCCACGGCCCTCATCATCCGCCCAGTTTAGCCGGATACAGTCAGACCTAGAATAGTTCTGTGGCAGAACCAATTACCGTGCCGCGCACTTCTTAGACAGGACCGCCATGACCGCCGGAGATTCGTTTTTTCCGTCCCCGACCGTCAGCGCCTTCCACGTGGGACCGCTGACCATCCACTTCTATGCCCTCTGCATCCTGGCCGGCATCGCGGTGGCCATCTGGCTGGGGTCCCGCCGCTGGATCGCCCGCGGCGGCCTGCCAGGCCAGGTCCTGGACATCTGCGTCTGGGCGGTCCCGGCCGGGATCATCGGCGGCCGGATCTACCACGTCATCACGGACCCGGAGCTGTATTTCCTGCCCGGCCGGAACCCCTGGAATGCTTTTGCCATCTGGGATGGCGGGCTAGGCATCTGGGGAGCGATCGCGCTCGGCTGCGTGGGCGCCTGGATCGGCTGCCGCCGGGCCGGGGTGTCCTTCGTGGCCTTCCTGGATTCCGTGGCGCCCGGGGTGCTCTTTGCCCAGGCCCTCGGCCGCTGGGGCAACTGGTTCAACAACGAGCTCTACGGCGACCCCACCACCCTGCCGTGGAAGCTGCAGATCCACCAGATGGACGCCGCCGGAAACGCGGTCACCGATCCCTCCGGCGCCGTCGTGGTCCTGGGCTACTTCCAGCCGACCTTCCTGTACGAGTCGCTCTGGTGCGTCGCCGTGGCTCTCCTCATCCTCTTTCTGGACCGGCGGTTCAAGCTCGGTGCCGGCAGCGTGTTCGCCCTATACGTCGCCGGGTACACGGCGGGCCGCTTCGCCTTCGAACTGATGCGCTCGGACTACGCCAACCTGATCCTGGGGCTCCGGGTCAACACCTGGGTGGCCGCGCTGATCTTCCTGGGCGGAGCGGCGGGCTTCCTGCTGACCTTCCGCCGGAAGCGTTCGGTGGCGATCCCGGGCGCCGCGCCCGACGGCGGGGACGAGCCTCCCGCCGCCGACGCCCCCGCGACCCGGGAACATCCCGATGCCCGCTAGGCGATCCCTCTGGCGCGCGGTACTGGCCTTCATCGCGGCCGGGACCGTGTGCGGCGTGCTGGTGGCCGGTCTCTTTATCCCCGCCACCGCCATGGCGGGCGCGGTGGTCAGCGACTCGATCGGCATGTTCGACAAGCTCCCCGATGACTTGAACCTCAACGCCCCGCCGGCCACCTCCACCGTCCTGGCCAACGACGGTTCCGTCATCGCCTCCTTCTACGCGGAGAACCGGGCGCCGGTCAGCCTGGACAAGATGTCCCCCTTCATCAAGGACGGCATCGTCGCCATCGAGGACGCCCGTTTCTATCAGCACGGCGGCATCGACACCACCGGCATCCTGCGCGCCCTCGTCGCCACCGCGCAGGGTGGCCGCCAAGGAGCGTCCACCCTCACCCAGCAGTACGTCAACAACATGATCATCGAATCCCTCGTGGCGCAGGGGAAAAGCGAGGACGTCAAGCTCGGCTACGCCAAGACGGTGGGGGACAAGCTGCGGGAGATGAAGCTCGCGATCGCCCTGGAGAAGACCTACTCCAAGGACCAGATTCTGCAGGGCTACCTCAACGTGGTCTACTTCGGCAACGGCGCCTACGGGATCGACGCCGCCGCCCACGAATACTTCAACGTCAGCGCCGCGCAACTGACCCTGCCGCAGGCGGCGGCGCTGGCCGGCGTCGTCAACAGCCCGGTCTACTACGACCCGCTCACCCAGCCGGACCACGTGGTGTCCCGCCGCAACGAGGTCCTCGACAAGATGCTCCAGCAGGGCAAGATCAGCCAGGCCGACCACGACGCGGCGGTGCAGGCACCGATCGGCCTCAACGTCCACCCGGCCAGCCAGGGCTGCGCCGGTGCCGTCTCCGCGCCCTACTTCTGCGACTACGTCCAGCGGCTGATCCTCAACGACCCGGCCTTCGGGCCCGACGAGGACGCCCGGAAGAAGCTGCTCTACCTGGGCGGACTGACCATCCGCACCACCCTGGACCCGGCGCTGCAAAAGGTGGCCCAGGACCAGGTCAACGCCTCCATGTCCGCCACCGACCCGCTGCAGCGCGGGGCGTCCCTGGTCAGCGTCCAGCCCGGCACCGGCAAGGTGCTGACCATGGCGCAGAACACCAACTACAACCCCACGGCGGGTCCGGGCAACTACACCGGCAACTTCGCGCTGCCCGAACGGGACGCCAACGGCCAGCCCCTCGATGGCGCCGGCGGCTTCCAGATCGGCTCCACCATGAAGCCGTTCGTCTTCGCCGAGTGGCTGCGCGCCGGCAAGTCCATGGGCACTGTCCTGGACGGCGCGGTGCGCCTCTACCGGCCCGGCTACCCCTGGCAGAACTCCTGCGGCCGCACCACCGGATCCTATGACCCGGCGGCAGGGACGCAGCTCCTGCCCAACGACGACGCGAACCACTACGTCAGGATGAGCGTCCTCCAGGGCCTCTACCAGTCGATCAACACCATCACCTTCCAGTCCGCCGCGCAGCTGGACTTCTGCAACATCCAGAAAATGGCGACGGCGGCCGGCGTCGCCGACGGACACACCAACAAGCCCTACGACGTTTCCAGCATCGCCAGCCTGATCGGCACCCAGGACGTCGCCCCGCTGACCATGGCCGACGCCTACGCCACGTTCGCCGCCGGCGGCAAGCACTGCGACCCGATCGCCCTCGAATCGGTGACCGGCCCGCACGGCAAGGCCTACCCGGTCCCGGACGCGCACTGCCAGCAGGCCATCGATCCTGACGTCGCGGCCGGGGTGACCTACGCGCTGAAGAACGTGCTGACCCGGGGCTCCGGCTACAACATCCCGGTTTCCAAGGCCACGGACATCTTCGCCAAGACCGGCACCACGGACGGCAACACCATGACCTGGACCGTGGGCGGCACCTCCGGGATCGCCACGGCCTCCTGGTTCGGCAGCTACCAGGGCATCGGGCCGCGCTGGGTGAACCAGGACATCACCATCAACGGCCGCTACTACGTGGGCGTGGACGGCGCGGACATCGCCGGCGGCCAGTGGGGCCGGCTGATGGACGCCGCGGCCCAGCGCTACCCCGGCGAAAAGTTCGCCACGCCCCCGGCGTCGATGACCCGCTGAGCGCCGGACGCCGCCTGACCGGAGGCAGCGTTTAACTGAACGGCCGCCCCTCCAGTGGAGGGGCGGCCGTTCAGTTCAGGCGGTGGGTGAGCGTCAGCCGAAGTACTTCGGCAGTGTCCCCTCGTGCGCCTCGCGGAGCGCGTCCAGGCTCAGGGTGTCCACGCCGTTGATCTCCAGCGTGCCGCCCTCGGCGTCGACGACGCCGATCCGGACGTGCGCGAAGCCGCGGGCGGTGCACATGTCCTTGAAGCGGATCTCCTCCGAGCGGGGCACGGCCACGACGGCGCGCGCCTGCGACTCGGAGAACAGCGCGGTGAAGAGGTCCACGCCGTCGCGGTCCATGACGTCCTGCAGCGAGATCCGGGCGCCGACGCCGTAGCGCAGCGAGGATTCCACCAGGGCCGCGGCGAGGCCGCCCTCGGAGACGTCGTGGGCGGAGTCCACCATGCCGTCGCGGGAGGCGTTGATCAGGATCTGGCCCAGCTCGCGCTCGGCGGCGAGGTCAACCTTCGGCGGCCGGCCGCCCAGGTGGCCGCGCATGTTGGCCCATTCGGACCCGTCCAGTTCGGAACCGGTGGTGCCGAGGAGGTAGATCGCCTGGCCGTCCTCACGCCAGCCCGACGGCGTGCGGCGGGCGACGTCGTCGAGCTTGCCCAGCACCGCCACCACGGGGGAGGGGTGGATGGGGGTGGTGCCGGTCTGGTTGTAGAGCGAGACGTTGCCGCCGGTGACCGGGATGCCGAGCTCCATGCAGGCGTCGGAGAGGCCGCGGATGGCTTCGGCGAGCTGCCACATGACGTCCGGGTCCTCGGGGGAACCGAAGTTCAGGCAGTCGCTGACGGCCATCGGGATGGCGCCGGAGGTGGCCACGTTGCGGTACGCCTCGGCCAGGGCCAGCTGCGCGCCCTGGTACGGGTCCAGGTAGGTGTAGCGGCCGTTGGCGTCGGTGGCCAGGGCCACGCCCAGGCCGGTCTCCTCGTCCACCCGGACCACGCCGGCGTCGTCCGGGAACGCCATGGCGGTGTTGCCGCCGACGTACCGGTCGTACTGGTTGGTGATCCAGGCCTTGCTGCACATGTTCGGCGAGGCCACCAGCTCGGTGACGGCCGCAGCGAGCTCGGACGGGGCGGCCGGGCGGCCGGCGTCCTGCACGGAGCCGGTGAAGGCATCCGCCTGGACGGAGTCCTGCCACTCGGGACGGGCGTAGGGGCGGTCGTAGACCGGGCCGTCGTGGGCGACGGTGCGCGGGTCGACGTCGACGATCACTTCGCCGTCCCAGGTGATGATCAGGCGGCCGGTGTCGGTCACCTCGCCCAGCCAGGAGTACTCCACGGCCCACTTGTCCATCACGGCCTCGAACGCCTCGACGTTCTCGGGGGTGACCACGGCCATCATGCGTTCCTGCGACTCGGACATCAGGATTTCGCCCGGGGTCAGGGTGGGGTCGCGCAGCAGCACGGAGGTCAGCTCGACCTGCATGCCGCCGTCGCCGTTGGACGCCAGTTCGGAGGTGGCGCAGGAGATGCCCGCAGCGCCGAGGTCTTGGATGCCCTCCACCAGGGAACCCTTGAAGAGCTCCAGGCAGCACTCGATCAGGACCTTCTCCGCGAACGGGTCGCCCACCTGCACGGCCGGACGCTTGGAGGGCTTGGTGTCGTCGAAGGACTCGGACGCCAGCACGGACGCGCCGCCGATTCCGTCGCCGCCGGTGCGGGCACCGAACAGGACAACCTTGTTGCCCTTGCCGGAGGCGTTGGCGAGGCGGATGTCCTCATGCCGCATGACGCCGACGGCGAGGGCGTTGACCAGCGGGTTGCCCTGGTAAACGGAGTCGAAGACCATCTCCCCGCCGATGTTCGGCAGGCCCAGGGAGTTACCGTAGCCGCCGATGCCGGCCACGGCGCCGTGCATGACGCGGGCGGTGTCCGGGTGGTCGATCGCGCCGAAGCGCAGCGGGTCCATGACGGCCACGGGGCGGGCGCCCATCGAGATGATGTCGCGGACGATCCCGCCGATGCCGGTCGCGGCGCCCTGGTAAGGCTCCACGAAGGAGGGCGAGTTGTGCGACTCGATCTTGAAGGTCACGGCCCAGCCGTCGCCGAGGTTGGTGACACCGGCGTTCTCGCCGATGCCCACTAGCATGTCCTTCTTCATCTCCTCGGTGACCTTCTCGCCGAACTGGCGCAGGTGGTTCTTGGAGGACTTGTAGGAGCAGTGCTCGCTCCACATGACGGAGTACATGGCCAGCTCGGCGCCGGTGGGGCGGCGGCCGAGGACCTTGACAACCTCGTCGAACTCGTTCTGCTTCAGGCCCAGCTCGGCCCAGGGCAGCTCGGTGTCCGGGGTCCTGGCCGCGTTCTCCACCGTGTCGATGTTGAACTTCTTGCCGGACTCCGCGGGCTTGGCCACGGCGGGGGTCTCGGTCATTTGTTGTCTCCCACGATCTTGTTCAGGACAGAGGTGAAAAAGCCCAGGCCCTCGGTGCCGGAGCCGTTCTCCGGACCGAAGCCCGCCTCGATGGCGTGCTCGGGGTGCGGCATGAGGCCCACCACGTTGCCCGCCTCGTTGGTGATGCCGGCGATGTCGCGGCGGGAGCCGTTCGGGTTCCAGCCGACGTAGCGGAACACCACGCGGTTCTCGGCTTCCAACGCGTCGAGGGTCTTCTCGTCCGCGATGTACTGGCCGTCCTGGTTCTTCAGCGGAACGGTGATTTCCTGGCCGGCGGTGTAGTCGCCGGTCCACGCCGTGGCGGTGTTCTCCACGCGGAGGACCTGGTCGCGGCAGAGGAACTTCAGGTGGTCGTTCTTGATCATGGAGCCGGGCAAAAGGTGCGACTCGGTGAGGATCTGGAAGCCGTTGCAGATGCCCAGGACCGGCAGGCGGGCCTCGGAGTTGGCGGCGTCGATGATCTTCGACATGAGCGGGGCGAACCGGGCGATCGCGCCGGCGCGCAGGTAATCACCGTAGGAGAAACCGCCGGGGATCACGACGGCGTCGACGTCGGCCAGGGTGGTGTCCGCGTGCCAGAGGGCCACGGGGGTGGCGCCGGCCAGCCGGACGGCGCGGGCGGCGTCGCGGTCATCGAGGGTGCCGGGGAAGGTGACGACGCCGATCCTTGCGCCAGCGAGCCGGGGCTCGGCGGCGATCGCGACGGCCTCGCCGATCAGGGGTTGTTCAGTCATTTCAGGCCTCGACGACCTCGACGTTGACGACATCCTCGATCACCGGGTTGGAGAGCAGGGTCTCCGCGGCGTTCCGGGCCTGGGCCAGGATCTCCTCGGTCACCTCGCCGTCGACGGTGAGTTCGAAACGCTTGCCCTGGCGGACGCCGCTGAAGGCGGTGAATCCGAGGCGGGGCAGCGCTCCGACGATCGCCTTCCCCTGCGGGTCCAGAATCTCGGGCTTGGGCATGACGTCGACAACGATCCGGGGCATCCGGCAACTCCTGTGCGTGAGCGTTGGGTAAGGGCGCAGCGGAGTGGTGCCGTCTCACGCCGGTCCCGCTGTGATGAAACAGGAATGTTCCAGGACGGCGTGGTTCGGGCGCTCCGCGAGCTTGCACGCTTATTCTACCGGGCCTGCTCCGCCGGGCGTATTCGTGACCGCTGGAGCCTGGCTGGCCCTGTGCGCGCGGATGTCCGGGGACGCCATGGGGCGTCCCCGGACAGCTCACAGGACGGTTAGTCCTTTACTGGGGCCGTTGCTTAGGCCGACCGCTTGAGCCGCATACCGAGCAACATCAGCAGTCCCGCGCCGAGGAACAGGCCCGCGAGCCATAGTGCGTTGGCGTTGGCTCCGGTGTAGGCGAGCGTGGTGGCCCCGGCGGGGACACCTGACGGCGCCGAGGCGGCGGACACGATGACCTGCGAGGTACCGGTGGCGCCCTGGTTTCCGGGCTGGACGGCGGCAGGCGTCTCCGCCGCCGGGGGAGTAACCACTGGCGGTGTGACGACCGGCGGGGTAACCACCGGGGGAGTCACGACCGGCGGGGTGACCGTGGGCGGGTTGCCCGTTGTGGCCGCAGAGCCGCCGCCGACGCCCACCGAAGTGGCGCCGAGCGAGATCGGCGCGCTGATGGGTGCGGTGATCTGGGTTCCGGAGAGAATGCCGCCCGCGCCCGTCGTTGCAGGACCCGATGCGGGGCCCGCTGCTGCCTGG
This sequence comes from Arthrobacter sp. YD4, assembly GCF_030410515.1. Classification (GTDB taxonomy): domain Bacteria; phylum Actinomycetota; class Actinomycetes; order Actinomycetales; family Micrococcaceae; genus Arthrobacter. The sequence continues at coordinate 282,963 of NZ_JAUHHD010000002.1, read as the reverse complement.
CCCGTGCTGCCGGAACCCGTGGTGGCGGTGGCGTCGCCCAGTGCTCCCACGGAGGTGGCGCCGAGGTTGATCGGTGCGCTGATGAGCGCGGTGACCTGGGTGCCGGAGAGGATTCCGTCCGCCCCGGTGGTTGTCGGACCCGCGGAGGTGGATCCGGCCGGTGCGGTCCCGGTAGTGGTTCCGCCGGTGGTGGCGGTGGAGTCGCCCAGTGCGCCCGCGGAGGTGGCGCCGAGGTTGATCGGGACCGTGACTGGTGCGGTGACCTGGGTGCCGGAGAGGATTCCGTCCGCCCCGGTGGTGGTCGGACCCGCGGAGGTGGATCCGGCCGGTGCGGTACCGGCGGTGGTTCCGCTGGTGGCGGTGGAGTCGCCCAGTGCGCCCACCGAGGTGGCGCCGAGGTTGATCGGGACCGTGACCGGTGCGGTGACCTGGGTGCCGGAGAGGATTCCGTCCGCCCCGGTGGTGGAGGTTGCTCCAGTGGGCGTGGATCCGGTGGGAGCCGCCGGTGCGGCCCCGGTGGTGGGCCCGCCGGTGGTGGCGGTGGAGTCGCCCAGCAGTCCCAGGGACGTCGCCCCGAGATTGACCGGAATCGAAATCGGCGCGGTGACCTGGGTGCCGGAAAGGAGTCCGTCCGAGCCGGTGGTGGTCGTGTCGGCCGCTGAGGCGGCCGTGCTTCCGAGGGCCAGCAGGCCGCCGGCGAAGAGGGTGCCGAGCAGGCCTCGGCGAAGGTTTTGATGCATGACAAAGTCTCCTGAAAAAGTGGTTGAGCGGCCGCTGGGGCCGTGGATGCCGTGGCCGCGCCCGGGCGCGGCAGGGCTCAACTAGTCAGGAGACGACCCCGGGTCAAAGGACACCGGGGAGGGCGGCGCGAGCAGGTCTCCCCGCGCCGGAATGTTGAGGGCGCCCGCGAGGTGCAGGCGGAAGCTGGAGAGCCAGGCAGGGTTGGCGTTACCGCCGGAGAGTGCGCCGGATCCTGAGCCGCTGCCGGGAGCCCCTGGTGCGGGGTCCGGGGCGCCCGGCGCCCACTCATCGGCCGGATCATCGGCGAGGGACATCATTGGGGTCTCAGCGTGGTTCGGCGCCGCAGACTGCTTGCAGGGTATCGCGGAGACCGTCGCCGCGACGGCGTCCCGGGCTGCGGCCGAAGCGGCAGGGGCAGGCTCTATGTCCGCAGAGGGGCTCTGGGTGCTGCCCGTAACGGCTTCGGCCGGAGGGTCGAGGGTTGCCGCCACGGCAGCCCCGCCGGGCAGTTCCGATGGGAGGGCCGGCAGTTCCGACGGGACGGCGGGCAGCGCCGGAGGCGTGACGACGGCGGCAACCGGCCCGGTCACGGTGCCAAGGACAGGGCCCACGCCGTCGACGACGGACGCGACGGCAGAGTCAGCGGAGACCACGACGGCGGACACGGCACTGTCCGCGAGGCCCAGGACAGGGTCTGTGACCGGAGTCAGCGGCGGGAGCATGAGGGCCGAACCGACCACCGGAACGTCGGCCACCGGGACTGTTGCCGCCAGGGCATCCGCCCGGGACGACACCCCACCGGCCAGAGGCTGCAGCTTCGGCACCACGGAGAGAAGCCCCGGTGCGGGAGCGTCACCGTTGGGCCGGGAAGCCAGCGGGAGTTCGACGGCCACATCGGGAGCGGCGATCGCCGTTACGGTGGACAGGACCTGCCCGGCGAGCGGCCCTCGGTCGGTGGGGGCGTCGGCAGAGGCTGCCGTGGCCGAGATGGCAAGCCACGAGGTCGCGGCGGCAGCCGCGAGGAGCACTGGCCGGACCACGCGCCACAAGGGCCGTGAACTTTCCATCTCAAAACACCTCCCCCACGGAGCAGCGATATGCAAGTGAACCCAGCATACGGATGATGAAGGAGTAATTTCCAGAGATTTCTGTAGAAAGTCTGGCAAATGGATTAAAGGCAGCGAGCACTCCTCTTCCGCCCGGCGAGGCACCTTCGTCCAGTCAGGGCGGGGCGGTGAAATGACGCTCGCGCCGAATGCTGGCCGAGGCACCCCGGGAAGCCGTCGCGGACCAGGCATGAACAAAACCGGGAGGCGTCCCCCAAGGACGCCTCCCGGTTTACTGCAGTGGTGCGCTGGTTAGCCCTTGAACGCGTCCTTGACGTTTTCGCCGGCCTTCTTCACCGAGGCCTTCGCCTGGTCGGCCTGGCCCTCGGCCTCGAGCTCTTCGTTGTGGGTGGCCTTGCCCACCGTTTCCTTCAGCTTTCCGCCTGCGGATTCAGCTGCGTTCTGGATCTTGTCTCCGATACCCATGATGTACACCTTCCTTGTTCGTTGCTGCGGTTACGTACTTCTGTGCATTCACCCCGGCGGGGGGAGTTCTGTGTGCAGACCTACTTAGCGGCCTGTGCGGCCTGACGTGCGGCCTAGCGGCGCGCAGGGGGCTGTGTGCCCCCGCGGCGGCCCAGCCGTCCCCTGAGCCAGCCGGCCAGCGCCGTGACAACTGCTGCAATGATCTTGTTGCGCATGGTTCTCTCTTCCGTGGTCGGGAGAGCGCCGGATTGAATCGCTCTATATAGGTAAAGACGCGCCCCGGCGGCGGATCGTCACGGTCCGGTCCTGACTTTTCTGGAGAAAATTTGCCGTGACCTTGACGGGGCCGATCAGTAGGATGAGCGCATGGCTCAGAATCCCAGGTCCGTGGTCCTTCCCGTGGTCGCCGCCGCCGTCTTTGCGGGCCTCGGCCGGATGGTCCTGCAGAAGGTCCTGGCCGACCGAGCCGCCCGCGAGACGAATGTTGCCGGGCCGCTGGATGAGAAGACCAGGGCCTGGATCAGCGAGGTTGTGCGGACGCCCCGCCAGTAGCGGATCGGACCACCCCAAGACCCTCCGCGGAGGGCACAAAGAGACTGCCAATACCGAAATCCGGACGGTCGCAGACCGCCCGGATTCCGCGCGCCCCAACCGCGACAAGAGTTGTCGAATCGTTTGACCAAAGTTAATTCGTTACCTGTGGTCTATGTCATATCCGGCTCTCAGTCTGTACTGTGTGAAGCGGCTGGTATCCGCCGGGCCGCATGTGACAAGAGTTGCTCCAGCGCCCGTTCCAGACCACAGTCCCCGGCCTCCGCGCCGGGACCGTTCCTTCTGAAAGGTTCAAAACACTCGTGAAATCACCAGGAAAGAGCTTCCTTCGAAGCGGGGGACTCCGGAGGGCCGCGGCACTGACCCTGGGCTTGCCGGTTCTCCTTTCAACCGTTGCCATCGCGCCCGCCACCGCGGCCACGGCACAAGGCGCCACCGTCGCCGGCGTCGCCCAGAAGAATCTGGACCCGGCCAACTACCCGGACGGCCGCTACATCGTCATGCTGGCCGAGCAGCCGGCGGCCAGCTACGAGGGTTCCACTCCCGGCCTGCCAGCCACCAAGCCCGCGCCGGGCAAGAAGCTTGACCCCAGCAAGGGCGAAGTCAAGAACTACCGCGCGCACCTGGAGCAGAAGCAGGCCGAGGTCGCCGGCAAGCAGAACGTCAAGATGGGCCGTCAGTTCTCTGCTGCGGTCAACGGCTTCAGCGCCAAGCTGACCACGGACCAGGCGATCAAGCTCGCCAAGGACCCCAGCGTCCTGGCGGTGGCTCCGGACACGGAGAACGCCCCGGACTACTCCACCACCGACTTCCTCAAGCTCAGTGGTCCTAACGGCACCTGGAACACCACCTTCGGTGGCCAGGACGGCGCCGGCAAGGGCGTCGTCGTCGGCGTCATCGACACCGGGTACACCCCGGACAGCGCCTTCTTCGCCGGCGACCCGGTCAAGCCGCTCTCCGGCGCCCCCGTGGTCGGCGTCCCGTACCGCGCGGCGGATGGCAAGATTGCCATGCTCAAGGCCGACGGCGAGACGTTCACCAGCGACTGCCAGAAGGGCGTCGACTCCGGTGCATCCTTCGACGGCACCGCCTGCAACTCCAAGGTCCTCGGCGCTCACTACTTCGCGGACGACTTCCTCAGCTACGTGGCCCCGGGTGACCGGTCGCCGCTGGAGCAGCTCTCCCCGGTTGACGTGGCCAGCCACGGTACCCACACCGCCAGCACCGCGGCCGGCAACGCCAACGTCGAATCCTTCGTGGACGGCCGCAGCTTCGGCCTGACCAGCGGCATCGCCCCGGCTGCCAAGCTCTCCATCTACAAGGTCTGTTGGGAAGACACCGATCCCAACACCGGCGGCTGCTACAGCTCCTCCTCCGTCGCCGCCGTCGAGCAGGCCATCGAGGACGGCGTCGACGTCCTGAACTACTCCATCTCCGGTTCCGCGACGTCCGTCATCGACCCGGTCTCCATCGCGTTCCTGAACGCGTCGGCCAGCGGCATCTTCGTCGCCGCCTCCGCCGGCAACTCCGGCCCCACCGCCAGCACCGTCAACCACGGCGCCCCCTGGGTGACCACCGTGGCGGCCAGCAGCTTCTCCCAGGAACTGCAAGGCACGGTCGAGTTCGGTGACGGCAGCAAGTTCCGCGGAGCCAGCATCATGAACCGCGAGGTCAAGGACGCCGGAGTCGTGCTGGCAGCCAACGCCGCAGCGGCCAACGCACCCTCCTCGCCGGCCCTCTGCGGCCCCAACACGCTGGACGGGACCAAGGTCGCCGGCAAGGTCGTCGTCTGTGACCGCGGCGTCGTGGACCGCGTCGCCAAGAGCGCCGAGGTTGCCCGAGCCGGCGGCGTCGGCATGATCCTGGTCAACCTCACCAACTCCTCCCTGGACGCGGACCAGCACGCGGTGCCCACGGTGCACGTGAACCCGCCCGCCACCCAGACCATCAAGGACAAGGTCGCGGCCAACCCGGGCATCAAGGTGTCCCTGGTCAACAAGGACACCACCGGTCTGCCCCTGGAGGCGCAGCCGCAGATCGCCGGGTTCTCCTCCCGCGGACCGCTGCTGGCCACCGATTCGGACCTGCTGAAGCCGGACGTCACCGCCCCCGGCGTTGCAGTCCTGGCAGGCGTCTCGCCGATCGGTGAAAACGGTGCCAAGTTCGGCTTCATGTCCGGTACCTCGATGGCTTCCCCGCACGTGGCCGGCTTCGGAGCGTTGCTGCTGGGCAAGAACCCCACCTGGTCCCCGGCCGCGGTGAAGTCCGCCATGATGACCACCACCTCCGACGTCAAGCTCGCCGACGGCACCAAGAACACCGACGTCTTCGCCACCGGCGCGGGCGAGGTGGACCCGGCCCGCATGGTCGACCCGGGCCTGGTGTACGACGCGAACACCCAGGACTACCTGAAGTTCATCCAGGGCACCGGCGTGGACCTGGGCCTGAAGTCCAGCACCAAGGCCCGTGACATGAACGTCCCGTCCTTCGCCCTGGGCAACCTCACCGGGAAGATCGAGGTCACCCGCACGGTGACCGCCCTGACCCCGGGTGTCTACAAGGCCAGCGTCAACGTCCCCGGCATCAAGGTCAGCGTGGCTCCGGCGGCGCTGAACTTCAAGGCCGCCGGCGAACAGCGCACCTTCAAGGTCACCTTCGAGAACCAGGGTGCCCCGCTGGGCCAGTTCGCCATGGGCTCGCTGTCCTGGCAGGGTGCGGGCAAGACCGTCACCTCGCCGATCTCGGTCCGCCCGCAGTCCGTGGTGGCTCCGAAGGACGTCACCCTGACCACCAACCAGGGCACCGGCTCCGGTGACATCAAGGTGGTCTCCGGCACGAACAACCCGACCAACATGACGCTGGACGGCCTCTCCAAGGCCGACGCCACCGCCATCTCGCTGGTCCCGGGTCCGTTCACCGCCACGGCCGATGCCTCGACCTATATCAAGACCGTCCAGGTTCCGGCCGGCGTGCCGCTGGCGAAGTTCTCCGTGATCTCCTCCGATCCCGCCGCCGACTTCGACATGTACGTGGTTACCCCGCGCGGCGTGGAGCAGGTCGCCACCTCGTCCTCGAGCGAGACCCTGTCCATCCCCAACCCCGCCGCCGGTAAGTACACGATCTACGCGAACCTGTACGCCAGCCCGGGCGGCAAGGCCACCAAGGCCTCGGTTGAGGCGGCGGTGCTCGGCGCCAACGTCGGCAACGCCTCGGTCTCGCCGAACCCGCTGAAGCTGACCAACGGCAAGGCCGGCAAGGTCACGCTGAATTGGAAGGACCTCGCAGCCGGTTCGTACATCGGCCGGATCACCTTCGAAGGTTCCAGCGACCCGACCTTCGTCACCGTCATGGTGAGCCCCGACGGCACCACCGCCGTGGCCCCCACCGCCGAGGACCAGGCCAGCAACACCGGCCCGGGCGACGAGGCGGGCACCGGCGACGCGGCCCAGCTGGAGAAGGGCGCCCAGGTCAAGAAGGAACAGGCCAAGGTGGTCCCGCAGGATCCGGACAGCCCGAACAACGCTATCTAGCGGTAGCGCGTAACACCTGAACACAGCAGTGGCCGGCGGTCTTACCACCGGCCACTGCTGTGTTCTCCTGCTGTTTGTTCAGTGTGCCTTGGCGCCTTGGCGCGTTGGGGCCCAGGGCCGGGCGCCGAGAACGGGGCCTCGGGCGCCGAGGGCCGGGCGCCGGTCGGCCGCTGCGGCGCTTAGACCGCGCCGGTGGAACCGGCCGTCCCGCCCAGGAGCGGGGCCATGGACTTCCACCGGGAGATCTCGCAGCCGTCGGTACGGCTGAAGCGGGCCTCGACGCCGCGGCCCCGGTACGTGCCGGTGACCACCGCGACCTGCGGGCCGCCGTATTGCTGGGTGCAGAGCTTCGGCGGCCCGGGCACGGGGAAGAAGATGGCCTCGCCGTGCTGCCGGACGGCTGCCAGCGCGGCGGCGGGGTCGGGGAGCGTGGATCCAGGGCCGGGCTCCTGGCCGTCGGCGACCAGCCGGAACACATGCTCCGGGCCCCCCGGCGCCTCGGTCAGCGTGATGGTGAGGTCAATCTCGGGATTCGTGGTCCGGTCCTGGGGCGAAGCTGCCGGCTCGCCGGCGCCATTGGTGGCGGTCATGGCGTTCCTTCCTGGGCTGCGGTGCGGCGCTCTAGGCGGGCGGCGGCCGTGAGCAGCGGGTCGAGTTCCTGCAGCAGGCGGCCCCGCAGCTCCTGGGCGGCGTCCGCGAAGCCGCGCTGCCGGTCCACATAGTCGGCCTTGCCCTCGGCGGTTTCGATCCTGATGGGCGGGTAGCCCCACTCGCTGAGGTCGTAGGGGGAGGCCTGCATGTCCATGGCCCGGATCTGCCAGGAGAGTTCGAAGCAGTCCATCACCAGTTCGCTCGGCAGCACGGGCGCCAGCTTGTAGGCCCACTTGTAGAGGTCCATGTTGGCGTGCAGGCAGCCGGGCTGTTCGAGGTCCCGCTGGTTTTCCCGGCTCGGCGAGAGGCTGTTCAGCGGCACGGCATCCGGGGTGTAGAACCGGAAGGCGTCAAAGTGCGAGCAGCGGATCCGGTTCTCCTCCACCACCTGGTCCGTGCCCGCGGAGCCCAGCCGCAGGGTGAGGTATTCGTGGCGGAGCGCAAACTTGTCCTGGCGGTAGACCATGGCCCATTCGTGCAGGCCGAAGCAGCCGAACTGTGCCGGCCGGGCCGCCGTGCCGGCCAGGATGATCCCGGCGAACTGCACCGCCTCGCGCCGTTCGGCCAGGAAGCGCTCGACGTCGACGGTCACCGCGGGGACGCCGTCGGGCACGCCCGCGGCGGCGCGTTCGGCGTCGTCGGCCGCGCGGTAGTACTTCCAGTCGGTGCGCGCGGCGGCGGCCGGGCCGGAGAGCACGACGCCGGCGCCCGGGTGCCAGCGCAGCAGCTGCCCGGGTTTCTGGGTGTAGTAGGTGAAGAGGAAGTCCTCCACCGGGTGCTTGCGTCCGGCCGACCGCCGTGCCAGGTAGGGGTCGGCGTAGGTCCGGACGCGTTCCTGGTGGGCGGCCTCCCGCCGGGTCCACTGTTCGTCTGTCAGGTGCTGCAGTTTAGCCAGCCCCGCCGCTCGAGCCCAGAACGTCCTTGGCGGCGTTCCATTGGGCGATTTCGCAGCCGTCGCGCAGGCTGAAGGTGGCTTCGACCGGCCGGTCGTCCACCGAGCCGGTGACCGTGGCCTCCTGCGGGCCGCCGTACTGCTGGGTGCAGGCCTTGTCCGTGGGCCGCGGCGCCGGGCTGAGCAGGGCGGCGTTGGCCTTCAGGGCGGCGCAGGCGGCAGTGGCGGAGGGGTGCTGGCTTTCCGCCGCGGGGACGCCGTCGCGGCAGACCAGGGTGTAGTTGGCCGGCTGGCCGATGCCGCCGGGCTTGACCATGATGGAGAGCTCGGCGTTGCCGGCGCCGGGGCCGGGCGTGGGTGCCGGGGCCGAGGGGGACGGTGCCGCCGCGGTGGTCTCGGCGTCCGCGGACGGGGTGCCGCTGGTACCGCTTGAGGGGGTGCCGGAACTGCCGGTGGAGCTGGAGTTGGAGCCGGCGGGGGACGAGCCGGTCGGGCCGGGGGCGCCGGGGCCGCCGGAGCCGCCCGGCGAACAGGCGGCCAGGGCGGTGGCTGTGGCCGCGATCAGCAGCACGTGCATCAGGGGTTTGCGCATGGCGGACCTCCTCGGGTTGAAATCCAGTCTATCGCCGGGTGGCCGCGATCAGCCGGGTCATGGCGGCATGGAGTTCGGCCACCTGGTCCCGGCTCAGCCCCAGCCGGGCCATCATGGTGCCGGGAATCGCCGTCGCGTCCCGGCGGAGGGCCGCGCCGGCCGGGGTGAGTCCGACGGCGAGGCTGCGTTCGTTGCCTTCGGCCCGTTCCCGGGTCACGTAGCCCACGGCCTCGAGCCGGCGAAGCAGCGGGGAGACCGTAGCCGGGTCCAGGTCCAGGGCATCGCTGATCTCACGGACGGTGCGCGGGCTGGATTCCCAGAGGGTCAACATCACCAGGTACTGCGGGTGGGTGAGGTGCAGCTTGTCCAGGACGGGCTTGTAGGCGGCCACCACATTGCGCGAGGCGACGGTGAGGGCGAAGCAGAGCTGGTGTTCCAGCAGCAGGTCTTCGTCGATGAAGTCGGGGCTGGCGGTGGCGCTGTCGGTCATGGAGCTCCTCGGGGCGCGGAAATGATTAGTGCACTAATCATTAGCGTACACTGGTGGCATATCCGTTGCGAAGGAGTGGTGATGGCGAAGGAATCCGCCGCCGAGCGGTTCATGCGGGCAACCGGGAAGTTGCGGGCCGTGTTCGGTCCCGCCAGCCGCGGCTCTCTGGGTCACGACATGACCGAGCAGAACCGCCGGCTGCTGGCCCAGCGGGAGGCAGAGACCCGGCAGTGGGAGACCGTCCGCCGCCCCGACGGCAGCACCTACGTGGTGCCGCGGGACCCCGGGGACAAATCGCTCCGCTAGGCGGGAAGCCCCGGCTCATTTCCCTCCGTCGGGCGTAAAATTGAGGCACCGGCGGCCCCGGCCCGCTCGCAGGAAACGACGTCCCGGCCGGCGCGCCGTCCTTCCGCTCATCCTGTCAGCAGGGGAGGAGGTGGAAACCATGGCACATGCACTGCGCAGGGCCGCCCACAGCAGCCGGCTGCACCCGTCCACCTGGGTGCGGTTCGTCTTCGGCCCGGCCTCACGCGGAGACTGCGCCGCCCCGGTGGTGCACCGGCACGACGACTTCGAACTCGCCTCCGAGCAGGAGCTCGCCGGCTTCGAGATTGAGACGGATGCGGCGGGGCATCACTACGCCGTCCGCCGCGAAGACCTTCCCAAGGAACAGGTCTGACCCGCTGTTCAACGCGAAAGGGAGCGGCAGGCTGCCGCTCCCTTTCGTATGTCCCGCGTGAAGTGCCTTAACGTCCGGTGCCGCCGTAGACCGTCGCCTCGTCCTCGCTGTCGAGGTCGAAGGCCTTGTGGATGGCCCGCACGGCGTCATCGAGCAGGTCCGCGTGGGTGACCACGGAGATGCGGATCTCGGAGGTCGAGATCATGTTGATGTTGATCCCGGCCTCGGACAGGGCGGCGAAGAACCGCGCCGAGACGCCCGGGTGGGAGCGCATGCCCGCGCCGATCAGCGAGAGCTTGCCGATCTTTTCGTTGTATTCGATGTTCTCGAAGCCGATCTCGGCCTGGGCGGCGCGCAGGGCGGCCAGGGCGTCGGCGCCCTCGACGATCGGCAGGGTGAAGGAGATGTCCGTCCGGCCGGTCCCGTGGGTGGAGACGTTCTGGACGATCATGTCGATGTTCGAGTGCGCATCCGCGATGACCTGGAAGATCGCCGCCGCCTTGCCGGGGATGTCCGGGACGCCGACGACGGTGACCTTGGCCTCGGAACGGTCGTGTGCAACGCCGGAGATGATTGGCTGCTCCAAGGCAACTCCCTCTTGAATCGTGATCTTGTCGTCGGCGCTGGGCAGCACCCAGGTGCCTTCGTGCTGGCTGAATGAGGAGCGGACGTGCAGCGGGACGCCGAAACGGCGGGCGTACTCCACGCACCGCAGGTGCAGGATCTTGGCCCCGGAAGCGGCGAGTTCCAGCATTTCCTCGCTGGAGATGCTGTCGATCTTCCGGGCGGAAGGGACCACGCGCGGGTCGGCGGTGTAGATGCCGTCAACGTCGGTGAAGATCTCGCAGACGTCGGCGTCGAGGGCGGCCGCCAGGGCCACCGCCGTCGTGTCCGAGCCGCCCCGGCCCAGGGTGGTGATCTCGTTCGTGGTGCGGCTCATGCCCTGGAAGCCGGCGACGATCGCGATGTGCCCCTTGTCCAGCGCCGTACGGATCCGGTGTGGGTCGACGTCGATGATCCGGGCCTTGCCGTGGATGCCGTCGGTGATCATGCCGGCCTGGGAACCGGTGAAGGACTGGGCGGAGGCGCCGTATTTGTTGATCGCCATGGCCAGGAGGGCCATCGAGATGCGTTCGCCGGCGGAGAGCAGCATGTCCATTTCGCGGGCCGGGGCGGAGTCGGTCACCTGGGCGGCCAGGTCGAGGAGTTCGTCCGTGGTGTCACCCATGGCGGAGACGACGACGACGACCTCGTCGCCGGCGTTGTGCGCGTCGACGACGCGGCGGGCGACCCGCTTGATGCCCTCGGCATCGGCCACCGAGGAGCCGCCGAACTTCTTCACGACGAGGTGTTTGGTGGCGCCCGGGATAACCGGCAGCCCCTGCGGCTGCGGTCCGGGGTGGACTTCGGTAGTGGGCAGACTCATGCGCGCACCCTCACTGGATCATCGGGGTTCTGGGTGAAGCAGCCAAACGGCGCGACCGAGTGGTGCGACGGCTGCTTCAGCCCAAGTTTATCGCCGCGGCCGGTCCGGCGTTCAATTGTGACCGGCGGGCGGACCCGCCGCCGGTGACCGGTCCAGCCGGTAGCGCCAAGAGGGGAGGCCCTTCCCGGCGCGGTCCTGGGCCGCCGTGAAGTAGTGGTCCGGGACGAATCCCAGCGTCTCAAGCAGCCTGCGGGAGGGGAGGTTGGGTTCGTAGACGCCGGCGAGGACCGTGCCGACGCCCCGGTCTTCGAACAGCCAGCGCACCAGGGCGCCCGCCGCCTCCCGCCCATAGCCGTGGCCGTGGTGGTCAGGGTGGATCAGGTAGCCGAGGGCGGCGGCGCCGGCCGGGATGGGTCCGGGGGCGGGCGGCGCTTCGGCGGTCCAGGTCCGGGCATCGCCGATCACCTCGCCGGTGGCGCGCAGGACCACGGCCCAGCAGAGGTCGAAGTGTTCCGGGGTGGAGGCCTCGGCCCGGGACAGCATGGTGTGCAACCGAGTGGAGTTCTCGGCGGGACCCAGCGGGGCGTGCGAGAGATACCGGGTGACCTCCGCGTTGCCGCGGAACCGCAGCAGGGCGGCCTCGTCCCCGGCCGTCAGGGGCCGGAGAGTCAGCCGTTCGGTGGGGATGGGGTCCGGGATCATTGTCCGGAACTCTACCGCCCGGCCTGTTCCGGGCTGTTCCGGCCGGCGGCAGGAGTGCAATACTGGCCCGAAAGTCGGAACCGCACTGTGGGGGTTGCTATGAGCCAGAGGCCAGGGTTGAGATTGTCCGGCGTCGTCCTTGACGCCCCCGATGCCCGCGAGTTGGCGGACTTCTACCGCCGCCTCCTGGGCTGGGAGCTCGGTCAGGATGAGCCCGAATGGGTCACGCTGGTCTCCCCGGACGGCGGCGCGGGGCTCTCATTCCAGAGCGAGGCCGGGTACGTGCCGCCGATCTGGCCCGCCGGGCCCGGGGCGCAACAGATGATGATGCACCTGGACATCGCCGTCGTGGATCTGGCCGAGGCCTCCACCCACGCGCAACAGGCCGGCGCGACGCTGGCCGACTTCCAGCCCCAGGACGACGTGCGGGTGCATCTTGACCCGGCCGGACATCCGTTCTGCCTCTTCCTCGACGCCTGAGCCGCGGCGGACACCGACGGTGCGGGCCTCACGGAAGGCGCTGAGGACGTGGGGTCGGAAACACCCGTACCTCGGTGCGTTGATCGGCCTGGTGGTGTTAGCCATCGTGAGCACCTCCGCCTGGCTGGCCCTTTCCGGGCGGGAGCCAGGACCCGTCATCTTTAGCGGGCTTTGAAATGTCGTCGTGTATTGGCTGATCACCGTTGTCTATCTGCGCGCGACGCGGAAGGAGCGAAAGGAACTCGCCGGGAAGGGACAACTGCGCGCCTTTCTTCGCTACCCGGATTCCCTGCCGGGTTCCCTGAGCGGGATCTGGAATCCCGGCATCGTCACCCCCACCGAGGGAGCGCTGCGGTTCCAACCCGCCGCCTACGAGACCCGTGAATCGTCCGGGCGCTCGACGAACTTCACCGTCGCGGACGTCTCGGAGCGCTGGACGATCACCGGCAAAGACCGGAAATACCTGCCGGCGTCGGCTGGCTATGAAGCGGTCACCCTGGCCACCGATAAGGGGAGGGTGGAACTCGCGGCGAGTCCGGAGTCGCTGGACCTGTTGGCCGTGATCCGGCCGCCACTCGGACAGGACGGTCCCGGACCGCGCGGTCACTGAGCCGGGCGCCTCCCTTTCAGGGGCCCGCTTCGGCCTAGCTGAGGGCGTTGCGGCGGCCCTCGAAGGCTCGGCCCAGGGTGACCTCGTCGGCGTATTCGAGGTCGCCGCCCACGGGCAGGCCGGAGGCCAGCCGGGTAACGGCGATGCCGATGGATTTCAGCATCCGCGCCAGATAGGTGGCCGTCGCCTCGCCCTCCAGATTGGGGTCCGTGGCGATGATGATCTCCTGGATGGCGCCGTCGTTCAGCCGCGTCAGCAGCTCTCGGATCCGCAACTGTTCCGGGCCCACCCCGGCGATCGGATTGATGGCGCCGCCCAGCACGTGGTACCGGCCGCGGAAGGACCGGGTGCGTTCGACGGCGAGGACATCCTTGGACTCTTCCACGACGCAGATGACCGACGGATCACGCCTCGGGTCACGGCAGATGTTGCACATCTCCTGTTCGGTGACGTTGCCGCAGACCGTGCAGAACTTCACGCGTTCCTTCACCGTGGTGATCGCCTCGACCAGCCGCTTCATGTCCTGCGGATCGGCCTCGAGGATGTGGAAGGCCAGGCGCTGGGCGGATTTCGGCCCGACGCCGGGTAGCCTGCCGAGCTCATCGATCAGCTCCTGGACTGCACCTTCGTACACAATTTCCTCGTTCGTTGGGGGTGGCGCCGCTCAGGGCGCCGGGAGGGTTAGAAGCGCGGGGCCAGTGGGCTGCCGTCGAGGGAGCGCTCCTCAAGCAGCTTGCCGCCCAGGATGCGTTCGACGGCGGCGCGGCCGAAGACCCCCGATTCCTCGATGGTTTCATCGTCGGCGCTGGGGATGTCCTGCTCATAGGTGGCGGCGGCCGCGACGGCCCGGGCGGGCGCCTTGGCGCGTCCGGCCTCCGCCTCCGGGCTGTTCGACAGGCGCTGGTAAAGGCTCTGCCGTTCGCCGGCAGGCGCACCGACCGGCGCGGGGGCCGTTACCGGGGGTGCCGCCGTGAGGACGGCCGAGCCGCCGGTCGCCGCGGCTTCCTGCGGCGCGGCGTGCGGGAGGCTCCCGGGGGCTGGGGCCGCCGGCGCAGGCGTGCTTTGCCGCGCAGGGGGCTGCGCCGTCGCGGGCTCGTAGCGGCGCGGTTCCGGCTCGGTGACGTGGGGTTCGGGTTCCGCGGATGCTGCGGGCCCTGCCACGACGTTCCGTCCCACGTTCAGCTCGGTGCCGACGGTCCAGACGCCCGGGGACTGTTCGACGGCGCGGGCCCAGGGATCCTGGGCCGGATCGGGCTTGGCCGTTCCCGTAGCTGCACCAGCGTCCGCGGTCGTCGGGGTGGGGGCTGCAACGGGGGTGCGCTCGGCGGCCGGCGCCCGGCCGGGTGCCGAGTTGCCGGCGCGCACGGGCGTCGGGGTGGCCTGGACAGGGCCTGACGGCGACGGAGTCCAGTCCATCGGCGGCTCTTCATCCAGCGGCGGAGCGTCCTCGTCGCGGGGCGGGCCCCAGTCGTCATCCGGGTCTGCGTACGAGCCGCTCCAGCCCTGGTCCGTGGGCGCCGGGGCGGAAGCGGACGGCGGCACGGGGGCGGCGGGTGCCGCGGGGGTCGATGCGGCTGAAGGTGCCGCGGCGGATGCCTCCGCAGAAGCGGCTCCACGGTTTGCGGAGGGTGCGGCCGGAGCAGACTGAGCAGGAACTGACTGAGTCGGAGCAGACTGGGCGTGCGCAGACTGGGCCACAGCGGAATGAGCCGGCGCAGCAACGGCGGCTTCGGCCGTCACAGGCGCTGCGGCGGCGGGCACCGGGGCAGCATCGCGTGGGGTTGCGGAGGCCGTCGCGGGCGCGGTGGCCGGGGCGGCCGCGGGGGCGAGGCCCCACGCTACATCGGCCGAGCTGGGGGCAGCAGCCTCGGGCTCAGTAGGCGCTTTTGGGTTTGGCTCAGAGCTCGCTGGGCTCTTGGACCCGCCGGCGACCGCGGTGATCTGGCAGTCGATGCCAATCGTCTTGTGGATCGCCTGGCGGAGGTTTTCGGCGTGGTCTCCGCGGCCGAAGGCCCCAGCCAGCCCGGCGGTGCTGAAGAGCAGCGTCAGGACGTGGCCCTCGACATGGCCCACCTGGGCGTTCGGTTCCACCAGGGCCCAGGTGCTCCGCTTGATCTTGGTCAGGGTCTGCAGGATTTCCGGCCAGGCGCGGCGCAGCACCTCCACATCGGGGCCCGAACCGGAGCCGGGTCCGGAAGCGGCGGGGGCGGCAGCCGGGGCGGCCTCGGCGGGCCGGGTGGCCCCCGGCGCGGCCGTCCCGGCGCGCGCGGGAGCCGGGGTAGCTGCAGGTGTTGGCGCGGGAGCCGACGCCGACGCCGGTGCCGGAGCCTGCGCCGGAGCCGCGGCGTTGTCGGCGCCGTCGTGGGCGGAATCCGCAGCGGCTGCCTGGCTCGGGGCCGGGGACTGGCGCGGCGGCTCGGCCGATATTGCCGAAGCAGGCACGGGAGCGGCAGACCGGGCGGCGGCGGGAGGCACAGCCTGGGTCGGGGCGGGGGCTGCCGGTTCCGGTGCCCGAACCGCGGGTGCCTTACCCTCAGCCGGTGCCTGGGCCGCGGGCGCCACTGCGGGAGCGGCAGCAGCCGGGTGTGCCACGGCAGCGGGCACGGCTGCCGGGACGCCGCCGTCGGATCCGGCGTAGTTGAGGCGCCGCTCCACGCGGTCGATCCGGGCGGCGATGCCACGTTCGGTCTGCTCCGCGCTGGGCAGCAGGATGCGGGCGCACAGCAGTTCGAGGTGCAGCCGCGGGGAGGTGGCGCCGGTCATCTCGGTGAGCGCCGTGTTGGTCACGTCCGCCGCACGGGAGAGCTCGGCCGCGCCGAGGTTGTGCGCCTGGCTCTGCATCCGGGCGATCTGGTCCGCCGGCATGCCCCGAAGGATGGACTGGGCGCTCTCAGGCATCGCCTGGACGATGATGAGGTCGCGGAAGCGCTCCAGCAGGTCCTCGACGAAGCGGCGCGGGTCGTGGCCGGTCTGGATCACGCGGTCCACGGCGCGGAACACCGTGGCCGCGTCGGCGGCGGCCACGGCCTCGACGACGTCGTCGAGCAGCGAGGCGTGCGTGTACCCCAGCAGGGCCACGGCCAGCTCGTAGTCCAGGCCGTTGGGGCCGGCGCCGGCCATCAGTTGGTCCAGGACCGAGAGGGAGTCACGTACCGAGCCGCCGCCGGCGCGGATCACGAGCGAGAGGACGCCCGGCGCCACCGGGACGTTCTCCTGCTGGCAAAGCTGCTCCAGGTACGCCATCAGGGGCTCCGGTGGAACCAAGCGGAACGGGTAGTGGTGGGTGCGGGACCGGATGGTGCCGATCACCTTGTCCGGCTCGGTGGTGGCGAAGATGAACTTGATGTGTTCCGGCGGCTCCTCGACGATCTTCAGCAGCGCGTTGAACCCTGCCGAGGTGACCATGTGGGCCTCGTCGATGATGAAGATTTTGTAGCGGTCCCGGACCGGCGCGTAGGTGGCCCGTTCACGCAGGTCGCGGGCGTCGTCCACGCCGCCGTGGCTCGCCGCGTCGATCTCGATGACGTCCAGGGAACCCGCGCCGCCGCGGGCCAGTTCCACGCAGCTGGGGCACACGCCGCAGGGGGTGTCGGTGGGGCCTTCGGCGCAGTTCAGGCAACGGGCCAGGATGCGGGCGGAGGTGGTTTTGCCGCAGCCGCGCGGGCCCGAGAAGAGGTATGCGTGGTTGACGCGGTTCTTGCGCAACGCCGTCATCAGGGGGTCGGTGACGTGCTCCTGCCCGATGACATCCGCGAACGAATCAGGCCGGTAGCGGCGGTACAGGGCGGTAGTTACGGTCACGCTTAAACCCTACCAATCGGCACAGACATAAAAGACCCCTCATGCACCCGCCAGAGCCCGTTTACCCTTGCTACCTTCCGGTCCTGGGGGAGTTCAACAGGATGACGCCACATGAGGGGCCGTCGACTACTTTACCCGAGATCCCGGCCTGCCCCGAATCCGCTCCCAGGCAGGGGCCATTCACGCCCATCGGCACCCCGATTGGTCGACGGGCGGAAGTTCGGGTAGTCTAGTATCTGCTTTTGATTCAGAAGCAACTGGAGAATTCGCCTAGCGGCCTATGGCGCACGCCTGGAACGCGTGTTGGGTTAACGCCCTCGGGGGTTCAAATCCCCCATTCTCCGCGGTTGGCCCCGGTCCTATGGACCGGGGCCTTTTTGCGTCCTGGCTCCGGACCCGTCAGGCCCGGAATCCGAGGCGGCGGAGCCGGGAGCGGGCGGCCAGTTCGCTCGGACCCGTCCGGCCGAGGGCCAGATGGACGACGCCGAGGGTGGCCCGGGTGGTCAGCGTCACCGGCAGCGGCAGGGGCCCCAGCCGGGCGGGCCGAAGTCCGAGCAGCTCGCGGTACTCCGGTTCCAGGCTGGCCACTGCGGCGGCGAACAGCACGCGGTAGCCCGGCCGGAGGATCGGGTGCAGGGGAGGGTGGCGGATGAAATGCACGGTTTCGGCAACCATCGGCCCGGAGGTGAGCGTCCCGCCGTCGTACCAGTCGCGGAGCTCGCGGCGCATCTGCCCGGCACTGACCGGAGGGGACTCCACGCCCATCATTTCCCCGGCCTGCGCCCATTCGCGGACGTAGGCGTCCGGGCCGCCCGGAATCGCCGACCCGAACATGGTGTGGGCCGTCAGGAAGGCATCGGTGAAGGCGATATGGATCCAGCGCAGCAACTCCGGGTCGCTCGCCGCGTAAGGCCTGACGTCTCCGGCGGCGTCCCGGTAGTCGCCGCGGACCGGTTCGTGCAGGCGCTGGACCCACGCCGTGGCCTCCCTCGCCGCCGTCGTTGACCCGTAGGTGACGGTGAAGATCCAGCGGATGGTGCGGGCCAGGCGCCCCAGCGGGTCCTCGCGGAAGTGTGAATGCTCGTGGACGCCGGTCAGGGCGCCGGGGTGGAGTGACTGCATCAGCAGTGCCCGGATCCCGGCCACGATTGCTGGCATGCCGCCGTGCACCGTCCAGACCGCCGAGCCTGGCAGGTGGTAGCCGGCGTCGTCGCCCTCCTCGAGACGGGCCACCCAGGGCGGCGCCACGTCCCGTGACCCGGTGAAGGTATGCCGGAGTTCGGCCTGGAAATTCTGCAGCATAGTGCGCATGGTCCATTCTGCGCCCGGATCCCGCCCTGCGGTACTTGGTGTCCGGCCCGCGACTACTGAGGTGCTACCCGAGTTTCAAGAAGGGTAGTTCGGACGGTTCACACCCCTTGCCGATTGTGGTCCCATGAAAAAGGTCAGCCCGCGTTATCGGCGGCTGAGGATGTGGGGTTTACATCGTGGGAAAGCACTGGGGAAACACGACCAGCGAACCAAAAACAAGAAAACGCATCGTGGCGGTGCGCTGCCTCTCGGGAGGGTTTTGCCTCTCGCTGGCCGTGCTGACGTTCGGGGTCCAGGGAGTCACCGGCGCGGGAACCGCCGTGGTCTCGGTCGGCGTGCCGGACCGGGATGTGGCGGTCAGCCCCACGTTGCGGCCCGGGGCAGTGGTCACCGCCGCGGCGGGAACGACGGCGGCCACGATGGGCGCAGCGCAGGCCGCGGCGGCCGGGGCGGTCACGGCCGCGGGCGACCCGGCCGCGGGCTTCACCACGGATCCCCGGGCGCTGGTGGCGTACTCCCGCTCCGCCGTGCTCACCGGTACCAAGGACGGCACGCCGGGGGAGCTCAACGTCGCGTCTTCCGGGTTGAAGCGGCCCGCGGAGGGTTTCCTCATGGCACCCCTCGAGGTCCTGAACCCGTCGTCGCCGTTCGGCCTGCGGACCAGCCCGTTGTCCGGGGTGGCGGGGGAGTTCCACTGGGGCCAGGATTTCGCGGCGGCCTGCGGGACGCGGGTGTACGCCGCCGACGCCGGGGTGGTGCGCGCCGTGGGCTGGCACCCCTGGGGCGGCGGAAACCGCGTGGAGATCGATCACGGCAACGGCCTGATCACCACCTACAACCACCTGGAGGGGATCGCCGTGAAGAAGGGCGACTCGGTCCGGGTGGGTGAGGTGATCGCCAAGGTGGGCACCACCGGGTCCTCGACCGGCTGCCACCTGCATTTCGAGACCATCCTCAACGGAGTGCACAAGGACCCCCGGGACTGGACGTTCCTGCCCATCACGCAGACCGATCCGCTGGGCCCCCTGGAGATGACCAGTTACGCGCCCGACGCCGGGCTGCCCTCCAATGCCTCGCTGGGTTGGGCTATCCCGGTCTCCGACGATGGCCGGCACGAGGTCGCAAACGGCGCCCAGGAGATCCCCGCCGCCCTGCTGCCGCAGCTGCCCGGCTACACCGCCTCCTACTCGCCCTCGCCCTCACCGACGGCGGATGCCCTCTCACCCAGCCGACCGCCATCGTCCGCTGCCGGGCAGGCGCCCGGCACCTCGGCGCCGGTGACCTCCGAGCCGGTCACCGGGGCTCCGCCGGCGACCGGCACCACGACCGGGTCCCCGACTACGAGTACGCCGCCTGCAAGCACCACGCCGCCGGGGACAACGCCCCCGCCCACCACCCCTCCGCTCGGCTCGGAGCCGCCGTCCACACCGCCGCCGGTGACCACGCCGCCTGCGCCCCCGGCGACCACCCCGGCCCCGCCGCCGGTGACGGAGGCCCCGCCGCCTGTGGTGACCCCGCCGCCGGTCGTGGAGGTCCCCCCTCCGCCGCCGCCGGTGGTCGAGCCGCCTCCGCCGCCACCGCCCGTCGTCGAGGTGCCCCCGCCGGCCCCTGCGCCGCCGCCGGTGGTCACGCCGCCGCCGGTGACCTCGCCGGCCCCGGAACTCACCGCCCCGCCCGTCACCGCGGATCCCGCGCCGAGCGGCACTCCGGCCCCCACCGGCACGGTCACCCCCTGACCGCCTGACTCCCGGCCCCTTGGCCCTCCGGCGGACGGCCACCCATACCGCCGCCCGTCGGCGTCGAATTACGGTTGTGACCACGCCGGGCTATGCTTCCGGCACGCCGACTCGACGCCCGGGAGGACCCCGCCATGACCGACCTTTTCTCCGTTCCGCTCACCCTCAACGACGGCACCGAAACGGACTTCGGCCGCTACCGTGGGCAGGTGGTGCTGGTGGTGAACGTTGCCTCGCAGTGCGGCTTCACGCCCCAGTACGCCGGCCTGCAGGCCCTGCACAACAAGTTCGAGGACGAGGGGTTTACCGTGCTGGGCGTGCCCTGCAACCAGTTCGCCGGCCAGGAACCGGGCAGTGACGCGGACATCGCCGAGTTCTGCGATCGGAACTTCGGCGTCACCTTCCCGCTGACCGCCAAGGCCGACGTGCGGGGCAAGAACCAGCACCCGCTTTACGCCCGCCTCACCAAGTTCAAGAAAGGCCTGCTGCCGGGCCTGGTGAAGTGGAACTTCGAGAAATTCCTGATCAACCGCGACGGCGAGATCGTCGCCCGGTTCGCCCCCACCGTGGAACCGGATGCCCCCGAGGTGATCGAGGCGGTGCAGGCCGCGCTCGCCTGAGGCACCGGTCGGGACCCTCGGCCCCGCAAGGGCCCGAGGGGCCTATCCCTACGCGTCATCCCGTCCTAGACTGGCCGGACCCTCCGACGTTCGGGCCGGTTCGCGGCTTTCTTGCGGCGCCCGCCTGCAGCGTTATCGACGCTGGCCAGGAGGGTGCATCAGAACGCTTCGTGAATCACAACTGGGCACTCAGCATTGGGGTCCGTGAAACCAGGAGGAAAGTGATGACAGGAAACAAAGCCGTTGCCTACAAGGGGCCAGGAAAAGTCGAACTCATCGACATTGACTACCCCACTTTCGAACTCAAAGACGGACCAGGCGTCAACCCGGCCAACGTCGGCCGGCAGGTGCGCCACGGCGTCATCCTCAAGACCGTCGCGACGAACATCTGCGGATCGGACCAGCACATGGTCCGCGGCCGCACTACCGCCCCCGCCGACCTGGTGCTGGGCCACGAGATCACTGGCGAGGTCGTCGAGGTCGGGCCCGACGTCGAGTTCATCAAGGTCGGCGACATCTGTTCGGTGCCCTTCAACATCGCCTGTGGACGCTGCCGCAACTGCAAGGAACGCAAGACCGGCATCTGCCTGAACGTCAACCCCGACCGGCCCGGAAGCGCCTACGGCTACGTGGACATGGGCGGCTGGGTGGGCGGCCAGGCAAACTACGTCCTCGTCCCGTACGCGGACTGGAACCTGCTGAAGTTCCCGGACCGGGACCAGGCCCTCGAGAAGATCATGGACCTGACCATGCTCTCGGACATCTTCCCCACCGGCTTCCACGGCGCCGTGACCGCGGGCGTCGGCGTCGGATCCACCGTGTACGTCGCAGGCGCCGGGCCGGTGGGCCTCGCGGCCGCCACCAGCGCGCAGCTGCTCGGCGCCGCCGTCGTCATCGTCGGCGACATGAACGAGGACCGGCTCAAGCAGGCCCGGAGCTTCGGCTGCGAGACGGTCGACCTGTCCAAGGGCGGACCGGCCGAGCAGATCGAGCAGATCCTGGGTGTCCCCGAGGTGGACTGCGGCGTGGACGCGGTCGGCTTCGAGGCCAAGGGCCACGGACACGACGCCAAGGAAGCGCCGGCCACGGTGCTGAACTCCCTGATGGACATCACGGCCGCCGGCGGCGCGCTCGGCATCCCCGGGCTCTACGTCACCGGCGACCCGGGCGGCATCGACGAGGCGGCCAAGAAGGGTGCGCTCTCGCTCAGCCTCGGTACCGGCTGGGCCAAGTCGCTGAGCTTCACCACCGGCCAGTGCCCGGTGATGAAGTACAACCGCGGCCTGATGATGGCGATCCTGCATGACAGGGTCCACATCGCCAAGAACGTCAACGCCAAGGCGATCGCCCTGGAGGACGCACCGAAAGGCTACGCCGAGTTCGACGCCGGCGCCGCCACCAAGTACGTGCTGAACCCGAACGGCTACCTCAGCTAGGGCCCGTCCCACCGCGTGATCTACGGTCCGGCGGCCTCCTTCCTGCACCAGGGTGCGCAGGTAGGAGGCCGCCGGATTACTTAATCCGCACGCGTAGCCGTGCCCGTTTTCAAAGCTGCCTACCTGAGTTTTCCCACGTCCGGCCGGAAATCTGGTTGGATAGAAGGTACTGAGAGGGATCGCTGGGGGGACCGCCTCCACCCAACCAGGAAGGTTGCAATGGAGCTCATCGAGGCCGAGCACCCACGGCCACGCCATTTCCTACTCCACGTCAGTGACGCGCACCTGCTGGGCGGTTCCGACCCGCTGCACGGCGTCGTCGATACCGAGGCGCACCTGCGCCAGCTTTTCGAGGAAGTCCGAGCCTCCGGCGCGCGCCCCGAGGCGGTGATTTTCACCGGTGACCTGGCCGACCGCGGGGAAGCCGACGCCTACGCCAAGCTGCGCCGGATCGTCGAACCCGCCTGCGAGGCCATGGGCGCGAAGATCATCTGGGCCATGGGCAACCACGACGACCGGGCCAACTTCCGTACCGGCCTGCTCGACGAACCCGCCCACGACGCCCCGGTGGACCGCAGCTACTTCCTGGACGGGTTGCGGATCATCACCATGGACACCTCGGTGCCCGGCTTCCACCACGGCGAACTCAGCCACGAACAGCTCGACTGGCTCGCCGCGGAGCTGGCCACACCGGCTCCGGACGGCACCATCCTGGCGTTGCACCACCCACCGGTCCCGTCCGTGCTGGACCTGGCGGTGCTGGTGGAACTGCGCGGCCAGGCGGCCCTCGCGGCGGTTCTCCGGGGCACGGACGTCCGCACCATTCTGGCCGGACACCTGCACTACTCGACGTCGGCCACATTCGCCGGCATCCCCGTCTCGGTGGCCTCCGCGACCTGTTACACCCAGGACCTGAACGTCCCGGTGGGCGGCAGCCGCGGCCGGGACAGCGGCCAGGCGTTCAACCTGGTCCACGTCTATGAGCACACCATCGTGCACTCGGTGGTCCAGCTGGGCGAGGTGCTGCCGCCGGTGGGAGAGTTCGTCACGGCGGAGGAAGCCACCCGGCGGATCGCCGCGGCCGGCATCCGCATCCCGGACCAGGGCCGGCCGGAGAACCCGTCGTCTTCCGGGGACCGGAGCATGACGTTCCTGAACTAGGCCTGCGCCCCCAAGGTCAGCCGGTCCGGGAACGTCCCGGTTACTTCTCCCAGGGGGCCTTGATCGGGAAGTACTTCTCCAGGAAGTCCGTCACGATCTCGGCGCGCTCCTCGGCGGGGACCTCCGGGAAGCTGCCGTCGTTGAGGCAGAAGAAGTCCATGTTCCGCTTGGAGAGGAGCTTGGGCAGGTAGTTCAAGCCCGCCCGGGCGGTGGTGTCCACGTACCGCACCTTGGCCGACGTCTGGGTCACGGCCCGGCCGGTCAGCAGCGCGTAGTAGTGGTAGAACGAGTTCGTCACCGAGATGTTGTCCGCGGCACGGAACCGGCTGGCCGCCGTACGGGCGAACTCCTCCGGGAACTCCTGCTCCATTTGGGCGGTCACGCTGCGGCGAAGCGGCGCGGCCGTGTGCTCCAGATGGCGCGTGGTGATCCGGCCGAAGCGGTTCCACAGCAGCTTCCGGTTCACCCGGGCCGCGTTCTCGAACCCGCTCCGCTCGGCGTCGTTGTCGCCCAGACCGATCCGGGTCTCCGCCTCGATGAATTTGGTGATGCCGCCAGGGGTGAAGAACATGTCCGGGCCCACGGTGCGGCCAAAGAACATGTCGTCATTGGAGTACAGGTAATGCTCGGAGAGGCCCTCGATGTGGTGGAGCTGGCTTTCCACGGCCTGCGAGTTGTGCGTGGGGAGCACCGACGTGTCGGCGAAGAACTCCTCGCTGCGCACGATCGTCACGGCGGGGTGGTCGGCCAGCCATTCCGGGGCGGGGGAGTCCGTGGCGATGAAGATCCGCCGGATCCACGGGGCGAACATGTACACGGACCGGAGCGCGTACTTCAGCTCGTTGATCTGCCGGAAGCGTGCCTCGTGGTCGTCGCCCTCACCGACGACGACACCGGCCATCCGGGCTTTGCGCGCGGCGATGTATTCGGGGGAGGAGCCGTCCACCCAGGAGAAGACGATGTCGATGTCGAAGTTGATGTCGCTGGCGTGGTCGGCGAACATGTTCTCGATCGTGGGCCAGGTGTGGCCGTAGCGTTCGACCGTGCCGCGCACCGCGTCCTGGGCCAGCAGGGTCCGGCGGGTCAGGGAGTTCTCGATCGGCAGGATCAGCTGGTCGCCCTCGAAGCTCCAGAGTTCCAGCTGCACGCCCGCGGAGGCGCCGAATTCGAGGCCGCCGTTGGGTTCCACGCAGGGCCGGTAGAGCCGGAAGATCCGGGCCTGGCGGTTGGGCGAAAGCTCGCCGTCGGCCACCAGGACAGAGGACTTCTTCTTGGCGTCCACGGTCATGGAGTAGAACGGCTCATCCCGGCAGGCCTCCACCAGGGCGGCGCGCAGTTCCCGGCGGTTCTTCCAGTCCACGGCAATCACCGGGCGGTGGTTGTTGCCCCGGACCAGCAGGTAATCGATGTCGGCACGGACCAGCACCTCACGGACGAACAACAGGTCCTCGACCATCGACTGGTACGGGGTGCGGTTTTCATTGATCAGCGCGTAGCGGCCGTGCCTGCGGACAATGTCGCTGCGCGTTCGGAACCTGGCGACGGCTGCCGCTGACGTGACCTCGGCGTGGGCGTGGTCGTCCTCGGTGGCCTGGCTGCCGTAGTAAATCTCGTCCTGGATCAATGCGTCGGTGATGTCGATTCTCCGTTTTCCTGACTGGTCTTCGTGCTGGCCGCTTTGCTACTCGCATGATATCGCGGGCCGCCAAAACGGGCCGTCACACCGGCTCCGTATCAGCCGGCCAGGGCGGCCCGCCAGTGCCGCAGGAAGGCCGCGCCGGCGTCGTCGTGGATGACGTCCGCGCCCAGCCCCAGGTCCGCCGCGGTGAGCACCTCGTAGGGCTTGACCGGGATGCCGTCCGCCGGCCGGACATCCACGTGCTTGACCGGGTGGTCGTTGTGGAAGAGCCAGTCGGCCATGGCGTAGTCGGTCCGGGAATCGCCCACGGTCCGCCACGCCTGCGGGGTGATGCCCTGGGCGGCCAGCAGTTCGACGGCGCGGCTGGCGCCGAGGTCTTTGCCGAGCCGGACAGACTCGATGTCGGTGGAGATGATGGTGGGGTCAACGCGGTAGTCGATCGCGTCGTCGCTGTCCGGGACGTGGCGGTCCAGCCGGACGACGCCGAGGCCGTGCCGCTGCATCAGGTCCATGGCGTCGGCGTCGAACAGAGCCTGTTCGGCGCGGTAGTCGGCGTTGGCGACGTCGACGTGCTGCTCCACCGAGACCATGGCGCGCTTGGTTTCGTCGAAGAACATGTGCGCCGCGTAATCCTCGGCCACGAGCCGCCGGACGTCGTCGCCGAACGCGGCCGGGACGGCGAGGGCGTTATCGACGTGGACGGTGCCGGGGCCAGCCCCCGTGTAGCTGAACCAGACGGCGCCCTTCTCGCAGATCGCGTGGACGGTCAGGCCGGCGGGCATGCCTGCGGCGAGCATCGGGTCCATGACCTGCTCGCGGATGAAGGCGTCCGAGCGGCCGGTGTTGAAGATGACGGGGATGCCGGCGGCGGTGAGGGCCAGCAGGTCGGCGATGATGCCGGGGGTGACGGTGCGGGTGACGGGGCTTGCGATGGGGCCGTCGACATCGAGCAGCAGGGCCAGCGGCGGGGTGGAAGCCTCGGAATCTCTCATGCCTTCATTCTCTCAGCCGGTGCAGGGGCCGTGGATGGTTACTGTTTGGCCACAACCTCCGGCGCCGGGGCTCCGTGGATTCCCCTGACCCGGGTTGTTCCATAGGCTTGCATGGTGATCTTCAAAGCTGTGGGCGAGGGACGCCCTTACCCCGACCATGGTTTCCATACGCCCAAGGACTGGGCGGCACTGCCGCCGCGCCCGGTCCGGCTGGACGAACTCGTGACCACCAAGCGCACCCTGGACCTCGAGGCATTGCTGGCCGAGGATTCCACCTTCTTCGGCGACCTGTTCCCGCACGTCGTGGAGTTCCGCGGGGTGCTGTACCTCGAAGACGGGCTGCACCGGGCCGTCCGCACCGCGCTGCACCAGCGCACCGCCATCCACGCCCGTGTCCTGGTGGTCAATGGCTAGGAAGCCGCAGGACCCGACGGTTCTGCATGGGCATCATGTGGTGACGGGCTCGGACCTGCGGGCCACGTTTGTCGAAGAGGACGAACTCGAGAACCCGGACCGGATGCGGCGCCGGATCCTCCACGGGGTGGTCCTGGTGCTGCTGGTGGGGCTGCTGGTTGCCGCCGTGGTGGTGGCGATGGCCATCCAGAACGGCCAGATCAAGATTCCGACGGCGGAGCGGAGCCACGCCGCGGTCTCGGCCTGCCCCGAGGCCACCTACGACTACGTTCCGCACGAGAAGATCCGGCTCAACGTCTATAACTCCACCAACCGGCCGGGGCTGGCAAAGACCGTGGCGGACGAGCTGGCGGCACGGAAGTTCGCCGTCGGCACCGTGGGCAACACCGAGTCCGGCTTCCACGGGGTGGCGCTTGTGGTGTCGGGTGCGGCGGGCCAGTCCTCGGCCTTCAGCGTCCAGCGGAACCTTCCCGGCTCCGACTACGTCCAGGACGGCCGCACCGACGCGACCGTGGACGTGATCCTGACCGGTGACTTCAAGGACCTGGCCAAACCTGAACTGATCGACCAGACCCCCGGCAAGCTCAGCTGCCCGCGGGAGACCCGCCGCGAGGCGGACGCCCCGGCGACGCCGGTGGTGCCGTCCGTCGTGCCGGCCAGCCCCAACCCCTAGCCGGATACTGCTGAACCTCTAAACCGTCAGGCCGTGAGGCGCACGGGACGGCCGGCGTCGTCGAACCGCGCTCCCGCGCCGAGCTGGACGAACCGCACCGTCCGCGCGATCCGGGCCTCCGCCTCGGGATCCGCCCCGGCGCCGTCGCCGCGGGCGGCGCTGGAGGAGAGCGTGCCGTGGATGAGCTGGGCGAGCTGCCCGATGTCCGCGTCCGGAAGGTAGTGCTGGGCGACGCCGTCGCGGAGGATGTCCTGCAGCAGGACGCTGAGTTCGCCCACGTGATCCGCCAGCTTCGCGAAGGATGCGGGGGAGAGGACGGCGGCCATCGCCGGGCCCGGCGGCAGGTGCCGGCGGCTGAGGTCCGCCACCTGCGCGCGCACGTACAGAGCCAGGCGGTCCACAGGGTTGTCCAGGCCGGCCAGTGCCGCGCGGAGCTCCACCAGGAAACGTTCGGTCTCGTCCAGAGCGTAGGCGATGAGGAGCTCTTCGATGTCCGCGTAGTAGTTGTAGACGGCGGTGCGGCCGATCTGGGCGTGCCGGGCGACGTCGGTCATGGTCAGCCCGGGGAGCCCGTGCGTGAAGAGGAGCTCGCCGAAGGCGGTGAGGATCCGCCGCTGGGTCTCGGCGCGTTGGGCGGCGTTGCTCGCGGCCGTAATCCTGGGCATACGGACACTTTAGCGCGATCTGTCAGTAAAGTTCCGGCGGGCGGCTCGTCAGCCCTCCCACGGCATGGGTGTCCTGGCAGCGCAGCCGGGTTGCCCTCTTCCCGGCCAGTCGCGTCCGAAGGAGCGGTTGCAGGGGCACCGCCGGGGTGTATTCGGATTCTTGAGGACCCGGAAGCGGGGTGGCTTGATGCTGGAGCTGAAGTCGAGTGTTGCTCCGGTCAGGGCTGCGCATGCAGCCACGCTCACGAACAGTTCGGCCCCGGAGCAGCCGTACCTGTCGTCCGTCTCGTCGCCTGGACCCTGGGTGAAGACGTAGACCTGTCCGCAGCAGCCTCCGTCCTGGATATCCACTCGGGCCCGGCCTCCCATCACCTCGAGCTGACGGATGGCAGCGGCGGTGACGGTGAAAGGTGGAAAGACAGTCTCAGCCATGGCGGACACTCTAGGCGATGCCTGCCCGGGTGCATTGTCATGTGAATGGGGCCTGGGCCTCCCACCCCGCCGTCGGCCCTCTGCGCGTGACGCGGAAATATCACTTGCCGGAAACGCCGCCGAAACGTGGGCGGGGCAAGCTGGGGACCATGGGAGCCCCGACGGCGGGGCGGACGCTGGGGAGGAGCTTTTTTTATGGAGGACAACGGGACGGCCGTGACGACGTGCGCGGAGCTGTCGGTGGGGGACGACGTCGAGGCGTGGCACAACGGCAGGCTTTTCCACCGCGGTCGGGTGACCCAGACGGTGCCCCTGATGGAGCTCTTCTGGATCCTCGATTCCCGGACCGGGGCGAGGAAGCTGCTGGACGTCGAGGCACTGGAGATCATCCGGTGCGCACCGGACCCGGCGGGCCGCGCCATGGATCTGGCACAGCCCGCCTGACGGTCGCTTAGCCTGACGGGTGCTTAGATCGCGCAGCCGTCCGGGCCGCAGGCCGCACCGTCGGCGCCGGCGGCGTCAACCATCACTAGCGGCTGGCTCTCCTGCCAGGCCTGGTCAAGGGCCGCGCTGAACGTCTCGGCCGGCTGGGCGCCCGAAATTCCGTACTTCCGGTCGATCACGAAGAACGGCACGCCGCTGACGCCCAGGGCCCGGCCCTCGGCTATGTCGTTGCGGACGGCGTCGGAGTACTTATCGGTGGTGAAGAGTTCGTCGACCTCGGCGGCGTCGATCCCGAGCTCGAGGCCCAGCGACGTGAGGTAGGACCGGTTCCCGATGTCCTGGCCGTGCTCGAAGTGGTCGCTGAGCAGCCGTTCCTTGGCGACATCCTGCTTGCCGTGGGCCGCCGCGAGGTGGATCAGGCGGTGGGCCGCAAAGCTGTTGGCCACCACCACGTCGCCAAACTTGTAGTTCAGCCCTTCCCCGGCGGCCTGCGCGGCCACGTGGTCGAACATGCCGGCGACCTGCTGCGGGTCCAGGCCCTTCCGGGTGCTCAGGTAGTCCAGCTCGGTGCCGTCATAGTGCTCCGGCAGACTCGGGTCCAGCTGGAAGCTGCGCCACTGCACCTCCACGGAATCGCGGTGCGGGAAGGCGGCCAGGGCGGTTTCGAAACGACGCTTGCCGATGTAGCACCAGGGGCAGGCGACGTCGGACCAAATCTCAATCTTCATGCTCTCGACAACCGCGATGCCCCCCGGGGCATTCCCGGACGACGACGGCGGGGCGGCTCAGTCCGCGAGCGGACGCTCCAGCACGAAGTCGTGTTCCACAGTGTCGCCCAGGCGGAAGGACTTGGTGCCTACCTGCCGGAAACCGGACTTTTCGTAGAACCGGATGGCCCGTGCGTTCTGGCTGTTGACCCCCAGCCAGAGCCCGCGGGCACCGGTGGCGGCCGCGGCGGCGACGCTGGCCCGCATCAGCTCGGCGGCCGCGCCGACGCCGTGGTGGTCCGGGTGCACGTAACACTTGCTGAGTTCGGCGGCCGGGGTGAGGCCCAGGGCGGAGGCCACGTCCGGATCCTGCGTCGGCCGATCCACCAGCAGGCTGTAGCCGCGCAGGGCGCCGTCGACGTCGAGCACCAAGACCGTCACGTCCGGGTCTGCGAGGTAGTCCTGGAAATTCCGATCGCTCAGGGTGTTGGCAATGTGCGCCGCAATGTCCTCCGGCCGCGACTCGGGCGGGCAGGCGAGCGGGAAGGTGACGGCGGCCAGCCCGGCCAAGGCGCCGGCGTCCGCGGGGGTGGCTTTCCGGATCAGGTGGGTCATAGCAAAACCCTAGTCCCGGTGCCGGGCGAGGAGTCAGTCGGGCGGTCACGGCCGGTGCCGGTGCCGTCATCTGGCCGCGGCGGGGGCCCGGCCGCGGGACGCCGTGATAGCAATGGGATTGATGAAAACATATTTCAGCCGGTCCGTCACGGCTCCGACCGAAGGTGCCCGCCCCGGGCGGGTGCTGTCGTGATGGCTGCCGTTAAACAGCCCAAGGCCTGGCTGATCATGCTGGCGATCGGCCTGATCGCCCTGAACATGCGGGGCCCGTTCGTCGCGGTCGCGCCCGTGGTGCAGAACATGCGCACGGACCTGGGCTTCTCGCCGGTGGAAATCGGCTTCCTGACCGGCATCCCCGTGCTGTGTTTCGCCCTCGCGGCCCCGCTCGCCTCGCTGACGGGGCGGAAATTGGGGCCCGAGTTCGCCGTGACCCTGACCCTGCTGGGCGTGCTGCTCGGCGTCGTCGTCCGCTCCTCCGGCGGCGGCGCGCTGGTGATGCTCGGCACCGTGATCCTGGGCATCGCCATCACGATCGGCAACATCGTGGTGCCGCTGATCATCCGCCGCGACTTCAGCCCCGCACGGCAGGGCGCCGCCATGGGCACCTACACCGCCGCGCTGAACATCGGCTCTTTCGTGACCTCGATGGTGACCGCCCCGCTGGCCGAATGGCTCGGCTGGCGCCCGGCAATCGCGGCCTGCGCGCTGTTCGCCCTCGCCGCCGCCGCGGTCTGGGTGCTCGCCGTCGGGCGCCACTCGATCCGCCCCGAAGCGATCCCCGGCTCGGACCCCGCCAAGGCAACCGGCGCACCGGCCTCACCCTGGATCACCGTGGCCCTCACGGCGGGCTTCGCCGGCCAGGCCTTCTCCTACTACGGCGTTACCGCCTGGCTTCCCAGCCTGCTGGCCGACGAAATCGGCCTGGCCCCCTCCGCGGCCGGCGCCGGCTCCTCGCTGTTCCAGATCCTGGCGATTGCCGGTGGCCTGGGCGTGCCGCTGGCGGCGCGATTCGCGTCGACGACGACGGTGGGGCTCACCCTGGGCGCCCTGTGGCTGACCGTTCCCGTGGGTCTGCTGCTGGCCCCGCAGCTGTGGTGGCTGTGGTCCGCCCTCGGCGGCGTGGCCCAGGGCGGCGGCATCACCCTGATCTTCATCGCCATCATTCAGCTGGCGCGCGACCAGGCCTCCGCGGGCCGGCTCTCCGCTATCGTCCAGGGCGCCGGCTACTCCTTCGGCGCAGTGGCCCCCACCCTGATGGGCTTCGTCCACGGCGTCTCGGACTCCTGGACCGGACCGCTGCTGATGATCCTCGGCTCGGTGGCCATGTTCAACATCGGCTGCGCCCTCTCGCTGCGGCACATCCCGAAGGCCGCCCACTAGGAACCAACACGTCAGGCCCACGACCCGGGATCGGGTCATGGGCCTGACGTGTCCGTTCGACGCCGTTGTCGGGCGGGAAGGGGTTCCGTTGCCGGGCCGCCGCCCCGGATTTCGGGGGGCCTGTTGCGAAGGGCGTGGCGGCCCGGCGGACGGAATTCTGTGCGGGCGATCCTGTGCGGATCCGCAGGTTAGGCGGCCACCAGGTCCGCTGCCTTGATGGCCGAGTCGGCACCGTCGCGGGCCTCGTGCAGGTACCGGTCGTAGGCGGGCAGGGTCAGGAAGGCAGGGAACTCGTTGCTGAGGGTGACCTCTTCGAAGATGTCGCGGGCGTCGGCGAACCGGTCCCCTTCGAAGCGTTCCAGCTTCGCGAATTCCTCGTCCAGCATGTCCTCGATCCAGTCGCGGGTGATGACGTCGCCCTGGTCCGTGATGGCCCGGGAGAAGATCCACTGCCACAGCTGCGAGCGGGAGATCTCGGCGGTGGCGGCGTCCTCCATCAGGTTGTGGATGGCCACTGCGCCGTTACCGCGGAGCCAGGATTCGATGTAGCGGATGCCCACCTCGATGTTGATCCGCACGCCGCGTTCGGTGATGGTGCCGGTGGTGGAGGCGATGTCGATCAGGGCGCGGTCATCGGGGGTGACGTCCTCGCGGAGCCGGTCCAGCTGGTGCGGGCGTTCGCCGAGGACGCCGTCGAACACCTCGCGGCACACCGGCACCAGGTCCGGGTGCGCCACCCAGGAGCCGTCGAAGCCGTCGGCAGCGTCGCGGGTCTTGTCGGCACGGACCTTCTCCAGGGCGATGGCGTTGGCCGCCTCGTCCTTGCGGTTGGGGACGGCCGCGGCCATCCCGCCGATCGCCATGGCGCCGCGCTTGTGGCAGGCGCGCACCAGCTGTTCGGTGTAGGCCCGCATGAACGGCTGGGTCATGGTGACCTGGTCACGGTCCGGCAGGACGAACCGCGGGCCCCGGGTCCGGAAGTTCTTGATCAGCGAGAAGATGTAGTCCCAGCGGCCGGCGTTCAGCCCGGCGGCGTGCTCGCGCAGTTCGTAAAGGATCTCCTCCATCTCGAACGCTGCGGTGATGGTCTCGATCAGCACGGTGGCGCGGATGGTGCCCTGCGGGATGCCCAGCAGGTCCTGGGCCAGGATGAAGATGTCGTTCCAGAGCCGGGCCTCGAGGTGGTTTTCGATCTTCGGCAGGTAGAAGTAGGGGCCCTTGCCCTGGGCCATCAGCCGCCGGGCGTTGTGGTAGAAATGCAGGCCGAAGTCGACGATCCCGCCGGCCACCGGCACGCCGTCGATCAGCATGTGCTTCTCCGGCAGGTGCCAGCCGCGGGGGCGGACCACGATGGTGGGCAGTTCCTCGGCGGGGCGCAGCTTGTACTCCTTGCCCTCGGGGGAGGTGAAGTCGATCCGGCGTTCCAGGACGTCGGTGAGGTTCAGCTGGCCCTGGATGACGTTGCGCCACGACGGCGTGGAGGCGTCCTCCATGTCCGCGAGCCAGACCTTCGCGCCGGAGTTCAGCGCGTTGATGGCCATCTTCTTGTCCACCGGGCCGGTGATTTCGACGCGGCGGTCCTCCAGCCCGGGTGCCGGGGGAGCGACCCGCCACTCGGGGTCGTCGCGGATGGCGGCGGTCTCCGGGAGGAACCGGGGATCCTGGCCCCGGGTGATCTGCTGGCGCCGGTCGCGCCGGGCCTGCAACAGCTCCTGCCGCCGCTCCGCCGTCGCCCGGTGCAGCTTGGTGATGAAGGCCAGCGCGTCGGGCGTCAGGACCTCGCTCTGCCGGCAAATCGGCTGGGCGGTCAACGTGATGCCGTTGATGGTGAAGTTGTCAGTGAAGCTGTTCATTTCATTTGCTCCTCAATGCAAGAAGGAAGTTCGACGGCGGTTGGTGACGTACGCACGAGGTCGAAGGTGCCGGTGTTGCGGCAGCCTGCGTAAAAGGGGCCCTGCGGCCGGCGTCGTCCTCGCTCAGCGAGGTCGAGGCCGGCCGTGGGGAATAGCAGGCAGAGCAACGCCGGACCGAAGGCCGGACGCAAGCGCCGCCGTCGTAAGCGTTAGTGGAACTGGCCTTCTTCGGTGGATCCCACCAGGGCCAGGGTGGATGCGTTCGGGTTGAGCGCGGTGGCGATGTCGTCGAAGTAGCCGGTGCCGACTTCGCGCTGGTGCTTGGTGGCGGTGTAGCCGCGTGCTTCGGAGGCGAATTCCTTCTCCTGCAGCTCGACGTAGGCGCTCATGCCTTCCCGGGCGTAGCCGTGGGCGAGGTCGAACATCGAGTAGTTCAGGGCGTGGAAGCCGGCCAGGGTGATGAACTGGAAGGTGAAGCCCATGGCGCCGAGTTCGCGCTGGAACTTGGCGATGGTGTCGTCGTCGAGGTGCTTACGCCAGTTGAACGACGGCGAGCAGTTGTAGGAGAGCATCTGGTCCGGGAACTCGGCCTTGACGGCCTCGGCGAACTTGCGGGCCAGGGCGAGGTCCGGGGTGCCGGTCTCCATCCAGATCAGGTCGGAGTACGGGGCGTAGGCCTTGGCGCGGGCGATGCAGGGCTCGATGCCGTTGCGGACCTTGTAGAAGCCCTCCGCGGTGCGTTCGCCGGTGATGAATTCCTGGTCCCGCTCGTCGACGTCGGAGGTGATCAGGGTGGCTGCCTCGGCGTCGGTGCGGGCGATGACGACGGTGGGGGTGCCGGCGACGTCGGCGGCCAGGCGGGCCGCGTTCAGGGTGCGGACGTGCTGCTGGGTGGGAATGAGGACCTTGCCGCCGAGGTGGCCGCACTTCTTCTCCGAGGCGAGCTGGTCTTCCCAGTGCACGCCCGAGGCGCCGGCCTGGATCATGGACTTCATCAGTTCGTAGGCGTTCAGCGGGCCGCCGAAGCCGGCCTCGGCGTCGGCGACGATCGGGACCATCCAGTCCTCGACGGTCTGGATGCCCTCGGAGAACTCGATCTGGTCGGCGCGGAGCAGGGCGTTGTTGATGCGGCGGACCACGGTGGGGACGGAGTTAGCCGGGTAGAGCGACTGGTCCGGGTAGGTGTGGCCGGAGTTGTTGGCGTCCGCGGCGACCTGCCAGCCGGAGAGGTAGATGGCGCGGAGGCCGGCCTTGACTTGCTGCACGGCCTGGTTGCCGGTCAGGGCGCCGAGGGCGTTGGTGTACTTGCCCTCCTTGTGCTCCTCGGTGAGCTGCTTCCACAGCTTCTCCGAGCCCCGGCGGGCCAGGGTGTGTTCTTCGGAGACCCGGCCGCGGAGGCGGACGACGTCGGCGGCCGAGTAGTCCCGAGTGACACCTTCCCAGCGCGGGTTGGCAGCCCACTCGAGCTCCAGGGCGGCAGCCTGCTCGGTGGCGGAGTCCTGGGCGGACGGCTGCTGGTTGGGCTCAAATGCTGCGGTCATTACTGATCTCCTTTGATGGCCCGGGCCGGCGGGGCCGCCTCTTCGCGGGGACCCGCCGGATAATCCGGAGCGGTGAAACTTTCTGTGAGATCTACTTTTCTGCAGTTCCAAGAGGCTTTCTAGAAGAAACCTCTGGAAAGAAATGCACTTCTTCCCGTATTCTCAAAAAATGCATCCGAGCAGCTGGAACCGGCAGGCCGCAGCCCCCGCCCTCCCCGCCGAACCCGAGGTGGACGTGATCAGCATGGGCCGCCGGGTCCGGCACCTGCGCAAGGCGGCGGGCCTGACCCTGGACGACCTGAGCGCCGCCGTCGGCACCGCCCCCAGCCAGCTGAGCCTGATCGAAAACGGCAAGCGCGAACCCAAGCTGGGGCTGCTGCAGCACCTGGCCTCGGCGCTGGGTGTCAGCATCGACGAACTGCTCGGCGCGGAGCCGCCCAACCGGCGCGCGGCCCTCGAAATCGAGCTGGAACGCTACCAGCGCAGCCCGCTCTATGAATCCCTGAACCTGCCCAAAATCCGCATCAGCTCGCGGCTGCCAATGGATGTGCTGGAGTCCATGGTGGGGCTGCAGCACGAGCTGGAGCGACGGCTCAACGAGCAGGTGGCCACCCCCGAGGAGGCCCGCCGGGCCAACGGCGAACTGCGGGCCATGATGCGGGAGCGGAACAACTACTTCCCCGAGTACGAGGCGGAGGCGCAGAAGGTCCTCGCGGCCGTGGGCCACACCTCCGGTCCGTTGTCCCACCACGTCATCGCGGACATCGCCGCGCACCTCGGGTTTAGCCTCCATCACGTGGGCGACCTGCCGCATTCCACCCGGTCCGTGACGGACCTGAAGAACCGCAGAATTTACCTCACGCAGAACGCCCGCAGCGATCACGACCCCCGGTCGGTGCTGCTGCAGGCCCTGGGCCACTACGTCCTGGGCCACCAGACGCCCACCAACTACGGTGACTTCCTGATGCAGAGGGTGGCCACGAACTACTTCGCCGCGGCGCTGCTGCTGCCGGAGAAGGCCACCGTGGAATTCCTGCAGCGGGCCAAGCAGGCCAAGGAAATCGCCGTCGAGGACATCCGGGACGCCTTCGCCGTGTCCTACGAGACGGCCGCGCACCGCTTCACCAACCTCGCCACCGAGCACCTGGACCTGCGGACGCACTTCCAGAAGACGCACAAGAGCGGCATCATCTACAAGGCCTACGAGAACGACGGCGTGACGTTCCCGCAGGACCACACCGGCGCCATCGAGGGCCAGCCGTCGTGCCGGAACTGGACCTCGCGCGTGGTGTTCGATGTCCCGGACAAGTTCAGCGCCTACAACCAGTACACGGACACCCCGGCCGGGACGTACTGGTGCACGGCCCGGACCGAGCGCTCCGCAAACGGCGAATTCTCGCTCTCCGTGGGGGTGCCCTATGCGCAGGTGAAGTGGTTCCGCGGCCGGGACACCACCGAGCGGTCCAAGTCCACTTGCCCGGACGAGAGCTGCTGCAAGCGCCCGCCCGCCGCTCTGGCCTCGGAGTGGGCCGGCAACGCCTGGCCCTCGGCCCGGGCCCACTCGCACCTGCTCGCCGCCATGCCGCCCGGAGCCTTCCCCGGCGTGGACGAAACCGAGGTCTACTCCTTCCTCCAGGCCCACTCCGGTTCCTGACGCTCCCAGCCCTCCTCCCGACGCTCCCTCACGTCGGGCGGGTTTTCGGGTGACGCTCCCTCACGTCGGGCGGGTTTTCGGGTGACGCTCCCTCACGTCCCTGGGTGGAGCAGGGAGGCGGGGCGACTATTGTGGCCAGTGTCAGCTCATCGACTCATCTCCCGGGAGCGTGCACTATGGCCAAGGAACTTGCCACCCAGCTTGTCGAACAACTCCAGGCTGCCGGCGTGCAGCGGATTTACGGGATCGTGGGCGACAGCCTCAACCCGATTGTGGACGCCGTCCGGAAGACCGGCGGGGCCGCGAAGGGCGGGATCGACTGGATCCACGTCCGGCACGAGGAGGCCGCCGCCTTCGCCGCCGCGGCCGAGGCCCAGCTGACCGGCAAGCTCGCCGTCTGCGCAGGCTCCTGCGGACCGGGCAACCTGCACCTGATCAACGGCCTGTACGACGCCAACCGCTCGGGCGCTCCCGTGCTGGCCATCGCCTCGCACATCCCTAGCAAGCAGATCGGCAGCAGCTTCTTCCAGGAGACCCACCCGGACCGGCTCTTCAACGAATGCTCGGTCTACTCCGAGCTCATCAGCACCGCCGAGCAGGCCCCGCGGGTGATGCACAGCGCCATCCAGCACGCCACCGCCCTCCGCGGCGTCGCCGTCGTGACCCTGCCCGGTGACATCGCGGGGCTGGAGGTGGCCGCCGAAACCCCGGCCCCCGCGGCATTCCGGCCGGCGGTGATGGTGCCGGACCCGGCCAGCGTGCGGGAGCTCGCCAACGCCATCAACGACGCCGGCAAGGTCGCGATCTTCGCCGGCGCCGGCGTCGAGGGTGCGCACGACGAGGTGATCGCTCTCGCGGAAATGGTGAAGGCGCCGATCGGCCACTCGCTGCGCGGCAAGGATTTCATGCAGTACGACAATCCCTATGACATCGGCATGACCGGGCTGCTGGGCTACGGGGCGGCCGCTGAGGGGATCGAGGACGCGGACCTGCTGATCCTGCTGGGCACCGATTTCCCGTATGACCAGTTCCTGCCCGGGACCAGGACGGCGCAGGTGGACCGTGCCGCGGAGAACCTGGGCCGGCGCACCGACGTCGACGTCGCGGTCCACGGCGACGTGCTGCCCACCCTTGCCGCGCTGATGCCCCTGGTCACGCCGAAGAAGAGCCGCCGCTTCCTGGATGCGATGCTGAAGAAACACGACCGGCTGATGAACAAGGCCGTCGGGGCGTACACGCGCAAGGTGGAGAAGACCCAGCCCATCCACCCCGAGTACGCGGCGTCACTGCTGGACCAGATCGCGGCCGAGGACGCCGTCTTCACCGCCGACACCGGGATGTGCAACGTCTGGACCGCCCGCTACATCAACCCGCTGGGCACCCGGCGGCTGATCGGCTCCTACCTGCACGGCTCGATGGCCAACGCGCTGCCGCACGCCATCGGCGCCCAGTTGGCCTATCCCGGCCGCCAGGTGGTTTCGGTTTCCGGCGACGGCGGCCTGTCCATGCTGCTCGGCGAGCTGATCACGGTGGCCGCGCACCGGCTGCCGGTCAACGTGGTGGTGTTCAATAACTCCACCCTGGGCATGGTGAAGCTGGAGATGCTGGTGGACGGCCTGCCCGACTTCGGCGTGGACGTCCCGGACGCGAACTACGCGCAGGTGGCCCGGGCGCTGGGCTTCCACGCGGTCCGGGTCACCGATCCGGCGAAGATTGCCGACGCCTACCGGGAAGCCTTCGCCCACCCCGGCCCGTCGCTGGTGGAGCTGATCACGGACCCGAAGGCACTGTCCATCCCGCCGAAGATCAAGGGCGCGCAGGTGTTGGGCTTCGCCACGGCGATGTCCAAGGTGGTGCTCAACCGCGGCGCGGGCGAGGCCGTCAGCATGGCCCGCAGCAACCTGCGGAACATCCCGCGGCGGTAAGGCGGTCCAGGCTTAGCGCGGGCCGCCCTGCCAGAGGGCGTCGAACGGGGCGCCGGAGGCCACCCGGTTGCGGATGCCTGCGGTGACGAAGTCCTTCGCGGCGCGGGCTGCCTCCAGCGGGGCGGCGCCCTTGGCCAGTTCGGCGGTGACCGCTGCGGCCAGCGAGCAGCCGGCACCGGACACGGCGACGTCGCCTACCTTCGGGGCGGAGAGCACCTCGAGGGTCTCGCCGTCGTAGAAGACGTCGATGGCGTCGGGTCCGGCCAGGCGTACGCCGCCCTTGGCCAGCACGGCGGCGCCGCTGAGTTCGTGGATGCGCACGGCCGCGGCCGTCAGGGATTCGACGTCGGTGATCTCCAGCCCGGAGAGCGACTCGGCCTCGAAGTGGTTCGGCGTGACGAAGGTGGCCAGCGGCAGGATCTGCGCCTTGAGCGCCTGGTCGGTGTCCAGGGCGTGGCCCGGCTCCTGGCCCTTGCAGATGAGCACGGGGTCCAGCACCACGTTGCGGAAGGCGCCCTCGGACAGGGCGGTGGCCACGGTGGAGATGGTGTCGGGGCTGCCCAGCATGCCGATCTTGACGGTGTCCAGCACCGACGGCGCGCCGGACCCGGCGCCGTAGGCCGCCGTCGTCGCCTCCAGCTGGTCGGCGATCACCTGCTGGTCCACCGGCACAAAGCGGTGGTTCCAGTTGTCCTTCGGGTCGAAGGAGACGATGCAGGTGAGGTTCACGATCCCGAAGACACCGAGTTCCTGGAAGGTCTTCAGGTCCGCCTGCGCGCCGGCGCCGCCGGTGGCCTCGGAACCGGCGATGGTCAGGGCGACGGCGGGAGTGGTCTGGGTGTCCACGGCGTTGGAAGTCATGGCTCCATCCTGCCACTGCCGAAAAGTACTCCGCATTGTGCGCGTGACCAATATGAACTAAACGGGAGTGTTCTGGATCACGGGACGTAAGGTGGCGGGCGGCGTTGCTCGCTGGCGGCGCCGAATCCAGGAAGGTTCATCGATGAGCACCCAACCGACCGAAGCGGCCCAGACCCGGAAGGCCGTCGGCAACATCCTCAAAGGCTCCGCGGGCAACCTCGTGGAATGGTATGACGTCTACGTCTACACGGCCTTCGCGGCCTATTTCCAGTCCCACTTCTTCAACTCCAAGGACGACCTGCAGGCCGGGCTCGAGGCCATGGCCGTCTTCTCGACGTCGTTCCTGATGCGCCCCATCGGCGCGTGGTTCTTCGGCCGTTACGCCGACCGCAAGGGCCGCAAGGCGGCGCTGACCCTGAGCGTGACGATGATGTCCGCCGGGTCTTTCGCCATCGCGATCCTGCCCACCCAGCAGGTGATCGGGCTGTGGGCCATGATCCTGCTGGTCCTGATCCGCGTCCTCCAGGGCTTCTCCGTCGGCGGCGAATACGGCACCAGCGCCACCTACATGTCCGAGGCCGCCACCACCAAGCGCCGCGGCTTCTTCTCCAGCTTCCAGTACGTCACGCTGATCGGCGGCCAGATGCTGGCCCTGCTGGTCCTGGTGGTGCTGCAGAACGTCATGCCCAAGGCCGACCTCGGCGAGTGGGGCTGGCGGATCCCGTTCGCGATCGGCGGCGTCGCGGCGCTGGTGGTTCTGTGGCTGCGCCGTTCCATGGAGGAAACCGTCTCCGAGGAGCAGATCAAGGCCGCCCAGGTCCCCGCCGTTCCGGGCCAGGCCCAGCCGGGCACCATGAAGCTGCTGTTCACCAGCTACTGGAAGCCGCTGCTGGTCTGCATCGGCATCACCCTCGGCGGCACCGTGGCGTTCTACACCTACACAAACTTCATCCTGAAGTTCATGAATGACACCTCCGGCATCGCCAAGACCGACACCTCGGTGATCAACTTCTGGGCGCTGTTCATCTTCATGCTGCTCCAGCCTGTCTACGGCATCATCTCGGACAAGGTGGGCCGCAAGCCGCTCCTGCTCTGGTTCGGCATCACCGGCGTCCTCTTCACCTGGCCGCTGCTCTCCACCCTCGCGGGCACCAAGAACCCGTTCACGGCCTTCCTGTTGATGATGGGCGGGCTGCTGATCGTCGGCGGCTACACCTCCATCAACGCCCTGGTGAAGGCCGAGCTGTTCCCGGC
The DNA here is from genome assembly GCF_030410515.1 of Arthrobacter sp. YD4. Classification (GTDB taxonomy): domain Bacteria; phylum Actinomycetota; class Actinomycetes; order Actinomycetales; family Micrococcaceae; genus Arthrobacter. Next base: position 242,972 of record NZ_JAUHHD010000002.1, on the reverse strand, counting down.
TTCCATCCGCGCCCTCGGCGTCGGCCTGGGCTACGCGATCGCCAACTCGCTCTTCGGCGGCACCGTCCCGCTGATCGGCGCGGCGCTGCAAAAGGAGGGCCGGGAAGACCTGTTCTTCACCTACGTCACGGTGGCCATCGCGATCTCGCTGCTGGTATACATCTTCGCGCTGAAGAACAAGAAGTCCACGCACCTGGACCACGAACAGGGCCACGCTTGGGACCAGCCGGCGGCCGTGGGCGCGGGCGTTGCCGCCTCGCCGGGGCGGGACGACGACGGCGTCCTGGACACCCCGCGGCGGTAGACCGTCGAAACGGGCAAAGTGCGGCCGAGGGTTCGCCCCGGCTAAGAGTCGGATAAGTACGACGACGGCGCGGAGCCGGCTGCGGGATCAGACCCCTAGAGCCGGCGCCGCGCCGTCGTCGTTCCTGATGCGGGCCAGGCGCCAAACGCTGAACCGGCCCAGGGCCGCCGCGGGGACCATCGCGATCGTGGCCAGAGGCATGGGCGGGTCTTCGAAGACGCCAAACGGCATTGTGATGATTCCGCCGAGCACGGCAAAGGCGCCCACATGCCACCACTGGTTCCGAACCGGCTCGAGGAAGACGCCCAAGGGGTGGCCTAGCGCCCAGCCAACGACGACGGCGGGTATGGCCCCAAACATCATTGCGGCAAGGAAAAGGGACCCTGCGTCGAGTGCTGACGGCGGCAGGAACAGAGTCTCCAGGCTGAAGACTAGGCAAAAGGCGACGTGGGTGACCAGAATCCCGACCCAGACGGCACTCGGGACCAATTCCACTCGGATCGGGCGGTTCATCCCTGACGTCCGCGGCTGGCGTTCAGGGCCCCATCGAGTGTCGGGTAGCGGTAGGTGAAGCCCGCGTCGAGGAGCTTGCGGGGCTCGACCCACCGGCTTTTCAGGACCAGCTCGGTTTCGGTGCGGATGACGATCGCGCCAACCTTCAGCAGCCAGGCGGGCGTGGGCAGCCCCAGGGGCATCCTGTAGGCGCGGCGCACCGACCGCATCAGCTCACGGTTGCTGACGGCGGCCGGCGCGGCAACATTGACCGGCCCTTCCAGCTCTTTCCGGATGTGGAGGAAGCGGATGGTCCGGTACAGGTCCTCGACGTGGATCCAGCTGAACTTCTGGGCGCCGGCGCCCATGCGGCCGCCGAGACCCAGCCGGGCCAGAGCTGCGAACGGCCGCATCACGCCGCCGCCCGGGCCAAGGACAATGGCGATTCGGAGGGCCACCTTCCGGGTCACCGGCGCGGGGGATTCCGCCAGGGCCGCTTCCCAGGCGCGGGCCACGTTGACGGAGAATCCCTCGCCGAGCTCGCCGTCGTCTTCGGTTTGTGGCCGGTCGCGGGCGTCACGGTAGATGGTGCCGGTACTGGCGTTGAGCCAGGTCCGCGGGGGAGCGGAACACCGGGAAAGAGCTCTTCCCAGGGCGCCCGTGGTGGAGACCCGGGACTCAAGGATCTCGGCCCGGTTGCGGCGGTTGTACCGGCAGTCCACCGTGCGTCCGGCGAGGTTGACCAGCAGGTCGGCCCCTTCCAGCGCCGTCGTGATTGCGGCGTTGTCGCCCCACGCCGCCGACGCTCGCTGGGACCGGCCAATGGTCCTGACGTTCCACCCGTCCTCGGCGAAGCGACGGGAGACGTAGGTCCCGATGAAACCGGATGCCCCGGCGATGACTACTGTCGTGTTCTCCATGAATCCCCCGATTCGGTGATGGTGCGTCAGTCGGTGCGGAGCGCGCGGGCGAGGCTCATCGCGTCGTCCAGGATCTTTCCCACTCCGGGGATGCGGGCCAGTGAGACCCCCCGGGCCACCAGCGGGGCGATGCCGTCCACCAGAATCCGGGTCCTGCGTTGGCCCTCCGAGGTGTCGTAGACCCAGAACAGGGTGACTCCCATGTAGGCCATCCAGAGCAGGCCGGGCAGTTCGGAGCGCAGGCGGCGCGGCGGCGCGGGTGTGGCTCCCTCGACGACGTCGACGAAGATCTGCTGCGCTGCCTTTCGGGCATCGGACGAGGCCGGGTTGAAGGGGTTGGTCGGGGACGTGGGGCGGATTGCGGTGGCGATGAATTCGGCGCCGAAGCGATGGTAGGGCGCCATGGTGTCCAGTCCGGCATGCAAGGTGGCCTTGAGCCGGTCGCGAAGGTCGTGGATCCCGTCGAGGGCCTCCGCCGCCCGGGCGGCGTGGTCGGCCTGGATCCGCTGGTAAAGCTCCTGGACGAGTTCATCCTTTGAGGCGAAGTAGTAATAGGCGTTTCCGACCGACACTCCGGCTTCAGCCGCGATGGCGCGCATGGTGGTCTGCTCGAAACCGATCTCACGGAACATCCGCAACGCGGTCTCGGCCACACGCTGCCGGGTCTGTTCGCTCTTCGCCGCCATGATTCCCCATTTCTGAACGTGTTCAGAAAGTATCGCAGTTTATTTGAACATGTTCAATAAGTCGTTCTGGCCCCCGTTTCGACGGTTAGCCGCCGGACCGATGGGCGGAAGCGTCTATCCGGCGCGGAACCGTCGAAGCGGGTTCGCGGCACCCTCCCTGGCCTTGCCGAGGGCGCGCAGGACCCGGTATTTGAATTCCACCTCGTTAAACAGGTCTTTCCACTCGATCCTTAGGAAGGTCCAGCCCTGCTCCATCAGGGCCTTCTCGCGCCGCCGCTCGGCAAAGACGGCGTCCGCCACCGGACCGTAGTCGAAGTACTTTGCCCGCCCGTCGAACTCCAGAGCCACCCGGAGCTCCGGCCAGGCAAAGTCCATCCGGTGCTCGCCCAGCGGCGTGCGCACGACATATTGCAGCTCGGGCGGCTCGATCCCCAAGCGGTCCAACAACTCCCGGGTCAGGCTTTCGCCGGCCGACTCGGCCCTTGGGTCAGCCAATTGCAGGGCGCGGCGCAGTGCCTGCACGCCGTTTCGCCCGGCGAGCCCTGCGCACATGGATCGCAGCAGGTCCATGTCGGCGCCAAGCCGGGCGGCGTGGTCGACCAGGATGACGGACTGCTGCACGGAGAACATCCGGCAACAGTCCACCACCGTGCGTTCCAGCGACGTGCAGGGCAACCCCGCCACGAAACACAGATCACCGCTGGACAGGGCGCCGGTATGGGCGGCGACGTCGCGCCCATGGGAGACCGGGGACGGTGTGCCCGCCTGGGTGAGATGGACGCGCTGCTCGGCCTTCCACAGGTTCAGGCCGTGGAGGGCGGCAGCGGACAGGTGGCTGTAGGCGAAGGCGCCCGCCGACGTCGTCAGTGTCCCCAACGCGTGGGCGAAGACCAGTTGACGACGCCGGGCGGTGCCGTTGAGGGCCCGCCACCAGTCGCCACGGGCATAGCAGCCGCGGCGCACCCGGACGAGACTGCCATCCTGCACCAGCCGGGCGATGGTGCGGGACGTAAATCCGGCGGCAAGGAGATGGTCCGTGCGCCACAGGTCCGGTGTCGGCGGAAGTGTTGGGGCCATGCCACCAGCTTCGGTAAGGCATCCCGTGTCAGCCAGGGCTCACCGTGGTTATGTGGATACCCGCCGCTTCGACGGTTCCCCGCCGGGTAGACGTTCAGGAGCGTCTAGGTGGCAGGGAACCGTCGAAATGGGCGGGCAGGGGAGGCCGGGGAAGGGAAGGGCAGGGAACGACGCCGGAGGGACCCGGGTTCCTAGCCCTAGACCCGGCCCTGCGCCCTAGCCCTTGAGGGTTGAGTCCAGCAGCTCCCGGAGTTCGCGGAAGTGCCGCTCGGTGGCCTCGGGGTGGAAGGCGGAGGTGTCCGCCATTGAGTAGCCGTGCGGGGCGCCCTCGTAGATTTTGTTGCTCGCGGTTAGGCCGGCGGCGTTCAGCGCCTCACCCAGCCGGGCGACGGCGTCGGTGTCCATGCTCCGGTCCTTATCCGCGTGGCCGAAGACGAAGGTGGCCCGCGCGTTCTCCAGGCCCAGGTGCGGGCTGTCCGGCTCGTCCGTGGCGAGGCCGCCGCCGTGGAAACCGCCGCAGGCCGCGACCTGGTCCGGGTGGGCGTTGGCGGTGCGGACCGCGAGGCGGGCGCCCATGCAGTAGCCGGTGACGCCGATCGGTCCCTCGGCGACGCCGTCGAGCTCGCGAAGATCACGGACCCAGGCGTCGATGTCCGGGACGGCCTTGTCGCTGGTGAGGCGGCCGACGCGCGGGAACGCGGCTGCTCCGGCGGCCTCGCGGCCCTCCGGGGTGCTCATGTCGCCGGCCGGTGCCAGCTCCGTGGCCGTGCCCTCGCGGTAGAAGACGTTCGGGGCCAGGACCACGTAGCCCCAGTCGGCGATCCGCTGCGCCATCTCCTGGATGCGCGGGCGGAGGCCGAAGGCGTCCATGTAGAAAATGACGCCCGGGAACGGGCCCTCACCGGTGGTGGGGCGGGCGACGATGGCCTCTGCTGTGCCGTCTGCGGCAGGAATCTCGATGAACATCGGGTCAGCCTACCCGACGGTCCTAGGAGTAGTACCGGCGCAGGGTCTCGGCCTTGAACTCGAAGAAGCTGCCGTCCTCGATGGCGAGCCGGGCGTCGTCGACCATCTTCACCACGAAGCGCTCGTTGTGGATCGAGATCAGCGTGGCGGAGAGCATCTCCTTGGACTTGAACAAGTGGTGGATGTAGGCCCGGGAGTAGTTCTGGCAGGCGTAGCAGTCGCAGCCCTCCTGGAGCGGCCCGAAGTCGCGCTTGTACTTGGCGCCGGAGAGGTTGAAGCGGCCGTCCGGGTGGTAGAACGCGGAATTGCGGGCCACCCGGGTGGGGGAGACGCAGTCGAAGGTGTCTGCGCCGTTCTCGATCGCGGTGAAGATGTCGTCCGGTTCGGAGATGCCCAGCAGGTGCCGAGGCTTGTCTTCGGGCAGTTCCTCGTTGCACCAGCGCACGATCGTGCCCAGGTTCTCCTTCTCCAGCGCCCCGCCGATGCCGAAGCCGTCGAAGTTCATTGCGCCCAGGTCCCGGCAGGCCTTGCGGCGCAGGTCCTCGTACTGGGCGCCCTGGATGACGCCGAACAGCGCCTGGTACGGCTTGCCGGTGCGTTCCCCGGTGAGCCGGAAGTGCTCGGTGATGCAGCGTTCGGCCCAGCGGCGGGTGCGTTCCAGGGATTCCTCCTGGTAACCGCGGGAGTTCTGCAGGGTGGTCAGCTCGTCGAAGGCGAACATGATGTCCGCGCCGATCTGGTGCTGGACATTCATGGAGATCTCGGGGCTGAACCGGTGCTTGTCGCCGTTGAGGTGGCTCTTGAACCACACGCCCTCCTCGTCCACGTGGGCCAGGCGTTCCTTGCCGGGGGCGACGGCGTCGTCCGGGCCGGAGTGGTCCACCGACTTCATGTCGATGACCTTCTTGAAACCGGACCCCAGGCTCATCACCTGGAACCCGCCGGAGTCGGTGAACGTGGGCCCCTGCCAGTTCATGAAGGCACCCAGGCCGCCGGCCTCGTCCAGGATGTCCGCGCCGGGCTGCAGGTAGAGGTGGTAGGCGTTGGCGAGGACGGCCTGCGCTCCGAGGTCCGCGACGGCTTCGGGCAGCACGGCCTTGACCGTGGCCTTGGTGCCGACGGCGATGAACGCGGGCGTCTGGATCTCGCCGTGCGGGGTGCTGATGGTGCCGGTGCGGCCCAGGAAGGCCCCGCCGTTCTCCGCCACCTGCTCCGGCGACGGCGAGCAGGTCTCACTCAGGCGCTTGCCCACCCGGAAGGAGAAGTCGGACTGCTTGGCGGGCAGGGCGGAGGAGGGGTTGGTTTCAGGATTCGCAGGCACCGTTCAAGTTTGCCAGTTGCCGCGCCGAAGCCCCACCTCAGGGAGGGTGGCCCCGGGCGCGCTGGGTGCGCCTCCCAGGTGCGCCGCCCCGGGTGCTCCGCCTCAGGCGACGGGGTCGGTGGAGGGGTAGTTCGCCGCGCGCCAGGAATCCCATCCTGCGCGGATCTCCTCAAGCCGGTGCGCGCCGAGCCCGTATGTGGACACGATCACCAGGGATCCGCCGTCGGGCCGGAGCTCGGGGATGGCGGGCTGGTCTGCGATGATCACCAGGCCCTCGCCGTGCTCGGCGTAGCCCTGGACGGTCAGGCCCACCTGGTGGTTGCTGCGGAACCAGACCTTGCCCGAAACCGCTTCCCCGGTGGCCAGGGTCACGGAGTACGGCTCGCCGGCGGCCGGGACATCGCCCACGCCGAGCTTGTCGATCACCGAGCCCGCGGTGCCCGGGACGGCGAAGAACAGCGTCCTCCGGAGGCCGTTTGGATGGCGTTCGAGGGCGAAACGGAGCTGGTGCAGGAAGGTCAACCAGCCCTGGGTGATGTCCTCGTACCAGGCCGCCCACTCGGAGTTGTGGTCCACGGCGGCGCGGGTGATGCTGACCTCGGTGCCGCCGGGGACGGGTTTGAGGGTGAAGATGTCACCGCCGTCGACCACCAGGGAGGTGTGGTCCGCGCTTTCGATGACCTTGGGACCGAAGTAGATGGCGTTGATCTCCGCCGCCTGGTCCTCGGCCTCCCAGCCGTGCCACTGGGCCACCTTCGCGGGTTCCCGCAGCATGGTCCAGACCTGCTGCGCGTCGGCGTTGATCACCACGGACAGATTGTTCGTCATGGGCCCGAATGTACTCCGACCCCATCCCCGCGGGTAGGGCCGGGCCGGACGAAGTGCCGGTGATCAGCCGCGGACGAAATCCAGTTCGTTGGTGATCCGGCGTTCCAGTTCGGCGCCCCCGATGGTCTGGGATCCGCCGTGGGCGCGCAGGAACAGCAGGGCCTCGAGCCGCAGCAGGCGCCATTCCCGCTCGGCGTCCCGGTTGGAGTTGTCGATGGCGCGGAAGATTTCCTTGTCGTACAGGTTCGGCTCGTTCAACGACCGCTGCCGGACCTTGGCGTTGATCCGGGCCTTGAACGGGTCCGTTTCCATGGCGTCGGGGGCACGGAGGAACTTCTCGTACACGGCGGCGCGTTCGTCGTCGCCGCGCTGCCGGCAGATATAGCTGGCCAGCGCCAGGGCGGCCTCCACGGAGGCCCAGCGGCCCGGGTTGCCGTCGAACGGCAGCACGGTGAGCAGGTCCGCGACGGCCAGGGCGTGCTCCGCGTCGCCGAGGACCACGAAGAGCTCGTGGGCCAGGTCGCTGAGGTCCTTGAGGCAGCTGCCGGACTTGGTATTGATGCCCTTGGCCAGCCGGTCGCTGAGCAACAGCACCCCGGCATCCTTGGGATGCGCCGCGGCGGCGGCCTCCACGACGGATTCGGGCGTGCCCTCGGCGGTGGGGATCAGGGCCAGGTCCGCTTCGCTGGGGCCGACGACGGCGGGCGGCGAAGCGGGCGGCGGGGGCACGACGACGGCGGGCAGGGACTCGAGGCCGTCGGCCTGCGCGGGGGCGCCGGCGTCGGCCGCGGAGACGGACTCCGCCGCACCGGGAGCTGAAGGAATGTCGGCGGGGGAATCGCCGGCCGACGCGGTTGATCCTCCCGAGGATTCCGGTTCCTGGATCAGCACCGTGGACCCGGCCGCGATGCTGAGCACGCCGCCGCCGGTGAGGGTGGCCCGCACCAGGGCGGGGGTGCCGAAGTCGTCGTTATCGACGGCGACGCTGGCGATTTCGGCGGTGCGCGTCGCGTCGGGCAGGAGCAGCAGATCCCCGGTCCGCAGAGATCCCGCCTGCCGTTCTCCATAGTTCACGGAAGCTGTGGGGTGGGTCATCTGGAGTCCTCAAATTCTTTTCGGTCCGCCCACCAGTCTACAAAGACCGGCGCGCCGGATCGGGGACGCGGGACGGCTGGGCCTCGGCGCCGCGGAAGCTAGTGGCCGACGCCGGCGAACGCCAGGGCCTGGCGGATCAGGGCGCCGCGGCCGCCGCTGAACTCAAGCTGGACGTCGGAGCGGAGCACCTCATCCGGGGTCATCCAGGTCAGTTCGAGCGCGTCCTGGCGCGGGGAGCACTCGCCGGTGACCGGGATGACGTAAGCCAGGGCGACGGCGTGCTGCCGGTCGTCCGTGTAGCCGGTGTGGGAGGGGGAGGGGAAGTATTCGGCCACGGTGAACGGCACGGGGCTGACCGGCAGCTGCGGGAACGCCAGCGGGCCGAGGTCCTTTTCCATGTGCCGCAGCAGTGCGGCGCGGATGGTTTCGCGGTACAGGACGCGGCCGGAGACCAGGGAGCGGACCATGGTGCCGTCCTCGTCGGCCTGCAGCAGCGTGCCCACCTCGTTCACGAACCCGAGCGGGTCCAGCCGGACCGGCACGGCCTCGACGTAGACCATCGGCAACCGGCCCCTGGCCTCGAAGAGGTCGTCGTCGGAGAGCCAGCCGGGATTCGGGTCGGGGGTGCGCACGTTCATGCTTAAGTTCTACCCCATCCGGGCTGGACGGACGTGGTGGACCGGGTCAGTCCGCCGCCGGGGCCCGGGAGATCCAGAGCGGGTGGGCATGCGAGGCCCCGGCCTCCGCGTCCGGGTTGGCCAGGTGCAGCAGCGGGACCGGGGACTCCTCCACCAGGGCCGCATCCTCCCCGGCACTCTCAAGCCGGCGGCGCAGTTCGCCGAGGTCGCCGGCGTACTCGAACGCGAGCCCCGCCGCAGCCTGTCCCGCACCCGGTGCGCCCGTCCCGATCATCAGGATCCCGCCGTTCTTGGCGGTAAAGGACTCGGCTTCCTCCGCGCTGCCGGTGGCGGCCCCGGTGCCGGGGACAGGGCGCGGGCGGGCGCCGATGTCCCGCAGCGTGCGGGCGGCGACGGCGGGATCCGCGGCGAACCAGAGGCCGACGACGGCGAGGTCCGGGTCGGCGTCCGGCGCGCCGCCCCAGCCGCCGTCGGCCGCGCGGACCGCGGCGTCGGCCAGGAAGCTGAACCCGTCGGCGGCGGTGATCTTGCAGGTGGAGCCGTGCTCGGCGTCGAGGACATCCGCCCGGGTGCCCTGGCCGGGACCGTCGGGAGCCCCGGCGGTGCCGGCGGACTCCGCCGTGCGGCGGGCGAATTCGGCCAGGTCCCCGACCTCGACGCCGAAATCGGTGCTGCCGTCCTCCGCGGAGCCGGCCTCGGCGAAATGCAGCGCCAGGCGGCCGGACCCGGCGTCGAACTCGCGCCAGGTGGCGTCGTCCACCGTCTTGACCAGGCCAAGCGCGGTCAGCAGCCGCTCCCACTCGTCCATGCGGGAGGTGTAGTGGATGGGACGGACGCGCAGCATGGGGTCTCCCTCGTGGGTGTGGGCCGGGAGCACAATAGTGCCATGGCTGTTGAGCTGATGGAACTGCTGGTGAAGGACGCCGCCGCGTGGCGGGCATGGCTGCAGGAGCACCACGGGACCAGCCCCGGCGTGTGGCTGGTGCTGCACAAGAAGGGCGGCTCGGTCACCGAGCTGGACTACGAGGCCGCCCTGCAGGAGGCCCTCTGCTTCGGCTGGATCGACGGGCAGGGCCGGCGCCGGGACGAGGAGAGCTCGTTCCAGCGGATGACCCGCCGGGGTCCGAAGAGTGTGTGGTCGGCCCGGAACGTGGACCGGATCGCGCGGCTCGAGGCGGAGGGGCGGATGGCCCCCGCGGGCCGGGCCGCCGTCGAGAGCGCCAAGGCGGACGGCCGCTGGGAGGCCGCCTACGAGGGGCAGGCGACCGCCGAGATGCCGGCGGACCTTGCCGCGGCGATCGCGGCGGACCCTCGGGCGCAGGCCATGTTCGAGGTCCTCACCTCCGTCAACCGGTACGCGCTGATCTACCGGACCAACGCCGTGAAGCAGGCCGCAACCCGGGAGCGGAAGATCGCCGGGTTCGTCGAGATGCTGGCCCGCCACGAGACCCCGCACCCGCAGGCACGCAAACCCCGCGGCCCGGAGAATCAGCGCCCGGAGAACCAGCGCCCGGAGAATCAGCGCCCTGCGAACCAAGACCCGGAGGATTCGGGCCCGGGGAGTTCCCGGTAACCGCACGGAGGGCGGACAGCCGGATGTGGCAAGGTGGACCAGTGCCTATTACCGAACGCCAGCAGCAGCGCGGAGCCCTCCGGACCCCGCCCTCGCAGCGGACGGTGTTCTTCTCCGCGGCGGCCCTGCTGGTGGCCGGGGAGGCCGTCTTCTGGCTGATGGTGGCCAGCATCCAGACCAACTCCGGGCTGGCCGTATTCGACGGCGGGATCCACGACGCCCTGGTGGACCACCGGTCCCCGCTGGCCACCGCCGTCCTCACGGCGGTCAGCACCGTCACCGCGCCGGCCGTCCTCACGGTGATTGGCGGCCTGCTGGCCCTCGGCTGGGCCCTGCTCCGGCGCGAACTCTGGCGGCCAGGGCTGTTCCTGGCGGCGGTGCTGGCCGCGGCCGGTGCCACCACCCTGGTCAAGCAGATGGTCTCCCGCGCCCGGCCGTCCGCCTCTGACTTCCTGATGGGCCCGGACGACGCGCTGTCCTTCCCCTCCGGCCACACGCTCGGCGCTGGGGTGTTCCTGCTGGTCCTCGGGTACCTGCTGCTCGGCAGCGCGGCCGCCCGCCCGGCACGGCGTTCGACGGCGGCCCTGGCCTTGGCCGGTGCCGTGCTGGGAACGCTGGTGGTCGGCTTCAGCCGGCTCTACCTGGGCTACCACTGGCTGACCGACGTGGTGGCCTCTCTGGGCCTGGCGGTGGCGCTCGCCGGCGTCGCGGTCCTGGTCGACGGGCTCCGCAGCGCCCGGCGCACGTCGCCGGACGCCTAGAAGGCCACCCCGAGGGCCTGCGCCAGGACCACTGCCGAGGCCGAGGACCACGCCTGCGGGTGGCACGAGGCCGGATACGGCACCGCCGTGCCCGACTCCGCCGCACTCACGCCGGCGAAGAGCTCCGGGAGGCGGTGGCCGAAGGCCGCGGACGCCGCCAGCAGCCCCTCGGCCAGCACCCGCGCCTCCTCGGTGAATCCCTCGGCCAGGAGTCCGCGCACCGCAATGGCCGTGTCGTGGCTCCAGACCGATCCGCAGTGGTAGCTGAACGGCCAGAACCCGGTGGCCCGGCGGGAGAGGGTGTGCAGGCCGTAACCGGAGAACAGCTCCGGGCTCAGCAGCCGGTCCGCCACCAGCCGGGACTCGGCGGGGTCGAGGATCCCGGTGCCGAGCAGGTGGCCCATGTTCGAGCCGGGAACATCCAGCGGGGTGCCGTGGCCGTCCAGTGCCATGGCGGGGAACCGGCCGCCGTCGTCCTCCACCCAAAAGCGCTCGCGGAAGGCATCCCTGAGCCCCGCCGCGAGGTCCCGCAGCTCCGCGGCGCCCGGTTCGCCGTAGGCGTCGAAGAGGTCCGCGGCCTCCAGGGCGGCCTGGTAGGCGTAGCCCTGGACCTCGGCGAGGGCGATCGGCCCGTCCGCCTGGCGCCCGTCGCGGAACTGCATGGCGTCGCGGGAGTCCTTCCAGCCCTGGTTGCTCAGCCCGTGGCCGGAGGTGTCCTGGTAGCTGAGGAACCCGCCGTTGCCGGCGTCCCGCCCCGCAGCCCCGGCCGCCAGCAGCCAGTCCGCGGCGCGCACGGCGTTGGGCAGGAGGGAGCGGACCGCGGCGTCGTCGGTGCCGGCGCGGCCGAGCTCGCCGAGCAGGCACAGCCACAGCGGCGTGGAGTCCACGGCGCCGAAGTACACCGGTGGCAGCCGCAGCGCCTGGCTCTCGAGAATCAGTTCCTTGGCCCGCAACTCGTGCAGGATCTTGCCGGGCTCCTCCGCCGCGGCGGGGTCCGTCTTCGTGCCCTGGTAGGCGGCGAGGGCACGCAGGGTGCCCGCGGCGAGGGCCGCGTCCAAGGGCAGCAGCAGCCGCGCGGCCCAGAGCGAGTCCCGGCCGAACAGGGTGAAGTACCAGGGGGCGCCGGCGGCGAGGAACGGGGCGTCCGGGGCCGTGCGGGTGGCCAGCCGCAGCCCGTCCAGCTCGTCGAGCGAGTTATCCAGCAGGGCGCCCAACGGCCCGGCCGGGCGGTCGCGGACGGACCGGGCCGCCGGGACGTGCGCGGGGACGACGGCGTCGCCGGTGTCGGTCAGGGTGGCCTGCCACTCGGCCTCCATCGGGCGCCCGGCGGACGCGGTGCCGCGCCAGACCAGGCAACCGTCCTCCACCCGGTCCGGCGCGGCGACGGTCAGGGTCTTGCCCTCCTCGGCCCACCGCAGCGAGGACCCATCCGCGGACACGGGCTCCAGCGGCTCGCGGAAGCGGCCCAGCCGGATGGCGGCCATGTCCGTGAAGTCGGCCGCCAGCCGGACCCGGACCTCGGCGTCCAGCTGCGGCAGCGAGGTGGCCAGCCGGAGCGAGACGCGGACGGCGCCGGGGGTCACGGTCCAGGTCTGGACGAGCTCGACGGCGGGATCCTCGGTGGGGCCCTCGATGCCGCGGACCAGGCCGCGCACGGTAAGCACCCCGCCGGGCGCCGGCTCCACCGTGGCCGGTTCCGGGGCGAAGCCGTTGACCGTGGTCTCGGCCCGGCTAAGCATCCGGGTGTCCCCGTGGAGCAGGCCGGTGAACCAGCCGCCGCCGTCGGCCAGCCGGCCCTCGGCGTCCAGCCAGAGCTGGGTGGGGGCGGCCACGGAACAGTGCTGGCGGTGCAGGGCCGGTTGTACGCTCATCCGACCAGCCTAGGACCCGGAGGTCCCGGGAGGGTCCTAGGCCTGCGGGGTGTCCTCGACCGGGAAGGCCACGGCCTCGCCCACCACACGCAGGCACAGCTCGGTACCGGGACGGGCGATCGAGGCGTTCCAGTGCCGGATGGTGATGATTTCGCCGCCGCCGGGGTAGCGGTGGTCCGCCACGTCGCCCTCGGCCAGCTTCGCCGGGACCGGGAGCTGGAGCCGGACCGTGGTTTCGGGGCCGAAATAGTCGGTGTCCACCACGGTGCCGCGGATGGGTCCGTCCTCGGCAATCCGGATCTGTTCGGGCCGCAGCATCAGCTGGACCCGGCCTTGCGCCGGCGGGCGGCGGACCGGGATGCCGCCGAGCGAGCAGGTGGCCAGGGACCCCTCCATCCAGGCGTCCAGGATCACGGCGTCGCCCAGGAACTCCGCCGTCGCCCGGTCCGCGGGGCGGGTGTAGACCACGAACGGGTTGCCGATCTGGGCGAGCTTGCCGCCGCGCATCACGGCCACCTGGTCCGCGAAGGAGAGCGCCTCGGCCTGGTCGTGGGTGACCAAGATGGTGGTGACCCCGGCGTCCTGGAGGACCTTGCCCACGGTGCGGCGGGTGGCCACCCGCAGGCCGGCGTCGAGGGCGGAGAACGGCTCGTCCAGGAGCATCAGTTCCGGTTCGCGGGCCAGAGCGCGGGCCAGCGCCACGCGCTGCTGCTGGCCGCCGGAGAGCTGGTGCGGCCGGCGCCTGGCCATGGCCGGGTCCAGCGCCACCATCTCCAGCAGCTCGGCCACCCGCGCCTTGACGCCGCGGTGCCCGCCCGGGAGCTTGCCGGCGTCGAGCCCGAACGCCACGTTCTGGCCCACGGTCAGGTGCGGGAAGAGCGCGCCGTCCTGCGCCACGTAGCCCACCTGGCGCTTGTGCGCGGGTACCCAGACGCCGTCGCCGGCCACTTTCTGCCCGCCCAGGGAGATGCTGCCGGTGTCCGGGTGCTCGAACCCGGCGATCAGCCGCAGCAGCGTGGTCTTGCCGGACCCCGACGGGCCCACAATCGCCGTCGTGCCGCCGCGGGCGACGGAGAGGTTGACGCCCTTGAGCACGGCCTGCGAGCCGAAGTTCTTGGTCACGGCCGCGACCTCCAGGTGGCTGTTGGTGCTGGGGGCCACGGAGGCGGCGATCCGGGGTTCCGGAAGCCGGGAGGGGTGTTGTTCGGTCACTGTCCCGCTGCTTTCTTGGACTGCTGGAAGAGGAGGTAGGTCATCGGGGCGGAGAGCAGGATCATCAGCAGCGCATACGGTGCGGCGCCGGCGTAGTCGATCTCGCTGCTCTTGCTCCAGAATTCGGTGGCCAGGGTGCGCGTGCCGTTCGGGGAGAGCAGCAGCGTGGCCGTCAATTCGTTCACGATCGCCAGGAACACCAGCGCCGCACCGCCGGCCGCCGCCGGGGCGGTCAGCCGCAAGGTGACGCGCAGGAACGCCAGCAGCGGCGGCTTGCCCAGGGCCTGGGCGGCCTCGTCCAGTTCCTTGGGTGCCTGGGCCAGCCCGGAGCGCAGGTTCACCAGCGCCCGCGGCAGGAACAACAGGACGTAGGCGGCGATCAGCAGCGTGGTGGTCTGGTACAGGTCCGGCGCCACCCGGATGCTGACGGTCACGAAGGCCAGGCCGACGACGATTCCGGGCATCGAGCTGGTGACGTAGTTCGAGAGCTCCAGGGCCTTGCTGAACCAGCTGGGCCGGCGCACCGCAATGTAGGCCATCGGGAACGCGACGACGGTGGTGGCGGCGGCCCCGGCGAGCCCGTAGCCCAGGGTCTGTAGCAGCGCGGGCAGGAACTCCTCGGCGGACCAGATGTCCGCGCCGCCGGCGACGATCCAGCGCACCACGAACGTCAGCGGCAGGCCGAACGCCAGCGCGGTGACGGCCAGCAGGAACAGCTGGGCAGGTGCCTGGTAGAAGCGCAGCGGCAGCCGCAGGGCCCTCGCCTGGGCCCCGGAACCCACCCGGGCGTAGCGTGCGGTGCCGCGGCCGCGGACCTCCACCAGCAGCAGGATCAGGCAGAAGAACACCAGCACGCTGGCCAGCATGTTGCCGGCGGCCCCGTTGAAGGTGGACTGGTACTGGACCATGATCGCGGTGGTGAAGGTGTCGAACCGGATCATCGCGAACGCCCCGTATTCGGCCAGCAGGTGCAGCGCCACCAGCAGCGCCCCGCCGGTCATCGCGATTCTCAGCTGCGGCAGCACCACCCGGAAGAACGCCCGCCACGCTCCCAGCCCCAGGGAGGCCGCGGACTGTTCGATCGCCGGGTCCAGCCGGCTGAGGGTGGCCGCGGCCGGAATATAGACCAGCGGGAAGTAGGACAGCGTGGCGATCAGGACCCCGGACCACAGGCCGCCCAGCGACGGGACGGCGGAGACCCACGCGTAGCTGTTGACGAACGCCGGGATGGCCAGGGGAGCGGCCAGCAGCACGGCCCACCCCCGGCGGCCCTTAAGCGTGGTCCGTTCCACCAGCCACGCCCCGCCGACGCCGATCACCAGGCAGAGCGGGACGGTGAAGACCATCAGCAGCACGGTGTTCAGCAGCAGCTCACCCACCCGCGCCCGGAAGATCAGGCTGACAGCGGTGTCCCAGCCGGTGGCGACGGTCATCACCGCCACGTAGCCCAGGGGGAGGAGGGAGAACAGGGCGATCAGGACCGCCAGGATGGCCACCACGGACACGCCGAACGGCGGGCGGGGGCGCTTGCCCCGGCCCGCCGTCGTCGTGCTTCCGGTGGTCCCGGGAGCCGCCAGCGTCTTGGTCACTGGTTTAGAGCAGTCCTGCCTTGGTCATCAGATCGGTGACCTTGGCGGAGTTGAGCTTGGCCGGATCGACCTTGGGTGCCTGCAGGTCCTTGATCGGGACCAGCTTGTCGTTCGACGGCACATCGGAGGCGATCGCGTACTCGAAGGAGGTGCCCTTCTGCAGGATCTCCTGGCCCTTCTTCCCGGTGATGAACTTCAGGAAGGCCTGGGCCGCGCCGGCGTTCTTCGAGGACTTCAGCACGCCGCCGCCGGAGACGGAGAGGAACGCGCCCGGGTCCTGGTTCTTGAAGAAGTACGGCGTGACCTTGTTGGAGTTCTCGCCGGTCTTCGCCTGGTCACCGTAGTAGTAGTAGTGGTAGATCAGGGCGGCGTCCACCTCGCCGGCGTTGACGGCCTTCATGGCCGTGCTGTTGCCCTTGTAGGCCTTGAAATTGTCCTTCATGCCCTTGAGCCAGGCCTCCGTGGCGGCCTCACCCTTGAGCTCGAGCAGCGCGGAGACGATTGCCTGGAAGTCGGCGCCCGACGGCGACGCGGCCCACTTGCCCTTCCACTCCGGGTTGGCCAGGTCCAGCATGGACTTGGGCAGCTTGTCTTCGCTGATCTTGGTCTTGTCGTAGACCAGGACGGTGGAGCGGGCGGCGATGCCGGTCCACTTGTTGGTGGACGGGCGGAACTCGGCGGGGACCTGGCCGATGGTGGCCGGGTCAACGTCGGCGAAGAGGCCGGCGTTCTCCACCTGGGCCATGGCCGGGGAGTTCTCGGTCAGGAAGACGTCGGCGCGGGTGGCCTGGCCCTCCTGGATGATCTGGTTGGACATCTCGGTGTCCGAACCCTGGCGGAGGGTCACCTTCACGCCGGTCTCGGCGGTGAACTCGTCCACCCACTCCTTGGTGAGGGATTCGTGCTGGGCGTTGTAGACCGTGATCTCACCGGAGGGCTTGCCGTCGGCGCCGGCGCTGCTGCCGGAGGAGGACGAACCGGAGCCACAGGCTGCGAGGCCGAGCGCGGCGGTGGCGGCGAGGGCGACGCCTGCCAGCGCGTTCTTGCGGATCTTCATGGGGCTGCTTTCTGCAAGGAAAAGGTCGTAGGAACCCGCCTCCGTGAGCGGGAGGTTAGGGCATGCTCACTACAAAAAACTGTAGGTTAGCCAAACCTAAGCAACCAAGCCGAGAGCGCCTTAAGTGAGGGAGATCACACGAATTACGAAACTATTGCGTGACTTAATTGGTTTCGTGTTGCCGCGGGGCCGTGGCGTCGACGGCGGCGGAGGCGGGATCGGGTTCGGCGGGCACGTCCGGGCGCGCCTCGCCCGTTTGTCCCTCGTCCGGCTGTCCTTCCGCCGGCTGCTCCGCGTCGGCGGCGTCGACGATCGCGGGCAGGCGGGGCGCGATCGAGGCCGCGGCTTCAAGGACCATCCAGGCCTGCAGCTGGGTGGAGAGTTCGACGTCGGCGCCGGCCGGGTAGGTGCGGCGCGCGGGGAGCTCGGGCCGGGCGGAGAAGACCAGCCGGGCGCCGTTGCGGGCCAGCGGCTCGTTCGCGCCGACCACGCGCCGGCCCTCCCAGAAGGCCTCCGCCGTGTCGGTGACCAGCCGCGCCGCCGTCGCCCGGGTCTCCTCCGGGAGCCGCTCGTCCACCGCGGCGAGGGCCAGGTAGCGCACCAGAATCCCGCTGAAGAGGCCGCCGTCGCCCGTTCCCTCGCCGCGGATTACTTCGCCGCGGCGGCCCAGCAGGGGTGCGTCCACGGTCAGGTGCTCGCGGACCGCGGTGATCAGTTCCTGCGCCCGTGCCAGGTTCGCCTCGCCGCCGAGCTCCAGCAGGGCCCCCAGCACCGGGCCCTGGTTGTAGGTGTAGACGGCCTCTTCGAGCCGGGGTTCCCCCTCCGGCACAATCCGCAGGCCGTCCCGGTAGAGGCCCTGCTCCGGATCCAGCAGCTTGGCGTCCAGCCAGTCCAGCAGCGACTGGGCCCGCGCCGCCTGGCCGGTCCGGGCGTAGTGCAGCGCCACCGGCCCGGTCGCCGGGGTGTTCTTGAAGTCCCGCTTCTTGCTCCAGAAGGTGCCCCCGCCCAGGTCGTCGGTGGAGGCGGCGTCGAACTGTGCCCCCAGCCGGGTGAGGACGCGGGCGTTGCGGCGGCGGCCGGCGCTCTTGCGGCCGTCCTCGGCCAGGAGTTCCAGCCGCCGGGTGGCCAGGGCCAGCCAGGCCATGTCGTCGTAGTAGCTGTTGACCACGGTGAAGAGGTTCCGCACCCGGATGCCGTTGAGCAGGCGGGAGGCCAGCTTGCCGGCGCTGGGCAGGTTCTTGCCGTCGAAGTGCGCCGGGGTGTGGCCCGCGACGCCGAGTTCCCGCCGCCCGGCGTCGACCAGGCAGTCCATGTAATGCGCCTGCCACCAGTAGTGCCAAGGCCGGGAGAGGTTCTTCAGCCGGCTTGAGGGGCGGACGATGGCGCCGATGTGGGTACCGGGGAGGAAGAAGAGGCTCTGGCCGAACAGCCGGGTCACCGAACGCGCGGCTTCGTCGGCGCGGAAAGACCAGTTCGGGGCAGGGGAATGGGCGGCGGCTGCGGTCATGGTCCCAGAGTAGTGGCGGGGGCGCCCGCGGCGCTGAATCTCCACGAATGGGTGCGCTCTGTGTCAATTCCAGTTAACGTGTACTAACTAACGTTTCCGGACGCCGCGGCCCGGCCGGCCTTGTGCGACCGGGCAGGGGTTTCCACATCAAGGAGGATGTATGGACGTCTTGGGTACCGTCGCACTGATCACGGGCGGCGCGTCCGGGCTGGGCGCCGCCACCGCACGCAGGCTCTTCGACGCCGGGGCCTCGGTGGTCCTGGTGGACCTGCCCGGCGCCGCGGGGGAGGGCCTCGCCGCCGAACTGAACGGGATGGAAAGTGCCGCCGGGAACCGGGCCGTGTTCGTGCCCGCGGACGTCACCAACGAGGAGCAGGTGCAGGAAGCCGTCGACGCCGCCGCGGAGCTGGGCCCGCTGCGCATCGTGGTGAACTGCGCGGGGATCGGCACCCCGGGCAAGGTCCTGGGCCGCGACGGCGTTCTGCCGCTGGAGGCCTTCAACCGCGTCATCCAGGTCAATCTGGTGGGCACCTTCAACGTCATCCGGCTGGCCGCCGCCGCGATGGCCGCCACCGAGCCGGTGGCCACGGAGCTCGGCGGCCCCGAACGCGGCGTCATCATCAACACCGCCTCCGTCGCGGCCTTCGACGGCCAGATCGGCCAGCCCGCCTATGCGGCCTCCAAGGGCGCCGTCGCCGCCATGACGCTGCCGATCGCCCGCGAACTGGCGCGCTCACTGATCCGCGTGGTGACCATCGCGCCGGGCATCTTCGAGACCCCCATGATGGCCGGGCTGCCGCAGGAGGCGCAGGACTCCCTGGGCCACCAGGTGCCGCACCCGTCCCGGCTGGGCCGGCCCGCGGAGTACGCCAACCTCGCCGCGCACATCGTGGACAACGCCATGCTCAACGGCGAGACCATCCGGCTGGACGGCGCCATCCGGATGGGCCCGAAGTGACGCTCGCGATGGACCGGGTGCAAGGAGGGCAGGCGCAGGCGGGCCGGGCGCAGGAGGTGGCCGCTTCCGGGGCCGCCGACGAGCTTCGCGACCTGCCCGGCGCGGACTTCTTCGGCTACGAGGCGCTGCTCAGCGACGTCGAACGCGCCAAGCTGGCCGAACTGCGCGGCTTCCTGGCCCGCGAGGTGGCGCCCTATGCGGAGGAATGGTGGAACCGCGCCGAATTCCCCGCGCACATCCTGCCCAAGCTCGCCGCCCTGGAGCTCAGCACGCCGGTCCAGCGCGGCTACAGCAACCTCTTCGCCGGGATCGTCATCGCCGAGATCACCCGGGCGGACACCTCCCTGGCCACCTTCTTCCTGGTGCACCACGACCTGTTCGTCGAGTCGCTCTACGAGTTCGGTTCCGAGGACCAGCGTTCCCGGCTGCTGGCGGACGCGGCCAGCCTGCGCACCACCGGCGCCTTCGCCCTGACCGAACCGAACCACGGCTCCGACGTCGCCGGCGGCATGGAAACCAGCGCCCGGCGCGTCTCCGGCGGGGACGAGGGCGATTACTGGGTGCTCAACGGCGCCAAGCGCTGGATCGGCAACGGCACCTTCTGCGACTACATGCTTGTCTGGGCCCGCGACGAGGCCGACGGCGCCATCCGCGGCTTCATCGTCGACGCCACCCTCCCCGGGGTGAGCCGCAGCCGGATCGAGAACAAGATCGCGCTGCGGACCGTGCAGAACGCGGACATCGTCTTCACCGACGTGCGGGTGGCCGAAGCGGACCGCTTCGCCGGCATCAGCAGCTTTGAGGACACCAACGAGCTGCTGCGCGGCTCCCGGATCATGGTGGCGTGGCAGGCGGTGGGCCAGCAGCTGGCCGCGTTCGACGTCGCCCGGCAGTACGCCGTCGAACGCCGCCAGTTCGGCCGGCCGCTGGCGAAATTCCAACTGGTTCAGCAGCAGCTGGTGACCATGCTGGGCAATGCGGTGGCGAGTACCGGGATGATGGTGCGGATTGCCCAGCTGGAGGACGCCGGCGCCGCGGACATGCCGCAGGTGGCCCTCGCGAAGTCCTACGCCAGCGCCCGGATGCGGGAGACGGTGGCGATGGGGCGGTCGCTGCTGGGTGGCAACGGAATAGTCACCGACTACCGGATGGCCAAGATCTTCGCCGACGCCGAGGCGATCTACACCTATGAGGGCTCCTTCGAGATCAACACCCTGATCGCCGGCCGGGCCGTCACCGGGGTCTCGGCGATCGTCTAAGGCACTCGTTCAGTTGCCGGCGGCGTCCTCCGGGGCGCCGTCAGGCACCCGTTCCCCGGCCTCGATCCGGTAGTCCAGGCTGTTGTTCTTCACCGGCATAGGGCAGGTGCCGTACGGGGTGAAGGCGCTGGGGTAGTTGATGGCCCGGTTGAAGTCCAGGACCACTTTGCCGTCCGGCCTTGGGCGGGCGGTGGAGACCTTGCGCCACTCGTCGGTCGAGTCGCCGTTCGTTTCGTCGTGGAACGTCACCGTCAGGGCCCCGAGTTTCTCCTCCTCGGCCTGCAGTCGGTACTCAGGGTTGCTGCCGGGCAGTCGGAAGACGAGTTCGCCGACGCTGCGGTGCACCCCGTCCACCAGCGGGTTCGCGGTGCCGATCGGGACGTCCACCGGCTCCGGGTACGGCTCGAACCGCGCCTCGACCACAAGGTCCGGCCGGTAGCCGAAGGTGGGGACACCGCCGAAGCCGGTGAACACCGGGGACCGGGAGTCGCGGGTCCGGATGGCGTACTTCCCGCCACGCATGGCCAGCTCCACCCGCACCCGCTTGCCGTCGTCGCCGCCGAACTGCACCCAGATCAGGGATTCCTCGTCGGCCAAACCCGCGCTGATGGTCCCGTCCACCGGCTCTCCGGTCTCCACCAGGGTCAGTCCGTCCGAGGCCGCGGCGGTGAGGAACGCCGTCGTGCCGTCCGTCCACCAGAGGCCCGGAACCAGCTCAAGGGCGGACGCCTCATCCGCGAGCCACTGGAACGACGTCAGGGTCAGCCAGCCGTATTCGGTGGCCAGGGCGGCGTCGCGGTTGGTGCGGAACCGCCGCCAACGGGCCAGCTGCGGGTCGGCGTTCTGCGCGTCTGCGGGGGTCATTGTCATCTCCGGGGGTTTCTGCCCAACTACTGCGAGTTAGTTGGGTGGGTGGGGAGGGGTGGGGAGCGGGGCGGGTCAGCGGGGGACGGCGACGGCGGCGGCCACCAGCTGCTCGGCCGTGGCCTTGGCGGCGGCCGCGGCGGCGGGGTCGGCGTCGAGCACCCCGCTGGCCAGGCCGCCGTCGAGGATCAGGGTCAGGCTGCGGGCGAGGGCCTCCGGATTCCCGGCGCCGGCCCGTTCGGCCAGCTCGGTGATCCAGGCAAGGATGGACTGCTTGTGTGCGACTGTCCGCTCGTGCGCGCGGGTGCCGGAGGGGGACTCGGCGGCGGCGTTGATGAAGGCGCAGCCGCGGTAGCCGTCGCGGCGGCAGGCCGTGGTGAGCGCGTCGAACAGGCCCACCAGCTCGCGGGCCGGCTCCGGTCCGGCGGCCTCGGCGGCGGCGTGCAGCTGCCCGGACCAGACCCCGTCCACGTGCTCCAGGTAGGCCAGGATCAGGTCGTCCTTGGCAGGAAAGTACTTGTAGAACGTGGCCTTGGCGACGCCGGATTCGGCGATGATCGTATCGATCCCCGCGGCCCGCAGGCCGTGGGCGTAGAACAACCGGAAGGCCGTGGCCAGGATCCTCTCCCGCGCCTGGCCGGCGGGCGTGCGGACCGCCTGCGGTGCGGCCGGGGCGGGTGCTGCTGCTGGACTCATACCTCCATGCTACAGACCGGTCTGTCTGCGCGCTCTTGTGCATAGACAGATCTGTCTGATAGCGTCCCGGAAAGAGGTAGACAAACCTGTCTGCCAAGAATTCCCGTCTCCAGTGAGGTCACCATGAACATCGCAGTCTTCGGCACCGGAACCGTCGGCCCCGCCGTCGCCGCCGCCCTCGTCGCGCTCGGCCACGACGTCGTCATCGGCACCCGCGACCCGGAAGCCACCCTGGCCCGTACCGAGGCCGGCCCCATGGGTGGCGTCCCCTTCGCCCAGTGGCACGCCGAGCACCCCGGCATCCGGCTGACCACCTTCGCCGACGCCGCCGCCGGGGCGGACCTGATCGTCAACGCCACCAATGGCTCCGGCTCCCTCCCCGCCCTCACCGCAGCCGGCGAGGAGAATCTGGCCGGCAAGGTCATCATGGACATCGCCAACCCGCTGGACTTCTCCCAGGGCTTCCCGCCGTCGCTGAACCCGGTGAACACGGACAGCCTCGGCGAGCAGCTGCAGCGCGCCTTCCCGGCGGCCCGGGTGGTCAAGACGCTGAACACCATGAACGCCTCCGTGATGGTGGACCCCGCCAGTGTGGCAGGCGGCGACCACTCCGTGTTCGTCTCCGGCAACGACGCCGAGGCCAAGGCCCAGGTCTCCGGCCTGCTCGCCGAGCTGGGCCACCGCGACATCATCGACCTCGGCGACATCACCACCGCCCGCGGCACCGAGATGCTGCTGCCGGTCTGGCTGCGGCTCTGGGGAGCGCTGGGCAACGCGGACTTCAACTTCAAGATCGCGCGCTAGGGACGGCTCGCGGGGAGGCGGGGACCCGGGAGGTCCCCGCAGCGGGATCCGGGGCCAAAGGTCCCGGGCCTTGAAGCGGCCCGGGTGGAACACTGGGTCCATCCGGCGGCCCGGCAGCGCCGGGCCGCCTCAGGCGACCGGCAGCCTCCCGTGCTGTGCGGTCCTTCGCCCGCCATCCGAGGAGCCGTTATGAACCCGATGGATTCCGTCGTCGCCGCCATCGAACGCTTCGACGGGCTGGATGGTCCGGCGTCCGCCCTCGCCGGCCTGGTCGGCAAGGCTGTGCAGCCCCGCGCCGTCCGCAACCTGCTCAGCGGCACCGTCCTAGGCCACCCGCTGCACCCCCTGCTCACGGATATCCCGATCGGCGCGTGGACCATGGCGTCCCTCCTGGACACCGTGGGTGGCAGGGAGATGGAACCGGCTGCGGACCTGTTGGTGACCGTGGGGATCGCCGCAGCCGTTCCGACGGCGGCGGCCGGCCTCAACGACTGGTCGGACACGGCCGGAAAACCGCGACGGGTGGGGCTGGTCCATGCCGCGGTGAACACCGTGGCCCTGGGTCTCTACGCGTGCTCCAGCGCCGCCCGCTTCCGGGGCAACCGCGGCGCGGGGACGGCCCTGGGCCTGGCGGGGCTGGGCGTCCTGACCTTTGGCGGGTTCCTCGGCGGCCACCTGAGCTTCGCCAACGCGGTCAACGTCAACAGGACCGCGGACCGGAACGGCCCCTCGAAGTGGACTCCGGTGCTCGACGACGCCGAACTCCCCGAGGGCGGGTCGCGCAAGGTCGAGGCGGGCAAGGTCACCGTCCTCCTGTGCCGGACTGGCGCGGCGATACTCGCCGTCGACAGTGTGTGCAGCCACGCCGGCGGGCCGCTGGAGAAGGGCACGGTCGACAACGGTTGCGTGGTCTGCCCCTGGCACGGCAGCACATTCCGGCTGGCCGACGGCACCGTGGTCCGGGGCCCGGCTACCCGGCCGCAGCCGGCCTATGACACCAGGATCAATGAGGGGCGGATCGAAGTCAGGCGCCGGACGGCCTGATACCCCCGGCCCAATAGACGGAACCGATTCCCCACGCGGCGCGTGAGGCGGGTAACATCCCAGAGGTAACCCGGCTCACAGTATCCAGCGCAGTGTACGAGCCACCTCGAACCTCGAAAGATGCTTCCATGGCTGACACTGCACTGACCTCCGGCCTCGAGCTGGCCGACGACCTCGCCGCCGAACTGCGCGCCGACGTCCGCCGGGTGTCCACGCTCCTGGGCGAATCCCTGGTCCGCCAGCACGGCCCCGAGCTCCTCGACCTCGTGGAGCAGGTGCGGCTGCTGACCAAGGAATCGAAGGAAGCCGCCCGGGGCGGCGCGGACGCCACCGGCCCCTGGAGCTCGTACGACGTCGTCGCCCAGGTCCGCGAACTCCTCGGCTCCCTGCCGCTGGACCAGGCCACCGACCTGGTGCGCGCCTTCGCCTTCTATTTCCACCTGGTCAACGCCGCCGAGCAGGTCCACCGGGTCCGCGGGCTGCGCAACCGCCAGGAAAAGGACGGCTGGCTGGCCAAGACGATCGCCGAGATCGCCGAGAAGGCCGGCACCGGCGTGCTGCAGGACGTGGTCAACGCCCTCGACCTCCGGCCGATCTTCACCGCCCACCCCACCGAGGCCTCCCGCCGCTCGGTGCTGGACAAGGTCCGGCGGCTCTCGGACATCCTGGCCCAGCCCACCGCCGAGGGAACCCCCGCCCGCCGCCGCCAGGACCGGCAGCTCGCCGAGGTGATCGACCAGATGTGGCAGACCGACGAGCTCCGCCAGGTCCGGCCCACCCCGGTGGACGAGGCACGGAACGCGATCTACTACCTGACCGGGATCCTGACGGATGCGATGCCGGAACTGATGTCCGACTTCGCGGACCTGCTGGCCGAGCACGGCGTGACCCTGCCGGTGGGCACGGCGCCGGTCCGCTTCGGCTCCTGGATCGGCGGGGACCGGGACGGCAACCCCAATGTCACCGCCGCCGTCACCCGCGAGATCCTGCAGATCCAGAACCAGCACGCCGTCCGGATCTGCATCGAGCTGATCGACGGGCTGATCTCGATGCTCTCGAACTCCACCGCCCTGGCCGGCGCCGACCAGGCGCTGCTGGACTCGATCGACGTCGACCTCAAGAACCTGCCCGGCCTGGACCGCCGCGTGCTGGAGCTGAACGCCCAGGAGCCCTACCGGCTCAAGCTCACCTGCATCAAGGCCAAGCTGCTGAACACCCGCCGCCGCGTGGCCGCCGGGTCCACGCACGAACCCGGCCGCGATTACGCCGCCACCGCCGAACTGCTGGCCGAGCTCGAGCTCCTGGACACCTCGCTGCGGAACCACCAGGGCGCGCTGGCCGCCGACGGCGCCCTGGCCCGGGTCCGGCGCGCCGCGGCCTCCTTCGGCCTGCACCTGGCCACCCTCGACATCCGCGAACACGCCGACCACCACCACGACGCCGTCGGCCAGCTGATGGACCGGCTGGGCGGACCCGGTGTGCGCTACGCCGAGCTGAGCCGGGCCCAGCGGCTGGAGGTGCTCGGCGCCGAGCTGGCCTCCCGCCGGCCGCTCTCCGGCCACCCGATCAAGCTCGACGGCGCCGCGGACGGCACCTATGACGTCTTCCGCGAAATCCGCCGCGGGCTGCGCACCTTCGGCCCCGACGTCGTCGAAACCTACATCATCTCCATGACCCGCGGCGCCGACGACGTCCTCGCCGCGGCCGTCCTGGCCCGCGAGGCCGGCCTGGTGAGCCTCTTCGGCGAGGCGCCGTACGCCAAGCTGGGCTTCGCGCCGCTGTTGGAAACCGTCGAGGAACTCCGCGCCTCCGCCGAGATCGTGGACGCGCTGCTCTCCAACTCCTCCTACCGCGAGCTGGTCCGGCTCCGCGGCGACGTGCAGGAAATCATGCTCGGCTACTCGGACTCCAACAAGGAATCCGGCGTCATCACCAGCCAGTGGGAAATCCACAAGACCCAGAGCAAACTGCGCGACGTCGCCGCCAAGCACGGTGTCCGGGTGCGGCTCTTCCACGGCCGCGGCGGGTCCGTGGGCCGCGGCGGCGGTCCCACCTACGACGCGATCCTGGCGCAGCCGAACGGCGTGCTCGACGGCGAGATCAAGTTCACCGAGCAGGGCGAGGTCATCGCGGACAAGTACTCGCTGCCCGAACTGGCCCGCGAGAATCTCGAACTCTCCCTGGCCGCCGTCCTGCAGGGGTCCGCGCTGCACCGGGCGCCGCGCACCACCAAGGACCAGCGCGAGCGCTACGGCCACGTCATGGACACCGTCTCCGACGCCGCGTTCGCCCGCTACCGCAGCCTGATCGACGACCCGGACCTGCCGGCCTACTTCGTGGCCTCCACCCCCGTGGAGCAGCTCGGCTCGCTGAACATCGGCTCGCGGCCATCCAAGCGCCCAGATTCCGGCGCCGGGCTGGAGGGGCTGCGGGCGATCCCGTGGGTCTTCGGCTGGACCCAGTCGCGGCAGATCGTGCCCGGCTGGTTCGGCGTCGGCTCCGGGCTGAAGGCCGCCCGCGAGGCCGGCCACACCGAGCAGCTGGCCGTGATGATGGAACACTGGCACTTCTTCCGCTCCGTGCTCTCCAATGTGGAGATGACGCTGGCCAAGACGGACATGGACATCGCCGGCTACTACGTCTCCACCCTGGTCCCGGAGAAACTGCACCGGATCTTCCACGCCATCCGCGCCGAGTTCGACCTCACCGTGGCCGAGGTCCGGGCCCTCACCGGGGAGAACCTGCTGCTGGACGCCCAGCCCGGGCTTAAGCGCTCCCTGGAAATCCGGGACCAGTACCTGGACCCGATCAGCTACCTGCAGGTGGAGCTGCTGCGCCGCATACGGGCGGCAGGCACGGGGTCCTCCGACGCCGAGATGACCGGCGGGGAGATCGACGAGCGGCTGCAGCGGGCCATGCTGATCACCGTTAACGGCGTCGCGGCGGGCCTGCGCAACACGGGATAAGGGGCTCTTTGGTGACGCTCCCTCAGGTGTGGCGGGTTTTTGGGGTGATGCTCCCTCAGGCGTGGCGGGTTTTTTGGTGACGCTCCCTCAGGTGTGGCGAAAATTTCACGGTAGGAAGCGCTTGATCTGAGGGAGCGTCGTCCTGGGGGCGGCAGGATCTGAGGGAGCGTCGACTCGGGGGCGGCAGGATCTGAGGGAGCATCGCCTCGGGGGCGGCTGGATCTGAGGGAGCGTCGGGTGTCGGGTGGGGTGGTTAGGCTGGAGCCATGCCCTCCTTCCAGACCAGACTGAAGATCACCGGGCTCCGGCCGGGGAATCCGCCGGAGGCCGTCATGGACGCGGCGGTGGAGGCCCTGGGCACGCGCCACCACGTGGAGGCCCACCAGTTGGAGCTGGCCGGCGGCGTCCCGCAGCTGAACCTGCGTTTCCTGGTGGAGGCCACCGCCTACGCAGCGGAAAACAGCCAGGCTCTGGAGGCGGCCGCCATGATGCGCGACGCCGTCGAACGCGTGGCGCTCACCGGAAACCTCACGGTGCTGCGGCGCAACCGCGGCCGCTGGGCGCCGGTGTAGGGCCCTAGAAGTCCAGCTCGACGTCGGGGTCCGTCTCCGCGTCCCCGTTGTTGCCCGAGCCGGCGCCGCGCTCCACCACGGGGGAGCGGCTCCCGCGGCGGCGCGTCACCACTAGCCCGACGACGGCGCCGATCACGATCCCCAGCGCCACGCCGATCAGTGAACTCGCCCAGAACGGCAGCCTGGTGGCCGAGCCGGTGGCGTAACCCAGGCCCACCGACCAGACCGCCCACAACGTCCCGCCCAGGGCCGCGCAGAAACTGAACCCGCGGGTAGAGACGTTCGCGATTCCCGCCGCGGCTGTGGTGGCGAGCCGGCCGCCGGGGATGAAACGGAGGCCGATGATCCCGCCGTAGGTGGATGAGCGGCCAGCCTTGGCGATTGCCTGGTGGATGCCGCTGTGGAACTGCCGGCCCCACCTCCAGCGGTCCAGGACGTGGCTGAGCCGGCGCTTGAAGAGCTGGAACACCAGCAGGTCGCCCAGCCAGGAGGCGGCCGCGGCCAGCAGGATGATCAGGAAAACGTTGGCCCGGCCGTCGGCGCACAGGGCGCCGCCGGTGATGATCAGCATCTCGGACGGGACCGGCGGGAAGATGGCGTCGCCGACCACCATGGGGACGATCCAGAAGTAGATCGCCGAACCCCAGGTATCAGCATTGGCCAGGTCCATGGCCACAACGTACCGCATCCGTGGCGGTTAGTTGGTGCGGGCCTCGGAGAGAGTCAGCCGGCTGCGGTATTCGACGGGTTTTCCGGAGACTGGGTCCACGAAGCGGATGCCGCGGGCCAGCAGCTGCAGCGGCTTGGAGTAATCGTCCGGGGCCTTGTCCAGCAGGTCGGGGTAGAACGCGTCGTTGACGATCCCCAGTCCCAAGGAGGCCATGTGCACGCGCAGCTGGTGGGTCTTGCCGGAGTGCGGCTCGAGCCGGTAGAGGGCACGGCGGGGGCTCGAGTCCCTCCCTGCACCGCCGTTAAAGTCGCCGACGTCGTGCGCCGCCGCGAAGGTGCGGATCCGCTCGATCCGGGTCTCCGTGTTCGGCTCACCCTCGATCACCTCGGCCAGCAGGTAGCTGCGCGACTTGGTCATCCGGTTGCGCACCACCACGGGGAAGTCGACGGCGGGGTGGCCGGGGGCGGGCTCCGCGGCGGAGACGCACTCGTATTCCTTCTGGACCTGGCGCTTCTCGAACAGGACCTGGTACTTCCCTCGGGTTTCCGGGTTGGTCGAGAGCAGCAGGATTCCGGCGGTCATCCGGTCCAGGCGGTGCATCGGGATCAGGTCCGGCAGCTGCAACTGGTTCCGCAGCCGGACCAGGGCCGACTCCTGGATGTAGGTCCCGCCGGGGGTGGTGGGCAGGAAGTGCGGCTTATCCACCACCAGCAGGTGCTCGTCATGGTGCAGGATGTTCAGCTCCACCGGCATCCGGGTCTCCGGCGGCAGGGTGCGGTAGTACCAAATGAACGTGTGGTGCCGCAGCGGGGTGGTGCGGTCCAGCGGGATCCCGCCCTCGCCGACGATCTCGCCGGCGTCGAACCGGTCCGCGATGCCCTGCGGGTCGATGTGGCCCCAGCGGTGCATCATGTAGTCCATCGCGGTTTCCCACGGACCCTCCTCCGGCAGCCGCAGGCGGGTCGCATTTACGCCATCGCGCACGGGGAGGGGGGATTGCATCACCGGTCCATTCTACGCGGCGGGGTTTCGCGGGCCTCCGGCGTCGCCCGCCCCTCCCCGGCGTCTCGGCCATCTCGACGGTTCCCCGCTCCTTAGATGTTCCCGCGGTACGACGTGGCAGGGAACCGTCGAAGCGGACCGACGAAAAAATAATCCTTGACAAATAAATCTGTCGGTGACGAGACTTGGAGTATGCAAGCCATTGAGGTGATAGAGGATCCGGCGGCCGCGGAAGCCACCCTGGATCCCATCCGTACCCGGATCCTGCGCGAGCTGACGGAACCGGGCTCCGCGACGCAGCTCGCCGCCCGGCTGGGGCTGCCCCGCCAGAAGGTGAACTACCACCTGCGGACCTTGGAGCAGCACGGCCTGGTGGAACTGGTGGAGGAGCGGCGGCGCGGTAACGTCACCGAGCGCATCCTGCGGGCGACGGCGTCGTCGTACCTGATCTCACCGGCCGCCCTGGCCTCCGTGGCCCCGGACCCGCGCCTGTTCTCGGACCGGTTTTCGGCCTTCTGGCTGCTGGCACTGGCCGGCCGTATGGTCCAGGAAGTGGGCCGGCTGATCGCCGGGGCCGCCGCCGCCCGGCAGGAACTGGCCACCTTCGCGATCGACGGCGAGATCACCTTTCGTTCCGCGGCGGACCGTGCAGCCTTCGCCGGGGAACTCGGCGAGGCGGTGACCCGGCTGGTCGACAAGTACCACGACGGCGGCACCGGGCACCCGGCGGGCTCCCGGCCCGCGGGGCGGAAGCACCGACTCGTCGTCGCCCTCCACCCCGCTCTGAAGAACCCATCCCCAACCCCCACAGCCAAGGACTAGGACCATGACCGACAACCGCGAATTCGAGATCGTCTACGACACCGACCTGCCGGGCACGCCCGAACGCGTCTGGGAGGCCGTCACCGCCGGCACGCCCGCCTGGATGTTCCCCACGGACCAGTGGCCGGCCGTGAAGACGGTGGAGGAGTATCCCTCGCATTTGGTGTCCCGCATGGAGGGCCCGGACGGCTGGTTCAACCAGCTGGAGCACGTGCTGGAGCCGCTCGAGGGCGGCCGCGCCCGCCTGCACTACGTCCACAGCGGGATCTTCGCGGACAACTGGGACCAGCAGTACGACGGAGCGAGCAAGCACACGGCCTTCTACCTCCACACCCTCGGCCAGTACCTGAAGCACTTCGACGGCAGGCCCGTCGTCTTCACTGACATCCAGGCGCCGGCAACCTCGCAGACCCCGGACGGGTTCGACCGGCTCAAGGAAGCGCTCGGCGTCGCCGGCTCAACCGCGGGCGAACCGGTGGAGCGTGAGCTTGACGGCGTGGGGCGCCTCGCGGGCGAGGTGGACTTTGTGAACGAGAACTTCCTCGGGCTGCGCACCGCGGACGCGATGTACCGGTTCTTCGGCCGCAACGCCTTCGGCGCACCGGTCGGCATGACCGTGCACGACTTCAGCGGCCACGGCAATTCTGAGGAAACGGCCCGGGCCTGGGGCAGCTTCTTCGCGAAGGTCTACGCGTAGGGAGCGTCTCCCGCCGTTTCGACGGTTCCCCGCCGGATAGACGTCGCTGAGCGTCGAATCCGCAGGGAACCGTCGAAACGGGCGGGGGCGGACCTCGAAACGGGCGCGGGCGGACGTCGGAACGCGCGCGTCAGGCGATGGCGGCGGAGGGCCCGGGGGCCAACGGCCGGCGCAGCTGCGGGGACCGGTCCAGCCGGTCCTGGGCTTCGCGCAGGGAGAGGACCGCGGTCTCCAGCTGCTCCGGCGGCAGGGTGAAGGGCAGGCGGAGGAACTGGTCGAAGGCCCCGCCGACGCCGAAGCGCGGCCCGGCGGCCAGGCGGAGGCCGAC
Source organism: Arthrobacter sp. YD4 (assembly GCF_030410515.1). Lineage (GTDB taxonomy): Bacteria > Actinomycetota > Actinomycetes > Actinomycetales > Micrococcaceae > Arthrobacter. The sequence goes on along the minus strand of NZ_JAUHHD010000002.1, from coordinate 212,393 downwards.
GTCGGGCGCCACAACGGCGAGGCCCGTGCTGACCGGGGCCGGCAGCCGGCACCAGACGGACAGTCCACCGGCCGGCCGCTCCGGCCGCCAGTCCGGAAGATGCTCGGCGATCAGGTCCAGCAGGATGTCCCGGTTGGTGCGCAACGAGGCCAGGCGCGCCGGGAGCGGCTCGTTCAGGTTGCGGACCAGGTGCGCGGCGGCGAGCTGCTCCACCACCGGGCCGCCCAGGTCCAGCGTGGTCCGGGCCGCGGCGAACCGCTGGATCAGCGGCTCCGAGGCACGGATCCAGCCCACCCGGAGGCCCGCCCAGTGCGACTTGCTGAGCGAGCCGATAGTCACCATGGAGGGGCCGAACGCCGCCATCGGCGTTGAGGGCAGGCCGTCGAGGTTCAGTTCCCGCAGCGTCTCGTCCGCCACCAGCACCGTCCCCGAGGCTGCGGCGGCCGCGGCGAGCCGGCGCCGCTGCGCATCCGGCATCAGGCGGCCGGTGGGGTTGTGGAAGTCCGGGACCACGTAGGCCATCGCAGGCCGCTGCTGGAGCAGCGTCGCCTCCATCGCTTCGAGATCCCAGCCAGGGTTGCTGACATCGAGCCCGTTGGTACCGCCCGGGCCGCCGGAACCGCCCGATTTTCCCAACCCGGCCGCGTCCCCGGCCGCGACGGGCATCGCCACCGGAACCGCCCGGCACCCGGCGGCGCGGATGGCGTCGAGGGCATTCGGGTAACTGGGGTGCTCCACCAGCACCTTTCCGGACCGGCCCGCGAGGGTGCGCAGCACAATGGTCAGCGCATGCTGCGCGCCCGACGTCACCAGTACCTGGTCCGCCGTCGTCGGCACCCCCGCGGCGGTGTAGCGGTCAGCGATCGCCTCGCGCAGCGGCGCCACGCCCAGCGCGTCGTAGCCGAAGCCCGGCAGCAGGGCCGGCAGTTCGGTGAGCGCGGCGGCGAAGGCACGGTGCACCACCTCGCCGCTGGCCGGAAGGGAGGCGTATGCCAGGTCCAGGACACCCTCCGGCGCGGCGAGTCCGGGCGCGCCGCTGAGCCTCCGGCCGGTCTCCACCGGGTGCGCGCCCCGGGCGGGAATCCGGCTCCGGCTGCGGCTGCCCTGGCCCCCGCTGAGGTAGCCCTGCTCGCGGAGCAGCGCATACGCGGCGGTCACAGTGGTGCGGCTGATGCCGAGGTTCCCGGCCAGGGACCGTTCGCTGGGCAGTGCGACGTCCAGACCGATGCGCCCGTCGAGGATGAGCAAACGGACGACGTCGGCCAGCTCGCGGTAGGCGGGGGAGGCCCCGGGGTTCCAGCTTCCGAGCAGCCGGCCGAGGGATGCGGGCGTCAGCGATCCTGTCATAGGGCCAGTATTTCAAACTGGATATGGAATTCAATGCCAGTTCTGAGACAGGATGGGTCCATGATGACGCGCAGACTCGCCCAGCTCCTGATTGGCCTCGTTCTCTATGGCATCTCCCTCGCCATGGTGATCCGTGCCAGCCTTGGCACCGCGCCGTGGGACGTGCTCCATCAGGGCCTGGCCGGGAAGACGGGGCTGAGCCTGGGAACGACGGTCATTATCGTCAGTTTCCTGGTGCTCCTGATCTGGATTCCCCTGCGGCAGTGGCCCGGGATCGGCACGCTGGGGAACGCCGTGCTGGTGGGTGTCTTCGCCGACATCGGCCTGGCCGTCATCCCGAAGTTTTCGCACCTGGGCGGCCAGGCGGCTCTCCTGGTCGCGGCCGTGCTGCTGAACGGGCTGGCCTCGGCCTTATACATCGGGGCAGGGCTGGGCCCGGGCGCGCGGGATGGCCTGATGACCGGGCTCGCAAGGCGTACCGGCTGGCCCGTCCGCCGGACCCGGACCGGCATCGAGGTGGTGGTCCTCGGCGCGGGCTGGCTGCTGGGCGGTTCGGTGGGCCTGGGAACGGTGCTCTACGCGCTAGCCATCGGCCCGCTGGTGCAGCTGATGCTGCCCCGCTTCACCATCGCCGACCCTAAGAAAGGCACGGCCGAGGGCGCAGCGGACCTCGCCCGGACCGACCCGGAGGAGGCCGTCGCCGGCACCACCGCGCCGGCGTCCTAACCGTTCTAAGCTCCGTCCTCCCGATTCAGGTGCCCTCGGGCGGAGGCTGGCAGGTGGGGCAGAAGTAGATGTCCCGCTCCTCGGTCCCGGTGGCCTTGGCCAGGACGCCCCGGCGGATCGGCGTCCGGCACTTCAGGCACGGCTGCCGTTCGCGGCCATAAACCCAGTAGGGCGGCCGCCCTTCGCTGCGGCCCACCGGCATGCCGCGGGCGTTCAGGATGGTGACCCGCCGGCCGGGGCCGAGGTTGGCGCCCAGCATGACCTTCGCGTCCATGATCATGGCCGCCAGGTCCGGGACGGCGGAGACGGGCGCGGCGGGGTGCACCTTGGACAGGAAACACGCCTCGCACCGGTAGATGTTGCCGATCCCCGCCAGGTTGCGCTGGTCCAGGAGGGCGACGCCGATCGGCACGTCGGGGGCCGCGAGCAGCCGTTTCTCGGCCTCCGCCAGGTCCCAGTCGGGACCGAGCAGGTCCGGGCCGAGATGCCCGACGACGCTGTCTTCCTCCGCGGTGGGCACCACCTCCAGAACGCCGAGGGAGAATCCGACCGCGTCCGCCGTGGCGGTGCGGAGCACGCAGCGGGCGGTGAAACCGGGTTTCCGCCAGCGTCCGCCCGGCGGGTAGACCTGCCAGGTGCCCTCCATCTTCAGATGCGAATGGATGGTCAGCCGGTCCTGGGGGCGCGGCCCGGCCACCCGCATCAACAGGTGCTTGCCGCGCGGGACCACCTCCTCCACGGTCCAGCCGCCGAGCTTGAGGGTGGCGAAGCGGGGCACCCGGAAGTCGGTGGCCAGCAGTTCCTTGCCGGCCAGGGCGGCGTGCAGCTGCGCGGCGGCACGGAAAACGGAATCGCCCTCAGGCACGGATTCTCAGTCCCTTCGGGGTGGAGTAGGCGCCGGCCTGCGCCAGAGCGGCTGCCACCGGGGTGTCCAGGATGCCGTGGCCGTTGACCTTTTCCATGATGAGTTTGTCGATGGCGCCGCGCTTTACCACTCCCACCAGGGCAGCGCCGGCGGCGGCCAGCACCGCGGGATCGGCGCTGAAGGCCAGCAGCGTCTTGCCGCCGCGTTCGACGTACAACACCAGGGCGCCGTCGACCAGGACCACCAGCGCGCCGGCCTTCCGCCCGGGCCGGTGCCCGGTGCCGGCTTCGAGGTCCTGCGCCGGCCACGCCAGGGCGGCGCCGTAGGGGTTGGCCGGGTCCGTCGCGGCGAGGGCCAGGGCCACCGGCTCGGCCTTGTGCACCTCGGCGTCCTCGACGTAGGAACGCAGACGGTCCACGGTGGCCGGGACGGCGAACTGGGCGGCGCCGAGCTGTTCGATGAAGTAGCCGCGGCGGCAGCGGCCCGCCTCCTCCAGCCGGGCCAGCACCTTGTACATCAGGCCGAAGCCGCCAAGGATGTTCTCGGCCATGACCGAGCCGCGCGTGACCACGCCGTAGCGGTCCAGCAGGAGCTCGGCGGTGGCCCGGGCATGGATCGTGGCGTCCAGTTCGGGTTCCGGCAGCGCCGACCAGCGGCCGGCGGCCAGCGGCGGCGTCGGGGTCGCCGCCGAGGCGGACCCGTACCTGCCGCCGGTCAGGCCCGGGGAGCCGAGCAGACCGGGGCCGTGCGAACGGCCCAGCCGGTTGAGCCGCGGGGCCCGGGCCCGGGGCGCACGGCTGACCTGCCGGTGCGCGGTATGGCCGCCGGCGATCAGGGCCCGGACCGGGGCGAAGGTGTCTCCCGTGATCCTGCCCGCCCAGGCCAGGTCCCAGAGGGCCGAGACCACGTCCTTGTCGCTGAGGACGCTGTCCATCCCGCCGGCGATCTCGGTCAGCTGCCGGAAGAAGTAGCCGCCGCCGTTGGTCCGCAGATGGTCCAGCAGCCGCTGCTGGGCGTCCCCGGGTTCAAAGTCGGGTGCCGGGTTGAGGGTCAGCTCGGCGGAGTCGGCCAGGTGCAGGCTGACCCAGCCGTCGTTCCCGGGCAGCGACCCGGCGCCGGACCAGAGCACCTCGCCGGCGGCCATCAGCTCGTCCAGCATGGCGGGCTGGTAGTTCGAGACCCGGCTGGCCAGGACCAGAGGCTCCCAGGCTGAGGCGGGAATCGGCACACCGGAGAGCTGGTCGATGGCGGTGATGATGCCGTCCAGGCCGCGCAGCGCCGACTGGCCGCGGCTGCCGGGAACGCGGACATTCTGCCAGGCGGGGAGGAACCGGCCGTAGGCGGACGGGTCCACGGGTTCCACCTCGGCGCGCAGCGCCGCGAGCGACCGCCGGCGGAGTTTCCGCAGCACCTCGGCGTCGCACCATTCACTGGTTCCCGCCAGGGAGACCGTCTCCGCCGTCTGGCCGGCGTCGTCGGAGGAGTCGGCGGGCGGGGCATCGGGCGCGGTGACGTGCGGCCGGAACTCGCCCTCGACCACGCGGCCGTCGGCTCCCAGCCGTTTCAGCGCCGTCCCGACGACGGCGACGCCGAGCCCCAGCCGTGCGGCGGCCTCCGCTGCGGTGAAGGGACCGTGGGTGCGGGCGTAACGGGAGACCAGGTCGCCGAGCGGGTCCGCGACGGGTTCGATGAAGGCCAGCGGCACGCCCATGGGCAGCGGTACCCCGAGGGCGTCGCGGAGCCGTGCGGCGTCCTCGACGGCGGCGAACTTTTCCGTCCCGCCGATGTTGACCTTAATGGCGCGGTTGGCCCGCTGCAGCGCGGCCAGGTGCGTCGTGGCCTCGGCGGCGGTGGCACTGGCGGCCCCCGCGGGTGCCGCCGATTCTCCGGCCGCGGCCCCGCCGTCGTCCGGAGTCCCGCCGCCGTCGGACCCGTCCCCGTCGCCGTCCGTAGGAGCTGCCGCGGCCGCGGAAACCTCGCCGGCCTCGGCGGTTTCCAGCCGGGCGGCCACTTCCTCCGGCGTGAGCGGACCGAGCAGCCGGAGCAGGTCGGCCACGCCCTCCACCCCGCGCATCCGACGTCCGGGCGCCAGGCGCTGCAGTTCCCGTTCGGTTTCGTCGATGACCTTCGCGTCGAGAAGTTCGCGCAGCTCTACCCGGCCCAACAGCTCGTTGAGCAGGGTCGAATCGAGGGCCAAAGCAGCCGCGCGGCGCTCGGCCAGCGGCGAATCGCCCTCGTAGAGGAACTGGGCGACGTAGCCGAAGAGCAGGGACTTCGCGAACGGCGAGGGCTGTTGGGTGGTGGTCTGCAGGATCCGGAGCTCACGCCGCTCGATCGCGGTGGCGATGTCCTTGAGCGCGGGCAGGTCATACACGTCCTGCAGGCACTCGCGGACCGTTTCCAGCACGATCGGGAAGGTCGCGTACTTGCGGGCCACGTCCAGGAGCTGGGCGGAACGCTGCCGCTGCTGCCAGAGCGGCTGCCGTTTCCCGGGCGTCTGCCGGGGCAGCAGCAGGGCACGGGCCGCGCACTCGCGGAACCGGGAGGCGAACAGGGCGCTCCCGCCCACCTCCGCGGTGACGATCTGTTCCAGTTCCTCAGGGTCGAAGAGGAACAGGTCCGCGCCGGGCGGCTCGTCGTCCATCATCGGCACCCGAAGCACGATGCCGTCGTCGGCGGCCATCGCGGAACCGTCCATGCCGTAGCGCTGGTGCAGCCGCTGCCCCACGGCCAGAGCCCAGGGCGCGTGCACGGGCATGCCGAACGGGCTGTGCAGCACCACCCGCCAGTCGCCGAGTTCGTCGTGGAACCGCTCCACCACCAGCGTGGTGTCGCTGGGGACCACCTCGGTGGCGGCCTTCTGCTCGGCGAGATACTGGATCAGGTTGTTCGCGGCGAAGTCGTCCAGGCCGCTGGCCTTGCAGCGTTCGGTGGCGGGGCCGACGTCGGACGCGGAGAGTTCGCGGATGAACGCGCCCAGGGCGCGGCCCAGGTCCACCGGCCGGCCGAGGGAGTCGCCGCGCCAGAACGGCAGTTTGCCGGGCTGGCCGAACGCGGGGGAGACCAGGACCCGGTCGTGGGTGATGTCCTCGATCTTCCAGCTGGTGGCGCCGAGGGCGAAGACGTCGCCGACGCGGGATTCGTAGACCATCTCCTCGTCCAGCTCGCCCACGCGGCGGCCGCCCTTGGCCGTGGACTTGGCACCGGATGCGCCCTCGCCGGAACCGCCGGAGGAGCCGGTGCCTTCGACCTCGGTGCCGATGATGTAGACGCCGAACATGCCGCGGTCCGGGATGGTGCCGCCGGAGGTGACGGCCAGCCGCTGCGCCCCGGGCCGGCCTTCAATGGTGCCGTTGTTGCGGTCCCAGACGATCCGGGGCCGGAGTTCGGCGAACTCGTCCGAGGGGTAGCGTCCGGCGAGCAGGTCCAGTGTCGCCTCGTACGCGGAGCGGGGGAGGGACGCGAACGGCGCGGACCGGCGCACCGTGGCGAACCATTCCTCCACGTCGATCGCGCCCAGGGCGGTGGCCGCGACGGTCTGCTGGGCGAGGATGTCCAGCGGGTTGGCCGGCACGTAGAGCCGTTCGATCTTGCCGTCCAACATGCGTTCGACCGTGATGGCGGTGTGCACCAAGTCCGCGCGGTGCTTGGGGAAGAGGACGCCCTGGGAGATCTCACCCACCTGGTGCCCGGCGCGGCCCACGCGCTGCAGGCCGCTGGCCACCGACGGAGGGGATTCCACCTGGACCACCAGGTCCACGGCGCCCATGTCGATGCCCAGTTCCAGCGAGGAGGTGGCCACCACGCAGCGCAGCCGGCCGGACTTCAGGTCGTCCTCGATCATGGCCCGCTGGTCCTTGGACACGGAGCCGTGGTGCGCCCGTGCCAGCACCGGATCCGCCCCGGCGGTGCTGCCGGCCTGGGCCATCATGTGCGCGGGGGTGCCGCCGGGTGCGGACGACGGCGGGGTGCCCCGGCCGCCGCCGGCAGCGGCGCCGGGAGAATCGGGGCCAGCTCCGCCGTCGTCCCAGCCGCCACCCTCGGCCATCAGTTGCCGCTCCGCGTAGATCTCGTTCAGCCGGGCGGTGAGGCGTTCGGCGAGCCGGCGGGAGTTGGCGAAGACGATGGTGGACTGGTTGGCCAGCACCAGGTCCACGATCTTTTCCTCCACATGGGGCCAGATCGAGGCGTGCGGCTGCAGCCCGGACGCCGGCCCGGAGTCGAACGCTCCGGCCGCCCCCTGCAGGTCCGACATGTCTTCCACCGGGACGGAGACGGTCAGGTCCCAGTTCTTCTCCGAGGGCGGCGCCACGATTTCCACCGGCGCTGACCCGGCGAGGAACTGGGCCACCAGCTCTTTCGGCTCCACGGTGGCGGAGAGCCCGATCCGCTGCGCCGGCTTGGGCAGCAGGGCGTCCAGCCGCTCCAGCGAGACGGCCAGGTGGGCGCCGCGCTTGGTCCCGGCGACGGCGTGCACCTCGTCGACGATGATGGTGTCCACCTCGTCCAGGGTCTCCCGCGCCTTGGAGGTCAGCATCAGGAAGAGCGATTCCGGCGTGGTGATCAGGATGTCCGGGGGGCTGCTGAGCAGCGCGCGACGGTCCGCGGCGGGGGTGTCGCCGGAGCGGACGCCCACGGTGGTCAGCGGCGCGGGCAGGCCGAGCCGCTTGGCCGTCTGGGTGATGCCGATCAGCGGTGCACGGAGGTTCCGTTCGACGTCGACGCCCAGGGCCTTGAGCGGGGAGATGTAGAGGACGCGGGTCTTGCGTTTCGGCGTCTTGCGGCGGCCCTTCTTCGCGGGTTCGACGGCGTCGGCAGGCTCTGCATCGGTAGCGCCGGCCGGTGCGGCAACGAGCAGCCGGTCCAGCGCCCAGAGGAAGGCGGCGAGGGTCTTGCCCGACCCGGTGGGGGCCACCACCAGGGCGTGCGAGCCGGAGGAGATGGCGTTCCAGGCGCCGTTCTGCGCCGGGGTGGGCGCGGAAAAGGCCCCGAGGAACCACTCCCGGGTCGGCCGGCTGAACCGGTCCATTGCGTCGGCCGCGAGTGTGGTCGCGAGCTCCTGCCCCTTCATTCCTCCATCATGCCTTACGGCACCGACAGTATTGGGCGGCCCCTAAGCTGCGGTTACATCGCGGTGAAGGCGCCGATGGTCAGCAGGTTGATGCCGGCGTTGCTGCAGGCATCCTTGGGCGCGGCGAGGAACAGGGAGGCCGTGTCCTCGGGCGGGTAGACGCGGAAACCGGCTGCGGGGGTGCGGGTGCAGTCGGGGTAGTTGCCGGCCTGGGTGTACCGGAGGGTGGCGCTGCCGGCCTGGCCCGGGGCGAGGAGCACGTCAGCGGCCGGGGTGGAGTCGTCGCGGGTGGCCGCGGCGCCGATGGGGTCGCCGTCGGCGCCGGCGGTGAGGGAGACACCGGCGAAGCCCTTGAGGACGCACGGTTCGGCGCCGTTGTTGGTGAGGATGAGCTTGCTGTAGACGCTGCCGGCGGCCCCGCCGCCGGTGGAGTCGAGGGTGCCCTTGAGGTTGGCGGCCTTGCAGAGGCCGGGGCCCGCGGCGGCACCCGAGGCGGCCGGGGACGAGGACGAGGGGGCGGACGACGCCGGTGCGCTGGGCGCTGCCGAGGAGGTGGCCGGTGCCGCTGTCGTGGACTGAGTGGACGACGGCGATGCGCTGGCGCTCTGGGTCTGGGCCTGGCCGCAGCCGCTGAGCAGCAGGACCGCCGCAGCGGCCGCCGTTACGGAAGTGATTGCTGCTTTGCGATTCATCTGCTGAGGCCTCATGGGACCACTGTTATGCGCCGTGGTTGCCCGCGTCAACGGTGCCACGACGCTGTTCCCCGATTGATGCCCGGATTGTGATTTCCGGGCATCAACCGGGGGTCAGATCACGGGACGGGTGCTACTTGGCGACGGAGCGCCGGCCGCGCAGCAGCGCCACCCCGCCGAGCACCAGGCCGCCGATCCCGGCGGCGAGGCCGGCCCAGCTGCGGGCCTGCGCGCCGCCGTCGTCGTTGCTGTGAGTGTCCGCCGTCGTCGTTTCCGCCGTCTGTGCCATGCCGTCCCCGGAGGCGGCCGCGCCGTGGCCCGCGTGCCCGTCACCGGACTTCGCCGCGGTGATGGTCACGGACGGGGCGGGGGTCTTGAGGGACTCCTCGTCCTGTCCCGCCTGCGGGATCTGCGACCAATCGGTCTGGCCCGTCTCGCAGCTCTGCAGGGTGGGGAAGTACAGGGTCTTCCCGGCCATGTCCGGCAGCTTTACGGAGAGCACCAGGGTGTCGCGGAGCTCGTGGCTCAGCGGTGCCTTGGCCGTGTAGACGATCTGGCTGGTCCGCTTGGTGATGGAGGTGCCGTCCGCCAGTTTCTTGGGCTGGGGGAGTTCCTCCGTGACCTTGGAGGCGGTCCAGTTGGGGTTGACCGTGGGCTGGGCGTCGTTGAGTTCCTGGGGCAGCGTGATGGTCATTTTGGTGGTGCCGGCCTGGTCGCAGCCGTGCGGGATGGCGAAAGTGAGCAGCGAGTAGGAGTTGGCGGCGGTGTTGTTTGGGGTGGCCTCGACGTGGGCGGAGGCGGCGCTGACCCCGGTCAGCAGCAGCGCGGCGGTGCCGCCGGCCACGGCGGTGGCGGTGAAGGTGCGGCGCAGGGCGGAGGGGGTGGAACTGGTGCGGGTCATCATCGTTGTGGTGCCTTTCGGGCGTGCGCGCATGAGGGCGCGCGGAAGCGGGGTGGCGCGGCGCGGGCACAGCGTGGACGCCCCGGGTTTGTCCGGGGCGGGCCGGCAGATTCGGCCGCGGCCGAAGGAGGGTGGGTTAGGCGACGACGGAGCGCGGCGGCCCGCGGCGGCAGTCCCTCCGGAGGTTGCGCCAAGGCAGCGGCAGTGCGGTCTCGTCCCGGAACGGCAGGACGGGGACCGCGGCGCGGGGCGCGGGAAGGGCTTCGGGCAGCCGGATCAGCGGACGCAGCCAGGCGGCCAGCGACCAGAGGGCGGCCTCGCCCCGGGCCAGCAGCAGCGCGCAGACGAGTGTGGCCAGGGCGTGGCCGGCGATCATCCACAGCGCCATGCCGGAGTCCAGATCGTGGTGTTCGAGCGTGCCCGCGGGGTGCGGGAGCAGCGTCGGGACCTGGTGGTGCGACGGGACGGGAGCGCCGCCGTCGGCCGTTGCGGCGGGGCCGCTGAGGGCGGAAAACGCCTCGTGCAGCACAACCTGACCGGTTCCGAGCAGCCCGGTCATGGCGGCGGCGTTCAGCTTGAGCCGGGTGGCGGCGGTGGCCGCAAGGCCGGTCAGGGCCAGGACGGCGCCGAAGATCCCCGGGATGGGAAGGTCTCCGCCGGCGATCACGTGCGCCGCGGCGGCCAGTCCCACCATGGTGGCGGCCACCAGGGCCGCGCGGAGCGCGTGGAAGGGCGCCCGGGCACGGGTGTGGCGCACGGTGACCTCCCTGGCGGCATCTGGCGGGCTGCGGACGGGCCAATTCTACCGTTTGTCGAACTGGCTGCGGTGCCGCGACGGGGAGGCCCGTCACATAGTGGGACCGGTGCCGTTCGCCGCCCGGCCGTTGCGCGGCGCCACGGAGAGGGACACCTCGACGTCGTCGCCTACTTCGAGCCGTTCGCCGAGCCGGACGTGCTTGCGCACGGGCAGCACGTAGCCGCCGTCGCGGGGCAGGAGCGAGGTCTCCCACTCCGTGCCGCCGATGCTGACAGCCACGGGGATGGCACCCCAGCCGTAGCTTGCCTCGGCGGCCTCGGCATGGATCTCCTCGGACGCGTCCGGCGGCAGGGCAAGCCAGTAGAAGGGCGCCGGCCCGCGCCACTCGAAAAGCTCCGCCCGGAAGGTGATATCCACGGCTCAGCACGGTAGTGGCCAGGGCCGGCGTTGGCAATGGTTTCCTTCCCGCTCTCCGCGTATGCCGAGCCGCCGGATCACCGCTGGACATTCAAATAAAGCTAGATAGACTAGTGAAAATTGCAAGCAGGCTTACTAAAGGGGTGATTCGAATGACGGCAGTAGCCAACCGGAGAATGGCGGGACCCGCGCGCGGAACGCACGCGGAGTCGTTGCGGAGCTTCGACGAACCGGTCCGTCCGGCCGTCCCCTCGAGTCAGCCTGCGGTGGCTCCCTTCGATGCGGACGGGACGCCCGTGCACTGCGGTACCAAGATGACGTCCACGCCCAGCCCGACGACGGCGCTGCCGTGGGCGCAGTTCCACACCGGCGAGGGCGAGTGGGTTTGCACCTGTGGATTCCGCCGGCCGGCAGATTCCTCATCCGACCCTTTGGCCGCGGTTCGCGCAGCGGGGGCCCGGTTGGAGAGCCTGCAGTGGGAGATCGACGCCGCGGAGGCTTCCTTGGCTGCCGCTGTCCGGAGCGCCACAGAGGCCGGCGTCGAGGCGAAGGCGCTGATGTTGGAGACCGGGCTCACGTCGATCGAACTGCTGGAGCTGCAGCTGCGCTGAGGACGGCGCGGCGGGGCTCAGGCGAAATGGGTCGTGACCTTACCTCCCCCGGCAGACTCAACAATGGAGGCGGCGACGTCCCGAAGCTTGATGTTTCGGTGGTTCGAAGCTGCTTTGATCATGGCGAAAGCCTCGTCCTGCGTGCAGCGGTTTTGAGCGATAACGATGCCCACCGCCGTATCGATGACCGTCCGGGACGTCATGGCCAGCTTTAGATTTTCGGCAGTCCGGCTATGTTCGCTGAGGAGAAGTGCGAGCCTGAGGCCCTTGGCGGCCTGGGCGACGAAAGTCTGGGCCCGCTCCACGGCTCCGCCGTCCAGAGCGTGGGCGGTTTCGGAGTAAAGGTTAAGGCCGGCACGGGCGGAGTTCTCGGGGAGATGAAAAGGTAAGGCGAGAACGGAGCGGACGCCGTGGGCCATCGCAATGTAGTTGTAGTCGGGGAACGTGGTGTCACTGGCGAGGTCCGGTATGTGAACCACCAGCTGCCTCCTGCTGGCCATCAGGCAGGGGCCCTCGTCCAGCTGATATTGAAGCTCATCCAGCATCAGCGCCTTCTCACCGCTGCTGGCCACGGTCCCCGCCTCCCCGTGGCGGAGCAGAGTGATGCCACAGAAGACTTCGCTTTTCCGCGAGGAAAGGGTGGCCGCGGCATAACAGGCGAGTTCGTCCAGGAAATCGGCGACGTCCTGGGTTTCCAGCAGCAGGTCCTGAAGATCAAGCGCTTTGGGCTCGGTGCTGCCGGTGCCCGGCTCGGAATCTCGAACGGAGGTCATATCTCATCGTTGCGCCGATACCCCGCCGGCGCTAGGGGCAGCCGGCAGGGAGTCGCTTCCAGGCCGGCGTTCCAAGCGGTCCGTCCGGCGGATCTCCATCGAGCGGGCTCGAACATCTCCGGGATAGGGCCGCCCCCCAATGAAGCGGCCCTATCCGGAGGTCGCGCCGATGGCGCAGGATCGCGGCTAGGGGCCCCGTCCGTTCGGTCGGGGAGCGCGCCGGGCCAGTTCCTCGTCGATATGGTCGAGAAGGTCCATCCACAGGGCGGGTGCTTCGCTGCCACCGCCGTTCAGTGCCGCGCGGCGTAGTGCCCTGAGATCGGAGGAAGGCACATCGGACCAGCTTGGATGCCGAAAAAACATCCGTGCCGGCGGCCCGGGGTGGCCGCTCACGCCGCCTGCGCCTGTGTTCGCCGGCCTGCCGTCCGAGAGGCGTGCCGCGGTCCGCTCATCGTCGAGGTCCTAATCCCGATGTCTTTCAGCACGGCCGGGGCTTCGTCCCATGCATAGGCGAGGAAGCTGTCGTCCAGGAACAGATCGCATTGTGGGAGGGGCCTCTGTGCCCTGTTGCATACCGCTTGAAGTGCCCGAACGTTATGCCGAGTGAGTACGCCTACGGGGCGAATCGTGACCGACGAGGCGTCAAGGTCAACCGAAACCGTGACGCCGATTTTTCCGGTGGTCATAGAAATAGATCTCTCTATGGAACACGAAGGGCCGCGTCTTGACCCACAAGCAGGGTACGGTGCTCCGCTATGAACGCGGAAGTAACTTAGCTCACTTTTTCGGAAGAAGGTCCCTGCGCCTACATCAAGCCTTTCGATCCTTGCCGGAGCGGGAAGGAGCCGCTACCGTCAACCCGCGAAGGGGGTTCTCATGGATTGGTTGACACGCCCGCTATTCGCGAGCCGGCCGGGTCCCGACGATCTGATCGCGGGCTCATTCGTCACCGACGGTAAGACCCACGACATGGAGTGGTCGGATGAGATGTACGCCATCCACGGCTACGCGCGCGGGGAAATTGTTCCGACCCTTGCGCTCACGCTTGCCCGCAAGCATCCCGAGGATCTGCCCCGCATTTTGGAAGTCAACGAGGACCTCGTGCGGCGTGGAGGACATGTGGCCATTTATCACCGGGTCATCGACGCCGGCGGCCGGGAACGCAAGGTTCTCACCGCGGGAGAGGCCTTCCCCGACGGGGCAGGTGGGCTGCGGACCATCGCGGGCGTCATGCTGGACCTCACGACGACCGTCCACGACGAAACGGCGACGGCGGCGCGCGACGCCATCCAGGGGGCGCTCGGGACCCGGTGCGTCATCACCAAGGCCCAGGGCATCCTCATGGGCCGCGCTTCCATGACATCGTCCGAGGCGTTCACCGTGCTGCGCGCCTACAGCAACCACGTCAACGTCAAGCTGGCGGAGGTCGCAGCGACGCTGGTGGGGCTGGCCGACCGCGACGGGGACAGGATGCCCTTCGAGTGCTTTCTGGACGCGCTCCTCCGCGGCTCCCCAGACCCCGCGAAAGGGTCCCTCCTGCAATAGGAGCGGCCGGAATGACCCTAGGCCAGGCCCGCGGCCGCAGGGGGACCCGACCGTTCGTCCCGGGCCGCCTGTCCGGCGGCGCCAGCGATCCGCTTCCGCTGGGCCTCGATCTCCTTCTCGCCCTCATGCTCGGCGTCGTAGAGCTTGGCATTGCCGACCTGGAGCTCGAGCATCAGGGCGTCAAGCTTTACGTGCAGGGCGGCCGTGTCACGGTTCTGGGTGTTCTGGATGATGAAGACCATGAGGAACGTGACAATCGTGGTGCCTGTATTGATCACCAGCTGCCAGGTGTCGGAGAAACCGAGGAGCGGACCGGTGAAGGCCCAGATGATCAGAACGACCACCGCACCGACGAAAACCCAGGCATGGCCGAGGACCGCCGCCGTCCGGGTTGTAAACCGGGTAAAGATATCCGGGCGTTCCCGCCCCGCCTGCTGAACCATTCCGTCACGCTTTCCCTTGCGGAGTGCCGGCCCGGCAGGAGTTGGACGGCCGGTTTTCCGGTTACTTTCAGTGTGGCACCAACGCCGGCGGATAGACCCCCACAGCCATTCCGCGCCGCAGTCCGTGCCTGACCGCAGCGCGGAATGACAGCGGCTTAGGAACCTGACTGGTCGTAGGCGCGCTTGGCAGCGGCCTGGGCGTCAGCGAGCGCCTTTCCCGGGTCCTTGGTCCCCAGCAGGGCCGAGGCGATGGCGTTGTTCAGTTCCGTTTTGATGGTTTGACCCGCGGGGGAGGCGCCCAGGGTCTTCCCGGCCGGGAGGACGTCGTAGTACGTCTTGATTGTTTCGTCGAAGCCGGCGTTGCCGCTTGGCTTGACGAAGGTGTCCCTGATCAGCTTGTCGGCCGACGGGGAACCGGTGAACAGCCCGGTGTTGATGCCGCCCGGCGTTGATGCGATCTTCTGTGCCCGTGCCTCCCCGGCGGCCTTCCATGCGTCGTCGGTGACCAGTGAGGTCATCCACGCGCAGGCTGCGTTGGGATTCTTGGCGTTTGCGGGGATGACGAAGGACGTTCCCCCTGCCACGGTGAACGGCTTGCCGTCTTTGTCCTTGAACGGAACGGCGGACAAGTCCAGGGATTGCGAGTAGGGGGCCAGGACGTTGACGTACCACTGGGCGTCGACCTGGGCGCCCACCTGGTTCTTGACGAACTGGTTCTGCTTACCGAACGTGTCGAAGGAATCGGAGAAGCTCTTGGCCTTGGCATAGCCGCCCTGCGCGTCATAGATCTGCTTCAGGAAACTGATCGCGGCTGCGTTGGCCGGGTCGTCCAGGACGGGGGCTCCCTTGTCGTCCACCAACCGTCCGCCCTGGCCGAGGATCCACAGTTCGGCCTGCCCGGCGGCCACCGGGTCGAAGCCGAGCGTTGAGGGGTTACCGCCGTCGGCCTTCGACGCTTTTCCGACGGCGTCCAGCAGCTTCGTCTTGTCTGAGGTGTCAATGTCCGCGGCCGCCACGCCGGCGCCCTGGAGAACCTTCTGGTTCAGGATGATGGCGGCCGGCTGATAGAACTGCGGCACTGCCCAGACCTTGTCCTGATAGGTCACCTGTTGGGTGACGGCAGGGTAGAACTGCTTTGCCGGGTCCATGCCTTGGGCCTTGAAGCAGCCGTCCAGTGGCTTGATCAGCCCTTGGGCGGCGTAGGTCGCGACGAACGCGCGGTCCATCTGGACGACGTCGGGTACCTCACCGCTGGCCGCGCGGGTCGTGAATTTCTGCGCATCGAACGGCGTCTGATCCATCGTGATCTTCACGTTCGAGAGCTGGGACGATGCGTAGCCCATGCGTGCCTTGCCGACGTCGTCGGCGTTATCGAAGGCCCATGCCGTGATCGTCCCCGAGGCGTCGTTGGAAAAGTCCGCGCTCGCCGCCGGGGCACTGGTGCCCCCGCCGCCGCAGGCAGTCAAAGCGGTCACCGCCAGGGCCAGCACTGCGGTGTTCGTCATCTTTCGAAAATGCATCTTTGCATCCTCCCCAATCGTCGATGGTGGTGGTCGCTGCCGCGAGACCCTCGGCTAAAAGCGATTCGGGTGCAACACTGTAAGCAAGCTTCCTATTTCGAAAGCTAGCCCACGCCGCGGTGTGACGCAAGGGACCGGCCCCGATGCCGGTGCGCGGCGGGGCAGAGACCGCCGTGGAACCACGGGAGAAAGGGTGATGCCACATGACAGCCGAATCAGCCGCGCGAATCCGGCGCCCCGGGGGCAAGCCCCGGAAGGCCCGGGCACACCGGGTGAAGTACAACCGCAGGGAGGCCCTGGCTGGCTATCTGTTCATCTCCCCGTGGATCGTGGGCTTCCTCGTTTTCATGCTCGGTGCGATGGTCTACAGCCTGGTCATCTCCTTCAGCCGCTACAACCTGGCGACTAACGTGGCCAAGCCCGCTGGCGTGACCAACTACCAGCTCCTGTTTCAGGATCCGAAGGTCGCCTCCTCACTGGCCAACACGCTCTTCTACGCGGTCATGGCCGTTCCCCTGGAGATCTGTGTCGCCCTGGGGCTGGCCCTGCTCCTGAACCGCGTGGGCCGAGGCGCCGGGATTTTTCGGACCATCTACTACCTGCCCAAGATGACGCCGTCGGTGGCGACCGCGGCGGTTTTTCTGCTGCTGCTCAACGGCAACACGGGGGCCATCAACCAGGCGTTGGCGTTCTTCGGCATCTCGGGACCGCAATGGTTGATCGACCCGGCGTGGGTCAAACCCTCGATCGTGCTGATGACGCTGTGGGGGGTCAGCGGCACCATGGTGATCTTCCTGGCCGCACTCAAGAACGTGCCGCGGGAACTCTACGAGGTCGCGGCCCTGGACGGTGCCGGGCCGGTGCGGAAATTCTTCTCCATCACCGTCCCGATGATCTCGGGGGCCATCTTCTTCAACGTGATCGTCCTGACGATCGCCGCACTGCAGGTTTTCGATCAGGCGTACCTGCTCTTCTGGCGGGACCAAACCAGCGCGTCGCCGGAGGCCTCGCTGTTCTACGGCATCTACCTGTTCCAGCAGGCCTTCCGGGAATTCAATTTCGGGTTCGCCTCTGCCATGGCCTGGGTGCTGTTCGTGCTGATCCTGTTGATCAGCCTGATCCAGGTCCGGTTGGGAAACCGGTTCGTCTACTACGAGGGGGAGAAACGCTGATGGCCACCACCAATACCGAAACCGGCGCGACGCCGGAGGCCGGCCCGCTGCTGGCGGAAGCTGGCCGTTCCGCCACTGCCACGCCTGCCCCGGCCCCGCGCCGTCGTGTCCGGCGTCCCCGCACCACGGCCGGCAAGGTGGTGCTTGGCGTCGTCCTGACGGTGATCAGTGCCGTGTTCCTGTATCCCCTCGTGTGGCTCATTGCCGCCAGCCTCAAGCCCCGCGGGGAGGTTTTCGACAACGCACTGATCCCCGCGACGTTTTCCCCGCAGAACTACGTCGAAGTCTGGGATCAGCTCCCGCTGGTGAACTGGGTGACCAACAGCTTCCTCATCGCGGTGCTGGCCGCCACCCTGGTGACGCTCTCCAGTTCCCTGGTCGCCTTCGGGTTTGCCTACTTCCGTTTCCCGGGCCGGAACATCCTTTTCGGTCTTGTGCTGGCGACGATGATGTTGCCGGGCGCCGTGACCATGGTGCCGCAGTACCTCATCTGGAAGAACTTGGGCGTGCTGGGCACCTGGATACCGCTCTTCGGGATGAATCTCTTTGGCTCGGCGTTCTATATCTTCCTGCAGCGGCAATTCTTCCTGGGACTGCCACGGGAGCTCTTCGAGGCCGCGCGGATCGACGGCGCCAGCTACTTCGGCTTGTTCCGCAGGATAGCCCTGCCGCTATCCGTGCCGTCGCTCGTAGTGATCTTCATCTTCGAGTTCCAAGCAAGCTGGAACAACCTGCAGTCCGCGCTCATCTACCTCAATGCCGGTTCTGTCCAGGGCTTCACCGCTCCGCTGGGGATCGCCTATGCCATGACCAAATACAGCCCCACTAACGGCGGTCAGGGCGACTACCAGTACGTCATGGTCGCAACACTTTTGATCACGCTCCCCATGCTCATCCTCTTCGCTTTCGGACAGCGTCACTTCATCGAGGGGGTTGCCACCGAAGGCAGGAAGGGGTAGCGGGACTGCCGTGAAAGTCGGGGGGACCGGCCCGCATATTGACCTTCACATAACGGGGGAACACGATGGAGTGATCGGGGCGGCGCCCGGTCACCTCATCGTCTCGCGCCGTCCCGGCAACCAAGCCTCGAAGCCTTAAGAAAGGACGCATCGTGAGTGAAACTCCGGAGTCCGGCGCCCGCCTCCACAGCGAAGATCCGGCCGAGGGTGTGGACCATAACGGCGCGGCGACACCCGCGGGTGGGCCGGATCAGGGAAGCCGCAGTCACGCTGAAGAGCCGTCAGAAGGGCCCGATGCCGGGGACGACGGCGCCCGGCCCAGTGCGCCTGACGCCGGGGTGGGAGAACCGGAAGTCCCGTAGCTCTCTTTCGTAGTGCTGGCGGGCCGAGGACTTCTTCCCGGGTACGGGCTCAGGCGCCCAGTACTTTGCTGCTGCGGAAGCCCAGTGCCGTCACCCTGACCAGAACCGCGGAGCCGGTGAGCATGGCGGCCAGCAGGGCACCGAGCATCGGCACTATCCATGAGGACTGCAAAAGAATCGCGGGCCCGATCAGCAATCCCGGGAGTACGGCCAGGAGGCGGATAGGGCCGCCATTCATCCCGGCCTTGGACTCCAGGCTGCCGGGGTACAGCAGCGCCCCGAGGAGTGTGGCTGCGGAAGACCAGAGGCCCATCGATAAGGGCACGACAATGAGCGCAGCGGTGTAGGCGCTAGTCACCCGGACACCAAGACCTCCTGCGAACGCGGCGAAGGCGGCTGCTCCCGCAAAGGTCACAGTCGCCACGGCCCAGGACGCCGCCGTCATCCACAATCCGGCGCCCAGGTAGGCGTCAAAGAGCCGGCGGCGCGGAATGGGGCTGGCCAAGAGCGCCTCGATGGCACCACCGCCGACGTCGTCTGCCACGACCCCGGGGATCGTCAGCGTGGCGATCAGCGCCACGAGCATTCTCAGGATGGCTGGAGTCATCGTCATCAGGTACGTCGTCATGGGCGCGAACGTCCCTGCGGCGTCGTGGACGGTGACTATCCCGGCCCCCGCGTCCGGCCCGGTTTCGCCCGGCCACGAGGCCCCTGCCAGATTCTGCGTGCCGGCGAACACCATGACCCCCAAGGCTGCCCCGACGACGGCGGCAAGCCAGACGGCGGTACTTCGCTGCTGGCGCCAGGACCGCCTCGCAAAAGCGAGACTTCTCATGCGCATCAGAGTTGCCGGTGTCATGCGGCTGCCCCGAAAGCGGCAAGGATCTCAGTTTCGGTAACGGGTGTGCTGCCGGGTGAGAGTTTCACCAGGCTGAACCCATCAATAATGAGATAGGTCCGGGCAATCTGGAGCGCCTCCGGAACGCTGTGCGTCGAGTACAGCACGGTGCGGGTCTCTCCCCACTGTCGGAGCAGCTCCCGGGTCTGCGCCGCGTAGACCGGATCAAGCCCGCTGAGGGGCTCGTCGAGAACAATGAACGCCGGGTCGGTCATCGCGAGCCGGGCAAGGTCGGCGCGCTGACGCTGACCGCGGCTGAGCTGCTTTACCTTCAGTTGCATCAAGGTTCCCAGATCGAACCGTTCGACCAGCTCCGCCACGCTAACGGTGGTGGCCCCGGGGTAGGTGGCCGTCATGTCCCTCCAGAATGAAAGATTCTGCTCAACAGTGAGTGCGGACGCCAGGGCTGACTCGTGTCCCAGATACCCGATCCGTGAGCGCACCGCCGCGCCATCTTCGACAGGGTGGCCGAGGACCGTGCAGCTGCCGCCAAGCGGCGGGATGATTCCGCACAGTGTGCGCATCAGGGTGGTTTTTCCGGCCCCGTTCCTGCCAAGAAGCGCCGTCACGCCGGGTTCGAGCTCAATGTCCATCGGCCCCACCTTGACGCTGCCCTCATAGCCGATGGTGAGGCCCGAGAGTTCCGCTGTCGCCCTCATTCCGGAGCACCGCCGTCGGTCGGGGGTACCGGTAACAGCACCGTCGTCAGCTTGTGCTTTCGCCGCCCGCCTCCCGGCCCGTTCAACCTCAAGGACGTTAACTCCTTGAGGACCGTTTGGAGGAGGGCGTCCACCTCCTCCGGGGTGGCCCAAAAGTCGGCTTGAGCGAAGTTGACCCGGTCGGCCAGGAGGTCCGGCGGGGCACCGTGTACGTAAGTTCCAAAATCTCTGATCAGCCCGGTGCTGAAGACCGTGAAGACTGTCAGCAGTTCCTCGCTGCTCAGCGACATCAGTTCGTCCGCGGTGGGGTTCGCCACTCCCGGCGCTATCCGGTACGTCCTCTCGATGGCGCCGCGTATCTGTCTTTCAGCAACGACGTCGATCAGGCCGTGACGCGCCAGGATGGCGATGTGGCGGTACAAGGTGGCGACGGGGACGTCGGGGATCCGCTCCCTGATGGCATGGGTGGTGAGGCCTTCCTCGCCGAGAAGGGCCTGGACAATGCGCAGTCTCACGGGATGCAGCAGCTGGGATGAGTTCGCCATACGCTAACAGTATCATTATCGATATTGATACTGTTGGACTGGTGTTCCTCGTTCCGGTTACCCCGTGCGGTCCGAGGTCGATAGTGCGACGGGAGAGATGTCTTCGATGAGGGGCCTTATGAACGATCCGACCTTGCGTGCCGTCCGCGCCGCCGGCGCGTCCCGACGGCTCCGGATCGGATTTTCGGCTGCCCTGCTGGCCGGTGCCGCGATCTTCTCCGCGGGGGTGTTCCTTCGGGAGTCGGACGCCTTCAGCCCGCTGGTGGATGGGTTCCTGTCGCAGCTTACGGAGTGGCTGCCGGCGGCGGTTTGCTGGTTCACGGCCCTGCGGAGGCGCGGTCGGGGACCGGAGCTCGCCTTGGTCGCCGGGGCCCTGTCGTGCCAGGCCGCCGGCGACACGTACTACATGGTCCTTTCTGCCACCGGCCAGGTCGTTCCCGTCCCGTCCCCGGCGGACATTGGGTATATCGGCTTCTACATTCTGTTTCTCGCGGCACTGTGGTCGATCGTGCGGCGACGCCTTGCATCGATGGCGTGGCCCGTCGTCCTCGACGGCATCGTGGGAGGCCTTGGTGCTGCCGCTGTGCTGGCCGTACTCATGGACCCGGTGATGGCCGAAATCATGTCTTCCGGCCAGCGGTCGGCCACGGCGGTCATTGGGGCCGTCTACCCGCTCCTCGATCTGCTGCTGGCGGCGACCGTCCTGGGTATCGCCGCTACGCCCGAACGTGTCCTGGGGCGTGGATGGATCCTGCTGGTCACCGGGCTGCTGCTCTACACCGCTGCCGACGTCGTCTACATCGATCTCCAGCTCCGCGGCCTTTACGCGGTGGGGACACCCCTGGACCTTGCCTGGGCGGTCGGCACGGCGTTAATTGGGTGCTGGGCTGCTTTCCACGGCACCCCGCGGCGACGCTCGCTAAGGGACGTGTCGTGCGTGCCAGTCCAGGCAGTTCCGGGGCTGGCGACGCTGGCGGGGCTGGGTGTCCTCCTGCTGGGGACGCAGGTCCACATCATGCTGCTCGCGGTGGTGCTGGCCGGTCTGACTCTCGCCTCGGCGGCGTTGCCGTTGGTCTTCCGGCAACGCATCCGCCTGTTGGATGCGACCCGGCAAGCACGAACGGACGAACTCACTGGGCTTCCCAACCGGCGGGCTTTGTACTCCGATGTACCGGGCCGACTTGCGGATGTCCACCGCAGCAGTGCAGTGCTCCTGCTGGACTTGGACAAGTTCAAGGAAGTCAACGACGGGCTGGGTCACCATGTGGGGGATGAGCTCTTGAACCATGTTGCCGCCCGGCTTGTGGGGACCCTGCGGCCGGAAGACTTCCTGGCGCGTATGGGCGGGGATGAGTTCCTTGTCCATCTGGCCGACTGCGGGCCGAGGGCTGCGGAGACAGTTGCCCTGGCCCTGCGGGATGCGCTGGGCGAGGCGTTTGACCTGGGCGGTGTGGTGGTACAGGTCAACGCCAGCATCGGCATTGCGAGCTTTCCCGAGCACGGCACGGAACTGGGATTGCTGATGCGAAAAGCGGATATGGCCATGTACGCGGCCAAGTCCACGCGCAGTGGCCACGCCCTCTACACCGGTGTCACGGGCGGCCCCGGAAACACGCACTTCCACAGCGTGCAGTCCCTGAACGAGGCGCTGAGCCAGAGTCAGCTGGTGCTGCATTTCCAGCCAAAGCTGGAGCTCGGAACGGGGCAGGTCCGCGGCGTGGAGGCTCTCGTTCGATGGGACCACCCGACATTGGGGCTGCTGCAACCCGACGCGTTCCTTGACCGCTTTGAGGAGGCCGGCCTGATGCCGGCCTTGACGGAGGTTGTCCTCGGCGCGGCCTTGGACCAGGCGGCACGCTGGGAAGCGCAAAAGCTCGGAATATCGGTTGCAGTCAATCTTTCGGCCAGATCCATCATGGATTCACGTCTGCCGGCGAAGGTTGCCGCGATGGCGGACGCGCGCGGGCTCCCTGCCTCGGTGCTGGTTGTCGAAATCACCGAGGACGTCCTGGTGGCAGACAGGGCCCGCGCTACCGCTGTCCTGGCGGCGCTTCGCAGTATGGGGGTCAAGATTGCGGTCGATGATTTTGGCAAGGGCTTCAGCTCGCTGTCCTATCTGCGCGAACTGCCCCTCGACGAGCTGAAACTCGATAAGTCCTTCATTTTCACCATGCTGGACGACGCGCGTGCCACGGCATTGGTTGTCTCGACCATCGATTTGGCGCATAGCCTCGGGTTCGAAATGACCGCTGAGGGCGTCGAAAATGAGGAGGTGTACCGGGCGCTGGCGGACTACGGCTGCGACCTCGCCCAGGGTTATTTCATCTCCAGACCGGTCCCGGCGGGGGAGCTGACCGCCTGGCTGGCGTCCCGCGGTTCTGACGAGATCGCGGGTTTTGCGATCGCCACAGACGTTGACTTCGCCGGATCGGCGAGGCAGTAGCCCTGCGTTCAGAGCGATGGCGGATTCGATTAGGCTTTCGCCATGATCCGTCAGTCTTTTCGTTCGATCGACGAGCTGCTGCTCGCGAGCCGCGCCAACCTGGACCGTGTGTCTGCGTCAGAGCTTGGCGGGGAAGTCGCGGCAGGTGCCCTCGTCGTCGACACGCGGCCGGTGGACCAGCGGGAGCGGGACGGCGCCCTTCCTGGTGCGATCGTCATCGACCGAAACGTTCTTGAGTGGCGGCTCGATCCATCGAGCTCGCATCGGCTTCCAATGGCACACGATTACGATCGGCGGATTGTGATTGTCTGTAATGAGGGCTACAGCTCCAGCCTTGCCGCAGAAACCCTGCAGCAATTGGGCCTCTCACGGGCGACCGACCTTATTGGAGGTTTCCAGGCCTGGGCTGCATGGCGGCAGGAAGCCGGCTAGCCCGCTGCGCTGTCTTCCGAGGCTCGCCAGCGCACTGTCTTCCGAGGCTCGCCAGCGCACTACGTTCGGCGCGGTTGGCTCCGGCCGGAGCGCCACTTCGCTCACCAGGCTTCCCTCGAGGTGAGGGAGGGGCCGCCACACCGGACCCTCCCTCACCTCCTGTATGTCTTGGCGGTCAACCCGCCTCGGGCCTTAGCCCGGGACGTTTCGTGGATCGTTGCCGTAGCTGTTCTTTTCGGAGATCACACCGTCCTGGTTCTTGATGATGTGCTCGACCTTGTCGCCCCGGGCGGCCTCCCGTCCTGCAACGACCGCGTCCTCTTTGGAGCTGTAGCCGGCCCCGAAGGCCCGCTGGGCACCATCGCGCTTGTTCTTCCACTGTCCGTCTTCGTAGTACGTCTCAATATCTCCCTGAGGCATTACACGCTCCTTCTGCCGTTCGGTTCAGCTGCCTGACGTTGGGTAGCGAAAAGCCCCGCGGCACTGGGGGACCACGGGGCATTTCCAAGGCATCCTCCGCCGCATGGGGGGCGGGCGGAGAAGCTGACACCAACCTAATAGAAAGTAGGCTTATGGTTCAAGCCTCAGCGCCTTTCCGGCGCGGCGGAGGGTCGGGCGAATGGCGGTCGCTTTCAGTGCTGGCCCAGGCTGCCGCCGGCCGGGGGTAGAGTCCCCTCGACGCCATTGCGTCGCTCGTCACGTTCGGCCTGGCTGGCGGTGTCGGCGGCGGCCGTGCCGTCCGAGTCGCCGTCGTCGTCGATCAGTCCGTTGGTCTGGTCGAAGGGCTTGGCGACAGACCGTTCCGCAGGCCGCTCCATGGCTGAGGCGCTGCCGCTTCCGGCAGGATTCGTGTCGGTGCCTGCGGGGAAGACGCTCCCGGTGGTGCCCGTGGGTGGAACGGCGTCGGTTGCCCGTGCCGTCCCGGCATCCGCCGTAGTCGCAGGGCCGGCGCCGGGATTGTCGTGGTGTGGGGAGTCTCCGCGTCCCACGGCCGCGGCCACCCCTGCCGCAGCTGCGGCCAGCCCGACGCCGGCTATTACCTTTCCGGATACCCCCGCCGTGCCGCTGTCGCCCCGGGAGGCGGCGGCGTCTTCGATCCCCGGGGTGCCGGAGGAGCCGTGGCCTTGGACGGTACCGCGCCAAGCGCCCGTGGCGTAACCCTCGTCCTCGATGAAGGCCTTGAACCGGTCCAGGTCGTTTTCGGCCTGCCTGGCGACGACGTTGAGCTTGTCGCCCACCGTTTCAACCATGCCCTCTGGTTCGTATTCGAGGGAGAGCTCCACGGACGTCTGACCGCCGCCCAGGTCTTCAAAGGTGACCGCGCCGGCGTTGGTCGCTCCCTCCGTGGCAGCCCACGCTACTTTTTGATCAGGGATCTGCTCCAGGATTCTTGCCTGCCACTGGCGGCGCACCCCGGCAATCTCCGCCGTCCATTCCAGGCGGTCGTCGCTGAGCTGCTGCACGCTCTTCACCCCGGACATGAAGTGCGGAAATTCCTCGAACTGAGTCCATTGGTTGTAGGCCACGCTCACGGGAACGTTCACCAGGATGCGTTTCTCGACTTTCGTGCTCACGGTGTCTCCTTCGACTCTGTAGGAACAAACCAGTGATCAACTGATCATCAGTATGCTTACTTTATCGAGGATTCCGCCTTGCGGCCAGAGCAGAGGTGACTCTCTGCGGCTAACCCGGTCGCGGCGCGGGAGCCAAGCCCGGGTCGTTTTTCACGGGACATCGCTGGGCCGCTGCAGTATGGTGGGCACCTTCCGACGCAAGGAGGAGCACGTGAACAGTCATCGAAGCAACGTCGCCGGGGAGGCCGGTATCACCGCGCTGGTGCTGATCCGGCACGGAGAAAGCGAGGGGAATGTTGCGGCGACGCGGGCCAGGGAGGCGGGCGCGCAGGTGATAGAGGTCCCGGCCCGTGACGCCGACGTCGATCTTTCCGAGACCGGGAGGGAGCAGGCGCTGGCCCTGGGCCGCCTGCTGGCAGGCGTCTCCGAGCAGTTCCCGGTGTGGTCCTCCCCCTACGCCAGGGCCCGGGAGACTGCCGAACTGGCGCTGGACGTCGCAGGGTGGGACCGATTGCCCCGCCTGGACGAACGGCTCCGGGACCGCGAGTTGGGAATCCTGGATCGGCTGACCTCTGCCGGCGTGGAGGCCAGGTTCCCTGAGGAAGGAGAACGCCGGCGCTGGCTCGGGAAGTTTTACTACCGGCCACCAGGCGGCGAGTCCTGGGCCGATGTGGTGCTTCGGCTGCGGTCGCTGCTTGCAGACCTGGACAGGGAGCACCCCGGCCAGGAGGTGCTGCTGGTCTGCCATGACGCCCTCATCCTGCTCTTCCGGTACGTTTTGCTGGGGCTCACCGAGGCGGACCTGCTGGACCTGGCCGCACGCACCACCATTCTCAACGCATCCGTCAGCCGGTTCGTCCGGGAGGGCGGCACCGGCCCATGGGAACTGGCCGGGTTCAATGAGGCTAACCATCTGCGGTCCTATGGCGCCCCCGTCACTGAGCACGCGGGAGAGTCCAATGTCCACCCGCGCTAAGCCGCCGATCCCGCTGACGCCCACTTTGCTGCGCGGCTGGCCGCTGCCCGGCGGGGGCTCCGGGAAGGCGGACCGCGGCTCGGTGCTGGTTATTGGGGGCGCGCGCAAGACCCCGGGGGCCGCGCTCCTGGCCGGTGTCGCGGCACTTCGTTCCGGCGCCGGTCGGCTGACGCTGGCGGTGGCCGAATCGACCGCCGTCCACGTGGCGGTGGCGCTGCCAGAGAGCGGCGTCCTGGGCCTGCCGGAAAGCGCCAGGGGCTCAGTGAAGGGTTCGTCCGCTTCGCTGCTCGTCGACGAATTCGCCGCGGCCGACGCCGTTCTGATCGGCCCCGGCCTGGACAACAAGGACGAGGCCCTGGCGCTTCTTCGCGGACTGCTCGTGCCGGCGCGGACGCCCCCGAGTGGCGGCCCCGCCGTCGTCCTGGATGCGTTTGCCCTCGGCTGTTTGCCCGAACTGGGTGCCGACCTGGCCCCGTGGGCGGGTCGGCTGATCCTGACCCCTAACCCCACCGAGGCGG
The DNA here is from genome assembly GCF_030410515.1 of Arthrobacter sp. YD4. GTDB lineage: Bacteria > Actinomycetota > Actinomycetes > Actinomycetales > Micrococcaceae > Arthrobacter. The sequence goes on along the minus strand of NZ_JAUHHD010000002.1, from coordinate 186,187 downwards.
CCATCCTCTTGCAACGGGAGATCGGAGACCTTGGCCGCGATGTCCGGACTATCGCGAGCCGGTTCCAGGCCGTGGTCAGCTGCCAAGGGTTGATTGCGGAACCCGACGGCGAGTGCTGGGAGGTCAACACCGGGCACAGTGGGCTGGGGACCTCGGGCAGCGGTGACGTGTTGGCCGGCGCGATTACCGGGTTGCGGGCCCGCGGAACGACGGGACCCCAGGCCGCCTGTTGGGGCTCGCACCTGCATGCCACCGCCGGGGACAGATTGGCCAGCAGGCTGGGCGGCCTGGGCTACCTTGCCCGGGAACTCTGCGATGAGTTGCCGCCGCTGATGGTGGAACTCAGCGGCTGATCAGCAGCCCGGTCGGGCTGGCTGCCCAAGCGGTGGGAGCGATCGGTTCCGTAGCGCGGGAAGAGCCACAGCGCCTAGTATCCGTGGGAGAACCGGCTGTGGACTAACGGAAGGAAGACCATGGTGGACCGCATTGGCAACATTTGGGGAAGCCGCACCCCCTATCCCCGGGACGGTCTCTGGCCGGTACGTGTGGATCAGGCGCTCGCGGAGGGCGTTGCTGAAGACGACGTCGATCGCTGGGTCCAGTCCGCCTGCGTGCTCTGCAGCAACGGCTGCGCCTGCGACATTGCGGTCAAGGACGGTGCCATGGTGGGGATCCGTGGCCGGGCCGGGGACCTGGTCAATCACGGCCGGCTTGGCCCCAAGGGCCTCTTCGCCAGCTGGCAGGGCGTTTCCCACCGAGACCGGCTCACCAGCCCGCTGATCCGTGAGAACGGGCGCCTGGTCGAATGCGACTGGGACACCGCCATGAACCGCATCGTCGAACGCAGCCAACAGCTTTTGCGGGAGCGCGGTCCGCTGAGTCACGGCTTTTATACCAGCGGACAGCTTTTTCTTGAGGAGTACTACGCCCTCGCCATCATCGGGAAGGCGGGGATCGGGACTCCGCATATGGACGGCAACACCCGGCTGTGCACGGCCACCGCGGCGGCGTCGCTGAAGGAGACGTTCGGGGCCGACGGCCAGCCCGGGTCCTACACGGACATCGACAGCTGCGACGCCATATTCCTCTATGGCCACAACATGGCCGAGACACAGACCGTCCTGTGGTCCCGGGTGCTGGACCGCATCGCCGGCCCGAACCCGCCCAAAGTCGTCTGCATTGATCCCCGCGAGACAGAGGTGGCCCGCCACGCCGACGTGCACCTCGCCGTGCGGCCGGGCACCAACCTCGCTCTGATGAACGCCCTGGTCCATGAGGTGCTGGCCCGCGGCTGGGTGGACGAGTACTACGTCAAGGCGCACACCGTGGGCTTCGATGAGCTGAAGGCCACCGTGGCGCCCTGGACACCGGAGGCTGCCGCCGCGGTCTGCGACGTCCCGGCGGCGGACATCCGGGAGGCTGCGCGGATTTTCGGTGCCTCGGAGCGGGTCCTGTCCACCGTGTTGCAGGGATTCTACCAGTCGGCGCAGGCGACAGCCTCGTCCTGCCAGGTTAACAACCTTCACCTTCTGCGGGGACTGTTGGGGAAGCCCGGCTGCGGAATCCTGCAGATGAACGGCCAGCCGACCGCGCAGAACAACCGGGAATGCGGTGCCGACGGTGACCTGCCGGGTTTCCGCAACTGGGAAAACCCGGCCCACATCGCCGAGCTCGCCGATCTCTGGGACGTCGACCCGCTGACCATCCCGCACTGGGCGCCGCCGACGCATGCGATGCAGATCTTCCGCTACGCCGAGCAGGGGTCCATCGAGTTCCTGTGGATCTCCGCCACCAACCCCGCCGTCTCCATGCCCGACCTCGCCCGGATCCGGAAGATCCTGGCCAAACCTGACCTCTTTGTGGTGGTGCAGGACCTGTACCTGACCGAAACGGCGCAGGCTGCCGACGTCGTCCTGCCGGCGGCCGCCTGGGGCGAGAAGACCGGGACCTTCACCAACGTCAACCGCACGGTCCACCTCTCGGATAAGGCTGTGGACCCGCCGGGATCCGCCCGCAGCGACCTCGACATCTTCCTGGATTACGCGCGGCGGATGGATTTCCGCACGCTTCAGGGCGGGCCGTTGCTGCCATGGGACGGTCCCGAGGACGGCTTCAACGCCTGGCGGGAGTGTTCGCGGGGCCGTCCCTGCGACTACAGCGGGATGAGCTACGGCCGGCTCCGCGGCGGCAGCGGTATCCCTTGGCCCTGCAACGAGGAAAACCCCGATGGCCGCGACCGGCTCTACGCGGACGGGGTTTTCCCCACCGACGCGGACTACTGCGAAAGTTACGGCCATGACCTCATAACCGGCGCCACCGTGGGGTCAGAGATGTTCCGTGCCACGGTACCCGGCGGCAAGGCGGTGCTGAAGACGGCCGACTACCTGCCCCCGCACGAAGAGCCCGACGGCCGGTTCCCTATGCGCTACACGACCGGACGCACTGCCTACCATTTCCACACCAGGACCAAGACCGGCAGGTCCCGGCCCCTGAACCGCGCCGCACCCTCCGCCTGGATCGAGCTTTCCCCGGAAGACGCCCAACGGTACGGCATCAGTGAGGGAGACCTCACCCGCGTCACGTCCCGCCGGGGCCGGATCGAGGTACCGGCCCGGATCAGCGACATCCGCCCGGGAACGGTTTTCGCCCCGTTCCACTACGGCTACTGGGACGACGGCGGCTCGCCCGGCGAGCACCCGAGCGCGGCCAACGAACTCACCATCACCGAGTGGGACCCGGTGTCCAAGCAGCCAGTGTTCAAGAACGCGGCGGTCAACGTCCAAAAGATCGCCGACGGCGCGGGGCCGGCCCCCGCCCCGACAACCACCGCGTCTCGGCCGGCCAGCGGCAGCCCGGCGGTTCCCGCGACCACCGGCGTGGGTGGCGAGGCGAGCGAGTCCGTGGGTGCGGCGCCGCCGCGGTTCCCCCAGGCGATCAAGGGAGCCCCGGCGCCAGCCGGAAAGGACGGCACGCGATGAACATGTCCCTGTACCTGGGCATGCTGCACCGGGCCGAGGCCACCCTGGCGGAGTCCTTTCGGCAAGTCGCCGACGGCCACGGCGCCGAACCGGACGTCCATTTCCTGTGCCACTCCCTGGCCAACCAGTGCGATGAGCACAGCCGGCTGTTGCATCCGCTGGTGGAGCGCTACGGTGAGGACCTCTCCGACACGGAGCCGGAGCGGTTGCACGCCGAGGGGCTCTCTGGCACCCGCAGTGGGCCGGTGGGCCTGCTCCGGGACCTTCAGGATCTCTATCTCCTGGCCAGCTTCGTCGATGTGACCTGGACCATGATCCAGCAGGCCGGGTCGGCGCTCCGGGACCGGGACATGCTGGAGGTGGTCTCACACTGTGAGGGAGAAACCGCGGTGCAGCTGCGCTGGCTGCAGACCAGGATGAAGCAGGCGGCGCCCCAGGCTCTCGTGGCCGCCAAATAGGGCGACGGCAGCTGCCGGAGCTTCCCCGCGTCGTCTATCTCGACCGTTGACGTGGAAAAGTCGCGGCGGTCAGGCTTGGGCGATCAGTTGCCAATGCGCTGCCGGGGGACAGTCCCGGGCAAAGCAAAAGCCCCCGCCTCCCTTGTAAACAAAGGGAAGCAGGGGCCTCGCTACGTGGCGGTGACGGTGGGATTTGAACCCATTTCGTCATCCCCGCAGTTTCGCGGAAAATCCTCAAAAGCCCTGATTTTCCAGCTAAACGGGGGACTTTTGGTCACACTCTCCAACAGTTGAAAACACCACTTCACAGCGATTCCTTTGCCAATTCTTTGCCAATGAGCTGATCCTGCCGGGCCAGGCGCAGCGCGCCCGCCACGGTGTCCAGATCTGTTCTCGAATAAGCGCGGGAGGGCGGAGGCGCGTGACGCGTTCAGCCCAGGTGGTGCCCGACGGTCGTCGGCGCGGCCCGCACCAGGGCAGCGATCCGGCCCCGGCCCAGGCCGAGCCGATACATCAGCACCCATTCAGGGTTCGAGGCGCTCCGCAAGGGTATATCCATAATTATGCAGATCGCTTCGGGTGGTACTCCTGGTCTGGGTAGTTGGTACCAAGGTTTTGGGAACTTGGTACCGCCCTTCTCAGGCTGGACGGAGCCACGGGGATCAAGTGTCTGGTGGAAGGATCACGCGGACCACCATAGGAGCGTTCTCCTGGACCCACGCGGCCCGTTCTACAAATGCGATATGCCAAAGCACAGGGCACCAGCACACCTATAACCGAAGAAGGCACCGGAGGGATGGTTCCCTGACGTGCGAATTCAGGGAGCTTAGAGAAGACCCACCCCACATAGAAAAGGGGGAGACGCCCGTGGGTCGGCGGTAATGGTTGAATCGTCTTTATGAAACGTGTTTGGGGGATTACTACCGTTGCGCTGCTGGCATTGACCGGCTGTGCTCCCACCACTACGACTGCGCCCGCTGCCACCAGATCGGCACCTGCCTCGTCGCCGTCTGCCACGGAGCCGAGTCAGGAACGGGTAGACGCACTGCGGGCCTACGTAAAGTCAGAGCGAGCTGCGGCTTCGAAGATGCTGGCAACAACAAACATGGACGACGTCTATTCCAAAGTCGGCGTCGAATGGAAATTTGAGACGGGGGAAAAATGGAATCCTCTTTCCGAGGGTCTTCACGCGGTGGTCTTGTTCGAATACACGTACCTCCCGGATTATGACCTCTCGACGGCACACCGATCGATCGATGCATCAAAAGCACAGATTGATGAGTTGTGCGAAACTGGGATCTTCCCGCGCATGAGGGCGCTTGGCGTGGATCCCCCATTAGCAGCGAAATTCACGTATCACGCCGCGGATCGCATTTTGCCGATAGATACTCTGTGGTGCAGCACCTCCCGCTAGTACTACAGTCGCGTCCGCTTTCACTTGGGCTAGGGCGTGTCTCTTTATTGACGGAGCCACATCAGGCATGCGTAAAGGTCGACGAAGGCCCGGTAGGTGAGCGAGAGGTTGAAGGACTGCTCGGCGGCCCGGGCCTGCAGCCACCGGTCCTCGACGATGCAGCGGGCCAGCCGGAACCGACCCTTCGAGGTCAGGACGGCGTTGGCAGGAGGCATTGAAGACCTCCGGGCCTGACGTGATGTCGGTCGTAAGCACCACTCATCCGGAGGTCTTCTTCATGTCACGCCCCCACGCGGGGCATCACCAACACCCCTGGGTGTTTCACCGCGCCGGTGCTGCGGCTCGTTTTTTGCCGGCGGTGTTGAGAGGGTGCCGGTACTCTCTGGTGCCGCTCCGGTGGCCTAGGCAGGTATCCGACGGGCGATCCATGGCACGACTCCAAGTGAGCTAATTACGAGTATCTGCGATATAACTTGGCCTGCTCCAGGGGCCAGGGATTCGGCAGTGAGGGTTGCCACCGGTACGGCCGCAATCCACATAAGCACGCCCCTGAACCCGCTGACGATCGGACGCTTTGGCGGTTCAGGTTTGATGCTGAGAGGGCTGGGTTCATAGGACGTTGTCTCTACCCACTGCCTTAAACTTTCCGCGGCAGCTTCAGCGCGGGCTCGTGATGGGGCGTGCTTGAACCAAGCATAGTCCGCGACCCGTCTTTCGGGGTCCCGGAGTTCCTGTGGCACGGGACTTGTCCTGGGCCTGAGATGCTCTTCCCAGAACAGTCGTACATCCCCTGATCCATCGGCTGCATAAACATATTGCTCTCCAGCGCGTCGGCCAAAAACAATGCTCCCTTCAATGACTCGGACCCCGCCCGTCATGGGGTCTGGTCCTATCACGGCGTCCTCGAGGCGGACGTTCCCGTCGTCGGCAACTACCCAGTCATCAAACCGGAACCGCTCCCGTGGGCTGTCCCGGCTCCGGTGCTTAAGTGTGAGGTGTGCGTCGCCAAAGAACGCGGACTCCTTTGTCGTCCGGTCTGTCACTTTGTAGGGCTGGTCGCCAACCGCCACAAACTTCTCAATGACTCCTTCGAGGGACGTTATGCCGTCGTCTGCGCGGACTATGTCGTCAAGGAAGAAGTGTCCCGCACGCCAGGCATCGTCCGCAGAGCGGAGCTTGACTCCTCCTTCTTCGAAGAAATCCCCCTGCTCCTGATTGCAGGCGTGAACCACGTAGTAGGCGTACCTGCTTCTGACGGACATGCTGGACACCGTATTGTCGGGGTCCAGGACCTCAGCTATCACTCCGTCCGTGAAGTGGACTTCGCGGTCGACGCCATTCCACCAGTGCTTGGCATCTACTAGGTCACCGACTTTGAATTGTCTTTTTTCGCCCATCCCCCATGGCCCTTTCATCGCAGCGTTTCCGAGACTGATTGTCCACCACCCGGGCGTTCCTCAGGGATTGTGAAGACAGGTGCTGGCGTTCTAATCCTGAGTCGTTCAAGTGCCCTGCTGTCGACCGCTCCCTCAGCGGGCTGATTACGAAGATCCACCACGCCTACGACGGGAAGGGCTGGCCGCTGGCATTCCTCATCGAGCCCGGCCAGGGCCTGGACTCACGGATGTACGCGCACGTCATCGAGGCGGTCCGCGTCCCCCGCGGCGGCCGGGCCTGGCCCTCGTGGGCGGTGTCATTGCGCCAGTCTAAGCAGGTCGTTGTGCCTGCCCGGTGCCAGGGTTGCCGTGGATTGCGGCAGGCCGACCATCCCGCAGTTCAGGTCTCAGGCGCCGTGGCGTCCCTTTGCCAAGAGTTGATCCTGCCGGGCCTGGTGCAAGGCGCCGGCGACCTTATCCAAGTCATCCTCGAACAAGTCGGCATAGCGATCCAACGTCATCGCGGCAGATGCGTGCCCAAGCATCCGCTGGAGCACCTTGATGTTAGCGCCGGCACTGATGGCAAGCGACGCCGCCGTGTGCCGGAGGTCGTGGGGTGTGATCGTAGGGAACGCCGCATCGTTCGCTTGAGCGCGCTTGCGGGCCGCGGCGAACCACCCGCTTTCCGCGTTTCCCGGGCGAAGGTAGTTCACACCGTCGCCCCAAAGGAGGGCGTGACTTGCCCTGCTGGCGCAGGCCGACTCAATGGCTGGTGCCAGGAAGGCTGGATAGACAATGGAACGACTCTCGTGCATTTTCGGTGTGCCGATGACCATCTTGCCGTTGACGTTGACGGCGTTCTCTACGATGAGTACGCGCCGTGCAGGCTGGTCCACGTGGCCGACCCGCAGGCCGGTGGCCTCACCCCATCGGAGCCCGGTATAGGCCAGGAACCTCACAAAGTCGGGGTACTTGGATTCCAAGGCAAGGGCTTCAGCCTGACTGTGCGTCAGGTACCCACGAGAACGGCTTGTCCGGCGGGCAATTTTGACGCCCTCTGCCGGGTTCGAGGAGATTCGTTTGTCTTCCGCGGCGTCGTGAAGAATCCCTGAGAGTACGCCGAGGCAACGCGACACCGTTGTGGGACTGCGATTCTCGGAGAGGGAGGCTACCCACGCTTTGATTTCTGAGCGCAGAAGCGAAGAGACAAAGCGGTCGCCCCATTTGGGATGGACGTGGTTCCGCCAGGCGCTCTCAATGCTGTGGAACGTTGAAGGTTTGACCGTGTGCTTGTGGGCTGCCAACCACTCTGCGCCGAGGCTCCCGATGGTGATGCGACCATCGCTCGGAGCAATGAACTCACCGCTTCTCTTGGAAACCTCCACGGCGTCCAGGAAAGCCTGTGCATCACGCTTGAGCTTGAACCCACGCTTCTGGCCCTGACTGTTGTTCGGTTTCTTATAGAGCACGCGGTACCACTTGCCGCTCTTATTTTCGTATGGATGGATACTCCCCATGCCCGGTCTTTCTTGCAGTCGCCTTGGTGCGGATGAAGTGTCAGTAAATGTGAGTTTGGGCTTTCCGTCAAGCGGCTAAAAGACATTGGGAGTACCGGGATCTGTGACTTCGTCGGACCGTGTAGCGTTTTTGAAACAAGAAGTGGCACATCGTTCGGGAGCGCTTTTCGTTGGTTTATCAGGGGATGCCGCTGCTCTTATGCGTGTGCCGCATGTACCGCCGATTTTTGGTTTTTCCCCAACATCAAAAACTTTGAAAATTGGCGTGCTTAACTGTGCTCGAGCCCTCCAAAGCGGCAGGGGGACGGGTCGGATCTGTTGCCAGTGCTGTGCTCTACGCCTGCGCGCCGAGAGGCAGTTTCTCTTGAGTGAGACTGAAGCCGAGCTGTGCCGAACTGTGCGCGACAGTCCGGATCGATGGGTGATTTGGTGTCGATATCAGCGCCATCATTGGACAGGCCGGCCGTATCGACCCGAAACGAACGGTCGCGATGTGTCCATAGCCCCGAACTGTGCCAATCTGTGCTCGCACGAAATAGCGGGTTATGTAGAGAAATGTGGAAGTTCGTGGGTCGACTCACGCATGTGTGTATACTTTGTGACACACGAGATCAAGGCTCCGAAAACAATCACAAGGAGTAGTGGAGAGTACTCTCCCCGAGTGGATACGCACCATAAGGTGCACGGCCGACATAGAAATCTGAAATGGTTCGTCGGGTGATCCTCTTGCCGCTGAAAAGCCGCAAGGGATACTCATGTCTACAACCGTTTCCATCAGCCGACCCACCCTCAGCTCCATCGCCGAACGCCTCGCCGCCATCGAACGTGACGTCGCCAGTGCTCGCGTTGCGGTGCTGAATGACCTCCTCACTCCGCCGGCCCTCGCCGGACAGCTGGATGTCACCGAGCGCACTCTCAGCGAGTGGCGCATCACGGGACGTGGTCCCGCCTTCATCAGACTGGGCAAGACTGTCCGCTACCGGTCTGCGGCCGTCGAAGCCTGGCTGCTTTCCCAGGAGCATCACAGCACCTCCGAGGAGGTGCGTTATTAATGCCGGCAGCAGAAAACCGTTCCGTCGCGAACGATACTTCCAGAGCGGTCAGTCCGCGCAATCCTGGACGAGCCTCTGTCCGGACCAAGTCCAAGGACAAGAAGCCCGCGCCCCGTCGCTATCGCTCATTCAAGATCACGCAGTACCGGCGTCATCCGGAGACGGGCGAAGTACTCATGACTCCGAGGCAACTCCAGCGTGGTCTTGCCCACCGTTCAATCACCAAGTGGGCATGGACTGAGCACGACCAGGACCGTCGTAGCGACGGCAGCCTGGTTCCTCCCCACATCCATATCGCGTTGCAGTGCAGGGATGCCCGCACCCGTGAGCAAATCGCGGAGTGGTTCGGTGTACCGCTGGAGTTAGTCCAAATTTTGGGCGGCAGGGGCGGCTTTGCGAGCTACCTCCGCTACCTGACACACGAAGATCCAACGCAGCAGGCTCTGGGTAAGCACCGGTACCCGGATACCAACGTCGTGGCCAACTTTGATTGGCGTGGCGAAGTGGAGGCCCACTTCGCCAGGCCCATGAAGCTCCCGACTCGCCTGGACGAGATCAAACTCGGAGTGCTGGCCGGGACCCTGCGGTTGTGGGAAGTCCGTGAGACCGACCCACTTGTGTACGCGAAACACTTCCCTACCCTGAAACGCCTGGCCGAGGAATGCAGGACGGCTCACGTTGAAGCAGGGACCATGACGCCCCACCACCAGGACATGAAACTCAGGGTGCGCACTGGAGTGACTTTGACCGAGAGCTTGAGCTGGATTGCCGATCGGCTCGGCTTCGAGGGGGATCACTACGACCGCATGCTGCGGGCCAGCAACGTCGTTCGGGCAAAGACCGCACCGTAAACGCGGCGTAACTCAGCAACTTCCAGCTCACCACCTGTGGCTGGAGCACCCACGAAAGGAAAAGCACTATGGCCATTGAAGATGAGGTTGCAGCCGTCAAAGCAGCGGCAGCGAAAAAGCTCAAGCTCCTGCGGGATCGTGAGCGCAAGCAGCAGCAGGCCGTCGACGCGCGGATGCTGACGTTGATGCGCGAAAAGCACCCTGGGCTGGCGTCACAGCTCGAGGTTAAAGCGCGTACGCAGCTTGCCGCCGAGTCGGCCCAGCGGTCAACACGGGCCAGGACTTCGAGGGCGGTGCCGCCGCCGGCGGGCCAGGGCACCGGCGGGAATGCCGTTACCCCGCACGACGGCCGCAGCACGGAGGATGCGCCGTGACCGGCGGGCAGCTTGTCATCACCGGCCGGTACCTAGGTGCGCAAGCACCCGGGTGCAGTGCCGTGGTTCGGGTTTGGGGGTCGAGGGGGAAGGGCGGAGCCCAGCCCCTCGCAAGCGGCGCACTGGACGACGAGCGAAGCGGTGTCGGACAGAGTGCCTGCTTGCGTTCGTTTTCCACCGCAGATTTCGTACTTCAGGACCGGACGGAGGCGGGTTCATGAGTGGCACTTCCAAACAGCTTGCTCCACGGCCTCGGAGCCACCGAATCGACACGCGGTTCAGCGAAGCTGAACTCGCGTTAGTCGAGAAGGTGGCGACGTGGCGGGGCTTGCCGCCGTCGGCTTTCGTTCGGGGCGCGGCGCTTGCCGCGGCGAAGCAGGCCGAGGGGCACGGCGGCGGCGCCGGGGCAGCCGAACCGCCTCCGGCTGTGCTCACCGAGCGTCAGCTCAGGGTTCTGGACGCTGCCCGGGTCGACGTGAAGCGCGTCGGCGTGAATTTCAACCAGTTGAGCCGCCTTGGGCATCGGGGCGTGCTGGACCTCGGGGCCCTCGCCCCGGTGATCGACGCGTTGGCGGAGCACTATGAACGCCTGGTCGACGCTCTCAGCGGGAAGGCGTCCCCGTGAGCATTACAACGGTGTCTCCGGTCTACGACCTGGGTACCCGGGCGGACTATCTGGAATTCGGCGTTGGGGCGAAGAAGAAGGGTCACAAAGCGGCAGGTACTGACCGGCTGGCTCCGGGGTTCTACTGCGATGCACCGAGCATCGCCCAGTTCATTGAGACGGGCAACCGGCTGGCCGAGCAGAACGGCCGCAGGGTGAAAGCACATTCCTACATCGTTTCTTTCCATCCCGACGAACTGGATGTCAATGATCCCCTTGACCTTCAGCGGGCGGGTGATTTGGCGTTCCTGCTGGCGAAAAAGATGCGGCCCAACAGTCCAGCGATGGTCGTGGTTCACGACGACGGCCAGGGCGGCTGCGCCCACGCTCACATCACGATCCTGAACCACGACGCGGTCACGGGGAAGGCACCAAGGGACTACCGCGTGCACTGGCAGGTGAAGCGCGCCAACGACGCCCTCATGCAGGAGGAAGGGATGCAGGTGACCACACCGGCACCGGTATCCACACCAGGCTCGTACTGGGCCAACAAGCGTGGTGACATGGCGGCCTTCGATCAGCAGCTCGGCGACGCGATCGAGCAGGCGGGTATCGACACCTCCGCGGTGGATCTGCCGACCTTCATAGCGGCGTGCAGGGCCCGCGGCGTCGAAGTCATCACAACCGAACACAAAGTCAAGCACGACGGTTACCGCAGCAAGACGGCAGGGGAGACAGCCACCGGCATCACGTACAAGATGCGCGACGAGTCCACCCCCGGAAAGAACCCCCGGGTTCGAAGGCGCAAGGCCTCGGCGCTGTCACCGGAATTCACGGCAGAAGGCCTCGACAAAGTATTTACGAAAAAACAGGAGATGAAGGAGCAAAAGCATGGGAATCATGGAGACCCTCAATCAGCAGCACCACGACCAGAACAACGAGCAGCAACTGACTTCGGAGACGTTGAGTTTGTTGCTCGATCGACTCGACGGGATCGAGAAGAACCAGCGGGAGATCGTGAACTCGTTCAGCTCGGTGGCGCAGAGCTTCATCAGCACATGGGAGGGGCTGGAGCAGACGCGGCGGTTGATGCAGCAGCTGAACAACTCCAACGTCTCCGCGAACGACTCGCACGCCAAGACGCTGACAACACTCGCGACGACTATGAGCGAGATGCTGGAACTGCTGGCCAGCTCCAAAGTCGTCAAGCTGCCCGACGGGTCCACCTTGCGGGCCGCGGACGTGTCCGCCCACGCACTGACGCAGAACATTTCGGTCAAGATCACAGCGTTGGAAACGACGAACTCGAGATTGGCTGACGCCCTGCATCGGCAGCGCACTGTCAATATCGACTACGAGAAGCTGGCCCGGTACTTGGTTCCCCGACTAGGGGCCCAACTCCTGGAGCATGAGCATGCGGTGAAGACCGCCTTCGCAGAGTCCAGTGTGCCGATGCTGGCGGAGTTGGAAAAGAGCCGCACGGCGCTCAGCGAAGCCGGAACGTATGTCAGCGAACAGGTCCGACGGGCCGGTGAACGAGTCGATCAGCTCCGCGGGGCGGTGACATGGCAGACGGTCGGCCAGATCAGTGCTGCGCTCGTGCCGCTCGCCATAGCCGTCTGGGTAGTGTTCGGCACAGCCCAAACAGTCTGGGCGGCATTCGGGCTCCAGCCCATCCTCCAGACCCTCTGGGGATGGTTCCTGGATGCCCACGAGTGGTACTGGAAACTCGCCATCGCCGGCACTGCCTTCGCTGTGCTGACCGGCTTCGGCTGGCTCACCCGGGCTCTCGGGAAGTGGCTGTACGCATGGTACCGACGCTATTGAGGCAGGCCTGGAAAAAGGCTAGTGGCCCTCCATAAGGTGCATGTGGCCGCTGCTCGACTAGTTGTACTGAGTCAGGACGTTGGTTACATCGTGAATAGGTGAGGACCTCTTAGGTTGGTGGTTACCACACACAGCCAACGACTAAGAGGTCCTCATGTCCCACCGTAATGCCCGCCTGACTCCGATCGGTAGACGAATCATCATCGAGCGGGTCTTCGCCGGACGCCCCGTCGCGCATGTGGCCAAGGAAATGGGCATCTCGAGGACCTGCGCCCACCGGTGGCTCAGCCGCTACCGCACGCACGGCTGGGATGGCTTGGAGGACCGGAGTTCTCGTCCAAAGTCCTGCCCGCACGCCACCCCGGCCAGGGTCGTATCCGAAGTCCTTGCCAAGCGGGTGAAGCACCGGGAAGGACCGGCCGGCCTCGCCATACGCTGTGGGACCAGCGCCCGGACGGTCTCCCGGATCCTGGCCCGCGCAGGCATGCCCAGGTTGTGGGACCTGGACCCGGTGACCGGGGTACGGATCCGGGCTTCCCGGGCCACCGGGCGCCGCTATGAACGCGATGCCCCGGAGGACATCGTCCACATCGACGTCAAGAAACTCGGACGTATTCCCGACGGGGGCGGTTGGCGGGCAGACCCGACGCAATCCGCCCGGAATCACGCCGCAGGCCACACCAGGGTCGGCTTTGACTACGTCCACGTCGCTGTCGACGACTACACCCGGTTGGCATACGCCGAGGTCCTGCCCGACGAGAAAGGCCCTACCTGCGCCGGGTTCCTCACCCGGGCTGCAGCCGCCATGGCAGCCAACGGCGCACCCGTGAAGCGGGTCATGACCGACAATGCTTTCGCCTACCGGCTCTCCCGCGACTTCCAGGACGCTCTGGCCGCGTTGGGAGCCAAACACATCCTGATCAAACCCCGCCATCCCTGGCAAAACAGCAAAGCCGAACGCTTCAACCGCACCCTCCAGGAAGGCTGGGCCTACCGGCAGCCCTTCACCTCGAACCAAGCCCGAACCAACGCCCTGCAGCCATGGCTAAACTTCTACAACAACCACCGGCCACACGGCAGCCTCGGAGGCAAACCACCCATCAGCAGGTGCAACCAACCTACTGACTGAGTACAACTAGTTCTCGTTCTGCATCCAGATCACAATGGAAGGTCGAGAGAGTCGGGCTGCCCGCAGAGTCGGTCCATCACCGGTGCTGCCCCTCTTGGACCACGGTAGCCGGCTGTTACCTCGTCCGGCCGGCTGCTCGGCCAACCCGTCCGACTCAAGTAAAAAGCTCCCCACGAGCGGCCGGCTCCATCTCGGCGTCGGCCGCTCGACCTTGGGTCGTTGTCGTTGTCCGGATGCCTCTTTACACGGCAGCGCTGACCGGAAGTTTAGGACGACACTGCCTGCTGAGAGGCCCCATCTTGACGGTCCACCAAGGCCGTGCAGATCCCGGACGGTTCCCGGCGTCGGATCGCCAAGGAAATCTGGACACGGTCGTCCTGGCGGGATCGGGCGATCCCGGTGGTTGGCTCTGGGTGCATATTCCGCCGAGGGTTCCGCGATATCCACGCGGGTCGGGCGGAGAAGTACTCCTCGGAGCCCTCGGAGCCGCATCGCTCCAGGCTTGAACGGCCCACGGGTGCGACATATCGTCCATATAACATTTTGATAACATTCTGATGGGTTCCGAAATGTCCGCTCTTGCTCGTTTCTGAGCACTTCCTCGAAATCTCAGCGTAGCCGGGTAAATTCGGGACCATGCGTCCGCCGCTACGGTGATCTAGTGCGTACATACCAGGACCCGGAAGTGCTGCTCCCGCGCATGCAGAGGGTCATCGTGTCATACCAAGAGGGTCGGCTCTCCCGGAGGAGCCTTCTCGGCTTCCTCAAGTGGGAGATGGTGCTAGCGGACCACAACACAGTCTCGACCTTCCTCGCTGAGATTCAAGACAAGCCGAATCTGGATTCCGATCTCGTCGACGAAGTAACACGAACTTACACAGAAAACGTCCAGCACTGGGTCTTCCCCGAGGAACCGGCCCTCTCCAAAGCAATCCCTGAAGCACTCGAGTGCACCTTCCCGGAGTTGATCCAAGTCTTCAAGAGTGCCAGGGGCGCACTCGGGGTCGTCCTCGACGCGCTCGTCGGCGTCAACGTGCGCCTCAATTTGCGGGGCTCCTACGGCGCGGTGCGGGACGCTCGGCTCCTCCTGACGAAGGAGATCGCCTTACTAGAGCGGGCCTGCGAAGACGTGGGCTCAGGCACTCGCCTTGCGCCCGCGTTTCCTGATGAGGCAGACGAGGAACGCCCCTCATGGTACTCACCACACGGCGCACCACTGTCCCCAAAACAAATCACATGGCTGGCAGACCTTGGCAAGGAGAGTCCGGAGATATCCCTTACATACGCAGAGGGGATTACTGCCCATTCCCACCCTCCGCAGCTCGTCACAGAGCGCATCAAGGCCCGAGAGCGACAGCTGCTCCGGGCGAAGGAAATTAGAGCATTTGAAGAGCAGGAGCGAAGAGCAATGAAGGAGGCTTGTCCGCGCTGTAACAGTGCCTCAGGCGAACTTTGTCGAACCAGGGCAGGCAAAGAGACGGGTGTGCACAAGGGGCGGTACAGGATTGCATCCTGACTAGCCAACCAGCCATCCGGCACGGAGAGCTGGCATCTTTCCGCCGGTATCAAATAGCAATGACATGGAGCGGTATACGTGGAAGATTTTGGACTAAGCACAGAGCGTGGCCTCGGCCGACGACGGCCTGAGACGCTCGCCCGGAAAGTTGGCCTGCTCTTGGACACCATCCCGGCTGAGAACGGAAAACCCTTCGACTATCCGGCAGTCCGCGACGCAGCCCAAGCACAAGGTTTTTACGTCTCCAAGGAGCAGTGGGACTTGCTGAAAGCCGGCAAGGAGCAGGCCCTTTCGGAGGAGCTCCTACGGGCCTTGGCAGGGGTGTTCGGCGTTAGCCCTGAGTACCTGTTGGAGGAGGACGGCCCCCTCTCCGAGCGCGTCGAGGCGGAACTTATTCTGCTCCGCAGCATGCGCCGCGCAGGCGTGCGCAATTTTCGTGCTTGTCAGAGCGGTCAGATTGATGCAGCGACGCTTCGGGAGATAGCCCGAATTCTGGATGAACTTGGCTGAGCTTCCGTTGGAACCGCGTCGACTAAAGAGAACGGGAACGCCATGACTGCTGGCAAACCGCTGCGGGTGCTCGTAGCTGCACCCCATGAGGCCCCAGTGCCGGAAGGTCCGGGGTGGTGGACGCAGATTTCACCCATGACATCCATCGCCCTCTCGGCGGTCATCATCGGGGCGGCCGTTCTCCTCTTGCTTAAACTGCGACGTCAGAAGAGGGCTCTCCTTGGCAACGCCGCAACCCATACCGACAGCCTGGCGCGGAGGCGTGAGGCGGACGCCAGGGCCGAATGGATTCGGCGGACCCAGTGGGCCCTGGGGGCTGCTGCCTCCAGCAACGACACGAGGCACTTCTATGGCATCACGATTCTTGAGGCACTGGCCCGTAGTGATCTGACCGGTCCAGAGGACAAGTCGATCCTCGATACTGTCTGGGCAGCGTCCTACACGAAGATGCACGACGACGAGATACGGCGGCTCATTGCGGAATACGAGGCTTTCAAAGAATTCGACCACGAAAGACAAGATGAGGTTTTCGCCACGCTGCGCCGCGAGATCCTCGCGGCACGGCTAAAAGTCGCCCTCGACGGGCAACTTGGCCGCGAGACCTCGCCGACGGTGATAAGTCTGGGGGCGATGAAGCTGCCCCCGTTGGCCAGGCCGCGCGGTCGTGGCGGGTCCCACACTAAAGCAGCAGGGCCGACTAGCTCCTCGGAGTAGACGTAGGCCGCCCTGAGGGACACCGCAACCAGCAGCGCAGGGTGTCGCCCGTACTCAGAGCAAACTTTGACCGTGTACGTAGTCTTCAGAAGAGGCAGCCCGAACCGAGGCGTGTCCTGTCAGGTTCTAAGGCTTGTGCTCGCCGGTTCCGACGTCGCGGACGGATTCCAGAGCGGACATGAGGCGGTGCGCGTTCGCGGGTGAGCTGAGCAAATAGCTTGTTTCCACCAAAGCGTCGTACGCCTCCTTCGACATCAAGACCGCGGACCCAAGCTTTGATATGATCTCAACCTCTGTTTGGTCGAGGTTAACTTGCTCGATGAGACGGACAAGTCCGTGGCGGGCTTTGCTTGCGGTGATGGCCATCCCTGCCTCCTAGGTCTAGGGGACACTCTAGTACTTGGCCATCGCTGCGAGGTGTGCTGCCGGCCAGCACCTCCCGGCGAAACTCTGCAAGCTCGAAGAGTATTTCGGCTTCGATGCCGAGAAGACCTCGACGATGCTCAGGTGACACCGTCCAAAAGCTTGCGCTCAATGACACATGGCTTCCGGCAGCGGCGGTCTTCACAGTCCTGTGCGGCATCTGTCAGCTCTATGACCCTTCGGCAAATTCAACAAGATCGGTAACGACACCACTGGAGTGCCACCGGATGGCTTGGGCCACGCCGTCAGCCGTCCGATGGACGGATGCCGCGATGCTCGAGGGGAGACCCGACAAGGCTCCTTTTTGTCGCATCACGACGGCGTGGATCTCTTCCCAGGTTATCCACGCGACGCAGGCCGGAATAGCGGTCCGTAGGCGTTCATACTCCTCGTGCGTCATACCGGCGCGTTCGCATACGGAATCTAGGCCCACGGCAACGCCGGCGTCTACCTCGTGAAAGCCGTTGCCGGTCAGCTTGATGGGTGGGGGACTGGCAAGAATCAGTAGGAGCAAGGGGGTGCGGCCGCCGCTGTGCGCCTCCAGGCACAAGAGCTCCCGGGGAAGTTGCTCGCGATTAAACCCCGCACCCTTCTTGAAGCCCTTCGCCTCGACCAAGACCTGAACCGAGGAGCCTGTCATCCAGACGTCCGGCTGCACATCTATTCCAAGGGCCGGGAGCGGAAGGGAGCCCGGCAACACGTCAAGGTCACTGTGCTCAACCTCGATGGCCGCAGCCAGCCGAGCCTCATCGGCGCCGTGGGCGCAACGCAAGATTTCCCCCAGGAACATGTCACGCGGGAGGTTGGACAGACCTTGGAAAACCTCCGCAGTGAGAGCGTTTTCCATACCCCGACCGCCATCTCGATAGAGCTTCACCTTGCGGCCCTCCCACGAGATTTCGTGCAGCAGCCGACTAATGACAGAGGGCTTGTGGCCGGCTTCCATTTCGCCACCGTACTGCTCCATCAGTTGTTGGCCGGCAGTGCCGGGCGGCCCGCGTTGTAACCCCGCTGGAATCCGTACATGTCGATGACCTTGGCCAGTGGCAGCGGTCGGTTGGAGTAGCCGCCACCAAAGGTGAGCGTTGTGTACTGCTCGCTAAGACGTGAGAGCTCTTCGCTGTGCCGCGCGTGGAATTCGCCCAAGAGTGTCAGGGAGCGGTCCGTGATGCTCGAGAACGCGGTCTTCTCTCCACGTCTATCCGCCATCGCCCCGAAGCCCCGGCGAAAGTACGTGTCGAAAGAGGGCAGGCACCCCCAAACCCCCAGCATCACCTTGCCCACAAGCGTCACACGCGCGACGCCGGGCGGCACGAGCTTCGGCCAGAGCTCTGCATAGGCGCCGATGATTTTGGCATGGACTGACGGGTCGAGGTAGCTGTCCGCATCAATCCCGCGCATGGTGGGATTGAGATTCTCAATCACGCGCACCGCTTTCGCATAGTGGTGCATGTTTGTCTCGGTGAACAGGTAAGTGGATCCGCGCAACATTCCCCAGCTGGCAAGGTAATAGCCCAGTTGGAGGCAGCTCCGTTCAAGGTCCTGTGTGGGCTCGGGGTGGTCCTGAAAGTAGTTGTAGCAGTAGTCCCAACTTCGTGACCGGCTCGTAATGCTCGGCTGCTCTGTCTGGGAAACATCAAGGAAGTCCTGTACAACTTTGGTGATGTTACCTGGCTCCACTGTGCGCATTTGATGAGCCTACGACACGTCTGCGACGTGGCAGGGATACGCCGATGCCTGGTCTGCCCCGTCTGATGGAATAGCCGACCGTGGATGACATCAGAAGTGTCCGGGAAGGGGACAGGGAAACGTTCGCACGCCGGTCGGTCTCCCGGTCCAGCAGGATATTAGGTGGGCTAACTTACGCGGTAGCCAGACTGGCAGGACGGGTCGATCAGTTTCTGTTGAGTCCGAACGTGCGTGTCATAAGCGCTGCTTTGTAGTGGGACTCGGCCGAGTTCACCTCTGAGGACGGTGTGCTCGGACCGAACACGCGGAGGAGACTGAAAACGAAGTGTCGGGCATGGTCTGTCTTCGTCCTTGTGCCTTCCCCGGCTGCGCTGACGAGGGCAAGCTCGCGGAGGGCGACGTTTCCACCGTGGCCGTCGCGCGCATAGGCTGTCCACCGGCCCAGAATGCGTTCGGCACCGTCGGCCTTGCCCACGTACTGCTTGCCGTTGGTGGAGTCAGTGATCAGATAAATTCCCTGGACCTCTGACAGGGCGATCCGCCAGTCGGCATAGCGGGGATCCTCCACCATCTCGCGCAGCTGGAGGTAGCTGAGCAGCACGCCATCGAACCCAGGGAACTGGACCTTGTCCCGGTCGGCAATCTCCAACACAGGCATGCGCGCGGCGCTGGCAGACGCGGCGCTTCGGTGCCAGCTGCGAGGGGTGTCCCATTCGACCACGAGTCGGTCATTGAGGGGTGCAAGGAAGCCCGACGGGCGGAGGTCGAAGAAACGGCTCGACTCGGTGCGATCTGCGGTCACTTCGCCGTGGTTCTCGAAGGTACCCCAGAGACGAGAGCGGCGCTGACCGTCGGCGACGAGGATCACCCAGTATCGGGGAGGGTCCGAGGGGAAGCGACGGGGCGAAATGTCCTGCTCCCGGGTGTAGGCGAGGACTCGCTCCTCGGTCAGGTCCTCCGGCCCGCGCAGCGCTCCGGGGTCACCCGGCTTGAAGGTGTGGCGGATGACGTGCATGTCCTCCACCCGGACCGTGGGGTCATGGTCCGCCCCTAGGCCAGTGAGTACATGACCGAGGGTAAGGGACGCAGTGGGAGCTGGCCTGGCGGGGACTCCCGTCTCGGCTGGCACGAAGAGAGCAATGGATTGCAACACGGGAACACCTTATGCCACCGCTCGCGCGTTCTAGCATCGGCTTGACGGCCTACGTCCATCTCAGGCAAGAATCCCTGGCTGAATGCCGCGGTTCCAAGGAACTGGGACGTCGTACAGCTCGCGTGTCTGCAAGCGCGAGGATTGGTGAATACGCGTCGGATACGGAACCATCGGGTTGTGGCTGAAGTCGAACGAGAGTTGTCAATGCATGATGGCGTGAAGGATCACCTGCGTGAGCACGTCGCCAGGCAGTACCTCGAGTCTCCCGATTTCAATGGAGTCGCAGCGGCTCCGCTCATCGACGCCGTGGCGGAGTTTCCTGTCGACATTGAGGCAGTGCTCGCTGAGCTTGTCGCGGAGGGAGTGCTGTACGCCAACTTTGGTCATGAGATGACCAACGCACACATCATTGGATTCCCACATCAGTCGGCTGCCGACAATCTTGTGGAGGTACAACAGCGCGGCGGCGTTCGTTCCGCAGTTCTTTACCCGACCCGTGACACTTTAGCTGCGATGTCCGCGGGTGATCACTATCCGGGTGCTCCGTACTCGGCCGCTCTAGCCCTCGGCCATGCTCAGCTGGAATCCGTGTTCTTCCGGGCCGACGTTCTTGGCAGGTACCGCGACGACCCTCGTTACGACTACACGCTTGACATTGGAGGTGAGATCCGGGCTCGGGAAGGCACACCTCACGACACCTACCTGACTACATTCAGCATCGGCTTCGACGCGGACAAGGACAATCACGAGATCGTGGCCGGCGTACCGCTCAGGTACCTTCATGACCTCTCGCCGGCCGAACAGGCCTACTGGAAGTCATTCGAGCATGAACGGCAGGATTGGGTGCTTCACCCGGACTGGGTGCGTCCGCACCTCATGGGGGAGTTCCCCGAGCGGGTCAGTCCCTACACGGCGGTTCTGATGGAAATGCGGCTCATCAATGACATCTGTGGGGCGATCGGCTACCCGAGCCTCTTCCGGAATCTCTATGACGGAGCGAGCCGCCCCACCGACTATGGGTACCTGATCCGGCCCACCAAGCGTGAATTGTCCAACTTCATCGAGCAGCTCAACAAGCTACTGATCGACAACCTCGACCAAAAGTTCTTCGTCCGGGCCCGAATCCCGCTCACAGAAGAGCGGCGGGACGGCGAGGGCAACACCTACCAGGGCCAGCGCGGCACAATGAACATGCTCATCCAGTGGATGGAGTGCACAGTCAGACACGACCCTGAGGGGATGGTGCCTTCTGCCGTCAGCATCCTCAAGGAGATTCGTCGAGCACGGTCCAACGTCGCTCACACGCTGCGTGAGAACGAGTACGACCCATCAGTGTGGGCGGAACAGCGCCGCTTTGTTGTCGAGGCGTACCTTGCGGGGCGAACCGTCCGGCAGCTCCTTCAATCCCACCCGAAGGCGCCAGCAGTCGAGGTTCCCGAAGAACTCGACGTGCCCAAAGTCTGGCCATTTTAAAGGTCTGCTGAGGGCCCTTAAAAACCGCCCCACGAAGTGTGTGGTGGAGGTGGGTTTCCGTCGGGCTACGGAGGGGTCGGAACCCTGCCCCTCCAGGGTTCGTCTGACGGCGCCGGTGCGATACCAAGCGATGACAAACTCGGCCACATGGCGATCGCATTCACACGTTGGGGGAGCGTCCTCCCGAGTTCCAGTTCCCCTAAGTGACCGGAAGGTGTGTCAGTTCCAGAAGTCGTCTGCACCCTAGAAAGGCGGATTTGCTCCCAAGTTACGAAGATCCCCATCAGACAATGATTAGATGAGTCCACCCCGGGCGTCACCGTTGCATCGTGCTGGGGTTCCCATGGGGTGAAGCAACGGAGCTAGGAGCCACACGTGTCAACATCAGCTGTTGCCGCACCGCCGTTGCCGGAGCCCGGCCAGGTTGTCGAGGTTCGCGGATCAACCTGGGCCGTGGCCAACGTTCAGGCGCAGGGACTGCCCCGCAGCCCGGCGGACGAATCAGTTGCGCAGCTTACGCACGTGGTCGATTTACAGTCCCTTGACGAGGACCGTCTCGGGGAGCAGCTGTCAGTGGTGTGGGAGCTGGAAGTAGGTCACACAGTCACCCCGGCTCAGGGACTGCCGGAGACGATCTATGCCGAGCAGTTCGATGACCCAACCACGCTGGCTGGCTTTGTGGACGCAATGCGATGGGGTGCGGTCACGAGCGCCGACCCGAACCGCTACCAAGCTCCGTTCTGGTCCGGCGCGAACGTCGAGGCATACCAGCTTGAGCCGCTGCGCCGTGCCCTCGGGGCGCCGCGCACCAACCTGCTGCTGGCCGATGATGTCGGCCTGGGAAAGACCATCGAGGCGGGTCTTGTGATCCAGGAACTGCTGCTGCGGCACCGTGCCCGCACCGCGGTGATCGTGTGTCCTCCGAGCCTGTCCCTAAAATGGCAGGACGAAATGCGGGACAAGTTCGGGCTGGACTTCACCATCGTCAACTCCGAGCTGATGGCAGAAGTACGCCGCACGCACGGACTGCACGCCAACCCGTTCCTGATGTTCCCCCGTGTCATAGTGAGCATGGCTTGGCTACCCCAAGTCCGCTCGCAGCGGCTGCTACGCGATGTGTATGCCCAAGTAAAAAGCCCGAAGACGGCGAAACGCTTCGCATTCGACATCCTCGTTGTGGACGAGGCCCACCACGTCGCCCCTTCCAGTCCCCCGGCAATCGCCGGAGGCCGCGGGTACGCAGTGGACACCCAGCGCACCGTCGCGGTGAGGGATCTCGCGGAACGGTGCGAACACCGGCTCTTCCTCTCCGCGACGCCGCACAACGGACACCCGGAATCCTTTACTGCACTGATGGAGATGATCGACTCCCGGCGCTTCTCCCGCGGCGCGCTCCTGGATTCCAAAGCACTCAAGGATGTAACGGTCCGTCGCCTCAAGAGCGACCTGACCGGCAAGGATTTCAAGAAGCGCAAGGTCAGCGCCCTGCCCTACACCCCGCGCGATGACGAGCAGGAGATGTTCGAGCTCCTGGATCAGATTGTCGTCAAAAGTGCCAAGGCCAACGGCACCAAGCCCAGTGGCGACATTGTCACCATGTTGCTGAAGAAGAGGTTCCTGTCCAGCCCGTTTGCGTTCGGAAAGACGCTCTCGCACTACCTCAGTGCCAAGGCCGGCCGTGGCCTGGCAGATGACGACTACGATGACGTCTTCGGCGAGGGGCAGTCGGATGAGGAAGAGGGCCTGTGGGAGCAGGACGAGGCCGAACGGCTGCGAGAATCCAAAGGCTCCGATCCGCTGGTCGCCGCCGAACCCCGCCAGCTCGCCGCACTCATGGAATGGGGCCTGAGCTACGAGTCCCAGGCAGACTCCCGGCTCGATGAACTGCTGAAGTACCTTGATTCCGTATGCCGTCCCGAAGGCGGGCCCTTTTCAACTGATCGTGTCGTCGTGTTCACCGAATACGCCCATACTGTCGACTGGCTGACCCGTGTGCTGACCCAGCGGGGGTACGGGGACAGGCTCGCCGTTATCCAGGGCTCCACGTCGCCCGAGGACCGCGAGTACATCCGGTCACAGTTCACCGAGGACCCTAAGAAGGAACCGGTGCGTGTCCTGCTCGCCACGGACGCCGCCGGCGAGGGTATCGATCTCCAGACGCACTGCCACCGGCTGGTGAACTTCGATATCCCGTTCAACCCGTCGCGCTTGGAGCAACGTATCGGGCGTATCGATAGGTACGGCCAGAAACACGAACCGTTGGTCTTCCATTTCGCCCCCGCCAGTGACTCCTCCGTCTACGCCGCAGACGCCTCCTTCATGGCCCGCGTCGCGAGGAAGGTCGCAAATGTCGAACAGGATCTCGGCTCGGTAAACCAGGTCATCGGCGACGAGATCCAGCGCCACTTTGGCAAGCGGACACCTGCGCGGTCCAAGGCGAAAGGCGTCGACACAAACGACGTCATCAACACAGCCCTGGCCGGCGGCATGGAACTCAACGCCAGGCTGACACAGCTTGAACAGGGGTACGAGGCCTCGCGCAGTGAGATGCATCTGGATCCGGCCAACCTGCGCCGAGTGGTTGATACCGCCCTGCGGATCAACCACCAGCAACCGCTCACCGCGAACCACGACTTCGAGGAGTTCACCGACGCCGAAGTGTTCGATGTGCCCAGTCTTTCGGCGGGATGGAGCGCGGCCCTCAAAGGCTTGCCGACACGTCTGAAACCTGAAATCATCCGTCCGATCACCTTCGACCCCCAGGCAGCGGACGGGCACAACGAACTCGTGTACGTGCACCTCGGACACCCGATCGTGCAGAAGGCACAGCGTCTCTTGCGCCGCTCTTTGTGGAGCGTCGACTCGCCGCTCAGTCGCGTCACCGCCGTCGTGGTCGACGATCTGCCCGAATCATTTGTCGCCGCAGTCACCCGCATGGTCTTGGTTGGGCGAGGCGGCATCCGCCTGCACGAGGAAGTGTTCCTGGCTGGCGTCCGGTTGCACGGACGCCGCGCGATGGCAGAGGAAAAAGCCGAAACCGCACTGGACCACGCACTCGACGGCGAGAAAATCGCACCGGCGGACGAGCGCGTCCGCGACCAGCTCTGCGACCTGTGGAATATCCCGGACGCCCCGCTGCGGGTCCGGCTCGAAGAGTCCATGCAGGCCCGCGCCGGCCGACGCCACGAGCTCGTCCTTGAACAGTTGACGCGCCGCCAGGAAGCAGACGTCCAGCGGGCACGGGACATCTTCGCTGCGTTCCGGACCAACCTCCGAGACTCCCTCGCACGTCTGCGCCGAGCCGACGAAGAGGCCGCGGCAATGCTCCTGCCCGATGACCAGCAGCGCCAGCGCAGCCGGGACATCGAAGCGATGCAACGGCGCCTGGACGAACTCGACGACGAGGAAGCCCGTGAGATCGACGCGATCAAAGAGCGGTATGTCGACGTCAAGCCACACACCACGGCGGCGGCGGTCGTGTTCGCCCTCACCCGTGAAGACGCAGAAGGATGGACCAACTGATGGCGCGACCCAAGAAGGTCACCGGTCCGAAGATCAACGCTACAGACCTGCATCGGGCGTGGCTCCAGCTCGTCGACACAGACGGGCCGTTCCTCGCCATCCCGCCGCTCAAAAGGGTATGGCCGAACGGCATCCCGGACTTCCGCGCCACTCACCCTGACCGCTTCGAAGCCCTGGTCGATGCCCGCAAGGCGTTCGAGTCCGCTTGGGAAGCCCTTGACCGCGACCCCGACAGTGACATCAGGCTGGGCGGTTACCGAACAGAACGCGACAAGTGGGTCGAGACCGTTCTGCGGGACGTCGTCGGCTGGGGTGAATCACTGGAATGGGGCATCGTCTCGGGCGTAGAGGCACAGTCGCCCAACCGGGCGGTCACCGTCACCGCGCAGGGGGCCCTTCTCAGTGTGGAGGATATTGGCGCGCTCGTGCTCGTCGTGGATCCGACGGACTCATTGCGCCAGACACCCAACGACCTGTGGGCCGCAACTCCAATCGACCGCTGCGAGGCGCTCCTGCGCGAAAACAGGGTCGAGATCGGCATCGTCACTGACGGTCGGTGGTGGGGCCTGGTCTGCGCCCGCGAGGGCAGCATGGCAGCTTCCGGCATCGTGGACGCGCTCACCTGGGTCGAAGAGCCCCGGGCACGCGACGCCTTCCTTACTCTGGTCGGGAGACAGCACATCATCGGCGGCGATCCCGCCGAGCGCCTTCCTGTACTTTTCAACGAATCCATTGCCGCAGCCGAGGAGATCACTGAAGCGCTCGGCGCGCAGGTGCGCCGGGCCGTCGAACTGCTCATACAGTCGTTCTCGGAGTCTGCTGCCGAGACAGAACGCCGTGGCTTGCCCTACCCGCTTCCCGACCGTTCCCAAGACATCTACGAGGCTGCCGTCACCTTAATGATGCGGGCGGTGTTCCTGTTGTTCGCCGAAGAGCGCGGCCTGCTGCCGTCTGGGGAGCTGTTTGAACAGGGCTACGGCATCGCCGGCGAACTTCAGCGACTCACTGGCCGGCGGAACGACGATAGCGAGGAAGCTCTCGACGCCACGTCGCTGACCTGGCACCGGCTGCTTGCGACCAGCCAGGCCCTCTACAAGGGTGCATCGTTCGAGAACCTGCGCATGCCTGCCTATGGCGGATCGCTGTTCGATCCGGCACGGTTCCCCTTCCTCACGGGTACGGATGAACAGGGCGCTCTGGCCGTCACGGTCTCCGACCGGGTAATGCTCCACGTGCTGCGCTCCATTCAGGTGGCGTACGTGAAAGGGGAAAGTCGGCAGATTTCGTTCCGCGACATCGACGTCGAGCAGATCGGCTACATCTATGAAGGCCTGCTCGGCTATACCGCGACACGTGTCAGTGAGCCCACCCTCGGCATCATAGGAACCACTGGAGCGGAGCCCGAGGTCCCGCTGACCATACTTGAAGAACTGGCGACTACCCACGCCGACCCGAAGAAGCTCGCCGCGGCGGTCCGCGAATGGGTTGAGGAAGACCAGCCCTCGGCTAGTCCGTCGTCAGCGGCGACCATCGCCAAAGCCATCACCGCTGAGGCCGACCCCAGTGCAATCAGTGCCCTCGCCCAGGCCGTCGGCGACGACAACACGCTGCGCGACCGCATCAGGCCATGGCTCGGGCTCATCCGACCGGACTTGCGTGGACACCCGTTTGTAGTCGTGGCCGGGGGTCTGGTCGTGAAAGAGACCCCTTCACGAAAGAACGCCGGCGCCCACTACACGCCCAAGTCCTTGGCTGAAGAGATCGTTCTCCATGCTCTCCAGCCGCTGTGCTACTCCCCCGGCCCACATCAGAACGCTGACGGCGAGCAGTGGAAGCTGAAGTCTTCCGACGAGCTTCTCGGCCTCAAGGTCGCCGATATCGCCTGCGGGTCTGGCGCGTTCCTCGTGGCTGCTGCCCGGTACCTCGCCGACCGCGTGGTGGAGGCATGGACTGAAGAAGACCCCGCCAACTCCCACCGCAAGGACCTGTATGGGCGTGCCATCCGCCAAGTCGTTGCTAACTGCCTGTACGGGGCAGACATCAACGACATGGCTGTCGAGATGTGCAAGCTCTCCCTCTGGCTCGTATCCCTAGATCGCGACCTTCCATTTTCCTTTGTCGACGACAAGGTCTTCCTCGGCAACTCCCTGCTCGGGCTCACCAGCCTCGACCAGCTCCGCAAACTCCACATTGACCCGACGCGCGTTTCCTCCGGCCAGATGTTCGACATCTTCGACGTCGACATCGACACAATTGTCCGTAAGGCAGTTGCACTGCGCGAACGTCTCTCCACCGAGATAGACGAAGACGATCCCGCCCGCAGCAGCGTTGCAAAGCATCGGCAATTGCGGGAGCTCCGCGAGATCACAGCGTCGCTACGCACGATAGCCGACGGTGTGATCGCCGCTGGTCTCCCGCTAGGTGGAAAGCCTGGCAAGGCACTCGATGAGGCCTACGGGAACCTGCGCGAAGCTGTAAAGCGGGCACACCCGGGCCCGCGTGACGGAGAGCCGGAGAGTAATTGGCTAGCCACCATCATTGACCGCGGCCTCAGGCCGATGGTGCAGACCGATTACGAGCGCTGGCAACCGCTGCACTGGGTGCTTGAAGCGCCTGACGTCATGGTCGATCACGGCGGCTTCGACGCGATCATCGGAAATCCCCCATTTTTGGGCGGGCAGAAGCTCTCCGGTGCGATGGGGACAAACATTCGAGATTGGCTTGTTGAAGTTCTGGCACGCGGCGTTAAGGGGAGCTCAGACCTTGTAGCGTACTTCTTCCTCCGTGCCCTTGCTGCACTTAACACCCGGGGAGTGCTTGGTCTCATAGCGACTAACTCGATTGCGCAGGGTGCATCTCGGGAGGTCGGACTCGACCAAATGGTTGCCAATGGTTTCACTATTACTCAGTCAATCCAGAGCCAGATTTGGCCTGCTGCGAGTGCAAGCTTGCAGTATGCCGCGGTGTGGGGAACCGTGTCATTCGTCCCAGACACACTTCCCCGAGTTAGTGATGGTCGGCGGGTCAAGCGAATCTCTTCACTTCTCGAACCGAGCGGTCGTGTGGACGGCAATCCAGCAGCACTAAGAGAAAACCAGGGCGTTGCATTCCAAGGCTGCACAGTACTGGGTAAAGGATTCGTGCTTGACCCTGCTCAAGCGTCTGACTGGATAGCCCGATCCGCAAAGAATGCCGAGGTACTACATCCCTACCTTAATGGAGAGGACGTCAACTCACGCCCCGACTGCTCAGCGTCACGTTGGGCCATCGATTTTGACCATGCTCCCTTGGAAACGGCGGAGACCTATGCGTTGCCGATGCACCGCGTACGCGAGGAAGTCCTGCCCGAGCGCTTAAAGAACAACCGGAAAGTTTATAGAGACTACTGGTGGCAATACGGCGAGCGTCGACCAGCCATGAGGAAAGCAATCGCAGGACTTGAAGACTTACTGGTCATCGCGCTAACCAGCAAGTCGCTCATGCCCGTGAGGGTCACAACCAACCAAGTATTCAGTAATGCTGTGAACGTGGTGGCTACAGCGTCCTTTAGCGATCAGGCTGTTCTGTCGTCGAGCATTCATCAAGGGTGGGTGGTGAAGTACGGGTCCGGGATGAAGTCTGATCCTCGATATACCCCATCCGACGTGTTCGACACTTTCCCGCGACCACAGCCGACCGAATGGCTCGAACAGGTCGGACGAACGCTTGATGAGGAGCGCCGTGAGGTTATGTTGCGGCGTGGGCTCGGGCTGACGAAGCTCTACAACTTCGTGAACGACCCCTCAGTTTCCGACTCAGTGGATCCTGATGTCGCCAGGTTGCGAGCAATCCACGCAGAGGTGGACGACGCAGTCTTGGACGCCTACGGCTGGTCTGACATAGCACTGGACCATGGCTTCCACACCTATCGCCAGATGGAGCGGTGGACGGTGAGTCCTGTCGCCCGGGTTGAGATCCTTGACCGGTTGCTTGAAGAAAACCACCGCCGGGCGGCTGCTGAGGCCGCTGCGCTTCCGAAGAAGGCGGCGAAAGGAAGAAAAGCGAAGTCAATGTCGGATGGAATGGAGACATTGTTCTCATGAGCGAGACCACGACCACGCGACCACCTCAGAAGCCTTACGAGCTCACCCATGAGCTGGATGGCTCCTCGTTCATGGTGCGCGAGAACCTGGCCGACATCCTGGAGCGGGAACTGCTCGGGCCAATCCACGGACCTGAAGAAGTTCTGCCGTTTAGCCCCCGCTCTCAGTACCTGGTGGGGCACATCGGACCAGTGAAGCTCACAGGCAAGGCACTCAAAGATGGCGAATTCGAAAGCGCCCCGGAGCGCGGGCACATCGTTGAGGCCCGC
The DNA here is from genome assembly GCF_030410515.1 of Arthrobacter sp. YD4. Lineage (GTDB taxonomy): Bacteria > Actinomycetota > Actinomycetes > Actinomycetales > Micrococcaceae > Arthrobacter. The sequence goes on along the minus strand of NZ_JAUHHD010000002.1, from coordinate 157,256 downwards.
ATGGACGATGACGCTGCGCGCGAGCAGCGCGGCGTTCCGGCATTCGCCGCCGACGAGACGACGGCGGATGCGGAGGACGATGACACGGAGGATCGCACCCCAAAACAAGGGCTGATGATCCCGGCGTCAATGGGCCTGCGGTTCCAGGTGCCGGCAGACCTGACTGCGTTCGCGGTCACCGCATCATGGGGTACATACTCGACGGTCGAGACCGATCAGGTCACCAAAGCCGGCCGCCCGATCCGTCACTACCAGCGCACTCCCGTCGAAGAACCACGCACGATCAAACTCGCCGACCTGACCCCGGGGAAGACTGCGACGATAACGTTGCGGGACTCGATCTGCCTGCGGGTGGACAGGTATGACGATCCGCAGTTTGGCCGGGTTCTGGTGGAGATTGCACTGTGCAATGACCGGGAGACGCCGATGCCGATCCCGGTGAACATGTGGATGTTCCAGACCCAGCTCCGCGTTAACGCCGGCGGGGAGGAGGTGTTTCTCCCGGTGCGGGATGTCCTGGAGCAGGACTGGCCGGAACATGACGACGAGGTCAAGCGGTTGAACCTCCAGTACCGCAACCGTTTGGAGTTCGCGATCGGTCGCACGTGCTCGGTGGATTGGGTGGCGCGCAATGGTTCACGCCGGGCAGCTGAGGTCTCTACGACGTGGCTTCCTGTCGCTGAGACGCCGCAGACACGCGCACGATCCGTGAAGGACGCGATGCTGTCGATGGATGCGCTTTCGAAAGTGACCCCAGAGGGGCTGAAGGCTGGGCTGACCCCCTTGGTTTCCGGCTACGGCGCGTGGCTCGACGAACAAAAAGTCACGGCGATGAATCTTCCCGCACATCTTCAGGAAACCGCCGAGGCTGTCCTGTGGGAAGCGTCCCAGGCACGCCAACGGCTTGCCGAGGGGCTCGAACACATCGCCAGCGATCCTGAAGCGCTGCGCTGCTTTCAGTTCATGAACCGCGTGATGCGTAATCAGCGCATCGCCTCTCAGGTAGCAGCCCTGCGGGCATCTGATCCAACAGTGACCATCGAGCAAGCACAGGCAGCAGTTGCCGCAAAGGGTCCGGGCGCGGCCTCCTGGCGTCCCTTCCAGCTTGCGTTCATCCTCATGCAGCTTGGCGCACTGACGGACCCGACAGCACAATTCCGCAGCGCCGATCACCTAGCTCGTGTGGAGCTACTGTTCTTCCCCACCGGCGGTGGCAAGACCGAGGCCTATCTCGGCCTTGCCGCCTACACGTTCGCGATCCGCCGCCGCCAAGGGTTACTCCCCTCGACAGACGGCCAGCTCGACGGGCGCGACGGCGTAGCGGTTCTCATGCGGTACACCCTGCGACTGCTGACCGCCCAGCAGTTCCAGCGGGCAACGACCTTGATGTGCGCGGCCGAACTGGCGCGTCGCGAAAATGACGAGATCTGGGGAGCCGAGCCATTCCGCATCGGGCTGTGGGTAGGCACCGACGTGAGCCCGAAACGTTTCGAGGAAGCGGACGAGCAGCTCACCAAGGCCAACGAATACGGTTCCCACCGGCTAACGGTCCTCCAGATTCAGCGGTGCCCATGGTGTGGCACGCCCATTACCGCCGCCCAGGTCAAGACTGATGCGACGATGCGCCGGGTATTCGTTTACTGCGGCGACGACGTCGCCCGCTGCCCCTTCTCCAAGGGCGGCCTTGTCGACGAAGGACTGCCGGTACTCACCGTCGATGAGGAGATTTACCGCCTCACTCCCGCCTTTGTAATCGCGACCGTGGACAAGTTCGCCCGGCTTGCCCGCGAGGGCGAGGCAGCCTCACTGTTCGGTTACGTCAGCCGCAGGTGCGGGCGACACGGGTACGTCCATCCGGACTACAGCAACTGCGACATCACGACGACCCACCCGGCGAGCAAGTACGGGCACCCGGCAGCGACCGTGCAGACCGTCAACCGGCTTCGGCCGCCGGACCTGATCATCCAGGACGAGCTGCACCTGATCACCGGGGCCCTCGGCACAGCTGTCGGCCTCTTCGAAGCCGCCGTAGAGACCCTGTCCTCATGGGAAACCCCGGCCGGCAAACCGGTGAGACCCCTGATCGTGGCCTCGACAGCGACCGTGCGCAACGCCCAAGATCAGGTGCGGGGACTCTACGGGCGGCAGGTCGAGATATTCCCCCCACAGGTGCTCGACGTCGCCGATACCTACTTCTCCCAGGAAGTTCCGCTCAGCCGGGAGAACCCGGGACGGCGGTACCTTGGTGTCAGTGCCCAGGGCGTGCGCCTCTCCAGCGCGGAAATCCGGCTTGCCGAGGTACTCCTACTGGCGAGCCAGCTCCTATTCGACAGGGCGGGGAGCGCTGCGGACCCGTACATGACGCTGGTCGGCTACTTCAATGCCACCCGTGAACTCGCTGGCATGGCCCGGTATATCGCCGACGATGTGGCAAACAGGGTCGGTAACCCGCGCAAGGACTCGGGCTTCCCGAAGCGATACGGCGCAGCGTACGGCAACCTGCACACTGCCGAGCTGACCTCCCGGATCGCCTCGGCCGAGATCGGCAGGACCCTGGACCGGCTCGGGTTGGAGTTCGACCCGAATTTTGACACGACGGCCGCGGTCCAGGGCCGTGTAGCCGCCATCCGGGAAGGCAAGAAAGCTGCAGGCAGGAAAGAGGCGCCGTTCGACGTCGTCCTGGCGACCTCCATGCTCCAAGTCGGCGTGGACGTGCAGCGCCTCGGGCTCATGCTCGTGGTCGGGCAGCCGAAGAACACCGCAGAGTACATCCAGGCATCCTCGCGCGTCGGCCGCGACCCCTCTGACCGGCCCGGTCTCGTAGTCGCCCTCGGGAACTGGGCCCGTCCACGAGACTTGGCTCATTTCGAGCAGTTCCGGAACTACCACAACACGTTCTACGCCCAGGTCGAGGCGCTCTCGGTGACCCCGTATTCGCCAACCTCGCTGGAGCGCGGTATCGACGGGCTGCTGGTCAGTGTTGCCCGGGTGCTCCAGGCTCCCGTCGCTGATGGGCTCTCCCCGGAACGCAGCGCCTGGCGGATCAAGGAGCACCCAGAGGCGCTCGAAGCGCTGGCGAACCGGCTGAAAAAACGCATCGCGGCCGCTGCTCAAAACGAGGACATCGCCAAGAAGGCAAGTGACCTTCTCGTGAACCGCATTGACCGCTGGAATCAGCGTGCGAAGCGGGCCGCGGAGATGAGCAAGACTTTGGTGTACGAACGCACCGGAGAAGGCGACAAGTACCTGCCGTTGATCATCAGCCCCGAGAATGCCAGAGCATCGGTCGGAGGGTCCTCCGAAGCGCCGTTCGTTATTGCCAATTCGATGCGTGAAGTGCAGCCGGAGATTAATGTGCTGGTCAGCCCGCTTTCTGAACGGCTGTTCTCGCGGGCACCCGAGGGAGCCCCGAAGTGGGCCCTGCCAATGGGAGAGGACGATTGATGGCCGAAACCATCTCCACCGATAAAGACAATGCGGAGCCGCTAAACAGCCTCGCCATGTTCCACGATCCCGGGCAGACGCTCGACCCGCTGACTGACGCCGAAGAGGGCACGGTCAAGAACCGTGCAAAGGTCGGCTCCGCACGCCCCTCCTCGCTGCTCTACACCTATGGCCCAGGCGCGATCATGGACCTCCCAGGGTTTGCTGTCATGCCGGCCGGGCTCGACGACTGGGAACCGATCTGGAAGCGCCGGGAATTCACCCCGACCATCGTCGAACCACGGCTACTGAATGTCGTACGGCTTCACCTCGGGCCTCAGGTTGACTCGCTCCGCCCGTTTCCGTGGCAGCCGAAGAAGGGAGCGATGTCCAAGGAAGGGTCCGACCTCGGCGTTCCGGCGCGCGTCTTCCCGCAGTGGTTGCGCTGCACAGGCTGCGACTACCTCGGACCTCTGCCGCGCTTCAGCTACACGAATACCCATCCCTTCCGCCCGGACTTGGCCCAATTCACCCACCAGAGCTGTCCGGGCCGTGGCAGGAAAGCGGCCGGAGCAGCCGGAGGGAAACGCCAGAGCCCGGCCGTTCCGGCCCCGCACCTGCTGACCTGCACCAACGGCCACCTCGACGAGTTTCCCTACACACTATGGGTGCACCGCGGCGGAATATGCCCGAAAGCCGAGGCACCCGACCTGAAGATGCGGGACGCGAACATCGGTCAAAGCATCGGCTCCGTCATCAGCTGCGCCTCCTGCCCCGCATCCCGTGGCATGGCCGAGGCCCAGGGCGCGGCTGGGCGCGACAAACTCCCGCAGAAATGCCGTGGACGACACCCTCACCTGAACGCCTTCGACACCGAATGCGGCGCCCGTCCCACCCTGATCATGATGGGGGCATCCAACCTCTGGTTCTCCTCCACCCAGTCGGTCATTGTCATGCCCCGCACCGACGCTGAAGAGGCCGAAGCCCTCGCCGACCAACTGCGCGCTGCGGTGGGAATCGAGAAGATCGCCAAGTACGCCTCCGACCTGGACACCCTCCGGGACGTGGCAGACGGAAAGCTCGACCTCAAGGATGTCTCGGACCAGAGCCTAGCGGCCGCCGTCGCGGACGTGCTCGCGCCCGTCGATCCCGAGGAGGTCCGCCAGGAGAAGCTCGCCACTTGGGACCCGGTGGAGCTGCTCGTGCCGGAATGGCGGTATCTGCAAAAGCCAGCTCTGTTCCCGCAGCAGCAAAACTCCAGCGGCCTAATGGTCACCGAGATGCAACGGGGGCAGAACCTGCACGCGCGCATTGCGCGAGTCGTCGCCGTCAACCGCATGAAAAAGATTAACGCCGTGCTCGGGTTTACGCGGCTCGACGAGATGGACCGGGTGAACGACCTTGCCAGCCGCCTCGTCAAACTAACGCGCAAGGGCAAACCGGCTTGGGTGCCGGCGACCGAAGACCGCGGCGAGGGAATCTTTCTTCAGCTCGACCTGAAAGCCGTGGACGAGTGGGAAAAGAAGATCCTCGACTCCTCGCTATGGGCAGCTCACAGGCAGGCACACCGACTGAACTTCTCCCGCCGCTTCTCGGAGACCGCCGCGTCAGTCGACCCCGACACTCGGCTGCCAGGCCCGCGGTACTGGCTGCTGCACACCTTCGCCCACACGCTCATTCGGGAGATGGCAATGTCCTGCGGCTACGGCGCGGCCAGCCTCACCGAACGCATCTACGGATGGCCTTCGGGGCCGCAGCGCGAGGCGGCAGCCGGACTGCTCATCTGCACTACCGCCTCCGACAGCGAGGGAACTCTCGGCGGGCTCGTCGCACTGTCCGAGCCCGCGCGCTTGGAGGGCCTCGTTATCTCGGCTCTGCGCAGGGCGTCGCGGTGTTCCTCGGACCCTGTTTGTGCGGTGCGCACTCCCAGCGACCCGGAGGACTTCCTCCATGGTGCGGCCTGCCACTGCTGTACGTTCGCCTCGGAGACTTCGTGCGAGAAGTCGAACCGGTTCCTGGATAGGCGCTTTCTCCTGGATCTGCCGACCATCATGGGTCCGGCCGTGCCCGGGTTCTTCGGGAGCGTTGATGCCTTCTGACCCTTTTGGGGCGCTCGGAGAGTTTCTCACCGGTTCCGAAGCCGAAGGCCTGGCCGTACAGCTCGCCACCGGCCAGCACGTCACCAAGGCCCTCGGAGCGGTCAGCGCATCCCGTCGTGAAAAAGCCCGTGGACTCCTTACAGCCGCCGGGCTGGGGCACACGGAGGTTGAGCGGTCGGTTGCTGTCCTACAGGCTGTGGCCGGAGCCAAGGCCGTCCATCGAGATCTCACACCTGTCTGGACCATGCCCGGCAACGAAGCCAAAATCGGCCACCTCACGGGCGAGTTCCACCGGCTCGTCCGCTCCGCCCGCCAGTCCGTGACCTGCGCAACCTATAACTTCGAGAAGACCTCGAAGATGTGGTCAGTGCTCCGGGAAAGTGCTGAACAGCCAGGTATCACAGTCACCGTTTACGTCGACGGGGACAAGGCCGACGCTGTGAACATCAAAGCCCATCTTGGGGGTGCGACGGTCTACAGATCGGCTGTGTTGCCTACCGGCAAGCCCGTGGTCAGCCATGCAAAGTTCGTCATCATCGACCATGAAGTGATGCTGCTGACCAGCGCCAACTTCTCATTCAGCGCCGAGAACCGCAACATCGAGTTCGGCCTTCTAGTCCGAGACTCGGCTCTTGCCAGGTCAGTTGAGTCCACGATGGCCAGCAAGCACGGCACGCTTTACCAACTGGTACAGGAGTAGCCGGCGCGCCGACCCATGAAGGAGGAGCATGAACGAGATTTTGGCCGTCCCGCTCATTGCAGCGGTCCTCGCTGCCGTTGGTGTTCTGACTGCGGCGTTTCTCACTCATAAGTGGACTATGAAGCGCGAGGACAGGAGCGATCGACGGGCGGTGGAGCGCGAGGCGGCCTCCTCCCTCTGCGAGACACTGTATTGCCTACAAAAGCTGGTGGTAAGTTCGGAGGTCCGCACCGTCCTGTCTCAGGACATCTTTGAAGCAGTCGCGCTTTGGGAGACCACGTACCGCAGGCATGAGACTTTGCTCCCTAGCTCCTGGCGTCATGTCAGGAGAAGCGTCGCTTCCGCGCTGGGGGAGCACTTCGGTGTGATCGGAACGTCGAATCTCTTCTCCGTTCCCGGGGACTATCCTGTTGCGGCTCACGACGCGGTCTGGTGGGACAATGCCCGTGACTATCTCGAATACCTCCACCATCAGCTGTCGCGGTGGGGACACAAGCCGATGGAAGCCCACAAGATCAAGATTCACGACTTCGATACATGGCTTTCCCAGCGTCGCTGAGATGGAGTCGCCCCCGTAGCGGCGGGTGATGTCTTGAGAGACGACTCCGCCGGCGCGGTGCAGATCTCTCGTTTACCTGCGGGGCGGGCGGCCGCGGGTCCTGCCGGTCTGCCACCCGGGGACGGCACCGTCCAGGAGCTTGACCTTGTCGGGAGCGAGGTCGCCGCGGCGGTGTTTGTATCGCTGGGCGTGGATCCAAACGCCTAGGGTATGTTCCCGCTCAGAATCGCAGTCCTTGTGGCGGGGCCAGTCGTTGCCTTCCTCGCGGCGGGCCGCAAGCTGGGCGACGCGGCGGCAGGGTTCGCCTTGTTGTCGATCCATCTGAGAACACCATCCGATCCGAAGTCGCAGATGGATTACCCCGGAGCATCTACTTAGCGTTGTCCGACCAAGAAAGGGCCCGCCTGATCCCGTCTTCCAGAGCCGCGCTCCCATCCTCGGGCAACCAGTGAACCAACAGTAGATTCTCGAATCGATTGGCCCTAAAACCGCCGGGTGCGTATTCGGGGGGAATCGGAGCACTCGTTATGAGGATGATCCTGTCGGCATCGACTACGGGCAGCGCCCGGGAAAACATGTCAAGAACCCTGTCCGCACCACTGTGCTGAAACTTTGTCCATGCTTTGAACTCCAGAATCATGCGGCGACCATCGAGGTTGAGGATGGCATCAGGAATGAAATGTCGCTCGCCGACACGCAGCCGCGGCAGGAACTGCAGTTCGTTTCCCAACTGCCACACACTCTGAAGTGCGTCAAAGGCGCTCTGTTCATACATGGAAGCCCGCAGCGCACCCTCTGCCGCGCTGGATCCCGCTGCCGAATTCTTGCGCGCGTCCACAAGGGAACGCAGGGCTCGTAGTTCAGCATCGTAATCTTTGGATGACGGCCCAGGCTTCTGCTGGCCTTCGTCGTTCTCCGGCGCTAAGTAATGTTCAATGACGCCATCAACCGCGCCGCGCTGAAATTCGGCCGTCGCCATGTTGAGCAACGACGTTAGCAGGCCAATGGCAAGTGGCTTTGCCAGCTTCTCCTGCTTCGGATCCTTGGGAAGTATTCGATCGGTGACCCACTCGAATTTCTCCCACCAAGACGCTTCCGCATCCATTGCCCGCGCATGAACCGCCTCCGCCTGAGTGTGATCAGCCTGTCTCTTGGTCTGGTCGAGCTGCCGCTTTAGGGACCTTGCACCGATGATGGCCGCTATAAGGGCGGCCATTCCCGCCATAGCCGGACTGGTTACGAAGTCCCTCATGAAGGAAACCCACACTTCCACGTGTTTCCATGCCAAGAGCAGGACTACAACTTGAACTCCAAGCAGGACAGACAGCACGAACCCGAAAGTGATGATTGTGCGGCGCACCCACGGGTGAGCCTTCAACCACGAGGCCCAAGGGTTGTGCTTCCCAACTGGCCTAATCAGCCCCGAAGCTTCGATTTTGACAGACGTTTCGACCACGTTTGGGAGTATACGTGCTGCTGGACGCGTAATTGCTTGCGACTGTTGCACTGAGCATCTGGCGATCTCGCTTTTGAAGCTCGTAATTCTGGTCTACTGCGCCCAGTGGGGGGAGCGCTAGACCAGAGGCGAGGAAGACGACACTGTTCGGGATTCGCTTCCAATTGACCAGCCCTGAGTTACTGAACGGATTCGATCGACTTTCTATCGGCCGGCAGTCCGACCGCGCACGTCGTGCCACCTGCGGTGGCGCGGTGCGGATCTCGTTCACCTGTCGGGCGGGCGGCCGCGGGTCCTGCCGGTCTGCCACCCGGGGACGGCCTCGTCCAAGAGGCTGACCTTATCAGGAGCGAGGTCGCCGCGGCGGTGTTTGTACCGCTGAGTGTGGATCCACACGCCAAGGGTATGTTCCCGCTCAGAATCGCAGTCCTTGTGGCGGGGCCAGTCGTTGCCAGCCTCGCGGTGGGCCGCAAGCTGCGCGAGGCGGCAACGCCAGCGTTCTTCGTCCTCGAGTTCCCTGCGGTTTTTCTGCCACCCTGGCACCTGGGCCAGACCGTCACGGTAACCCGGGTCAAGGGTCTCCTCGGCCGCTTCGCGGCGTCGGTCCGAGAGCCACCGGACCATAGACCGTTCTTTCTTGTCCTCGGAGCGGTCCCGGGGGAGCCTGCCTTCGGCCTTGATCCAGGCGATAATCACTTCCATGCGGGCAAGTTCCGCGGGAGAGGGGCCAGCCTTGGTGCCGGCGGCGGCCACATGTGCCGCCTCAAGCTCCGGATCCCGGCGGCGCGCGATGACCAAGTGGTAACCAACTGTGGCGGGTTCGGCGCCCACCAGCTCAGCGATGCGTTTCCGGCTCAGCCCGAGCCGGTACATCAACACCCATTCCGCGTCAGGGGCGCGCCGCAATTTGCTGTCCATGATGGGTGTCATCTTGCCACGACGCCTGCCTGAAAGGTCCAGTTGGGCGAACGTTCTAAGGTCGCCGGGCGTGAAGCGGGCCCCGACTGGATTATTCGGCGTCCACCCGGGTCCGACGGGGCTATCCAAATGCGCCCGTCAGCCCCGAGCGGTCAAGCCACCTTCAACTTAGCCGTCCACTCCGCACGCACCATACGGAGACCGTGAGGAGTTGCGGCCGCCGGTCATGCGGGCCCCGCAGGACCTCAATATTAATCGGTGCGCAGAAGTCGATCAGCCAGTCCCGGTCCGGTCCTACCGCGTAGAACCGGCCACTGCCTGGCACCACCTCAAAACCGTCCTCCGTCACCCGGTCACCAAGTACCCTCGAACTGATCCCTGGCCGCAGCCAGCACCCGGTCCTCCTCGTGCAGGTGGTAAACCGGCCGGTCCTGCTCGTGAAAGAAGCTGCTCGGGGAGGTCAGCCAGTACACCAGACCCTCGTCGGACCGCTCGTTCTCCCTAGCGAGGGCAATGAGCTTCGGCATGGCTGGAACCACGACAGCCTTGTCGGCGTCGAACTGGAAGCCGGGGAACCGGTAGGAGTTCCCCCGCATGATGCCGACGATGCTCCCGTCGTTGCGCAGCCCGGATGCCAGGGAACGGTTAGGCTTCCTCGACCCCAGGCGCTCAGCGACCTCCATGCTGGAGAGCATTCCGAATTCCCGCTCGATGCTGCGCCAGATGTTCTCGGCGGCCTGGACACTCCGGGCCGTCTGCGGGGAGACCGCCATGGGACTCGTGGTCCTGGCTGCTGGGTGCTCCGCAGCGGTCATAGTCAACCTTCCTCCGCGCATTTCCCTGATGTTCTTTTCACTCCAATCATGGAGTCATTTCGTCGATCATTGCCTGTGCCGCGGCCATGACCTTCTTCGACTCCATGTTGGCAATGGCTTCGATGGGCGATACTTCATCGAGCCAAGGGTTCGCGCCGATGAACCACAGGCGTGCAACGTCTTCGCCCTCGTTGGTGGAGACAGCGACCCACGCCCGGTGGGCCAGCAATAGTCTCTGCACCGCGGCAGGTTTAGGCTCCGGGCCGTTTTCACGGGCCCACTTGTAGCTGATTCGCGGGTCTTTGCCGCCTGAAAGGGCCGCCACGAGGGTTGCTCCCAGTGCTGTGTTGAGTTGACGCACGACCTCGCGGATCCCCAGTCGTGCGGTCCCGGCGAACCCGGCGTTTTGAATAGTAGAGATGCTCAATGTTGATCCTCGTGTACGTGGGGCTGTTTCGACTCTATCGCTACGGATACCGTTTGGCCACAAAAAAGCCACAATCATTCCAATCTCATGCGCCCTGGACGGGTTGTGCGAGGCCAGGCCGGTGACCGTGCGGAACCTCTACCTGCAGTTCGTCTTCGCCTGGCTTACCGGCAACGGTGACCTGCACGCCTATAATGTCCAGTTTTGGGCCGCCGGCACGGCGGCTGGATGGTGGCGCCGATGTACGACATCCCGTACATGCTGCTCTACGGCGATGACACGATGGCCCTCACCATCGACCGAAGGGTCAAGGCGCTGAGGGCGAGACGCTGGCAGGAGTTCGCCGCCATCGGGTTGCCCAACGGTTGGCGGCTGCCGCCAACGACCTCGCCCTCGCGGCCGCATCAACGATCTACCTGGCGGAAATGCCGTTCATTGGCTCGCCGCTGAACGGGGCACTGCGCGAGCTGCGGCTCCGCCGCGCCGAGCCCACCGCCTGACCCTGGCCCTGGCGGGAGTGGCTGACGTCGCCTGGGCCCGCGGCCGCGGGCCGCACGGGTGAGAGCTGCGGCGGGCAGGGCCGCACATAGGATGGCCGGGTGAGTGACCCCAAGTACCGTTTCCTGACGCCGCCCCAGGTGGCCGAAGAGCTGAACGTGAAGCCGAACCAGGTCCACGCGCTGATCAAGGCGGGCGACCTGCGGGCCCTGCAGGTCGGTGGCCGAGGGATGTGGCGCATCGGCCGGCAGGACGTCGAGGATTACATCGAGAGGGCGTACAGGCGCACTGCCGAACGGATTGCCGCAGGCGAGATCAGCGACGACGGCGAAATTGGGGATCAGGAGTAGCTGATTCGGCGTGCATGTCGCCGCCGAACGCGGTTGCTGGTTGGCGCCCCGGCGCAATCGAATACCTGTTCACATGTGGAGAACACTGTGGAGAACACATGTTCGACCACCCACGGAATCCGTCCTAAAATTGAGCCGTGATCAAGTCAGGCTCTTCGGAGGATATGGAGCGGATTATGGCGCGCCTGGACGCCGACAAGGTCCGCCCGATGGACGACAGCTCGCCGATCCGGGACTTCCCGAAGTACGGCCGACCCCTGGTGTGCGTCAACGGGGTTTACGGCAAGGCCGTGGCCTGGTCGCATAGTTACGGTCTGATTGAATGGCTCGACGTGTCCGGCAAGTACCACCTGGGCTGGGCACAGTCGGCTAGCATCAAGCGCGTGACGGCCGAGGAATGGAAGGGCAGCAGCGGACTTTAGCTACGATCGAAGAGTCTCAATAAGACGTCATAAGCTAATATCCATTTTTGTGGATATGGCTTTATGCTTGCGGATATGGAAAGTGCATTGAACCCGTATTCGCCCGGCTCGGGCCGGCGTCCGGCGGAGCTGGCTGGCAGGCAGGACGAGGTGGACGCGTTCGACCTGCTGATGGCCAAGGCCCGGCAGCGTCGACCGGACCGTGGGATTGTCCTGCACGGGCTCCGGGGTGTCGGGAAGACCGTGCTGCTGAACGAGTTCCGGCGGCAGGCCGAACGTGCGGAATTCATGGTGGTCACCCTTGAAGGCCGGGACGCCGATGGCGGCCCGGCCGCCGTCAGGGCCAAGCTGGCGAGGAATCTTCTCCAGACGGGGCGAAAGCTCAACAACAGGAGCGCCGGAGCGACTTTGAAATCCGCTCTGGGCAGTGTGGCTTCCTTCTCCGCCAAATTGGGGGTTACCGGTATCGACATCGGTGTCGCACTCAACCGCGGCCGAGCGGACTCGGGATCCATTGAGGTTGACCTTGAAGAGCTGGTCGAGGATCTCTGCACAGCATTGGCAGAGAAACGGTCTGGCCTGGTCTTTGTGATCGACGAGATGCAGGACCTTGACGCGCCGCTGATCGCGGCGCTGCTCAGCGTGCAGCATCTGGCGAACCAGCGGGAATGGCCGTTCTACATCGCCGGCGCCGGCCTGCCCAACCTGCCCTCTGTTCTCAGCGAATCCCGCTCTTACGCCGAGCGGCTGTTCAACTACCGCAGCATCGGCCCGCTACCGCACCCGGCGGCGGAGTCCGCCCTGACTGTCCCCGCCGCGAAATTCGGCGCATCCTTCGAGCCGCCCGCCAGAGACCTGCTCCTGAACGCTTCCGGCGGTTATCCGTACTTCCTGCAGGAATACGGCTACGCCGCTTGGGAGACCGCACCTGAGAAGGTCATCACCCTCAGCGACGCCCAGGTTGCCGTGGAGATCGGCCGCCAGCAGCTTGACCAGGGCTTCTTTCCGTCCCGCTGGGAGCGTGCGTCCAAGGCCGAAAAGTCGTACCTACAGCTCATGGCCCTCGACGGCGACGAGGGGTCCAGCACCGCTGACCTGGCCACCAGGGCGCAGAAGAAGCAAAGCTCGATGACCATGACCCGGTCCTCGCTGATCCGCAAGGGAATCATCTACGCACCGGCGCTCGGTCGGGTGGCGTTCACCGTTCCCGGGATGGCGGACTACATTTCACGATTCAACGACGCCTGACCGCAACTCCGACTTGCGACCCCTCGAGGACGCTATCTTGGGTCACTCCCGCGGGCGCCGGCCGAGGTCCCGGAGACTGGCTCGAACTTGGAGTCAGGTGTCCCTTACTGAAGGCGAGAACATCTTCCCGCGGCATCCGCCGACAGAAGTCCGTCTGTGCGGGTTCGGATACAGGTGGGTTATCGTGCAAACACCAACAAGCTGCTGGCCGTATGTCGGGCCGAGAATGCGCCGTCAATCCACAACATAATGCCTGTTATGTAGTGTCCCTAAGGGAGGGGGTGGCGCAATAGCATGCCGGTTGCCGGAACTGGCGGTACAACTAGCCGTGCTTTCAACGAGCCCTGATGCAACTGTCGCTGGGACTTGAGCAGGTGCGGCAGCGCGGCTTTAGTCATGTAGAGCAGGCCGTTCTGGTTCACGGCGATCATCCGCTCCCACTCCTCCACATCGGCATCCACGACGTGTCCGAGCAGCATGAGGCCGGCGTTGTTGATCAGGACGTCGAGCCGGCCACACCGGTCGACGACGCCCTGGACGGCCTGCTCCGCCTGGACGCGGTCGGTGACGTCCGCGGCGATGGCGAAGGCGGCGCCGCCGGCGGCCTCGATCTCGGTCACGAGGGTGTCGAGGCGCTCCTTACGGCGGGCAACGACGGCGACGGTCGCGCCGTGAGCGGCAAGTTCCTTCGCGGTCGCCTCACCGATACCGCTGCTGGCGCCGGTGACGATCGCGACAGTTCCGGTCAACTTCAAAGTCATGAGGTGGTGTCCTTTGCATGAGGTGTGGTTGTTGTTGATGATCTGATTCCCCGACTTGGCCGCGGCATCAGTGATGCGGGGTCGGTACGCGTTCGCTGTCTGTTGGATCAGCTCTCGTAGTTGAGGGAGGACGACAGGTCGCGGTGGGCGTCGATCTGTCCCTGAATGACGGCGAGGTTCTGCTCGACGCTGCCCATGACATCGGCTCCTGCGAGGAAGCGCAGCGGCAGCTCCTTGGAGTCGGACAGGGTGACTAGTGCCTGTGCGAGCTTCTTCGGGTCGCCGCCCTGCTGGCCGTTCATGCTCGACCAGGCTGCGATGGTCTGTGCGGTGCGCTCGGCGTAGTCCTCGATGACCAGTTCCGGCCAGATGGTGGAGGACCCCTCGACGAGCAGTTCAGTGCGGAAGAATCCTGGTTCCACGGCCATGGTCTTGATGCCGTAGGGCTCGAGGTCGTAGCGCAGCGATTCCATCCAGCCCTCAAGGGCGAACTTCGACGGCGCGTAGGCGGCGCAGAATTCCTGGCCGATGAGGCCGGCTGCGGAGGTGATCGTGATGACTTGACCGGAGCGCTGCTTGCGCATGACCGGCAGGACGCTGCGGGTCACGTTCAGCGGACCGAAGAAGTTGGTTTCCATCTGCTTGCGCAGCTGCTCGTCACTGATGTTCTCGAAGTAGCCGGCGTAGAAGTTGCCCGCGTTGTTCACGAGGACATCGATGCGACCGAATCGGTCGACGGCTGCCTGCGCGGCTTTATCCGCGGCGGCGGGTTCAGTGATGTCGAGGGAAGCGGTGAGCAGGTTCTCGTGCTCGCCGATCGCGGCGAGCACCTTATCCGCGTTGCGGCCGGTCGCGACGACCTTGTGACCGGCGGAGAGAGCGGACTGGGCGATATTGACGCCGAGACCGCGGCCCGCACCGGTGATGAACCAAACGTTACTGTCAGCCATGATGTGCCTTACTGTCGTATTGGGCCGGCAATTACGGCGGCCCTGATGGGGTGATGAATCCAGTCAACGACTTCCGCTATGCGTAAGGCAGTCACTGCCTATCCGGTTAATACTGGGGACCCCCTACGAGCGAGCGGACGGCGTAAATTCGAAGACATGAACACCCCGAATGACCTCCGTGAGTTCCTGATCAGCAGGCGTGCCAGGCTCACCCCTGAACAGATTGGCGTGCCCGATTTCGGTGGACGCCGCCGTGTGCCAGGTCTGCGCCGGGAGGAAGTCGCCCTTGTGGCCGGGATGAGCGTCGAGTACTACGTCAGACTCGAGCGAGGTAACGCCAAAGGCGTCTCCGAGGCCGTGCTCGAAGGCATTAGCCGCGCTCTGCAACTCGACGACGCTGAACGAACCCACCTATATGACCTTGTGCGTACAGCCAACGAAGGAGAGCACCCTCGGCGCCGCCGCGGTGCCACCCGCCCCCAGCAAATCCGCCCCGGCCTCCAGCAACTCATCGATGCCATGACCGACGTGCCCGTGTTCATCCAGAACGGCCGCCTCGACATCCTTGCCGCCAACAAGCTCGGCTACGCCGTGTTCTCCGAGCTTTACGTACAACCCCAGCGGCCCGCCAACTTCGGCCGTTTCGTCTTCCTCGACCCTCGCGCCGACGCCTTCTACCGGGACTGGGACGACGCCGCGTACGCCACAGTCGCCCTCCTGCGCGCCGAAGCCGGCCGTTCCCCCCATGATCGGATCCTCAGCGACCTCATCGGCGAGCTCTCCACTCGCAGCGAACCCTTCCGAACGCTGTGGGCCTCCCACGACGTCCGTGAACACCGCACCGGCATCAAACTCATCACCCACCCGATCGTCGGAGACCTCGACCTCCACTTCGAAGCGATGGACCTCTCCGCTGAACGCGGCCTCCAACTCATCGCCTACAGCGCCCCTCCCGGCTCCCACACCTTAGACGCCCTGAAACTCCTCGCCAGCTGGAGTGTAACCAGCGACGCGGCCGGCCAACGCCAAGCGGCCCCAACAGACTCCTAGTCCTCACGACCAAAAACCCTCAAGCAGCGCAACCGGGTCCGCGGCGGGGAACTTCCTGCCGGCCAATTCGGTGTGGCAAGGGTTAACTTGCTCAGTTACGTGGGCCGATGCCATTTCTGCCGGAGCTCATGGCTAGAGGGCCTGTTTCCGGTGGTTGATTTCTGTGCGGTTCGTGAGGAATGCACGTTGAGGGATCCCTCACCGTGCACAGTGATTAACCCAGTGGAGACGTCCGGTGAGGGTCCAGCTACGGGCTGTCGTGTGGACGTGTGGCATCTTAGGCGAGCTCGTCGAGTGCTGCGGCCAGGAGTTCCATCCGGCCGCTACCTCCGTGTCCCTCGTCTTCGACGATGCTAGTGTGCTCGACGGCCATTCGCTGTGCAGTCGCCACGGGGTGATGGCTGGTCCGCTGACGTCGCGGCGGCCGTGGATCAGGTGCCGGACGGCCGGGTGGCATTTGGTGGCCTGCAGTGGCTTTTATCTGGGCCGTGCGGCCAGGGCTGTTGCCAGAGCAGTGGCCGAGCTGGTGCTGCTGTCGATCCGCCAGTCGGTTTCCTTGTTGAAGTCGAACCAGACCACCGCTGTGACGTCAGTCTGGGCGGCCAGGTAGCTGATCAGCGCAGTGTTCCAGTCTGCCTTTGAGCCGCCCTGTTCGGCGGACGAGGCTTCGGCGATGAGGATCTGCTTTCCGGCGGCCAGCCGGCGAAGTTCGGCCAGGCCGGGAGCGAAAAGGTCCGACGGTGAAGTCCAGCTGGTTCCCGCCGTCGAGGTACCCCAGTTGTAACCATCCAGGGCCACCGCGTCCACGTAACCGGCGCCGGGGTAGAGTCCGTCGAGTGTCGTCGAGCCGAAGTACGGAATATTGGGGTTCCAGACCCAGGTGATGTTGGTGGCACCGGTTGTGGCGAGGACGTTGTGGACGTGCCGCCACGCGGCGGCGTAGTCGCCGGCGGCATTGCCGTTGACCCCCTCGGCCCATGGGTACCAGTTACCGTTCATCTCGTGTCCGAACCGCAGCATCACGGGATGGCCCCAGGCTGCCAGTGCCGTCCCCCACTGCTGAAGATAGGGGTCGAAGTTGCCGGCGGTGATGCGGTTGAGGGCAAAGGCTGGCTGGATCGTGCCGCCGCCCCAGGCCCACGGTTCCCACGTCAACAGGGTTACAGCGCCGCGGCTGCGCACTGCGTCGAGTTCCGTGATGGGCGGTGCCTGGTTGAAGTCTTTGTAGGACAGAATGACCGACGGTGCTTCGCCGGTGAGGGTTCCGACCTGGTCCAGTTCGGCTGAGGCCAGCGGGCCGCCCGGGGTGCCGACGCCGAAGCGCAGCGGTGCGGTGGTGATGGCAACCGGTGCGGGTTGGGCCGCGGTGACGGTGAAGACCGCGGACGCTGCGACCGTTCCGGACGTGGCCTTGACGGTAACGACCGTATCGGAAGACTGCGGCATAACGACGTCAGCCGTGAAGTACCCGGAGGTGCTGACCTTGAACGTGGAAGAACTGGCGCCGGCGGTGAGCGTTCCCGAGCTCTTTTTGGGGAAACCGGTTCCGGTGACGGTGATACTGGTGCCCGCCGGTCCGCTGGCCGGGCTGAGGCTAACCGACGCGGAGGCGGCGTGTGCGGGAACTACCCCCAGAGCCAGGCCCGCCACGGCGAAGGCTAGGGCGGCGGCCAGGGCTTTCAATGGCTTCATGGGACTCCTTGGCCGGCCCCGGCAAAGCGGGCCTGCGGACGCTACTGGGCTTGGCGATTGCAAGCTGCATCCAGTGTCCCGCACCGGTTCCCGTCCAAATGGGTAAATGAGGCAAGGGAAGCCGAGGATTAGCCAAGGATTTCGCTCACTCGTGCAGCGGTGTCTTTGACAGGATCCAGGTGTTCGTTCCGTCCTGGCGTTTGAAGGTCACCGTGGTGACCAGGGCGCGGATGAGTGCCAGGCCGCGCCCGGACTCTGCCTCACCGTCGGGCATGGGCGCATCGGTGTCGATGGGGTCGGGGACGGCGGCGCCGAAGGCACTCACGCGGGCCTCGAGCCGGACGGGGGTGACGCTGATATCCACACCGAGCTCTACCGGCGTTGTGGACTGGGGAACTGCATGCTGCACAACGTTGCTGGCAGCTTCGATCACGGCGGTGGCAAACGTCATCCGGTCCATGTCGGGAACAAAGGACGCGTCATCCCACAGGCAGTCAAGTTCGGCGTGCACGGCATCGATGGCGGCCGGTTCGGCCGCCCGACGAAGCGTGCGCCGCGCGAGGACGTCAGTCATTGCTGAAAGCAACAGCGGCGGAAGGGTAGGAAGTGAGGACCTTGTCCATGCTGGTCAGCCCCAGGACCATTTGGACCTGCGGCTGAACAGCTGCGATCCGGAGATCACCGCCGGCCTGCCGGGCGGCCTTGAGGCAGCCGATGAGCGCTCCCAGCCCGGATGAATCCATAAACGCTGTTTGTTCCAGGTTGAGCACGATGCGCGAGGAACCCGCGGCCACAACTTGGGCCACCATTTCGCGGAGTTTTGGCGCGGAGACCATGTTGAGCCGGCCGGCGGCGGTTATCTCGGCGTAGCTTTCATTGACTTTATAGCTCAGGTCCACGGACGGCCCTTTCGGTGGAAAATTCGTTGATGCTGTTGGTCCCGTCGGGGTGGTCCGCGGCAGGGTTGCCCTTGTACAGGACCGCCCGAACCAGGACGCTCATGATGATCAGGTCAAACACCACCCAGAATACGTTGACGAGTGTGCCGATCGGTTCGGACATTCCGGCGACAAGCCGGCCAATCCCGACCACGCTCGCCACCACCAGAAAGACGGATACGACGATCTGCGGCCGTATCAGGCTCCACCGCGGGCCGCCGGCCTGCCGGTCCTTCGGTGTGACGGCGAAGCCGAGGGGACGTCCGAACCAGACGTTTCCGGCCGCCGTCGTGCAGGCCTTGATCCAGGTGGGAAAGAGGGCAAGGCTGTATTGCTGCCCCCGCCAGGTGGGGATGCCCTTGCCCGCAACGGCGAACAAGAGCTGGTTCACCACCATGAATGGGATGAACCGCAAGAAGAAGTCGGCGCTGAGGCTGCTGACCGGCAGGACACCGAAGAGCAGGTAGACGACCGGCGCGGCAAAGTAGACGACGGCAGCGAAGCCGCTGAGGTAGGTCCACATCGTCGCGAAGTACATCAGGCGCTGGCCCAGCTTCATTCCCCGTTGCACGAGGGGGTTTTCCCTAAGGAAGACCTGCATGGTGCCCTGCGCCCACCGGAGCCGCTGGGTCAGCATAGTGCCGATGTCCTCCGGCGCCAGCCCGTAGGCCAGGACCTCATGGTGGTAAACGCTTTGCCATCCCATGACGTGCATCCGCATGGACGTCGCCATGTCCTCGGTCACGGAGATGGTGGCAAGCGGCATGACCGGCTGGGCCTCATCGGTCCGTTCCACCGACAACGCGTCCAGCACCGCCTGGACGGACTCGATGGCCCCGAGGGGCGACCAGTCACGGGCCGCCATCCGCTGGACAGCGTCGTCGGTCACCACTGGCACTCCGGCGTCGCCGACCTCCACCGGAGACATCGCGGCAATCTCCTCCAGGTCGGCCTGAAGCGCGGATACGTCTGCCAGGACCAGCAGCTGCACGGCCTGGTCCACCCGGCGCCTGGCCCGGTAGGTGATCTCGCTCAGCGATTCCCCGGCGTCGAGCCGGTTACGGGCTTCCTCGGTTGCTGCTTCAACCTCGTCGAGGGTCTGCCGCATGAGGGCGGATTCCCCCGTGGCCGCTTTGCGCGCCTTGCGGATCGCGGCCTGCGAAGCCCTGAGAGCGCGGCGGATGCTCTTTTCGGTTTCCTTGACGTAGCCCACCAGTCCCAGCTGCATGAGGGCCTCGCGGCGGAGGATGGCGTTGGAACCGCAGAAGAAGGCGGCGTTCCATCCGTCCTTGCCCTGCTGGATCGGGCCATAGAACAACGGCGCCTGGCTGCCCAGGGGGTCCTCCGCAGGGACGTTGCTGAAGTACTGGGGCGTCTGGACGAGGGAGACCTTGCGGTTGTTGAAATAGCCCAGCGTCTTCTCCAGGATGTCCGGTTCCGGGATCTGGTCCGCGTCAAGGATGAGCAGGAACTCACCTTCGGTCTGCATCAGGGCGTTGTTCAGGTTTCCCGCCTTAGCGTGGCGGGGCATCCCGTGCCACTCCGCAGCGCGGGTCACGTACCCCAGGCCGTTCGCTGCGGCAAGGTCGCGAAGTTCGGTCCGGTCCCCGTCGTCCAGGATCCACGTGCTGTGCGGGTGCCGGATTCTTTGGGCGGCCAGCGCAGTGGTCATGACCAGTTCGAGGGGCTCGTTGTATGTGGTGATGAATACGTCAACGGTGGCGTCCGAGGGAGCCGCTGCCGGCCGGGGCCGGGACTTGAGTCGCCAGACCGTCATCCCGAAGAGCAGAACGTCGATCAGGCTGTACGTTTCGGCGGCGACGAGCGGCACGGCGATCCACCACGCGTCCCAGTTCAGTGAGGCGATCCAGCGCCAGGCAATGTAGTTGACCCCGGCCAAGCACGTCAGTGCCACGAGGAGCCGCGTCCAGACGCGCTTCGCGGCGCCCCCCGCGCGCACCGGTGGTGTTTTTGCGCCGTGGGTGTCCGTATTGCGCGGCGGCGCATTCACGCCAGCATCCTTTCGAGGGGGGTGAGTTGGCTGAGGCGGTCCCGCCCCACGGCGAGAATGGTGACGTCATCGGGGTTGGAGGTGCCCCGTGCCAGCCGGTGCACGGAGTCGACGAGGTCCTTCGCGGACCCCGCCGAGACGGCGAGTTTCCCGATCTCGTCGACCGCGGCCAGGGTTCCGTCGTAAAGGTCGAGAACCCCGTCACTGAAGCTGACAATCATGTCTCCGGGCTCCAGCCGGGTCTCGAAGGACTCCCACCGGGTGTCCGGCAGCAGGCCGACCGGCATGTTTTCCGAGGCCAGCCGCTCCCAGGTGCCCTCTGCCCGGATGACCAGGGTCAGGCCGTGGCCGGCGTCCGAGAACAGGATCCGACCGTCCGATGCCCGCAGCCGGGCGTGGAACAGGGTCGCGAAGGAATCGGCCTGACTCAGGTCGGTGGCCAGGCAGTCCTGCGTGAGTGTCAGGGCCGTTACGGGGTCGGCGCTGTTCCTGGCGCTTCGGATCACGGCCCGGGTGGTCGCGGCGATCATGCCGGCCCCGGCGCCCTTGCCCATCACGTCACCGAGCGTGAATCCCAGGCCGCCGTCGATCAGATACCAGTCAAAGAAGTCTCCGCCCACGGCTTTGGAGGGAATGCACGCCCCGGCTGTCTGGTAGCCCGGCAACGGTGCAGCGTTTTTCGGTAGCAGGAAGCGCTGGATCTGCGCTGCCCGTCTGAGTTCCGCAGTTGCCGCCGCGGCCTGATCTCTGGCGGTGTGAAGGTTTCGCCGTGATCGTCGCGCCAGTTCGTTGACCACCAGGGCACCCAGGACAAAGATCAGCGTGCTGTAAAGCCCGCGGGAGAGTTCGTTCGGGTTCTCGTCGATGCTGGATCCGAGGGCGAACGGGACAATGATGGCCACGGTAGCGCCCACCGCCGCGTAGGCCACATTGCGCCGGCCCTCTCTCGCCGCGAACCACAGCACCGGCAGGAGGACAAGCGAAGCGTAGATGGAGTGGCTCTCCCCGGTGCCGTGCCGCAAAGCGCCGGCGGCCAGGAAGTCCAGGGACGGGATGATCCCCGCGAAGCGTCCCGGACCTGGCCGGGCGGCGATCGCGGCGTACCCTGTGGCGGCGGCCGTCAGCACCGCCCCGGCAGCCAGGGCACCCCAGTCGCTCACCGTCAGGGTCGGGAGGGTGATGCTCATGAGGGCGGCCACGATGAAGAACACCAGGAACGGGAGTTGCTTCCACAGAGGTGGGAGTTCGTCCACACTCGTCATGATGGCTTCACGCGTTACCATTCCAGCCACTAACTCTCGCTTGATCCGCTGGGACTTCCCGGCGCTCGTCTCTGGTGCATCCTACCAGCCTCTGGGTACGGCATACCTGCCGGCCACCCCTAGCCCGATTCCGCGTCCCGCAGGAGCAGGACCGCGGTGATGTCGTCCAGGATGCCGGGCTTTCCCCTCCGGTCGCACAATTTTTTGACGGCGGTGTCCGCGTGTTCCCGGGTGTTCATCTCACCCAGGGCAGTCGCAAGATGATCGAGGTCACCGCCGTGGAGGTCCATGAGGCCGTCGGTCGGTATCAGGATCGCATCCCCGGGGCCGAGGCTGAAGGTACGGGTGTCCCAGGTCCGGCCGGGCATCAGGCCCAGAGGCGGGCCCGTCGGAGGGAGACGTTCGATGGTGTTGTCGGCACGCAGAATGTGCGTCAGTCCCTGGCCGGCATCCGCGTAGTGACCGGCGCCGGTTGCCGGGTCGATGACCGCATGGAAGGTTGCAGCGTAGGAACCGGCGCGGGCGAGGATCTCATCAAGGCGGCCTGACACATCCCTAAGAGTGCCGGACGGATCCTGGGCCCAGCCGGTGCTGGTGAAGGCAGAGCGGACGGCGCTGGCCACGAGACCCGGACCGATGCCTTTGCCCATGGCGTCGCCGACCGTGATGCGGAAGTGCCCCGCCCCGGTGGTTCCGAGGTCGTAGAAGTCACCGCTGAGCCCGAAAGCGGGGTAGTAGCAGGTGCCCAGGGAGTATCCGGCCGGGGCTGGCGGAGTGGGCGGCAACAGGGCCCGTTGCATGCGGGCTCCGTGGTCGATGTCCCAGGAGAGGTTCATCTCGCGCTGGATGATTTCGGTCAGGTCCTCGAGGATTGATTGCAGTTCGGGGCCGAATGATCTTGGCACATCATCGATGATGCAGAAAGTTCCCACACGGGTGCCGCCAGGTCCGGTGAGAGGTCGGCCGGCATAGAACTTGATATGGGGGTTGCCGGTCACGAGCGGGCTCGTTCTGAAACGTTCATCGGTGAGGGCGTTTTCTACGATCATGGTCCCTGAGTGCTTGATGGTCTCAGTGCAGAACGTGTCACGCCGCTCCGACTCCCGCGAGAGAGGGCCCACAAAAGACTTCAAGTACTGACGGTCCTTGGAGATCAGGGAAATGCTGGCCGCGCTCACCCGGAAGAGTCTCTGGGCGAGCCGCGTGATCCGGTCGAAGCGTTCTTCTGAGGGCGTGTCCAGAAGGCGCGTCATGGACAGGTCCTCCAGCCGGGCCCGTTCCTGTGCCTCAGGTCCGCGGCGGCGGTTCTGGGATCGGTAGTCCGTGCTTGTCATACATCCTTCACACAATTGAGCCGATACCCATGACAGGGTCTGTCACTGCTGTCCGTCCGCGGCCATCCGCTGTCTGCGGGCCCCCACCATGCCCAGCATATCGCCAGTCCCAACAGACACGGCTTCGCTCCTCTACCGTGGCCTCATCACCGCACAGGACAGCCTCACACTTCGCACCGGCCGGACTTACCGCCATAAACGAGGGCGCGGCAGGATCCGTAAAGGAGCACTGAAACAGTCCACCAACATGAAGCCGATTAGCCCACGCCCCACAGTCGTCGAGACTCGCACCCGCATAGGGCACCGGGAGGGCGATATCCCTTACAACGGGCTGTCCGTTAGCCGGTCGATCACCGTGTCCAGAAGACGCGACGCTACGTCCCGTGCAGGTGCTGGCTCAGTCCATGTACGTAAGACCCGCACGGTGATGTGCGCGGTGACGGGGGGATTACTGCAACCATGTTCCTCATGACCGGAATGAAGATCGGCTATGCCCGCGTCTCAACGAACGAGCAGGATCTGACCGCTCAACGAAACGCCCTCCTTGTCCTGGGTGTTGAAGAGAAGCAGATCTTTGTCGATCACGGACTTACAGGAGCTAACCGTCTACGCCCTGGACTCCGTGAAGCGATGGCGGCATGCCGGGCCGGCGATACTCTCGTGGTGACCAAGCTCGACCGGTTGGCCCGCTCCCTTTCTGATGCCAGGGACATTGCCGATGAGCTGACGGCCAAAGGGGTTGTGCTTAGTCTCGGCGGCAACAGTCACGACCCGACCGACCCGGTAGGCCGGCTGCTTTTCAACGTCCTGGGAATGGTGGCCGAGTTCGAGGCGGATCTGATCCGGGCGCGCACCCGCGAGGGAATGGCGGTCGCAAAGGCCAAGGGACGGCTGAAAGGCAAGCAACCAAAATTGTCCAAGGCGCAGCGGAAGCACCTCCTGAAACTGCATGAAGCCGGGGAGCACACGCAGGCCGAACTAGCCGAACTGTTCGGGGTGTCACGGACGACTGTGTACCGCGAGCTTCAAAGACGGGCCATCTGAAGACCGTTGCGGTGCCGCCGCTGCGAGTGCACTAAGCGCTGCGAGAAGAACACGATTTAGCGCCGCGATTCACTGGTTGGAGCGGCGCAGCGCTATACGCCAACAGCAAGCCCGTGCTGCACGTGAGAGCACGACAACTTAGCCCGGATCGACGTGCTGCCTGAAGACTCTGGGTTTCGGTCTCGCCAGCAAGCGCCCTGGCCTACTGCACGGGCCTCGCTTCGCTCGGGCTGTAGAAGCGCTTTTTCTGTTTTGGCTGCTGTCCTGTCGGATTGTACGTGTCCGCTCCGGCCGGTCTAGCCCCTCCTTCGTCGGGGCCTGCGGTGCAGGAAATGTCCCTGCGGCGCTCCTTCGTCGCTGATTTCCTTCGGGAATTTCCCGCCCCTTGCCCTGCGGGTAGACAGGCCTCCGTCGGCCACAGCTCCGCAAGCTTCGCCAGCAGCCAAAACAACGGGGGGAGAGGGGACGCTGGCCGGTCACCAAAGCCGCCCCACCCGCCAAATTCCTCTGCAAAAGGAGCAACACCATGAACGCAATCACCACGAAGACGGCGATCACGCAGGACACCGGCGAAACGATCGAGGGCGTGGCCGTGCTGGGCGATTACCACGTCAACGGCGGCTACGACTGGATGGAACTCATCGGCGAACACGGCTGGGCCGTCATCCCCAGCTGGGGCATTGACGGCTGGGACTTGGGCAACTGGCCCTACGTCATGGTCGCCGCGACCCGCACCGCCGACAGCATCGGGAACCTGTTCGGCGTCGCCACTTATTGCGAGGGCGACGTGACCTGCACCTACTACCGGACCAAGGCACGCCAGTGGGACGCAATCAGCGAACAGGCCTTCTTCCATTGGAAGAGCGGACAGGCCCACGGCCCGGACGACCTGCCCGAAGCCGCCGCAGAACTCCCGTCCCGCTACCGGATGCCTTACATGTCCAACGTCGCCTAAAACCCCAGCAGTATGGGGTTGCCCGCAAATCGTGGACAGTTGGTCAGGCGGCTTGTGCCGGCTGAGGTTTTGTTGTGGTGAGGAATCGTTCGTGTTCCACGGGTGCGGTGTAGCCGAGTGCTGAATGGAGCCGGGCACGGTTGTAGAACTCCTCGATCCAGCGGCCGGTCGCGCGGATTGCCTCGTGTCTGGTTGCCCAGCGGCGGCGGTCGTAGAACTCGGTCTTGAGAGTGGACCAGAATGATTCCTGCATGGCGTTATCCCAGCAGACCCCGGTGCGTCCGACGGATTGGCGGATGCCCAGGCCGGCGCAGACGTCGTTGAGCTGGGTGGAAGTGAATTGGGTGCCGCGATCGGCGTGGAACACGACCCCCTCCGGGCCTCCGCCGCGCAGGATGTGGGCCATGCGGAGCGCGCGTTCGACCAGGCTGGCCGTCTGGGTCGAGTCCATCGCCCAGCCGATCACCCGCCGCGAGCAGCCGTCCCTGACCGCACACAAATACAGCCACCCCTCGCCGGTGCGAAGATACGTGATGTCCGAGATCCAGACTGCGTCCAGGGTCCCTGTATCCCACTTCCTTGCCACCAGATCCGGGATCGAATGGACCCGGGCCTGACCGATCAGGACGTCGGTACGCCCGGCTGGGAAGAGGTCGCCTGTGACTTCGTTGACGGTCTGATGGGCCAGTGACTCAAGATGGAAGTGCCGCCAGCGTCACACCTGCTGCTGTAACCATGGCTACGGCTGTGATCCGGGCATCGTCGCAGGGAGCTGGGCCGCCTTTCGTCCTCCGGGTCTGTTTGGGGACAGTTCCGAGGCCCTAGGCGTCCCTTAAAGATTCAGCAATCCGACAGCCAATATTCGTCAAAGCCGGTTCCGGCATCACACTGTCAGCCGCTCACGGATTAACTGGTAAAGACTTACAGCCGTGGAAAACTCGGCCCGTGGTTACCGCTTGGCGGTCCAGGTTGTGCACGGCCGCTGGTCACTGCGGCGGGTCGACGGATGTGGTTCCCTGGCGGTTGTGTGCAGCCGGTCAGGTGGGTCCCGTCGTCCACCTGTGTGCGGGAAAAGCAGCGGAGCGGTTGGGCTTTTGCCGTGCCCATTCAGCTACTTCCGCTGTCGCGGAATGGAACGCTGCGGCGCGCAACCGCCGGCCGGTAAGCCCCGGCCGGGAGACTTTGCAGCCATCTGCTGAGCTGTGGAGCAAGTACGCCAACGACGTCAGTTCCCTCCGGGAGAAACTGGCCACGACCCCGCACGATGATCACGCTGCCTGGGCGCAGGCAGCCCGTGAGCCTTCCGCGGCGTTCGGTGCATGGTCCAAGCGGATAGAACCGACACCGGGACCGCTCGCAGACGCTGCCCGAGAACTCGCCAAGTCCGCCCAGCTGCGCCGTTACCCGGCGCGCCCGGCAGTGTCCCTGCCGTCCGCACGCGGGGCGACCATGATCCTCCTGGCCGCGACGTCCAAGAGCGACCGCGCAGCGTACGCTCTCCTGTTCCGGCAGCTCGCACTGACGGCCCGTGCCATCTACGACATGCACAAGGCCACAGACGATCTCCGCCGGGTCCAGGGGCTCGCCGCAGCCGTGCGGTCAGCCAGCAAGGTTGTCGAAGCCAGCGCCACCGCACAGACACTCAAGGCACAGCCGATGTCGATGGAGACGCTGCGCCAGCAGCACCTGGAAGCATCCGAGGAAGTACTCAAAGCAAGGTTCCTGGTCGAGCGTTCACGAGGCGGCGCACTGCTGCCGTCCGTTCTGACCCGGCCGGATGCAGCGCAGATGCAGGGAGCCCAGTCACGGACCGAAGAGACCCACCGGCAGAACAATCCAGGCATCGAGCGATAGGGGAAGAGCATGAGCGAAGCAGACGGAATGGAAGATGCAGTGGACGGGGCGATGCGCACCGGGCTGATGGTCGCCAGCCGCATCGGCGAGCAGCTTGCCAGAATGCGCGAACAGGAACAGCCCACCATCGCCGCAGCAGAGGAACAACGAGCCCGCGAGCTGCAGCAACGCCTGTTCGCTCAGCGTGCCGCGGCCCGCGCCCAGCTCGCCCCCGTCTCCCGCGAGGACTGGTGGGACGAAGCCAGCCCCGAAATGATCGAACGGGTCCACGAGACCGCCACCGCGTGGAAGGCCTACGACCCCGAAGCAGCGTCGGCGGCCGAGAAGATCAGCAAACAGGTTCAGAGCCGGTACGGCATAGACGTGAACAACACCCACGTGGACGAAGCCTCCGTGGCGGCGGCCCTTGCCCGGGCACAGCAAGCCCTGGCTGGAGCCGAGAGCGAACGCAGCAAAGCATCGGCCGCGCGCACCGACGAAGTGGTGGCGGGCGCGGCAATCGCCGGCGCCAATCGACAGGACCGGGTAAACAGAAGCGGACCCGCGTGGGACACCGCAGAACGGCGTCAGCAGCTGGCCGAAAGCCTGGAAAGCAAAGGCGACCGCGAGACCGTAGACTCACGGCTCCTGGCAGACAAGCATCAAGGCACCCACCCCTGGGCCGCCATCGCGCAGAAACCCTCCCCGGCCAAGACATCAAAGATGGCCGGGCAGGGCGGCTAGGGAAGGACGCTGGAACGCGGCGGGATCGAGCGCTAGAGGAGGCTTGAACCCGCTGATTGATCGCACGGGAGCACGCATTCGGTGGGCAGGATCAGATGGTGGCTGCCTTGGAGAGCCGAATTGCCTTGCCGTGAGTCGCTGAGGGGGTTAGGTACGGTGGGGCGATCGCCGAGAGAGTGGGAGATTTGGTTTCTGGCATCCTTGGACCATGGATGCTGACAAGGTAGCAGCGCCGGCCCGTGAGGAGCGTGTGCGTTGGGGTGTGCGCAAGCGTGCGACCGCGACCGCGGTCCTGGTGGTCGCGGCGGCGCTGGTTGTGGGCGGTCTGGTTCTGCTTGTGCTGCTGCAGACGTCCCTTAGGGCTGCGACGGAGACTTCAGCGCGGCGGCAGGCTGCTGACGTTATCGCTCAGATTTCGGGGCAGGACGTCAGTGAGGCGGCCCAGTACATTGTGTCCACGGCCCACACTGGACGTTACGTCCAGATACTGGGCCCTGGCGGGGATGTCGTTGCCGCGTCCGTGCCTGCTGCGACAACGGTTCCGCTGACCTCTTTGCAGCCGGGGCCGGGTCAGACGTTGAGCGAGGATGTGTCCGGGCTGCGCGGCGTGGGCGACTCCGATAGCTACCTGATCGTGGCCACCGGCGTCAGTGTCGGCGGTCGGCTCTACACGGTGGTTGTTGCGGCGACGCTTCAGGTCCAGGCGGACACCCTGGCCACGGTGGCCTGGTTTTTTCTGGGTGCTACGCCGTTGTTGCTGGCGGTCGTGGGTGTTGCCGTGTGGGTCCTTGTTGGGCGGTCGCTGCGCCAGGTTGAACGGATCCGCGGCCAGGTCGCTGGGATCAGCGCCCGGAGCTTGGACGGGCGGGTGGATGTGCCGCCCACGGCCGATGAGATCCAGTCGTTGGCCGAGACAATGAACATGATGTTGGGCAGGTTGGAGGCCTCGGACCGGGAACAGCGCCGTTTCGTCTCCGATGCCAGCCACGAACTGCGCAGCCCGCTGGCAACGCTCAGTGCCGGGGTGGAGATCGCCGCCGCTGACCCGTCCGGGGCGACGTGGCAGGAAATGAAGACCATCCTGGCCGGCGAAACAGCCCGGATGCGTTACCTCGTGGAGGACCTGCTGACCTTGGCCAAAACCAACGATGGCGGGCTCCGTCTTGAGAGCGCCGAGGTTGATCTTGATGACGTCCTGAACGAGGAGGTCCGCCGGCTTCGCTCCACCAGCGTCCGCAGCCTCGAGGTCAGCCTTGAACCTGCCAGGGTGATCGGTGATCCGCGGCGGCTGGGACAGGTTCTGCGTAACGTCCTTGATAATGCCGACAGGCACGCCGTTTCCAGAATCAGCATCCGGGTGCGGAACACCGGTAACGGTGCGCTCATCACGATCGATAATGACGGGCCGCCGGTGCCGGGCCCGGACCGGGAGAGGATCTTTGACCGGTTCGTCCGGCTGGATGAAAGCCGGTCCAGGGAAGGCGGCGGTAGCGGCCTGGGCCTCGCCATCGCCGCGGCCATCATGGCAGCCCACCACGGCTGGATCCGCACCGGCGATGCCCCCGACGGCGGATGCCGTTTTGAACTGGGTTTCACGCGCATCGTTCCCGGCCATCCCGGCGCTAACGCAGGAACGGCCGGCCGCGCAGGAACGGCGCCCTCCGCGAAGGGCAGCGATGGCACCGGTCAAGGGCCGGCCCGCGTATGAGATTCCCGGCGCCAAGAAGAGTTACCGGTCCGGGAACCAGGGACCATCGGGTGCAGGAGCCTGCCGAACGTGTCGGGCGCGGAATCAGTGTTGGGCGGCCAGGTCCCCGAGGGTGACGTGAAGGGTTTGGGAGGTTTTGCCGCGCTGCACGTCGATGTCGACCTGCTGGCCGGGGTCCTGTTTCCTGAGGCCCGCGAGGAGGTCTGTCACGTTCGTCACCGGTGTCCCCGCGAACTTGGTGATGATGTCCCCGGCCTGCATGCCGGCCTGCCCGGCCGGGCTACCCTGGGTAACGTTGATGACCAGCGCTCCGGAGGATGCGGGAACGGAGAAGCGCTGGGCGATTTGCGGGGTGATGTCGGTGGGGACCACGCCGAGGGCGGCGTGCTTGACGGTGCCGCTCTTCAGCAGTTGGTCGGCTACCTCGGTGACGGTGGTCGATGGTGTCACGAAGCCTATGGCCACCGCTCCGGAGCTCGGTGGCAGGTAGGCCTCTGAAAGTCCGATGATCTGAGCGCTGGAGTCGGCCACCGCTCCGCCGGAGTTTCCTGGGGAGATCGGTGCGTCGGTCTGGAGCAGGTCGATCGCGCCGTGGGGGGACTCCTTGGAGGGCGGCATGCTGCGGTGCAGGCTGGAGACAATTCCGGAGGTGACGGTGTCCTCCAGCCCCAGGGGACTGCCGATGACGACGGTCATCGACCCTACCTCCGGGGCGGATGAGGCGAACTTCGCGGCCGGAAGGCCTGTGCGGTTGACTTTCAGGACGGCAACGTCGGTGACGTCGTCGACGCCGACGACGACCGCCTGGATCTTTGAGCCGTCGGCGAACTGGACCTCCACGTTTTTGAAGGGCTGTTTTTGCTGGTCCTCCACGACGTGGGCGTCGGTGACGATGGAGCCGTCGCTGTGGTAGACGACGCCGCTGCCCAGGCCCACTGCGGTCCGGATCGTGACGACGGACGGCTCGACTTCTTTGACCACGCCGGGGACCGCGGGCAGGCCGGCCCCGGCGGGCAGAGACGCCGGCGAAGCCGGAGCACCGGTGGCTGCCGCCGACGAAGCGGAACCGGACGTGGCGTTACCCGTGGGGTTATTGTTGCTGTTACCGGTGCAGCCGGTCAGCGCGAGTGCCGCCGCGGTCACTCCGGCCGCCGCGTAGAGTCGGAAATACTTCATATGCTCTCTCCTCCTTGAGGCGGTCCGCCGGGAGAGCGGGCTCGTTTTTACGTTAGAACTTTCAGGCTCGGGAGCCCAGCGGCGCTCAGTTTCGTCTCAGGAAACAGCTCAGCGTTCTCTCAGGTGCACTCGAAGACAATGCTTGCGGGCCGTCAACGGGTCGCTGACAGGAGGTGGTGGGGGTGCGGGTTCTGGTTGTTGAGGACGAAAAACTGTTGGCCGAAACGGTTCGGCGCGGGTTGTCCAATGAAGGGTTTGTCGTTGATCTGGCCCCGGACGGTGTTAGTGGGCTTTGGGCCGCGACGGAGAACCCGTACGACGTCATCATTCTGGATTTGATGCTGCCGCTCAAAAACGGGTACGACGTGCTCAAAGAGCTGCGGGAACGGCGTATTTGGACGCCGGTGATGATGCTGACGGCCAAGGACGGGGAATACGACCAGACCGATGCTTTCGACCTCGGAGCCGATGATTATCTGACGAAGCCTTTCAGCTTCCTTGTCCTGGTGGCCCGGTTGCGTGCCCTGATCCGGCGAGGCGCCCCGGAACGGCCGGTCGTGTTGCGTTTGGGTACGCTGACTCTGGACCCGGCCAAGCGCGCGGTGGCGCGCGGTGACGCCGCGATCGCGCTAACAGCACGTGAGTACGGTTTGTTGCAGTTCCTCATGCGCCGGCACGACCAGGTGGTGTCCAAAGCAGAAATCCTGGACAACGTGTGGGACCCCGACTTCCAGGGCGGGGACAACGTCGTGGAAGTCTACATCGGGTACCTGCGCCGAAAGATCGACGTCCCGTTCCGGGTACAGACCCTCACCACCGTGCGGGGGATGGGCTACCAGCTCAGTCCGGACCGGCCCGGCCACGACGGCAACACACCGGAAACTATGCCGGACGGCGGAGCGGCCGCTCCGTAACGGCTCATCCGCAACCACCAGTAAATTTGGCAACTACCCTCTAAACCGGGTATCGACCGTCCCCGGAACTACGATGCGATGAACATCCCATGGTGAGCGTGCATAATTCCGGCCGGTTGTGCCGCCGGTGTCGACGCCCAGCGCCACCGCCAGGAAAGAGTCGGGATCGGCCGTACTCCTTAAACCGGCGACGGTGGCAGTGACTTCCAGGTCGGTGCCCCCGAAGCCAGGAACGGTGCCGGCGCGAGCGGGTTCTCAGCTGCTTCTCAATTGCGCTAAGGCTTGTCTCAGGCGCGTGGTCCGAGACTGGTCTTACGTCAGCATTTGGCTGGCGGCGGCGAATGCAAAGACATCCGCCAAAAAACGGAAAGGATCACCATGACTATCCGCAAAAACAGGACCATCAAAGAAACCGCCGACACGATGGGTACTAAGAAGAAAGCCATCATGGGCGCCGTGGGACTGCTCGCCCTGACCGGCCTCGGGGTCGGGGCAGCACACGCAGCCACACCCCCGGCCCCGCACTCGGCCGCGGTCTCGGTCACCGCCGATACCCAGACCCCGGGTGATACTCCGGATGCACCGGGTGCTGCCGATACGCAGACCCCGGGTGATACTCCGGATGCACCGGGTGCCGCCGATACGCAGACCCCGGGTGATACTCCGGATACACCGGGTGCCGCCGATACGCAGACGCCGGGTGATACTCCGGATACACCGGGTGCCGCCGATACGCAGACGCCGGGTGATACTCCGGACGCACCGGCAGCGGGACAGGGCCCGCAAACAACCAACAACACCAACCCCGCGAACGTACCAAGTTCACTCTAAGCAACAATCCCTGAACATCGTCAGGAACGCCGCCCCTTACCCGGGCGGCGGTCCGACGCTGCCTCGGCCCTTGCGACGGTTGGGGCGGCTGAGCTTCTACTGACTCGGTGACTGCGGCGATCGATGGACGATGCCGTACACCGTGCTCCTACGGTATGACACGGCACCATCCCCAAGAGTGCCTCACACCCGTTTGGCGCGGCTCAGGTATCTGCGGACCGACTCACGTTAAATCTGTTGCATCGGGCGGGGCGGCTTTCGGGACACCGCCGCCGGCACCACCAACAGCGCGGCCGCACGTTCCGTTTTGACGCCGATCGATGTTCAGGCACCAGGAGAGGCCGTCCGGCGCACAGCTGATGCACAGCAGTTACACATCAGGATCCTAACCTCTGCCATGACGGTAGTACCGACTACGGGGGTCACCGATCCGCCCCGGGGGACGGGTTGTTGAAGTCGACAGGGAAACAATCGAGAAGGAGGGCAAGTCGTGGACGACATGCTGCCCCTTAGGTCTTTGGTTGCCGCCGGTTTCGAGGGTCGTCGGGCTGCCCGGAGGGCCCGGCGGGCGCACAGGGCGGCTGCGGAGTTGCCCCCGGCCATGTCCGACACTGGGAAACTCATCGAACAGCTCAGAACATTCCTGGCCACCTCAGATGCACCTCACGGGTGCTGGGCCGATCAACGACTCGGCGAGGCCGAGCGCAGCTTCCAATCCGCCGTAGTCCTGACATCCTCTGATCCGGAGGAGGCACTGGCCTTTACGCGCATGGCCGCAGACCTGGCGGCCCATGCCCTGCGAGTGACCGGCACGGAAAGGCTGAAGTCTCGCCAGCACCCGGCCTCCAAGCCGCCGAAGAGCACGTAGAACATCCGGACATCATGACATTCACCGACCCGCGCCTCTGCGCCGCGATCGTTGACCGGCTGACGTTCAACGGCACCATCATCGAAACCGGCACCGATTCCTACCGCCTCGCCCACAGCCTGACAAGGAACGCGCACTAAAAGGTAGCCGCGGCCGCCCGCCCCACGAACACATAGGTTGTCGTTGACCACTTCATGCCGCGCAACAGGACAGTTTGGAGACGTCAGTAGTGAAGGACTGGGCTGCTATCTTGATGCCTTCGGCCATGGTCAGATAGGGGCTCCAGAGATTCGCGACCTGATCAACGGTCATCCCGGCCTCCAGAATGTAAACCCCTGCGGCGGCGATGTCCCCGGCGTCCTTACCCACGACAGTGATCCCTACAATCCGACCCGTGTCCGCGTCGGCAACGATCTTGATGAAGCCGCGGGTATCACGGTTCACCAGCGCGCGAGGGATAAATTTGAGCGGCAGAACCCGGCACATGCACCGGATCCCTGCCTGGTTCGCTTCCTTGTCCGTCATCCCGACAGCGGCCAGGGCAGGGCTGGTAAACGTGACCCGGGGCAGGTGCCGGTAATCGACCTCACGCCCGGCACCCTCAAAGGCGTTCTCCACCATCAGGGCCCCGTGCGCGGCGGCGACATAGACGAACTCCGGGTGACCCGTCACATCACCCGCGGCCCAGATCCTCGGATTAGTACTGCAAAGGCTCCCGTCGACCAGGACTTCCCCGCGGTCCCCGGTTTCAACGCCGACCATGCAAAGGTTCAAATCCTCCGTGACCGGGCGCCGGCCTGTTGCCATGAGCAGGCGCGCGGCCCTGAACTCCTCGTTTCCTCCTGAGACGGAAGCATCCACGACCACGTCCCCCGACACCTGATCGGTCCGGACCGAGGACGCTGTCGCTCGACGGACGACCCGGATGCCCTCATCGGCGAAGACACCGGCGAGGGCATGCCCGGCTTCAGGCTCTTCGGCCGAGGCGAGCTTGGACCGGACCAGGATGGTCACCTCCGTGCCGAGCCGGGCGAAAAGCTGCGCCTGCTCCAGCGCCACATACCCGCCGCCCACCACCAGCATCGAAGCGGGAACGTCCTGCAGCTCCATCGCACTCGTGGACGTCAGATAATCCACCTCGTCCATTCCCGGCACTTCAGGGATCCAGGGGGTGGAGCCGGTCGCCACCAGGTAGTGTTCCGCGCTGACTGTCTCGGTGGTTCCGCCCGGGGCGGTGATGTTCAAAACCGGTGCGGCTGCGGTTCCGGCGAACACCGCGGTCCCCTGCTGCAGCTTCCATCCATAGTCCGCGGCGAGATCCACATACTTCTCTGACCGCATGGATTCGACCAATGAGCGCTTCCCGGCGACCAGTTCGGGCATATCCACCGGCTCTGCGGAGGTGCTGATACCGGGGAACCGTCCGGAAGCATCGAGGGCGACGTGGCGGGCTTCCGCGGCGGCCAGCAGGGCCTTGGACGGGATGCAGCCCGTGTTCACGCACGTGCCTCCCACAGTGCTGCGCTCCACCATCAACACCCGCTTGCCACGGCTGGTTGCCCGGATGGCCGCAGCGAAAGCAGCCCCGCCGGAACCGATAATGGCCAGGTCATAATCGAAAGATGCTGCCGACACGAGGGACTCCTGAAGATGGAAGGGAAGCAGCCGCCAGCACACCTGTTGCTCAACCGACCGCCATGTGCAGCCTTCAACCGAAGACCTGCTCTGCATCCCATTCTCAACCTTCCCCTACACTGGAATGTCAAGGAATCGCCGTCCTGGCCGCCTGCTAAGAAATGAGTTCATGATGCGTATCGGTGAGGCCGCGGCAGCGGCAGGGATGACAACCAAGACGCTGCGTTTCTACGAGGACAGCGGGCTTCTCCCGGCAGCGAAAAGATCCCCTAACGGCTACCGGGACTACCATGACGACTCCGTGGCCAGACTCGAATTCATCCGCCGCGGACGGGCCGCAGGCCTCGCCCTGACCCAAATACGCGAAATTCTTGCCCTCCGTGACGCCGGAGAAGCCCCCTGCGCCCACGTCCAAGACCTTCTCTCCAACCAGCTGGCCGAGCTGGACCACCAGATTTCTGAACTAATGGCGCTGCGATCCATCGTCGCTGGCCTCCACGCCACTGCCGCGTCCGGGACCGACGCAAGCTGCGATCCCGAACAAATCTGCAGCTACCTCTGAGGCACTACTCCGCCGGACGCCAGCTTCCAACAACCGGGACCCCGGGTATCGTCCCAACCCGCGGCAGTGTTTTCACAGACCCAGAAACCACGCCAAGAACCCCTAGACACCCTCACAACATCATCCCCGGACGTCCGACGGGTGGGTACCATTCGGGCCTTCCAAGTGGGCTCCGATCACGTTGACACAGTCATCCAGCTGTCTCATAACCCAAGTGCCTCAAAACCCTAAGCTTCCGAGACGGATTGAACCGTTCGGTTGGGTCATTCACCGTGCGGGATATACGTGCATCCATGAACTCGTAACGGCGCGATGAAAAGATTTTTTGCCCTGGCTGTGCGTTGGAGTACCGGCTCACGGGTGCGCCTTCGCGCCCAACGCTGAGGAAGGCGATTTGGAAAGTAGTTGCCATTTTGGAAAGTACCTGTCAGAGTATGAGAATCAATCGCTTATGAGCAGGGGTAACGACCATGAATGACACCACCGTTTCGGGGCCGATGGATGCCGGGCAAGCCAAGGCTCTGCTTGATCAGGCAAACCAGGTTGGTAGCAGCGTCCGATCAGGGGCGAGCTGGCCGGCGATCAGTTTTCTACTGGGTCTTGGAGCCGTCTCGTCGATGGGAATCATCGCCTTCACCTATGCGCGGCTGGCACCAGATACCTCCGTAGTCCTTCCAGCTATCTTCATAGGTGTCTGGCTCGTCATCCTCATGGTGACTGTCCTTTTCTTCACCCGTACCAGTAAGCGGGGGTTTGGACTCCGCTGGGGCGTCTACGTGGGTCTTTGGGGCGCCTTGTGGACCGCCGGGATGCTGCTCTCCGGCCTGACCTTTCAGGGCGAACTCTGGTTCGCGGGCCTTGTGGCCGCACTCCTGACAGCGTCTACTACCATCTGTGCCTGGTACGAGGCCCGCCGATGAGTACGCCAGCTACTTCAGACCACCCGCGACATCAGCTCAACGACGTCCTGGGGCATCCCGTGCGGTTTTCCCTCACAGCAGCCCTCGCCCAGACCGAGGAGGTTGACTTTGCCACCGTTCGCAACCACCTGCAGGTCTCGGACTCCGTCCTAAGCAAACAAGCGACGGCACTTGAATCGGCTGGCTACGTCAGAATCCGAAAAGGCTACATCGGCAAGCGGCCCCGGACCTGGCTGAAGCTGACCAAAGTAGGAGAACAGGTGTGGCAAGGCCATCTTGCCGCCCTGCAGGAGATTGCCTTCCCTCAGCGGCAAGCCAACGACTAAACAGCACTGACCGCCCTACCAAACCTCGGACCCTATCTGCTATGTGCGGTCCGGCTTCCAGCGCTAAAGGGAGGGGCCATTCATTGGCTCCTCCCTCCTGTCCGTCGCTGCCCTCGGGCAACTCCTTGGCTTAGCCGGGAACGTTCCTCGGATCGTTGCCGTAGCTGTTCTTCTCCGAGATCTCGCCGTCCTGGTTTTTGATGATGTGTTCGACCTTGCTGGTGCGCTGCGTGTCTTCGCTAAAGGTTGCTTCGTTTGCCTTTTGGTGGAACCACTCGATGTGTTCTGTCAGGAGGCGTGCTGCGAGTTCTCCGTTGCGCGATTGAACGGCGTCGAAAATATCGTGGTGTTGGGTACGCAGGATGGAGATGACATCGGGCCAGGCTTCCATGGCGTCCATGGCATCTTTGACGTAATTGACGATCGCGCCGCTGAGGGATTCCATCATGGTTCCGACCACCGTGTTGCCTGCGAGGGAGCTCAGGGCTACGTGGAACCGGGCATCGAGCTGGTGGAAGGCTGCCCGGTTGATGGCTGGGTCGTCCATGGCGTGCAGTAGCTGGCCGGCCTGTTTGATGAGCTCGTCGTTTTCAGGGCGGAGGGCACCGGCCCGGGCGGTCCAGGTTTCAAGCAGGATGCGGGTTTGGACGATATCGGCTACTGGGAGCCGGTTGCTGGCTACGTGAAGTCGTAGTGCTGAGGACAGTCCCGCGGCGGGGTCGGAGACAACGATGGCTCCCGATGTAGGGCCGGACCCGACGGAGCTGCGCAGTATTCCCATGGCGTCGAGAACCCGGATGGCCTCGCGGACCGAGGCTCGGGAGATTCCGTAGGTTTCGGCGAGTGTGCGTTCGCCCGGGAGCCGGTCACCGATCTTTATTTTGCCCGAGCGGAGGTCCGCTTCTATGTCCTGCAGGAGCGTCTCGTGGGTGCGGCGGCGGGGTGGAGCATGCTCTGCGGAGGCGGTTGTCACGGGCGGTTCCTTGCGGCTTGGGCGTGTGCGGGCAGGCAGCCCGCACACGCCCTGCTTAGCGGGCCGGGTGCTAGGGCAACATCCAGCTCAGGACGGGAGTGGACTGGAGGTAGGAGAGGGTGCAAAGCACCAACAGCAACGCAACGCTCCAGCCAACCACTTTACGCAGGATCAGTGATTCCTTACCTTCGAGGTTGACCGCGGACGCGGCGATGGCCAGGTTTTGAGGGCTGATCAGCTTTCCTACGACGCCGCCGGAAGTGTTTCCGGCTACGAGCAGGTTCGGGTCGATGCCAGCTTTCATGCCGGCGGTCTGCTGCAGTTTGGCGAACAATGCGTTAGCGGACGTATCGGAGCCGGTCACGGCGGTCCCAATCCAGCCCAGGACCGGTGAGAGGAAGGCAAAGAATGTGCCGGTGCCAGCCAGCCAGGTGCCGATGGATACTGTCTGACCGGAAAAGTTCATCACGTAGGCCAGGGCCAGGACGGTGATGATCGTCAGGCCCGCCCAGCGCATGCGGACGATGGTGCGCCCGATCTCTTTGACCGCGCCCATGACAGTGACCCGGTAGCGGCCGCCGTCGTCGTACTTCGAGTAGACGACCGCGACGATCAGTCCGGTAATCAGCAGCAGCGTGCCCGGGGTCGAGAG
This sequence comes from Arthrobacter sp. YD4, assembly GCF_030410515.1. Lineage (GTDB taxonomy): Bacteria > Actinomycetota > Actinomycetes > Actinomycetales > Micrococcaceae > Arthrobacter. The sequence continues at coordinate 119,202 of NZ_JAUHHD010000002.1, read as the reverse complement.
CCACTGGAAAGAGTAGACGGTGGAGGACACGGGTTTTCCCGAAGCGTCAACCAGGGCATCGTGCAGGATCGGCCAGGGAATTTTGATGTCAGTGGAGGCAAGGAAGGCGGGAATGTCCACGCCGACTTTCCAAAGCTTTGCGATACCGAAGACAACGATGACCAGGAAGTAAGGGAACAAGGCAAGCCATGTCCGGGTGGGAGTCAGCCGGTCAGAAGCGGCGTCTGAAATGGATACTGCCGCCGGTGCTGACGTGCGGGCGGGGCGGGTGGTGGTTGCCCGGTGTGAGCCGCGTCCGGAAGTAATGACTTCCTTTGTGGCCTCTTCAGCGGCGACTCCCAGTCGTTCCCGGGCGGCGGAGCTGCCCTTGGGCGTCCAAACGCGGAAGAAGAGCACCGCTGCGCCAAGACCGGCCAGGGAGGCGACGATATCGGTGAGTTCGTAGGAAAAGTAGTTCGAGCAGAGGTGCTGTGCGATGGCGAAGGAGAAACCGATGACCAGTGCTGCCGGCCAGCAGTCCTTGAGGCCCTTCCGCCCATCCAGGATGAACAGGAGGATCAGGGGCACGATGGTAGCCAGGAGGGGAGCCTGACGACCGACGACCGAGGCGATGTCGGTGGCGTGCAGACCCGTAAGTCCCGCCGCGGTGGTGATGGGGATGGCCATGGCGCCGAACGCGACCGGGGCGGTATTGGCGACGAGCACGGCCGCGGCGGCACGCAGCGGCGGCAGACCGAGCGCCAGCAACATGGTCGCGGTGATTGCGACGGGGGCGCCGAAACCGGCCAGGGCTTCAAGCAGGCCACCGAAGCAGAACGCGATCAGGACCGCCTGAAGGCGAACATCGCCTTTTCCGATCACATCAAAGACCCGGCGGAGGTCTTCAAAACGTCCGCTGAGAACTGTGACCTGATAGAGCCAGACCGCCATCACGACGATCCATAGGACCGGGAACGCGCCAAAGACCCCGCCTTGGGTCGCAGAGAGCAGTGCGAGGCCGGCGGGCATTTGGAAAGCGATGATGCCGACCAAAAGCGCAGCCAGGAGAGCGAATGCACCGGCTACGTGGGCTCGGGTTTTGACCACCGCGAGCAGGACAAAAAAGGTGATCAGCGGCAGCAGGGCAACGGCAGCTGACCAGGCGACACTGTTGAGCACCGGATCGGTGCTGGGGGTGAAGTGTTCCACGGAGTTCCTCCACGGTGAGGGTGACAGGGAAAGTTGTGGTCAGACCTCTGTGGTCGGACCATCAGAGTGTAACGCACATTTTTCCCGGCGATGTGATCTCCTTCACTCAGAAGCGATAGTTGCCAGTGACCGGTGTCATATGGTCAACTGTGGTCAGACCACAAAGTTTTGACCCCGAAAGGCTGCTATGCGAATCGCTTTGTTCGCTACGTGCATCGTGGACGCGATGTACCCCGCCACGGCGCGGGCCACTGTGAAAATCCTGGAGCGGTTGGGCCACGAGGTCGTGTTCCCTTCCGGTCAGGCCTGTTGCGGGCAGATGCACGTCAACAGCGGGTACCTCAAGGAGGCCCTGCCCGTGGTCGCCAACCACGTGCGCGCTTTCGACATTGAGGATTACGACGTCGCGGTCGCGCCGTCAGGTTCCTGCGTGGCCTCGGTTAAACATCAGCACCCGATGGTGGCCCGCTCCTGCGGGGACGCGGACCTGGAAGCCCGCGCTGCCGCGGTCGGGGCGAGGATTTATGAGCTCTCCGAACTGCTGGTGGACGTTCTCGGAGTCACTGACGCAGGAGCCCAGTTGGGTTCCTTCTTCCCGCACCGGGTGACCTACCACCCGAGTTGTCACGGGATGCGTCTGCTCCGCTTGGGCGACCGGCAAGCCCGGCTGCTGGCCACGGTCCAGGGAATCGACATGGTGGACCTGCCCGAAGCGGACCAGTGCTGCGGGTTCGGCGGTACCTTCTCGATGAAGAACGCCGACGTCTCCTCGGCCATGCTCGAGGACAAGACCGCCACTATCAAAACCACGGGCGCGAGCCTGTGCACGGGCGGGGATGCCTCCTGTCTCATGCACATCGGCGGCGGCCTCTCCCGCCAGGGCAGCAGCATCACCACTCTGCACCTGGCCGAAATCCTTGCAAGCACCATGGACGAACCCGCGTCGGTCACCGGCGAGGTTCTCGTTTCCACCGGAAAGGCCGCACGATGAGCACCTTCCTTGGGATGCCGGCCCTTCCGGTTTACGGCTCCGGAAATCTGCACGCGTCCGAGTCCTTCCCGAAATCCGCGCACCGGGAGCTGGGTAATGCCCAGCTCAGGTCCAACCTCGGCCATGCCACCCGCACCATCCGGGACAAAAGGACCCAGGTGGTCTCCGAGCTGCCGGACTGGGAGCAGCTGCGCGACGCAGGGTCCGCCATCAAGGAATCGGTCATGGCCCGGCTGCCGGAGCTGCTGGAGCAGTTCGAGCAGAACTTCACGGCCCGTGGGGGAGTGATCCATTGGGCACGCGACGCAGGGGAAGCCAACCGAATCGTCGCCGGCCTGATCCGGGACACCGGCGAGACGGAGGTCGTCAAGGTCAAGTCGATGGCTACACAGGAAATCGGGCTCAACGAGTACCTGGAAGAGCAGGGCATTGCGGCCTTTGAAACCGACTTGGCGGAGCTGATCGTCCAGCTGGACCATGACAAACCCAGCCACATCCTGGTCCCCGCGATTCACAAGAACCGCACCCAGGTCCGGGATATCTTCCTGCGCGAAATGGAGAACGTTGACCCTGACCTGACCAACGAACCGTCAAAGCTCGCCGCCGCCGCCCGGACCCACCTGCGCCGCAAATTCCTCACCGCCAAGGTAGCTGTATCGGGTGCGAACTTTGCCCTCGCGGACTCCGGCACCCTGGCCGTCGTCGAATCCGAGGGGAACGGACGCATGTGCTTGACGCTGCCCGAAACCCTCATCACCGTCATGGGGATCGAGAAGCTCCTGCCCACCTGGCAGGACCTTGAAGTCTTCATGCAGCTGCTGCCACGGTCCTCCACCGGTGAGCGGATGAACCCCTACACCTCGCTATGGACCGGCGTCACCGAAGGGGACGGACCGCAGAACGTCCACCTGGTCCTTCTGGACAACGGCCGCAGCGCCGCCCTGGCCGACGAGATGGGCCGTTCCGCGTTGCACTGCATCCGCTGCAGCGCCTGCATGAACGTCTGCCCCGTCTACGAACGAACCGGCGGCCACGCCTACGGTTCCACCTACCCGGGCCCGATCGGAGCGATCCTCTCTCCCCTCATGACCGGTATCCAGGCCGAGGAAAACGATTCACTTCCCTACGCTTCATCCCTGTGCGGCGCCTGCTACGACGCCTGCCCGGTGAAGATCAACATCCCCGACATCCTGGTCCATCTGCGCAGCGTGGACGTGGACAGCAAACGCGGCACAAAAAAAGTACCCAACCAGATGGACGTCGGCATGAAAGCCGCCTCCTGGGCGCTGTCCTCCGGCAAACGGCTCGGACTCATCGAAAAAGGCCTACCGCTCAGCCGTCTCGCCGCAGGGCCGAACAAGAAAATCACCAAGCTGCCCGGCATCGCCGCCGGCTGGACACAGAGCCGCGATATTCCCGCACCACCCACGCAGTCGTTCCGCGCCTGGTGGAACAAAGAACACCACACCCCGGATGCCGGCGTCGGAACGCCCCTCAAGAAGGAAGAACAGCCATGAGCGCACGCACAGAGATCCTGGAACGGATTCACGGCGCGCTCAGTGACCGCCCCGAAGTGCCGACCGTCCCCCGCGCATACATGGCGGAATCGGAGCTCGACGAAGCAGAATTGATCCGGTTGCTAATAGACCGGCTCGTCGACTACAAGGCGCAGGTCTCCGTCGTTGACCACCAAGACGTCTCCACGCGGATCAACGAGCTGCTTGCAGGCGCAAGCAGCTATGTTTTGCCATCGGGGCTGGACCCCGACTGGCTCACCACGGCCGAGGGTAAGGACGACCACCGGCGTCGAATGGACTCCATCGATGCTCCGCTTGGGATCTCCGAGCTGGACAACATCGACACCGTCATCACCGGCAGCGCTGTATCAGTTGCCGAAACCGGGACCATCATCTTGGACGGCAGCCCCAACCAGGGTCGCCGCGCCATCAGCCTTGTTCCCGACCATCACATCTGTGTTGTCAGGGCCGGCGACATTGTCGGGATCCTGCCCGAAGCTCTCCGGAGGCTCGACGGGACCCGCCCTATAACAATGATCAGCGGCCCCAGCGCCACCAGCGACATTGAGCTCGAGCGAGTCGAAGGCGTCCACGGTCCCCGCAGACTTGACGTCATCATTGCCCGCTAGGGCATCCGGAAGCAGCCCGGACGCGCCCCACACGGTCCTCTCCGAAGATTCACCACCGCTATTCAGAAAGGCGTCTCATGACCTACTACCGCCATGACAAATGGTGCGGGCTATTGGGCGCTGTGGTGGAAGTCCGAAAAAACGGGGTCGTCATCCGCCAAGGCGTTGTTGATGATGCCATGCCGGACTCATCGGCGGTGTGGATTGCCGCCGACGGGCTGACGGGACGGGAGATCATCGAAGCGGCCGAGGGGTACCAGATATGGGTCGAACCCAAGCAGCTCGAAGGCAAACACGCCTACCGAATGACATTGGGAGCGCTTCGCGGCAGACCGGCCGCCGAGGGAGCCCACGGGGTCGCTTGAACCGTCGAACGCTAAAGGAAGGGGCCATCCATCGGCCCCTCCCTGCTGCCCGTCTCTGCCCCAGGGGCAACTCCTTGGCTTAGCCGGGAACGTTCCTCGGATCGTAGAGCGAGTAACCACCCCCTGACGGACACCTGAACGGGGCGCCACATCCGGATCCATGGTCTCGTAATCTATGTGCCTCAAAACCCTAGGCTTTGGAGACGGTCTGGTGTGCCATCACTGACGAATCGAGCCGGTTTGGTCCTGATCAGCGTCTATTCGAGGATTTCAGGTTGCGTGATTCGCAGGGCTTCCCTGTCGAGGCGGGCCTGTACTATGCGGAGCGTTGTGTCGCTGATGCTGTGGTTGTCACGCAGTTCGATCATGACGTCGCGTTTGTGATCCAGTAGCGCCAGGCGCAGGCGGGCGTACTCGCGGTCGCGCTCGAGCAGCTGCTGCTCATCGTCGGCCCTTGGGTCAGCAGCGAGTACGGCAAGGTGTTTCCGGTACTCGTCAATCATTTGGTCACGCACCTGGTCACTGACGCCCAGCCGGGCAGAGACATCGGCCACGTTGGCGAGTGCTTCCCTGGTGCTGGTTTCCTGGGCCAGGGCCAGTTCGTCGTCGACGGTGGTGTCCGGGGCGAACTTGGCCCAGCGGATGGCCGCTGGCAGCAGCATTCCTTGGATAACAAGTGTGAGGAGCACGACGCCGGCTGCGACGAAGACGATTTGGTCCCTTCCGGGGAAGGGTTGCCCGGTTGCCAGGGCGGTGGGGACGGCGAGGGCGACGGCAAGGGACACGGCGCCGCGAAATCCTGCGACAGCACTGACCACGCGGGCCCGGTGGGGCATTCGGCGCTGCCGTTGAGAGGGCCGGCGGTCCAGGGTGCGGATCAGTGATACCGAGATCATTTGGAATGCGAAGCGGATGACTACTACCGCTGCCCATGCGACGACGGTCAGGATCAGGAGCGGGATGATCTGTTCCGCGGGTACGGCGCGGAGGGAGGACTGGGCCTCGATACCGATCAGCACGAAGAGCGCCCCGTTGAGGATGAAGGTTGTCAGTGACCAGAATCCGAAGGTTTGTTGTCTGGATTGGGGTGTGCTGACGCGTGGGCCGGACTGGCTGAGAATCAGTCCTGCCACGACGACGGCGATAACGCCTGAGGCATGGATGAGTTCAGCCCCCAGGAAGGCGACGAACGGTACCAGCACCAGTGCCTCGTTGTTCAGGATGGAATCCGGGAGGCGGCGCAGCAGCTGCGTGCTGAGCCATCCGGCAACTGCCCCGATGGCTGCACCGCCCAGGTAGGCCAGGGCGACCAGTCCCGTGATGGTCCATTCCGAGTATGTCTCCTGGCCGATCGTGATCCCTACGGCCAGGGTGTACAGGACCAGGGCTGTGCCGTCGTTGATCAGGCTTTCGGCCCTGAGCAGGGTCATGTTCCGGTGAGGCAGGGTTCGTGCCATGGCAGCGACGGCGGTGGCATCTGTCGGTGCGAGGGCAGCGCCCAGGATCAGCGCCGCGCCGAACGACATCCCGAAGGCCGTGCCGATTCCGGCGATACCGAAGGCTGTGGCTACGACGAGAAGGGTGCTGAGCAGGAGGATGCCGCGCAGGTCACGCCGGATTTCGCGCAGTGATGTAGTGAGGCTTTCCCAGAACAGGAGGGGAGGAAGGAACAGCACCAGCACCGCTTCGGACGGGAGGTGGATGTCCCGGACCAGGGGAATGAAGCCGGCCAGCGCGCCGAGGAAGAGCAGCGCAAGCGGCACCGGCAGGCGAAGGCGTGGGGCGACCAGCGCCCCGGCCAGCACCAGCAGCCCTACCAGCACGGTGATGTCCAGGGTCTCTGGGGAGCCGGTCATGTCGGCCAGTTCCTGCCGGCTATCGCGGCGTGGTCGCGGCGGAATGTTTCGGGTTCAGCGGCAAGGGGGAGGTTGACGGTGTCTTCGGCTCCGTCGAGCGATCCGGCTGTGTCGGGGGTCAGGGCGTCGAAGACCGGGGTGAGGTCCTCCTGTTCGGGTCCGTGGTCGGCGATGAGTTCCAGCGTTTTGTGGTCGGCGGCATCCGTGTGCAGGCTCTCGATGAAGACCCGGGCTATTTGGTCGCGGGCGATGACGCCATCAGCCGGTGATCCGGCCTGTCGCTTGTCGCCTTGGAGCATGACGATAAGGCGCTGGTCGGGGTCGTTGTAGTCGAACCAGCCCGGGCGGACGATCGTGTAGGGGTGGCCGCTGGCCCGGACGAGGCGTTCGCTGCGCAGCTTCCACGTCGCGTACGCGACGCCGGGGCGGGTGGTTCCGATGGCGGTCATGAGTGCGATCCGGACCCGCCGCCCGCCGAGGGCTTTGAGGACGTTCGCGACGCCCGCGTAGTCGTTATCCCTGACATCGCGTTCACTGGTGCTGGATCCGTGGGTGAAGACGATTGCATCGACTCCGTCGACGGCGGGGCCTAGGGTGTCGGGGCGGGTCAGGTCACCGACGACGAGTTCGACACTGTCGGGCAGGATGCGCTGTGCCCGGCCCTTGTCACGGACCAGGGCGCGCACCGTGTAGCCCTGACGGAGGGCCTCGTTCACAGCGTGGCGGCCGATGCTGCCGGTGGCGCCGGCAATCAGGACGGTGTTTGGACGGTGTGTCATGGGTTCTCCTTGGCGGCGGCCGGAGCGACCTGGCGTTGGGTTGCTGCCCAGCTGGCGAGGACTTTGAGGGCGTCCTCAGACGGTGTTCCGGGCTCGGCTGTGTAGATGTTGATGCGCAGTCCCGGGTCGCCGGGCAGTTCGAGGGCCTCGTAGGTCAGGTCAAGGTCGCCGACGATGGGGTGGTGGAGCCGTTTGCGGCCGGTGCGGTGGTGCTTTACGTCATGCCGGGCCCAGCGGATGCGGAACTCTTCGCTGCGGGTCGAGAGCTCTCCGACCAGGTCGGAGAGGTCCTTGTCGTAGGGGTTCTTCCCGGCTGTGGACCTGAGGACGGCGACAATGTCATCGGCGCTGCGTTCCCAGTCGGCGAAGAACTCCTGAGCTTTCGGGTTGAGGAAGGTGAACCGGGCGCTGTTGGGCGGGGTGGGGCCGCCGTCGGCCATCATGTCCAGATACAGGGCCCGGCCCAGATCATTGGAAGCGAGAACGTCGCCGCGGTCGTTGCGGACCCAGGCGGGCGCAGTCGTGATCGCATCGATGACCCGCTGCACGCTGGGCCGCACTGTCTGTGGGCTGCGCTTGCGCCGCGCGCGGGGTGAGACGGTGGCAGCGCGTGCGAGGTCGAACAGGTGGGCCGTCTCGGCCTCGTCGAGTTTCAGCGCACGAGCCAGCGCTTCCAAGACGCTGTCGGATGCGCCGGAGAGGTTTCCACGCTCAAGACGGATGTAGTAGTCGATGCTCATGCCGGCGAGCATGGCGACTTCCTCGCGGCGCAGGCCCTTGACGCGCCGGTTGCCGCCGTACGCCGGGAGGCCGGCCTCCTCGGGCGTGATCCTGGAACGGCGGGAGCTCAGAAACTTCCGGACGTCGTCGCTGTGTGTCATGGCATCCACGCTACGCGGGACGTTCACTGCGGGGGAGGCACTGGCATTACCCGGAACATCAGTGACTCCCGGGCCCTGAGAAATAACGGTTGCATGGAAGACATGAAACCGGCACCCACACATCCCGCCCACCCGGCAGCGATCCTGGCGATCATCCTCGCCAGCTACTTCATGATCCTGCTGGACAACTCGGTCATCTTCACCGCCCTGCCCAGCCTCCAGGCCGATCTGCACCTGAGCACCAGCGAACTGACCTGGGTACAGGACGCCTACACACTGGTTTTCGGCGGCCTGCTCCTGCTCGGCGCCCGCGCCGGTGACCTGCTGGGCCGGCGCCGGGTGTTTGTGTTCGGGCTGGTGGTGTTCTCGCTCGCGTCGCTCCTGATCGGGCTGGCCCCGGCAGGGTGGTGGGCGATCGCCGGCCGCGCCATCCAGGGTATCGGCGCCGCGATCGTCGCCCCCGCGTCGTTGTCCCTGCTGACGGCGAGCTTCCCTGAAGGCCGTGAGCGAGTCCGGGCGGTCTCCCTCTACGGCGCCACGGCGGGTATCGGAGCCAGCCTCGGACTGGTCATCGGCGGCGCGCTGGCTCATTGGATCTCCTGGCGGGCCGGGTTCTTCGTCAACGTCCCAATCGGAGCCGCCATGATTGCGCTGGCTCCCCGGTTCCTCCCGGAATCCGGACGCGCCCGGGGACGTTTCGACGTGCTCGGCGCACTCAGCGCCACTCTGGGCGTGGGCGCCTTGGTGTTTGGCATCATCCACACCGCGGAAGCCGGCTGGAACACACCGGTCACTGCCGCGGCGGTCAGCGCCGGCGTCATCCTCTTGGTCATGTTCGTGCTGATCGAACGCAAGGCCAGCCAGCCCATCATGCCGCTGAGCCTGTTCGCCAGCCGCCGCCGCACCGGCGCGTACGTGGCACGGTTCCTCTATCTGGGTGCCATGATTGGTTTCTTCTTCTTCACCACCCAGTTCATGCAGGAAGTCCTCGGCTTCAATCCCTTGCAGGCCGGCCTTGGATTCCTGCCCATGACCGCCGTGAATTTCGCCGTCGCCATGAGCATCCCGCCGCTCGTCCGCCGGATGCCTGGCTCGGTCGCCCTGGTCGTCGGGATCGTGATCACCCTGCCGGGGATGTTCTGGCTCAGCCGCGCCGGAGTTGACGCCAGCTACTGGACGGGTATCGCCCTGCCCATGATCCTCATTGGAGCCGGCCAGGGATTTGCCTTCGCCCCGCTGACCTCGTTCGGCATTGCCGGTGCCCCGGCTGCCGACGCCGGTGCCGCCTCCGGCCTGGTGAACACCTTCCACCAGGTAGGCACGTGCCTGGGACTCGGCATCGCGGTCGCGGCCGCAGCAACCGTTCCCGCTGCCGGTTCTGCCGTCGGGCATCTGGCCGCTGAGGTCAGCGCCGCCCTCACTGCTGGCAGCGCCCTGCTGCTCCTGTCCCTGGCTGTCAGTGCAGCGCTCATCCTGCCCGCAGACCTGGCCGGCCGCCGGGCTCACCGAGCCCCGGAAGCAGTGCCCGCCCCAGAGGGCGCGTCCGCCCGCTGAACATCAGCTTGGTCGCCTGCTTCAGGAAACTGCCCCTAACCCACCCGCATAAGAAACTAAGGAAATTCCCGTGAAGACACGCAAGCTTGGCGACGGCCTTGAGACATCGGCCCTCGGCCTAGGCTGCATGGGCCTGAGCTTCGGCCTTGGACCCGCCACCGACCGGACCGAAGCCCTCGCCGTGATCCGGTCCGCTGCCGACCGCGGCGTCACCCTCTTCGACACCGCCGAGGGATACGGACCTTACGTAAACGAAGAACTCGTCGGAGAAGCACTACAGCCCATCCGCGACGAAGTCCTCGTGGCCACCAAATTCGGATTCGACATCAACGCCAACGGCGAGACAGTCGGACTCAACAGCCGCCCCGAGCACATCCGTGACGTGGTCGACGCCTCCCTGCGCCGGCTGCGCACCGACCACATCGACGTGCTCTATCAGCACCGCGTAGACCCCAGCGTCCCGATCGAGGACGTCGCAGGCACCGTCAAAGAACTCATCACGGAGGGCAAGGTACGCCACTTTGGCCTGTCCGAGGCCAGCGAAACAACCATTCGGCGCGCCCATGCCGTCCAGCCGGTCGCCGTCATCCAGGACCACTACTCGCTGTGGATGCGGGAACCGGAAACCACAAAGTTCGGGGTCTGCCAAGAACTCGGGATCGGGCTCGTCGCCTGGGGCCCGCTCGGACAAGGCTTCCTTACCGGAGGCATTACCCGGGACATGAAGTTCGACAATCCCAATGACCTCCGCGCGGACTTCCCCCGTTTCACCCCGGAAGCACTGGAAGCCAACTTCGCCCTCGTCGACTTCCTTAAAAACTTCGGAGCCGAAAAGGGCGCCTCCCCGGCACAACTGGCACTCGCATGGCTTCTGGCCCAGAAACCCTGGGTCGTACCCATCCCCGGCGGCACCCGCATCGCCCACCTGAACGACAACCTCCCCGCAGCTGACCTCGAACTGAGCCCTAGCGACCTGCAACGGATCGACGAGGCCCTCGCCACCCTCGATGTCGTCGGGGCACCCCTCTCCGCCGGGCTCGACGCCGCCATCGACCGCGACCGCTAAGCCCACCGGTGAATACTCCCGTCAGACGCCGCCACCAGCCACCTGGCCGGCATCCACTGTGTTGATGGGGGTACTGGCATGCACTCCCACGAAACCCTCGGCCGTTGTTGACTGAAAACCGGCCATTACCAAACGTAAGGAACCCGATTATGCGAGCCACCCTGATGTACGGCGCCGGCGACGTGCGCGTCGAAACCGTCCCCAACCCCACCATCCAGGAACCCACGGACGCGATCGTGCGCATCGTCGCCGGCTGCATCTGCGGCAGCGACCTCTGGCCCTACGGCTCCAAGCCGGAAACCAGCGACGGGGCCCGGATGGGCCACGAGTTCGTCGGCATCATCGAAGAACTCGGCTCCGATGTGACAAACCTGTCCGTAGGTGACTTCGTCATTGCACCATTCGTTGCCTCCGACGGCACCTGCGATTTCTGCAAAGAAGGGCTGCAGACCTCTTGCCGCAACGGCGCGCACTGGGGCGGTCACGACGACGGAGGCCAAGGCGAATTCGCCCGCGTCCCCCAAGCTGCTGGCACCCTTGTCGTCGTCCCCACCGGCTTTGACGAGAAGCTGATCCCGTCCCTGCTGAGCCTCTCCGACGTCATGTCCACCGGGTACCACGCGGCCAAGAAGGCCGGCATCCAGCCCGGCCAGACTGTCACGGTGATCGGTGACGGCGCAGTAGGCCTTTCCGCGGTCCTGTCCGCCAAGCTCATGGGGGCCTCGCGGATCATCCTCATGGGCCGCCACCAGGCCCGCACGGACCTGGGCCGCAAGTTCGGTGCCACTGACGTCGTAGCTGAGCGCGGCGAGGAGGGTATCGCCAAGGCACTGGAGCTCACCAACGGCGACGGAACCCACGCAGTACTCGAAGCCGTGGGTCTCAAGCCGGCACTCGAAATGGCCATCGGCGTCGTTCGCGCCGGCGGAGTGATCAGCCGCGTCGGTGCGCCGCAGTTCTCCGAGGTACCCCTCGGATTCGGCGAGTTCATGCGCAACATCACGCTCACGGGCGGCGTAGCACCGGCCAGGGCCTACATCGAGGAACTCCTGCCGCTCGTGCTCGACGGCACCATCGAACCGGGCAAGGTCTTTGACCGCACCATCGGTCTGGACGACGTCCCCGCCGGGTACAAGGCCATGGCTGACCGCGAAGCACTCAAAGTACTCGTCCGCCCCTAACGACAAGGACCAGAACGATATGAACCTCACACTCAACAACGGTCTCGTCATGCCCGCCCTCGGGCTCGGAGTCTTCCAAAGCCCCCCGGACGAGACAACTGCGGCAGTCGAGACAGCCCTGGGTGCCGGGTACCGGCACATCGACACCGCCGCCGCGTACGGGAACGAACGCGAAGTCGGTGAAGGCATCCGGCGCTCCGGCCTGAACCGCTCCGACGTGTTCATCGAAACCAAGGTTTGGGTCAGCGACTACGGCTACGACGAAACGCTGCACGCCTGGGAGAAGTCGGCTACCAAGCTCGGCGTGGACTACCTTGATCTGTTGCTCCTGCACCAGCCGGTGCCAAGCCGTTTCGAAAAGACGATCGCGGCGTACAAGGCACTCGAGACCCTGTTCAGGGACGGCCGCGTCCGCGCGATCGGTGTCAGCAACTTCATGCCGCACCATCTCAAGGAACTGCTCGCAGAGACCGACACGGTCCCGGCCGTAAACCAGGTCGAGCTGCATCCATACTTCACCCAGCCTGAAGTCCAAGCCGCCAACACCGAACACGGCATCCTCACCCAGGCGTGGTCACCGATCGGCGGAATCACCTTCTACCCGGGCTGGGGTGAAGACCGGAAGAACGTCATGCAGGATCCGTCCATTGCCGCTATCGCTGAAGTGCACGGCAAGACCCCGGCCCAGGTGATGTTGCGCTGGCACCTGCAGCAGGGCCGCTCCGCCATCCCGAAGTCCACGAACCCCGTCCGCATCGCGGAGAACTTCGACGTCTTCGACTTCGAACTGACAGCAGACGAGCTCACTGCGATCGATGCCCTGGACACCGGGGTCCGCAACGGGCCGGACCCGGACATCTTCCGTGACCAGTGGTTTGACCGGTCAATCCCCGAAGCCTAGACACCCTGACCCAGAGCAAAAAGAAGGATTCAGCATGGAATACCGCCCGCTTGGCCGCACCGGTGTGCAGGTCAGTCCGCTCTGCCTCGGCGCGATGATGATCGGCCCGTGGGGCAACAACGACCGAGCAGACTCCACCCGCATCATCCACCACGCCCTGGACGCCGGCATCAACTTCGTCGACACCGCTGACGTCTACTCCGGTGGCACCTCCGAGGAAATCGTCGGCCAGGCGCTGCAAGGACGTCGTGACGACGTCTTCCTCGCCACCAAGTTCTTCATGCCCATGGACGAGAAGGACCCCAACAAACGGGGCGGATCCCGCCGCTGGATCATGCGGGCAGTGGAGGACTCGCTGCGCCGGCTGGGCACGGACTACATCGACCTCTACCAGGTGCACCGGCCCAGCCCGGACACCGACGTCGAAGAAACCCTCGGCGCACTCACCGACCTGGTCCGACAGGGCAAGATCCGCTACATCGGCTCGTCGTCCTACTCCGGCTCCCAGATCGTTGAAGCCCAGTGGGCCTCCCGCCAACGGAACCTGGAACGGTTCGTCACCGAACAGCCGCCGTACTCCATCCTGGTCCGCGGCATCGAGGAGGACATCCTGCCCACCGTCCAGCGGCACGGCATGGGCACCCTCACGTACAGCCCCCTCTCCGGCGGGTGGCTGTCGGGTCGGTGGCGGAAAGACGCCGCCTCCGCACCGACCTCGTCAGCCCGGCCCAGTGCCCGGTTCGACATGAGTCAGCCCGCCAACCAGCGCAAGCTCGACATCGTTGAGGACCTGGCGATTCTGGCCGAAGAAGCCGGGATGACATTGATCGAGCTGGCCATCGCGTTCGTGATCAACCACCCCGGCGTCACGTCCGCAATCGTGGGTCCGCGCACCATGGAACAGCTGGAGTCCTACCTCCCCGCCGCAGATACCCACCTCAGCGCCGATGTGCTGGACAGGATCGACAAACTCGTAGCCCCCGGGGTCACCGTGAACCCGGACGACAACAGTTACGGCGCCCACGAACTTACCGCCCGGGCACGCCGCCGGAACCCGTCGTGAGCACTGAACCGATCGGTTCCCTTTTCGAAACCATGTGCCAGGCGATGGTGGCAGGGGACATCGAAGAACTGGATGGGCTTCTCGCGGAGGACTTCACCCTGACCCACATGACCGGGTATGTGCAGTCCAAAGCGGAATGGCTGGACGCCATCGCATCCGGACAGATGCGATACCACCGGATGGAGACAGTGGAAGCTACCTCCAGCCCCGAAGGGACCCCACCAGCACTGACGGCCCGGACACTCACCGACGCCACTATCTGGGGATCGAGAGCCACCTGGCGGCTCACCCTCCACGCCACGTTCGAGGCCCACGACGGTGAAGTAACGGTGACCCGCACCGTCGCCTCGACCTGGTAACCAGCCACCTCAACGGAATTTGAGCAACTAAAGCGGCACCAAGCACCACTGAAAGGAAGGGCCATAATGACGGAGAATCCCAAACAGGTCGGCGGGGGCCGGAAAATGTTCGGGGACTTCGCCCCGAAGCTCGCCGAACTCACAGACGACATGCTCTTCGAAGATGTGTGGAACCGGCCCGAACTGAGCCCACGCGACCGCAGCCTCATCACCGTCGCGGTGCTCACAGCTGGTGGAAACACCGAACAGCTCGGTTCCCACCTCGGTCGTGCCGTGCAAAATGGCCTGACCCAAGAGGAGCTTATTGAAGCCATCACCCATGTCACGCTCTACGCTGGCTGGCCCAAAGGCATGTCCGCGATGGGCGTTGCCAAGGGTGTTTTCACCGACAACAAGTAAGGCACATCATGAACATCGAGCCCGTTCTGCCCACCACCAAGAACCCGCCGGAGCGGTTCGCAGGAGATGTGTGGCTTGATCCGATCGCGATGCCCCATGAGGAAGGCCAGACAATGGTCGTGGCGACCGTACGCTTTGCGCCTGGAGCACGCACGGCCTGGCACTCCCACGAGTACGGCCAGTACTTGCGGGTCACCCAAGGGATAGGACGTTTCGGCACCCGGGACGGCAAGATTATCGAAGTCCACCCCGGCCAGACCCTCTACACCCCTCCCGGGGAGGAACACTGGCACGCCGCTGCACCAGGCTGCTTCATGGAACACATAGCCATGCTCCAAAACGGCGAAGACCCATCAACTCTCCAGCGTGCACGCCACCCGCGGCTACGACCGCGCCGAGAAGGCCACGGCAGTCCGTGACGAACGCGAGATGCACCGGTCCTCGCTGGCACGAAAGGTCCGTGCCAGCGCCAGCGCCTCCGCAACCGAAGATGAGTTTGTCCGCCGCACCCGCGCCACCGGCCTACTCGTTCGTCCGCGCTACGCCAAGAACACCACGGACGTC
The DNA here is from genome assembly GCF_030410515.1 of Arthrobacter sp. YD4. GTDB lineage: Bacteria > Actinomycetota > Actinomycetes > Actinomycetales > Micrococcaceae > Arthrobacter. The sequence continues at coordinate 103,909 of NZ_JAUHHD010000002.1, read as the reverse complement.
ATCGTCGGTTACTCCGTGGCCGAACGACCCAAGCCCGGACAGCGGCCCATCTGGTTCGGCGGCGGAACCCTAGCCTCGGACCTGAAGCTCGGTGCCCTGCGTGAGAACTGGATGGACTCACCGCAACTGGCCACCGCCGCAGCAGCCGAGTGGAACGCCGCCGCCCGCAACCGCCGCACCGTCTCCAAGACCGGTCCCGAGAACGGAACCCCGCCGGAACAGATGTGGGTCGAATACACCCGGAATGCGACCGCACTGGCAGACCAGTTGCGGTCCATTCCCCGCGACGATCACGCGACCTGGGCGAAAGCAGCAAGGGACGTTTCCGGCGCCTTCGCGGCATGGTCGCACCGGCTCGAAACAACGCCCGGACCGCTCGCCGCCACCGCCGCGGAACTGTCCCGCACGGCCCAGCTCCGGGCGCCGCGCCAGCACGGTAAGCCGGTCGCGCTGCCCTCCATTGCCGGTACCGCCATGTTGTTCATGGCCGCTTCTAGTAAGGACAGGACGGCGGCGCAGACTGTCCTCATGGTTCAGCTCATCAACACCGCCTTCGCGGTCTACGAAATGCACCAGCAGTCCGGACGAACCCGTGAGGCCCAGCGTATCCGGGCGGTGGTCGAACAGCAGCTGGCCCCGTTTACCGCGACTATGCCCAAGCCGGTCTTGGTCGGCGCGGGACAGGGCCCGGCGACGGAAGCGGCAGTGCCGCCTAGGTCCGTCGACATTGCCCGGCGCGGCATGGCGCCGATCCGTCCCGGATCGGTGGTGCCCGAAACCCCGACGCCGGCGGCGCCGGCCAAAATCCTTCACCCGAGCCGACGCGATTCCGCGCCGGGCTTGGACCGATAGAGACGGACACCACCTAGTGCAAAGGGGAACACGATGAGTGACGCTGATGGAATGGATGACGTTGTCGACGGCGGCCTGCGGCAGTCGTTGCTGATCGGGTCACGCATTGCCGAAACGCTGGCCCGTCGCAGGCAGGAGTCGCAGCGCCAGGAAGAGCACACAGCTACCCAGGCAGTCTACGAGGCGAACGCCCGCCTGACAGCCGAGCGCAGTGCAGCACGGGCGGCCCTCGCCCCGGTCGACAAAGAGCAGTGGTGGGACAAGGCGCAGCCCCGGGACATCGCGACGGCGTACACCGCGGCTGAATCGTGGAAGACCCACGACCCCGCGGCCCTGGCCGCTTCGGAGAAGATCCGGGAGGCGGTCTTCGACCGGTACGGCATCGACACTCGGGACGTTGGAGCTGATGCCGCCTACCTCGAGTCCGGCATACAGACCATCACCACCGAACGGGCACGACAGGACGCGCTACTACGCAGCCAGGAAGAGACCCGTGCGGCGGCCGCCGAGCACGAGAAGGCCATGGCCCTGCTCGCTGCAGCCCGCCTCGAAGAACTCCGCACCCAGGCCACCGTCTTGGCACCTGAGATGGAACGCCACCGGGTCCCCGTCGAATACCTCGCCAACCCGGAACTGGCAGCAGCTCTGCAGACAGCTCACGCAGCTAAGACTCCCGCGGCCATCGAGGCCGCCGACGCCACCGTGAAGGAACGCCTCTTCCTCATCGGCAGGGACGGCGTCCACGGTCCCGACATCGACCAGCTCCGCAAGGAGACAGCCGAGAACGTCAACGGCGCCGGCAACTTGCACTTCGAAGACCCCGGCTTCGTTCAGGCAGCAAAGGAGATGCACGAAACCAGGCTCCTGGCTGAGGCAGGTTTCACCGGCTCCGAATGGACCTCGATGGAACAGCGCTACGAGGCGGCCGAGAAGGAACTCTTCAGCCGGATGGAAAGCGTGGGCCGCGAAATCGAGGACCGGGTTACCGGCAGCGACAGCAGCCGGCTCACAGACCAAGGCCTAAAAGCAGAAACCGCGTCAGCCTCCGGATACGGTTCAGCTGATCATCTGGGGAAGTTCGCGGACTCGTTGGAGAACACCGGGGCGAACGAAGTCCAGATCCGGGGACGGCTCGTTGCGGCCCGAAGCGAAGGTACTCACCCCAGCGCAGCCGTGACCATGGGTAAGGACGCACCCAAGGCGCGAAAGTCCCGCGCCGGTGCAACCGTCGGCGCGCAGCGGGGGAAAGGCGGGCTCTCCCGCTAATCGGCGGCTCAAAGTCAGCGGGATTAACCGTCCAGTGACATGACACCTGCTTTCTCGAATGCGGCGCCATGTTGATTCGGGCCGTGATCACAGTGCCGGGACGGGCCGCGGCGAGGGTGGGACAGTTAGGGCAGCGCTTGGACAACCTGACAGCAGGGGGCCTCCACAGGGTTGTCCTGCGGAAGCCCCCTCTGGGGTCTACTTCGTGGCGGGCCTAGCGGCGGGGCAGGGCCTTGGTGCCTTCGATCTGCACGGCTTGGAGTTTGTGGGGGTCCAAGCCGAGGGTTTCGAGGATGGTCGGGGCGATCTGTGTGGTCTCGACGGGGTTAGTGATGGTGCGGGCTTCGTCGTCGCCTGTACCCGAAACGACCAGCGGGACGTTTCGGTCGTCGGCGGAGGCTCCGCCGTGTTCGGCGATCTTTGACTTTCCACCCGTGAAGACGACGCCGGTTTGTGCGATGCCGAGGATGTCCGGGTAACGCGCGTCGCTGGTCTTGGTGCCGAAGTAGCCGGCGACTTCGCTTCCGGCGTAGACCCGGCTGAGTCCGGACGTTTGGACTGTCCGGGCTGCGCCGTTGACATCGTTGCCTGCGGCCGGGTGGGATGCGAGGTAGTCCTTGGCGAACTGGGCGGCCGCCTGGGAGTGATCGGACAGCCAGAGCTGCATGATGTCGTCGTTGGTGGAGAAGGCCACCAGGTCCGCGGAGCCTGGGTGGGCCGCCTTCCACGCGGCGTTGAGTCCGTCGATGACGGGGCTGTCGGGCACCCTGTTCAAGGCAGCCGGGTCAGTCGGGGACTGTCCGTGCTTGGCCGAGAGGATGATGGTGGTGTCCTTGGTGTGCCCGGCAGCGGAGAGGGCTGATTGCATCTTCCCGATGGACGCGTCGACGTTGTCCAGCGCCTTGCTCAGCAGGGGCCCGGGCACGGTTCCGCCGGGGAGGTAGCCGCCGGTCAGTCCGTCGGATGTGGGGAGTTTCTGGGCGGTGGAGACGGCTTGGAAGTTCATGCCGAAGATCGACGGGACGGCGGCGTTCCGGGCACCTGAGTGGTCCTTGCCGGCGATCTCGTTCAGGACTGCCTGAACCTTGTAGCCGTCGTATTGCTGGGTTGCTGCGTTGTCCTGCGTCCAGTCACCGGTGAACGGGGCGGGGGCCTTGCTGTTGATTTCGGGGGTGAAGAGATCGTCCACACCCTTGCCTGAGGGGCCGTTGAGGATTTCGTAGGCGGGGTGCTTGTCTGACCACGCCGTCGTCATGCCCGCGCTTTTCGCGACCTCGAAAACGGTGTTGACCTTCAGGTACTGGTGGGGGAGGACCGGCCTGCAGGTAGCCGGGTCCACCGGGAGCGCTGCCGGGTTGAGGAGGGTTTCCGGGTGCCCGGTCATCGCCATGATGCTGGCGGGCAGGCCCGTGAGTCCCTGGCTGGCGTCGAGGGCATCCGGGTTCTTGTCGGCGGCCTCGGTGAGGGCCACCTCGGTGCCGGGCGCGGTGGTCTTGCAGTCGGTGGTGCCCGCGGGCAGGAGCGCCCGGTTATACGTGTCGTCGTAGTAGATGCCGGTGGTTCCCGGGTTCCCGCCGGTGAACTGGCCCACCATCCCGGGAAAGGAATCCGATGGAACCGGCGTCTGGGCGTGGGTGTAGCTGGTGCCGTGCTTCACCAGTGAAGCCAGGGCGGAATTCGGATGAGCCTTCACATACCAGTCGAGATCCTTCTGGTGCAGGCCGTCCACGGAGAGGACGAGGACGTGCCTGCCGCCCTTGCCGGCGTCGCTGTCCCTGTTCTCATCCTGGCCGGAGCCGTGGTTCTGGGTCTGCTCGTTGTTCGGGCGCCCGCCATCTGCCGCGGAGGCCGTCACGGCCGAGCCGGTGAGCAATGCAGCTCCGAGGAGGGCGCCTACCGCTGTGGTTGTAGCTGAAGTCATAAGAATGAGACCTTTCGGCGCAGCTGCGCCCGAGGGGATGTGACCCCTCGAGTCTCATCCCTCTTGGCCGCACCCTTCTCTGCCCGGACGGGTTCCGGACCAAGATTCCGGAATCGTTCATCGGCTCGTAGTCGTATTCACGGCAGATCCCCAGCCCGGGGCTGGCGTGTTTTCGGACAATCTGTGCCGGCGGAACCAAGACAACCTGATTGGCCGTCCACCGGGACAACTGGTTAGGGAGCGTGGACTTGTCCGGGGGAGAATCGCGGAATGACCGAATCGAAACAGCACGACAACTCCCTGAACTTCTCAGCTGGCGACGTTCAGGGACCTGTCCCGGAAAGGCGGAACCACCTCTTTCTCCGAACCTCGGGGGTCAAGGTTCCGGAAATCACGGCCGCTTTTTGGGCAGCGAAAGTACTGACGACCGGGATGGGAGAAACGACGTCGGATTACCTCGTCCACGCCGTGGAGCCTGTCATTGCGTTAGCACTCGGGGGAGCAGGGCTGGGAGCGTCGCTGGTCCTTCAATTCACTGTCCGCCGATACATTCCTTGGGTGTACTGGCTCGCCGTGGTCATGGTCAGCGTGTTTGGGACGATGGCAGCTGATGCTGTTCACGTGGTCCTTGGGATCCCTTACGTGATCTCGGCGGTGTTTTTCCTGGCCGTCCTGTCCAGCGTTTTCTTCTTGTGGTTCCGATCGGAGAAAACACTCTCGATCCACAGCATTGATACTCGGCGGCGTGAGGTGTTCTACTGGGCCGCTGTCCTGACCACGTTCGCCCTCGGTACGGCTGTAGGTGACCTCGCAGCGTACACCCTCAACTTCGGCTACCTTGCCTCCGGGATCACCTTCCTAGCCGTCATCGCCATTGCAGCCCTGGGCTTCGGGAGCGGCCGTATCGCTGCAGTCCCGGCCTTTTGGTTCGTCTATGTCCTGACCCGGCCGCTCGGGGCATCTTTGGCCGACTGGACGGCAATGCCCTCCGGGCGCGGGGGTCTGGGGTGGGGAACAGGCACAGTCAGCCTCGCCCTCGCCGCGATCATCGCAGCTGTGGTTCTCGTGCCGTCCCTGGCTAAACGGCGCAGCCTCGGACGGAGGGGCCCAGCGGCTGAATAGGTCATCCAGGACAGGTCGCGGGAGCTGCCCTTCTCCCGGGATCGTCCGCGTCCAGCGGTCCCTGTGAACCGGAGATATTGCACAGTCGATGCACAGGTGCCGCCCATGGGCCTCTTACCCGCCGGGCCGAGACTGGTAGCACCCACGACGGAGGACCAACCCATGTTTCAGGACGAAGCCGACCAGGCCGGCAATGCACCTACGATCACCAGCGGTGAACCCCTACCTTCGCCGGGGTATCGGACCGGGAGGGGCCGGACGTTTCGGGCTCCGGTGCTGATCGGTGCGATCCTGGCAGGTGGGATGCTGGGCGGAGCAGCGGCAGCCGGTGCCGGATCCCTGCTTGAACCCTCTACCGGTGCGCCCGCTTCGGTGAGCTCGCCGTTGACCGCTCAGGTCGTCGTCAATAGCACGGACGGAGTCGCTGCCGTGGCCGTCGCGGCCAAAAAGGCCTCTCCCAGCGTGGTAACCATCTCGGCGACCTCAGACAGTGCCGGGGGCACTGGATCGGGCATCATTCTGGACCAGCAGGGTCACATCCTGACCAACACTCACGTCGTGACCCTCGATGGGCAGTCCGCGTCTGCGAGCATCGAGGTACGAACAAACGACGGTAACGTCTACCCTGGCACCGTAGTCGGCACGGACCCCCTATCGGATCTTGCTGTGGTCAAAATTGACGCGCAGGGCCTGGTCCCGGCCACCTTGGGCGACTCATCCAAAGCCAATGTGGGGGACAACGTGATCGCAATCGGCGCGCCACTGGGACTGCAGGGCACGGTAACCGACGGGATCGTCTCAGCTGTGAACAGGACCATCACTATAGCGTCTTCCGCTGCGCCTGACACGACCGGCTCCACGGGAAACAACGGGTCCGGAGGCAGCGGGCGCCGATACCGGTACTCTCAGCCCGGGGCTCAAAACAGTACCGGGGCCGCGTCTTCGGATATCAGTATCAATGTTCTGCAAACGGATGCCCCCATCAATCCGGGGAACTCCGGAGGCCCCCTGGTCAATAGCGCCGGGGAGGTCCTGGGGATCAACGTCGCCATTGCCTCTGCGGGCGCCTCGACGTCCGGTGGCCAGTCGGGGAGCATCGGTGTGGGGTTTTCGATCCCGGTCAACGACGCCAAGCGCGTTGCCCAAGAGATCATTGCCGGTGGTTCGGCCAGCCATGGGCAACTCGGTGCCAGCCTTTCTGACGCGCAGGCCGGGCCCGGTTCACAGTTCACGTCGGGCGCCCGAGTGACGGGCGTCAGCGGCGGGACCTCAGCCGCGAAAGCGGGCATCACCAGCGGCGACGTCATCACAGCGCTTGACGGACGTGCCATTCAGAACGCAGAAGAAGCGACGGCGTCATTCCGGGAACACGCAGCAGGGGACACGATGAGGATCACCCTCATCCGCGGGGGCAAGGAACAACAGGTTAGCGTCACCCTCGGGTCCGCACCCAAGGCGTAGGCAGCCTGGAGCCAGATTCCCGCTGATGGGAGAGATGTAACTCAGTGACGAGGCACGCGAAGTGAGGGGAGACTGTAGGGGATGGTGTACCTCCAACATCTCATTCGCCCGGTGATGGACGCAATTGAGTCCTTGGTGGTGGCGCGGCGGGCCAGTCGGGCGCGCAAGGCCCTCCTGGATCTGCCGCGGGCACTCTCTGACGCGCGGCAGCTGATCGACGGAACCAAGGCTGCTTTAGCGAATGTTTGTCCACAGGTTGGGTGGTGGGCCCACCAGCGGCTCGACGAGGCTGAACGTTCGCTCCGGTCAGCGGCCGTGGTGGAACGTTCGGACCCTGTCGATGCCCTGGCGTTCGCCCGGATGGCACGGGACCTCGCGGTCCACGCTCACAGGTTCGTTCGGTCCCAAACCGGGAAAACAAGGCATCGTCCCACGCCCCAGTAGTGGACCGACGGAATCTGGGCGTATTCACTTGACGGCGGCCCCGGTCGCAGCTGCCGTCCGGGCCGCTTAGTGCGTCAGTCGGACGAGCTCCGCGCCCAGGTCGGGGCCGCCGGGGGTGAAAGCGTTGTCCAGGCTGACGAAGCGGACGAATTGACCGATCACTCCCGCACAATTGCCTGTGCAGGAGTGGGCGCCCTGATTGTTGTTGTAGCTCTTGCCGGGGAAGTTGTAGCCCGTGAGCTGGAAGGCGGCGAAGCCTTTGATGTGGAACCATCCGTTGGCTCCCTGGCTGCCGGCGTCGTCAAAGACGGGCAGGAGCACGGTCTGGCCGATGAGGGCCATAAAATCCGCAGAGGAACATTCTTGAGGGGTGGGCTTGCCGGGTTTGGAGGTGATGGTGGCATGTGCCAGCGATATTGCCACGCGGCACACGCCGGTGTCCGGTTTGAGCCATCCGAACCCGCCGGGGATGGTGTGGCCCGAGTTAGAGGAGCTGCTGCAGGTCGGGCCGCCGGCGTACTGCAGAAGCTGGGGTGTTCCGGTGAGGTTGAACTGGCATTCGGAGAAGGCCAGGGGGATGGACGCTGTTCCGGCGTATCGGGAGCCCCACGCGGCGGTGGCCGTGGCGTCGACGTTTGTTCGGGGGATTCCCAGGACTTGTGCGAAACCGAGTTGGAGGCCCGGGCCGGTTTTGTCCCGGGCCGAGACGTGGACGGTTACTGTTGCTGGGGCGAGAAAGACCGGCGTATCCGCGGCGGCATTTCCGTTCGCGATATTGGCTGCGGCAAGGGCCTGTGCCTTGCCCGCGGCAGTGGATTGACAAGCGGTTGTCCCGGATTTGGCGCAGTCCTGGGCTATGGCCAGTGCGGCGGCGTCGGCGCCGGTCTGCAACTGGGTTCGTGTCCAGGCGATCAGTCCGATGTCGACCGCGACGGCCGCGAACCCAAGCAGGACGATCAGGAGAAGTGCGACGAGGACGGCGACGGCGCCCCGATCGCTTTCCCGTTGGTCCTTGAGTAGATTTCGCGACCCAATGGGCGTCCCTGCTCTCGACTTCCGCCCAGTGTCGTCCGTGTCTCTAAAGCGGGATTCGTGCCCGGTCCGGGGGAGTGGCGGGCTGTGTGAAGCACAAACGGATATTCCCTGTGTGTGGGGGCGTCTCAAATTCACCCTTCAGTGTCCCCCGCCCCTGCAAAGCCGGTTCGCAGTATCAATGCAGGTTTAGCGAAGGATCAGGCACATTCCAGGTGGCTCCAAGGCGCTCGAGGCGGCAGGCCTCCGCCGCAGGGGGGCGGGGAAGCAGCCGATATCGGTTACATGCGGGGCGTCTCCGGGGCAGTATGGAAGGGTGACTTTTTATGATTCGGCACGTCCTACGGAAGGCGATTCATGAATGCGGAGGAACGACGGCAGTATTTCCTGGTCAGGGCCGTCGTGCAGATCCTGAGTGGTGCGCTGATCGGTGCGTTGATCTGGGCTTTGGTTCCGGATTCCGGGGCGCTTCATCTGCTTCCGGCCGGGATCGGATGTGTTGTCTCCCTACCCATGGTGGCGGCCTCCTACGGCCTGATCAACGGGACAACGCGCCGGCCCGAGGGTGAATGACCAAGCCCCACGGTAATGATGGTAAAGGTCCTGAACCGGCGTGACTCGTCGCCCACCTGACGCGTGCGAACGCTGTCTTTCTCATGAGTTGTCCACTGGTTCAGGACCAGCACCAAGCCCGTTGAGCCAGGCGGACATGACCTAATAGGAGCCTGAACGCATTAGTCCCATTACCGTGCTGTCTGCCGGCCTGGCCAACGTGCAACCCACAAAGACCAGGAAGACCAGGGCCGTCGCCATACTCACCCAGGAGCTACCCCAAGTCATTGTCGGCGTGGATACCCACGCAGACACCCACCACGTCGCCGTCGTCACCGAATACGGCAAACCCATCGCTGATCAAAAGTTCGCAGCAACAGCCGCCGGCTACACCCAGCTGCTTAACTTCATCACCGGCCACGGCACGGTCAGCGCCGTAGGTGTTGAAGGCACCGGTTCCTACGGGGCCGAACTCTCACGCGTGTTGACCAAAGAGAAACTCAGGGTCTTCGAGGTTAACCGGCCAAACCGTCAGCAGCGCAGGATCCGGGGAAAATCAGATCCACTGGACGCCTACCAGGCAGCCCGATCAGTCCTCGCCGAACGAGGCATCTCCACCCCCAAGACCAAAGACGGACCAGTGGAATGCCTCCGCATCCTGCGCACAGCACGGACCTCGGCAATGAAGGCCCGCACCATCGCCGTCAACCAAATCCGAAGCCTGCTCGTCTCCGCACCCGAAACGATACGAGCCAAATACCGCGGCCTCCCCACCACGGCGATGATCACCGCGCTTGCCCGCTCGCGGCCCTTAGGGCACCCCGCAGACACGGGATACATCACCGCGTTGACATTGAAAACGCTGGCCCTACGGTATCAATCCCTCCGATCCGAAATCGCGGCTACCGATGAGCTCCTGCAAGAAATCCTTGACTCGTACGCCCCGCTGCTGACCGAACTGACAGGCGTTGGCGTTGAAGTCGCCACCCAGCTCTTGGTCACCGTCGGAGACAACCCCGAACGGATCAACAACGAAGCACAGTTCGCAGCCCTCACCGGCACCGCGCCGGTGCCCGCATCATCGGGCAAGACCCACCGCCACAGACTCAGCAAAGGCGGTGACCGCCAGGCCAACAGCGCCCTCCACCACGTTGTCCTCTCCCGCATGCAATCAGACCACCAAACCCAGGAGTACGTCGCCAAACGGATGGCCGACGGCAAGAGCAAAAGAGAAACCATGCGCTGCCTCAAACGCTACGTCGCCCGCGAAATCTACCGCCAAATATTCAACCCCATCGCAGCACCCGACATCACCGACCTCCGGCCCCTCCGACGAAAGCTCGGCATCACGCTGCAACAAGCCGGGGAACAACTCAACCAATGGCCCTCCAACCACTCGCGCATCGAACGAGGAATCGCCAGGAACGACCACGTCGCCCACACCTACCGCCAATGGCTCACCCAACAGCACCTGTCCACAACCGGGGACAAATCCCACGGGTTACCCACAGCTACCACCACCGAGGGAGCTACCCCACCGGCTCCCAAAAAATCAGCCCTGGATAACCCGAATTGACCCCAGCCATGGACAGCTCAAACTCACCCTGAGTCGCGTCCCTCTAACCAAACGACATCATTAAACTCCACGCCTGTTGGAGCATCGTCATAGACAGCAAGGCCCAACGGCGACGAGGATACCGTGACGGACAACACAGACACCTACAGCAGGCCGGCCCAGCGGGCGCCCGATCGGGGCCCCCTGCCGATGCTGTTCGCCCGCTACCTCCAAGGATCCGCCCGTCCGCGCCCCCGAGCCTGGGACGAGGTGCCCGGCCTGGATGCCGGAGGCACCGAAGCGGGCCGGCAACTGAACACGCAACCAGGGCGGGGCCGCGGAACGCGGCGCCGCGTGGGTAATTCGTTGGAAGCTTTTTACGTGCCTCAACAGTCACAGGCTGCGCACAGCACGATGAAGATAGTCCGACAGGGTTCCACGTGAGCATGAGAACAGCTTCGAAAGACGGAGCGGAATCAACAAGGAGAAATACCGTGAACCAGATCCGGAAAATCGTGGCAGGCACCAGCCTGATCGGGGCCCTCATTGGCGGCGGGGCACTTACGGCCATGGCATTGCCTGCCAACGCCGCAACCACCCCGTCCCCGTCCGCCACATCAACGGCATCGGCCGATGCCAACCACGGAAACGAAACCGCTCTCGCCGGCGACATTGCTGCCAAGGTCAAGGACGCGGTCCTGGCCGCGAATGCCGGGGCGACCGTCGAGAACATGACGACCGAGGATGACGGCAGCGCCGCGTACGAAGCCCACATCACCAAAACTGACGGCACCCACGCCACTGTCAAGCTCGACACCAACTACAACATCACCGCGACCGAAGCCGGCGGCAAGGGCGGCCACGGCGGCCACCACGGGAATGAAACCGATCTCACCGGTGATACCGCCAGCAAGGTCAAGGACGCCGTCCTGGCCGCGAACGCCGGCGCGACCGTCGAGAACATGACGACCGAGGATGACGGCAGCGCCGCGTACGAAGCCCACATCACCAAGACGGACGGCACCCATGCGACCGTCAAGCTCGACGCCAACTTCACCATCACCGCCACCGAAGCAGGCGGACAGGGCGCCCACGGCCACTGATCCTGTCGCACCCTTCGGGCGGGCACCGCATTGCGGGACCCGCCCGAAGACCTCTTAGCCGCCCACCCCTTGGCCATTGGACCCCGCGGCCCAGCCGGAACCGCCTCACCCAGCGCCGCAGTGTCCCAAAAAAAAATCCTTAGGCCCAGGACTCGAAGGCGCAGGCCCTTCGAGACCGCCCGACTCCGCATGGTCGCCGACAAGGATCACTGAACCCCTAACAAATCCCGCCGCAGCCAACAGCGGTCACCGGCACATCCGCCCCTAGGAGGGCCCTGATGATCACCTACCGCCCCGTCGCCCCGCTGACCACCGGCCGCCCTGGCCTTGCATCTGCGTTTGCCGCCATGGCGTTGACCGCGGTGCCAGGGACCACCTGGCAGGTCTCGAGCGGACCCTCAGCATCACCGGACAAACCCGCAGAACCTACGAACACGTACCAGGGCGCGGCCGGCAGGGCCCGGCCGTGAGCACCGCGGCACCCGCGCAGACGATGTCCAGAACAGCGCTTCCCCAATCCAGCGACGAATCCCGGGTGTGGTCCTGGCTCCAACGCGTTTTGTCCGTCACGGTCATTGGTGCTGCCGTCATCACGGGTGTGCAGCTCGGCGTGAACGCGCCGGCCATCTCGCCCGTGCAGCCGGCCACCCTCTCGGTTGCAGCAACCACGAACAACTCCACCGCATTTGCCGCACCAAACCAACGGCCACTCCCTGCGGCCGGCAGAAACGGGCCCGGCCACAGCCACGACAGGCGCCGCTGAGCAACACCGATCAAAGCAGTAAATAGGAGTTAGCAGGCATCTGCCCACACGAAGAAAGAAAGACGATGACACTATCAGCCGAGCGTCAAGGGGACGGATCCATACGATCCAGTGCAGCCGAGACAGCTGCGCAGACCCTCACGCCGTCTGTGCTGCTCTGGCTGATCACGGCCGGGGCCCTCGCGGCCACGGCGCTGGCCGGATTCAGCGCTCCCCGGCCTCTGCGGCTCAACCTGCCCCTGTTGGCGCACACCTCAGGCCTGCTTGCCGGATACGGCGTCACCGTCATGGTGGCCCTGATGTCCCGCGCCCCCGCGCTGGAACGGGGAGTCGGCGCGGACCGGCTGGCCCGATGGCACGCCAAGGGCGGCAGGGCCATTGTTTGCCTGATTCTCATCCACGGCGTCGCCGCGACCGCGGCCTGGGCAATCGTCCGAGGTACCTCGGCGTTGGCAGCAACCGTGGACGTCCTGACCATGCCGGGACTTATCGCGGCCACCCTGGGAACGCTGATCTTTCTCGCCGTCGGAGCTATCTCGGCCCGAAGCGTGCGCCGACGGTTAAGCTACGAGACCTGGCACGTTCTACACCTGCTGACCTACCTGGCGGTCGCGTTGTCCTTCTCCCACGAACTCGCTGGCCCCGACCTGGCCGGCCTCCCCCTCGTTCAGGTGGCATGGAGCCTGCTCTACACGTTCAGCTTCGGACTGGTACTGCGGTACCGGGTTCTGGCACCGCTCACCCAGCTGTGGCGCCACCGGCTGCGTGTCAATCACGTAGTCGATGAGGGCCCCGGGGTGGTCAGCATCATCCTTCGCGGCCGCCACCTCAACGAGCTCAACGCCGAATCCGGACAATTTTTCCGATGGAGATTCCTGACCGGTGCCACATGGCGGTCGTCCCACCCCTTCTCACTCTCAGCCCCGCCCCACCAGCAGTTCCTGCGGATAACCGTCAAAGCGGTCGGCGACGGAACCCGAATGATCCACGCCGTGCGACCAGGAACAAGAGTTCTCGCCGCCGGCCCATACGGCGCCATGACGAACGAACGGCGTCAAGGCCGGGGAGTACTCCTGATCGGCGGCGGAGTCGGCATCACCCCGATGCGCGCCCTCTTCGAGACACTGGCCGCCGACGGAAGCGAACTGACCCTGCTATACCGGGCCTCCTCGATAGAGGAGATACTCTTCCGCGACGAGCTCGAACACATCGCCAGGCACCGCGGAGCACGACTGATCTTCCTGACCGGACCTTCATCCGACCCGCGGAACGTAATAACCGCCCAGACCCTGAGGACCATGGTCCCGGACCTTGCAGCCCGCGACGTCTACATCTGCGCATCCCCACGGTTCTCCGCCACCGCAACAACGGCCCTGGCACAGGCCGGCCTGCCGCGCCGACAACTCCACCATGAAGAATTCAACTTCTAGCTACCACGCCCCCTGAAAGAACATGCACCCCAAAGCGACCCGCGTACACCCTCGAGGTAGCCACGTGGCGCCGTCACGCGACACATAACGGTACCGGCGCGTGGACCCGCGTGCAGGGGTGCCGTCCCCCCACCACAGCAACCACAGACACACCCGCCAGGTAGCCATAACTGTGACAGCTCTGGAGGACCGCGGAACGAACCGACAACACCGAGACAGCATCCAAAACCCAATTTGACGCCCATAGGAGCATCATGAGGGACAACCGATCCGGTTCAAGTCCTCTGAGTCGTCGGCCGCAGCGGGGTCGCTCACGGCGGGCAGATGGTCCTAAACGCCTGACCGGTACACGTCTGCACCGAAGGTGTTGACGCCGGATTCGGCGGCGCCGCCCAGGTGGGGGAGGGCGAAGAAGTCCTCCAGGCTGGCCAGGAGACTGAAGTGGTTGTAGGGGCGGTCCGACGTCGCCCCGGAGGGTGAGAACGGGGAGATGACCAAGGCGCCGACCTTGCCTCCCTCAGTGCCTCCGGTAACTCCGGTGGAAGGTCCGACGGCGCCGCCGTCGGCTTCGTCGAAAGTGATGACGAGCATCCCGTCCTGGCGGAAGGCCGGAGAGGAAAGAATGGCTGGAACCTGGCTTTTAAGCCAGGCGTCAGCGGTTCCCAAGCCCCCGGCGGTGCCGTCGACGCAAGGGCTGTCGTGGGCGTCGTGACAAAGGTTCGGGGTGATGTAAGACAGGTTACGGGTGGTGCCGACCGATCGCAGGTCTTGCTGGAGCGCGGAGTAGTTCACCACATTCTTCGCGCAGTCAGGGCTGGAGGTGATCGAACGGAAGTACATGAAAGGGTTGTGGCGCGTGCCGTACTGGTCGCCGGCAACGGCGGCAACGTGTGCGTCCGGCGCGCCCAGGTCAGGGTGCTGGCAAGGAGAGGACATGTCCTCCATGTAGCCGCGCCAGGTTTTACCGGCGCCGCTCAGTTGCCCGGCGAGGGTCGGCACGTCGACCGGAAACACGCAGCCGTCGCCCTGCAGCCGGCCCTGGGCATCGACCCCGGTTGAAGTAAACGGCGTGTAGGTATGGCAGTCCTGCCTGGTGCTGTCGTTGGGAAGCTGCCCGGAGATCTGGGCGAGGTAGTTAGGCAATGAGTTGTGCGAGATGCCGTAGTAGTTACTCAGCAGGACGCCCTGGGAGCGGAGAGTTCCGGAAAGGTACGGCGCCGGTGAACTGCTGCCCCAAACACGGTCGTAGCCTTTGTTCTCCAGGTTGATAATGAAGACGTGCCCCGGGGTGCCGGCCCGGGCCGCGGGAGTCCCCGGCTGAGAGGGATCGGACGCCGATATCGACCCGCAACCCGAAACGGCCGCCATCACCGACGTCAGAAAAACCAGCAGGCCCAGGAAACGCCGCCTGCTCCGAGAGCTCTCGGGTCCGATTCTGCCAAAGCGGACTACATCAGTCATGGACTCTCCCGGTGGCTTAGCGCAGTACCCTATCCGATTCCGGAACCATGTCACACGTAAGCCCGCATCCAGCAGTACGTTTGCTTCGAGTTGCCTGCCAATTTACTACCCTGTCAGATGGATCATGGTTCTTCGATTATCGGATCTGTCGTCGCAACGTCAGGGAGGCGAGCACCAGGACCGCGACAACCATCGTCGAGACCGCCACGATATCGTGCCACATTGCGGGTGTGGCTTCGGCATGCCCTGCGACCTCCTGAAGCGCGTCGACCGAGAACGTCAGCGGCAGCACGTTGGAGATCGATTCAAGGACCCCGTTCATCCGGGACCGGGCGACGAAGAGTCCGCAGAGCAGGATCTGTGGGATGACCACTACGGGCATGAACTGCACGGCCTGAAACTCCGTGCGTGCAAAAGCCGAACACAACAGTCCCAAGGCCACACCGAGCACGGCATTGATGACCGCAATCATGACCACCAGGCCCGGGCCGCCTTTGATGTTGAGGCCGAAAACCCAATACGCCACCGCCGTCGCCACCACCGACTGGAGGGCAGCCATGATCGAGAAGGCCAGGGCATAGCCGAAGAGGAGGTCTGCTTTGTGGATAGGAGTGGTCAGCAGCCGCTCCAGAGTCCCTGAGGTTCGCTCCCGCAGCATTGTTATGGAGGTGACCAGGAACATGACCACGAACGGGAAAATGGCAAGCATCACGAGGCCCGCGCGATCAAAGGTCCGGGGGCGCCCCGGGGGCAGGTTTTCGTTTTCGAACAGGAAGTAGACGGCAGCGAGCAGCAGTGCCGGGACCACCAGGATCAGGGCCACGCTGCGGTGGTCGTGGCGAAGCTGATCCAGGACTCGGCCCGCCGTGGCCAGCATCATCCTATGGTTCATCGCTACGTCTCCTTCGCCTTTGCCGCGGGGTCCGGCTCCGGGCCGCTCTCCGCTGTCCTGATGATGCTCAGAAACGCCTGTTCGAGGTCAGTGCTCCCTCCGCGCTCGGCGAGCTCGGCTGGTGTGAGTCGCGCCAGCAGCTGGCCGTTGCGCAGCAGCAGCAGTGACGAACAGTGCGAGGCTTCTTCCATGACGTGGCTGGATACCAACAGCGTCGTTCCGGCCTGAGCCATCGCGGCAAAGCGCTCCCATAAGTCGGCGCGAAGGACCGGGTCGAGGCCCACCGTCGGTTCATCGAGTACCAGGAGCTTCGGATGCGAGACCAGCGCACAGGCGAGTGAAACCCGGCTGAGCTGGCCCCCGGAGAGATCCGCGGTCCTTCGGCGGGCGAAAGGTTCCAGGCCGACGGCGGCGATAGCTGCTGCGGCGTCGGCCCGCCCGAGACCATACACGGCGGCGAAATACCTGACGTTGGCCTCCACGCTGATGTCGGTGTAAACACCCGGCGCTTGTGCCATATATCCGATGTCGTGCCTCAGCGTGCGCTCACCGGCTGGCCGGCCGAGCACCCGGATCGATCCCTCGCTGACTTTCTGAGCGCCGACAATGGCGCGCATCAAGGTGGTCTTTCCACTGCCGGATGGTCCAAGGAGACCCGTGATCCGGCCGGTGTCCACCGTGAAGTCAAGACCCCGCAAAATCTTCGTGCGCCCCCGCGAAATGTGCACCCCAAAACCCTGCACCGCGGGGGCAGTGACTGGGTATGTCCCGGCACCGCTCCCGGTATCGTCAGCTGGGGCGTATGACACCGTGGCCTCCCGCGGATCCATCCTCATATCGTTTGGTTGATTGAAACCTAGGCCCGCAAACTGCTGCCGTCAAAGGCCGATCGCCAGTGCCGGGGAAACGAAAGCCGGGTCAC
Source organism: Arthrobacter sp. YD4 (assembly GCF_030410515.1). Classification (GTDB taxonomy): domain Bacteria; phylum Actinomycetota; class Actinomycetes; order Actinomycetales; family Micrococcaceae; genus Arthrobacter. The sequence goes on along the minus strand of NZ_JAUHHD010000002.1, from coordinate 87,133 downwards.
TGCGACGCCGAGCCGAAGAGCAACCGATCGATGGACTATGAGACGGCTCCTGGCCCGGAGACCCACGTGGGAGCAAGCACCCGGGACCTGCTTACGAGGGGTTGACGCCGGAGGACATCCCTGGGTAGCCATGGGCCTGACCCTTTGTGTGGCAGCGAGCTCAAGCCAAATTCCCGCCGGCCGGTTTTGCGCTTAGTCGCGCCGCTGGGCAGCGGCAGCCAGAGATGCCAGTCCCTTCTCGAAGTCCCCGCCGACCATTTTGTCCATGTTCATGAAGAGGGCGAAGACCTTGCCGATGCCCTTGTTTTCGCCGGTCATGGACCAGGTCACCTGGGTGCCGTTGGCCGCCGGGGCGAACGTGAAGGTGGTCGGGTTGACGGTCTTGAAGGGTTTGGTGAACTCCAGACGGATCCGGATGGTGTTCGGTTGGGAAGATTCAACGATTTCCATCGTGCCGGAGCCGGCTTTGCGGTTGCCGCTCCAGGCGTAGCCAGCGCCGACTCCTGAGTCGGGGCCGGTGTAGCTGCGCTGCATGGCGGGGTCAACTGATTCCCAGGGTGACCATGTGGTCCACTCGTGGAAGTTGTTGACCAGCGGAAAGATTTTCTCTGCTGGTGCCGGGATGATTGCGGTGCGGGTGACTTCGTAGGTGGACATGTGGCAATCCTAGGGTGTGGCTGGTCCAGCCAGTAGCGGCCACGATAGAACAGTCAGGCTTCTTCGAGGACCCGTTTCAGTTCCTGAAGCTGGCCGACCTCGGCCTCCATAGTTTTGGTGATAAATCCGTCGAGAACCCTCATGAGGCCGGACGCCTTGAGGTCCAAAATGAACCGGACGGTGGTTCGGCCTCCGGACTCCGTCAGCAGGTACTGGCCTTCCGGGCGCGCGGGGCCGGCGATAACCTGAAAGGCCAGCGACCGGCCGGGATCTGAGGCGGTGATCCGGTAGTCGCCCTGAATCGATCGGCCGCCAGGCCCGGTCATGGTTTGGCTGTAGACGGCCCCGGTTACGCCGGGGGCACCGCTCTGGAGACCAATGCTTCGCACGCTCCGACGCCATGCAGGGTTGTTCAGTCCGTTAGCCAGGAACGCGTACACCTCCGTCGCGGGACGATCGATGGTGATCTCGCCTTCGGCGTGTGCCATGGGGATCCTCTCGGGGGTGGGAGCAGCAGTAGATGAAGTGAGACTACCCCCACTTCAGTCTGTCGGGCTCGGGAAGCCGGACCTACAGTCCGAAACGGCGAATCCAGACGGTCAGGTCCTTTCTCAAAGTGTTGGCCCAGCGACTGTCAGCCTCCGGGCGTGGACGCCCAGGACACATGATGTCGTCGGCACGACCACCATCGTTCAGGTGACGAACAGTAACAGCTGGTTCTAGTGGCAAGCACGCAGTGGGGGAGCGGGCAAGGTATAGCCCGTTCCCGACGCCTTGCGCTATACGTTAGCGTCCACTAACGTATTTCTTGTGTTGGATGCTTTGGAGATAGCCGCAGAGCCGAATCGGCGCCGGCTGCTGCACCTCCTGGCGCGCCGGGAACAGACTGTAGGGGAGCTGGCCGCGCACTTTACGGTGAGCCGTTCTGCTGTATCCCAGCACCTGCTGCTCCTGGAGCAGGCCGGACTGGTGGCTGCCCGCAAAGAAGGGCGGAACAGGTTCTACAAGCTCGACCCAGGGGGCATGGGCCGGCTGCGTGAACTCGTCGAGCAGTTCTGGACCGATGAACTGGATCTTCTGGTCTCCGATGCAGCAGAACTGGCAGCCCAGCGCCGAGGCACGCCGTAACACCCCCAGCCCCATTCGGATAATTCCCCAAACACGAAGGACCCCCTGCCATGAGCTTCGATAAAACCATCCACCTGCCCGTCGGCGCCGACGAGGCATTTGCCCTCATCACCGACCCTGAGCGTCTGCGCCGCTGGCAGACGGTCGCCGCACGGGTCGACCTTCGGATCGGGGGCGAATACCGCTGGACAGTCACCCCGGGCCACCACGCGGCCGGCACCTTCCAGGAGATCGAACCGGGAAAACGCGTCGTCTTCACCTGGGGCTGGGAATCCGGAATGGACCTGGCGCCCGGGGCATCCACCGTGACCATCACGCTCGAGCCCGACGCCGAGGGCACCTCGCTGCGCCTGGTGCACGACGGACTCACCCCCGAACAAGCCGCTGCGCATGCCGAGGGCTGGAACCACTACATGGACCGCCTCATCGCCGAAACCTCCACCGCTGCCGGCGCCGGACCGGACGAATGGGCCGCAGCCCCCGAAGGGATCGATCCCCTCAGCTCGGCCGACGCATCGCTCGCCGTGCTCCTGGGCGTGCTGCGCAAGCTCACCCCCGCTGACCGGGACAAAGCAACCCCCTGCGCGGACTTCACCGCCCACGAACTGCTCGAGCACCTGGCCGGATCGCTCCGGCAGATCGGCGGAGCCCTCGGCGCCGCCGTGACAGACCACCCGGACGCCTCTCCCGAGACCCGCATCGCCGCCCTGGCACAGACCACCCTGGAGGCCTTCACCCGTCGAGGCACCGAGGGCACCATCGACATGGGCTTCGCCGAACTCCCGGCCACCGTCGTGGCCGGCATCCTGAACCTTGAACTCCTCGTTCACGCCTGGGACTTCGCGAAAGCCACCGGACAGGACCTCATCGTCTCCGACGTCCTCACCGACTACGTCGAGGGCCTTGCCCAGCTGACCATCTCCGAGCAGGTCCGCGCCAGCGGCAGCTTCGCCGCCGCCCAGCCCGTCGCCGAAAGCGCCGGAAGCCTGGAGCGCCTTATCGGGTTCACCGGCCGAACCGTAGCCGCCTAAAATCCTCAACCCCAGAAATCCGCAAGAAAAACCAAAGAAAGCAGGAACACCATGTCCAAGTTCGTCTTCATCTACCACGCCCCCATGACCCCGGCAGAAGCCGCACCGCCTTCCCCCGAGGACATGGCCGCCGTCATGGAACAGTGGAACATCTGGGCCGGCAAAGTCGGCAACGGGCTGCTCGATTTCGGCACCCCCCTTGCCAACGGCGTCCGCGTTTCCGCAGGGGGTGCGACGGCGCCGAGCACCCGCGAAGTCGTTGGATACAGCATCATCGAGGCCGACAGCCTTGAGACGGCCGTGGAGCTGGCCAAGGTGCACCCGCACCTGAACATGCCCGGCGGCTGCGAAATTGAAGTCCACGAAGCCCAGCAGATCCCCGGAATGTAACAGCCCGTATCGGGAACACCTTGCCGCCGGCTGCATTGCTGCCAAGAGCGGCGTGCGTCGCTGGGGGGGGAGCCGTGGTTGGGTTCGCGGCGCACATCGGCACCTTTGTTGTCGCCCAAGTTATCGAGTCCGCTTCACGGCTGATCGCAGCCTTGGTGCCACAGCGCATCGAGGCTGTTTGCCAGGTCCTTCCAACGGCCCACCCCCGGGGGCAGGTGATCTAAAGTCACCCCGGAAGAAGGTTCCCTGGCCGCTCCTGACCGGAACCAGGAACTGACCGGGCCGGCCTTGGATCTCGAAAACCGGCGTGGCCCTGGTTCCCGGCAAGATGCCTAGTTGCGGTTAGCCCCGTAGGGCGGCCCTGGACATCCGAACGGCCGGAGAGTCCAAACAGGATCAAACGGATAACCAACCGTTGACGACGTCCGAGATCAGCTCCACACTGGAAACTGGCCACTAGAACCAACCCTTGTGGCCGTCCTGAAACGCCCTCGCGCACACGGTTGCCCCCAACCAGCACGGGGGCGTTTCGCTAATATGGGTAATTTTGGCCTGGGCCGAGGTGGGTTCCGTCATACGCCCCGTGGACTGTTTAGGGAACGATCTCCGTTCTGAGATAGGCAGCCTCCGGTCACCGAACCACCGCTACCTAACACCACCGACATCTCACGCGCAGCATGTGGTGATTCCGATTGTTCATGGCCTCTCAACCTTTCCGCATGCAGTCCCCACAGGGTCGCTTGCAATTTCCCAGATCGCTGGGCGTCCCGCGGAGGCTTTCAAAGCCTCAGCAAACGGGCGCGGACACCGAGAGCACCGACCGGGCCTCAGCCGCGAAAGTCAAGGCCGCACCGCAATCCGGGTGGACGTGCCCCGTATGTATGACCCAGGTTTTCACCCGGGACGTTCAAAAGACCCGCAGGGGTTGCTCCTGTCTGGTTCAGCTCACCTGAGCCGGACTGATGAGGTAACCGGCGCCACGTCGAGTGTGGATCATCGGTGGTCCGGCCGCGTTTATTCTCTGACGGAGATAGGAGATGTGGAGCTCGACATTGTTGGCGCCCCGTACGTTGTTGTCCGGCCACATTCGATTGGCCAGTTCGATCTTGCTGATCACCCTTCCGGGCTTTTCCATGAGGAGTCCCAGGAGCGAGCATTGAGTTTTTGTCAGCGGGATCTCATGGTCTCCTCGGCGGGCGAGCAGGCACCGGGGGCGGAGTTTCAGGTCGCCGACGGTGAGTTCCGGATCCGAGGCAGTGACCGCAGTTCGGGTGAGCCACCGCAGCCGCGCCGCCACGTCCGCTGTCGTAAAGGGCGCTGTCAGATAGTCGTCTCCGGGCCAGGTGCCTATTCGGAGCAGATCTTCGAAGGACTCGGGAGCGGTGAGGAACAGGACGGGGGTGTGGGGGTCTGAACGTCGGGTCCGCGCGGCATCGGCAACAGCGCGCTCTGCGTCGGCGGCATAAACGATCAGGACGGCAGGCTTCTTGACGCCGGGACTTTCGGCCACCAAGGACGCCAGCCATCCTGCGTCTGTCAGCTCCCGGGCCATGGTGACTCCCGCACGCGGGTTTGGGTGGCTGATCAGGACCGGGCCCAGAGATGCACGATGCTCGACTTCATCCGGGTGATTCACTGCGCCTGGAGTGGTGGGGCACGACATGAAGCAATTATCGAGCATGTGGGCGGCGCCATCATGGAGTTGCCCTCGGCGCTGCCGGCAGAAGGGACTCAGGCGCTCAAGTGAGGACGCCTTTGGGAAGAGCGTCGCCAGAGACAGGAGGTCTTGCTAGGGGTTCGCTCGACGTGTGACAGAGGTTCAGTTCGATGCCGGATCCAGCCATGTATGCGACCCCAGGCGCGGACCGGACCGGTATTGATGCCGGTGCCGAGGGCATTTAGAGTCTGTCTTGTCTGCAAGATCCACTGTTGTGACAGGAGCCTTTCGCATGCCAAAGCCCGATATCAACCCCGGGGACCCCTGCTGGATTGATTTGATGACCTCGGATCCGGACAAAGCCAAGGATTTCTACAACCAGCTCTTTGGCTGGACCTACGAAACGGGGGACGCGGAAATGTACGGGGGCTACATCATGGCCTTCAAAAACGAAGCCCCAGTCGCCGGCATCATGAAGAACGACGCCGACTCGGGCTACCCCGACGTGTGGACGACCTATCTTCGGGTCCAGGACATCGACGCCACCGCAAATGCCGCCACCGGCCATGGCGGCCAGATCTATCTTCCTCCGATGGACGTCCCGGAACAGGGGAGAATGGCAATGCTCGGGGACGCTGGAGGCGCAGCGGTCGGCGCTTGGCAGTTCGGCGGCCATGTCGGCTTCCAGCTCGTCGCTGATCCCGGTTCTCCCGCGTGGTTCGAGGTCCTCACCCGCGATTACGACGCAAGCGTAAAGTTCTACCAAGACGTCTTCGGCTGGACCACGACCGTCTTAAGCGACACACCGGAATTCCGCTACACCACCCTTGGTACAGGCGATGAATCCAAGGCTGGAATCTTGGACGCGGCAAGCTTCCTGCCAGAGAGCGTTCCTTCGAACTGGCAAGTGTATTTCGCCGTTGAGAACGCCGACGCCACGATCGACACTGCGCTGGCCTTGGGCGGCCGCGTAGTTCAAGCCGCGGAGGACACTCCGTTCGGACGGATGGCAACCCTCACCGACCCGACCGGGTCCATCTTCAAGATCACCCAGCCCCTCCCGCAGAGCAGCTAGCCGCTCCGCAGGCCCTGGTCCCTGACAGCTACCCAAAGACATGGCAGGGCTAACGCACTTAGACAAATAGCCGCGCGGGACTCCTCCAGAGGGTCATGCCGTGGGGGATTAGGTGCGTCCTGGCCCTCGGGTGGACGGCAGCCATGATGTCTATGATCGCCCCCTTGAAATCTGGCGACCTTCCTCAACGAAGCTGGGTGTCGTGCTGTGCTGCAGGAAGGACTCACTGAATGCCCAGGAATTCTTCCAGCAGCACAACCTCCAGACCAGCGGCCAGCTGGGCGGCGCGGAACGCGGCGAAGTCGGCTGAGAAATCCGCCCGGAAGTGCATGAGAACAATGTCGCCGGGCCGCAAAGAGTTGCCGTATTGATAGTCCATGCGGCCGACGTTGGCTTTGGCTTCCCACGTGACGATTGCTTTGAGGCCGGCCGCCGCAACCGCTTGCCGCATAGCAGTGGAGTAGGCGCCGCCTGGTGGCCTGAACAGGGTGGGGGTGCGTCCGTACTCTTGGACCGCGAATTCCTGCATCCCGGCGATGTCTTCGAGCTGCCGCTGGTATCCCCACTGGGTGGTCATGTTCACGTTGTGGCTGATGGTGTGGTTTTCAACCAGGCTTCCTTGCTCCATGAACGCCCTGAAGAATCCCGGCTTGTCCCGGATGGTGTTTTTCGTCAGGAACAGGCTGGCGGGGAGGTCGTTGGCTGCCAGCAGCCGGACGCTTTCGGGGGACTTGACCGCTCCGTCATCAATCGTCAGGAACACAACGGGGTGCTTGGTGGGGATCCTGGTGATGACCGGAGCCAGGCCCCCTTGGATGGGCGGAAGGACGTAGTCCGGACTGAAGGAACGTCGAAGACGTTTTGGCGTCGCCGGAGAGCTCGCCGTCGGCCCCGACAGTGGACCACCGGAGTCGTACCCCGACGTCCCAGGCCCCTCGACGCCAGGCTGCGCGGACAAGCTCTGCGTGGGCGGGTCCACCGGAGCCGCACATGCCCCTAACCCGGCCATCAGGGAGGCGCCAAACAAGCCGATGGCTGCGCGTCGGCTGGTTGGAAGAGAGTGATCGTTACACATAAAGTCCGAAGTCCTGAATAAGCGGGGTGTTCCAGTCAGTAGTACCACCTGCCGGTTAACACAGCACCCCGCGGTGTCCGTGTGGTCACAGGCGGAATCAAATCTGGCTTCCTCGAAAATCCCGGCGGCCGACGGCAGCCTCGAAGACCGCGCCCGGGCCGGCATCACCATGACCACCAAACACGGACGATGTCGACGCGACGGTCCTCGGCGCGGACCCGGGAACGCAAGAACCGCCCCGCACTAGCCAAGGAGCTGGCGTCATGCGCGGGGCAGTTCAGGGGGTGATACCCAGTGGTTGAGCCGGGCGATCCGTATCAAAATATGCCCGTGACTTGAGTGGGTCAATAGGGGCATCCGCAATGCGGTCATCGCATTTGGCCACGGAGGGGCACGATTGCCGATGGGAGGCATTTCAGCTGCTAAGAGATTTCGACAGCGTCTCTATGACTGAGCTAATAGCCGCCGAAGTCAGCGACGGAATCACCGGCCTGACCGTGCCAGTGCCGAACCCCTTCGGGGCGTTGTAACCCTCGCAGCCTTAGAAGCGATTCGCGTCGCAGGCCAGGATGCCGCTCGCAGACCTACGCCGAACACAGGACGCCGACTGGGAGCACCGAGTGAACATACGTTGGCCGTGACTCTCCGCATTCCCCAGAAATCGAAAGGCAACCCCCTGAAACGCCCCCGCGCACGTTGCCTTCCCCAAGGCCAGCGCGGGGGCGTTTCTGTGGGGAGAAGGTGGCGCCACCCCCAAGACAAGTTGCGTAGAGCCACCGACTTGAGGTGAACCTTAGTTGGCTCCCGACGTAATAGCCATAGGTTGACCGGGTGGTTACCAAAAAGTAAGTTTGCTACGGCTCCCAGTTCCCCCATGTACGGGGAGCCAACGAAACGCCCCCACACCCAGCCGCCCCCAAATGGCTCCCGTGGGGGCGTTTCCCATGCTTGACCCTTCCTTGGGGACGAATTTCCTGCAGCCTGGGCACGCCGCTTCCATCAGTCCGCTTCTCAGCATCACCTCCGAAAGGGATGACCATGCACTTCACCTCGGAAAAGACTTTCAACGACGGCATCGCCGAGCGCGAGTTCGCCCTTGGTGACATCTCCGGCATCTTATGGACGCCGCCGTCCGCTTCCGCATCCGCGCCTGTTCCACTCATCCTGATGGGCCTACCCGGCGGGATCGGGATGCGGCAGATGTACCCCCGCTTAGCGGCACGCGCGAGCAGCACCGCCGCACAAGGCTTTGCGGCGGTCTGTATCGAGTTGCCGGGGTCGGGCGGCCGATCCCCACTGCCCGGTGCAGAGCAAGTTCGTGCGGATCTTGCCCGCGCGGTTGCCGCCGGCGAAAAGCCCGCTGACGACGTCGTTGACCGGCTAATACTTCCTCTGGTCGACAAGGCGGTCCCGGAATGGCAGCTGACGCTCGACGAAGTACTCGACCTTCCCGAGATCGGCGATCGCGTGGGATTCTCCGGCGGGGTGATCGCGATCGGTGTTCGCCTGGCTGTGATCGAGCCGCGAATCGCAGCAGCCGGACTCTTCGCCGGTAGCTACGTGCCGCGCACGATCATGGAAGAGGCGCGTCAGGTCACCATCCCGCTACACGTCCTCCTCCAATGGGATGACGAGGGCAACGACCGAGGGGCGGCACTCGCTCTCTTCGACGCCTTCGGGTCGACGGAGAAAACGCTCTACGCCAACATGGGCGGCCATACAGGCGTCCCACAATTCGCGGGCGAAGATGCCACGCGATTCTTCGCCCGCCATCTCAGCCTCGCTGCTGGATGACCGGCTGCCCGTACGGCAGGGCCGCCGGCGTCTCGGGCCCGCCGACGGTCTTCCGATTCTGAGCGATACCCGAGCCTGGGTGTCGCCACGGACAAGCCCGGGGAATAGTTCAAGGAATGCGCAGATGCAATAATCACCGTTCCTTTTTGACATAATCTTCATTATCAGCGCACCAGAACGACGGGGGAGAGTCGACTGAAGAAGCGGTCGCTGCCTTACCCTTCGTCGATATCAGGTCCGGCCCACTCAAGAGCTGCGACCAGGTGCCCTTCGTTGCGCAGCACCTGTTGTTCCGCTGCTAGGGGACCAGGAAGCTCTTTAGGATGGAACCCATGACTCCGCCGCGCGATCTTGTCCTTCCCACCGGTTACACCGATCTCCTCCGCGATCTCAAGACCCGGGTAAGTTCAGCTCGCATTACAGCCCTCCGGACCGTCAACACCCAGCTGATCGAGCTGTACTGGTCCATCGGCCGCACCATCCTTGAGCGGCAGGAAGCGGAGAGTTGGGGGAGTGGTGTCATTGGCCGGCTGGCCGATGACCTCCGGTCGGAGTTCCCGGATATGAAAGGCCTCTCCCGGTCCAACCTGTTTTACATGCGGGGATTCGCCGCTGCCTGGACCGACCCAATCGTCCAACAGCCTGTTGGACAATTGCCGTGGGGCCACATCACAGTGCTCCTGGACAAGCTGGAAACCCACGACCACCGCCGTTGGTATGCCGCCGCTGCCGTCGAGCACGGCTGGTCTCGGAACGTACTCATGAACATGATCATGAACAAGACCCTCGAACGCACCGGAGCCGCACCATCGAACTTTGTGCAACACCTGGTCGAACCGGACTCAGAACTGGCCCAACAGATTGCCAAAGATCCCTACAACTTCGAATTCCTCGGTCTTTCAGGTGAAGTGGCCGAACGGGACCTCGAAAACGCCCTGACCAGCAGAATCACCGAAACCCTCCGCGAGCTCGGCCCCGGGTTCGCCTTCGTCGGCCGACAAGTCCACTTCGACGTCGACGGCGACGATTTTTACGTCGACCTGCTCTTCTTCCACATCGAACAATCCCGCTACGTTGTCATCGAGCTCAAGACCGGCAAGTTCCAGCCCGAATACGCCGGAAAACTCAACTTCTACGTCGCCCTCGTCGACGATGTCCTCCGCCGGGATCACCACAACGAGACCATCGGGATCCTGATCTGCGGCAGCAAGAACGACCGTAGCGTCCGGTACAGCCTCGGGCGTGCAACGTCCCCAGTGGCGGTTGCTGCATACACCTACGATTCGCTCCCCGTGGCCGTTCGCCAAGGGCTGCCGGACGCAGAACATTTGACGGCCGCTTTGAAATGGACCGCAACGGAATAAACAACCCTTAGCTGGAACAGCTACGAGGCCTATCTCGAGCCTTGGACCCCAGAAGGGTTGCCAGCCCGCGGCCGTGGCTACGAGAACGGATCTGGGGCCGCAATGGGACGAGTTCGCAAGAGGGAGAGGCCGCGTGTCGGGAGTTGATGGATTTTTTCCTTGTGCTGGGAAATCGTTGCCTTCGCCGATTTGGCTCGTCTCTTATGCTTGCCTGACCATGGGCGGGTAACTCAGGGTGCGGCTAGCAATTTCAGCTCATTGAGGATCTCGAGCTGTTGACGGTTGATATTTATCAGCAGCTCGATCTCTTCCTTTGCCTTTAGATTCGTGTCGTAGTCGTGCTGGGCCATGGCTGCAGCGATGGCGTCCTGTCGTTTGGCGGCAATGAGAAGAATGGCGCCCTGCAGTCCTGCCAACATGGAGAGCAGTAGATTTAGAAGTATGTAGGGATAGGGGTCCCATGCGTTCGTCGCCAGCGCCCAGGTGTTAATGGCGGCCCAGATAAGCATGAAGCCGATGAAGCCTCCGACGAAAGGCCAGCTTCCCATCCCGTTGCGCATGATGTCAGCTGCGCGCTGGCCCTTCGTCAGGGAAGCTTTGTGTTTGTCGTGCCAGGTCTGTCGTTGATCGCTCATGCCCCAGACTAGACCCTGGCGGCCAGGCCCGAGAGGCCGGCGGTGTCGATGAGCGCGGCAACGAGTTGTGCCCTAGCAGGGATCTTTGTGCGTCAAACCGGACGGGGGGCCGGCGCGCAAATCGCGTTTTCTTTCCGGGGTGGTGAACGACGAAGATTCAATCCACCAGCCGGACGGAATAGCCCGGCACGGTGCCAAGAACAGCAACTGCTTGTCATAACGTCGGTTATCGGGATTTTGCCCGGCTGCCTGGGATTCGACGCGGTTCCCGGCTTTGGAGGCAACCCCGGCAGTGGATGGTTGACTGTGTGCCATGACTGACAGATCAACATCCCCGCCGTGGACTGATGACTCGCTTCCAAAAACCGACATTGTCGGTCGCACTGAATTTGCTCGTGCCGTCGCCGCGCGCATTGACTCTTGCGTGGACGGCCAGGGCTCGACAGTTTTCGGTCTAGCGATAGGGACCTAACTGAGGCGCAAAGGCGCGATTTTGCGACCCGAAGCATCCTGGCACTGAAGAGTTCGCAGACCCAGAAGTCGGAATAGCCTTACATAAGGTTCATTATCGGCGCCCGGCCGACAACCCCCCGGGTGTGAATCCGATCGAGCCCGAGTTTTCCCGTAGGTCAGTAGCCCGCCCCAAAAACAGCGTTGACGCGTACCTCAGTTAGGTTCAGAACAGGGATAATTCCGACACAGGAAACGATACGCAGCTGGCTTTTCCCTCGCCGCCGAACGTCCTCGGTCCTGACGATCCGTGAGCCTAAAGGACGCCGTCGGCGATCGGGCTCCGAGGAGACATTCGACGTCGGAGGAGTCGCCCCGCGCTAGCTAGGGGGCTAGCGTCATGCGCGGGGCGGCTCAGGAGGTGATGCCCAGTGGTTGAGCCGGGCGATCCCTATCAAAGTACGTCCGGCCGACCAATAGGTCAACGGGCAGTCGCTAAGTGCCGATCGTGCTGGGCCGGACTCCCTGCTGCAGGGTCAACCAACCTTGCCTGAGAGCGCGACCAGTACGCCGGCCGTAGCGAAATACTTGTTGCTTCCCAGATCCCTGAGGGTTTTGATGCCCATACCGGCAAGCAGTTCGTCGTGCTTTTCGGTCAGGCCGGCGAGTGCCGATGGCGGAGCCGACAGGATCTCGTCCAGAGTCGAGTTCTCGTAGGCCTTGTCCAACGCCTTGCCAAGTTCAATCGAAACAGCCACTTTCATGTCCTTTCATTGATGACGGAAACAACAAAGCCAACGTTCGGCCGTAGGTGTGCCAGGATCCTAAGAGCACGCTACCGCAGCATCGGTCAGTACGATGTCGCCTGATAGCGGATATTGGCGAGGTTTGGGCCGCAGGCTTGATTAGGCCCGGCGGTCTTGTCGTAAGGTATCTCGGATCTCAGTGAGGAGCGCAATTTGCGGGTCTTCGGCCGCTTCTTCCTTGACATCCTGTTGGATGCCCAGGCGACGGTTGCGGCGCTCGATCATGTGGTTCATGGGCACGACGATAACGAAATAGATAGCTGCCGCCACGAGCAAGAAGTTGACGATCGCGGTGAGTAGGACACCGAATTTGATGTCGTTTCCGTTGAGGGTCACGACGGCGAAGCTATCGAAGTTCGGTGATCCGACCAATGCCGCGATGAACGGCATGAGAACGCTTTGAACTAGGGCCGTAACAACGGCGCCGAAGGCGGCCCCGATCACGACGGCGACGGCAAGGTCTACGACGTTGCCCTTCATGATGAAGTTCTTGAATCCTGTCAGCATGGAGCAAAAGTACATCCTCCGCCCCGTCTATGGCCACCAGCGACGCGATATTCTGCCGTACTCTCTTCTGACGGAGCCACGATTTCCATTTTTTGAATCGAAATAGTCTTCGTTATCGCCGCCAAGAATTGCCCGGTAAAAGCATTTGGCCGGGCTTTCGGTTTACGCCTCGTTGATGTCGGGTTCGGCCCGCTCCAGGGCGCCGACGAGGCGTCTTCATCGGGCAGTGTCTGATGTTTCGCCGCGGGGAGATCGTCGAAGGTGTAGAAGGCCACGGGCGACGTGACCCGCCCGAGGCTGTCTGCCGCTGTTATAAGCGCACACAAACGTGCCGGCATGAAGGCGCCCGGACTTACACACGAGGACAACCCCGGGTGGGTGCGGGACGCGTCCACGGCGGCTCGTGTCCGCTCACACTGCGGCGGCCAGGGAGCGGCCCACTGTCCGTCCGGTGAAGATGCAGCCACCGAGGAAGGTTCCTTCGAGCGCGTTGTAACCGTGCGCGCCGCCGCCGCCAAAGCCGGCGGCCTCACCGGCGGCGTAGAGGCCCTCGATGGCCCCCGAGCCGGTCCCAGCCCGCGGATCCTTGCCAGTCCTGCCAGGCGAGTTCGAGGGAGTCCTTGACGCCCAGTCGTCGCTGCATCGGCCATTTGAGCGTCCGCTTCCCATGGATGCGGAGCCCGGAGTGCTGAGCTGCCGACTCTGTCGCTCCCGTGACGACGGAAGCGGAGTTGCTTCTGCGGCGATTCTTGTCGAACTGTCCCGCGCGGAAAGGGATCGGCTGCTGCGGCGGAATCGAGATGACTATATTTCGGATGACACAGAAGGTCGGCGATGGATGATCATTGTCCGTTGAAGGATCCTCCATCTGGCAGCGTGCAGTGGTGACCGCTGCACCGACGATCAGCGGACGGGCTAAAAGCCATCAATTTCGTAGTGTCGATCGACATGTGCGCTGACCCTGCCCCATTCGCTCTCCGCGACTCGTCGCTGATGTGCGCGGAACGAGTTGCTGTCCTGGAATTGCTCGTTGACCTGCCAGATCAGCGGGTCTTGAGTCGGGTTCACCTCGAAGGAAATGCATCCCGGCTCGGCGCGTGTCAGCTTGATGTGCAGGGGTAGGTGCTGCGCTACCACCCCGACCTGCTCTTGGTCACTGCAAACAAGATGCCCGGTGAGGAAGACATTGTTCATAACTCATCCTTACATTGCTGAACAGAGCGCCCCGCCCGGCATCGTCCCGGTGAAGGATCCCCTTTCGGATTTGCCCGATCGATAGGCAGCGCTGTCAAAGAGAACAGCCTTGTAACGCCAAAAGTCAGAACCGAAGGACTAGTCACCCTCCGCTTGACGCCACTTCTCCTTTAACTTCTCGATGTATTGTTCGGGCGTGAGTCCGCTGGCTAGGAACTCGTTGATGCTCTCGACGGTCGCGCGGGAGGGGTACAACCCGTCAAGAGCCCAGCTGGCCATCGTATCGATGGTGAGTTCGCGCATCTGCTCGGGGGTCAGGACACGGTCAGGTTGCTCTTTGGGGAGATCTCCAGGCTGCTGGGGGTAACCCATAGCGACCTTCCGTTCGTCGTGTGGTGGTCTTTGAATTTTATCGGCAGAGAGAGTACAGCAGGCCGACAGGACTGATTGAGGAAGTTCGCTCACTTCAGTTCCCCCCCGGAGGCTGCATTTGGACCCACCACAGGAACTCGCCCGCGTGCGGACGGTGAAGGAAGCCGTCGCCGGCGAGCCCTGCGAGCAAGTCATTGCTCTGAACGATCTGGTGGCCGATCCTAGCCCGATCGTAGGGTGGCAGGTGTAGGCCGTACACGTCCCTGGCCGCGACCAATTTCTGCTCGTAAGTCAGGAGGGTCAGGAACCGCTTGGGGTACATGACCGAGAGCACCCTCGAAAGCAGGAGTTCCTTGAAGCCCGGGAACGAAAAGCTGAGCGTCCCGTTGACCAAGTTCGTGAGTCGGTCTTCCAGAGGCTTGCCGGTACCCCGCAGCAGGTGGTCAACCACTTTCCGGACCCGAGCTGCGCCATACTCGGGATCCTTGTCGAAAGCTGTAAGGAAGGTGGACTGGATGCCGAGGTTTGACCCGCTCGTGTCCGTCCCAAATGCTCGCAGTTCAGCGGGGCCAGCTGCGGAAAGGCCCTCTTCACTAAATATGCGCTGATACTTCGCCCAAAAGGACGGCACGCGCGGATCGAGCCCGGCGTGCTCCTGGCTCAGGAATTCCGACTTGAGGAGCTGGGCGCGAGCCATCAACTCAGGGGAGGCCTGGTCCGCGGTAGGCATGGGGCGAGGGGTAGGCTGTGCGGTCATACGCGCAGAGTGCAGCCGGTCCGCCCCATGCACCCAGGCGTAGTCGCAGTTTGGGCACCAGGCTTTGTTGCGACCGTCCGGGAGCGCTTCGAGTACCTCGACGCCCTCGTGATCGACATTTAGTGGGCACATCAGCGGCACCATGGAAATCCAACTTTGCGATACTCGCGCCCGACTCTCGGGCTGGAGCTAGTCTAGGGCCCGGCCGGTGCACTAGATGATTGCCGTCGCAGATCACCAGCTGGCACGTGACACCGGCCCGAGTTGCCGCGCACGTGGTAGGTCAAAGGGAGGGGTCCAGACAAATTTCGGAGTGCGGGATTAACGTGGTGATGTGAACGAAAGTTGAGTATCCGGGTCTCATCTGGGTCAAAGATCCGATTAGCCTTGATGGCCAGGCGACCGGAGCCGTTCCTCGACGACGACATCATGAGGACTGCTCGCACTTCTATCGTGCCAGCGACGGTTCGATGCTCGGCCCAGCACCGTACCGTGCTTCAGAGGAGCAGATGCGAACTCTGCCCCCTTGCCAGACCTGCGCCGAAATGTCGTCCGGCTCCGGCGCTGCCGGGCGTGATTCAGCAGGCCGACGAGGCGATGTCTGTAAGCCGTGCTTTATGGAACGCCCCCTGATCGGGCCATGCCCCAACTGTGGAGAGGAGTGACGAGTCAACGAAGCTGGTAAGGGCATAGCCCGAATTTGGGTCGCCCCGCGAAGTAACGACTGCGCCACTTAGGCGCATAAGTTGTCCGGGAACATCAACGTGATTAGAGCGGTAGGCGCTGCAATCCGAGTGCGGTCGCCGGCAGCCGCTCAGTTGGCAGCGTAGGCCCGACGGGTTAGCTCCTCAACCAGTGGCCAGTTGGCGGTTGAACTTATCCTCAGTTCAAGATCGCCCGTCCCGAAGTGTCCGATCTTGCTAACGTCCCGGCTGAAACCCTCCACCAGCTCCACCGACGCCGGGGGGAGCTTCAGGTACACCAGCAAGTTCTTCGATGTCGGGTGGACTTCCACGCAGGCGAAATTCTTCAGCCGGCGGAAGGCGAAGTAGAGAGAGCGTTCGTTCTTCACGACGTCATCACCCAGCGACAACGCGAACGTCTCGAACTTCTCGTAGAGGGACGCCAACTCAAAATCTGCCAACGCGAGCAGCTCGGTAACCGTTTTGGCCCGTGACGATTTCTTCCCTGGTGCCGCCTCGGCAAGAGGCGCTGGGATGGAGGATGCTTTTCGGGTGGTAGCCGTTGTCTCTGTCGAAACTGACGTGACCAGTTCAATGGCCAGAAGGTCGGAACCGAAGTCCCGGTATCGGACAAGTTCAACATTCCGATCGATCTGCCGGACTGCATATTCGTCATAACGCGTGAAGTCGTTCGCGACGCAGATCAGCCGTGGCGCAGACCAGTCAATGTTCTCAGCTGTCGCGGCACCCAGCCGGGAGGCCACCAGAATCTGAAATTCTGCCTTGTGGTCCATGAGCCAATCCAGATAAAAGAGCCCCTGATTGATGACGTTCTCATTGGACGTCCGCTTGTACTCGAAGATCACCGGCGATCCGTTCTCGTCCAGGCCCAGCGAGTCAATGCGGCCGCGGTGGACCTTGCCTGTCGTGTACTCGCTGGCAAGATACCTGACACCGAAGGTGACATCCATGTTTTCCTCAATGAGGGTCTGGAGATTTCTCTCGAGGGCGAAACTGCGGGATGTGAGCTCTGAGGCTCGGCCGCCATTTATAAGGAACAGTTTGAGATCGGTCACGACTCAACTCTTCCACTTCTTGCTCCTGGCCCTGTCCTCGCCACGTAGGGATGCGAAAATTTGAGAATAGGTGGTCGTCCTAGCTGAGTGAAGTGATGCCCAGGCCCGATGACGATGGACTTGTCTGCTGCAGGAAAGGTTTGCCAATTCTTTGCCAATGAGGTTTATCCGGACAAAGCAAAAGCCCCCGCCTCCCTTGTAAACAAAGGGAAGCAGGGGCCTCGCTACGTGGCGGTGACGGTGGGATTTGAACCCACGTTGGCTTTTACACCAAACAACATTTCGAGTGTTGCACCTTCGGCCGCTCGGACACGTCACCAACCTGACTAGGGTACCGGAGCGCGGGGCCGAACCCCAAAACGAGCCCGGCACAACGGGGCCGCCGCGCCCGGACCGCCCCGGGAAGCTTCCGGCGGCGCCCGCACGGCACTAGATTCGACAGCACAATGACTATTTCGAATGCGCCCTCCGCCCGGACCGCGGGCACCGCCACCGCCTACTGGACCGTCGGCCCGGAACAGGGCGAACTCCGCACCGAGGATCTGCCGGCGCCCAGCCCCGGCGAGGCCCTGGTCCGGTCCCTCTACTCCGGCATCAGCAAAGGCACCGAGATGGTGGTGCACAACGCCCGGGTCCCCGACTGTGTGGCCGATGCCATGGCCGCCCCGCACCAGGAGGGCAGCTTCCCCGGTCCGGTGAAGTTCGGCTACCTCTCCGTGGGCGTCGTCGAGGCCGGGCCGGATGAGTGGCAGGGCAAAACCGTCTTCTGCCTGCACCCGCACCAGGACCGCTACGTCGTCCCCGTCACCTCCCTCACCGAGGTTCCCGACGGCGTCCCGGCCCGCCGCGCCGTCCTCACCGGCACCGTGGAAACCGCCGTCAACGCCCTCTGGGAAGCGGGCCCGCGGCTGGGGGACCGGGTGGCCGTGATCGGCGCAGGACTGGTCGGCGGGATGGTGGCCAAACTCCTCGCCGGCTTCCCGCTGGAACGGCTGCAGCTGATTGACATCGACCCGGCCAAGCGCGCCTTCGCGGACGCCCTGGGCGTCGAGTTCAGCCACCCGGACGACGCCGCCGGCGACTGCGACATCGTCATCCACTGCTCCGCCTCCCAGGCCGGGCTGGAACGGGCCCTGCAGCTCGTGGGCGACGAGGGCGAGATCATCGAAATGTCCTGGTACGCGGACCGCAGCGTCAGCCTGCCCCTCGGCGAGGACTTCCACGCCCGGCGCCTCTCCATCCGGGCCAGCCAGGTGGGCGTCGTCGCGCGCGCCCGCCGTCACCGCCGCACCACCGCCGACCGGCTGAACCTCGCCGTGTCGCTGCTTCGCGACCCCGTTTTCGAGGCCTTCCTCACCGGCACCTCGCGCTTCGAGGAGCTGCCCGACGTCGTCCAGCGACTCTCCGACGGCACCCTCGACGCCCTCTGCCACGTCATCGAATACCCGCACACCACAGAAACCACGAGGTAATCCGTGTTCAGCCTGACCGTCCGCAGCAACTTCATGATCGCCCACAGCCTGCCCCGCCCGGCGTTCGGCCCCGCGCAGGGCATGCACGGCGCCACCTTCGTCACCGAGGTGACCTTCCGCCGCCGGAGCCTGAACCAGGATGCGATCGTCCTGGACATCGGCGAGGCGGGCGAGGTGCTGGGCGCCGTCCTGTCCGGCCTGAACTACAAGAACCTGGACGAGCACCCCGATTTCGCCGGCAAGCTGAGCACCACCGAGGCGCTGGCGCAGTACATCGCGGACGCCGTGGCCGCGCAGATCCGCGAGGGCGACGACGGGCGCGCGCTCGCGGGCATCGACGTCACCCTGCGCGAGACCCCGGACGCGTGGGCCAGCTACTCCCTCGAGTTCGACGCCGACTAGCCCCGGTGCAGCCCTCCGCCATCCGCCTGGTCCTGCCCGGCAACGTCCACCACAACTCCGGCGGCAACGCCTACAACGCGGCCCTGGTCCGCGCCCTCGACGCGCTCGGGGTGCCCGCCACGACCCGGACCGCCGACGGCGACTGGCCGGTGGGCGGCCCCGCGGACCGGTCGGCGCTGGGGAACCTGCTGGCGGAACCGGCCGGCCCCGGGACAGTCACCCTGGTGGACGGGCTCGTGGCCTGCGGTGCCCCGGAGCAGCTGGAGGCCGCCGCCCGCGCCGGGACGCCGGTGTGGATCCTGCTCCACATGCCGCTCGACGGGTATGCCGACCTGGAAGGACGCGCGGTTGCCGCCGCGGCCGGGGTGATCTGCAGCAGCAGTTCCGCCGCGGCGGAACTGCGCGCCCGGCACGGCCTCGACGGCGCCGATACCACCGTCGCCGTCGCGCTGCCCGGCACCGACCCCGCCGGGACTGCGGTCGGGTCCACCCCGCCGCACCTGGCGATGGTGGCCGCGCTGCTGCCGAACAAGAGCCAGCTGCTCTTCCTCCGGGCGCTCGCAGCCCTGACCGACCTGGACTGGTCCGCTGCCCTGGTGGGGGCGGACACCGCGGACCCTGAGTACGCCGCCCTGCTCCGCGCCGAAACGGAACGGCTGGGGCTCGGTGGGCGCGTCCGGATCCCGGGCGAGCTTCGCGGGGACGCCCTGGACGCCGAATGGGCGCGGACCGACCTCACGCTGCTGATCTCGCGCGCGGAAACCTTCGGCATGGCCGTCACCGAGTCCCTCGCCCGCGGCATCCCCGCGATCATCCGGCGCGGGACCGGGGCGCTGGAGGCCCTCACGGCCGGAACCCCGCAGGCCGGAACTCCGCAGGCAGGACCCGGGGCGGCCAGGGCTACGGGCGAAGAGGCCGAAGGGGACGACGCAGGGCTGCCGGGCGCCGCCGTCGCGCTCGCCGAGGATCCCGCACCCCTGACGGAGCTGTTGCGCCGCTGGCTCACGGAGCCGGAGCTCCGGGCACGGTGGCGCGCCACCGCGCTGGACGCCCGGCAGCACCTGCCCGGGTGGGATGCGACCGCCCGCACGGTGCTGGAAATCCTGGGCCGGTAACCGGCCGCTCCACCCCGCCGCCGCAGTCGTCGCGGGGCAGCCCCGTATCGCCGTCCGCGGCATGGATGGACAATGGGCGCATGAGCACCCAGCCAGCCACGGTCAGCCTTCCGCCCCAGAGCCTCACCGCCGCAAACCTCCGCGCCTGGTCCTGGCATCGGCAAGGCCTGGACGGGTCGCTGGCCGGCTGCACCGCCGGGGAGGTGCTCGCACGGGCGGGCTGGGCCCGGTCCGTCGGCGGCGCCAACCCCTACCTCTCCCTGTTTGCCCGTGCCGGGCTCCGCCGCGGCCAGGTGGACGCCGACGTCGACGCCCAGCGGATCCTGGAACTTCCCACGGCACGCGGCTGCACCTACGTCCTGGGCAGCGACGACTTTGCCTGGGCGCTGCGCCTGGGCCGCCCCGCCGCGGAGGCCGCCGTCTCGGTGCTGACCCGGCTCGGCGTGGACCGCGGCGAAATCACCCTGCTCGAGGAACAGGTCCGGCACGTCCTGGCCGAGGCCGGTACCCCGCTGGACCCGCGGCAGCTCAAGGAGGAACTCGGCGACGCGGTCCAAAGCCTGGGTGAGGAAGGGAAGAAGAAGGGTGCCGCCACCACGCTGCCCGCGGCGCTGGGTATCCTGCAGGCGGAGGGCCGGATCCGCAGGGTGCCTGCCGACGGCCGCCTGGACCGGCAGCGCTACGCCTATGAGGCCTGGGACCTGCCCACCAGCGAGCTCACCGACGAGGAGGTCCGCGCCCTGCTGATGCGCCGCTACCTCGGCTGGACCGGCGGCGCCACCGCTAAACAGTCCCAGTGGTTCACGGGCTTCACCGTGGCGCAGACCCGCGCCGCACTGGCGGCCGCCGGTGCCGTCGACGTCCCGCTCCCCGGGGACGCAGGCAAGGACAGTGCCGTGCTGTGGATGCTGCCCGACGACGTCGACCGCCTCGCCGCCTTCACCGCCCCCGCGGAGGAACAGATCCAGCTGCTCGCCGGGACAGATTCGCTGGTGCTGCTGCGGCGGAACGCGGCCGAGCTGCTGGACGAGGCGGACCAC
This sequence comes from Arthrobacter sp. YD4, assembly GCF_030410515.1. Taxonomy (GTDB): domain Bacteria; phylum Actinomycetota; class Actinomycetes; order Actinomycetales; family Micrococcaceae; genus Arthrobacter. Next base: position 66,453 of record NZ_JAUHHD010000002.1, on the reverse strand, counting down.
CGCAAGGCGGGGCTCAGCTCGCTGGCGCTGCAGGCAGACCTGCCGGACCACCCGATCCTGGACCGTGGCCGGATCATCGGACTCTGGCAGTACGACCCGGAGACCGGGAAGATCGCCGCCTGGGTGTTCGGCGACCTGACGCCCGCGGTCAGCCGGCGGATCGCGGAGGTGGAGGCCTGGATCCGGGAGGATCTGGGCGACTTCCGGGCCTTCAGCCTCGATTCCCCTGCTTCCCGCCGGAAGCGCATCGACGCGCTGCGGGCGTCGACGACGGCCACCGCGGAACGGTAGGGAGGGGCCAGTAAAGAGGCCGGGACGAAGAACCGGGAATCAGGCGCCGCGGTGCTTGGCGAAGAAGTCCCGCAGCAAGTCCCCGCACTCCTGCTCCCGCACGCCGCCGTAGACCTCCACCCAGTGGTTCAGCCGGCGCTCGCGGAGAATGTCGAAGACGGACCCCGCGGCGCCCGCCTTCTCGTCCCAGGCGCCGAACACCACGCGGGGAATCCTGGCCAGCACCACCGCGCCGGCGCACATCGCACACGGCTCCAGCGTCACCACCAGGGTGCAGTCCGCCAGCCGCCAGCCGTCGTCGCGCGCCCCCTCGTCGGCACGGCGCTCGCGAAGCCGCGCGGCCGCTTCCCGGATGGCGACCATCTCGGCGTGCGCCGTCGGGTCCCCGAGGGCCTCCCGCTCGTTCCGGCCGGCGCCCAGCACCGTCCCGTCCGGGCCGATCACCACGGCCCCGATCGGCACGTCCGCGGTGGCGAGGGCCTGCCGCGCCTCGCTCAGGGCGAGGCCCATCCACTCGGCATGGCGGGGCTCGGGCGATGTCATGGCTCAATGGTAGTTTCGATCCTAAGCAAGCTGTGCACCGTGGGGTGCACCGGACGTCGGGAGAACGCAGTGAGCACCAGGACTGAGAGCTGGCTGATGCGGCGCTGGGGCAAATGGGTGGTGCCCTACGCCGCGCTCTGGATCACCATGCTGCTGGGCGGCATCGCGGTGGTGGCGCTGGCCCTGACCAGCGCCGAGGTCTACGACAACGTAGTGGACGACGCCGGCCTGGCCAACCTGGACAAGCCCATGCTCGCCACCATGGAACGGCTCCGCAGCCCCGGCCTGGATGCGTTCGTCACCGGGTTCACCAACATCGGCGGCGGCATCGGCATGCCCATCCTGGCCAGCATCCTGACCGCGCTGCTGATCTGGCGGACCCGGACCTGGCGCCCGCTCATCCTCATCGGCGGGGCGGCCGCAGTCTCCGTCACCGCTACCTCCCTGGGCAAGAAGCTCATCGGACGCACCCGCCCCGACCACGCCGATGCCGTCCCGCCCTACGAGAACTCGCCGTCGTTCCCCAGCGGCCACACCCTGAACACCACCGTGGTGATCTCACTCGTGGTGTACCTCACCTGCCTGCAGGTCCAGCGCACCATCGCCCGGGTGGGATTGATCACGGCCGGGGCGCTCTTCATCATCGCGATGGGCATGAGCCGGGTGTTCCTGGGCCATCACTGGATGACCGACGTGATCTTCGGCTGGGCGCTCGGCCTGGGCTGGGTGGGCATCGTGATCCTGGCGCATCGGCTGTTCCACGTGATCAGGCACCGGGAACGGACCGGCCCGGCACCCACCTTCGACAACGGCCAGCGCCTGCGCGAGAAGGCGCCGGACGGGCACCACGACGCCGAAACGGCGCATGGTCGCGGGGTGGCCGACGACGCCGGGACCCCCGGCGGGCGGGGTCGGTCCGAAGCGTCCGGATGATAGTTTTGACCCATGCGCACTCTCGTTGTCGACCACCCGCTGGTGGCCCATAAGCTCACCGTTCTGCGGGACAAGAACACCCCGTCACCCGTCTTCCGCCAGCTCACCGAAGAGCTGGTCACGCTGCTGGCGTACGAGGCAACCCGCGACGTCCGTACCGAACCGGTCACCATCGAGACGCCGGTCAGCACCACCATCGGCACGGCCTTCACCAAGCCCACCCCGCTGGTGGTCCCGATCCTCCGCGCCGGCCTTGGCATGCTCGAGGGCATGACCAAGCTGGTCCCCACCGCGGAGGTCGGCTTCCTGGGCATGGCCCGCGACGAGGAAACCCTGGACATCATCACCTACGCCGAGCGGCTCCCCGAGGACCTGACCGACCGTCAGATCTTCGTCCTGGACCCCATGCTGGCCACCGGCGGCACCCTGCGCGAGGCGATCAAGTTCCTCTTCAAGCGGGGCGCTTCCGACGTCACCTGCATCTGCCTGCTGGCCGCCCCCGAGGGCCTGGCCAAGCTGGAGGAAGAGCTTTCCGACGCCAACGTCACGATCGTGCTGGCCTCCATCGACGAGAAGCTGGACGAGAAGTCCTACATCGTCCCCGGCCTGGGCGACGCCGGCGACAGGCTCTACGGCATCGCCGGGTAGCGCGTCCCCTTTCCCTCGGGCCGCTGAACGGGCCGCCCGGGGATACAGCAAAGGCACCGGATCTGAGAAGATCCGGTGCCTTTGCTGTCTCTGCGCGAAGTGGCTGCAGCCTCTAGCGGTTTAGTACCAGTTGTTCGCGTAATGGAAGTTCAGGGCGCCGCAGGGGGAGCCGTACCGTTCCTGCACGTACTGCAGGCCCCAGTTGATCTGGGTGCGGTAGTTGGTCATGTAGTCCGCGCCGGCGCTGGCCATCTTCTCGGCCGGGAGGGACTGGACCACGCCGTAAGCACCGCTGGACGGGTTGGTGGCCGTGGTCTTCCAGTCCGACTCGCGGGTCCAGAGCTTCATCAGGCACTGCATCTCGCTCGGGGCCCAGCCGTGGGCCGGCAGCTGCGAGGCGGCATAGGCCTGGGCACCGGCGGGATCGTCGACCGCCACCGGCTGCGGGGCCGGGGCGGGTGCCGCCGCGGGAGCCGGAGCAGCCGGTGCGGGGGCCGGGGTGGACGGAGCGGGCGTGGACGGAGCCGGAGTCTCGGGGGTGACATAGGAAGCCTGGGCTTCGACGCTGGCCGGTGCCGTGGCCGGGGTGTAGCTGCCGAGCCGTTCCAGGTCGGAGAGCTGCAGGGCCGGGGCCTGGGTGGCGGTGGCGGCCGGGGCGGTGGTGCCGGTGGCCTGGCCTGCGGCGCCGGCGCCCAGCAGCACGGCGGCCGCGGTCAGCGCGACGGCGGTGAGCTTGCCCTTGGAGCCAAAGCTGGCGCGGCCTCGGGTGGCCGAGCCCTGGGCCGGGTCGGCGCGGTGGCGCGCGACGTCGGCCGAGGAGGTGCGTTTAGCGCCTTTTAGGCGCACGGGTGCCTTGTGTTCAGTCATGTTCGCCTCTCAACGCCTACGGAGTTAGCTGTCGGGTTCGGATGAGAAATCCGGCCGCTCGGATGATCAACGAGTCGGCTTAACCCCAAGGGGTGCATGGATGCAGGTGCCCGGGAACTCTGGGTTCCCCGTCTCTGCCTCAATCCATGGAATCCGGGAAGCGGCAGAGTTTGGCGTCAGACCCGGATATGCGGCCAGATCGATGGCCGCACCATAAAAACGGTACCGGACTTTCCCCCTCATGTCACATTTAGGTAACGCCGCGGTGTGGCTGGTTGCGGATTTGCGGTGGGCTGGCCCCCGTTTTTCGGGCCGTTTCGACGGTTCCCCGCACGCCCGATGCCTGGAGGCGTCTATTCGGCAGGGAACCGTCGAAACGGCGGACCGTCCGGAGCGGCTACTTCGCCAGCAGGTACACCGTGGTGCCGCCGACGCTCTGGGCGGGGTAGGTGGCCGCCACCCAGTCCGCGATCCTGGCGGCGTCGTCGGATCCGCTTTCGCCCTGCATAGTGCGCCCGGCGATGAAGTAGTGGATCCGGCCGTCGGCGACGTACTGCTGGAACTGCTCAAGCGTGGGCGCGGGGTCGGTGCCGTTGAACCCGCCCACGGCCATTACGGGCAGCTGCGTGGCGAGCTGGTAACCGGCGGCGTTGTTGGACCCGACGACGGCCGCCGCCCAGGTGTAGCGGCCGGCGTCCGTTTCGAGGGCATCCACCAGGGTAGACGACGGGGTGGTCGCGCCGAGGAGCCCGCCCATTGCGCCGCCCTGGCCAAAGCCCTGGCCGCGGCCGGTGCCAGCCGTTCCCGTGCCGTTGGAGCCGTTGGTCGGGCCGAAGGGATTGCCCTGCGCGGTGCCCATGGCTCCGCCCGTGCCGCCGAACATGGCCGGCAGGCCCGCCCGGCCGCCCACCGCAGGCCCCGCGCTGACGATCGAGCCGGAATGCGCGGTGGCGGCGGTGGACAGCGAGTACGCCAGGGGACCGGCGAGGGCCGCGACGACGGCGAGTCCCGCCGTCGTCCGTCCCAACAGCGCCGCCGTCGGGCCGCCAGGGGACAGCGGGCCAGTGGTCCCGGCGGCGGACGCGCCGGCGACCCGGGCCCGGACGGCCGGAACCATCACGCCGACGGCCGCTGCCAGCGCCACGGCCAGCACCAGCCAGCGCAGCCACGGAACGAACGCGGGCGTGCGGCCCAGCAGCTCGAAAGCCATGAAACCGGCCGCGGCCACCGCGGCGGCGAGCGTCCCGGCGGCAACGGGTTGATCCCGCCGCTGCCACAGCAGCACCGACCCCAGACCGGCCAACCCGGCGACCCCCGGGGCCAGCGCCACCATGTAATACGGGTGGATGATGCCGGCCATCAGGCTGAACGTCAGCCCGGTGACCAGCACCCAGCCGCCCCAGACCACCACGGAGGCGCGGACGGCGTCGGTCCGTGGCGCCCGCCGGCCCAGCCACAGCAGCCCAGCCGCCAGCAGCAGCACCGACGGCAACAGCCACGCGATCTGCCCGCCGAACTCGCTGTTGAAAAGCCGGAGCAGGCCGGGGGTGCCCCAGCCGTTGCCGCCGCCGACGCTCCCCGTCTCGTCCCCGCTGAGCCGGCCCAGGCCGTTGTAGCCCAGGGTCAGTTCCAGGATCGAGTTGCCCTGCGAGCCGCCGATATAGGGCCGGTCCGCCGCCGGGGTGAGCTCGACGGCGGCCAGCCACCAGCCGGCCGCCACCACCATCGCCGCTCCCGTCGCCAGCAGGTGCAGCAGCCGCCGGCCCGGGCCCGCGCGTCCGGCGAGCAGGTAGGCCGCGGCGAAGCCCGGGACCACCAGCAGCACCTGCAGCTGCTTGGTCAGGAACCCGAAGCCCAGCAGCACCCCGGCCAGCAGCAGCCAGCGCAGCCGGGCGTCCTGGATGGCGCGCAGCACCGCGTAGGCGGCGGCCGTCATCAGCAGGACCAGCAGGGCATCCGGGTTGTTGAAGCGGAACATCAGCACGGCCACGGGGGTCAGGGCCATCACCGCACCGGCGACCAGTCCGGCGCGGTGGGCCAGCCGGGCGTCCGCCGTCGCGGGTGCGGCGGCCCGGCGGACGGTCAGGTAGACCAGCCACACCGTCGCGACACCCATCAGAGCCTCGGGCGCCAGGACGCTCCAGGAGCTCAGCCCGAAAAGCCGCACGGACAGGCCCATCACCCAGAGCGACGCCGGCGGCTTGTCCACCGTGATGGCGTTTGCCGCGTCCGAGGAACCAAAGAACCAGGCCGTCCAGTCCTGCGAGCCGGCCTGCGCCGCCGCGGAATAGAAGGCGTTCGCCCAGCCGGAGGCGCCGAGGTTCCAGACGTAGAGGACCGCGGTTCCGGCCAGCAGGACGGCCAGTTCCGCCCGCTGCGCCAGCGCCTTCCGCCGGGATCGGGGCGGCCCGGGGTGCTGCCGAGTGGAGGCCTGCGGCCGGAGGTTCCGGCGGCCACCGCGCCACCGCGGGTGGCGCAGCCCGGAGCCGGCAGCCTCAGTCGCCGGGCTTGCGCCGGGCCCGGGCCCGGCGGGTGAAGTGACGGCGGACCCGGTGCTTGTGAGGTCGGTGGAAGCAGTCATGGCCTAGCCCGCCAGCTTGTAGACGGTGGTGGAGCCGACGGTCTGTGCCTGGTAGTTGGCGGCAACCCAGGCCGCGACCTCGGAGTTTCCGCCCCGGCCGCCGCCCATACCGCCCATGCCGCCACCGGCGATGAAGTAGCCGATCTCCCCGCGGTCCACCATGGCCTGGAACTGGGCCAGGGTGGGGTACGGGTCGCCGCCGTTCCAGCCGCCGAGGGCAATCACGTTGGTGCCGGTGGCGAGTTCCAGGTCAGCGGCGGAGGTGGCGCCGGAGACGATTCCCGACCATTTCGCCGTCGAGGTTTTCAACAGTGCGGCGAGCTCGGTGGAGGCGGTTGCGCCTCCCGGGCCCCCAGCGCCTCCCGCGGTGGGGCCAGCCGCGTTCGGTGCCGCCGTGTCCTGGCCGCCGGGGAAGCCGGTGCCGTCGGTGCTTCCCGTCCCGGTGCCGCGCGTCCGGCCGGCCGCCCCGAAGCCGCCCATCGCGGAGCCCGTGGGCCCGGCGGTCGGGATCGAACCCGAGTGCGGCTGGGCCGCCGTCGCGAACGTCCACGCCGCCGTGCCCAGGCCGCCGGCCAGCAGGGTGAGGATGACGACGCCGGCGGTGGCCGCCTTGCGGAGCGCGGCGGGAATGGCCCGCAGCCGGTCAAGCTGCAGCATCAGCGCCGCCGCGGCGAGGACACCGAGGATCACCACGGCCACCCGCAGCCCGGGCAGCCACGACGGATCCCGGCCCAGCAGCACCGCGGACCAGATCGAGGTCGCCAGCACCGTGACCGCCAGGACCAGCCGCGCCGGCCAGAAGGACCGGCCGCGCCAGAGCTGCACGCCGCCCAGGCCCACGAGGGCCGCGACCGCGGGGGCCAGCGCCACCGCGTAATACGGGTGCACGATGCCGCTCATGAAGCTGAAGATGCCCGCGGTGACCACCAGCCAGCCGCCCCAGAGCAGCAGGGCCGCACGGGTCGCGGAGGTCCGGGCCTCGCGCCGGGTGAACCACAGGCCGGCCAGCAGGAGGATCAGCGCCCCGGGCAACAGCCAGGACACCTCGCCGCCGAAACTGGTGCCGAACATCCGGGCGATCCCGGCGGCCCCGCCGAAGCTGGCGTTCCCGCCAAAGCCACCCGCGCCGGCGCCGCCGGCTGCCCCGGCAGCGCCGGCCGCGCCGCCAAGGTCAGTTGCCCCGCCGAGGCCGGCAGAGCCGCCCGGCCTGCCCTCGCCGGACCCGGTGATCCGGCCCAGGCCGTTGTAGCCAAAGGTCAGTTCGAGGAAGCTGTTGGTCGTGGAGCCGGCCATGTACGGACGGGCCGACGCCGGGGTCAACTGGAACAGCGCCACGTAGCTGCCGGCCACCACCAGGATTCCGGCGGCCGCGCCCAGCAGGTGCAGCAGCCGGCGCCGAAGGCTGACCGGGGCGGCCCAAAGGTAGGCCAGGCCCAGACCCGGCACGATCAGGAAGCCCTGCAGCATCTTGGTCAGGAACGCCAGGCCGATCACCGCACCGGCCGCGGCGAGCCAGCCCCAGCCGGCCTTCTCGATCGCCCGGGTGGTGAGGTACGCCGCGAACACCAGGCAGAGGGTCAGCATGGCGTCGGGGTTGTTGAAGCGGAACATGAGGGCGGCCACGGGCGTGAGCGCCAAGGCCCCGCCGGCCAGCAGGCCCGCGGCCGGACCGGAGACCCGCTTCAGGGTCAGGTACAGGAGTCCGACGGCGGCCACGCCCATGAGGGCCTGCGGCACCAGCATGCTGAGCGGGGAGAAGCCAACGATCCGGCCGGCCAGGGCCGGGATCCAGAGCGCGGCCGGGGGCTTGTCCACGGTGATGGCGTTGCCGGCGTCAAGGGAGCCGAACAGCAGGGCGGTCCAGTCCTTGGTGCCGGCCTGGATGGCCGCGGCGTAGAAGGTGTTGCCGTAACCGGTGGCCGCGAGGTTCCACAGGTAGAGCACTGCGGTCCCGATGAGCAGCAGGGCAGCGGAGGGCCGGACCCAGCGCGGCTGGTCACCGAACAGCAGGCGCCGGCGGCGCGAAGCGGAGGTATCGGGGGTATCGGACGAGGCGGCCGGCATCGGCGAGTCGGTGCGGGGGAGCGGGCCGGAGGGCCGGGTCCCGTCGGCGGGGCTGAGGGTGGCGGTCATTTATCGGGCCGTTTCTGTGGGGAGGGACGCTGTGGCGGCGGACTGCGCCGGGGTGCCATGCGCGGGGACCGGGGTGCGGGGCGCGGGCGGGGCTGCGGTTCCGGGGCGGTCCCGGAACACCACCAGCCGGAAGAGCAGGAATTTCACGGCGGTGGCCGCGAGGTTGGCCGCGGTGACGGTGGCTAGTTCCACCCAGCGGTCGGGGGTACCGCCGGAGGCGCCGTGCACCAGCAGCAGCGCCCCGGACGTCAGGCCGAGCCCCAGCCCGAAAACCAGCAGGCCCTCGAAGTGGTGGCGGACCGCATAACTGCTGCCTTGGATGCCGAAGGTGAAGCGCCGGTTGGCCGCGGTGTTGGCCACGGCGGTGATCAGCAGCGCCAGGAAGTTCGCCAGCTGCGGGTCCATGACGCCGCGGCAGGCCAGGAAGATCAGCAGGTAGGCCAGGGTGGAGGCGACGCCGATGCTGCCGAACCGGACCAGTTGCCCGAAGAGGCTGCCGCCGGGGCTTTGTTCCGGTCCGCGGGAGGACGCGGGCAGCGGGCCGCGGGCCAGCGCGGCGCGCAGTTCCGGGACGGGGATCTTGCCGGACACCAGGTCGCGGCTGAGGCGGGCCATGCCGCGCAGGTCCGCGGCCGCCGTCTGGACGATGTCGACGCTGGAGTCCGGATCGTCGGTCCAGTCCACCGGGACCTCATGCACCCGGAGTCCGCAGCGTTCGGCGAGCACCAGCAGTTCGGTGTCGAAGAACCAGGCGTTGTCCAGAGTGTGCGGTAGCAGTTCCCGGGCGATGTCGGCCCGGATGGCCTTGAACCCGCACTGGGCGTCGCTGAAGTGCGCGCCGAGGAGCGAGTGCAGCAGGAAGTTGTAGCTGCGCGAGATGAATTCCCGCTTCGGGCCCCGGATGACGCGGGAGTTGCGGGTCAGGCGCGTGCCGATCGCCAGGTCCGAGTGGCCGGAGATCAGCGGGGCCAACAGCGGTCCCAGCGCGGCCAGGTCCGTTGAGAGGTCCACGTCCATGTACGCCAGGACGGGCGACGGCGACGCGAGCCAGACCCGGCGCAGCGCATTGCCGCGGCCCTTTTCGGCCATGTGCACGACGGCGACCTCCGGCAATTCGCGGGCCACGCGCTCGGCGGTCTGCAGCGTCGAATCGGTGCTGGCGTTGTCCGCCACTGTGATCCGGAACGGGTGCGGGAAGGAACCCAGCAGGTAGGCGTGGAGCCGGCGCAGGCAGGCTTCGAGGTCGCGTTCCTCGTTGAAGACGGGGATAGTGACGTCCAGTACCGGCACCGCTGACCGGGTGTCGATCGGCGATCGGCGGCGGCCGACGCCGGTCAGCGCCGCCGGGAGCGGCGCTGCCGGGGTCGAAGCTGCCGGGCCGACGCTGGTGATGGATGCCGGCGCGTCAGACTGGGTGCCGGCGGGGGCGGGCCCGGAACGGGACAGGGTACCTGGTGCCTGGTCTGTGGAAGTCATGTCTCCACTGTCCCGGCCCCCGGTATGAGGGGATTGGGGGAATGCTGTGTGCCTGCTGTGGAAGTCCGCGCGCGGGCGTCAGAGGGGTGCGTCAGGCGGGCGGTGCCGCCGGCAGCCGGACCGCGAATTCGGTCCGGCCCGGACGCGAGCTGACCTCCACGGTCCCGCCGTGCGCCGCCACGATCGACTGCACGATCGACAGGCCCAGCCCGCTGGTGCCCTGCACCGCCGTCGCGGTCGCGATTGCCCCCGGCCCCGCACCTGCACCCGCCGCGCCCCGGGCCCCCGCACGTTCGGCGGGGTTGGCGCGGGAGGCATCGGCGCGGGCGAACCGGGCGAAGACCTTGCCCAGGAATTCGGGGGCGATCCCTGCGCCGTCGTCGGTCACGGACACCACGGCGCTGCCGTCGGCGGACCGCATCACCCGGGTGACCACGGTGGTGCCGGGATCAGTGTGTTTGCGGGCGTTGGAGAGCAGGTTCGCGAGGACCTGGTGCAGGGCCGTGGTGTCGCCGCGCACCACCACGGGCTCCTCGGGCAGGTCCAGCTTCCAGCTCCGGTCCGGGGCCATGACCTTCTCGTCGCTGACCGTTTCGACGGCCAGCTGGGTGAGGTCGACGTCGGCCATCTTCAGCGGCTGCCCCTCGTCCAGCCGGGCCAGCAGCAGCAGGTCCTCCACCAGGGCGGTCATCCGCTCCGACTGGCTCTGCACCCGGGCCAGCGATTTCTCGCCGTCGGGGGTGAAGTGCTCGGTCATCCGCATCAACTCCGTGTAGCCGCGGATGGCGGTCAGCGGGGTGCGCAGCTCGTGCGAGGCATCCGCGACGAACTGGCGCACCTTCATCTCGCTCTCCTGCCGGGCCTGCAGCGCGTTCGAGACGTTGTCCAGCATCTGATTCAGCGCGTGGCCCACGCTGCCCACCTCGGTACCGGGGTGCGCGGCCGACGCCGGGACGCGCACGCCCAGCGCCACCTCGCCGGCGTCGAGCGGCAGGCGCGAAACCTTCGTTGCCACTTCGGAGAGCTTCTCCAGCGGCTCCATGGTGCGCCGGATCAGCGCGGTGCCAATCAGGCCGATCAGCACCAGGCCGCCGGCGGACACCGCGGCGAGGGTGCCGACGAGGGACCCGAGCGTGTTCTGCTTTTCCTCCAAGGGCAGGCCGGTGACGATGATGTCCCCGTACTGCGTCTGGGTGGCGATCAGCCGGTACGCTCCGGCGGAGAGCGTGCGGTCGACGGGCGCGGCGTTGGGCGTGAGGCCCAGCAGCACCGCGTTGTCGTCCGCGGAGAGGCTCTTGCGGGTGGCATCGCCGGCGAGGAACCCGGCGCTGGCAATCCTGCCGTTCTGCTCCCGGGCATTCAATGTGCCGATGCCCTGCCCCTTTGCCTCCAGCGGGTCCGGACGCCCGCCCGGGCTGCCGGAGTCCGGGCGGCCGAATTCGTTGGAACGGTGAGCGGCAGCGCCGAGTTGTTCGTCCAGCTGATGGGTCAGGAACGAGTCCATGGATACGTAGCTGAAGACGCCTACCGCGCCGCAGATGGTCACCAGCAGGGCCATGGCCACGAGCACCAGGCGGGTGCGCAGGTGCCAGGTGGAGGGGTTGCGCCAGTCATGCCCGGGGGCCGGCGTGACACCGGAGAGAGTGGGCACGGATCAGTCCGCCGGTTTCAGGACGTAGCCCGCGCCGCGGACGGTGTGGATCATCGGGGCGTGGTTGGCGTCGATCTTCTTGCGCAGGTAGGAGATGTAGAGCTCCACGATGTTGGCCTGGCCGCCGAAGTCGTAGTCCCAGACGCGGTCCAGGATCTGGGCCTTGCTGATGACCCGCTTGGGGTTCTCCATCAGGTAGCGCAGCAGCTCGAACTGGGTGGCCGTCAGGTGCAGTTCCTCCCCGGCGCGGGTCACATCCCGGGTGTCCACGTTCAGGACCAGGTCCCCGACGACGAGCTCGGCGGTGTCCAGGGCGGCCACGCCGGAGCGCTGGACCAGGCGGTGCAGGCGCAGCAGGACTTCCTCCATGCTGAAGGGTTTGGTGACGTAGTCGTCCCCGCCGGCGGCGAGGCCGGTGATGCGGTCCTGCACGGCGTCTTTGGCGGTGAGGAACAGTGCCGGGACCTCGGGCGCGAAGGTGCGGATCCGGCTCAGGAGTTCGACGCCGTCGAATCCGGGGAGCATGACGTCCAGTACCAGCACGTCGGGCCGGAAGTCCTTGGCCAGCTTGACCGCCTCCGGGCCGTCCGCGGCCACCGCCACGGACCAGCCTGCCATTCGCAGGCCCATGCTCATCAGCTCGGAGAGGCTGGGTTCGTCATCCACCACCAGGGCGCGGATGGGGGAGCCGTCCGGGTGGGTCAGCTGCGGAAGGTTATTGGTCATGGAGTGCGACGAGGCCATGGTTCGACTCTCCGTTCTGCCGGTTAGGTGCGGCTTTGGGGATCCTGTGCGGCACCTGTGAATCCCAGCCTACCCAGCTGGGCGCTGCCGGGGCAGGCCGGGGCTTCCGCGGATCACAGGGGGGGCTGGAAGACCTCACAGCCCCGGCACAGCCTCACTGCCCACGCTGGTGAAAACAGCCCCACCTTCCGAGCCAGGAGAACAGCATGAACCACCAGCAGCCCGAAGAGATCCCGCAGCCTGCCGACGGCGGCCACAACCCGGACACCACCCCGCAGCCGGTGACGGCGCCGCAGCCGGTCTCGGCCCCGCAGCCGGTGACGGCGCCGGAGCAGGAATCTGCGCCCCGGCAGTCCGCGCCGCAGCCGGAAGCCGCGCCGGGGTGGGGCGCGCCGTCGTACCCCGACACAGCCGCCCATTCCGGAGCAGCGCATCCCGGCCAACCGGACCAGCCTGCGCAGCCGGGCCCTGCGGGGTACCCGGCCCAGGCGGCTCCGGCCCAGGCGGCCCCCGGGTGGGGCGCGCCTGCCGGCCGGGCCGCGGGTTCCCAGGCGGACAAGCCATGGACCGTCCGGCGCGGCCTCGCCGCCGGCGGGGTGGCTGCCGTTATCGCCGTCGGCGCCGGCGCCGGTGTCTACGCGCTGACGTCCAGCTCGGCCGCGGCCAGCGGGGACGGCGCAGCGGCGGGCGGCCCGCAGTTCAACGGCCAAGGGATGCCCGGTGGCCAGCAGGGCGGCCAAACCGGGGGCTCGGCGTCGGGCCGCGGCGGCTTCGGCCCGGACGGGTTGGGCGGAATGGCCGGGGGCCTCTCCGCCGCCGTGCACGCCGAATACGTCGTCCTCGACGGCACCACCTACACCTCCATGGCCGAACAGCTGGGCACGGTGACCGAGGTCAGCTCGACGTCGGTCACGGTCAAGAGCGCCGACGGCTTCACCCGCAGCTATGTCCTGGGGGACGGGGTGACGGTGAGCACTCTGCAGCAGCGCCGCCAGCAGTCCGGCGGTACCGGTTCAACCGGGACCCAGCTCAGTGTGGCGGACATCGTCTCCGGGGCGACCGTGAGGCTGACCGCCACCAAGGACGGGTCCGGCTACTCGGCGAAGTCCGTGATGCTGGTGGCGGCGACGGCCACCGGCACGGGGCAGCCGGGGGACGGCCAAGCAGGCGGCGGCCAGCCGGGAGGCCAGGACGGCGGCCAAGCCGACCTTGGACAGTCGAACTAGGAGGTCCGGCCCCCAGGAGAGCCCATTTGAGGGTGACCACTCTGTGGACATTTCGACCGGAGGTCCTGCCGTGGGCGGAATTCCATCCGCGGCTATCAACCCGAACGCAATCACTGAATGAGAGCCTGCATTCGAATAATATTCGAATGCAGGCTCTCATTTAGTTCATCGAGGGCTCAGGAGTCGCCAATTCGTCGTCCCGTAGAATTGTGATATGCGCGACAATCGCCGCATTCGTCTCACTATGCGGACTTTCACGTCCATTGTTACTTGCTAGTTCGCTTTGTTACGTTGCACACTTCAACTGTGAACAAGAACTCAACAGCACCTGCAGCCGCAGTTTCCGGGATCAGCGCACCAGCTGGTACTGAGATGCGCTGTTGTCGAATGCACGCCTAACTTCTCCACCCCAGAACGTTTATAGGCATTCGCCCCCAGCCCAGAGTCGGGCGCCCTCCCCAGTTTCATTGCGGGGACCCAGCATTCGAGCCGCGATGACGGCCATTCACATTGAGGTAAGCATTCCATGTCAGTTGCATCCGGATACGTCCACATCTCCGTTCGAAACGCCGCCAAGGCCGGCCAGGCCTCCGGTATCCGCCAGGGCTTCGGCGGCCGCCCCAGCTTCGGCCCGGCGGGATCCGGCACCAGCTACCCCGCCCCCGGCTACGCGGCGCAGGGCTACAACCCCACCTCGTACGGACAGCTGCGCGCCGTCCCCGCGGCCGACTCAGCACCCGCCACCGCCCCCACCCCGGTCATCGCCGCCGGTGAGGCCCCCGTCCGCCCGGTGCCCTCCGACAACGTCGCCCGCGGATTCGTCCTCTACATGGGCATCGACGAGGAGACCGCCGCCGCCGCCGGGACCTCCATCGCCAAGCTGGCCCAGGAAATCCGCGCCTACGCCCAGTCCTTGGTGGCCGGCGCGGAGAGCTACGCCGCCGTCGCCGTCGCCCCGGCCTCCGCTCCGGGGTCCGCCCTCGACGTCGTCCGCTCCACTTTCGGTGACCCCACCGCCGGTGCCGCCCGCCAGCGCGCCGAAACCGCCCGCCTGCAGCAGGCCCAGGAACCCCGCCCGTCCGGCGTCCTGATCGACCTGGCCCGCCGCGAGGTGGCCCTCGACGGCGAATCGCTGAACCTGACGTTCAAGGAATTCGAACTGCTGAACTACCTGGTGGAGAACGGCACCCGCACCGTCGGCCGCGACGAACTCCTCGAGGGCCTGTGGCGGAACGCCGAAGAGGTCCCCAACGAGCGCACCATCGACGTGCACATCCGCCGTCTCCGCTCGAAGCTCGGCCGCCTGGCGAACACGGTCCGCACGGTCCGCGGCCAGGGCTACCGCTTCTACGAGCACCCCGAGGTCGTCGTCTGGGCCGCTCCGGAATACTCCATCTAGTGCCCCGGAGGCACCGCCGCGGCGGTGCCTCCGGCTAGGCTTGGCCCATGAGCCAGCACCACCTCCGACGCCTCGTGATCATGCGCCACGCCAAGGCCGACTGGCCGGGCGGCGTGGCGGACCACGACCGGCCGCTGGAAGAGCGCGGCCACCGGGACGCGCCCGTGGCCGGCGCCTGGTTGCTGAAGCACGGCGTCGTCCCCGACTTCATCCTCTGCTCGAGTGCCCTGCGTACCCGGCAGACCTGCACCTGGGTGTGCAGCGAACTGGGCGACAAGGCCCCCACCCCCAAACTCGAACCGGGCCTGTATGGGGCATCCGCGCTGGCCATGCTCTCAGTGATCAACCACGTCCCGGACACCGTTTCCACGCTGATGGTCATCTCCCACATGCCCGGCGTGCAGGACCTGGCCATGCACCTGGCCTCCCGTGACTCGAACCACGACGCCTACATGGACGCGGCCACCCGCTACCCCACCAGCGGTCTGACGGTGCTTGAGACCGAGAAGCCCTGGGCCGAACTGGACGGCCAGGACGCCCGGCTGACCCACTTCACGGTGCCGCGCGCCCGCTGACTTCGGTGCGCCGTGCCATAGTCAGGCATCAGGTGGTGGTGTTTACTGGGCCTGTCGGGGCAGTCGCACTGCGGCCGGCAGGTAAGGCAACCGAGGAAAGGTGGATCAACGTGGATTCAGGACAGCTCGTGGGGATTATCGTCGGCATTGTTGTCGTGCTGGCGATCATTGCGGTGGCAGTCAGCATCAGCCGGAAGCGCCGGAACGAAGCGGACCGCAACCGTGCGGCCGAGATGCGTGAAAAGGCGGAAGCGGATCAGCTCGCCGCGAAGGAACATGAGGCCATGGCCGCACGCGCGGAGGCGGATGCCAAGGCCGCCGAGGTCGAGGCAGAGCGCCTCCGCCAGCAGGCGCGCGGCACCCAGGAACAGGCCGCGTCCGTGCGTGCCGGCGCCGAGGAGCAGCTGCGCAAGGCGGACGAGGTGGACCCCGACGTCGACTCCTCCCGCCGCGGGCACGAGCCTGCCCCGGACACCGGCCAACTCCGCCGGGACCGGAGCCACCGCGGGACCGCCGATGACCGGGACGAAGCAGGTACGCACCCGAACGGCGCGCACGCGGCTGCCGAGCGTGCCGCAGGGGAGCGGGCCACGGCGGAGCGCCCGGTCGAGCACCCGGTCGGGGAGCGCCTCGACGGCGACACCGCCGGGGTCGACGCCGCGCGCGCTCCGTCGCCCGATGTCCGTCACGACGCCGGTCCGGCGCACGGCGAGCGCCCTCGCAATCTCTGAGGCCACCCCGGGCGCCACCGTCATCGCCACAGTCATCAAGGCCGCCCGATGAGCCCCCGGCACTCGGCCCTTGCCCTGCTGGTGGCCCTTCTCTGGGGAGTCAACTTCGTCGCCATCGACCTCGGGCTGCACCCGCCCGGGGGAACCATGCCGCCGCTGCTCTTCGTCGCGATGCGCTTCGCCCTGGTGGTGTTCCCCTGCATCTTCTTCATCCGGAAACCCGACGTCAGCTGGCGGGTGATCATCGTTGTCGGGCTGCTGATGAGCGCCGGCCAGTTCGGCCTGCTCTACCTGGGGATGGCCCTCGGCATGCCCGCCGGCCTGGCCTCCCTGGTCATCCAGGCACAGGTCCTGATGACCGTTTTGCTGGCCGCCGGCATTCTGTCCGAGCGGCCCACCCGGCGGCAGCTCGCCGGCGTGATCCTGGGCATCGTGGGCCTGGCGGTGGTGGCGGTGGGCCGCAGCCTGGTGGCCCCGCTGCTGCCCCTGCTGATCGTGCTCGCGGCCGCGCTCTCCTGGGCCGGCGGCAACGTGGTGGTGCGGCGGGCGAAGGCCGCCTCCGGCCTGGGCCTGGTTGTCTGGTCCGGGGCGGTGGTTCCGCTGCCGCTGGCCGGGCTGTCGCTCCTGATGGACGGCCCGGCCGCCGTGTCCGACGCACTGCTCCACGTCCAGCCGGTCACCCTGATCAGCGCGCTGTACACCGCGGTCTTCGGCTCGCTGATCGGGTACGGGATCTGGAACCGGCTGCTGGGTCTCTATCCCTCCTCCGCGGTGGTGCCCTTCACCCTGCTGGTACCTGTGGTGGGAATGACCGCCGCCTGGCTGGTGCTGTCGGAGCGGCCCTCTGCCGCGGAAATCGCCGGCGG
Source organism: Arthrobacter sp. YD4 (assembly GCF_030410515.1). Classification (GTDB taxonomy): domain Bacteria; phylum Actinomycetota; class Actinomycetes; order Actinomycetales; family Micrococcaceae; genus Arthrobacter. Next base: position 49,789 of record NZ_JAUHHD010000002.1, on the reverse strand, counting down.
GCTGCTTCTGCTGGCCGGGGTCGCGACGGCGGTGCTGCGCGGACGGAACGGTCCGGCTCAGCGCCGGGTGGCGGACCGGCCCGGAGCGGCCGCTGACCCCGGGCGCGGGGTTGCCGTGCCGGCGCCTTTCGCCGCGGAGGGCGCCTTGGCCCCGGCCTTGGCTCCCGAAGCCCTGGGCGCCGACGTCGTGGAACCGGACGATGTGGAACGTGAGGACGTGGAGCCGGAGGACTTGGACCCGGCAGACTTCTGCGCCGACGGTTTGGCGGCGGGACGGGCAGTGGGCCGGGCGGTCGACTGACGGGAGGTCGTCGCCTGGCGTGCGGCGGGCTGCCGGGCCGGTTGCCGTGCGCCGCCTTGTCCCGCCGACGCCGGACGCGCCGTACCCTGGCGGGCGGGTGCCTGCCGCGGAACCGCCGTCGAGGGCCGTGACGGACGCGCCGCGGGCCGGCGCTGGGCCGTTCCCGCACGGCCAGCGGTCCGCGCGGCGGGCCGGCCGCCGGCCCGGATTCCCGGAGCGGGGCGCCGCCCGGGTAGCACCGTGCCGGCGATGAGCAGTAGCAGCGTGATCGCTCCGGAGAGGGCCGAGAGGTAGAAATACAGGTCCGGGTGGTCGGCGTCGACCTTCGTGGAGATGGCCTCGGGGTCCGGGTTGAACGCGAGCCCCCATTGGCGCAGGAAGGCGATGCCGAACGCGATGAAGAGGACACTGCCCACACCGCTGGCCAGCAGAGTCTTGTGCCGGCGCCGGACCAGCACCTCGGTCACGCACGCCACGTAGGCCAGCGCCGCGGCCGCAAGGAACCACAGCGCCACCGTTCCGTTGAAGGTGGATCCGGCCAGCACCAGCAGGGCCAGCGCCGCGAGGGCGGCTCCGATGGCGGTCTTCCCGCTTCTCCCCATGTGGCGCATGGAATCCATCATCCCCGAGCGGGGCTACTTCAGGACGTAGCCACGCATGCTGGCCATGATCGCGGCGACGCTCTGTTCCCGGGTCCGCTCCGGGTTGTAGGTCTGCCGGTCCAGCCCTACGACGAAGCAGGCGCCGAAGATCGCGGTCTCCAGGCTGCCGCGGGAGATGTCCGGATCGACGGGGTAGCGGGCGGCCACGGCCTCGATCGATGCCCGGATGACACCCAGGAGGCGGCCGCGGAGCTCGGCGAAGGTGTCCTGCCACTCGCTGGGGGTGCGCCAGTTCTCGCTGACCCAGAGGCGGGCGAAGGACGGGTACTCTGCCATGAAGTCCATCGCCTGGCCGATCATCGCGTCCATCGCCAGCAGCGGGTCGTCGGCCTCGTCCTTGACGCTGAGCAGCCGGGTCATGAGGATGTCCACGCCGTACCGCAGCAGCTGCGCGATCAGGTCCGACTTGCTGCCGAAGTTGTAATAGACCGTGCCCTTGGACACGCCCGCGGCGGCGGCGATCTCGTCCACCGTCACCCCGGCCGCGCCGCGTTCGCCGATCAGCTCCATGGAGGCCTCGAACAGCTTCTGCTTGGTGACCCCGGTGCGACCGGGCCGGAGCTTCTTGTCCCCGGCCTCGGTGGCATTGCTGGTCATACCGCGATCTCCGGTTTCAGGGTCTTGAGCGTCCAGAACTTGTGTTTGTGGACGGCGACGGCGGACATCGCCAGTCCCAGCACAGTGTAGCCAACCAGCCCCAGCATCACGGGCACGATCCCGGCCAGGTCGGCGCCGTAGATCAAGTGACGCATGCCGCCCACTACGTAGCCCATCGGCAGGACCTGGTGCACCACGTGCAGCGGCTCGGGGGTGGTCTGCCACGGGAACGTGCCGCCGGAGGAGACCAGTTGCAGGACCAGCAGGATCAGGACCACCAGCTTGCCGGGGGTGCCCAGCAGCGCCACGATGCCCTGGATGATGGCGCTGAAGGCCATCGCCGCGGCTAGCATCAGCACCCACATCAGCACCGGGTGGACCGGGTTCAGGCCCAGTCCAACGTCCACCACCAGGGTGAGCAGGCTGGCCTGGACGGCCGCGACCGTCAGGAACGGCAGCCAGCCGCCGGCGGCGATCTTCCACGACGGAGCGTTGGAGGCCAGAGCGCGCTGCGTGATCGGGCGCATGGCCTGGACCAGCATGAAGATGCCGATCCAGAGGGCCAGGGTGAGGAAGAACGGGGCGAGCCCTGCACCGTAGGAGCCGGCCTTGGCCTGGGAGACGTTGCTGACGGCCACCGGGTCGGCGATGACCTTGGCCAGGCTGTTCTTTTGCGAGTCGTCCGGGTTCGGGACCTGCCCCGCGCCCTTGGCGATCTCCCCGGCCAGGGTGCCGGCGCCGTCGGCCGCCTTGGCGGAGCCGCTGTCCAGCTGCGCAGCACCGTCGTCGAGCTGTGCCGCACCGTCGGAGAGCTTGTCCGCTCCGGCCGCGGCGTTCTGTTCCCCGCTGGCCAGGGCCGCGGAGCCGCTGGCCAGCTGGTCGGCGCCGGCGGAGGCCTTGCCGACGGCGTCGGTGAGGGCCGGCGTCGCCCCGGCCAGCCGGGAGGCGCCCGCGCTGACGGCTGCCGAACCGTCCGCGAGCTGCTGGATCTGCCCGGCGGCGCCCTTCAGTGCTGCGGCCGCGCCGGAGGGGGCCGGGGTGTTGTGGGCGTCGTAGTCGGCCATCAGCGCGTCGGCCTGGGGCTGGAGCATCAACCCGGAGGCCACCATGCGGGCCGTCGACTCCGCCACCTTGGCGCGCTGGGCCTGGGCGGCGGCCTGGTCGGCGGCGGCCATCTGCCCGGCCAGGCCCTGGACCTTGGCGTTGAGCGCTGCGTTTCCGGCGGCCACCTGGGCGGCACCGTCGGCCAGTTGCCGCGAGTCCTGCGGCAGGGTGCCGGTCTTGTCTTTGAGCTGCCCCAGCCCGGAGGAGAGCTGCCCGGCGCCGCTGTTGAGGGCTTTCGCACCGTCGAGCAGCTTGTGCTGCCCGGCCGCCAGTTCGGCGGCCCCGCTCCGGAGGGATCCGGTGCCCTCGTGCAGGGAGGCCGCGCCGGTGTGCAGCGAGGAGACGCCGTCGGCGAGGCTGTGCGCGCCGTCGGAGGCCTTGAGCATCTGCGTGTGGATGGTGCCGAAACCGGTCAGCAGCTTGTTGGCGGTCTCCTCACCCACCTCCTTGGCGACCGTGCTGTGAACCGCCGTCGTCAGCTTGTCCACGATGGTGCTGAGCAGGTAGTTGTTCGCGTCGTTGGTGGTGACGTTCAGCATGGCCTGGTTCGCCGCGTCGAAGCTGCCGGGGGAAGCCAGATTGGCCGAGAAGTCGCGGGGAATCTTCAGGGCGAACGCGTACTTGCCGCTGCTGACACCCTCGTCCGCGTCCGCCGAGCTGGAGACCTGCTGCCAGTTGAAATTGTGGGCCTCCAGCAGGCTGTCCGCCACCTTGTGCCCGGCGTCCAGGCGGGAGCCGTCGGAGGTGGCGGCGCCGGTGTCCTCGACCACCAGGGCGGCGTCGATCTGGTTCAGCTTCCCGTACGGGTCCCAGTTGGCGTAGAGGTACACCGCGCCGTAGAGCAGCGGCACCAGGGTCAGGGCCAGGATGGTCAGCTTCGGGAGCAGGCCACCGGTCATGCGCTTGAGTTCGGAGCGGGCCAGCCGCAAGACGGTCATCGGATGTCCTCGGTTTCAACGAAGTGTTCGGCGGGGGCCGGCGCTGCGGCGGGGTCCCCGGCGGGCAAAGGTGTCTGGGGGTCTTCGGGTTGTTCGGCACCCTCTGCGGCTTCGACGGCGGGAGCGGCGTTGCCGATCGCGGTGACTGGACCGGTCCAGCCGGCGGGGACGGCGGCGACGGTGGCGACGACGGCGAGCGGCCGGCCGGCGTCGTACGCCAGCTCCTCGAGCCGGGGCAGCCAGTCCGTGGGATCGCCGCTGTGGCGGTCGGGGGAGTCCACCACCAGCAGGTCCGTCCGCGGGTTGGCCAGCGCCAGCGCGGTCAGCAGCTCCAGCCGGCGGTCGGCGGCCAGGTCATCGGCCCAGGCGCCGGCGATGTCCTCGAACCGGTTGACCTTGAGCCACGGCGTGCTGAGCAGCGCTCCGCGGTACCGGCGGGGGACCAGGGCAAGGTCCTCGGTCACCAGGTCGCGGACGCTCAGGTGCGGCTCGGGTTCGTTCACGCCCGGGGCGTCGACGACGGCGGCACGCTGCCGCAGCTGCTTGATCCGGCCGTAGCGGTCCCACTCGACGGTGCCCGCTGAGGGCTTCATCCGCCCGGAGAGGGTCAGGGCCAGGGCGGTGCGCTGGTCCTGGCGGTCGCCGGTGACGAGCAGCAGCTCGCCGCGGGAAGCCTGCAGTGAGGTGGGCGGGAGCAGCGGGACGCGCCGGCCCTTGACGGAGAGCTGGTGAACGCTGAGCACGGAAAGGAGCCTTTCGCAGAAGTTGTCTGCTTCAAGGCTAACTAAACTGACCGGTCAGTTCAAATAGATGTGGGGAACGGAACAGGCCCGGTTCCCGCGGCGGCTACAGCCCGTAACTCTCAAGCAGCCGCAGCCACACCTCACTGACGGTCGGGTAGGAGGGGACGGCGTGCCACAGCCGGTCCAGCGGCACCTCGCCCACGACGGCGATCGTGGCGGCGTGCAGCAGCTCCGCCACGTCCGGCCCGGCGAAGGTGGCTCCGAGGAGGACGCGGCGGTCCTCGTCCACCACCAGCTGTGCCCAGCCCTTGTAGTGCTCCGAGTGCAGGGACGAACCCGCCACCTCGATCGGCAGTTCCACCGAGGTCGCCGTATAGCCGTCCTTCTTCGCCTGCTCCAGGCTGCGACCGACGCTGGCCAGCTCCGGGTCGGTGAAGACCACATTGGGAACGGCATGCTCGTCGGCGGTCTGGGCGTAGCGGCTCCACGGGGCCGGGTCACCGGTCAGGGAGCCGTCGGCGCGGGCGGCGATCGCGTCGCCGGTGGCGCGGGCCTCGTACTTGCCCTGGTGGGTCAGCATCACCTTGCCAGCGGCGTCGCCCACGGCGTAAAGCCAGGGTCCGGCGGCGTTGCCCTGCGCGTCGTGCACCAGGCCGGTTGCGTCGGTGCGCAGTGTCAGGTCCTTGCCGTCTTCGGCGGCCAGGCCCACGCTCTCCAGGCCGAGCCCCTCCAATGCGGGGTGGCGGCCGGTGGCCACGAGGAGCTTGTCCACGGTGACGGTGCCGCCGCCGGTCTCCAGGGTGAGGGAGCCGTCGTCGTTGGTGGCGACGCTCTTGGTGGCTGTGTTGACGTGGATCTCGACGCCGTCGGCCCGCAGGCCGGCCTTGACCAGGTCCGCCGCCTCCTCCGGGTAGGTCCCCAGCAGGGCGCCGCGGGCCACCACGGTCACGGAGGAGCCAAGCCGGGCGAAGGCCTGCGCCAGTTCGGTGCCGGCCACGCCGCCGCCCAGGACGCCCAGGCGGTCGGGGATCTCGTGGGTGGAGGTGGCCTCCCGCGTGGTCCAGAAGTCGACGTCGTCCAGGCCCTCGATCGGCGGAATGCTGGGCCGTGACCCGGTGGCGATGACGACGGCGCGGGTGGCGGAGAGGGCGTAGCTGTTGCCGTCGAGGCCGGCCACCTCCACCCGGCGCTCGCCGGTGAGCCAGCCGTGGCCGCGGATCAGTTCGATGCCGGTGTTCTCCACCCACTCGACCTGGCTGTCGTCCTGCCAGTTGGAGGTGAAGTAGTCGCGGCGTTTCAGGACGGCGTCGGTGTCGAGGACCCGGGTGACGGCCTCTTCGGCGCCGGGGACGCTCTGGGCTCCGTGCAGTGCGGTGCCCGGCCGCAGCAGGGCCTTCGATGGCATGCAGGCCCAGTAAGAGCACTCGCCGCCCACCAGTTCCGCCTCGATCAGGACCGCGGTGAGGCCGCCCTTGACCACCCGCTCCGCTACGTTCTCGCCCACGGCGCCAGCGCCGATCACGATGACATCGAATTCCCGTTCAATCTGCGCCGTCATGGCAACAGCCTAGCCCCGCGCCAGCCCCGTGCGGTCCGCGCTACGGTTCCGGACTGGCGCGCCGCGGGCCCGGGGTGCGCCGGTCCGAATCCGCCGCGGCATTCCGGAACCCGAGCGCGCGGCACGGTGCCCACCCCCGTCCGGAACTCTGCGCCCGGCCCTGTGCAGGCCCAGCAGTCCGCGGGCATAAAAAAATCCGCACCGGCGGACCGGTGCGGATTTCTTTTCTCGGTGCGCCCAAAGGGATTCGAACCCCTGACCTTCTGTTCCGTAGACAGACGCTCTATCCAGCTGAGCTATGGGCGCATCTTCGGCTCTTCGGAGTTTCTCGCTCCCCCGAACCTCGAATTACTTTACGCGAGGTGGGCCGCGAGAACCAAATCGAAGGCGCTGTAATCTCCGCGACTAGACCGGTCTATGTGACCTTGATCACAAATAAACCATCGCTTGGACTTACTATTCCGCGGAATGTCGCGGTTTTTGCTTTTGCCCGACACCGTCAAGACGCAATAAGTCCCGAATCTGAATCTACGCCGACCCCTAGCATTTAGGACACACCACTGAACCCGAAGAAGGGAACCGTAATGGGCGATCTGGCGAACATGCCGCTGCTTGAGAAAGCACCCACCACGCATGCCGGTCTACTGGCGTGGGTTGAAGAGGTAGCCGAACTGACCCAGCCGGATCGGATCCACTGGGTTGATGGTTCGGAAGAGGAGAACACGCGGCTCACCGACGAGCTCGTTGCCGCCGGCACCCTGACCCGGCTGAACGAAAAGCTGTTCCCCAACTCCTTCGCGGCATTCTCCGATCCCGCCGACGTTGCCCGGGTCGAGGAACAGACCTTCATCTGCTCGGAGAACGAGCGCGACGCCGGCTTCACCAATAACTGGATGGAACCGTCGCAGATGAAGGAGAAGCTGCGCGGCCTGTTCAGCGGCTCCATGCGCGGCCGCACCATGTACGTCATTCCCTTCGTGATGGGACACCTCGACGCCGAGGATCCCAAGTTCGGCGTCGAGATCACCGACAGCGCCTACGTCGTCGCCTCCATGCGGATCATGGCGACCATCGGCACCAAGGTACTGGACAAGATCACCGCCACCAACGCCTTCTACGTCCCCGCCCTGCACTCCCTGGGCGCGCCGCTGGAAGAGGGCGAGGCCGACGTCGCCTGGCCGTGCAACCCGGAAAAGTGGATCGTGCACTTCCCCGAGGAGCGCTCCATCTGGTCCTACGGCTCCGGCTACGGCGGCAACGCCCTGCTGGGCAAGAAGTGCTACGCCCTGCGCATTGCCTCGGTGATGGCCCGGGACGAGGACTGGCTGGCCGAGCACATGCTCATCCTCAAGCTCACCTCCCCGGAGAAGAAGTCGTACTACGTCTCCGCGGCGTTCCCGTCCGCCTGCGGCAAGACCAACCTCGCCCTCCTCGACCCCACCATCGAGGGGTGGGAGGTCGAGACCCTCGGCGACGACATCACCTGGATGCGGATCGGCAAGGAGGGTGAGCTGCGCGCCACCAACCCCGAAGCCGGCCTCTTCGGCGTCGCCCCCGGCACCGGCTGGGGCACCAACCCGAACGCCATGCGTGCCATCGCCAAGGGCCACAGCATCTTCACCAACGTCGCGCTCACCGACGACGGCGGCGTGTGGTGGGAGGGCATGACCGACGAGGTGCCCGCGCACCTGACCGACTGGCAGGGCAACGACTGGACCCCGGACTCGGACAAGCCGGCCGCGCACCCGAACTCGCGCTTCTGCACCCCGATCTCCCAGGTCGACATGCTCGCCGAGGAGTACTACAACCCCGAGGGCGTCGAAATCTCCGCGATCCTCTTCGGCGGCCGCCGCAAGACCACGGTGCCGCTGGTGACCGAGGCCCGCGACTGGACCAACGGCATCTTCATGGGCTCCACCCTCTCCTCCGAGACCACCGCCGCCGCCTCCGGCCAGGTGGGCGTGCTGCGCCGCGACCCGATGGCCATGCTGCCGTTCATGGGCTACGACGCCGGTGACTACCTCAAGCACTGGATCAGCGTCTCGGGCAAGGCCAACCCGGAGCGACTGCCGCGCATCTTCCTGGTGAACTGGTTCCGCCGCACCGCCGACGGCGGCTTCGCCTGGCCTGGCTTCGGCGACAACGCCCGTGTCCTCAAGTGGGCCATCGAGCGCATCGAGGGTAAGGCCGACGCCGTCGAGACCCCCATCGGCTACGTCCCCACCGGCGACGCCCTGGACCTGACCGGCCTGGACCTGACCCACGCCCACGTCGAAGACGCCGTCCGCGTGGACCGCGAGGAATGGGACACCGAGCTGGCCTCGATCGAGGAATGGTACGCCCGCTTCGGCGACTCGCTGCCGGACGCCCTGCGCGCCGAACTCGACTCGCTCAAGGCCCGGATGGCTTCGCACTCCTAGCCTTACCGCACCACGACGGCGGCCCCGCACCTTTACGGGTGCGGGGCC
>NZ_JAUHHD010000002.1:0-41408 GCF_030410515.1 Arthrobacter sp. YD4 | reverse complement strand
CGGACCGGCGCCCGTGTTGCGGCGGGCGAGCTTGAACGCGGCCTCGACTGCCTCGGTGCCGGAGGTGCGGGGCCGCCGTCTGTTTAACGTTGGGCTGCCGGTCCGGCCGGGCCCTAGTTGGCGAGCCAGATATCCGGGCCGAAGACCTCGTAGTGGATCTTCGTGGCGGGGATTCCGGCGTTGATCGCCTCGTTGCGGATGTTCTTCATGAACGGGAGCGGACCGCACAGGTACAGGGATGCGTCCGCGGGCAGGTCCACCCCATGCAGGCTCATGAACCCTTCGCGGGCGGGGGTTCCCTCCGCCGGACGTTCGAGCCAGAGCTGCAGTTCGGCGCCGTCGAGGCGCTCGACGTCGTCGGTCATCTGGGAGCGCAGCGCCCAGCTCTCCAGGGTGCTTTCGGCGTGCAGCACCAGCACCCGGCGGTCCGAGCCGGCGGCGGCGAGCGAGCGCAAGATCGAGGCCGACGGCGTGCAGCCGATGCCGGCCGAGGCCAGCACCACCGGGCCGTCGCCCTCCTTGAGGGTGATCTCGCCGTAGGGGTTGGAGATCTCGAGGATGTCGCCGACCTGGACGTTCCTGTGCAGGACGGGGGAGACCTCGCCGCCGTCGTCGATCTTGGTGGTGAAGGTGCGGCTGGTCCCGGCGTCTCCGGAGAGGGAGTACTGCCGGACCTGGCGCAGGCCGTCCGGAAGGGTGACCTTGACGCTGACGTACTGGCCGGGCAGCGCGGCCGTGACCGGGGTGCTGTCCGCGGGTTCCAGGACAAAGGTCGTGGAGCCGGTGCCGGCGGGGCGCTTGGCTGCCACCCGCCACGGGGTCCACATCGCGTCGTTGGCCTGCGCGGCGTAGAGGCCCTTCTCCAGCTTGATCAGCGCGTCGGCCATCAGCCAGTACACCTCGGTCCATGCCTCGGCGATCTCGGGGGTGATGACCCCGGCCAGGTCTTCGGCGATGGCGGCGAAGAGGTGCTCGTAGACCACCTGGTATTGCGGTTCGGTGATGCCGAGGGAAGCGTGCCGGTGGGCGATGCGGGAGAGGACGGTCTCCGGCAGGGTGCCCGGGTTGGCCACCAGGTGGCTGGCGAAGGCGGCGATGCTCCCGGCGAGGGCCTGCTGCTGGTTGCCGTTGCGCTGGTTGGACCGGCTGAAGAGGCCGTCGAGCAGCTCCGGGTGTGCGCCGAAGAGCCGGGCGTAGAACTTGGGGGTGATGTCTCCGATGCGGGATCCGACCAGCGGCAGGGTGGCCTCGATGACGGGGAAGGACTTGTCCGAGAGCATGTGCTGACTCCTGAGATAGTGGTCCGGCGTCTTCAGGCGGACCCTGTGCGTCGATACTTGCATTTCAAATACAAGTATCTACATGCTCTTTTCTACAGCTCGTAGAAGTTCGGTGCAAATCGTGACCGGGCGACGGTTCATTCCGCGGTGGGGTGCGGGCGAAAGCCGCCGAGTTCGGGCGGCGGGAGCGCGTGGGGAGAGTATCGAGGGCGAGGCCGCCGGGCAGTGCCTCTCAGTGCTTCCCAGTGCTTGCCAGTGCGAGGGGCGGTGTCGCTTAGAGGTCGGGGCGCAGGCCGATCGAGGCGAAGACGGGGTTCATCTGCCGTTCGGTGGGGAGCGAGGCGATGACGATGTCGTCGAGTTCGCGGTAGAAGGCCTCGCGGGCCCGGTGCAGGGCGCCGCGGAGGTGGCATTCGGCGATCAGGGGGCAGGTGCCGCCGGGCGCCTCGCAGTCGGCGGGGTCCTGCCGGGTGTCGAGGGCGCGCAGCAGCTCGCCCACGGTGGCGCGGCGGCCGGTGGCACTGAGCCGGGATCCGCCGTGGCGGCCGCGTTCGACGTCGATCAGCCCCATTATCCGCAGCTTGGCCATGGCCTTGCTGACGTGGTTGTACGGGGTGCCGACGGCGTCGGCGACGGCCTGCGTGGTAAGCAGGCCGCCGCCGGGGGCTGCCGCCAGGACCATCATGGCCCGCAGGCTGACGTCGGCGAAGGCGTTGATCCTCATGGTCTGCTGTTGGTCTAGTCCACCCAGACGGTGGGTTCGTTGGAGTCCGCCGCGAGCTCCCCGAAGTGGAGGTCTCCGCTGTCGTCGCCCGAGTAGGGCAGGACGGCAGCGAAGACGCTGCCGTCGCGGTGTTCGGCCGCGACGTGGATGGCGTCGGAGTCTTCCTCCACCAGTGTGATGTCGCAGACGATCGCCGCGGCGCGGAACTCGTCCCGGTGCTGGCGGAGGAGCTCCGTCAGGTCCGCGATCATGGCGTCGGCGTCGAAGTCACCGTCCGTGCCGTCGGCGGCGTCGGCCGGTGTGACCGCCACCAGCCGCACCTCGTCGTCGTTCTGGACCACCAGGGCGAAGGGCAGGAATCCGCCGTTGCGCTCAAGCTGCTCCTGGGCCGCGCCGACGCCGGTGCCCAGCAGGTTTTCCAAGTCGGTGGCGCTGGCCTCGGGCACGGAGCTGCGCCAGGAACCGGTGGCCGGGCTGCTCACCCGGTTAGCCCCGGACCACGGACAGCACCCGGTCGCGGATGCGTTCCATGGTTTCCTGGTCTGTGGCCTCGACGTTCAGGCGGAGGAAGGGCTCGGTGTTGGACGGGCGCAGGTTGAACCAGTAGCTGCCGTCGGCGGCGACGAAGGTGCTGCCGTCCAGGTAGTCGATCTCGACATCCTCGGTGTGGAAGTCCTGCCGGACCCGCTCCACGGCGGCGGCCTTGTCCTCGATCTCGGAGTTGATCTCACCGGAGGACCGGTACGGCTCGTACTCGCGGCCCAAGTCGGAGAGTGGGCCGTCCTGTTCGCCCAGCGCGGCCAGGACGTGCATGGCGGCCAGCATGCCGGTGTCAGCGTTCCAGAAGTCGCGGAAGTAGAAGTGCGCGGAGTGTTCTCCGCCGAAGATGGCGCCCTCCGCGGCCATCACGGCCTTGATGAAGGAATGGCCCACCCGGGTGCGGACGGCGCGGCCGCCGTCGGTGGCGACGAGTTCCGGAACCGCACGCGAGGTCAGGAGGTTGTGGATGATCGTCGGGTTGTCCTCGCCGTTGGCCTTGGCGCGGGCGATCTCGCGGCGGGCCACCATGCCCGTGACGGCGGAGGGGGAGACCGGCTCACCCTTCTCGTCGATCACGAAGCAGCGGTCGGCATCGCCGTCGAACGCCAGGCCGATGTCGGCGCCGTGCTCCACGACGGCGGCCTGCAAGTCGCGCAGGTTCTCCGGCTCCAGCGGGTTGGCCGGGTGGTTCGGGAACGAGCCGTCCAGTTCGAAGTACAGCGGCACGATCTCCAGCGGCAGCTTGGGCAGCAGTGTGTCGCCGAGGACAGCGGGGGTGGTCATGCCTGCCATGCCGTTGCCGGCGTCGACCACGACCTTCAGCGGGCGGGAGCCGCTGAGGTCCACGAGGCTGCGCAGGTACTCGGAGTAGTCCTTGAGGACATCGCGGACGCTGATCAGGCCCCGGGAGCCCTGGGCGGGGATGGTGCCGGCGTTGAGGTATTCCTCGGCACGGGCCTGGATCTCCTTGAGTCCGGTCTCGGAGGAGATCGGGACAGCGCCGGCCTTCGCCATCTTGATGCCGTTGTACTCGGCGGGGTTGTGACTGGCGGTGAAGGTGGCGCCGGCGGCGTTGAGCTTGCCGCAAGCGAAGTAGAGCTCGTCGGTGGAGATGAGATCCAGCAGCTGGACGTTGGCCCCGCGGGTGGCGGCGCCGTTGGCGAAGGCCCGGCTGAATTCGGGGGAGGAGGGACGCATGTCGCCGCCGACCAGGACCGTCTGTCCGCTCAGTTCGAGGACGTCGACGAAGGCGGCGCCAACCGCCTCGACGATCTCGACGGTGATCGAGTCGCCGACGATGCCGCGCACGTCGTAGGCCTTGAAGGAGGCCGAGAGGTCATAGGTCTTGGTCTGTTCGCTAGTCACGGCACCATCTTACGGTGAAGGGCCCGCCGCGCAGCCGATACGGGTCCGCTTATGTGGATTTCCCGGGAGACGTTGTCCACATAGGTGCGGGCGGGCTTCGTCGCTGTCGGAGGGGGCTGGGATACTGAAGCAATGGCTACTCCCCAGAACGCACCAGTCATGACCCCTGACCCGACGACCCCTGACTCGACGACCCCTGAATCTACGACGCGGGCCCAGGCGCAGGGCGTGCTGCGCGAGCTCGTCGGAAACCCGGGAGCGGACTTCCACGAGGGACAGTTCGAAGCCATCGAGGCGTTGGTCGACGGCGGCCGGCGGGCCCTCGTGGTCCAGCGCACCGGCTGGGGCAAGTCCGCGGTGTACTTCGTCGCCTCCCTGCTGTTGCGCCGCCGCGGTGCCGGCCCCACCCTGATCGTGTCGCCGCTGCTGGCGCTCATGCGGGACCAGGTCGCCGCCGCAGCCCGGGCCGGTGTCCGGGCCGTGGCGATCAACTCGGCAAACCAGCTCGAATGGGACACCGTCCGGGAGCAGCTCGCGGCCGACGAGGTGGACGTCCTTCTCGTGTCCCCGGAACGGCTCACCAACCCCTCTTTCCGCGAGAACCAGCTCCCCGAACTGGTCCGGCGGACCGGGCTCCTGGTCATCGATGAGGCGCACTGCATCTCCGACTGGGGCCACGACTTCCGGCCTGATTACCGCCGCATCGCCGACCTGATCACCCAGCTGCCGGACAGCGTTCCCGTCCTGGCCACCACGGCCACCGCCAATTCCCGCGTGGTCCACGACATTGAGGAACAGCTCGGCGAGGGCGTCCTGACCATCCGCGGTGCCCTGGGCCGGGACTCCCTCCGGCTGGGCGTCCTTCGGCTGCCGGACTCCCGCGAGCGGTTGGGCTGGCTGCTGACCCACCTGCGGGACCTGCCCGGCAGCGGCATCATCTACACCCTGACCGTCTCCGCGGCCGAGGACACCGCCCGGCTGCTGGCCGAGGCCGGGCACAACGTGCTCTCCTACACCGGCAGGACCGACCCGGCGGACCGGGAACGGGCGGAGCAGTTGCTCAAGGACAACGAGGTGAAGGCGCTGGTGGCCACCTCGGCCCTCGGGATGGGCTTCGACAAGCCCGACCTCGGCTTCGTGGTGCACCTGGGCGCCCCGTCCTCGCCCGTGGCGTACTACCAGCAGGTGGGCCGCGCAGGCCGTGGCGCCGCGAACGCCGACGTCCTGCTGCTTCCCGGATCGGAGGACCGGGATATCTGGCAGTACTTCGCCACGGCGTCCATGCCTTCGGAGGAGAAGGCCGCGGCGGTGCTGACCGCCCTGGCCGAGGCCGGAACCGCCGTGTCCACCGTCGCGCTGGAAGCACGCGTGGACCTGCGCCGGACGCCGCTGGAACTGCTCCTCAAGGTCCTGGCCGTTGACGGGGCCGTGGAGCGGGTGGGCGGCGGCTGGCGCTCCACAGGCATGCCATGGGTCTACGATGCCGAACGGTACCGCCGGATCGCCGAGGCCCGCGTGGACGAGCAGGACTCCATGGTGATCTACCAGGACACCGCCGGGTGCCGGATGGAGTACATCACCTCTGTCCTCGACGACGAGACCGCCCACCCCTGCGGGCGGTGCGACAACTGCGCCGGACGGTGGTTCCCGGCCGACATCGCCGCCGACGCAACCCAGACCGCCGATGCCACGCTCAGCCGCGCCGGGATCGTGCTGGAACCCCGTTTGCAGTGGCCCAGCGGGATGGACCGCCTGGGCGTGGCCGTCAAGGGCAAGATCAAGCCCGAGGAGAGCGTGGCCAACGGCCGGGCACTCGCCCGCCTGACCGACCTAGGCTGGGGCGGCGCGCTGCGCGAGACGTTCGCCGCCGGTGCCCCGGACCGTGCCGTGGACCCGGCGATGCTGCGGGCCTGCGTCCAGGTGCTGCGCGAGTGGGGGCAGGGCGATTCCCGGACCCCCGGCTGGAGCGGAGCGGGCCGGCCGGCGGGAATCGTCAGCGTCCCGTCCCGGAGCAAGCCGGAACTGGTCGACTCGCTGGCCCGCGGCATCTCGGAGATCGGCCGCATTCCTTACCTCGGCGCGCTGCAGCTGGCCCACGGCGGACCCACGGGCGGCCGTGGGGGCAACAGCGCGTACCGGCTCGCGGGGGTCTGGGAGCGCCTGGTGGTGGGCCCGGAATTGGGGGCTGCCCTCGCCGGGATTCAGGGCCAGAGCGTGATGCTGATCGATGACCTGGTGGACAGCCGCTGGAGCGTCACTGTGGCGGGCCGGGCCCTGCGCCAGGCCGGCGCGGGAGCCGTGTTGCCTTTGGTGCTGGGCCAGGCCGGCTAGGCACGGGGCACGGCCTGGGCCGGCCAGCCCCCGGGTACGCAAAAGGCCCCGGTCCAGGACCGGGGCCAAACGCGGAGACGGGGGGATTTGAACCCCCGGTGGAGTTGTGCCCCACACTTCATTAGCAGTGAAGCCCATTCGGCCGCTCTGGCACGTCTCCATCCGCTATCACTAGCCCACCAAGGATACGCAGAACCGGCCATGCAGCGCAAAACGGTTGGCGGGCCGCCGGGTCAGGCGCCGCTGCCCGCCAGCGCCCGCCAGAGGAAGTGCTGGCTGCGGCTCTGCAACGCCGCGGCCTGCCGGTTGTCCGAGGCCCCGGCGTGGCCGCCCTCGAGGGCCTCGTGGAACCACACGTTCGGGATCCCCATCGCCTGCATGCGCGCCGCCATCTTGCGCGCCTGCACCGGCCCCACCCGGTCGTCCGAGGTGGCGGTCCAGATCAGCGTCTCCGGGTACTCAACCCCGTCCCGGAGCAGGTGGTAGGGCGAGAACGTCCGGATGAACTCCCACTGCCCGGCGTCGTCCGGGTCGCCGTACTCGCCGATCCAGGAGTAGCCGGCCGAGAGTTTGCTGTACCGGCGCATGTCCAGCAGCGGCACACCGCAGGAGACGGCGCCGAAAAGCTCCGGGTACTGGGTGAGCATGTTGCCCACCAGCAGGCCGCCGTTGGAGCCGCCCACGCAGCCCAGCCGCTCCCGCGAGGTCACGCCGCGGGAGATCAGGTCCCTGGCCACCGCGGCGAAGTCCTCGTAGGCGCGGTGCCGGTTTTCCTGCAGGGCGGCGCGGTGCCAGGCGGGCCCGTATTCGCCGCCGCCCCGGATGTTGGCCACCACGTAGACGCCGCCGCGGCTGTGCGGGGCCCCGCCGTCGGCCCCGGCCATCTCCTCGGTCCGGCGTTCCAGCCAGGCACGGCCCACCACGCCGCTGTAGGCGGGGGTGCGGGAGACCTCGAATCCGCCGTAGCCGGAAAGCTGGGTGGGGTTCTGGCCGTCTAGAACCAGGCCGCGCGCCGCGATCTGGAAGTAGGGGACGCGGGTCCCGTCCTGCGAGACGGCGAAGTGCTGCTGCACCTCGTACGCGTCCTCCTCGAAGAACGACGGCGCGGTGCGCACCACCTCGTGGTTGCTGACCACCCCGTCGACGCCGGCGCGGGTGAGCGTGCCGCGGGTGAGGGTGGTGGGCGTGGTGAAGCCGGTAGCCACCAGCCAGAAGTCGTTGCCCCCGGCGGCACCGGCGTCCACGGAACCGTCCGCGCCCTCGACGGTGTCCTCGTCGTCGACGGCGTAGGCGTTCACGTCGTGCAGCGGCGGGCAGGCGTCCAGGACCTTGACCGCCCAGGCCGAGTCGGTGCCGGGCCGCTGCGGGTCCAGCACCCGGATCTCGGAGGACACGTCGCGCAGCAGGTTCAGCAGCAGGAAGTCCCGGGTCCAGCTCCAGGACTGCAGCGAGGTGTGCTCATCCGGGGTGAACAGCACGGCCAGGTCGCGGCCGCCGGCCAGGAAGGACTCGAAGTTCACGGCCAGCAGGGAGCCCGCGGGGTAGCTGGTGCCCTCCAGTGTCCAGTCTTTCTGCGGCCGGAACAGCAGCCAGTCCCGGTGCGAGCTGACGTTCACGTCCGCGGGCACATCGATCTCCACCCACTGGCCGTCCACCAGCACCGAGGTGCGGGTCTCGAAGAAGCTGACCCAGTCCACGGCGAAGGTCCGCTCGTAGCCGGGCGTCGAATCGTGCACCACCAGGGCCATCATGTGCTCTTCGGGGATCTCGAACAGCGTCTCGGCGTCGGCCAGGGTCCCGCCGCGGCGCAGCACGACGCCGGTACGGGCGTAGGAGGACGTGGTCCGCGGCAGCCCCCCGGCGGTGCTGGAGACCAGCAGCGTGTCCTCGTCCAGCCAGGACGCGTTGCCCTTGGCGGTGGGCAGGTCGAAGCCGCCCTCGGCCGGGTCAACGAAGGCGCGGCGTTCGACGTCGAACTCGCGGTACCGGTTGGCGTCGCCGCCGTCGGGGGAGAGTGCCACCAGCGCCCGGCGGTGCTCGCCGCCGTCGGCCGGACGGAGGAAGTTGGCTCCGTGGAAGACCCATTCCTGGCCCTCCTCGGCGGCCAGGGCGTCAACGTCCAGCAGGACCTCCCACGCGGGCGATCCCGCCCGGTAGCTGTCCCAGTCGGTACGCCGCCACAGGCCCTTGGGGTTGGTGCCGTCCTTCCAGAAGTTGTAGTACCAGCGGCCGTGCTTGCCGACCATGGCGATCCGGTCGGTGGAGTCCAGGACTTCCAGGATGCGCTCCTGCAGTTTCGCGTACTCTGCGTCCTCCAGCAGTTCCTCGGTGCGTGCGTTCTGCTCGCGGACCCAGGCCAGCTGTTCCTCGCCGTAGATCTCCTCCAGCCAGATGTTCTCGTCAACGGGTTCGGGCGCGGATCCCGGGGCGACACCGGACACGGGGAATTGCTCAGCAGCAGTGGTGGTCATGGGCCCATCCAAGCAACTGCCTCGCCGGGCAGGCAAGTCAAGCCGCCGGGCCCGATGCCGATACTCTGGATGCCGTGGCAATAACGCAAAGCATCCGGACGGCACTGATCGGCGCCGGTCCTCGGGGCACCAGCGTGCTGGAACGGCTGCTCGCCAACTGGGCCCCCGCGGCCCCCGGCGCCACCCTGCAGATCGACGTCATCGACCCCTACCCGGCCGGCCCGGGGCACGTCTGGCGCCCGGAGCAGTCGCGGCTCTACCTGATGAACACCCAGTCGTTCTACCCCACCGTGGTGCCCCAGGATCCCGGTCTCGCGCCCCCGCTGGCCGGCGGGACCTTCGAGCAGTGGCGGCAACGCCAGCGCCAGGACCCCCACGCGGCGCTCAGCGGCGCCGAACGCGAAGAACTCGACGCGCTGGAGGCCACCGGATTCCCCAGCCGCCCGCTGTACGGCCGCTACCTGCGGCACACCCTCGAGGAACTGGTCGCCGCGGCGCCCGAAGGCGTCACTGTTACCTTCCACCGGACGTCCGCGACGGCGATCCGCCCCGTCACAGGTGAGGACGACGCCGGCAGCGGGTTCGACGTCGAGCTCGCCGACGGGACCACGCTGAGGGTCGGGTCGGTGGTGCTGGCCCTGGGCCACCTGGAATCCCGGCTGAACCCCGAACAGCGCGAGCTGCAGGCAGCCGCCGGCGAACTCGGCCTGACCTACCTTCCGCCGGCCGTCCCGGCCGACGTCGACTGGTCCGCCATCCCGGCCGTGCAGCCGGTGCTGGTGCGCGGCATGGGGCTGAACTTCTTCGACGTGATGGGCCAGCTGACCGAGGGCCGGGGCGGGACGTTCCTGACCGCAGACGACGGCGCCGGGCTCACCTACCTGCCCTCGGGCCGGGAACCGTTCATCATCGCCGCGTCCCGCCGGGGCACCCCATACCGGGCCAAGGCCACCCTCTCCGGCTACTACCCGGCCTCGGTCAGCCTCCGGTACCTCACGGAGGAGGCGGTGGGCCGCTTCGCCGCCGCCGGCGTGGTGCCCGCCTTCGACCACGACCTGTGGCCGCTGCTCCACCGCGACGCGGTCTGGGCCTACTACTCCACCCTGGCGCGCTCGCAGCCGGACGCCGTCGCACCCGGCCCGGAACGCTTCCTGGCCCTGCTGGAGGAGGCGCTGCACCCGCACGCGCACTCCACCGCCAGGTGGGAGGACGCCGCCACCGAGGTCATCGAGGCGCACGTGGACCCCGCCTGCCGGCTGGACCTGCTGGGCCTGGCCGCGCCCCTGGCCGGGCGCAGCTTCGCCTCCCGGGCGGAGCTGGACGCGGCCGTGACGGACTACCTGCTCGACGACGCCCGGCGCTCCGCCCTGGGCGAGGACGACCCGGTGAAAATGACCATCGGCGCACTGCACCACGGACGCGCCGTGCTGAAGTCCGTGGTGGCCGACGGCGGCATCACCGACGAGTCCTGGGTGGCCGGGCTGCGCGGCTGGTTCGAGGCCTTCGTGGAGGGCCTGGCCAGCGGCCCGCCCGCCCTGCGCGCCGAGCAGCTCGCGGCGCTGGTCCGCGCCGGTGTGGTCAGCTTTGTCGGCCCCGACCCGAAATTCGGGGTGGACCGCAAGGCCGGCGTGTTCACGGCCGCCTCCCCCTGGGTCGGCGGCGCGGGAGAGACTCCGGGGTCAGCCACGGGCATCGCGCCGACGGAAACCCCGGCCCGGGTCGAGGCATCCGTCCTGGTGGAGGCCCTGGCCCCGGCGAACCGGGTGGGCGTCAACGCCTCGCCCCTGCTCGAACAGCTGCTGGCCGACGGCCTGGTCCGGCCGCGCCTGACTATGACCGCCGAGGGCATCCCGCTGCAGAGCACCGGCCTGGACGTCGTCCCGCACCCGTACCGCCCGGTGGCCGCGAACGGCGCCGTGACGGAAGGGGTCTACGTCCTCGGGCTGCAACTCTCGGCCGCGCAGTGGGGCACCGCGATCGCCGCGGAGGCCCGGCAGGCGCAGGGCCCGGTCTACCGCAGCGGGCAACGGACCCTGCGCGACGCCGACGAGATCGCCCGGGACATCCTCGGCGGCTGAGCCCGGGTCAATCAGAACAGGCATAAACGAAAACAGGCACGCCCCGACCCCGGACCGGCCGGAGGACCCACCGCTTTGGTGGGCCTCCGTTCCGGCCGGGGCGGGGCGTGCCCGTTCGCGCCTGTCAGGGCATCAGCCCCGCAGGCATTTCTGGTACTTCACCCAGGCGATGCCGTACTTGACCCAGCCGGCCAGGTCGTACCACTTGGTCGGCGGCACCGGGGCGGTGCAGACCGGTGCCGGCGGGGCGCCGGCCGCCACCTGCACCGCGGTCTTCACCACGGTGCCGGACTCGACGGCGGTGAGCACCAGGGTGCCGGTGCCCGCTGCCGCGGCCGCGGGCACGGCGAGGTTGACCGAGGCGGCGCCGGCCGAGACCGGGACGGTGCCCAGCGCGGTGACCTTGCCGGCGGCGTCGGTGAATTCGGCCCGCAGCGAGGCGTTGACCGGGCTGCCGAGCGAGGTGAGGTCCAGCTTCGAGACCGCCAGGGTGATGGTTTCTCCGCCCTTGACCTCGGCCGCGGTGGTGTTGACCACGGCCACGGAACGGCGTGCGAAGTCCGGCGAGACGGGGTTGTGAGCCTTCAGGTAGGCGATCCACGCGTCCCGGTCCACCAGCCCGGAGTCCTTCGTGCCGGCGCCGGACTTGAAGATCCGGAAGTTGTCGCCGCCGGTGGCCAGGAAGCTGAACGTGCCGATCCGGTACGACTTCGCCGGGTCGATCAGCGCACCGTTGACCCGGATCGCGGTGATCCGGTCACCCGCGGCGCGGGCGGCGTCGTAGGTGTAGTTGACGTTTTTGGACAGGCCCAGCTGCTGGTAGGCGCGGCTGGGGACCGTGCCGTCCGGGTTGGTCTGCCACTGCTGCTCCAGCAGCGTCTTGAACTGCGCGCCCGTCAGGGTCGTGGTCCAGAGGTTGTTCACGAACGGCAGGACCGCGTTGGCCTCTGCGTAGGTGATTGTGCCGTCCGGGGCGTAGTACAGCTCGTTGCGCAGGCCGCCCGGGTTCACGACGCCGATCTCGGCTCCGCCCAGCTCGGGGGTCTTCAGCGCGTCTACCAGCGAGTCGGCCACGAGGTTGCCCAGGGTGGACTCGCTGCTGCGGTCATCGCGGACTGCGGGGGAGCCGGCGAACGCGGTGGTGATATCCGCGGTGACCCTGCCGACCGGCTGGTTGCCGATCACGGCGGCGTCCGCGACGGCCTTGTCCACGATGGCCTTGACCGCGGCGACCCTCGGGTAGGCGGCGATCAGGTCCGCGGCCGGATCCGTGCTGCGCTTGACGTTGGCCGCCTTGTAACCGGTGACGGACATGGTCTTGGTGTCGATGGTGAGCTGGATCTGGCCGATGAACTCGCCATAGTTGCCGGTCTGGACGATCGGGCGGGTCTTGCCGGTCGGCTGGCCCGCTCCGTCCAGGACCGGTGCATCCCAGGCGTACTGCTTGTGGGTGTGGCCGTTGAAGATCGCGGCCACGTCGGGGCTGACCTTCTGGACCATCGCCGCGAACGGGCCGCCGGCGGCGACTTCCTGCTCCAGGGTGGCGCCCTCGGGCGCTCCGGACCCGGCGCCGTCGTGGTTTTCGACCACGATCACGTCGGCCAGCTTGTCCGCTTTGATCTTCGCTGCGGCCCGGTTGATCGCCGCGACCGGATCGCCGAACTCGAGGTCCGCGATGCCGGCGGGGGTGACCAGTGCCGGGACTTCCTGCGTGACGGTGCCGATCACGGCCACCTTGATGCCGTTCAGCTCCAGCACGGTGTACTCGGGCAGCACCGGCTCGGTGGTGCCCTTCGTGTAGACGTTGGCACCCAGGTACGGGAATTTGGCGTTCGCGCCGCCGGCGATCACGCGGTCACGCAGGTCGGCCCAGCCGCCGTCGAACTCGTGGTTGCCCACGGCCGAGGTGCGCAGTTCCAGGGTGTTGAGCACGTCGATGGTCGGCTGATCCTTTGCCACCGCGGAGGCGAACAGGGAGGCGCCGATGTTGTCGCCGGCGGAGAGGAAAGCGGTGGCGCCGGGGGCGGCGGCAGCGCGGAGCTTCTCGATGGTGCCGGCGAACTGCACGGTGTTGGAGTCGATCCGGCCGTGGAAGTCGTTGATTCCCAGCAAGTTGAGGTCGACGCTGGCCGGGAGGGCAGGGCCGGCCTTCAGGTCCAGGCCCACCACCACGGGGTCGTGGTCGCTGGCGCGGAACTGGTCCGGGGCGTAGTAGTCGGTGACGTTGTTGTTGTAGCGGCTGTACTCCAGCGCCACGGATTCCACCGAGTTGATGTTCCAGATGTCCGCGCCGGTGACGGCCGCATTGGCCGCCGGGGAGGCGAGGATGTGGTCCAGGGAGCCCACCAGTCCGCCGAAGAGGTAGGAGTGCTTGGCGGTGCCGTCGGCGTTCCTGGCCTTCTCGTCCTGGTTGACGTACCCGGCGCCCGTGAGGACGTTGATCGGGTCTTCCTTGGCGTAGGAGTTGAAGTCGCCGATCAGGAAGACCTTGTCCGTGCCCTTGGACTTCTGCAGCTCGTCGGCGAAGGCCAGCAGGGACTGCGCCTGGGCGGTGCGGGCGAGGTTGGAGTTGCCCTGGCCCTTGTCCGTGTCGTCCGGGGTCGCGGCCGAGCCCTTGGACTTGAAGTGGTTGGCGATCGCGATGAACTTCTTGTCGTCGGCGGCCCCGGCAGGCTTGAAGACCTGGGCCAGCGGCTTGCGGGCGCTGGCGAAGGCCTCGGTGTCGTTGAGGATGATGGATTCGCCCACCGGTTCGGCGGCGGCCTTCTTGTAGATGAACGCGGTGCGGATCATGTCCTCGTCGGACAGCGGGGGCGCGTTGGCGGGGGTGCGGACGTAGTCCCAGATGCCGGGGGTGGCCACGTTCAGGGCGTCCACCAGGGTGGACAGGGCGGCGTCGCGGCTCTTGCCGAACTGGGCCGAGTTCTCGACCTCCATCAGGGTGACGACGTCGGCGCCGGACTTGGTGATCGCGGCAACGATCTTGTCCTGCTGACGCTTGAAGTTCTCCGCGTTGGCGGCGCCGCGGACGTTGCAGCCGCCCTGGACGGTGATCGGGTTGCCGGCGCGGTCCTTGTAGAACGTGCAGCCGGACACCTGGTCCCCGGTGGTGGGGAAGTAGTTCAGCACATTGAAGGAGGCCAGCTTGAGGCTACCGCCCACGGCCGCGGGGGCATCGGCGCGGGTGGCGCCGAAGCGGGCCGGCTGGACAGTGGCGGCATTCGCCGGGGTCAGCTGGGTCAGCGGCTGGAACTTCCAGGCGTTGTTGGCGTAGCCCAGGACCACGTTGGTCGTGAACGTCACGGGGGAGCCGACGCGGACCGGGTCTGTGCCGGTCAGGTAGGGCAGCGGCTGCGCCTTGGCGGCGGCGTCCTTGAGGAAGTTGGTGCTGGCGCCGTCGTCGAGCTTGATGCCGCGTTCCGCGTTGGCCGCCACCGTGGCGGTGTACTCGGCGGAGCCGTAGGGTGCGACGGCGGTGGGCTGCTCGAGCGGGGTGGTGCCCCCGGCCAGGCCGATCTCGCCGTACTGGTTCAGCGAGAAGTTGTCCGCCACCGTGACGGGGCCCTGCGGGGTCAGGAGCATGCCCTCGAGGGATTCGCGGAACGCCTCGCTGGCAGGAAGGCTGAAGCCGGTGGCCTTGACCTCCGGGGCGGCCTCGGCCAGCGCGGCGATCCCGGTGGTGCCGGTGACGTTGAGCTGGGTCATGCCGTAGTACTCGGCGACCTCGCCGGTCACCTCGAGGTAGTCGCCGATCTTCACGGAGGCGACGGCGGCGGGTGCATAGACGAAGATGCCGTCGGAGGCGGTGTGGTTGGCCGGGGTCAGGTCACCGCCGGTACCGGGGGTCTGGAGGTAGAAGCCGGAGATCCCGCCGGTGGGGTAGGCGGCGGTGACCTTGCCCCGGGTGGTCGCGGTGGTGCCGGTAAACGGGCTGGCGGCGCCGGTGCCCTGGATCTCGGCGATGGTGCGGTTCACCGGGGGAGTGCCGGGGGCCGGGTCGACGGGAGCGGCGGTGCCGTTGGCCGCGCCGGGGGTGATGACGGCGTTGAGGCCGAAGTCCATCGCGTTGTTGTTGCTGTCCACACCGTTGGCGCGGTTGAGGCTGCGGACATCGCCGGTGCCCGACGGGGCGGCCGCGGCCTGGGTCTCGAAGGTGTTCGAGCTGCCGTAGCCGAGGATGTCCGCGACGCTGGCGGGCTCGATAACCGAGCCGGTGCCCAGCGGATTCAGGGCCGCCGGCTGCTTGGCAAGGATGATGGTGCCGCCGCCGACGGCCGGGTTGAACCCGGTGGCCGTGGCGTCCGCCGCGGGCAGGTCCTGGCCGGTGGCGCCGTTGCTTCCGGCCTTGAGCAGGTAAAACCCCTTGGCCGCGATGGTGCCGGTGAGCGGCGCCGTCGAGCTGGGCGCCCCGGTGCCGGTCGCGGAGCGGTACTGGATGGACCAGCCCTCCAGGGATACGGGTGCGTCAGAGGAGTTGTACAGCTCCACGAACTTGTTCTTGAAGGCGGCTCCGGCGCTGCCGCCGCTGAGGTACGCCTCGTTGATGGTCACCGGCGATGTTCCGGCGGCTGCCGGCGAGACCTCCAGTGCTGCGGCCGGAACGGCTGTCAGCGGGGCGGCGATGAGCCCCGCTGACAGCGCGGTGCCCAGCGCTGTCTTCCATGGTGTGATTTTCATTCGCTCTGACTCTCATGAAGGTGCCCGGGTAAGGGCTGGGTGCGATGTCCGGGGTTGTGGCCCCGCGGACGGGCCGGGCTGCTCCTGGTCAAGCAGGTCCCGGCACAGCAAAACAGGGGTGAATGAACACGGAGTGAATGACGTGAACACTCGGCGGGGCGTTCCCCAGCGAAACGCCCAGCAGCCGGCGCGGAAACCCCACCAAAGGGTGTCTCCGGCGACGGGTGGTGGTTGGTACTACGGTGCGTCCCGGCCTTTCCCCTGGCCCGGACACCCCAAAAGAGTACCGACCACGTTCCGCTGAATCAGCGGGTGGCCGGTGCTGGTTAACGCAATTTTTCCAAAAGATTTACTTAGGGTTGGGACGCCGGGGCGCGCCGGAGGGCCGGCGCTCGCGGTGTGGCGGCCCGGGGTCCCGGGCGGTCAGTCCTCATCGGGGGTTCGGGCGGTCAGTGCTGGTGAGGGGGAGGTCAGTGCCGGCCGGAATTCAGGCGGGCGATCGCGGCGGACAGGACCGTGGCGAAGCCGCACCAGAGCGGGTAAGGGACCAGGGCGACGCCGGCGGTGCGGTTGAGCGCGTAAGTGCGTCGGGCGAGGTCCGCGCTGCTGAGCGCCAGTACCCCGGCCTCGGCCGCGG
Organism: Arthrobacter sp. YD4; assembly: GCF_030410515.1. Taxonomy (GTDB): domain Bacteria; phylum Actinomycetota; class Actinomycetes; order Actinomycetales; family Micrococcaceae; genus Arthrobacter. The sequence continues at coordinate 25,305 of NZ_JAUHHD010000002.1, read as the reverse complement.
CCAGCCAAGGCTTCCGGGAGCGCCAGAAGAGCCAGCTCCACCCGGCGTTCAGTGCGAGGTTGGCGGCCAGGGCGGCGCGGTAGGCGCGGATTGCCTTCTGCCGCTCCACGGCTGTGGGTGCGCCGGACGTCCGGGCCGCGCCCGCCGTGGCCTCGTTGCCGTGCGCGCCGGCCGGGCCGTCGCTGTCGAGGGCGACGGCGGAGGTCACCGCGATGTCGGCGTAGAGCGCGGTCCAGACGATCGGGAACGCCAGGGTGGGAGGCTGCCACTCGGGCTTCCGGAGCGTCGTGTACCAGCGGCTTTCCGGGTCCGTGGCCAGCCCGCCCAGGGCGGCAGTTGCCGCGGTGGCGGCGGCGGTCCACACCAGGGTGAGCGCTTTCATTGCGGTTCCTCGTTCCGTTGCTGGCGGCGTGGGACCAGACTAACGCCGCCGCGACGACGGTCAAAGGGAGGGCGCGGGACGACCGGCGTGGCCCCGGCCGGCTCTCCCGCAGCTCCGGGCGGTACCGCCGTCGGGAGCTCAAAGATCCGTTTTAAACCTTTGGGCTGGGCGGTCCATTTTGTTATGGTGTGAGAGGTCATGCAGGCGGCCGCTACCCAATGACGGGAGGGTCTGCCTGATGCGCCTAAACTCGCCGCGGGCCGCCGTCGTCCGCCCCTCTTTCGCCAGCGTCAGGTGCCGTCACGGCCCCTGACCCCTCACTGGAATTCCCCGGACCTGCCGCGCCGTCCGCCCGGCGTCGGGCGTGTTTCGGATATGGGTGCGCCCCGATGCTATTGGGGGATGCATCGGGGCGCTGGTCGAAAGCATATCCCGGGGCGCATTGCAAGTCAAATGACCCGCCGAAGGCCGGTGGAGGAGAGCGGAGTGTGGCCCGCAGTTATTGGGGGCGGGCCACACACCCTCCCCGGGCAGGCTGTCGCGCCGGCTGCGCATTGCGGATTCGCGGCATGCGACGAGAAGGAGGAAGGCTATGACCGAAACTCCCGGCCCCGCCTATGCCAGCGGGGTGAACGCCTCGATTCTGCCGGCCGGAACCTTTGTGATGGACGGGGCCACCCGGTGCATGGCCTGGTCCGATGAGCTGTACGCCATCCACGGCTACAAGCGCGGCGAGGTTGTGCCCACCTTGGCCCTGACCTTGGCACACAAGCACCCGGGGGACCTGCCCCGGATCGAGGCGATCAGCGCGGAACTCTTCGCGCACGGCGGCCACGTGGCCATCTACCACCGCATCATCGACGCCCGATCCCACGAACACCGGGTCCTGACGGCCGGGGAGGCCGTGCTCGACGACGCCGGACGGCTGGCCAGCGTCTCGGGCGTCATGCTGGACCTCACGTCCACCATCCAGTGGGAGACCGAACTTACCGCGCGCGACGCCGTGCGCCGCGCCATGGCGACCAGGGGGACCATCGCCAAGGCGGAGGGAATCCTGATGGGCCGGCTGGGCGTCGGTTCCGACGAGGCGTTCAGGCTGCTCACGTCCTTCAGCAACAACCGGAACGTCAAACTTGCCGGGGTTGCCCAGGCGCTGGTGGCCCTGGCGGACAATTCGGCCGAGGCGCCGGCGCTCGGGGCGATGATCGACGAGCTCAGGCGGCGGGCGTCGGCTCCTGTGGCGAGAGGCGGGCGGCCAGGCCCGACAGCAGGATCGTGAGGCCCTCGTCCAGTTCCGCCTTGCCGTCGTAGTCGATCAGCACGTCAGCCAGGGCCCGGAGGTGGGTGAACTCCCGCGCCGGAAGCTGGTGAAGGCCCAGCCGTAGCAGCGCCTCACTTTCCTCCGGATCCACCACGAACTCCTGCAGCTCGTTGAGGATGTGGCCGTAGAGGTAGCCGTAATATGCGCGGTAGACGTGCAGGGCATCGCTCGCGGCAAAACCGGCCCTCACCAGCAGGGACAGGATCAATTCCAGCGGCCGGAGCGTGCCCGGCGGGCGAAGACCCAGCGGGGTGGACAGCGGCCGGGTCACCAGCAGGGGCACCACATTGGGGTGGCGCAGTGCTACGTCGCGGAGGCTGTGGGCGATGCGCCGCAGGTGCAACTGCCAGTCCTCCGTCTCGGGGACTGCCTCCAGCTCGTCGAATACCAGCTCGGTCACCCCGTCCAGCAGGGCCGCCCGGTTCTCCGCGTAGCGGTACAGGCTCATGGGGTCGCGGCCCAACGCGTGGCCCAGGCGCCGCATGGTGAGGGCGTCCAGACCCTCCTCGTCCACCAGCCGGAGGGCCGTGGTGAGGACCAGTTCCCGGCTCAGCCTCGGCTTAGGGGCGGAGGTCGACGGCGGGGCGGTATGTTCCGCGGGGGTCATGGCGATCCGATCGAGAGGAGCGGGAAGCCGGGGGCCACATCGGTCCCCGGTGCTTAACCCGGCAGGCTTGCTTCGACCCCAGTCTACGCGTACCGTCTACAGTGTAGAGAGGTTGACGCCTTTCACCCGGGCGCCCCGTGCACGGCAGCCCGGTTCAGCCGCTGCAGCCCTCGGCGGCACCACAGCACCCCAGCGGAAATGAGCCAACAATGGCAGATTCGCAGTTTGACCAGTTCCTCCTCGAAGCAACCACTTCTGACAACGCCGCAACGGTCGGCATTGGCCGCGACTGCCTTTACGGCGTCTACACCAGCTGGTGCTTCCTGACCCAGTCCGTTCCGAAGCCCGAAGACGCCTTCTGGGCGGCGATGAAGCAGAAACGCATTCGTCCCGGCCGAACGCCGCTCCGCATCAAGGGCCCGGCAGCCGCGGACTACATCATGTCCACCTACCCCGGGCTGATCTAAGGCACCAGCTGCCCGATCGAGCAGACGGTAGAGACAGAGCAGTAGAAGAAGAGGGCCGCGGGTCCGGCCGAATGGCCGGGCCCGCGGCCCTCTTTCGCGCGTACCGGCCGGTCCGCCGACGGGCGGTATCGCCCTACGGCGCTCCGGTGCACTTATGCGACGGCGGGAACTCCCTGCAGTTCGCGGACTGCGGGCAGTTCCTCGAAGGCGGGCTTGGCGAACCAGTATCCCTGGAAGAGGCGGATGCCGGCCGCCTTCAGCATCAGGTATTCGGCCTCCGTTTCGATGCCTTCGGCCAATACGGTGATGTCGAGTTTCGCGGCGATGGCGACGATCCCGTCCACCACGGCCTGCCGCGCCGGGCTGGTGTCCACGTCGCGCAGCAGCTTCATGTCGATCTTGAGCAGGTCCGGCTGGAAGTCCACCAGCAGACCCAGGCCGGCGTGCCCGGCGCCGAAGTCGTCGATGGCGGTGGTGAAGCCGTGCTTGCGGTATTCGGTGATGATGTTCTGCAGATGCGCGGTGTCGGCGACCTCTTCGTTCTCCGTGAACTCGAACATGATGGCCGACGTCGGGAAGTTGTTCCGCCGGGCCGCGGACAGGGTGGCGCGGAGGCAGGCGGCCGGCTCGTAGACGGCGTTCGGCATGAAGTTGATCGAGAGCATCAGGGGCTCGTCCGCCGGGAACAGGCGGGACGCCAGCTCGATGGCCTTGACCCGGCAGTCCTGGTCAAAGCGGTACTTCTGTTCGGGGGAGACCCGGGATAGAACCGAGTAGGCACCCTCACCGGCGAGCCCGCGCACCAGTGCCTCATAGCCCCATACCCGGCCGGCGACGGCGTCGTAAATGGGCTGAAAAGCCATGCTGAAATCGAAGTCGAGTTTCGAGGCAGTGCTGCAGCCGTCGCAGGTCATAGGGGCGTCCTTTCGTGGCTTAGCTCCACCGTAGGTCCAGCGCCCGTGCGCGCCCCGAAACCGGCCGTCCGCATTTTTCCGTGTCGGAGACGTCCAAACACGCCCAAACCTCGCCCCGGTACGGGAAAAGCCGGTGCCCGCAGCCTCTCAGCTGCGGCCACCGGCCTCTTGGCGCGCCTTAGGGCGCATCCCGCGGAAGGTAAGAGATTCGAACTCTTGGTACGGGGTTACCGCACACTGGTTTTCAAGACCAGCTCCTTCGGCCGCTCGGACAACCTTCCCTCCCGCGTAGTCTTTCATAGTCGGCGGACGGCCACAAAAGTCCTGATGGTCGTCGCCGGTGTCCCCGCCGCGTCCTAGGCTGGGGGAAGCGCACGTACGGCTGGCCGTGGCCGGCGGGCAGGCAAGACATCGGTGAAGAAGCGGAGAACTCCATGAAGGCTGTCTATATCTCAGAGCCCGGCGGACCGGAGGTCCTGGAGGTGCGGGAGGTACCCGCGCCGGTGCCTGGCCCCGGTGAGGTCCTCATCGACGTCGTGGCCGCCGGGCTGAACCGGGCGGATGTTCAGCAGCGCCGCGGGTTCTACCCGCCGCCCCCGGGTGCCTCGGAGATACCCGGGCTGGAGGTCTCGGGCCGGATCGCGGGCTTCGGCCCCGGCGTCACCAAGCCCTTCTCCCAGGGTGACAAGGTGGTGGCGCTGCTGGCGGGCGGCGGCTACGCCGAGCAGGTCGCTGTGCCGGCCGGCCAGGTGCTGCGCATCCCCGACGGCGTCGACCTGGTCACCGCCGCGTCCCTGCCCGAGGTAGCGGCCACCGTGTACTCCAACCTCGTCATGACCGCCCAGCTGCGCGCCGGCGAGACCGTCCTGATTCACGGCGCCACCGGCGGCATCGGAACCATGGCCATCCAACTGGCCAAGGCGCTCGGGGCGCACGTTGCCACCACCGCGGGCACAGACGAGAAGGTGGGAACCGCCAAGGCCTTCCTGGGCGCCGACATCGCGATCAACTATGCCGAGGAGGACTTCCCGGCGAGCCTCAAGGCGCAGAACGGCGGCCACGGGGCGGACGTGATCCTCGACGTCGTCGGGGCCAAGTACCTCTCGAAGAACATCGAGGCACTGGCGGACTACGGCCGGCTGGTGGTGATCGGGCTACAAGGCGGCACCACTGCGGAACTGGACCTGGGGCAGTTGCTGCGCAAGCGCGCCGCGATCATCGCCACCTCGCTTCGGCCCCGGCCGGTGGAGGAAAAGACCGTCATCATGGACGCGGTCCGCGATGCCGTGTGGCCGCTCGTGGTGGACGGGCAGGTCCGGACGCTGGTGGCCAAGACCTTCCCGCTGGACCAGGTCCGGGAAGCCCACCGCTACTTCGACTCCGGAGAGCACATGGGCAAGATCCTGCTGGTCATGTGAGCGGAAACATGCCGTTCCGGGCATAGCACGGCACGCGGCGGCGGACGAATCACGATACTGTAATTCCATGCACGGTATACACGCGTCTTGGGGCGCGTGTATCCCGTCGCCCTGCTAGCGTCGGATACACCATGTCTATCCGCCACAGCCTGCTCGCGCTGCTGCAGGACCGCCCCCGCTACGGCTACCAGCTGCGGACGGAATTCCACGAACGCACCGGCTCCGCCTGGCCGCTGAACATCGGGCAGGTCTACACCACCCTCGACCGCCTCGACCGCGACGGCATGATCTCCCGGGACGGCGACGACGGCGCCGGCCACATTCTCTACAGCCTCACTCCGGCGGGCGCCGATGAGGTACGGACCTGGCTGCGGACCCCGGTGGGGCGCAGCAACCCGCCGCGGAACGAGCTGGCCATCAAACTTGCCCTCGCCCTGACGCTCCCGGGAGCCGACGTCGGCGGAATCATCCAGACCCAGCGGGCCGTGTCCATCCGGGCGCTCCAGGAATACACCAGGGCCCGCCGCGACGCGGCCGCCCAACCGCGGCTTACTGACACCGCCCGCCTGCTGGTGCTCGACTCACTGATCTTCCAGACGGAGGCCGAGGTGCGCTGGCTGGACCTCTGCGAGGCCCGCCTGATGCAGCTCACCGGCCCCGCCTGAGCCGCCGTTGGGCGCGGCGTCCTTACCGTCCGGCGATCGGTGCGGCGCGGCGTCGCTGCCCGGACCCGTGAGGTGCGCCACGTTGGTAAGGTGCCATGGGGCAGGTCTGACCATTGGCCTGTCCGATGGGTTTCTCAAGGAGGAGACATGGGCACCATGCCAGCTGGCAGGCCACAGACCGCTGATCCCGAGGACGGCATCACGCCGGTGCCGGGGCTGCCACCGACGGCCGTCGACGAGACCGTCCGCGAGGCGGAAGAACGAAAGTGGACCCCGGGGAAGATTGCCCTCTGGGCCGCCATCGCCCTGCTGGGCGGCGTCGCCTGGTTCATGCTGGCGATCATCCGCGGCGAAACGGTCAACGCGATCTGGTTCGTGTTCGCCTCCGTCTGCACCTACCTGATCGGGTACCGCTTCTACTCGAAGGTCATCGAGCGGTACATCACCAGGCCCAATGACCGCCGCGCCACCCCGGCCGAATACAAGGCCGACGGCAAGGATTACGTCCGCACGGACCGCAATGTCCTCTTTGGCCACCACTTCGCCGCCATCGCCGGCGCCGGCCCGCTCGTCGGCCCGGTCATCGCCGCGCAGATGGGCTACCTGCCCGGCACCATCTGGATCATCATCGGCGTCGTCCTGGCCGGCGCCGTCCAGGACTATCTGGTCCTCTTCTTCTCCATGCGCCGAGGCGGCCGGTCCCTCGGTCAGATGGCCCGCGAGGAACTCGGCGTCATCGGCGGCACCGCGGCCCTGATCGCCACGCTGCTGATCATGATCATCATCGTCGCGATCCTGGCGCTCGTCGTCGTCAACGCCCTCGGCGAGAGCCCCTGGGGTGTCTTCTCCGTCGGCATGACCATCCCGATCGCCCTGTTCATGGGCGTCTACCTGCGCTACCTCCGGCCCGGCAAGGTCATGGAAGTCTCCATCATCGGCTTCGTGCTCCTGATGGCCGCCATCATCGGCGGCGGCGCCGTCGCCGGCACCGAATGGGGCGCGGCGTTCTTCCACCTGGACAAGGTCACCATCGCCTGGGGCCTGATCATCTACGGCTTCATCGCCGCGATCCTGCCCGTGTGGCTGCTGCTGGCCCCTCGTGACTACCTCTCCACCTTCATGAAGATCGGCGTGATTGTGATGCTGGCCCTGGCCATCATCGTGGTCCGGCCCGAAATCACCGTCCCGGCCTTCAGCGAATTCGCCTCCCGCGATAACGGCCCGGTCTTCTCCGGCGCCGTGTTCCCGTTCCTGTTCGTCACCATCGCCTGCGGTGCCCTCTCCGGCTTCCACGCCCTGATCTCCTCCGGCACCACGCCCAAGCTGATCGAAAAGGAACGCCAGACCCGCCTGATCGGCTACGGCGGCATGCTGATGGAATCCTTCGTCGCGATCATGGCGCTGGTTGCGGCCATCTCGATCGACCGCGGCATCTACTTCGCCATGAACGCCCCGACGGCGCTGACCGGCGGCACCGTGGAAACGGCCGCGCAGTGGGTCAACAGCCTCGGCCTGGCCGGGGTCAACATCACCCCCGACGTACTCGCCCAGACCGCCAAGGACGTGGGGGAGCAGAGCATCATCTCCCGCTCCGGCGGCGCCCCGACGCTGGCCGTCGGCCTGGCCCACATCATGCAGCAGTTCATCGGCGGCACCGCCATGATGGCGTTCTGGTACCACTTCGCCATCATGTTCGAGGCGCTGTTCATCCTCACCGCCGTCGACGCCGGCACCCGCGTGGCCCGCTTCATGCTGCAGGACTCGATCGGCAACTTCGTGCCGAAGTTCAAGGACCACTCCTGGCGGCCCGGTGCGTGGCTGACCACCGCCGTCATGGTGCTGGCCTGGGGCGCCGTGCTGCTGATGGGTGTCACCGACCCGCTGGGCGGCATCAACACGCTGTTCCCGCTGTTCGGCATCGCCAACCAGCTGCTCGCCGCGATCGCCCTCGCCGTCGTGCTGGCCATTGTCGCCAAGCGCGGGACATTCAAGTACCTGTGGATCGTGGCACTCCCGCTGGCCTTCGCGGCCGTCGTGACCATCACCGCCAGCTTCTACAAGATCTTCTCCCCGGTCCCGGCGGTGGGATACTTCGCCCAGAACGCGGCGTTCGCCAAGGCCCTCGCCGACGGCAAAACCTCCTTCGGGACGGCGAAGACGACGGCGGCCATGGAAGCCGTGGTCCGCAACACCATGATCCAGGGCTGGCTTTCGGTGATCTTCGTGGTGCTGAGCATCATCGTCATCATCACCGCCGTGATCGCCGCCGTGAAGGCCTACCGCAACGCCGCCAAGGGCATCGCCAACGTCGAGTACGAGGACCCCGCGCAGCCGTCGCGCGTCTTCGCCCCCGCGGGCGTCTTCCCCACCCCGGCGGAGCGGGAGCTGCAGGCCGAGTGGGACAAGCTGCCCGCCGACCGCCGGCTCGAACACTCCGCGCGGCACTGACGGAGCCGACCATGAATGCGCTCCTCACGGGCCTGCGCGGCTTCGCCGGCTTCTTCAGCGGCGTCCTCGGGGCCGACGCGTACCGCAAATACCTGGAACACCACCGGGACTCCGGGCACGCCGGGCCCCCGCTCACCGAGCGGGAATTCTGGCGGGACCACACGGACCGCCAGGACACCAACCCGCAGGGCCGGTGCTGCTAGGCCCAGGCCTGATCCACGACGGCGCCGCCGGGGAACCCTGCGTTCCCCGGCGGCGCTTTTGCGTGTCCGGGCGTCGTCCCGGCGCATCTTCCGGCATCGTCCGGCGGCGGGCGGCTGTGGGCGAACGCGTGACGTGCCCCGGCGTCATGAAGCCCTACCGAGTCCGGATCCGCGTGAGAGTATGAAGCCATGAGCGAGCCGACCGACGCACAGCCCGGCGAGGACACCCCCGTTGAGGGCATCGCCACCCCCGCGGGCACACCAGAGACCACCCTTCCGGACGGGGCGTCCGGCAGCCAGACCCCCGAGGCGGCCGCACCCGGCCGGCCGCGGGGCAGCCACGTCCAGGACCTGGTGGACGAGCCGGCGAAGGTCATGCGGATCGGGACCATGCTGAAGCAGCTGCTGGACGAGGTGAAGTCCGCCCCGCTGGACGACGCCGCCCGGGTCAGGCTCGCCGAAATCCACGAACGCTCCATCCGTGAGCTTGAGGACGGGCTTGCCCCCGAACTGGTCCAGGAACTGGAACGGATCCACCTGCCCTTCGGCGAGAACGGGGCACCCTCCGACGCGGAGCTGCGCATCGCCCAGGCCCAGCTGGTCGGCTGGCTGGAGGGGCTCTTCCACGGCATCCAGACGGCCATCGCCGCCCAGCACGCCGCCCGCGAACACGCCGCCGCGCAGATGCAGCTGCGCCAGCTGCCGCCCGGCACCATGATCGCACCCGGCGTCATCATCGGCGAGAACGGCGAACCGCAGCGGGCAGCGGAGCCGCGGCCGGGCGCGGATCCGGCCCAGCCAGCGGACCCGGACCACGGCCCGGGCCAGTACCTCTAGGGAGCCATGGGATTCTTCAGCGCCGCACGGCAGGGCCGCAAGGACGACGCCGAACTCGGCAAGGGCCTCTGGCGGCGCGCCCACGACCGCTTCGTCCGCGGCCTGGACCGCTACCACCAGGTGCTCGAAGGCGTCGAGGACGAGACGCTGTACGCGGAACTCGTCGAGATCGCCAACGAACTCTCCGACCTCGCCGTCCGGGTCCGCGCGGTCTGCACGGAGGCCCAGCGCCGCTCGCCCAGCGAGGGCCTGGACATTCCGGGAAACCTCGCCGCGGTACACCGGGCACTGTCGACGGCGGGGAACTCGCTGGCCATGACGGCGGAGGCGGCCGCGATGCTGCGCCTGGCCGTGGGCCCGGTCCCGGTGGGCGCGGCGTCGGTGCGCCGGCGTGCCGAGAACGTCGTTGAACACGTTGAAGACGCCGAACGGCAGCTCGCCGCAGCCTCCTGACGTGGCCCGCCGCCCACGCCACCGCAGGGCGTGCGGATATTCCGGGTTAAGCGGCTAGCTTAGCGGCGCCCGGAACGCTGGTGTCCGGGCCGCGGGCTTGGCAGGATACAACAATGACTTCTTCACCTGAACTGACTTTCAATGACGGCAACACCATCCCTCAGCTCGGTTACGGAGTGTGGCAGGTCGAGGACGACGTCGCGGAAAAGGTCGTAGGCCAGGCCTTCGAGGCCGGCTTCCGCCACATCGACACCGCCAAGATCTACGGAAACGAGGCCGGCGTCGGCCGCGCGATCGCCAGCTCCGGCCTGAAGCCGGAGGAAATCTTCATCACCACCAAGCTGTGGAACTCGGACCAGGGCTACGAATCCACCCTGAAGGCGTTCGAGGAATCCATGGAGCGCCTGGGCCTGGAAACCCTGGACCTGTACCTGATCCACTGGATGCAGCCCAAGCAGCAGAAGTACGTGGACACCTGGAAGGCGCTCATCGAGCTCCAGAAGCAGGGCCGCGTGAAGTCGATCGGCGTCTCCAACTTCTCCAAGGAAGGCCTGCAGGAACTTATCGACGCGACCGGCGTGGTCCCGGCCATCCACCAGATCGAGTTGCACCCGTTCTTCAACCAGGCTGACCTGCGCGAGTTCGGGGCCGCCAACGGCATCCTCACCCAGGCCTGGTCGCCGCTGGGCCAGGGCGGAGAGCTGCTGGAGAGCGCTGTCATCAAGGAGATCGCCGCCAAGCACGATGCCACCCCGGCCCAGGTGGTCATCGCCTGGCACCTGGCCATCGGCAACGTCGTGATCCCCAAGTCCGTCACCGAGTCCCGGATCCGGGAGAACTACGCGGCCCTGGACGTCACCCTGGACGAGACGGACATCAAGGCCATCAACGGCCTGGACCGCACCGCCGAGGGTGCCGGCCGGATCGGCCCCGACCCGGCCGTGTCCGACTTCGCCTAAGCCGCGAAGCCGGCGGAGCCCACCGCCTCGCAAGGCCCCTGCAGGCGTGACCACGTCACGACTGCGGGGGCCTTTGCCGTGCCCGGTGCGCGCTGATCGGCCGGGGCCTGAGCGGCGGGCTTAGGCGGCGGCGCGGGCCGCCGTCGGGCGCACGACGTCGATGACCGCCCAGCCGTCCTCGTCCCGGACCTGGCGGCAGGCGAAACGCTCGGCGGATGCGGCGTCATCAAAGGACTCGGTGCGGATCCGTCCGCAGTCGCCGTCCAGATAGGTGACTTCCCAGTATTCGGCTGCTGATGCCTGTTGCTGTTCCATGGAATTAAGTCTGCAGCCGGCCTCTGACACTCAAGCGGTTAGTCGGCCGGTGTGTCGCCCAACCGCAGGACGCGCTCCCGGGCCAGGCCCTCCCGCCGGCGGTCCCTGTCCGCGGCACGGCCGGCCTGGCGGGCCGCCGTGAGCGCGGACTCCCGTTGCCTTCGGGCCTCCCGCAGGCGTTCTTCCGCCGCCGCGAGTTCCTTGGCCAGCCGCGTCACCTCAGCGGCCAAGGCCTCTGCCTGCTCGGTCGCCTCCTTCTGGGCCGCGGCCGTGCGGTGTTCCTCCCCGCGGCTGCCGCGGGCAGCCCCGGACGCCTCCTTGAGCGCGGCCTGGGCACGCTCCAGCGCGCTGGGTCCGGGTGGCCGCCGTTGTCCCACCGCGCGCAACCGGGGTTCAGTCCGTTCCTCGGCCCCGGCCTTTGCCCCGGCGCCCTCCGCCTTTTTCCCAGCAGGCGGGGGCCCCTTTGCTGCTCCCTCCGGGCCGGCTTTCAGCCCGGTCACGGGACCGGGCGCTCCGGGGACGGCCACGGCGCCGTCGAGGTCCACTACGTCGACGCCGTCCGCGCTCAGGGCGCGCAACAGCCGTCCGCTGCACACCGCGTCGGCCGCGCCCCGGTCCGCCGTCGCCGCCCGCAGCGTCTCCTCGATTTCCGTCGCGATGGCGCCACTGATGGCGCGGCCCTGCTGGGCGGCGGCCTCCCTGGCGGCGTCGACGGCGGCCGCCAGCTGGGTCCGGCGCTCCCGTCCCAGGCTGCGCAGCGCGGCGGCGTCGAGGCTGTCCTGCGCCCGGCGCATCGCGGTCCCCAGCTCCGCCAGGCCGGCGAGCAGCTCGGGCCGCCGGCGTGCCAGCATGTTCACCGCCCAGGCGCTGGCCGAGGGCTTGGGTAGCGTCCGGACCTCCGCCGCCAGGGCGCGGGTCTCCGGGGTGGGCGCCGACGCAGCCAGCAGCTCCTTCGCGGCCTCGGCCCGCGCCGGGACAAACCCGTCGAACGCCGTGCCGTAGAGCTGCGCTGCGATGCCCGCCAGCTGGTCCGTTGACATGCAAGAATCATAGGAGCTCCGGCCCGATCGCCGGGGGCGCGCAGCGCACGTTCACCGTAGGAGAGCCCCCACGTGATTGAGATTGCCGGCCTGCCGGCCCACATCCTCCTTGTCCACGCCGTCGTCGTCCTCGGCCCCATCGCCGGCGTCGCGGCGATCGTGTACGCCGTCGCCCCGCGCTGGCGGCGGCTCCTGGCCTGGCCGCTGGCCGTGCTCTCGCTGTTGCTGGTGCCGGTGTCCCTGGTGACCGCGCAGGCCGGTGAGCAGCTGGAGAAGGCCCGGCCCGCGACCAAGTTGATCCGCGAACACGCCGAACAGGGCGATGTGTTGAAGTACGTCTCGGTGATCTTCTTCGTGTTCGTCGCCGCGATGATCGTGGTCAGCTACGAACCGATCGGCCGCCGCTTCGCGTTCCTGGGCAGCCTGCGGGAAAACCGCACGGTCCGGATCATCCTCCTCGTCGCGGGTGCCTTGGCCGGCGTGTTCTTCATCTACCAGACCATCGTCACCGGTCACTCGGGCGCGGTGTCCGTCTGGTCCCGCTGACCGCCGCCAGCAACAGCACCAGCGCCACGGCCTGAAGCGCGGCGACGGTCGCCATGAGCGCCGGGCGGAACGGATAGAGCGCTCCGTACAGCGCCCCGCCCGCCAGCGCACCGGCCCCCTCGAAGGCGGCAAACACCCCGTACGCCGAACCCTGCCGCGCCTCGGGGACGATGTCTGCGACCAGCGCCTTGACCGTGGAGTCCTGGATTCCGGTCGCGGCGCCCCAGACCGCCACGCCCGCCAGCGCCGGCCCGGCGGCAGGCGAAAGGGCCAGGACGGGTACCAACGCGACGAGCACGGGCAGCACCAGCAGCACCGCCCCGCCGGCGCGGTCGTAGAGGTATCCGCTGGCCAGCGCGCCGAGCGCCGCGGCGCCCATGGCGGCGGCGTAGAGCAACGGCACCACGGCCACCGGGACATTGACTGCCGTGCTGAGGTGGAAGGAAATCACGCCGAACGCCACCAGCCCGGCGCTCCAGAAGAAGGCGCCCACGGCGAAGCGCAGGAAGACCGGGGAGAACAACGACGGCGCCGCCGCGCCGCCGGGGCCGGCCCCCGGGCCGGGTACCCGCCGGCGGAGCCAGACCAGGAGCGCCAGGGCCACCCCTGCGGGGACGGCCAGGACCGCGAACGCGGCCTGCAGGAGACCCGTCGCGGCCAAAACCGCGGCGACCAGCACCGGACCCAGCAAGGCCCCGACCAAATCCAGGGCCTTGTGGGCGGCGAACCCCCGCCCGCGGCCCACGTCCGCCGCCGCGGCGGCCAGCAGCACCGTCTTGGCCGGGCTGCGGACGGCCTTGCCCACCCGGTCCGCGATGATGAGCGCCGAGGCCGCGGCCAGCCCCGCCGCTCCCAGGCCCGGGGTTACCGCCAGCAGCGGCACGCTCACCACGGTCATGGCATACCCGGCCACGGTGAAGCTCCAGTACCGCCGGGTGCGGTCCGCCCAGGGACCGAACATCACCCGTAGTCCCTGCGCCGCCGCCTCCGCGCCGCCGGTGACCAGCCCCACCACCAGCGCCGTCGCACCGAGCTGGCCGAGCAGGGGTCCGGCGAGGGAACGGGCGCCGTCGGACACCAGGTCGGTGATCAGGCTGACCAGGCCGAAGGCCGCCACGGTGCCCCAGGCGCGGTTCCCCCGGTGTGCGCGGCTGCCTCCCGGTGCCCGGTTCTCCGGCCTCGGATGTGTCCCGCGTGCGACGGCCGGTTGAGGGGCCGGCGGCTCCGGTGCTGAGCCTTCCATGGCATCAGAATCGCCCATCGGGAGCCCTGCTACAAGGCCTTCCGGGCGGCGCGGCCGGCCTTACAGGTGCCGGGCCGCGGACGATGGTGAGAGTATGAGCAACGATGACTGAACCCGAGAACCACTTTCCGCGGCCCGGCCACGATGCCGGCCCGCCGCGCGTCGCAGCCTGGCAGCTCGAGGAGATGACCGGCGGCCCGGGCGGGGCCACTCCCTGGTGGGCGGACCAGGAGGCGCCCGCACCGCGGGAGTCCCTGGGACGGCGGAGCTCCCGGGCGGCGGGCCGGGTGCTGGGGCTGCTGTTTCGGACCGTCGCGGTGGTCAGTGCCGCCGTCCTGATCGCCGCCGGCGCGTTGTACCTGCACGGTGACCTGTCGCCGTCCGGACTGTTGGGGCGGTTCCTTCCCGGACCGGCGGGGCAGCCGCTGCCGAAGGCCGGCGCCACACAGGGGGCCGCCCAGCCGCCCGCCGTTCCGGGAGCCGGAGCCGCTGACGGCGCGGCTCCGGCGCCGCGGGCCGTGACGGACCACCCCCCGGGAGGCCTGGAGGAAGACGCGTCCCCGCTGGGTTCTCCGGCCCCGCTTGCGCGCACGTCGCCGTCGTATGCTTTCCTGCACACCGGGAGCGACGGCAAGCCCTACACCTACGACCCGTGCCGGCCGATCCACTACGTCACCCGCGCCGCAAACTCTCCCGCGGACGGGCCGGTGCTGATCCGGGAGGCAGTCGCCGCAGTCTCCCGCGCCACCGGGCTGGTCTTCATCGACGACGGCGCCACCTCCGAGGCGCCCGCGGCCGAGCACAAGTCGTACCAGCCGGAGCGGTACGGGAACCGCTGGGCGCCGGTGCTGATCGCCTGGGAGACGACGGCGGAGGAACCGCGGTTCACGAACAAGGCCGTCGGCACGAACGTCATGGGCTTGGGCGGCAGCGAGGCCGTCAGTATCGGCAACTCGGGCTTCACGTATGTCAGCGGCCAGCTGGAACTGAACGGCCCTGCGATGCAGGCCATGATCGGCCGAGAGGGTCCGGCACAGGCCCGCGGCGTGATCGAACACGAACTCGGCCACGTGGTCGGGCTGGACCACGTCCAGGATCCCTGGCAGCTAATGAACCCTACCGACTCGATCGGCGTGACCACCTACCAGGCCGGTGACCTCACGGGCCTGTCGATGCTCGGCCAGGGACCCTGCCGGCCGGAGATCTAGGCGGCGTAGCGCCCTTACTGAAGACGCCCAGCGCCGTCGAGTAGGCTCTGGTGCCTATGTGGGGTTCTACGTTCATGTCGAGGGTGCCGACGGGCAAGGCCTGCGCGGTACTGACGGTCGCGCTGCTGGCCGCGGTGGCCGCCGCTCCGACTGCCGGGGCCGACGACGCGCCCCCATCCGGCTACCCCTCGTGGGCTGACGTCCAGGCCGCCAAGGGCAATGTCGATGCGAAGGACGCCGAGATCCGGAAGATCAACGGCCTCCTGGACGGGTTGCAGCAACAGGCTTCCTCCCTGGGCGCCGCGGCGGTGCGGGCGGGACTGGACTACGCCGTTGCCCACAACAACCTCGAGGCCTCGACGGCGAAGCTGGCGTCCCTGAAAGAGGAAACCGCGGCAGCCCATGCCACCGCCGACAAGCTTCACCGGCAAACGGGTGCCCTGGCCGCCCACGACTACATGGGCGGCGCTACGGACCTCGGGCCGTTCTCCGTGATGGACACACTGCAGAGCAAGGACGGCCTGCAGAAGCTGGACGTCATGCAGTTCGTCGCCCAACGGACTACGGACCTGTACAACAACTCGCGCGCCGCCGAGGCGGCTGCGGCGTCCCTGGATGCCCAGCAGTCGGTGGAGCAGGCCGAAAACCAGCGGCTCGCCGATGATGCCCAGGCCAAGCTGACTGCCGCGCAGGACGCCCAGCGGGCCACCCAGGAGAAAGTCGACGTCGAAACCAAATACAGTGGGACCCTCACGGCGCAGCTGGCAACCCTCAAGGACACCAGCGCCGCGGTTGAGCAGAATTTCCGCGCCGGGCAGGAAGCCCAGGCCGCCTACGAGGCCCAGCAGGAAGCTCGCCGGCAAGCAGCTGAAGCTGCGGCGGCGGCAGCGGCGGCTGCCGTTGCCGCGGCCAACGTTGCGGCGGCTGCGCGGACACCTGCCCCCGCACCCGCGCCGGCCCCGACGGTGGTGACCCCGGAGATCCCCGGCGGCGCCGTCAACGACCCGGCCGGTGCCCAGGCGTTCGCCTCCAGCCAGCTCGGCGCCCACGGCTGGGGAGGGGACCAGATGAGCTGCCTGGTCAAGCTCTGGAACCAGGAGTCGAGCTGGATGACCAACGCCACCAACCCCTCCAGCGGGGCCTACGGCGTCGCGCAGGCCCTGCCGCCGGAGAAGTATTCGTCCACCGGATCCGACTGGCTGACCAACTACCGGACCCAGATTTCCTGGGGGCTCGGCTACATTGCCGGCCGGTACGGGTCGCCCTGCGGCGCCTGGGACCACGAAGTGTCCAACAACTGGTACTGAGACGGTCCGTCCCCCTGGACTCCACCAGAATGGTGCCATGCCAGGACCTCTCGATAACCGCGCCCAGAACGTCAACGCACAGATGCTCCCGCACACGTACCGCGAGGGTTGTCCGGTAGCCCTGTCGGATCTCCGCGCCGTCAGCTTCGATCACCTCGGCTTCGACGACGCCGTCCACGAGGGCACACTCATCGTCCACCGGATCATCGCGGCGCCGATCCTGGAGGCCTTCACCGCGGCGCTGCGGATGGGCTTTCCCATCCAGCAGGCCATTCCCATTGACGAGCCGCCCTTTCGGGGCGACGACTTCGTTTCGATGGCAGCGAACAACACCTCGTGCTTCAATTACCGTACGATTGCCGGCACGGACAGGGTGTCCATGCACTCATGGGGACTGGCTGTCGACATCAACCCGGCGCTGAACCCCTACCTGGCTGAGGACGGAATCTGGTACCCGGACGCCTCAAACGTTGACCGCAGCGCCCGGCCGGGAGTCTTCACCGCAGATCATCCCCTGACGGAAATCCTGCAAGACCTGGGCTTTGAATGGGGCGGTTCATGGGCCCGGCCGGACTACCACCACTTCCAATGGCGCCGGGGAACGGCGCTGTGAGACCACACCGTGCCCGAATACTGCACAAACGTGCAGCTAAAGCCGTCATGGTGAACTCTTTTCTCCAAATCAACGGAATCCGCTGCACGAACGTTCAAGAACTCCACAACGTCACGGTCATCCTGCCAGCCTGAAGAAAGAGACGTGATCCGGATCACGTCCAGGCCAGACAAGCCACATCACGAAAGCAAGCCCTCGCAGATGAGGGCCAGCGGAAGAGGACAACATGTCTGACGGCAAAAACCACTCCGGTTCGAAACGAGCCAAAGCCATCCGGGGGGCGCTGGGCGCGGCGGCGCTCCTCTGCGCATCGATCATCGCGTCACCCGCGGCACACGCCGACACCGTCGAGGTATCCCCGCCGGGCGCCAACGACTGGGCCTGCAAGCCAACCGCGGAGCACCCCTTCCCGGTGATTCTCGTCCCGGGAACCTTCGAGAGCATGGCGAAAAACTGGGCCAGCATGGCACCAGCGCTCAAGAGTGAAGGGTACTGCGTGTACTCCCTCAACTACGGTTCCACGAACGGCGTCGATGCGACGGGCCCCATTGCCGACTCCGCCGCCCAACTCGCGCCATTTGTTGACGCCGTGCTCGCCTCCACCGGAGCGGAGAAAGTTGACCTCGTGGGACATAGCCAGGGCGGCATGATGCCCCGCTACTATATGGGCTTCCTCGACGGCGCCAAAAAAGGTCAACGCGCTCGTGGGCATCGCACCGTCCAATCACGGAACGCAGGGTTTGATCACCCCCACCCCGGGCGGCCTGCCCTCCGCGACGACGGCCGGCGGATCCAACTGCCAGGCCTGCTCCGATCAGCAGGCGGGTTCGGCGTTCCTCACCAAGCTGAATTCACTCGGTGACACCCTCCCCGGTCCGGCGTACACGGTGATCTCCACGACCCACGACGAGGTCGTCACGCCCTACCGGAGCCAGTTCCTGGCAGGTCCTGCGGAGAAGGTCACCAACATCACCGTCCAGGACAAGTGCCCGGCAGACCCGATCGAGCACGATCAAACACCCAATGACCCCGTCGTCCAGCGGTTGGTCTCCAACGCGCTGGGACGTCCTGCGGGACAGCCGGCCGACCCGGCGTTCCAGCCGAACTGCGTCTAGGGACAACGGGACGGCCTCCGCGGAACCCGGCTTAAAAGACAAAACCCCGCGCATTCCTCGGAATGCGCGGGGTTCTTTTCGAGCTTCCTATCAGAATCGAACTGATGACCTTTTCATTACGAGTGAAACGCTCTACCGACTGAGCTAAGGAAGCACCGCGTGAGCCTCCGGCGGACCGGGCGGATCATGCAAGAGTCAACTGTAATGGAGGGTCCGCGCCCGGGTCAAAATGACCGGAACGGGCGCGGACGCGGCCCCGGAAGGGCCCTAGCAGACGGTGTTGTCCGCCGGGGTTTTGCCGTCCACGAGGTACCCGTCCACGGCGTTGCCGATGCAGCTGTTGGACCGGCCGTAGGCGGTGTGGCCCTCACCTTTCCAGGTCAGCAGCGAGGCCTTGCCCAGCTGCTTCCGCAGCGAACCGGCCCACTCCACCGGCGTCGCCGGGTCCCCGGTGGTGCCGATGACCACGATGTCCGTGGAGCCCTTGTACTGCACCGGCGCGGGGGTGCGCTGGCTCTTGTACGGCCAGTCCTTGCAGCTGGTGGCGCCGTAGGCGAAGTAGTAGCCCAGGGTGGGGGAGAGCTGGCGGAGGCGCTGGTCCTCGGCCCGCATCTCGGCGGTGTCGGCGTCCATCGGGTAGTCCAGGCAGTTGACGGCGGTGAAGGCAAAGGTGGAGTTCGCCGAGTAGGTACCGTTCGGTTCCCGGTCCGCGCCGAAGTCGGAGAGCCGCAGCATGGGGGAGACATCGCCCTTCTTGGCGCTGTCCAGTGCCTGGGTCAGCAGCGGCCAGTTGTCGTCGTTGTAGAACGGCAGGATGAAGCCGCTGACGAACATCGAGGCGTTGACCACCCGGCCGTCCTTGGCGGTCTTCGGGCTGGCCTCCACGGACGCGATGATGTCCTGGATCTCCCGGATGGCGTCGTCCGCGCTGCCGCTGAAGGGGCAACCGCTGTTCTGCAGGCAGTGCGTCACGTAAGCGCGGATCGCCTTCTCGAACGCCTTCGCCTGGCCGGCGGTCAGCTCCTCGTAGTTCAGCGACGGGTCAAGGGCCCCGTCCAGCACCATCCGGCCCACGTTGTTCGGGAACAGGGAGGCGTAGGTGGAGCCCAGGAACGTGCCGTAGGAGTAGCCCAGGTAGTTCAGCTTCGCGTCGTTGAGCACTCCGCGCAGCACGTCCATGTCCTTGGCGGCGCTGACGGTGTCCACGTGGCCCAGCACCGGGCCGGTCTTCTCCGCGCACTCAGCGGCGATGGCCTTGTTGTCCGCGAGGGCGTCGGCCAGACCGGCGTCGGTGTCCAGCTTGTAGACCTTTGCGCGGCTGGCGTCGCGCTCCTGGTCGGTGAGGCAGGTGACGGGTGCGGAACGTTTGACCCCGCGCGGGTCGAAGCCGATGACGTCGTAGTTCGCCCGGACCTTGTCGGAGATGTTCGTGGCGCCGGCATCCCGCACGAAGTCGACGCCGGACCCGCCGGGGCCGCCCGGGTTGACCAGGAGGCTGCCCTTCTTGTTGCCGCCCTTGGCCGCCAGCTTCAGGATGGCGAGCTCGATGCTGCCGCCGTCGGGCTTGCTGTAGTCCACCGGGACCTTGACCTTGGCGCACTGGAAGTCACCCTCGCACCGGGACCAGGTCAGCTGTTGGGTGTAGAAGCTGCGCAGTTCCGCCGGAGCCGCGGCCGCGATGGACGGATCCGCGGACGCGGGGGCGGCGGAGGACTGGTTGTTGCCCGACCCGAACAGCGTGCAGGACGAGAGCACCAGGGCCAGCACCAGGCCCAGTGCCAGGGCGCCGGCCGAGCGCAGGCCGGACCACGGGGGTCGGCTGCCGGCGGGCCGGGATGGTGCTGACGTCATGCGGTTCTCCTCGGGACAGACAACGTAAAAGAGCGGGACAGAAGCTGGGGGTCAGATGAGGCTGGCGGCCATGGACTCAACCGCCAGCAGGGGAGCGACATTGGAGGTGGTGATCCGTTGCCGGGCGGTGTTGATGGCATCCATCCGCCCCAGCGTCACCTCCGGGATGGAGCGGCCGGCGAATTCCTGGAGTTCATCGCGGAGTTCGAGGTTGACCAGGTCCACGGCGTTGCCCATCTGAATGATCAGCACGTCGCGGTAGAAGGACAGGAGGTCCGTCAGCGTGCGGTCCAGCGAGTCCGTGATGGAGCGCTTGGCACGCCGCTTCTGGTCATCCTCCAGCTGTTTGACCTGGCCGCGCATCGCCGGCGGCAGCGGGCCGCTCTCGGGGGCGCCCAGGGTGGCCAGCAGCGCGGCCTTCTCGGCGGCGTCGCGCTCCTCGTTGGAGCTGGCGGCCTCCTCCGTGGCGATCTTCACCAGCTTGTCCGCCATCATGACGGCGGCGGTGACCCCGCGCAGATGCAGCGGGAACCGGACCGTGTCCAGCCGGCGCTGCCTGGCGTCCGGGTCCCGGGCCAGGCGGCGGGCGATCCCCACGTGGCTCTGCGCGGCGCGGGCGGCGCGCTCGGCGACGTCGGGGGCGATCCCGTCCCGGCTGACCAGGAGGGCGGCGACGTCGGCCGCGGGCGGCAGCCGCAGGGCCACGGGGCGGCAGCGGGACCGGATGGTCACCAGCACGTCCGCGGGGGAGGGGGCGCAGAGCATCCAGATGGTCCGCGGGGTGGGTTCCTCGATGGCCTTGAGCAGCACGTTGGTGGTCCGCTCCGCCATCCGGTCCGCGTCTTCCACCACGATGATCCGCCACCGCGCCGAGGACGGCCGGTTCCCGGCGGTGGACACCAGTTCGCGGGCCTCGTCGATGGTGATGGTGACCTTCTCGGTGCGCACGAACGTCACGTCCGAGTGCGTCTCGCCGACGATCGTCTGGCAGGCGTGGCACTGCCCGCAGCCGCGGCGGGTGATGTCGTCCTGGTCGCAGTTCAGGGCCGCGGCGAAGGCCTTGGCGGCGTTGGAGCGGCCGGATCCCGGCGGCCCCGTGAAGAGCCAGGCGTGGGTCAGGCCCTCGCCCTCCGCGGCCTGCCGGAGCTGGTCGACGACGGCGGGCTGGCCCTGCAGGTCATCCCAGACACTCATGCCGAGCTGCCTTGCCGGAGCGACAGCAGCGCGTCCACCCGGCCCAGGATTTTCGCCGACAGCTCCTCGACCGGCAGGTGCGCGTCCAGGACCAGATACTGGCCCGGCCGCGCCGCCGCGAGCTCGAGGAAGGCGCCGCGGATCCGGGCGTGGAAGTCGTCCGCCTCGGATTCGAGCCGGTCCTCGGCTGCATCCCCGGCGGTGCGGCGGCGGCGCCCGTCCGCGGGGTCGACGTCGAGCAGGACGGTCAGGTCCGGCCAGAGCCCGGCGGTGGCCCACTCGTTGATCCCGCGCACCCGGTCCGTGCCCAGGTGCCGTCCGGCGCCCTGGTAGGCGACGGAGGAGTCGATGTAACGGTCGGTCAGGACCACGTCGCCGCGTTCCAGGGCCGGCCGCAGGACCTGCTCGGCGTGGGCGGCGCGGGAGGCGGCGAAAATCAGCGCCTCGGTCCGGCCGTCGATCTCGCCGTGACCGTGGTCAAGCACAAGGGAGCGCAGCTTCTCGCCGATCGGGGTGCCCCCGGGCTCCCGGGTGCGCAGGACGGTGAGGCCGCGTGACTCCAGCGCCGCGGCCAGCGCGGCCGCCTGCGTGGACTTGCCGGCGCCGTCGCCGCCTTCGAAGGCGATCAGCAGGCCGGGGAACGGCCCGCGGGCAGGGCCGGGAGTCTGGGAAGTCACTGCTCTAGCGTACCGACAACCACGGACACTCTGCTGGTGCGCCGTAACGCCCTGCGGGTCCCGCGCCGCCCCACGTACCCTGTCAGCATGAGTCTCTCCGAAGATCAGGCCGCCGCGCTGTCCGCCGAAACCGTCGTGGTCGCGGCGGGCCGTCCGCCGCGCGAACGCGACGCCCCGGTCAACCCGCCGCTGGTGCTGTCCTCCACCTACTTCGGCACCGGGCCGCTGGGCCCCGGCGACCGCGGCTACGGCCGGTACTCCAACCCCACCTGGGACCCGTTCGAGGAGGCCCTGGCGCAGCTGGAGGGAGCCTCACTGCCCGGGCTGCTCTACGCCTCCGGGCTTGCGGCCGTCAGTTCGGCGCTCTCCCTGGTCCCGCCGGAGGGCGTGCTGGTGATGCCCTCGCACAGCTACGCCGGATCCCTGGTGATGGCCACCGAACTGGCCGAGGCCGGGGTGCTGGAACTGCGGACCGTGGACATCGCGGACACTGACGCCGTCCTGGCCCAGCTGGCGCCCGCCCAGGGCAAACTGGCCAGCGTGCTCTGGCTGGAGAGCCCCACCAACCCGATGCTCGGCGTCGCGGACATCCGCGCCCTCACCGCCGCCGCCCACGACGCCGGGGCGATCGTCATCACGGACAACACCTTCTCCACCCCGCTGGTGCAACAGCCGCTCTCCCTGGGCTCCGACGTCGTGCTGCACTCGGTGACCAAGTACCTCGCCGGGCACTCCGACGTCGTCCTCGGCGCCCTGGTGACTTCGGATGAGGCGTTGCACGCCCGCCTGCTGCACCACCGCACCATCCACGGCGGGATCGCCGGGCCGTTCGAGGCCTGGCTGGCGCTGCGCGGACTGCGCACCTTGGCGCTCCGGATCGAACGGTCGCAGGCATCCGCCGCCATCCTCGCGGAGCGTCTGGCCCGTCATCCCCGGGTGGGCAGCATCCGGTATCCGGGACTTCCCACGGACCCCGGCCACCAGCGGGCCAAGGAGCAGATGACGGGCTTCGGCTCGATCCTCTGCATCGAAATGGCCCCGGCGGCCGGGCTGAGCGGCGCGGACGCGGCGGACCGGATGATCACCGGCCTGCGGCTCTGGCTGCCCGCCACCTCCCTTGGCGGGGTGGAATCCCTGATCGAACGGCGGCGCCGGCACACCGCCGAGCCGCTCAGCGTGCCGGAGAATCTGGTACGCCTCAGCGTCGGGATCGAAAATGTCGAGGACCTGTGGGCCGATTTGGAGCAGGCCCTCGCCACGTTGGACGGTTAGGCTGGGGACATGGACGGACGCTTGCTGATTGACTTTGCCGACAGGGGAATCTACTTCCTCCTCGCCCTGGTGGCCCTGGGGCTCGAGGTGTGGGCTTTCTTCGACTGCCTGCGGCACAAGCCCAACGCGTTCGAGGCCATGTCCAAGCGCACCAAGACCTTCTGGCTCGCCCTCACCGGCGGCGCCCTGGCCATCGGCCTGCTGTCCCTGCTGGGCGGCGGCGGTGGCTTCTTTGGCCCGCTGGGTCTGTTCGGCCTCGCGGCCGTCACCGCGGCCTCCGTTTACCTCGCGGACGTCCGTCCGGCCGTCCGCGACGCCGGCCGCGGCGGCAGCCGCAATATGGGCCCTTACGGCCCCTGGTGACCCCGGCGGCCGCCCTCCGCGGCCGGTAATCCGTCGGGGGCTACCGCGGCCCATGCCACGGACAGTTCCCCCAGCCGCCAGCGGGACGGCCCGTCAAGCACGGGCCAGCCAGCCTCCCGGAGCGAGCGGCACGCCGTCACCCAGCGCTGCCGGTGCCCGAAGGAAGCCAGCGGTGCCGCCTCCAGCCAGGCCTTGTCCAGCGCCTGCAGAAAGGTGTGCACCTTCTCGCCGGGGACGTTACGGTGGATCAGGGCCTTCGGGAGACGTTCGGCAATCTCGGAGGGCAGTTCCACGGAGCCGAAGCGCAGGGACAGTCCCAGACTGATCGGACCCCTTGCGTCGAGCGCCACCCAGGTGACGTTCCGCCCGATCTCGTCGCAGGTGCCGTCGACGAAGAGTCCGCCGGGAGCCAGCCGGTCTTGGACCAAGCGCCAGATCGCCGGGACGTCGGCCTCCTCATACTGGCGGAGCACGTTGAAGGCCCGCACCAGCACGGGCCGGCCGGGCACCGGCAGCTCGAAGCCGCCCAGTTGGAAGCTCAGACCGGGCCGTTCCAGCGCCTTCGCCTGGCGGACCCGCTCCGGTTCGATCTCGATGCCCACCAGGCGGACATCCGGGCGGACGGCGGAGAGCCGCTGGAAAAGTTCGACGGCGGTGGCGGGGGAGGCCCCGTAGCCTAGGTCCACCACCAGGGGGTCGGCCGCGGTGCGCAGCCGCCACGCCTGCGGCCCGGCCAGCCACCTGTCCACCCGGCGCATCCGGTTCGGGTTGGTGGTGCCGCGGGTCACGTTGCCGACCGGCCGCCCGGCGCGTGTTCCGCCCCGGGGTCCGGGGGACGCTACCCGCTCCGCCTTCTGCACCACGGCTTAACCCTAGCCTCCGGCGGGCAGGCCGGGCGCAGTAGCCCGGGCGCGGAAGCCCCGGTGTAACGGACGGCGCCTCCGCCGGGGCCTCGGCTAGGATGACAACCATGACTTACAAGCTGATCCTGCTGCGCCACGGGCACAGCGAATGGAACGCCAAGAATCTGTTCACCGGCTGGGTGGACGTGGACCTGAACGACCAGGGACGTGCCGAGGCGGTGCGCGGCGGCGAGTTGCTCGTGGAGAACGACGTCCTCCCGGACATCCTCTACACCTCGCGCCTGAAGCGGGCCATCAACACCGCCAACCTGGCCCTCGACAAGGCGGACCGCGGCTGGATCGACGTCAAGCGTGACTGGCGCCTGAACGAGCGCCACTACGGTGCGCTGCAGGGCAAGGACAAGGCCCAGACCCTGGCCGAGTACGGCGAGGAGCAGTTCATGACCTGGCGCCGGTCCTACGACACCCCGCCGCCGCCCCTGGCCGATGACTCCGAGTTCTCCCAGGTGGGCGACCCGCGGTACAAGGATCTCGGCGACGAGATGCCCCGTACCGAATGCCTCAAGGACGTCCTGGTCCGCCTCCTGCCGTACTGGGAATCGGACATCAAGGAAGACCTGAAGGCCGGAAAGACCGTGCTGGTCACCGCCCACGGTAACTCCCTGCGCGCCCTGGTCAAGCACCTGGACGGGATCAGCGACGAGGACATCGCCGGCCTGAACATCCCCACCGGCATCCCGCTGGTCTACGACCTCGACGAGGACTTCAAGCCACTGAACCCGGGCGGAACCTACCTCGACCCGGAGGCCGCGGCCGAGTCCATCAAGGCCGTGGCGAACCAGGGCAAGAAGTAGCCCCGGAAGTTCCCCGGAAACGTCGACGGCGGCCGTCCACCCCCAAGGGCGGCTTCTAGCGGTCGTTGCAACACCCGTTATTGGGAGTTGCAACGACCGTGTCGCGTTTAAGTGGTGAATCGAAGTGCCATCGGAGGTACTCGGATCAGGAGAAAGCAGCATTTTTTGTT
>NZ_JAUHHD010000013.1 GCF_030410515.1 Arthrobacter sp. YD4 | reverse complement strand
GGCGGCTTCTAGCGGTCGTTGCAACACCCGTTATTGGGAGTTGCAACGACCGTGTCGCGTTTAAGTGGTGAATCGAAGTGCCATCGGAGGTACTCGGATCAGGAGAAAGCAGCATTTTTTGTTGCATTCGACCGTTCGGGCAGTGTCACCGTTGCCGCCGCCGAACTTGGCTTCAGCAGAGATACCTGCTTTCGGTGGGTGCGGAAAAAGGGTCTGAAGAGTAAACGGCCGGTGCATCCGGGACGCGCGGAGTTTCTCCGCTTGCGACAATCCGGGGTGGGCTTGCGGGCGGCCGCCCGGGACGTGGGTGTGCACCTGCGAACCGCCGAAGGCTGGGACAAAGGGGTCCGCAAGATCAAGAACGGGCGGATCTATCCAAACGGTGTGACGGTCGACTACACACGGGGTGTGAAGACTGTTCTCAGCGAGGATGCCGCCGCCGGCACCGCCCCCTTTCCCCGCATCGCGGCCCTGGACAAGCCGCTGGATGCCCGATTCCTGTCGCTGCAGGAACGCGAATCGATCCGCGACCTCAGCGCCAGCGGGGCGTCCCTGCGAACCATCGCCACAGTGCTGGGACGGGCGCCTTCGACGGTCAGCCGGGAGATCACCCGCAACAGCTCACCCGGAGGCGGATACCAGCCCTATGCAGCTCAACGGAAGGCCGCCAGCCGGCGTCCCCGTCCAAAGGAACGCAAGCTGCTCACCATACCCAGGCTGCGCGCCCGCGTCGAAGCCAAACTGGCCCTGCGGTTGTCTCCGGAACAGATCAGCAACACTTTGATCAAAGACTTTCCCCATGATCAGGAGATGCGCGTGTCCCACGAAACCATTTACCAAGCGCTCTACCTTCAAGGCCGCGGCGGCCTTCGCCGTGAACTCGCTAACGCGCTTCGGACCGGACGGGCACGCCGCAAACCCCACCGCAAAGACGACGAACGCCGGCACCGGTTCGTGGACCCGATGATCATGATCTCCGAGCGCCCACCCGAGATCGAGGACCGGGCCGTGCCGGGCCACTGGGAGGGAGATCTCATCACCGGTGCGCTGAACCAGTCAGCGATCGGCACCCTGGTCGAACGCACCACCCGCTACGTCCTGCTCGTCCACCTGCCTGGGGACCACACCGCCGAAACCGTCCGCGACGGACTCATCAAAACCATGACGACCCTCCCGGAGCACCTGCGCGGGTCCCTGACCTGGGACCAAGGTGCGGAAATGGCAGGACACAAATC
The DNA here is from genome assembly GCF_030410515.1 of Arthrobacter sp. YD4. Classification (GTDB taxonomy): domain Bacteria; phylum Actinomycetota; class Actinomycetes; order Actinomycetales; family Micrococcaceae; genus Arthrobacter. The sequence goes on along the minus strand of NZ_JAUHHD010000013.1, from coordinate 278 downwards.
CTTCACCATGGCCACCGGCATGCAGGTCTACTTCTGCGACCCGGCCAGCCCATGGCAACGCGGCTCGAACGAGAACACCAACGGGCTCCTCCGCCAGTACTTCCCCAAAGGCACGGACCTCTCCGTCTACGGTCCCGAAGACCTCGAACACGTCGCCCAGGAACTCAACGGCCGCCCACGCAAAACGCTCGGCTGGGATACCCCGGCCGAGCGTCTGCGTGATTTACTACTAGCTACCTAGCCACCAGCAGTGTTGCAACGACCACTAGAAACCGCCC
>NZ_JAUHHD010000012.1 GCF_030410515.1 Arthrobacter sp. YD4 | reverse complement strand
GCAGTCCAATAAATCGCACCGTTCTCAAACCCCTGCGAAACACCTCCCCGCAACCCGGTCTTCAAACCCGAAACCGACTTACCAAGCCCGGGAGAAACAGCCGCCACATCAGCAATCGCCTTGACGGCCATGGCCGCCGTCGACTCAATCGTCACACCCGCGGCGGTACCTGAGATCCAATTGACGGTCACCCGCGTCCCCGCGTGAGTCGTGAATACCTCTCCCGCTTGCCACGCGTGCCGCGTGCTGTAGTAACCGGCGAAGGGGTGGGAGTCTGGCATGAGGATGAGGGACCCTGCCCCGAGTTGCTGCACGATTTTCACTCCGCGATTGCCGTTGACGGCGGTCGCAGCGTCATAGCCGACAGGCAGCCGCAACTCCAGGTAGTAGACCTCCCCACTTACCGGATCCGTGAACTTCACAGCACGGCCATCGGCCGTGCCACTCCATGCGGTGAGGGTGTAGGCGGTGCTATTTCCGGCTTTGCCAAGGTCCCGGACTTCTCGGCCGGTTCCAAAGCCGCCGTACTCCCACAGTGTCGAGCTGATTGTGGGCTGGGAGGACTGGGAAACCCCCATGAGGTCCATGCTGTCGCCGTACTCCCTGATGCTGCAGGACGGGTCAGCAAAGGTACCGTCACTGTTTGTCGCCACATCCTGGGCGCCACTGCCGCACTGGAGGCTGTTGGCGTGCATCAGCCCGAGGACGTGACCGAACTCGTGCGTGAGCACACTTCGGGTAAGGGCGGCCGGTAGAGGCATGATGACCCGGCCGCTTGTTCCGTTGTAGCTCCAGCCTGCGCCGTACGCGCCGTCGGAAAGCGTGGGAGTCGATACGAATACCACGAGTGCCGTGTAGGGGTTAGGCACCCAACCCAGTTCGTTGGTAATCGTGTTCATCATGTCCGAGTACCGCTGCGTTGAGGAGGCACTGCGACTGTTGAATGTCTCGGTACTGGCAACGCTCATGCTGAGCCGGCCGTTCGACATGGTTGCCCAGTAGTTGCTGGTCGCCTGAACGGCGGAGACCGCAGAGTCCATGGAAATATTGGCTTTGACGTCGGTTAGCTGCACAGTGACCAGCCGGACTTTGATATTGCCTGTCCTGGCCAATGAGTATGACTCTGTACCAAGAGTCCTAGCCGACGCACCCTTAGCGCCTTCCAATGGCGGGGTTTGGAAGACATGGACGCTGGTAGGTGCGCCGCCGGTCTGTTCGGGTACCGGAGGCTCCGGGGTGGGTCCCTGAACCGGGATGCTCGTGCCCGAACCGGTGGACGTGTCAGTAGCTGTCGCCGTTGCAGTGGGGGTTGCAACGGTCTGATTCGTAGGGGCGGATGAGGATCCGACGGACGGCGAACTGGTCGCCGTGGGAGTACTGATGGTCGTTGACGAATCCGTCGGTTCCGAGGCCAGCCCCGGTGCTGCCGCTCCGAATGTCAGCGATGACGCCGAGACCAGCAAAGCACCTGCGAGAGCGGCGGTAAACCGTTTGCGATTCATGTGTTCCTTCAAAGCACCCGAGGTCGTTGGCTGGGGCCGGCGATGGGGCGTGAATTTGTGTTGTGGGTGGGTCATCGGGTGAGGGTGGTTTTGGTGCCGGTGGTGGGGGACGAGTCGATGCGGCCGCCTTGGAAGTTTTGTGCGGTGTTTCC
>NZ_JAUHHD010000011.1 GCF_030410515.1 Arthrobacter sp. YD4 | reverse complement strand
CAGACACAACACGCGCCACCGGGAAAACGGCGACAACATGCTGCACAAAATTTGAAACCAGCTAAAACACCAAACCACACCACAGGGGCGGCACGATTCGGCAATTTCAACCAATCAATAAAATAATCGGTATCAACAAACTTGGCACACTATTGAGTTCTCAAACAACAGACACACCCGGCACCACCACAACCCAATCAAGGTCATGACTCGCTCCGGAGCAACTTTTCAAACCTACCCGATGTCCTCCTCCGAAGCAAATTCGATTTTCTCGAACCAGATTCAGGAGATGCATCAGCCCCGGCCAAAAATAGTGGTCATTAGAATGTCCAAGATTTTGGTCTTGTAGTTTTTGGGGGTTTGTCCGCCTCCGGTAACCGGCCTCTCGGCTGGTCTCCCTCGCGGCGACTTAGAAAACAATACACCCCGATAGGCGCGTCTGCAAACCCGGGCCAAAGGGCCCTCCCCGCCCGAGGAAAACACTGGAAACCCGCGGACTTTCGGCCCTTGCAGTGCCCCAGCGGGGCCATCGAAAACCCAGTCGTCGGGAAACGACCTCCTGTATGCTGCGTCACTCCGACGTCCGCTGCGTCTACCATCGGGGTGTGAGGGCAGAACGCCGGCACCAGGAGACAGGAACGCTGGCTGCGCGTGTGCCCGCTCCCCCCGGACCCGGCCTGAATCGCCACGAGGTGGCGGACCGCGTGGAGCGGGGTCTGGACAACAAAGTGCAGGACCGGTCCAGCCGCACTCTCTGGGAGATCTTCAAAGCCAACGTCCTCACGCTCTTCAATGCCATCGTCGGGGGCAGCTTCCTGATCCTGCTGTTGCTGGGCCGGTGGCAGGACGCGCTATTCGGTCTCGCGGCCGCCGGCAACGCGGTGATCGGCGTCGTACAGGAGTTCCGTGCCAAGCGCTCCCTGGACCGGTTGGCAATCCTCGATGCCCCACAGGCGCGGGTCCTGCGTGATGGCCTGCCGTCAGTGATTCCCACCGCGGAGGTGGTGCGGGATGACGTCCTGATCCTCCGGGCAGGCGACCAGGTGACCGCCGATGCGGAGGTGATTGAGTCCTCGGGGCTCGAGGCGGACGAATCCCTGCTGACGGGTGAGTCCGACCCCGTGGACAAGGCCACCGGGTCTGAGGTGTTGTCCGGATCCCTGGTGGTTGCCGGAAGGGGCCACGCCCGGGTGGTGCGGGTGGGGGCGGAATCGTTCTCCAGCCGGATGACAGCGGATGCGCGGCGTTTCTCCCTGGTGCAGTCCGAGATCCGCAACAGCCTGAACCGTGTCCTCCGCTGGATCGCCTGGGCCATCCTGCCCGTGGCCGTACTGGTGGCTGCCGGGGAGCTGCAGGCCAGGGGCGGCCGGCAGTCCGTGACCCTCGACGGGGCATGGGTACCGGCCGTCGTCGGCGTGATCGCCAGCGTGATCGCCATGGTCCCCTTGGGTCTCGTGCTGCTGACCAGTGTGGCCTTCGCCGTCGGCGGTCTCCGCCTGGCCGCGCACAAGGTCCTGATCCAGGAGCTCGCCGCCGTCGAAGGATTGGCGAGGGTGGATGTCCTCTGTCTGGACAAGACCGGCACCCTCACCGAAGGCGGCCTCAGGTTCGACGCCGTCCACCAGTTGCTGCCGGAACCGCCGCCGGGTTGGGAGCACGCGCTGGGCTGGTTCGCCTCCGAACCGGAGGCTAATGCGACCGCGCGCAGCATGGAGCTCGCCTTCGAGGACGACGGCGGCTTCCGCTCCGTGTCCTACGTCCCGTTCTCTTCCGCCCGCAAGTGGAGCGGCGCCACGTTCGACGCCGGCACCGGCAACACCTCGACCTGGGTCCTTGGCGCCCCCGACGTCCTCCTCGCCCCAGGTAGCGGGGCAGGTGAACAGTCGGCCGGCAAGCCAGCGTCGGCGGGGGACGCCCCGGACACTGCGGCCGCCGCCCTCCACCGGGCCGGGGACCTCGCCGCCGGCGGGCTCCGCACCCTCCTCCTCGCCCAGGCATCCGCCCTGCCCCCGCAGGGAACAGACGACGGCGCGCTGCCGGCAGCCGTGCGCCCCGTGGCGCTGCTGACCTTCCGGGAACAGCCCCGGCCAGAGGCCGCAACCACCTTGGAGTACTTCCGGGCGGAGGGCGTGACGGTGAAGATCATCTCCGGCGACGAGCCCGGAACGGTTGCCGCCATAGCCCGCCGGGTGGGGCTGACGGTTCCGCACGGCGTGGATGCCCGGACCCTGCCGGAGGATCCGGAACGGCTCGCGGAGGTGATGGAGGCAAACACGGTGTTCGGCAGGGTCAGCCCCCACCAGAAGCGGGACATGGTGGCCGCCCTCCAGCGGAACGGGCACACGGTCGCCATGACCGGGGACGGCGTCAACGATGCCCTCGCCCTGAAGACCGCGGACCTTGGCATTGCCGTAAACTCGGCGTCGCCGGCCACCAAGGCCGTGGCCCGTTTGGTGCTCATGGACGGCCGCTTCGACCGGCTGCCAGAGGTGGTAGCCGAGGGCCGGCGCGTCATTGCCAACATCGAACGCGTCTCCAGCCTGTTCCTCAGCAAGACGGCCTACGCCGTGGCTATCGCCTCGAGCTTCGCGCTGCTGCAGTGGCCCTTCCCGTTCCTGCCCCGCCAGCTGTCCTTCACCGACGGACTCACCATCGGGATCCCCGCCTTCTTCCTGGCCCTGATGCCCAACGCCCGCCGCTACCGTGCCGGCTTCCTGCGGCGTTCGCTGTGGTTCTCGGTGCCGGCGGGGCTGATCGTCACAGCCTCATTGATTGCGGTCACGGCGGCGTCGACGACGGCGGGTCCGGCGCCTCGTGCGGAGGACCTTCGCTCGGCGGCGGTCCTGACCCTGTCCATCGTCGGATTGTGGATCCTCAGTGCCGTGGCGCGGCCCCTGAACGCCCGCCGGCTGAGTGTGCTCGCGGCGATGGCCGCCGCGCTGGTCGTCCTGCTGGGAGTGCCGCTGGCCCAGGACTTCTTCATTCTCGGCTGGCCGCCGCAGCCGCTGCTGCTGGCCGCGCTGGGGTCGGGTCTGGGTGGCGGGGTGTTGGTCGAGGTCCTGGCATGGCTGCACCGGCGCCGGTTCAACGGCGGCCGGCGCGAAGCCGGGGCCAGGGCGGACCCCGCGAGGCAGTAACTGGAGCGCTGGTTAAAGTGGGAGAGCCTCCAACCTGGTGGTTGGAGGCTCTCGACCTAAATGATGTTCCGGCGGTGACCTACTCTCCCACACCCTCCCGGGTGCAGTACCATCGGCGCTGTGGGTCTTAGC
>NZ_JAUHHD010000010.1:1798-5000 GCF_030410515.1 Arthrobacter sp. YD4 | reverse complement strand
GGTGTATGGAAATCTCATCTTGAAGCGAGCTTCCCGCTTAGATGCTTTCAGCGGTTATCCCATCCGAACGTAGCTAATCAGCGGTGCACTTGGCAGTACAACTGACACACCAGAGGTTCGTCCGTCCCGGTCCTCTCGTACTAAGGACAGCCCTTCTCAAATTTCCTGCGCGCGCAGCGGATAGGGACCGAACTGTCTCACGACGTTCTAAACCCAGCTCGCGTACCGCTTTAATGGGCGAACAGCCCAACCCTTGGGACCTACTCCAGCCCCAGGATGCGACGAGCCGACATCGAGGTGCCAAACCATGCCGTCGATATGGACTCTTGGGCAAGATCAGCCTGTTATCCCCGAGGTACCTTTTATCCGTTGAGCGACGGCCATTCCACAATGTACCGCCGGATCACTAGTCCCGACTTTCGTCCCTGCTCGAGATGTCTCTCTCACAGTCAAGCTCCCTTGTGCACTTACACTCGACACCTGATTGCCAACCAGGCTGAGGGAACCTTTGGGCGCCTCCGTTACTTTTTAGGAGGCAACCGCCCCAGTTAAACTACCCATCAGGCACTGTCCCTGACCCGGATTACGGGCCGAAGTTAGATGTCCAAAGTGACCAGAGTGGTATTTCAACGATGACTCCACCCGAACTGGCGTCCGGGCTTCAACGTCTCCCACCTATCCTACACAAGCCACTCCGAACACCAATACCAAACTATAGTAAAGGTCTCGGGGTCTTTCCGTCCTGCTGCGCGTAACGAGCATCTTTACTCGTACTGCAATTTCGCCGAGTTTATGGTTGAGACAGCGGGGAAGTCGTTACTCCATTCGTGCAGGTCGGAACTTACCCGACAAGGAATTTCGCTACCTTAGGATGGTTATAGTTACCACCGCCGTTTACTGGGGCTTAAATTCTCAGCTTCGCCTTGCGGCTAACCGGTCCTCTTAACCTTCCAGCACCGGGCAGGAGTCAGTCCGTATACATCGTCTTGCGACTTCGCACGGACCTGTGTTTTTAGTAAACAGTCGCTTCCCCCTGGTCTCTGCGGCCCCGCCACGCTCCGGACAGCTAGTGTCCATCACGATAGGGGCCCCCCTTCTCCCGAAGTTACGGGGGCATTTTGCCGAGTTCCTTAACCATAATTCTCTCGATCGCCTTAGTATTCTCTACCTGATCACCTGTGTCGGTTTGGGGTACGGGCGGCTAAAACCTCGCGTCGATGCTTTTCTCGGCAGCATAGGATCACCGGATCCCCCCATACGGGGGTCCCATCGGGTCTCAGGCATCATGAACAGCGGATTTGCCTACCGTTCGCCCTACATCCTTAGACCGGGGCAACCATCGCCCGGCCCGGCTACCTTCCTGCGTCACACCTGTTAATACGCTTGCCTCCCAGGTTTCGGTCCCGCGCTCCACCAAAACCCTCACACCACAAGGGTGATCGGGCAGGTCTCGGGCGGTTAGTATCCCCTGTTCAACATGGGCGGTTTTTCGCCGGTACGGGAATATCAACCCGTTGTCCATCGACTACGCCTGTCGGCCTCGCCTTAGGTCCCGACTTACCCAGGGCAGATTAGCTTGACCCTGGAACCCTTGATCATTCGGCGGACGGGTTTCTCACCCGTCTTTCGCTACTCATGCCTGCATTCTCACTCGTGTAGGCTCCACCGCTGGTTTACACCGCGACTTCACTGCCCACACGACGCTCCCCTACCCATCCAGACGCCTGAACCACAAGGGCTTAGCAAAAATCTGAATGCCACAACTTCGGCGGTGTACTTGAGCCCCGCTACATTGTCGGCGCGGAATCACTTGACCAGTGAGCTATTACGCACTCTTTTAAGGATGGCTGCTTCTAAGCCAACCTCCTGGTTGTCTTCGCAACTCCACATCCTTTCCCACTTAGCACACGCTTAGGGGCCTTAGTTGGTGGTCTGGGCTGTTTCCCTCTCGACTATGAAGCTTATCCCCCACAGTCTCACTGCTGCGCTCTCACTTACCGGCATTCGGAGTTTGGCTGACGTCAGTAACCTTGTAGGGCCCATTAGCCATCCAGTAGCTCTACCTCCGATAAGAAACACGCAACGCTGCACCTAAATGCATTTCGGGGAGAACCAGCTATCACGAAGTTTGATTGGCCTTTCACCCCTACCCACAGCTCATCCCCTCCATTTTCAACTGAAGTGGGTTCGGTCCTCCACGACGTCTTACCGTCGCTTCAACCTGGCCATGGGTAGATCACTTCGCTTCGGGTCTAGATCACGCCACTGCAACGCCCTATTCAGACTCGCTTTCGCTACGGCTTCCCCACACGGGTTAACCTCGCGACGTAACACTAACTCGCAGGCTCATTCTTCAAAAGGCACGCCGTCACAACTACAAGGCTGCTCCGACGGATTGTAAGCACACGGTTTCAGGTACTGTTTCACTCCCCTCCCGGGGTACTTTTCACCTTTCCCTCACGGTACTGGTCCGCTATCGGTCATTAGGGAGTATTTAGGCTTATCAGGTGGTCCTGACAGATTCGCACGGGATTTCTCGGGCCCCGTGCTACTTGGGATACTCTCCAGGCGGCGTGACAAGCATTTCGGTTACGGGGCTCACACCCTCTCTGGCCGGCCTTTCAAGACCGTTCACCTATGCCCACGCTCTCACCCCACTGTCCCGGCAGAGACAGAACGGAAAGTCCCACAACCCCGACCATGCAACGCCCGCCGGCTATCACACATGGAACGGTTTAGCCTGATCCGCGTTCGCTCGCCACTACTAACGGAATCACTATTGTTTTCTCTTCCTGCGGGTACTGAGATGTTTCACTTCCCCGCGTTCCCTCCACGCACCCTATGTGTTCAGATGCGGGTCACCAGGCAACTCGCGCCCCTGGCGGGGTTTCCCCATTCGGACACCCTGGGATCACAGTCCGGTTATCGACTCCCCCAGGCTTATCGCAGATTCCTACGTCCTTCTTCGGCTCCTAATGCCAAGGCATCCACCGTGTGCTCTTAAAAACTTGACCACAAAAGATCAAGGAGTAATTTCGAGAGAACCACAGAAACCAACCACACCACAACAACACCACCCAACAAGGGGCAGTCATCATCGAGCGCAGCCAGATCCAGGTTCATATTCTTGGAAATTGCTTCTTATAAAAGATGCTCGCGTCCACTATGTAGTTCTCAAACAACAACCCCGTACCACACACCC
>NZ_JAUHHD010000010.1:0-1698 GCF_030410515.1 Arthrobacter sp. YD4 | reverse complement strand
GACACGGACCATGGTCCTGTTGTCTCAGGACCCAACAGTGTGCCAAACACTACCCACCAGAACCCCCACCACAGCGTTCCAGGACCCCCTCAAGAGAGGATCCGTACTAACCACCGGTGAAAAACCCGACAGGCACCTATTTGTTGATATTCCACCCATGAGCACCCGCCGCAGAACAATCGTCTGCGCAACGGGCCTACTCCTGACAACACCACCACACAAACCATGCGGCTTGGCGGGGTTGTTGTAGGCGCTCCTTAGAAAGGAGGTGATCCAGCCGCACCTTCCGGTACGGCTACCTTGTTACGACTTAGTCCCAATCGCCAGTCCCACCTTCGACAGCTCCCTCCCACAAGGGGTTAGGCCACCGGCTTCGGGTGTTACCAACTTTCGTGACTTGACGGGCGGTGTGTACAAGGCCCGGGAACGTATTCACCGCAGCGTTGCTGATCTGCGATTACTAGCGACTCCGACTTCATGGGGTCGAGTTGCAGACCCCAATCCGAACTGAGACCGGCTTTTTGGGATTAGCTCCACCTCACAGTATCGCAACCCTTTGTACCGGCCATTGTAGCATGCGTGAAGCCCAAGACATAAGGGGCATGATGATTTGACGTCGTCCCCACCTTCCTCCGAGTTGACCCCGGCAGTCTCCCATGAGTCCCCGCCATAACGCGCTGGCAACATGGAACGAGGGTTGCGCTCGTTGCGGGACTTAACCCAACATCTCACGACACGAGCTGACGACAACCATGCACCACCTGTAAACCGGCCACAAGTGGGGGACCTGTTTCCAGGTCTTACCGGTTCATGTCAAGCCTTGGTAAGGTTCTTCGCGTTGCATCGAATTAATCCGCATGCTCCGCCGCTTGTGCGGGCCCCCGTCAATTCCTTTGAGTTTTAGCCTTGCGGCCGTACTCCCCAGGCGGGGCACTTAATGCGTTAGCTACGGCGCGGAAAACGTGGAATGTCCCCCACACCTAGTGCCCAACGTTTACGGCATGGACTACCAGGGTATCTAATCCTGTTCGCTCCCCATGCTTTCGCTCCTCAGCGTCAGTTAATGCCCAGAGACCTGCCTTCGCCATCGGTGTTCCTCCTGATATCTGCGCATTTCACCGCTACACCAGGAATTCCAGTCTCCCCTACATCACTCTAGTCTGCCCGTACCCACCGCAGATCCGGAGTTGAGCCCCGGACTTTCACGGCAGACGCGACAAACCGCCTACGAGCTCTTTACGCCCAATAATTCCGGATAACGCTTGCGCCCTACGTATTACCGCGGCTGCTGGCACGTAGTTAGCCGGCGCTTCTTCTGCAGGTACCGTCACTTTCGCTTCTTCCCTACTGAAAGAGGTTTACAACCCGAAGGCCGTCATCCCTCACGCGGCGTCGCTGCATCAGGCTTCCGCCCATTGTGCAATATTCCCCACTGCTGCCTCCCGTAGGAGTCTGGGCCGTGTCTCAGTCCCAGTGTGGCCGGTCACCCTCTCAGGCCGGCTACCCGTCGTCGCCTTGGTGAGCCATTACCTCACCAACAAGCTGATAGGCCGCGAGTCCATCCAAAACCACAAAAGCTTTCCACCCCCCACCATGCGATGAGGAGTCATATCCGGTATTAGACCCAGTTTCCCAGGCTTATCCCAGAGTTAAGGGCAGGTTACTCACGTGTTACTCACCCGTTCGCCACTAATCCCC
>NZ_JAUHHD010000001.1 GCF_030410515.1 Arthrobacter sp. YD4 | reverse complement strand
GGACGAACCTCTGGTGTGTCAGTTGTACTGCCAAGTGCACCGCTGATTAGCTACGTTCGGATGGGATAACCGCTGAAAGCATCTAAGCGGGAAGCTCGCTTCAAGATGAGATTTCCATACACCTTGCGTGTGAGAGGCCCCCAGCCAGACCACTGGGTTGATAGGCCGGATGTGGAAGCGAGGACTAAAGACTCGTGAAGCTGACCGGTACTAATAGGCCGATAACTTACACCACACACCACCCCCGCCAGCATCGACTGGACCACAGCGGGGTGGGTATGAAGAACAAGACTGCTTGCGTCCACTATGTGGTTCCCAACCAACAAACCCACCACCGGGTTGTGTTGCACGGAACCGAACCATAATTGAATACAACACCACCACCTGCCCCAGGGCAGGAGTTGTAACCACAGACTTCCCACCCCAGGAAAAAGCCACCCCACACAGGGGCGGCACGACCAGGGGAGCGGGTAACAGGGTTACGGCGGTCATAGCGTGGGGGAAACGCCCGGTCCCATTCCGAACCCGGAAGCTAAGACCCACAGCGCCGATGGTACTGCACCCGGGAGGGTGTGGGAGAGTAGGTCACCGCCGGAACATCATTTAGGTCGAGAGCCTCCAACCACCAGGTTGGAGGCTCTCCCACTTTAACCACCACCACGGCTGCCTAACCTGCCAGCCAGGATCGGCCGCCCACTCACAACCGGACCCCTCCCGGGAATCCCTTCCGTACATTCGGGTGCTCCCCGGAACTCCCTCCCTCACACCCAGCGGGTATCCGCAGACCAACCACCCAGGCAGCGCCCCAGTATCGCCCTGACCTGGGGGAGCGTCCGGTGGAAACCGGCGGCAGCTGAGGGAGCGCCTGGGGAAAGTGGGCAGTATGTGAGGGAGCGTCTCGGGAAACCGGGGTTGGTCGGCGGGCCGATGACGGCACCGGTGCGCCCTTCCCGCACGCCGTCCCTGCCGGTTCCTCAGTCCTCCAGGGAACCGACTATTGATGCGCCGGTTGGGAGTGATGATGCTGATGCGTCCGCTGAGGGCTGAAATGGGCCGTCTAAACCCCTCCGAAGTCGTGATTTTGACCAAAAAAGCGCGAAAACACGCGGAATTTTGTCTCCTCGCGGGCGCCTAGCTGGTAAGTTTTCGAAGAGTGGCTTGCTCGCGCACTGCGGGCAGGCTTCAGAAATTAGATCAGTCCAGGAGGACATACATGGCTAAGAACCGTAGTGAACTTGTTTCAGAGGTAGCTGGCAAGGCCGGCACCAGCCAGGCAGCCGTCAACTCCGTGCTCGATGCACTGTTCGAGGTTTTCGAGACCTCTGTCGCCGCGGGCGAAAAGATCACCATCCCGGGCTGGCTCGCCGTCGAGCGCACCGACCGCGCTGCCCGCACCGGCCGCAACCCGCAGACCGGCGAGACCATTCAGATCGCCGCCGGCCACAGCGTCAAGCTGACCGCAGGCTCCAAGCTGAAGGCCGCCGTCGCCAAGAAGAAGTAGTCTTCTTCCACGCTTGAAGGAGCGGCAACCCCTCACGGGTTGCCGCTCCTTTGCGTTTAAACCTCGCGCCAGCGGCCGCGGGCCCGTGACGCCGGATTCGGCCCGGCGGCGGCAGTAGCGGACAATGGAACTGTGCCTTTTGCTACGAGAACCCAGAGCCCGGCAGCGTCCTCCCGGCAGGGCGGACCGGCTGGCTCCGGCGCCCCCGGCATCACGCAGCCGTGGCTGTGGGCCGGGCTGGCGGCACTCTTCGCCGCACTGATCACCGGGCTTCTGTTCTCGGGCGCGGCGGGTGCCCGCGCGGTCTCCGACCCCGGTGCCCTGGTCCGCTGGGGCCTGCCGGTCACCAAGGCGCTGCACAACATCTCCATCGCCACCGTCATCGGCGGCCTCATCTTCGCCGTCGGCATCCTGCCGCGGAACTCCACCCGCAAGGCCTCCCGGGACAAAAACGCCCCGGAACACCCGGCCTTCACCCGGGCGCTGTCCGTCACGGCGATCGCCGGCGTCGTCTGGACGCTGTCTGCCGTCGCGGTCTTGGTTCTCAGCTACGCCGACATCGCCGGCCAGACCCTCGCTGGCGACCCGCAGTTCACCAAGTCGCTTGTCTACTACATGACGGACATCGACACCGGCCGGGCCTGGCTCGCCGTCGTCATCATCGCCGCCGTCGTGACCACCGCCCTCTTCGGCATCCGCTCCCGGGGCGCGCTGGCCATCACGCTGGTGATCGCCGCGGGCGGCCTGATCCCGCAGGCGCTGATCGGCCACTCCGCCAGCTCGAACGACCACGAGGGCGCGATCAACTCCCTGGCCCTGCACCTGGCCGGCGTGTCCGCCTGGGTGGGCGGCATCGTCATGCTCGCCCTCCTCTCCCAAATTCTCACCAGCTCCGGCGGCAAGGCCGACATCACCGAGCCCACCCTGCGGAGGTTCTCCGCACTGGCCGGATTCGCCTTCGCCCTGGTCTTCGGCTCCGGCATCATCAACGCCAGCATCCGGGTCTCCAGCTGGGCCGACCTCTTCGGCTCTCCCTACGGGCAGCTGATCATGGCCAAGGCCGCCGCCACCCTGATCCTCGGCGGCGTGGGCTTCATGCACCGGCAGTGGGTGATCCCACAGCTGGGCGCGACGGGCCACGGCAAGACGGCCCGCCGGGTGCTCTGGCAGCTGATCGCCGTAGAACTTCTCATCATGGGCGCCACCTCCGGCCTGGCGGTGGCCCTCGGCCGCTCCGCGCCGCCGCAGCCCACCACGTTCGCCCCCGACGCCTCCCCGGCGTTCATCCTCTCAGGCTACGAGCTGCCGCCCGAGCTGACCCCGGAGCGCTGGCTCACCGAATGGCGCTTCGACTGGCTCTGGGTGGCCGTGGCCGCCGCCGGCCTGGTCTCCTACCTGCTGGGCGTCCGGAAGGTCACCAAGCGGGGAGACTCATGGTCCTGGTTCCGGACGGCGAACTGGATCATCGGCCTGATCGTCCTGACCTACATCACCTCCGGGCCGCCGTCGGTCTACGGCCGGGTGCTGTTCTCCGCGCACATGGTGGACCACATGGCCCTGACCATGGTGGCGCCCATCTTCCTGGTCCTCGGCGCCCCGGTGACCCTCGCGCTGCGCGCCCTCACCGCGCGTCGGGACAGCTCGCGCGGCCCGCGGGAATGGCTGCTGATCTTTGTGCACTCGAAGTTCTCCCAGCTGGTCACGCACCCGCTCTTCGCCGCCGCGAACTTCGCCGGGTCCATCATCCTGTTCTACTTCTCGGATGCGTTCGGCTACGCCATGCGCGACCATGTGGGCCACGAGCTGATGAACCTGCACTTCCTCCTGACCGGCTACATCTTCGTGCTCACCATGATTGGCATTGATCCGCTGCCGCGGCGGGCCGCGTACCCGATGCGCTTGGTGCTGCTGCTGGCCACGATGGGCTTCCACGCCTTCTTCGGCGTCTCCATCATGGGCGGCACCGGGTTGCTCGCCGCGGACTACTTCGGCAACCTCGGCAGGGCCTGGGGACAGTCGGCGCTGCTGGACCAGCAGACCGGCGGGGCCGTGGCCTGGGGCATCGGCGAGGTACCCACACTGCTGGTGGCGATCGGCGTCGCCGTCCAGTGGTCCCGCTCCGACGCACGCGAGTCCAAGCGCACCGACCGCGCGGCGGACAGGAATAACGACGCCGATCTCACCGCTTACAACGATATGTTTGCCAAGCTCGCCGAACGCGACGCGAAGCTGGCCGACCGCAACTCCAAGCTGGAAGGACGCTGATGAGCGAAACAGTACGCACCCACCACCGGGTCCGGGCCTCCGAACTCGTGGGACGCGGCTGGTTGAACACCGGCGGCAAGTCCCTGGACCTCGAATCCCTGCGCGGCAAGATCGTGCTGCTGGATTTCTGGACCTTCTGCTGCATCAACTGCCTGCACGTCCTGGACGAGCTGCGCCCCCTCGAGCAGGAGTACTCGGACGTCCTGGTGACCGTGGGCGTGCACTCGCCCAAGTTCGAGCACGAGGCGGACCCGGTTGCCCTCGCCGCCGCCGTCGAACGCTACGAGATCCGCCACCCGGTCCTGGACGACCCGGAGCTGGAGACCTGGAAGGCGTACACCGCCCGTGCCTGGCCCACCCTGGTGGTGGTCGACCCCGAGGGCTACATCGTGGCGCACCTCTCCGGTGAGGGGCACGCCGACGGCCTGGCCGTGCTGATCCCCGAACTCATCGCCGAACACGAGGCCAAGGGCACCCTGCACCGCGGCGACGGCCCGTACGTGGCGCCGGAACCGACGTCGGGCACCCTCCGCTTCCCCGGCAAGGCCCTCTACCTGCCCGCCGGCCGCGGCTCCGAGGCAGCCGGCGACGCCGGGTCCTGGCTGGTCACCGACACCGGCCACCACCGCCTGGTGGAACTCTCCACTGACTTCGAGACGGTGCTGGGCACGTACGGCTCGGGCGAGAAGGGGTACGCCGACGGCGCCCCCGCCGACGCCCGCTTCAACGAACCCCAGGGCCTGGTGCTGCTGCCCCAGGACGTGGCCGACCAGGCCGGCTACGACGTCGTGATCGCCGACTCGGTCAACCACCGGCTCCGCGGGCTCTCGCTCCGCACCGGAGAGGCCACCACCCTGGCCGGCAACGGCATCCAGCGGCTCCTCGAGACCGGGCCCGCCCGGGTGGACGAGGAAGGTGCCGCCTACGGTGCCCCGCTGGAAGCCGACCCGCTGAAGGTGGCGCTCAGCTCGCCGTGGGATGTCGTCTGGTCCGCCAAGCTCAACGCCGTGGTCGTGGCCATGGCCGGGGTGCACCAGATCTTCGGCTTCGACCCAGCGACCGGGGCCGTCACCATCGTCGCCGGCAACGGCCTCGAGGGGCTCCTTGACGGCCCGGCCGCCGAGGCCTGGTTCGCCCAGTCCTCCGGCCTCGCCGAGGACGCCGACGGCAACATCTGGGTGGCCGACTCCGAGACCTCCGCGCTCCGGAAGCTGGTGATCGGCGAGGACCGCAGCGTCACCGTCGAGTCCGCCGTGGGCAAGGGCCTGTTCGACTTCGGTTTCCGGGACGGACCGGCCGCCGAGGCGCGGCTGCAGCACCCGCTGGGCGTGACCGTGCTTCCCGACGGCTCCGTGGCGATCGCCGATACCTACAACGGCGCGGTCCGCCGCTACGACCCCGCCACCGGTACCGTGTCCACCTTGGCCCGCGGCCTGTCCGAGCCCTCCGACGTGATTGTGGACCACACCCACGTGGCCGGCGAGGAGCCGCTGCTGGTGGTGGTCGAGGCCAACAAGCACCAGCTGGTGTACGTGCCGATCCCCAAGGAAGCCCAGCAGGTGGACGAGGGTGCCGCCCAGACGCAGCGGCCCAAGAGCCCGGTGGCGCCCGGACTGCTGTCCCTGACGGTCCGCTTCACCGCCCCGACCGGGCAGAAGCTGGACGACCGCTGGGGCGACCCGACGCAGCTGAAGATCTCCTCCACCCCGCCGGAGCTGCTGGTGGCCGGTGGCGGGACCTCCGTGGGGCTGCTCCGCACCCTGGAGCTGGCTTCCGACGTTCCCGAGGGCGTCCTGCACATCACGGCCCGCGCGGCCGCCTGTGACGGCCCCGAGGACGCCGACGGCGAGATCCCGGACCACGCGGCCTGCCACCTGTACCAGCAGGACTGGGGCATCCCGGTGAGCCTGCAGCCCGACGGTGACACCGAGCTGTTGCTGGACCTGCGCGGAATGGACTAAGGGCGACCGGGCCGGTCCGGGTCTGAC
Organism: Arthrobacter sp. YD4; assembly: GCF_030410515.1. Classification (GTDB taxonomy): domain Bacteria; phylum Actinomycetota; class Actinomycetes; order Actinomycetales; family Micrococcaceae; genus Arthrobacter. The sequence continues at coordinate 917,545 of NZ_JAUHHD010000001.1, read as the reverse complement.
CCGGACCGGCCCTTTTATGCCTCCGCGCGCTGCTGGCAGGCGGTACAAAAACTAACCGGTCAGCTGCGGGGTGAGCTTCACCGAGTCCCCGTCGACGTCCAGGCGGGCCGTGAAGCTGAAGTCGTGGACGGCGTTCAGTTCGGTGACGGCGCCCGTGAACAGGTCTACCTGGCGGGCCTTGATCCGGGCCTTGCCATCCAGCGGAGCCACCACCCAGCGGCCGCCGAAGGGTTCGATGCTGACCACCGGGTAGTCGGTGATGCTCCAGTCGATGGTGCCGTCCACCACCCGGTTGTTGGTGGCGTGGTAGAACGGGCAGTCCGGCTGGAGCTGCTGCTTCTTGTCCGCTTGGTCCGCGCAGGTGTCCAGGAATTCCTTGACCTTGGCCGCGACGGCGCTCTTGAGCCCGTCGGTGGCGCGGGTCAGCAGGTTCAGCGGCGCCGCCGGGGCGTCCTTGCCGGTCAGCGTGGTCCGGGACGGGGGCGCCGCGAAGTACTGGCTGTTCAGGGACGCCTCGTACTGGCCGGGGTAGAACACGGCGAAGCTGTTGCGGCCGTTGGGCATGTTGACCGGAACCCCGTTGAGCGCGGCGTGGTTGGAGTTGACCACGGTGACGTCCAGGACCGGAAGCGTGGTGGGTACGAAGGACCAGTCCCGGAAGAACAGCCACTGCGGGTCCGAGCCCTGGAGCAGGAACTCCGTGCGCTGGCGGCTGCCGTCGATGCTGTAATCGATCGGCACCATCACCCGGTTACCGCCCCGGTCCTCCGCACGGCCCACCGAGACGTCGGAGAGGCGCGCCGCGGCCGCCTTCAACCCGGCGCCGTCCAGCATGGCGGCGTTGCTCTTGGGGACGGACGCGTGCAGTAGGCCCAAGGCTTTGGCGCCCTCACCCTGGCGCAACGCGTCCAGATATTCGCGAACCGGCTGCTGCGGGCTGGCCAGGGAATTATTAACGACGTTGATGGCGACGACGGCGCCTGCCACTGCCAGCATCAGGCCCAGCAGCCACAGGGCTGCGGTTTTGACGACGGCCTGACTCATCTGCACGATTCTTACGTTACCTGCCGCCCCGCCAAATCCCGGTGTCACGACGTCCGCGCATGACGGCCGGACACCCCCAACTAGACCCCAGAGAAGCTGCAGTCGGGCCACGGCGAAGCCACCGCCAGACCCCTTGGGCGTCAGCGGCGCCGGCTCCGGGAGGACGTGCCGAAGACGCCGCGCAGCAGTTCGCGGCCCAACTGGGTGCCCAGGGACCTTGCCATGCTCTTCAGCCCGCCGCCGAGAGCGCCGCCCAGGGCGCCGGCCAGGTCACCGGCCATGCCGCCGCCCTGTTGCGGGGCGGGCGTGGCCTGCGGGGCGCGCCGGGGTTCGGGAGCGGGGGCCGGGCGGCTGCTCGGGCGGCCGAGGATTTCCTCCTCGATCCGCCGCGCGTCGGCGTCGACGTCGGTGGGCGTGCCAGCCGGCGCCGCCCCGGTCTCCGGCGCGGAGCCCGGTCCGGCGGCCTGGCCGGTGGGCGCGGCCGCCTTGCCGGAGAGCTTCTCGTAGGCCGAAACGTTGTCCACGGCGGTGCCATATGCGGCCAGCAACGATGAGGCCGCCACGGTGCTGGCCACCAGGGCGGGCTCGCTGGGACCCATCACGGACTCCGGGGCGCGCAGCCGGGTCAGCGCCACCGGGGTGGGTGCGCCCTTCTCGTTCATGACGGTGATGACGGCCTCGCCGATGCCCGCTGTCGTCAGAGTCTCCTCCAGGTCGTAGTCGCTGACCGGAAAGGTCGAGACGGTGGCCTTGAGGGCCTTCGCGTCCTCCGGGGTGAAGGCCCGCAGCGCGTGCTGCACCCGGTTGGCCAGCTGGCCCAGGACGTCGGCGGGGACATCCTTCGGGGTCTGGGTGACGAAGAAGATGCCGACGCCCTTGGAGCGGATCAGCCGCACGGTGGTGGTGATGGCGTCGAGGAAGGCCTTGGAGGCGCCGTTGAAGAGCAGGTGCGCCTCGTCGAGAAAGAAGACCAGCTTCGGCTTGTCCAGGTCCCCGGCCTCGGGCAGGTCCTCGAACAGGTCCGCCAGCAGCCACATCAGGAAGGTGGAGAACAGCATCGGCTTGGTCTGCAGGGTGGGGAGCTCCAGGCAGGAGACCACGCCGCGGCCGTCGGGGGCGGTGCGGAGCAGTTCGGCGGTGTTGAACTCGGGCTCGCCGAAGAATTTCTCCATGCCCTGGGCCTCGAGGGTGATCAGTTCGCGGAGGATGACGCCGGCCGTGGCCTTGGAGAGCCCGCCGAGGTCCTGGAGGGCTTCCTTGCCCTCGTCAGAGGTCAGGAACTGGATGACCGCGCGGAGGTCCTTGAGGTCGATGAGTTCGAGGTTGTTCTTGTCCGCGAAGTGGAACACCAGCTGCAGGCTGGATTCCTGGGTCTCGTTCAGATCCATGATCCGGGAGAGCAGGATCGGGCCGAAGGAGGTGACCGTGGCGCGGACCGGCACGCCGGCGCCGTCGCCGCCGAGGGCGAGGAATTCCACCGGGAAGGTCTTACCGGACCAGGGCTGGCCGATGCTGTCGGTGCGGGCCTTGAGTTTCTCGGAGCCGGTGGCCGCGGTGGCGAGGCCGGAGAGGTCGCCCTTGATGTCCGCGAGGAACACCGGTACCCCCGCGGTGGAGAGCTGTTCGGCCATCATGTGCAGTGTCACGGTCTTGCCGGTGCCGGTGGCTCCGGCCACCAGGCCGTGCCGGTTCATCATGGCCAGCGGCAGGCGGACCGGTGCTTCCTTGTGCAGCTCGCCGTCGACGATCGCTGCTCCCAGCTCAATCGTGGGACCCTCCAGGGTGTATCCCTTTTGGAGTGCGGCTACTTTATCTGCGGTGGATTTGATCGCCATGCGGCTAGCTTAGCCGGGTCCGGTTGCCCGGACCCGGCGTCGGCCGGAATTACTTTGCGTCGGTGAGCGCCTTGATGACTTCATGGGCCACGTCCGCGCTGGACTGCGGGTTCTGGCCGCTGATCAGGTTGCCGTCCCGGATCACGTGGGAGGTCCAGGCTCCGCCGTTGTCCACGACGGCGCCCTTGTTCTTGAGCTCGTCCTCGACGAACCACGGGGTGTTCTCGCCGGTGCCGCCGCCGAGTTCCTCCTCGTTGGTGAAGACCGTGACGCGGCGGCCGGCGAAGGCGAAGGTGCCGTCGCCGTCGACCGCGCTGAGCAGGCCGGCGGGGCCGTGGCAGAACGGGGCGATGATCTTGCCGTCGTTGTTGGCCTGGGTCAGGAGCTTGCCGAGGGCGGCGTCCTGGTACAGGTCGGCCATCGGGCCGTGGCCGCCGGGCATGACCACGGCGTCGTAGCCGGAGAGGTCGACGTCGGCGAGCACCAGCGGGGAGGAGAGCTCGCCGTCGATCTTGTCCAGGTAGGAGCGGAAGCCGTCCGCGCGCTCCTGGCCGCCGGCCTGGTCCGCCTGCAGGCTGACCTGGTCCACGGTGGGCTTGGCGCCGCCGGGGGTGGCGATGTGGACGGTGTGGCCGGCCTTGATCAGCTCCTGGTGGGAGACGACGAGCTCCTCGGCCCAGAAACCGGTGGGGTGCTGGCTGCCGTCACGCATGGTGAGGGAATCGGCGGCGGATACGACCATCAGGATGTTGGCCATGGTGTGCTCCTGTTCTGCCGGGCGGACCCGGCGGTGGGGTTATGAGGGGGAGGGTGGTCTCTAGCGGGCGTCGTTGAGCTCGGCGAAGGTGGCGTCATCGAGGACGACTCCGGCGGCCGCGAGGTTTTCCTCGAGGTGCTTGACGGAACCGGTGCCGGGGATGGGCATCATCACGGGGGAGCGGCGCAGCAGCCAGGCCAGGGCCACCTGCGAGGTGGTGGCGCCGAGGCGCTTGGCGGCCTCGTCCAGCGGTCCGCCCGGCCGGGCGAGTTCGCCGGCGGAGATGGGGGCCCAGGGAATGAAGCCGATGCCCTTCTCCCCGGCGTAGTCGAGGACATCCTCGGAGCTGCGGTCGGTCAGGTTGTAACGGTTCTGCACGGTGGAAACGGTGAAGTGCTTGCCGGCCTGTTCCAGCTCGGCCACGCTGACCTGCGACAGGCCCAGGGCCTTGACCTTGCCCTCGTCAAGCAACTCGCGGAGCACGCCGAACTGCTCCTCGGCGTCGACCTTGGGGTCGATCCGGTGCAGCTGCAGCAGGTCCAGGGCGTCGACCTTGAGCTTGCGCAGGCTCAGTTCGGTCTGCTGGCGCAGGTACTCCGGACGGCCGACGGGGATCCACTGATCCGGCCCGGTGCGCGTGAAGCCCACCTTGGTGGCGATCTTCAGGCCCGCCGGGTACGGGTGCAGCGCCTCGGCCAGGATTTCCTCGCTGATGTTGGGGCCGTAGGAGTCGGCGGTGTCGATGAAGTCGACGCCGAGCTCGACGGCGCGGCGGACGACGGCGACGGCGGCGGCACGGTCGGCCGGCTCGCCCCACACGCCGTCGCCGACGATGCGCATGGCACCGAAGCCGAGCCGGTGGACGGTTCCGACGCCCGGCAGGTCGATCGTGGCGGATACTTCCTGGTGCTCTGTTGTCTCGTGGCTCATGGCAAGGCCAACACAGTAAGGGTGCTGAGTATTCCGCCGGTGTGGCGGCCGCAACGGAGATTGGCAGAAATAAGACGGGCACCGCCGTCGTTGCCACCTGTAGGCGCCCGGCCGCAGGATGGCCCGGCATTCCTCACACCGCACTTCCCACACTTTCCGCTACGAAAGGCCGGCTTTTCCGTGACTGTTCCGCTTTCCATCCTTGACCTCGCAATCATCGGCAAGGGCCAGACGGCGGCAGAAAGCTTCGCCGGCAGCGTTGCCGTGGCGCAGCGGGCCGAGGAGCTGGGCTACCGCCGCATCTGGTACGCCGAGCACCACAACATGTCCACGATCGCCTCCTCCGCGACCAGCGTCCTGATCGCCCATGTCGCGTCGCAGACCAAGAGCATCCGGCTTGGCGCCGGCGGCGTCATGCTGCCCAACCACTCTCCGCTGACCATCGCCGAGCAGTTCGGCACCCTGGAAACGCTGCACCCGGGCCGGATCGACCTGGGCCTGGGCCGTGCCCCCGGCAGCGACCAGAACACCATGCGGGCGCTGCGCCGCGACCCGATGAGCGCCGACAGCTTCCCGCAGGACGTGCTGGAGCTGCAGGGCTACCTCACCGGCAACAGCCGGATCCAGGGCGTGGAGGCCATCCCGGGCAAGGGCACCAACGTGCCGCTGTACATCCTGGGCTCGTCCCTCTTCGGCGCCCGCCTGGCCGCGCAGCTGGGCCTGCCCTACGCGTTCGCTTCGCACTTCGCGCCGAACGCGCTGCAGGACGCCGTCGCGATCTACCGCCGCGAGTTCCGGCCCTCTGAGCAGCTCGACGCACCGCACGTGATCGCCGCCGTGAACGTGATTGCCGCGGACTCCGCCTCCGACGCGCAGGAGATGTTCCAGGCCACCAAGCGCGCCCGGGTGTCCCTGTTCTTCGGCAACGGCCGGGTCTTCAGCGACGATGAGGCGGACATGATCCTGGACTCCCCGCAGGGCCAGCACATGGCACAGATGATGAAGTACTCCGCCGTCGGTACCTCCGACGCCGTCATGGAGTACCTGGACGGCTTCACGAAGCACGCCGACGCCGACGAGCTGATCGTGGCGCACCAGAGCCCCCGGGTCGAGGACCGGCTGCGGTCCGTGGAACTGCTCGCCGAGGTCGCCGGGCTGGCCCGGGTCTAGCCCTAGGCCTCCTCGAACGCCGGCTCGCGCCGGGCGCCCTCGGCCGCGGTGACCGGGAAGATGTGCGGGGCGGTGAAGCCCGCCTTGTCGAAGGCCTCGAGCACCCCGCGGGCGACGGTCTCGGCGTCGGCGTCCCGGACCAGGGCGATGGCCGCCCCGCCGAACCCGCCGCCGGTCATCCGCGCGCCGATCGCACCGAGGGACTGGGCGGTGGAGACCGCGAGGTCCAGTTCCGGGGTGGAGATCTCGAAGTCGTCCCGCATGGAGACGTGCGAGGCGTTCAGGAACGGGCCGATGGCGGCGGCGCCGTGGCTGCGCAGGGTGGCCACCGTGTCCAGGACCCGCTGGTTCTCGGTGATGATGTGCCGGACCCGGCGGAACGTCACCGGCTCCAGGGTGGCCTCGGCGCGGGGCAGGTCTCCCGGACCCAGGCCGCGCAGGCTGCGTACGCCCATCGCCTCCGCGCCCTCCTCGCAGGAGCGGCGGCGGCTGGCGTAGCCGCCGTCGGAGTGTGAGTGGCTGGTGCGGGTGTCGATGACCAGCAGGCCCACGCCGGCGGACTCGAACCCGAGCGGGACGATCTCGGTCACCATGCTCTGGCAGTCCAGCAGGATGCCGTGGTCCGGTTCGCCCAGCAGCGAGGCGGACTGGTCCATGATGCCGGTGGGTGCACCGACCACGCGGTTCTCCGCGAGCTGGCCGATCCGGGCGAGCTCCTGCCGGTCCAGGCCCGCGTCCCAGAGCTCGTCCAGGGCCAGTGCCACGGAACATTCGACCGCGGCGGAGGAGGAGAGGCCGGCGCCGGCGGGAACGTCGGAGGTGAGCGCAAGGTCCACGCCGGGCAGCTGCGAAACGTCGCGGCCCGCGCTCCTCAGCGCCTCCGCCATGGCCCAGGCGACGCCAAGGGGGTAGCCGGACCAGCCCTGCAGCGCGTCCGGGTCCAGGCCGTCGAGTCCGACGTCGACGACGCCGGGGAAGGAGTCGCTGGCCACCCGCAGCCGCCGGTCCTCCCGGCGGGACGCGGCGACGGCCGCGCGCTTCTCGATCGCGATGGGGAAGGCGAAGCCGTCGTTGTAGTCGGTGTGCTCGCCGATGAGGTTCACGCGGCCCGGGGCGGACCAGATCCCCTCGGGTTGGTGGCCGAACTGGCCGGCGAAGTAGTCGCGTCCCTGCTGGGAGAGTTCAGTCATGGCGGGTGGTTCTTCCTGCTACGTGGTGGGGATGCCGGTGGCGGCGTCGGCGGTGGCGATGGCTTCGCGCAGCCGGGCCGCGGCGGTTTCCGGGGGGATGTCGGCGATGAAGGCGCCCATGGCGGCTTCCGACCCGGCCAGGTACTTCAGCTTGTTCTTCTCCCGCCGGGGCGAGGTCAGCTGCAGCATGAGCCGGATGTCGTCCCGGTGGGCGTTGACCGGGGCCTGGTGCCACGCCGAAATGTACGGGGTGGGGGTGTCGTACAGGGCGTCGACGCCGCGCAGCAGCCGCCCGTAGAGGCCGGCGAATTCGTCCCGTTCGGCGTCGGTGGTGCCGGCGAGGTCCGGGACGTGCCGGTGCGGCAAAATGTGGACCTCCAAGGGCCAGCGCGCCGCGAACGGCACGAACGCTGTCCAGTGCTCACCCTGCAGCAGCACCCGCTCGGAGTTCCGTTCGAAGGCGAGGATGTCCTCGAAGAGGGACCCCTCGTAGTCCGCCAGGGTGCGGATCAGCTGGGAGGTGCGGGGGGTGATGTACGGGTAGGCGTAGATCTGGCCGTGCGGGTGGTGCAGGGTCACGCCGATCGCCTCGCCGCGGTTCTCGAACGGGAAGACCTGTTCGACGCCGGGCAGCGCGGAGAGCGCGGCGGTGCGGTCCGCCCAGGCCTCCACCACGGTCCGCATCCGGGACCGGGACAGGCCGGCGAGGGATCCGGTGTGTTCGGGGGAGAAGCAGACCACCTCGCAGCGGCCCACCGCCTGCCGGCTGCGGCCCAGGCCGATCCGGGCCAGGTCCTCCAACCCATCGGGGGCGTCCGGGCCGGTGAGGTCCGGGCCGAAGGAGGGGGACTTGTTCTCGAAGACGGCGACGTCGTAGCGGCTGGGGATTTCGGAGGGGTTGTCACGCGACGCCGGGGCCAGCGGGTCCCGGTGGGTGGGCGGCAGGACCACGCGGTTCTGCCGGGCCGCCGCGATGGAGATCCACTCGCCGGTCAGCACGTCCTGGCGCATGGTAGCGGTTTCCGGCCGATCCATGGGTTCGCGCAGGTCCGGGCCGCGGTCCGGCGGCAGCGTGGTGTCCGCGTCGTCGAAGTAGATCAGGTCCCGCCCGTCGGAGAGCTTGTAGGCGCGTTTGGTGATCTGTTCCATGCTAGGAGTTCCTTACCGGGGTGCCGCTGTGGGGTGCGCCGCCGCCGGCCCGGCGGACGGACAGGAGCACGCCGTGCTCCGGGTTCAGGACCGGCATCGGCAGGCCCGATCCGGCCAGGAACCGGCCGGTGGCCTCCACGCCGCCGGCCAGCCAGCCCGGCGGTGCGGTCTGGAGGTAGGCGCCGCGGTCCGTCGCGGCGGGGTAGACCGCCTCGACCCGGTACCGGGTGTCCGGGTCCAGGCCCGGCAGGCAGACCCGGCCGGGGATTTCGGCGAACGAGGTGGCCACGGACACCAGGGCGAACAGGGCCTCCCCGCCGTCGTGCGCCACCACCCCGTGCAGCCGCAGCGCCGGGTCCGGTTCGTCCGCCCGGACCATCCGGCCGCTGTGCAGCAGCCCCCGGTACTCCTTGAACAGGGCGATCGCCCCGGCGAGTTCGTCCCGCTCGGCGGATTCGAGGTGCCGGATGTCCCATTCCAGGCCGAAGTGGCCGAATATCGCGGTGACCGCGCGGAAGGACAGGTCGTGGGTGCGGGCCGTGGTGTGGCTGCGGGTGGGTCCGATGTGGGAGCCCACCAGCTCGGGCGGGACCACCATCCCGGTCCAGCGCTGGATGGTCTGGCGCTCCAGGGCGTCGTTGCAGTCCGATCCCCAGACCCGGTCGGTGCGTTCCAGGATGCCCAGGTCCACGCGGGCGCCGCCGGAGGAGCAGCTTTCGATCTCGACGTCCGGGTGGGCCTCGCGCAGGGCGTCCAGCAGCCGGTAGACCGCGCGGGTCTGGGCGTGGACGGAGGGCCGGCCGTCGTGGCCCATCTCGGTCAGGTCCCGGTTCTGGTCCCACTTGAGGTAACTGATCCGGTTCCCGCTCAGCAGGGCGTCGAGCCGGTCGTAGATGTACTGCCAGGCCTCGGGGTTCACCAGGTCCAGGACCTGCTGGTGCCGCCAGCGCTCGGGCAGCCGGCCGGCCGAAGCGGGCCCAGCGGCGGCACCAGCGGCGCCGCCGGTGACGGGTCCTGCGATCCAGTCGGGGTGCGCGCGGGCCAGGTCAGAGTCCTCGTTGACCATTTCCGGTTCCACCCAGAGACCAAATTCCATGCCGTGGCCGGTGACGGCGTCGATCAGCGGGGTCAGACCGTCCGGCCAGAGGTCCTCGTCCACGTACCAGTCGCCCAGGCCCGCGGTGTCGTTCCGGCGGCCGCGGAACCAGCCGTCGTCGAGGACGTAACGTTCAACGCCGAGCGCGGCGGCGGTGGCGGCGAGGTCCAGCAGGGCCGGCAGCCGGTGGTCGAAGTAGACGGCCTCCCAGACGTTGAGCACCACGGGCCGGGGCTTGACGGCGGTGGGGTGCTGCGGGCGGGCGCGGAACCAGGCGTAGAACGCGGCGGTGATGCCGTCCAGGCCGGCGTCCGAGTAGGCGGCGAACAGCCACGGGGTCTCGTAGCTTTCGCCGGGGGCGAGGGTGACCTCGGAGGATCCGAGGAGTTCGGAGGCGCCGATGACGGTGCGGCCGTCGCCGGTGGTGTCCACGAAGCTCTCGTGGTTGCCGCTCCAGCCCAGGTGCACGGCCCAGACCTGCCCGTGCCGGTAGCCGAAGCCGGGGGTGCCGGCGGCCAGGAGCAGCGAGGCGTCGTGGCCGGTGCGGCCGTGCCGGCCGGACCGGACCCAGGTGCCCTGGTGCAGGGGGAGCCGCTGCGGGTGGGATTCCCGGCACCAGCGGCCAGTGAGGTCCAGGACCTCCGCGGCCGCGCGGCCCACGGGCAGCACCGCGGCAAGTTCCTCCACGGTGTAGGGGGAGCCGCCGTCGTTGACCAGGGTGTGGCGCAGCTGCAGCAGCCCGCCGTCGTTGAGCCGGAGTTCGGTGCGCACGGTGATTCCTGCGTCCGGGTCGGCCTGGGTGAGGACCGCGGAGGCGGCGTCGCCGGGATCCGCCTCCACGGAGACCAGCCGCAGCCGGGGCGAGAACGCGGTGCCCCCGCGGTGGCCGCGCAGGCCGGGCCGGCCGCGCCAGCCGGAGGAGGCCTGCGGGACCAGGCCCAGGGTCACCGGAACATCCAGGGCCGAGTGCGGCACCGGGTCGGTCAGGAGCGACAGGTCCGGCAGCTCCGGGCCGAGGTCCGCGCCGAAGTGCAGCAGGGCGGGCTCGCTGGTACGGAAGTCCAGCAGCAAGGCGGTGCCGGAGCGGCGCAGGTACAGCGGCGCGGGCGCCGCCGGAGTGGCCGGGGTCCGGCTCTCCGGGGCAAGGTTCAGGTCCGGGTTGTTCACTGCAGCTCCAGGCGTCGTCAGGTTCGGGGATTCAGAGGGAGGGTAGGGGATGGGGGGAGCGGCTCAGCCGGTGGCCGCGCCCGCGGTGTGCGTGGGGGCCAGCCGCAACCGGCCCACGCGCTCGCCGAGGATGCGCCGGGCCTCGATGCCCAGGAGGTCGTCGCTGATCAGTTCGTCGGCGTCCTCGAGGGCGGCAATGGTGCTGATGCCAAGCGTGCCCCACTTGGTGTGGTCGGCCAGGACCACCACCCGCCGGGCCGCGGCCACGAAGGCCCGGTCCGTTTCGGCTTCCAGCACATTCGGCGTGGTGAACCCGGCATCCGGGTCCACCCCGTGGACGCCCAGGAAGAGCACGTCCAGGTGCAGCTGCCGGAGCGAGGAAGTGGCCAGCGGCCCCACCAGGGCGTCCGAGGGGGTGCGCTGGCCGCCGGTGAGGATCACCGTGGACGGGGAGGAACTCTGGTGGAACGTGTCCGCGATCCGCACCGAATTGGTCACCAGGGTGATCTGCGGCCCGGCCGTGAGCAGCTGCGCCAGCGCCCAGGTGGTGGTGCCGGCGCTGAGGCCCACCGCCATCCCCTCCCGGACCTGGGCCGCCGCCTCCTGGGCGATGGCCATCTTCTCGTCCTTGAGCTGGGTCATCTTCAGCTCGAAGCCCGGCTCGTGGGTGCTGGCCCCGCCGGGGAGCTTCGCGCCGCCGTGGATCTTCTCCACCGCGCCGGCCGCGTCGAGGGCCTCGATGTCCCGCCGCACCGTCATCAGCGAGACACCCAGCATCTTGGCGAGGTCCGCGACGCGGACGATCCGCTCGCGCTGAACCTCGGCGAGGATGGCTGAGTGACGGGCTGCGGCGAGCATCGGGAGTCCTTCTATGCGTTGTCGGGTGAAGTGGCCGGCGGGTGCGGCTACTGCCGGGAGGTGGAACGGACGACGGCGACGCCCCCGGCCGGAAGCCCCAGGCCGCCGTCGAGCCCGGCGTCGGCCAGGACGTCGTAGCCTTCCAGCGGCAGGTGCACGTCCCGGTCCGAGTGGTTGATGCAGAACGTCCAGTGCCTGCCGTCCTTGGCCCGGCGGACCACCTCGACGTCGGCCGGGAGGTCCGGGACCAGGGGAGCGACGCCGGCGTCGGGGCAGACGACGGCGAGCAGTTCCCGCAGCCCCTCGGGGGAGAGGGTGGTGGCGGCGTAGTAGGCCCGTCCCTTGCCGGCGACGTTGCGGGTCACCGCGGGGGATCCGGCCGCCGGGCCGTGGGCGACGGCGGAGAGTACGTCGGCGGTGGTGGCGTGGCCCAGTTCGTTCCAGTACGTGCCGGCGCCGAAGCGGCTGAGCGGGACGCTCTCGCCGGCTCGGAGCGGGAAGAACTCCTCCATCTGCACGCCGAGCAGTTCGCGGAACGCGCCGGGGTAGCCGCCAAGCCTGATGTGGTCATTTTCGTCCACGATACCGGAGAAGTAGGACACCACCAGGTGGCCGCCGGCGCGGACGAAGCCGTCCAGGTTGGCGGCGCCCTCGTCGGTGACCAGGTACTGCATCGGGGCGATGACCAGCCGGTAGCCGGAGAGGTCGTCGGTGCTGCGGACGAAGTCGGTGGGGATCCCGGCCCGGTAGAAGGCGTCGTGCCAGCGGCGGGTCTCGGCGATGTTGGAGGCGTCCACGCTGGGGTGCGAGTCGAGTTCCGAGGCCCAGCGGGCGTCGGTGTCGTGCACGATCGCGACGTCCACCCGGCCGGAGGCTCCGGTGACGGTGGAGCCGGCGATCTCGGCCAGGCTGCGCAGGGCCTGGCCCAGCCGGACCACCTCGCGCCAGACCTTGGTCTCCGTCCCGGCGTGCGGCAGCAGGCCGGAGTGGAACTTTTCGGCCCCGGCGCGGGAGGCTCGCCACTGGAAGAACAGGGCGCCGTCGGAGCCGCGGGCCACGTGCTGCATCGAGTTGCGCAGCATTTCCCCGGGCGCCTTGGCGATGTTGCGCGGCTGCCAGTTGACCGCCGACGTCGAGTGTTCCATCAGCAGCCACGGCTTGCCCTGCGCCCAGCCGCGGGTGAGGTCCGCCGTCGCCGCGAGCTCCTGGTAGTTCCGCACGTCTTCGGCGATCAGGTAGTGGTCGTTGGAGACGACGTCCATCTGCTCGGACCAGCGCCAGTAGTCCACCGGCTGGTGCAGGCCCATGTTGAAGCCCATGAAGTTGGTGGTGACCGGGTGCTCCGAGTGGGAGCGGATGATCTCCGCCTCCGCCTTGTAGCACTCGAGCAGTTCGTCGGAGGAGTACCGGGCGAAGTCCAGCTGCTGGGTGGGGTTGACCCAGGTGCCGGAGGTGCGCGGCGGCAGGATCTCCTCCCAGTCGTAGTAGCGCTGGGACCAGAACGCGGTGCCCCAGGCGGCGTTGAGCCCGTCAAGGGTGCCGTAGCGGTTCTTCAGCCAGACCCGGAAGCCGGCGGCGGCGCCGTCGGAGTAGTCGGGCTGGTTGTGGCAGCCGTACTCGTTATGCACGTGCCACATGACGACGGCGGGGTGGTCCTTGTAGCGGGTGGCGATCTGCTCGGTCAGGGCAGCGGCGGCCCGGCGGTAGTCCGGGCTGGAGGCGGCGAACGCCTGCCGGGAACCGTAGCTGTGCCGCACGCCGTCGGCCGTGACGGGCAGGGACTCCGGGTATTTGTGGCTGAACCACGGCGGCGGGGAGGCAGTGGCGTTGGCCAGGTCCACCCGGATGCCGTTCTCGTGCAGCAGGTCCAGGACCCGGTCCAGCCAGCCGAACTCGTACTCGCCCTCGGAGGGCTCCAGCAGGGACCAGCTGAAGATGCCGACGCTGACCAGGTTCACGCCGGCCTCGCGCATCAGGGCGACGTCCTCGGCCCAGGTCTCCTCCGGCCACTGCTCCGGGTTGTAGTCGCCGCCGAAGGCCAGCTGCGGGGCGCCCTCGGAGCCGAGGCGGGCGGTGATGTAGTCCATCGAGGCCCTGGGGGGCTTGGTGCTGTTGTCCACAATTATCCTTTGCTGGAGCCGAGGGTCAGGCCGGCTACGAAGTGCCGCTGGAGCAGGAGGTAGATCACCAGGGCGGGGATGGCGGTGATCATGGCGCCGGCGGCGATGAGGTTGTAGTTGGAGAGGAACTGGCCCTGCAGGTTGTTCACGGCGGTGGTCAGGGGCAGCCGGTCACCGCTCTGCAGGAACAGCAGCGGCCAGAAGAAGTCGTTGTAGATGAAGATGACTTCCAGGGTGCCCATGGCGGCCAGGGCCGGCCGGCACAGCGGGAGGATGATTTCCCAGTACTGGCGCCAGATGCCGGCGCCGTCCACCAGGGCGGCCTCGGTCAATTCCGGGGACAGGGCCTTCATGTAGTTCGAGAGCACGAAGGTCACGAAGCCGATCTGGAAGGCGGTGTCCACGGCGATCACGCTGATGTAGGTGTTGAGCAGGCTGCCGGAGTCGCTGACGCTGTACGGCAGCGGGAGGAGCTTGAACATCTCGAACAGCGGGGCGGCGAGGACCTGCGGGGGGAGCAGGTTGCCGGCGGTGAACATGATCAGCAGGGTGACGTTGAACTTCCAGCTGACCCGGCTGACCGCGAACGCCATCATGGAGGCGAAGAAGAGCACCAGGATGACGGAGGGGATGGTGATCAGGGCCGAGTTCCAGGCGTACTGGGCGAAGCCGCCCTGGGTCCAGGCCTGGACGAAGTTGTCGAAGTTGAAGGATCCGCCGAAGCTGAAGTAGCCGTACTTGTCCGTGTCCGCCTTCGGCCGGAGTGCGGTGAAGACGGTCCAGGCCAGGGGGATCAGCCACATCACCGCGAGCACGCTCAGGAAGATGTGGAGGCCGAAGCGGGGCTTGTTGCGCTTGCCGGCGCTCTGGCTCCCGGCTCCGGCGGCGGCGCCGCGCCGTGACGGTGCCCGGCCCGCCGGGCGTGCGTCCGTAGGCTGTGCGATGCTCATGCCTCTTTGTCCTTTCCAAAGGCCCGGGACAGGTAGAACGTGATGGGTACCAGCGAGATGACCAGCAGGATGACGGCCAGGGCCGAGCCGACGCCGATCACCTGGCCCTCGCCGACGAGGTTCTGGATCACCAGGGCGCTGATCAGTTCCAGGCCGTTGGTACCGCGGTTGATGACGTAGACGATGTCGAAGGCGCGGAGGGATTCGATCACGGTGATGACGATGATGATGACGTTGACCGGACGCATCGCCGGGAAGATGACCCGGAAGAAGGTCTGCACGGCGTTGGCGCCGTCGATCTGGGCCGCCTCGCGGAGCGTGGGGTCCACACCCTTGAGGCCGGCCAAATAGAGGATCATGACGTAGCCGGCGTGGCGCCAGGTCGCGGCGATCAGCGCGGCCCAGATGTTCACGCCGGAGTCACCGAACCAGTCGACGGCCTGGGGCGTGCCGGCGGTGCCGAGCAGGAAGTTCAACAGACCGTTGTCCCGGTTGTAGAACAGCTGCCAGATGACGCCGATCAGGGCCAGGGAGAGCATCACCGGGGTGAAGAAGATGCTCTGGTAGATCCTGGTGCCGCGGATGTTCTGGTCCAGCAGGATGGCCAGCAGCAGGCCCAGCGGCGTCGCGATCACGGCAAGGAACACCAGCCACAGCACGTTGTGCTGCACGGCCGGCCAGAACGGCGGGTAGTTCTGGGCGATGAAGTCGTAGTTGCTGACGCCCGCCGGCTTGATGTCGTCCAGGCTCAGGCCGTTCCACCGGGTGAAGGACAGGGCCGCCGAAAGCAGCGTGGGGATCCAGACCAGAACCAGCTGGATCAGGGTGGGAAGTCCCACCATGAAGGCCAGGATCCACTTGTCCCGGCCGGAAAGGCGCCGGACCCGCCCCGCCCGGGCAGCGGCTGGACGCCGTGCCCCGGCGGGGCTCGTTTTGGATGGTGTACTCACAAGAACATTTCCTTAGTGCCGATGAAAGGGCCCTGGCAGCGCTACTGCGCGGCGTAGAGGGACTTGGCCTGGGCTTCCAGGTTCTTGACGTCCACGTTGCCGTCCTTAATGAAGGACTGCAGCGCGGGGATCATGACGTTGTTCGCCATGGCCGGGAGCGCGTCACGGTCGAAGAACTGGCTGATGCTCTTGGCGTTGGTGATCACGTCCGCCATCTTCTTGGTCAGCGGCGTGAACTTCGAGGTGTCCGAACCCTTGGCCGTGGCGATGTTGGAGCTGTCCACGGAGGCGTAGACGTCCTGGCCCTCGGGGGTGCCGAGGTAGGCGAGGAAGTCCTTGGCCGACTGGTTCTGGCCGCCCTTCTTGGAGAGCAGGAGGCCGTCGATGGGGGCTTCGACGGCGTCGCGGCCTTCCATCGCCAGTTCCGGGAAGGGGAAGAAGTCGATGTCCGCGGCCACGGTCTTGTCCGTGTACTGCTGGGTGAGGAAGGAGCCGAGCAGGTACATGCCGGACTTCTTGTCGCCCAGGTTCTTGGCGGAGTCCTGCCAGGTCATGCCGAGGGCGTTCGGGTTCTGGAAGGGCAGCATGGCCTTCCAGGTGTCGAAGACGTCGCTGACCTTCTTCTGGTCCCAGGATTCCTTGTGCGCGGTCAGGTCCATGTGGAACTGGTAGCCGTTCAGGCGCATGTTCAGGTAGTCGAAGGTGCCCATGGCCGGCCAGCCGTCCTTGTCGGCGAATTCGATCGGGATGAGCCCGTCCGCCTGCATCTTCTTGCACAGGGCCAGGAGGGCGTCGTACGTGGTGGGGACCTCGTAGCCCTTCTCGGCCCAGAGGCTCTTCCGGTAGAAGAAGCCCCACGGGTAGTTGTAGTTCGGGACGAAGTACATCTTGCCGTCGGCGCCGGTGGAGGCCTTCTTCATGGCGTCCGAGTAGTTGCCGCCGATCTTCTCCCAGACGTCGTCGATCGGGGCGAGCAGGCCCTTGCCGGCGTAGTACTGCATGCGGTAGCCGGCGAACCAGGTGAAGGTGTCGTCCGGGCTGCCCTGCAGGTAGGTGTTGATCTTGTTCTGGAAGTCGTTGTGCGGAACCGTGTTGGTGGTGACGGCGATGCCGGACTTCTTGGTGAACGCGTCGGTGACGGCCTTGTACGCGGCCTTGGGCACCTCGTCGGACGAACCGGAACCGAAGGTGACCGTCTTGTTGCCGCTGGCGGCGGGTCCGCTGCCGCCGGTGCAGGCGCTGAGCAGGGGCGCCCCGGCGAAGGCGACGGCGCCGGCACCGAACGTCTTCAGCAGCGTCCGGCGGTCCCACCCGCCCTGGCTGGAGGCCCGGCGCAGAGCGTCTTCGTGCATGGTCATGATTTCTCCTTTGAAACAGTGCGGGTGGTGTGAAGCAGCTCACATGATTATTCATCATAATCGCACAATAAGGAACGTCAACAGGCAAAAAAGCACATTTTGTTACGCGCTGGGAACATGCTGAAGGTCCGCCCGGGGTAAGCACGGGACGGTGGAGGGTGCGCTACCGGGTTAGCGGCCGAGGTGCCGGACCGACGCGACGGCGCCGAGTTTGTCCGGATTGCGCACCAAATACAGCCCGGTGACGTGCCCGCCGTTGGCCTCGATCACGACGGCGAGGTCCGCGCGGCCGCCGCTGGAGATGACGATCGCGGGCATCGCGTTCAGGAGTGCGGGCTCCACCCGCATGTCCGGGAGCGGCTTGCCTGCGAGGCCGAGCAGGAAGCGGGCAATGTTTTCCGCGCCCACCACCGGGCGGCGGGCGGCCGAGACCTTGCCCCCGCCGTCGGAGAGCAGGACGGCGCCGGGGGCCAGGACGTCCATGAGGGCCTGCACGTCGCCGCCCATCGCGGCGGCGATGAAGCGGTCCGTGACGTCCTTCCGGTCCCGGGCATCGACGTCGTAGCGCGGGGTGCGCCGGGCCACGTGTTCCTTGGCGCGGTGGACCAATTGGCGGACCGCGGCCGGCGTCTTGCCCGTCGCCCCGGCGATCTCCTCGTAAGGAAAGTCGAAGACCTCCCGGAGGATGAAGGCGGCCCGCTGGTCCGGGGAGAGGCTTTCAAGCACCACGAGCATGGCGAAGGAGAGCGAGTCGGCGAGGACGGCGTCGTCCGCGACATCCGGGAGGGTGGCCACCGGCTCCGGCAGCCACGGTCCGACATAGTCCTCGCGCCGCCGCCGCGCGCTCCGCAGGGCGTTCAGCGCCTGGCGGGTGACGATGGTGGCCAGGTACGCCCGGGGGCTGTCGATGCCGTCCGGATCCACGGCGGACCACTTCAGGTAGCTCTCCTGGAGTACGTCCTCGGCATCCGCGGCCGTACCGGTGATCTCGTAGGCGATGGTGAACAGCAGCGGGCGGTGTTCGGCGAAGGTCCGGTGGCTGTCCATGGCGTCACCGCACCCCGGCGGTGTGTTCGGGCAGCGCCGCCTTCGGCCCGCGGGGCCAGCTGAAGGAGCCGGGCCGGCGGGACTCGGCCCGGAGCCAGGACACCGTCATCCGGCACACCTGTTCCTTGGCCAGCGCGGCCAGCGGGCCGCGGAGCACCGGACCGCGGGGGTGGTCCCCGGCGGTGACGGGCTGGATGAGGCCGGCGCCGCGTCCCAGGCTGATGCAGCGGAGCAGAAAGCCGGCGGACGCCGGGGAGGGCCCGCCGCCGTCGAGGTGGGCGGCGATGCCGTCGGCGGCCTGGGCGCCCAGCGGCAGCGCCGACGCGCAGCTCATCCGTAGGTGCAGGCCCTCCGGACCGGCGACCTTGGCGGCGTCGCCGGCGCCGAAGATGCCCGGGTGGTCCGGGCAGGCGAGGGAGGAATCAACCAGGAGCCGGCCGTGCGGGTCGGTGGGCAGGCCGCTGTCCCCCGCCAGGGGCGGCACCGCGAAGCCGGCCGCCCGGACGGTGCAGGCCGAGGGCAGGACCGCGCCGGCGGAGGTGGTGAGGGTGGACTCGTCGCAGGACCGCACGTCGGTATTCTCCACCACCTCGACGTCGAGCCGGGCCAGCCGGGCCCGGACCGCACGCGCGCCGGAGGGCGTCAGGTCCCCGCCCACCACCCCGCGGGTCATCAGGCGCAGGCGCAGGTGCCGGTGGCTTTCGGCGATTTCGGTCACCAGCTCGAGCCCGGTCAGCCCGGCACCCACCACGCTGACGGTGCTGCCGGGGGCCAGACTGCGCAGCCGGGACCGGAGCCGGGCGGCCGAAGGGGCGTCCTGGACACCGAAGCCGCAGCCGGCGTCGTCCCCGGTGCCGGGTGTGGCCGGGGCGTGGCCGCTGCCGACGGCGTACAGCAGCGCGTCGTAGGCCAGGGGAGCCGGGCTGCCGGCCAGGTGCACCAGCCGCCGGGCCGGATCGATCCGCACGGCGCTGTCGACTGTCAGTTCGACCGCCGGGTTCAGGAGGGACCCGAGCGGAACGGCGGCCGAGGCCCTGGTCCGGGCGGCCACTTGGTGGAGCCGGATCCGCTCGATGAAGTCCGCCGCCGGGTTGACCACGGTGACCCGCGCCGCCGGGGAGCGGCCGGCGAGCCGGTTGGCGGCCATGACGCCGGCGTAGCCGGCCCCGAGGATGAGAACGCGCTGTGCTGCCATGTCTAACTCCTGTCCGAAGAACCGCTGTTACACACCAGACACCGCCGGCGCCCCGGGTGTGACAGCCGGGCGGTTATTCGCAGGCGATGCCGTCGCCGTCGCGGTCCAGCTTGCTGCTGTACCCCGGCTGGCCGCGGCGGAGGGGAGCGGCGCCGGCGGCCCGCACGGCCGCGCAGTTGGCGTAGTATGCGGCGGCGGGGGCCGCGGGGACGACGGCGGCGGGGGCCGGTGCGGCGGCGGGCGCCTGCGCGGGAGCTGCCTGCACCGGAGCCGGCTGTGCCGGGGCGGGCTGCGCCGGGGCTGCCTGGGCGGGCGGTGCCGCGGCGGCGGCGGGCGCCTGTTCGTTCGTCGGGGCCAGGGCGCCGGGGCAGTCGCCCAGCACCCGGGCCATGGCGTCGTGCTCGGCCTGGGTGACCCAGAGCGAGTAGGTGGCTTTGACCGAGATCTGCCGGGCCACGTACTCGCAGCGGTAGGCCTTGTTCGGCGGCAGCCAGGTGGCGGCGTCGCCGTCGCTCTTCTTCGTGTTGGTGGGGCCGTCGACGGCGAGGAGGTTCAGCGGGTCATTCGCGAGGGCGAGGCGCTGGGCGGGGCTGAGCTGCTGGGCGCCCTTCTGCCAGGCGTCGCTGAGCGCCACGACGTGGTCGATCTGCACCGCCGAGCTGGTGCTGCTGCCGCGCACGAAGGCGATGGCAGCCGCGGTATAGGGGTCGTTCAGGGTGCCGGAGAGGACCACACAGTCGTGGGTGCCCGGCTTGAGGGCGGTTCCGGTCAGGTCACGGCGGAGGATGTCGTTGCGGGTGTCGCAGCCGTTGCGGTCGACGTCGGCCCAGGCCTGGCCGAACTGGTCGCGGGAGTACCCGGTCTTGGGTGCGCGGCCCTTGACGGGCAGGGTAGCGAGCACGTCCAGGGCCTTGCTGGCGAAGGCGGGCTGTCCGTGCGGTGCCGTGGCCCCTGAGGCGCCGACCGCCGGGACGGTGTCCGGGTCCAGCGGGTTCTCCGGGTCCGCCGACGGCGACGGCGTGGCGGTCGGGGAGGGGGCAGCGCTGGTGGCGGCTGTCGTGTGGACCGCTGCCGGGACGGCGTCGGCGGCCGCAGGGGCGGGCCCGCCGCACGCGGTGGTGGAGACCAGCACCAGGCCCGCGACACCGCAGGCGATCCAGTCGATGACGACGCGGCGTCCCTTGGCTGCGGCGCGTGCGCCGTCGTCGTTCCTGCCCATGATCCTGCTTCCCCCGGTGTGCTGCCTGATGCGTGGCCGCAAAAAGGCCGTCACCAGCCTAGTGGCGGCGGATCCGGCGTCCGGGGTGCCACGCCGCTCAGGCCAGCAGCAGGGCCACCCCGATCATGGCGGGGACGGCCACAACCGTGGTGATCAGCACGGTGTCCTTGGCCACGGTGAGGCCGGTCCGGTAGCGGGTGGCGACGACGAAGACGTTCTGGGCGGTGGGCAGCGCGGAGGTGACGACGACGGCGAACAGTGCCTGGCCGTCCAGCCCGAGGGCGAAGCGGGCGAAGAGGAACGCCATCGCCGGGTGCACAACGAGCTTGAAACAGCTGGCCAGCACCGTGTCCACGCGGCGGCCCGCGGCGGCGTGCAGGGGCCGCGAGCCGTTCAGGCTCATGCCGAAGGCCAGCAGCATGGCGGGGATCGCGGCGCCGCCAATCAGATGGATGGGCTGCAGCACCAGCTCCGGGATCTGCACGCCGGTACCCGCCACCACCAACCCGAGCGCGGACCCGACAATCATCGGGTTGCGCAGGATCATCAGCAGAAAGCTCAGCGGCGTGGTCCGGTGGCCGCTGGTGGTGGCATCCAGCAGGATCAGGAACAGCGGCGTGAAGAACGCGAGCTGGAAGATCAGCAGCGGGGCGACGTACCCGGCGTTGCCGAGGACGAAGACGGCGATGGGGATGCCGAGGTTGGCCGAGTTGGCCAGGGAAGCGCTCATCGAGGAGACCAGGGCCTCCGGCAGCGGCCGCTTGAGCACAAAGCGGACCAGCGCGAAATAGAGTGCCGCGGTGGCGACGGCCCCGACGGCGGTGACCAGCAGCGGGGCGGCGAAGACCTCGTTGAGCCTGGCTTTGCCGAGGGTCTCGAACAGCAGGGCGGGGCTGGCGACGAAGAACGTCAGGGCGCTCAGGACCGAGCGGGCGTTCTCGCCGAGGATGCCGCGGCGGCCGACAACCATGCCGACCAGGACGATCGACCAGACGACGAAGAAGCCGGCCAGGACGCCTAGCATCCGGCCGGTTCCGGGGTCAGGAGGCGGGGCGGTTTCAGCTCAGGGCGGCGTTGTTCAGCGCATGCGGCGGCCGGAGCATCCCGGCGGTGTGGCCTTCTGCGGGGTCGTTGCCGATCTGCACCACACGGTTGTCCCGGTCCACGTGGACCACGGTGGGCGTGAAGGCCTTGGCCTCCTCGGTGGTCATCTGGGCGTAGGTGATGAGGATGACGATGTCGTTCTCGTGCATCAGGTGCGCGGCGGCCCCGTTGATGCCGATGACGCCCGAACCGCGCTCGCCGGCGATGGTGTAGGTCTCCAGCCGCGCGCCGTTGGTGACGTCGACGATGGACACCAGCTCGCCCGGGAGGATGTCCGCCGCTTCCAGCAGGTCCAGGTCCACGGTGACCGAGCCGACGTAGTGAAGGTCCGCGTGGGTGACCGTGGCGCGGTGGATTTTGGACTTGAACATTGTGCGATTCATAACAGCTTCAGTCTAGCGCCGGGGCGCTTGACCCGCTGTGAGCCAGGGAACACCCCCGCGGCCGCCCGGTTCGTATCCGCCGCCGTTCACTCCGCCGGTGAGATCGAGGCCGCCGTCTGCGCCAGCACCTCGCGGGCGGCCAGGATCGCCGGCCGCTTCGCGCTGGAGCGCCGGACCGAGGTGAAGACCGTCCGGTAGGGCCGGCCCGGCAGTTCGATCAGCCGGGCCGTGGTGCCCCGCCCGGTCCAGACCAGGTCCGGCATCAGTGCCACCGCGTTGCCCGACTCGATCAGCCTGATCTGTGCCTGCAGGTCCGCGGTCTCGAAGCGGACGTCGGGTTCGAAGCCGGCGCTGCGGCAGGCCTGCTCCGCCCAGTGCCGGGACGCAGCGCCGCGCGGCTCCATCACCCACGGCATGCCGGCGGTGTCCGCGAGCGAGGCCGCCGTGGGCCGCCCGGGAGCGGCCGGCGGAACGGCCAGCCGGATGGCGTCCCGGGTCAGGCTGACCCGGTCCAGTTCGGCGTAGTGGGGCGCGGCGTGGCCGGGGTACTGCTCGGCAATGACCAGGTCGAAGTCCCGCGCCCAGGTCTCGTGCAGCGCCGTCTCCGGTTCTCGCTGGGTCATCTCGATCCGGACCTCGGGATAGCTCTCGGTCATCCGGGTCAGGGCGTCCGGCATCAGCGCCAGGGCGGCGGACTGGAAAACGGCGATCCGCACGGTGCCGGTCACGGTGGTCAGCGAGGCGGCAAGGTCCGCCTCGGCCTGTTCCAGCGTCTCCAGCAGCTGGGCCGTGTGGGCCACGAGGACCTCCGCCTGCGGCGTCAGCTGGACCCGGCGGCCGGTTTTGCGGAGCAGTTCGACGCCGGCTTCCTTCTCCAGCTGGGCCAGTTGCTGGGAGACCGACGACGGGCTGTACTGCAGCGCTTCGGCCACCTCGGCCAGGGTGCCGCGGATCTGGAGTTCGCGCAGCAGCCGCAGCCGCCGGACATCGAGCATGACAATTCCTTGTGAATTCTAATGTTTATCGGTTAGGAGAAGTCACTTTATCTAATGGGATCCGGCTTGCATACTGGGTCAATCATGTGACCCCCACCACGGACGCCCGCCGCCGGCGGGACGGGGTCCACCCGACGCAGGAGACCGGAATGAGCACCAGCGACCTGACCAGATCGATCATGCGGCGCAAGCCGATCGACGACATCGAGGAAGAAAGCAAGCACAGCGGCCTGTTCAAGAGCCTGGGCCTCTGGCAACTGACAGCCATCGGCGTCGGCGGCATCATCGGCGTCGGCATCTTCTCCCTGGCCGGCCTCGTGGCGCACGGCAGCGAGAGCGAGCCCGGGGTGGGGCCGGCGGTGCTGTTCTCCTTCCTGATCGCGGGCCTTGCCTCGGCGGCGGCGGCCCTGTCCTACGCCGAATTCGCCGGGATGATCCCGCGCGCGGGCTCCGCCTACACCTACGGCTACGTGGCGCTCGGCGAGGTCATCGGCTGGTTCATCGGCTGGGACCTGCTGCTGGAATACATCGCGATCGTGGCCGTGGTGGCGATCGGCATCTCCGGCTACTTCGACGCCTTCCTCTCCGGCATAGGGATCCACATGCCGGTCTGGATGACCTCCACCGTGGACGAGGGCAAGGGCGGCGTGGTGAACATTCCCGCCATCCTGGTCTGCCTGCTGGTGACCTGGATCCTGTCCCGCGGCACCCGGGCCTTCGGACGCTTCGAGCTGATCGCCGTCGCCATCAAGGTGGTCCTGATCCTGTTCATCATCGGACTGGGCATCTTCTACATCAACACCAATAACTACAACCCATTCATGCCCAGCGGCTTCGGCCCCGTGCTGGCCGGGTCCGCCACCGTGTTCTTCGCGGTGTTCGGCTACGACGCAATGAGTACCGCGGCTGAGGAAGCCACAGACGGCAAGAAGCACATGCCCAAGGCGATCGTGCTGTCCCTGATCATCGCCATGCTGCTCTACGTCGCCGCCACCCTGGTCCTGACCGGCATGCAGAACTACAAGGACATCGATCCGAAGGCCGGCTTCGCCTCCGCCTTCAACGGCGTGGGCCTGCCGGTGATCGCCACCATCATCTCCGTCTTCGCCGTGCTCTCGATCCTGACCGTGATGCTCACGTTCCTCCTCGGCGTCACCCGCGTGTGGTTCTCCATGAGCCGCGACGGCCTGCTCCCGGGCTGGTTCGCCAAGACGGACCGGCACGGCACCCCGCAGCGGGTCACCTGGATCGCCGGCGTCGCCTCCGCCCTGCTGGCCGGGGTGTTCCCGATCAAGGCCGTGGCGGACCTGACCAACATCGGCATCCTGGCCGCATTCGTCGTCGTCTGCCTCTCGGTGATCATCTTCCGCTACAAGCGTCCGGACGCCCCGCGCACCTTCCGCCTGCCGTTCATGCCCGTGGTGCCGCTCTTCGGCATGCTGGCCTCGGCCTTCCTGATGGCCCAGCTGCACTGGGAGACCTGGCTGCGCTTCGGCGTCTGGCTGGTGGTGGGCCTGTGCATCTACTTCGGCTACGGCCGGAAGCACTCGCTGATGAACCCGGCGAGCCCGCGGCACCAGGAGGCGGTGGAACAGCACCGGCACGTCGGCTGACCCGCGGCGCCTTCACCTCGCCGCCACACCCGATCCTCCCTCAGATCCGGCGCGCTTCCGGCGAACCCTCCCGCAGTTTCGGCGCGTTGCTGGCTGACGCTCCCTCAGTTCTGGCGGACCCTCCCGCAGTTTCTGCGGGAGGGTTTCGTCGTTTCTCGCGGGAGGTGAGGGAGCGTCGGAACGGGGAGTGCGGGAGGTGAGGGAAGGTCTTAGGAAGGTGCGGTTTTTCTAACCAGTAATCCTCAGAAAACGTCGCTTTATCTTACGTGATACGGATCGCATACTGATGGGAAGAAACGTCCACATCTTGAGAAAGCCCGAGTGCCACCATGACCAACACCTCTACGGAAACCGGCGCCGTCAGCGCCCCCTCGGCCACGACCGTCGCCGAAGCGGCGGCCCTGGCCGATGACTGCATCGCGCTGGTGCGCCGCTGGCTCACCGCCGCCTCCGAGGTTCCCGTCGACGCATCCGCCCAGCAGCTCGCCGGCGTGCTGAAGGACCCGAACGGCCTCGGCTTCACGGTCGGGTTCGTCGACGGCGTCGTCCGCCCCGAGGACCTCCACGTCGCCGCCCGCAACCTCGCCGCCCTGGCCCCCAAGGTCCCCGCCTTCCTGCCCTGGTACATGCGCGCCGCCGTCCGCCTCGGCGGAACCATGGCGCCGGCCCTGCCGCAGGTGGTCATCCCGGTGGCCCGCCGCGTGCTCCGCGAGATGGTCGGCCACCTGATCGTGGACGCCACCGACGCCAAGCTGGGCCCGGCCATCGCCAAGATCCGCAAGGACGGCATCAAGCTCAACGTCAACCTCCTCGGCGAGGCCGTGCTCGGCGAGCACGAGGCCTCCCGCCGGCTCAAGGGCACGCACGCGCTGCTGGCCCGCCCCGACGTCGACTACGTCTCGATCAAGGTCTCCTCCACGGTCGCCCCGCACTCCGCCTGGGCCTTCGACGAGGCCGTCGAGCACGTCGTCGAGAAGCTCACCCCGCTCTTCACCCGCGCCGCGTCCTTCGCGGCCAACGGCGGCAAGGCCAAGTTCATCAACCTGGACATGGAGGAGTACAAGGACCTGGACATGACCATCGCGGTCTTCACCCGGATCCTGGACAAGCCCGAGTTCAAGAACCTCGAGGCCGGCATCGTGCTCCAGGCCTACCTGCCGGATGCCCTCTCCGCCATGATCCGCCTGCAGGACTGGGCCGCCGCGCGCCGCGCCACCGGCGGCGCCCCGATCAAGGTCCGCGTGGTCAAGGGCGCCAACCTGCCGATGGAACAGGTCGAGGCCTCCCTGCACGACTGGCCGCTGGCCACCTGGAACACCAAGCAGGACTCGGACACCAACTACAAGCGCGTCATCAACTACTCCCTGCACCCGGACCGGATCCGCAACGTCCGGATCGGCGTCGCCGGACACAACCTCTTCGACATCGCCTTCGCGTGGCTGCTGGCCAAGAAGCGCGGCCTCGCGGACGCCGGGCACCAGGGCATCGAATTCGAGATGCTGCTCGGCATGGCGCAGGGCCAGGCCGAGGCGGTCAAGAAGGATGTCGGCTCGCTCCTGCTCTACACCCCGGTGGTCCACCCGGCCGAGTTCGACGTCGCAATCGCCTACCTGATCCGCCGGCTCGAGGAGGGCGCCAGCCAGGACAACTTCATGTCCGCCGTGTTCGAACTTTCCGAGAACGAGCAGCTCTTCGAGCGGGAGAAGCAGCGCTTCCTGGCCTCCCTGGCCGCGCTCGACGAGGAGGTCCCGGCCCCGAACCGCCGCCAGAACCGCGCCCTCCCGGCCGAGCCGATGCCGCGCGAGGGTTTCCGGAACACCCCGGACACGGACCCGTCGCTGCCGGCCAACCGCGACTGGGGCCGGGCCATCCTGGGCCGCGTGCCGGGCTCCACCCTGGGCAACGCCGCCGTCGAGGCCGCCACCATCACGGACGAGGCCACGCTCAACGCCGTCATCGACACCGCTGTCGCCAAGGGCAAGGCCTGGGGCGCCCTCTCCGGCGCCGAGCGGGCCGAGATCCTGCACCGCGCCGGCGACGCGCTGGAAGCCCGCCGGGCCGAACTGCTCGAGGTCATGGCCAGCGAGACCGGCAAGACCATCGACCAGGGCGACCCCGAGGTCAGCGAGGCCGTCGACTTCGCCCACTACTACGCCGAATCGGCGCGGAAGCTCGACGACGTCGACGGCGCCACGTTCGTCCCCGCGAAGCTCACCGTCGTGACGCCGCCGTGGAACTTCCCGGTTGCCATCCCCGCCGGCTCCACGCTCGCCGCCCTGGCCGCCGGCTCCGCCGTCGTCATCAAGCCCGCCAAGCAGGCCGCCCGCAGCGGCGCCGTCATGGTCGAGGCGCTCTGGGAGGCCGGCGTCCCCCGCGACGTGCTGACCATGGTGCAGCTGGGCGAACGGGAGCTCGGAACGCAGCTGATCTCCCACCCGGCCGTCGACCGCGTCATCCTTACCGGCGGCTACGAGACGGCCGAACTGTTCCGCTCGTTCCGCAAGGACTTGCCGTTGCTGGCCGAAACCAGCGGCAAGAACGCCATCATCGTCACCCCCAGCGCCGACCTGGATTTGGCCGCCAAGGACGTGGCCTACTCCGCGTTCGGCCACGCCGGCCAAAAGTGTTCGGCCGCGTCGCTGGTTATCCTGGTGGGCTCCGTCGCGACTTCCAAGCGCTTCCACAACCAGCTGATCGACGCCGTCACCTCCCTCAAGGTCGGCTACCCGGAGGACCCCGCCAGCCAGATGGGCCCGATCATCGAACCCGCCGGCGGCAAGCTCTTGAAGGCCCTGACCACGCTCGGCGAGGGTGAGACCTGGGCCGTGGAACCGCGGCAGCTCGACGACTCCGGGAAGCTCTGGAGCCCCGGCGTCCGTTCCGGCGTGCGGCGCGGTTCCTACTTCCACCTCACCGAGTTCTTCGGGCCGGTACTGGGTGTGATGACCGCCGCCACCCTGGAGGAGGCCATCGCCATCCAAAACCAGATCGAGTACGGCCTGACCGCCGGGCTGCACTCGCTCAACTCGGATGAACTGGCCCTGTGGCTGGACACCATCGAGGCGGGCAACCTCTACGTCAACCGCGGCATCACCGGCGCGATCGTGCAGCGCCAGCCCTTCGGCGGCTGGAAGAAGTCGGCCGTCGGTGCAGGCACCAAGGCCGGCGGCCCCAACTACCTCGCCGGGCTGGGCGACTGGACCAGTACGGAGGCCACCGCGGCCCCGGGCCCGCTGAGCCCCGAGGTGGCGCGGATCGAGGACGCCGCCAAGGGCTTCCTCGCCGCCGCCGACGTCGCCCCGTTGCAGCGTGCCCTTGCCTCGGACGCGCAGGCCTGGGCCGACGAGTTCGGCACCGCCAAGGACGTCTCCGGGCTGAGCGCGGAGCGCAACGTCTTCCGCTACCGGCCGCTGCCGGTCCTGGTCCGGCTCTCCGCGGGCAGCCCGCTCGCCGAGCTGGTCCGCGTGGTGGCCGCCGGCGTCCGTGCCGGGTCCACCCTCACGGTGTCCAGCGCCGCGGCGCTGCCCGCCCAGCTGCAGGCCGTGCTCGCCGGGCTGGGAATCGCGGCGACGGTGGAGGACGACGCCGCGTGGCTGGCTTCGGCGGGGCGCCTCGCCGCGGCGCCGAAGCTCGCCGTGCCGCGGATCCGCCTGATCGGCGGCGACCCGGTGGCCCTCGCCGAGGCCACCGGTGGACGCCCGGACCTGGCCGTCTACACCCACCCGGTGACCGAGGCCGGCCGCGTTGAACTGCTGCCGTTCCTGCATGAGCAGGCGGTCAGCATCACCGCGCACCGCTTCGGCACCGCGAACCACCTTTCCGACGGGCTGATCTAGGACGATCCGGCGCCTCCCGGGCGGGCCGGGCGGCGCGTCCGGGGGCGCAACACAGGGGCGGCGCGGGGACCTTTCGGTTCCCGCGCCGCCCCTTTGTGTTTTAGTCCGGGCTTAGCCGAGGTACCAGCCGGGCGGTGCCCAGGACGCGGGAACGGCATGGGCGGAGAAGTCCTCGCAGCCGGAGCAGAAGTAGGTCACCTCGCCGAGCTGGCTGACGGATCCGTCGCGGTGGTGCCGGGGCGGAACGAACGACTCCAGGTGGACGAACTCGTCGGTCCCGCAGCGTTCACAGAACGGAATGCCCACATAGTCGCCGTCTGCACGTGCCGGTGCGGGGTGCGGATCGAGCCGCCCCAGGGCGGGGTGGGTGATTCCCTCCAGCCGTGCCGCTGCCGCAGCGGCGGGGCGGGCCGGGGTGCGGGGGCCGAGCCGGCGCGGGGCCGGCCGCATCGAGGCGTGGGGAGTATTCATGGCTGGCGTCATTGCTGGCCTATCCCGAACGCTGGGTGCCACGGAGGGCCGGGAATACCGGCAGCGACGGCAGGAAGCGTCCGTAGTCTGTGCTCTCTTGACTGAGCGGGGTGGCTGGCCTCTGCTTGACCTGCAAGTAGTGTCAGGATAGGGCAAGTATCCGGCGGGTTCAATGGTTGCGTATCCCTGCCCGGGCGTCCCCCGCATCGGGCAGGTAGTGCGCCCCGGAGGGGCAGGTGCGGCCGGGTATTCCTACGCCGGACGGTGCAGCGCGCGGCCCGTGATGGTGTGGGTCAGCGCCTCGATGACCTCCGTGTTTGCCAGCGGATTCCGGATCAACGTGAAGTCGACGTCGCCCACCGGCGGCAGGTCGAAGCGCCGGGTGATGATCTTCAGATCGTCCGGAACCAGCGACGACGGCATCACGGCGACGCCGATACCCGCCCGCACCGCCGCCAGCACCCCGCTGATCTGCCGCGTGGTGCAGGTGATCCGCCAGGTGCGGCCGGAGGCCTCCAGGGCGTCGATCGCCAGCTTCCTGCTGAGGCTGGGGGCGGGGTAGGCGATCAGCGGCACCGGGTGTCCGGGCGCCAGGGCGGTCTGCTCCAGGCCCACCCAGGCGAAGGAGTCCTGCTGCACCACCGTGCCGTCCTTGGCCCCGGCCACCCACTTCACGAACACCAGGTCCAGCTGCCCGGCGTTGAGCCGTTTGTACAGCTGGTCGCTCTGGCCGACCGTCAGTTCCAGGTTGATCTGCGGGTAGACCTGCCGGAACTCCCGCAGGATCCGGGGCAGTCCCGTAATGGCCAAGTCGTCGGCGGTACCGAACCGCAGGCGGCCGCGCATCGCCGAGCCGGAAAAGTATCGGGCCGCCGAGTCGTGGGCGGAGAGGATGCTGCGGGCAAACCCGGCCATGGCGTCGCCGTTGTCCGTCAGGCGCACGTCCCGGGTGTCCCGGGCGATCAAGGTCCGGCCGGCGGCGGCCTCCAGCTTCCGAACGTGCTGGCTGATTGTGGGCTGGGCAAGCCCCAGCCGTTCCGCCGCACGGGTGAAGCTCAGCGTCTCGGCGACGGCCAGGAAGGACCGGAGCTGGGCGGGCTCAAACACGGGCGTATGTCCCGGACCCGCCGGCAGCCAAGGGGGTGCATTGCATTTCGTGATGGGAGTTATGCATCCAATAACCTTCCATAATCGATTGCGGTCAGCCTAGCGTTAAACCGACTCCCGCAGGCCCACTCTCACGAGGACTTTTCCGTGGCACCCCCACCGCCGTTCCAGGCCGCCGACCCAGACCAGACCCCTACCCGCCGGCCCGCGCCGGACCCGCTGCCGCCGTCGCCGCCCGCCGCCGACGCGGTGGCCCTCCCGCCGTCGTCGCCCGTGACCGAGCCGCTCGCCGTCGTCAGCGAACGGCTGCCCTGGCGGCACACCTTCGTCTCGCTCACGGTCCGGAACTACCGCATTTTCGCGGCCGGGCATTTCATCGCGGTGATCGCCCTGTGGATGCAGCGGATCGCCCAGGACTGGCTGGTGCTGCAGCTTTCGGGTTCGGTCACGGCCGTCGGGGTGACCGTGGCCCTGCAGTTCCTGCCCTCGCTCTTCCTCGGGCCGTGGGCCGGCATGATGGCTGACCGCTTCGCCAAACGCCGGATCCTGATGCTGTGCCAGTCGGTGGCGGCCGTGCTCGCCGCGGCGCTCGCGGTCCTGGCGCTGACGGGCCGGATTGAGGTCTGGCATGTTTACGCGATTGCCCTGGCGCTGGGCCTGGTCACCGTGCTGGACCAGCCCGCGCGCCAGGTGTTCGTCAACGAACTGGTGGGCCCGGTGTACCTCCGGAACGCCATCAGCCTGAACTCCACGATCTTCCAGCTGGGCGGCCTGATCGGGCCGGCCGTCGCCGGGATCCTGCTCGGCGCGGTGGGGGCGGGATGGGCCTTCGCGGGCAACGCCGTCGCATGCTGCTCCACCGTGACCATGCTGCTGGTGCTGCGCAAGGACGAACTGCACACCACGCCTCCCGCCGCCAAGCGCAAGGGCATGCTCAAGGAGGGTCTCCGCTACGCCCTCGCCAAGCCCACGATCTACTGGCCCTGGCTGATGGCCGGGTTCGTGTCCGTCTTCGCCATGAGCCTGCCGGTGCTGCTGGCCGCCTTCGCGGACCACGTATACGACGTCGGCGCCGGCGGGTACGGTCTGCTCAACGCCCTGGTGGCGCTCGGCGCACTGGCCGGGGCCATCACCTCGGCCCGGCGGCGCGAACTGCGGCTGCGCTCGGTCATGCTCGGGGCCGGCATGTACGGGCTGATGCTCTGCCTGGGCGCGGCCGCTCCCTCGATGGTCTGGTTCGGCGCGGCGATGGTGCTGGCCGGATTCTGGTGCCTGATGTTCCTCACCGCCGCCAACCAGCTGGTGCAGGTCAGCGCCAACATGGGGATCCGCGGACGGGTGATGAGCCTGTACATCATGGTGCTGATCGGCGGGCAGGCGATCGGCGGCCCGCTGATGGGGTGGCTGGCCGAGCACGTCAACCCGCACACCGCGATCCTCATCTCCGGCGGGGTCCCGGCACTGGCTGCGGCGTCGGTGGCGGTGCTGCTGGCCCGGCGGGGGCAACTGATGCTCCGGGTGGACCTGCGGAGTCGGCGTCGGCTGCTGCGGATTGTCCGGGTGTAGGTTTTCGCGCCGGAAAAGGACAGCCGCTCCGCGGATCGGCGTAGCGGCTGTCCGAAAAGTGCGCGGTGATCGGCAACCGGCGCGCGACAGCTAGCCGGCCGTGGCCAGGTGGGGATAGTCCGGCTGCCGGTGCTGGAACACCAGGACATCCGGATTCAACACCACGCCTTCGCGGATTTCGATCGCGCGGCGGATGGTCTCATCACCGTCCCACGCCTCCGGACCGGACAGTACCGTGGCCAGGAACGGAAGCAAAGCCTCGCTGATTTCCCAGCTGGCGGAGTTCCAGAGGTACGACGGGCTGTGGTCCACGGCGTAGTAGTCGATGCTGGTGCCGACCGTGAACATCGGCTCGGCAAACGTGGTGGTCCTCGCCCAGCTGAAGCCCATGCCCTCGTCGCAGGAAACGTCGATGATCAGGCTGCCGGGCCGAAACGCGGCCAGGTCCCCGGTGCGCAGGTACGTCAGCGGCGCTGTCGGATCCTGCAGGGTGCAGTTGACCACAATGTCGCTTTCCGCCAGGAACGGGGCCAGCGGCACCCGGCCCCGTTCGGTGATGACCTCACTGAGGAAGGGCGCCTCCGTGTCGTGGTCGAACTGGGCGATCCGCACGGAGTGGATGGGGGAACCCACCGCGGCGACTCCGCGGTTGGTCAGCACCTGCACGTCATGGATGCCATGGGCGTTGAGGGCCGTCACGGCGCCGCGCGCGGTGGCCCCGAAACCGATGACGACGGCGCTCAGCCGCCGGCCGTAGTCCCCGGTGGATCCGGTCAGGGACAGCGCGTGCAGCACCGAGCAGTAGCCTGCCAGCTCGTTGTTCTTGTGGAAGACGTGGAGGCCGAAACCGCCGTCGCTGGCCCAGTGGTTCATGGCCTCGAAGGCGATCAGCGTGAGCTTCTTGTCGATCGCCAGCTGGGTGATCGCCGGGTCTTGGACGCAGTGCGGCCAGCCCCAGAGGACCTGTCCATCCCGGAGCTCGGCCAGATCCTCGGGCTGGGGCTTCGGCAGCAGGACGACGTCGGCCGCGTCCAGTACCTCCGGGCGCGGGGCGACCCGGCCCACCAGCTCCGCCAACCTGTCATCCGTCATGCCGAACCGGCTGCCGTATCCGGCCTCGACGATCATGCGCTCGCGGAGTTCCGGAGCGATGCGCTCAAAATGGCCGGGGTGGACGGGGAGTCGGCGTTCGTCCTGCTTGCGCGTGCTGGCAAGGACACCGAGGGTGAGTCGTTTCGATGACTCAATCACTTTTTCTTGGCGCCCGCGGCCTTGACGGGGGTGCCTTTGTCCAGGGAGCTGGGCGGCGCGGCGGCGGCCCTCTTATCGGCGCGCTTTTCCTTGATGGACTTGGTGGATTTCTTGGATGCTGCTTGACGGGGGGATTTGTCAGCCATGTTCGCTCCTGTAGCGGAACCGAATAGGTTCCAGACTTCGAACGATACAGGTAGCCGCCTAATGGGCCGCGTCGCTTCGTGACGGCGGGAGGGCAGAGGAGGGGGACGTGGAGCGGCTGACGGGAATCGAACCCGCGTATCAAGCTTGGGAAGCTAGCGCTCTACCATTGAGCTACAGCCGCGCAGGGACCGGCCAAAACCCTCGGCTGTGTCCTGCGGAACAACGAGATTCACCTTACCCCAGGCTCGGGAGTTCCCTGAACATCAACGCCCGGTACCGGCTGCATAACTCTTCGGTAAAGACGGGCCGGTGACGGTGCGGCAGCCCCGGCCGCTGGATACCGTGGTGGGGTTAGCTGCGGTCTGAGGGGGAAGCGGGCTACGAGCACCATTAGTCCGACCTTAAGGGAACTTCCGTGGCGTATGCAGAGCACGACGTCGTCATCCAGTACGACGCCATGGGCATCTACGCCTTCCTCCTGGACCCCCGGAATCTGCCCTACTGGCGCGAGGGGATCGAGAGCGTCGCGCTGGTCTCCGGCGCGGTGGGTGCCCCCGGCTCGGTGTACCGGCCGGCGCTTACCGCCGGCAGTTTTCCCCCGGCGGCCGGGGACTTCGAGCTGACGGCCGCCCGCCCCGGCGCGGAGATCCAGTTCCAGGTCATTTCCGGGCGGTCCAGGGTCCACTGCGGGTACTACCTGAGCACCCACGGCGGCAGCACCCACGTCCGCTTCGCCCTGCGCTACCGGCCCGGCGTGGCCTCGTTCCTGCTCTCGGCCAAGATGCGGCGTGACATGAAGGCCCAGGTGGTGCAGCTCGAGCAGCTGAAGATGCTGCTGGAAGCGGAGCAGGCCGCGGCCTGAGCGCCGCCGCCGGATGCTCTGTGACGGAGCCGCCGGCACGGACGCGGGGGAGCCGGGAACCTGCGGTACTTTTGATCCTGTGCTGATCTCTGACCGCGACATTCGTACCGAAATCAACTCCCAGCGGATTGTGCTGGAACCGTTCGACCCCGCCATGGTCCAGCCCTCATCGGTGGACGTGCGGATCGACCGCTTCTTCCGCCTCTTCGACAACCACAAGTACGCGCACATCGACCCGGCCGTGGACCAGCCGGAGCTGACCCGTCTGGTGGAGGTCGACGCAGACGAGCCGTTCATCCTGCACCCCGGCGAGTTCGTCCTGGGCTCCACCTACGAGACGGTCACCCTGCCCGACGACATCGCGGCCCGGCTGGAGGGCAAGTCCTCCCTGGGACGGCTGGGTCTGCTGACGCACTCGACGGCGGGCTTCATCGATCCGGGCTTCTCCGGCCACGTCACGCTGGAACTGTCCAACATGGCGACCCTGCCTATTAAGCTCTGGCCCGGCATGAAGATCGGCCAGCTGTGCTTCTTCCGGCTCAGCTCCGCCGCGGAGCACCCCTACGGCTCCGGCGAGTACGGCAACCGGTACCAGGGCCAGCGCGGACCCACCGCCAGCCGCAGCCACCTGAACTTCCACCGCACCGAGATCACGTCCTAGCCGGCGGCCGGAGCGCTGGGGCGCTTGCGCGGGCTGTCAGTTGACCGGCCGCGCCCGCTGCACCGCGCGCCGGGCCGGCCGCCGGAACGCCCGGACCGCGGGCTCGATGAACTTGGCCGCGAGCGGACCCATGACTGCCATGATCAAGACATAGGCGGTGGCCAGCGCCGCGAGCTCCCGGGGCACCACGCCCGACGCCACCGCCAGGCCTGCGATCACGATGGAGAATTCGCCGCGGGCAATCAGGGCCGCCCCGGCGCGGAACCGGCCCGGGATCGCGATGCCGGCCCGCTTGGCCGCCCAAATGCCGGTCAGCATCTTGGTGGCCGCGGTGAGGATCGCCAGGACCAGCGCCCAACCCAGCACCGGCGGGATGGACGTGGGGTCCGTGTTCAGGCCGAAGACCACGAAGAAGATCGCGGCGAACAGGTCCCGCAGCGGCTCCAGGATGCGGGTGGCGCTGTGGGCCGTGGCGCCGGAAATCGCGATGCCGAGCATGAACGCGCCCACCGCCGCGGAGACCTGCATGGCCGCGGCCAGCCCC
Organism: Arthrobacter sp. YD4; assembly: GCF_030410515.1. Taxonomy (GTDB): domain Bacteria; phylum Actinomycetota; class Actinomycetes; order Actinomycetales; family Micrococcaceae; genus Arthrobacter. The sequence continues at coordinate 882,970 of NZ_JAUHHD010000001.1, read as the reverse complement.
GCCACCAACAGCGCCGCGCCGAGGAGGTTGAGCAGGAAGACCTCTGAGTTTTCGCTGTGCACGGCCCGGGAGACGTGGTGGCCGTGCCGCAACGCCACCACCAACACCAGGGTGACGACGGCGAGCGAGATCCCCACGGTCTGCAGCCCCACCAGGAGGCTCACCCCGGTCAGGGTGGCCGTCAGGACGGGAAGGTACACGGCCATGGCCAGGTCCTCGAAGACCAAGATGGACAGGATCACCGGAGTCTCGCGGTTGCCGATCCGGCCCAGGTCCGTGATCACCTTCGCGGCGATCCCGGAGGAGGAAATGTAGGTCACACCGCCCATCACCATGGCCCCCACCACGCCCCAGCCCAGCAGCAGCGCCAGGCCCGCGCCGGGGATGAAGTTCAGAACCAGGTCCAGCACGCCGGCCTGCCAGGATCGGCGCAGCCCGGTGACGAGCTCGGCCGCCGTATATTCCAGGCCGAGCATGAGCAGGAGAAGGATGACGCCGATCTCGCTGGAGAGGTGCGCGAACTCGTGCATGCCCTCGAGCTTGACCAGCCCGCCCGCGCCGAAGAACAGCCCGCCGACCAGGTACAGCGGGATGGGGGACATGCCGATCCGCCCGGCCAGCCTCGCCAGCAGGCCGAGACAGAACACGACGGCCCCCAGCTCGATCAGGGTCACGGCGAGGGCATCCACGGCTTATCCGTTGCGCAGGATGGAGGCCGCCGTGTCCAGGCCCTCCTGGGTGCCGACGGCCACCAGCAGGTCGCCGGGGTGGAGCACGACGTCGGGGCCGGGGGAGGGGAGCACCTCGCCCTCTCGCATGATCGCCACGATTGAGGCGCCGCTGCGGGTCCGGATGCAGGCCTTGCCCATGGGCTGGTTCTGGAACGGCGAATCGGCCGCGATGGAGAACTGCCGGGTGACAATGCCGGGAACCTCGCGGTGGGCTTCTGAGAGCTGCATGGCCAGCCGCTGCCCGCCGAGCAGGTTGCCCAGGGCGGCGGCCTCGTCCGCGGTGAGGGGAATCGAGGCCTGGCAGGTGTCCGGGTCGTCCCAGGTGGAGACGATGAGCTCGGTCTGCCCCTCGCGGTATTCGACGACGCCGATCCGGCGCCCCGAGGCGGTCATGAAATCCTTGCGCCGGCCCAGTCCGGGAAGTTCGGTCTCATCCACGTTCATGCCACCAGCCTAGTGGCCGCGCCCGGTTTTGGGGCCGGGTTCAACGCCTCGGCCGGCGGGACCGCCTAGCGGGAAGGAACGACGGCGATGCCCGTCTTGCCCGGGGCCTTGACCGGCAGCAGCACCAGCAGACCGGCGAGCAGCACCACCATGATCCCGACGATGCCCCAGCGCTGCGCCTGGCCCGGGGCCACAAGGGGCGTGGCGATGGTGATGCAGAGGGTGAACAGGGCCGGGGCGAGGAAGCTCACGGCTCTGCCGGTGGTGGCATAGAGCCCGAACAGCTCACCGGTCTCTCCGGTGGGGGCCAGCCGGGCCAGGTAGGCGCGGGAGGAAGACTGGGCGGGCCCGACGAAGAGGCAGAGGAACAGGCCGAAGACCCAGAAGGTCATGCTGCCGGACCATGATATGCCGAAGAAGGAATATGTCCCGTTGCCCAAGATCAGCAGCGCGGTGCCAGCCACCAGCAGGCCCGTCAGGGAGCCGATGATGACCGCTTTGGGGCCGGCCCGGTCGTCGAGTAGTCCGCCCACGAGTGCGCCGACAGCGGCGACGACGTTGCCGAAGATGGCGAAAAAGATGACCTGCTTGAGGTCGAAGCCGAAGGTGCCGGCGGCGATCACCCCGCCGAAGGTGAACACGGCGGCGAGGCCGTCGCGGAAGATGGCGCTGGCCAGCAGGAAGTAGATGGTGTGCGGGCTGGTTCGGTAGATGGCCTTGATCCGGCGTGCCAGCAGTCCATAGGAGGCGAAGAAGCCCAGTCTGTCCTGCCGCGCGATGGGCACTTCGGGCACGGCGACCATGACCGGGACGGCGAAGACCAGCAGCCAGAGCGCCGAGAAGACGGCGACCAGCCGGATGTTCAGGCTGTCCTCGGTGGAGGCGCCGAACCACTCGATGCTCGGCTGCACGAACAGCTGCAGGACGATCAGCAGCGCCACGATACCGCCGAGGTAGCCGGAGGCCCAGCCGAAGCCACTGATTTTGCCGATGTTGGCCGGCGTCGAGATCTGGGCGAGCATGGCGTTGTAATTGACGCCGGCGAACTCGAAGAAGATATTGCCGAGGGCGATCAGGGTGACCCCCAGCAGCAGGAATTCCGGCCGCGGGAAGACAAAGAAGCACAGCCCGGTGAGCAGCGCAACGGCGGCGGTGTTCACGCCCAGCCAGAGCTTGCGGCGGCCGCCGGCGTCGGACCGCTGTCCGGTGACCGGGGCGAGCACCGCGATGGCGGCGCCGGCGATGGCCAGGGCGGTGCCGAGGACCGCGGAGGCCTCGTCCTCGCCGCCGAAGGCCTTGGACGTCAGGTACACGGTGAAGACGAAGGTCGTCATCACGGCGTTGAACGCGGCAGAGCCCCAGTCCCACGCGGCCCAGGCCAGGATGCGTCCCCTCCCGGCGGGCTGGCGTCCGGAACCAAGTTCTGACGCCGGTGCGGCCTCGGGAGCGGTGGCGGAATTCATAGCCCTGATGTTAGCCGTCCCCGCCGCCCGGACCGGGATGAAACGGGCAGAAAAGAATTTGTACACGCTTGGTAAACTGTTCGGACTGAACCTAACCACATGCGCCGCCTGCTCCAACTTTTTGATAACCGAATTCCTGACGTTGCGGAGATACCAGTGATCACAGTCCTAGCCGTGCACTTCGCTGTGGCTCTTGTGGCGCCGTTTCTCTTCCGCCGGGTTGGCAGGAATGCGTTCTACGCACTGGCGGCGGTCCCCGCGGGCTCGTTCCTCTGGCTGATCCTGCAGCACGACGCCGTGTACGCGGCCCCGGACGCCCCCGCCCTGCTGGTCCCCTGGATTCCCGACCTCGGCCTGGAGCTGGCCTTCCGGATGGATGCCCTGGCCTGGGTGATGTCCCTGCTGATCCTGGGCGTCGGGGCGCTGGTCCTGGTCTACTGCGCCCGGTACTTCAAGAACAAGGACAGCAACCTGGGCGGCTTCGGGGCGCAGCTGCTGGCCTTCGCCGGGGCGATGTTCGGGCTGGTCACCGCGGACGACCTGCTGCTCATGTTCATCTTCTGGGAGCTCACCACCGTCCTGTCCTACCTGCTGATCGGCTACGCCCGGACCCGCCTGGCCGCCCGCCGCTCCGCGCTGCAGGCCCTGATCGTCACCACCGCCGGCGGCCTGGCCATGCTGGTGGGCCTGATCATGCTCGGATCCTTCGCCGGCACGTACCGGATCTCGGCCCTGCTGCAGCAGGCACCGGAGCTGGTGACCGGCCCGGCCGCGCCGGTGGTGGCCACCGCCGTCGTGCTGGTGCTGGTAGGGGCCATCACCAAGTCGGCGCTGGTGCCGTTCCACTTCTGGCTGCCGGGCGCCATGGCGGCCCCCACCCCGGTCAGCGCGTACCTGCACGCCGCGGCGATGGTGAAGGCCGGCATCTACCTGGTGGCACGGCTGGCGCCCGGGTTCGCCGGGACGGACACTTGGCTGCCGGTGGTGCTGGGCCTGGGTCTGGCCACCATGCTGGTGGGCGGCTACCGGGCGCTGCGCCAGACGGACATCAAACTCATCCTCGCCTACGGCACCGTCAGCCAGCTCGGCTTCCTGAGCATGGTGGTGGGCCTCGGGCAGCCCGACGCCGCCCTGGCCGGGATCGCCCTGCTGCTGGCCCACGGGCTCTTCAAGGCCACCCTGTTCCTGGTGGTCGGCATCATCGACCACCAGGCCGGCACCCGCGACATCCGCAAGCTTTCCGGCGTGTTCCAGTCCTCCCGGGCGCTCGGCGTCGTGGCCGTGATCGGCGCCGCCTCGATGGCCGGGGTGCCCCCGCTGGCCGGGTTCGTGGCCAAGGAATCCGTCTTCGAGGCCTTCGTGCACCACGCCGGGACCGGGCCCTGGGGCGTGGTGGTCCTGGCCGGCGTCGTGGTCGGGTCGATCCTGACCTTTGCCTACAGCGCGCGCTTCCTCTGGGGCGCGTTCGCGGTCAAGGACGGCGTCCCGGTGACCCGTTTCAAGGCCATCAAGCCCGCCTTCCTGGCCGCCCCCGCGGTCCTGGCCTTCCTCACGGTGGCCTACGGCCTGTGGCCCGCGCCGGTGGACGGCTGGATCCAGCCGTACGCCGCGCTGTTCGCCGGCGAGGACGCCGCCGACGCCGGGCACCTCGCCCTCTGGCACGGAATCACGCCGGCGCTGGGCCTGACCGCCGTGACCTTCGCCCTCGGACTGGCGATGTACTACGGCCGGGGTGCCGTCGCCCGCGCCCAGGAGCTGGTCCCCGGCTGGATCAACGGCGACCGCGCCTACCAGCAGACCATCGGCGCGCTCGACGACGCCGCCGTATGGGTCACCGGCCGCACCCAGCGCGGTTCGCTCTACTTCTACCTGGCCGTCATCCTCAGCGTCGCCTTCCTGCTCCCGCTGACCGCCATCCTGCTCGCGGGCAAGCCGCTCCCGGCGGACCTCTACGTCATCGACCCGGGGTCCCCGCTGCAACTGGTGGCCGGAGCCGGCATCGTGGTCGGCGCCCTCGCCGCGGTCCGCGCCAACAAGCGGTTCCTGGCCGTCCTGATGGTCTCCGTCACCGGCTACGGCATCGCCCTGATGTTCGCGCTGCAGGGCGCCCCGGACCTCGCACTGACCCAGATGCTGGTGGAAACCATCATCCTGGTGGCGTTCGTGCTGGCCATGCGCAGCCTCCCGGCCGAACTCCGGGACCGCACCGGCGGCCGGTACCGCGTGGTCAGGATCATCATCGGCGCCGGCTTCGGCCTGACCATGATCTTCGTGGCGATCTACGCCCTCGGCGCCCGGGTCGCGACGCCGGTCTCGCTGGACTTCCCGCGGCTGGCCTACGACGGCGGCGGCGGGCTCAACGTCGTCAACGTCACCCTGGTGGACATCCGGGCCTGGGACACCTTCGGCGAGATCTCCGTGCTGGCCCTTGCCGCCACCGGCGTCGCCAGCCTCATCTTCGTCCGCGGCCGTGGCGACCGGATCCGGTCCTCCGGGTCGGTCGACGAGGGCACGGTGGGCCGCCTGGCCGCCCCCGCGCACAGCCGCGACGGCGCCGCGCTGGCCCTGAGCCGCCGGTTCGCGGCGTCCACCAAGGACGCCTGGCTGGTGGCCGGCCGGACCCTCGCCCCCGAGCGGCGTTCCATCATCTTCGAGGTGGTGACCCGCCTGGTGTTCCACTCGATGATCGTCTTCTCGATCTACCTGCTGCTGGCCGGGCACAACCTGCCCGGCGGCGGCTTCGCCGGCGGCCTGATGGCCGGGCTGGCGCTGACCATGCGCTACCTGGCCGGCGGCCGGTTCGAGCTGCGCGAGGCCGCGCCGCTTAGCGCCGGCGCGCTGCTGGGTATCGGCCTGGCGACGGCGGCCGTGTCCGGGGTGGCGCCGCTGCTCCTGGGCGGCGAGGTCTTCCAAAGCGCCATCGTCCAGCTCTGGCTCCCGGTCTTCGGTGACATCAAGTTCGTCACCTCCACCATCTTCGACATCGGCGTCTACATCGTCGTCGTCGGCCTGGCCCTGGACGTGCTCCGCAGCCTCGGCGCCGAAATCGACGAACACTTCGAAGAGCAGTCGGACGCGGCCGCCGGAACCACCCCCGGGGGGAATGCATGAGCGTCAACCTGACCCTGCTGACCGTAATGGGGGTGCTGTACGCCTGCGGCATCTACCTGCTCCTGGAGCGCAGCCTCACCCGGGTACTGCTGGGCCTGATGCTGCTGGCGAACGCCACCAACCTGCTCATCCTCACCACGGGCGGCTACGCCGGCCTGGCCCCGCTATTCGCCAAGGACACCGATCCCGGCGCCTACAGCGACCCGCTGCCGCAGGCGCTGATCCTGACCTCGATCGTGATCTCCTTCGCCGTGACCGCGTTCATGCTCGGCATCATCTACCGCACCTGGGTGCTGGCCCGGCAGGATGAGATCCAGGACGACGCCGAGGACCTCCGCGTCGCCGAGACGCCCAGCTTCGACGCCGAGGACGACGCCGTCATCCCCGAGGAAACCTCCGAATTCCCGTTGCCCGCCGTCGAGCCCGACGCCGGCGGGACCATCCTGGCCGGCGCCCGGCAGATGCCGGCCGGCGAAGCCGCGGCCGAGGAACGGCCCGGCTCCCGCACCACCGCCCCGAACCAGGAAGGAGGGTCCGAGTGAACATCGCCAGCTTTGCCCCGCTCGCCGTCGTCCTCCCCATCCTGGGCGCCGCCCTGACCTTCCTGCTGATCCGGCACTCCCGGGCGCAGCGGACGGTCAGCATCGCGCTGCTCTCCTTGACCCTGCTGCTTGAGTGCTGGCTGCTGGCCTCCGTCTGGGAGGGCGGCACGGCGGCGGTGAGCATCGGCGGCTGGCTGCCGCCGTGGGGGATCGTGCTGGTGGTGGACCAGTTCTCCTCGCTGATGCTGGTGGTCTCCTCCGCCGTGAGCCTGGCCGTGCTGGTCTATGCGACCGGGCAGGGTATGGCCGACGGCGACAGCGATGCCCCGGTCTCGATCTTCCACCCCACCTACCTGATCCTGGTGGCCGGGGTGTCCAACGCCTTCCTCTCCGGAGACTTGTTCAACCTCTACGTGGGCTTCGAGATCCTGCTGACGGCCAGCTACGTGCTGATGACCCTCGGCGGCACCGGCCCCCGGATCCGCGCCGGCGTGACCTATGTGGTGGTCTCCGTGGTCTCCTCGGTGCTGTTCCTGATCGCCATCGCGATGATCTACGGCGCCACCGGCACCATCAACATGGCGGACCTGGCCATGAAGCTGGGGGACCTGGACCAGGGCACCCGGAACCTGCTGCACGTGCTGCTGCTCGTGGCGTTCGGGATCAAGGCCGCCGTCTTCCCGCTCTCCTTCTGGCTGCCGGACTCCTACCCGACCGCCCCCGCCCCGGTCACGGCGGTGTTCGCCGGCCTGCTCACCAAGGTGGGCGTCTACGCGATCGTCCGCACCGAGACGCTGCTCTTCCCCGGCGACACCTTCAACCAGCCGCTGATGGTGGTGGCGCTGCTGACCATGGTGGTGGGGATCCTGGGCGCGCTCGCGCAAAGCGACATCAAACGTTTGCTCTCCTTCACCCTGGTCAGCCACATCGGCTATATGGTGTTCGGGCTGGCGATGTCCTCGGTGGCCGGCCTGGGCGCCGCGGTGTTCTACGTGGCGCACCACATCACCATCCAGACCAGCCTCTTCCTGGTCACCGGGCTGATTGAACGCCGCGCCGGCAGCTCCTCCGTGGACCGGGTGGCCGGCCTGGCCAAGCTCTCCCCGCTGCTGGCCGTGCTGTTCTTCATCCCGGCCATGAACCTCGCCGGGATCCCGCCGCTCTCCGGCTTCCTGGGCAAACTCGGCCTGCTGCAGGCCGGCGTGCTGCTCGGCACCCCGCTGGCGTACGCGCTGGTGGCCGGCGGCGTCCTGACCAGCCTGCTGACCCTGCTGGCCATCGCCCGCGTCTGGAACCGTGCATTCTGGCGCAAGCCCGAGGACGCCGAGCACCCGGACCCGGTGCTGCTCGCCGCCCCGGGCGGTGAGTCCCAGGGAACCGGCGGCGCCGGGACATCCTCCGCACGCCACACGGTGAGCCTGCTGCCGCGCACCATGGTCGGTTCCACTCTGGCGCTGGTCATCCTCGGCGTGGCCCTGACCGTGTTCGCCGGGCCGCTGTTCCGCCTCTCCGGCCAGTCCGCGGCCGAGATGCTGGACCGGTCCTCCTACATCCACGCGGTCCTCGGCGACGAGGTCACGGTCCCGGCCCCGCCGCAGCCCGTGGCCCAGGGAGGCGGCAAATGACCCGCAAACGCATCTCGCTGCGCCAGGAACTGCCGCTGCTGGTCTGGCTGGTGATTGTCTGGGGCGCCCTCTGGCAGGACTTCAGCGCCGGCAACCTGCTCTTCGGGGCGCTGATCGCTGTGTTCGTGGCCCGGTTGTTCTACCTGCCGCCGGTGGAATTGGGCGGACGGTTCAACGTGCTGCGCGCCGTCCCCTTTGGCCTGGTGTTCCTCGGCAAGGTGGTCGCGGCGAGCTTCCAGCTGCTCTACCTCGCCGTGGTGCGCGGGCCCCGGGTGGTCAGCGCCATCGTCGCGGTCCCGCTCCGCAGCCACTCGGATCTCCTGGTCACCGCCACCGGCCACGTCATCTCGCTGATTCCGGGCTCCCTGGTCGTGGAGGTGGACAGGGGTACGTCCACGCTCTATATCCACGGCATCAACGTCCGCGACGCCGAGGACGCCGCCAGGCTCCGCAAGGACGTCCGGGACACTGAGGCCGGCCTGATCCGGATCATGGGCTCCCCGGAGGAAGTTTCCGCCCTCAAACAGGAGGCAGCCGCATGATGCCGATCGTCCTGGCCGTGACCGCCGTGATTCTGTCCCTCGCGGCGGGCGGCGCCATCATCCGGATCGCCCGAGGGCCTTCGCTGCTGGACCGCGTGCTCGCCACCGACGTGCTGCTGGCCATCCTTGGCGCCGCGCTGTGCATCGACATGGCCGTCAACCGGCACCTGAACAACCTGATGCTGCTGGTGGCGATCTCGATCATCGGCTTCGTCGGGTCCGTGACCGTGGCCCGCTTCGTAGCCGACCGCAGGAGGCACCCCCATGAATCCTGAGACCTTCTCCGGGGATACTGTGATCGACGCCGTGTCCGCCGTGTTCATGGTGGTGGGTGCGCTGATGTCCCTCGGTGCCGCGATCGGCCTGCTCCGCTTCCCGGACCTGATGAGCCGGATGCACGCCGCCACCAAGCCGCAGGTCCTGGGCCTGTTCCTGCTGCTGTGCGCCGTGGGCCTGCAGATGCGTACCTGGTGGGTGTGGCCGGTGCTGGTGGTTGCGTGGATCTTCCAGCTGCTGACGGTCCCGGTCTCCGCGCATATGGTGGGCCGCGCCGGCTACCGCACCAAGCACCTCCACCCGGAGTTGCTGAGCGCGGATGAGCTCGAAGCGGTGGTGCAGCAGGCCGCCGGGGAACGCGGCTTCAACGTGGACGGGGAGCCCCGCCGGGACTGATGCCCGGGGGACTCCCCGTCGGAGTGTGGTGCTGGGCGCCTAGACGATGTCTTGGGTCTTGGCGAAGCGGGTGATGGCCCGCTGCGTGCCGCGGTTGGCGAGGACCTGGATGACGGCGCTCACCGAGGCCGAGATCAGTGCGAAGGTCAGGGCCTGGCGCAGCGTGGTGGGGACGTCGTCGTCGTGGCCCTTCGGCGGCTTGTTGCCGGTGGTCTTCTCCCAGACGGTGTCCACGAGCTTGGTGCCGACGAGACCGGCGACCAGGCTGATGCCGGTGCCGAGCAGTTTGATGACAATGTTCATTTCGTGCTCCTTGCGGGTGGAAACAGGACTGCCCCTAGCCTACTGGCACACCGGTCCGGGGCGGACGCCCCTGTCCGCCGCGCGCCGCCTGGCCTACCGTCGGGCATGGACAGAGACCGGAGCGCACCCTGGGCGCCGTTCCAACTGGCGGCCGGCTGCTGCTCGATCGCGTTCGTGGTGCTGCTGGTGCTGGCCCTTGTGCTGGACTTCATCGCGCCGCCGCCGGTCGACGGGGCCGTGCCGACGCTTGAGTTCATCGCCCGCAACAAGCCCGTCTACGTCGCCGAGCAGCTGCTCTGGACGGTCCCCAACATCCTGGCGGTGCCCGTCTTCGCCGCGCTGTTCCTGGCGTGCGCTCCGGCCGCAGAGGGCCTGGCACGGGGCCTGGCGCTGGGCGGCGCCCTGGTGGGCGGGCTGTCCTGGGCGCTGATCATTGCCATTCCGGTCACCAGCCGGGGCTCCCTGGTGCTGGTCTCCCTCAGCGACCGGTACGCCGGGGCGGACGACGACGCCGCGCGGCAGCGGATCAGCGCCGCCGCCGAGGCGGTGATCGCCGAGAACAACACACCCGCCGTCGCCGGGGTGCTTTCCGCGGCGGGCATCCTCCTCATGTCCGTGGCCATGGTGCGGGCAGGGCTCTCCCGGGCGGTGGGCTGGCTGGGCATCGGCGCCGGTGCCCTGGGGCTGCTCGCGGAGGCGCTGCGGTACCTCGTCCCGGCGCTCTACGGCGGCTACGGCCTCCTGATGTGGGCGTGGTTCATGGCGGCCGGGATCGTGCTGATCCGGCTCGGCAGGGAGGGGAGGCGGGCCCCGGCGGCGCGGGTGTAAACTGGGCCAGCCCACACGGGCGACATTCATAACGACAGGGGAGCGCCGCCGTCGGACCCTTCCGGAGGAATCCGGGAACCGTAGGTGGGCGCTGAGAGTGCGGACAGCCGCAGACCCTCGAACCTGATCCGGTTAGTACCGGCGCAAGGGAGTCGAGTTCTCAGGGTGTCCGGAACACGCGGCAGCGGCCGCCGTGGCCGGAATACCCTCCCCTCCTGTACCTCAGGAGGACGACATGACCGATATTTCCACCCCCCGCACCACAGCGGCCGGCAAAAAGAGCTGGCGCGTGGTCGACATTGTCCTGGCGGCGCTGATCGCGATTGCCGGCGGCGTCATCTTCTGGGCCTGGGACCAGGGCTCCAACGTGGTGTCCGTCCCGCTCACCGCCGTCTACCCGCCCCTGACCGGCCTCTACGCCGGCGGCTGGATGATCCCCGCGGTCCTCGGCATGCTGGTGGTCCGCAAGCCCGGCGCCGCGCTGTTCTGCGAGGCCGTCGCCGCCACCGGCGAGCTGATCATGGGCTCCCAGTACGGCACCACCGTGCTGATCTCGGGCATCCTGCAGGGCCTCGGCGCGGAGCTGGTCTTCGCCGCCTTCCGCTACAGCAAGTTCAACCTCCCGGTCTCCCTGCTCGCCGGCGCCGGCGCGGGCCTCTTCTGCGGCCTGAACGACTGCTTCCTGCCCTGGGGCTGGAACATCGCCTTCGAGGCCGGGGACAAGGCCGCCTACATCGTCTTCTGCGCCATCTCCGGTGCCGTGATCGCCGGCGGCCTGGCTTGGATCGCCACCCGCGGCCTGGCCCGGACCGGGGTGCTGGCCTCCTTCGCCTCCCGCAAGGCGGCCACCGAACCCGTCTTCTCCTGACACCCGCGCGCATGAACGCCGACGACGTCCGCCCCGCCGCGGTCACCGCCCGCGGTTGGGGCTGGCGGCACGCCGGACGGTCCCGGCCCGCCATCAGCGGACTGGACCTGGACATCAGCCCGGGCGAACGCGTCCTGCTGCTGGGACCTTCCGGCGCCGGTAAGTCGACCCTGCTGCACGCCCTGGCCGGGGTGCTCGGCGAGGGCGGCGGCGCGGACGCGGACGCCGACGACGCCGACGAGACCGGCAGCCTGCTCATCGACGGGGCCCCACCCCGGGACCGCCGCGGACGCGCCGGGCTGGTGCAGCAGGACCCGGAGACCCAGGTGGTGCTTTCCCGGGTGGGTGACGACGTCGCGTTCGGGGCGGAGAACCTCGCCGTCCCGCCCGCGGAGATCTGGGCCCGGGTAGGGGAGGCGCTCGACGACGTCGGGCTCGGATCCCTGCCCCTGGGCCACCCGACGTCTGCCCTCTCCGGCGGGCAGAAGCAGCGGCTGGCCCTGGCCGGCATCCTCGCGATGCGGCCCGGGCTCCTGCTGCTGGACGAACCCACCGCGAACCTCGACCCCGCCGGTGTGCTGGAGGTCCGCGACGCCGTGGGCCGCTGCCTGGACCGGACCGGCGCCACCCTGGTGGTGGTGGAACACCGGGTTTCCGTGTGGAAGGACCTGGTGGACCGGATCGTGGTGCTGCAGCCCGGCAGCGCGGGCGAATCCGCCGTACTGCTGGACGGGCCGCCGGACCGGGTGCTGGCCGAGGCGCGGGAGATGCTGATCGCCGCCGGGGTCTGGGTCCCGGGCCACGTGCCGGCCACCCGCGCCCGGAGCGCCGGCGACACCGGGCAGGGTCCGGAACCCGGCTTCGAAGCGGGCCGGCTGTTGCTGGCCGCAGAGTCCCTGGCCGTGTCCCGCGACCGTCCCCGCCGGGGCGGCCTGCGGACCCGCTTGCGCGCCGTGCCGCCCGTGCCGGTGCAGGAGGGTATCGCCGCGCAGGTCCGTGCGGGGCGCGCGCTCACCATCACCGGGCCCAACGGCGCCGGGAAATCGACCTTCGCCCTGACCCTCGCCGGGCTGCTGGCCCCGGTGGCCGGGACCGTGTCCGCTACCACCGACCTCAGCGCCGGCGCGGGCATCGACCCCTATGCCTGGAAGGCGCAGCAGCTGATCCCGCGGATCGGCACGGTCTTCCAGGAACCCGAACACCAGTTCGTCACCGGCCGGGTGCTGGACGAGCTGACCTTCGGGCCGCGGCAGCTCGGACGCGGCGCGGACCGGGTGGACGAACTGCTGGAGCGGCTGCGGCTGCGGGACCTGGTGGACGCCAACCCGTACACCCTCTCCGGCGGCGAGAAACGGCGCCTGTCCGTGGCCACCGTGCTGGCCGCTCACCCCCAGGTCCTGGTCCTGGACGAACCCACCTTCGGCCAGGACGCCAACACCTGGGCCGAGCTGGCCTCCTTCCTCTCCGAACTCCTGGACGCCGGCACCGCCGTTGTCTCCGTGACCCACGACGCCGAGTTCAGCGACGTCCTCGGCGGCGACGAACTCAAGCTGCAGGGGGCTGCGGCATGAGGGAGGCCCTGACCCTGGAGGGAAACCGCGCCGTGCTGGCCCGCGCCAACCCGCTGGCCAAGTTCTCCGGCGTCGTGCTGGTCACCGTGGCGCTGGCCCTGTCCATCGACTGGGTCTCCGCGTCCGTGGCGCTGGTCTTCGAGGTGCTGCTCTTCCCGCTGGCCGGGCTCACCCCCGCCCTGCTCTGGCGCCGCGGCTGGCCGTTGATCCTGGCCGCTGCCCTGGGCGGCTGGAGCACCGCCATCCTCGCCCCGGACCGGGGCCGGATCCTGCTGGACGTGGGGATCTGGTCCATCAGCGAGGGATCACTCCAGCTGGGCCTCGGCTTCCTGCTCCGCGGCCTCGCGATCGCGCTGCCGGCCGTGCTGCTCATGAGCTGCACCGACCCCACAGACCTGGCCGACGCCCTCGCGCAGCAGGCGAAGCTGCCGCACCGGTTCGTGCTGGGCACGCTCGCCGCGATGCGGCTGGTGGGACTCATGGCGGAGGAATGGCAGACCATCGGGATGGCCCGGCGGGCCCGCGGCGTGGGCTCGCACGGCAGCCCTGCGCAGCGGGCCCGGGCCATGCTGGGGCAAAGCTTCGGGTTGCTGGTCCAGGCCGTCCGGCGGGCCTCGCGGCTGGCGGTAACCATGGAGGCGCGCGGCTTCGGCGGTGCCCGGCGGACCTGGGCCCGGCAGGCGCGCTTCACCGGGCTGGACGTGTGGGTGGTCCTGGGGGGCGTGGTGATCGCGGCGTCCGCGGTAGCCGCCGCCGTCGCCGCGGGAACCTGGAACATGGTGTTCCTCGGCCAGCAGTGACCGCGATGTATCGCACCGCCCGATTATCGCACCAGCCGACTAGGGGTGTGACGCTACGCGCTTTTGGGTGCATCCGGAGGCGGACGGTAGCTCATCTGTGATATTTCTTGGGTATGACGCTTCCCACTGCAGAACACCTCGGCACGGTCCTCAAGGACGCACGCGGCGAAAAGGGCTGGACCCAGGGCAAGCTTGCCGCAGAGCTTGGCACCAGCCAGAGCGCCGTCGCCCGGATGGAACAGGGCAAGCAGAACCTGAGCCTGAAGATGATCCAGCGCCTTGAGTCCATCTTCGGCCGCACCATCGTCAAGGTGGGCCGGCCCCAGATGACCCACCTGCGCGTGGAGGGCGGCCACACCCTCTCCGGCGCCGTGGACGTCAACAGCAGCAAGAACGCCGGCGTCGCCCTGCTCTGCGCCAGCCTGATCAACCGCGGCACCACGGTACTGCGCCGGCTGGCCCGGATCGAGGAGGTCAACCGGATCGTCGAGGTGCTGACCAGCATCGGCGTCGAGTGCACCTGGCTGAACGCCACCGACCTGCAGATCCGCCGCCCCGCCGTCCTGGACCTCGACGGCATGGACGTCGACGCCGCCCGCCGCACCCGCAGCGTCATCATGCTGCTGGGCCCGCTGCTGGACGAGTCCGCCGAGTACCGGCTCCCCTACGCCGGCGGCTGCGACCTGGGCACCCGGACCGTGGAGCCGCACATGCAGGCGCTGCGCCAGTTCGGCCTCCGCGTGGAGGCCACCTCCGGCTTCTACACCGTCCAGGCGCCGCCCGCCGACGGCGAGAACCGCTCCTTCGTCCTCAGCGAGCGGGGCGACACGGTCACCGAGAACGCCATCATGGCTGCCGCCCACCGCCGCGGCACCACGGTCATCCGCAATGCCAGCCCCAACTACATGGTCCAGGACCTCTGCTTCTATCTGCAGCGCCTGGGTGTGGTGATCGACGGCGTCGGGACCACCACGCTGAAGATCGTCGGCCGGCCCGCGGTGGACATGGACATCGAATACTTCCCCTCCGAGGACCCGATCGAGGCGATGAGCCTGATCACGGCCGGCATCGTGACCAACTCCGAGGTCACCATCCGCCGCGTGCCGATCGAGTTCATGGAGATCGAACTGGCCACGCTGGAGCAGATGGGCCAGCGGCTGGAGGTCTCCGCCGAATACGTGGCGCGCAACGGCCGGACTCGGCTGGTGGATGTCACCACCCGGCCCTCCGAGCTGAAGGCACCCGAGGACAAGATCCACCCCATGCCGTTCCCGGGCCTGAACATCGACAACCTGCCGTTCTTCGCCGTGATCGCCGCCAACGCGCAGGGCCAGACCATGATCCACGACTGGGTCTACGAGAACCGCGCCATCTACCTGACCGAGCTGAACCGGCTGGGCGCGCAGGTGCAGTTGCTGGACCCGCACCGGATCTACGTCAACGGCCCCAGCAAGTGGCGCGCCGCCGAGGTGGGGTGCCCGCCGGCCCTCCGCCCTGCCGCCTGCCTGCTGCTGGCCATGCTGGCCGCCCGGGGCGTGTCCGAGCTGCGCAACATCTACGTGATCGAGCGCGGGTACGAGGATCTGGCCGAGCGGCTGAACACCATCGGCGCGAAGATCGAGTACTTCCAGGACTAAAGACCCCCGGCGCACAATGGGGTATGCGCACCTTCGGCGTCGAAGAGGAACTGCTGATCGTGGACCCCGTCAGCGGGGTGCCGCTGGCGCTCGCGGACGCCATGCTGCGCGGGCTCGTCCGGGACCCGGACACGGGCGACGGCCATTCCGGCTTCAGTTTCGAGCTCAAGCTCGAACAGATCGAGACCCAGACGCTGCCGTGCCGGGAGCATGACGCCCTGCTGCGGCAGATTCGCCGGGCCCGCCGGACCGCCGACGACGCCGCTCGGGTCCACGGCGCCCGGGTCGCGGCGCTGGCCACCTCGCCGCTGGCCGCCCCCACCCACACCACCCCCAAACTGCGCTACGCCACGATGCAGCGGCGGTTCGGCCTCACCGTCCAGGAACAGCTCACCTGCGGGCTGCACGTCCACGCCGCCATCGACTCGCCCGAGGAGGGGGTGGCGGTGATGGACCGGATCCGGGACAAGCTGGCGGTGCTGATCGCCCTCAGCGCCAACTCCCCGTACTGGAACGGGATGGAAACGGGGTTCGAGAGCTACCGCACCCAGGCCTGGAACCGCTGGCCCGCTGCCGGTCCGACGATGGTCTTCGGCAGCCACGCGGCCTACCGCAGGGTGGTGTCGCGGCTGCTGGACAGCGGCGTGCTCTTCGATGAGGGCATGGTGTACTTCGACGCGCGGCTGGCCCGGAACCATCCCACCGTGGAGATCCGGGTGGCGGACGTGTGCCTGCGCGCGGAGGACGCGGCGCTGCTGGCGGTGCTGGTGCGGGCGCTGGTGGAGACCGCCTCGCGCGAGTGGTACGACGGCGTGGACCCGGCGCCGGTGCCGACGGTGCTCCTGCGGATGGCGGCCTGGCAGGCGAGCAACTGCGGGCTGTCCTCCGAGCTGCTGGACTTCGGGACTTTCCGGCCCCGCCCCGCGGCCGAGGTGGTGAACGCCCTGGTGGACTACCTCGCCCCGGTCCTGTCGGACCAGGGCGAGCTCGGCCTGGTGCGCGCCGGGGTGGCCAGGATCCTGGCGGAGGGCACCGGGGCGGAGCTACAGCGCCGTGCCGGCCTCGGCGCCGTCGTCGGCGAGGCGGTGCGGACCACGGTCGGCGGGGACGTGCCCGACGCCGGCACCGCTACCGGGCCGCTTCCGGCGCTGGCGCCCGTCCGCCGCTTCTAGGCGGTACGTTCCAGGCCGCCGCCGGGGATTACTGGATCTGCGCCAGCGCCTGACAGAGGTCCCGGATCAGGTCCTCCGGGTCCTCCAGCCCGACGGAGAGCCGCACCACGCCGTCGCTCAACCCGATAGCGGCCCGTCCCTCCGGACCCATGGCCCGGTGCGTGGTGGTGGCCGGGTGCGTAATCAGAGACTTCGAGTCGCCAAGGTTGTTGGAGATGTCGATGATCCGCAGGCCGTCCAGCAGCGCGAAAGCGGCGTCCTTGGCGGACCGGCCGGCCGGGGGCGCCAGCTCGAAGGTCAGCACGGTCCCGCCGGACTTCATTTGCTTGGCGGCCAGCTCATGCTGCGGGTGGGAGGCCAGGAGCGGGTACTTCACCCAGGTCACGGCCTGCTGCGCCTCGAGCCACTCTGCCAGCCGCAACGCCGAGGCGGAGGCGTGGTTGACCCGCAGCGACATGGTTTCCAGGCCCTTGGTCAGCACCCAGGCGTTGAAGGCGGACAGCGCGGGTCCGGTGTGGCGCATCAGTTGCCGGACCGGGCCCTCGATGAACTCCTTGCTGCCCAGGATCGCGCCGCCCAGCACCCGGCCCTGGCCGTCAATGTGCTTTGTGCCGGAGTAGACCACCACGTCCGCGCCGAAGTCCGTGCAGCGCTGCAGCAGCGGGGTGGCGAAGACGTTGTCCACCACCACGGTGGCGCCGGCGGCGTGCGCCAGCCCGCTCACGGCGGCGATGTCCACGATCTCCTGCATCGGGTTCGACGGCGACTCGAAGAACACGGCGGTGGCCGGCGTCGAGAGCGCGTCACGCCACTGGTCGAGGTCCGGGCCGTCGACGAAGACGGTCTCCACGCCCCAGCGCGGCAGGATCTCGTTCAGGATCACGAAGCAGGACCCGAACAGTGACCGGGCGGCGACCACCCGGTCACCGGCCCCAAGCAGCGCGCCGAGAGCGGTGAACACCGCGGACATGCCCGACGCCGTCGCGAAGCACGCCTCGGTGCCTTCGAGCAGGCGGAGCCGCTCCTGGAAGGTGGCCACCGAGGGGTTGCCGTAGCGGGAGTAGACGAACCGCTCGTCCTCTCCGGTGAAGGCCCGCTCCGCGGCGGCGGCGGATTCGTAGACGAAGCCGGAGTTGAGGAAGATCGGCTCGGTTGTTTCCTGGAAGCCGGTCCGGTCCAGGCCGCCACGGACGGCCTGGGTGTCCGGGCTCCAGTCCGCGGCCTCGGGATTGAAACTCATGCGGTGCGGGTCCCGTCGGTCGGCAGGCCCACGTTCTTCCAGCCGTTGACGCGGCGGACGCCGGCCTCATCCAGCTGGCCCTCGAAGCCGTCCAGCACGTTGTAGACGGTGAATCCCGCCGCCGTCGCAGCCCCTGCCGCCGCGACGGAGCGGGCCCCGGACCGGCAGAGGAAGAGCAGCTCGGCGTCGGCCGGGACGCGCTGCCGGAGCTCGTCCAGGAAGCCCTCGTTCGGCACGCCGCCGGCCCGGGTCCACTCGATGAACACCGGCTCCGCGGCCGCCCCGCCGGTCAACGGGACGCCGATCTGGGCCCACTCGGCCCGGGTGCGGACGTCCACCAGCACCGCGCCGGACTGCAGCCGTTCCCAGGCCGCCTGCGGGGTCAGGTCCCCGGCGTAGCTCATGCCCTCGCCTGCCCTTCGGATTCCAGACGGTCGGATTCCAGGCCGTCGACGGCGCGGGCCACCGCGGCGTCCGCCTCCGCGACGGCGGCCGGCAGCACCAGTGCCTGCGCCACGATCACCGAGGTGCCGTTGAACGTTGCGGCCGGGCTGCCGTGCAGCACATACCCCTCGGCAAGTGCAGCCGAGATCCGCTCGCAGAAGCTGCGGTCGTCGGGGCCGGTCAGCAGCCGGTAGGCCAGCCGCTCCGCGGGCGCTGCGGCCTGCGCGGGAGGGTTGGCCGGGGTGCCGGCTCCGGGGGTGGGGACTGGGGGCGGGGTCGCGTCGGACACGACAAACTCCTTACGTTCACGCTTGCAGCTCGAATGGTCGATTGCCGAGTAGTCACCTGAGGCACCCCGCCGCAAAAGGAGGGTTGCCGACCGGCCAGTCAGGGCTTGGCACCGGTTCTCATTACTCTGCAAAAAACCTAACACCCCGGGGCCCGTGCCCGCGCGTCGGCCCCGTCATGTTCGGTCACGGGAGGCCGCCCGCCGTAGGCCGACCGAGTATCGCGCCGGTCCCGATCGAGTACAAAAAGCCGGTTCCGTCCGCGGTGGCCGAATGCTTTTCGGGTATTGCCTACTCGGGTTTTCCGATAGGGGCGTCACGTTTACTGAAGTGGCAGTCCAAGGTCTCAGCTGGGTCTCCACATACCGCATACGCCTTTCCAGCACCCGCTGCGCGGCCGCTTCCGGCCGTATGCGCAGTGCCGCTGGCGCATGGGTTTTGACGTCTCCGCCGGGATACCGCGGACCGGTTCTTTGACAAGCAATCCTTCCCTCCAGAACCCGGCAGCCTCTGCCGGGCGGGTTGCAGATCCATCATTTTGTCCGGCGCAGCACTGGGGGCGGCCGGCACCTCGAAGAAGAACTGGAAAGATTCATGGTCTCGATTTACGTCTTGATAATCGTCTTGCTGATTG
Source organism: Arthrobacter sp. YD4 (assembly GCF_030410515.1). Taxonomy (GTDB): domain Bacteria; phylum Actinomycetota; class Actinomycetes; order Actinomycetales; family Micrococcaceae; genus Arthrobacter. Next base: position 864,056 of record NZ_JAUHHD010000001.1, on the reverse strand, counting down.
CGCTGCTGGTCGCAGCGGCGGTGGGGAAATCCTGGTTCCACCGCCGCCTGCGCCGTCCCGAACTTCTGCGCCGGATTTCCCTCGCCACCGGCGCGGTGCTGCTGCTGGCCAACGTCGCCGCCTTTGCCCTGGACGCCTCCGAGTTCTGGCAGACCGCTGACCTGACCGCCACCCTGGGCGGACTCACCGCCCTCGCCATCGCGCTGACCGCCCTGCGCACCGGTGGAAGCCCGGCCCGGCAGCCCCGCCGGGTGCTGGCCATCGGCGCCCACCCGGACGACCTGGAGCTGGCCTGCGGCGGAACGCTCGCCAAGTTCGTCGACTCCGGCCACGAGGTGCAGGGGCTGGTGATGAGCGACGGCAAGCGCGGCGGCAACGCCCTGGAGCGGTCGCTGGACGCCCAGCGCGGCGCCACGTTCATGGGCCTGACCGGCATGATCCATCACAACTTCACGGACACCGAGTTGCACCGCCACAGCCAGGAAATGGTGGGCGCCATCGAGCACGCGATCGTGCGCTTCAACCCGGACATCATCCTCACCCACTCCAACCACGACCAGCACCAAGACCACCAGGCGGTGCACCAGGCCACCCTGCGGGCCGCGCGGCAGCACCACTCGATCCTTTGCTACGAGAGCCCCTCCGCCACCCGGGAATTCAATCCCAGCGTCTTCGTGGACATTGACGACTACGTCGACGCCAAGGTCCAGGCGGTGAAGATGCACAGCGACCAGCTCGCCAAGCCGTACATGACGCCCGAACGGGTCCGCGGCATCGCCTCCTTCCGCGGCGGCCAGGCCCGCCGCCGGGTGGCCGAGGCCTATGAACCCGTCCGCCTGCTGAGCACCGAAATGGAGAAGCTGTGAAGCCGCGCGTGCTGGTCACCGGCGTCGGCGGCCCCGCCGGCCGTGCCCTCGCCACGCAACTGACCGAACGAGGCATCCCGGTCCTCGGCACGGACATCCGCGACCTGCCCGAAGTCTCCGGGGTGCCGGTGGTCCGGGTACCCGCGGCCACGGATCCCGAGCTGGTGTCCGCGCTGCGCCGGCTGGTCGGCGCCGAGGGCATCAACCTCGTGATCCCCACGGTCAGTGAGGAACTGCCCCGCCTGGCCGCCTTCCGGGCCGGCTTTGGCCCGGACGTCCGCGTCATCATCGGGCCGCCCGGCGCCGTCGCGCTCGCCGATGACAAGCTCTACACCGCGTGGCAGCTGCATTCCGCCGGCGTTCCGGTTCCCGCCTTCGGGGTACCCCGGGACTTCCGCTGCGCGGAGGAAGCCCTTGAGCTCCTGGGCGGACCCGTCGTCATCAAGCCCCGGGTGTCCCGCGGGGGCCGCGGCGTGACGGTGGTCCGGAGCGGCTCCGACGTCGACTGGGCCGGACTTCCCGGCGGCCTGATCGTCCAGGAATTCATCCCAGGCACCGAGTACGGGCCAATGGTCTTCGGAACCCCGGCGCACAACACCACACCGCCGTTCGCCGTCGTCGTGGAGAAAACCGCGCTCGCGCAGGGCGAGGTCGGCAACGCCCTTAGCACCCGCCGGGTGGAGGCGGGGGAGGCGAACGACGTCGGCAACCTGGCGATGAACGCCGTCCGTGCCCTGTCCCTCACCGGGCCGGTGGACCTCGACGTCCGGCGCCGGGCCGACGGCACCCCGGTGGTGCTCGAAATCAATGCCCGATTCGGGGCGAACAGCCAGCGCGCGCCGGAACTGCTCGACGCCGTCCTCGCCTCGTTCTCCCTCCCGGCCTTCAACCCGGCGTCATTCCGGCAGACGAGGGGAGCGTTCGCCCATGCCCTGGTATGAGAATCTCCTGGCCGGGCTGATGCCCGGCGCCCAGCTGCTGCTGGTGGTGCTCGGCATTCCGGTGCTGGTCTTCGGCCTCCTGAAGCTGCTGGTCCTGCCCTTGGCCCTCTGGTTCCAGGTGCAGGTGACCCGCCGCCGCCGCACCGGCCAGGGGACCCTGCTGAACGAGTGGCCGACCGTCTCGATCATCGTCCCGGCCTATAACGAGGCCACCGTGATCGAGAACTGCGTCCGCTCCATCCAGCTCACCACCTATGACCGGTACGAGGTGGTCCTGGTGGACGACGGGTCCACGGACAACACCCTGGAACTGATGCACGAGCTCGCCGCCGGGGACCCGAGGATCACGGTCCTGACCCAGGAGAACGCCGGTAAGGGCGCCGCGCTGAACCGCGGCCTGAACTACTCGACCGGCGAGGTCCTGATGTTCGTCGACGCCGACGGCATCTTCTCCCGCAGCACGGTCAAGCGGATGCTCCAGGGCTTCACGGACCGCCGGGTGGGCGCCGTCTGCGGCGACGACCGGCCGGTCAACCTCAACCGCGTCCAGACCCGGATGCTCGCGTTCATCAGCCACGTGGGTACCGGCCTGGTCCGGCGGGCACTGACGGTGATCGGCTGCCTGCCGATCGTCTCCGGCAACATCGGCGCGTTCCCGCGCTCGGTCCTGGCCGACGTCGGACCGTTCCGTGAGGACACCGTGGGGGAGGACCTGGAGCTGACCTGGCGGGTGCACCGGGCAGGGTACAACGTGGTGTTCGCGCCGAAGGCCCTGGTCTACGCCGAGTCGCCGTCCACGGTCCACGCCCTCTGGCGGCAGCGGGTCCGGTGGGCCCGCGGGCTGCTGCAGACCATGCGGGTGCACAAGGACATGATCGGAAACCTGCGGCGCGGCCGGTTCGGCGCCTACCTGCTGTTCAATACCGTGACCATGGTGGCGCTGCCGGTCCTGCAGCTGGCCCTGCTGTTGGACCTGCTGCTGCTGGTGGCCGGCGGCCGGAGCCCGCTGGGCGCCGACGCGTGGGCGGTCCTGGGCTGGCTGGGGCTGGTGGTGACGGCGGTCCTGACCCTGTTCGGGCTCTCCCTCAACCGGGCGTGGCCGGACCTGCGGCACGCCTGGACCCTGCCGCTGGTCCCCTTCTACTCCGTGTTCACCGGCCTGACCATGGCGGCGGCGCTGCTGCAGGAGACCCGCGGCAAGCAGGCGCACTGGAACAAGCTGAAGCGCACCGGAGTGGTCAGCGTCCCGACGGCGGCGGCTGTCACCGAGGTCAGGGTGTGAGGCTGCTGGCCGCAACGCTGGCCATGGCACTGCTGGCCCTGTCGGGCTGCTCGAAGCCGGTGCCTCCCCGGGCGGAGGCGCCGGCGCCGGAGCGCACTGTGGGCGTCGGCTACGAAACCGTGGTCGAGGACCCCGGCGGCCTCCCGGCCCTGGCCAAGCGACTCGACGAGGTCAACGCCAACAGCGTCACCATCAGCGTGGGCCGGCTGGACTGGACGGCGTTCCGGTGGGACAAACACCCCGAGATTGAAGCCGCGGGCGGCCGGGACCACGTGGCGGAGGCCATCAAGGCCCTGGGCACCGCGGGCAACGGCAGCAAACGCCGGGTCACGCTCACCATCGACCTGCTGATCCCGGGCTGGATCGCCAAGAACCAGGGCCTGGCCGGAATCAACCTCGACGGCACCCGGTCCAAGGACTTCGCCAGCGTCACCGCCCTGACCACCGGACCCGTGGGCCAGCGGCTGGTGGACTTCGTGGACGAAGTGACCCGCCGCTACCACCCCGACGCCGTGGCGCTGACCGAGCTGATGTTCGACGACAACACCTACGGCGGGGACGACCGCGACTCCTACCTGCGCGCCACCGGCGCGAAGGACTGGCCGCGGACGGCCGACGGCGGGATCGACACCGGGGACGCCAGCATCGGCGCCTGGCGGTCCCAGGCCCTCGCCTCCGTGGTGGCCAAGGCCGCTGCCGCCGCGCACGCCAACGGCGCCAGCCTGGACATGGACGTCCGGGCGCCGTGGCAGGACCCGGCGGGGGACCGGCCGGAAAGCGGGCACGACTACGCCCTGCTGGCCAAGGCGGCGGACCGGCTGGTGCTCTGGAACTACTTCGCGCTCAACGGCAAGGGCCCGGACTACTCGCGGGAACTGGCCGCGGCCATGGCGGCGAGGCCCGGACGATTCGTCATCTCCACCGGGATGTGGGCCCGCTCCGGGACCGTGTCCGCCGCGGACCTGGAGACCGCGCTCGCCGACTCGGTGGCCGGTGGCGCGGACGCCGTCGCGGTCACCCCCTCGAGCATGCTGGACGACGCCGCGTGGGGGGCCCTGCGCAAGGCGTGGGCATGACACCGGCCGCGGGCTGTCCTGGCGGCCGGCAATGTCGTAGGCTCGCGCACAACACGCACCTCTCCACGCTCATCCACAACGTTGGCATCCGCACCGCACTTATTGGCACCGCACGTATCCGCACAATCCTTTGGGGGACAACATGACCACGCACCGCCTCGTACCTTCCGCACTGATCATCGCCGCGGGCCTGGCCCTGGCCGGGTGCTCCGGCGGCGGTTCCTCCGCCGCCCCCTCCACTGGCGCTCAGTCCACCGGCTCCGCGGAAACGACGGCGGCCGGATCCCAGGCAACGTCAGCCGCCTCGTCGTCGGCGCCCAGCCCCAGCGCCAGCCCCAAGGCCTACACCACCGCTGAACTCGGCACCATCCTGGCCGGCCTGAAGGACCGGGAGGGCCACCCCCTGACGGCTGTCCCGGCGGACCAGCTGGAGACGGGCATCGCGGCGGCCAAACAGATGATCTCCGCGGCCGTCATCACACCGCAGGAATGCGCCGCCCTGGTGGACACCAGCGGCCAGATCCCGGCCGGCAGCACCTACACCGGCGGCGTGGCGAAGTCCTCCTCCGGCCAGGCGATGACCACCGTGACCCTGGTGTCCGTCTCGGACCCGTCCGTGCTGTCCAAGGGGGCCGCAGCCGCGAAGGACAACGCCGGCAAGTGCGCCAACTACACCATCGAATTGCAGGGCAAGAAGATCACCGGCAAGACGGAGGTCCTTCCCGTCGAGACCGGCGGGGACGCCTCCTTCGGGTCCCTGACAACGCAGGGACTGCCGGACGGGCAGGCCACCCAGACCGCCGTCGTCACCGGCATCAAGGGTTCCCTGTCCGTCTCCGCCGTGGCGATCGGCCAGGGCGTGGGTGCGGAGTCGGCCGCCACCCTGGCGAAGATCGTCAGCGACGCCCTGGCCCAGGGCTAAGCGGGAACGCGGACGCCCCGGCAGCTACTGGACGGTGGCGAACAGTTCGTTCAGTTCGGCGGTCAGCTGGCGGCGGACGTCGGCGGTGCCGATCTCCTTGCCGTCGATGTGGTTGACCGGCGCCAGCAGCCGGATGCTGGAGATCAGCCACACGGCGTCGGCGTCGTAGAGGTCCTCCGGTACCAGCGGGCCGTAGCCCAGCTCCCAGCCGGCGGCCTTCGCGGCGGCGAACAGGGCGCCCTGCGAGGTGCCGGGGAGGATGCCGCTGTCCAGCTGCGGGGTGATCAGGCGACGTACAGTTCGGGTCCCCCCGTCGCCGTCGTCCGCGGTTTCCAGGTGCGCCAGCAGCACGGTCGACGTCGGGCCCTCCAGCACCCGGCCGTCGGAGGACGTGAAGATGACGTCGTCGGCGCCCTGGTGGTGCGCGTAACGCAATGCGGCCATGTTCACCGCGTAGGAGAGCGTCTTCGCGCCGAGCAGCAGCCACGGCGCGCGCTCGCCCACCTCGCTGTCATAGCCGCGGTCCAGCAGGATCACGTCGATGCCGCTCTCGCGCTGCTCGCGGCCGGCCGCGGGCGGGGTGGAGGCCTGCACCCAGCAGGTCGGAAGGGCGGAGCCCTCGACGCCGCGGGTCGCGATCAGCTTTACCACCACCTCGTCGTCGCCGTCCTCGGGGGCACCCGCACGGAACTCCCGGAGCGCCGTCGCGATGGCCTTCCGCCAGGCGTCCTCCGCCGGAATATCCAGCTCCAGCGTCCGCGCCGAACCGGCCAGTCGGGCCAGGTGCCGCGGCAGTTTGCGGGGCTGGCCGCCCACGGCCAGGAGGGATTCGAAGATGCCGTCGCCGCGGGTGGCTCCCTGGTCCGTGGCCATCAACTGGGGCTTGGAGGAGTCGGCGACGCGGCCGTCCTCGAAAGCGGGATCGAGGAAGACCAGCACCGTGGCGTTGGCGGGAGCGGAGGCGGACGTAGTCATGGCTTCAGCTTAGTGCGGCGCGCCGGGATAGGATTTGGAAATTGCCCGTTCCGGAACTGTTCCGCGGGTCTGGAACTTGAGGGGTTCGCCTGTGCTCTGGCCTTTACCGTTCGTGGGGTCACTCCCGTCCTGGGCGATCCTGATCCTCACGCTGATCGACCTCGCCATCCGGGTGCTGGCGCTGGGCATCATCCCCGGCAACCGCCGCCCCACCACTGCCATGGCGTGGCTGCTCGGCATTTTCTTCGTCCCCTCCGTCGGGCTGGTGCTGTTCCTGCTGTTCGGCAACTTCCGGCTCTCCCGCCGCCGCCGTGCCCAGCAGGAGGCCGTGAACACCCGGATCCGCGCCGGCACCTCGGAACTGGCCGCCGTCGAGAGCCGCTACGACGGCCCGGAATGGGTGGCTTCCGCCGCGGAACTGAACAAGACCCTGGGCTCGCTCCCCATGGTCGACAACAACAGCGTGGAACTGCTGCCCGGCTACCCGGATTCAATCAAGGCGATGGCCGCCGCGGCCCGCGAGGCCAAGAGCTTCATCAACGCCGAGTTCTACATCCTCAGCTCGGACCACGTCACCGATGACCTGCTGACGGCGCTGGAGGAGGCCGCCGAGCGCGGCGTCGAGGTCCGGCTGCTGTTCGACCACCTCGGGACCTTGCGGATCAAGGGCTACAGCAAGCTGATCGCCCGGCTCAAGGCCAGCAAGATCCGCTGGCGGCCGATGCTGCCCCTGCAGCCGGTCCACGGCCAGTGGCGCCGCCCTGACCTGCGCAACCACCGGAAGATCATGGTGATCGACGGCGAGGTGGCCTTCACTGGCTCGCAGAACCTGATCGAGCCGTCCTACAACAACCCGAAGCACCGCAAGGTGGGCCGGGAATGGGTCGAGCTGATGGCCTGCATGCGCGGCCAGATCGTCACCACCCTGAACGTGGTCTTCGCCACCGACTGGCTCAGCGAGACGGACGAGTCGCTTGAGCACCAGCTGGGCCACCGGCCCGAGTCGGTGCCGGGCCACGTCACCGCGCAGGTGGTTCCCAGCGGTCCCGGGTTCATCACGGAGAACAACCTCCGCCTCTTCAACACGCTGATTTACTCCGCGCAGCACAAGCTTTCCATCTGCAGCCCCTACTTCGTTCCGGACGATTCGCTGCTGTACGCGGTGACGACGGCGGCCCAGCGCGGCGTCGACGTCGAGCTCTTCGTCTCCGAGAAGGGCGACCAGTTCCTGGTCCACCACGCCCAGCAGTCCTATTACCAGGCGCTGCTCGAGGCGGGGGTGCGGATCTACCTCTACAAGGCCCCGTTCGTGCTCCACGCCAAACACTTCACCGTGGACAACGAGGTGGCCGTGCTGGGCTCGAGCAACATGGACATGCGCTCCTTCTCGCTGAACCTCGAAGTCTCTGTGATGATGCTCGGCGAGGACATCGTCAGCCGGATCCGCGAGGTCGAGGAGACCTACCGGGGCATCTCCCGCGAGCTGACGCTGGAAGAGTGGATGAAGCGCCCGCGCCGGATCAAGTACATCGACAACGTCGCCCGCCTGACCGCAACCCTGCAGTAAAGGGCTTTCAGCCGGGCTTCAGGAGGGCACCAGGCGGGGCTTCAGCCGGGCGGGAACACCGAACCGAGGGCCGAGAGCACGCCGAAGGCCTTGGTGCGGATCTCCTCGTATTCCTCGGCGGGGTCCGAGTCGGCGGTGATCGCGCCACCGACGCCGAGGCTCAGGGTGGTGCCTGCGGCGCCGTCGTCGTGCATCACCAGGGTGCGGATGGCGACGGCGAGGTCCGTGCCGCCGTCGAGCGAGAAGTAGCCGACGGCGCCGGAGTAGACGCCGCGCGGGGCCGCCTCAAGGTGGTCCAGGATGGCCATGGTGCTGACCTTGGGTGCGCCGGTCATGGAGCCTGCCGGGAAGCACGCCGCCACCGCCTCGGCCCGGGACGCGCCGGGCCGGAGCCGGGCATCGATGGTGCTCACCATCTGGTGCACGGTGGCGTAGCTCTCCACCGCGCAGAGCCGGCTGACGGAGACGGATCCGGGGACGGCGAAGTGGCTGAGGTCGTTGCGCAGCAGGTCCACGATCATGATGTTCTCGGCCCGGTCCTTGGGCGCGGCGGACAGCTCGTCCCGGAGGTCCCGGTCCGCTTCCGGGTCCGCCGACCGGCGGCGCGTGCCCTTGATCGGCTCCGCCCGCATGGCGCCGCCGGCGGTGATCCGCAGGAACCGTTCGGGGGAGGTGCTGGCGACGGTGACGCCGTCCAGGCGCAGGAAGCTGGCGAACGGGGCGGGATTCCGACGCCGCAGCGCCAGGTAGGTCTCCCACGGGTCGACGCCGTCGGCCGGAACCTCGGCGGTGAGGGCGGTGGTGAGGCAGACCTCGTAGCTGTTGCCCTCGGCGATCTGGTGCCCCGCCGCGGCGATCTTGGCCTGGTAGCCGGCCGCGGTGTCCCGGGCGGCGAACACCGGCGGTGTGGCGATTTTCGTGCTGCCCGCATGTTTTAGCACGGGCGTGCCGTCACTGGGTGATCTCGCCGCCTCGTTGATCGCGGTATTTACCGCAGCGCGGGCCATATCCAGCCACCCGGCGGCGTCGGGGTCCTCCAGTGCCAGCAGCCAGACGGCACCCTCCGCATGGTCGAGCACCACGGCCCGGCCGGCGAAAATGAGCGCGGCATCCGGGCTGTCGGCGGCCACGTCACTGCCGCCGGTTTCGCGTTTGAGTTCGTAGCCGAGGTAGCCCAGCCAGCCCAGGGTGAAGCCGCAGCCGTAGTCGTCGGGGGAGCTGAGCGGCCGGCTGTCCCATGCGGTGTCGAGCCAGCGGAAGAAGCCGCCCTCGACGGTGGCCGCGGCGGCGCCCGCGCGGATGCTGGTGCGGCCGGAGCGGTGCAGGACCGACTGGCCATGGCTGCCGCCGTCGTCGGCCAGGATGCTGAAGCGGCCCCGGCCCGCCGGGTCGCTGGTGAGGGAGGAATCGAGCCAGACGGCCCGCTGCGAGCCGCCGTAGAGAGCGTCGAAGAGGCGTGCGGGATCCGGTGCTGCGTCGATCCGCTCGGCGTGCAGGGGCACCGCGTGGCGGGCCTGCCGTTCCGGGTGCAGCAGCGTGGCCAGCGCGGGAAGGTGCAGGAGCGCCTGCAGCACCCGGCCGGGGGCGGCGCCGTCGGCGTGGTTGAGGACCCTGACGTCGGCCCGGGCGGGGACATCGTCGCCGGCCAGCCAGGCCTCTTCCTGCTCGGCCCACTGCTCCCAGTAGGGGGCGTAGGTGTCGCCGTCGCGCTCCAAGGCGCGGTCCTTGCGGGCGCCGTCGGGGGCGTCGGTCCAGATCACGGCGTCGAGGTATGGCGCGGCCTCAGCGGCTGCCGCACCGACACCCTCGACCAGGACGACGTCGGCCGGGCGGGTGATGCGTGCCTCGCCGTCGTAGTGCCGCTCCCAGTCCCAGCTGGTCCAGTGCGCGGTGGCGCCGCGCCGGAGCGGGGCCAAGACGGTGGCGGCGTAGCGGTCGATCCCGGCGGCAAGTCCGTTCCAGCCCGGGTAGATGTCCTCAAGGTGGAAGAGCGAGACCGTGCGGTGGTCCCGCAGCCGGGCCGCGAGTTCAATGGCGAGGGTGGTTTTGCCTGCCCCGGAGCGTCCGTCGATGGCGATGATGACGGGTGCGGGGCTCATGAAATAGAGCGTACCCGCTGCTCCGTGTCGGCTTCTTCCGGGTCCGGGAGGGGCCGGAGGTCGGCGGCGGAGTGGGCCAGCGCGGCCCGGAGGTGGTCGAGGAGGCCGGGCAGGGATGCGTGGATCAGGTCCCAGGTGATGTCGAAGTCGGTGTGGCCGCCGTACCAGGGGTCTTCGATGCCCTGGTCCAGAGGGTCCCTGCCCGCGACGGCGGGATCGAAGCTGCGGAGCATGCGGATTTTTGCCAGGGAAGCGGCGTCGGGAGCCGCCTGCCGCAGCCAGCCGTAGTGGTCAACGTCCATGGCAAGGATGAGATCCCGGGACTGGAACCAGTCGTTGCGCCATTCGCGTGCGATGTGGCCCGCCGAGGGAATCTGGTGGGCGGCGAGCTTGCGGGCTGCCCGCGGATCGATGGGGCGTCCCACCTCGTAGGCGGTGATGCCGGCAGAGTCGACGTCCACGCCGGTCAGCTGCGCCGCGGCCAGGGCCTCGGCCAGCATCAGCTCGGCCATGGGCGACCGGCAAATGTTGCCGGTGCACACCGTGATAATCCGGTACTGGCTCCGCGTTGAGGTCATGACTAAGCATGAGGGATGCGCGGGCCCGTTGACCAGCAAAGGACGCTGTGTGACCGGTCACGCAGACAGAAGTGACGCCGGCCCGCCGGCCGTGTCAGCGGCTGCTGGGAATGGTGATGGATTCGCCGGGCTCGACCGAAAGCACCCCATCCATGCCGCGGATGGAGGCGTTGGCCGCCCGGATGGCGTAGTCGGGGACGCCGAACCGGCTGGTGAGCCCCAGGAAGGAGTCCTCCGGTCGGACGGTGTAGGTTCCGGAGCCGTCGGCCTGCTCGTCAAAAGTCCCGTTGGCGCCCCGCTGCGGCAGGTTCCTGCCCCGGAGATCCAGGACAGCGCCGCTGGCGAGGGTTGCGTCGGGGTTGAAGGCCCGGAGATACGAGGTCTTCATCCCGAAGGCCTGGGCGATCCCGTCCCAGGTATCTCCGTCCGAGCTCGTGTAGCTGATGGGCAGATGGAACCTGTTGGTTTGGGTGGTGCCGCGCAGGGCGGAGGCCGTCGTCGACTGTTGCGGCGTCGCCGACGCCGTTGTCGGCGCTGTTGCCGTTGGCCTATCCGGCGCCGGCGCATAGTCGCAGCCGGTGAGCGCGAACAGGGTTGCGCACGCCGCAGTGATCACACCGAGGGACGCCCGGGCGGCGCCGGAGGTGCGCGTCATTTGCTGCCGGCCGAAGACGGGATCGGGTATTTGAACCCGCGGTGGGATCCCACAAAGCCCAGGCGCTCGTAAAACCGGTGGGCATCTTTGCGGGCCTCGTCCGAGGTGAGCTGCACCAGGGACGCGCCGAGTTCCGGGGCAGCGGTGTCGGTGACCCAGCGCATCATGGCCGTGCCGATGCCTCCCGAACGGGTGTCGCTCCGGACGCGGACGGCTTCCACCAGCAGCCGGGTGGAACCGCGCCGGGCCATGCCGGGGATCCGGGTGAGCTGCATCGTGCCCATCAGCTCACCGCCGTCGTCCGTCACGACGAGCAGCTCGTTGGCGGGGTCCGCGGTGATCTCCAGCAGCGCGGAACGGTAGGCCTCGGTATCCGAGGCGTCGGCCTGGTCGCCTCTTGACGCACTGATCGGGTCGTCGGCGAGGAGCCGCATCAGGGCGGCGAGGTCATTCTCGGTGGCCCTGCGCAGCGTCAGCTCCCGGGCGGAGGTGTGCAGGGTCGCGGGCAGGGTGAGGGACGGGATCACACTGGCAGTCTGCCACGTCGCGGCCCGGCCGGCCCGGTTTCCCTTGGCCGGTGTGGGGCAATTCTTTGCACCCGGTGCGCGCTGCGCAGCCCGGGCAGCCGCCAACAGCCCGGAGCCGCGGTGACTACGGCAGGTCCGGGCCGGACGTGTCTTCCCGTGCGCCGGAGCCGTGGCCGGGATGGGGGTGCGTTCCAAGCGCAACGTCGATAAGAATCTCCGCGGCGGCCCGGGCCTGGCGGGCAGGCTCCGGACTGGCGGAAATGGCTGCCGTCGTCACGGCTCCCTCCGCAAGGATAGCCAGCTGCGGGGCAAGAGTGGCGGGTGCACCGATCTCGGCCGCGACCCGGGCCAGGTAATCTTGGAACTCCGCCTTTTGTGCCCGGACAATGGCGCCGATTCGTCCCGAGGTTCCACTCAACTCGCCAAATGAATTGATGAAGGCGCATCCCCGGAACCCCTCCGTGGTGAACCAGGCGGCCAGGAAATCGAACACGGCCAGCAGGCGGTCACGGGGTACCTGCGCGGATTTCACCTGCGCGACGATGTTTGTCTCCCAGTCCTCCCGCCAGGCAAGCAGGACCTGTTCAATGAGGTCTTCCTTCGAGGGAAAGAGCCGGTAGAGGCGCTTAAGCGAGACGCCGGCAACTGCCCTGACCTCATCCATGCCCACCGTGGTGAAACCGCGCGCGTAAAACAAGGGCCCGACGGCGGTCACGATTCCTGCCCGAACGGCATCCTCTGCCGCCGCCGCCGCTGCGGCGTCGACGGACGACGTCGGCCCTGCGGCAGCTTCTGGCACGGACATGCCTTGGTCCCTTTCGGCTTGCGTGGAAAACGATCGTTCTCTAATGTAAGCGACAGTGGAGAACGAGCGTTCTCCACTGCTTCTTCACCCGGTTGGTAGGGCTCCGGTTTTACCGAGCGGCCACCATCCTCTTGGTTTCACCATACGCTCCTCAACTGCTTCACCGGTGGCCCGCTGGGGGCTGACGCGGACTGACCGAAAAGACATTATGGAGACACTGGACCGCCCGCCATCCGGACAGGATGAAGCCGCAATCTTCCTGGCCGGCTTGTTGGGTGAAGCCGCAGAGGGTAACCACGAGGCCTTTTCCGAGTTTTACCGCCTCACTTCGCCGCGGGTGTTCAGCGTGGTGCGGCGTGTTGTACGGGATCCTGAGCTCAGTGAGGAAGTCATGCAGGAGGTGTTCCTCCTGGTCTGGCAGAATGCGGACAAGTACGACTCTGCACTTGGCAGTCCATATGCATGGCTGGTCACCATAGCGCACCGCAAGGCGGTAGATAAGGTTCGATCGTGGCAGAGCAGCGCCGACCGCGACGCGCGATGGATGACGGCCGAATGGAAGCAGCCATTTGACGAAGTCGGCGAGGTGGTCACGGACAGAATGGAAGTTCGTCAGGTCTCCGAAGCCCTCACGGTTCTTTCACCGCTGCAACGCGAGTCCATTGTCTTGGCCTATTTCGGCAGCCTCACATACCGCGAGGTGGCCGAGAAGCTCGCAGTGCCGCTGCCCACGATCAAATCACGGATCCGCGACGGCTTGAGCCGCCTGCGGACCCAACTCGACGTCGTCTGATCACGCCGAGCTTCGCCGCGGAGCCTCCTGAGCCGTCGGTACGCGCGGGTACGTGCCAGAAGCCACCTGAACCGCCCCCGGAAATACCAGGCCAGGGCGATCCCAAGGACGGCCAACGGGAGTAACTCGGGAGCCAGCGCGAAGGCTCCGAAGAGGATGTCGAAGGCTTCGAATCCGATGGCCGAGCCGGCGGCCAGCCACACCCAGCCGCCGAATGACGTGGCCCGGAGTGCCATGCGGCGGTAAAGCCGGCGGCTCAGGCGATACAGCAAGGCGAGGCGGCGGACGGGGCGGGAACTGAGCGGGCGGTGCGTCGAAGATCTTGGGGGTACGGGGATGTGCGGGGACACGACAATGGACTCCTGGTGGCGGTGGCGAATGACTCGGTGACGAGGTCGCCCAGTGAGCCGCCAGGGAGCAGTCGGCCGAACTGGCTCTGCCGGCGAGGGGTCAGGCCGTGGACTGCTGCTGCTGATGGCTCAGGGGCGATTGCCGTGACCGCCAGGAGCACGGGGGCCCGGACCGCCGGCAGGTGGCGGCCAGGCGGATGAGGCTGGTGGCCGCCTGGGCGGCTTATCGGTAACACCGACGACGGCGCCGCCAATGTAGACAACGAGGCGGTTGAGAAGTGCCTGGAAGGTGTGAGCCATGACGGTGGCCGTCGCAACGACCAGCGCCAAGAGCGCTACGGCCGCGATGGGAGGCAGTCCGGAACCAAGGGTTGCGCGGACCGCGACATCCAGCTGGACAAAACGTTCCAGCAACTCCCAACCCGTCACAGCAGCTCCCCCTAATCGCCCCCACGCTAACATCGGCCGGACGGCCGGACAACGAAGCCTCGGCCAGCAAAAGGTGGCGCTAGCCGAACCTCCTCCAGATTCCCTCGGAGATCACGTCGACGGTGCCGTCGACCACCGAGATGGCAGTCTGCTCGTCGATGGCGTAGGCCGGGGTGCCCAGCTCCTCCGCCCACCGTTCGGCGTCGGCCATGGTGTTGGTCGGGAAGGCGAACAGGTGCGGGAAGATCGCAAAGTCCACCACTCCAAGGGTGCGGTCGTCCGGCGCGGACGGCCAGTGGACGAAGGGCGTTCCGATCCGCGGAGCCATGACCATGCTCCCGGCGCTTACCCCGACCCAGACCGTTTCGGTGAGCGATGGCAGGAGTCCTTCGAGTCCGGACTCGCGGATCCAGTGGGCCAGGTAGCTCGCGTCACCGCCGTCGACCAGGAGCACGTCGGCGTCCCGGACCCATGGGATCCAGCGTTCCTGCCCGATGCTGGGCAGGGCGGTGAGTTCCAGGACGCCGACCGAGGCCCAGCCCAGGCCGGACAGATGTGGCGAGCCTGTCCCTGCGGCTACGAACCGCTGGGCCGATTCCGGGCCGCACGCGGGGTGCCCCCACTGTGCCGTGGGGATGGCCAGCGCGTGGCACTCCTCGATGGGCTTGTCCAGGAGGTCAAGCAGCGCGGAGCGGATGCTCGGATTCGTGACACCGCCTGATGTCAGCAAGAGCTTCAAGAGCTACCTCCGGTAGTAGTGGGTCGAATGATGCGGGAATCGTCGGGCAGTTCACTGCCGGCGGCAGCCTCGGAGGCCAGAGGAAGTCCGTTCGCGCGGGGTAGCCCACGTTCACGCTCACCGAACCCCGACGTGGTCCAGCGCCCTCAGCAGATCGCCGGGATCGGCGACGTCGTAAAAGGCGACGGCCTGGCCCATTCCCAGACCCATGAAGTCGAGACCGGTGTTCTGATACATGCCGACAACGCCCATCAAACCCTGTTGGCCGAACACCACATTCGCATGGCGGCCGTCGCGTGATCGGTCGATCTTGGTGGGCACATTGCCCAGCGGGGAATCCACGACGGTCCGGTCGCCGACGCAGACAATGGCCCTGCGGTCAGTAAGTCCATAGGCTGTGATCCGCTTCCTGCGCCCTTTCACGATGAATCGGCCGAAGATGAAATAAAGGCCCAGCAGGACGAACGGCACACCCCAGATCACGAAGAATGGCTGAGAGGCTGTGCGGATGGCCGTGAATTCCCAAAAGACCGCGAATCCTGCCCACAGAATGCTGAAGGGAATGAGGAATGCATCGGCACCGGTGAAACGAACCTTCGGATCAGGTTGGCTGGCCCACAACAGCTGCTCGCCTTGGCGGAGAAGGGGAAGAATGCGGCTTCGCGGATCGTCCATGCGGGCAGTCTTGCATAGGGACGGCCCGGGTGAAATAGCGGGAGCGGGATATCGAATGCGGATCAGGGCGGGGTCAAAACCCTGCAATACTCTGACGATGGCCGTCACTTTCGAATGCAGGACGCGGACCACCATGCCCCCGGCGGAAATGTTCGATCGTGCGCGCAACATCGACGTCCACATGGATTCCCTGGCGCACTCCCGGGAAGAAGCCATCGGCGGGGTGACCTCGGGCCTCATTTCCCTCGGCGAGGAAGTGACCTGGCGGGCCCACCATTTCGGCATTCCGCTGCACATGACCAGCCGGATTACTGAGATGTACGCGCCTGACTACTTCGTCGACGAGCAGGTGAGGGGTCCGTTCCGGCGGTTCCGGCACGTTCATGAATTCAGGGCGGACGGGGCAGGAACCCTCATGCTGGACCGCATCGAGTTCTCGGCGCCGTTCGGCCCCCTCGGGCGTCTGGTCGAGAAAGCGGTGCTCGCCCGCTACCTCAAACAGCTGATCGAGACGCGCAACCGGCATCTTGCCGGCGGCACGCTCATTGAGTAGCCCGTTTAACCCCACAGCGCCTTCCGGAGCAGGGCCTTCAACTGACCGGACTCCTCGGCGCTGAGCCGGGCCAGGGCGGCGGCCTCGGCCCGCCGGGCGGCCGACGTCGCCTGCCGGAAGACGGCATCGCCGTCGTCGGTGGTGGTGACGGTCTTGGCCCGCCGGTCCTGCTTGCCGGGCGCACGCATTACCAGCCCCCGGCCCTCCAGTTCATCGATCAGGGCCACGATCTGGCTGGGATCCAGGCTGAGGAACTCCGCCATCTCGCGCTGGGTCGGCTCAAGGTCGCTGTTGGCAAGTGCCAGTACCGAATAGGAGCGCTCCTTCAGCCCGAAGTCGGCCAGGGCTCGGTTGTTCAGCACCGAACCGGCGGCATGCAGCTTGGCCAGCAGGAACCCGGCGTCGCCGGCCATGGGCGCGGCCGTGAGCTTCTCCGGTCGGTCCGTGCCCGGTGCGTCTGCGGCTTCGATCGTCATTCCGGCTCCAATGGTCGACAAGATAAATCATTGACTTTCTCAATTATCCATACTTTCATGGATCCAGAACAACGTCCCACGCCGCCGTGCAGGACGCGCGGCAGCTAGCAAAGGAGCGGCAATGAGCCTCGCAGGAAAAGTAGCGATCGTCACCGGCAGCGGTCGGGGGCTGGGCCTGGCCTACGCCCGGGAACTGGCCCGGCAGGGCGCCGCCGTCGTCGTCAACGACGTTGACGAGGCGGTTGCAGCCGACGCCGTCCGCACCATCGAGGCCGACGGCGGCCGCGCCACCGCCGTCGTCGCCCCCGTGGGCAGCTCCGAGGTGGCCAGGCAGCTGGTTCAGGCGGCTGTCGACACGTTCGGCCGGCTGGACATCCTGGTCACCAACGCCGGCATCCTCCGGGACAAGAGCCTGCTCAAGATGACGGACGAGGACTTCGACGCCGTCATCAACGTCCACCTCAAGGGCACCTTCACCTGCGCCCGGGAGGCGTTCGGCTACTTCAAGGAAAATCAGGTTCCCGGCCGCATCATCACCATCGGTTCGCCCACCGGCCAGCGCGGCAACTTCGGCCAGACCAACTACGCCGCCGCCAAGGCCGGGATCGTGGGCATGGTCCGCACCTGGGCGCTGGAGATGAAGAAGGCCGGCGTCACCGCCAACGCCGTCATCCCCGTGGCCGCCACCGCCATGACCAAGACCCTCCCGTACTTCCAGAAGGCCGTCGAAGCGGACGAACGCGGCGATGCCATGCCGGCTTTCTTCCGCCACGAGCTGGGCTTCGGCACCGCCGACGACGTCGCCGGGCTGGTCGCGTTCCTGGCCTCCGACGCCGCGGCCGGGATCACCGGCCAGGCCATCGGCGCCGGCGGCGACCGGCTCCAGCTCTGGACCCACCCGGAGGCCGCCGCCACCGCATACCGCGAGGGCGGCTGGGGCTACCAAGACCTCGTGGAGAACTTCGACTCACTCTTCGGCGACAAGCTGCAGAGCGTGGGCGAGGAGTTCCTGCCGCTGCCGGAGGAGCTGCAGCCCGAGCCGGCCCAGGCCCGCTGAGATGGCCCCGACCCGGTACGAACCCGCCATCGACGCGGCCGCGCTCGACGCGATCGACATGCACGTCCACCTCGAGGTGGACAGCTGCGGCCACAACTCCCTGCCCGAAACCCTCACCGAGGCTTCCGCCAAGTACTTCAAGGCCGAGGACCGGACGCCGTCGCTGGACCGGATCGCCGAGATCTACCGCGAACTGAACATGGCCGCCGTCGTCTTCACCGTGGACGCCCGCACCCAGCTCAAGCACGAACCCAACAGCATTCCCGAGCTGATTGCCGGCGCCGCCCGCAACAATGACGTGCTGATTCCGTTCGGCAGCGTCGACCCGCGCACCGGCCCGGACGCCATCACCGGCGCCCGCCACCAGGCCGTGGACCTGGGCGCCCGCGGCTTCAAGTTCCACCCCAGCCTGCAGGGCTTCGATCCCTCGAGCGAGCAGTTCTACCCGCTCTGGGAGACGCTGCAGGAGCTGGGCCTGCCTGCGATTTTCCACACCGGCCAGAACGGCATGGGCGCGGGGCTGCCGGGCGGCTACGGCATCAAGCTGGCGTACTCCAACCCGCTGCTGCTGGACGCCGTGGCCGCGGACTTCCCGGAACTGCAGATCATCATGGCCCACCCGTCCGTGCCCTGGCAGGACGAGGCGAACTCGATCGCCACACACAAGGCCAACGTCTTCATCGACCTCTCCGGCTGGTCCCCGAAGTACTTCCCGGAGTCGCTGGTGCGGATGTCGAACTCGGTGTTGCAGGACAAGGTCCTCTTCGGCACCGATTTCCCGCTGATCACCCCGCAAAAATGGCTCGGCGCCTTCGCCGACCTGCCGCTCAAGGACGAGGTCCGGCCGAAGATCCTCAAGGCCAACGCCGTCCGCCTGCTCGGGCTCGGTGATTGAGATGGGCGCGGAAACCACGGAACGCCTCTACGGCGTCTGCGACTACTACGACGCCGAGGCGCTGCTCACCGATGCGGAGCGGCGGGTGCTGGGCCGGCTGCGGACCTTCCTCGACGAGCAGGCCAAGCCCCTGCTGGCCGACTACTGGGAACGCGGCGACTTCCCGGACCAGCTGACCGGTCCGCTGATCGACCTGGACCTGATGGAACCGGCCGAGGTGACCGGCCCGCCCGGACCAGGCCACACCCCGGCCCGCGGGATCTACCACGGCTTCCGGATCTTCGAGCTGGCGCGCTCGGACGCCTCGCTGGCCACCTTCTACACCGCCCAGGCCGGCCTCTTCCGGACGGCCGTCACGGTGGGCGCTTCCCCGGAGCAGCGGGCCGAATGGCTGCCGAGGGTGCTGGACTTCTCGCTCAAGGGCGTCTTCTCCCTGACCGAACCGGAGCACGGCTCGGACATCGCCGGCGGCCTGGCCACCAGCGCCCGGCGCGACGGCGGGGACTGGATTCTCAACGGGGCCAAGCGCTGGATCGGGGGAGCCCTGACCGCCGACGTCTTGGCCGTCTTCGCCCGCGACGAGGCCGACGGGCAGGTCAAGGGCTTCCTGGTCGACCGGCAGGCCGAAGGCGTGACCCTGGAGAAAATCCACGGCAAGGCCTCGCTGCGGATGATGCAGAACGCCAACATCACGTTGGCGGATGTCCGAGTGCCCGAGCCGATGCGGCTGCACAACGTCAACTCGTTCCGCGACGTCGCCGCGATGCTGCGGATGATGCGCTCCGACGTCGCCTGGATCGCCACCGGCACGGCCGCCGGAGCGTTCGAGGCGGCCCTCCGCTACGTCACCGAGCGGGAGCAGTTCGGCCGGACGCTGGGCTCGTTCCAGCTGGTCCAGGAAAAGCTCGCCCGGATGCTCGGCAACGTCACCTCCGCCCTCTCGCTGGTGGTCCGGCTGACCGAACAGCAGGACCGCGGCGTCTACCGGGACCAGGACTCGGCGCTGGCCAAGATGCAGACCTCCCTGCTGATGCGCGAGACCGTGGCGCTGGCGCGGGAGGTGGTCGGCGGCAACGGCATCACGCTGGCGGCCGACGTCGCCCGCTTCCACGCCGACGCCGAGGCGATCTATTCCTACGAGGGCACACACGACATCAACGCCCTCATCATCGGCCGCGCCCTCACCGGCCACAGCGCCTTCACCCACTAACCACCCCGTAACCCCAGGAGCCCGCCATGCCCAACCTCGTCGTCGACTTCGACAAGCTGCTCACCCTCGCCGGAACCGACCTCGGCGTTACCGAATACCGCGAAATCACGCAGGAACAGATCAACAAGTTCGCCGACGCCACCGGGGATGACCAGTGGATCCACGTCGACGTCGAACGCGCCAAGGAAGGACCGTTTGGCGCCCCGATCGCGCATGGATTCCTGACCCTGTCCCTGATCATTCCGTTCTGGGGCGAGCTGTTCGACGTCGAGGGCGTCACCACCAAGGTCAACTACGGTTTGGACAAGGTTCGTTTCACTTCCCCGGTGAAAGTGGGCTCGCGCATCCGGATGCAGGCCACCATCGCCGAGGTCACCGAGGTCAAGGGCGGCGCCCAGATCAAGGTGTCCAACACCATCGAGATCGAGGGCCAGGAGCGGCCCGCCGTCGTCGCCGAGTTCCTCGCCCGCTTCTACAAGTAAGCCGCCCACCGGCTCCCCCTCTCGAAAGGACCTGCCGTGGAGAACTTCGGCATCGGCTCATGGCTGCAACGGCGCAGTCCCAAGTCGGGCACCAAAACCGCCGTGATCGCCGGCGAGCGGAACGTGACGTACGCGCAGCTGGCCGAGCGGGCCGCGCGGCTGGCCGACGCCCTGGGCCGCCGCGGCGTCGTCAAAGGCCACCGCGTGGCCTACCTGGGCGAGAACGATCCAGCCTTTCTGGAGACGCTTTTCGCCGCCGGGCTGCTGGGTGCCGTGTTCGTCCCGCTGAACACCCGCCTGGCGCCCCCGGAGATCCAGTTCCAGCTGCAGGACTGCGGCGCCGCCGTCCTGGTCCACGCGGCCAGCCTGGCCGGGCTCGCCGGGCGCGGCGCGGCCGGCACCGGCGTCCGGACCCGCCTGGTGGTCGACGACGGCGGCACGACCGGCGCGGGTACCGGCACCGAACCGGTGTCCGGCACCGAAGCCGGCGGGGGCGGGGGCGCGGGCGCCGCCGTCGAGGACTACGAGCAGGCGCTCGCCGCCGGATCTCCCCAGGCACCGGACGTGCCCGTGACCCTCGACGACGGGGCCATGATCCTCTACACCTCCGGCACCACCGGCAGCCCCAAGGGTGCGCTGCTCACGCACGGCAACATCACCTGGAACTGCCTAAACGTGCTGGTGGACTTCGACTTCTCCTCAGCCGATGTGGCGCTGATGATCTCGCCGATGTTCCACGTCGCCTCCCTGGACATGGGCGTGCTGCCCACGCTGCTGAAGGGCGGCACCGTGGTCCTCGAGGCACGCTTCGACCCGCGCCGGACCTTGGAACTGATCCAGCGGCACCGGGTTACCACCCTCAGCGGGGTGCCCACCACGTTCCAGATGCTCTGCGAACACCCGGACTGGGACACCACGGAGCTGGGTTCGCTGAACAAGCTCACCTGCGGCGGCTCGGCTGTTCCCCTGCGGGTCCTGGACGCCTACGAACGGCGTGGGCTGCACTTCTCCAACGGTTACGGCATGACGGAGACCGCCCCGGGCGCCACCACCCTGCCGGCGGCGCGGTCCCGGGAAAAGGCCGGTTCCTCCGGACTGCCGCACTTCTTCACCGACGTCAGGGTGTCTGACCCGCTGGACCCGGACGCGGGCCCGGCCGCGCCCGGAACGGTGGGGGAGATCCAGATCAAGGGCCCCAACGTCATCCGCGAATACTGGAACCGGCCCGAAGCCACGGCCGAGTCGTACACCCCGGACGGCTGGTTCAAGTCCGGCGACACGGGCTACACGGACGACGACGGCTTCGTCTTCATCTCCGACCGGCTCAAGGACATGATCATCTCCGGCGGGGAGAACATCTACCCCGCCGAGGTCGAGCAGGTGATCGCCGAGCTCGACGCCGTCGGCAGCGTAGCGGTGATCGGCGTCGCCGACGAGAAGTGGGGCGAGGTCCCGCAGGCAGTGGTGTCGCTGCGGGACGGCGCCCGGCTGACCGAGGAGGAGCTGCGCGCGCACCTGGACGGGAAGCTGGCCCGGTACAAGATCCCGAAGTCCGTGGTGTTCGTGGACCAAATGCCCCGGACAGCCAGCGGCAAGATCCGCAAGGCCGAGCTGCGGAAGCTGACCCAGGGCGCGGTCTAAGCCCCTGCCTTAGTGGATGGCGGCCAGCAGCACGCCGACGGCCATGAACAGCACGCCGAAGATGCGGTTGAGGATCCGCTGGCCGCGCGCGTCGTGGGTGAACCGCTGGAAGGTCTTGGCGGCCGCGGCGAAGAAGAACCACATGACCAGGATGTCGATCACGATCACGGTCAGCGACAGCACCAGATACTGCGGCACCAGCGGCTGGTCGGGGCGGATGAACTGCGGCATGAACGCCAGGAAGAAGACGATCGCCTTCGGATTCAGCAGGTTCACCCAGAGGCCGCGGCGGAACATGGACAGCGCCGGCTCGTTCCGCAGGGCCGCGGCTTTCTCCTGGTCCAGGTCCGGCTTGTGGCGGAACTGCTGGATGCCAAGGTACACCAGGTACGCGGCGCCGGCGTAGCGAATGATGTTGAACGCCAGCGGCGAACTGGCCACGAGGACGCCGACGCCGAGGGCCACGATCAGGATGTGCACCACCAGGGCCGCCTGCTGGCCCAGGATGCCCCAGATGGCGCGCCGGAAACCGGAGTTGAGCGAGTTGCTCATGGTGTTGATGGCGCCCGCGCCGGGCGTGAAGCTGATCAGGACGCCGGCGCCGACCAGGGCCAGCCAGAGGGAAAATTGCACCCGCCAAGCTTACGGTTCGCCGCTGCCGGCGCCAGCATCCGGGCCGCTGGTCAGTCCCGGCGCCCGTAACTGAGGATCATGTTGCCTTTGCTGGTCTGCTCGGAGGACTGCAGTTCCAGCCGGCTGAGCGGGTCGCCGTCGTTGAAGAGCTTCCGGCCGCTGCCGGCCACCACCGGGTGGACGATCAGCATCAGGCTGTCCAAAAGCCCGGCGAAGAACAGCTGACGGACCAGGGAGATGCTGCTGAAGACGCCGATGTCGCCGCCGTCGCCCTGCTTGAGGTCTTTCACGAAGTCCTCCAGCGGGCCCTGGATCAGCTTCGAGTTCTGCCAGGCGAGATCCCCGCTGAGGGTTCGGGACGCCACGTACTTGGGCAGTGGGTTGATGAAGG
This sequence comes from Arthrobacter sp. YD4, assembly GCF_030410515.1. Lineage (GTDB taxonomy): Bacteria > Actinomycetota > Actinomycetes > Actinomycetales > Micrococcaceae > Arthrobacter. The sequence continues at coordinate 841,439 of NZ_JAUHHD010000001.1, read as the reverse complement.
CAGCGAAATCGTCATCGGCCTGGGCGTTGGGCCAGTACTCGGCCCACTGCTGGTAGCCAACCCGGCCCAGCAACCCGGCGTCGATTCGGCCCATCATCTCGCCCATGCCGGCCCCCAGTTCCGCGTCGAAGCTGTCGAACTGCCAGAGGAAGGGGTCCTCCACGACTCCGTCCACCGAGCTGAACAATCCGGCCGTTACCTTGCGCATCCGCTCTCCTCACATCGGGTCAATGCCTGCACCCTAGCGGCACATCCGCGTGGAGGGAATGGGTTCCGGGCGGCCGGGTAGCGTCCGGTAGCCTCCGGCTGCCGGACGGACGGGGTCCCGGGCCTGCGGCCGGGGACCCCGCCGCGTCAGCCGTTGGTGGCGGGAGCGCCGGCGTCGTTATCACCCGTGCCGCCCTGGCCGCCGTCGCCGTCGACGTCACCGGGGCGGCCGTGGCCACCCGGTCCACCCTGCCCCATGTCTTCGGTGCCGGTCACGGTGAAGTTGCCGTCTAGGAGCACCGTCGAGTGGGTGCCGTCGGACTTCGTGATGTGGGCCTCGTAGGTGGCGCCGTCGGCGTCGGTCTCCATCCGCTCGATCGTCGCACCCGGCTGGGCTGCCTTGACCGCTGCCTCCACCTTGGTTGCGGTGTCGCCGGTGAGGACCTCCTCGGTCTTCCCGTTCGCCTGGTGCGGTCCGCTCTGGCCGCCGTTCGATCCGGCGGCCCCGTAGCCGCCCGCCGATGAAGTGCCACTGGTGGAGGTGCTCGAGGTCGTCGATCCGGTGCTGTTCGCAGCCATTGCAGGAACCGCGGCGGCGCCGACCGCGCCGCCGCCGATCACCGCTGCCAGCATGATGGCCGCCGTGGTTTTGTTGATCTTTGCCATGTGTTGCTCCTTTTCTGGAGCCCGGGGTCCGGGCCAGCCGACCTTTGCGGCTTAACCCAGCCTCGCCCGCGCAGATAGGGCAGGACTTTGGCAACACTGTGGCGTTCCTGTGCAGGTGCGGCCGCTCAGGCGCCGGGGGTTCCCTGCGCGCCCTGCGCTCGCGCGGGCGCAGACACACTAGGCGGCAGTTCAGGGAGGGACCCTAGATGGAGGTCTCCGCTTCCTGGTTTCGCTCTGCGTAGTAGGACCTCAGCCCGTGCTTTACGCCCATACGGATGATCCAGTACAAGGCAAAGATGATCACCGCCACCGGCACGACAAATACGACCACGGACACGACGATTGAAAGCATTGTTTCCCCCAGCTAGTTGCTGCAACTCATGTCAGCCTCTCATGGAACTTCCTTGCGGCCGCTGACCACAGTAAGGAGCGAAGTCGCCTGGTGAGGAATCCGGCTTCAGTGACGAGACGAACACTGCACTGAGGCAGGGAGGGCCGATACGGGCAACGAGTACAGCATGACCGAGGACGCCGGCCGGCCCGCGAACCCCTGCATGACTGAGTACGGGTGAGGTATCGACGTCGCCCCCCGCGCAGGTTCAGGACCCAGTGGCCGGCACCGCGGGTCCGGAGTGCGTCGGCGAAGGCAAGGTGTTCTGGGTGGAGCGTCCGAGCCGGTCCTGAGTGGTGATGACGAGGGTGACGCCCCCGACCAGGGCGTCCAGTGCCCGGTCCAACTGAGGTGGCGACGCGTGACCCCGAGACGCCGTGGTCGACAAAAGGGTCATCCCGACGGGCGTCGGATGCCAGACGGTCTGCCTGTTGCCGGTCATTTTGACTGCGGCCGCGCCGAAAAGCGCAGTAGCCGATCAGTCTCGCCTTACCTGACTACAAGGTGTCTCATAACTAACAATGGATACGCCGATTCGCCCAGACAGTTATGTGACGTAGTTATGAGAATCGCGGGCGCCGGGAAGTTTCCTGAGAATCAGCGGAATTAGGGGCATCGCCGTTTCGGGACTGGTCGGCACCGGCGAGACGTCTCGTATCCCATGGGTTTCGAGACTGTTGAGTGTGTAGTGTATAGGGCACCTTCACCGGGCAATTTTGCGGGCGGGGCATACGGGACACCCTGAGCAGGGACCCCGTAACGCCGCAGGTCAGAGGTGGTTTGTCGCAGTAGGGGACCGTCTTACGGGACAGTTAGCGGACGACCCCCTTACGGGACAGCGACGGTCGTTACGTCAGCCGCGCGTACTCTTCAAGATGGGACGACCCCGTGACGGTCCTCCAGCGAACCCGAGGAAAGAGACACCTTCGCAGGTAGGTTTCGGGAAGCTAAAAGTGATCACGAAATATTGGGGGAGGAAATGGGTAGCCGGGGCGGAAACGAATGGCGCTGCGGGACGTGCGGAGAGCCGCATCAAGGGCTGGTTACGGTTTTCGGAGCCCAAGCTCCGGACGTTTGGCTGCAGGCCAGCGCAACTGAACGGAAAGCCGGCGAATTGAGCGGCGACGTATGCGTGCTTGAAGTCGGAGGAGAACGGCATTATTTCCTCAGGGGACACATTGAGATCCCTCTCATTGATTCCCCCGGTGAGGTCTTCAGCTGGTCTGCTTGGGTCTCCCTCAGCCAGGAAAGCACCCAAAAGATTGCTGACAATTGGGATGATCCTGCACGAGCTTCCATGCCCCCGGTGTTCGGTTGGCTATGCAATGAGTTGCCCTACGAGACGCCCACGACCTCAATCGCGACGCACGTGCACAATAGGGTGCCAGGAATGGTTCCCTACATTGAGCTCGACCCCTCCATCGACCACCCCTTAGTTAGAGAACAAGCGTCCGGAATCTCGCTGCATCGGCTGGCCGAAATCAATAAGGCTGTAATGGGCTAGGCCTGACGCTAGTACTGTCCAGGGGCGTCCAGTCAGGGATCCTCAATCGGGCACGTCTGCTTCAGAGCTGAAATTTCACCTCGGCGTTCTCGGACTTGAGTGTCAGCGGAGTGCCTAGATCGAACTGGCCATCTGACGGGAAGGCCAAGTAGACGATCCCTTCGAATGGGCCATCTGAAAGCGAGTTGATATGGGCAGTCATCAAGGTCGTGCCGTGTCCATCTGTCAGCGTAAATCGCTCATGTACCGCTGCAAGAGATGTGGTGGCTCTATGCCTAGATGGAATTCGGGCCTCTGACCGAAGGCAAATGAGGATGTGGGTGTCTGTGGTCTCCACAGTCTGGATCGTGAGATCCATACCGCTCTGACTGACCGCGGTGATTTTGCACGTGAACATGACTGCATACTATGCACGGAGTAATGAGCCGTGGATAGCCCCACAGGCTACTCTTCCACCAGCTTACTGGGAGTACCCCACCAACCCCAATGGCAGGGAAATACTTCACTTGTCCGGTAGAGCATCCGCTTACGGGCCCTTGGACGAGGTGAGTGCTTTAGCGCCGCTTGTGGGTGCGGTGACGTGTAAGGCTCGGCTACTGTCCGGGGCGGTTGATGATGTCGGCGTCCCGTGTCAGGTCTGCTCCCTCATTTAGCGGCAGGGCTTCGATGGCAGGGTCCTGCAGTAGCGCCGCTATGAGTTCCTGGCTGCCCGCGACCACTGTGGAGTCGAAGTCGATTTCGGTCACCATGACCCAGCTTCTGTCCTCCGGCCAGAGGATGTTCGGTGATTGCGGGAAGTGCGGGGAGTGGTGCCAAGGCACATGGTTCACCCACCCGCGGTTGCGGTAGAACTGCGGCGCGGCGTTGAAGAGGTAGTAGGCGCGGCCGGGAAGGCTAAGTGTTCCTCCGTTGATCGCCTCTGCCGGTAACAGGCTCGAGCCGGGGCCCGTGGGCAATGAGGACGAATCGGGAGGAATGTCTGCGGGGATCTTCGTGTCCGTGAATGTGAGTTGGGCGTAGCCGAGGGAACTCGTTAGGCCTCCCCATCCTTCCCAGATGGCGGTCACGCCCTTATTTGGTGTGGACGTATGTTCGCAGAGGCCCGCAGCCAGGGCCGCGAGGATGTTCGGTGCGAGGTTGCCGGTTAGGGGTTCGGAATAGCGCCAGCCCTGATTGTCGAAAATTTCCTGCTGGTCCGGTCGTTGCCCGAGGAGCCGGTGGAATTGGGCTAGCGGGTGCATCTTGGTCCCGAAAGTACTCGCGACGTTAGACCAGCGGACCTGTCGTTCGTCCAGCGGGAAGACGCCACCGCGGTGATGTCCGTGCCAGGCGCCGGTGTCCGTTGGGCGGTCCCGGGTCACCGGATGGAAGATTCTGGCGTAGGCGGGGAAGCCCCGTGGCACCACAACGTGCATGTCACGCCACACAGTGTCCATCAGAGGTTTGAGCCAGTCACCGGGAGCAGTGTTGGGCAACGATTCCATGGCGCCAGCCTAATAGTCGGTACGGGGCTGCCCCGTGAGAGCTTGAGAACCGCGGGTGGAGTGAATCTGGCGTTTCCGAGCGTTGACAGCGTCCGGAAGGGGATCCCCTTACGGACACCGGAACCGGTCACCATCGGTGGATCTATGTGTCTCATAACCTCAGTGCCTCGAAACCCTAGGGTTGTGAGACGGGCTGGCGTTCTTACGGCCGGAGGATAGAAGTGGGGCTCGGCTAAACCGTCCAGAGCCCAGTACCAGAGAGAGCGTCGGGTTACACAGCGCTGGTTGTGTGAGGGTTCCGAAGCTGTTTGTGGATTGCGGGAAGCATTACTTCTACGGCCGCTGTGGTGATCTCCTCGACCCGTTCCTTGGGAAGCCGGCCCCGGGCCGCCAGGGAACTAATGCCCTCCAACATGCCGGTCAGCAAGTAGGGAAGTGGCCCCAGCGCCTGGGGATCCGGCTCCCCTAGGAGGCGTGCCCCGAGGGTGAAGAACCTGGCCGCCGATTGCGCCGCTGCACCACCGCTAGCAGGGTTCAGATCCCGGGAGAACATGAGCTCCATCAACGCTGCGTTGGCTACGGCGAAGTGGACGTGGGTATGGGAATAGACGCTCAACCGCTCGTGCAGATCCGTCGGCACATCGGCCGACACTAAGGCCGCGGTGAGTTCATCAAACCCTTCGGCTGCTATCGCGTCCAACAGCGCCCCCCGATCGGGAAAATGCCGTAGCGGAGCAGCGTGGCTGACCCCGGCGCGCCGTGCCAACTCCCTCAGTGTCACGGCCGCCACGCCCCGCTCCGCCAACAACAGCCGGCCTTCCTCGAGGAGGACCTTACGGAGCGATCCATGGTGGTAGGGCGTTGACATCTTCCCATTCTAGCTTGATGTAGACGTTGACAACAATATTTACAGCGTCTACTTTGGCGCTATGGGACTTCAACGAAATACCGCTCACCTATCCGCGCCCGCAGAGGGACATCGCTCCATGGCCGGGCGGACTGTACTCATCACCGGGGCTACAAGCGGTATCGGGCGTGCCACCGCCACCGCCCTGGCCGCGGCTGGTGCCCGCTTGGTGTTGGCCGTTCGCGATACTGCCAAAGGCGCAGACCTGGCCGACCAATTGGGTGGGAAGCATGTGGTTCGAACGCTGGATCTCTCCGACCTGGCCTCAGTGCGCCGCTTCGCACAGAGCACCACCGAGCCAATCGACACGCTAGTTAACAACGCTGGCGTCGCCTCTTCGACCCTTGAGCGCACCAGCGACGGCTTCGAGCTGCAGTTCGGCACCAACCACCTGGGGCACTTTCTCCTGACCACATTGCTGCTGCCACAAGTCGCCGCCCGGGTCGTTACCGTGGCCTCCCAGGCCGAACGAGCAAGCCGTCTCGATCTGGAGGACCTGAACTGGGATCACCGCGAGTTCCGAGGGGGCCGCGCCTATGCCGATTCAAAGCTGGCCAATCTGCTCTTTACTGCCGAACTGGACCGGAGACTGCGGGATGCGGGCTCACCCGTGCAGGCAATGGCCGCCCACCCCGGGCTGGTCGTCACTGCGATCTACGACGATCCCCAGCGCCGTCGCCGTAATGTCTGGGACCGCCTGCTTCCTCTCGCGGGGCAGCAGCCTGACCAGGGCGCGCTGCCGGTGTTGCTCGCCATTACCGGCGACCTCCCCGATGCGGCGTTCACCGGACCCCGCCACTTCATGCACATGCGCGGTGGCGCCCAAGTGATCGGACGGTCGGCCCGGGCGAAAGACCCGGACCTGGCCCGGCGGCTCTGGACAGCCTCCGAGAAGCTGACCGGGCAAGCTCCTGACAAGTCGGCCTCGACGGTACCGGTGCAAAAGTGACTGGTGATCGGTGCGGCCATGACCCAGCGACACCGGTGATGGGGATTGCCAGTTGGCACCGGCCGCTGATGTGCTTAGCTGCGATCATGGCGGTCTGGGCGATTGTCTCCGTCGTGGGCCTCGCCGCCGACACGCGCACTCTGGGCGGTGATCCACTGTGGGCGAAACCGCTGAAGTTCGCCATTTCCTTCGGTGTTTACGCCCTGACCCTGGCCTGGATGCTCTCCCTTCTCCGCCGTCCGCGGCTCCGTCGCTTCGCTTGGTGGGCCGGTACCGTCGCATCGGCGGCCACTTTGCTGGAAGCAGCTGCCATCAGCGTGCAGGTCGTGCGGGGTACAGGCAGTCACTTCAACGTCGCCACACCACTAGACTCCTCTTTGTACGCCCTCATGGGTGGGGGCGTTGTTCTTATGTACGCGGCAACCGTGGTGATCGGTTCCGGACTGGCTTTCTTCTCGACATTTAGGGATCGAGCACTGTCCGGGGACTGAGGCTAGGCCTGCTCATTGGACTGGCCGGGTTATCGGTAGGTTTCCTGATGGTCAGCCCGCGCGCGCAGCAGCTCGCCGAGTCAGAGCCGCGTGTCCTCGGGTCACACTCCGTTGGTGGGGAGGCCCTCGGCGGGCTACCCCTCGTTGGGTGGAGCACCGTGCAGGGAGACCTCCGGATATCGCACTTCATTGGTATGCACGCCCTTCAAGCTTTGCCTCTGTTGGCAATCCTGCTGGCATCACTCGCCCACGAAAGACTGACTGAGGGAACACGGCTACGAATCACTCTGCTCGTCGCAGCCGAGTGGGCGTCAGTGACTGTACTGACTTTGTGGCAGGCCCTGCGCGGTCAATCGGTGATCCACCCCGATACGCCGACCCTGGTTGCCGCTGGAGCTCTCGTCGCTGCCGGGGTCGTCGCCGCTTTAGGGATATTCCGGCATCACCTTCGCAATGTTCCAAGCCCGGCCACCACAGACCAGCGTAGGAGACGCTGAACGCTCAGACATCTGCGTGAATGCCGTCGGCGGTCCGGCGCCACTAAACAAATCCTCGACGCCGATCTTGACAATTCGATCCCTTTGATGTGATCAACATCGGGGTAGGTATCGCATAACCTTGGCGCCTCAAAACCCTAGGGATTGGAGACACCGGGGAGTGGTTCTGGGAATCCGGAATATTCGAATAATTTTGGGCGTCTCTGCGCCGCAGGGAGAATGAGGTCATGGGTAGTTCTCGAGCAATCACCGCTGTTACTGGGGGTTCCCGCGGGATTGGCGCAGCCATCGTTGATCGACTGGCGGCCGACGGTCACGATGTCCTGATTGGTTTCCATACTGACGAGGCTGCGGCCCTGGAAGTGGCGCAGCGTGTTCGGGCACGAGGCCGGGATGCTGTCATCGCAGCTGTCGATGTCACCGATGAGGCCTCGATCGGCCAATTTTTCCGGGCGGGTCAGGCGCTCGGGGAGCTGACGGGAGTCGTTGCTGCGGCCGGCGCCGTACGCGCAGTGGGTCCACTCGTCGATCTCAACGCGTCTGCTATTCGCCGCGATCTCGAAGTGAACCTTCTCGGCGCCATCCTGACCAGTCATGCGGCGATTGGGTACCTCAGCGTTACGCAGGGCAGCCTCGTCCTCATTGGGTCAGCGGCGTCGACCCTGGGAAGCCCCGGCACGTACGTTCACTATGCCGCGGCGAAAGCAGGGGTCGCCGCCCTCAGCGTGGGTCTCTCCAAAGAGCTCGCCCCTTTGGGCATTCGGGTGAACTGCGTTGAGCCCGGCACCGTCTGGACCGACTTTCACCAGGACCGACAGCGTCCCGCGAAAATCGCAAAATCGGTTCCCTTGGGCCGCGCTGGTGTGCCTGAAGAAATTGCTGGGGCAGTCGCCTGGCTTATCTCTCCGGACGCGGCCTACACGACGGGCGCGACGCTGAGGGTCGCCGGCGGCCAGTAGTTGTCATCTGCCAAGCACAGTTCAGAAGCGTCGGAGACGCCCGCAGCACCGTCCGGTCAGACTGTTGCAAAGCCTTGATCCCCTAAAGCCTGGCCACGACAAGTAGTTTGTCGAGCATGAGATAGCCGTCGCCGGTCCCGGACTCGGTGCTTGGGTGAACGCGTCTGGCGCTGGCGACCTCAGGCGCGGGCGATGATCTCGCCGTTGGGGATCAGGAACCAGCCGTCGTCGGTGGATCCCCAGCGGTGCCAGCCCGCGGAGATCCGGGCCAGGTCCGCGGGTGTGGCGAAGCCGTACTCCACCGCCTGCTCCGCGAAAGAGGAATGCAGCACCCGTTCGCCCCACACCCGGGCCTGCCAACGCCGGGTCTGGCCGGTGGCGTAGAGCCAGTTGCTGCTGGAGGGCGCGACGTCGGTGAAGCCGGCAGACTGCGCCCAGGACACGAGCCGCCGCCCCGCGTCCGGTTCCGCGCCGTTCCGGCGGGCTATCCGCTGGTACAGCTCCATCCATTCGTCGAGTTCCGGGACGGCCGGGTACCAGCTCATGCCGTGGAAATCGGCGTCGCGGGCGGCGACGATGCCCCCGGCCTTGGCCACCCGGCGCATTTCCCGCAGCGCCGCCACCGGGTCGGTGAGGTGCTGCAAGACCTGGTGGGCGTGGACGACGTCGAAGCTTTCATCGTCGAAGTCCAGGTCGTAGAGGTTGCCGGCCACGAAGCGGGCGTTGGCGGTGCCGCGTTCGGCGGCCAGGGCGGAGGCGTGGGCGATCACCTCGGCCGAGCGGTCCAGCCCGGTCACCTCCCCGGGCGCCACCAGTGCGGCAAAGTCGCACGTGATACTGCCCGGGCCGCAGCCGACGTCGAGCACCGAAACGCCCGGGGTCAGGTGCGGGAGTATGAACGCTGCGGAGTTCTCCGCCGTGCGCGACGCGTGGGCGCGGACCACGGATTCGTGGTGGCCGTGTGTGTAGACATCCTCGGGTTGTTCGGCGCTCATGGCCACAGGCTACGCGCTTCCGGCCGCTTCCTCGCCTGCCCGGACCGTGGCGGCGATCATCGCGGTCAGGAACCGGGTGGCCACCTCCAGTTCCTCCGGGGTGAAGCCTTCCATCGCGGCCCCCATGTGGCGGGCCAGCGGCAGGAACATGGCGCCGCCGTCCTCGAAGGCCTTGGCTGTCATCCTCAACTGGACCTGCCGGCGGTCCGTGCCCTGGCGTTCCCGCACCACGTGGCCGGACCGGTCCAGCCGGTCGATGAGGGCTGTGGTGGCGGGGGAGCTGAGGTGCAGTTCCCGGCGCAGCACCCCGGGTGTGACCACCTGGTTCTTGGCGGTGTGCTCCATGATCACGGACAGGGCGTTGAGGTCCGTCCGGTGCATGTCGTTGCGGGCGCCGGCGGCGTCGACGTAGCGGTTGGCCTCCAGGCTGAACTCCTGGAGCAGCCGGACCAGCGGCGACGGCTCCCCGGGGCCGCCCTGCGGTGGAATCTCTGCTGACACTGGCCGCTCACCTCCTCCTGCGTTTCGTCCCCCGGCGCACCTGGCGCCCCACGGAGTTTACTCCAGGGGGCTGGACGGGTCCCGGGCAGGAAATCCGCACCAAGATATCTAGCCAGACACTTATATCCATCATGGAGATAATCTATGATTTACTGAAGTCTACTCCGTACCGCCCCCAGAGAAGGACGCCATGAAATCCAAGCGGCAAAACTCAACCCGTGTACCGTTCTGGCTCCGCTGGCTGGTGCCCGTCCTGCTGGTGGTCACTTGGCTGGCCATCGCCGGCATCGGCGGCCCCACCTTCGGCCGGCTAAGCGAAGTCTCCTCCAACGACCAAGCCTCCTTCCTTCCGGCCGGCGCCGAGGCCACGGAGGCGCAGGATTGGCAGGCCAAGTTCCGCGACTCCAAGGAGATCCCGGCCGTCGTCGTGATCGAAAGCGACGCTGCGTTCACCCCCGCCCAGCTCGGCCAGGCCGCCGCACTCAAGGGCAAGCTGGAGGAGCTGAAGGCCGGCAGCAGCGTGATCGGGCCGATCCCCTCCAAGGACGCCAAGGCTGTGCAGTTCGTGGTCCCGATCGCCTCCTCCGACGAGGTCAAGAACGTGATCAAGGAGGTCCGCGACGAGGTCAAGGCCTCCGCCCCGGAGGGCATGCAGACCTTCGTCACCGGACCGGCGGGTCTCACCGCTGACCTGGTCAGCGCCTTCGGTGGCATCGACGGCATCCTCCTGCTCGTGGCGCTCGGGGCCGTGTTCGTGATCCTCCTGGTGGTCTACCGGTCCCTGCTGCTGCCAATCGCGGTGCTGTTCACGTCCGTGTTCGCCCTCTGCGCCGCCATCCTGCTGGTCTTCGGCATGGCCAAACTGGGCTGGATCCAGCTCAACGGCCAGAGCCAGGGCATCCTGTCCATTCTGGTCATCGGCGCCGCGACGGACTACGCCCTGCTTTACGTGGCACGGTTCCGCGAGGCCCTGACGCACACCACCAACCGCACCGCCGCCGCCCTCACCGCGTGGAAGGCCGCGTGGGAGCCGATCCTGGCCTCCGGCGCCACGGTGATCATCGCCCTCCTGTGCCTGCTCTTCTCCGACCTGAATTCGAACAAGGCCCTGGGCCCGGTGGCGGCCGCGGGCATCCTCTGCTCGCTCTTCGCCGCCCTTACCCTGCTGCCGGCCATGATGGCGCTCCTCGGCCGCACCGCGTTCTGGCCATTCCGGCCTAAGGTGCTCCCCGAGGAGGAGCGCGAGCCGGAATTCGTCACCGGCCTCGAGGGCCAGAAGGGCCTGTGGCGGGCCACCGGCACGCTGGTTTCCCGACGCCCGCGCACCGTCTGGGTGGCTTCGGTCCTGCTGCTGGTGATCGCCGCCGCGGGCGTGCTCCAGCTCAAGGCCAACGGCGTCCCGCAGACCGCCGTCATCCTCTCCGCCTCCAACGCGGTGGACGGCCAGAAGGCTCTGGCGCGCCACTTCGACGCCGGCAGCGGCAGCCCCGCGGTGATCGTCACCGACCAGGCCAAGGCCCAGGACGTGCTGGCCAAGACCAAGGACACCAGCGGCGTCGGCGATGCCTACCTGGTGGCCGACGGGGGCGCCCCGGTGATCCCCGGCGCCCCCGGTGCCGCCACCGAACCGGCGGTCCGTGACGGCCGGGTCCTCATCAACGCCACCCTGAACGACGCGGCCGACTCCAACGAGGCCGAGAACGTCGTCGTCGAGCTCCGCAAGGAACTCAAGACCATCGACAGCGGCGCGCTTGTCGGCGGGGTCACGGCCACGGCGCTGGACACCAACACCACCGCCCAGCGCGACCTCGTCACCATCATCCCGGTGGTCCTGGCCGTCATCCTGGTCATCCTGATGCTACTGCTCCGCTCCGTCCTGGCGCCGGTGCTGCTGGTGGCCTCGGTGGTCCTGTCCTACGGCGCCGCGATGGGGGTCTCCGCGGTCGTGTTCAACCACGTCTTCGGCTTCCCCGGGGCGGACGCCACCGTGCCGCTCTTCGGTTTCGTGTTCCTCGTGGCCCTGGGCGTGGACTACAACATCTTCCTGATGAGTAGGGTCCGCGAGGAGTCCATCAAGCACGGCACCCGGCCGGGCATCCTGCGCGGCCTGGGCGTCACCGGCGGGGTCATCACCTCCGCCGGCGTGGTCCTCGCCGCCACCTTCGCCGCCCTGGGCGTCATCCCCATCATGTTCCTGGTGCAGCTGGCCTTCATCGTGGCCTTCGGCGTGCTGCTGGACACGGTCCTGGTCCGGTCCCTGCTGGTACCCGCCCTGGCGTACGACCTGGGACACCGGATCTGGTGGCCCAGCAAGCTGGGCCGGGCGGAGACGGACCGTGCGGCGCGGGCACAGGTCTCCCAGCCCGAGCCGGAATCCGCAGAGGCGGGAGTCCGCTAAGACCCCCCGGCCGCAGCCGCCGTCTCCGCTCCTGGTTCCCCCCGCCAGGCGGCCGTGGCGGCGGCTGCCTGGTTAAGGGCATCCCCGGCGCAGGGAAACGGCCCTGTCGCCGCCCGGGGTCCCTCGATAGACTGCCCCTGCGCCCGAGCGGGCGCGCACGCCTGCAGGAGGGATCCACCCATGTCTGACAATCACGGTGAGTTTGATCGAACGGCAGCAGAAGAAGCGCGGCATGATGCGGCCGCCCCTGCCGCCGAGGAGACGGGCCTTGAGGCCGACGCCGGCCAGTACGTCGAGGGCGACTACGGCAACGCCGGCGTGACCGGGGAGAACCCGGCCGGCGCCCCGGAGGGCGAATACGCCGAGGGTGACTACGGCAAGGCCGGCGTTGCCACCGGCTCCGCGGTCGGCGCCGAGGAAGGCGACTACCCCGAGGGTGACTACGGCCGCGCCGGCGCCACGGGCCCCGATGCCGTCGCCGGCGTCGAGGGCGAATACGAAGAGGGCGACTACGGCGCAGCGGGCGCCACCGGCCACCGGGCGGCGGGCGAAGCGGCCCGCGGCGACGAGCGTCGCGACGACGAAACCGGACGTTAGGCGCGCAGAAGGACTTTTCAAGCGGGCCCGGCGGGACCGTTCTCGCAGAGCGAAACATCCGCCGGGGCACCCGCCCTGCGCACAGGCGAAATCGCAGTGGCGACGAAATCCGCGGAATCCCGGGGTTTGGCGGGACAAAACCGCCGACCTCAGCGCCGCCGTCGCGGTCGAAATCCGCACCGTTGTTCAAAGTTGAGCGGATGCGACTCAACTTTGGATTGACATCGGAATGAGCCTGCGTAGACTTGAGTGCAGAGCGCTCAACAAGTGGGCGCGCCTCGACAATCGACGGGCTCGATCCCGGGTTCACTCCCGGTCGCCGGGCCTCCGCCCGATGGCCGGGGGCAGCACGTTTCCAAGGAAAGAAGGAAGCCACACATGTCACGAGCAGTAGGTATTGACCTCGGAACCACCAACTCCGTTGTTTCCGTTCTCGAAGGTGGCGAGCCCACCGTCATTGCCAACGCCGAGGGTGGCCGCACCACGCCGTCGGTCGTTGCGTTCTCCAAGTCCGGCGAGGTCCTGGTCGGCGAAATCGCCAAGCGCCAGGCCGTCAACAACATCGACCGCACCATCTCGTCGGTCAAGCGCCACATGGGCACCGACTGGACCATGAGCATCGATGACAAGAAGTACACGGCGCAGGAAATCTCCGCCCGTATCCTCATGAAGCTCAAGAACGACGCCGAGTCCTACCTGGGCGAAAAGGTCACCGACGCGGTCATCACCGTTCCGGCCTACTTCAACGACGCCGAGCGCCAGGCCACCAAGGAAGCCGGCGAGATCGCCGGCCTGAAGGTCCTGCGCATCGTCAACGAGCCCACCGCGGCCGCCCTGGCCTACGGCCTAGACAAGGGCAAGGAAGACGAACTCATCCTCGTCTTCGACCTCGGCGGCGGCACCTTCGACGTCTCCCTGCTCGAAGTTGGCAAGGACGAGGACGACTTCTCCACCATCCAGGTCCGCGCCACCGCCGGTGACAACCGCCTCGGCGGCGACGACTGGGACCAGCGCGTCGTTGACTACCTGCTGAACCAGCTCAAGGTCAAGGGCATCGACCTCTCCAAGGACAAGATCGCCCTGCAGCGCCTCCGCGAGGCTGCCGAGCAGGCCAAGAAGGAACTGTCCTCCTCCTCCAGCACCAACGTCTCCCTCCAGTACCTCTCCGTCACCCCCGACGGCCCGGTCCACCTGGACGAGCAGCTGACCCGCGCCAAGTTCCAGGACCTGACCAAGGACCTGCTTGAGCGCACCAAGAAGCCGTTCCACGACGTCATCAAGGAAGCCGGCATCAAGCTCTCCGACATCGACCACATCGTGCTCGTCGGCGGCTCCACCCGTATGCCCGCCGTCTCCGAGCTGGTCAAGGAACTGGCCGGCGGCAAGGAGCCCAACAAGGGCGTCAACCCGGACGAGGTCGTCGCCGTCGGCGCTGCCCTGCAGGCTGGCGTCCTCAAGGGCGAACGCAAGGACGTGCTGCTGATCGACGTCACCCCGCTCTCCCTCGGTATCGAAACCAAGGGCGGCGTCATGACGCACCTGATCGAGCGCAACACCGCCATCCCCACCAAGCGGTCCGAGACCTTCACCACGGCTGATGACAACCAGCCGTCCGTGGCCATCCAGGTCTTCCAGGGCGAGCGTGAATTCACCCGCGACAACAAGCCGCTGGGCACGTTCGAACTGACCGGCATCGCACCGGCCCCGCGCGGTGTGCCGCAGGTCGAGGTCACCTTCGACATCGACGCCAACGGCATCGTCCACGTCTCCGCCAAGGACAAGGGCACCGGCAAGGAACAGTCGATGACCATCACCGGCGGTTCCAGCCTCTCCAAGGAAGACATCGACCGCATGGTCCGTGACGCCGAGGAGCACGCAGCCGAGGACAAGGCCCGCCGCGAGGCGACCGACACCCGAAACACCGCCGAGCAGCTCGCCTACTCCGTGGACAAGCTGATCGCCGACAACGCGGACAAGCTGCCCGAAGAGGTCAAGACCGAGGTCCAGGGCGACGTCGACGAGCTGAAGAAGGCGCTTGAAGGCACGGACGACGCCGCCGTCAAGGCCGCGTTTGAGAAGCTGCAGGCTTCCCAGACCAAGCTCGGCGAGGCCATCTACGCCCAGGCAGGTGCCGCTGAGGGTGCCGCCGGTGCCGAAGGTGCCCCGGCCGGCGAGAAGGCTTCCGACGAGGACATCGTCGACGCCGAGATCGTTGACGAAGACGAGAAGAAGTAATCATGCCGCACCACGGTAACGAAGCAGAGCACGGCGGCGAGGGCCCGGACGAGAGCCAGAAGCCGGTGGTCCACGACAACCGCAAGGTTGATCCGAAGACCGGCCAGGCCCGGCACCCTGACCAGGAACATGCCGCGGCGGAGTCCGGATCCGGGGACGCCCTGTCCCAGGCCGAGGACATCCTCAACAGCGTGGACGTCCCGGCCGCGGAATCCGTGGCGCAGGGCGTCGACGCCGGGGAGGCGGAGGAACTGAAGAACGACCTCCGCCGCCTGCAGGCCGAGTACGTCAACTACCGCAAGCGCGTCGAACGCGACCGCGCCGTAGCAGGGGAGATGGCCGTCATCGGCGTCCTGAACTCCCTGCTCCCGGTGCTGGACGACGTCGACGCCGCCCGGCAGCACGGCGACCTGGCCGACGGCCCGTTCGCCGCGATCGCCGCGAAGCTGGAGAACGCGCTCAAGACCTACGGTCTGGTGCGCATCGATGAGACCGGCGTGGAGTTCGACCCTACGATCCACGAGGCCCTCATCCAGCAGCCCGGCGCCGACGTCGAAACCGACACGGTCAGCCAGGTCCTCCGCTCGGGCTACAAGTCCGGCGACCGGGTCCTGCGCGCCGCCCAAGTGATCGTGTCCGTCCCGGCGTAGACGCCTCTCCGCGCCTTCGCGGATGAGGGGGCCCGCCCTCTCGTCCGCTGCGGTATCCGCGCCCGCGGTCTTCTCACCTAAGGTGAGGGAACGCACTGCGCGCAGCAGACGATGGGCCCCGGGAGTGGCTTCGGGCCTGTCGGAGCCGGGTGGCTGGGGATCGCAGATCCCCAGCCACCCGGCGAAGGGGCGGGGGCCCATCGTTTGCGAAGCGCACTCTGTACGACTTTTGAAAGGAAACGCCAGTGGCCAGCCAGGACTGGGTCGACAAGGACTTTTACAAGATCCTTGGTGTCGCCAAGGACGCTTCCGACGCCGACATTAAGAAGGCCTACCGGAAGCTCGCCCGGCAGCACCACCCGGACACCAATGCCGGGGATACCGCGTCGGAGAAGAAGTTCAAGGACATCTCCGAGGCCTATTCCGTGCTCTCCGACGCCGACGAGCGCCAGCAGTACGACGCCATCCGCGCGATGGGCGGCGGCGCACGGTTCGCCCCCGGCGGCGCGGGTCAGCCAGGCGGCGGGGCGGGCTTCGAGGACCTCTTCGGCGGCCTCTTCACCGGCGGCGGCGGCCGGCACTCCGGCGGCTACAGCACCGCCGGCGGCATCCCGCCCGAATTCGCCGACCTGTTTGGCGGCGGCGGCTTCGGCGGTGGGCAGTCCTTCCAGCGCGGCCCGCAGAAGGGCGCGGACCGGACCGCCTCCACCAGCATCTCCTTCGCCGGTTCCATCCGCGGCACCACCATCGGCCTGCGCGAACCCGACGGCGAGGTCATCGACGTCCGCATCCCCGCCGGCATCAAGGACGGCCAGAAGGTCCGGGTCCGCGGCAAGGGCCAGTACGGCCCCGCCGGCAACGGCGACCTGATGGTCACCGTCTCGGTCAAGCCGCACGATTTCTACACCCGCGACGGCGACAACCTGCGCATCCACGTCCCGGTCACCTTCCCCGAGGCGGCCCTGGGCGCGGATATTGAGGTTCCGACGCTCGACGGCGACAAGGTCCGGGTCCGGGTTCCCGCGGGAACCCCCACCGGCCGGACGCTCCGGGTCAAGGGCCGCGGCGTCAAGCACAGCAAGGCCACCGGCGACCTGCTCGTCACCATCGACGTCGCCGTCCCCAAGAAGCTGACCAAGGAAGCCGAGGACGCCGTCAAGGCGTTCGCCGCGGCCACCGCCGGCGAGGACGTCCGGGCGGGCCTGGCAGCCAAGGCCCGGCTGTAAGGTCCAGCCATGGACATCGAGTTCGACCAGCCGATCTTCGTGATCTCGGTCGCCGCCGAACTGGCGGACATGCACCCGCAGACGCTGCGCCAGTACGACCGGCTCGGCATCGTCTCGCCCAGCCGCGCCCCCGGGAAGTCCCGCCGGTACTCGCAGCGGGACGTGAACACGCTCCGCGAGGTGCAGCGGCTCTCCCAGGAAGGCGTCTCGCTTGAAGGCATCAAGCGGATCCTGCAGCTGGAGAACCAGGTCGCGGCCCTGCAGCACCGGGTCTCCGAACTCACCGAGGAACTCAGCCGCCGCCGGCAGCCGCTGGATTCCCGGATCTTCGCCGCCGGCGCTGCGGGCGATGTGGTCACGCTCGCCCGCGGCCAGCGGCCCCGCCCCCGCTCGCAGGCCCTCGTCGTCTGGCGCCCCCGCGACAACTCCTGACCCGCCTAGGTAGTCCGCCCGGCGGGACTGAGTAGCCGCCCGCAAAGTCGGGTGGTGAAAAAACAAAGTCGAGTACCGCGACCCCCTGACGGGCCGCTTTCCCTGCCGGTTAGATGGTCTCGGCGGCGCACTGCCGCCACCGGTCGACGCCCTCGGCGGGCCGGTCACGTGCACAAGCCGGGGGGCAGCACCGATGATTCAGCACACCCGTGGTTTAGGGGATTCCACCACTTCCCGACGTATGCCCGCAACGGCGCCGGCGTCCGCACTGAGCGCGGGCCGGCCATGAACTCCGGACTGAACGCCCTGGCCCTCTTCGGCAACTCCCTGCCCGGCCTGCTGCTGCTCACCTTCGGCCAGACGATCGTCGTCGTGTGCGTCTGCACCGACATGGTGCGGGCCGTCTCGGTGCCGCGCTCCCAGCGCCGCTACCTGGCCAACACCGTTTTCCTGACCCTGGTCCCGCCGTCGATCCTGGCCCTGAGCCTGGCCGTGCTGGTGTACGCGGCGTCCGGGGCGTGGGCGCAGACCGCCGGCGGCGTCTTCGTCCTGGTGACGGTGATCTTCCGCTGGCACACGGACCCGGACGAGGACAGCTGGTGGAAGGGCAAGGGCAAGCAGCTCCGCCGCTGGTTCAAGCGGCGGCTGGCCACCGGGCGTATCACCGCGCCGGCCGCCGCCTGAGGCCCTCTCCGGCTAGTCGTCGAAGAGCCCGGCCAGGTCCTCTGCCGTCAGCGCACCGCCGGCCAGCGCGTCGCCCTCCACCACGTCGGCGAACAGCTGAGACTTCTTCGCCTTCAGGGCCATGACCTTCTCCTCGATGGTGTCCTTGGCCACCAGCCGGTAGACCATCACGTTCCGGGCCTGGCCGATCCGGTGCGTCCGGTCCACGGCCTGCGCCTCGGACGCCGGGTTCCACCACGGGTCCAGCAGGAACACGTAGTCCGCCTCGGTCAGGTTCAGGCCGAAGCCGCCGGCCTTGAGGCTGATCAGGAACACCGGGGCGGCGCCGTTCTTGAATTCGCTGACTACGTCCGCGCGGTTCCGGGTGCTGCCATCGAGGTAGCAGAACTCGATGTTCTCCTCGATCAGCCGCTCCCGGACCTTGCCGAGGAAACCGGTGAACTGGCTGAAGATCAGCGCCCGGTGGCCCTCCGCCACGAGGTCCTGGAGCTGTTCGAAGAGCACGTCCAGCTTGCTGGCCCGGATCCCGGACAGGGACGGGTCGATCAGGGACGGGTCCAGGCTGAGCTGCCGGAGCAGGGTGAGGGACTGGAAGATCGTGAAGCGGTTCTTGTTCACGTCCTCGATCAGGCCCAGGATCTTCTGCCGTTCGCGCTGCAGGTGGGTCTGATAGACCTTCTGGTGCCGCGGATTCAGCACCACCTCCAGGACCTGCTCCTGCTTGGGCGGCAGGTCCCGGATCACCTGCTCCTTGGTGCGGCGCAGCATCAGCGGGCGGACCCGGCGGCGCAGCTTGTCCAGCCGTGCCCGGTCCCCGTTCTTCTCCACCGGCCGCTGGTAGTTCTCCGCGAAGCGCTTGGGGCTGGCGAACAGCCCGGGCGCAACGATCGAGGTCAGCGCCCAGAACTCCATCAGGTTGTTCTCCAGCGGCGTGCCGGTCACCGCGAGCTTGAAGTCCGCGGGCAGCTTCCGGGCGCACTGGTAGGCCTTGGACTGGTGGTTCTTCACGAACTGCGCCTCGTCCAGCACCAGGCCGGCCCAGCGGCGCGACGCGTACGCGTCGTAGTCGATGCGGAAGAGCGCGTAGGAGGTGATGACGACGTCGGCGCCGGCCAGCGCGTCGGCGGGATCGGAGCCGCTCTTGGCGAAGGTCTCGCCGATGGCCCGCACGGTCAGGCCGGGGGCAAACCGGGCGGTTTCGGCCAGCCAGTTGCCCACCACGGACGTAGGCGCCACCACCAGGAACGGGGCGCCACCCGCCGCGTCGCCGGAGGCCCCGTCGTCGCCGTCGTTGTCCTCCGCCCCGGGAGAAGCGGCCGCCTCCGCCGCAGCGATCTTCGCCGCGCAGATCAGCGCGAGCGTCTGGACGGTCTTGCCCAGGCCCATGTCGTCGGCCAGCACCCCGCCCAGGCCGTGGCGGTAGAGGAAGCTCAGCCAGTTGAAGCCCTCCAGCTGGTAGGGCCGCAGCTCCGCGTCCAGTGTGCCCGGCAGCGGCAGGCCCTTCACGCCGCCCTCCAGCAGGCCGCCGACGGCATCGCGCCAGGCGGAAGCCTGTTCGTCCACGATCCCCAGCTGCGCCAGCTCGTCCCAGAGCCCGGCCTGGAAGCGGCTGATCTGAAGCGGGGCGTCCTTGTTGTCCTGCAGCTCCCGGGCCTCCTCGATCAGGGCGCGCAGTTGGTGCAGCTCGGGCAGGTCCAGCGAGAAGTAGGCGCCGCTGGGCAGCAGCATCTTCGTCTGGCCGGCAGCGAGGGCGGAGAAGACGGCGGCAAAGGACACCGGCTGGCCCTCCAGCGAGATCTGGATGCCCAGGTCGAACCAGTCCCGCTGCTCGGTGGCCTTGGTGGAGATGGAGACCACCGGGGCCTCCTCCGCCTCGCGGTAGTCGGCGATCTCTCCGGCGGTGTCCACGGTGACCTCGGGCAGCTCGCGTAGCCGGGGGAGGACCTCCTCAGTGAACGCCAGCGTGTCCAGGCCGCTGAGCTCGGCAGAGTCAGCGAGCCGGGGCGTGCCCCAACCGCCGGTGGCCGATTCGCCGAGCTTGGGCACCACCTCCCAGGGCTGTCCCACGGTTTCAAGGATCCGCGCCTCGGCGGTGTCGTCCCGGTAGCCGTGGTCGCCGGGGTGGCGCCAGAGCGGCTGCGCGGTGACCAGGGTGCCGGAGGTGTAATGCCACTCCCAGTGCAGCCGGACCCGGTGGTCCGCGCCGTAGTTTGCCAGCAGGGACAGTGTGGGGACGGCCAGCGTCGGCAGCTCCACCGATTCGTCAGAGGCGGTGACCCGGGCCGTCTGCTTCAGCTTCGGGTAGAAACCGGTGAGGAAGCGGGTCTCGTCCCGGGCCGGGATGTGCAGCGTGGTGCCGGCGGTGACGAACGCCAGCAGTTCCTCGCTCAGCCCGGCCTCGAGCGGCGCGAGCGTGATCGTGGAGCCCTCGGGTGCCAGGCCCGGGAGGGTCCCCGTGTCCCCGGTGACGAAGATGCCGTGCGCGGGGCGGCCGATGGTGCCCACCGCCGCGGGGTCCACCTCGGTGCCCTCGACGGTGATGGTGGGGGCGAGGGCCAGACCGCCGTCGTCGGCGCCGGTTCCGGGGGCGCTGCCAGCGCCATTGTCAGCGCCAGCGCCGGCGGGGGTGCCGAAACGGGTGAGGTTGAGGCCGACGGCGGCGGGGCCGGCCGCCAGGTGCACGGGCGCGTCCGCCTTGCCGTGGACCAGGGCCAGCCCGATCTTGCGGGCCTCCTCCAGCAGGCTCCAGAGGTTCCGGCCGGCGTAGGTGTTCAGGCCCAGCCAGAGCCCGGTCCCGGCGTGCTGGCGGTTCGCCACGGAGGTGTGGGAAGCCAGGAACTCCAGCATCCACTCCACGTGGGCCTCGTTGCACTCCCGGCGGTAGTTCAGGTAGCTCAGGGTGCTCCACGAGACGTCGCCGCGGATCCACTTGCCCTTCGCGCCCATGATGACGGGCCGGGCCTTGAGCTGGCGGACGCTGCGCAGCGGGTCCCGGCGGCCGGTGTAGGAGAAGTGCGGTGCCGGTTCCTCGATCTCGAACTGCAGCGCCAGGGGCACCCCGGCGGTGGGCTGGGTGGACGCCTGCCGGGAGAGCAGCGGGCTGAGGGCCTGCTCCCAGTCCGGCAGGTCCACGGGGGCCGGCTGGCGGGAGAGCCGGGAGGTTTCTGCGGGGGCGAGCAGCTGCACGCGGGTGGCCGGGTTGTCCTCCGCCGCGAAGAGCAGCGCCGCGACGTGCTTGCAGTCCTTGCGGACCGGGCAGCTGCAGACCCCCACGGTGCAGCTCCAGCCCCCGCCCTTGCGGACCAGCTTCGCCGTCGTCGAATACGGCACGGGGGACCCGCCGCGGACCTTGCCCAGCATCAGCCCGGTGGCGGCGTCGAAGGAAATCCCGGAGACGCGGCTCCCCATGGCGTAGGCGAGCCCGGCCGCGAGGGAGCGGTCGTTGATCGCGGGGGTCTGGATCGCCAGTGCCGCATTCTCATCCGGATTCGAAGGCATGGAGGCACTACTTTCGGCAGTTGGTCATCTGATCCATCTTAGCCAGCCGGCGGTGACCCCGGACCGCGGGCGCCCGCGGTCCGGGCCTTGGCCGGGGCGGGGGCCGGCTACATCCGTGCCAGGCGGGCGCGGACGGCCATAAAGATGCCGTAGCAGATCAGTCCGGCGCCGACGGCGGCGAGCATGTACATGCCCAGCGGCTGATCGCGCAGGGCCTTGAGGCCGCCGTCGAGCCCGGTCGATTCGTCCGGGTCCGCCTTGATAGTGGCGATCACGATCAGCATCCCGGTCAGCAGCAGCGCCACGCCCTTGGCCGCGTAGCCGGCGATGCCGGTGATTTTCACGGCCAGGGAGGCGTGCTCGTTGGCGGGCATGCGCAGGTACTTCACGAAGGACTTCCGGAAGCCTCGGATGGCGTAGACGACGCCGGTGACGGCGACGGCGACGCCGATCAGGATCAGCAGCAGGGTCCCGCCGGGGGTGGCCATCAGGTGCAGGGTCAGGTCGCTGGTGGATTGGCGGTGGTCGGCGTGCGCGCCCATGGCCACCGACGCGAGGGTCAGCGCGAAGCCGGTGTAGACGACGGCCTGCAGGGCGGCCTTGAGCTTCTTGGCGACCTTCTTCTTCGTCTCAAGGTGCTCGAAGTCGAACACCGCGTCGCTGGTCTGCCAGATCGCCAGCGCCACGCACGCGGTGAAGGCGCTCCAGAGCAGGTACGGTCCGACGGGCTGCTGGGCCATCTCGGCCACCGCGCCGCTGACGTCCGCCTGGCCCTGGCCGCCCATCGCGAGCCGGATTGCGACCAGGCCGATCAGGAAGTGCAGCAGTCCGGAGACGGCGAACCCGGCGCGGGCGGCGATTTCGAGCGGCCGGGAGTTGGTGACATCCTCCGCAACTTCTGCCGCGTCTTTCAATTCCATGCTGCTGGTCCGTCCTGCACTGTTGAGCTTTGCCGTAATCCTGCCATGCGGACGGCCCCCGCGGCCGCAGGCGATGGGCCCGGATCAGCGGCGCCGGTAGCTGAGGTCGAAGATCAGCCGGCCGGCCTCGTGGGCCTTGTTCTCGAAGCTGGTCAGGATCCGGCCGTCGAACCGCGGCGCCCAGCCGCCGACGTCGTCGACGCCTTCGTTGGGGCCGGTGTGCTCGGTGCTGACCGGGGCCCGGCCCTCCTTGACCGGGGCGCCGCCCACTACGGACTCCACGCCGGATTCCCAGACCTGGGTCAGCGGGCTGTCCGGGCCGCTGCGTTCGCCCTCGTGCAGGTTTTCGAAGTCGGTGGCGCCGGCCATGACCTCCCGGACGTGCACGGCGTAGTTGGACCAGTCCGTGGCGATCCGGAAGATTCCGCCAGGCTTCAGCGCCCGCGCGGCGAGTTCCGCGAACGCCGGCTGGATCAGGCGGCGCTTGTGGTGCCGGGACTTGTGCCACGGGTCCGGGAAGAAGACCCAGAGCTCGGTGACGGAGCCGGCCGGCAGCATGCTGGCCAGGACCTCGGGGGCGTTGGCCTCCACCACGCGGACGTTGGTCAGGCCGCGGCTGTTGATCTTGATCAGCGTGTTGGCCAGGCCGGGGGTGTAGACCTCCACGGCCAGGAAATCGGTGCCCGGGTTCTGTTCGGCCGCGTGGCAGACCGCGTCGCCCAGGCCGGAACCGATCTCCACGATCAGCGGAGCCTTGCGGCCGAACTCTTCCTCGGCGTCGAAGACGTACTCCGGGTGGACGGAGGTGTTGGCGACGTGCCGGGGCACGTCCACGGCCCAGCGGTCCGAATGCTCGTCCCAGGCGGCCTGGCGGCGGCCCTGCAGCCGGGTGCCGCGACGCACGAAGCTCACCGGGCGCCCGCCGTAGGTGCCGAAGGAGGCCTGGCTGCCGGGGGTCACCGGGCGCGGGGAAGGCGCCGGCTGCGGGGATTCTGGGGATTCACTCATCCCCTCCAGAATAGTGGAGCCCCGCACCCAACTGACTCGCAGCTGAGGCCGTTATGAGCGCTCATAACGGCCTCAGCTGCGAGTCAGTCGGGAGATACCGGGGGTGCGCGGCGGCGCCGGGTCCCGGTCAGACGGTGAGGTCCTTGCCCTTGGTCTCCGGGATGGTGAAGACGAACAGGGCCGAGACTGCCAGCAGCGCCACGGCGTAGACGTTGAACAGCTGCGGGGACTGCAGGCTGGTGCCCAGCCACTGCTGCAGGTACGGGGCGGTGCCGCCGAAGAGTGCCACGCAGATCGAGTAGGGCACGCCCACGCCCACCGTGCGGATGCTGGTTGGGAACAGTTCGGCGTAGACGGCCGGGACGATCGCGGCGCTCGCGGCGATGAAGATCAGCATCACGGACATGCTGACGGCCAGCTGCCAGGCGGAATCCTTCAGCAGGGCGGTCATCGGGAAGTGCAGCAGGCCCGCGCCGATCGCGCCGGCCCAGAGCACCTTCTTGCGGCCGACCCGGTCCGCGAGCTTGCCCCAGAACGGCAGCGCGGCGATGAAGACGATGTTGCCCACGACGCCGGCCCAGAGCGCCTCGCCGCGGTCGATCTTCAGGGCGGTGGTGGCGTAGCTGGGGGCGACGACGCCCCAGATGTAGTAGATGACCGTCAGGCCCACGGTCAGGCCGATGACCTGCAGCGCCTGCTTCCGGTGACGGACGATCTGCGGCCAGATCGCGGCCTTCTTCTCGGCCAGCGCCTCACCGGCGAAGACGTCGGTCTCGTGCAGCCGGGACCGCATGATCAGTGCGTACAGGCCCATCGCGGCGCCGATCAGGAACGGGATCCGCCAGCCCCAGGCGTTCATCGCCTCGGTGGAGAGGGCCATGTTCAGGACGGCACCCAGCAGGGTGCCGAACAGGATGCCGACCGTGCCGGAGGTGTAGATCAGGGTGGCCCAGAAGCCGCGGTGTTCCTTCGGCGCCATCTCCGAAAGGTACGTCTGGGAGGAGGGCAGCTCGCCGCCGTGCGCCAGGCCCTGGACCAGCCGGGCCACCAGCAGCATCAGGGACGCGAAGGCACCCACCGCGGCGAAGGTCGGGGCGACGCCGATCATCAGGCTGCCCACCGAGGCCAGGCCAACGGCCAGGGTCATGGATGCTTTGCGGCCGATCCGGTCGCCGATCCAGCCGAAGAGGAAGCCGCCGAAGGGCCGGGCGACGAAGCCGACGGCGAAGATCGCCAGGGTGGAGAGCACCGCCGAGGCGGGGTCAGATTTGCTGAAGAGTTGGCTGGCGATGAACGGGGTAAACGTGGCGTAGATGGCCCAGTCGTACCATTCGACGGCGTTGCCAATGCCGGTGCCGATCAAGGTCTTGCGGGTGGATGTCCGGGGAGCCGTCGGCTGGGACACGGTTGCTGTCATGGGAATCTCCGGGTGGTTCTGGGTGGGATTGCTGCTGGACGGGGGTGCCGGTCAGGGGCGGCCGGCGGGAACGGCGGCCGCGGTGGCTGTGGCGGCCGAGAGGGTGGCGAGCCGGGACAGGGCGAGTTCGGCGTAGAGCGCGGCGCCGTCGGCCAGGACGGCGTCGTCGAACGTGGCGTACGGGGAGTGGTTGAACGCCGACGTCGTGTGGTCGCCGCCGTGCGGGACGGCGGAGAGGCCGATGAAGGTGCCGGGGACCTCGGCCAGGACGCGGGAGAAGTCCTCGGAGCCGCTCAGCGGCGTGGCCCAGCGGGCCAGCCGGCCGTCGCCGAAGAGGTCCCCGATGACGTTTTCCGCGGTGCGCGTCTCGTCCTCGTCGGTGATGGTGAGCGGGTATTCCTGCTGGTAGTCGACGTCGACGTCGAGCCCGTGGGCCGCCGCGATGCCGCGCAGGAGGCGGGGGACGGCGTCCATCATCTTCTGCCGGGACTCCTCCGAGAAGGTCCGCACGGTCGCCTCGATCCGGGCGGATTCGGGGATGATGTTCCGCTTGGTGCCGGCCTGGAGTACGCCCACGGAGAGGACCACCGGGTCGAACATGTTGAACTGGCGGGTGACCATGACCTGCAGGGCCGTGACCATCTCCGCGGCGACCGTGACCGGGTCCTTGGCCGCGTGCGGTGCCGAGCCGTGGCCGCCCGCGCCCAGCACGGTGACGGTGAGCCCGTCGGAGGAGCTGAGCATCACGCCGGGCTTGGTGCAGAAGGTGCCGTGCGGTTCCAGCGCGGAGAACACGTGCATGCCGTAGGCGGCGTCCACGCGCCGGCCCGGGGCATCCAGGACGCCCTCGCGGATCATGTAGCTGGCACCGTCGAAGCCCTCTTCGCCGGGCTGGAACATGAGGACGACGTCGCCGGCCAACCGGTGCCGTTGCTCGGCCAGCAGGGTGGCGGCCCCGGCGAGCATGGAGGTGTGCAGGTCGTGGCCGCAGGCGTGCATGGCCCCGTCTACGGTGGATGAATAGTCGACGCCGGTCTTCTCCTGGACCGGGAGGCCGTCCATGTCGGCGCGCAGGAGCACGGCGGGCCGGCTGGCGGCATCGCTACCAGAGCCGGCGTTCCCCTGGCCGCGGAGCACCGCGGTGACGGAGGTGGTGTCCGTGCCCAGGGTGATCTCGTACCCCAGCCCGTCGAGCTGCTGCAGGACCTTCTCCTGCGTGCGGGGCAGGTCCAGGCCGATCTCCGGCTCGCGGTGCAGGGCGTGGCGGAAACGGGCCAGCTCCGGCTGGAGCTCCCGGGCGTCGTCGGTAATGGTCACAAACTCTCCTGGCGGTTGATTGGGGTGGTGCGTTCGGGTCTATTCTGGAGTGACCTGCGCCACAGAGGCCTGAAGGGCTGGAAATATGCACTCCTAGCCGTGAATCGCAGGATTCATACAGAAGAGGGGAATGGGCCGTGGAGCTGAGCGAGGACGACCTGGCGCTGATCAACGTGCTGCAGATGGCGCCGCGCGTGAGCTGGGGTGACGCCGCGGAGGTCCTGGGCGTCCACGCCACCACGCTGGCAGCACGCTGGGACCGGCTGCGGGCCTCCGGGGTTTCGTGGATCACGGCCCACCTGATCGGTGACCCGCACCAGATGTGCCTGGCCTTCATCGCCGTCGACTGCGAGATGCACCGCCGCGACGAGGTCACCGCGCAGCTGGCCCTGATGCCCGAGGTGGTGACCGTGGAGGAAGCCGCCAGCAAGCGCAACCTGATGCTGACGGTCATCACCCGGTCCTTGGATGACCTGAGCGACCAGGTGATGTCCCGGCTGAAGGAGATCGAGGGCCTGACCAAGTACGAGACCGCCCTGTGCACCCGGCTGCATTCCAGCGGCGGCGCGTGGCGGCTCAACGTGCTGGACCGGGCACAGCAGGCGGCCGTACGGACCCTTGCCGGCGCCGACGCCGGAATGGCGGCGTCCGCGGCGGCGGCTGCGGCGCGGGGGTTGCCGGAGAGTCACCTGGCGCTGCTGCCGTTCCTGGCCCGGGACGGGCGGGCCACGGCCGCGGAGATCGCACGGAGCCTGGGCCGCCACCCGGCCACGGTCCAGCGGCAGCTGAACCGGGTGCTGGCCAGCGGCATGCTGTCCTTCCGCTGCGAGGTGGCCCAGCGCTATTCGTCCTTCCCGGTCACGTGCCAGTGGTTCGTCAACGTCCCCGCCGGCCAGCACGAGGCGGCCGCGGCCGAGCTGAAGACCATGCGCAACGTCCGGCTGAGTGCCTCCACCACGGGGCCCACCAACTTTGTGATCATCATGTGGCTGCAGTCCCTGGCTGACGTGATGACGATCGAACTGGCGCTGCAGCAGAAGGTACCGGGCATCGAGCTGGTCGAAAGCGTGGTGATGCTGCGGACCGTCAAGCGGGTGGGGTGGATGCTCGACGCCGACTCCCGGGCCAGCGGCGCCGTCGTCGTCCCCGCCCAGGGGCTCGCGCCGTAGGCTACAGGTATGTCGAACGCCGCCAGTCCGCGAACCCGCCCGGACCAGGGGCCCGGGGCCGGCGGCATCTTCCAGCGCCGGTACGTCCTGGTGACCCTCGGCGCCTGCGCGCTGGTGTTCCTGGCGGCCTTCGAATCGCTGGCGGTGACCACCATCATGCCGCTGGTCAGCCGCGAACTCGACGGCGCCGGCCTCTACGCCCTGGCCTTCGCCGGGCCGCTGGCCACCGGCGTGATCGGCATGGTGGCCTCCGGCAGCTGGGCCGACCGGAGGGGGCCGGTGGCGCCACTGCTCTCCGCCGTTGGCATGTTCGTCGTGGGGCTGCTGATTGCCGGGACCGCCGCCTCCATGCCGGTCCTGGTCGCCGGGCGGCTGGTGCAGGGTCTCGGTGGCGGTGGCCTGACCGTGGCGCTGTATGTCGTGGTGGCCCGCGTCTACCCGCCGCCGCTGCACCCGAAGATCTTCGCCGCGTTCTCCGCCGCGTGGGTGGTCCCCTCGCTGGTGGGCCCGTTCACCGCCGGGCTGGTGGCGGAGGTGGCGGGCTGGCCGTGGGTCTTCCTGGGCGTGGTGGGCCTGGTGGTGCCGGCGCTGCTGCTGACCGCCCCGGCGTTGCGCGGGCTGCCGAAAAACGAGCCTGCCCCGGACGGAGCGGCCGCACCGGCGGACCCGGCGGGCCAGTCGGAACCTGGCAAGTCGGAACCCGCTCAGGCAGACCGCCAGCCCTCCCGCGTCCCCGGGGCGCTGGCCAAGCTGGGCCTGGCCGCGCTCGCCGCCGCCGCGGTCCTTGCCCTGAACCTCTCCTCGACCCTCCCGGGGATCGGCGGCCTGCTGGCCGGGGCCGCCGTCGCCGTCGCGCTGCTGGCCGTCCGCCCGCTGATGCCGCGCGGCACGCTGACCGCCCGGCGCGGGCTGCCCAGCGTCATCCTCACCCGCGGGCTGGCGTCTGCGGCGTTCTTCGGCGCCGAGGTGTACCTGCCGTATCTGCTGGTGGAGCGGTACGCCTTCGCGCCCACCTTTGCCGGGCTGACTCTTACCGCCGGTGCCGTGGCGTGGGCCTCCGCGTCCGCGGTCCAGGGTCGGCTGGGTCCGCGGCTGGAGCACCGGCGCGCAATCCGGATCGGGGCGGCGATGGTGCTTGTCGCTGTCGTCCTGGCCCTGGCCACCACCGTCCTCGGCTGGCCCGCCGCAGTCGCGATCGCCGGCTGGGTGTTCGCCGGCGCCGGCATGGGCCTGATGTACGCCCGGCTCAGCGTCATGACACTGGCCCTCTCCACCCGCGAAAATGAGGGTTTCAACAGCTCCGCGATGTCCATCTCGGACTCGCTCGGCGGCGCGCTTTCGCTGGCCACCACGGGCATCATCTTCGCTGCGTTCACGACGGCGGGAGCCGGCCCGGCCGGCGCCGCCGCACCGTTCGCCGGGGTCTTCGCGCTCACCGCCGCGATCGGCGTCGCGGGCGTCCTGGTGGCGCCGCGCGTCGCCCGCCGCGGCGCACCCAACTAACTGGCACTTGAAGCCGTTTTGAGCGGCGAAAACGGCCTTAGCTGCGAGTCAGTTGGGATGGGACCTACGGGAGGGTCGGGACCGGCCGGAAACGGGAGGAGGGTCCCGGATGATAGACTGGATGAACTTGATGTGCAGTGATGCCCACTCCTGATCCGGCTGGAAAGCCTCGGCAGACCGCCGGATCGCCCGCGTATTCCTCGGAATGTCCCCGCGGGAGTGGGTTTTTTCATGTGAGAGGCACATCCTGCGTCGATGAACGCGTTCCATTTGGTCCCGGCAATGAGCGGCTACCCGCAGACGGCCCGGTCGACCACCTGACTTTTCTTCGGCGAACCCCTGGTCCAACCGGCGCCGGGGGCCGATATCCGCACGGATACCGCCTGAAAGACCTTTGATACTTATGACTACTTTTGCCGCCCTCGGCACGCCCAAGGCCCTTGCCGACACCCTGACCGCCCAGGGAATCACCGAGCCGTTCCCCATCCAGGTCAAGACCCTCCCGGACACCCTGGCCGGACGCGACGTCCTGGGCCGCGGCCGCACCGGCTCCGGCAAGACCATCGCCTTCGCCATCCCGCTGGTGGCCCGTCTCGCCGAGCGCGAGGCCGCGCATTTCCGCAAGCCCGGCCGCCCCATGGCCCTGGTGCTGGCCCCGACCCGCGAGCTGGCCACCCAGATCAACGCCACGGTGGAGCCGCTGGCCAAGGCCGTCGGCCTGAACACCACCGTGATCTACGGCGGCATCTCCCAGGCCCGCCAGGAAAAGGCCCTCCGCGCCGGCGTCGACATCGTCATCGCCTGCCCCGGCCGCCTGGAGGACCTGATCCGCCAGCGCATCCTGACCCTCGAGTCGGTCGAGATCACCGTCCTGGACGAGGCCGACCACATGGCCGACCTCGGCTTCCTCCCGGTGGTCAAGAAGCTCATGGACATGACCCCCGCCCAGGGCCAGCGCCTGCTCTTCTCCGCCACCCTGGACAACGGCGTGGACAAGATTGTCCAGCGCTACCTCTCCAACCCGCTGACCCACTCCGTGGACGACCCGCAGGCCGCGGTCACCACCATGGAGCACCACGTCCTGGTGGTCAACGACCAGACCGTGAAGAAGCAGCTGATCGTGGAGCTCGCCTCCGGCGCCGGCCGCCGCGTGCTGTTCATGCGCACCAAGCACCACGCCCGCAAGCTGGCCAAGACCCTGACCGATGCCGGCATCCCCGCCGTCGATCTGCACGGCAACCTGTCGCAGAACGCCCGTGACCGCAACCTCGCCGAGTTCTCCTCCGGCGACGTCCGCGTCCTGGTCGCCACCGACGTCGCCGCCCGCGGCGTGCACGTCGACGACGTCGAACTCGTCATCCACGTGGACCCGCCCACCGAGCACAAGGCCTACCTGCACCGTTCGGGCCGTACCGCCCGCGCCGGTTCCGACGGCACCGTTGTCACGCTGACCCTGCCGGAGCAGCAGTCCGACGTGAAGAAGCTCATGAAGGCCGCCGGCGTGGACGTCAGCTTCGAGCGCGTCACCGCCAGTTCGCCGATCGTGGCCGAGCTTGTCGGCGACATTGCCGAGAAGGTCGATCCCCGCACCCGCGCCGCGCTGCTGGCCGCCAAGGCTCCGCAGCAGGGCGGCGGCAGCTCCACCGGCGCCAACGCAGAGCGCAAGCGGGCCCGCCGCCAGGCAGCCCCCACCGCGGGTGGCCGCGGCGGCCGTGGTGGACGCGGAAAGGTGTCCGCCGAGGCTCCCCGCACCGACCTGCCGCGTGCCGAGCGCCGCGCCGTGGCCTACGAGGGCCAGGCCGCTGCCCGCAGCGCCGCCGAGCGGATCGCCGAGCAGAACCAGGACCGGTCCGACGCCGAGCGTTCCGAGCGCCGCAACGCCCGGGGCCGTGGCCGCGCCACCGCTTACGCGCACCACAACGATGTTCCGTCCGCCGGTGGGCGGCCGGCCGCGGGTCGGGGTTCCGACGGCCGTGCAGCCGAGGGCCGGAATGACTCCCGCGGCGGGGCACCCCGTGGCGGATCGGCCGCGGGCCGGGGCGGCGCCCCGCGTACCGGCGGCTCCACCGGCGGCCAGCGCAGCGGACGTCCGGCCACCGGCCAGCGTGCCGCGGCAGGCGCCAAGTCGGGCGGTCGCTCCGGCGGCGGTTCGGCTCCGGTCTGGTCCTCCAACACCGGCGGCACGTCCGGCGGATCCTACGCAGGCGGCGGCAACGGCCGCTCCGGTGAAGGCCGTCCGGCCCGCAGCGGCGGTCCCCGCCGCGCGTCGGCCCCGGCGTCGAACGACCGCCGCAGCCGCTAAGGTTTTCCGCGCGGATTAACGGTCCGCGCTACGGAAACGGAAGGCCGCACCGGGGGTCGCCGGTGCGGCCGCCCGAATCTGCCGCGCCGGTCCGGAACCGGCGCGGATTCCGGATCCTGCCGAGCCGGCAGGTCCTACCAGCCGCGGGCGCGCCACTCCGCAAGGTACGGCCGTTCCGCGCCCAGGGTGGTCGGCTTGCCGTGGCCCGGGTGCACCACCGTGTCGTCCGGGTAGACATCGAACAGCCGCGCGGACACATCGTCCAGCAGCTGGGTGAAGCGTTCCGGATCCTTGTCCGTGTTGCCTACCCCGCCCGGGAACAGCGAGTCGCCGGAGAAGATGTGCGCGGGCCCTGCCGGGTCCTGGTACACCAGCGCCACCGAACCCGGGGTGTGGCCGCGCAGGTGCACCGCCGTCACGTCGAACCCGTCGAAGTTGCCGACGTCGCCGTGGTCCAGCAGCACATCCACGGGCACCGGCAGCGCGGGGGCGTCGTCGGTTCCGGCGGCGGTCTTCGCGCCGGTCGCCTTGACCACCTCGGGCAGCGCACGGACGTGGTCCCAGTGCTGGTGCGTGGTGGCGATCAGCGCCAGCTTCGGCGTCGCCTCGGTGTCCGCGGCGGCGTCGGCCAGCAGCGCCTTGATGGCGGCCGCATCATCGGCCGCATCGATCAGGAGCTGCGCGCCGGAAGCCTTCGCGGTGAGCAGGTACACGTTGTTGTCCATCTCGCTGACCGAAATCCTGCGGATGGTGACGTCGCGGAGCGAATGAATGAGTGAGTCCATGGGCATCAGTCTAGGACCGCCTATTCCCGGCCCTCGGAGACCCAGCCCGGGTTCGCCGCGCGGGAGCCGACGACGGCGTCCGCGGCGGTGTTGAGCCGGTCAAGTTGCGCCGGGCTCAGCTCCAGGGACAGGGCGCCGAGGTTTTCATCGATCCGGGCGGCCTTGCGGGTGCCTGGAATCGGGACGACGGGCAGGCCCAGCGCCTCGCCCCGGGCCAGCAGCCAGGCCAGGGCAACATGCGCCGGCGTGGCGGGACCGTTGGCGGTCTGCAGCTCGGCGGCGACCTCGCGGACCGTAGCCACCACGGCCTGGTTGGCGTCCACGGCATCCGCGGCGAAGCGGGGGATGTTGCGGCGGAAGTCGTTGCTGCCCAGCTTCGAGGCATCCACGGTGCCGGTCAGGAACCCCCGGCCCAGCGGCGAATAGGGCACGAAGCCGACACCCAGTTCGGCGGCCGCGGGCACCACGTTGCGCTCCACGTCCCGGCTCCAGATGGACCATTCGCTCTGGACGGCGGCGATCGGGTGCACGGCATGGGCCTCCCTGAGTTCCGCCGCCGTCACCTCGGACAGGCCCAGGTGCTTGACCTTTCCGGCCTTGACCAGCTCCGCCATGGCCTCCACGGTTTCCACAATCGGAACGCGGAGGTCACGGCGGTGCATGTAATACAGGTCGATGCTGTCGGTGCCGAGGCGGGACAGGCTGCGGTCCACGGCCTCGCGGACGTAGGCGGCGTCGCCCCGGATGTCCGTGTAGCCCTCCGCCGGGTTCCCCACCAGGCCGAACTTCGTGGCCAACTGCACCTCGGAGCGCCGGTCCTTGAGCAATTGGGCGAAGAGTTCTTCATTGCTGCCGCTGCCGTAAATGTCCGCGGTGTCCAGGAAGGTCACCCCGGCGTCGACGGCGTGGTGCAGGGTGGCCAGCGCCTCGGCCGGGTCAACGTCGCCGTAGACCGGGGTCAGGGCCATTCCGCCGAATCCGAGGGGGCTGACGCTGAGGCTGTCGCCGAGCTGAACTGTGGCTGTCATCTGGAGTCTCCTGTCATTGCCGGAACCGCTGTCCCAGCCAAGAACCTCCCGCCCGGTCCCGGTATTCCGGGCGGGTTCCCGGGGGTTGCCAGCGTTCGTCCGGGCCCGGCAGCAAGCCTGCGTGCGATTCTCCCCGGTTACCTCCCGGACCCGGGCCCGCGACACGGCGTGTCCGGCCGGATCGGCGGTTGCCGGTGGGACTAACCGGGCGGGAGCGTACGGGACGACGGCTCGGAAACGGGCGGTTCGGAGTCCTCCGGCCCGCCCGGCAGCAGTTTCAGCCCCGCCGCGCAGCCGACGATCCCCGCTATGAACAGCAGTTTCAGCGGGTTGGCGGCTTCGACGCCGGTGGCCATCGCCCAGCCCACGGTCAGGGCGGCGCCGATTCCTACCCACACGGCATACGCGGTGCCCAACGGGATGCGCCGCACGGCCATGCCCAGTCCGGCCATGCTCAATGCCGCGGCCACGGCGAAGATCAGGGTGGGCAGGGGACGGCTGAACCCGTCGGAGAGGCCCAGGGCCGTGGCCCACACCGCCTCAAGGACGGCCGAGCCGAGCAGGATCAGCCAGGAAGAACCCGATCCGCGGGTGCCGGCGCGCATCACGCCACCAGCTTCAGGCCGGCCACGCACACCACGATCCCGCCGAGCAGCAGGATCCGGGCGGCGCTGGCGGGTTCAACACGGGTGGCCATCGCATAAGCGGAGGTAAGGACGACGCCGACTCCCACCCAGACGGCGTAGGCGGTCCCGGTGGGTATGGTCTGCATGGCGATCGCGAGTCCGCCGGTGCTGGCGAGGACGGAGACCAGGAACAGTGCGCCCGGCAGGAGTCGGCGGCGGCCTGTGGCCTGCGACGTGCGGTGCAACGCGGCGGCCCACACGGCTTCTAGGGATCCGGCGGCAATGAGGATGATCCACGACATGACAACAATCCTTTGGCCAGTCTTGTCGCGTGCCGGGTACTGAACCGTCGTCCGGAGGCCGGGATCCGGCCTTGCCTTCAGCCTAGCAAAATCCGGGGGCTAGGCCTCCGGCTGGACTGGGTTTCCTGAGAGGACGGGTTCACCGAGACGACCGGGGTCAATCAGTCGACAGGGTCGATCGAGACGACGGCAAGGAAGCCGCGGCCCAGGATCTCGGGCGTCGCCGTGTCAGAGCCGACGACGGCGTCGTACCGGCCCAGCGCCTCGCCGTCCGCCGTCGCCTGGCCCTGCAGCAGGATGCCGAACTGCCCCTCGAAGACCGGGTGTGCCCGTTTCTTGGACAGTTCGATGATGGAGGTGAAGCCCTTGAAGGCGCCCCGCCGGCAGATGACATTCAGGTCCCGAATGTCGCCGGTGGGCAGGGCACCGGCCGCGTCGGCGTCGCCGGAGAACCGGAACGGGCGGTACTTTTCCAGCGGGTGCTCGGCGCCGTCGACCGTGAGGAACAGCAGGTCGCCGTTCACCACGGTGAGGACCCGCTCCATCCCGGGGAACGCGGAAAAGTCTCCGGCCTTGCCGACCTCCGCGATGCTTACCCGCCAGTCCCAGCCGCCGTCGGCCGCGTCGAGCGGGAAGCGGGCCAGTTCACGGGTGGTGCCACCGCCGTTGCGCCAGGGGGCGGGTTTGAGGTCGGCGTAACGGATGATGTCCATGGGATCAGCCTAGCCGCGGCGCCGGTGGCCGGGCGCGGGACTTGCTAACGTCGAAGCAACACAGCAACACAGCAACACAGCAGCACAGCGGTGAAAGCGACAATGCGCAGCGGTAGGGAGCCGGAATGTTCGTCAAGGTATGCGGTCTGAGCACCAGCGAGGCCGTCCGGGCCGCCGTCGACGCCGGGGCGGACGCGGTGGGCTTCGTCCTGACCGCCAGCCCCCGTCAGGTGGCGCCGGACCGGGTCCGCGAACTGCTGCCCAGCGTGCCGTCAGGGGTTCCCGCGGTGGGCGTCTTCCGGCACGAACCGGCGGCCGACGCCGTCGCCGCGGCACGGGACGCCGGGCTGGACTGGGTCCAGCTGCACGGCGACCGGACCCGGGAGGACGTCCGGGTGGTCCACGACGCCGGGATGAGGCTGATCCGGGCGATCACGATGTCCGCGGCACCGGAAGCCTTCGCCGACTGGGGCGAGGACCTGCTGCTGGTCGACGCCGCCGTGCCCGGCTCCGGCGAAGCCTGGGACTACGCCTCGGTCCGCGCCCGGGGGCTGGGGGACCGGCACTGGCTGCTGGCCGGCGGGCTGGACCCGGCGAACGTGGCAGACGCTGCCGCGGCGGCCGGTGCGTGGGGTGTGGACGTCTCCTCCGGCGTCGAGGTTTCCCGCGGGGTCAAGGACCCGGCCCGGGTCACGGCCTTCGTCACCGCCGCCAAGGGGCACTGACCGGCCCCATCGGTGCAGGCAAAGGGCCGGGCCACCCAAGGCGCGGTCACCGCGTGATGGTGAAGGTGTCCGTGAAGCTGCCCTCGGCCGGGACCAGTGCGGCGGTCAGCGCGTCCTCTCCCACGGACACCTTCAGCGTGCCGTAGGTGGGCTTGACGTTCTTGCCGGACCACTCCGCGAAGTAGCCGGCCTCGGGATCTTCCTCGCGGACGTCGTGCAGCCCCACCCCGCCGATCCCGACGCCGGCGAACACCGTGCCGCGGCCCTGGTTGAGCGTGCTGCCGGTGCCACCCAGGCACTGTTTCGAGAATTCATCCGGGACCAGGGCGGGGCAGTCCGGACTGTGGCCCAGTTGGTGCGTGCGCTGGTACAGGTGCTGATGGCCGGTGAGGACCAGGTCCACCTTCTTCTCGATCAGCAGGTTGGTGAAGTCCGCGCCGGGCTGGCAGGAGTAGGCGCCCAGGTTGAAACACGGGGTGTGCATGCCCACCACCGTCCAGGGGATGTTCCGTTCCTTCGCCCCGTCCAGCGCGTCCGCGGTCCACTTCCAGCGCTCGCTGCCGCGGCCGTAGTCCAGGGTTTTGCCGTCCCGGAACTTGATCCCGGGGGAGACCATGACGATGCGGACCAGTGGGTTCTCTTGGGGCACGTCGGCGTACCACTGCGTGCCGTACTCACCCACCAGCCCGGGCAGCCGGTTCGGCAGGCACTGGGCGAAGGTGGCGATGTTGCCGTCGTGCCCGTCGCTCTCGTGGTTGCCGGTGACGAGTTCATAGGGGAAGCCGGTGCCCAGGACGCCGGTGACCATGTCGCAGAACTGCTGTTCGAGGCCGGCCTGGTAGCTGAAGTCGCCCAGCGCCAGATTCAGTGCCGGCTTGATCTTCGCGACCGCTTCGAGCACCTTGCGGGCCTTGGAGCCGACGCCGATGTCGCCCTGTGCGGTGAAGACGACGGGTGGCTGAGCAGGAGTGGAGCGGGGCGCCCTGGTCCCGGATGCCGTCCCCGACGGCGTGCCGGACGACGGCGGCTGCGGACTGCCGCCGGTGCAGCCAGCCAGCAGCCCCAGCGCCAGGAGGGCGGAGAGTGCGGCCACGGGGGATCGCCGGCGGCTCACTCCCAGCCACGAACCCACGCGTTCCGCCCTTCAGCAGGCCGTTTCCGGGCAGCAGCCCGGCCTGCCCCTAGGGTAAACCGGGGCACGCGTCCCCGGACAGTGCCCGGCGCCGGCGTCCATACCGGGGCCACGGATTCAGGGGCGGTTCAGGGCCATCCCCGAGGACAGATCCACCGCCGACGGGGGAGAATGGTGCCATGAAGACTCTGCTCAACATCATCTGGCTGCTGTTCGGGGGACTGTGGCTCGCGCTGGGCTACTTCGCGGCCGGCGTCGTCTGCTGCCTGCTGATCGTCACCATCCCCTGGGGCCTGGCCTCCTTCCGGATCGCGTCCTACGCCCTGTGGCCCTTCGGCCGCGCCGTGGTGGACCGGCCCGGCGGCGGCGGTGCCCTGTCCCTGCTGGGCAACGTCATCTGGCTGCTGTTGGCCGGCATCTGGATCGCCGTGGGCCACGTGGTGACCGCGTTCGCCATGGCCGTGACCATCATCGGGATCCCGCTGGCCATCGCCAACCTCAAGCTGATCCCGGTGTCCCTGATGCCATTGGGCAAGCAGATCGTCACGACGGACCGGCCGTTCGCCGGCGTCTACCGCTAGTAAACAGACTCAACCGTCGCCGCAGCGCGGAGGGAGAGGGCAATGCTGGAGAACGCAGAATCCACCGGTGCGGAGGCCGTGCCGGAACAGGACGAGCTCACGCTGGTAATCACCCGCGAGTTCCAGGTGCCCGCCCGTGCAGTCTGGGCGGCGCTGGTCGATCCGGACCAGGCGGCCCTCTGGTGGGGGCCGCGGGGCTTCCGGGCACTGCGCGAAACCATCGACGCGGACCTGGAAATCGGCACCCCGTACCGGGCTTGCCTCCTTGAGGACGCGACCGGCCAGGAACACTGGTTCAGCGGAGTAATCACCGATCTCGAGCCGCCCACACTGTTCGTCTTCACCCATGCCTGGGAAAAGGTGGACGGAACCCGCGGCTTCGAAACCGAGGGCGCCTTCCGGCTCGAGGATATCGACGGCGGCACCCGGCTGGTCTTCACCCAGGGCCCCTTCGATACCGCCGACCACCGGGACGCCCACGGTTCCGGCTGGCGCGAATCCTTCGACCGGCTCGCCGATCATCTCCGCCGCGCAGCCGGCGGGTCCGGGGACCGGTGAGGCGGCCCGGAGCCTAAGCCAGTTCGCCCGCGAGGTTCCGCCGCGCGGTGTCTTCCCAGAGGGACCGCCCGCGCCTGGTGTGGAAGAGCGGCTCCTGTGCCAGCAGTTGCCGGACGACGGCGGCGCGGCCGGCGGCGAAGTCGGCGTCGCCGATGTGCGCGAAGTCTTTCCGCACGGCCGCGAGGTAGCGGGCGTACTCTGCGGGGTCGCTCCCGAGGATGGAGAGGTCGGCGTCGCTGAGGAGGGCCGCGGCGTCGTCGCCCGGCTCGGGCCGGTGGTCCGCCGTCATCCGCACCAGCCGCCCCACCTCCTCCGCCTCGCCGTCGGGCAGGCCGGTGTGGGCC
The DNA here is from genome assembly GCF_030410515.1 of Arthrobacter sp. YD4. Classification (GTDB taxonomy): domain Bacteria; phylum Actinomycetota; class Actinomycetes; order Actinomycetales; family Micrococcaceae; genus Arthrobacter. The sequence goes on along the minus strand of NZ_JAUHHD010000001.1, from coordinate 803,738 downwards.
AGCCGTTCCTCGGCCAGGCGCGCGGACTCCTCCTCGTCCTCGCCCGCGATCCCGTGGTAAACCGCGTCATGGAACCAGGCCGCCAGGCGCACCGTCCGGGACGGCAGGCCGGGAGCGGCCAGCCAGTCCAGCGCCTCCAGCACCGCGAGCAGGTGGGTGCGGCCGTGGTAGTTCCGGTGCTCCTCACCCCACCGGTCCAGGAGGTCCAGGAAGAGCGCGTCGTGGCCGGGCAGGGTCTCGTTCCAGCGCGTCAGGAGCGGCAGCTTCAGGGAGCCGTTGCGCCTCCGGGCGGGAATCCGGAGTCCGCTGGCGATCAGCTTGCGCACCAGGACCCGGCCCTCCACCGGGATGGCGCCGGCGGCCACCAGCGCGTCGAAGCGGGCCTCGGCGACGTCGTAGTGGTCGCCGTCGAACGCCCGCTCCGGGATTCCCGCCGCCCCCGCGAACGCGTGCAACTCCTCAAGGGAGCTGTCGGACACCAGGTGCGAGAAGACGGTGCCGTGGGCGGGCCAGAGCGGGGGATCGATGTAGATGGCCATTCCGGCAGTTTACGAGGCGGCCGGCAGGATGTTCTGGTTGCCGCGGAAGACGTTCTCCGGATCGAACTCGCGTTTCACCCGGGCCAGCCGCCCGTAGTTCTCCTCGCCAAAGGCGGCACGGACCCGGTCCCGGCCCTCGTCACCGACGAAGTTCAGCCAGACTCCGCCGTTGGCGTAGGGGGCGATGTCCCGACGGAACTGCTTGACCCAGGCCTTGGCCTCCTCCGCGGCCGCCGCCGACGCCTCCATGCCGTACGGGTGCGTCACCCACTGGGCGCCGCGGTTCTGCAGCGGAGTCTGCGCCGCTGCGGGGCCGGCCACGGCGCCGCCCCACCGGGCCACGAGGTGCTGGGAGTGGGGTCCGGGAAGGCGGCTCGCCGCATCCACGATCACGTCCAGCGCGGCGTCCGGCAACTCGTCGTGGTACTCGGCGCTCCAGTAGTGGTAGAGGTCGGGCGGGTCATCGATCATGCACTGGAAGGCGGTGTAGTCCATGTCGCCCACCAGGTCGACGGCGGGCCCCAGCGCACGGAACGGGGCGGCCTCCTCGGCCCCGGCAGCCGGGTCGCCGGCGTAGAGGTATGCCAGGCCGACGGCGGGTTTGCCCACCATATCCTCGGGAACGAAGGGTTCCGGGGGCGCCGTGAGGAACACCAGTGCCGTGCCGACGGCGTCCGGTGCCTTCAGGGAGATGTCACGGTAGGCGCGGGCCAGGTCGGGTGCGTCTTCGCCACGGAAGAGCATGATGCCGGCGTGCACGGTGGGCCCCAGGTCGTGCAGCCCAAAGGTGAAGCCGGTGGCCACGCCGAAATTGCCGCCGCCCCCGTGCAGGGCCCAGAACAGCTCCGGATTCTCGACGGCGCTCGCCGTGACGCGGTCTCCGTCCGCGGTGACCAGGTCTACCGATTGCAGGTTGTCGCAGGCGAAGCCGTAGGAACGCTCCAGCCATCCCGATCCGCCGCCCAGGGTGAAGCCGGCCACGCCCGTGGTGGAGGCCCGTCCGCCGGTGCTGGCCAGCCCATGCTCCTGGGTGGCCCGGTCGAATTCGCCCCAGGTGACCCCGGCGCCGACCGTGACGGTGCGGTTGTCCGGGTCCACCGTGATGGACTTCATCGGCCGGACGTCCACCACCAGTCCGCCGTCGTTCGTGGACATTCCCGCCACCGAGTGCCCGCCGGCCCGGACGGCGACGTCGAGCCTGTTGGCGCGGGCGTGCGCGAGGGCCTCGGCCACGTCCGCGGCGCCGGCGCATCGGGCGATGACGGCCGGGCGCCGGTCGATCATGGCGTTGAAGAGTTTACGCGTTTCGTCGTAGGCCGTGTCCTCCGGCCGGACCCATTCCATGGCTGTGCTCCTAGCCGACCGGGGCCCACCCCACCCTCCCATGGTAGGCCGGATGGTCCGGCGGAACCATGGTGAGCCGGCGCCCGCGGCGCTTGCCGAAGATCCTCAAATGCGGTCCCAACGCGTCATGGAATCCGCATTTGCGGACTATAGTGGCGGCATGCCTACTTTTCGCGTCTCCGAAGCGGCCCGGTTCCTGGGTGTCAGCGACGACACCGTCCGCCGCTGGACCGAGAGCGGAACCCTGACCCCGCACCGGGACGACGCCGGCCGGCTGGTGGTGGACGGGCTGGAGCTCGCCGGCGTCGCCCGGGACCAGGCCAGGCTCCCCGAGGATCCGTCCCGCGGCGGCAGTTCGGCCCGCAACCGGTTCGTCGGCCTGGTCACCGGCATCACCGCGGACACGGTCATGGCGCAGGTGGAGCTGCAGTGCGGACCATTCCGGGTGGTGTCGCTGATGAGCAGCGAGGCCGTCCGGGACCTCGGGCTGGAACTCGGCTCCGTCGCCACCGCCGTCGTCAAAGCCACCACTGTGATCATCGAGAGCCCGCACGGAAGCGGTCCGCACGACGGCGGCCCGAACGGGAAGACCCAGGCATGAGCCGCCGAACAGCCGCCATCCTCCTGACCGCAGTCCTGGCCGCGGGCACCGCCGGTTGCGGCGCCACCGGCGGCTCCGGCTCCGGGGCACGGGTCCTCACGGTCTTCGCCGCCGCCTCCCTCAAGGCTCCCTTCACGGCGCTAGCCCAGAGCTTCGAAGCCAGCCACCCCGGCACCAGGGTGAGCCTCAGCTTCGCCGGGTCCTCGGACCTCGCCACCCAGCTGGGCCAGGGCGCCCCGGCGGACGTCTTCGCCTCCGCCGATCCCGCGAACATGGCCAAGGTGACCGGCGCCGGGCTCGCCGAGGGCAGCCCGCGGAACTTCGCCACCAACACCCTCACCATCGCGGTGCCGCCAGCCAATCCCGCCGGCATCACGTCCTTCGCGGACCTGGCCAGGCCGGGCACCCGCGTGGTGGTCTGCGCACGGCAGGTGCCGTGCGGCGCGGCCGCAGTGGCCGTCGAAGGCAAGACCGGGATGCGCCTGGCGCCGGTGAGCGAGGAATCCGCCGTCACCGACGTCCTCGGCAAGGTGGCGTCGGGGGAGGCCGACGCCGGACTGGTCTACGTCACGGACGTCCTGGGCGCGGCGGGCAAGGTCAAGGGCGTGCCCTTCCCGGAGGCCGCGTCCGCCGTCAACACCTATCCGATCGCGGCCCTGCGGGGCGGCCGTGAGAAGAACCTGGCGCAGGCCTTCCTCGACGAGGTCACCGGCGCCGAGGGCCAGAAGGTGCTGGCCGACGCCGGGTTCGGGCGTCCGTGAGGCGTCCGGGGGCGAGACGCCACGGCTACAGCGGTATCCCACCCTGGGTGGCGGCGCTCGCCGTCGTCGCCGCCGCGTTCATCCTGCTGCCCCTGGCGGCCGTGGTGGCCCGTGTCGACTGGCCCAACTTCCTGCCGCTGGTGACCTCGGATGCCTCCCTGACGGCGCTGGGCCTGAGCCTGCGGACGGCGGCGGCGAGCACCGTCGTCTGCATCCTCCTGGGGGTGCCGCTGGCGCTGGTGCTGGCCCGCGGCGAGTTCCCTGGGCAGCGGCTGCTCCGGTCCTTCGTGCTGTTGCCCCTGGTGCTGCCGCCGGTGGTGGGCGGCATCGCCCTGCTGTACACCTTCGGCCGGCAGGGGCTGTTGGGCCGCGGCCTGGAGGTGGCGGGCATCCAGATTGCCTTCTCCACGACGGCGGTGGTCCTGGCGCAGACGTTCGTCGCCCTGCCGTTCCTGGTGGTCAGCCTGGAGGGGGCGCTGCGGGCCGGCGGCCAGCGCTACGAGGCCGTGGCCGCGACGCTCGGCGCCCGGCCCGGAACGGTGCTCCGGCGGGTCACGCTGCCGCTGGTGCTGCCGGGCCTGGCCTCCGGGGCGGTCCTCTCCTTCGCCCGCAGCCTGGGCGAGTTCGGCGCCACCCTCACCTTCGCCGGCAGCCTGCAGGGCATCACCCGGACCCTGCCGCTGGAGATCTACCTGCAACGGGAGACCGATGCGGATGCCGCCGTGGCCCTGTCGCTGCTCCTGGTGGCCGTGGCCGTCATCGTCGTCGGGGTCAGCTATCGCGGGCCCGGTACGCCGTCCGCCGCGCCGTCCCGCACCCCGAACGCCGAACCGGCGGAGGCGACGCGATGACGTTCACGCTCGACGCCGTGGTCGCGGACCGCGGCCTGGACGTTTCGCTGACCCTGGGGGTGGGGGAGACCGTGGCCATTCTGGGTCCCAACGGCGCCGGCAAGTCCACTCTGCTCTCCGTCATCGCCGGCCTGGTCCGTCCGGACGCCGGTACCGCCGCGCTCGATGGCCGGCCGCTGTTCCACCTCGACGGCGGCCGCACCGTGTGGACCCCGCCGCACCGCCGCGGGACCGCGTTGCTGGCCCAGGAAGCCCTTCTTTTCCCACACCTGACCGCCCTGGACAACGTCGCCTTCGGCCCCCGCAGCGCCGGCGCCGGACGCGCCGCGGCCCGGGATGCGGCCGCCCGCTGGCTGGCCGAGGTCGAGGCCACGGACCTGGCCGGCCGCCGGCCCGGCGAACTCTCCGGCGGCCAGGCCCAGCGGGTGGCGGTGGCCCGCGCGCTCGCGGCCGACCCGGGCCTCCTGCTGCTGGACGAGCCCATGGCCGCCCTGGATGTCCACGCCGCGCCCCTGCTGCGGCGCCTGCTGAAACGGGTGCTGACCGGCCGCCGCGCCATCATCGTCACCCACGACGTCCTGGACGCCTACATGCTCGCGGACACGGTCGTGGTGCTCGAGGCAGGCCGGATCGTGGAGCAGGGGCCCACCCGCGAGGTGCTCACGCGGCCACGGAGCAGGTTCGCCGCCGGACTGGCCGGGCTCAACCTGATCCCCGGCACCGTGACGGCTGCCGGACTGCTGCCGGACCAGGCCGGCGAAGGGCCGGGAGGCTCGGGTGCCCAGAGTTCCCCGGTGACAGAGCTTGCTGGCCGGCACGAGGACACCCCGATCCCGGGCCAGGCAGGCGTGGCGGCGTTCCCGCCGTCGGCCGTCTCCGTCTTCCCGGACCAGCCGCACGGCAGCCCGCGCAACGCCTTCGCCGTCACCGTCACGGACCTGGAGCCGCACGGTGACCAGATCAGGGTCAGGGCGGGCGACCTCGCCGCGGACATCACCCCCGCCGCGTCGGCGGACCTGTCCCTGGCCCCGGGGGTTCGGGCCTACTTCGTGGTCAAGGCGGCGGCGGTCGCGATCTATCCGGCCTAGGGTGGAGGGAGCCCCACCCGCAACCAGGAGGAATACCGTGCAGCACTCTGAAACAGGCCAAGGACACACCGCGCTGGTGGTCGGCGCCAGCGGGATCGCCGGATCGGCCCTGGTCAACCTCCTCGCCGGCACCGGCTGGGACGTCCTGGCCCTGACCCGCAGCGGTGCCGTCCTCCCCGGTGCCCGCTCCATCGCGGCGGACCTCGGCTCCCCGGAAAGCCTTGCCGCGGCCCTGGCCGGCGAGCGGCCCACCCACGTGTTCTTCACCGCCTGGTCCAGGCAGGACACGGAACAGGACAACATCCGGGTCAACGCCGCGCTGCTGAGGAACCTGCTGGGCGCCGTCGCGCACAGTCCCGTCCGCCACGTTGCCCTCATGACCGGCCTGAAGCACTACCTCGGCCCGTTCGAGGCCTACGGCGAGGGCGACATGCCGGACACGCCGTTCCACGAGGAGGAGCCCCGGCTGCCGGTCGCCAACTTCTACTACAACCAGGAGGACGAGCTCTGGACCGCCGCGGAGCGGCAGGGCTTCACCTGGTCCGTGCACCGCGCCCACACCGTGATCGGCCACGCCGTGGGCAACGCGATGAACATGGGCCTCACCCTCGCCGTGCAGGCCTCGCTCTGCAAGGAACTCGGCAGGCCGTTCATCTTCCCGGGCTCCGAAACGCAGTGGAACAGCCTGACGGACATGACGGACAGCGGCCTGCTGGCCGAGCACATGGTCTGGGCGGCGACCGACGACGGCGCGGCGAACCAGGCGTACAACGTGGTCAACGGCGACGTCTTCCGCTGGCGCTGGATGTGGCCGCGGCTGGCCGCCTACTTCGGCGTCGAACCCGTCGGCTTCGAGGGCGAACCCCGGCCGCTGGAAATCCAGATGCAGGGCATGGAGCAGACCTGGGCGGACCTCGCGGCCCGGAACGTCCTTGCGGAGCCGGACCTGGGCCGGGTCTCGTCCTGGTGGCACACCGACGGCGACCTCGGCCGCAATATCGAGGTGCTGGCGGATATGAGTAAGAGCCGGGTGGCCGGGTTCGCCGGGTACCGCCGCACCCTCGACTCGTTCACGGATCTGTTCGACAGGTTCCGGGCGGACCGGCTGATTCCCTAGCGGGCGCGGACCGGGTGCTGGCTGACGATCGAGACCCGGTTGAAGGCGTTCATGGCGATTGCCAGCCAGCTGATCGCGGAGAACTCGGCCTCGCTAAGCTGCTGCCGGGCCGCCCTCCCCTCGTGCTCCCGGGCCGCCTGGTCCGAAATGTCGGTGATCGCCTCGGCGAGGGTCAGGGCGGCCCGCTCCTTGGCGCTGAACAGATCCGTGTCCCGCCAGGCCGGCAGGACCGCCAGGCGCTGAGCGGTTTCACCGTTCTTGACGGCGTCGTGGACGTGCAGGTCCAGGCAGAACGCACAGCCGTTGATCTGCGAGATCCGCACGTTCAACAGTTCGATCAGCGCCTGGTCCAGGCCGGCCTCGGTGGCGGCCTCCTTGGCCTTCAAACCCAAACCGTTGAGTGCCCGCCACGCGGCCGGGTGCTCCTTGTCCAGAAACAGGCGGCCGGAGGAACTGTTGCGATCGCCGTGCTCTGCGGCGGAAGTCTCATTCATGACCCCAGCGTACCGACACGCCAGACGGACCCGCAGAGCAGCATGTGACAACTTTGTCATATGTGTGACACACTCTGTGTGTAGCACTTATCCGATCCGGTCGTCGGTTCCTTGGGGGAACCGACAGCCGGATCGTTTGCTATGCGGGGGTGGACGGGGAAACGCCAGCCTGCGCGGCACCCGCCGAACCGGCCCTGACCAGTGACGCCCCGGCCGCCACGAGGTCCTTGCCGGTGCTGGCGACAGTGATCCCGGCGAAGTTCTCCGCGTAGGCGCCCAGGTCCTCGTGGAGGGAGCCGACGACGGCGTGGACCGGGGTGGCGCCGCTCCGGGCCAGGATGGCGGCGATGATCTTGCCCTGCCCGGTCTGGGAGTCCAGCCGACCCTCGCCGACCACCAGCGCCTCGCTGGCGGCGGCCAGGGCGTCGAAGCCGAGCAGGTCAAGGACATGGTCCGCGCCGGAGACCAGCCGGGCCCCGTACCGCGCCCACATCCCGCCAGAGAATCCCCCGGCGGCGCCCGTGCGGGCCACGGTCCGCGGGTCGCGGCCCAGGTCCCGGGAGAACCGGTCCGCCAGGGCCTCGAGCCGCAGGGTCAACGCCTCGACCTCGGCCGGTCCGGCTCCTTTCTGGGGCCCGAACACGCGGGCCGCGTCGCCGAAACGGGTGGTCACGTCGCTGAGGACCACCACCTCGGCGCCGTTGAGGCCGCCGCGTTCCTCAATCGCCGCGATGGCACCCGCCCCGCCGTCGGTGGTGGCGGAACCGCCGGCGGCCACCAGCAGGCGCCGCGCCCCGTGCCGGACGGCCTCGGCCATCATCACCCCGGTCCCGTACGTGCTGGCCCGGACGGGATCCCGGTCGCCGGCGGTGGGCAGGTTCAATCCGCTGGCGAACGCGAGTTCGACGACGGCGGTGCCGTCGGAGGCCAGCGCAAAGACCGTCTCGACGTCGTCGCCCCAGGGACCCACGGTGCGGACCCGGACCGGCCGGGCGTCCAGGCTGCGGGCCAGCACCTCGAAGGTTCCCTCGCCGCCGTCGGCCACCGGCAGCTCTACGGCGGTTCCTCCCGCTGAACGGATTCCGGCGGCGATGTGGGCGGCGACCTCGCCGGCGGCGAAGGTGCCCTTGAAGCTGTCCGGGGCGACGAGGATGGCCACGGCCCTAGAATCCGACCTGGTCACGGCCCTTGAGCTGCAGCATCTCACGGGCTTCGTCCGGGGTTGCCACCTCGAAGTTGAGCGCCTCCAGGATCGTGCGGATCCGGGTGACCTGCTCGGCGTTGGACGCGGCGAGCTGGCCGGGGCCGATCCACAGCGAGTCCTCCAGGCCCACGCGGACGTGTGAGCCCATCGCCGCACCGATCGTGGCAAGCGGCATCTGGTTCTTGCCGGCGCCCAGGATGGACCACTGGTAGTCCTCGCCCAGCAGGCGGTCCGCCGTGCGGCGCATGTGCATGAGGTCCTCGGGGTGAGCCCCGATGCCGCCGAGCAGGCCGAATACGGACTGCACGAACAGCGGTCCGCGGGCCAGCCCGCGGGCGTGGAAGTGGGCCAGGTTGTTCAGGTGGGAGATGTCGTAGCACTCGAATTCGAACCGGGTGCCGTTCTCGTTGCCGATGCCGAGGATGGTCTCGATGTCCTGGAAGGTGTTCTTGAAGACCAGGTCGCGGCTCTTCTCAAGACCCTCCCGTTCCCACTCGTGGCCGAACTCGGTGAAACGGTCCAGCATCGGGTAGAGGCCGAAGTTCATCGACCCCATGTTCAGCGAGGCCAGTTCCGGCTTGAACAGCGCGGCCGGCTGCATCCGCTCCTCCACGCTCATGTGGGGCGAGCCGCCGGTGGTGATGTTGATGACGGCGTCGGTGTTGCGCTTGAGCTTGTCCAGGATGGGCGCGAAGTGATCCGGGTCCTGGGAGGGCCGGCCGTCCTTCGGGTCGCGGGCGTGCATGTGCACGATCGCGGCGCCGGCCGCCGCGGCGCCGATCGCGGCGTCGGCGATCTCGTCCGGGGTGACCGGCAGGTGCGGGGACATGGAGGGGGTGTGGATGGCGCCGGTGACGGCGCTGGTGATGATGACTTTGCGTGCAGCAGCCATGGGAATCGCTCCTTCGGGACTCAGTACAGCTTCTCGGTGTTGCCGTCGACCGCGAGGGCCTGGCCGTTGACGTTGCGGGCCAGGTCGCTCGCGGCGAAGGCGGCCATGTTGGCGATGTCCTCGGCCTCGATCAGCCGTCCCAGCGAGGACTGGTTGTGGTACAGCTCGGAGACCTGTTCCTCGGGCAGGTCGAGCATCTGCGCCTTGGCGGCGATGACGGCGTCGATCCTGGGGCCGTTGACGGCGCCCGGGCAGATGGCGTTGACCCGGATCCGGTCCGGGCCCAGCTCGATCGCGAGGGTCTTGGTCAGCCCTACGACGGCCCACTTGGACGCGGAATACGCGCTGCGGCCGGCCATGCCGAGCCGGCCGGCGGCGGAGGAGAGGTTTACGATCGAGGCGTCGGTGCCCTGCCGGAGCAGCGGAAGCGCGTGCTTGATGCAGTAGAACTGGCCGTGGATGTTGACGTCGAAGGTGGCCTTCCACGCGCCGGCGTCGAGGGTCTCCAGCGGGCCGGTGGGCCCGGCGATCCCGGCGTTGTTGACCAGCACGTCCAGGCCGCCGAGTTCCGCGGCCACCGTGTCCATGAGTTCGCGGACCTGCGCTTCGTCGGAGACGTCGCTGACGGCGGCCGAGAGCCCGTTGACCTGCGCTTTCTCGACGGCGTCGGGGTCAATGTCGGTGACGAAGACGCTGGCTCCGAGGTCCTTGAACTTGGTGGCGATGGCCAGGCCGATGCCGTTGGCACCGGCGGTGACCAGAACGCGTTTGGCGGTGAAATCCATGACTTTTTCCTTGCGGTGGGAGTGGGACCGTTCCGCCGGCCCTTGGGGGCGGTACCGGCGGAACGAAGTGTGGGAGGCCGGCTAGTGGGCGGCGGGGACGGTGTCCGGGGTTTCGGTGCCCCGCTTGAGCAGCAGGGACAGGAGCGCCCCGACGATGCACACGGCCACGATGAACCACAGGCCCGAGAGCTTGGAGCCGGTGGCGTCCTGCATGAAGCCCATGACGTAGGGGCCGAGGAACCCGCCGAGCAGGCCGATGGTGTTGACGAAGGCGATGCCGCCGGCCAGGGCGGAGCCGCTGAGGCGGGTTGCCGGGTAAGTGAAGAGGATCGGCTGCAGGGCGAAGAAGTTGAATGCGGCCAGGCAGAAGCCAATCATGCCCAGCAGCGGGCCACCCACGGCGCCGAGGGCGAAGCCGGCGATGATGCCGGTCATGGTCCCGGTGACCAGGAGGCGGGAACGCTTGGCGTCGGTGGCGAACCGGGGCAGCAGCAGGGCTCCGGCGGCGGAGAAGATCCACGGGATGGACGTCAGCAGGCCGATCTGCAGCGGGTTGAGCTTCCCGTAGGTGCCGATGATGGACGGCAGGAAGTAGGACAGGGCATAGACGGCGATCTGGTGGGCGAAGTAGACGCCGACGACCAGCAGGATCTGCTTGTCCTTCATGGCGTCGAGAAGCCGGTGGTTGCCGGAGGCTTCCGCGCCGGCCTTCTCCTCGGCTGCGATCCGGGCCTCGAGGTCGGCGGCTTCTTCGGCGGTGAGGAAGGTGGATTTGCTGGGCCGGTCCGGCAGCTTCTTCCAGACGACGTAGGCGAGGACGCAGGCGGGGAGGCCCTCCACCAGGAACATCCACTGCCAGCCGTGCAGGCCGGCGAAGCCGTCCATGGTCAGGAGCAGGCCGCCGAGCGGGGCGCCCACGATGTTGGCGATCGAGACGCCGAGCAGGAACATGCCGTTGGCCTTGGCGCGGTCCTTGACCACGAACCACTGGGTGAGGAAGTACATGACGCCTGGGAAGAGGCCGGCCTCGGCGATGCCGAGCAGCATCCGCATGATGTAGAACGACCATTCGCCTTGGACGAAGGCCATTCCGGCGGAGATCAGGCCCCAGGTGATCATGATCCGCATGATCCAGAAGCGTGCGCCGACCTTGTGCATGATGAGGTTGGACGGAATCTCGGAGAGGGCGTAAGTCAGGAAGAACAGGCCCGCTCCGATGCCGTACGCGGTGGCGGAGATCCCGAGGTCGATCTCGAGGCGGTCCTTGGCCATGCCGATGTTGGTGCGGTCCAGGAACGCCATGATGTAGGCGCCGATGAGCAGCGGCATGACCCTGCGGAGGATGACGCCGTTGATTTGTTGCGGTGTACGCATCGTCGTTGGTGCGGAAACAACTGACATGGTTCTTCGTCCTTGAATTGGGGTCAGGTTGATGGGACGCCGGGCAGCCGGAAGGCAGCCCGGATACTGGCTGGTGGTGCGGGGTGAACGGGAAGGAAGGTCAGGCGCCTGCCGGTGGGCAGCCGCAGGTGCGGCCGACGTGGAGCCGGTGGGGGCAGACCAGGGAGGTGTAGCTGCGGGACGGGGCATCGATGCGCTGCAGCAGCATGGCGAAGGCCTCCTGCGCCATGTCCTGCTGCGGCTGGACGATGCTGGTGAGGTTGATCAGTCCGGAGCGGCTGTGCGGCAGCCCGTCGCAGCCGGCCACCGCCACATCCTCCGGGATGCGCAGGCCGCGTGCCATCGCGTACTCCATGACGCCAATGGCGAGTTCGTCGCTGCCGCAGACCACGGCGCGCGGCGGGTTGCCGCCGGCGAAGAGCCGTTCGGCGGCCAGTCGGCCGCCTTCGTTGTTGACGCGGGTGCTGATTTTCCGGTCCCCGCTGATGACGACGCCGGCGGTGGCCGCCGTGCGGACGAACGCCTGCTCGCGGGCCAGCGACGCCGTGGAGACGCGCGGCCCGATCACGGTGGCGATTTCCGTGTAGCCGTGGCCCAGCATGTGCTGCATCAGCTCGGTCGCGGCCGCGTCGTCGTCGATGCCGACGAAGTCGGCGTCGAGGAAGTCGGCCCGCCGGGACAGGCAGACGTAGGGGATGCGTGCGGCCCTCAGGGTTCGGAGGGCGCGGGCATCGTCCCGGAGTGAGGCGGCGAGGATGACGCCGTCCACCGCGCGGTTGGCGAGGGTGGCCGTGACCTGGGCCAGGATCTCGGGGTCGTCCTGGGTGGTGGCCACGAAGACTTCATAGCCGGAGTCGGCCGCGGAGGAGATGACCCCCTGGGCCCAGCGCGGGAACATCGGGTTGATGATGTTCGGAAGGATGAGTCCCACCACCCGGCTGCGCTGCAGGTCCGTGGACTGCGAGGACTTACGGGGTCTGAAGCCCAGCTCGTTGGCCACGTGGATGATGTGGCGGCGGGTTTCGGGGGAAACCCCGGCCTTGCCGTTCAAGACGTAGGACACCGACGCGGCGGACACGCCGGCGGCCCTGGCCACCGCCGCCGCGGATACCGGCGAAAGAGGGCGATCCGCGGATGCTGTGAGAGTGCGGTCCTGCATCACGGGCCTCCTTCACTGGTGTTGGCGTGATGTGACGTCAGTTACGCTATTTTGCCGCTTGAGCGTTAAGCAACGTTAAGTTGCCCCCGGCACTCCTCAGCGCCCGGCCTACAAGCCGGGGAGGGTCGTTAGCAGCCCCTCCCGGGCGAAGACCTGCGCACCCTCGGCCGTCAGGCGGATCGAGCGCGGATGGGATCCCCGCCTCAGCCACCCGTGCTCCAGCGCCGTCGTCACCAGGAGGTCGGGCAGGATTCCGGCGGCGTGGTCGAGCCGCTCGGTCCAGTCGAGGCAGGGCCGGACGAGCGGGCGGGACGGGCGTGCCGGGAGTTCGATCCCCAACGAGCGGGCCCACGCGTGTCCGGCGTCCGTGAGATCCCATCCAGTGGGAGTGACCAGCCCCGCGCGCCGCCAGTCCAGGGCCAGCGCAACCCCCAGGGCTCCCGCGAGATGGCCGTAGCAGGTCCGGCCGTGCTGCAGTTCGGCGTCGTTCTTGTGCTCCCGGTAACCCGAGGCGGCCGGGCGGCTCGCCGGGGCCAGGGCGATCAGCGCCTCAATCGACCCGGCGACGGCGGAGTTCTTGAGGCGTACGTAGCGGTGCCTCCCCTGCCGGACCTCCTCGAGCAGGCCGGCGTCCACCAACTGATTGAGGTGCGCCGTGGCCGTGCCCCGGCTGATGCCGGCGCTCGCGGCCATCTCGGCCGCGGTCCGGGCGCGGGTGTCCATCAGGGCCACGAGCATGGTTGCCCGCGACGCGTTTCCCATGGCCTGGGCAATCGACGCGAGATCCTCGGCCCACTGTGACGGCATCCTTCGATCTAATCACGGGCACGGTTTGGCCGGCGGCGAACTGTCCAGCGGTGAGGATTGACCCATGTTCAGCACCATTACGCCCGGCGCCCATTACTTCGGCTCGCTGGTGGCCCTCCTGACCACCGAGAATCCCGACGGCAGCACCAACATCACGCCCATGTCATCGGCGTGGTCGCTGGGGGACCACTTCGTCCTCGGCCTGAGTTCGCTGCACCAGGGGTTCGCCAACCTCATCCGGACGGGCGAGGTGGTTCTGAACCTCCCGGACGAGGCCATGGCCGGCAGCATCGAGCGCATCGCCATGACCACGGGCTCGCCGGAGGTCCCCCGGGAAAAGGCCGGGATGTACCGGTCGGAACCGGATAAGTGGTCCCTGGCAGGGTGGACGCCGATGCCAAGCGAGACAATGGCACCGCAGCGCATCTCCGAAGCCCCCGTCCACATCGAGGCGGGCCTGGAGAACGCCTGGCCGCTGGATGAGGGCCTGCACGCGGTCCAAGTCCGGGTCCGCCGGGTCCATGCCCGGCATGACCTGGTGCTCGATTCCGGCCGCGTCGATGTCGCGGCATGGTCGCCGGTGTTCTATACCTTCCGGCACTACTTCGGGCAGGGCAGACACCTCGGGGAAAACCGCCGGGCCGAGCAGCGGTTTCCCGGCCGGGGCCGCCCCCGCGCGGTAGGCGGGGGTGCGGGGATCCTGCGCCCCTAGACAGCGGTTTCGCCGTGGGCAAACATGGAGCCACAGAGGGTCTGGAAAAAGTTGAGCGGGGTACACTCAACTTAACAATCAGTCCCACCCGGAAGGAGCTCTCTTTGGACGCCAAATTCACCACCAAGAGCCAGGAGGCTCTTTCGGCTGCAGCCATGAACGCCTCGACGGCCGGCAACCCGCAGCTGGAGCCGGCGCACCTGCTCAAGGCCCTCATGGACCAGCGCGAGGGCGTCGCCGTCGCGCTGTTGCGCGCCACCGGCACCGATCCGGATGCCGTCAGCGTCCAGGCGAGCTCCGCCATCAAGGCCCTCCCGTCCACCTCGGGCAGCTCGGTGCAGCAGGCCCAGCTGTCCCGCACCGCCATGCAGGCGATCAAGAACGCGCAGAACGAGGCCGAGCGCCTCGGCGACACCTTTGTCTCCACCGAGCACCTGCTGCTGGGCCTCGCGTCCGGCAACGACGACGTCGGCCGGCTGCTGCGTGAGGCCGGCGCCTCGCACGAGGCGCTGCTCGCCGCCCTGCCCGGGGTCCGCGGCGACCGCAAGGTGGACAACGCCGACCCGGAGAACACCTTCCAGGCCCTGGAGAAGTTCGGCACGGACCTCACCGCCGTCGCCCGCTCCGGCAAGCTGGACCCGGTGATCGGCCGCGACGCCGAGATCCGCCGCATCATCCAGGTCCTCAGCCGACGCACCAAGAACAACCCCGTGATCATCGGCGAGCCCGGCGTCGGCAAGACCGCCGTCGTCGAGGGCCTCGCCCAGCGCATCGTCGCCGGCGACGTGCCCGAAAGCCTGCGCGGCAAGACCCTGATCGCCCTGGACCTGGCCTCCATGGTGGCCGGGGCCAAGTACCGCGGCGAATTCGAGGAACGGCTGAAGGCGGTCCTGGAGGAGATCAAGAATTCCGAGGGCCAGATCGTCACCTTCATCGACGAACTGCACACCGTGGTGGGCGCCGGCGCCTCCGGTGACAGCTCGATGGACGCCGGCAACATGCTCAAGCCCATGCTGGCCCGCGGCGAACTGCGCCTGATCGGCGCCACCACGCTGGACGAATACCGCGAGAACATCGAGAAGGACCCGGCCCTGGAGCGCCGCTTCCAGCAGGTCTTCGTCGGCGAGCCGAGCGTCGAGGACACCATCGGCATCCTCCGCGGCCTCAAGGAACGCTACGAGGCCCACCACAAGGTCTCCATCGCCGACTCCGCGCTGGTGGCCGCCGCGACCCTTTCCAACCGCTACATTTCCGGCCGCCAGCTGCCGGACAAGGCCATCGACCTGGTGGATGAGGCCGCCTCCCGGCTCCGGATGGAGATCGACTCCGCGCCGGAGGAAATCGACCAGCTGCAGCGCCAAGTGGACCGGCTGACCATGGAGGAACTCGCCCTGACCGGCGAGACCGACCCGGCGTCGGTGGAACGGCTCGAGGCCCTCCGGGCGGACATGGCGGACAAGAAGGAAGAGCTCGCCGGCCTCAACGCCCGGTGGGAGTCGGAGAAGGCCGGCCTGAACCGGGTGGGTGACCTGCGCGCCCGGCTCGATGAACTGCGGTCCGCGGCGGACAAGGCCCAGCGCGAGGGCGACCTGGAGGCCGCCTCCCGCATCCTCTACGGCGAGATTCCCGCACTGGAGCGGGAGCTGACCGCCGCCGCCGAGGCCGAGGCCGCCGTGCCGGACAAGTCCGGGCAGATGGTGGCCGACGAGGTCACCGCCGACGACATCGCCGAGGTCATCTCCGCCTGGACCGGCATCCCCGCCGGCCGCATGCTGCAGGGCGAGAGCCAGAAGCTGCTGGAGATGGAACACGTCCTGGGCGAGCGGCTGATCGGCCAGACCAAGGCCGTCACCGCCGTATCCGACGCCGTCCGCCGCGCCCGCGCGGGCATCAGCGACCCCAACCGGCCCACCGGCTCGTTCCTGTTCCTCGGCCCCACCGGGGTCGGCAAGACCGAGCTGGCCAAATCCCTGGCCGACTTCCTCTTCGATGACGAGCGCGCCATGGTCCGGATTGACATGTCCGAGTACTCGGAGAAGCACTCCGTGGCCCGGCTGGTGGGTGCCCCTCCGGGCTACGTCGGCTACGAAGAGGGCGGCCAGCTGACCGAGGCCGTCCGCCGCCGGCCGTATTCCGTGCTCCTCCTCGACGAGGTGGAGAAGGCCCACCCGGAGGTCTTCGACATCCTCCTGCAGGTGCTCGACGACGGCCGCCTCACCGATGGGCAGGGCCGCACCGTGGACTTCCGCAACGTGATTCTGGTGCTGACGTCCAACCTTGGCAGCCAGTTCCTAGTGGACCCGACGCTGGACGCCGCCGCCAAGCGGGACGCCGTCATGGCCACCGTGCACGCCTCCTTCAAGCCGGAGTTCCTGAACCGGCTTGACGAGGTGGTGCTGTTCGACCCGCTGACCGTAGAGGAACTCGCCCACATCGTGGAACTGCAGGTCAAGGAGCTGGGCGAACGGCTCAAGGGCCGCCGCCTGACCCTGGAGGTCTCCGAGGGGGCCCGCGCCTGGCTGGCCGTCACCGGCTACGACCCGGCCTACGGCGCCCGCCCGCTGCGCCGGCTGGTGCAGCGCGAGATCGGCGACCGGCTGGCCAAGGCCATCCTCGCCGGGGAGATCGCCGACGGCGACACCGTGGTGGTGGACACCGCCCCGGACCTGATGGAGCTCACGATGGGCGGCCCGGACGTCTCGGCCCGGCCCGACGGCGGCGCCTCCACCGGCAGCGGGCTCTCGGTCCGCCGCAAGGACTAGCGTCGAAGGACCAACCCGGCCGGACCGCTACGGTAGCAGGGACTCCATGATGACGTTCCCGGCGTCCGAGGCGGCGTAGCAGTCCACCCGCCGGTCTCCCGTACCCCAGCTCGATGAGCTGGGGTACGCGAGTTTGTAGCTCAGGGCGTAGTTGCCGGACTTCTCGGTCAGCTGCGCGGCCTTGCAGGCGTCCAGCGCTTTCTGCTTCAGCACGTCCCGGCCGGGGTAGGCGTCCGAGGCGGCGTAGGACTCGACCTGGATCAGCTGCGCCGAATGCGCGGTGTCGCACGCGACCACGGTGGATTTGGCGGCGTTGGCGTCGAAGTCCTTGAAGCAGTCGCCCAACCGGTAGTCCAGCGGGCTGACATTCTCCAACGGCAGCGCTCCCCGCTCGGCGGTGGGGGAGGAGGAGCTGTCGGCGGGCGCGGGCGCACCCGAGTCCCGGGAGCCGCCCGCCAGTGCGGCGATCCAGCAGATGAGCAGTGCCAGGACGACGGCGGCGGCGACGCCGGCGATCAGCTTCGCCCGGCCGGACCGGCGCACGGCCGCCGTGGCCCGGGCCGCCAGACCGCGGGCCTTGGCGCCGGCGCCCGAGGCACGGAGCTGGCCCATCCGGTCGGCGAGCAGCTGGCCCACCTGGCCCGTGGGGGACGTGCGGCGGGTGCGATTCGTTGCGGTCTGCGGGTCCGGTTCGCCGGAGGGGGAAGCCGCGGGAGGGACCCTTGCGAATGAGGACGTCGGGGGGGCGGCGGGCCGGGGCGGAATGACGGTGCCGAAGGGGGCGCGGGGCGCCTGGGGTTCCCCGTCGCCGTCGGCGTTCACCGGCGGAACCGCGGGGTTACGGGTATTGCCGTCCCCGGCCGTAGCGTCGCTCTCCGGCTTTTCGCTCACTCGGAACCCACCTTTTCAATGCATCTGGCCAGCCTGACGGTCCGGCTGGGCCCCGCTGGTGGGAGGCCCATCAGGAGACTCTATCGAATATGCCACGAAGGTTACGTTCCGGTAACCTCGCGCGTGCGCGGCGGAGAAGGCCGGGGAAGTGCCCTTAGCCTCCGCCGGCAAGCGGTACCTGCCGAAAGCATGTAATCTAGGTGTACGACAAATTGACCAATCATTCCGGGGCCTCACCGATCGCCAAGGTGACCACCTCCGGTCCAAGTACAAAAGGGGGTCACGCCATGGGGCGCGGCCGTCAAAAGGCAAAAGCTACCAAGCAGGCTCGGGACATCAAGTACTACTCCCCGAACACTGACTATTCCGCCCTGCAGCGCGAGCTGACGGGCCCGGGAAGTCGTCCCTCGAGCCACTTCGCGGATGAACCGGTTGAACCGGATTATTCGGCTTACGTGGATAAGTACGCGGACGATGTGGAAGAAGACGACGACGAGGTTGACACCCGTCGCATCGGCTAGTCGTTCCCTTTCCGGCGCGGTCTTTGAGCGCCGGACGTGATTTTCAGCCCGCCGGGCGCACCCTTACTGGGTGTGCCCGGCGGGCTTTCGCATGCCCTCACCGAATCCCGTTGCCGGGACCGTTTGAAAGGAGCCAGCATGGCGTTTCATAAGGCCTACGCCCCGGGCGAGGTGTGCTGGGCGGATCTCCAGACCCCTGACGTCGCGGCGGCCAAGGAGTTCTATGGCGCGCTGTTCGGCTGGCGCTTCGAGGACCTGCCCACCCCGGACGGCCGCAGCTATGCCAAGGCGTTCCTGGGCGGGGACCTGGTGTCCGTGATTGCCCCGCAGAACCCGGCGCAGGGCCAGTCCGGTACCCCGGCCCAGTGGAACGTGTACTTCGCCGTGGACGACGCGGCCGGGCTCGCCGCGGACGTGCCGCACACCGGAGGTGCGGTGGACTTCGGCCCGGAAGCGGTGGGTGACACCGGCACCATGGTCTTCTTCACCCCTCCCGGCGGAGGCGCCACCGGAGCCTGGCAGCCGGGCACGCACATCGGGGCCGCCCGCGCCGGTGAGGCCGGGGCACTGTCCTGGGTGGAGCTCCTCACACCTGAACCGCAGCGCGCCGTCGGGTGCTTCCAGACGCTCTTCGGCCACGAGGTCACCGAGTACCCGCAGGACGACGGCGGCACCTACACCACCCTGATGGTCGACGGCGTCGAGGTGGCCGGAATCGCCACCGTCCCGGCCGCCGAGAAGCACCTGGACCCGGGCTGGCAGGTGTACTTCGGCGTCGACAGCGTCCCCGCGGCCGTGGAAGCGGCCCGCGCCGCCGGCGCCACCGTCCTGGTCGAGCCTGAGGACGTCGAGGAAGCCGGCACCATCGCGACCATCCGGGACCCCCAGGGCGGCGTGATCAGCCTGCTGGAGGTCTAGGCACCTTCCGACGCGGACCTCACGGCCTCCACGCTTAAACGCCGCGGGCGCTCCCCACGATCTTGGGAAGCGCCCGGACGGTGGTTCAGTAACTAGCCGGCGTACGCGTTGACCATCCGCACGGCGCCGCCGTCGACGCCCTTGGCGCCCTGGACGTAATCCGGGCCGGACTTGTCGATCGAGTCGGAGTTCTCCCCGACGGTGCCCATGACCCAGGACGGCAGGCCGCGGGCGTTCAGGTGGGCCACGGCGGCGTCGGCGGCCTCAGGCGAGACGATCGCGACCATGCCGACGCCCACGTTGAGGGTCCGCTCCAGGTCGGCCAGCGGGACGTTGCCCAGCTCGGAGACCAGCTTGAAGATGGCCGGCAGCTGCCAGGTGGAGCGGTCCACGGTGGCCAGCAGGCCCTGCGGGAGGACGCGGGCCAGGTTGGCGGCCAGGCCGCCGCCGGTGACGTGGCTGAAGCCGTGGACACCCTTGGGACCATTGACCGGGAAGGTGCGGGCCAGGTCCAGGCAGTCCGCGGCGTAGACACGGGTGGGCTCCAGCAGTTCCTCACCCAGGGTGCGTTCGAACTCGGAGACCTCGCGGTCCAGCGCCCAGCCGGCGTGGTTGATGACGCGGCGGACCAGGGAGTAGCCGTTGGAGTGCAGGCCGGAGGAGGCCATGCCGATCACCACGTCGCCGGAGCGGACGCGGTCCGGGCCCAGCAGGGAGTCGGCCTCGACCACGCCGGTGGCGGCGCCGGCGACGTCGTATTCGTGCTCGCCCAGCAGGCCCGGGTGCTCGGCGGTTTCGCCGCCCACCAGGGCGGTGCCGGCCACCGAGCAGGCGGCGGCGATGCCGCGGACGATGTCCGCGATGCGCTCGGGGACCACCTTGCCGCAGGCGATGTAGTCGGTCATGTAGAGCGGTTCGGCGCCCACGACGACGATGTCGTCCACCACCATGCCCACCAGGTCGAAGCCGATGGTGTCGTGGATGTCCATGGCCTGGGCGATGGCGACCTTGGTGCCGACGCCGTCGGTGGAGGTGGCCAGCAGGGGACGCTGGTAGGTCAGCAGCCGGGAGACATCGAACAGGCCGGCGAAGCCGCCCACCCCGCCGATCACGGAGGAGTTGTGCGTGGCCTTGACGGCGTCCTTCATGAGTTCGACGGCGCGGTCGCCCGCTTCGACGTCGACGCCGGCGGAGGCGTAGGTGATGCCGGGGGTTCCGGCGTCGTTGGTGTCAGCGGCCGGGGAGGCGGAAGTCATACTGGCTCTTTCTTGTCGGCATCAAGCTGGTCGGCGGGGACGCGGTCGGCGTCGGTGAGCAGTCCTTCGAATTCGGCATCCGGGCCCGGGTCGCAGCCGGTGGCGCCGGCCTTCTCCGCCGGGTCCTCGCCGACCGGGATGGCGGCGTCGGCGTCGGCCGTGGCTCCGGAGGTGGCGCCCGGGGTCCCGGGGGTCGCGGCCATGGCGGGCAGGCTCTTGGCTTCCGTGCGCTCGAGCAGGTTCTTGCCGAGCTTCTCCGCGCCGGGGAGTTCGATCGGGTACTTGCCGGTGAAGCAGGCGGTGCACAGGCGTTCGCGCGGCTGCCGGGTGGCGCCAATCATGCCGTCCTCGGAGATGTAGGCCAGCGAGTCCGCGCCGATGGCCTGGGAAATCTCCTCGATGGTGGCGCCGTTGGCGATCAGCTCGGCGCGGGAGGCGAAGTCGATGCCGTAGAAGCAGGGCCACTTGACCGGCGGGGAGGAGATCTTCACGTGCACGGCGGCGGCGCCGGCCTCGCGGAGCATCCGGACGATCGCGCGCTGGGTATTGCCGCGGACGATCGAGTCGTCCACCACCACCACGCGCTTGCCGCGGATCACGGATTCGAGGGCGTTGAGCTTGAGCCGGATGCCGAGCTGGCGCAGGGTCTGCGACGGCTGGATGAACGTGCGGCCCACGTAGGCGTTCTTGACGAAGCCGTGCGCGAAGGGGATGCCGGATTCCTCGGCGTAGCCGACGGCGGCGGGGGTACCGGATTCCGGCACCGGGATGACGATGTCCGCTTCCTGGGTGTTCTCGCGGGCCAACTGGCGGCCCATCTCCACACGGGATTCGTAGACCGAGCGGCCGGCAATCGCGGCGTCGGGACGGGCCAGGTAGACGTATTCGAAGACGCAACCTGCCGGCGTCGCCTCAGCGAAGCGCTGGGAGCGGACGCCCTGTTCGTCGATGGCGATGAATTCGCCCGGCTCGATCTCGCGGATGAAGCTCGCACCCACCGTGGCGAGGGCGGACTGCTCGGAGGCGACTACCCAGCCGCGTTCCAGCCGGCCGAGGACCAGCGGGCGGATGCCGTAGGTGTCGCGGGCGGCGTAGAGGGTGCCCTCGTCCATGAAGACGAAGCAGAAGCCGCCCTTGATCTTAGGCAGCAGTTCCAGGGCGGTCTCTTCGAGGGACTTGCCCTCCTCACCCTCCAGCAGGGCGGTGACCAGGGCGGTGTCCGAGGTGTTGCCCTGCTTCATCTCACCGGTCAGCTGGCCGCCGTTGCGGTCCATAATCATGGCCTTGAGCTCGGCCGTGTTGGTCAGGTTGCCGTTGTGGGCCAGGGCCACCGTGCCGGTGGCAGTCGCACCCAGGGTGGGCTGGGCGTTGGCCCAGTGGCTCGCGCCGGTGGTGGAGTACCGGCAGTGGCCGACGGCGAGGTGCCCGGTCAGGGTGTTCAGCGTGGTCTCATCGAAGACCTGGGACACGAGGCCCATGTCCTTGTAGACGTTGATCCGCTTGCCGTCGCTGGTCGCAATGCCAGCCGACTCCTGGCCACGGTGCTGCAACGCGTACAGCCCGTAATAGGTGAGTTTTGCTACCTCTTCGCCGGGAGCCCAGACGCCGAAGACGCCACATGCGTCCTGCGGGCCTTTTTCGCCAGAGAGAAGGTCATGAGAAAGTTTTCCGTCGCCGCGTGCCACTGGTCGATTATCTCACGTTGAGTGGGGGTGCCGCTCCGAGGGGATCGAATGTGACCCCTCGGGGGATGAGGGGCCCTTTCGTTGCCTGCCTAGGCGCGGTCTTCGTCATCGGTGTCCGGCACCGAATCGGGGACGGATTCGACGACGGCGCGCTCGGACCGGCGCACGCTGACCCGGTCCAGGATCAGCGCGACGATGGCGCCGACAATCGCTCCGCCGGCGATGCAGAAGGTCAGGAAGAACCCGAAGACGGCGTTGGCGTCGTAGCTCTGGTCGCTGGTGGGGATCCCGTAGGCGATCACCGCGGCCACGACGATGCCCAGCAGGCCGCCCGCGATCAGGAACGGGACGTACTTCGGAGCGCGGCGGACGGTGACGGATCGGCGTTCGGGCGCTACGGGGGTGTCTTCGGGAGCCATGCCTTTAAGCCTACTGTCCTCCGGCCGGTGCGGATCCCGCGCCGATACCGGACCGGCGCGGATTCCGCGACGATATCGGACCTGCGCGGGCCGGCCCCGGGGTGCGCCCGTCCGTTTCCGCAGCGGGAAAAGGGACCCTAGCGTGCGACGGTCCCGGGGAGCAGACTGGTCTGCGGGGGAGGGTGCGGTCCGGACTGTGAGGAAAGCACCATGTCAGTCTCCGCGGAGAACCTCCGGGATCAGCAGCGGGTCATTTGGGACTCCTTCGCCGCCGGGTGGAAAAAGTGGGACGCGGAGGTGCTCGGCTGGCAGGGTCCATTCGGCGACGCCGTCCTCGACGACGCCCGTTTGGGCCCGGACTTTGCGGTGCTGGACGTGGCCGCCGGAACGGGTGAACCCGGCCTGACCGCCGCCTCTCTGGTGCCGCGGGGCACCGTGGCGCTGACGGATATTTCCGCCGGGATGCTGCACGTAGCGGAGGAGAAAGCTGCGGCTGCGCGGCTGGAAAATGTCAGTTTCACGGTCTGCGACGCGGTGGACCTCCCATTTCCGGATGCCTCGTTCGACGCCGTCCTCTGCCGCTTTGGGTTCCTGTACTTCCCGGACCTTCGGGCGGCGCTGGCCCGGATGGTGCGGACGGCCCGGCCCGGTGCCCGGATCAGCGCGGCGGTGTGGGGCCGGGCGGCGCAGAACCCCTGGGCGACTCTGGTCCTGGGGTCCCTCGCCCAGCATGCCGGCCTGATGCCGCCGCCGGTCTGGATGCCCGGAGTGTTCCGCTGCTCGGCGCCGGGATTCCTGCCGGCCCTGTTTCGGGAAGCGGGCCTGGCGGACGTGACGGAGCGGTCCGTCAGCGCCGACCTGATCCACGAGTCCCCGGAGAGCTACTGGCAGTTCATGACGGACATCGCCACCACGGTGTGCCTCGGCCTCGCCCAGGCCGAGCCGGAAGCGCAGTCCCTGATCCGCTCCGACGTCTTCCAGATGCTGGGCCGCTACGAACACGAGGGCGCCATCCGCCTGCGCTCGACCGCGACCATCGTCTCCGGCACCCGGCCCTAGCGGGTGGGTGCCTGATCCCACGGGCGGAGGTGGTGGGTGCCGGGACCGTGGCCGCGGGGTTTTCGGGTTTCCGCTACGGTTCCGGACCGGCGCGTACCGGGTCCGGGGCGCGCCGGTCCGGAATCGGCGCCGCTGTCCGAAACCGCAGCGGATCTGACCCAAGGCGGCGGGTTCATTATTGGCGCGACTTCAGCCTTCTGCGCGGAGCAGGTTCGGCCGCGGGGCGGACCCGAATGCGTCATGGGCCGCACGATCTCATCCTGCGGCGCGGAACCCGTTCTGTGTCGAGGAAGGCTGCAAACCGTTCCGGACTCGCCAGTTCTGTCCAGGTCCAGCGGATGACCCGGCGGCCGGTGGAGCGGATGCGGTCCTCACGCCGCTTCTCCGCGATCACCACCTCCGAGGGGGTCCGGCCCTGCAGGAACTCGGCCCGTTGATACTTCACCGCGCCGTCGAACTCACCGCAGAGGCGCTCCAGCTCCCACTCGAAATCGGTGTAGCCGGCCAATCCGCGGGCGTCCCGGATTTCTGCTTGGAGGACCGGGGCCTGGAAACCCAACCGGTGCATCAGCGCGCGGCTGACCGATTCTCCCGGTGACCCGGACCCGGCATCCGCGAAGTCCACGGCCGCTTTGATTCTTCGCGCGGCCGCTGCCGAGTAGGAATTGCCAATACCCGCCATGAGTTCGTCCTTCGTCAGTGGCGGGAGCTCCGGCCGCGGTGAGAGGACATGGTCGACGACGGTTACCGCCTGTTCGAAGCTCTCGAATGCCGCCAGGTCCAAGACGGTCCGGAGCCGTGAAGTCACCAGCAGCCCGGCCCGCTCCTCCACTTCCAGCCCGTCCGGTTCGACGAAGTGGCGCCTGACGCCGGCCCGCGAACGGCCGCCGCCGCCGTCGAACGTGCACGCGTGCACCACAGCTGAGCGGCCCAGCAGCGGCAGCCCCCACAGGGCCGCGGCCGACTGACGGCAGAACACGGTCCGGGACTGCAGCGTGCTGGCCGCCGCGAAGATCAGCAGCGGATACCGGTCCCAGAACGGCAGGGCATCCCAAACGGACGCCGGAACATAGACACCCTGCCGGATCCGCCGGAGCTCACCGGCACTCGCACGGCGGCCGAGAGTCCGAACATCCCGGCCGAGCCGGGCCGAATCGCTGCTGAGGATGAGGGACGAAGGAGTCATGCGTCCACAGTGCGCCGCCTCCGTCACCGGAGCGACGGAGGCATGCGGCTATGTGGAGAAAGCCGGGGGCGGAGGGCCGCGCCTGGTTTTCGCTATGGTTCCGGACGAGCGCCCGCCGGACCCGGGGTGCGTCCGTCCGAAACCGCAGCGAAAACCGGGATCCCTAGCGGGCGGGAGCCGAACCGCCGCCCCCCGAACCCCGCTAGACCCCCAGTTCGGCCTTCAGCGCGGCGACGTGGCCGTCGGCCTTGACTTGGTACTGCGCCAGCGTGACCTTGCCCTCCGGGTCCAGGACCACGGTGGAGCGGACGATTCCCTCGGTGATCTCGCCGCGAACCAGCTTCTCGCCCCAGGCACCGTAGGCCAGCGCCACGGCGTGGTTCTCGTCGGAGAGCAGCGGGAAGGTCAGGGCGAAGTCGCCGGTGAAGTGGGCCAGGGCGTCCGGGGCGTCGGGGGAAATGCCCAGGACCTCGTAGCCGGAGCCCTGCAGCGAGGCGAGGTTGTCGCGGAAGTCGCAGGCCTCGGTGGTGCATCCGGGGGTCGCCGCCTGCGGGTAGAAGTACACGATGACGTTCTTGCCGCGGTAATCGGCCAGCGAGACGGGCTTTCCCTCGGCGTCGGGCAGGGTGAATTCGGGGGCCGGGGTTCCGGGCTGAAGCTTGACGGGGGCCTGGCTCATGGGAGCTCCTTTGGTCGGGTGGGCCTGATCTGTGGTGCACAACACCGGCCGCCGGGACCCTATTCCGCCGCACCCAACGGCCTCAGGAAGTGGCCCGGTCCGTTTGCCGCAGGGCCCAGTCGAAGGCGGACTCGGCGGGGGCTATGTACTCCAGTCCCACCCGGCCGGTGTAGCCGAGTTCGCGGCTGCGGCCGATCCACCGTTCCAGCGGCAGGTCGCCGGTTCCCGGGGCGCCCCGGCCCGGAGCGTCGGCGATCTGGACGTGGCCGAAGTCCGCCGCGTGCGCCTCGATGACCGCTTCGACGTCGTCGCCGTTGACGGCGAGGTGGTAGAAATCGGCCAGCAGCCGGACGTTTCCGGCCCCGGTTTCCCGCTGCACCCGGCTGATCACGTCCACCGCGTCCGCCGCGCGGCGCAGCGGGTAGTGCGGGGCGTTGCTGACCGGTTCGAGCAGCACGGTCCCGCCGATCCGCCCCACCGCCGCGGCCGCCGCGGCGAGGTTCGAGACCGCCAGCTCGTCCTGGGATTCGGGTGTGTGGCCGTCCTGCCGGTTGCCGTACAACGCGTTGAAGAGCGTGCAGCCGAGCCGCCGGCCGATGCCGGCGACGACGTCGGCGTTGTCCCGGAATTCCGCCTCCCGGCCCGGCCACGAGACCAGGCCCCGGTCCCCGCCGGGCATGTCCCCGGCGTTGAAGTTCAGTCCGGTCAGCTGCACCCCGGCGTCGGTGATGGCGCGTTCAAACCGGGTCACCTCGGCGTCGCCGGGCACGGACGAGGCGAACGGCCACCAGAACTCGACGGCGTCGAAGCCGGCGGCCCGCGCCGCGGCCGGGCGTTCCAGCAGCGGCAGCTCGGTGAGGAGGATCGAGCAGTTCACGGTGAACGTCATGGGGTGCTCCTAGCGGCGCTTGCGCGGGTCGCGGCGCGCGGCCAGGCCCACCAGGGCTCCGACGGCGACGCCGATGAGCAGCCCGGTGAAGGGCTTGTCAGCGGTGGCCACACCGACCGCATAGCCGATGGCCGCACCGATGAGCATCCCGATCCACAGCGACTCGTATTTCACAGGCTCAGGCTAGCAAGCCCGCGGCCGGTGCCCGACGTGTTCCACTGTCGGTGGCCGGGCCTATAGTCGGACCATGGAACAGCGACTCTTGGGCAAGACCGGTAGGAATGTCTCCGTGATCGGGCTGGGGACCTGGCAGCTCGGCGCGGACTGGGGCACCGTGGACGCGGCGGAAGCGCAGGCCATTCTCGGCGCCTCGGCGGAGGCCGGCGTGACGTTCTTCGACACCGCGGAC
Source organism: Arthrobacter sp. YD4 (assembly GCF_030410515.1). Classification (GTDB taxonomy): domain Bacteria; phylum Actinomycetota; class Actinomycetes; order Actinomycetales; family Micrococcaceae; genus Arthrobacter. The sequence goes on along the minus strand of NZ_JAUHHD010000001.1, from coordinate 777,309 downwards.
GTCTACGGGGACGGCCGGAGCGAGCAGGCCATCGGCGCCTTCCTCGCCGCGAACCCGGACCTGGACATCACCGTGGCCACCAAGATGGGCCGCCGGGTGGAGCAGCGGCCGGAAAATTACACCTTGGAGAATTTCCGCGCGTGGACGGACCGCTCCCGCCGCAACCTCGGCGTTGACCAGCTGGATCTGGTCCAGCTGCACTGCCCGCCCACGGCCGTCTACAGCAACGCGGAGGTTTACGATGCGCTGGACACGCTCGTGGCGGAGGGCGCCATCCGTCACTACGGCGTCAGCGTGGAGCGGGTGGATGAGGCCATGGAGGCGCTCCGGCACGAGGGCACGGCCACGGTGCAGATCATCCTGAACGCGTTCCGGCTCAAGCCGCTGGACGAGTTGCTGCCGGCGGCGCAGGCGGCGGGCGTAGGCATCATCACCCGCGTGCCGCTCGCCTCCGGGCTGCTCTCGGGCAAGTACACGCCGGAGACCACGTTCGCCCCGGACGATCACCGCAATTACAACCGGAGCGGCTCGGCGTTCGACGTCGGCGAGACGTTCTCCGGCGTGGATTTCGAGGAGGGGCTGAAGGCGGTGGCGGAGTTCGAGCAGTTGGTGCCCGACGGCGTCAGCACCGCCCAGGCGGCGCTCGCCTGGGTGGCGGCGCAGGACGGCGTCAGCACGGTGATCCCGGGTGCCCGCAGCGTGGACCAGGCGCGGGCCAACGCGGAGGCGGCATCCGTCCGGGGCATCGACGCCACGTTCGACGTCGGCGTCCACGAAATTTACGACCGCTACTTCCGGGCGGCGATCCACCCCCGCTGGTAGCGGCTCATCCCGCTGGCACTTCCCATGACGACGCAGCCCATGGCGACGGTGGCGATGACGACGGCGGCGATCCACGGTTTCGTGCGGCGGCTGGCCGCCACGGAACCAGGCCCCGCCTGCAACAACTTCTTCGCCGACACCGTTCCCGCGAACGCCATCCGGCGGCGGAACCTGGAGCTCTACCTGCAGTCGCTGTTGGACCGGCGGCCACCGGTGTTGCTGCTGGGTGAGGCGCCGGGTTTCCGCGGCATGCGGCTCACCGGCGTGCCCTTCACCAACCGGGGCATGTTCACCGGAGCGCCCAACCACTTCGGCCTGTTCGGTAAGGACCAGGCCTACGAACTCCCGCCGGACGCCGCCGGGGTGGCCGCCGAGCCGACCGCCACCGTGATGTGGGAGGTCCTGGCCGAGCTCGACTTCCCGCCCCTGCTCTGGAGCGCCTGCCCCTGGCACACCCACAAGCCGGGTCAGCCGCAGTCCAACCGCACCCCCTCGGCGGCGGAGGCGGCCGCGGGCATTCCCTTCAGGGAGGAACTGATGGCGCTGTTCGGAATCTCCACCGTCGTGGCAGTCGGCAACATCGCCCACCGGAGCCTGCTGCGCAGCGGCGTCCACGCCCCGAAGATCCGTCACCCAGCGCACGGCGGCCGGGCAGGATTCAAGCGCGGGCTGGAGGAATTGTTCGACGCCGGAATGCCCCGGGAGCCGGCCGCCCCGGGGCCCACGGGGCTAGGGTGGTGTAAACGCCAGCCGCGGACGAAAGGCACATCATGAGCGACCCGAACCAGCCCGAAACTGAGCCCGCCGACCTGCGCGGTCCCGGCGACCCGGACGCCGCCCCCAACGAACAGCCGCAGCCGCAGCCGCACCCGGAAGCGGGAACCGCCGGGAACATCCGCGAGGAGCAGATGACCCAGGCCGCGGGCACCGTCCCGGCGGCCTATGTCGGCCCGGAAGACGAGCAAGCGGGAGGCAAGCCCGAAGACGCCGCGGCCGAGGGCACCTGGGACGACGAGGTCTAGCCACGGGGCATCGCGGGTCCACTCACCCGGCCCCGCGCGTGGGCTGGAAGCGCCGCGTTGACGGGCGGCCAAGCTCCAGCCGTTTCATAGCTCCGGCATAGCTTCGAGGGCTAGCTTGTCCCCATGGAAAACAGCACGTCCCGGAAGGGCCGCACCACCACGTCGGCCCGCAGACCCGGGACGCTGCCCTCCCGGACTTTCCGGCTCCGACGGGCTGTCGTCCTGGCGGGCTCGACCCTCCTGCTGGGCGCGCTGCTGACCACCGGCATCCATGCCCTCGCAAACTCCGGCGTGGCGCCGTCGTCGCCCGTGGCTGCGGCCGCCCCGACGGTGAACGCCGCTGCCCCCGCGTCCCCGGCAACGCCGGCCCCCGCGTCCCCCGCCGCTGCTGCTCCGACAGTTGCTCCCACTTCAGCCGCTCCCGCAGCAGCCGCTTCCACTGCCACCCCTGCTGGCACGATCGACGCCGGCCTCGACGCGAAGATCAACGCCATCATCGACGCCAACCCGGAGTACCAAATCGGCGTCGCGCTGCAGGACATCACAGCCGGCGATGCGATGCACCAATACGGCGTGGAGGAGCAGTTCGAAGCCGCCAGCACCGCGAAGGTCCTGGCCGCGGCCGCCTACTACCACCTGGTGGAAACCGGCGAGGCGACCTTGACCGGAACACTTGGCGCCTACTCCGCCGGCTTCCAGCTCCAGGCGATGATCCAGCAAAGCGACAATGACTCGTGGTCGCTGATCATGGACGCGATCGGCCACAGCAACCTCTCCGACTACGCGTCCGCGCTGGGCATCCAGTACACGCCGGAGAGCAACACCCTGGCGCCGGCGGACACGGCACGTATCCTGACCGACCTCTACTCCGGCAAGCTGCTGGACCCCGCGGACACCTCCCAGCTGCTGTCCACCATGCAGGACACCAACGACGAGACCCTCATCCCGGCCGCCGTCCCCGCCGGCATCACCGTGTTCCACAAGTACGGCCTGCTCGGCGGCGAACTGCACGACGCCGGTATCCTCGCCAAGGACGGCCGCGCTTACGCCCTGGTGGTCTACACCAAGGGCGATGACCTGGACAGTGTCCCCACGCGGACCGACATCATCCACCAGATCACCGGCGCGGTGACCGGCGCCCTCTTCTGACTCCAACCTGGGACTTCTTACCGCGCCGGGAACGGAAAGCCGCGGCGGATTCGGACCGGCGCACCCCGGGTCAGGGGCGCCCCGGTCCGAAATCGTCGCGAAATGCGGGAACCGGCGCGGAGAGCCGGAAACTACTTCGCCAGGAAGCCCAGCAGCGCCTCGTTGACCTCGGCGGCGTGGGTCCAGAGCATGCCGTGCGGCGCGCCCTCGATCTCGACGTACTCCGCGCTCGGCAGGGCCTTGGCGAAGCGCCGGCCGGTGGCATCGATCGGCAGGATGTTGTCGGCGGTGCCGTGCACAATCAGGGAAGGCACGTCGATCTTGGCGACGTCGGCGCGGAAGTCTGTCAGCCAGGTCGGCTGGGCGGCGACGGACGCGGTGGGGCTGGCCGAGCTGGCCAGATTCCAGCCGGCACGCATGACCTCCTCGCTGAGCCGCGGGGTGCCCAGGAAGGAGTCGCTGTTATAGAAGTTCTTGAAGAAGTCGGTGAAGAACGCGTACCGGTCCGCGGTGACCGCTTCGAGCAGGCCGTCGAACACAGACTGCGGGACACCGTCGGGGTTGTCGTCCGCCTGCAGCAGGTAGGGCTCCAGCGAGCCGAGGAAAACGGCCTTCGCCACCCGGGAGGAGCCGTAGCGGCCCAGGTACCGGCCTACCTCGCCGGTGCCCATTGAGAAGCCGACCAGGACGGCATCGTTCAGGTCCAGCCCGTTCATCAGGGTGTCCAGATCGGCGGCGAACGTGTCGTAGTCATAGCCGTCGGTGGGCTTGCTGGACTTGCCGAAGCCGCGGCGGTCGTAGGTGATTACACGGTAGCCTGCGGAGAGCAGCGCAGTGGTCTGCTTCTCCCAGGATGAGCCATCCAACGGGTAGCCGTGGATCAGGATGACGGGCTGGCCGCTGCCGTGATCCTCGTAGTAAAGCTCGACGTCGGTGGTGTTCTCGGTGCCAACCTTGATGTAAGCCATGGAGCGGTCCTCTCGGTACTGTCGTGCTCTGATCTGTTCGGTCTGACGTCTCTGCGGGCAGCTGCGCCGCTGAAGGGAAGCGCCCACTGAAGGGAACCAACGACCGGTGGCTGCCGGCCGTTCCGTCACCTTGCAGAAAATACCCCCGGGGGTATACTGAAGCTACGAAGACCATCAACAAGGGAGTAGCGAATGTGCCGTGCAGTGACCTGCAGGAAATGCGGAAAGACCACCTGGGCTGGCTGTGGCCAGCACGTTGACCAGGTGATGCGCGGCGTCAAGGCCGCGGACCGCTGCAAGGGGCACGAGAACGAGCCCAAGACCGGCTTCTTCGCCAAGCTCTTCGGCCGCTGACCTCCCGGTGCGAGCGCCCCTGAATCGAGCGCCCGCACCAGGCAAGTCGCACCCGCCCCTAGCGCCGGAACAGCGCCCCGGTGACCGCCGTCGTCAGTTCGTGGAAGACCTCGATCCGCTCCGGGCTGTCGGCGTCGGATCCGCCCCAGGTGTAGATCGCCACGGCGTAGGCGGCGTTGCCGGAGCTGAGCACGGCGGCGTCGTGCACGAACCCCTCGAGCAGGCCGTACTTGTGGCTGACCGTCACGCCTTCCGGGACCGCGGCGGGGATCAGTTCCTCGTCGTTGGTGTGCTGCATGAAGCCCAGCAGTTCCTCGGTGTGCTCGGGGCTGAGCAACTGCCCGGCGTAAAGCTGCTTGAGCAGTGACGCCATCTCGACGGGGGTTAGCAGGTTCTTTTCCGGGTCGTAGCTGATGCCGATCGATGCCGCGTATTTGATCAGCTCCGGGTAGCCGATGTCGTTCATCAGCAGCAGCCAGGAGTCGTCGCTGCTGGTGTTGACCATCGCCTGGATCTGGAAACCGGCGTCGTAGCTGCCCAGCGGGGTGTCCAGCGAGCGTTTGCCCCGCTCCACCAGCGCGTAGTACGCCACCGCGGTCAGGATTTTGGCGGTGCTGGCGGCGGTGTAATCGGCGGTGTCGCCGAAGCGCTGCGGCTCGCCGCCCCGGGTGTCCTGCACGACGACGCCGATCCGGTAGTCGGGATTCTCGGCCAGAATCCGCTTGATCTCGCCGGAGAGGTCGACGGCGGCGGGCGGCGGCGTGTTGACCTTGACGTCCCGGGCGGGCAGGGGCTGGAGCTGGCTCTTCAGCGTGGCCCAGAAGTCGGTCTTTGGCTCCGGCCCGGTGCGTACCGTTCCCACGGTGATCGCCCCGGCCAGGACCAGGGCCGTCGTGGACCACACCGCCAGGATCCGGCGCCGCGCCCGGACCCGGGGGCTGACCCCAGGGCCGACCCGGCCGTTGCCCGCAGGACCCCCGGTACCCACCCGTGAGCTTTCCGGAGCGGGCTTGCCGGGGGCGGGGGAGTCCATGGTGCGGGGCCTCTCACGTGCTGGCCTGGGCGGCAGGCCGGGGGATGCCTCGAATCTAGGCCCGGGTGGCGGCGAAGTCCACGCCCCACGCGGCCCGGCCGGACAGGTGTGGGCCAACTCCCAGCTTCCCGCCTGGCGGACGCTGCGGGCCGTGGTCGGACCGTACGGTTAGGCTGGCTGCCATGCCTAGGAAAATCACTGTCTCCCTGCCGGATGCCACCCTGCGCGACTACCTCACCCCGGACCCGGACGTCACGGTCCTGGAGTGGGACCTCTCCGGCGAACCGCCCATGCCGCGGCTCGACATTGTGGTGCCGCCGTACATGGGCGGCCCGGCGGTGCTGCGCGGCCTGGAAGGCGTGGAGACGGGGCTGGTGCAGAGCCAGTCGATCGGGTACGACGGCGTGGCGGAGTTCCTGCCGAACGGTCACGTCTTCGCCAACGCCGCCAGCGTGCACGAGACCTCCACCGCGGAACTGACCCTGGCGCTGATCCTGGCCAGCCAGCGCGAGTTCCCCCGCATCCTGAAGAACCAGCGCGAACGCCGCTGGGAGGGTCGGCCCACCGCCAGCCTGGCGGACCAGCGCGTGCTGATCGTGGGCTACGGCGGCGTGGGCAAGGCCATCGAGGACCGGCTCCTGCCCTTTGAGACCATGGTGACCCGCGTGGCCAGCCGCGCCCGGACCGATGACCGTGGACCCATCCACGGCATCGACGCACTCCACGCCCTGCTGCCAGAGCACGACATCGTCATTGTCGGCGTCCCGCTCAGCGACTCCACCCGGCACCTGATTGACGACGCGTTCCTCTCCGCCATGCCCGACGGCGCCCTGCTGGTCAACATCGCCCGTGGCCCGGTGGCTGACACCGACGCGCTGGTCAAGCACACCTCCGCCGGCCGTATCCGCGCCGCCGTCGACGTCACCGATCCCGAACCGCTGCCCGCCGACCACCCGCTCTGGGAGATTCCCGGTGTCATCATCACACCGCATGTGGGCGGTGCCTCCGCCGCGATGCGCCCCCGGATGGGCAAGCTGCTGCAGCGCCAGATCGACCTGATGCTGGCCGGCGAACCGCCCGTCAACGTGGTGCTGAACGGCTAGGCCGCACCGGAGACCGTCAGGAGCCCGCTCCCGGACTCGAAGCGTCCCGCCCGAGCCCGGGTGATGCAGTCTTCGGCCGGGCGCGAACGTGCATCCGCTCGCCCTGCTGGCCGAACAGGCTGATCAACTCGACCGGCCGGCCGTCGGCGCTGGCAAACCAGTGCGGCGTGTGGGTGTCGAACTCGGCGGCCTCGCCTGGGCGCAGTTCGAAGTCTTTGTCGCCCAGGACCAAGCGCAGCCTGCCATTGAGGACATAGAGCCACTCGTAGCCCTCGTGAACGCGCGGATCCGGTTCCTCCCCGCGGGCGTCGCCTTCCAGGACCATCTTGAAGGCCTGCAAACCGCCCGGGCGGCGGGTGAGTGGGACGGCCGTCATCCCGGCGTGGGTAATGGGCTTGAGGTGGATTCTCGGATCCCCGGTGGACGGGGCATCGACCATGTCATCGAGGGGCACCCCGTAGAGCCGCGCGAGGGGGAGCAGGAGCTCCAGATTGGGCCGCCGCTGGCCCGCTTCGAGACGTGACAGGGTGCTGGCGGACACCTCGGAGGCGGCGGCAACCTCGGTGAGGGTGAGGTTTCGTTCGACGCGGAGTGCCTTGAGCCGCGGGCCCACCGCTCCGAGGACGGCGTCGAGGTCGTTTGTCATGCACCCAGTTTGCCAGAATGGCAAACTTCTTTGCCAGTTTATGCGCAGGAGTATCAGGCTGTTGCTATGCCCCGCCCGCGGAGGCGGGGAGATTTAGCGACAGATCGAGAGGCTCAGCAGTATGGAAAACACGCGATGTGATGTTGTGGTTGTGGGCGGCGGCGCAGCCGGTCTCAGCGCGGCCACCACCCTGGCCCGGGCGCTGCGCTCGGTGGTGGTCATTGATTCCGGTGCCCCCCGCAATGCGCCGGCGGCGGGCGTGCACGGGTTCCTCTCCCGGGACGGAATCAGGCCCGGCGAGCTGCTGGCCGCCGGCCGGCGGGAAGTGCTTTCCTACGGGGGTACGCTGATCGACGGCGAGGCGGTCTCGGCCCGGCGCACCCCCGACGGTTTCGATGTGATGACCGGCGACGGGCGCCGGATTTCGGGGCGGCGGCTTCTGGTCACCACCGGCCTGACCGACGAGCTGCCCCCGATCGAAGGGCTCCGGGAGCAGTGGGGCAAGGGCGTGGTGCACTGTCCCTACTGCCACGGCTGGGAAATCCGCGGGCAACGGATCGGGGTGCTGGGCACGGGGCCGCTGTCCATGCATCAGGCCTTGCTGTTCCGCCAGTGGTCGCCGGAAATCACCTTGTTCGTCAACGACACGTTGCAACCCACCGACGAGGAATGGGAAAAGCTGGCGGCACGCTCCATCACGGTGGTGGATGGTGCGGTGGCCTCGGTCGACGCCGCGGACGGCGTCCTGCGGGGCGTCACCCTCCGCTCGGGACACGCCTTCGACCTCCAGGCGTTGGCGGTCGCGTCCCGGCTGGAGGCCCGCTCCCACCTTCTTGAGTCCCTTGGACTGACGTCACAGCCGCACCCGTCGGGGGCAGGCCGGTTCGTGGAGGCCGACCCCATGGGTGGCGCCACAGCCGTCCGCGGCGTGTACGCGGCCGGCAACGTCTCGAACCCGATGGCGCAGGTGGTCACCGCGGCAGCCGATGGGGTCATGAGCGGGGCCCGGATCAACGCGGATCTCATCGACGAAGACACCCGCTGGGCCGTAGAGGGGCGCTTCGGCCCCTTCTCCGCCGCCTCGGAGGACGCAGCCTTCAAGGCCGTGCTGGGGCAGCGGCGCTACGGCTTGGCGGTCCCGAACGGATAGGAATGGGACGACGCCGGGAACCGCCACTGGGGCTGCTACTTCTTCCCGGCCCGGAGGTCGGCCACCACCTTCGCCACCCGGCGCGCCCGCGTCTCCGCGGTCTTCGCGTCGGCCAGCGGCTCCACGTACCGGCGCTGGCTGCTGTAGTTGAGCGTCGCGTAGAACGCCTTCGCCTCCGGGTCCGCCTCCAGCGCGGCGGCCAGGTCCTCCGGGACCTCGACGACGCGGGGCTGGGTATCCACCTCGACGTCGACCTCCACGGTGTCGCCGCCGGCCACGCCCGTCAGGGCCCGGTTGGCGGCGCTGACGCCGATCATGTTTTGCCCGCCCATCACCGCGATGCTGCTGCGGTAGCTGGCGCCGTTGATGGTGACCACCACGGGCGGTTTCCGTCCGGCGCCCAGTGCGTCGACCACTTCCTGCGGCACGACGATGCCTGTCTTGGTGCCGCTGCCCTGGATTGTGGTGGTGAATTTCATGCTCACAGTATGCCCCGGGCGGGCGCCAGCGCGGAGGGAAGTTCGGTCAGAGCCGCCACGGTGATGTCCGGCGCCTCGAAGTGGGCGGGGTAGCCGCCGCCGGACCGGTTCAACCACGCGGTCCGGAGGCCGGCCCGGGCGGCGCCGTGGATGTCCCACGGGTGCACGGCCACCAGCAGCATTTCTCCCGGCTCCACGCCTAACCTGGAGGCCGCGTACTCGTAGGACGCCCGCGCAGGCTTCCAGGCGGGCGCGTCCTCCACCGAGAGCAGCGCCTCGAACGACTCCCGGATCCCGGCGTCGTCCAGCAGTTTCCCGGCGATCCGCGCCGAACCGTTGCTGAGCGTGACCAGCCGGTACCCGGCGTCGGCCAGAGACCGGATCCCGTCGGGGACGTCGGAGTGGACATCCAGGCTGCCGAAACCGTCCATCACGTGTTGCACCGCGTCGTCCAGCGGACGGTTCAACTCAGCACGGGCGAACAACTCGCGGAGGACGGCCGCGCCGATCGCGGCGAAGCCCTGGTTGCTACCGGCCGCGGCCAGTGCGAAGCCGTCGCGCAGCAGGGAGGCAAACCAGAGCTTTGCCAGCTCCACCGGCGCTCCCACCTCCTCGAAGCGACCGCCCATCGGCGACATGTCGGACAGGGTTTCGTTGACGTCAAAGACGATGACGGAAGGCGTTGCGGTCATGCCTGCTCCTCGGTTGCCGGTATCTCCGTTATACGCCCCGCGGCCCGGCGCTTCGCCGTCGACCGGAAGACCGCGGCCGCCTGCTGCGCCGCCGGGCTCAGTCTGCGGTTGGCCAGCTGGGCCAGGAGGATCCGGCGTTTCGGGGCGCCGGCGAGGGGAACGGCGACGACGTCGGGCCGCAGGGCGCTGAGCGCGAGCTGTGGGGCCAGGGCGATTCCGATCCCCGCCGCCACCATGCCCTGGGTCTCCTGGTAGTCGTTGGCGTCGAAGGCGATCCGGGGCTCGAACCCGGCCTCGCGGCAGACGCGCCGGAGCACGTCCGCCACAGGGTGCTCATCCCGGACAATCCACTCCTGGTCCCGCAGGGCCTCGATCCGCACCGACTTCTTCCCGGCCAGGGGGTGGTCGCGCTGCACCAGCAGCATGGTGGGGTCGTTCATCAGCCGGACCAGGGAGAGGTCCTCGTCCGCGATCTCCTGCCACGGGTAGTCCCAGAGCAGGGTCAGCTCGACGTCGCGCCGGCGCAGCGACTCCAGCAGCCCCTCGCGCCGGGCGCTGATCACCGTCACTGCCACGTCCGGGTGCCGGGCCCGGAACGCCAGCACCACATCCGGCATCAGCGAGGCGCCCACCGTGGGGAAGGTGCCCATCCGCAGCTGTCCCCGGCGGAGTCCGGCGAACTCGTCCATTTCCGCCCGGGCCGCCTCAATGGTGCGGTCGATGCTGTCCGCGTAGCCCACGAGCGCCAGCCCTGCCTCGGTCAGGACAACGCCGCGCGGCTGCCGGTCCACCAGGGAGACGCCCACCTCGTGTTCGAGCTTCGCGATCTGCTGCGAGACGGCGGAAGTGGTGAAGGACAGGGCCGCCGCCGCGGAGGTCAGGGACCCGGAACGGTGCACTTCGCGGAGCAGGTGGAGCCGGTGAAGATCAAGCTTTGCCATTCCCTGACTTTAGCAAAAGTGAATAGGTGTGGAATTTATCGTGATTGTGCTGAAGCCTCCGCTGCCGGATCGTAGAGAGGGAAGCGCAGGGATGCGCGATGAACCATCTGCACCACATGAAGGAGAACACCGTGGGACTGCGAGGCCACTGGTATCGGGGCGGGACCAGCAAATGCTGGTTGTTCGACGCGAAAGACGTCGCCCTGTTCGCCACCAACCGGGAAGAGATCCGCGAACTGCTCGCTGACGCGTTCGGCGCGGCGGACGCCCGGCAGCTCGACGGCGTCGGCGGCGGCACCTCCACCACCTCCAAGGCGGCCGTCATCTGGGCCACCCCGGGGGAGGACACGGACCTGGACTACCTGTTCGCCCAAGTGGGGATCGGTGACCGGACAGTGGAGCTCGGCTCCAACTGCGGCAATTGCGCCACCGCTATCGCCCTGTTCGCCGTGCAGACGGGCATCGTCCCCGCCGCGGACGGACTCACCCGGGTCCGGATGCGCAACCTCAACACCGGCGCCGTGCTCAGCGGCACCGTCCCCACCCCGGGCGGGACCGTCCCGAAGTCCGGACTGGCCCGGGTTCCCGGCAGCTCCGCTGTCGGCGTCCCCGTCAGCTTGTCCTTCCACGGCCCCTGGGGCCGCAGCACCGGCGCCGTCCTGCCCACCGACGCCCCGGCGGACAGTATCGACCTCGGCCCACGCTCCGTGGCGGCCACTCTGGTGGACGCCGGTGCCCCCGCGGTCCTGATTCCGGCGGACCAGGCCGGCGTGGACCTCTCCGACATGACCGGCAACCTCGCCGGGCAGCTCGGAACCCTGGTGGCGGCCCGGGCCGCGGCGGGCCTGATGATGGGCCTGCGGAAGCCCGAGGACCCGCCGCAGAACGCCGTACCCAAGGTCGGCGTCGTCGACGAACCGGGCGACTACACCGCCGCGGACGGCACCCTGGTCCCCGCGGACGCGCATGACCTGCGGGTCCGCATGCTGTCCATGCTCGCTCCGCACCCGGCCATCGGCCTCACCTCCGCGGTGGCCGTCTCCCTGGCCACGGCCCTGCCAGGCTCCGTTCCGGCCGGGCTGCTCCGCCAGGCCCCGGAGCTCGCGCCGGGCACCTCCCGTCTGCTGCGCATCGGCACCCCCGCCGGCGTGGTCACCACGGAAGTCGTCGCCGGGGACGACGGCTCCATCACCGAAGTCGCGCTGCACCGCGCGGCCCGGCACCTCGCTACGGCCGATATTGACGTCGCCAGGACATCTGGCATCTCCGCCTAGCACCCGTACCTGTTGCCCTGTCATCATGAGAGGGCCGCATTCAGCAAGGAAGTTGTTCAATGAAGATCAAATCCATCCTCGGGCATCTCTACGTCCAGGTCCTCATCGGCGTCGCCCTCGGCGTCCTGGTGGGCTCCCTCTGGCCGGACCTCGGCGCCGGGCTGAAACCGATCGGCGACGGCTTCGTCAAACTGGTGAAGTTCATGATCGCCCCGATCGTCTTCTGCACGATCGTCGGCGGCATCACCTCCCTGACGGATACCAAGCAGGTCCGGCCCACCCTGCTCCGCTCCCTCGGCCTGTTCTACGCGCTGACCGCGGTGGCCCTGGCCCTGGGCCTCGCCGCGGTGATGATCATCCAGCCCGGCACCGGCATGCACATCAACCCGGCGCACCTGGACTCCTCGGTGGCCGCGAAATACACCAGCCAGCTGCCCAGCAGCAACCCCGTGGACTTCTTCCTGAACATCATCCCCACCACGTTCGTGGGTGCCTTCGCCGACGGTGAGGTGCTGCCCGTCCTGGTCATCGCGATGCTCTGCGGCTTCGCCTTCAGCAAGCTCGGCGCCCCCGGCCAGGTGGCCCTGACCGTGGTGAACAGCTTCAACAAGATGCTCTTCGTGGTCTTCGGCTACATCATGAAGGTCGCCCCGCTGGGTGCCTTCGGTGCCATGGCCTTCACCGTCGGCAAGTACGGCGCGCACTCCATCGGCAACCTGGGCATGCTGATCGTGGCCTTCTACGCCGCCTGCATCGTCTTCGTCGTCGTCGGCCTGGGCCTGCTCGCCCGGATCTCCGGCTTCAGCCTCTGGCAGACCCTGCGCTACTTCAAGGACGAGTTCTTCATCGTCCTGGCCACCTCCTCCAGCGAACCGGTGCTGCCGCGGTTGCTCTCCAAGCTGGAGCGGGTGGGCTGCGACCGCAGCGTCGTGGGCCTGGTGGTCCCCACCGGCTACAGCTTCAACCTCTCCGGCACGGCCATCTACCTGACCCTCGCCTCCATGTTCATAGCCCAGGCGTGCGACATCCAGCTCAGCTGGGGCCAGATCCTGGTGATGCTCGGCATGATGCTCCTGACCTCCAAGGGTGCGGCGGGCGTGACCGGCAGCGGTTTCGTGGCCCTGGTGGCGACCCTGACCGTCATGCCCACCCTCCCGGTGGCCGGCGTGGCCCTGATCGTCGGCATCGACCGCTTCATGAGCGAGGCCCGCGCCCTGACCAGCACGGTCTGCAACATCGTCTCCTGCATCGCCGTCGCCAAGTGGCAGAAGTCGCTGGACACCGTGACCCTGCACCGCGAGCTCAAGGCCGGGTTCGTTCCCACCGAGGCCGACGGCGACGCGGCCGACGCCGGGCACGGCACCGAGGCTCCTGCGGGCGGCAGCGTGGCAGCCGACGCCGGGCACGGCACCGAAGCCCCGGCGGGCGCCGTCGCGACCCCCGCCGCCGGGCACCCGGCGGAGCCGGTCAAGGCGCCGCAGCCGGCACTCGTGCACTAGGACAAATTCCACCCTGCCCGCGCCCAGCCTCCGGTCGTAAACTGACGGTCGGACGCGCGGTTATCGCGGTGCCGGTTGGCCATGACGGCCGGCCGGCACCGTTGCCGTGTGCCCCCGCATGACTGAACGGCCCGGCTCTCCCCACCCGGGCCGCCATCGAGAACTATGGAAAGGCACCCCCATGAAAGCCATCCAGTTTGCAGCCCCCGGCTCCTCCTTCGAGACCGTTGACCGTGACATCCCCGAGGTTCCCCGCGGCCATGTCCTGGTCAAGGTCCACGCCAGCGGTATCTGCCACTCCGACGCCATGGCCGCGGCCGGTTTCGCGTCCTCCTACCCCCGCGTCCCCGGCCACGAGGTTGCCGGTACGGTCGAGTCCGTGGGCGAGGGCGTCACCCGTTGGGAAGCCGGCCAGCGCGTGGGCGTCGGCTGGTTCGGCGGCGCCTGCTTCGAGTGCGATTCCTGCCGCCGCGGCGACTTCATCACCTGCTCGGTGGGCAAGACCACCGGCCTGAGCGCCGACGGCGGCTACGCCGAGTACCTCGTGGCTCCGGCCGACGCCCTGGCCGCCATCCCGGAGGGGCTGAGCTTCGAGGAGGCCGCGCCGCTGATGTGCGCCGGCGTCACCACCTTCAACGGCCTGCGGCACAGCGGCGCCCGCGCGGGCGACGTCGTCGCCGTCCTGGGCCTGGGCGGCCTGGGCCACCTGGGCGTGCAGTTCGCCGCCAAGATGGGCTTCGAGGTCGTCGCGATCGCCCGCGGCTCGGAGAAGGAATCGTTCGCCAAGGAGCTCGGCGCGCACCACTACATCGACAGCACCTCATCCGACGTCGCCGAGGAGCTGAAGAAGCTCGGCGGCGCCAAGGTGGTCCTCGCCACCGTCACGGACGCCGCGGCGATGTCCGGCACCGTCGGCGGCCTCGCCCCGCGCGGCCGCCTGGTGGTCCTGGGCGTCCCGCACGAAAACCTGGAGGTCAGTGCGGCCAGCCTGGTGATGGGCAGCAGCTCCGTCAACGGCCACGCCTCCGGCACCGCGAAGGACTCCGAGGACACCCTCCGCTTCTCCGCCCTCACCGGGGTCCGCCCGATGATCGAGACCTACCCGCTGGAGAAGGCGGCGGAGGGCTTCGACCACATGATGTCCGGCAAGGCCCGCTTCCGCGTGGTTCTCACCACCAACTAGGACGGGCGTCCCCCAGGCTGTCCGCCGTGCCCGGTCTGCGGTGCACGGCGGATAGCCTGAGGGCGGGGAGTGCCAACGCTTCCCCAAGAGACTGGTGACCGGCCCACCCCGCGGGGGTGGGCATGGCCGGAGACAAGGGAGCGACAGTGCTGGAGACCAGGCCGTTCGGCGATACCGGATTGAACGTCTCCATCGTGGGGCTCGGTGCCGGCCAGATCGGGGAATCCGACGTCACCGAGCGCGATGCCGCTGACGTGCTCAACGGGGCACTGGATCTGGGTGTCACGCTGATTGACACGGCGGCCAGTTACGGGCTGAGCGAGGAGCGCATCGGCCGGCACCTTGGCCACCGGCGGGACGAATTCGTGCTCTCCACCAAGGGCGGCCCGAAGATCAACGGCCAACGGGACTGGTCGCCGGGCAGCGTGCGGGAGAGCATTGAACGGTCGCTGCGCCTGACGCAGTCCGAACGCCTGGACATCTTCTACCTGCACTCCTGCCCGCTCGACGTGCTGCGGCGCGGAGACCTGCAGGACACCCTGGACCAGGCCGTCGCGGACGGCAAGATCGGCGTTGCCGGCTACAGCGGAGACAACGAGGCGCTGGCCTTCGCGGCAGAGTCGGGCCGGTTCGGCGCGATCGAAACCAGCGTCAACATCGCCGATCAGTGGAACCTGCGCAACGTCGTGGGCAAGAGGCCCGAACTGGGCGTGATCGCCAAGCGTCCGATCGCGAACGCGCCCTGGCGCTTCCCAGAGCGGCCGGTGGGGAACTACGCCGAGCTCTATTGGGAACGGCTCCGGGCCCTCGAGCTGGACCCCGGGGCCCTGGACTGGGCCGAATTCGCCCTGCGGTTCACGGCGTATGCGCCCGGCGTGCACACTGCCATCGCGGGGACGGCCAAGCTGGAGCACCTGCGCCACAACATCGCGGCGGCGGCCGGCGGCCCCCTGGACGCTGACGCCCTGGCAGCCATCGACCGTGCGTGGCTCGCCGCGGGATCCGACTGGCCGGCTTCAACCTAGGAAGCCCGCCAGGCGCAGGCTACAGCGGGTCGGAGAACTGCGCCGCGACCTTGGACGGATCCAGGCCGGGAACGACGACGGCGGTGACGACCTCGGGTTCGGAAAAGAGTGCTGCGTGGGCGGAAGCCGCCGCCGGGGTTTCCAGCGGAGACGGTGTCTGGGTAGAGGTCATGGTCCTCATGTCTACGCCATCGGGGAGGCTGGGTCGAACCGGCGCGCGGTGGAGGTAGTAATCAGGCTGACGATCGCCTGGCCATCGTGACCATCGCCACAGATTCTGACGCCCGGACCGCGGTCCGGGATGGACAACGCCACGCCCAGGCCACAGCCTTATCTCCAGGGCCGCACACGCCGTCGGCCGCCACCGCAGCGAAGGAGCACCGTGCCGCCCACCACCTCCCCCGGAACCGTGCCCGGAGACAGCATCCGCGCAACCTTGGCCCCCGAGTTGGCCGCCGCCCGCCGGCCCGGCACCACGGACCGGGACTGGAACGACTTCCGGGAGCGGTTCGACGCCGAGTTCCCGCGGCTGGAGTCCCTGTTCCGGCGGATCTACGGCCCGGACGGCGACGCCGAACTGCGGCAGCTGGTCCTCGACGCCGCGGCGTCCTGGCAGGACCGGCCGGCTGACCTGAAGGCGCTGGACGCGGCCCGTGCGGCTGACCCGGACTGGTTCCAGTCCAACGGGATGCTGGGCGGCGTCTGCTACGTGGACCTCTACGCCGGCGACCTCTCCGGCCTGCGCTCCAGGATCCCGTACTTCCGGGAGCTGGGCCTGACCTATCTGCACCTGATGCCGCTGTTCCGCGCCCCGGAGGAGAACTCCGACGGCGGCTACGCCGTCTCCAGCTACCGCGACGTGAACCCCAACCTCGGCACCATGGCCGAGCTGGCCGCCGTCGCCCGCGAACTCCGGGAGAACGGCATCGCCCTGGTGGTGGATTTCATCTTCAACCACACCTCCAACGAACACGACTGGGCGCGCAAGGCCGTGGCCGGGGAACCCGGCTTCGAGGATTTCTACTTGATCTTCCCGGACCGAACCATGCCTGACGCGTACGAGGAGACCGTGCGGGAGATCTTCCCGGACGACCACCCCGGCTCCTTCATCCAGCTGGAGGACGGGCGGTGGATCTGGGCTACTTTCCACTCCTTCCAGTGGGACCTGAACTACCGCAACCCGCGGGTGTTCCGCGCCATGGCCGGGGAAATGCTCTACCTGGCCAACCAGGGCGTGGACATCGTGCGGATGGATGCGGTGGCGTTCATCTGGAAGCAGCTGGGCACCCCGTGCGAGAGCCTGCCGGAGGCGCACCTGCTGCTGCAGGCGTTCAACGCCGTGTGCCGGCTCGCGGCGCCGTCGCTGTTGTTCAAGTCCGAGGCGATCGTGCACCCGGACGAGGTGGTGCAGTACATCAGCCCGGGGGAGTGCCAGCTCAGCTACAACCCGCTGCAGATGGCCCTGATCTGGAACACCCTGGCCACCCGCGAGGTGAACCTGCTGGCCCAGGCCCTGGAACGCCGCCACCACATTCCGGACGGTACCGCCTGGGTGAACTACGTCCGCAGCCACGACGACATCGGCTGGACCTTCTCCGACGAGGACGCGGCGGAATTCGGCATCAACGGCCACGATCACCGCAGCTTCCTCAACGCCTTCTTCGTCAACCGGTTCCCGGGCAGCTTCGCCCGCGGAGTGCCGTTCCAGGACAACCCCCGCACCGGGGACTGCCGCGTCTCGGGCACGACGGCGTCCCTCGCCGGGCTCGAGGCGGGGGACCCGTCCGCCGTCGCACGGATCCTGCTGGCCCACTCGATCGTCCTCAGCACCGGCGGCATCCCGCTGCTGTACCTGGGCGACGAGGTGGGGCAGCTGAACGACTACGCCTACCGCCAGGACCCGGCCAAGGCCGAGGACAGCCGCTGGGTGGGACGTCCGGAGTACCCGGCGGAGCGGTACGCCGAACGGACGGACCCGGCAACGGACGCCGGGAAGATCTTCGCCGGGCTGACCCACCTGATCGACGTACGACGGCGGACCCCCGAGTTCGCGGGCGGCCGCCTGATCCCGTTCCACACCCACAACCCGCACATGCTGGGCTACCAGCGCCCGGGGACTGCCGGCGGCGGGGAATCCACCATCCTGGTGCTCGCCAACTTCGGCGACACCGCCCAGCACCTCGACGCCGCGACGCTCGGCGGGATGCCGGACACGGCCGAGGACCTCATCGGCGGCGGACGGGTCACCCTCCGGGACGGCTTGACCCTGGAGCCGCACGGCCTCCGCTGGCTCCGCGTCTGAGGAGGCGCCCGCATATACTTCGGAGATGCCGACAACGTGCCTGGACAGAGGCTGCCGCGACCTTCCTTCTGACTCTCGACAGCCCGGAAGCGCCCGGTGAGCGGCGGTCTGGTCGCCCTGCTGGACGACATCGCCGCCTTGGCCAGGATCGCCGCCGCCTCGGTGGACGACGTCGCGGCGGGCGCGGCCAAAGCCGGTGCCAAGGCCGCCGGCGTCGTAATTGACGACGCCGCCGTGACCCCGCAGTACGTGTCCGGCGCGGACCCGTCCCGCGAACTGCCGATGATCTGGGAGATTTTCCGGGGTTCGCTGCGCAACAAGCTCCTGATCATCCTGCCGGCCCTGCTGCTCATCAGCGCCTTCATCCCGTGGATCATCCCGTTCATCCTCATGGCTGGCGGCACCTACCTCTGCTACGAGGGAGCCGAGAAGATCTGGCACAAGCTCCGCGGCCAGCACGAGGCGGACGAGGACACCCCGGCGGTGGACCGGGGCCCGGAGGCCGAAGCAAAGGTCACCAAGGGCGCCATCACCACCGACTTCATCCTGTCCTGCGAGATCATGGTCATCGCCATGAACGAGGTAGCGGCCGAATCCCTCTGGGTCCGCGCCGTCGTCCTGGTGGCCGTCGCCATCGCCATCACCGCGGCCGTGTACGGCGCCGTCGCGCTGATCGTCAAGATGGACGACATCGGCCTGCACCTGACCACCAAGGACTCCGCCGGCTCGAAGCGCTTCGGCGAGCTGCTGGTCCGGGGGATGCCGAAGGTGCTGACCACCATCACCGTCATCGGAACGGGCGCCATGCTGTGGGTGGGCGGGCACATCATGCTGCAGGGCGCCCACGACCTCGGCTGGCATGGCCCCTACGACCTGGTCCACGCCCTCGAGCACCCCGTCGCCGGGGTCGCCGTGGTGGGCGGGTTCCTTGCCTGGCTGGTGAACACCCTGTGTTCGGCCGTCCTGGGACTCGCCTGGGGCCTGGTGGTCATGGCCGTGCTGACGCCGCTGCTCAAGGTGCTGCCCTTTGGGAAGAAGCACGACGGCGGCCACGAAGGCCGCGCCGCCGGCGGCCGTCAGCCTGCACAACAGGACGCCGACCCAGCCTCCTAGTCGGTACTTCCGGGCGAGCCTTGCGCGCCGCCGTCGCGGAGGGTCTCCACGTAGGCGCGGTCCCGGCTGATCCGTTGCCGCAGTTGCCCGGCCCCGCCCACCGAGCCGTGCCCGGGGATGACGGCGTCGACATTGTCGGCCACGCCGTCGAACAGCTGCAGCGCTGCGAGGTAGTCGGCGATGGGATCCTCGGCGTTGAGGTCGAGGAACGGCGTCAGGACGTCGGAGAGCATGTCGCCTGCAACCAGGATGCGGCGGTCCTCGATGAGCAGCGCCGCATGGCCCCGGGCGTGGGCCCGGTGCTCGATGATGCGGATGGAGGGCCCGTCCCAGGGAAGGTGCGATGCGTTGTCGGGCAGGCCGGTGATGAGCCCGAACAGCTCCATCGGGATCTCGTCGGCGAACTCCGGCGGCAGGACACCGGCTACGCGGTCCTGCCAGTCCCCCGTGGACAGCAAGGCCTGCAGCGAAGCCGCGCACCGGGCCGTTCCGTAGCGGGGCGCGTCGCCGAAGGCTTCGTGCCAGAGGACGTGGTCCCATTGCGGGTGCGTGGCGAAGCCTGCCACGACGGGCTGGCCCAGCTCACGGACGTCGTGCGCGAGGCCGGCCAGTTCGGTGCGCGTGATGCCGGGGTCGATCAGCAGAACCCCCTCGCGGCCCTGGACGATCACGGAGTTGCTCTGGAGGAACTCGCTCACGTGCACCAGAACGTCCTCCGCGACCTGCTTCAGCATGGAATGCCTCCCGTGTGGTGATGTAACGCTGGTTGGGAGGCTATTCCTGGCCTGCGTGGAGCACAAGCACCCGGAGGCCCTGCTCATTCCACGGGGGCGACGGCGGCTCGCTGATCCGGGCGGTTTCAGCGGTACGTCCGCCCTGAGAGGAACCCGGTTCACGCCCAGCATCCGGACGTAAACTGGCGTTCGAACCAGCGGCGCGTGGGGACGCTGCGAGTGGCGCTTTCAGAAGTGGAGACCGGATGCTCTGGAAACTGCTCGTCCAATACCTTCGGCCGCAGCGCGCGCTGCTGCTCGCCGTCGTCGTCTTCCAGCTGGCCGCCTCCATCGCCTCGCTGTACCTGCCCACCCTGAACGCGGACATCATCGACCAGGGCGTGGCGCGCGGGGACACGGACTACATCCTGCGCACCGGCGGCCAGATGCTGATGATCACGCTGCTGCAGATCGCCTGCACCATCGCCGCCGTCTACTTCGGCGCGAAGGCCGCAATGGCGCTGGGCCGGGACGTGCGCGGGGCGATCTTCACCCGGGTGGCCGAATTCTCCGAACAGGAGGTCACCCGGTTCGGCGCGCCCAGCCTGATCACCCGCTCCACCAACGACGTCCAGCAGGTCCAGCAACTGGTGCTGATGTCCGCCACACTGATGGTCACCGCGCCCATGCTCAGCATCGGCGGCGTCATCATGGCCATCCGGCAGGACGTGCAGCTGTCCTGGCTGATCGCCGTCAGCGTCCCGGTGCTGCTGCTGGCGGTGGGCCTGATCGTGAGCCGGATGGTGCCGCTGTTCCGGCTGATGCAGACCCGGATCGACACGGTGAATCGGGTGCTGCGCGAACAGCTCACCGGCATCCGCGTGGTCCGCGCGTTCGTCCGGGAGGATATCGAGACGGAGCGCTTCGGCCGGGCCAACGCGGACGTCACGGACACCGCCCTGCGCGCCGGCCGGCTGATGGCGCTGGCGTTCCCGTCGGTGATGCTGGTCCTCAACGTCTCTTCCGTGGCGGTGATCTGGTTCGGCGCGTACCGGATTGAGGACGGGTCCATGCAGGTGGGCACCATGATCGCGTTCCTGAGCTACCTCATGCAGATCCTGATGTCGGTCATGATGGCCACGTTCATGGCGGTCATGATCCCGCGCGCCGCCGTCTCCGCGGACCGGATCGGGCAGGTGTTGGGCACCGAATCCAGCGTCCGCCCGCCCGCGCAGCCGGTCAGCCTCGCCGGCAGCGCCCGCGGCGAGCTGGAAATGCGCGACGTCGGGTTCGCCTACCCGGGTGCCGAGGCCCCGGTCCTCTCCGACGTCACTTTCACCGCCCGGGCGGGGCAGACGACGGCAATCATCGGCTCCACTGGTTCGGGCAAGACCACCCTGGTGAACCTGATGCCGCGGCTCTTCGACGCCACCTCCGGCTCGGTCCGGATCGACGGCGTGGACGTCCGCGAGCTGCACCCGGACCTGCTCTGGGGGCACATCGGCCTGGTCCCGCAGAAGCCGTACCTGTTCTCCGGCACGGTCCGCAGCAACCTGCTTTACGGCAAGCCCGACGCCACCGAGGATGAACTCTGGCAGGCGCTGGCCATTGCCCAGGCCGAGGATTTCGTCCGCGAGATGGAGGGCGGCCTGGATGCGCCCATTTCGCAGGGCGGCACCAACGTCTCCGGCGGGCAGCGGCAGCGAATCGCCATCGCGCGGGCGCTGGTGAAACGGCCCGAGCTGTACATCTTTGACGACTCGTTCTCCTCGCTGGATACCGCCACGGACGCGCGGCTGCGGCAGGCGCTCAAGCAGCACACCGCCGGTGCCACCCTGGTGATCATCGCCCAGCGGGTCTCCAGCATCGCGGACGCGGACCGGATCCTGGTGCTCGACGACGGCCGGATCGTCGCGCAGGGCACGCACGAGGAGCTGCTGGAGACCTCGGAGACGTACAACGAGATTGTGAACTCCCAGCTCGCGGCGGAGGAGGCGGTATGAGCAAGGTCGAATCCCAGACCCCGACGGCGGGCGGCGGTGCTGGCGGTCCCGGCGGGTCCGCGGGCGGGCCGGGCCCGGGCGGTCCGCGACCCGGCGGCGCTCCTACCCTCGGCGGTGCCGGAGGAACCGGAGCCGGCAAGGACGCCCCGCTGCGCATTCCCCGCCCCGCCGGCGGCCCCGGCCGCGGCGGCCCCTTCGCCGGAATGAACGTCCCCGCGGAGAAGGCGATGAACTTCGGCCCGTCCGCGAAGCGGCTGCTGGGCGAACTCCGCCCCGAACGACTCTGGCTGGCGCTGGTGCTGCTCCTCGCCGTCGTGAGCGTGACGTTCTCCGTGATCGGGCCCCGGCTCCTGGGCGAGGGCACCAACCTGATCTTCGCCGGCGTCGTCTCCAAGCAGTTGCCCGCCGGGGTGACCAAGGACCAGCTAATCGACCGGCTCCGCGCCGCGGGGGAGAACCAGAAGGCGGACATGCTCGGCGCCATGAACCTGACGCCGGGCACCGGGATTGACTTCACCGCGCTGTCCTCGGTGCTGCTGTGGGCGCTGGCGTTGTACGTGCTGGCGTCCGCGTTCATGTGGATGCAGGCATATATCCTCAACGGCGTGGTGCAGCGGACCGTGTACCGGCTGCGCGAGCGGATCGAGGCGAAGATCAACCGGCTGCCGCTGCGTTACTTCGACACCGTGCAGCGCGGCGAGCTGCTCAGCCGCGTCACCAACGACGTGGACAACATCTCCCAGAGCCTGCAGCAGTCGATCAGCCAGGCGGTGACCTCGCTGCTGACCGTGGCCGGGGTGCTGGTGATGATGGTGATCCTCTCGCCCACGCTGGCGATCATCGCGCTGGTGACCATTCCGCTGACCCTGGTGACGACGGCGCTGATCGCCAAGCGCTCGCAGAAGCTGTTCGTGGCGCAGTGGAAGAACACCGGCGAGCTGAACGGCCAGATCGAGGAGACGTACACGGGGCACGCGCTGGTGAAGGTGTTCGGCCGGCAGCGCGAGGTGGAGGAGACGTTCCGGCAGAAGAACGCGGAGCTGTACCAGGCAAGCTTCGGCGCGCAGTTCATTTCCGGGCTGATCATGCCGACCATGACGTTCATCGGGAACCTGGTCTATGTGGGGATCGCCGTGGTGGGCGGCCTGCAGGTTGCGTCCGGTGCGATGCAGCTGGGGGATGTGCAGGCGTTCATCCAGTACTCGCGGCAGTTCACCCAGCCGCTGGCCCAGCTGGGTTCGATGGCGAACCTGCTGCAGTCCGGCGTAGCGTCGGCCGAGCGGGTGTTTGAGCTGCTGGACACCGAGGAGCAGCTGACCGACCCTGACGCGCCGGTCACGCCGGAGTCGACGCGCGGGCGGCTGGTGTTCGAGGACGTGTCCTTCGCGTACTCGCCGGATAAGCCGCTGATCTCCGACCTGTCGCTGGTGGCCGAGCCGGGGCAGACGGTGGCGATCGTGGGGCCCACCGGGGCGGGCAAGACCACGCTGGTGAACCTGATGATGCGCTTCTATGAGCTCGACGCCGGCCGGATCACCCTGGACGGGGTGGACGTGGCGCTGATGTCCCGGCACGAGCTGCGCTCGCGGATGGGCATGGTGCTGCAGGATACCTGGCTGTTCGGCGGAACCATCCGGGACAACATCGCCTACGGCCGGCCCTCTGCCACGGAGGCCGAGATCCTGGAGGCGGCGAAGGCGACCTACGTGGACCGTTTCGTCCGGTCCCTGCCGCAGGGTTACGACACCGTGCTCGACGACGAGGGTTCTAATGTGTCCGCGGGGGAGAAGCAGCTCCTGACCATCGCCCGGGCGTTCCTGGCCCGGCCGTCGGTACTGATCCTGGACGAGGCGACGTCCTCCGTGGACACCCGCACCGAGGTGCTGGTACAGAAGGCCATGAGCGCGCTGCGGTCCGACCGGACCTCGTTCGTCATCGCCCACCGGCTCTCCACCATCCGCGACGCCGACCTCATCCTGGTGATGGAGGCCGGCCAGATCGTGGAGCAGGGAACCCACGCCTCACTGCTGGAAGCCGGCGGCGCGTATGCCCGGCTGTACGAGGCCCAGTTCGCGGCGCCCGTGGCGGAGGTTTAGAACTGGGCCGGACCAAATAGCATCCATCAAAGACAGCGAACTAAATCGCAACTGCACAGGTGGACTTATCGGCCACTATTGCATCACACATATTTTTGGTGACGGTCAGTTGAGTGGGCGGCTAAGAGACGGTTCGCTTGCTGCCCGCGGCATAGCGATCTTGCGAGAATCCGCCACTAAATAGATCCTCATTGAGCAGTTGGAGAATAATCTTAACGTTTTGTTCGGTCACTTTCAGATCATCTCCTTCCATGAGGTCGGCCAGATCGTAGCCGTGACGCTGGATTTCACCACGAAGCGCATCGGGGGTCATGCTCAAGACATGCGGTCGTTGTTTGACAGCAAGGAACTTCTTCCGAAGGAACTGGTTCTTTTTGAGTGTTGTTTCCAGGGTTTGCGAACTGCCTTGCGTCATCGGTATGGCATCCACCAGTTCCTTGACCCACTCATCTGTCTTGGCCAAAACTGCTTGGGATTCTTTAAACAACCCTTCAAATGCATCCTTGTTAAGGACATACACCTTGTTAGTTGTGATGATCGCATCGTATCGGTCCTCAAAAGCAAAGATCGGAGAGACGACACGGTCTAGATTATCGTTGACCAATAGGGCCACGACGGACTTTCTGGCCAGCTGAATTGGTGAACGCTTCTTGACAAAAATGGTCCTATCTTCGCCATCACCAATGATTACTGCGTGACAAAGGAGCGGTTTCGTTCGAAGCTCATCCTCGGTGGCTAGGGTCAGAGAGGAAGCCTTGGTGAGTTCGCCCAAGAGGCCAGTATCGAACAGTTCATCTAAGGATGCTTCCAGATGGCTGTTGTCTTCCATAGACGTATCCGGAGAGTAACTTGCGCCGTCAGTTAGACTTGCAGCGGCATTCTCAGCGTGACCTCGCAGCGCAGTCTCCACTTCAGCGGCCGTCTTTACGTAACGACCAATCGACGTTTTCCCTGCGGCCCAAACAACTACGAGTTGCAGTGCGCCATTGGTGCTTGGCGTGTCACCTTGAACCAAGTGATCCTCTACTTTCATGTCGGGGAGCGGCTATTCGTTCCTCGCAAGGAGGATATCGTCTGTCATCCTATATGCTTTAACCTTATCTCCAGCGAGCACTCTCTTCCTGGATATCAAGTGACCCAGGAAGCCGCCGCTGATCTCAACCGCGTAGATCCGCCATCCGAAAAGAAACAAAATCGGATTCACTTGGATTATATCGGTCCGTACGTGGACGATTAGCGCAACGAGTAGGAAGAGACCATAGCCTCCGAGGTCGCCCAAGGTAGGGCTCGGTACTGTGACGAAGGGGAGTAAATAACCGGCGAGGTAGCTCGATGCTCCGCTTCCAGCAGGGGCAGCCCGAACAACATTGTGTTCAGGCGCCGGGCCAGACTTCTGAAGCTGTTGAATGATCAGAAAGGCAAAAATTCCCGCTAATCCGAGTGCCAAGCAGGTTAAGCGGAGAACGCTGTCATCGAAGCGAATGGCTAGCATCAAGAAAAGCGGCGCGTACGACGATATGAACATCACAGGCTTGGTCAGCCAACCGGTTCCGTCCCTCATGCCATTACTCTAAGTCTCACCTCCGACATTCCCTAAGGCGGCGCTGATGGCACTTGAGGAGAAGAGTCTTACACGGAACTGCTGGCATGGAGCCCAGACCGTTTCACGCGTGAAAAGCGCCGTTTCCTGCTTCGTAGCGGGGGCGGCCAATCATGTGTGCCTGCCTCATACCCCTTCTTACGTCCTCTAGTACTCGCCCTTGATGACGAAGTACGAGCCGCGGATGGTGCCGGCCAGCTTGGACTTCTGCCGGGCGAACTTGAACTTGTCCGCCAGTTCCTTCGGGACCTCCATGCCGTCCGAGAGCTTGAACCCGACGGCCCGCTTGCCGCCGTCCTCGATGCTGTACATGACGTTGATGGACAGGCCGGATTCGTAAAACACGTAGTCCATCCGCAGCCCGTCCACCTCGAAGCTGGTGGCCTCCAGCGGCCGGGACCCGATGACCAGGTCCCGTTCCTCCTTGAGGATCCGGGCGACCCGGTCCACGGTGTCCTGGGCGTCCTCGGCGGGGCTGACCGTGAAGGCGTGGCCGTACTTGGTGTTGTAGTAGCGGGCCTCGTTGGCGCGCAGCCCGGCCAGTGCCTCCGCCACCGGGGAGGACTCGAGCCCCGCGGTGGACACGTCCTTGAAGTCGACGACGTACGGCATGGGGTTCCTCCCGGGTTTGTCCTGTAGTGGGACTAGGGTAGCGCGAGCAGGCAGGGGTGCGTCGACCACGATGGTCCCGGTGCGACGACCCACGTCGATGTGAGGAAACTCGGCACCATGCCCGACGGCGGCGGGTGGCGCTGCGTCGGCCGGCAACAGGGCGAACAGAACCGGGCAGGAACCCCGCCAAAGCCGCGGAGCCGGCACCGTGACCCGCTGATCGGGACCGCCTATGTCCATACCATCATCGACGACCACTCCAGGGTCGTTTATGCAGAGATCTATGGCGTTTAGACGGCGGCCACCGCTATCCGGGTGCTAAGGCGGGCCGTGTCCTGGTTCGCCGCCCGGGAGGTCACCGTTGAGAGGGTTCTCTTGCCGACAACGGAGCTGCCTACAAAACTCATCTCTGGCGTGACACCCGTCGCGAGATGAACATCAAGGCAATGAAGACCAGGCCTTACCGCCCGCAAACCAACGGAAAGATCGAACGCTTCTACCGGACCCTTGCCGACGGATGGGCATTCAAACGCTTCGACGCCACCGAAGAGCCCGCAGAAACGCCCTCCGGGCATGGCTGCACCACTACAGTCACCACGGGCCCCACATCGCGATCGGAGGCCACACCCCAATCAGCCGCTTAACCCGCGTGCTTGGGCAGCCCAGCTATATCGCGTTGAGCAACGAAACTCACACAATCGGCCAGTCCTCATGGACGGTGCATCAAGAATGACCATAAGGCAGTCCAAAGTCGCAATTCAATTGGCTGTCACTGTTGGCTCTGATTCTTTGCTCAGTCGCTCGGTGAGGCTCGCAAATGCGAAAGCTAGGAGCGGAGCGGAGGGCGCAAGAACTTGCGCGGTCCGAGCAGCCAACGAAACTCCGACGGATCCTTTTGATTCGGCAAGCATTGCGAGTAGGTCTCCGTTCACGGAGTCTAGCGCCTCCATTTCGAATTCTAGATTGTCAGGCCCCGGCCAACAAACCTCTAGAATTTCAGAATCGAAGTTACCTTGTTGAAGGTCGTGTGACGAGGCTTTGGCGAGACCGACAAAACTCCGGAAGCGACGATGACTTGGAAATGATCGATCGTCACAGTCGCATGTCGCGGAAAGCTCATCGACGTGCTTCGTGAACAATTCGGTATTCACATGCGCCAGAAGCCTCCAACTCGAGCACTCATCCGTTTCGCCCAACCCCCACAAGTCTAGGCGTGTCAGGCGGGACCTTCCTGCCGGGCTGTAAACCTTGGCGAGTCCCCTTGCTGAGCCGAACATGCGGAGAAGTCGTTTGCCGATCTCCGGACGTTCGTTGAACAGTTCAAGCCAACCCACATGAAAACTGTCGAAACCCTCGGAAATTGTCTCGGAACTGAAAAATGAGGCTAAGCGATTAGCAATATCTCTGCTTTGTTCAACAGTCATAAACTTTGCAGATGGTGCCTCATCGCGAGAACTATCATCGTTGGATCTTATGACCGCCCCGGCGATGAACAAAGCAAGTGCTTGCATGCATAGGAATTGATCACCCACCTCATGGGTGGGAAGGGTGTCGAGCATCCCCGCCACCGCATCCAGAACCTCATCCAGAGCATCCCCCGAGCGAGGATACGCAAAGAAGAACCGAAGGCCCAGGAGCGTTGCCGGAACACCGTTAGTCTGCTTGCCAATGGGGATGGACCATGAACCAAACGAATCTGAGGCCATGAGGGGCCGCCCAGACGCTAGCTCTGCAAATGTAGGCGCGGCATCCCAAAATTCCTCAGTCGCCAGCCACGCTTCGACATTCCCCAACATGCCGTCTCTGGCCATCGCGGCTAGGGTTCGAAGCCACGCCGTTTTCGCGTCTGCTTGCTGTAGGTAAGCGGCGCGATTCAGGGCGCTTGAATAGCAGGCTGCAAGCGGCCAGGCAGCGTGCTCCAAGAGACGTGCGTCGCCGCTGTCAGCGGCCGCTTCCAAGGCTCCGGCCAGCGTCTGCTCGCTGGGAACGCGCGAGAAGAGGGCCAAGGCGTCTGCCATTGCCCAATTAGACCCTCCCCCGCCAACGCTTTCGAGTTCCTCCCAGTGTGAGGAGTGAGACTGGATGCGTCGAGCCGTAATGTGGAGTTGCCCACAATCCCTAGCTTGGAACATCCCTTCGTCGGGAAAGCCGTCGGGTTCTAGAGCGTGTGCGGCTTTCAGCCACGCAGGTGCTTCCTCCGGAAGCTCCTGCGAAACCGTCTCAAGAAGCTCTCTCGGAAGGTTGATGTCTATAAGTTCCGACGGAGGGACGAGGGGAAGCACTTCCTGAACCGCGCGCGTCAGGGCCGTGTCGGCTCGTATTCTAGCGAGACGCGCGGCGGCTGTAGCGAGCTGCCGGTCCCCTTCAATCAGCGCGGATTTCAGGGCTGCGGAAGCCTGCGTATCGCCTGCATCTGCCAGGCGTGCCAAGACTAGGATCCTGTTCAACTGATAGGACAGGTGAGCTGGCGCCAACGAGAGTGCCTTGTCTCTAATAATCGTTCCGACATGACCCTCTCGCAGTCGCGCAAAGTCTTTCTCACGAACCATCAATGGTCCGTCAAACAGAGCGCATGCGCGCTCCGCAAGTGGCCTCGCGTAGATGGGCTGAGAATGGCAGGAGCCATCGAGGAGAATATCTAACGCGATGTTGCTGCCGGTTCGCAAAATTTGAGCATGGTCGAGTTCCCAATTCAATTGTTCGAGAATCTGCACCGCTTCTGCTTTTAGATGCTCCTTTTCGGCAAATATCCGCCCAAAGGCAAAAAGAACAGTATTGCGCCAGTGGGAGACGGGCGCAATCTCCTTGATGCTGGTTAGAACCCTGGATTCGGGTTGACTTGTAATGAACTCAGCAGCCATAAATTCTTGAATACTTCGAAGTTCGAACCCTATATTTTCCGACTTTACAACCGCGAGAAATACTAGACGCTCGACGACTAGGCGGCTGAAGTCGGCGGTGAGGCGGTCAACTTCTGCAACCTCGTGTTGTTGGTTCGTTAGCCTGCGGCGTATGCACTCATCAAACTCATCCTTCGTGATGTAACTTGAAGTTTCGCCGGCAACCGCACTTCTGCCCTGGAGGATGTAGCCGATTTCCCTGTGGATAAAATGAACGTCAGCTTCAAACTCGCGGAGGAGATCTGAGAGCTCTCCTCCCTTTTCCTGTTCGCGTTGGTATATTACGCGATAGTAATCGGAAAAGAGCCTCCAGCGGTCCCGAGGCACCTGGCCAACTCGCTCAATGAGCACCGTCAAAATTGTCACCTGAAGTGGTGACGAGAACAAACGAGATGTGGTCTCATCCTGCGTTGCCCTCTCGAGGCGCAACATGGTCCGCCTCGACGCTTCTGTACCCTGCCCTGAACGTATGCTTATAAGGCCGCTCGCGTACTCTAAGGCTATTTCTTCCGACAGACGTGCCAGGGTGAAGTGCCGGTGGTACTCAGGAGAAAACTCATCGTTGTAGCCCTGCGGTCTGGTTGTGGCAATCGTCGAGACGTCGCCCTCAGCGGTGGCAACCTCGATTTCAAAGTCTCGAATCGCGGCGAGTACCGCGGCTCGGTTGCTGGACGCCGGGACCTCGTCTAGACCATCTATGAAAACGATCCAAGGAAATGAGCGCAACCAGCGGCGCATAGTCGCTACCCCAATTTTGGCGTCCGCCCTGCGTGAGACGCTTCGAGCTATAAAGCCAAGCAAACTGTCGCACTCACCTCTCTCCAGCGAGTCGGCAAGTTCTGTCAAGATGACGCGCACAGGCCAACGCCTGGCGGATGGGCGGGGTATGCCGAGGTGCTCAAGTCGAGCGTCGAGTGATGCGAGCGCGGATGCAACTTCTGCGGGGCGGGCGCTAGGAGAGTCTCGGATGAATTCGGCTCTATAAACCTGCGCGAGAAACTGCGTTACAGTGCTCTTCCCCTGTCCCGGACCTCCCACTAGGACCGAGCGAATCTGGCTTGAAGTTTCGTCTGATGATCCACCTTGATCATGGTGGTCCGCATTTGCGCGTGCTATCAGTGTCTCAACGATTCGACCGCGGCGAGGGAGCTCCCGCCTTATTTTCCGTGATCCTACCCAAAAACCTCCTTCAACCGGAAGGTCGATGAAGACATCTGCGACACTGATTGGCTTATCCGCTACATTGCCGGCTTGGGTAAGGTTGAGATAGTGATCGTCTATCAGCGACTTAGCCGCATGCGCCCGAAGGGATGTACTGAATTCTTCCTCTGCGTCGAACTGGTCCTTGATGAGGCGAGCAATAAGATCGCCGGGCGTCACCCAGGCGGCGAATGATGAGTAGATCTTATTGTCTTGATCGAGCATGGTTTGAAACTCATCATAATGCCATACTTTAAATGCCTTGATCGGCAGCTTGAGATGATCAATAAGTTCTTTGAGTTTGACATTGACCCGGTCAATTCCTGCTCCAGGTGAAGGGGATAGGCGTACGTTCGTGGATAGAAGCAGATAATCCGGTTTTGTAGCTCTTTTGCTACCCTTCTTTGCCCAGGCGCGTAATTCCTTGCCTATGGTTTGAAGGAACCACCTTTCGTTGTCGACTGGCTTCTGGGACGGATGTTCGCACTTCTTCGCCTGCAAGACTCCGTATCCATTCCACGCTTGCCCATCGCTGAGCGCTGGAGCCGGACCGTTCCATGTTGCCTCTCGACCTCCATCAGGACCGTCCCCAAACACTGAAACCGAGGGCCCAACGTATTTATGAACGAGCGCTTGGCTGAGTCGCTCAAACTGACGGTCACTGAGTGCATCGAGGTTGTATTCCACTCGTGCAGTCTGCAGCATCCTCTGACTCAAACGATGTATGTCGCTCTTTTTCATCCTTGCGCGCGTCACAAAAGTCGACCATCTCGCATCAGCGCTCACGCTTTAGAAGCAGAAATTTCCGTGCATGAAGTACTTCGGTCCCGCTCTCGTTCCAGCCCCCCAAACCGGACGTGCTGAAGCGCGAACCTAGGCCGGACCGATTTCTGGTGGTGTGGTTGGGAGTGGGTGATCTGGCGGTCGGAGTCTGCGCTGTTAGTGCAGGCGTGTCCTTCTAGCTATCCGGTTGACACCCAAGCCCTCGGTGCCAGGTGCAGCTGCGGGCAGCCCTGCTTGGCATAGCCCGAAGGTCCTCCTCGTTTCCAAGCCCTGCGTGTCAACAACGAGCCCAGTGCAGCCTTCCAAGCTGAGGTATGGTGCGCATGTCGAGGGCCCCGCAGTCTTTGGTTCCAAATTCGGCCGTCGGCATAGTGCACCTTGAGCGTTTATGTACAACTACCCCAGCGAGCATCGTCAGACGGGACCCTCGAAAGCCCTCTACAGCCGCTGCGGGTCCTCGGCGTACATCTGTAGGCGGATCTCTAGGGCCTCGGTCATGTGGCGGGCGGCGATGTCGCCCGCCACAGTCGCGTCGCCGGCCTCGATAGCGGCGACCAGCGCCTCGTAGTCTGCCAGCACCGCGTCCCAGCGGCCCGGGTGGGTGAGGGTGGTCAGGGTGTAGCGGCGGACCTGCTGGTCCAGGCCGGTCAGCAGCCGCATCAGCGACGGGCTGTGGGCCGCGGTCCAGATCAGGCCGTGGAACTCCCGGTTCGCCTCTGCCAAGACCGGCCCGTCCGCCGGGTCCAGCGCGCGCATGCTCTGGTACTTCGCCCGCAGCAGTCGGACGTCCAGATCGGTCCGCTTCCGCGCCGCCTTGGCCGCCGCCGCTTCCTCGAGCACAATCCGCGACTCGTAGATGTCCACGATTTCCTCGGCCGTGTGCGTCCGGACCGCCAGGATCTTGCCGCGGCGCTCCAGCAGGCCGTCCTGCTCCAGCCGCTGCAGCGCCTCGCGGACCGGGGTGCGGGAGGCACCGTACCGCTCCGTCAGCTTCACCTCGGTGAGGGTCTCCTCCGGCGTGATCGCCGAGCTCAGGATGTCCTCCCGCAGACGGCTGTAGACCGACTTCTCCAACACCACGCACGCTCCTCACCGGGGCCCGGACCTGACGTCCACGGGCAGCCATCCGGGTTCCCATCACCCAGCTCGCAGTATACATTTGCATTCAATTGCGGCGTCGGAGCCCCGACGGCCGCGCCCGGCAACGAAGAAGGAGCGCCCATGCCCGCCGAGATCCTGCTGGTCCACGGAAGCATGCTCGGCGCCTGGTGCTGGGAAGACACCATCGCCGAACTCGCAAAGCTCGGCACGAAAGCCGTTGCGTTCGACCTTCCCGGCCACGGAGAGGACGCCACCCCGCGCGGCTCGGTGACTGTGGCCGACTACGTGGCCGCCGTCGTCGACCGCCTGGACGCCGCGCCGGAACCCGTGGTCCTCGCCGGGCACAGCATGGCCGGATACCCGATTGCCGCCGCGGCCCTGCAGCGCCCGGACAAGGTCCGGCACCTGGTCTACTTCAGCGCCCAGGCCCGCGAACTCGGCCAGTCTTGGGCGGACACCCTGGACCCCGCCATCCGCGAGACCTACGAGCGGGAAGCCGCCGAGCGCGGGGACGGCAGCTACGTGGTCCCCGCAGACGTGGTGGCCACCCGGTGGCTCTCCTCGCTGGACCCGGAGGACCCCGCGGTCCAGGCCATCCGAGCACGCCTCACCCCGCAGCCCGCCGGGCCGCTTTTCGAACCGTGGGCCCTGCCGGCCGGCGCCCTGGACGGCGTGCCCGTGACCTACATCTGGCCCGAGGAGGACCGGCAGAACACCGAGCGGCGGATGCGGATGTCCCTGTCCAACCTCCCGGGCGCCACCCGGCTGGTCGCCATGAACGGTGACCACTGCGCCATGCTCACCGACCCCGCGGGCACCGCCGCCGCCCTCCACGCCGTCGTCGCCGGGTAGCGAAGCACAAGGAGCCGGATAGAACTTAGGCGATGGATCCGGCCCGCCGGCCGAACACCGCGCCGGCCGCGAGTCCGCTGCCGCCCGGGTAGTTGCCGCTGAAGAGGCCGCCGAGGGCCTCGCCGCAGGCCAGCAGGCCCGGGATGGGCGCGCCGTCGTGATCCAGTACCCGGCCGTAGGTGTCCGTCTTCAGCCCGCCGAACGTGAAGGTCACGCCGCAGGTGACGGGGAAGGCGTAGAAGGGGGCGGTCTTCAGCGCCAGCGCCCAGTTGCTCTTGGGCGGCACCACGGCGGCCGCGCGCCCGTCCTTGACGTTCGGGTCGAACGCCCGGCCGGTGTCGATGCCGGCGTTGAACTCGGCCACGGTGCGTTCCAGCCCCGCCGGGTCGATGCCCGCACGCTCGGCCAGGCTGGCCAGGTCATCGGCCTCGATCACCGAGACGCCGGGCATCTCGTACTCCTCGGCGCGGAGCATGGGCCGGGTGGTGGCGTCGAAGAGCTGGTACGCCACGGCGCCGGGCTGCTGCAGGATGTCCCGGCCGTAGCGGGCGTAGGTGTAGTTGCGGAAGTCCGCGCCCTCGTCCACAAACCGCGCACCCCTGCGGTTCACCACGATCCCGAGCGGGTAGCCGCCGCGGGTGAGCTGGTTGGTCAGCTCATAGTTGCTCTCGTTCTCCGCAAACCCTGCGTCCCAGGCGACGCTGTGGCAGGTGGACCAGTCCCCGCCCTGCGCCGCGCCCGCGTCCAGGGCGGCGCGGATCATCTCGCCGGTGTTCCCCGGGGTGCCGCGGACCTTCGCGTTCTGCCAACCCTCGCCCAGGTAGCGCTGCCGCATCTCCGGATTCGCCTCGAAGCCGCCGGAGGCCAGGATCACGGACTCCGCCCGCACCTCGCCGGTGCCGCCGTCGGCGTCGTTGAACCGCACGCCGGCCACGCGCCCGTCCTCGACGATCAGCCCGGTGACGGCGTGGCCGTAGCGGACGCTGACGCCGGCGCGGCCGGCCGCCGCCGCGTGGTCCGCCATCAGGCCCTTGCCGCCGCCGACGTTGCCGATGTGCAGGCCGCCCCAGAACAGGTACGACCCGTCCGGCTGGCTGTAGGCCTGGCGCTCGTACATCAGCCGGTACTTCAGCCCCTGCCGCTGCAGCCAGCGCAGCGTCCCGTGGCTCTCCTCCACCAGCACCCGGGACAGCTCCGGATCGTTCCGGCCGCCCGAGACCTTCGCCAGGTCAGCGAGGTAATCCTCCTGCGTGTACGGCGGCACCTCCGTGACGGCGTGCCGCTCGTCGGGCTCGACGACGTCGGCCAGGTCTTCCAGCCCGCCGTGCGGGATGCGGGTGGCGCCGGCCGTGTAGTAGCTGTTGCCGCCGGCCCGGTCCTTGTCCGCCTTCTCCAGCAGCAGCACCGAGCGGCCGTTTTCCGCCGCGGCCAGCGCCGCCGTAAACCCGGCGTTGCCGCCGCCCACAACCAGAACGTCTATGTTCTCCACCATTAGCCAAACTCCTCAGTTGATGTTGAATACGAATGTATACAACAGAATGCAATTCGACAAGGGGTGGTGCGAAGTGTTGCGGGGAGGGGTGTTGGAAGCCCGAAATAAAGCAGGGAGCCCGGCCGTGGTCTGGATTTCTCCAGTGCGGCCGGGCTCCCTGCGGATGCGCTGCGCCCGCGAGGGGCGCGCTTGGGTGGTCCTAGTTGGCGTTGCTCTAGTTCGTCTTGGCGATGTAGACGTCGCACGGCGCGTTGTGCGCCACCGTGTTGGCCACGCTGCCCAGGACGCGGCCCAGGCCCTGCATGCGCCGGTTGCCCACCACGATCACCTTCGCCTCGAGGCGCTCGGCCTCGCTGATAAGCACTTCGTGCGGCTTGCCGCGCGCCGCGGTGTAGGTTGTGCTGACGCCGGAGGCGCCGAGCAGGGCCGCCACGCGCTGGGCCACTTTGTGGGCCTGCTCCGAGTCGGAGACTGTCCAGTCCTCGCCCGCGATCTCCACCACCTCGGTCTTGTCGCTGGCGTACGCGGTGACCACGTTGAGGGTGGCGCCCATGGCCTGGGCCAGGTCCGCAGCGGTACGTGCTGCCTTCATGGCTGTTTCTGATCCGTCGACGCCGACGATGACGATGCCTGACACTGGTCGATCTCCTTCGTTAGTTCCTCATGGCTGTGCTCCCGGAGCCCCTCGGGCCCCGGGTGACGTGCGTGGGTGTTACGGCGCAGGGATCTCCTGGGCATCGATGTACATCTCGATGCGGATGTTCTTGGCCACTTCCAGGTGGGCGCTGGCGATCTTGCCGGCGCGTTCCGCGTCCCGGTCCCGGATGGCGGCGACGAGTTCTTCGTGTTCCTTCAGCACCTGGCTCCAGCGGGCCGGCGTGGCCAGCGTGGTACCGGGGTAGCGGATGAAGTGGACCAGGATGCGGTCCAGGAGATCCAGCAGGGCAGCGCTGTGGCTCGCGGCCCAGATGCGCTCGTGAAAGGTGCGGTTCACGGCGGCCAGCTGCGCTGCGGTGGCCTCTTCGAACTTCAGGTCCACCATGCTCTGGTGGGCACGCTCGATCAGCATGAGGTCCATGTCCGTGTGGCGCAGCGCGGCAGTCTTCGCGGCGGCCTCCTCCAGGAAGGAGCGCACCTCATACAGGTCCAGCATCTCCTCGGGCCGGTACTCCCGGACCTGCATGCGTGAGCCGATCCGCTCCACCAGGCCCTCGGTTTCCAGGCGGCGCAGGGCCTCGCGGATGGGGGTGCGGGAGACGTTGTACTTCTTGGCCAGGGCGGTCTCCACCAGCTGGGCCTTGGGCGGGAGCTCCTGGGCAATGATCGCGTTGCGGATCATCAGGTACGGGCTCATCAGGGCCGGATTGCTCATCGCTGGTCTCTTCCTCGTGGCAGCAACGGTGTGAACATCAGGCGGGCCTGATGGAACTCACCATACAGTCGAAGGCCATTTTAACACACGGTATACAGCTGGCTCTTTTCGTGAACAGCAATCCCAGACGACGGCGAGACGCCCGTCACATTTCGGTAGCGGGTGTGTGCCAACACACATTTTTGTTGCTCGCTTCTCGCAAACGGTATACATTCGACCGAAAGCGAGGACAGTTTTTCTAAACTGTACCGAAAGTGCTTCAAAGATCGACCGGTACCAACGACGGTACGCAGGCACCATTGAGGAGACACCATGACCAGCCCCACCGGCACGGTCCAACTGGGGGAATCGGACTCCCCACGAACGTCAGTCATTCAGGTCCCGGCCGCCCTGGTCCGCGGCGGGACGAGCAAGTGCTGGATCTTCCGCCAGAGCGACCTGCCGGCGGACACCGCCGACATCGAACGCCTGTTGATCCGTACCTTCGGCTCCCCGGACCTCCGCCAGATCGACGGCGTCGGCGGCGCGTCCTCCACCACCAGCAAGGCGATCATCGTGGACGACCTCGGCTCGACGGACGGCGTGGTGAACTACCGCTTCGCGCAGGTGGCCATCGATACGCCCTCCGTGGAGTGGGACAGCAACTGTGGCAACTGCGCCACCGGCCTAGGCCTGTACGCGCTGCACGCCCGGCTGGTGCCGCCGGCCGACGGCGTCTCCCGGGTCACGATCGTCAACACGGTCACCGGGCTGAGCCTGGTCTGCGAGGTCCCCACCCCCGGCGGCGAGGTCCCCACCTACGGTTCGCGGCAGATCCCGGGCCAGTACTACCCGGGCGTCCCTGTGGACATCATCTTCGAGAGCAGCAGCTGGACCAGCTTCGAGACGGAAATGCCCACCGGCCATGCCGTCGACGAGGTCACCGTCCAGGGCCGCACCTTCCACGCCACGCTGATCGACGCCGGCGCCCCGGCGGCGATCTTCGATCCACGGGACTTCGGTTTCACCGGCAGTGAAGACGCGGAGGAGCTGGAAGAACTGGTGGCCCTGGCGCCGGAGCTGCGGGCCGCCGCCGCCAAGGTCATGGGCATCCCCAGCCACCTGACCTCCATCCCGAAGGTGGGCATCGTGGGCCCGCCGCCGGCAGGGGAGACCGGCGTCTCCGCGCGGATGATCTCGATGGGCGCCCTGCACCCGGCCATCGGACTCACCAGCGCCGTCGCGATCGCCGCCGCCTCCGGACGCGCCGGCTCCATCGTCGCCAACGCCGCCGTCGGCAACTCCGGCGACGCAGGCCACTCCGGCGACGCCGAAAGCACAAACGACGGAGGGGACACCCTGGCGATCCACCTCCTCAACGGCGCCACCAGGACAGCCCTGGACGCGCCCGTTCCCAGCAAGGTCGCCTTCCAGCGGTCGGCCCGGGTCATCAGCGAAGGAACCGTGCTCGTCCCCGGCGACTGACCGGGCGGCAGGCAAACCACCATTCACAAGGACGTGTCATGAAAATCAGCATCCAGAATTTGCAGCTCAAATACGGTGACTTCGTCGCCATCGAAAACCTCAACCTCGAGATCGGCGACGGCGAGGCCCTGGTCCTGCTGGGCCAGTCCGGCTGCGGCAAGACCAGCACCATGCGCTGCCTCGCCGGGCTGGAGGAGCCCAGCTCCGGCCGGATCATCATCGACGACGTCGTGGTGTTCGACTCGGAAAAGGGCATCAACCTGCCGCCGAACAAACGCAACGTGGGCATGGTCTTCCAGTCCTACGCCGTCTGGCCGCACATGACCGTCTTCCAGAACGTGGCCTACTCCCTGAAGCTGCAGAAGCTCTCCAAGTCCGAAACCCGGGACCGGGTGATGGAGGTCCTGACCCTGGTGGGCCTGGAGAAGTTCGCTGACCGGGGCGCCAGCCTGCTCAGCGGCGGGCAGATGCAGCGCGTGGCCCTGGCCCGCAGCCTGGTGATGCGCCCCAGCGTCCTGATGCTCGACGAGCCGCTCTCCAACCTGGACGCCCGGCTCCGCGACCGGCTCCGCGTGGAACTCCGCGAAATCCAGCTCCGCCTGGGCCTGACCTGCGTCTACGTCACCCACGACCAGCACGAGGCGTTCGCCCTGGCGGACCGGATCGCGCTGCTGCAGGGCGGGAAGATCGTCCAGATCGGCGGCCCGCGGGAGATGTACGAGACCCCCGCCAGCGCCTCGATCGCCCACTTCCTGGGCGTCTCCAACGTCATGGACTGCGAGTCGGTGCCCGCCCCGGACGGCTCCGCCACCGCCAAGGTGACCGACCACGGCCTCACCATCCACTCCGCGCAGCGCGCCGCCACGGCCCCGCAGCAGATGAAGGTCTGCATGCGCGCCGAGGACCTGCAGCTGTCCGCCCAGCCCACCGCGGCCGCCAACGCCTGGAAGGGCAAGGTCCGGGTGGCCGGCTTCCAGGGCAACGACGTCCGCTACGCCGTGGAGCTCGACGGCGGCCTGGAACTGGACGCGCTCGGCACTATCAAGCGCGGCGAACAGCATGAGGTGGGCGACTCCGTGTGGGTCAGCATCGATCCCGCTCAGGTCCAGATCCTCCCGGCGGAGGTGCTGGTATGAGCCTCAAGACCCCGCTGGCGGATCCCGCCGTCGCGGCTTCCCCCGTCCCCGCGTCCTCCCGCGGCACCAAGGCCCTCGGGAACCTGCGCAAGAGCACCCCCGCCATGATCATCATCGCGATCCTGTCCGTCCTGGTGCTTCTGCCGCTGGCCCTGGTGCTGCTCGCGGCGTTCTCCGACGCGGTGCCCCGGCCCGGCAACATCTCCCTGGACGGGCTGACCCTGGACAACCTGATGCTCCTGGCCAGTCCGGAGGCCCTGGGCGCGCTGGGGAACTCGCTCATGGTGGGTGCCGGATCCGCCGTCGTCGCCCTGGTGATCGGCGCGTTCCTGGCGTTCGTCTGCGCCCGCACGGACGCGCCGATGCGCAAGTTCATCTTCTTCATCGGCATGGCCCCCATGTTCATCCCCGCCCTGGTGGGTGCGCTGGCCTGGTCCCTGCTGTCCTCCCCGAGCGCCGGCTACCTGAACATCCTGCTCCGCGACCTCGGCATCGACTTCGTCATCAACATCTACAGCCTGCCCGGCCTGATCTTCGTCCTCGGGATCTTCTACGCCCCGTACGCGTTCCTGCTGATGCACAGCTCGCTGTCGATGATGAACGCCGATCTCGAAGAGGCCGCCACCGTCCACGGCGCCACCCTGAAGACCATGCTCCGCACCGTCACCCTGCCGCTGGCCCTGCCGGCCGTGCTGGGCTCGGCCATCCTGGTCTTCGCCCTGACCATGGAGAACTTCCCAGTGGCGCAGGTGATCGGCAACCCCGCCGGCATCGACACCCTGCCCACCTACATCTACCGCCTGATGAGCGCGACGCCGGCCAAGAGCAACCAGGCCGCCAGCATCGCGATCGTCCTGACCGCGGCCCTGCTGGTCATCACCGTGATCCAGCAGCGCATCATCAACAAGCGCAAGTTCACCACGGTCACCGGCAAGGGCAACCGGCCCCGCCAGGTGCCGCTGCGGAAGCTGCGCTGGCCGTTCACCATCATTGCCCTGGCGTACTTCGCCGTCGCCGTCGTCCTGCCGATGCTCGCGCTGCTGGCCGCCTCCATGCAGGCCACCCCGTTCGTCGCCTCCATCTCCCAGCTCTTCGAGACCGGGGCCATGAGCTTCGCCAAGCTGGCCGACGTCCTCGCCTCGCACGACTTCCAGCTGGCGCTGCGCAACAGCGTGATGGTGGCGCTGCTGGCCGCGATCGCCGGCACCACGCTCAGCTTCATCGCCTCCTACGTCCGCTACCGGACAAAGACCCGCGGCGGCCAGCTGATCGAACTGATCGCCATGACCCCGCTGGCGGTCCCCGCGATCGTCATGGGCATCGGCCTGCTCTGGACCTGGCTGCTGCTGCCGGTCCCGGTCTACGGCACCCTGCTGATCCTGGCGATCGCCTGCGTGGCCGTGTTCCTGCCGCAGGGCTACCGGGGCATCTCGGCGTCGATGCTGCAGATGGACCAGGACCTGGAGGACAGCGCCGTCATGCTCGGCGCCCGCCGCTCCAAGGCGATCGTGAACGTGACCCTGCCGCTGATGCGGGTGGGCATCACGTCCTCCTTCCTGCTCTTCCTGATGCTCTCGATGCGTGAACTGAGCGCCTCGATCTTCCTGTTCACCTCGAACACCCGGATCCTCTCGATCCTGGTCTTCGACAACTTCGACAACGGCCAGAGCCAGTCGGCCGCGGCCGTCAGCGTCCTGTACATCGTCGTGATCGCGGTGCTGGCGGTGATCGCCCAGAAGGTGGGCGCCGACCGCAAGCTCGAGACCAAATAACGCTTCCCGCACCACACCATTTGAAAGGGTCTAAACAATGAAGTTAGCGTCCAAAATCCCCCTGCTCGGCCTCGGCGTCGTCCTCTCCCTGAGCATGGCTGCCT
This sequence comes from Arthrobacter sp. YD4, assembly GCF_030410515.1. Classification (GTDB taxonomy): domain Bacteria; phylum Actinomycetota; class Actinomycetes; order Actinomycetales; family Micrococcaceae; genus Arthrobacter. The sequence goes on along the minus strand of NZ_JAUHHD010000001.1, from coordinate 737,354 downwards.
GCGGCGGCGCCGCCGCGAGCAACAGCGTGGTCACCGCCACGGCAGAGGTCAAGACCGACGACGGGCTGGTGATCAACGGCGAGAACATCGCGGACAAGGCCACCTACGACAAGGCCAAGACCCAGACCCTGAGCCTCTACTCCGGCTACACCGAATCCTCCGAGAGCGCCCTGGTGGCCGCCTTCACCAAGGACACCGGTATTAAGGTCAACGTGGTCCGCCTGACCCCGAACAAGCTGGCCGAGCGCGTCCAGTCCGAACAGGGTGCCGGCAAGCTGGGCGCCGACGTCATCCGCACCTCCGACTACCGGATCGCCAAGACCCTGGAGGACGCGAAGGTCTGGAAGGCCTACGACGTGCCGGGCGCCTCGCAGTTCAAGGACGTCTCGGTGGACGGCGGGCAGTTCACCCGCATGTTCAACTCCGTCTACACGCTGGGCTACAACACCCAGCTGGTCAAGGAAGCGGACGCCCCGAAGTCCTGGAACGACGCCGTCAGCGGCAAGTGGCAGGGCAAGCTGGGCATCGTCCAGGGCGGCTCCGGCGGCAGCACCGCCTCGCTCAACCGCTTCATGGAATCGAAGCTGGGCGCCGACTACTTCGCCAAGTACGCCGCGCAGAAGCCCACCATCTACGACTCCCTGGGCGCCGAGGCCACCGCGCTGGCCCGCGGCGAGGTGGCGGTGGGAACCGTGACCATCAGCGGCACCAACATCTCCGCCGTGCAGGACAAGGCACCCGTGAAGTTCATCGTCCCCGACGAGGGCCTGGTGGCGTACGACTACTACCTGGGCATGGCCGGGTCCGCCACGAACGTTGAGGCGGCCAAGGTCTTCATGAACTACAACCTGTCCAAGCAAGGCCAGAAGGTTTTCGCACAGCTGGGCGAATACCCGGCCCGCACCGACGTTGAGCCGCCCACCATCATGGGCATCAAGCTGCCGGCCGCCGACTCCGGCAAGGTCTACCGCATGGCCAACACCGACGCGATCAGCTTCGGCAAGGACGACCTGGCCAAGTGGAACAAGGTCTTCGGCTACAGCAAGTAACCCGCAAGCTGCCCGGGCCTTTCTAGGGGCCCGGGCAACGAACCGCAGTGGGGCGGCGAATGATGGTCACCGGGACCATCGCCTATTCGCAACGTGCGCCGCCCCGCTGCGGCTTCTTTATGCCGTTTTGCTATCCGCTAGGCTCGGCACGTCTGAGCCCCGGCCAACGCCACCCGTCCGTGAAGGAGCCACGATGCCCCGCGAGCACTACAAGGCAGTCCTGTTCGATGTGCAGGGCACCCTCACGGATTTCCGGACCACCCTGCTGGACCGTGGCCGGTCCGTCCTGGGCGGCAGGGCCGCGGCGCTCGACTGGCCGTCCATAGTGGACGAGTGGCGGGCGGTCTACCGGACCACGGTGGCGGAGCTCTCCGGGGCGCGGCAGTGGCGATCAGTCCGTTCCATCTACACCGACGGGCTGGCGGACATCGTTCGTCGGCGCGGGCTGGAGGATGTGGTGGCGGCCGACGAGATCGCTCTCCTCACGGACGGGTGGGAGCAGCTGCGGCCCTGGCCGGACGCGGCCGCGGGACTGCGGAGGTTACGGAAGTCCCACCTCGTGGCGGCCCTGTCCAACGCCGACCTCTCCGCCGTCATCTCAACCTCACGAACCTGCGGCTTCGACTGGGACGCCGTCTTTTCCGCGCAACAGTTCCGCGCCTTCAAACCGCACGGGTCGACCTATCTGGGCGCGGCCGACCTTTTAGGTGTGGACCCGGCAGAGATCCTCATGGTGGCCTCCCACCGCTATGACCTGGACGCCGCCGCGGAATTGGGTCTGGGGACGGCGTTCGTCTCCCGGCCCGACGAATACGGGCCAGACGGGCGCGCGGACCAGGCGTCCGACGGCGACTACGACGTCGTCGTGGATTCGATCGAGGAACTCGCCGGGACGCTCGGGGACTGAGGCTGCTTTTTGCCCTCTAGTACTCGCCCTTGATGACGAAGTACGAGCCGCGGATGGTGCCGGCCAGCTTGGACTTCTGCCGGGCGAACTTGAACTTGTCCGCCAGTTCCTTCGGGACCTCCATGCCGTCCGAGAGCTTGAACCCGACGGCCCGCTTGCCGCCGTCCTCGATGCTGTACATGACGTTGATGGACAGGCCGGATTCGTAAAACACGTAGTCCATCCGCAGCCCGTCCACCTCGAAGCTGGTGGCCTCCAGCGGCCGGGACCCGATGACCAGGTCCCGTTCCTCCTTGAGGATCCGGGCGACCCGGTCCACGGTGTCCTGGGCGTCCTCGGCGGGGCTGACCGTGAAGGCGTGGCCGTACTTGGTGTTGTAGTAGCGGGCCTCGTTGGCGCGCAGCCCGGCCAGTGCCTCCGCCACCGGGGAGGACTCGAGCCCCGCGGTGGACACGTCCTTGAAGTCGACGACGTACGGCATGGGGTTCCTCCCGGGTTTGTCCTGTAGTGGGACTAGGGTAGCGCCGCTTGGTGCCCGGGCGGCAACCCGCTCCGGCTCACCTGCCGAAGTGCCGCTGAAGCAACTGAAGGCGTTCGCAGCTGCGCCGAAGCGCGGCCAGCTCCCGGCGGGCGTACCGGCCTGTCGGCGTAGCAACGGCCCGGCCGAGGGATCGCGGACTACCGCGAAACCAACCTCACGGCAACCCATGCGCCGCACGGCGTCACAAGCCGTCACCGGGGCTCTTCCGTCCCCCGCAGGTCTTGCTATCGTCGCAGGTACGAAGCCGGCTATTTGGCTAAGATAGCTGCCCCCGGCGCCTGGACGAAGGACCACCATGAAGCGCACACGAATTTCCCTCATCGGTCTGATCGCAGCTGCGGGGCTGGCGTTGGCCGGCTGCGGGTCTGCCTCCACGACCCCCGCAGGTTCGGCGCCGGCGGGCGGCGCTGACACCTCGTTGAGTGACGTCAAGAACGCCGGCGTCCTCAAGGTCGGCACCGAGGGCACGTACAAGCCCTTTACCTTCCACGCCAACGGCAACGGTGAGCTGACCGGCTACGACGTCGAGATCATCACCGCCGTCGCCGGCAAGCTTGGCGTCAAGCCGGAGTTCCAGGAGACGCAGTTCGACGCGATCTTCGCCGGCCTCGAAGCCAAGCGGTTCGACGTCGTCGCGAACCAGGTTTCGATCACGGACGAGCGCAAGGCAAAGTACGAATTCTCGACCCCGTACACGGTGAGCACCGGCGTCATCGTCACCAAGTCCGACAATTCCAGCATCACCTCCTTCGACGGGCTCAAGGGCAAAACCACGGCGCAGTCGCTGACCAGCAACTGGTACAAGCTGGCCCAGCAGAGCGGCGCCAACGTGCAGTCGGTGGAGGGTTGGGCGCAGGCGATCACCCTGCTGAAGCAGGGCCGCGTCGACGCGACCATCAACGACAAGCTGACCTACCTGGACCAGCAGAAGACGGCCAAGGACGACGGCATCAAGATCGCGGCCGAGACCACCGATAAGTCCCTGAGCGCGTTCGCCTTCCGCAAGGGCTCCAGCAGCCTCACCGACGCCGTCAACAAGGCCCTGTCCGAGCTCCAGGCCGACGGGACCCTGACGAAGATCTCACAGAAGTACTTCGACGCCGACGTCACCAAGTAACGGCATGGGTACCCTCGGCGTAGATCGGGTCAGGCCATGACTGTGAACTGGGAGCTGGTCTGGAGTTCGCTCGGACCGATCCTCATGGGCGCCGTCACCGGAACAATCCCGGTGGCGCTGGCCTCGTTCGGCCTGGGCCTGGTGCTGGCCCTGCTGGTCGCCTTGATGAGGCTCAGCCGCAACGTGGTCCTCTCATCGATCGCCCGTGTCTACATTTCGGTGATCCGCGGGACCCCGCTGCTGGTCCAGCTCTTCGTCATTTTCTACGGGCTGCCGTCCGTCGGCATCACCATCAGTCCCTGGCCCAGCGCAATCATCGCCTTCTCCCTCAACGTTGGCGGCTACGCGGCGGAGGTCATCCGGGCTGCCATTTTGTCCGTGCCGAAGGGACAGTGGGAGGCCGGTCATACGATCGGCATGTCCCGCCGGCAGGCCCTGGTGCGGATCATCCTGCCGCAGGCGGCAAGGGTCTCGGTCCCGCCCCTGTCCAACACCTTTATTAGCCTGATCAAAGACACCTCCCTGGCGTCGTTGATCCTGGTGACGGAGCTGTTCCGGCAGGCGCAGCAGGTGGCGGCCTTCAGCCAGGAGTTCATGCTGCTGTACCTGGAAGCCGCCGTGATCTACTGGGTCATCTGCCTTGTCCTTGCCGGCGGACAGTCGGCCCTCGAGAAGAGATTGGACCGCTATGTCGCCCACTGAATCCGCACTCCCGGACGACGGCGCCCTCCTGGCGGTCCGCGGACTCCGCAAAGCCTTCGGCCAGCAGGAGGTGCTGAAATCCATTGACCTCACCGTGCGCCGCGGTGAAGTTGTCACGCTGATCGGGCCCTCCGGGTCGGGGAAGACCACCGTGCTGCGCTCCCTCAACGGCCTGGAAATCCCCGACGCCGGGGTCGTGGAGTTCGCCGGCGGTTTGAGCGTGGATTTCTCCGCCCCTGTTTCCAAGAAACAGCTGGCGGCGGTGCGGGATCGAAGCGCGATGGTGTTTCAGCATTACAACCTCTTCCCGCACAAGACCACCCTTGAAAACGTGATCGAGGGCCCGGTCCAGGTTCAGAAGAAGCCCAAGGCCCAAGCGGTTCAGGAGGCGCGGGAACTCCTGGCCCGCGTCGGGCTCGCGGACAAGGAAAACAGCTACCCCTTTGAGCTGTCGGGCGGCCAGCAGCAGCGGGTCGGAATCGTCCGCGCCCTGGCCCTCCGCCCGCAGCTGCTGTTGTTTGACGAGCCGACGTCGGCCCTGGACCCGGAACTGGTCGGCGACGTCCTGACCGTCATTAAGGAACTGGCGGACGAGGGATGGACCATGGTGGTGGTCACCCACGAACTCGCCTTCGCCCGGGAAGTTGCCGACGAGGTGATCTTCATGGAGGGTGGCGTCGTCGTGGAACGGGGACACCCCGACACGGTGCTGCGGGATCCCCGCGAGGAACGCACCCGGCAGTTCGTTAACCGGCTCCTGAACCCGTTTTAGGCCCGGCCGGAGACCGGGTGACGGCGAGGATCATGCCGATGCCGGCGAGGGAGGACACCATCGCGGAACCGCCGTAGGAGATGAACGGCAGCGGCACGCCGATCACCGGGAGCAGGCCGCTGACCATGGCGATGTTGATGACGGCCTGGCCGATGATCCAGGTGACGACACTGCAGGAGAGCGCCCGGGCGAAGGTCCCCTCGGTCCGGGCGATGGTCTTGAAGATGGCGACGGCGAGCACGGCGAAAAGTGCCAGCACCAGCAGGGTGCCGGCGAATCCGAGTTCCTCACCCAGGATGGTGAAGATGAAGTCGTTGTGCGCCTCCGGGATCCAATTCCACTTTTGCCGGCTCTGGCCCAGCCCGGTGCCGAACCAGCTCCCGGAGGCCAGGGCGTACTGGCCGTTCAGCGCCTGATACCCGAGGCCCTGGGAATCGTCGGCGGAGCCGCCGCCCAGCCAGGAGGAGATCCGCCCCATGCGGTTGCCGCTGGTGGCGGCGAGGATCAGCGCCGCGAAGGCGGAGATAGACCCCGTCACCGAGATCACCTTCATGGGCACCCCGCCGTAGAACAGCGTGGCAGCCAGGATGAGCATGACGATCATGGTGGTGCCGAGGTCGTGGCCCAGCGCGACGAGTCCCATAATGATGCCTCCCACGGGCAGCAGGGGGACGACGGCGTGTTTCCACTGGCCGAGGAGCTTCTGCTTGCGGGTCAGGATGTCGGCGGCCCAGACGATGAGGGCGAGCTTGGCGAATTCGGACGGCTGCGCGGTGAAGCCGCCCACGCTGAGCCAGTTGCGGTTGCCGTTGACCGTCATGCCCAGCGGGGTGAAGACCAGGACAAGGGAAACGACGGCGGTGATCAGCATGGGCCAGGCCAGCTTCCGGATGTGTTGCTCCCTGAGCCCGGCCAGGAAGAGCATGAGCACGATCCCGGCCACCGTCCACATACCCTGTTTCAGCGGCAGGTCGTAGGGGTTCGCGCCGGCGGCGACGGATTCCACGGAGGAGGCGGAGGCCACCTCCACCAAACCGATGGCGGCAAGCGTCAGCACCACGGCCAGGATGATGGGCCGTTGCCGATCCGAGGGGTCATCCCCGATCCAGGTACGGATCCGGCCGGGTTCCCGCCGCGCGCGGGCCGGCCGCGGGTGGGGTGTCCTGATGAGGGTGCCCATCGCTGATCTCCTTGATTCATGCCGGCCGTGCGGGTTGTCTGCTGCGTCCGGCGCGTGAGCTCACGGAAGCCGGGCAGGAACGGCAGACTATCCGGCGGCGGCCGCCCGCGATGGCGTACACGCCGTGAAGCGGCTAACTCCCGGGCAATTCACTGCAGGGCACAGCGACCATCTGCCGAGCCCGGCGACCATGTGCCGGGCCCAACGGCGCCCTCTACACCAGCGGCCAGGGGTACCGCATGCCGGTGCGGTCCACCGGCAGGGACCCGGCGAGCATCATCCGCTGGACGCGCCGCTGCAGGGCGGTGACCTCGTCGTCGTCCAGCAGTTCCGCCAGCTCCGGCGGGACGGCCTCCGCCAGCGGGGCGATGTCCGCCAGCAACTCCTCGGGGATCGGTTCGCCGGCGAAGTCCCAGATCACCGTGCGGAGCTTGAACACGGCGGAGAAGCAGAGCCCGTGGTCGATGCCCCAGATGCGGCCGTCGTCGCCTCGGAGTACGTGGCCGCTCTTGCGGTCCGTGTTGTTGGCAACGAAGTCGAACAGGGCCATCCGGGACAGCTCGGGATGCGTCTCCGGGGCGTCCTCGAACAGGGTGAAGTAATGGTGCTGGAAGTCGCACTCGATGAACCATTGCAGCGAGCCGACGCCCAGGGGTGCGTCCTCCCGGATTACGGTGTGCGGGATGAAACCCCAGCCCAGCCACTCGCTCAGCAGGTAGGCGGCGCGCTCCCGCTTGTAGAGCCCGGGGTCGAAGTCGGAGAGCGGCCGCTCGCCGGACTCCGGCTTGTACACCGCGAAGCCCACGTCCTCGCCGAGGGACACCTGCACCAGGAAGGTCTGGTTGCTGCTGCGCGGGATGACCCCCACCAGCTCGATGCTGCCCTCGGTCAGCAGGGTCAGTTCGCGGCCGGCCACGGTTCCACCCGTCCGGAAGCGGCGGTCATTCCGGCCTCAGCCCGCTCAGCGGCTCCGCCGTCGAATTCACCATCAGCACCGCCGGGTCCTGGCCGTCCGTGTAGGAGATCGCGGACACCGACCCCGGGCTGATGTAGATGCGCTGGAACAGGTCCAGCGGGGTACCCAGGGCGTGGGCGACGGCGGCCTTGATGGGGTCCGCGTGCGAGAAGCAGACCACCACCCCGCCGGCGTGGGCGTCCCGGGCCCGCTCCATCGCCCCGACAATCCGGGCCTGCATCTCCGGGAAGCTCTCGCCGTCCGGGAACCGGAACTGCGTCGGGCTGTGCTGCACGGTCTGCCACTCCGGCAGGGCCGCCAGGTCCGAGATCGCCGAGCCGGTCCAGCCGCCGAAGTCGCACTCCAGCAGCCCCTCCTCGTTGGTGACCGCCAGGCCGGTGCGTGCCGCCGTCGGCGCCGCCGTTTCCTGCGCCCGTTCCATCGGCGAGGAGTAGAGGGCGTCCACCCGCAACCCGGCGAGCCGCTCCGCGACGCGTTCGGCCTGTTCCCGGCCGCGGTCAGAGAGGTGCAGTCCCGGCGCCCGGCCGGGAAGGACGCTGCCGGTGGTGGGCGTCTGCCCGTGCCGCACCAGCAGCAGGAGCGTCGCCGGGCGCGCCGGTGCCGGGGGAACGGGGGCGTTGTCTGCTGTTGCGGTAGCCATCGCTACCAACCCTAACTTCCCGGCCCGAGGAAGCGCCGAGGTTTCTCAGGAAATCCCTCGATTACGCCCCGGGTGCAGGTCTACGGTGGAGGAGTGAGTGAACGCCCCGAGATCTACACCGTTGGTGAACTGCGCGCCTCCGGCCACGTCCAGAAGGACCTGCGCCGCGAGATCCGAGACAACCTGCTGGCAGCGCTCGCCGCCGGCCGCGATCCCTGGCCCGGCATGTTCGGGTTCAACCGCACCGTCCTGCCGCAGCTCGAACGCGCCCTGCTGGCCGGGCACGACGTCGTCCTCCTCGGCGAACGCGGCCAGGGCAAGACCCGCCTGCTGCGCACCCTGGCGGGGCTGCTGGACGAGTGGTCGCCGGTGATCGAGGACTCGGAACTGAACGAACACCCCTACGAGCCCATCACCGAGCACTCCCGCGCCCTGGCGCTCACCGAGGGGGACCGGCTGCGGGTGGCGTGGCGGCACCGCTCGGAGCGGTACGTGGAGAAGCTCGCGACGCCGGATACCTCCGTGGCGGACCTGATCGGCGACGTCGACCCGATGCGGGTGGCCGAGGGACGCCGCCTGGGTGACCCGGAAACCATCCACTACGGCCTGATCCCGCGCTCGAACCGCGGCATCATCGCCATCAACGAACTCCCCGACCTGGCCGAACGGATCCAGGTGTCCATGCTCAACGTGATGGAGGAACGGGACATCCAGATCCGCGGCTACGTGCTCCGGCTGCCGCTGGACGTGCTGGTGGTGGCCTCCGCCAACCCGGAGGACTACACCAACCGCGGCCGCATCATCACCCCGCTGCGGGACCGCTTCGGCGCCGAAATCCGCACCCACTACCCGATCGAACTCGAGGATGAGGTGGCCGTGATCGAACAGGAGGGCCACCTGGTGGCGGCCGTCCCGCCTGTGATCCTGGAGATCCTGGCCCGCTACACCCGGGCGCTGCGGGAGTCCCCGGCGGTCAATCAGACCTCCGGCGTCTCGGCCCGGTTCGCGATCGCCGGCGCCGAGACCGTGGCTGCCGCGGCGCTGCGCCGGGCCAGCGTGCGCGGCGAAGACAACGCCGTCGCCCGGATCATCGACCTGGAGGCGGCCGTGGACGTGCTGGCCGGGAAGATCGAGTTTGAGTCCGGCGAGGAGGGCCGGGAGCAGGACATCCTGGACCACCTGCTGCGGATGGCCACGGCAGAGACGGTCCGGGCGCACCTGCACGGCATTGACCTTGGCCCGCTGGTCTCCGCCCTGGACGGGTCCTCCACGGTCACCACCGGGCAGCTGGTCACCGCCCGCGAATTCCTCGAGGGCCTGCCCTCGCTCAACGGCTCGCGGCTGTACGACGAGGTGGGTGAGCGGCTGGGCGCGGAGAATGACGGCCAGCGCGCCGCCGCCGTCGAACTGGCCCTGGAGGGCCTCTACCTCGCCCGCCGGATCTCCAAGGACTCCGACGACGAGGAAACCATTTACGGGTAGCTCCGTCCTGACACGGGAGACCAGATGAGTGCTCACAACCGGTCCCGGTACGGCCGCTACAGCGGCGGGCCGGATCCGCTGGCGCCCCCGGTGGACCTGACCGAGGCCTTGGACGCCGTCGCGGAGGACGTCATGGCCGGGTACTCTCCCCGCCGTGCCCTGCAGGAGTACCTGCGCCGCGGCGGCAGGAACCGGGACGGCCTGGACGAGCTCGCCGGCCGGATCCAGCAGCGGCGCAAGGACCTGCTGGGCCGGCACAAGCTGGACGGGACGCTGGAGGAGGTCCGCAGGCTGCTGGAGACCGCGGTGCTGGAGGAGCGCAAGCAGCTGGCCCGTGACGTCCGGATGGACGACACGGACCGGGCATTCCGCGACATGCAGATGCAGAACCTGCCCAAATCCACGGCCGCCGCCGTTAACGAGCTCTCCTCCTACGACTGGCAGTCCAGCACCGCGAGGGAGGCCTACGAACAGATCAAGGACCTGCTGGGACGGGAGGTGCTGGAGCAACGCTTCGCCGGGATGAAGCAGGCGCTCGAGGGCGCCACGGACGAGGACCGGGCCGCCGTCGCCGCCATGCTGGGCGACCTGAACGAGCTTCTGGACAAGCACCGCCGCGGCGAGGACACGGACCAGGACTTCCAGGACTTCATGGCCAAGCACGGTGACTTCTTCCCGGAGAACCCGCAATCCGTCGAGGAACTGATCGACGCGCTCGCCCAGCGTGCCGCCGCCGCGCAGCGGATGATGCGCTCCATGACCGCCGAGCAGCGCGCCGAACTGATGCAGCTCTCCGCCCAGGCCTTCGGTTCGCCGGAGTTGATGGCACAGCTGGGCCAACTCGACGCTAACCTGCAGGCGCTGCGTCCGGGCGAGGACTGGTCCGGGTCCGAACGCTTCGAGGGCGAGGAGGGACTGGGGCTGGGCGACGGCACCGGGGTGCTGCAGGACCTTGCCGAGCTGGACGAACTGGCCGACCAGCTCTCCCAGTCCTACAGCGGTTCCAGCCTGGACGACGTGGACCTGGACGCCCTGGCCCGGCAGCTGGGGCAGGACGCCGCGGTATCGGCCCGGACGCTGGCGGAGATCGAGAAGGCCATGCACGACGGCGGCTTCCTGCGCCGTGGCGCCGACGGTGACCTCAGCCTCTCGCCGCAGGCGATGCGCCGGCTGGGACGCTCCCTGCTGCGGGACACCGCCAAGCAGCTCTCCGGCCGGCAGGGCCGCCGGGAGACCCGGGCAGCCGGCGCCGCGGGGGAGCAGACCGGGTCCAGCAGGCCCTGGCAGTTCGGCGACGCCGAGCCGTGGGACGTCACCCGGACCATCACCAACGCGACCCGCCGCACGATCGGCGACGGCGGCGACCCGCGCCACGGGCTGCACCTGGCCGTTGACGACATTGAGGTCATCGAGACCGAGGCCCGCACCCAGGCCGCGGTCGCCCTTCTGGTGGATGTTTCCTTCTCGATGGCCGCCGAGGGCCGCTGGGTACCGATGAAGCGCACCGCCCTGGCCCTCCACCACCTGGTTTCCACCCGGTTCCGCGGCGACCGGCTGCAGCTGATCAGCTTCGGCCGGTACGCCCAAACCATGGACATCGGCGAGCTCACCGCCCTGCCGGCGGTGCGCGAACAGGGCACCAACCTGCACCACGGGCTGCTGCTGGCCGGCCGGTTCTTCCGCAAGCACCCCTCCATGCAGCCGGTGCTGCTGGTGGTCACCGACGGCGAGCCCACCGCCCACCTGGAAGCCGACGGCGACTCCTGGTTCAACTGGCCGCCGGACGCCGAAACCATCCGGCTGACCGTGGCGGAGCTGGACCGGCTGGGCCGCGCCGGGGTGCAAGCGACGTTCTTCCGGCTGGGCGACGACCCCGGGCTGGAACGGTTCGTGGCCCGGATGGCCCGCCGGGTGGAGGGCCGCGTGGTGGCGCCGAACACCGGGGACCTGGGTGCCGCCGTCGTCGGCGAATACCTCCGAGCACACTTCCGCGGCCGCCCCTTCAACGAGGAGGACTGGGCCACGTAGGGCCATCACTAAGCGGTGAAAGACATGACTTCCGACGATGTTGCAGGCGACCCGACGCCACGGCGGGCGACGCCGGACGATGCCGCCGCCGTTGCCAGGCTGCTACATGACTTCAATACCGAGTTCTCGGCGCAGACGCCCGGCACCCAGGAGCTGGAATCACGATTGACGCAACTGCTGGCGGGCGACGATGTGGTGGTCCTGCTGACCGGCGAGCCAGCGAGCGGGGTTGCTGTGCTGAGTTTCCGGCCCAACGTCTGGTACCGGGGGCCGGTCGCGATCCTCGACGAGCTCTACGTCCGCCCGGAGCTCCGGGGCCACCGCTTGGGCAGCGCACTCCTGGACGCGGCCCTGGATCTGGTGCGGGGCCGGGGCGGCGAACTCCTTGAGATCAACGTGGATGGCGAGGACACCGATGCGCGCCGTTTTTATGAGACCCACGGGTTCATCAGCACGGAAGCGGGCCGGGCAGACCCAATGCTTTACTACTATCGCGAGCTTTGAAGCGGAAGAAGGGTCTCCAGAATGGCGGTCATGCCACGAGCCACGCTGGACGTGGATGCCGCCGTCGTCCGTTCCCTGCTGCGCGTCCAACGCCCCGACCTCGCGGGCCTTACCCTGGTCCGGAAGGCCCATGGCTGGGACAACGTGACATTCCGACTCGGGGAGGATCTGGCCGTCCGACTGCCCCGCCGTGCCGAAGCCGTACCGCTGATCCTGCATGAGCAGTTGTACCTGCCCGGAATCGCCAAGCGCTCGCCGGTTCCGGTGCCCGTCCCGGTCCACGCCGGCCGGCCGACGGCTGACTTTCCGTGGCCGTGGAGCGTCGTGCCGTGGATTCCCGGTACCCCGGCGGCCGATGCCGGGCCAGCTGATCGCGGACCGGCCGCCGCTGGCCTTGCCGCGTTCCTGCGGTCCCTCCATATTCCGGCCGGCGCCGGAGTCCCGGTGAACCCCGTCCGCGGTGTGCCGCTGATGCACCGCGATACGGCGGTTCGTGAGCGGCTCCGGGACAAGGAACGCTACCCCCGGGCGGCGGAACTGGAAGCAGTCTGGGTAGCGGCCTGCGCGGCCAGCGCATGGGACGGTCCCGCGATGATGCTGCACGGCGACCTTCACCCGGCCAACATCCTCCTTGATGCTTCCGGCTCGCTGGCCGGCGTGATCGATTTTGGCGATGTCGGCGCCGGAGATCCGGCCGTGGATCTTGCCGCCGGGTGGTTGATGTTCGACGCCGGCGCCCGTCGGCGCTTCCGTGAGGCACTTGGCCCGTCCGCTGACAAGGAAATGTGGACGCGGGCGCGTGGCTGGGCCCTCGTGCTGTCCACCGCCATGGTCAGCACGTCAGACGACAATCCGCGCATGTTCTCCGTGGGGGCCTTCGGAATCGAACAGGTCCTGGACGGCTGATTCTGTAGGGCCAAGCTCGGAGCCAGAATTGCGTTGCCGGCTGACGCCGGACAAATATCCGCCCCCTTCCTGTCGAATCGGGGCAGAGTGGTTCGTAGCAAGGGTGAGAGGTCCACGCCGGGTGGGTCCCAACCACAGGAGATGATGCGATATGCAGTATTTGCTTTCCGTGATCCATGACCAGCGTGAACTCGCCCCCTCGGACGAGATGGCGGCCATCGACGAATTCAACGATCGGCTGCAGGCTGACGGCCACTGGGTCTTCGCCGGCGGCCTCGGCTTTCCCGACACCGCCACCGTCATTGACAACCGTGGCGCCGCTCCCGTGGTGACCGACGGTCCGTTCGTCGAAACCAAGGAGTTCCTCGCGGGTTTCTGGATTATCGAGGCCCCAGACCTCGACGCGGCGCTCAAGCTCGCCGCCGAGGGATCCAAGGCCTGCAACCGCAAAGTCGAGGTGCGGCCGTTCCTGTGAACGGAAGCGACGTCGGGGATGCAGTCAACCGGGCTTACCGCGCCGAGTGGGGCCGGCTGGTGGCCGTGCTGGCCCGCCGTTTCGGCGACCTCGACCTCGCGGAGGACGCGGCGGCCGAGGCATTTGCGGCCGCCGTTGAGCGGTGGCCCTCCGACGGCGTACCCGCCAACCCCGGGGCCTGGCTGACCACCACTGCCAAGCGCAAAGCCATTGACCGGCTCCGCCGCGAAAGCAAACGCGCCGGCAAGCACCAGGAGGCGCAGGTGCTGTTCGATGATCAGCCCCCTGAGCCGCTTGGCGCCGTCGAGGACGAACGGCTTCGCCTGATCTTCACCTGCTGCCACCCGGCGCTGGCGATGCCTGCGCGGGTGGCACTGACACTGCGGATGCTGGGCGGACTGACCGTGGCCGATATTGCCCGCGCCTTCCTGATCCAGGAGAGCGCCGCGGCGCAGCGAATCACTCGGGCGAAGACCAAGATCAAGGCCGCCAGGATCCCCTACCGGGTGCCGTCCGAGGAGGACTTCCGGGAGCGGGTCTCCGGCGTGCTCGCCGTGCTTTACCTGATCTTCAACGAGGGGTACCTTTCAACCGGCGTCGGATCGGACCCCGTCCGCTCCGAGCTGACCGACGAGGCAATCCGGCTCACCCGCCTGGCCCACGCCCTAATGCCCGACGACGGGGAAACGGCGGGCCTGCTGGCCCTGATGCTCTTCACCGAGGCCCGCCGGGCGACACGTCTTTCGGCCACCGGTGAGCTCATCACCCTCGAGGAACAGGACCGGGGGAGCTGGAACGCGGCACTGATCACCGAAGGCCGGGCCTTGATGCGTGCCCGCCTGGCCACGGGACAGAAGCCCGGCCCCTATCAGCTCCTTGCCGCCATCAATGCTGTCCATACCTCTGCCCGCGACGTTCGGGACACTGACTGGTCACAGATTCTCGACCTCTACGACATGCTGACCTGCCTCGACCCGTCGCCGGTGATTGCCCTCAACCGTGCCGTGGCAGTGGCCGAAGTGGATGGGCCCGTGGTGGCGCTGGCCGCCGTCGACCGGCTGGCCGAGGACCTGGCCGGTTACCACGCCTACTACGCCACCCGCGCCGAGCTACTTCGGAGACTGGACCGCCACGCCGAGGCGCGTCTCGCGTACGACGAGGCCATCGAACTGGCAGGCAATTCTGCCGAGGCCGCCACGCTGAAACGCCGCCGCGACCTGCTGGCCTCCTGAGCCGGAGCTTCCGTTGGGCCGCGATACTTGACTCTGACACTGTGGAAGGCAGGAGAACTGAGTCATGTTATCCATTGGAGCGTTCGCGCAGATCGGCCAGGTCACCCACCGCATGCTGCGGCACTGGGACACCTCCGGACTGCTCGTTCCCGCGCACGTGGATGAGTTCAGCGGTTACCGCTCCTATGATCCCGCCCAGCTGGAACGGCTGCACCGGATCGTCGCGCTCCGCCAGCTCGGGTTCGGCTTGGCGGACGTTGCCGCCATGCTGGAGGCCGGGGTTGATGCGGAGCGGATGGCCCGGCTGCTGCAGATCCGGCGCGCCGAAGTGGCGGAGGAACAGCGGCTGGCCGCGGCACGGCTCATCGACGTCGAGCGGAGGCTCCACCTGATCGAGAAGGAAAAGCACGTGACCCAGATCGAAATCATCGAAAAGTCCCTCCCCGCCGTCCGTCTCGCGGCCCGCACCGCCGCCGTCGCCGAACAACCGGAGGTGGCCGGCGTCGTCGGCCCGCTGTTCGACGGCGTGGCCGGGGTGATCCGCGCCGCCGGCGGTTCCCTGGAGACCCCGATCGCCCAGTACGAGGCGGGCGAGGACGGCATGCGCATCACCGCCGGGTACGCCGCCACGGGGACCATTCCCGACGGCGTCGAGGCGGTGGAGCTTCCCCGTGTCCCCACGGCGGTCTGCGGTGTCCACCTGGGCGCGATGGACCGCATCGGCGAGAGCTGGCAGGCCGTCCACGCCGAGATTATCGCCCGCGGCTTCACCCCGTCCGGCCCGTGCCGCGAGGTGTACCTGCGGGCCGAATCCGAGGACCAGTCGGACTGGGTGACGGAGTTGCAGCAGCCTGTCACGCGCTAGGCCTGGTGCCGCGGCGCGTCGGGGAACGACGATGGCGGCCTTTCGGAGAGGCAGGAGGGCCGTGCCGGGCGCCTCGGACCTACGCGCGGCCCTTGAGGATCAGGTTCCAGTACACCTGCGGGAAGATGTCGCGGTCCACAATCCAGGACGCGCGGCTCTCCTTCCAGGTCGGCACCTTGGGAATCGTGGGCATGGGCCGGTACTGGGCATCGAATTCGGCGAAGACCACCGTGGAGCGGGACACCGTGAAGGGGCAGACGGAGTAGCTGTCATACCGTTCCGGAAGAGCCTTCCCTTCGCGGGCCGCCATCAGGTTCGCAGCCAACACCTTGGCCTGCTTGCGCAGCGCGCCGCCCGACTTGGAGTTGGCGGTGCCGGCCGCATCCCCCAGCGACCAGACGTCCGGGAACCGCACATGGCGCAGCGTCTCCGGATCCACCTCCACAAACCCGCCGTCGTCGCCGGCCGCAGGCAGATCGGTGGCCTTGAGCCAGTCCGGTGCCGACTGCGGCGGGACAACGTTGAGCACGTCGTAGTGGAGTTCCTCGGCGATTCCGGTGCCGTTGTTCTTGACCAGCACGGTCCGGGCCGAGGGCTCCACCAGGACGACCTCAGTGTTCAGGCGCAGCTCGATGCCGTATTCGGCGATCTTGCGATTGAGCTCCTCGTCCACACCCGGTACGCCGAAGACCGTTGCGGTGGGCTGCACCATAATCACCCGGATGTCCTTCAGGACTCCCTGCTTCCGCCAGTAGTCACAGGCCAGGTACATCGGCTTTTGCGCCGCGCCGCCGCATTTGATGGGCCCGGACGGCATGGTGAAGATGGCTGTCCCCGACCGGAGACCCTTGAGCAGCGTCCAGGCCTTCGTTGCCAGGGACAGCTCGTAGTGGGAGGCGCCCGAGGGTGACTGAACGGCCGCGGCCAGCCCCGGGATACTGTCCCAGTCAAGCTGCAGGCCCGGGCAGACGACCAGCTGGTTGTATCCCAGCGGGCCGCCGTGGTCCAGGGAAACAGTCTTGGTCGCAGCGTCGATGTCCACGGCCCGGTCTTGGATCCAGTGCACCCCGCGCGGTATGACCGAGGACTGCCTCCGGACCGCGGACGCGGCCTTCGCCCGCCCACCGGCAATATGGGAGAACAATGGCTGGTACTGGTGTTCGGCCGCGGGTTCGACCAGGGCCACATCGTTGACTCCGCCGCGCTGAAGGCGAGCGGCCAGCGAGACGCCGGCATTGCCGCCGCCGATCACGACCACGTCGTGATGTTGCCTGGCCGCGGACTCAGGTCCCCCGGGTGTTTCCTTGCTCAGCGACATCGGCACTCCTTGGATGGTGCGAACTGACCTGCAACTGGATCCTCAATGGTAAGCACGGTGAGCTTTCCGCGGAACCGACGGCCCGTGCGCCCAATCCTTCGGAGGGGACGACGACGGCGGCCCGCACCCCGGGTGGGGTGCGGGCCGCCGTCGTGGGTGGGTTTTAGTCCCGGACCGCCGCCATCAGCTCGGCGACGTCCAGGGCGTCCCCGAGCCCGAGGGCCAACGCGGCCACCTGGTCCGTGTCTTCCGAAGTGCGCCGGCCGCCGACGTTGAGGCGGAACTTCTCGGCCAGCTCGTCATCACTCAGCGGGTTTCTCGGGCCGCCGCGATTGAACTCCACCCGCGCCTCATGCCATTCGCCGTCCCGGGTGTTGACACGCAGCACCCCCGGGAACTGGTGCGGGTAGATCTCACTGCTGCGCTCATCGGCGTGGCAGCGGACCAGCCCGGCCAGCCGCAGGGTTTCCGGATCCTTCGCCATCGCGTCGGTGAAGTCGTGATGCCCGACGCCCAGGCCGGAGCCGCCCAGGAGGGCCCGGGCAACGGTGAAGGGGCCGGAGAAGGCGGCGTGGTAGCCCGATTCCGGTTTGGCCTTGGACTCGGCGGGCTCGGCGATGGTCCGCAGCACGGGCGCCGGAACGCCCAGTTCGATGCCGACGATGTCCTCCGGCCGGACGCCGCGGTCGCGGAGCTCGCGGGCGGCGTCGATGCCGGCGTGGGTGAAGTGGTTGCACGGGTAGGGCTTGAAGAAGATGCCCGGGAGTTCCCATTGCTCGCCGAGACCTTCGACCACCTTGGCGGCATCGGCACGGTCCCCGCAGAAGGCGTGCAGGAAACCGAACCTGCCCTCGATGACCGTAGGCGGCCCGGTGAGCCCGTGCCGGGCCAGTTCGGCGGCCGTGATCCCGGAGTGCGCCGCCCAGCCGCAGTGCGTTCGCTTGACGCTCCCGCCGGTCCGGTTTGCCTCGAGCAGGCCCGCCCCGAAGCTGGCGGCGATGCCCATCGCGTCGGCGATGCCCTCGGCGTCGAGCCCGTAGAGCATCGCGGCGGCGGCAGCCGATCCAATAGCGCCGCAGATGGAGGTGGCATGCTGGCCGCGCTCGAAAAACTCCGAGTTTCCCAGGGTCTCGTCATAGCCGCCCATGCCCAGCCGCACCGTGATTTCGATGCCGACGCCGGCCGCGTCCAGGAGTGCCGCCCCGCTGGCGCCGGTGGCTTCCGCCACCGCCAAGGCCGCCGGGATGACGGAGGCGGAAGGGTGCAGGACCGAGGGCAGGTGCGTGTCGTCCGAGTCCATCGAGTGGGCCAGGGTGCCGTTCACCAGGGCCGCCGTCGCCGCGGGGAAACGGCGGCCGGTGCCGATGGCAGTGGCATCCTCGTTTCCGCCCCAGCCGGTGGCGACGCCGATCACGGCGGCCGCGGAGGGCTGGCTGTGGGCGGCCAGCGAGTTGCCCAGCAGGTCAAGCACCCGGCGGGCCACGTCCTTGCGCAGGTCCGGGGCAAGGCCGTCTTTTCGGGTATGGTCCGCCAGGGCGGCGAGCCGGCCGACGACGGTGCCGGTGAAATCGTGCCGGCTCATCGGGTCACCACCGCGACCGGGCGGATCGGGGAGCCGGTGCCGCCGACGATCCGCAGCGGGGCCATGACGAAGGTGAATTCGGTCAGCCCGTGCCGGGAGGCGTCCTCAAGGTTCAGGTGCTCGATGATGTGGATGCCGTTCTCCACCAGCATGATCCGGTGCACCGGCAGCACGCTGTGGCCCTTGCCGGCGGGGATGTGTTCGAAGGCGGTGGTGTCCGCGCCCGCGGCGACAATCCCGGCCGAAGCGAGCCAGCGGGCCGCTTCCACATCGGGACCCGGGACGCCGTCCGTCTGGCCGAGATACCGTGCGGGGTCCTCGAAGTGCCGCGCCCAGCCGGTCCGGATCAGGACCACGTCGCCGGAGCGGGGCGAGACCCCGGCGGCGTCGGCGGCATCCTGCAAATCCTTCGCGGTGATTGCCTGGCCCGCCTCCAGGGCCTCCACCCCGTGCAGTGCGGCGATGTCCAGGAGCAGGCCACGGCGCAGCAGGAACGGGATCTGGTCCGCCCCGAGCTGGGAGAACTTCCCGCCGCGCTGGGCGTCCGCCGCGTCCACGCCGCCGTGCAGCATGCCCTCGTGGCTGACGTGGGAGAGGGCGTCGACGTGTGTTCCCACGTGTCCGCCGGTGACGATGATTTCGTTGGAGGCGGACCCTCCGTCGGGCCGGACCATGTCACCGTGCCGGCGGATCAGGGTCATCCGGAACCCGGGGTGGTTGGGGGAGCAGGGCATGCCGGTGAAGTGCGGGTGGCCGAGTTCGACCACTTCCTGGGTGCTGCCCGTGACGGCGCTGAGCAGGGCATCGGTGGTGGACGTGGTGGCGTTATGCATGGAACTCCTCGTAGGGGACTAGTCGCGGATGGCGAGGTCGAGGACCAGCCGGGCGTTCTCCACGACGGCGGGGTCAATGAAGCGCCCGTCGGAATCGAGAACGGCCGTCTCTCCGGCCTCGGCGGACGATTGGGCGAGGGCAACGACGCCCTCGGCGCGCGCCACTTCCTCCGGAGTGGGAGTGAACGCGGTGTTGACGACGTCGATCTGGCGGGGGTGGATCACGGTGCGGCCGAAGAATCCCTGCCTCCGGCCCTGCAGGCTGCTGCGGCGCAGGCCCTCAAGGTCGGCGACGTTGGTGTAGACACTTTGGACCGGGGAAGCGAGGCCGTGGGAGCGGCTGGCGGTGACAATCCAGCCGCGCGCCCACTCCAGGCCTTCCGGTGAAACCCGCAGGTCAGCGGCGAGGTCGGCCTCGCCGAGCGCCAGTCCGGTGACCCGGGGGTGGGTGCCGGCCAGCAGCGGGGCGTCGCGGAGTGCGGCCGCCGTCTCAACCAGGAGATGAAGCTGGCAGCCCAGGGCGTCGCCGGCCCGGCGGATCGCGGCGGGATCCTCGGCCTTGGCGATTCGGACGCCCGCCGGTTTGCGCTCCGCCCGGCCCAGCGTCTCAAGCTCCTGCGCGGACCACGGCGTGTCCAGCGGGTTGATCCGGATCCAGACCTGGCGCCCGGCCCCGGCCGTTTCGAGGGCACCGACCGCATTCGCCAGGGCCGTGTCCTTGGCCGTGGACGGCACTGCGTCCTCGAGGTCGATGATGACGGCGTCGGCGGCCGACTCCAGCGCCTTGGCAATCCGGTCCTCACGGTGGCCCGGGACGTAGAGCCAGCTGCGCGGAATCATGAGGCGGCCTCCCGGCCGGCGGCCTGGGGGTTGTAACCGAGGTTGCGGGAGACCTTGGCGGCCGCTTCCAGCAACGCTTCCTCGTACCGGGAGCGCTTTTCCTCGGACATCCGGTAGCTCGGCCCGCAGACGGAGATGGAACCAACCACCTGTCCGTCGTCGGAGAAGACGGGGGCGGCCAGCGACGCAGCACCCTCCTGGCGTTCACCCTCGGAATGGCACACGCCCCTCGTCCGTGCGTCCCGGAGGGAAGCGCGCAGCGCCTCGGGGTCGGTCACCGTCGCCGCGGTCTGCCGGGGCAGCGGCCGGGAGAGGATGTCCTCCTGCTCGTCCTCGGACAGGAACGCCAGGATGGCGCGGCCGGAACTGCCGCTGTGCAGGTCGAAGCAGCGGCCGATCTCCACGGTCATCTTGATCTCCTGGGTGCTCTCCACCTGGTCGAGGTAGACCCGGCCGCCCGGGATCCGGGCCGACACCGTTGCGGTTTCGCCGGTCTGCCGCTGGAGTTCCACCAGGGCTTCCCGGGCGGCCCGCCGCAGCGGCGAGGTGTCCAGCGCCCGCGCCCCAAGGGTGACGGCGGCTGGCCCCAGCCGGTACCGGCGGCTGCTTGCCTCATAAGTGAGGAGGCCGCGTTCGACGAACGTGGACACGATGCGGTGCACCACAGCCTTGGACAATCCGGTGGAGCGGGAGATCTCGGAGATCCCGAGGGCACTGTTCCGGCGGCCGAAGGCCACGAGGACGTCGGCCGCACGGGCCGCGGAGGTGGTCCCGCTGGACGTGGTTTCCATAGTTGGCTCCTGAGTGGCTGGCGAAGTCCGGATTGATGACTTTCACCATTTGTACCGCCTAACGGAACGCTTGTCGAGACTCCCGCCAAAGAGAATCCCGCGAATTATCCGAAGTTTCTGAAAAATAACCCTTGCGCACTGGAATGTGATCGGGCAAAGTGTTCCACGACACAGACCAAATATGTTCCGCCAAGCGGAACAGGCAGGGAGGTGAGAATGCCCGAGTACGATTTCGATCTGGCCGTGGCCGGTGCGGGCGGTGGTTTGATCGCCGCGCTGCGTGCCGCGGATCTGGGCCACGACGTCGTCGTCATCGACGCGGATGACCAGTTCCAGCGCGGAAACAACACCTCGATGTGCACCGCCATGATCCCCGCGGCCGGCACCCGCTGGCAGGAAGCCGCCGGAATCGACGACAGCCCCGGCCGTTTCCTCGGAGACATCGACCGAAAGACCGGCGGCAGCGCCGACCGGCGGCTCGCGGAGGCCCTGACCGCGGCGAGCGCCCCCATGGTGACATGGATGGCCGACGAACTCGGGCTGCCGCTTGAACTGGTGACCGACTTCCACTACCCCGGACACAGCGCCGACCGGTGCCACACCATCTCCGGCCGGCACGGATCCACGCTCCTGGCCCACCTCGTGGACCGCGCCCGCCGCCACGAGCGGATCGAACTCATCACCCCCATGACCCTCGAAGAGGTCGAGGTCAGCGGCGGAGCGGTCTCCGGCATCGTCGCCTCCACCCCGGACGGTTCCACGGACCGCCTGTCCGTCCCGGCCGTACTGCTGGCCACCAACGGCTACGGCGGCGCGCCGGAACTGGTGGAGCGGTGGATCCCGGAAATGGCGGGCGTCCACTACCACGGCGGCTTCTACAGCCGCGGGGATGCCCTGCGGATCGGCGCCGGCCTTGGCGCGGACTCGGCCTACCTTGACGCCTACCAGGGGCACGCCGCCCTCTCCGCCTCCAGCCAGACCCTCGTGGGCTGGGCCACCGTCCTCCACGGCGGCCTGATCGTAAACACCGATGGCCGGCGCTTCGCGGACGAGACGACCGGCTACTCGGAGTTCGCGGCGATCCTGGCCGCCCAGCCCGGACAGACCGGCTGGATCATCATCGACCAGCACATCGAACAACAGTGCCTGGCCTTCACGGACTTCCGGCAGGTCGCCGACAGCGGGGCGCTGGTGCGGGCCGGGACCCTGGCCGAGCTGGCGGAGCGCCTCAAGGTTTCCGCGGACGCGCTCGCCGACGACGTCGAGGCTGCCGCGAGGGCAGCCCGGGGTGAGGAGCCCGACCGGCAGGGCCGCAGCGACGAGCGTCACACCCTGACCGGCCCCCTCGCCGCCGTCCGCATCGTTCCCGCACTGTTCCACACCCAGGGCGGCCTGGTGGTCGATGACCACGCCCGCGTGCTGACCCGGGTGGACCAGTCGCCCATCCCCGGCCTCTACGCCTCGGGCGGGGCCGCCACCGGAATCTCCGGCCACGGCGCCGCCGGTTACCTGGCCGGCAACGGCCTGCTCACCGCCTTCGGCCTGGCCTGGCTGGCCGCCGAAGACCTGGGCGCACGCACCTGACCGCGTTCCGCGCGGTCCCACCTTTCCATCACCAGAGCGTCAGGAGTTTTACGTGAGTACCTTCCTCATCAAGAACGGCACCGTTGTGCGGCCCGAGGAGAACGCCCCCGACGACGGCGAATTCTTGGACATCCTCGTCACCGACGGCAAGATCGCCGCGATCGGGCCGAACCTTTCCGCCGACGGCGCCGAGATCGTCGACGCCGCGGGCAAGCTGGTCTTTCCCGGCGTCGTGGACGCCCACCAGCACTGGGGTATCTACAACCCGCTGGGCGAGGACACCGTCACCGAGTCCCGGGCGAGTGCCCAGGGCGGCGTGACCTCCGCGATCACCTACATGCGGACCGGTCAGTACTACCTCAACAAGGGCGGCCCCTACAAGGACTTCTACCCCGAGGTGCTGGCCACCTCCGAGGGCAAGGCCTACATTGACTACGCCTTCCACCTGGCCCCGATGTCCAAGCAGCACATCGAGGAAATCCCGTCGCTGGTCGAGGACCACGGCGTCACGTCCTTCAAGATCTTCATGTTCTACGGCAGCCACGGCCTGCACGGACGCTCCACCTCGCAGAGCGAATTCCTGATGATCCCCGAAGACGAGAACTACAACCTGGCGCACTTCGAATTCGTCATGCGCGGCATCCAGGCCGCCCGGGAGAAGCTGCCCGAGCTCGCCCCGCACATCTCCCTCTCCCTGCACTGCGAGACCGCCGAGATCATGAGCGCGTACACCAAGCTCGTGGAGGAGGAAGGCACCCTCACCGGTCTCGCCGCCTACAGCGCGTCCCGGCCGCAGCACTCCGAGGGCCTGGCCGTCACCATCGCGTCCTTCCTGGCCGACGAGACCGGCCTGCCCAACATCAACCTCCTGCACCTAAGCTCGGCCAAGGCGCTGAAGGCCGCGATGAAGATGGCCGAGGCGTTCCCCCACGTGAACTTCCGCCGCGAGGTGACCATCGGGCACCTGCTGGCCGACATCGACACCGCCCACGGCCTGGGCGGCAAGGTCAACCCGCCGCTGCGCCCCCGCGACGACGTCGAGGCCCTCTGGGAGCACATGCTCGCCGGCAACATCGACTGGGTGGTCTCCGACCACGCGTGCTGCAAGGACGAGCAGAAGTTCGGTGACGACCGCGACGACATCTTCGCCGCCAAGTCCGGCTTCGGCGGCACCGAGTACCTGCTGCCCGGCCTGATCACCGAGGGCCGCAAGCGCGGACTGTCCCTCCGCCGCATTGCCGAGCTGACCTCCTCGAACCCTGCGTCCCGCTACGGCCTGCCCGGCAAGGGCCGGCTGGTGGAAGGCGCCGACGCCGACATCGCGATCGTGGACCCCGACGCCGTCTGGACCGTGCGCGCCGAGGACTCAGAATCCACCCAGGAGTACACGCCGTTCGAGGGCTTCGAACTCGGCGCCAAGGTCACAGACACGTTCGTCCGCGGCCACCGCGTGCTGACCGACGGCGTCATCACCGGCGAACCCGTCGGCCGCTACCTGCAGCGCCCGTACCTGTGAGCGCCAACGCCTTCGGCGCCGTCGCCGAGACCAACCACGGGCCGCTCCGCGGCCTGAAGGTCCTGGATGCCTCGACCATCCTGGCGGGTCCGCTGGCGGCCCAGATCCTCGGTGATTTCGGCGCCAACGTCATCAAGATCGAGCACCCCACCAAGCCGGACGGCATGCGGGGCCACGGGCTGGATAAGGACGGGATCCCGTTGTGGTGGAAAATGGTCAGCCGCAACAAGCAGACCGTGACCCTTCACCTCGGAACCCCGGAGGGCCAGGAGATCTTCCGGGAGCTCGCCGCCACCGCGGACGTCGTCGTCGAGAACTTCCGGCCCGGAACCTTCGAGCGCTGGGGCCTCGGCTATGACGTGCTGTCCAAGGACAACCCCGGCCTGGTGATGCTGCGCGTCAGCGGCTTCGGCCAGCGCGGCCCGTACTCGTCCCGGCCCGCGTTCGGGACCCTGGTCGAGTCGATGAGCGGGTTCGCGCACCTCACCGGCGAACCCGACGGGCCGCCCACCCTGCCCGCGTTCGGGCTCGCGGATTCGATCGCCGGCGTCGCCGGGTCTTCCGCCGTCGCCATGGCCCTGCTGGAACGGGACCGCAACGGCGGTGAGGGCCAGGTGATCGACCTGGACCTGCTCAGCCCGATCATGACCGCCGTCGGACCCGCCGTGATCTACGCGGACCAGCTGGGACTGGACCAGGACCGCACCGGCAACCGCTCCCAGAACAACTCTCCGCGCAACCTGTACCGGACCAAGGACGACCACTGGGTGGCCGTCTCGACCAGTGCGCAGGCGATCGCCGAGCGGGTGCTGCGCCTGGTGGGCCACCCCGAGGTCATCGACGAGCCCTGGTTCGCCACCGGCAGGCAGCGTGCCCAGCACGCCGAGCTGCTCGACGGCTACGTCGGCAGCTGGGTCGAACAGCGCACCCGGGACGAGGTGGTGCAGGAGTTCGAGGCCGCCGGCGCGGCCGTGGCACCGGTCTACCGTCCCAGCGAGCTGCTCGTTGACGAACAAATTGTGGCCACGGAGATGATCACCCGAGTCCCCGACCCAGATCTTGGATCGGTCCGCATGCAGAACGTGATGTGGCGGATGACCAAATCCCCCGGCTCCATTCGGCATACCGGGCGCCCGCTCGGTGCCGACACCGACGAGGTCCTCACCGCCCTCGGACACGATCCCTCCGAACTCCGCGATCTCCGTGAACGCGGCGTCATCTGACCCCTAGGAACCCTATGAAATCGCGTTGGTTTACGCTCTGCATTGTCCTTGGACTGGTGCTGGTCAACTACATCGACCGCAGCGCCATCTCGTTCGCAGCGACGCCGATCCGGGAGCATTTCGGTATCTCCGCCGCCGAATACGGCATTATCAGCTCGGCCTTCTCCGTCGGGTACATGGTCTTCGCACTGCTCTCCGGACCCCTGGTGGACCGGTTCGGCTCCCGCAAGATCCTCATCTGGGGCATGATCGTGTGGGCCGTGTCCTCGGCGCTGACCCCGGCCGCCGGCGGCTTCCTCGGCCTGATCCTGGTCCGGATCGTGCTCGGCGCCGGTGAGGCTCCCTGCTTCCCGGCCGCTACCCGCATCGCCAGCCGGTGGCTCCCGGCCCAGGAGCGCGGCAAGGCACTGGCCCTGGTGGGCGGCGTGGCCGTCTCCGGCAGCCTGCTGATCGGCGGTCCCATCCTCACCCAGCTGGTGAGCCTCACCGGGTGGATGGGCATGTTCTGGATCCTCGCCGCCGCGGGCGTCCTGTGGGTCCTCATCGCGGTTCCGTACCTGAAGAACTCCCCAGCCGAGGCGGCTTTCTGCTCCGAGGAGGAGCGCGCCTACATCAAGAGCGGCCAGACCGAGGGCGAAGCCTCCGGCCGGGAAGAAAAGATGGAGTGGGGACCCATCCTGCGGAACCGCAACCTCTGGATCGTGGGGCTGGGCTACTTCGCCTGGGGCTTCATGTTCTGGGCCTTCATGTACTGGCTGCCGCAGTACCTCCAGGCAGGATTCGGGCTCTCCCTCAAGGCCGTCGGTGCGTTCTCGGTGGCACCGTGGGCTGCCGGCGTCGTCGGCGCGCTGGTCGGCGGCGTGCTGGTGGACCGCATCTACAAGCGCACCCAGCAGGTCCGCTCCCGCTTCACCATCATCGGTGTGGCGCTGCTGCTGGCCGGCGCCTCGCTGGTTCCGCTCCTGGTGATGCCGGTGACCCTGACGCTCGCCCTGGTCTGTATCTCCCTGGGCGTGGGCTTCGGCTTCATCACGGGCGGTATCTGGTGGGTTGCCTCTATTGACGCCGCTCCCAAGCAGCCCGGCACCGCCGCCGGGTTCGCCGATGCGTGCTTCGCGCTCTCCGGCATCATCGCCCCGAGCGTCATGGGCTTCATCGTCTCCGAGTCCGGCAGCTACACCGGCGGCTTCGTGATCATGGCCGTGCTCTGCGTCATCGCCGCCGCAGCGCTCCTGTTCTTCACGAAGGAACCGGCCCGCGTCACGGCCGAGCAGGAGGCGGCTCCGGTGCGTGGCTAGTCTCCCGGAGACGCCCTGAAGGGCCGGGCAGCCGAGGGGCTGCCCGGCCTTTCTGTTGGCATCCGGCTGCCAGCGATGGATGATCGGGGCAGGGCATCCGCCCGCCGTTGCCGCTTCCAACCGACAGGAACCCCATGAGCAGCCAGCACGGACCGTCCTGATCACCGGAACCTCCTCCGGCATCGGGCTGGCCACCGCCGTCGCCGCCGCGCAGGCCGGCTGGACCACCGTCGCCACCATGCGCAACCTCACGAAGGCGGATGCCCTGCGCGCCGCCGCCACGGCGGCAGGGGTGGAGCTGGACATCCGCGAACTGGACGTCACCAGCCAAGCGGCCATCGACCGGGAGATCGCCTACTGCTCCGAGCGCTACGGCCGGCTCGACGCGGTGGTGAACAACGCCGGGAGCGCCACGCTGGGGACCGTGGAAACGCTGACCGTCGACGACATCCGCGCGGCCATGGAGGTCAACTTCTTCGGCGTCGTCGCGCTGACCCGGGCCGCGCTGCCCCTCCTGCGGGCCAGCGGCGGCCGGCTCATCACCATCAGCTCGGTAGGCGGCGTCGTCGGCCAGCCCTTCAACGAGGCCTACTGCGCGGCCAAGTTCGCCGTCGAGGGTTTCCTGGAGAGCCTCCAGCCGCTGGCGGCCTCGGTGGGGGTGGGGGTGCACGTGATCGAACCCGGGCCGGTCTCCAGCGAGTTTGTCGCCAACGCCGGCATCGACCCGAAGACCATGCTCGCCGACGCGGGACCCTACGCCCCGGCCCTGACCGCCTACCTGAACCGGACCACCCAGCAGTTCGGCAGCTCCAATGCGCAGACCCCCGAGGAGGTCGCCGAGGTCATTCTGTCCAGCCTCCGCGACGAGGGCACGCCGTTCCGTGTGCAGACCTCCGACTGGGCACGCACCTTCGTGGGCACCAAGCTCAAGGACCTTGACGGCAGCCAGGTGACCGGGATGACCGCGGGGTGGGTGACCGCCTGAAAACAGGGGCGGCCGCTCCTTGCGTACTGCCGGGGCATCCACGAGGATAAAGCCCTCCCCGCCGCGACAAAGGAGTCAGCGCCATGACCAAATATCTGATCTCGTTTCCGAGCGCAGCCATGGACGTCCCGCTTGAGGAACTTCCCGCCGTCGCCGACGCCGCGCACGCCGTCGTCCGCGAGGCGAAAGCCGCCGGGGTGTGGGTGTTCGGCGGCGGCATCGACGAAAGCGTCCCGCCGGTGGTGGTCGACGGCGGCGGCGAGGCCCGGGCGGGCACCTACCCGCAGACCGCGCACCTGGAGGGCGGCTACTCGATCCTGGACCTGCCCTCCCACGAGGCGGCCATCGAATGGGGCGCCAAATTCGCCACTGCGTGCCGCTGCCCGCAGGAAATCCGCGCCTTCGGCGAAGACGCGGAAGCCTGACCCGCTGTTCGTGGCGGCGATGGACTGCCTGGTGATCTACGTGCCCGCCGCCGACGCCGATGCGGTCCGCCGGGCGATCGGCGACGCCGGCGCGGGACGGCTGGGCAACTACTCGCATTGCTCTTTCAGCACAGCCGGGACGGGCCGGTTTACCCCGCTGCCCGGGGCCGTGCCCGCCGTCGGCGCCGTGGGCACGCCGGAGGAAGTCGCCGAGGTCAGGATCGAGGCCATCTACCCACGGGACCGGCGCGACGCCGTCGTCGCAGCCGCGCTGGCCGTGCACCCGTATGCGACGCCGGCCTTCATGACGTTTCCGGTGGACATCGCCGGGCCCGGGGATCCCTAGCGGCTGCTGACCTTTCCGGACAGCCGGGCCAGCGGCGCCAGCACCAGCGGCCGCGCCGCGAACCAGGCGCCCGCCGTGATGGCCAGGCCCGCCGCGAAGAGCCAGAAGCCCACCCAGTTCACCTCGTCCGTGCCGGCGAACATGTGGTTCAGGTTCCGCAGGGCCCCGGTGGCGAACACCAGGAATACGTGAACCAGGATGAACAGCACGAAGAACAGCATGGTGGGGAAGTGCAGCGCGCGGGCCACCTCCACGGGATAGACCCGGTTCAGGGTGGTGGCGTTCTTGGGCCAGAGTTCGCTCATCCGCACGCCGGTAACCACGGCAAGCGGCGCCGCGATGAATACCACCACGAAGTACATCAGCTGCTGCAGGCTGTTGTAGTTCACCCAGCCGTCCTCCACCGGCCAGTCGAGGGTCAGGTACTGCAGCAGGGCCGACGCCGCGTTGGGGAACACCTCCCAGCTGGTGGGTACGATCCGCAGCCAGTGCCCGGAAGCGAACAGCAGCACCACAAAGATCAGCCCGTTGGCCAGCCACAGGATGTCCAGCGACTGGTGCAGCCAGAGCGTAATGCTGATCTTCTTCCCGCCCCGCGCCGGCGTCCAGTAGGCGGGAGGCTTCTGCTGGGTCCGCACCTGGTAGCCGGAGCGGATGATCAGCACCATCAGGAAGAAGTTCAGGAAGTGCTGCCACTGGGCCCACCAAGGGAAACCGGCCTGCGCGGTGTCCGGCAGCTCGTAAGCGCCGGGGTAGCGGCGGAGGAACTCCGGGACGCCCGGCAGCGTGGTGACGCCGCGGGCGGCGAGAATCAGGATGCCGGCGGCGACGACGGCGCTCACGGCGATGAGCACCACCCGACGGATCCAGCCGGCCAGGGTCCGCGACCCGTAACGACGGGGTTCGGGCTTCGGTGCGGCGGGCTTCTCCTTGGCGGCCGGGGCCGCGACCGGTGCGGGCGCCTCGGCGGCCGCCGGGGCAGGAGCCTGAACAGCGGCCGCCGCGGGAGCCTGGGCCTCGGGCGCCGAGTCGACGACGGGTTCCGGGACCACGGGTTCCGGGGCCACGGGAGCCGCCGGTTCGCCGGCGACAGCGGGAACCGAAACCGGTGCCGCTGAAGTGGCATACCGGGCCGGGGCGGTGCCTGCCGGGGGCCACGGCTCGCCACCGGCAACCCGCGGGAGGCCACGGCGCAGGGGAGTGGTACCGGCCTGAGCGGGGGCCGGAGCCGCGGCGGCGGGTGCCGTTGCCGCGGGAGCAGGAGCCGGGACGGGTGCGGATGTGGCCGCTGCCGGGGCGACCGCTGCGGGGGCCGATGCCTCGGCCGGCGCGCTAGCAGTCGCGGACAGCGTCGTCATTGCGACGGGTGGCCAGGGCTCACCGCCCGGGACGCGGGGGAGGCCTCGCCGAAGCGGCCGGCCACCGCCGGACACAGGGGCAGTTGCCGATGCGGGAACGGGCTCGGCCACGGGAACAGCCGAGGGCGCCGAAACTTCCGGAGCGGACGGGGAAGCCGAGACAGCCACCGATGCAAAGCGCTCCGGGGCCTCGCCCGCGGGAGGCCAGGGCTCGCCGCCCGGCACCCGGGGCAGTCCCCGGCGGAGCGGTCGAGAGGGGGCCGCCACGGCTACTTCTTCCGCGCTTCGAGAGCGCTGATCAGCTGGGGGACCACCGTGAAGACGTCGCCCACCACGCCGAAGTCGGCGATCTCGAAGATCGGTGCGTCGGCGTCCTTGTTCACGGCCACGATCGTCTTCGCGGTCTGCATCCCGGCGCGGTGCTGGATGGCCCCGGAGATGCCGAGCGCCACGTACAGCTGCGCGGACACGGACACCCCGGTCTGGCCCACCTGCTGGGACTGTGCGACGTAGCCGGCGTCCACCGCGGCGCGGGAGGCTCCGACGGCCGCGCCGAGGGTGTCGGCGAGTTCCTCCACCAGGGCGAACTGTTCCTTGGAGGCCAGGCCCCGGCCGCCGGCCACCACCTTGGCGGCGCCGCGGAGTTCGGGCCGGGTTGAGGCCGCCGCCGCGCCCTCGAAGGACTCGATCCTTGCCGCGGGCTTGCCGGAGGCGGTCACCGTGAGGGTCTCCG
The DNA here is from genome assembly GCF_030410515.1 of Arthrobacter sp. YD4. Lineage (GTDB taxonomy): Bacteria > Actinomycetota > Actinomycetes > Actinomycetales > Micrococcaceae > Arthrobacter. The sequence continues at coordinate 707,146 of NZ_JAUHHD010000001.1, read as the reverse complement.
GGGCCGCGGTCTGCGCCTCGGCGCGGGCCTCGATGGACCCCTGCCGGATGGTGATGACGGGCGGCCCGAAGGTGGCCGTGGCGGTGACGTTGTAGGCGCCGCCGTACACGGAATGGTGCGCCACCACGCCCTCCTCGTCGCGGGAGACCCCCACCGCGTCGACGCAGACGGCGGAGCGGGTCCGGGCGGCGAAGCGGCCGGCCAGGTCGCGGCCGTTGAGGGAATGCGAGATCAGCACGGCGTCCGGCCGGACCAGTTCCACGGCGGCGGCCAGGGCGTCGACGGCCGGGACGCCGAGGGCCTCCCGGTCCGGAGTCTCCGCGACCAGGACACGGGCGGCGCCGAGGGCCGCGGCGTCCGCGGCGGGACCACCGGACGGAGAACCGTCGCCGGGATAGTTCCCGGCTTGCGCAGCGGGCAGCACCAGCGCCACGGGGGTGCCCACGGCGGCAGCCGCGCCGAGCAACCCGGCGGCGGCCTTTTCCAGCGCTCCGGCGGCGGTGGTTTCGAGCGCCACGAGGATGGCGTCAGTGGGAAATTCAGTCATGTCGGTGCTCCCTACGCCAGGCGGTTTTCGATCAAGAAGGCGGCGATCTTCTCGCCCGCGTCGCCGTCGTCGACGATCTTGACGCCGGCCGCACGCGGCGGCCGTTCGGCGACGGACAGCATGATGGACCGCGCCGCTTCCGGATCGTCGGCCGTGACGCCCAGGTCCGCGAGGGTAAGCACCTCCAGTGGCTTCTTCTTAGCCGCCATGATGCCTTTGAAGTTGGGGAACCGCGGCCCGGGCAGCGCCTCGGTAATGGATATGACCGCCGGAAGTTGCGCCGAGACCTGCTGCACGCCGTCGTCCACCGGCCGGGTGCCGGAAACCTGGCCGTTCCCGATTGCGACGGAGGCCAGGCCGGTGGCGTGCGGGACGTCGAGCAGTTCGGCGAGCATCGCGGGGATCATGCCGCCGGTGCCGTCGGTGGAGAGGTTGCCGGTGACCACCAGGTCGAAGCCGGTGCGGCGGATGGCGGCGGCGAGGGTCTCGGCGGTGAGGCCCAGGTCCGCACCGCGGAGCGCCTCGTCGCAGACGTGCACGGCGCTGCCGGCACCCATCGCCAGGCCCTTGCGGAGGGTGGCGGTGGCGGATTCGGGGGCGAGCGAGAGGACGACGACGTCGGTTCCCTCGTGCGCGTCCGCGTGGCTCAGCGCCAGTTCCAGGGCGCGCTCGCCGATCTCGTCGACCACCGCCTCGTTGGCCCCGCGGTCCGCGAGGCCCGTTTCGAGGCTCAGTTTCCGGTCCCCGTAGGTGTCCGGGACTTCCTTGACTAGGACGACAATCTTCATTGATGGCTCTTCCTGTGGCGGGCATGCCGCCGGGAGGGGCACGCCGAATCTCCCTAGAGTCTACGAAACGTGCCGCCGTCCTCAGCGCGCCGAGGCCAGCGCGTCCCAGGCGAAGCTGGCCAGCCAGTGGCTGGACATGAATTCGTCCGTGCTCACCGCGGCCAGGCCGGCCTCCAGCAGCGGACCCGCGGCGCCGTCGAGAACGCCGCGCAGCTCCTCCGTCGAGGACCCGGATGCGGACCCGGACGCGGAGAGGGCGGCGCTGATCCGGATCAGCTGACCGGCCCGGCTGAGGTTCAGGCCGTTCAGATGCGCCAGGTAGCCGTCGGTTTCGTCGGTGACGGTGAACGGCGCCAGGATCCGGGACCCGGGGGCCAGATCCGGCAGGAAGCGGGTGAACCACGCGGCGAAGTCCCCGCCGTCGAGCACGCGGGCCATCAGGTCCGCCTCGCTGAGCCCGGCGGAGAGGAAGTCCTGGCCGCTGAGCTCCCACTCGCCGGGCCAGCCGGCGTCGCCCTTGAACCACCGCAGCGCCGCGTCCTCGCATACGGTGGCGGCCCGGTCCCGTCCCAGCATACGGAAGGCGTCCAGCATCAGCCCCAGGCCGAAGGCGGCATTGGTGTGCAGCCCGTGCCGGACCGGGAACTCGGCCTTGGCGGTCCAGTCCGCCACCAGCGACGCCACGATGTCCACCAGCGGTTCCAGCGCCGCGCCCCACTCCCGCACCTGAGCGTCCTCCGCCGTGATGGCGGTGGCGGCGAGCCGTACCAGCCAGGCCCAGCCGTAGGGACGTTCCCAGCTGGGGTTGGCGCGCAGGTAGGCGCCCTCCGCGGCAAGGTTGTCCGGGGTGAGGTTGGCCGCCAGCACCCGGCGCAGCGCCGCGTCCCGGTCCGGGCTGACGCCGTGCTCCAGCAGGGTCACGCCCAGCCAGGTCATGTGCACGCAGGAGTGCCAGTCGAACGAGGTGTGGAACGCCGGGTGGAGCTCCCGCGGGCTGGGCCGGTCCTCGAGCGACGTCTCCACGTGGTGCGAGGCATACGGGTACGGCCGGGCCAGGTTCTCCAGCACGATGTCCGCGTAGGTGCCGGCCAGCCGGTCCATCTCTTCGGTTGCGGCGGTGACGGCGGTGACGGCGGATGGTGCGGCGGAGTGGCTCATGGTGCCCCTAACGGGTGGTGGCGGACGGGATCAGTTGAAGGCCAGGAAGTACATCAGGCCGATGTTGGCGGCCAGCAGCGGTACGGCGGTGGCCACCTGCGCCCTGATGACGCCATACTTGTTCTTCATCTCCAGCAGTGCCGAGGGCACCAGGTTGAAGTTGGCCGCCATGGGGGTGCAGAGCGTGCCGCAGAACCCGGCCAGCATGCCGATCGCGAAGATGATCGCCGGGGTGCCGTGGAAGCCCTGGACCAGCACCGGCCAGCCGATGGCAGCCGTCATGATCGGGAACGCGGCAAACGCGTTGCCCATCAGCACGGTGAAGAGGAACATGCCCACGGAGTAGACGATCACGGCCGCGATCAGCGACCCCTCCGGCAGGACGCCGGTGGCCAGGGTGCCCACGGCCTTGCCCACACCTGCCTTGGTGAACAGGATGCCCAGGGTGGAGAGCATCTGCGGCAGCAGCGCGGCCCAGCCGATGGATTCGAGGATCCGGCGGCCCTCGAAGATGGGGGTCAGCTTGTTCTTGGGCTTGAGCAGCACGACGGCGACGACGGCGGCCGCGATGGCGCCGACGGCCAGGGCCAGGAGGGTGGTGTTGGCCGGGTCGAACAGCGGCTGGCCGCCGACCTTCAGGACCGGGGCGAGCAGGACGATGATCACGGTGACCACCGGCAGGGTCAGCGCCGGGATGAAGAGCTTGTTGCCGAAGCGGGCCGCGAATGCGGTGCGTTCGGCCTCGCTGGTGGTGCGGGACTTGCCGTCGCCGAGGGGACCGGTGCTGGCCAGGACCACCAGGACCAGGACCGCCACGCCCAGCACCCAGGCCGGGGCGGTGTTCGCCTGCACCCAGGAGCCGTAGAAGAAGCAGAGGCCCAGCAGGCCCCAGAAGGCCGAGCTGCCCCAGCGCTTGGGGTGGGTGGTATCCCGGGAAATCAGGAACGCCCAGGCGATGAACAGAATGCCAATCAGCCAGAAGACGGCTTCAACCTTGATCATGCGGTCTCTCCTACGGTGACGGCGGACTTCTCTTCCTCGACGGCGGCGCGGACGTCCTTGTCCAGCTGGCGGTCCAGCCGCAGCAGCCGGAAGCCGTGGATGAGGAAGGCGATGATGGCGGTGGGGATGGCCCAGACGGCCAGCTCCAGGGGTTCGAGGTGCAGCTTGTAGGTGGTGTCCACGAACGAGGTGATTAGCAGGATGGAGCCGACGGCCACGAAGATGTCCTCACCGAAGAAGACGCCCACGTTGTCCGCCGCGGCGGAGTGGCCCTTGATCTTCTCGCGGACCTTCTCGGGGACGTGGCCGTAGCGGCGCAGCGCGGCGCCCTCGGCCATGGGGAAGACCAGCGGCCGCACGGTCTGGGCGTGGCCGCCGATGCCGGTGAGGCCGACGGCGGCGGTGGCCTGGCGGACCAGCAGGTAGCCCAGCAACACGCGGCCGGCGGTCAGCCTGGCCAGCTTGGCGATCAGCGTCTTGGCCTGCTCCTGCAGCCCGAAACGTTCGATGATGCCGATGACCGGCAGGACCACCACGAAGATCGTCACGGACCGGCTGCTGGCAAAGCCGGAGCCGAACGCGTTGAGGATCTCGAGTGGGGACAGGCCGCCCAACAACGCCGTAACGATGCCGGAAACGGTGACAACAATGAGTGGGTTGAGGCGGACGGCGAAGCCGACGATGACCAGCAAGACCCCGATGAGTACGAGCATATCCATCCATCCCCGCAGGACGCAGCAGTGTTCCGCGGACGAGAGTAGTTAGGGGCATGGCCGGCCCGGCCGCGCTGAAAGGGGTGACTTCCGCAAAGTGATGCCCATCACTGTGATCCACAGCTTATGGTTTTGTTGAACAATGCGCAAGAGGGGTGGCGGGCCGTGCCGTCCGGGCCCCGGCGGCCGCCCCGCTTCCGGTGGGAATCCGGCTTAGTGCTGCTCGTGCGCCATCGCGGCCAGCAGCTGCGCCTCGGCCCGGTTGAGGTAGTCCCGCATCAGCTCCGCCGCCTCGGCGTTGTGGCCGGCGGCAATCAGCTCCAGGACCCGGGCGTTGTCCGCGACATAGGGTTCGTGGAAGGCGGGGTCCGAGCCCATCGAGTGGAACACCAGGCGCATCTCGGCCAGTACCTGCTTCATCAGTGAGTCCAGGCGCTCGCTGCCGGCGCGGGCCACCAGGGCGCGGTGGAACTCCTGGTTGGCGCCCGCCATCCCGGCGATGTCGCCACGGGCGCGGGCATCTTGGGCATCGGCGACGACGGCGCGCAGCTCATCCACCGGCGCGGCCTCGTGCCAGAGGACGGCGGCGGGTTCGACGAAGCGGCGGACCCGGTAGATTTCGCGGATGTCCTCGGCGGCGGGCCGGGCCACGAACACCCCGCGATTGGGGATTCGGGTCACGATGTGCTCGGCATGCAGGGCGGTGAAGGCCTCGCGGAGGGTGTTGCGGCTGACGCCGAGGGCCTCGCCGAGGGCCTCCTCGGAGAGCTTGGTGCCCGGGGTGAGGTCGCCGGCGGCGATCCGCTGGCGCAGCTGGTCCGAGACCCACAGTCCGGTGTGCGAGTGGGTAGACCCCTTCGCCACGCCGCGAAGGGACTCCAGGACCGCTTCAAATGTCATGGCGCCAAGCCTAGTGGAGCGGCCGGGCTGCCCCTTACGGCAGGCGTGACGGGCGCAGGACCGACGCCTCGCCCGCCCGCGACGGGTCCAGTGGCACCGGGCTGACCAGTACAGCCGGACCCCGGTGCAGCACGCCGTCGGACACCACCCGGCAGCGCACGCCGCCCCGCCCGCGCATCGCCTTGTGGGCGCCGGGGGCCAGCATCGAATCCATCCAGGCGCAGGGGTGGGCGGGCCGCCCGGCCTTGAGCCGGACCGTGTCCCCGCCCGACTCCAGCACGAACTCGTGGCCCAGCAGCGGGGCCAGTTCGGCGCCGCGGATGATTACGTTGCGCCGGGTCAGCAGCGGGTTCAGGGGTGGCGTGCCTAGCTCCGCGGCGATCGCTTCCAGGCCCTCGACGGCGAACAGGGTGGCGGCGGCGTCCATGTGTGCGGCCTTGCCGAAGAACCGGTCCCCGGCGATCCCCTTGCCCGCGACGAACTGCGCCTTTTCGGCGTCGTGGGTCGGGACGTCGGCCGCGCCCTCCCTGGCCCGGCCGAAGTAGGCGTGGGCGGGGGAGACCAGCAGGTGCAGGATCTCGACGTCGTAGCGGTAAGCCTCGCTCATGCCTCCACGCTACCGCCGCCGCCTCCGGTCCGGGCCGGCTTCATTATCTTGACGATAACTTCACTATGGCGGAGCATCGAGGCATGGACAATCTTGGCGGCCACCCCGGTCTGACGCTGGAGTCCCCCGGGGTCGAAGACCAGGCCGAGCGGGCGATGACCGCCGTCGGCGCCCTGGTGCTGCACCTGCGCCGCGAGGCCGGCTTCAGCATCGGCGGGCTAGCCGCCGCGGCCGGGTTGAGCCCGGGCCTGCTGAGCCAGATCGAGCGCGGCCAGGGCAACCCCTCGCTGACCACCCTGATCAAGCTCTCCCAAGCGCTCAAGGTGCCGGTGGGGCGCTTCTTCGATACCAAGGAGCAGGGCGGGGCACTGGTCCGCCGCGACGAGCGCCGCCGCCTGGAAGTGGCCGAGGACAACCTGATCTACGAGCTGCTGACCCCGCACATGAACGGGCAGCTGGGCATGCTGCGCGCCCAGATCGCCGCCGGCTGGGACAACAAGGACGCCCCGTTCAAGCATGCCGGCGAAGAGTGTGTGACCGTGGTGCAGGGGCGGCTCTACGTTTGCGTCAACGGCGTGGGATATGAGCTGGAGGAGGGTGATTCGCTGACCTATGACTCCTCCCTGCCGCACTGGTACCGCAACCCCACCGACCAGGATGCAGTGCTGATCGGGGCGATGACGCCGCCATCGTTCTGAGGGGGCGCGCCCCCGGTTTCGTTCAATAAAATGAATAAATACGGCTCAAAGTGTTGACAGGCGTCGTCCGGGGGCCAAATACTGGGGACAGCGGGGCCGTTCGGCCGCCGCCGCGCCGGGCCGGAGACCGCAACCGGACCCCCATGGCGCAGCACTCCAACACCGTTCCGGGGGAATCCACCCATGACGCCTGCCACCTCACCGGCTGCCACGTCTCTGCCTGCCACCTCTCTGCCTGCCACCTCTCTGCCTGCCACCTCCGGGGCCGGAGCGCCCAGCGCCGCGGCCGTTGACTGGTCCGCCACGCTGATCGGCTTCGACACCACCAGCCGCAACTCCAACCTCGAGCTCATCCGGTTCATGGCTGACGAACTCTCCGCCCGCGGCATCACACCGCTGGTGGTCCCCAGCCCCGACGGCCGCAAGGCCAACCTCTTCGGCACCATCCCGGCCGCCGACGGCACCGTCACCGGGGGCATCATGCTCGCCGGGCACACCGACGTCGTCCCCGTCGACGGCCAGGACTGGCACAGCGACCCCTTCGCTGCCGAGATCCGCGAGGGCCGCCTCTACGGCCGCGGCGCCACCGACATGAAGGCTTTCAGCGGCGCCATCCTGGGGTTCCTGCCCGAGTTCCAGTCCCGGCCCCTCGCCGAGCCGCTCCACTTCGCCTGGACCTACGACGAGGAAGTTGGCTGCCACGGCGCCGTCGTCCTGCTCGCCGAACTGGAAGCCCGCGGCATCCGGCCCCGGCTCGGCTTCGTGGGGGAGCCCACCAGCATGCGGCCGGTCTCCGCGCACAAGAGCAGCCAGCTCTTCCGCGTCACCGTCTCCGGCATCGCCGCGCACTCCTCGATGACCTCCACCGGCGTCAACGCGATCGAATACGCCGCCCGGGCGATCGCCGCCATCCGGTCCCACGCCGACGAGCACCGGCTCTCCGGCCCCTTCGACCCGACCTTCGTGGTGCCCTACACCACCGCCAACGTCGGCGTCGTCAGCGGCGGCGCGGCCGTCAACACCGTCGCCGAGCACTGCGCCTTCGAATTCGAATTCCGGACCATCCCCGGCGTCGACCCGGAGGGCGTCATCGCCCGGATCCGGGAAGCCCTCGAGGGGCTCCGGACCGAGATCCAGGCCGAGAAACCCGGCACGGACATCGTCATGGAACAGCTGGGCGCCGTCCCCGGCCTCAGCCCCGAGGGCCCGCGCGCTGCCCTGGACCTCGCCCAGCGGCTGACCGGCAACGCCGTCGAAGAGACAGTTGTCTACGCCACCGAGGCCGGCCTGTTCCAGCGCGCCGGCATCGACACCGTGGTCTGCGGACCCGGGTCCATGGACCAGGGCCACACCGCCAACGAATACATCGAATTGAGCCAGATCGCCGCCTGCGAGGACTTCCTCCGCGCGCTGGCCAACCACCTGACCTCCACCGAGCCCACCGAAGGGACCCCGCAGCCATGAGCCAACCCACCACCACCGGCGTGGCCGCCACGGGAGGCGCAGCCGACGCGGACAGCCAGGCCGCCCCGCGCACCCTCAACGCCGTCGAACGCAGCAACGCCCGCAAGGCCGTCGTCGCCGCCTCGATCGGCAACGGCCTCGAATGGTTCGACCTGATCGTCTACGGCACCTTCGCTGTCACCATCTCCAAGCTCTTCTTCCCCACCACCAGCGACGCCGCCTCCCTGCTGCTGACCTTCGCCTCGTTCGGTGTCTCCTTCATCATGCGGCCCCTCGGCGGCATCCTGATCGGACGCTACGCGGACAAAGCCGGCAGGAAGGCCGGCATGCTGGTCTCCATCCTGGTGATGTTCGTGGGCACCCTGCTGATCGTCGTCGCTCCCACCGCGGCCATGATCGGCGTGACGGCCAGCATCATCGTCCTGGTGGCCCGGCTGCTGCAGGGCTTCGCGACCGGCGGCGAATTCGGCACCGCCACCGCCTACCTGATCGAATACGCCCCTACCCGGAAGGCGTTCTACGGGAGCTGGCAGGTGGCCACCCAGGGTGGCGGCATCCTGCTGGCCGGCATCTTCGGGTTCGTCCTCAACGGCTATCTCAGCACTCAGTCGCTGGAGTCCTGGGGCTGGCGGTTGCCGTTCATCTTCGCCCTCGCGATCGGCCCCGTGGGCTGGTACATCCGCTCCAAGATGGAGGAGACCCCGGAGTTCCTCGCCACGGAAACCTCGACGGCGCCGCTGCGGGAAACCTTCGTCGGCAACGGCGGGCGGCTCTGGGCGATCGTCGGCGTCGTCTCCCTGGGCTCCGTGGGAGTGTACATCGCCCTCTTCATGCCCACCTACGCGATCGTGAACCTGAACATGCCCAAGGCGGTCGCGTTCCTCTCCACCCTGATCTTCGGCATCGTGATGAGCGCGGGCTCCCCGTTCATCGGCATGCTCTCGGACAAGGTGGGCCCGGCCCGGGTGATGACCTGGGCCGCCGGCGGCACCATCGTCGTCGGCATCCCGGCGTTCCTGGCCCTCATCGCCGCCCCGGAACTGCCCACCATGATCGTGGTGGAACTGGTGCTCTCCGTCCTGGCCACCGCCTACTTCGCCCCGCTGCCGGCGATCATGTCCTCGATGTTCCCGGCCCGGATCCGCTCCACCGGCCTGTCGCTGGGCTACAACATCGGCGTCACGGTCTTCGGCGGGTTCGCCCCGTTCATCCTCACCGCGCTGATCGGCAGCACCGGGTCCCTGCTGGTGCCCGGCTACTACCTGGTGGCCATCGCCATCATCGCCGCGGCCAGCCTGACCGTCGCCCGCAAGGTTTACCGGCAGGCGTAGCGCCATTCCACCGCTGAGGGAGCCCGTCCCGGCCGAGTGCCGGGGCGGGCTTCCTTGCTGCGGGGGCATTGTTGTCCAGCGTCCTGGCGCCTCACGCCGCCGGAACCGGCTTGACCCGCAACGGGGCGAGGAACAGCACGATCACCACGGCCGTGATGGCACCCGCGGCCATGATCGAGGCCAGCACCACCACCTGGAACACCCCCGCAGACAGCGGGGAGATACCGCCGAAGATGGCGCCCACGAAGGCGCCGGGCAGGGTGACGAGGCCGGTGGTCTTGCTCTGGTCGGTGGTGGGGACCAGCCCCGCGTGCACCGCCTCGCGGGCCAGCTCGGTGGTGGCCTGGCGCGGCCGGGCGCCCAGGGCCAGCCACCCCTCCACCTCCTCCCACCGGGCCGCGGCGGTCTGTTGGAAGTGCCGGCCGGCCAGGGTGGTGATGGACATGGCGTTGCCGATGACGATGCCGCCGATCGCCAGGGCATAGCGCGGCGAGAACTCGATGGCGCCGGTGGCGAAGACGACGGCGAGGGTGACGGCCACCCCGGCACCCATCGCGGCGCTGACCCGGCCGAACATCCGCCGGTCCCGGCCCAGCCGGCGGGTGGCAGTCCAGGTGGCCACCGTGAACATCACCAGCAGTGCCAGGGCCACCAGGTAGCCATTGGTGATGACGCCGCTGAGGATCAGGCTGATGGCAGCCAGTTGCAGGGCGCCGCGCAGGATCGCCCACGCCGGCGCGAACCGGGCGGGGACGCGGTAGGCCGTGAGCACCGCGAGGGTCACCGCCACCAGCACGGCCACACCGGCCAGCGCCGGCAGCAGATCTGCGGGAGGGGTCATGCGGCCAGCCTATCCGGAGGCAAAGAAAGCGCCGCCCCGCATCAGCCGGGCGGCGCTTCCAACAGGGACGGGGCAGTCGGCGGCCTGCTCAGGAGGGGCTACTTGCCTGAGTTCTCTCCCTTGGAGGTCTCTCCCTGCGCGTCCCCGTCCTGGCCGTCATCCTTCGGGCCGCTGACGGAGGCCACGGACCCGGTCTGCTCATCCAGCAGCACTGTGCCGGGACGCTTGTGCTCGAAGTTAAACATCGCCTTCAGGGAACCCGCCCCGGCGTCCGCGGAGGCGTCGCCGACCTGGCCGGTGTGCCAGTTGTCCTCGATGAAGCGCAGGATCGAGGCCTGGTCCGTCTGCGTGTGGTCCACGAAGTTCTTCTTGGCGTACGGGGAGATGACCACCAGCGGCTGGCGCGGGCCGGGGCCGCAGCGATCGGCGTAGCCGCCGGCCATCGGGACACCGGCGGCCGCGGCGTTCTGGCACCACGCGGCGTCGTCGGCGGTGTTGGAGGAGTTCTTCACCTTCGCGGCGGCGTGGTCGTACCAGCCGTCCGAATCGTCGTAGGCCAGGACGACGGCGGTGTTTTCCCAGTTCTTGGACTTCTGGATCTGGTTGACCGTGGCGGTGACGAACTTCTGCTCATCGATCGGGTCGGAGTAGGCGGCGTGCCCGTCCTGGAACATGCCCGCCTTCAGGAAGGAGACGGCCGGCATGTTGTCCGTGTTGACCACCTTGCCGAAGTCGGTCAGGTCGTACTGGTGGTTGGCCTGGCCGTCGTGGCCGATTTCCGCGTCCGAGGCCGGGGCCAGGTGGTGCGGGTTGGCCGTGGACTTGTAGTACTGGAACGGCTGGTGGTGCGGGGAGTAGTCCACCACGGAGGCGCCGGCGGCGTTGGTGTGGCTGGTCAGGCACGACGCCGGGGCCGTGGCCGTCGCGGGGGTGCTGGGGGTGAAGCCGCCCTGGAACCAGCCCCAGGAGGTGCCCTTGGCGCTGAGCAGGTCACCGATGTTCTTGCCGGTCATGCCCGCCAGGTTGTTGGTCTTGGCGTGGCTGCTGTTGGAGCAGTCGTCGTAGACCGGGTCCGGGTCGTTGATGACCGTGCCCACGCCGTTGGCGTCGGGCTGGCGGACGGTGTAGCTGCCGGCGGCGGGGGTGGCCACGGGCTTGCCGTCCGCGGTGAACTCGGTGGCGCCGTGGGTCTGGCCGGAGACCAGGTTCAGCGCGCCGGGGGTGGAGGGGCCGAAGACGGTGCTGTAGTGGTTGTCGCTCATGGCGTAGTTCTGGGCGTAGTTCCAGATGCCGGTGACGGTGTTGCCGTCGTAGTAGTCCATGGTCAGCCCGTTGCGGCCGTACTGGTTGGGGCCGCATGCGTCCCGGCTGGTGTATTCGACGAACTTATCCATCAGCCCGCCGTTGTAGGCCTTCTGCTCGGCACCGTAGTTGTGGTCCTGGTCGCAGGTGACGGCCTGCTGCGGGGTGAGCCGCTCGGGCTGCTTGGCGTTGGGGTTGTTCGGCGCCAGCAGCCCGGCGGAGGCCAGGGTGTCGATCTTCTTGGGCGTGTTCTTCGCGGCCGTGAAGGTGGCCGCCTGGGCGCCCGAACCCTGCTGGGTCTCGCCGGGGATGTTCGCGGCCTTCGGGTAGGTGGCGAAGTAGTGGTCGAAGGAGACGTTTTCCTGGAAGATCACGACGACGTGCTGGATGGGCGTCGCGGTGCTGCGGTGGTCATCGCCGCCGGCGGAGGCGGGACCGGCACCGACGCCGACCAGGCCTGCGGTGAGGGCCGTGGCGGCCAGAGCGGTGGCACCGGTGGCGGCGGCGATGCGCCTTCGGGTGGAGCGGTGGGCTGGGGGAATCATGATTTTCCGATCGGTTCGGGCCTGCATTGGGGCTGGTGCCGCTAGTTGGCGGCTTTGATGGTTGCTTCGTAGGTGAGGATTTCGGTGCCGTTGCCTTCGTCGCCGTTGTCCGGGGCCACCTTCAGGGTCAGGTGGTCGCCGTCGGCGGTCATTTTGAACGGGTTGCGGGTGGCCACGTGGCCGGCGGTGGACCACTGCTGGAACGGCACATCGCGGGTCACGGCGTGGGACTTCAGGTCGATCATCGCCATCCCGCCGAGTTCGTAGGTTCCGGCTGTCCCGCCGGCGGCGGGCGTCTGCGGGAGGTTGGTGATGCCGCCGCAGAGCATCTTGGAGGACGGGACGTACTGGCAGTCCTGGTAGTCGATGAAGTAGTTCGGGTTCTGCCAGGTGGCGAGCTGCTTACCCTGCAGGTCCCATTCGGCGAAGCGCCGCGATCCCCAGGTGTTTCCCACCAGATGGCCGGTCTGCTTGTCCATGACGATGCCGCCGAAGTGGTCCTTGACCTCGAACTGCTTGTGCACGTCCAGGGTTTTGGCATCCACCCGGTAGATGATCGCGCTGCTGTCCGGGCGGTACTGCGCCACCGGCACCCAGACGTTGGTTCCGTCAAAGTCGATGCCGCCCGGGTGGTACATGTCGCCCTCGCCCAGGGTGATGTCCTTCTGCAGGTTCCCGGCCTTGTCCATGACGAACAGGTGCCCGATGCCCTTGCCGGGGGTCCGGTCGAAGCCGTTCTGCGGGGTGGCGAACTTGGTGGTTGGCTCGGTGATCTGGACGGCCGAGAGGAAGATGTGGTCCCCGCTGAACGCGATGCCCTCCGTGTGGTACGTCGGGAAGTTGAGCTTCAGCTTGGAGGTCTGCTGCCAGGCCGTTCCGCGGTCCACCCGGTTGAACGCGTCCGCCAGAGCACTGTCACGGCCGTCCTGGGCGTGGGAGCCGGGGTCCGATCCACCGCGGTGGTCGTCGTCCGCGGCCTGGGCGACGGCGGTGCCGCCGATCGCGGATGCGGCCAGGACGATGGCTGCGGCGGCGGTAAGGATGCCTCGGGTACGAGTCGCGATCATGGTGAGCCTCTCAGGGGTGGATCTCCGGCTGACCCGGCCAAGCTACCCGCAGGTAATGAACCGGGCGTGGAGCCAAGATGAACGCCCGGGGGGCCGGTTCCGGCCCGCTCCTGACTGCGCACCAGACTGTGATGCAGCTCACGCAAAGTCGACCGTGAGCTTTCCCGTGCCCGCCCCGTCTTCCTAGTGACGGCGCATCAGTGCGCCTCCCTCAACGAACAGGAGTGATAGCAATGACCAACCAGACGCACACCCCCGCAGACGTTCCGGCCAAGACCACGTCCACCGCGGTCGCCACCACCAACCAGCACACCAAGAACGACGGCCGCGGCAACACCACGGTGGCCGACGGCGTCGTCGCCAAGATCGCCGGCATCGCCATCCAGGAGATCGAGGGCGTCCACGCCCTCGGCGGCGGCGCGGCCCGGGCCCTCGGCACCCTGCGCGAAAAGGTTGGCCAAAAGGACCTCACCCAGGGTGTCAGCGTCGAGGTCGGCCAGACCCAGGTTGCCGTCGACGTGACCCTCGTCGTCGAGTACCCCTACCCGCTCCAGCAGGTGGCCGATAACGCCCGCGACGCCGTGTACAACGCCGTCGAGGACCTGGTCGGCATGGAGGTCACCGAGGTCAACATCACCATCACCGACATTCACGTCCCCTCGGATGACCAGGATGACGACGACAACAACGAGCCGAGGGTCGCATGAGCCCGACGGTAGCCGGCGTCGCCGTCGGCGCCGTCCTGGCGGTCGTCGCCTTGGCGTTCGGCTTCTGGGGACTGGTCCTGACCGCCCTGTTCATGGGCATCGGTGCCATCCTCGGCCGCAGCGCCGAGGGGCGGCTGGACCTGGCCGGAGTGCTGGACGCCCTGCGCGGCAAGCGCTCATCGTCATGACCCGCACCGGCCACACCCGGATCACCGGGACGGCCCTGCGGCACACCATCGAAGCGGTCACAGCAGAAGCCTTCGGGGTTCCCCGGGGCAACGTCTCCGCCCAGATGGACGACGACGCCGGCCAGCTGGCCGCCGCGGTGACCGTGCAGCTGGCCGTGCCGCCGCTGCTCGGCCCCCGGTCGGACCAGCCGGTCAGCCTCTTCGACCAATCCCGCGCAGCGCGGCAGGCCATCCTTGATCGCGCCCCGCAGCTGACCGGGATGCAGCTGGGCCGAGTGGACATCCGGCTGAGCGGCGCCAAGACCCCACGCGAGCACCAGGAAAGGAGAGTGGCGTGAACCAGAACCAGGCAACCCGGCGGATTCTCCGGCGGGAAACCCACTCCTCCCGAGCGACAGTCTCGGCCGTGACCGCGATCCTGCTGGCCGTCCTCTTCCTCTGGCTGGCGCTGGAGACCGTGCTGGGACTGCTCGGCGAACCCGCCCTGCTGGCCGCTCCCGGACAGCTGTGGCGCTGGCTGACCGGACTGCCCCAGACCACCATCCCGGCCGGGCTGGCCGCGGCCGGTGCGGGCGTGGCACTGCTGGGCCTGGCCCTGCTCCTCACCGCGCTCGCGGGCGGCCGCCGCTCCCGGCGGGCCCTGGAAAGCGACCGCACCGCCGTCGTGGTGGACGACGAGGTCATCGCGGCCGCCGTCTCCCGGCGGGCACGGCTGGCCGCCGGGCTCACTCCCGGCCAGGTGACCTCCACGGTTTCCTCCCGGTCGGTCACGGTCCAGGTCCGCCCCACCTCCGGTGTGCCAGCGGACCGGGATGCCATCCACGCGGCGGTGGACGGCGAACTCGCGGCCTACCGCCTGGACCGCCGGCTCGCGCCCTCGGTCCGGATCCTCAAGGAAGGAGTGCTGGGACAGTGAGCAACACGAACAGGGCACTGAACCGCATCCTGCTGGCGCTTGCCGGGCTGGTCCTGCTGGCCGCCGGCGCCGTGACGGCCGCGGCCGGGCTGGTCCCGGACATCGCCGCCGCCTGGACCGCCACCGGCACTTTCCTGGCGGACCAGGCCCGGGCCGCACTGGGCTCGGCGCCCCTGCCGGGACGGCCCGGGAGCTGGTGGTCGGTGGCCGCGGTGGCCGTCTTCCTCATCGCAGCCGCGCTTTCCGTGGCCTGGCTCGCCTCCCAGGGCGGCGGCCGGACTCCCCGGCTGGCCCGCGACGACGACGGCGACCGGGGTGCCACCACCATCGACGCCGGTCTCATCGGCACCGCCGTCGGCGAGGCGCTGGACGGCAACCGCCTGGTGGTCGGCAGCAACGTCTCCGCTTGGGAAAACCGGCGCGGCACCGGACTGCGGCTCCGGCTGGAGGCCCGGAAGGGCGCCTCACCGCGGGAACTCGCGGACACCGCCGAGGAACTGGTCCGCGGCATCGACGCGCTGATCGGGCATCCGGTCCCGGTCCTGGTACGAATCACCACCGGAGTACGGTCCCGGGTGGCCGGCGCAGACCGCGCCCGCTGACCGGTACCGGAACAGAGCACCACCCCTCACACGAGCACGACCGATAGGAAAGGAACACGATCATGGGGATCGATGACAAGGCCAACAACGCCGTGACCAACCACCTCGGCGCCGCCAAGGAGGGTGCCGGCAAGCTGACCGGCAACGAACAGCTGGAACGCGAGGGCCAGCAGGACCAGGCCAAAGCCCAGCTGCAGGACGCCGGCGAGAAGATCAAGGACGCCGCGGCCGACGTCGGTGGCAACCTCCGGGAAGCCGCGCGCAAGATCAAAGAAGGCTTCAGCAAGAACTAGTTCCACCGGCCGCACCCGGCCCGGGCCGCCCCCCTGCGGGTACCCGGGCCGGTGCCCGGCCCACTTTTATGGCCCGCTCTCTACGGCCCGCGATGAAAGCGATAGACACGTGACTGGTTCACCCCCGGCGCCGCACCACCTGGACGCCGTCCCGGATGCGCTGCTTGCCGGCCGCGCCGCCGACGGCGACACTGCGGCCTTCGAAACCCTCGCCCGGCGTCACGGGCCCGTGATGCGGGCGGCCGCACGCCGCCTGACCGGCTCCCTCGCCGACGCCGACGACGTCGTGCAGGAAGCGCTGATGCAGGCCTGGCGCCAGATCGATACCCTGCGGGAACCCGGGGCGGTCCGCGGCTGGCTGCTCCGCATCACCGGCAGCCGCAGCATCGACCACCTGCGCCGCCGCCGCTTCCACACCGACGTCGACTCGGTCGAGGAGACCCTCGACGCGGGCATGGCCGGACGGCCCGCCAGCCCGGACCCGGAATCTTCGGCCGTCAGCGGCTCGCGGATTGAAGCACTCAAGCGGGCGCTGGCAGCACTGCCGGAGGAACAGCGCCGCTGTTGGGTGCTCAAGGAATTCAACGACCAAAGCTACGAGGACATCGCGCAGACCCTGAACATCAGCACCGCGAGCGTCCGCGGCAGGCTGGCACGGGCGCGGGTCACCCTGGCGCGCGAAATGGAGGAATGGCGATGAGTACACCCAACGACACCCTCGACTGCGGACATACCCTGGCCGAACTCAGCACGTATCTGGATACCGGCGAGTTCGCCGACCCCGGACACCTCAATCAGTGCCCGGAATGCCAGGCGGGACTGGCGGCGCTGGGCAGCATCTCGGCGCTCGGCACCGACCTGCGCGACGCCGACATCGCGGCGGCGGGATCCGGTACCGACGACTGGATGCAGTCCATCCTGGACAACCTGCGGCTGGAACTCAGGCCCGGGCGGAGCATTCCCGTCCGCGGCGGCCATGCAGACGACATCCTGTCCGAGACGGAAGGCGCCATTTCAGCGGTGATCCGTTCCGTGGCGGATGCGTTACCCGGGACCGCGGCGGGAAAATGCCGGCTGCACGGGGACGTAGGAACCCCGGGGGCGCCGGTGACCGTCTCCGTGGACCTGGCCGTGGTGTACGGCCACCCGTTGGAACAACGGGCGGCCGAGCTCCGCAGCCAGCTGGCGGAAACGCTGTCACAGCAAACCGAATTGAACATCACGTCGATCGACGTCACCATTACCGACATCCTGGCCCCGCCCCCATCGGCGGACAGGACCCGGACCACACCGGAGGAGAAGCCATGACCGAGCCCCTGCGCCCGAGCGCCAGCGCTTCGGACCACGCCCCGGCCGTCGCACCGGACACTGCTGTCAACGGCGTGCCGGACAGTGCCGTGGCAGGCGAACTGCGCCGGGTCCTCGAACAGGTCGACGGCGTCCAGAAGCTGTACCCGGCCCACCCGGTGTGGCAGAACATTGCCGGCGCCGCCCACGCCGCGGTCACCGGCGAGGCTCCCAACCCGGTGGCTGTGGACGCCTCCGGCGACGTCGTCACGGTCAAGGCCCGCATCGGCGTGGCCACCGGACACCGCGCCCCCGACGTCGCACGCGCAGCTGCAGCCGCGGTCCGCGCACGCCTGGAACCGCGCCGCTGTGCGGTGGAGGTTGCCGTCGTCCACATCGCCGGATGAGCGCCCGGCCGGCATTACCGGTCGATGCGCTTCAGGGCGCGAGCGACGGCGGCGGCTGTGGGCCGGCGGGAGGGTTCCGGATCGGTCATCGCATGCAGCAGCACGGACCAGCGTCGCCCGACCGTCGACGGGAGCCGCGGCAGCCGCAGCGTCCGGGCCACCATCGATTCCAGCGCCGGACCTGGGAAGGCCTTGATGCCGGTGAGGCATTCGAAGATCACCAGGCCCAGGGCATAGATGTCGCTGGCGCTGCTGGTCCCGGTGCCGTGGACCGCCTCGGGGCTGAGGTAGTGGGGCGTGCCGGACGTGGCGCTGTTGGCCCGGTGCCGGGCGCTCGTGGCGATGCCGAAGTCTGTCAGCATGGCCCGGCCTCCTGTGCCGGTGTCCCCGGATATGAGGCCGCCCAGGATGATGTTGGCCGGCTTCACGTCGTTGTGCACGATGCCGCGGCGGTGAAGGTGGGCCAGTGCCCCGGCAATGTCGGCCGACCAGACGGTCACCTGCCGGGCGCTGAGGGTGTTGCCGTGCAGGTGGGAGCGCAGGTCGGGGCCGTCAACCAGCTCGGTGACGACGTAGCCGCGGCCGGCCTCCGTTGCGGCGTCGTCGGCCGCCCGGCCGTGGCCCAGCACCCGAACGATCGCGCGGTGCCGCAGGGGGCCGTGGAGGTCCCTTTCGCGGATAAACGGCGAGGCGGCGTCTACGGTCCCGGCGCGGAAGATTTTGACTGCCAGCTCGGGGGCGGAACCCCGGGCTGCCAGGTCGGTGGCCTGGTAGACGTCCGCCTCGGAACCGCGGCCCAACAGGTCCCCGAGGCGGTAGCGGCCATCCAGGAGGCGTTCGCCGGCGCCGGTGCCCGTGGCGGCGGGGGTGCCCGCCGGCCGGCTGACGATGCCGGCAGTGCCCGCGGGGCAGGTCCCGGGCCTGGCGGGGAGCGTCGTGTGTGTTGCTGGAGCTTGGCCGGGCGTCCGACGGTGCAGGGGGCGGGCCGCGCGGTGTTGGTCGCCGAGAAGTTGGGCGAAGGTCACAGTAGGAGCCGGGCGAAGTCGTCGTCGGGCAGTCCGGCAGCCTCGATGAGCTCGGTGCTGGTCGAACCGTTAGCGGCCGCGGCGCGCAGGGCGGACAGCAGTTCGTCCTTCGCAGCGTCCAGCTCCCATTGCAGGCTCTCGACCCGGGCCGCGGCGGTGCGGACAGCGTGCAGCGGTTCTCCGGCGGCGGCCGCGTCCTGCCGGAAGCCGCAGGGGCAGATCCACTCAGCGGAGCCCGGCAGCTGGAAGCCCCAGAGCAGGGAATCCAGCGACGCTTTCCGTTTCACCATGGCCCCACCGCAGTGCTGCGGGGCGGCGTCGACGGGGACTGATGAGGCGGCGGGGGCGGTCACGGCCGGTGCCTCGAATTGGTCGTTGGCCACCTGTTGGGGTTCGAGCACTGCCGTCATGGGATCACCGATCTATTAGCTAGGAGACAACGTAGCTAGTCTAACTAGTATTATTTTTTTGTCCAGTGTCTCCTCGGTACTGGTGCCGGTCCGGGCTAGGATGGATCGACTCATCCGCCGGCCCGGGGAACCGCAGGAAGCGCAGCAGGAGTCCGCAATGTCCAGGAAGGGCGGGATGATCAGATGGTGAGTGACGCACTCTCACGCAACAACGTCCGGGTCACCGGCCCGGAGGGCGCTCCGTTCCTCGTCTTCCTCCACGGCTTCGGCACGGACCAGACGGTGTGGCGGCGGATCCTCCCGTACTTCTCCAACCGCTTCCGGGTGATCCTGATGGACCACGTTGGCTCCGGCGGTTCGGACAAGGCCGCATATGACTCTTCCCGCTACGACTCCCTGGACGCGTACGTGGCGGATCTGGTGGAAGTCTGTGACCGTCTCGGGGTGCGCGATGCCACCCTCGTCGGGCACAGCGTGGGATCCATGATGGCGGTCCGGGCCGCCGCCGAGGATGTCGAGGCCCGGTTTGCCCGCGTCATTCTCCTGACGTCGTCGCCCTGTTACCTCAACGATGACGACCAGGGCTACGTGGGTGGCTTTAGCCGGGCGGACCTCGACGATCTGTTCGAATCCCTGGACGAGAACTACCTGGTCTGGGCGGAGACCATGGCGCCGGTCTACATGAACGCCCCGGACGCGCCGGAGCTCGACCGCGAGGTCCAGGGAAGTTTTAAACGGATCGGGCCCCGCATCGCCCGGGACTTCGCCCGGGTCGCATTCCTCTCCGACGTTCGAGCTTCGCTGCCCGACGTCGGCGTACCAACCCTGGTCCTGCAGGGCACCGACGACATCGTCACGCCGGACCACGTGGGCCATTATCTGTACGAGCGCCTGCCCAACGCCTCGTTGGTGCAGCTCGCCGCGACCGGCCACTTCCCGCAATCCAGCGCTCCGGAGGAAACCGCCGCGGCCATGATGAACTTTCTGGTGGCCCGGTGAGCGCCGCGGAAGGCCTCGATTACCGGTGCCTCTTCCAGTCGGCCCCGGCAGGGTACATCGTGGCCGGCGCGGACGGCGTGATCGTGGCCGCCAACGACACGCTCTGTGGTTGGGCCGGGGTGCCGGAGGGGGCGCTGGACGGGACGCGCCTTCTGGATCTGCTCCCGGCAGGGGACCGATTGATGTTCCGTACGCATGCGCTGCCGAAACTGGAACGGGACGGGCATCTCGCCGAACTCTCGCTCTCGGTCCTGGGAGCCGGAGGTGAGCGCCACGCAGTCCTGCTGACCGTCACTCGGACCCGGGCGGCGGGGCAACTCCGGGACCTGATGATCTTCTTCGCCGCGCCGGAGCGCCGGAGGTATGAGCGGGAGCTGGCCAGCGCGCACCGCCAGCTCGAAGATGCCGGCGCGGAGCGCGCCAGGCTGCTGCGCGAGGCGCATCACCGGGCGTTGCATGATCCGTTGACCGGTTTGCCGAACCGGCGCCACTTGCAGGAGAGCCTGCTCGAAGCGCTGGCGCGGGCCGGGTCTGACGGGCAGCGCGTGGGTTTGTTGTTCTGCGACGTCAATGACTTCAAGCTCGTCAATGACTCGCTGGGCCATGCCGCCGGGGATCAGGTGCTGGAGCACGTGGGCCGGATGCTCTCCGGGGCCGTCCGCGGCGCGGACGTGGTGACACGGTACAGCGGGGACGAATTCGTGATCCTTGTGCCTGGGCTCGAACGGTCGTCCGAGCTTGATGCGGTGGCGGCCCGGGTCCGCGGCTGCCTGGCCGCCGCGGTGACCATCGAGGGCACCCCGCTGCGGCTGGGGATCGCGGTGGGAGCGGCGGACACCGCCGTCCCTGCAGGCGCGGGCGTGGACCAGCGGCAGGACCTGATGCGGTTGCTGCTCACTGACGCGGACCAGGACATGTACCGGGCTAAGACCCGGATGCGGGCCGACGCGGGGTAGGCACCGCGCAGGATGCCGTGAAGCCGCCGCCGGAAAGCGGACGACGACGGCGGGAAGATTCCCGCCGTCGTCGTTTGGCACCGTCGGAGGTTTAGGCGGACGCCGCCTCAAGGTTGCCCGCGCCGTGCTGCACGCTGAGCGTGAAGGTGTTGGGCCCGCTCGCGTGGACGGCGACATTGGACTTGGCGGTGTTGTGCCGGACCGAGTGCTCGTGGACCAGGGCGTCCAGTTCGTGGTGCATCGTGGCACGGTCCCAGAATTTGTGGGTCACGGTGGTGGCAGTTTCAAACGTCATTGTTCAGGCTTCCATTCTTGATCCGGATCTCCGGCTGCCGCACCGATGCGGAGCCGCCGTCAGTCCACACCGGAAACACCCGGGACCAGGGCGGCTGGAAAGCCCACCGGTGTGGCCCCGTTGCGTCCACCAGTATGGATTTCCATGATGCACAGCGGCCGGAAGGGCCCTCAAGCCAGAAGTCGAATATTGCGGGTGAGAATGGTCACATGCCCGGGCGGGACGGCCCGGCGGCTACTTCTTTTCGGTCAGGGCCGAGGCCTTATGGGCCGCGCGGGCTCCGGTCTTGGCCGACTCCACAACGTACTGCGGCTCGTCCTCACTGGCCCGGTGCGTGTTGCCGTCCAGCTCGAAGTCGCTGGTCTTCTTTTCCACGATCTTGCCGTGGGTCTTTCCCTGCGGCGAGTTCCACTCCACGGACATTCCTTTGCGCAGTGACACGGGTGCTCCTTCGGTTGGATGGATCGGGTCGGACGGAAGGGGAAGCCGCGGCCGCTACTTCCCGGACGCGGTGGGGGAGGCCGTCGCCGACGCCGTTGCCGACGGCGACTGCAGCTGGGCTGCCGTGAGCTTGAGCCAAGGGGAGTCCGGGGCGCCCTCGAGCATGGCCTGCGGGCTGTCGCCCTGGCTCCACCACTTGGCCTCGAAGGCGTACCCGTCGAAGAGAATCCGGGTGCCGCGCTGGTACACGGTCGTCGGAGACCAGTCCGGGTAGGTGCCGGCCGGGACCGTGGCGCGGGGGCTGGGGCGGTCGCCGGGCAGAACCGGGCCGATCAGCTTCCACGGCACGGCTGCGCCCTGTTCGACGGGGTTGTCAGGGCTGTCGCCCTGAGTCCACCACTTGGCCTCGTAGACGTTGCCATGCCAGACGATCCGGTCGCCGCTGACGTAGCGGGAGGTCTGGTTCCACACCGGGTACGGGCTGGTGGAGGGGTCGTCGGTGGCAGTGGGGGTCGCGGAGGCCGCCGGGGCGGGCGCGTCGGCGCTGCGGGTCGGGATGACATCGGCACCGAGGACCGTCGAGAAGGAAGCGCTGCCCTGGTTGATGCCGCTGCAGCTGTCCGAGACCTTGGTGACGTCGGGGTAGTTGCTGCCGCAGGTGCGGTCACGGTTCAGGGACCACATGGACACCCGGCCCACGCCCTTGGACTTGGCGTAGGCGTTGAGCGCAGCCGCGTCGTCCAGGGTGAAGATTTCGCCGGAAATGTCGTTCTGGCCGATCATCGGCGTCAGTCCCAGCCGGCGCCAGGTGGTGTCCGTGCCAAGGTCCTCGCCGTTGTCGCGGTACAGGGCCTGGAGCTGCTTGTGTGCGGCGTCGGCGGCGGACGCGGACGCCTGGTACATCGACTGTCCCGGCTGCTTGCTGCCGCCGAAGTCCATCGTCATGATGTTCACGCCGGTCAGCTTCACGCCGGCGCGGAGGGTGCGGGCCACGGCGTCGCGCCCGGCCTCGGTCAGGCCGTTGGGGTCTGCCGGGAGGGTGAGCCAGACGTCGAGGTTCTTGCCGGCGCCCGAGCGCTGCTGCTGGAGGGCGGCGACGGCCTTGCCGCGGCGGTCCAGCGAGGCGGTGTCACTGAGCGCGGCCCCCTCGACGTCGAGGTCGATCGAGGCGAGGTCGTAGCGTTCGACGACGTCGCGGTAGGCGCCGGCGAGCCGGTCCTGGTCGGTGCAGGCGACCGCCAGTTCGTTGTTGGTCAGGCCGCCGAAAGACACGGACACCGTGCCGCCGGCCTGGCGAAGCCGGGCGATGCGGCGGTCCAGGTCAAGGTCCGACTCTGCCTGGGCCAGGCCGTAGGCGGCGCCCCAGGACGGGACGCAGGGGTTCTGCTTGTCCGCGACGATGAAGGACAGCACGGTGCCCTTCGCCTCGGGCGTGGTGGGGGTCTCGAACGCGAACCGCGGCGTGGCCGTCACATCCACGTAGCCCGAGAACACGGACGGGATGGAAGAGGCGGCGTTGGCGTCCTGGAAGGAACGCAGGCCCAGGTAGGAGCCGCCGGCGAGGACCGCCACGACCAGGATCAGGATCCCCAGCCGCAGCTTGGAAAGGCGGCGTCCGGGAAAGCGGTTAGACACAGAATTACCCCAATGCTTGTCGGAGAGCTGTCCGGCAACCCCCTAATGCGGATACGCCGCCAAATCAAGGGTCTCCCGCCGGTAACGATCTTCGGCCGGGGGACTGATAATTCGGGGTCGTGCGCTTAGTATAAGGGCAGATCGCGGTGTGCAATGGCGGACAGCGCGGCCTGACGTGTGTCCGCTGGGGGTACACATCTGCAGATGGGGAAGTATGACTGACGTCCTGGCCACGCCTCGGCCCGAAGACCTGGACGCCGATGACGCGGCGTCGAAAACCCGGAAACGCCAATGGGGTGCGGAACGGCGGTCAGAGCCCCTGGCCATCGTCCACCCCGAGCCGTCGCGCCGGAAAATCATCCTCGGCCGGGTCGGCATCGTCGTCACCGTCCTGGCCTGGCTCGCCTATGTGGTGACCACCGTGCTGCGGCAGCTCATCAACGACCCCACCGCCGGGTTCCGGTTCCGTGCCGAATCCGTCTCCTACGTCGTCGTCGTAACATTCCTGACTTTTTCGGCGCTGATGTACCTGCTGGCCCGCCAGGGCGCGCTCAACCGCTTCCGCGACCACCGCAGGATCCCCCGCGGCGAACTGGACCGCCACTTCGCCGACTACCACTCCTCCGTCACCGTCCTGGTCCCCTCCTACGCCGAGGAGCCGCAGGTGGTCCGGGCCACCCTGTGGTCCGCCGCGCTGCAGGAATTCCCCGACCTTTCCGTGGTGCTGCTGCTCGATGACCCGCCCTTCCCGACCGACCCGGCGGACCAGGAACGGTTGCAGGCCACCCGCGACCTGGCCGCCAACATCACCCGGACGCTGAAGGAACCCGCCACCCGGCTGAACGCGGCACTGGCGGCCTTCGAAGCGGGCGGGGAGCACGGCGACGCCGGCCTGCGCGCGCTCATCGACGAATACGAATACGCCGCCGGCTGGCTCGAAGGCATGGCAGAGGCCGAACGCGTCGAGGACCACGTCGATGAGTTCTTCGTGGACCTGGTCCTCATGGGCCTGGCCCGCGAACTCCGGCTGGTCCTGACCGCCCTGCACGCCGCCCAGGCCCAGGGCGCCGTCCCCGAGCGGCCCCGGATGCGCGAGCTCTACGCCCGCCTGACCTGGATCTTCAATGCCCGCGTCGCCTCCTTCGAGCGCAAGAAGTACGTCAGCCTCTCGCACGAGGCGAACAAGGCGATGAACCTGAACTCCTACCTGAGCCTGATGGGCCACCGCTGGCGGCAGGAACAGACCGCGGACGGGACCGTCCTGCGGCAGGCCACAGAGCCGGCGCCCGGCGATCTGGTCGTGGCCGACAGCACCTACGTTCTGACCCTCGACGCCGACTCGCTGCTGCTGCGCGACTACTGCCTGCGCCTGGTCGCGTTCCTGGAATCCCCGGGCAACGAACGGGTCGCCGTCACCCAGACCCCGTACTCCTCCTTCCGCGGCGCCCCGACCCGCATCGAGCGCGTCGCCGGCGCCTCGACCGACCTCCAGCACATCCAGCACCAGGGCATGACCCGCTACGGCGCGACCTTCTGGGTGGGCGCCAACGCCGTGATCCGCAAGGTGGCGCTTGAGGACATCGTGGAGATCTCCTCCGAGGGCGGCTTCGAGGTGCGGACCTATATCCAGGACCGGACCGTCATCGAGGACACCGAATCCAGCGTGGACCTCGGCCGCGAGGGCTGGGACCTGGTCAACTACCCCGAACGCCTCAGCTACAGCGCCACCCCGCCGGACTTCGGGTCCCTGGTGGTGCAGCGCCGGCGCTGGGCCAACGGCGGCCTGCTGATCCTGCCCAAGCTCTGGGACACCATCCGGCGCCGCCGCGGCACCGACCGGAATGTGCGCGGCCGCGAGGTCATGCTGCGGGTGAACTACATGGCCTCCATCACCTGGGCCAGCTTCGGACTGCTCTTCCTGCTGGCCTACCCCTACGACAGCCGGCTGCTCAGCCCGCTGGTGTTCCTCGCAGCCCTGCCCTACTTCCTGGCGATGGGCAGCGACCTCCGCGATTCCGGCCACCGTTTCAGCGACATCTTCCGGATCTACGGCTTCAACCTGGTGCTCATGCCGGTCAACCTGGCCGGCGTCATCAAGTCGCTGCAGCAGGCGCTGACCGGGGACAAGATCCCGTTCGCCCGCACGCCCAAGGTCAAGGACCGGACCGCCGCCCCCGCGATCTACGTCCTGGCACCGTACGCGATCGTGGCGTTCTCACTCTTCACCGTCTGGCGGGATGTCTCCCTGCAGAACTGGGCCAACGCGGTGTTCGCGGCGTTCAACGCCGTCATGGCCACCTACGCGATCGTGGCCTATATCGGGGTCCGCAACTCCATCGTGGATATCTTCCTGGGCGTGCTGAACTGGCTCTACGTCAGGCCCAAGGCCCCCCGCGCCGAGGCCCCGGCGATCGTGCCGAAGGCTCCCGAGGAGATCGACTGGGAGTCCATTCTGTACCACGGCGACCGCCGGCTGAACCGGGATCTGCGCGGCAAGAAGGACCGCCGCAAGCGTGCCGGCGTCCGCTGACCGGGGTGTTGACACGTTGCCACTGCGCGCCGCGCCTAGAATGGGCCGGATGACGGCCGAAACGATCCTCGCTGCGAACGGGAAAAACTCGCTGACGGTCACTGACGGCATCATCGAGTCCTCGTGGGCGCCGGGCTCGTTCGTGGACATCGCCGACGCGCGGGACGCCCTCAAGGCGACCGCCGCGATCACCGGGAGCGGCCGCATGCCGATGCTCTCGGTGATGACCGACGTCGAAATCAGCGCGGCGGCCCGGTATGAGTTCGCGAAGTCCTCCGACGTCCTGGCCATCGCGGTGCTGGGCTCCAGCGCGGTGGACCGGGTGATCGCCGCGGCCACCAGCCGGGACACCGACTACCCGCACGAGTTCTTCACCTCCCGGGCCGAGGCGCTGGCCTGGCTGCGCGGGTTCCTCGAGGACTCCGAAGGCCCGGAAACCGGCGGCCTGGCCGCCGGAAACCCTGCCCCGGGATACTCTGACGCCGCGAACCGCTGAACTGGTAGCCTCCCCGTAACGGCCGTCGACCCGGACTAGGGGCCCGGCCAGGACGTGACCCGCCGCGCTGTGATCCGCCGCCTGCGGCGGGGCGCCAAGCGAGGGAGTGCCATGGGCGTCGCCGAAATACAGGTTGACCAGCGCGTGATCGGGATCGATTCGCGGCGCTTCGCGTCGGTGGAGAAGGCGCTGGTGGAACTCATCACCAACAGCGACGAAAGCTACGCCCGGATGGAGCGCGCCGGCGCAGCGGTCCCGGGCCGGATCCGGGTCAGCTACGAACGGCACCTTACCGGCGCCGTGCTCACGGTCGCCGACCAGGCGGAGGGCATGAGCTTCGGTCAGGCCCGCAGCATCCTCAGCTATGGCGGCGCGCACAGCCCGCTGGCCCGCGGCGAGGGCAACGGCCGCGGCTACTTCGGCCGGGGCCTGAAGCAGGCCGTCTTCGGGCTGGGCCACGGCTGGCTGGAAACCGTCCAGGACGGGCGCTTCACCCGGATCGACATTTTCCGCGGCGGCAACGGCGGGTACCTGTACGACGACGGCGGCGGGAGCCGCCCGGCCCTCCCCGCGGACTATGCGCGGCTGGGGCTGACGACGGAAGGGCCTTCGGCGGGGCACGGCACCCGGGTGACGATCGTCGTCGAAAACCCCCGCGTGGTGATCAGCCAGCACCACACCCTGCGTCAGTCCCTGGCCAACAACTTCTACCTGCGGGCGGTGCTGGGCCGGCGCACCGTGGAGCTGTCCGCCGGCCACCCCGGCTCCGGCGCGGACAGCCCCGAGCCCGTCGTGTTCACCGAGCCCGCGGCCGAGGTCCTCATCGGACCCGGGCAGACGGGGAGCGTGCCCTTCGAGGGCCGGGACTACCCGTTCACCCAGACCGTGAAGCGGGCTTCCGGGACCGAGCTCATCAGCCGCGGCGACGAACGGACCAACGGGCTGGTGGTGCTCTCCGGCCAGGCCGTCCTGGACTGCCAGCTGTTCGACTTCGAGAACCAAGTGGGCACGGAGTACCTCTTCGGGGAGGTCCGCTGCGATGCCCTGACCGACATGCTGGGCCACGGCCGCGCGGTCATCAGCGACGAGCGGGAAGGCCTCAACGCCCGGGATCCCTTCGTGGCGGCCTTCTCGCGGGCCGTCAGCGCGGCGCTGGCCCCCGCCGTGCTGGCCGAGCGGGAGAAACTCTCGCACCTGGAGCGGGCCACCACCTCGGGCCGGACCGCGGAGATGATCGAGGAGCTGCTGCGGCACATGAACCGCGCCGCCGTCGTCGACCTCGGCCTGCAGACGGAGCCCGAGGCTCATTCCTTGACGCCCGGCACGGGACAGGCCGCCGCCGGCGTCTTCGCCCAAGCCACCCGGGGCGCCGACGCACCCGGCGCGGGCCCGGCGCTGCGGTTCACGACGCCGTTCTACTACCGCCCGCCGGGGCATGCGTTTCACGTGGGACTGCTGCTCGACCCCCTCCTGTTGCCGCCGGGAGCGGACTTCTCCGTCGCGGATCTTTCCGTCGAGGCCGAACTGCCGCCGTCCATCCATCTGGGGGACCGGATCGCCATGGTTCCGGACACTGCGGAGATCGGCCCGGGGCGGCTGGTCTGGACGGTCACCGGGGACCGGGCGGGGGATCGGGGCACCCTCACCGCGAGGGCCGGGGACCACTGGGCCACCTGCGAGATCGTCATCGCCGAGCAGGCGTCCCGGCACGCCGGTGACCAGCCGGCGCACGCCGGGGCCGCGGCCACGCCGGGTGACTCCCGGGGCCGGCAGCGGCCCAACCGGGACCACGGCATGGACCTTTTCACCGGTTACGAGTTCCGAAGCCTGCCCGACGGCGCGGACCGGGCGGTGTACAGCGCCGCGGAGCGCAAGGTCATCATCAACACTGCTGCCCCCACGGTGCGGCTCTACGTTGACGGCCGGGGCCGGTTCCGTGACTCGGCCCGGCTGCTGCTGGCCGAACTGTTCCTTGACGTCATCGCGGACGAACTCGCCCGGCGCCGCGTGGCCCAGCACGGGCACGGCGGCGACCTTGAAGCGTTCCAGACCGCCCGCCGGGACATCATCCGCCGCTACGGCAGCGACGTCCATCGGACTTTCCTGGGCTAATGCCCGCGGGCGTCAGAGGTAGTTGCGGACGCTCGCGCGCAACGCCTCCGTGTGTTCGTAAATCTCCTCCAGTGAGTTTATCGGGACGCGGGTCTCCTCCTTATCGCTCCCGAAGAGGCCGAGGTACTTCTGCGAGCGGTTAAAGTGCAGCCGGGCAATCGGCTTGCGGTTGTTGTCGTCGAGAAGCACCGCAAAGTACGACTTCGCATCACGCTGCGAGACGCGGGCCGGCTTTACCTCGCTGGAGACGATCGCACGCACAATCTGGTAGCCCTCGATTTCCTCCAGCGTCGTCTCGATACCGTCGGCGGCCTCCAGGTCGGCCACAGCAACGGGGGCGCTGGTGACAGTCGCTGCTGCCGCCGGATCCTCGGTCTGCGGGAAGTTAGGGGTTCCGAGCGCCTTCTTCAGACGATCGTTGACCTGGTCGTTCAGGTACTGCTTGGCGGCCTTAGTAACAAGAGCCGTGAATTGTTCCCTCACTTTTTGGGTGTAGGCGCCGCTGTAGACACGGCCCGTCAGGAACTTCACCCACTCGTCCTCCGGCTCCCTGAACTGAGCGGCCAGGGTCCGCTTAATTTCGCCGATGTACTTGAGTTCGCCAGCGGCGTTGATAATGCTGTCGAGGTCAAAGACGTCCTTGGATAGCTTCCTGAGCTCCGGGATGAGTGTCTCGTCGATGTCATTGAGGTCCAGCACCAGGAAGGGCTTGGCATCCATTCGGTTGGGCGCGTCCAGGTCCGTGAAGAACTGGTAGACCTCGCCGTTCGTCAGGATGGCGATGCGTGCGTTTGTCACCGCGAAGTAGCGGAAGAGTTGCGAGGCGTGCTCGATCTTCACAGGCTCCGTCGATTTCTTGCACTCGATCAGCATTTGGACTTCGCCGTCTTTGACTATCGCGTAGTCGATCTTCTCGCCCTTCTTGAGTCCGACGTCGGCGATGAACTCCGGCACAACCTCCAGCGGGTTGAAGACGTCGTAGCCAAGAATCGTTGAAATGAACGGCATCACGAAGGCGTTCTTCGTGGCTTCCTCGGTCTGGATGGCTTCTCTTTGCTGCCGCACCTTTGCCGCGAGCGCCGAAAGTTTCTCTGCAAAATCCATACGTCCCCCTGTATGTGAGTGATTGTGCAGTCAATCAAACGCAGGGCCGTGACAATTTTTCGGATCAGGCCGCCTCTGGGCTGACAGAAACCCTTGACGGTCATAAGGAAGCGGCCTATTCTACAACCAAATGGTTGTAGATCAGTTGAGTGAAGAGGCGGCCGACCGGGTGTTCCAGGCCCTCGCCGACGCCACCCGGCGGGACATCGTGCGGCGGGTGACGGCGTCGGAGTCCTCGGTCTCGGGCCTCGCCGAGCGCTACGCGATGAGCTTCGCCGCCGTCCAAAAGCACGTTGCCGTCCTGGAGCGCGCCACCCTGGTGACCAAGCAGAAACGCGGACGGGAGCAGATCGTGCGGGCCAACCACGACGGACTGCAACGGGTCCGGCGCCTTCTGGACGACTACGAAAACATCTGGAGGCAACGCTCGGACCGGATCGCGGACCTCCTCGCGGAAGGCACGCCGCCCGCGCCGGGGAGTGACTCCACCGGGGACTAACCAGCACCATCAATCGCAGGGAAGGGGACACAATGACCGTCATTAGTTCAGCCCAGGATCCCGGGGCGCTCAGCCTCACCGTGGTCGCGGAGTTCGACGCCGGGGTCGAGCGCGTCTGGCAGATCTGGGAGGATCCGCGGCAACTCGAGCGCTGGTGGGGTCCGCCCACGTGGCCGGCGACCTTCGAAAAGCACGACTTCGTCCCCGGTGGGGAGGCTACCTATTACATGACCGGCCCCGAGGGGGAGAAGGCCCGCGGGTGGTGGCGCTTCGTCTCCCTGGAGGCCCCGCACCGCCTGGTGTTCGATGACGGTTTCGCCGACGACGACGGCGAGCCGGTCGCGGAGATGGGCACCATCCACGGCGTCGTCACCCTGGAAGACCTGGGCGGCCGCACCCGGATGAGCGTGGTCTCAACCTTCGAAACCCAGAAACAGATGGAAAAGATCGTCGCCATGGGCATGGAGGAAGGCATGAAGGGCGCCCTCGGCCAGGTCGACGCGCTCCTTGTCGAACCTGCGCGCGCCTGAGCGACGCGCCCCGAACCGGTCCGCCTGAGCCGGGCCGCCGCCCTCAGTTGTTGAGGGCGGCGTACAGGTTCAGGCTGGCCGAGAAGACCAGCCAGGACAGGTACGGGAGCATCAGGAGTCCGGCCGCGGTGCTGATCGGGCCGAAGCGGAATACCGTGGCGGCGGCCAGGGCAGCGTGCGCCGCGATCAGCCCCAGGGCCAGCCACAGTGCGGCCGACCCCAGCAGCGGATACATGCCGAAGAACATCAGGGGCCACGCCAGGTTCAGCACCAGCAGGCCGCCGTAGGCCAGGAAGGCCGGCCGGCGCGGGAAAAGCCGCTGCCGCCAGACCAGCCAGGCCGCCACGGCCATGCCGGTGTAGAGCAGCAGCCAGATGGTGCTGACGGCCGCGCCCGGGGGTGTCCAGGGAGCCGTGGCCGCCGCCGCGTACCAGCCGTCGGCGTTGATCCGGATGGGGAGGGACCCCACAAAGGAGACCGCGAAGGAGACGACCAGGAAGGCGGCCAGGGCGGCTGCCTGCCGGCCCCGCGGGAGGGCGCCGGGGGCGGACGTGCCCGGAGCGCTTGGTTCGACGTTCAAGAGCACTCAATCACTGTGAACAACACCCGGCGCTCCCGTCAAACCGTGACCCATGTTCCCCCGGCTTCCCCTGCCCTAAGCTGGCGCTGTCAAGGACTGCTGCGTCTGGAAGGACATCATGGGCAACGAAGCTGCATGGCAGGAAAGCATCACCCCCGGCCGGTTCTCGGGGAGGACCGTCATCGTCACCGGGGCCGGCTCGGGCATCGGGCTGGCCACGGCCCTCCGGGTCGCGAAGGAGGGCGGCCGGGTAGTTGCCGCCGACGTGAGCGCGGAGCGCCTCGACGAGTTGGTGGCCGGGCACGGGGAGCTGGAGATCGTTCCCGTCGCGGGGGACATCTCGGCCGAGGAGACCGTCGCCGCCGTCGTCGAGGCCGCTGGCGGCCGCGTCGACGCCCTGGCGAACGTCGCAGGCATCATGGACAACTTCGCCCCGATCCACGAGGTGGACGACGCGGTGTGGGACCGCGTGTTCCGGATCAATGTCACCGGGCTGATGCGGCTGACCCGGGCGGTCCTGCCGCTGATGCTGGAGGCGGGGACGGGCTCGGTCGTCAACGTCTCATCGGAAGCGGGCCTGCGCGGCTCCGCCGCCGGCGCGGCGTACACCGCTTCCAAGCACGCCGTTATCGGGCTGACCAAGAACTCGGCGGTGATGTATGGGCCCAAGGGGCTGCGTTTCAACACGGTTGCCCCCGGTGCGACCATCACCAACATCGTCGCCGAATGGGGTTCGCAACTGGCGGTCGAGCGGCTGGGGCCGCTGATGGGCGCCAACATTCCGACACCCGCCACGGCCGCCCAACTGGCGGCCTCCATCACCTTCCTGCTCAGCGACGACGGCACCAACATCAACGGCGCGGTGCTCGCCTCCGACGGCGGCTGGTCCGCCCTCTGACGCCCTACTGACTACAGCTGAGGCCGTTTTTATGCCCCAAAACGGCCCCAGTTGCCGGTCAGTTGGGGAACCTGCACAACGCAAGAGAATGCCCCGGCCGGATCCGGCCGGGGCATCGCCCTGTGTGGATTGCTTGGTGCTGCTGCCGCGGCTAGGCCGGCTTCAGCGCGGTGCGCCAGACGCCCACGGCCTTGGCCGTGCCGAACGTCCAGGTGGCGGTGCCGGAGGCCCCGGCGTTGGCCTGCGGCGCATCGGCGAGTTCACCGATCTGACCGCCGCTGGATTCCCAGCGTTCGGTCCAGCCGCCCGGCGGGGTGGCGCCCGGGCTGGAGCTGTCAAAGCCGACCCCGCCGATCAGCATGGCCCCGTTGCTGGCGGTGGTAATGCTCGGGGCTGTGATGCTGGTGGCCGAGTACGTGGTGTTGACCGTGGTTGCGACCGAGCTGTCCAGCGGCGTCGTGGTGTTGACGCCGCGGTAGGCGGTCACCCCGGCCCCCCATTTGACGGCTGTGCTCAGTGTCCAGCTGTAGCTGGCCGGGTCCGCGGATCCCACCACATGGTAGTAGCTGAAGACCTTGGCCCCGCTGCTGGCGGAGCTGTTGATGCCCAGCCCGTTGACGATCGGCGTCCAGCCTGCGGGTGCGGTCACGGACGGGCCGAGGTCTGCGGTGATGGCGGCGACCAGGACGTCACCGGCTGCCACCCCGGAGGGCTTGGCCAGGCTGACCGTGGAGCTGGCCGTGGTGGCGACCGCCGTGGACGAGGCGCCCACCGTGATGCCCGACGACGTCGGCGGCGGGGGCGGTGGCGGTGGAGCGGAGCCGACCGTGATCACGGCGCTGGAGGTCGAGGACCCGGCGCTGTTGGTGGCGGTCAGCTTGGCCGTGAACGTTCCCGCCGCGTAGGTGTGGGAGGGATTCTGGGTGGTCGCGGAAGTTCCGTCACCGAAGTCCCACGCCCACGAGGTCGGGGAGCCGGAGGAGGTGTCGGTGAAGGCAACGTTCAGCGGTGCGGTGCCCGACGTCGGCGTCGCCGTGAAGGATGCCACCGGTTTCGGGGCCGGCGGCGGGGTGCTTCCCAGGCCGCGGTAGGCGAACCAGTAGGTTTTGGTGACCATGTTGCTGGCCATGATCGCCATGCCGCTGGTGCTGTTCACGCTTTGCTTCGTGGTGGTGACGTCGTTCATGTTGAATGATGCGCCGTCCTGAATTACCGGGGTGCCGCGGCCCGAACCGAAGACCGGGTTGTCCATCGGGGCGGTCTTCTCGTAGATGGCGCCGGCGACGCCCGAGTACGCGCATCCGGTCACGGTGCTGCCCGGGGCGGTGTGGAAGGCGTGCACCACGTTGTTCTGGGTATCCAGCAGGATCTGCGGCCGCGACACGCAGTCGCCGACGGAGGCGATGGTGGACTGGCTGAAGGACCCGGTGGCCGGCTTGAAGACCAGCAGCAGCAACTGCGGCAGGGTCTTATCCGTGGAGGTGTCGTTCAGGCTGGTCTTGACGGCCGCAAAGACACGGCCGCTGTTGTCCGCCTGCAGGGTCTTGATGTTCAGGTGGTCGTCCGCCTGGCCCTTGCCCTTGATGGCGTCCTGGAAACGCCATGACGATGTAGCGGTCGGATTGGTGCCGTCGGTGCGGATGGCCCAGTGCACGCTGTCCGTGAGCTGGTCACTCCACATCACGCCGATCTTGTTACTGCCGAACGCCACGATCGCGGAGATGTCGTCCGCCGCGGCTGTGGGATTGGCAACCGGGATGACAAAGGGGGTGTTCCAGCTGGTCCCGCCGGGCGCCGAATTGTTGACGTAGACCGTGCTCTTGTAGCCGTTGGTCGAGTCGCCGGTCACCTGCGTCCAGGTCGCCCAGATGGCGCCGGTGGTGTCCTTATCGATCGTCATCGACTCACTGCTCTGGTTGGTGATGGTGGTGGGGAATCCGGCGTCCAGGGTGTACGTGCCGCCCGAGTAGCTGTAGCGGTAGAGCTTGGCCGGCTGCCCGGAGAGGGAGGGCTTCGGCGTGGAGTCCGTGGAGACGGTCACCACGTGCGAGGCGATGTAGAGCTTGCCGCCGTCCCACAGCACGTCAGCCAGGGTGTTCGCCCGGCTGTCGTTGAGCAGCCCCGTGTCCACCCACTTGTTGGTTGGGACGTCCAGCCGGAAGATGTGCCAGCCGCTGCCGGAGGTCCACATGTCAGCCCACCAGGAGCCGTCATTCCACCACAGCTTGCTCTGGGGCTTGTCCGAAGTGGGAGGGTTGCTGACGCCGCTAAAACTGATGCTGGGAGTTCCGTAGCTGTCCGCAGCCGATGCGCTTCCGGCGACCCCCAACATGCCGCCGGCGACGGCCACGGCCACCACTAGGGACCGGCTAAGCCAGTGCGATATTCGTTTCATCATTGGGACCATTTTCTTTGATGCCGCGACAATCATTGGCGCGGGAGGGTTTTGGACGCGGGCCCTCATGCGGGCACAATTGTCCGGTGTTGAATGAGGCCATGGTAGCTACCGGCCGACCGGCTGGATAGATCCTTTTGCTAATTCTTTGTAAACTAATTTAGGCACTCAAACGTTGTCGTCTTAGGGGCGTGAATTGAGGGTCTCGACCGGGAATGCCAGGTGGGCTGTCCGGGCCGGCGTACGCAGGCCGGCGGTCCCGGAAGGGAGTGGCCCGCCCCCGGCCGCGCATGCCGGGCAGTTGCCGGCACGGCTGGCGCCCGGACGGGAGTGATTCCGCGGAAACGGGCCGGCGGTGCGGCTTCAGCCCCGTCATTCCGCTGTTTCCCACGGCCTGGCGGCCGGCCGGGGGCGGCTGAGTAGTCCAGCGCGGAACCTGCCGAGCGGCCCGAGTAGCCAGGTCGGGGGACCCAAGTAGGGGTCCATTGCTACTGCGGATATGAGTACACACGCCCAAGTAACAGCCACTCGTGACACAACTTTAGGTGAACTTTAGGCTTCGGATATGGCCACAGCCCAGTGGCAAAGCTGGGATATGGGTCGGTACAGGTTTGTGAAATTCTCTCCGAATTTGTCCGATAGGTTCTCAATCGCTGGGGGTAATTCCCGGGCGTCTAAATTCATGAAGTGGTGAGGCTTTTGTCAGTTCAAAATTTGGCCCCAAGATCTGTCTCAACAACCGATATTTCCGCGCTCCGGGCGACCGTCAGCGTGGTAATTCCAACCCTCAATGAGGAAATGAATCTGCCCTGGGTGCTGCGGCGCATGCCGTCGTACGTAGACGAGGTGGTGATCGTCGACGGACGCTCGCGGGATCACACCGTCGACGTCGCCCGCGCCCTGCGGGTCGACGTCGTCGTGGTCAAGGAGCCGCGTAAGGGCAAGGGCATCGCGGTCCGGGCCGGCTTCGCCGCCGCCTCCGGGGACATCATCGTGATGCTCGACGCCGACGGCAGCATGGATCCGCAGGAGATCGGCTGGTTCGTCTCTCCGCTCCAGCACGACTACGACTTCGTCAAGGGCTCCCGGTACGTCACCGGCGGAGGCTCGGAGGACCTGACCTGGCTGCGCAACACCGGCAACCGGGTGCTCACCGGCCTCGCCAACACGGTCCTCCGCAGCAACTACTCGGACCTCTGCTACGGCTACATCGCCCTGCGGCGCGAATGCCTGGAGGTACTGCAGCTCGAATCGGACGGCTTCGAAATCGAGACCGAGCTGATCGTCCGGGCGGCCCGCGCCGGCCTGCGGATCGCTGAGGTGCCCAGCTTCGAGCTGGACCGCATCTCCGGGGTTTCGAACCTGCAGACCTTCCGCGACGGCTGGCGCGTACTGCGCACCCTGGCCAAGGAATGCACCAGCTGGGAGGCGCCCTCCGCCGGCGCCCGGCCCGAGGCGCTGCGCCGGGTGAAGTACACCTACCCGGACGTCCGCTTCGCCCGTACACCCACGGATCCGCGCAGTGTGCTCGCGGTGGCGGAAGGGGCTTGAGATGCTCAACCCCAACTTCCGCCCGTCGGTTTCGGTGGTGATCTGCTCCTATACCGAGCAGCGCTGGGACCTGCTGATGCGCGTGATCGATTCCGTCCACGCCCAGACCCTCCGGCCCGAACAGGTGATCGTGGTGGTTGACCACAACGTGGACCTGTACAAGCGGCTCGTGGCGACCGTCCAGGACGTGACCCTCGTCGAGAGCACCGGTCCGAAGGGACTCTCCGGGGCCCGGAACACCGGCGCCGCGCTCGTGACCTCCGACATCGTCGCCTTCCTGGACGACGACGCCGAGGCCGAGCCGACGTGGCTGGAGCGCCTCACGGCCCTCTACGACGACTCGGATGTGCTGGCCGTCGGCGGCCGCGTCGAACCCGTCTGGGAAGGCGGCCGGCCCGGCCACTTCGGTCCCGAGCTGGACTGGATCGTCGGCTGCAGCCACCGCGGCCTGCCCACAGTGGCCTCCGAGGTCCGCAACGTCGTGGGTGCCAACATGTCCTTCCGCCGCGAGATCCTCCAGCACGTGGGCGGCTTCAATGTCAGCCTTGGCCGGCAGGCAACCAAACCGCTGGGCTGCGAGGAAACCGAGATCTGCATCCGTGCGGCCATCGGATCCCCCGGTTCGCGGGTCGTCTACGAACCCGCTGCCGTGGTCCGGCACCACGTCCCGGTCCAGCGGGGCACGTTCCGGTACATGCTGGAGCGCGCCTGGTCCGAGGGCCTCTCAAAGGCCCAGGTCAGCAAGGTCGTGGGCCACAAGCGGGCCTTGGGGCCGGAACGGCGGTATGTCCGCAGCGTCCTGCCCCGGGCGTTCGTCGGGGCCCTGTCGGACTGGGGCCGCGGCAAGGACCCGCAGGGCTTGCAACGAGCCGGCGCCTATGTGGCGGTGCTGGGCGTGACCGCCGCCGGCTACGTCAGCGGCCGCAGGCTTGGCACCGGTGAGGGCTCCCCCCTGGCTGCCGCCGCTCCTGCGGCCCAGCAGCCCTGGCGGGAAGCCACGTGATCGACGTCGCCGCGCCGCGCCGGCCAGATCCGGCCGGCGCGGTCCTCGAGCTGGCACCCGCCATGGGGGCCGAAGGGGCCCCCGACTGGGCCGGTGCCCGCTGGGTCGGAGCCGTGGACCTGGGATCCTTGGGCGGGTGCAGCGAACTGCGGCTGCGGGACGCGCACGGCTACCGGCGGGCGCGTCTGTTGGTCAGGGACGGTGCCGCCGTCCGCGGCTTCGTCGACCTGGAAACGGCCGACGGAGCGCTCTCCCGGACCCGGCTCGAGGAGGCAGCCGCCGCCCTGCCGCGGGTTCCGGCGTCGGTTTCCACCACCACGCCGCCGATCAGCGTCGTCGTCTGCACACGGGACCGGCCGGAGCTGCTCCGGAAGGCCCTGCACGCCATCCTCCGCCTCGACTACCCGGACTTCGACGTCATCGTCGTGGACAACGCCGCCCGGACCAGCGCCACCCGTGACCTGGTCCGGACCGAGTTCTCCGACGCGCGGCTGGTCCTCATCTCCGAGCGGCGCCCCGGACTTTCCAACGCACGCAACGCCGGTCTCCGGCACGCGCGCGGCGACATCGTCGCCTACACCGACGACGACGTCGTGGTGGACCCGGGGTGGCTGAGGGGGATCGCCGCCGGCTTCGAGCAGGCCCCCGACGTCGCCTGTGTTACCGGGCTGGTCCCGGCGGGCGAGCTGCGCTCGCTGGCGCAGGGATACTTCGAGGGGCGGGTGAGCTGGTCCAAGGCCGTGGCGCCCAGGGTCTACTCCCTGGCCGACCCGCCGGCGGACATGCCGGTCTTCCCGTTCTGCGTGGGGGCCTATGGGACGGGAGCGAACTTCGCCCTCGACCGCCGGACGGCCCTGTCGCTCGGCGCCTTCGATCCTGCCCTGGGGGTAGGCACTCGGACCGGCGGGGGCGAGGACCTGGACATGTTCACCCGGGTCATCCTGTCCGGGCGGTCGCTGGTGGTCCAGCCCTCCGCCGTCGTCTGGCATCGGCACCGCGCCGAACTCGACGAGCTGATCGTCCAGGCCCGGGGCTACGGCAACGGCCTGGGAGCATGGCTGACCAAGATCATGCTCAACCCCCGGACCGCGCGGATGGCGCTGGTCCGGGCTCCCCGCGGCGCCGTCTACTT
The DNA here is from genome assembly GCF_030410515.1 of Arthrobacter sp. YD4. Lineage (GTDB taxonomy): Bacteria > Actinomycetota > Actinomycetes > Actinomycetales > Micrococcaceae > Arthrobacter. The sequence goes on along the minus strand of NZ_JAUHHD010000001.1, from coordinate 669,192 downwards.
CCTGCGCAACACCCGCGCGCATGCCGACGGCGAGACGGCCGACGACGTCCCGAGGAACCCGGTGATGGCAAAGGCGCTGCGCACCGAGCTCGTCTCGGTGGCCCGCGGCCCGTTCAACTACCTGCTGCAGCGCCGCTCCTGCCGGCGCCGACGAGCCGCGTAGGCAGCCGCAACGCAGCACACGACGCACAGTTTTGAGGGGAATTCGGCGTCACCATGGAACACCGTTTTCCCCTCGCCACTTTTTCAACAAGCGAGGAAGTCAAGTTCATGAGTCTCATTATGGAAAACGAGAAGCCGGCGCCCAGGGCGCCCCTCTCGTCGGTGAACAGGCTCCGTACGGAGCGCCCCCTGGATGTCGGCCTGGCCATTGCCGGAGTCGTCCTGGCAGCACTGATCCTGCTCGGGCTGGGAGGACCCGCGCTGGCCCCGGTGACGCTGCTCGGCTGCCTGATCCTTCCGGGGTGGGTGGTGGTACGGCGGCTCACCGGCGTTGATCCGCTCGCGCGGGCCATCGGCACCCTGGTACTCAGCGCCGCCGTCTACACCATCCTGTCGCTGGCGATGGTGTGGACCCACCTGTGGCAGCCGCGGCCCGTCGCGGCCGCGGTGCTGATCGCTTCCTCCGTCCTGGTGATCGTCCTGCCCGCCCCGGCCACGGACCGGGAGCCGCTGCAATGGCGGCGGCTCCTCAGCCTGGAGGGCCTGCGGAACAGCAGCCCCGCGAGCCACATCCCGTGGGCCGTGCTGGCCGCGGCCATGGTCCTCTGGGGCGTCGCGCTGTCCGTTACCGGCGACGGACTGAAGGGCGACGCCGGCCTGCTCACGACCTTCCCGCCGATCTGGTTCGTGGCCGTCGCCGCCGTCGCTGGGCTTTGTATCTGGGCGGTTGCGGCCCGGGAAATGGCATCCACCCCCTTTCTCGCGGTCTCCCTTACCGGCCTCGTGGCCATGCTCTACGCATCGGCGGCCATGGTGGTCAGCGTTCCCCGGCTCCCGTGGACGTACAAGCACATCGCCGTGACCGACTACATCGGGGCCTCCGGCCAGGTGGACGCCTCGATCGATATCTACAACCGCTGGCCCGGGTTCTTCTCCGCCAGCGCCTTCCTGGGTGACGCGGTGGGTTACCCGGACGCCATCGGCTACGCCTCGCTGGCAGAGTTCAGCTTCGCGGTGCTGGGTGTGGCGCTGGTTCTGGCGATTGTCCGGGCCCTGTCCAGCAACCGCAGGATCCAGTGGACGGCGGCCCTGGTGTTTGCGCTGACCAACTGGGTCAACCAGAACTACTACTCCCCGCAGGCGTTCTCCTACACGCTGTACCTGACGATGTGCCTGATCGCCCTGACCTTCCTGCGCGGCACCCCGGCCCGGTTCGCCGTCGCCTGGGAGGAGAAGCTGAGCCGCCGCCGGGCCGAACGGGCGGCTACGGCACAGGATGAGGCGCAGCCCCGGCCCTTTGCCCAGACCCTGGTGCTGCCGGCGGTGATTGTCCTGCTGGTCCTCCAGGCGGTCTCGGTGGCCAGCCACCAGCTCACTCCCTACCTGGCGAGCCTGGCGCTGTTGCCGCTGTTCGTCTTCGGCTACTTCCGGCCGCGGTGGGCGGGCCCGGTCCTGGCGGTGCTTGCCGTCCTGTACCTGCTGCCCAACCTCGACTTCGTGGCCGGCAAGTACGGACTCTTCGGCTTCGACTTCCTGAAGAACGCCAGCTACGAACCGCCGGACGGCGGGCCCACCGGCCTGCTGGGCCGGGCGCCGGAGGCCTTGTCCATCCTCATCGGCGTGCTGGGCGTGGGCGGTTTCGTCCGCAACCTGCTGCGCGGCAACGTCCGGCAGACGATCATGGTGGCCTGGCTGGCCGTCGCGCCGCTGTTCTGGCTGCTGATCCAGTCCTACGGCGGCGAGGCGAAGTTCCGGGTCTACCTGTTCGCCCTTCCCTGGCTGGCCGTCGGCGCCGCGTGGCTCTTCTGGGCCGGTCCGCTGCGGACCCGCCGGGCGGCCATCGGTACCACCGCGGCGCTGACCGCCATGGCCCTCCTGTTCACCATCACCTACTTCCAGAACGAGGCCAAGTTCCGCGTCCCCAAGGAAGACGTCGCCGCGGCCCAGTGGCTGGATTCGACGGTCAATCCCAAGGACGCCGTGATGGAAACGAACGCCTTCTTCCCGCTGCTGGTGGGCCCGAACTATCCGAGCTACCTGGACGCGGGACGGACGGCGTCGCTGACCAAGTTCATCCAGTCCTCCGGCCACGGCCTGACCTCGGTGGACGTGGCCCGGTACGCGGACCGGAACTTCAAGCCGGACCGGATCTTCGTGGTCTTCTCCGACTCGCAGATCGCGCAGGCGGCCAAGGACAACCTGTTCGATCCCGGCACGCTCCCCACCCTGGAGCGCCAACTGGCCGGATCCTCCAACGTCCAGCGGGTGTTCGAGAACGGCGCCGTCCGGATCTACGAACTCGCCAAGACCGGCTAGCGTGACGAGGAGCGGCATGGTGCTGGTCAGGGTGATCGTCGTCCTGCTCGCCGCAGGGATCACCATGACCATCGCCATGCTGCTCAAACCGTCGCCCCCGGCCACGGCCATGCCGGTGGGGGACCTCCCCGGCTGGAAGCAGACGGGGACGCAGGACTTCACCCGTGCGGCACCGATGGGCACGGTCGGCGACGTGTACGGACCGGACATGCGGGGCTACCACGACCTGCCCGACACATCGGGCCAGGGCGTCTACACCCCGGACAAGGTCCTGTCGGTCAAGGACGGAAAGCTGGACTTCTTCCTCCACAGCTCCGGGGGGAAGCCCAGGGTGGCCAGCGTGCTGCCCTTCGGCTACGACGGGCAGCGCTATGGCCGCTATTCCATCCGGTTCCGGGCCGACACGATGCCCGGGTACAAGATCGCCTTCCTGCTGTGGCCCACTAGCGATAACTGGCTGGACGGGGAGATCGACTGGCCGGAGGGGGAACTCAACGGCCCGTTTTACGGGGTATCCGCCATCAAGGATTCCCCGCTGAAAGGTCCGGACCGCTTCGACCCGACTACCCGGAACACCTCCGCCACGGACGGAACCGGGTGGCACGTGGCGACGACGGAATGGACTCCAGGCAAGGTCAAGTGGTTTTGGGACGGTGAACTCGTGGGGGAAACAACAATGCCGGACGGCGTTCCCAACACCGGCATGAGGTGGACGCTGCAGGCCGAGACTAAGGACGGGGCCGACGCCGGAACGCCGGCGCCGTCGGTCTCCGGCCACATCGAGGTGGACTGGGTGGTGCAGTATGCGTACGCCCCGTAAGGCCACGGCGACGCCGTTCCCGGTCCCTGCCGCCGGCAGAAGCTTCATCGACGCCGTCCTTCGGGGCCACTATGACGAATGGGACCTCGCCAGCCTCGGCCTGGGCAGGGACTGGACCACGGTTTTCATCACCCCGCAGTTCACCACCTCCCGGCACGTCGTCGCCCTCATCTTCGCCCCCGGCGCGCGGCAGCCCTCGCTCGTGGTGAAGGTGCCGCGCTGCCCCGGTGACAACGAGGGGGTGCTCCGGGAGGCGGACATGCTCTGGCAACTCGGAGTCCTCGGCGGGGACCAGGTCGAGGGCGTGCCCCGTGTGGTCGCCGCCCTGGATCTCTCCGGACATACCGTCCTGGTGGAAACCCCGCTGACCGGTCCGGCCCTGGACCCCGACCGGGTGTCTGCTGACCTGCCGGTCGCCGTCGCCCTCGGAGTGGACTTCATTGATTCGCTGCCCTGCACCCGGCCTGCGTCGGGAAACGAGGGCTGGTACGAGCGCACCGTAGAGCGGCCCCTGCAGGCGCTGGAGCTGCTGCTACCGGGCGAGGATGAGCTCGCAGACCTGGTCGGCAGGACCCACGAGGCATTGAAGCCGCTGCGTTCGGCGCAACTGCCGGCAGTGTTCGAACACGCCGACCTCAGCCATCCCAACCTGCTGATCGGTCCGGCCGGGCGGCTCCAGGTGATGGATTGGGAGCGGGCGTCCGCCTACGGGCTGCCCGGACACGACCTGACGTTCTACCTGCAGTACCTCAGCGAGTCCGCCGAGCAGGCGTTCGAACGGCCGGCCCAGCTGGCGGCATTCGACAGCGCCTTCGGCCGGGACGGCTGGGCCCGGGAGCCCCTGCGCCAGCACCTGGTCCGCCGCGACATTGACCCCGCAGTGCTGCCCGCACTGGTGCTGGCCACCTGGGCGCGGTCCGCCTCCACCCTCGCCTTCCGGCTCGCCGCGGAATCGGCAGGGCCCGGGGGACAGGCCCAGGGTGCTGAGGCCGGACGCGGCGGGGCGGTACCGGGGGGACCGGAAGTGCAGGCGGCCCAGCCCGGCGCCGCCGCCGACCAGCCTGCGCACGCCGTCGACGCCGGCGCGGGACCCGTGTCCGCACCCGCCGGACACGCGCCGCGCGGCCCGGCCGAGGTGCGGCGGGCGGTCTTCGGGGACCGGGACTTTTGGCTGTGGCGGCACGCCGCCACCGCCGGGGTGCTCTGACCCGGCGCGGACAACTAACCGCCCCCGGACCTGGCCCCTGACCCGGGAAATTACCTGTCCGCTGACAGTTCACGGCAAGATGTGACCATGCACAACACGGACCCCCGGCCCTGGCTGAAGAACTACCAGCCGGGCGTCCCGGCCGACATCGAGCTGCCCACGGAGTCGCTCGTGTCCATGTTCGAACGGTCCGTGAGCGAGGCCGGTACCGCCCCCGCCATGGAGTTCTTCGGCCGGCGGACCAGCTACACCGAGCTCGGCGAGCAGGTGGACCGGGCAGCCGAGGGGCTGCGCCGCTTGGGCGTGCGCGCCGGCGACCGGGTGGCCCTGATCCTGCCCAACTGCCCCCAGCACGTCGTCGCGTTCTACGCGGTCCTCCGCCTGGGCGCCGTCGTCGTCGAACACAACCCGCTGTATACCTCCCGGGAGCTGCGCCACCAGTTCGAGGACCACCAGGCCCGCGTGGTGATCGCCTGGGACAAGGCCGCCGCCGCCGTCCGCGAGTTCCCGGCCGACATCGAAATCGACCACGTCGTCTCGGTGAACCTCCTCGAGGCGTTCCCGGCCGCCAAACGGCTGGCCCTCTCCCTGCCGGTGAGGAAGCTCCGCCAGACCCGGGAATCGCTCACCGCGCCGGCCCCCGGCACAACGCCGTGGAAGGACCTGCTGGGCCACGGCCGGATCGATCACTCGCACCCCCGCCCGGCGGTTACGGACCTCGCCGCGATCCAGTACACCTCCGGCACCACCGGCCGGCCCAAGGGCGCCATGCTGACGCACTTCAACCTCTACGCCAACGCGCTGCAGGGTGAGGCCTGGATGGCCGGCGCGGAATACCGCAAGGAAATCTTCTACGCGATCCTGCCGATGTTCCACGCCTTCGGCATGACGCTCTACCTGACCTACGGGATCCGCAAGCAGGGCCTGCTGGTGCTCTTCCCCAAGTTCGACCCGGACCTGATCCTGGCCGCCATGAAGAAGTCGCCCGCCACCGTCTACTGCGCCGTTCCGCCAATCTACGAGCGCACCGCCATGGCGGCGAAGGAGAAGGGCATCTCCCTGCGGTCCTGCAAGTACTGCATCTCCGGGGCCATGAACTTGCCAGACCACGTGGTGGAACTCTGGGAATCGGTCTCCGGCGGCCTGCTGGTTGAGGGCTACGGGATGACCGAGTCCTCCCCGGTGGCGCTCGGCAACCCCTTCCACCCCACCCGCCGCACCGGGACCATCGGCGTCCCGTTCCCGTCCACGCTGATGAAAGTGGTCGACGTCGACGATCCCTCCGTGGAGGTCGCCCAGGGGCAGCCCGGGGAGCTGCTGATCAAAGGCCCGCAGGTCTTCCAGGGCTACTGGAACAACCCCGAGGAAACCGCTAAAACCCTGACGGCGGACGGCTGGCTCCGGACCGGCGACGTGGTGACCGTTGATGCCGACGGGTTCACCACCGTGGTGGACCGCGCCAAGGAACTGATCATCACCGGTGGCTTCAATGTCTCGCCCACCGAGGTGGAGGCCGTGCTGCGCCTGCACCCGGACGTCCGCGACGCCGCGGTGGTGGGCAAGCCGCTGGAACGCGGCGGCGAGATGGTGGTGGCCGCCGTTGAACTCGAACCAGGCACCGCCCTGGACGAGGAAGCCCTGCGGACCCACTGCCGGGAGCACCTGGCCGGCTATAAGGTTCCGCGCCGGGTGGTGGCGGTCCCCGACCTGCCCCGGTCCATGCTCGGCAAGATCCTCCGCAAGCAGGTCCGCGAGGACGTCCTGCCGCGGCTCTGATCTTCCGGCGCCGGGCCGGGTTCGCGTTTACGGGTAGCGGCCAAGTACCCGGGCGCCGGCATCCCCGTGCCGCTACTCGTGACAGGCGGGGCGGCCGCTCCTAGGCTGGAAACACATTTTCCGGCGGCGGCAACGCCGTGCCAGCCCCCTGCGGGCTGATTGTCCCCGGGCTGACAGCGGCCGTCTTTGCGGCCGTGGGCGGGAGTCCGCGGGACTGGCCGGATCCGGTCTAGGAGGTCTCGCGGACATGGCACACTCGACGGACGACGGCGGGTGCGCGCCGTGAGCATCCACCCCCAGACTCGCCTCCCGGCCGCCCACCCCACCGTGCTTGAAGCGTTTCGCGCCCTCGAGGACACCGGCCTGCCGTGGGTGCTGCTGCGCGGCGAGGACGACCTGGCCTGCCCTGACGGCGACGTGGACCTGCTGGTGGACGCGCGGATGCTGCCGCAACTGGACGGGCTGATGGCACGGATCGGACTGTGCCGCGTGCACGCCACCGGGCACGGCAGCCACCGGTTCTACTTCGGCTACATGGACGCCGACGAATTCTGGCTCAAACTCGACGTCGTGTCCGAGGTTTCCTTCGGCCGCTTCCAGCAGTGGAGCACACCCTTGGCCGCCGGCTGCCTCGACCGCCGTGTCAGGGAGAACGGCCTGTGGCTCCCCGCACCGGCCGACAAGGCGTGGCTGCACCTGTTGCACCTGGTCCTGGACAAGGGCGGGATAGCGGCGGACCGCCAGGCCGCGGCGCTCGCGTCCGCCGGCGTCGCCTCTGCCGCCGGACCCGTCGCCGAGTACGTGGACCGGCGAAGTGGGGGCGGGGCGGCATCCGCCCTGCTCGACGCCGTCAACGCGGGGAACTTCGACGGCGCCCGCGATCTCGCCGGACGGTGGCGGCGTACCTGGACCCGGACCCAGCCGCTGGCCAGTCGCGGCCGCTGGTTGGGCCACCGCACGCTCCGGCTGATGACCCCGCGGCTCCCCGGCCCCGGCCCGGTGGTGGGCGTCATGGCGCCGGACGGTGCCGGCAAAACCACGCTCCTGCACGGGCTCCGGGCAGACTTTCCCATCCCCACGTCCTATGTCTACATGGGGCTCTGGGGTGCCGGCCCGTGGGACCGGTGGCTCGAGCGGCTGCCCGGCGGCCGGACCGCCAAGAAGATGTTCCGGGTGCTCAAGGGCGGCACTAAGGCCCGCTATCACAGCCTCCGCGGCCGGGTGGTGCTGATGGACCGGGTGGCTTACGACGCGCTCCTGCCGCAGGTCGGCGGCGGCCACACCAGTGCGGGCCTGACCAATACCCTGGCGGTGAAACTGGGACCGGCGCCCGACGTGCTGCTGGTCCTCGATGCCCCGGGCGAGGTGATGTTCGCCCGAAAGGGTGAGCACACGGTGGAGCTGCTGGAGCACTGGCGCAAGTCCTACCTGCAGCTGGCCACTAGGCTGCCCGGCGCCCGCGTGATCGACGCCGGGCTGTCCCGTGAATTGGTCCGCCGCCTGGCCACCGAAACGGTCTGGAACAGCATCTCCTCCCGGACCCTTCCGGCCCCGGAGGCGGATCCGGGCGGACGTCCTGGCCTGACCCTGCACCGCTGGCGGATGCTGGACTGGCGCTTCCTGACCCCCGTGTTGCAGCCCCGCCGCCTGGGATATGGGGGAGCGATTGAACCGGAGCTGCTGGGCGCACTCCAGCTGCTGGACCCGAACGCCCGGCCGGTGGGTGCTCCCACGGGCGCGCCCGGACCACGGTTCGACGTCGTGTTCCTGCGCGAACCCGATGCCGGCCTCTTCGAACGGGCGGCTGCGGACGTGGAACCCGGAGGGTGGGTCTGCGCCCAGGTCCGGCGCACCGGCACCGGGCGCGGACCGCACACGGTGGCGGGCTGGGAGCGGACGTTCCGCACGCACGGCTTCGAAGACATCACCGTGCACTGGAACGTCCCCGGCCTCGACGGCCCGGCCCGGCTGGTGCCGGTCGACTCCCCGGAGGCGGTACGCGGTACCCTGGCGCTCCGGCAGGGGGTCCGCTTCGGCCTGCTGAAGGCCGTCGCGGGGCGGGTGGCGCTGGGGCTGCGGCTGTTCTCGGTCGCCATCCCGGCCGGCACCGTCACGGGCCGCCGGCCGGCCTAGCCGCACTGCCTGCCGCCGGTCATCAACGCGGGCCGGCGTAGCGGTCCCGCCGGACCGCCTCAGCGGGTCCCTAGCCGGTAAGTCCTCCTCCTAGGAGCTGCGGACCATGCCTGCTCCTAGGCGCGGCGGACCATGCCCAGCAACTCGTCATGCAGCGGCCGGTAGGCGAATCGTACGATCGCGTAGACCGCCCCGACCGCCACCACGACCACCAGCACCATGCAGGGCACGGACCCCAGTTCCGGAGCCAGGAGGTTCCCCAGTCCGGTCAGCGCCACCGCGGCGCCGCACACCAGGCCGGGGGCGATGGCGCCCAGCAGTGCACGGGGCCGCAACTGGATGACCTTCGCCGCGACCACCTGCATTCCCACCGCGAACACCACGGCCACCACCAGTTGCGCCACTGCCACGCCCACGATGCCCCAGCGGGTGGCATAGAGCAGGACGGGCAGGAGGATCAGGAGGCGAACCAGGGACACCACGATCGAGAGACCGGGCCGGCCCAGGGCCTTGTAGACATCATTGGCGCCGGCGCCGAGGGATCGGGCCGCGGCGTAGAGGGCCAGGAAGACCAGCGGCAGCACGGCCTCGTCCCACTTGTCGCCGAACACCAGCGGCACCAGCACCGGCGCCACCACGGAGAGGCCTACCCCGGCGGTGACGCCGTAGAGGGACTGGATCCGCACGCTGGTCAGGTAGCCGGCACGGAGCCGTTCGGGTTCGCCGCGGACGCGGGCGTAGAGCGGGAAGAGGACGGTTGAGAGGACGAAGAAGACGTTCAGGATCACCACTTCCGGGAGGCGGAACGCCAGCGTGTAGTAACCGAGGGCCTGGGCGCCCAGGATGATTCCGATGATCAGGTAGTCGATGTCGAAGATCAGCCGGGCGAGCAGGCTGCTGCCGGCCACGGGTGCGCCGTACTTGACGTTGGCCATCAGGGCGGCCTTGCTGATCCGCCAGATCTGCCAGGGTGCCTGCCTCCCAACCAGGTACCAGCAGGTCGCCGCATACGCCACGGATCCGGCGGCGGTGCCCACCGCCAGCGACCAGGCACCGTGGCCGGTGAACGCCAGGGACAGGGTCACCGTCCCCATGGTGACGGCCTTCAGGACCGGGGCGGCGGTGAGCTTCTTGAAGTGCAGGTCCCGTCGCAGCAGTGCCTCGGGGACCGCGCCCAGCGACGTGGCCAGCACCGAGACGCCCAGGATCTGCACCAGGGGGACCACGTCAGGGAGCTGGAACAGATCGGCGATGAGGGGCGCGGCGAAAAAGGCCGTGAGCCCCAGCAGGGAGCCCAGGATCGCGGAGATCATGAGCGCGGACCGGGCGATGATCCCGGTGCGGGGCAGGTATACCAGGGCCTGGGCGACGCCGGCGTCGGCAATCGTCTCCGCGTAGCCCATCAGGACCAGGGCCAGGGCCACCAGGCCGTATTCGTGCGGGGACAGCAGCCGGGCCAGGACCACGGTGGTGATCAGGACGATGATGCGGCCGCCGGCGAAGGCCAGGCCCTGCCACATCGCGCCGCGCACGCCGGTCCGGGCCAGTTCCCCCGGCGGGGCCTGCGTCATGCGGAGGTGCTCCGCGCCGGAAGCCCCGCCCCCGCGGAGCCGATGGCCGACTGCAGCTCCGCCAGGTACTCCAGCGCCGCGGTCTGCCAGGACCGGACCGATCCCGCGGTCTCAGGTCCTGCCGTCCCCGCGCCGGTCCCGCGGTTCTCCAGCGCCTCCACGACCCGCTGGGCGAAAGCCTCCGGGTCCCCGACGACAGTCAGCAGCGGGTGGGCTTCCTGCTCCCGGGCCGCCACGGGCGTTGCCACGACGGGCACACCGGCGGCCAGGGCCTCCCGCACCGAGTTGCGGATCCCGACGCCGTGTTCGTCCGGGAAGGCGGCCACGTCAGAGGCCCGGTAGACGTCAAGGACGGACGGCACGTTGCCGGCGACCTCCACCCGCGGGCCGGCCAGGGCCAGGACGGCGGGGTCCGGCCGGCGCCCGGCGAGGACAAAGGTGGCCCGGGGGACGCTTTCCCAGACCAGCGGGGCGATAGTCCGGACCAGGACCTGGGCGCTGTCGATGTTCGGGCCATAGTTCAGGCTGCCGACGAAACAGACCACGGGGTCATCGCGCCGGGCGGCCGGCTGCGCCGCCTGGTCGGCGCCGTTGGGGATGCTGCGGACAGGGCGGCCCAGGCTGGCGGACCACCGGGCGGCGTCCTTGGCTCCGACGGTGAGCAGGCGGGCCCGGGCGGGGAGCCGGCGTTCGGCCCGCAGGGCCAGGAATTCCCGGGCCCGGTAGGCGGCCTTCAGCCGACCGGCGATGGCGGTGTCCATCTGCGTCCGGACGGACCAGGGGTCAACGGTCTGCAGCACCAGGGGACCCTGGACGTACCGGGAGAGGAACAGTGCGTGGGGTCCGTGAATGAGGGTGGCGTCGGCGCGGGCGGAGAGCGAAGCGGTCAGCTCCGCCGCCTCGCGCGTCGCCCGTTCCTGCCGGCCGGCACCGTTGAGGCCGCCCAGGGAGCGGACGAGGGCGGCCGCACGCGGGCGGGGGGTGAGCATCTGGACCTCCGCGCAGCGCTCGCGGATCTCCTCCGGCAGCCCGACCCGGCCCTCGAAGCTGAGCAGGGTCACGTCGACGTCGCCGGGCAGATTCCGCAGGATTTCGTACGGGATCATGGAGCTGCCATCCCCGTACACGGGGTCGCGGTTGGGCGCACTTTCTGTGATGTACAGAAGCCTCATTGCATGAGTGTACTTGACCCTACCTACCCGTTATCGGGGGCCACATGGCCCTGTTCATAGGGACAAGGAGGGTCTAAGTTTCCGCCTGCGAGATGCAGGGGTTCCGTCGTCGTGGCCCGGCTGGTCATACTGGGAGAAAGGCATCGGACCCGGGAAGGGGTGCAGGTATGGTCGACGGCGGGAACCCGGCATTCCGGCGCCGGGTGGAACGGGCCGCCGAGCTGAGGTCCCTCCGGATCAGCGGCAGTTCGGTCGAGGAACAGGCCGAGTTGGACGCCGCCGAGGAGAACCTGAGGCGGAAGCGCGCCGCAGTGGACGACGCCGCCCGGGCCGAGTACCTGGTCCGGGACGCCATGGCGCAGGGGAAGTTCGACAATCTGAAGTACGCCGGCAAGCCGATTCCGGGCCTGGGCGAGGTGTACGACCCGGACTGGTGGGTCAAGGGGCTGCTGCAGCGTGAGGACCTCAGCGGACTGGGTCCGGCGGCGATCCTGCTGCGGACCGAGGATGCTGCGCTGGACGACCGGCTGGACCAGCAGGTGGCGGAATCCCAGGTGCGGGAGATCATCGCCGACTTCAACGCCCGGGTCATCGAGGCCCGGCGCCAGTTGCAGGGCGGTCCGCCGGTGATTACGAAGACCCGCGACGCCGACGTCGAGGTGGCCAGGTGGCGGGAGCGTCGTGCCGCGGCGGAGCCGGAGGTCCCGGCAACGGAGCCGGACCGCCGGCGCCCGTGGTGGCGCCGGCGGTCCGGGGGATAGCGCCGGAGAGCTCGGCTAGAGGGTGCGGGGCGCCTTGGCCAGGTTCTCGCGCAGTTCCTCGGCGTTTTGGCGGCTGCCGTAGGCAGGGCGGTCGCGTTCCACGCGCCAGCTCTCGGAGAGCGGGCCGATGTTGACGGTGTCGAAACCGAACTCGTCGTACAGCCGGGTGACCAGTTCCGCGGCCTCCGGGTAGTCACTGGCGGTGGCCAGCGCCCGGCGGTTGTCGGTGCCGGCCGGGGTGCCGTCGGTGGTGATCTGGGTGTACATGATGTGGTTGAAGCCCTTGGCCACCTTGGACTGCGGCAGGAGGTCCTGCAGCATGCCGGAGGTGGTGGCCTCGCCGTTATCCAGCGCGGCGATGCGGCCGTCGCGCTCCCAGTAGTAGTTGTTGGTGTCCACCACGATCTTCCCGGCCAGCGGTTCGGCCGGGATGTCGCCGATGTTCTTCAGCGGGACGGTAACGACGGCGAAGTCGCCGGCCGCGGCGGCTTCGGCGGCCGTGGCCGCGCGGGCCTTCGGCCCCAGTTCCGCGACGAGGTCGCCCAGCGTCTCGGGTCCGCGGGAGTTGCTGATGACGACGTCGTAGCCGATTTCGACCGCCTTGCGGGCGACCTGGCTGCCAATGTGACCTGCACCGATGATTCCAATAGTTGTCATAGTGGGGGCAACGGCCCGAGGTCCCGGGATATTTCGTGGTGTGCGGGCCGTTCGCTCTGCGCGGAGCTTTCCGTTCCCGGACGGATCACCAGAAGTCTCACGGCCGGCGCGTCAGAGCCGCAGCCAGTCCTCGTTGAAGTCGGGGTGGTCGACGTAAGGCAGCGCCACCGCCCGCAGCGACCGTTCCATCCAGTCCAGTGACCGGGGCGCCCAGCCGCCGTCCCCGGAGCCCCCATCAACCGATTCGGTGACCATGGCCGTCAGGGCGGATTGCCGGGCGGCCTCCACCACCTGGATCAGCCGCCGTTTGGCCTCGCACTCGAGCAGCAGCCGCTGTTCGTACCATTCGCCAGACTTGGAGAGGGTCCTGTCGGTCAGCAGCGATTTGGCCGCGGCCTCGTCCTCGCCGATCCGTTGGGACAGGAATTCAACGATGTCCACAGCTCCGAGGGTACGCCCGGGTACCACCGGCAGGCACGTGCCGACGCCGGGATCCGTGTGTCCGGATCGTGATCCCCGGCCGCCCCGGCCGGTGCAAGCGAAGCGGTGCCTAGCCCAGCAGGTCGTCCTCGTAGCACCAGCGCCACTCCTCGCCGGGTTCGGCGCTGCGCATCACGGGATGGCCGGTAGAGCGGTAGTGCTTCGTGGCGTGGGTGCCGGGGGAGGAATCGCAACAGGCGACGTTTCCGCACGCCAGGCACATCCTGAGGTGGACCGGCGTCGTGCCCTCCCGCCGGCACTCGGCGCAGAAGGGGTCCTCGGGGACCTCGCGGTCCGGGGCCGACTCCAGGTGCCCGCAGGCGCCGCCGGGCTGCGCGAGGCCCTCGCCGCCGCCGTCGCCGGCCGTGTCCAGCTCGTCGAGGGAGATATCCAGCATCGATTCTTCGACGTCCAGCCGGTCCAGGACCTCGCTGAGCACCTCGTGGGCGTACTCCCCGCCGCGCCTAAGCTCCAGCACTTTGGCCCGTTCCGCCTCCAGCATGGCCAGGCGCAGCTCCGCGTACCGCTGGCTGGGGGTCGCGGCCTCGGAGGTGGGCCGGCCCAACCGCTCCCACGCCGCCAGGCCGCGCTCCTGGGTGCGCCGCTTCAGCATCGCCATCACTTCGGGCGGGTCGTTGTCGGTGCGCAGTTCCTGCAACCGCTCCACGCCCGCCGCCGTCGCCAGCTGCATCAGGGAGGCCTGGTTGAGCGCGTCCTCGCGCCGGTCCGGGCCCTGTACCCGCAGCCACCGCACCAGCGGGGGCAGCGTGAAGCCCTGCAGGGTCAGGGTGCCACCCACCACCACCAAGGCCGCGAGGATCAGCACGGAGCGGTGTTCCAGGTCTGCCGGCAGCACCAGCACCGCGGCGAGGGTCACCACGCCGCGCATGCCCGCCCAGGACACGATTGCGGCGAATTGCCAGGGCGGGGCAGGGTCCTTGCGCTTGATGCTGGGAATCAGCCGCGGCAGGTAGGTTGCGGGGAAGACCCAGACCGGCCGCAGCACCAGCACCGCCAGCAGGATCACGGCGCACCCGGCCCAGATCCGGCCCGCGCCGAGCGAATCGTCCTGGACGCCCTCGATGATGGTCCGGACCTGCAGCCCGATCAGCAGGAAGACGGAGTTCTCCAGCAGGAACTGCACGGTGTTCCAGTTGCTGCGCTGGCTGAGCCGGGCCGCGCCGTTGGGCATGGACGGCGCCTTCATCCCCATCACCAGTCCGGTGACGACGACGGCGAGGACCCCGGAGGCGTGGATGGCCTCGGCCGGCAGGTAGGCGACGAACGGGGCCATCAGCGACGTCGAGGTGTTGATCGCGACGTTGCGGATCCGCTTGCGCAGCATGGTCAGCACGTAGGCCGCGGCCAAGCCCACCACCAGGCCACCGCCTGCGGCGAGCACGAAGCCCCCCGCGATGCCGGCCGCGGAGACGGTTCCGGCGATGGCGGCGATGGCGCTGCGCAGGCAGACCAGGGCGGTGGCGTCGTTGACCAGCGATTCGCCCTCGAGGATGGTCACGATGCGGCGCGGCATGCCCACCTTGCGGGCGATCGCGGTGGCGGCCACGGCGTCCGGCGGGGCGACGACGGCGCCGAGGGCGATCGCCGCCGCGAGCGGGATTTCCGGGAACAGCCACCAGACCACCAGACCCACGGCGATGGTTCCGAAGATCACGTAGCCCACCGAGAGCAGGCCGATGGCGCGGCGGTTGGAACCGAAGTCGAACAGCGAGGTGCGCAGCGCCGCCGCGTAGAGCAGCGGCGGCAGCAGGCCCACCAGAACCATTTCGGGATTCAGCTCTATGTCCGGGACGAAGGGAATGAAGGATCCCGCGACGCCGGCGAGGACCAGCAGCAGCGGGACGGAGATGTCCAGCTTCCGGCCCAGGGCGCTTCCGGCGCAGACAACCGCTACGAGCACCAGCAAACCGAGGGCTATGTCCATAGGCTCATTCTGTCAGGCGCTCACCGCGGCGCGGGCCGGTCCTCAGGCGGCGTTGCCTGCCGTGACGGACTCTTTGACACGACCGTGTTCTTCTGCCGGTTCCCCGGTCCGTTGGTGGTCCGCCGGAGCTGCCGCGTGCACCGGGTGGGGGAGGCCGTGGTGTCCGAACGGGTTGAAGCGGCTGTGTGCCAGGCCGTCGAATTCGTAGGCGGTCTCGGCGTGCTCGGACCGGTCGACACCGGCCACCTCGGCCTCGTGGCTGACCCGGAAACCGATCGTCGTGTGGATGGCCAGGCCGATGACCGCCGTCGCCAGTGCCGAGAGCAGCACGGTGATCAGCACGGCAACCGTCTGGGCGACCAGCTGCTGCAGTCCGCCGCCGTAGAACAGCCCGCCGCCGTGGCCGTCCACGGGCAGGGCGATGAAGCCCAGGGCCAGGGTGCCGATCAGGCCGCCGCCGAGGTGGACGCCGACGACATCGAGCGAGTCATCGAAGCCGAAGCGGAACTTCAGGTCCACGAACACGCAGCAGGCGGCGCCGGCCAGCAGGCCCAGGCCGACGGCGGCGAGCGGGCTGACGTTGGCGCACGACGGCGTGATGGCCACCAGGCCCGCGACGACGCCGGACGCGGCGCCGAGGGAGGTGGGGTGGCCGTGGCGGACCTTCTCGACGGCGAGCCAGCTGAGCATGGCGGCGGCCGGGGCGGCGAGGGTGTTGACCCAGATCAGGCCGGCCTGTTCCACGGTGGTGGCGGCGCCGGCGTTAAAGCCGAACCAGCCGAACCAGAGGATGCCGGCGCCCAGCATGATGAAGGGGATGTTGTGCGGGCGGTGCGAGGGGTCCTTCGCGAAACCGTGGCGGTTGCCGACGATCAGGACCATGACCAGGGCCGCGGTGCCGGAGGCGATCTCGACGACGGTGCCGCCGGCGAAGTCGATGACCTGGCCGAAGATCTTGCTGACGGCCCCGCCGGGGCTCATCAGCCCGCCGCCCCAGACCATGTACGCCAGCGGGCAGTAGACGGCGGTGATCCACACCGGGACGAAGAGGGCCCAGGCGGAGAATTTGGTGCGGTCTGCGATGGCCCCGCTGATGAGGGCGACGGTGATGATGGCGAAGGTGGCGCTGAAACCTGCCTTGATCAGGTCCGGCGAGCCGATCAGCCGGGAGAGCCCCGCGTTGGCGAACGGGTCTCCGAAGATACCCAGCACGCCCTGGCCGGTGGACATCGAGTAGCCCCAGAGGACCCAGACCACGCCGACGATGGCCGCCGAGACGAAGCTCATCATGATCATGTTCAAGGAGGCCTTGGCGCGGGTCATGCCGCCGTAGAACAGGCCCAGGGCCGGGGTCATGAGCAGCGCGAGGGCTGCAGAAATGATGATCCAGACGCTTCCCGCGGTGAGCTGCACCTGCGTGTCCCTTCGTCAACCGTCGTACCGGGACACTTCGCCGCCGGCCCCCAACCGGGTTTAATCCTCGCGTCGGAGTGTTTCAGGCAGTCGGGCTCTGCGTTGCGGGAAAGTTACAGGATTCGGGCTTTCGTGTCAGGGCGTTAACGGTCATGTTTCGGGGATGTTAACGAGGGCTCACGCGGGCCGATTCGACGGTTCCCTGCCGACTCGACGTTTGGAAGCGTTGAAACTGCAGGGAACCGTCGAAACGGGCGGGACAGACTCAGAAGCGGGCGATCTCCGTCAGGTAGCCGTAGTACTTGGCGTCAACGGGCCGGAGCGGGTCGCCGGTGAAGCCGAAGTCCCGGTGCCGGTGGTTGTACGCCTCGACATGGTCCAGGAACTGCTCGCCCACCTCGGCCCCGGAACCATGGCAGGCCCCGTCGCTGATGCAGAGGGCGACGGCGCCGGCCACGGCGGGGCTGGCGAAGCTGGTTCCGTGGTTGATTCCGTAGCCCCCGTTTGCTGTGGAGAGGACGCAGACCCCCGGCGCCGCCACCGTATGGCGGCGCTCCTTGGCGGCTACCGCGTAGTTGGAGAAGAAGGCCGGGGCGTCGTCCTTCTGGCCGAAGATGCCGAAGTCCACCGTCCCGCAGACGGTGCCTGCGAGTCCACCCGGCTGTCCGTCAAAGTCGGCGATCGCGGTGGCCGTGAGGACCTCGTGGTAGCTGGCCGGAACGGTGCCGGCCAGGTTGGAGGACTCGTTTCCTGCGGCCACGGCGTAGGTGACGCCGGCGCGGATCGAGCGGCAGATGGCGTAGTGCATCGGGTCGGTGCCCTTGCCGCAGTTGGCCGTGTCCGAGCCGGGGCCGCCGATGCTGATGTTGGCCACGGAGATGTCGTTTGTAGGGTCGTCGTCGCGGCGGGTGGAGGTGACCCAGTCAATCGCGCAGATGAGGCTCGCCTCGGTGATGACGTCGTCGTCCGTCACTACCCGGACCGACCAGAGCGGGGTGCCGGGCGCCGTGCCGATGATGCCGAGGTTGTTGTTGCGGGCGCCGATGACGCCGGCCACGGCCGTGCCGTGGCCCAGCTTGTCGATGGGGGTGACTGTGACGGGCTGGCCCGAGGTGCAGTCGACGCCGCCGCGGACGTTCAGGTCCGGGTGGTTGCCGTCGATGCCGCTGTCGATCACGGCCACGTTCACGCCGGTGCCTTTGTCGCGGGCCGGGTTGGCCCGGGCCGACTCCTGGGCCTCCTCCGGGTCGCCGCCGATGCGCTGCCACCACGCCGGCGCCACTTGGGACCCGGCCGGTTTCGGTTCGTCCGGCTGGCCGAAGCGCCGGTCCGCGGTGACGAAGTCCACGCGCGGATCCTTGGCCACCTGGGCCGCCTGGGCTTGGGTCATGGTGCCGGCATAGCCGCTGACGGCGTTGCGGTAGACGGTGGCGGCGGTGACTCCGAAGCTGCTCCGGTGCGCGGCCGCGATTGCGCCGGCGTCGCCAGTGCCGTCCTTGAGGACCACGATGAAGCTTTGAGTGGGTGCGGCCGCGGAGGCCGGGGAGCCGCCCAGA
Source organism: Arthrobacter sp. YD4 (assembly GCF_030410515.1). Taxonomy (GTDB): domain Bacteria; phylum Actinomycetota; class Actinomycetes; order Actinomycetales; family Micrococcaceae; genus Arthrobacter. Next base: position 651,223 of record NZ_JAUHHD010000001.1, on the reverse strand, counting down.
GTCGCCGCTCCGAGCGCGACGACGACGGCGGCGGCCGCTGCCCAGGGCCGGGAGCGGCGGGGGCGGCCCGGCGGGGCGGCCACGGACTCCTTCTGCGCCGACGGGAAAAGTGTGCGGACAAAAGTGAACATCGTGGCCTCCATTAAGCGACAGCGCTTCCGGGTGCCCCCCGTCCATTATGGTAGGCCGGTGCCACCGAAAAATCAGGGGCCCTTTGGTCCTTGGCCGCCCCCGTAGAGTGCCGGCCGCCGTCGGGCACCGCGCCAACGAGCGGCGCCTCGGCCGCCCGCGCCGCGTCAATCAAGAGCGCCTCGGCCGCCCGCGCCGCGTCAGCCCTTGTAGCCCTCCACCTGGCTGACCGGGCGGGCCTCGGCCTCATCCGGGTTCTCCCCGTACTGCCGCTTCGCGCGGCGCTGCCGGAGCAGGTCCCAGCACTGGTCCAGGTCCTCCTCGAGCTGCTGGAGGCGGAGACGGTCCGGAGCGTGGTCGTGGTCCGGGCTGGACGCCTCGGCCTGCTCCCGGAGTCCGCGTTCCTCGTCCACCAAGGCGGTGATGCGCTGCAGAATGTCGCGTTCGTCCATGATTGCCTGCTTCCTGCGGTGAGCCCGCGGTTCCGGTGCCGGATTGACCCCGCCAGCGTAGCCACCGCCCGCCCCTGCTGAATAGAGGGCTGGTTCAGAGGGCCGGTGTGCCGGGCGGCGACTCCGGGCGGCTTACACCCATCATATGATCAGCTTGCTTATTATTTTCGAAGTTCCTAGAGTGGGAAAGGCAAGCCACCAATCTTTCTGCGCGGGGCACCGCGGCCGGCAGGCCGCCAGCGACGCGCACCGCTTAGAGGAGGACGTATGTCGGAACACAACATCTCGGGCAAGAAGGTCGCTTTCCTGCTGACGGACGGCGTCGAGCAGGTCGAGCTGACCGGCCCCTGGAACGCGGTCAAGGAAGCCGGCGGCGAGCCCACCCTGGTGTCGCCGAAGAGCGGCACCCTGCAGGGCTACGACGGTACCGACAAGGGTGAGACGTTCACCGTGGACCTGACCGTCGACCAGGCCAACGCCGACGATTTCCACGCGCTGGTCATCCCCGGCGGCGTCGTCAACGCCGACCACCTCCGTGCCGACAAGGGAGCCCAGGCCTTCGCCCGCAGCTTCTTCGAACAGCACAAGCCGGTCGCCTCGATCTGCCACGGCCCGTGGCTGCTGATCGACGCCGGTGTGGCCAACGGTCGCAGCCTCACCTCGTACTACACGCTTGAAACCGACCTCAAGAACGCCGGCGCCAACTGGTCCGACGAGGAGGTCGTGGTTGACCAGGGCCTGGTCACCAGCCGGACCCCGGACGATCTCGAGGCTTTCAACGCGAAGCTGATCGAAGAGATCGCCGAGGGCGAGCACGCCGGCCAGACCGCCTAGCAGGCAGCCCCAGCCGCGCCGCAGGCCGCGTCCCCATCACCGTGGGAACGCGGCCTGCGGCGTTTGGACCCTGTGCAGCGCGACCTCGATCCGGCAGGATGTCACCCAGCGGGAACCGGTCCCTCCGCGGGGTCCGGCACCCGCGGGAAACTGACCAGCAACAGCACCAGACCAGCACCGGGAGGCCGTAACTATGACCACGCTGAACCCCTACCTTGGCTTTCGCGACACCGCCAGGGACGCCATGACGTTCTATCAGTCGGTCTTCGGCGGCGAGCTGACCATGAGTACCTTCGCCGATTTCCATGCCAGCGAGGACCCCGCCGAGCAGGACAAGATCATGCACGCCATGCTGACGTCGGGCTCGGGCATGGTGCTGATGGGCGCGGACACGCCCAACAGCATGGACTTCACGCCCGGCAACAACTTCTCCGTGTCCCTGAGCGGCGCCGACGAGGCCGAGCTGCGCGGCTACTGGGACAAGCTGTCCGACGGCGGATCGGTCACGGTCCCGCTGGACCGGGCGCCGTGGGGCGACATGTTCGGGATGTGCAAGGACAGGTTCGGGGTGGACTGGCTGGTCAACATCGCCCCGCCCGCGACCTAGTCCGGCGTGGTGTCGGTGGTGAGGCCGCGGTCATCCGTCGTCTCGGCATCGTCCTCTTCAGCGGGGCCGGGGACCTTGCGCGAGTCGGGTGTCCCGCCGCCGTCCTGCTGACCGTCCGTCCCAGGCTCGCCGGCGGACCGGCCGTCGGCGTTGCCTTCCTCGTCGCGGGGGACCGGATTGCTGCCCTCCTGCACCCCGTCGCTGACGATCTCTTCGGATTCAACCGGCTTGTCGCTCACGTGTTCCTCCGATGACTCGCATATTTCGATGACTCGCGCGGACCGGCGGACCCGGGCCGTCCTGCCACGCTACAGGGATCCGCCGCGGCGGTACAGGCCCGCGGCCGCGGACCGGCGTGGCTGTTCCGGCGCGGCACCGCGGGGGCGGCCGGGCAGTTAGGCCGTGGTGCCCGGGGCCGTCCGGGGCTACAGTCCGGACATGAACCAGGATCCCGTGGAGACCAACCCCGCCCTCTACCGGGTGGTCTTCGAAAATGAGAGGGTCCGCGTGCTGGAATACGTCGATGCCCCGGGCGACAAGACCGTGGAGCACCGGCACCCGGACTCGGTGATGGTCACCCTCAGCAGCTTCCGGCGCCGCCTCACCGCCAACGGACGGGAGACCGCCGTCGAGCTCCCCGCCGGGCAGGCACGGTGGCTGCCCGCCCAGTCCCACTCCGGTGAGAATATCGGCGCGAGCGCCACGCACGCCCTCTTCGTCGAACTCAAGGAACCGGGTCCGTCCCCGTCCACCGGCCCGGCACCGCTCGGTCCGGCCTAGCCGCGCTGACCGGGACCGCGCGCACCGCTGACCGGCGCCCGCGGCACGTCCCCGATTCGACGGTTCCGCGCCGGATCGACGCTTCCGCGCGTCTTCTGGGCAGGGAACCGTCGAAGCGGCGCCCAGCACCCGCTCAGGTGTAGTCAGTATGCTTACGGGACGCCGAAAGAAACGAGACACCCATGAGCAGGCCCGTGCGCATCGAGGTTGAGGTGGCCGGGCACGTGGGCCACGTGTTCGCCTCCCGCAGGAGCGCGGACACCGACGACGCCGGAGCCACCGCCGGTGCGCCCGGCCGCGACGCCGGAACCAAGGGCTCCGCGGAACCCGCGCAGGGACAGCCCGCCGTCGTCCTGATCCACGGCATCGGCGCCTCGCACCGCTACCTGGAGCGGCTGCACCGGAACCTCGCCGCGACGCTGGACACCTACTCGATCGACCTGCCGGGATTCGGGGCCACGCCGGAACCGGACCACACCCTCAACGCCGCCGAACAGGCCACCTACATCATCGGCGCGCTGGAACGGCTGGGAGTTCTGGACTTCGTCATCGTCGGGCACTCGATGGGCACCCAGTTCGCCACGGAGGTGGCCGTGCAACAGCCCGCCCGGGTCCGCTACGTGGTCCTGATGGGCCCCGTGGTCAACTACCGCAAGCGGACCGTGGCCCGGCAGGCGTTGGCCCTGGGCCGGGACTGCCTGTTCTTCGAGAGCCCGTCCTCAAACGCCGTCGTCCTCACCGACTACCTGCGCTGCGGGCCGTCCTGGTACCTGAAGAACCTCCGGGTCATGATGGACTACCGGCTTGAGGACCGGATCATGGACGTGTCCGCCCCGATCCTGGTGCTGCGCGGCGAGCACGACCCGGTGGCGACGCGGGACTGGTGCCACCGGCTGGCGGCGCGGGCCGCCGCGGGTGCGTTCCTCGAGATCGAGGGCACCGGACACGTGGTCCAGCACAACAAATCCGTGGAGGTGGCGGAGGCGATCCTCCGCTTCGCCGGACGGACCGAAACCGCCTCCGCAACAGAGCCCGCCGCATGAGCAGCCCGCTCCGGGTCGCCGGCTGGTGGGCGCTGGACTACGTGTACGCCGTCGGACGCCAACTGCGCAGCGCCGTCTCCCGGGTCAGCCCGGACGAATTCCTCAGCGGAACAGGGCGACCCGTCCTCATCATCCCCGGCATTTTCGAAGACTGGCGTTTCATGCTGCCGCTGATCCGGACCCTGCACGACGCCGGGCACCCGGTGCACGTGGTGACCGTGCTGCAGCGGAACCGGCTGGCCGTGCCGAAGGCCGCCGAATTGATCGCCGGCTACCTGCGGGACCGGGACCTGACGGACACCCTGATCGTGGCGCACAGCAAGGGCGGACTGATCGGGAAGTTCGCCATGATGGCCCTGGACCCCGAGCGCCGGCTGGTCCGCATGGTGGCCGTCGCCTCGCCCTTCTCCGGCTCGCGCTACGCCGGGTACCTGCTGCTGCCGAGCCTTCGCGCGCTCTCCCCGCGCAGCGCCGTGACCCTCCAGCTCTCCCGCGAGCAGCGGGTCAACGAGCGGATCACCTCCATCTACGGGCTCTTCGACCCGCACATCCCGGAGGGCAGTGTCCTGCCGGGAGCGCGCAACATCCAGCTCGACACCGGCGGCCACTTCCGCATCCTGGCCCACGAACAGACCCTGAAGACCGTCCTCGAGGAGGCGGCCGCCCCGCCGGCCTAGCTGTCGAAGTGCGTCCGCGCCGGGCCCTGGCCGAGCGAATCGACGATGCCGGCCGCGACGGTGTGCAGCTTCACGTTGCGGGTGCTGGAGGCCGCCTTGAGCAGCTCGAACGCCTCCGCCTGGCTGCACCGGTTCTGCGCCATGATGATGCCGACGGCGACGTCGATGCCCGTGCGGGTCTCCAGGGTCGCCTTGAGGTTGCTGGCCTTCTCGCTGTAGTGGGCGAACCGGACCGCGAGCCGCAGCGCCATGGAGGTCTGGTTCACGAAGCCGTGGGCCAGGTCGCGGGCCCGTTCATCGAAGCGGTGCGGGCGGCGTGAATAGAGGTTGAGCGCGGCCCGGGTATCGCCGTCGAGGAGGAACGGGACCGCCAGGATCGAGCGCATGCCGTGTTCCCGGATCCGCGCCGTGCACTGCGGCCACCGGTCATCCGTTTCCAGGTCCTCGATGTGGACGGGGACCTGTTCGCGGGACGCCGTGACGCACGGGCCGTCGCTGAAGCCGTACTGGATCTCGTCCATGGCCTGCGCGGTGGCGCTGCTGCTGGCCACGGTGGCAGCCTTGCGCTCCCGGAGGAGGGTAATGCCGCACAGCACCTCGTCGCCGTCCTCGGAGAGGGTGCGCGCGGAGACCTTCGCCAGTTCGCCGAGGAACTCTTCCATGTCCGCGCTGTTGAGCACGAATTGGTTCAGGTGTTGGCTAATCGAAGCCACAGATGAATCACTTGCCACTGTTCGTTAATGCCGTTTCGCTTGAGGTGTCGATCCGGCGACTGCGCCACCACGGCGAGCAAGTTCACGGTGGTTACGGTGACAGGCCGGACCAAATTCGTCCAACGGCCTTCTGCTAAACCGTACCGAGAAAAAGTATATACAGGACGCCGGACTCTTTTGGCGACGCTCAATTCGGCCGGCCGCCGGCAGCCGACGGCGCCCGCCCCCTGCGGGAAATCCGCCGAATCGCATGACGGGTGCCGGTGCCGGTCGTAGTCTTAGGCCTAACTGGCAGGTACTCGGACGGACAACGCATGTCACAGCTTGAAGTACGGGAGGCCGCCTCCCCGCCGCTGACCATCACCGACGCCGCGCGGCAGGCACCCGACGCCGTCCTGGCCGCCCTCGGCTCCGGGCCGGACGGGCTGTCCCGGGCCGCGGCCGCGGACCGGCTGGACGCGGTGGGTCCCAACGCGGTCCGGACCCACGAGGCCAGCGCCTGGTCCGTGCTGGCGCGGCAGTTCCGCAGCCCCATCCTGATCCTGCTGCTGATCACCGCCGGGCTCTCCCTCTTCCTGGGCGACGCCACCAACTCCGTGGTGATCGGCGTGATCCTACTGGTCAGCGTCGGGCTGGGGTTCAGCAATGAATTCCGCGCCGAGCGTGCCGCCGAGGCCCTGCACTCCCGCGTCACCCACACCGCCGTCGTCGTTCGGGAGGGGACCGCCGCGGAGCTGGACGTCACTGCCCTGGTCCCGGGCGACGTCGTCCGGCTGGGCCTGGGCGCCATCATCCCGGCGGACCTCCGCCTCCTCTCCGCCAAGGACCTGCTCTGCGACGAGAGCATCCTCACCGGCGAGTCCCTGCCGGTGGCCAAGACGCCCCCGCCGGTGACGGAGAAGGCTTCCTTGGGCGACCTGACCTCCTGCCTCTTCATGGGCACCGTCATCCAGTCCGGGAGCTGCACCGGTGTGGTGGTCGCCACCGGCGGCCGCGCCGAATTCGGCCGGATCGCCCTGGGGCTGGGGGAGCGGCAGCCGCAAACCGAATTCCAGTTGGGCCTCAAGCGGTTCTCCTTCCTGCTGCTGGAGGTCGCCATCGGGCTGACCTCGCTGATCTTTGTCGCCAATCTGCTGCTGCAGCGGCCGGTGATCGAGTCGCTGCTGTTCTCCCTCGCCATCGCCGTGGGCATCACCCCCCAACTGCTGCCCGCGGTCGTCAGCACCAGCCTCGCCACCGGAACCCGGCAACTGGCCAAACGGAAAGTCCTGGTCAAACGGCTGGTCTGCATCGAGGACCTCGGCGACATGGACATCCTGGTCACGGACAAGACCGGCACGTTGACGGAGGGCAGGATCAGCTTCACGACGGCACTCCCCGTGGCTGCGGGAACCGGCCCGCTTGAGCTGTTCACCCTGGGGCTCCTGGCCACCGAGGTGGACTACTCCGCGGCGGAGCGCTCCGTCATCGGCCAAAACCCGCTCGATGCGGCCCTCTGGGAATCGCCGCAGGCCGCCGACTTCGATCCTGCGCGGCACGAGCGCCTCGATGTAATCGGCTTCGACCACCTCCGGCGCCGCACCTCCGTGCTGGTCCGCGACGGCTCCGGCACGCCGCGGATCATCACCAAGGGCTCGCCGGAGGATGTCCTGGCCCTCTGCGGACCCGTCACCGCCGAGGTGCAGGCGCTGCTGGACGCCCAGTTCGCCGCCGGTTCCCGCGTCGTGGCGGTAGCCACCCGGGAAGCGCCCGGACTGGCGGACCTGACACCCGCCGATGAGGCCGGGCTCGTCCTGGCCGGGTTTCTGGTCTTCCTCGACCCGCCCAAGGCCAACGCCCGCGAATCACTCGACCGGCTGGAGGCGCTGGGCATCACGGTCAAGATCGCCACCGGGGACAACGCGAAGGTGGCCGAGCGGGTCTGCGACGAACTCGGCGTGCTCTCCGGCGGCACCATCACCGGCGCCGAGGCCGAGGCCATGTCCGACCCGGAGCTGAGCGCCGCCGTCCGCGAGGCCAGCATCTTCGCCCGCGTCTCGCCCGAGCAGAAGGCCCGGATCATCCGGCTGCTGCGCCAGAGCGGCGGGGCCGTGGGATTCATGGGTGACGGCGTCAACGACGCGCTCGCGCTGCACCAGGCGGACATCGGCATCTCCGTGGACAGTGCCACCGACGTGGCCAAGGACGCCGCCGACGTCGTGCTCCTGGACAAGGATCTGGGCGTCCTGGCCGACGGCGTGATGGAGGGCCGCCGGATCTTCGCCAACACCATCAAGTACGTACTGATGGGGACCTCCAGCAACTTCGGCAACATGTTCAGTGCCGCGACGGCCTCGGTGGTGCTGAGCTTCCTGCCGATGCTTCCGGGCCAGATCCTGCTCAACAACCTGCTCTACGACACCGGCCAACTGGCCATCCCCGGCGACCGGGTGGACCGCGAACAGCTGCTGGCCCCGGCGCACTGGAACATCGGCTTCATCCGGCGCTTCATGTTCCTCTTCGGCCCGATCAGCTCCCTCTTCGACTTCGCGACCTTCGGCCTGATGCTGTTCGTCTTCAACGCCGCTCCGGGGGAGTTCCGGGCGGGCTGGTTCATCGAATCGATCGCCACGCAGACGCTGATCATCTTCGCCATCCGCACGCGACGGGTTCCCTTCCTCCGCAGCCGGCCCTCCATGGGACTGCTCGGCGCGTCCCTCGGGGTCGTGGCCCTGGGCATCTTCCTGCCGCTGTCCCCGCTGGCCGGGCTGCTGGGATTCGACCCGCTGCCGGTGCCTTTCTTCCTGGCGCTGCTGGGCATGACCGTGGTGTACCTGGTGCTGGTGGAACTGGCGAAGCAGTGGTTCTTCGCCCGGACCGCCCAGCAGCCCCCGGCGCCGGTCCTGCCCCGCGTCCGGCGCCGCGGCCGGGACCACCGCATGGCCCGCCGCGCAGCCCGCTTCAGCACCCCCGGCGCGGCCCGCCGGGGCCCGCTGGAACCGCGCCGCGGCAGGGCAAACCGGCGCAAACGAAACCGGGTCCAAGGGCCCTCACGCCCCCGAAAGCCGTGAACGATAGTGAGATGAAGCGGCCCGGCCGGGCATCCACAGCCCCCGTGGCCCGCTCCGCCGGCAGCGCCCGGCGGCCGCATGCCTGATCGGAAAGCCGGGACCATGAGCATTTTTGAAGACCGGGTCGACGCCGGGCGGCAGCTGGGGAGGCGCCTCTGGGACCTGCGGGGCAAGGACATTGTGGTGCTGGGACTTCCCCGCGGCGGCGTGCCCGTGGCGGCGGAGGTAGCCGCGGCCCTGGACGCCCCGCTGGATGTGATCGTGGTCCGGAAACTGGGCCTGCCCTACCAGCCGGAACTGGCCATGGGAGCGATCGGGGAGGGCGGGGCCCGGGTCCTCGAAGAACACGTCCTGGCCCAGTCCCGGGTGGGCGAGGACGAGCTCCTTGCCGTCGAGGACCGCGAGCGTGCGGTCCTGGAGAACCGGGTGGCCCGGTTCCGCAAGGGCCGGCGCCGCCAGGACCTGACCGGCCGGATCGCCGTGATCGTCGACGACGGGATCGCCACCGGCTCCACGGCACGGGTCGCCTGCAAAATCGCTCGACAGCTGGGCGCCGCCCGGGTGGTCCTGGCCGTGCCGGTGGCGCCCGCGGACACCCTCGCCCGGCTGGTGGAGCCCGACGAGGTGATCTGTCTGGCCACCCCGCGCCAATTCACCGCCGTCGGCTACCACTACCGGGACTTCTCACCCACCGAGGATGACGAGGTGGTCCAGCTCCTCGACGCCGCAGCCCGCCGGCTCCACGACGCCCCGGCGTATCCGGGCACGGGCGCGGCCGCGGCACCGGAACCGGCGGAGGTCGAGGAAGAAGTGGAGATCCCGGCCCACGGCGTGCGGCTGGCGGGGCAGCTGCACCTTCCGGTGCCGGCGCGCGCCGTCGTCGTCTTTGCGCACGGCAGCGGCAGCAGCCGGCACAGCCCCCGGAACCGCTTCGTGGCCGGGGTGCTGCAGCACGCCGGGCTGGGGACCCTGCTGCTGGACCTGCTGACCCCGGCCGAGGAACGCGACCGGGCGAACGTCTTCGACATCCAGCTGCTCGCCCGCAGGCTTACGGCCGCCACGGAATGGCTGGGTACCCGCAACGACACCGCAGTGTGCGACGTGGGCTACTTCGGGGCCAGCACCGGCGCGGCGGCGGCGCTGTGGTCCGCATCCGAACCCTTCGCCCGGGTCACGGCCGTGGTCTCCCGCGGCGGCCGGCCGGACCTGGCCGGCCCGCGGCTCGCCGCCGTGCGCGCCCCGACGCTGCTGATCGTCGGCGGCCTGGACACCGAGGTCCTGGAGCTGAACCGCCAGGCCAAGGCGCAGCTGCGCTGCCCGAACCAGCTGGCCGTGGTCCAGGGGGCCACGCACCTCTTCGAGGAACCGGGGACCGTTGCCGCCGCGGCCATCCTGGCCAGAGACTGGTTCGGCAAGCACCTCGCGCCCGCGAGGGCCGCCACCGCCAAGGAGTGATGCATGCAGTACACGTACACCGCCGTCGTGCCGGCCAGCTGGGAAGAAGCAGTGGCGAAGACCAAGGCGGCGCTCGCCGCCCAGGGCTTCGGGGTGCTGTCCGAGATCAACGTCCGCGACACCTTCGCGGCAAAACTGGGGGAGGACGCCGCGTCGGCCGTGGGCGACTATGTGATCCTGGGTGCCTGCAACCCGCACCTGGCCAGCAAGGCGCTCGCCGCCGAACCGGAGCTCGGCGCCCTGCTTCCGTGCAACGTGGTGGTCCGCCGCGGGGCGGGGGATCCGGCCACGACGGTCCAGGCGATCGACCCGCAGACCATGGTGCAGCTCAGCGACAGCGATGCGGTGCGTGAGGTGGCGGACGACGCCGGCACCCGGCTCCGTGCAGCCCTCGACGAACTGGTGCAGGGCTCCGACGCCGGCTCATAGGACCGGGGCCGGGCCGGAGTCCCTGCCTGGAAACCGCTACTCGGCGTGCCCTTGGTCCCGGCTCATCTGGCCCTCCGCCGGGGGAGTCTCGCCGGGCGGAACGCCGCCGCCGGGCTCCAGCCCGGTGATGTTTCCCTCCAGCGGGTCCGGGTTCGGGGACGCCGCGGCATCGGGCTGGCCGTCGCCGCGGGCCGCGGCATGCCGGGCCTTCAGCGCCTCCGCGGCCTCCGGGTCCGCCGAGCCGCCGCCGGGCTTGGGCGGGTCCGGGTTGGCCGGGTCATTTTCGGGGTGGTAGCTGCTCATGGTGATGCCTTCCGTCGGGCCTGCTCAGGACGCTTTGATAAGCATGCTGACTATCCTAGCCGCCCGCGGCACCCCCGGACAGCCTTCGCCCGGAACTCCGCCTACGTGCCGTGCCGCCGGTTGCCCCCGTGCCGGTGCGCACGGACCGCGTACGCGAGTAGCGCGACGCCGGCGAGGATCACTACCGCCGGGACGACGACGGCGGACGGTACCAGGACGGCCGCCGCCTGCACCAGGAACAGGATTCCCAGCACGCCCAGCACGGCGGCGGGAGCCAGCGGCCACCGCATCCGGACCGGGGTTCCGCCCTGGGCGGTAGGCGACGCCCCGGACTCCGGTTCCCCGTGGACCGGGACCAGGGCGAGCACGGCGAAGGTCACCGCCAGGCCCAGGAAGAAGACGGCGGCGGTGGTGGCATCCGGGAGGCCTGCCGGCAGGGCCACCACCACCGCCAGGGTCAGCATCACCCCGCACGGAATCAGCGCCCACCAGAAGCCGGGGACCCGCAGGAAGACGGCCGCGAACCCCGCCGCCATGAGGACGAACAGGAAGGCGCCGGCCCGGCCGCCCGCGCCGGCCTGGCCGGCCAGGATCACGGCGGCCAGGCCCAGGAAGACCGAACCGGGTATCGCCGCCCACCAGAAGGCCCGGTCCCGGACGAACAGCACTGCGAAGGCCACGCCCACGGCCGCGAAGATCAGCGGCGGGATCACGACGGCGCCCGCCAGTACCCCGAGGACGTCGAGCAGCCACAGCAGCCCGACGCCCATCAGGGCCAGGCCCGCTACGATGCTGGTTCGTGCCGACTGCATGGGTTGCCTCCCGGGCGTCACGCCGTCCCGGCGGCCCCGGCCTGTGCGGCGTCGTCCTGGCCCACGATCAGGACCGGGCACTTAGCGTGGGCGGCGCAGGCGCCGCTTACCGATCCCATCACCTGGGCGAGGAAGCCGCCGCGGCCCCGGCGGCCCACCACCAACAGCTGGGCGTCGGCGCTTTCGTCGACCAGCACCTTCGCCGGCGGGCCGAACTTCACCTCACGGCTCAGCCGCTCCGGGCGCTCGCTGCCGAAGGCCCGCTCCAGCGTCTCCTCCAGCAGCCGTTTGGCGGTCTCCTCCAGCTCTTCGGTGGACGCGGCGCGCTCCTCCGGCAGGTGGGAGGCGAAGAAGTGGTCGGAACTGCCCAGGCAGGTGACCACGGCCAGGGGGGCACCCAGACCGTCGGCCATGCGCCCCGCGAGACGCAACGCAGTCGTCGAGAATTCCGAGCCATCGACACCCACGACAATCCGCTGATCTGCGCCCATGCCCCCACGATCGCCGCCGCCCCGGCCGCCGCCTAGGGCCGAAAGTCACCGCGGGAGGAGCCGGTGTAGCACTGTCCTCTGGGCGGGCCCTGTGTGCGGCGGGGCCGCGGCCGATCTAGGGTGGAGCCACGGCAGCGTCGCGACCACCGAGGAGAACCGATGAGAATTGCACTAACCGGAGCAAACGGAAAACTGGGACGGCACGTGGTCCGCAGGCTTAGGGCCGACGGCCACCAGGTGACAGCCCTGGACCAGACCGGAGAACGGGACCCCGGCTTCACCCGGGTGGACCTGCGCAACTACGGCCACGTGGTGGACGTGATCCTGGGCCTGGACGACCGGCACGAGGGCTTCGACGCGATCGTGCACCTGGCCGCGATCCCGGCGCCCGGACTGGCCCCGGACGCGGCCACCTTCGAGAACAACATGCTGGCCACCTACAACGTCTTCCAGGCCGCCCGCCGGGCCGGGATCAAAAAAATTGTTTACGCCTCCAGCGAGACCGTGCTGGGCCTGCCCTTCGACATCGACCCGCCCTACATCCCCGTGGACGAGGAATACCCCGCCCGCCCGGAGAGCACCTACTCCCTGGTCAAGCACCTGGAGGAGCAGATGGCCATCCAGCTGACCCGCTGGGACCCCACCCTGAGCATCAGCGCCCTGCGGTTCTCCAACGTCATGGACGCCGAGGACTACGAGGAATTCCCTTCCTTCGATGCCGACGCCCGGCTGCGCAAGTGGAACCTCTGGGGCTACATCGACGGCCGCGACGGCGCACAGGCCGTGGCCCGGGCGCTGGCGTACACCGAGCCCGGCTTCGAGGCCTTCGTGATCGCCAACGCCGACACCGTCATGAGCCGGCCCAGCGCCGAACTCGCCGCGGAGGTCTTCCCCGGTGTGAAGGTGGTCAAGGACCTTGGCGAGCACGAGACGATGCTCTCGATCGACAAGGCCCGCCGCGTCCTCGGTTACGAACCGGAACACAGCTGGCGCGACTACCACTCGCTCGAGACCACCCCCACCGAAGACTGAGGACCCGCATGGACTACCGCACCCTGGGCGCCAGCGGCGCCGTCGTCTCCAACTACGCCCTCGGCACCATGACGTTCGGCGCCGAGGCTACCGAGGAACAGTCGCACGCGATCCTCGACCGGTACGTCGCCGCCGGCGGCAACTTCATCGACACCGCCGACGTGTACTCCGCCGGCGTCTCGGAGGAAATCATCGGCCGCTGGCTCGCAGCCCGTCCGGACGCGCGGGACTCGGTGGTGATCGCCTCCAAGGGCCGCTTCCCGATGGGGGCGGCACCCAACGACGTCGGCACCTCCCGGCGGCACCTGACCCGGGCACTGGACGATTCGCTGCGCCGGCTGGGCGTGGACCACATCGACCTGTACCAGCTGCACGCGTGGGACCCGATCACCCCGCTGGAGGAGTCCCTGCGGTTCCTCGACGATGCCGTGCGCAGCGGCAAGATCGGCTACTACGGCTTCTCGAACTTCCTCGGCTGGCAGTTGACCAAGGCCGTGCACCTGGCCCGCGCCCACGGCTGGAACCCGCCGGTGACCCTGCAGCCGCAGTACAGCCTGCTGGTGCGCGAGATTGAGTCGGAGATCGTGCCGGCCTCCCTCGACGCCGGGATCGGCCTGCTGCCCTGGTCGCCGCTGGGTGGCGGCTGGCTCTCCGGCAAGTATCGGCGCGACCAGGCCCCGCAGGGCGCAACCCGCCTGGGCGAGAACCCGAAGCGCGGCATGGAGGCATGGGAGGCGCGCAACGCGGATCCGCGCACCTGGGAGATCGTCGACGCCGTGCACGCGATCGCGGAAGGGCACAACGTCAGCGACGCCCAGGTGGCGCTGGCGTGGCTGGCGAAGCAGCCGGCGGTCACCTCGCTGATCCTGGGGGCGCGGAGCGTGGAGCAGCTGGAGGACAACCTCGCGGCGGCGGGGCTGGAGCTCTCCGACGACGAGCTGGCGCGGCTCGATGAGGTCAGCGCGCCCCGCGTCGGCGTCTACCCGTATGGGCCGATGGCCCGGGAACAGCGCAGCCGCAAGATCGCCGGCGGCCGCTAGCGCAGGGTTGCCTCCCGGCTTACGGGGCGGCGGCCGTCCCCGGTTGCGGGGCGGCTCCCGGCCCGGGGGCGGCCGCGGCTTCGTCCTTGCCGGCGTTTTGCTGGTGGCTGCTGGACCAGATGTCGCCGATTTCCTCGGTGGACTGCTCCACGATGCGCCGCATGGCGGCGTGGGCGGCGTCCATTTCGCCGCGCTGGATGGCGCTGGCGACGTCGACGTGCAGCTGCAGCGCCTCGTGCTGGGGCAGGTGCGGCATCAGGCCGTGCTCGGTGCGGCCGGTGAGGACCTCGGCCACCAGGTTGTGGAGCTGGGAGAACATCGGGTTGCCCGAGGCCCGGAGCACGGCGGCGTGGAACTCGATGTCCAGGCGGAGGAACTCGTCCTGATTGCCGCGCTGGCCGGCCGCCCAGAGGCGGGCGGCCTGCGCCACCAGGTCGCTGCCGGCCTCCCAGGTGGCCCGCTCCGCGGCTAGCCGCGCCGCCTGCGGTTCGATGGCGCCGCGCAGTTCGTTCAGGGCCCGGAGCTGGTCCACCCGGCGCGACGAGGCCAGGCGCCACCGGATCACCTGCGGGTCGTAGAGGTTCCAGCATTCCTCCGGCCGGACGACGGTGCCGAGCCGGCGGCGGGATTCCAGCATGCCCATGGCCGAGAGCACCCGGGTGGCCTCGCGCACCACGGACCGGGACACCCCGTGCCTGGTCTCGAGTTCATCCAGCCGCAGGATTGAGTGCGGCGCCAGTGTCCCCTCGGCAATGGCGAGGCCCAGCGTCTGGACCAGCACGGAGTGCAGGTCAGCTGAAGACTCCGCCTTTGGGGTTTGCATGAATAAAGCATACGGGTGGGCGCAAGGGGTTGTTTAAGTCTGCTTTATTTCACTAGGATCGCTCCAGAGCAGATGTAAAGATGCATCCGCGCACGGCTGGACCGGGTCCGGCCCTGAAGACAAGGGAGTCGTAATGAAGCGGCGTTCTATGGTGAAATACGCGGCGGTGGCCGCGGCCCTCTCGCTCGGACTGACAGCCTGCGGCGGTGGCAGCGGCAGCAGCGATGCCAAGGCAGCCGGCACCGTCCGGGTCACCCTGGCCAACCACGTGTGGACCGACGGCATCAAGGCCGCGATCCCCGAGTTCGAGAAGGCCACCGGCCTCAAGGTCGAACTCACCCAGCTCGGCGAGGACCAGCTCTCCGACCAGTACAACGTCAAGCTCAATGCCGGCAGCGACGAAATCGACGTCATGATGTACCGCCCGCTCCAGGAGGGCAAGGCGTTCGCCAAGAACGGCTACCTCGCGGACCTGACCTCCAAGGTCACCGGCGACGCCGGCTGGGACTGGAAGGACTACCAGGATGGCCCGGTCAAGGCCTCCACCGTCGACGGCAAGGTGGTCGGCGTCCCGATCATCACCGAGCGAGAGGTCCTCTACTACCGCAAGGACCTGCTGCAGGCCGCCGGCATCGAGGTTCCCAAGACCATGGACGAACTGCAGGCCGCCGCCCAGAAGATCTCGGCCGCCAACCCGGACACCGCCGGCTTCGTGGCCCGCACCGGCAAGTCCGCCGCCGTCACCCAGTTCTCCAGCTTCCTCTACAGCTTCGGCGGCGACTTCATCGACGCCAACGGCAAGTCCGCCATCGGCAGCGACGCGGCCAAGAAGGCCTACTCCTTCTACGGCGGACTGATCAAGAACTCCGGCCCCAAGAACGTCAGCACCGACATGAGCTGGCCCGAGGCGATGGCCATCTTCACCCAGGGCAAGGCCGCCTTCTACACCGAGGCCGACTCGCTCTACAAGAACGCCACCGACCCGGCCAAGTCCAAGGTCGCCGACAAGGTGGGCTTCGCCGCCCTCCCCGCCGGCCCGGCCGGTTCCAAGCCGTACAACATCCCCTCGTGGGGCCTGGCCATCAACAAGGCCTCCAGCAACCAGGACAACGCCTGGAAGTTCATCCAGTGGGCCACCAGCAAGGACCGCACCCTGGCCGCACAGAAGGCCGGCGTCCCCGGCCCGCGCGCCTCGGTCTGGGCCGACCCGGCCGGCACCTCCACCTACCCGAAGGACCTCGCGGACGCGATCGCCGTCAGCGCCAAGAACGGCGTCGGCCACGACCGTCCCGAGGTTGTCACCGTCGGCAAGGCCCGCGAAATCGTCGGTGCCCCGATCGTCGCCACGATCACCGGCGCTGATGCCTCCACCGAGGCCTCCTCGGCGTCGGACGCGTTCCAGAAGTTCCTGGACAGCGAAAAGAAGTAGCGCTCCTTCCTCTGCGGGACGGCCGGTTTCCGGCCGTCCCGCGGGGGACCGCTCCACTCCGGGCCGGAACGCCGGCCCCACCTTCACCCCCTGACTCCTTAGGTGAACCATGTCTGTTCTGAACACCACCCGCAGCGACACGCCGCCGGGGACCGCCGGCCGCGGCCCGGCTCGCTCAGCCGGCCCGCAGCGAAGCTTCTCCGCTTGGGCCAACCGGCACCGCAAGTGGCTCTTCGCCGCCCCGGCGATGATCTTCGTCGGCGTCCTGATCATCTTCCCGCTGGCCTGGACCCTGTACCTGAGCCTGACCGACTCGCAGGGCTCGGTCCGCGCGGCGTCGGAGTTCATCGGCCTGGACAACTACGTCGCGGTGCTCTCCGACGTCGAACGGTTCTGGCCCGCCGTCGGCCGCACGCTCTCCTTCACCGGCGTGGCCCTGATCTGCGAAGTAGTTCTGGGCATGGGCATCGCCCTGCTGCTCTGGCGGCCGTTCCGCGGCGAGAAGTGGGTCCGCGTCGCGATCCTGCTCCCGCTGGTGGCCACCCCCGTGGCGGTCGGCATGATGTGGCGCCTGATCTTCGACCCCAACATCGGCTTCGTCAACCAGCTCCTGGGCATGATCGGCATCCCGCCGCAGCCGTGGCTCTCCGGCCAGGACACCGCCCTGGGCACCACCATCTTCATGGACATCTGGCAGTGGACGCCCATGGTGGTGCTGATCCTCCTCGCCGGCCTGACTTCGCTCTCGGACGAACCCGACGAGGCCGCCCGGATGGACGGCGCCAACTCCTTCCAGCGGTTCTTCTTCATTACCCTGCCGCTGATGATGCCGACCGTGATCGTCGCCATCCTGCTGCGCGGCATCGACGCGCTGAAGACCTTCGACATCCTCTACGCCACCAAGGGCAAGGGCGGCGGCTCCTTCCACGAGGTGGAGACCCTGAACGTCTACGCCTACGGCCTGAGCTTCGACTACAACCAGTACGGGCTCTCCTCCGCGGTGCTGATCCTGTTCTTCATGATCATCATCGGCACCATGTGGCTGCTGACCATGCGCAAGAAAGCGGTAAGCAAATGACCGTCCCCACCCAGACCCCGGCCGGCACCGTCCCCGCCCCGTCCGCGGCGCCCCGTCCCGCCCGCCGCCGCAAGCCGCTGGCCACCCGCGCCTATAAGGTCTTCCGCGTCGTCGCGCTGATTGCCGTCGTGCTCTTCCTGATAGCCCCGCTGATCTGGATGCTGCTGGCCTCCTTCAAGACCAACGTGGACATCTACGACACGGCCAAGTCCTTCGTCTTCACGCCCACCGGCGAGAACTACGCCAACGTGCTGCAGCGGAACAACTACTTCATCTTCATCTTCAACAGCTTCTGGGTGGCCTTCGTCTCCACGGCGCTGTCCCTGGTGCTCGGCGTCCCCGCCGCCTACGCCATGAGCCGGTTCACCATGCACCGCTCGGCCCTGGTGGTCCTGATGGCCCGCGTCATCCCCGGCGTCTCGCTCCTGGTGCCCTGGTACTACGTCTTCTCCAACCTGAAGATGGTGGGCGGCTTCGAGGTGCTGATCCTTAGCCACATGTTCGTCGCGCTGCCGCTGATCGTCTACATCATGATGAGCTACTTCGACTCGCTGCCGCTGGAACTCGAGGAATCCGCGCAGGTGGACGGCCTCACCCCGATCGGGGCGTTCCGCCGGATCACCCTGCCGCTCTCCGTCTCCGGTATCGCCACGGCCGGCATCCTGTCCTTCATCTTCTCGTGGAACAACTTCATGTTCGCCCTGGTGCTCTCCGGCTCGAAGACCAAGACCCTGCCGGTGGCGATCTTCGACTTCGTCTCCTACGCCAGCATCGACTGGGGCGGACTGATGGCCGCCGCCACGGTGGTCACCATCCCGATCATGATCATTGCGCTCTTCACGCAGAAATACATCGTCTCCGGCCTCACCGCCGGGGCCACCAAGGGCTAGGCACGTATGACACGCATCAGCAGAATCGAAACCTTCCTCGTCGCGCCGCGCTGGCTCTTCGTCCGGATCGAGACCGAGAGTGGAATCGTCGGCTGGGGCGAGGCCACCTGCGAGGGCCGCAGCGAAACCGTCCGCACCGCCGTGGACCAGCTCTCCGAGGTCCTGATCGGCCAGGATGCGCTGCGGATCGAGGACCACTGGCAGGTGATGACCAAGGGCTCCTTCTACCGCGGCGGCCCCATCCTGGCCAGCGCCGTCTCCGGCCTGGACCAGGCCCTTTGGGACATCGCAGGCAAGCACTTCAACACCCCCGTGCACCAGCTCCTGGGCGGCCACGTCCGGGACCGGATCCGGATGTACGGCTGGGTGGGCGGTGACGAACCCAACGAGGTGGCGGACCAGATCAGCGCGCAGCTGGAGGTGGGCCTCACCGCGGTGAAGATGAACGCCAGCGGACGGATGAGCCCGCTCGCCTCCGTGGCCGAGCTCGACGGCGTCGTCCGCCGGGTCGCCGCCGCGCGCGAGGTCCTGGGCGAGCACCGCGACGTCGCCGTCGACTTCCACGGCCGCTTCAGCCTGGCCAACGCCCGCCGGGTGGCGCCGCTGCTGGAGCCCTACCGGCCGTTCTTCCTCGAGGAGCCCGTGGTGCCGGAGAACACGCACCTGCTGCGGGAGTTCACCGCCTCCACCACCACCCCGGTCTCCACCGGCGAGCGGCTCTACAGCCGGCAGGAATTCCTGCCCGCCCTGCAGGCCGGCATCGCCGTGGCCCAGCCGGACCTCTCCCACGCCGGCGGCATCACCGAGGTGCGCAAGATCGCCTCGCTGGCCGAAATCTACGAGGTCCAGCTGGCCCCGCACTGCCCCCTGGGGCCGCTGGCCCTGGCCGCCTGCCTGCAAGTGGGGTTCGCGACGCCGAACTTCCTGATACAGGAGCAGAGCATCGGCATCCACTACAACCAGGGCGCCGAGGTCCTGGACTACGTGGTGGACAAGACGCCGCTGAAGTTCGTCGACGGCCACATCGAGCGGCTCACCGGCCCGGGCCTCGGCATCGAGATAGACGAGGCCGTGGTCCGTGCCGCGGACAAGCGCGGCCATGCCTGGCGCGGCCCGGTCTGGCGCCACAACGACGGCGCCTTCGCAGAATGGTAGGAAGCGTGAACACCACCCTCACTTCAGCGGCGCTGCTGGGCGGCATCAGCGCCACCCGCCTGGTCGCCATCGTGCGCGGCAACGACGGCGGAGCAGCCGCCCGCGCGGCCCTCGCCGCCCTCGGGGAGGGCTTCCGCTTCGTCGAGATCGCCCTCACCACCCCCGACGCCCTGGGCGCCATAGCGGCGGTCCGGGCCGCGGCGACCGAGGGCTGCTACGTCGGCGCCGGCACCGTCCTGACCGCCCACGATGTCGCCGACGTTGCCGAGGCCGGCGGACAGTTCATCGTGACCCCCTCGCTGGCTTCCTCCATCGAGGAAGCGGTCCGGCTGGAGCTGCCCGTCCTGGCCGGGGCGTTCACCCCCAGCGAGTCCTACGAGGCGATGAACCGCGGTGCCACGGCCGTGAAACTCTTCCCCGCCTCCGTCGGCGGCCCCGGCTATTTGAAGGCCGTCCGCGACCCGTTCCCCGGCATCCCCTTCATCGCGGTGGGAGGCGTGGGACTGAACGAGGCCGGAAGCTACTGGGATGCGGGCGCCGTGGGCGTGGGCCTGGGCGGTCCGCTGTTTGGCGACGCCGCCTCCGGCGGGGACCTCGAACCCGTCCGGGAACGCGCCCGCGCATTCGTCGAACTAGCCTCCGGCTACGCCGCGGGTCAGCCGTGAGCGTCGACCTGCTCACCCTCGGTGAGGCCATGGTCTCGCTCCGCTCCGCCGGTCCGCTCTCGGCCGGAGGGAGCCTGGGCATGCACGTGGCCGGGGCCGAATCCAACGTGGCGGTCGGCGTCGCCCGGCTGGGCCACCGCGTGGCCTGGGCCGGCGTCGTCGGGGCCGACCCGCACGGCGAATTCATCCTGCGCGGCCTGCGCGGCGAGGGCATCGACGTCCGCCACCGGGTGGAGGACACCCGCGGCACCGGGGTGATGTTCCTCGAACGGCGCACCGCGGACATCAGCCGGGCGTTCTACTACCGGGCCGGGTCCGCCGGCTCCACGCTCAACCGGCACGACGTGGACCGGGCCTTCGCCGCCTCGCCCCGGGCGCTGCACCTGACCGGCATCACCCCGGCCCTCAGCCCGGACGCGCGCCGGGCCGTGGAGTACGCCGCCGCGCGCGGCGCCGCCGAGGGGCTCGCCGTCTCCCTGGACGTGAACTACCGCGCCAAGCTCTGGTCCCGCGACGAGGCACGCGCCGTGCTGACGCCGCTGGCCCGGCATGCCGCGGTGCTGATCGCCTCCGACGACGAACTGGACCTGGTGGCCGACGGCGGCGAGCGCCACCGCCGGGGGACCGGGGTCACCGCCGCCGTTCCGGTTGCCGGTGCCGCTGCCCAAAGCGCCGGCGCGGAGCGGGAGGCGGCCATGGCCGCGGAACTGCTGGGCCGAGGCGTCCTCGACGTCGTGGTCAAACGCGGCGCCGCCGGCGCCGGCGTCTACACCGCCGCAGGGCGCCTGGAGGCCCCCGCCGTCCCCGTCACCAGCATCGACACCGTCGGCGCCGGCGACGCCTTCACCGCCGGCTACCTCTCGGCCCTGCTCGAGGGCCTCGGCACCGCCGAACGCCTGCGCCGCGGCACCCTGGCCGGCGCCTTCGCCGTCAGCTCCGCCGGCGACTGCGAGGGACTGCCCACCGCCGCCGAACTGGCCCTGCTGGGCGCCGTCCCGGACGGCGGCACGCAGCGCTGAGGCGCCCTCATCCTTTGTCACCGTCCGCCGTCACTGTCCGCCGCGAAAGGACCGCTCCACCCATGAAAATCATTGCCGCCGACGTCTTCGTCACCAGCCCGTCCCGGAACTTCGTGACCCTCCGGATCACCACGGAGGACGGGGTGACCGGCATCGGGGACGCCACCCTCAACGGCCGCGAACTGGCCGTCGCCGCGTACTTGAAGGAACACGTCGCCCAGCTGCTGATCGGCAAGGACCCGCACCGGATCGAGGACACCTGGCAGTTCCTCTACCGCAGCTCCTACTGGCGCCGCGGCCCGGTTACCATGGCCGCGATCGCGGCCGTCGACATGGCGCTCTGGGACATCAAGGGCAAGCTCGCCGGGATGCCCGTCTACCAGCTGCTCGGTGGCGCCTCCCGCAACGGGCTCCGCGCCTACGGCCACGCCTCGGGCTCGGACCTGCCCTCCCTGTTCGACTCGGTCCGCGAACACCTGGAGCTGGGCTACAAGTCCATCCGGATCCAGACCGCGGTCCCCGGGATCAAGGCCGTCTATGGGGTGGCCGCGCAGGCCCAGGCCTCGGGCGAGCGGTACGACTACGAACCGGCCGGGCGCGGCGCGTTCCCGCAGGAGGAGGACTGGGACACCCGCGCCTACCTGCGGCACCTCCCGACCGTTTTCGAAGCGGTCCGGAACGAGTTTGGCCCGGAACTGCCGCTGCTGCACGACGGCCACCACCGCATGACGCCCATCCAGGCCGCCAAGCTGGGCAAGGCCCTGGAACCCTACGACCTCTTCTGGCTGGAGGACTGCACCCCGGCGGAGAACCAGGAGGCGCTGCGGCTGGTGCGGCAGCACACCACCACCCCACTGGCGATCGGCGAGGTCTTCAACACCGTTTACGACTTCCAGGCCCTGATCAAGGAACAGCTGATCGACTACGTGCGGGCCGCCTCCACCCACTTCGGCGGCATCAGCCCGTTGAAGAAGGTGATGGACTTCGCCGCCCAGTACCAGGTCAAGTCCGGCTTCCACGGCCCCACGGACATCTCCCCGGTGGGCTTCGCCGCACAGTTGCACGTGGGCCTGGCCATCCACAATTACGGCATCCAGGAGTACATGCAACACTCGGCGGCGACAAACGAGGTCTTCGAACAGTCGATGACCTTCACCGACGGCTACCTGCACCCGGGGGAGGAGCCCGGCCTGGGAGTTGAATTCAATGAGGAAGCCGCTGCCGCGTACCCCTACCAGCAGGCCTACCTGCCCTACAACCGCCTGGTCGACGGGACCGTCCACGACTGGTGACCGGCAGTGCCGGGCACCGAGTGGTGCCTGGCATCCCTGGGTCACACAGGGGCGGGCACGAAGGAGCAGGCACCGCACAGAAGGCCCCGGGCGGCGAGTCGAGGCTCAGCCGGCCGGGGCCTGGTCTGTGGACGGCGCGCCGGTATTCCGGTCTGCGCCGTCGGGCGGGCCTAGTGGATCAGTTCCCGGGTCATGCCGAAGGGGACCTGGTCCGAGAGCGCCGCGGTGTAGTGGCCGGGCTTGTGGCGGGTCAACAGGATGCCGTGGGTGCCGGTGAGCATGGCCACCCGCTGCAGGCCCTGGACCGCGTCGTTGAGCCGCTCGTCCAGCAGCCGCCGGCTGTCCACCTGGATCTCAATGCACTCGTTGGCTGTGGTCATCGGAACTGCCTCTCCCGGAGCGTCCCCTGCGCACCATTTCACCCCGCTGTGTCACCGTGCGGACCACGGCTGAAGTGAGATTAGCCTCTGGGTTAAATGTGAGTCAAATCACCACGCGGGCGGCGCGCCGGAGCATTTTCCCGGCGTCCGGCGCCGTCAAAAGCCCGGCTCCCAGCAAACCGGGATAATCTTCCCTGAACATTAATGGCCACGGAGTGAAAAGGCGGACGCGGGCAATGGCGCAAGACCAATCAGGAGAACGCCCGGGCTGGTGGCGGGTCTTCCACGACAAGTTTGTCGTCGAAGAGCGGTACATGGAGCCCGGGGACCGCCGCAGGCTCTACCGCACCGGCGCCATCCTCATGGTCGTCGGCGCCGCGCTGTTCACCTTCATCCTGATCAGCGTCCTGACCCACACCGGCATCAGCGTGGTGGACGAGCCGATCCGCTCCGGCCTGGTGGCCCTGCGCGGCGAGCCCGCCACCACCATCATGATCATCCTTGCGATCGTTTTCGGCCCGATCGGCCTGCCCATCATCATCCTGGTGGTGACCGTCGCCTGGGGCCTGCTGGCAAAGCACGCCTGGCGCCCCATGGTGCTGGCCGGCGCCATGCTGACAGGCGTCATCCTGGCCCAGCTGATCGGCCACGCCGTCGAACGCCACCGCCCCCCGGTGGACCTGATGCTCTTCGGCGCCGACGCCACCTTCTCCTTCCCCTCCGGCCACGTCCTGGGCGCCTGCGACTTCCTGCTGATCACCAGCTTCCTGGTCTTCTCGCGGCGCCGGAACCCGCGGGCCGCCGTCGTCGGTTTCACCGTCGCCGGGATCGGCATTGTCTTCGCCGCGCTCAGCCGGCTGTACCTGGGGTATCACTGGACCACCGACGCACTGGCCTCGCTGTCCATCTCCTTCGTGATACTGGGCGCGGTCATACTGCTCGATACGTGGCGGACCGTCCGCATCCCGGGCGAGCCGGTCACCGGCGAGCTCTCCAAGAAGGAAGCCGCCGCGGAGTAGGCCCCCGACGGCGCGCCGCTCCTCTAGCGGGCCGCGCGCCGCTGCGCCTCCTTGCGCCGCTCAAGCTCCCGGCGAAGCCCGGCGTTGGCGGCCTCCAGCTCCAGCACCTTGGCGACGCCGGCCAGGTTCAGGCCCTCCGCCAGCAGCTCGCCAATCCGCCGCAGCACGGCAAGATCCGTCTCGCTGTATTGCCGGGTGCCGCCCGCCGTGCGGTCGGGCGTCAGCAGGCCCTTGCGCTCGTACAGCCGGATGTTCTGCTGCCCCGTGCCCACGAGGTCGGCCACCACCGAAATCGCGTAGACCCCCACGTCGTCCCCCCGTTGCGCCATGCTGCCCTCCTTCGGGTCGACGCCGCCGCGGCGCCGGAAAATCCTCTTGCACCACTCTCACGCCGGTGCTATAAAAAAACTATATCCGCCACCATAGATAATCCATAGATGGGAGGGGCGGCGGATAGCCCGAAAACCTGAAGGACTCTCGGATGAAGGAGTGGGAAATGATGTTGATGCGTACGGACCCGTTCCGTGAACTGGACCGGCTGACCCAGCAGGTCTTCGGAACCACGGCGCGGCCTGCCGCGATGCCGATGGACGCCTGGCAGGAGGACGGCGAATTCGTCGCCGCCTTCGATCTCCCCGGCGTCAATGTCGACTCGGTGGACCTCGACATCGAACGGAACGTCCTGACCGTCCGGGCCGAGCGCCGTGACCCGACCCAGCCGAACGTCGAGATGATCGCCTCGGAGCGGCCGCGCGGCGTTTTCAGCCGGCAACTGATCCTGGGCGATTCGCTGGACACGGAAAACATCAAGGCCAGCTACACCGACGGCGTGCTGACCCTGCGCATCCCGGTCCTGGAGAAGGCCAAGGCGCGCAAGATTGAGATCACGCACAGCCAGGACAGCATGCACGAGATCGCCAAGTAGCACCGGCGGCATTGCTGCCGGTTTGGCGTAGGATCCGGTGCCCTCGGGCGCCGGGTCCCCGCCGTTCCCAAGTAGCAGTCGAAAGGAGCCGTCCGAAAGGAGGGGCGGGGCCGTGAACCGTGACCCGCGGGGCCTGTATGCCGCCCTCGGCGTCGGGCCGGATGCCACCGGCGCTGACATCCGGCGCCGGTACCGGGCGCTGTTGCGCCACCTGCACCCCGACGTCGGGGCGCCGGGAGGGGAGGACGTGCGCCGGGTCCTTGAGGCCTTCGCCGTGCTCCGCCACCCGGAATCCCGGGCCAGCTACGACCCGGCCTACGGGCGGACCGATGGCTTCGAGCGCGCC
This sequence comes from Arthrobacter sp. YD4, assembly GCF_030410515.1. Taxonomy (GTDB): domain Bacteria; phylum Actinomycetota; class Actinomycetes; order Actinomycetales; family Micrococcaceae; genus Arthrobacter. The sequence goes on along the minus strand of NZ_JAUHHD010000001.1, from coordinate 626,355 downwards.
GGCCGGGATATCCCGGTGCGGCGGCATGCGACGCAGCCGCTGGTCCGGGTCACCCCGGTGCGCTGGGAACGCGGACCGGGGTGACCCGCGGCCGCCGGGGCCCCGCACCCCCACCACAGCTGGATGAGAGGAGGGCAGCCATGAGCGCATGGCGGCAATACGATTCACACCTGATCCCCGCTTTCCACGAACGCTTCGAGGAACGCTGGGGCGAGGGCACGGCACCGTTCCTTGACCCGGAGGCGCACGAACTTCCCCTGCCGCGCGCCCAGTGGATCAACGTCGACACCGGCGCGGCGCTGGCCGTGGTGCCGATCTGGGCCGCCGAGGACAGCCAGCACCGCTCGTTCGGGGTCTTCTACCTGCCCCCGGCGGGCGATATCTGGGTCCTGCGCCCCGGCTTCACCGCCTACCTGGAGCCGGCGGCGGACGACGCCGAGCAGTTGCTCACCCTGCGCAATGACGCGTTCAAGAAGGCCGTGGCGCACGCGAAGGAGTTCCTGTTCGGTCCCGAAGGCGTGAACTACTGACCCGGTCCTCCCGGGTCGGCCGGCCGCGGCGCGGCGGCGCGGGCCGGAGGTTTAGGAAGCGCCCCGCTCCGGGCCTAAGATCAATCAATCACCAGCGCAACTGCATAGGGGAACCACCGATGAAAGCTTCCGCCCGCGATCTGGCCGCCATCCTGCCCGCAGGGTTCACCATGGGCGTGGCCACGGCCGCGTTCCAGATCGAAGGCGCGCTGGACGAGGACGGCCGGGGCAAATCCGGCTGGGATGTCTTCGCCGCGGTGCCGGGCGCCATCGTGGACGACCACAGCCCGGTCATGGCCTGCGACCACTACCACCGGATGCCCGAAGACGTCGCGCTGATGAAGGACCTGGGCATCGACTCCTACCGGTTCTCGCTCTCCTGGCCGCGCATCCAGCCCGGCGGCAGCGGCCCGGTCAACCCCAAGGGCCTGGACTTCTATGACCGGCTGATCGACCTGCTGCTGGCCAACGGAATCGCCCCGATGGCCACCCTCTACCACTGGGACACCCCGCTGGAACTGGACGAGGCCGGCGGCTGGATGAACCGTGACACCGCGTACCGCCTGGGCGAATTCGCCGAGATCGCGGCCGCGGCCTACGGCGACCGGGTGGCCCGGTGGGTCACCATCAACGAACCCGCCACGGTCAGCGCCAACGGGTACATGCTGGGCGTCCACGCCCCCGGCGAATCGCACATGCTCAAGGCCCTGCCCAGCGTCCACCACCAGCTCCTCGGCCACGGCCTGGCGCTGCAGGCCCTCCGGGCCGCCAAGGTCCCGGGCGGGATCGGCATGACCAACGTCTATTCGCCGATGGTCCCGGCGTCCATCAACCCCCTGGACAAGGTCAGCGCCGGCATCATGGACATGGGACAGAACCGGCTCTACGCCGATCCCGTCCTGCTGGGCAAATACCCGGACGCCATCCGTGCCGCCACCTTCTTCTCATCCTTCAGCCCCTCCAAGGAGGACATGGAGCTCATCTCGCAGCCCCTGGACTTCTACGGGCTGAACTACTACATGCCCACCCGGGTCGCGGCCGGCCCCGGCGAGGGCACCGTGCCGGAGGGCATGGCTGAGGCTATGGGCAACGACCTGAACGGCGGCGGGGGAGCGACGCCGTTCCACGTCGAGAGCTTCCCGGACACCGAACTCACCGCCTACGGCTGGCCGATCAAGCCCGACTACATGGCCGTGGCGCTGGCCGAGATGGCCGAGCGCTACCCCAACCTGCCGCCGGTCTACATCACCGAGGGCGGCGCCAGCTTCCAGGACCTGGAAATCCACGACGCCGAGGGCCGGCTGATCGTCCCGGACGAGCGCCGCGTGCGCTACCTCGCCGAGCACATCGAGGCGGCCATCGAGGCGACCTCCCCGGGCGGTACGGCGGAATCGATCGACCTGCGCGGCTACTACGTGTGGTCCCTGCTGGATAACTTCGAATGGTCCGCGGGCTACCACCAGCAGTTCGGCCTGCTGCACGTGAACCGGGACAGCATGGAGCGCACGCCCAAGGCCTCGTTCCACTGGCTCCGCGAGGTCATGGCGGCCCGGCGGGCGTCGGCAAGCACGCCGGCCGAAACCAGCACGAAGGAATCCGCACCGGCCGAAGCCGGCCCGGCGGAAACCGCGCCGGCGGCCGGCTAAAGCAGGTCCAGTTCCTGCAGGCGCTTGACCATGCCGGCGCCGTCGGGAGAGTAGATCCACGGCACCCCGGACGCGCTGTGATCGCCGCTGCCCGAGTGGCCGCCGGCCAGCACCGCCTCACCGGCGGAGAGCTGCCGGATCCCGATCGCCGCCACCTGGCTGGCGTGCTCCCGCACGAAGTCCGAGTAGATCTCCTCGTCGTGCTGGCCGTTGTCGCCGAAAAGCAGCCAGCGCATGTTGGGGAACTCGGTGGCCAGCAGTTCCAGGTTCCGGCGCTTGTGGTCCTGGCCGCTGCGGAACCAGCGGTCGTGGGTCAGGCCCCAGTCGGTGAGCAGCAGCGTCCCCTGCGGGTAGAGATTGCGGGTCATGAACCGGGCCAGGGTGGGCGCCGCGTTCCACGGCCCGGTGGACAGGTAGATCACCGGCGCCTCCGGGTACTCCACCATCAGCCGGTCCATCAGCACGGCCATGCCCGGGGTGGCCATCCGGGCGCGTTCGTTCAAAACGAAGGTGTTCCACAGCGCCAGGAACGGGCGGGGGAGGGCGGTGACCATGATCGTGTCGTCGATATCGGAGACGATGCCCAGCGTGGTGTCCGGGGAAATGACATAAATCCGGGCCTCGGCGGGCTCGGTGCCCTCGGCGTGGATCGTGGCGGTGTGCCAGCCCGGTTCGAGCCGCACGGGGATCACGGTGTCCACGATCCCGCCGCGGTCGGCGTGGACCGTCGTCGTGACGCCGCCGATCTCGATCTCCACCTCGACGAACTGGATCGGCACCGAGGTGAACGCGCGCCAGCCGCGGATGTTTTGGTTCCCGTTGAGTGCCACCTGCTCGGCCCGGCTGCCGGGTGCCGGTTTGCTGGTCAGCAGCACCCGGGCCAGGACCCGGACCCATTCGGTGGAGCCGTACCCCTGGTAGGCGATGGTCTGCGGCGAGAATTTCCAGCGGCGCGCCGCCTTCAGGCGCAGGTGGTTTACCGAATCCGAGACCAAGTGCGCGAGCCGCAGCGCCTGGCTGGCTGACGGGGCGGACCTGGGGGCGGGTTGTTGGGGCGCCATTTCCATGACACCACTCTCCCACAGCGTCAGGGCGGCCCCAGCAGATCCCGCAACGTCAGGGCGTTGCGCACCGCGTGCCCGCCGCCGTCGTTGTTGAAGTAGGCGTAGAAGTCCCGCCCGGCGTCCAGCCACTCGCCAATCCGCGCCGCCCACCAGCGGAGGTCATCGTCCGGGTAGGAGCCGGCGTAGAGCCGGTCCGGGTCCGGGCCGTGCAGCCGGACGTAGACGAACGGCGCGGTGGCGCGCAGGATGCAGGGCAGGCCGGCGCCGCTCATCACGCAGTACGCCGCGGCATGGCGCTCCAGCAGGGCGTACACCTCCGGATGGTCCCAGCTGGGGTGCCTGAACTCGACGCTCACCCGGATCCACCCGGGCAGCGCCGCGAGGAAGTACTCCAGCCGCGCGTCGTCGCGTTCCAGGTCCGGGGGCAACTGGACCAGCAGCACACCCCGCCGCTCGCCCAGCTCGTGCCATCCGCGGACGATCCGCTCCGTCCACGCCTCCGGCCCGTAGAGTTTCCTGCCGTGGGTCAGGCCCCGCGGTGCCTTGACGGACAGGACGAACCCTTCCGGGAGCCGCTCCCGCCAGCCGGCGAACGAGCTCTCCCGCGGCCAGTGGTTGAAGCTCGCGTTCAGCTCAACCGTGTCGAGACGGGCGGCGTAGTAGGCCAGCCGCTTGGCCGCGGGCAGCCCGGGCGGGTAGAACACGCCCGCCCAGTGGTCGTAGCTCCAACCGCTGGTCCCGATGTGGGCCGTCCCGCGCGGAGGCCGCGCCTGCCCTGGCTGATCCTCCGGCATGGGAGGGATCCTAGCCCAGGCCCGTATGGCACGCTAAGAGCCATGGCACGCATCGAGGATTATGCAATGGTCGGCGACCTGCACACCGCCGCCCTGATCAGCACCGAGGGTTCGATCGACTGGCTCTGCCTGCCGCAGTTCGACTCGCCGGCCTGCTTCAGCGCCCTGCTGGACACCCCGGAGGCCGGCCGCTGGCTGCTCGCACCGGCCGGGGGCGGCGAATGTACCCGCCGGAAGTACCGCAAGAACACCCTCATCCTCGAGACCGAGTGGGAAACCCCGGAGGGCAAGGCCAAGGTCATCGACTTCATGTCCCCGCGCGACGGCGCCGCGGACATCGTCCGGATCGTGGTGGGCATCCGCGGCAGTGTCCGGATGCGCGGCCAGCTGGCGCTCCGGTTCGACTACGGCAACATCATCCCGTGGGTCCGCCACGACGAGCACGGCATCCACGCGATCGCCGGGCCCGACGCCGCCTACCTCGTCACCGACGCCCCGCTGCGCGGCGAGCACCTGCAGACCGTCTCCGACTTCACCGTGAAGGCCGGCCAGCGGATCCCGTTCGTCCTCACCTGGGCCCCGAGCCACCTGGGACGGCCGCGGAAGGTGGACCCCGAGGCGGTGCTGGAGGCCACCGAATCCTTCTGGCTGCAGTGGGCGGACCGGTGCCGGATCACCGGCCCGTACCGGGAGCCCGTGCTGCGCTCGCTGATCACGCTCAAGGCTCTCACCTTCGCCCCGACCGGCGGGATCGTTGCCGCCGTGACCACGTCCCTGCCGGAGGAACTCGGCGGCGAACGCAACTGGGACTACCGGTACTGCTGGCTGCGGGATGCGACCCTGACGCTGCAGGCGCTGTTGGCGTCCGGCTACTCCGAGGAGGCCGGGGCGTGGCGGGACTGGCTGCTGCGCGCCGTCGCCGGAGACCCCGCGGACCTGCAGATCATGTACGGCCTGCACGGCGAACGCCGGCTGCCGGAACTGACCCTCGACTGGCTGGCCGGTTACGAGAAATCGACGCCGGTCCGGGTCGGCAACGCCGCCGCTGGGCAGCTGCAGCTGGACGTCTGGGGCGAGGTGCTGGACGGGCTGGCGCTGACCCGTTCGGCCCTGCTGCAGCATCCCGACGAGTCCTGGGACGTCCAGGTGGCCCTGATGGAGCACCTGGAGACGGCCTGGAACCAGCCGGACAACGGGCTCTGGGAGATGCGCGGACCCCGCCGGCACTTCACCCACTCCAAGGTGATGGCCTGGGTGGCGGCGGACCGGATGGTCAAGGGCGTGCGCGACTTTCACCTGCCCGGCCCGGCGGACCGCTGGGAAGACCTCCGGGACCGGATCCACGCGGATGTCATGGCCAACGGGTTCGACGCCGAACGCAACACCTTCGTCCAGTCGTACGGCCGGCCGGAACTGGACGCCAGCCTGCTGCTCATCCCGAGGGTGGGGTTCCTGCCGCCGGATGATTCGCGGGTGATCGGCACCATCGAGGCCATCCAGCGGGAACTCACGCACGACGGCTTCGTGCTGCGCTACCGGGTGGAGCAGAGCGACGACGGCGTCGCCGGCGGGGAGGGCGTCTTCCTGGCCTGCTCGTTCTGGCTGGTGGAGGCCCTGCTCGGGGCCGGCCGGCGCCGCGAGGGCGAGGAGCTGTTCAAACGGCTGCTGGCGCTGCGCAACGACGTCGGCCTGCTGAGCGAGGAATGGGGCGTCGAGGAGGCCCGGCAGCTGGGCAACACCCCGCAGGCCTTCAGCCACTTCGCCCTGATCCGCACCGCGCTGCAGTTGGAACCGGAGAAGGGGGAACGCGGCGACTAGTCGCTCCGGCCGCACTCGCGCGCCGCCGGCAGCAGCCCCCGGAATCACGCCGGGGACTTTCCTCCAGAGCTTAGATAAGTATACTTACTAACGTCCCCCACGAGGGGAACAGCACTGAAGGAGTTGGCGATGGCAGGATACTTTGAGCTCGTAGACGCACCCGACGGCGGGTACCGGATCCGGATGATTGACGCCGCAGGGGACCTGATGGCGGTCTCCGTGACCTTCCCGACCAAGCGGGCGGCGGTGGCCGGGATCGCCCAGGCCCGCGAGATCGCAGGGACCGGACTGGTCCGGGACCGCAGCGGCGACGGTCAGACCGCGATCATGGCGTCGATGGCCAAGCGGCGGACGGCTGGTGCGGGGCGTGGATCCTCCCTGACCGGCGGCACACTGGCTGCGACGAAGCGAACCCGTGCCCATCACTGACCACCCGCGCGCGGCCGTCCTCTTCGACGTCGACGGCACGCTGGTCGACTCCTCCTACCTTCACACCCTGGCGTGGTGGCAGTCCTTCCGCCAGGCCGGCCTCGACATGCCGATGGCGAGCATTCACCGCTCGGTTGGCATGGGCGGCGACAAACTGCTGGACCACCTGCTGCCGGACCGGGACCGCGACGGCGACGACGCCCTCACCGCCTCGCAGGCGGCCGTCTTCGCCACGTACTGGCCGGCGCTGCGCCGCACCGACGGGGCCCGCGAACTCCTGGTCCAGTGCCACGACGTCGGGCTCGCCGTCGCCCTCGCCTCCTCCGCCCACGGGCGGGACCTGGAGATGCTGCGCGCCGCGATCGACGCCGACGCCTACCTGCACGCGGCCACCAGCTCGGCCGACGCGGAGGAGAGCAAACCGCAGCCGGACATCCTGGTCGCCGCGCTGGAGGCCGTGGGCGTTGCCGCGGCCGACGCGGTCTACGTCGGCGATTCGGTCTGGGACATCAAGGCCGCCGCCAAACTCGGCATTCCCACGGTCGCCGTGACCTGCGGTGGCACCAGCGAGGCCGAATTGCGCGACGCCGGCGCGGCCGAGGTCTACGAAAACCCGCGCGCCCTGCTCGCCAACCTCGCCGGCAGCGCCATCGGGAAGCTCGCCGCGCGGAGCCGCTGACGCACTGGCACCCGGCGCTGGCCGCCGGTGGAGTGAACCGTGCCCCGCGCCGGTCCCGTCCACAGTTTTCACCCGAAAGATTCGACCCGAGAGAGAGGAATGCACATGCAGGCACTCACATGGCAGGGCAAACGATCCGTGAGTGTGGAAGAGGTCCCGGATCCGGTCATTCAGGAACCGACGGACGCAATTGTGAAAATCACCTCGACCGCCATCTGCGGCTCCGATCTGCACCTATACGAGGTCCTCGGCCCGTACATGCACAAGGGTGACGTGATCGGCCATGAGCCGATGGGCGTCGTCGTCGAGGTAGGCAGCGCCGTCACCAACCTGGCGATTGGCGACCGCGTGGTCATTCCCTTCAACATCTCCTGCGGCAATTGCTTTATGTGCAACATGGGGCTGCAGTCCCAGTGCGAGACCACCCAGGTCAAGGAAAAGGGCTCCGGCGCATCGCTGTTCGGCTTCTCCGAGCTGTACGGCTCGGTGCCCGGCGGCCAGGCCGAATACCTGCGGGTCCCGCATGCAGACTACGGTCCGATCAAGGTGGGCTCGGAACTGCCGGACCAGCGCTACCTCTTCCTCTCGGACATCCTGCCCACCGCGTGGCAGGGCGTGAAGTACGCCGATGTGCCCAAGGGCGGAACCCTGGCCGTAATGGGGCTGGGACCCGTGGGGCAGTTCGCCTCGCGGATCGGCCGGCACCTGGGGCTGCGGGTCATCGCCGTGGATCCAGTGGCCGAGCGGCGTGCCATGGCCGAGCGGCACGGCGTGGAAACCCTCGACTTCTCCAGGGACGTGGCCGAAGAGTTGCGCTCCATGACCCAGGGCCGCGGCGCCGACTCCGTGGTGGACGCCGTCGGCATGGAGGCGCACGATTCGCCGGTTGCCTCCTTCATGCAGCACGCGGCCGGGCTGCTCCCGGACAAGCTGGCGCAGAAGACGTTCGAGAGCGCCGGGGTGGACCGGCTCTCGGCCCTGCATACCGCCCTCGACGCGGTCCGCCGCGGCGGCACCGTCTCCCTAAGCGGCGTCTACGGCGGCGAGGCCTCGCCGATGCCGCTGATGTCCATGTTCGACAAACAGATCCAGCTGCGGATGGGCCAGTGCAACGTCCGCCGGTGGACCGAGGACCTGCTGCCGCTGGTGGAGGACGACGCCGACCCGCTGGGCGTCATGGACCTTGTCACCCACGAGGCCAGTCTGAGCGAGGCCCCGGCCATGTACGAGATGTTCCAGAAGAAGCAGGACGGCTGTATCAAGGTGGTCCTGAAGCCCTAGGCAGCCGACGGGTTTACAGCTTGCGCCGCAGCCTCCGCCAGGACTTGTGGAACTTCTTCTCGGCCGCCGCTGCACGTACGTCCTCCGCGGCGTGCAGCCGGCCGAGGCCGAAGCCGACGGCGGACCCGGCGCCGGCGCCCGGGTCTGATTCCCTGGCCAGCTCAACGAGAACCGACCGGGCCATGACGCTGTCTTGATGCAGGCCCAGGACCTGCTGTACTGTCCGGGCCCCCTTGGCCGCCCGGCGGGCGTACTTCAGCCGCTTGGTCGGCCCGTCCGGGACGGCCTCCAGCATCAGCTCGGCGGAGTACCTCAGCCGCTTGGCGGCCTTGCGCACCGTGTGCAACACGACGTCGTGCTCCGCGCCCCCATTGGCTTCAGCCAGGGCTGCGGCGGTCCGGACCAGCCGCTTTGAGTCCCGGCGCACGGCGCGGTGCACCCTGCGCGCCGGGGCAGCGGCGGCAGGGGCCAGCGGCGGGTCGGCGGCGGCAGGGGCCAGCGGCGGGTCGGCGAGGCAGGTATCGATGGCTGCCAGCAACCGCTCGTAGCGGGCGCCTGTGAGGGCGTCCGCCGCCGCGGCGAGCCCTGCCGCCGCATCGGCGTCCAGCCGCGTCCGGATCAGATCCGCCGCGGGGTCCCCCGCCCAGCGCAGGGCCGCAGGCTCCCGGGCCGCCGCTTCCAGGAGCCGGTCCCGCACCACGCCGGGGTCCCGGGCCGCGCCCAGCACCCCCGAGAGCCAGCGCAGTTCGTCGCGCAGCGGGTCGACCGCACTTCCGTCGAACAGGGAGTGGCAGGAACCCAGGACAGAGCGGAGCCGCCGGACTGCGACCCGCATTTGGTGGATGTCCTCGACCCGGCCTGCCGCGGCGCCGGGCGCCAGGCGGCGCACCTCGGCCACCCGCCGGGCCAGGTAGGCCAGTACGACGTCTCCCGCGGTGGATGCCACGCTTCACTGTACGTCTTCAGCGACCGGCCCCGCCCGGCATAGGCTGGGCTGAACCGCACCCGCCGCCACGCCCCAGGAGAGCCCATGACACACCACCACGCCGGCCCGGTCGCTGTCGTCACAGGAGCGGGATCCGGCATCGGACGGGCCGTGGCCCGGCTCATGCTGGCCGAGGGCTACCGCGTGGTCCTGGCCGGCAGGCGGGAAGAGAAGCTGCTGGAGACCGGTGCCGGGCACGCCCTGGCGCTCCCCGTACCGTGCGACATCAGCCGGCCCGACGACGTCGAACGCCTCTTCGCGGCGACGCTGGAGCGCTGGGGCCGGGTGGACGTGCTGTTCAACAACGCCGGCACCTTCGGGCCGTCGGCGAGCGTGGACGAGCTCAGCCCCGAGGACTGGGAGGCGACGGCGGCGGTGAACATCACCGGGTCCCTGCTCTGTGCCGGTGCCGCGGTCCGGGCGATGAAGGAGCAGACGCCGCAGGGCGGCCGGATCATCAACAACGGCTCCATCTCCGCGCACTCGCCCCGGCCCCGGTCCGTGGCCTACACCGTGACGAAGCACGCCATCACCGGGCTGACCAAGAGCATCGAGCTGGACGGCCGCGGCTTCGGCATCACCTGCGGCCAGATCGACATCGGGAACGCCGCCACCGGGCTGATGGACACGATCGGCGTGGGCGACGGGGCCCTTCAGGCGGACGGGAGCCGGAAGGTGGAGCCGACCTTCCCGGTGGAGGATGCGGCCAGGGCGGTGCTGATGATGGCCGGGATGCCGGCCGCCGCCAGTGTGGGATCGGTGGTCATTACCGCCGCCGGCATGCCCTTCATCGGCCGCGGCTGAGGTTCCCCGCACCGGCGCAGCGGCACTGCGGCGGCCCTGCCGCAGTGGCCGGGCTCAATCGTGGGGGCCGGCCCTTCCGCCCCCGCCCTGACGGGACTAGAGCGGAAGCAGCCGGGACAGGTCCGCCCGGAGGCCCGAGGCGGCCACCTTGCCGGCGTCCACCGCGTCCGCCCAGGCCAGGGAGCCGGTGACCATGGCGAGCCAGGTGGCGGCGTCGCACTCGATCACGTTCGGGGGAGTGCCTCGGGTGTGCCGCGGGCCCTCCACGCACTGGGTGACGCCGAACGGGGGCACCCGGACCTCCACGGAGTTCCCGGGCGCCCGGGCCGTGACTTCCTCCAGGGTGAAGCGGACGGCGGTGGCCACGGTGGCGCGGGGTACCGCCCCGTCCGTGGCTGCACGCCAGGCCGCCAGGGCCGCGCGTCCTTCGTCCACCGGGATCCGGCGCCGTGCCACTGCCATGGCCCTAGTCCAGCAGCGCCGAGACGGCGTGGCCGAGGCGGATCTTGCCCACCGGCCGGCCACCTCCCAGCACCGGGTCGATGACTTTTTCGAGCACGCTGGAGACCTCGGGAATGTCCACGGCGCCGGCGGCGGCCAGCAGGGTCAGCCCCACCAGGGTGGTGGCCCGGATATTTCCGTCGAGGACCTTGATGGCCACGGCGACGCCCTGCGGGGTGGCCATGGCCAGGACGCCTTCGGCGCCGATCTTGGCGATGATGCCGAGGTCGTTCATCACGATGGTGTTGGCCTCGCCGCGGCCCTGGACGGCCCAGGGGTAGTCCAGCATGGAGGTGGCGATGGTGGCGGCCCGGGCGTTGGAGTGATGGTCACCGGGGGCCTTGGCCAGCTGCGAGTAGGCGCGGGCCAAGCCGGTGAGTGAGACGGCGGCCACGGGGGCGCCGCAGCCGTCGATGCCCAGGTGGGCGATCCGTTCCCCGCAGTATTCCTCAATCACGGAGCGGACCCGTTGCTGCAGCGGATGGTTCGGCTCGAGGTAGCTGTGCGTGTCCCAGCCGTTCTCCGTGCAGGCCCAGAGAAACGCGGCATGCTTGCCGGAACAGTTGAAGGCCAGCCGGGACTTGCCGCGCTCGGTCTGCACCAGCCAGGTCCGGGCGGTCTCGTCGGCCGGCCAGTCGGCCGGGCACTGCAGCTGGTCCTCGGTCACGCCGGCGGCCTTGAGCATGCCCTCCACCACGTCCATGTGGTCGAGGGACCCGACGTGGCTGCCGCAGGCGATCGCTACCTGGGCGCCGCGGAGGGGGACGCCGGCCTGCATCGCGGCGAGCGCCTGCAGCGGTTTCAAGGTGGAGCGGGCGAACACCGGGGCGGCGATGTCGCCCAGTTCGGTGACCACCTGGCCGTCGGCGGAGAGCACGACGGCGGACCCGATGTGCCGTGATTCGATGAAGCCGCTGCGCTCCACCACCGCCAGTTCGACGGCGGAATCGACGGAGAAGGTGGCATGCGGGTTCAGAGGCATGCTGCCAGTCTAGGTGCCCGGGCCGCCGTCGCCCGGTTACTCCACGGTGACCATGACGGACTGCCAGCCGGAGGCGCCGTCGGGGACTGGATCGGCCCGCTTGTCCGTCTGCACCTCGCCGGTTCCGTCGGTGGCGCGGACCTTGAGGTAGTGCGGTCCGGGGGTGGCGTCCCACTCATAGGACCACTGCCGCCACGTCACCAGGGACGCCTCGGTGGACAGTTCCACCGGGGTCCAGGGTCCGTTGTCGATCTGGATCTCCACCTTGGTGATGCCGCGGGTCTGCGCCCAGGCGGTGCCGCCCACCGCTACCTTGCCGGCGGGGACCTTGGCGAAGGACTTGGGCACCTCCACCCGGGCCATGGTCTTGATCGGTCCGCGCTCGGACCAGCCGCGCTGGGTCCAGTAGGCCTTGGCGTCCGCGAACCGGGTCACCTCCAGGTCAACCACCCACTTGGTGGCGGAGACGAAGCCGTACAGGCCCGGGACCACCATCCGCACCGGGTAGCCGTGTTCCAGCGGCAGCGCCTCGCCGTTCATGCCGATGGCCAGCATCGCGTCGCGGTCATCCCGCAACACCTCGATCGGGGTGGAGGCGCTGAAACCGTCCACAGAGGTGGAGAGCACCATGTCGGCGCCGTCCTTGGGCCGGGCCATCGCGAGGACGTCCCGGATGGGCATGCCCAGCCACTTGGCGTTGCCGGCCAGGTTGCCGCCCACCGGGTTGGACACGCAGGTCAGGGAGACGTGGGATTCGATCAGCTTCGCGTCCAGGAGATCCTGAAAGCTGAGCCGGACCTCCTGCTCCACCATGCCGTGGACTCGCAGTTCCCAGTCCTGGGCGTTGACCTCGGGCACGCTGAGGGCGGTGTCGATCCGGTAGAAGTCCTTGTTCGGGGTCAGCCACGGCGTGACGCCGGGTACCTTGGACTGCACCCCGGCAGGCACCGGCGCGGCGGCCTTGACCGGGGTGGGCAGGGTCAGGCTCTCGCGGGCCTTGGCCACGTTGCTGCGGGCGGCGCTGAGCAGCCGGCCACCGGTGGCGGCCACGGCGGCCCCGACAGCGGTGATGCCGGTTGCGGCGAAGAAGGCGCGCCGGCTGGTGGCCGGACGGTCCGGTTCCTTGGCGCTGCGCCCGACCTCGGCGTCGGGCCAGGACCGCATCCGCCAGACTTTGCCGATCAGGAACCGCAGCGCCACCAGGCCCGCTGCGGTGCCGATCAGCGAGGGGATCGCATCTAGTGGTTTGACGCTGGCGCGCGTCACTACGCTGGCGACGATCACCGCGCCCATCAGCAGCACGCCGGCGACGCCGAGCGACCAGCGCCGGTAGGCGACGATGCCGAGGACGCAGGCGAGGAGGAAGATGGTCAGGCCCATCCCGGCGAAGAGGGCTGCCTTGTCATTGGTGCCGAACGTGGCGATCGCAAAGTCCTTCATCCACGGCGGGGTGAAGTCGATGAAGGTCGAGCCGAGGGCGATCAGCGGGGTGGCGCGGGCCGTGAAGAAGGCCCCTACGAGTTCCGCGACGGCCAGGACGACGCCGGCGGACACCACCCCGGCCAGGGCGGCCATGACCGTGGGCCCCGAGGGCAGGAAACGCTTCCGCGTCCGCGCGGTGGTGCCGGGCTGGGTGCTGCTGGACGATGTCATATCCCTTATTCGGAGCCGCCGGCCCGGGGGATTGCCGGCCCGACACAGCTTAGGAGCCTGCCGGGTGCACAAAGTACCCTAGGGAACTGTGAAGGTACTCGTCATCGGCCCCGGCGGCCGCGAACACGCCATTGTCCGTTCCCTGCTCGCCGATCCGAATGTCTCCGAGGTCCACGCGGCCCCGGGGAACGCCGGCATCAGCACACTGGTCCCCACTTACGCCATCGACGCCAACGATCCCGACGCCGTCGCCGCCTTGGCGACCCGGCTGGCCGTGGACCTGGTGGTCGTCGGCCCCGAGGCGCCGCTCGCCGCGGGCGTGTCGGACGCCGTCCGTGAAGCCGGGATCCCGGTCTTCGGGCCCAGCAAGGCCGCCGCCCAGCTCGAGGCCTCCAAGGCCTTCGCCAAGGACATCATGGCCGAGGCCGGCGTGCCGACGGCCATGGCCCGCGTGGCCTCCAACGCCGAGGAAGCCGCCGACGCCCTGGACACCTTCGGCGCCCCGTACGTCGTCAAGGACGACGGGCTCGCCGCGGGCAAGGGCGTCGTGGTCACCAACGACCGGGACGAGGCGCTGGCCCATGCGCAGAGCTGCTTCGACGCCGGCGGTTCCGTGGTCATCGAGGAGTTCCTCGACGGCCCCGAGGTCTCGCTCTTCGTCCTCTGCGATGGCAATACCACGGTGGCGCTCTCCCCGGCCCAGGACTTCAAGCGCATTTTCGACAACGACGAGGGCCCCAACACGGGCGGCATGGGCGCGTACACCCCGCTGGAATGGGCGCCGGAAGGCCTCGTGGACGAGGTCCTGGAACGGGTGGCGCAGCCCACTGTCAGCCAGATGGCCCACCGCGGCACCCCGTTCGTCGGAGTGCTCTTCATCGGCCTGGCGCTGACCTCGCGCGGCACCCGGGTGATCGAGTTCAACGTCCGCTTCGGGGACCCGGAGACGCAGGCGGTCCTGGCCCGGCTCAAGACCCCCTTGGGTGGTCTGTTGATGGCGGCCGCGAAGGGCGAACTCGCCGAGGCCCAGCCGCTGCGCTGGTCCAGGGACACCGCGGTGGCCGTCGTCGTCGCCGCCGAAAACTACCCCGGCACCCCGCGCACCGGTGACCGGATCCGCGGGCTCAAGAAGGCCGAGGCCCTGGAGGGCGTCCACGTCATCCACGCCGGCACCCGGCTGGACGACGACGGCAAGGTGGTCTCGGCCGGCGGCCGTGTCCTCGCCGTCGTCGCGCTTGGAACGGATCTGGTCGAGGCCCGGGAACGGGCGTACGACGGCGTCGAGCTGATCCAGTTGGAGGGATCCCAGTACCGCACCGACATCGGTGCCAAGGCCGCCCGCGGTGCGATCACCGTGGCCGGCCCCGCCGCCGCGACGAAAGCGAAGTCCTGACCATGAACGCACACGAACCCCTCGCCGGCGGCCTTCAGACCCAGGCCCCCGAGCTGCCGGGCTGGAAGCACATCTACTCGGGCAAGGTCCGCGACCTCTACGCGCCGGCGGACCCCGCCATCACGGAGCGTGTAGGCCAGGACTGCGTCCTGGTGGTGGCCAGCGACCGGATCAGCGCCTATGACCACGTGCTGGCCAGCGAGATCCCGGACAAGGGCCGCATCCTGACCCAGCTGAGCCTGTGGTGGTTCGAACAGCTCGGCGTCGAACACCACGTCCTTGCCGCCACGGCCGCCGACGGCGTCCCGGCAGAGGTGGAGGGCCGGGCCATGATCTGCAAGAAGCTGGACATGTTCCCGGTCGAATGCATCGCCCGCGGCTACCTCACCGGCTCCGGCCTTGCCGAATACCAGCAGTCCCGCACGGTCTGCAGCATCCCGCTGCCGCCCGGGCTGGTCGACGGCTCCCGGCTGGAGCATGCCATCTTCACCCCCTCCGCGAAGGCCGAGGTGGGCGAGCACGACGAGAACATCACGTACGACGCCGTCGTGGACCTCGTCGGGGCCGATACCGCCGCGCGGCTGCGGGACCTGACCCTGGAGATCTACACCAAGGCCGAGGACATCGCCCGGGGACGCGGGATCATCCTCGCGGACACCAAGGTGGAGTTCGGCGTGGATGCCGCCACCGGCGTGATCACCCTCGGCGACGAGGTGCTGACGCCCGATTCGTCACGGTTCTGGGACGCCGCCACCTACGAGCCGGGCAAGGCGCAGCCCTCCTACGACAAGCAGTACGTCCGAGACTGGCTGACCTCCGCCTCGTCGGGCTGGGATAAGTCCTCCGACACGCCGCCGCCCGCGCTGCCGGACGACGTCGTCGCCCGCACCCGGAGCCGCTACGTGGAGGCCTACGAGCTTCTGACCGGCCGCAGCTTCGCCTGAGGCGCCTCCGCTGCTAACTGCCGGCGGCTAACTGGTGGCCGGCTGCTGACTGCCGGCGGACGCCGCCTCGGCGCGGCGCTGGGCCAGCTTGATCTCCAGGACCGCGTCCAGCGCCTGCTGGACGCGGTCCGAGGCCCCGGCGGCGCTAAAGTCCTTCTGCGCCTCGTCCAAGTAGACCAGCGCCTCCTCCACCTCGCCGGCGGCCTTGAGCGCCTTGCCCAGCAGCAGCGACACCTCACCGGCCGTGTGCCTGGCCAGGAGCGAGCGTTCCACGTGGATCTCGCGCAGTTTCTGCACCGCGCCCATGATGTCCCCGGTGAGGTAAAGCCACCTGGCGCGGATGAACGCGACCTCCAGACGGTCCGTGTCCGTGCCGCCGACGATCGAGAGGGCCAGCTCCGCCCGCTCGATCGCGGACAGGGTTTCCGGCTCGACGATCCCGGAGGAGAGCCGCACCGCGGCGGAGGCCTTGTTGAACCGGGCCCAGAGGTCGATGTCGTAGGCGGGGGAGAGGAGCTTGCCGGCCTCCTCGTGGTACTTGATGCCCTCCGCGTAGTCGTGGCGCATGAAGGCGACGTTGCCCACCACCCAGGCCACCTCGCCGGCCAGCTGCGGCAGCGACTGGCCTTCCATCTCCGCGTTCATCTCCTGGCAGTACTTCCATGCCTCGTCCAGGCGGCCGCTCTCGGCCAGGGCTCCGATCAGGGCGCGCAGGGCACCGATGATCATGGTGGAGCCCTTCGGCAGCTGTGCGCAGAGCCGGACAGCCTCCTGGGCGTAGTCGACGGCGTCCTTCAGCTGGCCCTGGCCCTGGGCGGCGGCGGCGAGCATCTGCCGGGCCCGGACCCCCAGGCCCGCCGATTCGGCGGCCAGCGGGTGGTCCAGGAGGCGCTGGACCATGGCCCGGCACTCGGCCCAGAGGCCCTGCTTGATCAGGCACTCGGCCTGCATGTAGGTCATGTTCCACCAGGCGCTGGTGTTCTTGGACTCCAGGGCGATCTGTGCGGCGGTCGCGGCGTGCTGCGCGGCCAGCGGGTAGTCCCGGAGATCCCAGGCCTGGCGGGCGTAGAGGCCGGCCAGCACGTACTCGGCGTCGCTGATGGAGACCGGCTGGCTCCAGGCCTCCAGGGCCTTCGGGGCCAGGTCCAGGCGGCGGGCCAGTTCCTCGATGACGTCGGCGGTGGGTTCGCGGCGCCCGGTTTCGAGCAGGGAGATGTAGCTGGGCGAGTACAAATCCTTGCCCAGTTCCGCCTGCGTGAGCCCGCGGTCCAACCGCTCCGCGCGGAGTTTTTCGCCAAATCCGTTCCCCACGGATCCCACCTCATTCCGGACAATCGATGTACTAAATGCTTGACAGTCTCTGTGGAAGAAATTTTACAATGTATGTCAACAAGGAAACTACAGACTTGGTAACGACTCCGACTCAAGATTTGAGGATCACCATGGTGAAGAAGATTGCAGCAGGCCTGGCACTCGCAGGGGCCTTGGCCTTCTCCGCAGCGGCTCCCGGCATCATCGCCGCCGGCTCAAGCTCCGATTCCACGCAGGTTACCGCCGTCGGCAACTGGCCCGACCCGATGCGCGTGGCCTCCGCGGTGGGCAACTGGCCGGACCCGATGACCTACTCCACCAACGTCGGCAACTGGCCCGACCCGATGTAATCCCTGATTCGATTTCATAACCGACCGGCAGACTCCACGGCCCCGGCATCCCAGGATGTCGGGGCCGTGACGTGTCTGCCGGAGTTTTGGTCCGGCCGCCCCGAAGCTGCATACCCGGGGAGGGCACAAAAAAGAGGGCCTTCCAGCTGGAAGGCCCTCTTTTGACTGGTCGGGATGACAGGATTTGAACCTGCGACCTCGTCGTCCCGAACGACGCGCGCTACCAAGCTGCGCCACATCCCGATCCGTTGCTGCAAAAGCAACTTCACAAGAGTATCCGATACCGGCCCCGGATGCGAAATCGGGACGGCCGAAACGTCCTGCCGCGGCGGAGCCACCCATCCGGGTGGGCACCGGCGGCTCCGGCTCAGACCAACGAGTCCTTCCAGGCCCCGTGCAGGGTGGCGAAACGGCCGCCCCCGCCGATCAGCTCCGCGGGCGACCCGTCCTCCACCACCCTGCCGTCGTGGACCACCAGCACCCGGTCCGCGGTCTCCACGGTGGAGAGCCGGTGCGCGATGATGAGCGCGGTGCGGCTGCCGACGTGGCCGTTGTCGGGACGGCCGGCCGGAGCGCCGTCCGCAGCGGTTCCATCCGCCGCCCCGGTGCCGCGGAGCAGGCTGGCCAGCCCGGCCTGGACCATGCGCTCGGACGGGATATCCAGGGAGGAGGTGGCCTCGTCCAGGATCAGCACCGCGGGCCGGGCCAGGAACGCGCGGGCGAAGCTGATCAGCTGGCGTTGGCCGGCCGAGACGCGTCCGCCGCGCTTGTTCACGTCTGTGTCGTACCCGTCCGGAAGCTCGGTGATGAACCCGTGCGCGCCGACGGCCTTGGCGGCCGCCTCGATCTCCTCGCGGCTAGCGTCCGGCCGGCCCAGGGCGATGTTGTCCGCCACGGTGCCGCTGAACAGGAAGGCCTCCTGGGTGACCATGACGACGTTGCGGCGCAGGTCCGCCGTCGCGAGCTGCCGGAGGTCGACGCCGTCGAGCGTCAACGACCCGGCCGAGACGTCGTAGAACCGGGCGATCAGCTTGGCCAGCGTGGACTTGCCAGCGCCGGTCTGGCCCACCAGCGCGACCGTCTGGCCGGCAGGGATGTGCAGGTCCAGGGTGGGGATGATGACCGGGCCGTCACCGTAGCGGAATTCCACCTGGTTGAAGTCGATCCGGCCGGTGGCGCGGGGGAGCGCCACCGGGTGTTCCGGCGGGCGGACGGTGGGTACCTCCTCGAGGAGGCCGGAGACCTTCTCGAGGGCAGCCTGGGCGCTCTGGAACGAGTTGTAGAACATCGCCATCTGGTCCACCGGCTGGAAGAAGCGCTTGGTGGAGAGGATCAGGGCCAGTAGCACGCCGACGGCCAAGCCGCCGTCGAGCACCCGGAAGCCGCCCACCAGCAGGACGACCGCGACGCAGATGTTGCCGATCAGCACCAGGCCGGGCTGGAAGACGCCGTTGAGGTTGATCGAACGGACCGTGACCAGTCGGTATTCCTCGGACAGCTCGGCGTAGCGTTCGGCGTTCTGCCGTTCCTTGCGGAAGGCCTTCACGGCACGGATGCCGGTCATAGTCTCCACGAAGTGCACGATCAGCCGGGCCGAGACCACCCGGGACTCCCGGAATGCGATCTGCGAATGCTTCTGGTACCAGCGGGACAGGAAGTACATCGGGACGCCGGCGGCCAGGACCAGCAGGCCGCTGCGCCAGTCCAGGGCGAAGATGGTGATGGCCGTGAAGATCATGAACAGCAGCCCCGACGCGAGCGACGAAACCCCGGAGTCCAGGAGTTCGCGCAGCGCTTCCAGGTCGGAGGTCTGCCGGGCAATGATCCGGCCCGAGGTGTACTTCTCGTGGAACTCCAGGCTCAGCCGCTGCGTCTGTCGGAAGACCCGGACCCGCAAGTCCAGCAGCATTGACTGGCTCAGCCGGGCGGTGGACGTCACGTAGAGGGCGGTCAGTCCCGCCGTCGCGATCGCCGCCGCCAGGTAGGCTGCGCCGGCGAAGACCAGCGGGAAGCTGTCGCCGGAGCGCAGCGCCGGGAGCGCCCGGTCGATACCGAAGGCGATCAGGGCGGGGCCGGCCACGCGTGCGGCCTGGGACAGCACGACGGCGGCGATGGTGAGCCAGAAGCGCAGCCGGACGGGCCGGATCAGCGAGCCCAGCAGGGCCAGGGAGCGGCGCCGCACGGCGCGGCTCTCGGCCTTGGAGAGGTGGGCGTTGTCCTCGTTCGCGGTGCCGAAGGTGGCGGTGCTCATGGCGAAACCTCCTCCGCCTCGAGGGCGGAGAGCTCGGAGTCCAGGTCCCGCGGTTCCGGGTCCAGGCTGGCGATGACGTAGCGGTAGTGGCTGTTCTCCGCCAGCAGTTCGGTGTGGGTGCCCACCGCGGTGATCCGGCCGTCCTGCAGCAGGGCCACCCGGTCCGCGAGGGCAACGGTGGAGGGCCGGTGTGCCACCACCAGGGTGGTGGTGTCCGCGAGGACCTCACGCAGCCGCGTTTCCACCAGTTCCTCGGTATTGACGTCCAGGGCCGAGAGCGGGTCGTCGAGCACCAGCACGGTGGGGTCGGCGGCGACGGCGCGGGCCAGGGCGATGCGCTGGCGCTGGCCGCCGGAGAGGCTGAGGCCCTCCTCGCCGATCAGGGTGTCGAGTCCCTCGGGCAGCGAGTAGGCGAAGTGGGCCTGGGCGGTATCCAGGGCCTCGGCCAGGATCTCCTCCCGGCGCTCCGGGGGGACTGTGTCGGCGACGCCGAGGAGGACGTTGTCCCGGACCGAGTTAGAGAACAGGGTGGTGTCCTCGAAGGCGACGGCCACGGCGCTGCGCAGCCCGGCGACGTCGAACTCGCGCACGTCAACGCCGTCGATCTCCACCGAACCGGCGGTCACGTCGAACAGGCGGGGGACCAGTTGCAGCAGGGCGCTCTTGCCGCTGCCGGTGATGCCCACCAGTGCCATGGTCTCGCCGGGCCTGATGTCCAGGGTGATGTCCTTGAGGATGGGCTTGTCCGGGGCGTCGTCGAAGGCGAAGGTGGCGTGCCGGAAGGACAGCGCCCCCTTCAGGTCGGCCGGGCTGCGGGGCTCCTCGGGGCTGGTGATGGTGTTCACCGCGTCCATCACCTCGAAGTGCCGGTCGATGGCGGTCTTGGCCGTCAGTGCCATGGCCAGGAGCATGCCGCAGACCTCCACGGGGGCGGCGATGACGGCGGCGGTGGCGAAGAAGGCCACCAGGGCGCCGATGCTGAGCTGGCCGTCGGCGGCGAGCAGGACGCCGACGACGAGGCCGGCGCCGAGGGCCAGCTCGGGCAGCAGCGTGACCATCAGGCTAAAGGTGGCCAGGTGCTTGGCCTTATCGATCTCGGTCTGGCGCAGCTCCTCGGCTTGTTCGTTGAAGTTCTCCAGGGCCTCGCGGCTGCGCCCGAACGCCTTGAGCACGCGGATGCCGTGGACCGATTCCTCCACGGTGGTGGCCAGGTCACCGGCCTGGTCCTGGCTGCGGCGGGCCACCTTGGAGTACCGGGTCCGGAACCGGAAGCCGTAGATCATGATCGGAACGGCCGCGGCGAGGAAGATCAGGGCCAGCTGCCAGCTCATGGCGAACATGACCACGACGCCGATCAGCACGGTCAGCGTGGTGACCACCAGCATGATCGCGCCGAAGGCCATCCAGCGGCGGAGGAAGTTCAGGTCCGTCATGGCCCGGGACAGGAGCTGCCCGGACCCCCACCGGTCGTGGAACGCCACGGCGAGGTCCTGCAGGTGATCGTAGAGGGAGACCCGCATCCGGGTTTCCACCGTGGTGGCGGGGTTGATCACGAATTGCCGGCGCAAGGCCACCAGTCCGGCCTCGGCGATGCCGAGCAGCAGGACGATCCCGGCGGAGATCCAGACGGCCTGGCCGCTGCCTCCGGGCTTGAGCGAATCGTTGATCAGTACCCGCAATACCTGCGGGATGGCGAGGGCGACGACGCTGGCCATCAGGGCACTGAGCAGGCCCATGATCAGGCGCGGCAGGATCGGCCGGACGTGGGGATAGAGGCGGTTGATGGAAGT
This sequence comes from Arthrobacter sp. YD4, assembly GCF_030410515.1. Lineage (GTDB taxonomy): Bacteria > Actinomycetota > Actinomycetes > Actinomycetales > Micrococcaceae > Arthrobacter. The sequence continues at coordinate 605,150 of NZ_JAUHHD010000001.1, read as the reverse complement.
GAAGAACGGGGTCTGTGTAGCCATGCCTGCTTCTTAACTGCAACTGCGAAAGGGTTTACGCAACTGAATGTAGTTTCCGGTAGCAACTACCCTAGGCCATGGCGTGACCACGTTCACAGCATTCTGTGGCCCCCGCGAATCTGGCGCAGAAATTATGTTCCGTAATGACCGGACCGCTGCGGGCCGGTGCGTCTAAGCCTTCGCGGTGAGGGTCAGCAGCACGGCCTCGGGCTTGCAGGCGATGCGGACCGGGGCGAAGCGTGAGGTGCCGATGCCGCCGGAGACGTTGACCGGCGTCGTCCGCCCGTTGCTTTCCCAGTCGTTCAGGCCCTTGGCCCGCCAGGTGGGCAGGTCGCAGTTGGCTACGAGCGCGCCGTAGCCGGGGAGGCAGATCTGACCGCCGTGGGTGTGCCCGGCGAGGATCAGGTCTGCCGCGTCGTCGGTGAAGTGGTCCAGGACGCGCTGGTAGGGGGCATGGGCGACGGCGATCCGCAGGTGCGGTTTGGTGTCCTGGCCGCGGGTGCCGCGGGGCCAGCCGGCGTACTTTTCCAGGCGCAGGTGCGGGTCGTCCACGCCGGAGAAGTCCAGCCGGAGGCCGTCCACCACCAGGGACTGGCAGCGGTTGGTCAGGTCCACCCAGCCGGACATGCCGAATCCGGTGCGCAGCCGGGGCCAGTCGAGGGCCACGGGGGTCTTGGGGGTGGAGGAGGGGCCGGTGAAGTACGACGCGGGGTTCTTGAACCGGGGCGCGTAGTAGTCATTGGATCCCGGCACGAAGACGCCCGGGAACCGAAGCAATGGCCGCAGGGCGTCGAGGACCGGGCCGATGGCCTTGACGTGGCTGACATTGTCGCCGGTGTTGACCACCAGGTCCGGCTCCAGCTCCGCCAGGGAGGCCAGCCAGTCGGCCTTCTTACGCTGCCCGGGAATGAAGTGGATGTCGCTGAGGTGCAGCACGCGCAGCGGGCCGTAGCCCGGGGGCAGGATCGCCAGCGACTCCTCGCGCAGGACGAACTGGTTCTTCTCCCACAGGCCGTAACCCGTGGCGGCGGCACCCGCCGCGGCTCCGACGGCGGTGGTGACGGCAAGGCCGCGCCCGATGCTTCGGACGCGGCTCGCCAGCGTGCTCATGTCGGCCATGTGTTAGCCGTTACCGTTGCCGGGCTTGGTCGGGGCCGGTGCCGGGCTGCTCGGCGCGGGAGCCGGTGCAGCCGGGCTGCTCGGTGCCGGGTTATTCGGTGCCGGCGTCGCCTGGGTGTTCTGCCGGGTGTTGGGCACCGGGCTGGGCGTGTAGCCGTTGAGCAGGTTGGACGGCGGCTCCGGGAACGGATTCGTTCCGTAGCCCGGGGCAACGGCGGACATAAAGTTCGAGAACTGCGGCCCGGCGAGCATGTAGCCGTCGATGCCCTTGTAGAACTGGCCGTTGATCGTGAGGTTCTGGCCGGCTCGGCCCTGGGCGCCCAGCGCGTCACCGAACCAGGAGGCGGTGGCCAGGCCGGTGGTGTGGCCCACCACCCAGGTGGAACCGTTGTTGTTCGAGGTACCCGTCTTCGCGCCGATCGGGAAATCGGTCCGGGTGGAGATCCGCGGCCGGATCAGTGAGCCGGAACCGCGGTTCAAGACCTCCTGCAGCGCGTAGTTCACGCCGCGGGCAACTTCGGGCTTGACCGCGTCCCGGCAGTTGGTGTTCTGGGCTGGCAACTGCGCTCCGTTGGCGTCGGTCACCGAGGTGATGGCGATCGGCTCGCAGTACTTGCCGTCGTTGGCGAAGGTCGCGAAGGCGCTGGCCATGGCCAGCGGCGACGTCTGGGTGGAGCCCAGCAGGTTCCCCGTCGTGAACATGTTGATCTTGGGGTTCGGGTCCGCGATGTTGCCGTTGGCATCAAGGATGATCTTTTGGTCTTTGTCCTTGGCGGGGAGTCCCGAGTGCAGCCCCACGGAATCCACCATCTTCTGGATACCGCAGAAGTCCAACTGGGCTGCGGAAGCGAAGGTCACCGTGTTGATGGAGTTATACAGGCCCTGCAGGACCGTCATGGGCTTGTAGTAGCCGTCCTCGGCATTCTGCAGGTCGTCCGCCGCACCCAGTGCCGACTCCGCCGTGTTGTAGGCGCCGGTGGTCACGCCGCAGGAATTCCTCCACTTGAAGTTGATCGGATATTTCCGGACGGAGCCGTCGACGATGGTGTTCATCGACTTGCCCTCGTTCAGCCACTCCGCAAACGTGAACGGCTTCATGGTCGAGCCGGGCTGCATGCCGCCCACGCCGTTGAGGTCCTGGCCCTTGCTGTCATAGGCGTCGACGTTGAAGTTCAGCTGGGTATCGAACTTGCCGTCGCCGGCCAGGAAGGAAGTGTTCTGGGCCATGTCGATGATCTTGCCGGTGCCGGGCTGGACGGACACCAGCGAGGCTCCCCACTTGTCCGGGTTAGCCCCGGCGGTGGCGTTGACCTGCTCCTGGGCCACGGCTTGGGCCTTCGGGTCCAGGGTGGTCTTGATCGTCAGGCCGCCGCGGAAAATCTTCCGCTGGCGGGCGTCGGCGTCCGCCCCGTAGGCGGGGTTGTTCTGCAGCAGGTGCATCACGTAGTCGCAGAAGTACGGCGCCATGGCGGCGTTCTGGCAACCCTGCTTCGGCTGGGTGACCTTGGTTTCCACCGGGGTGGCGACGGCGGCGTCGTAGTCGGCCTGCTTGATCTTCCCCTGGGTGAGCATGGCCTTGAGGACCAGGTCGCGGCGGACCTTGGCGTTGTCCGGGTGGGTGATCGGGTCGTAGAAGGACGGGCTGTTGACCAGGCCGGCCAGCAGCGCGGCCTGGGGCAGCGTCAGGTCCTTGGCCGAGGTGCTGAAGAAGAACTTCGAGGCCGCCTCGATGCCGTAGGCGTCGCGGTTGAAGAAGACGATGTTGAGGTAGCCCTCGAGGATCTGCTCCTTGGAGAACTTCTTCTCCAGGGCGATCGAGAGCTTCATCTCGCGGAGCTTGTCACCGATGCTCTTGTTGACGCCGTTGAGGAGGACCTGGTCGCTCTTGCCTTCCATCTCGAGGGAGGAGTTGATGACGTTGTTCACGTACTGCTGCGTAATGGTGGAGGCGCCCTGCTTGTTGCCGCGGGCGGTCGCCACAAGGGCGCGGAGGATACCCGTGGTGTCCACGCCGCCGTGCTCATAGAAGCGGCTGTCCTCGATCGCGACCACGGCGTCCTTGACGTACGGGGACATCTGGTCCAGGGCGACGCGGGTGCGGTTCTCCGAGTAGACGCTGGCGATGACGCTGCCGTCGGCGGCGAGGATGGTGGTGGCCTGGCTCGGCGGGTCCACCTGGAGTTCCGCGGGGAGGGCCTCAAAGAATTTGATCGACCCGCTGGCCGTGTTGCCCGAGAGCGCCGCGGCGGGAACAAGCAGCCCCGCAACGAGCACGCCACAGACAACACTCACGCCAAGGAAAAGGATGAGCTTTCCGAGGGTGGTGGCAGTGTCGAATACAGGGTTCTTACCAGTCGCCATGTTTTCCACTTTAGCGGCAAGCACTAGGCTTTCCTTCATGACCAAATGGGAGTACGCCACGATTCCGCTCATTATTCACGCCACCAAGCAGATTCTTGATCAGTGGGGTGACGACGGCTGGGAGCTGGTGCAGGTAGTTCCGGGCCCCGACGGCAACGGCCTGGTGGCCTACCTGAAGCGGGAGAAGCAGTAGCCATGAGCACGTCCGAAGCCACGACGCCGGCAGCTTCAGCGGGTGCCACGTCCGCCGTCGAACAGCGCCTCACCGAACTCGGCCTGACGCTTCCCGAGGTGGCCGCGCCCGTGGCCGCCTACGTGCCCGCCGTCGTCTCCGGCAACCACGTCTACACCTCCGGCCAGCTGCCGTTTGTCGGCGGACGCCTTGAAGAGACCGGCAAGGTCTCCTCCGGCGCCGAGGGTGCCTCCGACGAGGCAACCGTGTCCCCGGAAGACGCCCAGCGCTACGCCGCGATCTGCGCCGTGAACGCCCTCGCCGCGGTCAAGAGCGTCATCGGCGACCTGGACCGGATCACCCGGATCGTCAAGGTGGTCGGCTTCGTCTCCTCCGACCCGTCCTTCACCGGCCAGCCCGGCGTCATCAACGGCGCCTCCGAGCTGCTGGGCAAGGTCCTCGGCGACGCCGGCCAGCACGCCCGCTCCGCCGTCGGTGTCTCCGTCCTGCCGCTCGATTCCCCCGTGGAAGTCGAACTGATCGCAGAATTCGCCTAAGGCCGGTCGCTTTCCTTGCCACACCTCGCACGACGTTTGTTTGACCTTCCCCCGGACCTCGAGGGAGCGGCCCGCAGCTGGCTGGAGCACGGGGAGCGCACCCCGCGCGCCCCGCGTTTCGCCTCCTCCGTGGTGCTGCTCCGGGATTCGCCCACGGGGCTGGAAACCTGGCTCGGCTACCGGCCGGGCACCTCGCCACTGGGGGTACTCGCCTTCCCGGGTGGCTCGCTGGAGACCTCCGACGACGACGCCGTCGGCTGGCTGGGGCCGCCGCCGTCGTACTGGGCCGAGCGGATGGGTACGGCCGACGTCGGACTCGCCCGCCGGCACGTGATCGGCGCGATCCGGGAGCTGTTCGAAGAGACGGGCATCCTGCTCGCCGGCCCGGACCTGTCCTCAACCGTGGAGAACAACACCTCCCCGGAGTGGATGCGGGCCCGCGAGGCCGTCGCGGATCAGGAGAAATCCTTCACCGACGTGCTGGCCAAGCGCGGACTCTCCGTCCGCACCGACCTGCTCAAGCCGCTGGTCAACTGGCTCAGCCCCGACTTCTCGCACCGGCGCTTCAATACCCGCTACTTCGCCGCCACCGTGCCGATGAACCAGCAGCCGTCCATGCTGGCCAGCAAGGGTGTGTGGGCGCGCTGGGTCTGCGTCCGCAAGGTCATTGCCGAGCGGGACACCACCGCGTTGGGTGACGAGGTGGGCCAGCCGAACACCGTGGGTCTCCGCCTCGGCCAGCTCCTGGTTCCCGGCTCGGAGATCATGCTCGAGAAGATGGCCAGCGCCAACGGCTGCATCGCCTACCTCAGCTACAAGCGCAGCGCCCACGTCTACCAGCCGACGCTGGTGGAAGAGGACGGCGTGCTCAGGCTCGAGGTCGAGGCCGCCAAGACCGTCGCCAACGAGCCCCAGCGCGAACGCTAGCCCCGCCCGTCAACTACGCCAAAGGGCCGGCTCCGTTTCACTTGGAGCCGGCCCTTTCGCGTTTGCTGCTGGGGTGCGTTTAGCGGGAGCGCTGGCGGAGGCGCTGCATGTCCAGGATGACGACGGCGCGGGCCTCGAGCCGCAGCCAGCCGCGCTGGACGAATTCTGCCAGGGCCTTGTTGACCGTCTCGCGGGAGGCGCCGACCAGCTGCGCGAGCTCTTCCTGGGTCAGTTCGTGGGCGACCAGCACGCCGTCGGTCGCCGGACGGCCGAAGCGGTCGGCGAGGTCCAGCAGGGCCTTTGCCACGCGGCCCGGGACGTCGGAGAAGACCAGGTCCGAGAGGGAGTCGTTGGTGCGGCGCAGGCGGCGGGCCAGTGCCTGCAGCAGCTGGGCGGACACCTCGGGGCGGCTGCGGAGTAGGGCGTTCAGGCTCTCGTTCTTCAGGCCCGCGAGGCGGGTCTCGGACACCGCCGTCGCGGTGGCGGTGCGGGGGCTCGGGTCGAAGAGGGCCATCTCACCAAACAGCTCGCCCGGTCCGAGGATCGCCAGCAGCGACTCGCGGCCGTCGGGGGAGGTGCGGCCGAGCTTCACCTTGCCGGAGACGATGAAGTAGAGCTGGTCGCCCTGGTCGCCTTCCCGGAAGACCGAGGCACCGCGGGAAAGGTCCACCTCGGTGAGCTCGTCCGTCAGCAGACGGAAGGCCTCGTCGTCGAGCGTGGCAAAAAGGGGTGCGCGGCGCAATACCTCGATATCCATGAAAACTCCTGACTAACTGTGTCGGCTGGGGCGCTTCAGCCATTGTTTCAGAATTTTGCGGCTTCTGTGACGTACTTGGCACCGGGACGCGCCAGAAGACGCGGCGGTGCCGGGCCCGGCGGGTGCCCCGCAGCTGCTCCGGTGACGTTCCGGCGGCTGCCCGTGCCCCGCAAACTGTCAGGGTGCACCGGTAGAATGAGCCTCCTACCAGCCCCTAAGGAGCCCCGTTGTTTGGCTTGACCATCCTGGACCTCGCGTTGATCCTGACGCTGTTGTCCTACCTGATCTACGGCCTGCGCAACGGGTTCCTGGTGACCCTTGGCGGCATCGCCGGGTTCGCCGCCGGAGCCGTGGCCGCGTTCTTCGCGGTGCCCCTCGTCAGCGACCTCGTCGGCGACCCGGGGTGGCGGCTCACGGCCATCATCGCCGCGACCGTGGCCTTGATGATGCTGGGGCACGGGCTCGGCACCATGATCGGCCGGCGCATCCGCAGCGTCGTCAAACCCAGTCCGCTGCGGTTTGTGGACCGGGTGGTCGGCGGCGGCGTCAACGTCGCCGTGTCTGCCCTGGTGATGTCCATGCTGGCCTTCAGCATCAGCGCCCTCGGCGTCCCGCTGGTCTCGCAGCAGCTTGCCGACTCCAAGGTGATCGGCTTCATCGACGGCGTCACCCCCACGCCCGTCAAGGCTTCCCTCGCCCAGCTGCGCTCCGCCGTCATCGGCGACGGTATCCCCACCCTGTTCGAGGGGATCGGTGGCCAGCCGGTCCCCGTCCCGGACGCCAGCACCGACACTCCCGCGCTGAACCGCGCCTCGGCATCGGTCTTGAAGATCGCCGGCACTGCCTACCAGTGCGGCCAGAACCAGACCGGGACCGGGTTCGTCGTCTCAGCCGGGCGCGTGGTGACCAACGCGCACGTCGTGGCGGGCGTGCCCGAACCGGTCGTCGAGGTGCCCGGCGGCGGCGCGCTTCCCGGCCGGGTGGTCTACTTCGACAGCCAGCACGACCTGGCGGTCCTGGCCGTGGATGGCCTCCGCTCCGCACCGCTTCAGTTGAGCTCCAACCTGCCCGCCGGCAGCCAGGCCGCGTTCGCGGGGTACCCGCACGGCGGCCCGTTCCAGTCCAAGCCGGCCGCCATCCGGGACATCGCCACCGTGTTGGTGCCGGACATCTACGGCAACAACGCCGCTCCGGAGGATGTCTACCGGCTGGCGGGCGACGTTCAGCCCGGCAACTCCGGCGGCCCGCTGCTGACCACGGACGGCCAGGTTGCCGGGGTGGTCTTCGCGAAGTCGACGTCGGAGAACTCCCTCGGGTTCGCGATCACCATGAACGACCTGGGACCGGTCGCGGCGAAGGCCTCCGGCCTGGGGGACCCGGTCTCGCCCGGGCAGTGCATCAAGAAGTAGGCCTTAGCCCGTGCCCTCGAGCCATTCCAGGCTCTGGCCGTGGGGCCCGGCCGCGGCCACGGGCACGCCGTCCTCCATCACGAGGAAGCGTCCCCTGAGCCTTGCCTCGTCCATCTCCGGCACCACACTGGACCCGTCCGGCTGCATGATGACCATGTGGCCCTCGTTCGAGATCCAGTGGCAGCCCCGGTCCGCGGCGAGCAGGGCGATGGTGTCCCGGAAGCGTTCCCGCCCGTCCGCGTCCAGGTAGGCCATTACCGCGCTGTGGAAGACCACCAGTGCGGCCTCCGGCGGGGCCTCGGCCGCGAGGCTGACCAGGTGCTCGTTCAGGTCGCCGGCCACGAGCCGCGGCGGCGTGGCGCGGGCGACGGCGATCGCCTGCCGCAGCCGCTCGCGGCGGAAGTCCTGTTCGGGCCAGACCAGCGCCTCCAGCCACGCGACGTCGTCGGGATTGTTGACGTCCAACGGGTTCAGGTCGATCCCCGCCCGCCACGCTACCTTGGGCACCTTGTGGGGCAACGGGACCGGACCCTTGGTGGCACAGCGCAGCACCGGGTAGCTGCCCGGCGCCGCATCCGGCGGGTCCAGCCGCCTCAGGGCGCCGCCGTCGACGAACTCGTACCCGTACCGGTCGGGGAACAGGCTCAGCCCGGCGGATGCGCCGACCTCCAGCAGGGCGAGGGGCCGGTCCTCGGCCTCGGCGATCCTGGCCAGGGAAGGCAACAACGCGGCGCACCGGCCGGCCTCATTGGTCTGGGTGGAGCGCGCCAGGACCGTTCGGGACACCTCGTCCCAGTGTGAGTCCAGGAAGGCCCGGAACTGCGGGTAGGGTCCGGTCGTGGCCCCGGCATAGCGGGCCGCCGCCAGCAGCAGGAGGGGCTGGCGCTTGGCGTGCGGCCACCGGTCGATGCGTTCCAGCAAAGCGGGGTCCTCGGCGATGTGTAAGGACCAGTCGGCGTAGCAGGGGGAGTTGCCCGGGGCGTCGACGGTGCCGAAGTGCCGGTACCAGTCCGCGGTGGTGCCGGTCCCTGCGGCCGGGCTCATGTCAGACCCGGCCCGAGTCCAGGGCCGCCAGGTAGTCCACGGCGAACCGGTAGCCGAGGATGCCTGCGCCCGCGATGACCGCCTTGCTGATGTCCGAGAGGTAGGACGTGTGCCGGAACGGCTCCCTGGCGTGCACGTTCGTGATGTGGACCTCCACGGTGGGGAGCTGGACCGCGCTGATCGCGTCACGGATGGCCACCGAGGTGTGGGTGTAGGCGCCGGCGTTCAGGACAATGCCGATGGCCTTGCCGCGGGCGGCGTGGATGGCGTCCACCAGCGCGCCCTCGTGGTTGGACTGGAAGCACTGCACCGCCAGGCCGTGGGCGGCAGCGGCCTCGGCGGCGAGCCGTTCGACGTCGGCGAGCGTTGCCGTGCCGTACTTCTCCGGTTCCCGGGTCCCCAGCATGTTCAGGTTGGGCCCGTTGAGGACCAGGATGGTGCCGCGCCCGGCGTCGGTGACGGCGCCGTCGGTGGCGGCCCCGGGGGAGATCGCTTCGCTCATGGTTCACAATCTAGCGCGTCGCGGGCCTCCCATGCCGCGAGCCGGTCGATCCGGCGCAGGGCGACGGCGCAGACGAGCAGGTACGGGGGTGCCCACCAGGGGACGGTGAAGGTGACGAGACAGCCGCCGGGGGCGGCGCCGACGCGGTGTCCGGTGGCGGCCACACCTGCCACCTCCCAGGACCAGGCCCGGCCAACCTCAGGGGAACGGCCGTCAAAGGAACCGTCGTCAGAGGCGCCCTCCTCGAAGGAGGTGACGGCGAAGGGCAGGCTCACGCCTACCACGGTCCGGACCCTGCCCCGGCTCCCGGCGCGGAGCAGGTGTTCCCCGCCGCCGGGGCGGTGCCCTGCCAGCTCCGCCCCGGTAATCGAGGGTCCCCAAAGCGGCCAGAACCTGATGTCGGTGAGCAGGCGCCACACCACCGGGGCCGGCGCGGCGATGCGGCGGGAGACGCTCCACCGTCTCCCGCCCACCACCGCAGCAGCCCCGGGCCGAGGCTTTTCTGGCCGCCGGCCGGTCACTTCTTCAGCGAGGCCGCGATCTGTGCCATCACGGTGTTGTCTGCCAGGGTGGTGGCATCTCCCACCTCGCGGCCCTCCGCCACGTCCTTGAGCAGCCTCCGCATGATCTTGCCGGACCGCGTCTTCGGCAGTTCCGGGACGATCAGGATGGTCTTGGGCTTGGCGATCGGGCCGATCTCCTTGCCCACGTGGTTGCGGAGTTCCTGCACCATCGCGTCGCCTGAGTCCACGGCGTCGCCGCGCAGGATGACGAAGGCCACGACGGCCTGGCCGGTGGTCTCGTCAGCGGCGCCAACCACGGCGGCCTCGGCAACCGCCGGGTGGGACACCAGCGCGGACTCGATCTCGGCCGTTGAGAGCCGGTGGCCGGAGATGTTCATGACGTCGTCGACCCGGCCCAGCAGCCAGATGTCGCCGTCGTCGTCTTTCTTTGCGCCGTCGCCGGCGAAGTACATCGTCTCGAACCGGGACCAGTACGTGTCTTTGAACCGCTCCGGGTCACCCCAGATGCCGCGCAGCATGGAGGGCCACGGCTCGCGGATCACCAGGTAGCCACCGGCGCCATTGGGGACGGACTCGCCCGCCTCATCCACCACGTCCACAGCGATGCCGGGCAGCGGCACCTGCGCGGAGCCGGGCTTGGTGGCCGTGACCCCGGGCAGCGGGGCGATCATTTGCGCCCCGGTCTCGGTCTGCCACCAGGTGTCCACGATCGGTGCGGGATTCTCCTTCTTCTCGCCGTTGGCTCCGGCGTTGGCGCCGATGACCTCGCGGTACCACATCCAGGCTTCGGGGTTGATGGGTTCGCCCACGGACCCGAGGACCCGGATGGAGGAGAGGTCGTACTTGCCGGGGATGTCTTTGCCCCACTTCATGAAGGTCCGGATGGCCGTCGGGGCGGTGTAAAGGATGGAGACCTTGTACTTCTGCACGATCTCCCACCAGCGGCCCGGGTGCGGGGAGTCCGGCGTGCCCTCGTACATCACCTGGGTGGCGCCGTTGATCAGCGGCGCGTAGGCAACATAGGAGTGGCCAGTGATCCAGCCGACGTCGGCCGTGCACCAATACACGTCCGTCTCGGGGTGCAGGTCGAACACAGCGCGGTGGGTGTAGGCCGCCTGCGTGAGGTAGCCGCCGGTGGTGTGCAGGATGCCCTTGGGCTTCCCGGTGGTGCCGGAGGTATAGAGGATGAACAGCGGGTGCTCTGAGTCGTGGCCGACGGCGGTGTGCTCGGCGGAGGCGCCATCCACGGTGTCAGACCACCAGTGGTCCCGGCCCTCGTGCCAGTCCACGTCCTGGCCGTTGCGCTTGACCACGACCACGTTCTGGACCGTGTGGCCGGTGCCGTCACCTTCGTGGGCGAGGGCCTCGTCCACGGCGGACTTGAGCGGGCTGGGCTTGCCGCGGCGGTAGGTGCCGTCGGCGGTGACGACGAGTTTGGCCTCGGCGTCGTCGATGCGGGAGCGGAGTGCCTCGGCCGAAAAGCCCCCGAACACCACCGAATGGATGGCGCCGATCCGGGCGCAGGCCAGCAGCGTGATGACCGCCTCGGGGATCATCGGCAGGTAGACGGCGACCCGGTCGCCCTTGACGATGCCGAGGGACTCGAAGGCGTTCGCGGCCTTCTTCACTTCCTCGGTGAGCTGGGCATAGGTGTAGGTCCGGGTGTCGCCGGGCTCGCCCTCGAAGTGGATCGCCACCCGGTCGCCGTTGCCGGCCTTGACGTGCCGGTCCAGGGCGTTGTACGCGGCGTTGACTTCGCCGCCGACGAACCACTTGGCGAAGGGCGGATCGGACCAATCCAGCGTCTGCGTGAAGTCCTTGTTCCAGCTCAGCAGGCTGCGGGCCTGCTTGGCCCAAAACGCCGGCCGGTCGGCGTCGGCCTCCGCGTACTCGGCTTCGGTGACCACGGCATTGGCCGCGAACTCCGCCGAGGGGGCGAACTTCCGGTTTTCCTGCGACAGGTTTTCGAAGGCGTCGCCCTGCCGGGCGGGGACGGTGGACCCGGGGGTCTGCTGGGACATGGTGAACCTCATCATTCATCGATCCGTGCTGCGCGGACGCCGTGCTCAACCGCTCCCGGTGCCGCCTGCGCGGCTCCGGGCACCGGCCGGTCACGGACGTGCCTCGTGTGCTGTTCCGAAATACACCCTAGCGCCCGGCCCTGACAGAACGTGTGCCCCGTCACATCGACCGCCGCGAACGGTGTTTATTTAGCGCCGAGCGGCGCCCCGGTGCCGCGCTCCGCCGGGGGCGGCCGCGCCGTGGGAGCCGCCGCGAAAGACTTCGCAATCTGGTGCTGGAGTGACGGCCGGTCAGCTAGTGATCGGTCCGGCACTTGGTTAGGCTGAGATGAAGTCGTGACATCCGATGGGGGCAAAGGGGACCGCTAAGGGTCCCTTTTTTGCCTGCCGTTAGGCCGCACTGTCCAGGGTGCGGCCACGCTAAGGAGAACAGAATGAACGAGCAAGGCAACGGGCAGCTCCGCGCGCCCAACCGCACCGACGGACCGGCGGAGCAGCAGTCCTCCGTGCAGGCGCCGTCCCACGGCAGGGCGGAGCAGCCGCGTTTCACCGTGGACAAGCCGAACATCAAGAACAACGAGGCTGTTGCCGGCCCGTTCACCGTCCGGGACCTCACCGTCTTCGGGTCCGTCCTGGTGCTCTTCGTCGCCTCCCTGATCCCGATGTTCGCGGTCCGGTACAACCTCTGGAACCTGGGCAGCCTGTTCTTCCTGGGCCTCGGGATCCTCCTGCCGCTGATCGTCGCCGCCCTGTTCGTCGCCCGACGGGTCAGCCCGGGCACCCGGCTCCGGGTCGGATCCCTGTCTGTTGACCAGTTCGGCTCCGTCGTCGCGAGCTTCAGCGTGGCGTTCTTCTTCCTGGCCGCCGCCGGCGCCTTCGTTCCCAGCATGCTGCTGGGCCTCATCGGCGCGATCGGTCTCTTCACCGCCACGGTCCTTGGCCGCCTGATCCCGGCGCTCGCCGGCGACTTCCTGCACCGCGCCGAGGCCCCCGCCCACGTCGTCGCCCGCGAGGCTGCCGCCCCGGTCCGCCGCCCCCGTGCCCCCAAGGCCGCCAAGCCGGCCGCCGAAGGCTCCGCCTCCAAGCCGGGCGCAGCCCTGGCCGGCTGGGCCAAGCGGATGAGCCCCTCCGGCGGCCCCGCTAGCAGCGCGGCCCCCGAACCGGCCCCCCGCGGATACGAAGCGCGCGACGCCGCCCAGGCCGCCCGCCCGGCTGCCGAGCCCGCCACCCAGGCCCACGGCGTCGTCGCGCCGGCCGCCGCCCGTCCCGAAGCGGTCCACGCGCCTGCGGCTCAAGCCGCGGAAGCCACCGCAGCCCACCCAGCCCCGGCCGCAACCGCGGCGGCTGGGTCGGCGGCGGCTGGGTCCTCACCGGCCGGGGCCAGCGCATCCGTCCCCTCCGAATCCGTGGCCCCCGCCGGCAAGCAGGCCGACGCGGCCCCCGCCTCCGAGCAGACCCACGCCGCCGCGGCGCCAGTCCCGCCCGCCGGTCACGACGCCCCGACGGCCCTCACGCCGCAGGTCCGCCAGCAGGAACCCATTGGTGCCACAGTCGACCCGGCCAGCCGTCCCGAGCAGGGGAGTGCCCAGCCCGCCTACGAGGCCTTCTGGTTCGCCGTCGCCCAGCCACGCACCGCCGTCGATGAGCGCACCGGGACCCCGTCCTTCGTGGTCGAGCCCGGCGGCTGGGTGCTGGCGCTCGAAGACCGCGGCCATGAATTCCTCGTCCAGCACACGGACGGACGCGTCGGAGTGCTCCGGGACCTCAGCAACATCGAGCGCGGCTAGGCCCGCCGTGGCCAGCAGGTCGGGGAAGCAGGCGGCGGCCGGGGCGGGCACCGGCGCGGCCGGTGCGCCCCGGGGTGCCTCCGGCGAGAGCATGCTGGCGCTCAAGCGCCGGGCCCGACGCATCAACCGCGCGCTGGCCGAGCAGTACCCCTACGCCCACGCAGAACTGGACTTCCGCAACCCGTTCGAACTCGTGGTCGCGACGGTGCTCTCCGCCCAGACCACGGACGTGACCGTCAACCAGATCACGCCGTTGCTGTTCGCCCGCTACCCGGACGCGCGCAGCCTGGCCGAGGCGGAACCGGCCGAACTGGAAGCGATCATCAAACCCACCGGATTCTTCCGGGCCAAGGCGCGGAGCCTGATGGCGCTGGGCACCAGGCTCGTCGACGAGTTCGACGGCGAGGTGCCCGGCCGGCTCAAGGACCTGGTGACGCTTCCCGGCGTCGGCCGAAAAACCGCCAACGTGGTCCTCGGAAACGCCTTCGGAATCCCCGGAATCACCGTGGATACGCACTTCGGCCGCCTGGCCCGGCGCTTCGGGTGGACCGACTCGGACGACCCCGTCAAGGTCGAATCCGACGTCGCCGAACTGTTCGAACCCCGGGACTGGACCATGCTCTCGCACCGCGTCGTCTTCCACGGCCGGCGCGTCTGCCACTCCCGCAAACCCGCATGCGGTGCCTGCGCGGTGGCCAACTGGTGCCCCAGCTACGGGGCCGGCGAAACGGATCCGGAGAAGGCCCGCAAACTCCTCAAGTACGAGCTGGCACCCGGCCAGGAAGAGCTGCTGGGGAAGCTGCTCGCCGAAACCCACCGGGCCGCGGAAATCCGGATGGAATCGCAGCGGAGGACGCCATGACGGCCCGGCAGGACCTGATCGACCTGGTGGCCGCCGTCGAGGCCGGAACCGCGCCACCGCCGGACCCGCGCTGGCGCGAACTCTCCGTGTCCGCGGGGGAGCGGGTGCGGCGCGCCGCGGTGCTGATGCTGTTCGGGTCCCTCGACGACGTCCCCGCCGCCTCCGTCAAACTGCTGGCCCCCGCCGACCTGGACGTCCTGCTGTTGCAGCGCGCCCAGACCCTGGACGACCACCCGGGCCAGGTGGCCTTCCCCGGCGGCGGCATCGACCCCGGCGAGACGGTGACCGAGGCCGCGCTCCGGGAAGCCGAGGAGGAGACAGGCCTGGATCCCGCCGGCGTCGAGGTCCTGGGCATCATGCCGGAGCTGGCCCTGCCGCGCGGGAACTTCCTGGTCACGCCGGTCCTGGGCTGGTGGGCGTCGCCGTCGCCGGTGCGCGTGGTGGACTATGGCGAGTCGTCCCAGGTGTTCCGGGTGCCGGTGCGGGACCTGCTGGATCCGGACAACCGGATCATGGCCACCGTCAGCCGCGCCGGGCAGACGTTCAAGAGCCCCGCCTTCGCCGTCAACGGCGTGGTGGTCTGGGGATTCACCGGGATGATCCTGAACCAACTCTTCGACCAGCTGGGCTGGTCCGTCCCGTGGGATCGGACCCGCCTGCACGGGGTGGACGCCTAGACAGGCGTGGCGGAATTGTCCACCACCAGTCCGGTGGCGGCGTTTTCCCGCACCGCGGTGATCCCGGCGGCGGCTCCCCGCAGGCTGTGGTACAGCGGCGAAACGGCGACGACGGTGCCGTCCGGCGCCGTCAGCGTGAAGTAATACGACTCGTTTCCGGCCGCCGCGATTTCGAATGTGCCAGCCACGTTGCTGTCCCCTCGTTTCCTGCCTGCATCACTATGTGGTCCCTTCCGCGCGCCCGGCCGGAGGGCCGGGTGTCGACGGGGGACTTTGTGAACGTAACAAGGCCCCGACCGGCGCTGCAACGCTACCGCCGGGTACGTTACGCAGCGGGTCCCGGGGGAGCGGGGCGTTGGCCTGCGGGCGTTACTTGGCGTTGTCGTAGGAGTCGACGACGGCGACGCTCACCGGGAATTCCACCGGGATCGGACCGAACAACAGGTCCTTGGCCGCGGCAGCTGATTCCTCGATGGCACGGGTGCAGGCCTCGACGGCGTCGTCCGGGCAGTGCACCATGACCTCGTCGTGGAGGAAGAAGACCAGTTCCCCCACGGGACCGCCGCCGGCGCGCATGGCGCGCAACCGCCGTCGTAGTTCCGCCAGCCAGCAGGCCGCCCAGTCCGCCGCCGAGCCCTGCACGACGAAGTTGCGGGTGAACCGGCCGCGGGAACGGGCCAGGGACTCGGCGCGGCGCTGCTCCTCCGCGGTGGCCGAGCGTTGGCTGCGCAGCCACCGTTCGGAGGGCGGCGGGCTGCTGCGGCCAAGGCGCGTGGTCACGGTCCGGCCCGCCTCGCCGTCGCGGGCGGCCTGTTCGACGAACCCCACCGCCTGCGGGTAGGTACGGGCCAACTGCGGCATCAACCGTCCCGATTCGCCCGAGGTGGCCCCGTAGATCGCGCCCAGCAGGGCCACCTTCGCCTTGGCGCGGTCGCCGCCGAATCCCTGCGCCGCGATGCCCGCGTAGAGGTCCTTGTCCCGCGCGGCGTCGGCCATCCGGGCGTCCTGGGCGAGCGCCACCAGTACTCGCGGTTCCAGCTGGGAGGCGTCCGCGACGATCAGTTTATGGCCGGGGTCGGCGTGGACGGCGCCGCGGATCTGCCGCGGGATCTGCAGTGCTCCGCCGCCGCGCGAGGCCCAGCGCCCGGAGACGACGCCGCCCACCACATACTCGGGCCGGAAGCGGCTGCCGGAGACCCAGGCGTCCAGCCAGGCCCAGCCGTTCGCCGTGTACAGCCGGGCCAGCTTCTTGTATTCCAGCAGGGGCCCGATCGCCGGGTGCTTCGCCTCCTTCAATTCCCATTGCCGGGTGCTCTTGACCTCGATGCCGTTGCGGTGAAGGGCCCGCATGAGGTCCTGCGGAGAGTCCGGGTTCAGGGCGGGCGACTGCAGGAGGGTGCGCAGTTCGACGGTCAGGGCCTCGAGTTTGGCCGGCCGGTGTCCCGGGGCGGGACGGGGCCCCAGGAAGTCAGCGAGGATCTGTTCGTGCAATTCCTCGCGCCAGGGCACCCCCGCGTGCTGCATTTCCGCGGCGATCATCGCGGCGGCGGATTCGGCCGCGAGGAGGAGCTGCAGGCGCTGTTTCTGCCGGTCGCCGCGGTCCGGGGCACCGGCCAGGGCTTCCTGCTGGGCGGCGTATTCGATTCGAAGCTGCTCGGGGGAATGCCGGGGCGAGGCGGCGGGCAGCAGATCATCGAAGAGGGCGCCCTGATCCGCCGGCGGGGGCGGAGGTTGCAGCATCCGGGGCGGCTGCTGCTCGTCCCCATCCTGGGTGAGTTTTTCGGCCGCCCGCGCATAGGGCGTCCCGGCGGTGAATTCGGCGTGGGCGAGAATGGCCCCGCACAGGGTCAGGTCGTAGCAGCGTTCGACGTCGACACCGGCGGCCAGCAGCGACGGGTACCAGTCCTGGGTGCGGAGCCAGATCCAGCGGGGCCGCTGCCGTTCCAGGGTGCGGACGACGCCGGGCAGATCGGCGGCGGGCACCACGCGGATGTCGGGCGCGGCGGGATCCGGGGCGCCATCCGGGGTAAGGCGTTGGAGGGCTGCGCCGTCGGGGTGGGCGGCGAGCAGCACATGCATGGGATCAATTCTGCCCTGTGGTCGGGCCCGTCCGGTCACGGCGCTTTGGCCGGTCCTCCACATAGCACCCGGTTGTCCACATAAGAGCGTCCGCGGCTCTCCTTCCGCCGCGATGGTGGGGATGGTGGACCCATGAACAGGCATGAGCTGACGAGTGTTTCTCCGGAGCGATCGACGGCCGGGGTGCCGTTTCCCGGCCCGCCGTGGCAGGGCACCGGCGCCGGCGGCCGGAGGGCGGGTCCGGGGGAGCCCCGGTGGCTGCCGGACACCCAAGAGGCCGGTGGCGCCGCCGACACGTTGCTGGTGACCGCGTCCGAGCCACTGCGCCTGGAGGTCGAGCGCATCGTGGCGGTTACCGGGCGGCAGCTGACCTGCGTCGCCGGCGTCGAGGAGGCAGCGGCCTACTGGGCCGTGGCCGGAGCCGTGTTGGTGGGCGGTGACATCACGGAGCTGCCCTACCGGCGGCGCGCACCCGCGGTGGTCGTTGGATTGAGCGGTGACGGGGACGGGCTCTGGCGCCTGGCCGCCGCCGTGGGAGCCGAACGCGTCGCGGTGCTCCCCGAGGGCGGCCCGTGGCTGGCCGAATACCTCAGCCGTTCCGGGAGCGAAGAGCCGGGCGGTCACGTCCTCGGCATCGTCGGCGGCTGCGGCGGCGCTGGCGCGACCACGACGGCGGTCTGGCTGGCCCAGGAAGCCGCTCGCCAGGGCGTCCGGGTACTGCTGGTCGACGGCGACCCCTGGGGCGGTGGTCTGGAGCTGGCGCTGGCCGCCGAGGAGGAACCCGGCCTCCGCTGGCCCGACCTCACGGATGCCAGCGGGAGTATCGACCCGGCCACGCTGCACAGCGCCCTGCCGGTCATTGGGGGTTTCTCCTTCCTGTCGTGGCCCGGGAACCGGCAACCGGGCCCGGCGCTCGGGCCCGCCGCGGCGGCGGTGGTGCTGGACGCGGCCCGGCGCGGCTATGAGCTCGTGGTGGTGGATACCGGCCGCGGACGGGAGGCGCTGCGGGCGTTTGGTTGGGAGTGCGACAGGCTCCTCGTCGTTCTGCCGGCCCAGCTGCGCGCCGCCGTGGCCGCGGCCCGGCTCGTTCCCGAGCTGCCGCCGGTGGAGACCTCCCTGGTGGTCCGCAACCGTCCCGGCGTCGCCGTCGACGAGCAGCTGCTGGCGGAATGCGTCGGGCTGCCGGTGGCGGGCGTGTTGCCCGAAATCCGCGGGATCGCCGCCGCCACCGAGCTCGGCCGGCTGTTGGAGACCGGGAACCGGCGCAGCGTGCAGCGGTTTGCCGCGGCGGCCCTGGATGCTGCGAGCGCGGCGGTCCCGTGAGCGCCCACGCCGCGGCTGGTCCGGTGGACGCGCCAAGCCTTGGACAACGGCGGCAGCGGGAGGTCAGCCCCGGCCCCGATGCGGGGCTGCTCGAAGCCGTCCGGACCTCGGTCCTGGCCGACGCCGGACCGGTCACCGCTTCCCGGGTGGCGGCCGCCGTTCAGGCGAGCGGACGGTTGCTGGGCACCGCCGGCTCGTTGGCCGCCGTGGAAACCATCAGCGCGGAGCTGACCGGGCTCGGCCCGCTGCAACCGCTGGTGAGGGACCCGCTGGTGACCGACATCTTCGTGAACGGGCCGACCTCCGTCTGGTTGGACCGCGGCCGGGGCCTGGAACGCGCACCGGTGACCTTCACTGGCGAGGCACAGGTCCGTGCGCTGGCGGCGCGGCTGGTGGCTGCCGGCGGGCGACGGCTCGATGACAGTTCCCCGTGCGTCGACGTCCGGCTGGAGGGTGGCTTCCGGGTGCACGCGGTTTTGCCGCCCATTTCCACCGGTGGGACGCTGCTCAGTGTGCGGATCCGCCGGGCCACCGTGTTCTCCCTCGACGAACTGGGGCGTGCCGGCCTGTTCGGGCCGCTGCTGCGGACCGTGCTGGAGCGGATCGTGGAGCGGAGGCTTAGCTTCCTGATCAGCGGCGCCACGGGCTCCGGGAAAACGACGCTGCTGGCCACTCTTTTGGGGCTCTGCAGTCCCAGGGAGCGGCTGGTGCTCATCGAGGACGCTGCGGAACTCAACCCGGTGCATCCGCACGTCGTGTGCCTGGAGTCGCGGCATACCAACATTGAGGGCGGCGGTGCCGTGGACCTGGGCGAACTGGTCCGGCAGGCGTTGCGGATGAGGCCCGACCGGCTCATCGTCGGAGAGTGCCGCGGGGCGGAGGTCCGGGAGTTGCTCACGGCCATGAACACCGGCCACACGGGAGCCGGCGGCACCATCCACGCGAATACCGCCGCTGCCGTGCCGGCCAGGCTCACGGCGCTCGGGGCGCTCGCCGGACTCGGCCCGGACGCCGTCCGGCTGCAGGCCGCCAGCGCCCTCGACGCGGTGGTGCACCTGGACCGGACCCGTCACGGACGGCAGGTGGCATCGGTGGGGCTGATGCGGGACGACGGTTCCGGACTCGTGGTGGCCACCGCCCTGGAATCGGCCGACGGCGCCGTGCGGGCCGGCCCGGCGTGGCCGGCGTTGGCCGCCCGGCTCGGGCTGCCGGTCACGGCGGTCACCGGCTCCTTGCCGCCGGGGCTTCCTGATGAGGGTGCGGAGGCGCCGGGGTTCTTCCTGCCCGGAACGACGCCGTGACTGTGTTGCTGGGTGTGGCCTTGGCGCTAGCCGTCGGGGTCCTGAGTGGTTCCGTCCGCCCGTCCCGGCGGCGGATGCGTGTGGCGCTCGCCGATCCATCGGCGCCGCCGGGACCGGGGCATCGACCGGCTGTGCCCGGTACGGATAGTGGCCCGGTCCGGAACGCCCTTCGGCTCCTTCATCGGCGGCGGGACGCCGGTGCCGAGGAGGCCTCCATGACCGTCCTGGTGCAACAACTGTCCGCCCTGCTCAAGGGTGGGCGGTCCGTCGGGCGTGTCTGGGACGAGCTCTGGCTCCTGCACGGGGCACGGTATGACGACGCCGGCTCGGGCGCAGACCACGCGCCCGTTCCGACGGCCCCTCATCCTGGCCCCGCACCCGGCCGCCGGGTGCGCCCGCTGACCGGAGGCCGACCGGGGATGCCCACGCTGAGCGCCGGATCGCTGGAGCTTCTGTCCGCAGCCCGGGCCGCGGCCGGACAAGGGGCTCCCATTGGCGGGGCCATCCGCCGACGGCTGGCCCGCGAGGAGGGAACCGCGGCGGGCCGCCGGCAACCGGCGGGACAGTCTGCGGAGCGGGGCGTCTGGCTGGAACTGGCCGCCTGCTTCGACATTGCCGAAGCCAGCGGATGCCCACTGTCAGACATCCTGACCCGCTACGCCGCACACCTCGAAGCCGGCGACGACGCTGCCGGCGCCCGGCGGACCGCGCTGGCCGGTCCCAAGGCAACCGCTGCCATCCTGACGTGGCTGCCTTTTGCAGGCCTCGCACTCGCCATGCTGCTCGGAGTCGACGCGGCAGGGATATTGCTCGGAACTCCGCTCGGCCTGCTCTGCCTGGCGGCCGGTGCCGGCCTCGCAGCGGCCGGAAGGATCTGGTCGGGCCGCTTGGTCCGCTCCGCCGAGGGGCACCGCTGGTGACCGCGCCCGCCGGGAGCCTTGGCGTAGCCCTGTTGCTCGCCGTGGCCGCCACGGTCCTGCTCCTGGACCGGGCGATGCTGCCGCGGCGGTGGCTCGCCCGGGCGCGGCACGGAGCCGTGGGAGATCCGCTGTGCGGCCGTGATCCGGGCGGCGGGCAGCCTCCGGAACCGACTGGCGGCCTGCGGGATCCCGCCATGATGATGGAGTTGATCGGGGCCATGCTCGACGCCGGTGCCGGCCTCGGCCGGTCCCTGGAGCTTCTGGCCGGCCGAGCCGACCCCGAGTTACGCGTCCATCTGCGGCCGGTGGCTGCGGCTCTGGCCCTCGGTGCCGACTGGGACACTGCCTGGCGGGGTGCGCCGGGGCTTCCGGCGGAGCTGGAGGCCCTGCGGGAGGCGTTGCGGTTCGCGGCGGTCACCGGGGCGCCGTCGTCGGCCATGCTGTACGCGCAGGCGGCCCGGATGCGCCGGCAGCAGTTCAGGGCCGCGGAGCGCCGCGCAGCCGCCCTCGGCGTGCGGTTGGTGGTGCCGCTGGGTCTGTGCTCCCTCCCGGCCTTCGTCTGTCTGGGCATCGTTCCGGTACTGCTGGCCATGCTTCCTTCGGGTCCTTGATGCAGGCACCGGGCCACAGTTCCTCCACAGCCTGAGTTATCCACTTGGACGTATGCGGACCTGTCGAGGGGTTACCGCGGCGGGGAGATTGGAAGCAGCCGGCCGGCGCGCCGGACAACCCGAGAGGACTATCCATGAGCTTTCATCCACAGATCCCCGCAGCCCCGGAGGACTCCTCCGCAGATGCAGCGTCGGCCGAGGTCCGGGAAATCTATCCCGGGGCCCGGCAGGCACCTCCCGTCCGGAGCGTCTCGCCTCGCCGCAGCCGAAGAAGCACCTGGCTCGGTTCGGAGGCGGGAATGGCGACGGCGGAATACGCAATTGCGACCTTGGCCGCCGTCGGTTTCGCCGGGCTCCTGGTCCTGATCATGCGCAGCGACGAGGTGCGCGGATTCCTGCTCAACGTGATCCGGACCGCGCTGGCCCTCCCATGACCCTCGGGCCGGACGGCCGGGCCCCGACGGACCGGAGAGTGCCTGCACCGCCGGGACGTCATGGTCCAGCCGCTGCTCCCGGCGAACGTGGCGCCGTGACGGCCGAATTCGCCGTCGCGTTGCCGGCAGTGCTGCTGGTGCTGGGGCTGCTTTTGACCGGGGCCGCAGCGGGACTGACGCAACTGAGGCTGGAGGAGGCCGCGAGGGCCGGTGCCCGGGCGTTGGCCCGCGGCGAGGACCAGGCGTCCGTGTCCGCCGTGGTCCGCCAGGTGGCCGGAGACTCGGCGAGTGCGGCGGTGGCCTCCGACGGCGGGTGGCTCAGCGTCACGGTGACCGGACCGGTCCGGGGCGCCGCGGGCCGGCTAGTGCCGTGGCCATTGACGGCCCGAGCCTCGGCCCGCCAGGAGACCGGCGACGATGCGGCACTATCGACACCGACGGCCGGGCATCCGCCTGGCACCGCGATCAGCCCCACGGCTCCCTGGCCGCTCACGGCGGGGAGCCCTGCCCTGTCCGATCTGCGTGGCCGGTGGGTTTCGTGACGGAGACGCGCGCCCGGGATTCCGAAGGGCACGGTCGCTCTGTCCGCCGTGTCAGGCCGGTCGTGGCCGTGACTGAGAGGCGCGTCCTAAGGGCCGAGCGGGGCTCCGGTACCGTGCTGGCGCTCGCTTTGGTGTTCGTGCTGCTGGTGGCGGGGACTGCAGTGGGGCTGCTCGCCCAGGCGGGGGTCCTCGCCTCGCGGGCCGCCGCCGCGGCGGACCTCGCCGCCCTCGCGGCCGCCGATGCCGCCCGGGGACTGGCGCCGGGGGAGCCCTGCGCCGTCGCCGCGGAGGTCGCTGCCCGGAACGACGCCCGGATCAGCTCCTGCAGTATCGAGGGCGGGGACACGGTCCAGGTCGGCACCGAACTCCTCGAACGGTCACCGTTCGGCATTGCCACCGGTCTGGCCCGCGCGGGTCCTCCCGCCGGGGAACGCACACCATGAAGCACCAGCGGCGCCTTGGCCGCCCGGTCCTTGAACCAGTCGGTTGCTACTGGACGGCCGGTGCCTGCGGGGCTCCGTCCGGAACCGCCGGAGCGGTGCTGCCCCCGGTATCGGGGGCCATCTGGTCGGTGGCGTCCGACAGCAGCATGCCGAGCAGGCGAACGGCGCCGTCCTTGTCGAGCGGGTTGTTCTTGTTGCCGCACTTGGGCGACTGAACGCAGGACGGGCATCCGGACTCGCATTCGCAGGCCTCGATCGCCTCCTTGGTGGCGGTGAGCCAGACGCGGGCCTTCTCGTAGCCGCGTTCGGCGAAGCCGGCGCCACCCGGGTGGCCGTCGTAGACAAAGATCGTCGGCACTCCGGTGTCGGCATGGATCGCAGTGGAGACCCCGCCGATATCCCACCGGTCGCTGGAAGCCACCAGCGGCAGCAGCCCGATGGCCGCGTGCTCCGCAGCATGCAGCGACCCAGGGAACTGCGGCTCGATGAGCCCGGCCCCGGTCAGGGAGCGGTTGTCCATAACAAACCAGACCGCCTTGGTGAACAGGTCCCGGGCCCCGAGTTCCAGCGGTTCCTCGCCAAGCACCTCATTCGAGATCAGGGCCTTCCGTTGAAAGGAGACCACCTGTGTCGTCACCTTCACATCGCCGAAATGCACCTCGACATCTCCCCAGCGTGTGGTTCGCTGGGTCTCCAGCACCTCGATCTGGGTTATGTCCCGGGCCGTCGTGTAGTAGTCGGGGTTGGCCCGGCGCACCACCACGCAGTGCTCGGCCTCATTCAGGTCCTCGACGACGTAGCTCTCGCCTTGATGGACGTACACCGCCCCTGTGTGCGCCTGGTAGTGCGTCTGCGGCGAATCCATGGTGCCCAGGAGCGAGCCGGTGTCGGCATCAACGATGCTCACAGGTCCGCCGCCGTCGGCCCGCAGGTTCACCATGGCGGCTGCGCTCTGCGGGTGGGTCCAGAACCAGCCGGCGGGACGTTTCCGGAGATAACCCTGTGCCACCAAGCGGTCCAGGAGCCCCTCCGCCGTCGGTCCGAAGAGCGGGACCTCCGCCGGTCCGAGCGGCAGCTCGGCGGCGGCGGCGCACAAATGCGGGCCCAGGACGTAGGGGTTCGACGGGTCGAAGACGGTGGCCTCAACGGAGACGTCAAAGATCGCCTCCGGGTGGTTCACCAGGTAGGTATCAAGCGGGTCATCGCTGGCCACGAACGCGGCGACGGCATCCTGGCCGGCCCGGCCCGCCCTGCCGATCTGCTGGAACAGCGACGCCCTCGTCCCGGGCCAGCCCGCCACCAGGACGGCATCCAGGCCGGAGATGTCGATGCCGAGCTCCAAGGCGGACGTGCTCGAGACGCCCAGCAGCTCACCGGACCTGAGCGACCGCTCGAGGGCGCGCCGCTCCTCCGGAAGGTACCCGGAACGGTAGGCAGCCACGCGCTGCGGAAGGCTGGGATCGACCTCGTCGAGGAGGCGTCTCGTGATGGAGGCGATAGTTTCGGCACCCCGCCGGGACTTGATGAACGCGATCGTCCTGATCCGTGAGGAGACCAGGTTCGCCAGCAGGTCGGAGGTCTCAGCCACGGCGGTCCGCCGTTCCGGGGCCCCGTTCTCGCCGCGCTGTTCCGTCAGCGCCGGTTCCCAGAACGCCACCGTGGTCGCCCCGTGCGGCGAGCAGTCCTCGGCGACCGCTTCGACCGGCGCACCGATCAGCCGGCCGAACGAGGTCCCGGGGTCCGAGGCGGTGGCGGATGCGGCGATGAAGACCGGCCAGGACTGGCCCGTGCCGGCCCCGGCCTCCGCTCCGGAGTTGTAGTAGGCGCAGATCCGGCGGAGCCTGCGCATCAGGTTGGCGACGTGGGAGCCGAAGACCCCGCGGTAGCTGTGCGCCTCGTCCACGATCACGTAGCGGAGGCGGCGGAAGAACCGCGCCCACCAGGCGTGGTTGGGGAGGATACCGAAGTGCAGCATGTCCGGGTTGGCCAGGATCACGTTCGCGTGGTCCCGGATCCAGCGGCGGGAGGACGGGTCCGTGTCCCCGTCATAGGTCTCGGCCCGGACGGTGGAGAGCCCCAGCGACCGGATGGCGGCCAGCTGGTCCGCGGCGAGCGCCTTCGTGGGGGAGAGGTAGAGGGCGACGGCGCCGTCGTCGTGGATCTTTCCGGGATCGGCGCGCACCCGCAGCTCGGACCGGTGCACGGCGTCGAGGGCGGGGAGCTGGTACGCCAACGACTTCCCGGAGGCGGTGCCGGTGGCGATCACCACGTGCCGGCCCCCGTGGGCGAGGTCGGCGGCCCGCACCTGGTGCCGGTACGGCTCGTGGATGCCGAGACGGCCGTAGGCCTCCACCAGATCCGGGTGCGTCCACGCCGGCCACGGCTCGTTGACGGCCTCGCGGGCGGGGATGGTCCGCACGTGCCGGAGCTGCTCCGGGTCCGCGCCGCGGCCCAGCAGCGGGATCAGGGACTCGTGCGGATTCACTCCAACATTGTTTCACCCGGGCTCAAATCGGGTCCCGGGCTCACAAGGGGCTCACCCCACCGAGAGGTCGGCCCCTTCGTTGGACGAGGAGAGCATCAGGACATGGCAGACCGTGGTCCACCCCAGATGTGAGTAGAGCTGCTGGCCGTCCAGGGACGCCAGCAGCAGCCCGGCCTCGACGTCGTGCTCAAACGCCTGCGCGGCGAGGGCCCGCATCACGAAGCTGCCCAGGCCGCGGCGTTGAAAACCGGGTTCGGTCACGATCTTGTCGAAGACGGCGGTGTGGTCGGCGACGAACACGCGCCCGCTGGCCGCGACTCGGTCACCGGCGTAGACGACGGCGTGGTGGACACCGCCCTCCGTCGAGGGAACCCAGCGGAGGTCGTCGTCGGGCAGCCACGGGTCCTCGGCGTCCTGGGTTTCCATGTCCACGATCATCATGGTCTGCGACTGCGAGGTGACGTTCAGCCCGTGCCGGGCGGCCAGCCCGGCGTAACGGTCCACGTCGTTGGTGAGGATGGTGAGGATCCGGGCCGGTGCCTCGGCAGTCTTGGCGGCCAGGACGGAGAACTCATTGTCGGAGGGATCGTGGGCGAAATACTCCCAGTCCCCGGTCGAGTCCGCCCGGAAGACCGAGGGAAAACGGCCCTCCCGTCCGGTCTCGTAGCTACGGCATCCGGCCCAGCCGGCGACCCAGACCTCCAGGAGGTGGGTGGTGTCTTCAACCATCGCGTCCAGACTCATGGGATGAGAGTATTCCAGCCCCGCCGCCAGCAACAGGGTCCGGCCGGGGAGCGGGTGCTTGCTTACGCAATTGTGACCCGGGTGTCGGTCCGGCGCCGCGGCCGCCCCGGTCCCGGGCCTGCTGCCACGCGGATGGGGCTCGCTAATCGGACGGGTCCCGGACCCCCTCCCACGTTGGCCGGGCGCACCTGCCGCCCTCATCACAGGACCCCGTGATGGGGGCCCCGGACCCGCATTACGAGGGCCGCGGGGCCACTGTCACGAGGTGCGTAGACCACGCCCGGCAGGGTGGCCTCACCGCAAAGCCCAGTACGCTTAAAGGCGTGGCTCTGAACAAAATCGTCCTCTTTTACGGCTTCACCCCGGTGCTCGATCCGGAAGCAGTGCGCCTCTGGCAGCGTGCCCTCTGCGAAAAACACGGCCTCACCGGCCGCATCCTGATTTCCAAGGACGGCATCAACGCCACCGTGGGCGGCGAGATCGGGGCGGTCAAGCAGTACGTCAAGACAACCCGTGAGTACCCGGGCTTCCGCGGCATCGACGTGAAGTGGTCCGACGGCGGCGCCGAGGACTTCCCCCGGCTCAGCGTCAAGGTCCGGGACGAGATCGTCTCCTTCGGCGCGCCCGGGGAACTCACGGTGAACGAGGACGGCGTCGTCGGCGGAGGCACGCACCTGGCCCCGGAGGAACTGCACACCCTCGTGGAGGCGAAGAAACAGGCCGGCGAAGACGTGGTCTTCTTCGACGGCAGGAACGGCTTCGAGGCGGAGATCGGCCGCTTCAAGGACGCCGTGGTCCCCGACGTCGCCACCACCCACGACTTCATCCGCGAACTGGACTCCGGCAAGTACGACGCGCTCAAGGACAAGCCCGTGGTCACCTACTGCACCGGCGGGATCCGCTGCGAGGTGCTCTCCAGCCTGATGGTCAACCGCGGGTTCAAGGAGGTCTACCAGCTCGACGGCGGGATCGTCCGCTACGGGGAGGCGTTCAAGGACCGAGGCCTCTGGGAAGGCTCGCTCTACGTCTTCGACAAGCGCATGCACCTGGAATTCAGCGACGAGGCGAAGACCATCGGCCGCTGCGCAAGGTGCGAGGCGCCCACCAGCAAGTTCGAGAACTGCTCCAATCCCAGCTGCCGCACGCTGACCCTGTACTGCGCGGACTGCGCCTCGGATCCGGCCACCCTGCGCTGCCCGGACGGCTGCCCCGCCTGACCGCGGGGCAGCGACGACGAAGAGAGCGCCACGCTGACGGCTACGACGCCGGTGACGGCGCCACTAAGCAGGCGTCACAGCCGCCCCACCCGGTAGGCGAAATTGGCCGGTGCGAGCGCCTCGACCTTGACCGTCAGGACCGAGTCAGCGGCCAGCTGCACCACGGTGACCCGGGAGGAGCCGCAGCGCAGGCTCAGGTCCACCAGCGCGCTCTCCTTGTCGCTGATGGTGAAGGCCACCCGGCGGGTGCTCCGGCACGCCAGCGACAGGGCGTAGGTTCCGGCCGGGAGCCGCTCGGTGGCCTCGGTGCGGTCCGCCCCGGCGTCGAGCAGCCCGGCCCGGGACTGGAAGATCTGCGCGGTGGTGGCCGGCAGGATTTCGCGGGCCCACTGCTCAAGCTCCGCCCCCATCACCGGGCGGTTCAACGCCGGGTCACGGCTGATCGCGCCGCCGGTGGGCGTCACGGGGCCGGTCGCCGTCGTCCGGCTGCCATCGTCGTACTGGTACTCGCAGCCGCTCAGCCCGCAGGCCAGGGCCGCGGCGAGAGCGACGGCGGCGGGGCGGCCACGCGGGCGCCGCTGCGTCGGTGCCGGCGCGGTGGGCATAATCCGACTCTAAGCCCGTGAACGCCCGGCGGCCAGAGCGCGGACGCCACCCGGAAGAACGCGCCCGGAGGCCCTTACCGGGACGCCGCCGCGGAGCACACCCCGGCGATGAACTCCAGTTTCTCCAGCACGGCCGGTGACAGCACAAACGGGTACAGGTCCTCCTCGCCCATGCTCCGGTTGATTTGGTTCAGGGCGATTGCGAGCGGCAACCACTCGGTGTCCACCGTTTCCCGGAAGGACCTGCCGTCGGCCGCGGGGATGAGTCCGTATTCGCGGGCGGTGTCCAGGGTGTCGCTGATGTGCAGATAGTGCGCGAAGGTCTCGGCGAAATCCTCGTAGGGGTGCATGGTGGCGTAGCGGGAGATGAACCGTTCGTTCCACTCCTTTGGTGCGCCCTCGCTGTAGTGCCGGTCGATGGCGGCCTGGTAGTCCTCGGTGTCGTCGCCGAACAGCCGCCGGGCCGCCGCGGTGGTGTCCCGGTCGGCGAAGACCAGCACGGTCTCGAAGTAATGGCCCACCTCGTGCCTGAAGTGGCCCAGCAGGGTCCGGTACGGCTCGTCGAGTTCGTTGCGCATCCGTTCGCGGTAGCCGTCGTCGCTTTCGGCCAGGTTGATGGTGATGACGCCGTCGGCGTGGCCGGTCACCACGTGCTCGTGGGCGCTGGAGAGCAGGTCGAAGGCCAGGCCACCGTCGGGATCATCGCTCCGGGGCACGATCGGCAGCCCCAGGGCGTCGAGTTCGGCCACCAGCTGGCGTTTGGACCGCTCCGCCTTAACGAACTGCGTGAGGCCCTTCGCGTCGTCGTCGTTGGGCCGGGTGCGGGTGAGTCCGCAGCTGAAGCACTCACCGCCGCGCTCTGCGGCGAGCCAGGTGCAGGCCGCCAGCCCGGCGTGGGCGCACGGGAACCAGTGGGTGCCGGCGTCGTCCCGGTATTCGCCCGCCGCGTCGACGGCGACGACGGCGCCGCGGGGCCGGAAGTAGGCCAGCCGGGCGCCGCAGTGCAGGCACTCCTGGTTCTCGACGTACACGGCCGAGCCGCAGGAATCACAGGAGTGTCGTTTCACCTCCCGATCCTACGCTCCGGGCCGGGGCCAGGTGGTCGGGGGCCCGCGGCCGAAGGGCTACTTTCCGGCGGCCGGACCGCGTGCCTGACCGCGGCGCCGGAACGTGCCCGCGATGGAGAGTTTGCCGGAGTACTGGATGGAGCCGTACCGGAACAGGTGCGCGGCCAGGCGCAGGATCAGCACGCCCACCACCAGGAGCTCCACGATGATGATCACCGACTCCAGCGGGCTGAGGGTGCCGAATGCGTTCCGCAGCAGGCCCGTGACCGGGGCGGACATCGGGAAGTAGGTGAAGACCTGCACGATCGGTGCCTGCGGGTCGGAGATGATCAGGCTGATCGCGTAGAACGGCACGAAGATCAGCGCCATCAGCGGCCCGAAGATGGTGCCGGCGTCCTTGGTGGTGGGCATGACGGCTCCGATGGCCACCAGCACGCCGGTGAAGACGGTGAAGCCGCCCAGCAGCAGGAGCGCCCCCACCACCATGGGTCCGGGTTCGAAGGTGATGGTGGACAGGTCCAGGGCCGGGAGCGCCAGCTTGTCGCGGAAGAACAGGAAGCCCACGGCCACCGGCGTCAGCAGCACCAGGATCTGGACCGCGCCCACCATGAACAGCGCGGCCACCTTGCCGATGATCAGGGTGGTGGGGTTCAGGGTGGTCAGGATCATTTCTGTGACCCGGTTTTCCTTCTCCTCCAGGGTGCTGCTGAGCATCTGGTTGGAGAGCAGGATGATCGAGACGTAGAAGATGACCAGGAACATCAGCGGCGGGATCGCGGAGCCGATGCCCCCGGTCAGGCGGCCGTCCTTGAAGGTCTGCGCCTCGGTTTTGACGTCGCCGCTGGCCGCCGCGGTGAGCTGCGGTGAGCCGACGGCGGCCTGCGCCGAGACGGTCAGCAGCTGCTTGGCGACGGCGTCGTACTTGCCGTTCTCGAAGATGCCCCGGTCCGCGCCGTAGATTTTCACGGTCTGGGTGGCCGGTTCGGCGGGGAACGCGAAGTAGGCGTCGCTGCGGCCCTGCTTCACGTCGCGGATGGCCGTCTCCGCGTCCGACGCCTTCGTGCCGCCGATGGCCCGGGCGATGGTGTCCGAGACCAGCCGGGAGTCATCGGTGTAGGTGAAGGAGAAGGATGCGGTCTTCTGCGCGTCGGAGCGGGCCTCGGTGGAGGAGTTGCTCAGGTAGACCAGGGCGAACACGATGGCGATGACCACCGGGATGGCCAGGGTGGCGATCCAGAAGCCGCGCTTCTTCAGCGTCCGGGTGAACTCGAACGCGATCACGGTGCGCAGGTTGTGCCGGGCGAAGGGCCGGCGCGGCGGGACCGGGGCGGGGGCGGCCTTGGCGGGCGCCTCGGGGAGGGTGCTGTGGTGGGTCATCGGGTCCGGGCCTCCGCTAGTTCGGGCTGTTCGCCGTAGACCTTGATGAAGACCTCATCCAGGGACGTCCGGGCGCTGGTGAAGGAGCGGACCGCCACTCCATGGTCGATGAGTTCGCGCAGCACGGCCGCCTCGTCCGTCCCGCCGCGTGGCGAGAGTTCGGCGTTCCCGCCGGCGTCGCTGACGACGTCGTAGCGCGCCGACGCGGGCAGGGTGCCGGAGTAGCTGAGCCGGTAGCGGGTGCCGCCGAACTGCTCCTGGACCTCGGAGACGGTGCCGTAGGCGCGGGCCGTGCCGTCCTTGAGCAGGATGACCCGGTCGCAGAGCCGCTCCACCTCCTCCATCTGGTGGGTGACCATGATGACGGTGGCGCCGGAGAGTTTTTGTTCGTCGATGATGTCCATCAGCAGCCGCCGGTTCACCGGGTCGAAGCCCTTGGTGGGTTCGTCCAGGATCAGCAGTTCGGGGTCGTTCATGATGGTGACGCCCAGCTGGACCTTCTGCTGCTGGCCGCCGGAGAGCTTGTCCAGCCGGGTGGCGGCCTTGTCGCCGAGGTCCACCCGGTCCAGGTACTCGCGGGACCACGTCCTGGCGCGGGACTTGTCCAGGCCCTTGAGCCGGCCGAAGTACACCATGACGTCCAGCACGGATTCCTTTTTATAGAGGCCGCGTTCCTCCGGCAGGTACCCCAGCCGGGCGCCGTCGCGCGGGCTGAAGGGTTTCCCGCCGATGTGCAGGGTGCCGGCGGTGGGCTGATAGATGCCCAGCAGGGCCCGCAGCGTGGTGGTCTTCCCGCTGCCGTTGCTGCCCAGGAAGCCGAATGTTTCCCCGGCCCGGACGTCGAAGGACAGGTCACGGATGACCGTCTTCTCGCCAAAGTCCATGCGGAAGTCTTGAATATGTACCAGCGGCTCCGGTGCCGCGCCCCCCAACGTCATGCGGCCATTTTAGCCGCCGGCAGCCGACGTGAGGTGCCGTGGGTTCCCCCGGCGTGGCCCGCGCAAGCGTTGCAGGCCCAAGCACGGCCGGGCGGCCCGGCCGCCCTAGGGTCAGGCCGGGGGTCAGGCCGCGGGGGTCAGCTGGTACGCGTATATCAGCGGCGCGTCGACGCTGGAGGCGCTGATCGCCACGGTCCCGGCGACCGGGACCTTGATGGTGGCGGTCTCGCGACTGCCGTTGCAGGCCGCTCCAGCCTCCGCCAGCTGTTTGCCGTCCAGGCTGACGGCGAAGAATTCCTTGCCGCCGCCGTCGCAGCTCATGGTCAACGTGTAGGTGCCGGCCCCGAGGGCGGCGCTCTTCACCACGGGGGTGCGGTTGAGGATCTTCCCCGCGTCCGAGAGGACGATCCCGCTGGCGGAGGGCAGTGCCGTGGCCTTCCAGGCGTTCGCATCCGTTGATTCCACCGACGTGACGGGCGCGCAGGCGGAGGCGCCGAGGACGACGGCGGCGCCGGCCGCCGCGGCGTACGCCC
The DNA here is from genome assembly GCF_030410515.1 of Arthrobacter sp. YD4. Classification (GTDB taxonomy): domain Bacteria; phylum Actinomycetota; class Actinomycetes; order Actinomycetales; family Micrococcaceae; genus Arthrobacter. Next base: position 573,791 of record NZ_JAUHHD010000001.1, on the reverse strand, counting down.
CGTGGAGCAGGCGGCGCGGGACAGGCATCGGGGAAGCAGTGGGCATGCTTCCAACTTACCGGGTCCGCAGCAGGGCCGATGGCCGCCGACCGCACCCTTGACCTTGACGCAGCGTCAAGATTTACCCTCGAAGAAACGGCCCGGCAGGGCCGTCGGGAGGGACCAAGTGGAGGGAACCGGCATGGAATGGTCCGTGCAGCAGCTGGCCAGGCTGGCCGGCACCACCAGCAGGGCGCTTCGGCACTACGACGCCGTCGGCCTGCTCAAGCCCAGCCGCACCGGCGGCAACGGCTACCGCTACTACAACCACGCCGCGCTGCTCCGGTTGCAACGGATCCTGCTTCTGCGGGAACTGGGGCTCGGACTGCCGGCGATCGCCGACGCGCTGGCCCACGAACAGCAGGCCGAACGCGCGCTCGCCGGGCATCTGCGCTGGCTGGTCCAGGAACAGGACCGCCTGGCCCGCCAGATCGCCTCGGTCCGGCGCACCCTCGAGGCAGTGACAAAAGGAGAGGACATCATGGCAGAGGCAATGTTTGACGGATTCGATCACACCCGCCACCGGGCCGAGGTTGAGGAACGCTGGGGCAAGGAGGCCTACGCCCGGGCGGACGCCTGGTGGCGGGGGATGGGCGGCACGGACCGGGACGCCTGGAAGCGGGCCGCGGAACAGCTCAGCGCCGACTGGAAGGCCGCGGCGGAGTCCGGCGGGGCGCCGGACAGCCCGGCGGCCCAGGAGTTGGCCGCCCGCCATGTCCGGTGGCTTGCCGCCATCCCCGGAACCCCGGCGGCGGACGGCGGTGACGGGCTGAAGGCCTACATCCTGGGCCTGGGTGAGCTGTACGTGGCGGATCCGCGGTTCGCCGCGAACTACGGCGGTGCTGCCGGCGCGGCCTTCGTCCGGGATGCGCTGCGGGTGTTCGTGGAGGGGCAGCCTTGGCCCGGCCGGGGTTAGCTAAGCCGGAGGCTCCCGGGCCGCGCCTAAACTTGACCGGTGACCTCCTCGACTCTTTTCACGGCCGGCAACACCCCCGATGCCCCGCGCAGCGACCTCCCGGACCTGACCGGGGCCCTCGCCCGCGACCTGCTGGCCATCGGCTACACCGTCGACGGGGTCGCCGCGTTCCTCGGTGAGGCCGCCCACGCCGCCCTGGCCCGGGACCAGCTCATCCCGGCCCTGATCGCCGTCGACGACGCCGTCGCTGCCGACCCGGCCGCCGCCGCGCTCGCCGCCGTCGTCCGCCTCTGGTTGCTGGCCGAACCGCAGACCGCTGCCGCCCTCGACGCCGCCCTGCCCTCGGTGGGCGCCGCCGGCCTCGGCGAACTCGGCCTCGTGGAAGGGGCGGAGGATGACCTGGTCCGGGCCCGTGTGGACCTGCGGCCCTACGGCTGGGACCCGTCGACAGATGAGGAAGGGCAGCCGAACGGGGGCGCCGACCTCTGGGTAGCCAGCGACTTGGCCGCGCACCAGAGCCCCGGCGTGCTACGCCGCGACCATGTGCTCGGAATCGGCCAGGCATCCACCACCCTGGTCCAGGTCACCGCCCGGCGGCACGTGGCCCGGGCCCTGGACCTCGGTACCGGCTGCGGCGTTCAGACTTTCCACCTGCTCCACCACGCCGAGCACGTCACCGCCACAGACATTTCCGACCGTGCCCTGGCCTTCACCCGCTTCAACCTGGTCCTCAATGCCCGGGAGCTGCACCTGGACCCGGAGGACCTCGCCGGCCGCGTCACCCTGCGGCGCGGGTCGCTGCTGGAACCGATCGCCGGGGAGGAGTTCGACTTGGTGGTCTCCAACCCGCCGTTCGTGATCACTCCGCGCACCGCGGGGGAATCGACGGCGGACCAGTTCACCTACCGCGACGGTGGCCTGCCCGGCGACGAGATCGTCGCCGCCCTGGTCCGGGACCTCCCCTCCGTCCTGGCGCCCGGAGGCACCGCACAGATGCTGGGCAACTGGGAAGTCCCGGCCGGCCAGGAGTGGTTCGCCCGGCCGCAGCAGTGGGCCCCGGAGGACGCCGATGTGTGGTTCATCCAGCGCGAGCAGGTGGGTCCCGAGCAGTACGCCGAAACCTGGCTGCAGGATGCCTCCGAGGGCCGGGACCGGGACCTGTACCGCCGTTCCTACGCCGCCTACCTGGACGACTTCGCCTCCCGCGGCGTCACCGCGATCGGCTTCGGCATGATCTTCCTGCGCCGCCCTGCCGCGCAAGCAGGACCGGTGCTGCGCCGCTTCGAGGAGATCACCTACCCGATCGAGCAGCCCGTGGGGCCGCACCTCGGGGCGGCGGTGGAACGGGCCGACTGGCTCGCCGGCCACGACGTCGCGGCGGCGCACCTGCTCGTGGCCGACGACGTCACGGAGGAACGGCACCAGCGCCCCGGCGCCGAGCACCCCGGCGTGATCCTGCTGCGCCAGGGTGCCGGGCTCCGCCGCACCAACCTGCTGAGCACGGAACTGGCCGGCTTCGTCTCAGCGTGCGACGGCGAGCTCACCGCCGGGCAGATCGCCGGGGCGCTCGATGCCCTCCTGGGCGGGCACGAGGGCCACAACAGCGGCACCTTCCGGCAAAGGCTGCTCGACGACGTCGCCAACCTGGTCCGGGACGGCTTCCTGGTCTCTGCCTGATTGGGTCCTGCCTGATTGGGTCCCGACTGATTGTTCCGTGCCCGGGATGCGCAGGACCACCATCGCCACGGCCGCCGCGACCAGCACTCCCGCGGTGCCCGTGGCGAAGAAGCTGGTGCGGACCGGCAGCGCCGCACCAAGGAGGCCGCCGAGGGCCAGTGCCGCTATTGACACTGCCCGCGTCATCCCGCCAAGGATCGCCATCGCCTGACCGCGCCCGGTCTCCGGAATCCGGAGGATGGTGATCGCCCCGAAGCAGGCGTTCAGGACGCCGCAGGCCGCGCCGGTCGCGGTATAGGCGGCAAACAGCCACGCCACCGTGGGCACCAGGGCCGTCGCCCCAAGGAGGGCCGAGGTCAGCACCATCGCCGCCAGCAGCGCCCGGAGCCGGTTCCGTCCGTTCCCGATCCGGCCGGCGAGGGCCGCGCCGGCGGCCATGCCCAGCCCGAATGCCGCGGCCAGCAGCCCGTACTCCGCCTCGCTGGCGCCCAGTTCGCCGCGGGCCAGGAACACCTCGAGGACGTTGGTGGCCTCGCCGGCGACGATGAAGAACATGGCGCCGAGCACCAGCGCCCACACCAGGACGTCCCGCCGGAGCAGGCGCAACCCGTCGAGCAGCGCCGGGGCAGGCCGCCCCGCGCGTTCGGCGGCCGTGCCGCGCCGGGTGCGGATCAGCAGGGCACCGGCTCCCATTGCCAGGTAGCAGCCGCCGGCCACCGCCACCACCAGCCCGGGGCCGCCCCAGCCGGTCAGCAGGCCGCCCGCGGCCGGCCCCGCCATGCCGGCGATCATGGTGGTGGCCTGCATGGTGCCCACGGCCTTGGGCGTGCGCTCCTCGCCAACAATCCGGGGCAATAGGGCCTGCCAAGTGGGGCCCGCCACGGCCTGGGCCGCGTCCAGCACGAAGGTCATGGCAAACAGCAGCGGAAGGTTCAGGGCACCCTCCCGCAGCCCGAAGACCATCCCCGCCACCGCCGCGGCGCTGGCCAGGGATGCCGCCGTCGCCAGCGTGCGTGAATCCCGGGTGTCTGCGAGCCGCCCGGCCCAGGGGGCCAGGAGGACCAGGGGCAGGGCGGAGCAGGCCAGGTAGGCGGCCACCAGCCACGGCCCGGCGCCGGGACCGTTGCCCGCGGACTCCGCCTGGAGCCGAAGCATGACGGTGACGACGACGGCGCCCATGCCGGCGGCGGCGAAGAAGCGGGAGCCACTGGCGAGCAGGAAGTCGTGGTTGCGCCACAAGGGGCCGGCCGGCCCGGAGGCCTTATGAAGTGTTTCTTTCATAACTGGACCATAGGTCCGCGCTGGGTAAGTGTCAAGCATTCCTTTCATAGTTTGGAAACCGTCGCTAGACTGGGGGAGTGAAGACAGAGAACCCGCCGGCGGATTCCGCCGAGGCGCCGGCCGGCAAGCGCAGGCCGCGCCCGGAACAGAAGGTGGAGATCACCGACCCCAAGGCCATCCGGGCCCTGGCCCACGCCGCGCGGCTGGAAGTGATCTCGGAGCTGTACTCCACCCAGGTCAGCCGCACCGCCACGGAGCTTGCGGCACAGACCGGTCTGACCCCCAGCGCCATGAGCTACCACCTGCGGGCCCTGCAGAAGTGGGGGATCGTGGTGCCCGCGGCCACCGCCGGGGACGCACGCGAGCGCCGCTGGAAGGCCGCCGGAACGGACTTCACCATCAAATCCGGCGGCGGACCGGCTAGCCCGGAATTCGCCGTCCTGGATCTGGAACTGGACGCCTACCGCCGACGGGTCAAGGCGCACGCCGAGGCCCGGGATGAGCAGCGGCGGCGCGGCGAATCCGGGGAACCGCCCGCCTCGGTGGTGCTGGCCAGCAACTTGCTCTATCTCACGCCGGCCCAGCGTGCCGAGCTGACGGAGCGCATCTTCGGGCTGCTGCGCGACTACGAACTCGAGGCGCCGGACGCGATCCCGGACGGGGCCGTCCGGATGGCCACCATGTGGTCGATGATTCCCGACGACCGCGGCGGCCCCGCGGCCGTTTGAAAACTCCCTGAAAGCCCCCAACGAACGGAAGAGTGTCCGTGACCGCACCGCTTGCCCCCATCCACGTGGACGAATACCTGCCGCACCCGCCGGCGGCCGTCTGGCGCGCCCTGACCGAGCCGCCCCTGATCGCCGACTGGCTCATGGACAACAATTTCGAACCGGTCGTCGGGCACGACTACATCATGCGCGGGACCCCGGTCCCGGCCGTCGGCTTCAGCGGCCTGGTCGCCAGCCGTGTCCTGGAGCTCCGGGACGGGCGCCTGCTCCGTATCTCATGGCGGGACGCTGAGGCGGGGAACGACCTGCAAAGCACCGTCACCTGGACCCTGGCCCCGGAGGGAACGGGGACGCGGCTGGACCTCGTCCACGAGGGATTCGACCCCGCGGAGCCCAGCCACGCCGTCGCCCACCGCATCATGGCCGGTGGCTGGCAGGGCCACCTGCTGACACGGCTGAAGGAGACCCTCGGCCGCATCGCAGCCTAGCCTCACAGCAGCGTCGGCACGGGTCCGACGCCGCCGCGCATTTGTGCATCAATGCGCGGTATTCCGCAAAATATGGTGAACTAGGCGGATATGGGCGGTTCTGCCCGAGCAACCTTTTTTCTGTAGGAGCACCGTGCCAAGCAAGGCCCCCACCGGCAAGAAACTCGTGATTGTGGAGTCTCCGGCCAAGAGCAAGACCATCGCCAAGTACCTGGGCGAGGGCTTCATTGTCGAGGCCTCCATCGGTCACATCCGTGACCTCCCGCAGCCCTCGGAGCTCCCCGCGGAACTGAAAAAGACTTCGGTGGGCAAGTTCGCCGTCGACGTCGACCACGACTTCAAGCCCTACTACGTGGTCTCCCCGGACAAGAAGAAAAAGGTCGCCGAACTCAAGGCCCAGCTCAAGGGCGCCGACGCGCTCTACCTCGCAACCGATGGGGACCGCGAGGGCGAGGCCATCGCGTGGCACCTGCTGGAGGTCCTCAAGCCCAAGGTCCCGGTGTACCGGATGACCTTCGGTGAAATCACCAAGGAAGCCATCCACCGCGCCATGGACAACCTGCGCGACGTGGACCAGGACCTGGTGGATGCCCAGGAAACCCGCCGCGTGCTGGACCGGCTCTACGGCTACGAGATCTCCCCGGTGCTCTGGCGCAAGGTGGCCCGCGGGCTCTCCGCCGGCCGCGTGCAGTCCGTCGTGACCCGCATGGTGGTGGACCGGGAACGCGAGCGGATGGCCTTCAAGGCCGCCTCCTACTGGGACCTGACCGGCCAGTTCGGCACCGACGCCGGAACGGCTTCCTCGTTCAAAGCAAAGCTCGCGTCCGTGGACGGCTCGAAGGTCGCCAGCGGCCGGGACTTCAACGACGACGGCGAACTCACCGCCCGCGGCGTCGTCCACCTGAACCAGGAACTCGCCCTGTCCCTGGCCTCCGGCCTGCAGGAGGCGGAATTCCGCGTCCGCTCCGTCGACACCAAGCCCTACACCCGCCGCCCCACCGCGCCGTTCACCACCTCCACCCTGCAGCAGGAGGCCGGCCGTAAGCTGCGCTTCTCCTCGAAGAGCACCATGCAGGTGGCCCAGCGGCTGTACGAAAACGGCTACATCACCTATATGCGTACCGACTCGAACGCGCTGAGCAACGAGGCCATCACGGCCGCGCGGCGCCAGGCGTCCGAACTGTACGGCCCCGAGTACGTCCCGGCCTCGCCCCGCGTGTACAGCGGCAAAGCCGCCAACGCCCAGGAGGCGCACGAGGCCATCCGCCCCGCCGGCGACTCCTTCCGCACCCCGGCGCAGGTGGCCAAGCAGCTCTCCGGCGACGAGTTCCGCCTCTACGAGCTGATCTGGAAGCGCACCGTCGCCTCCCAGATGGCCGACGCCAAGGGATCGACGGCGACCATCCGCCTCGGCGCGATCGCCACCGACGGCCGGGATGCCGAATTCTCCGCCTCCGGCACCGTCATCACCTTTCCCGGCTTCCTCGCCGCCTACGAGGAAGGCAAGGACGAGAGCCGCGGCGACGACGACTCGGACGAGGCCCGCCGGTTGCCGAATGTGGCCAAGGACGACGTCCTCACCGCAGCGGACATCACCGCCGTCGGCCACGAGACCTCGCCGCCGCCGCGCTTCACCGAAGCGTCGCTGACTGCCGAGCTGGAGAAGAAGGGCATCGGCCGCCCGTCGACCTACGCCTCCACCATCTCCACCATCCAGGACCGCGGCTACGTCCGGAAGCAGGGCTCCGCGCTGGTTCCGAGCTGGATCGCGTTCTCCGTGGTCCGGCTGCTGGAGCAGCACTTCCATGACTACGTGGACTACGACTTCACCGCCGACATGGAAGCGGACCTGGACAAGATCGCCAACGGCCAGGAGGCCGGCCCGTCGTGGCTGAAGCACTTCTACTTCGGCGCCGACGCCAAGCCGGGCCTGCTGAGCATCGTGAACAACCTCGGCGAGATCGACGCCCGGGAGATCAACTCCATTCCGATCACGGACGGCATCACCCTGCGCGTGGGCAAGTTCGGACCGTACCTGGAGAGCTCCGTCCCCACCGTGGACCCGAAGACCGGCGAGGTCGTCGAGTCGGCCCGGGCCAACGTCCCCGAGGACCTGGCCCCGGATGAGCTCACCGCCGCCAAGGCCGTGGAACTGATGGAGACCGCCGCCCCCGAGGAACGCGTCCTCGGCGTTGACCCGCACACCGGCCACACGGTGGTGGCCAAGAACGGCCGGTACGGCGCCTACGTCACCGAGATCATCCCGGAGATGACCGAGGAACAGCTGGCCAGCCTGCCGGTGGAGTACTACAAGAACGGCAAGCCCAAGCCGCCGAAGAAGCCGGTCAAGGCCAAGCCGCGCACCGGCTCCCTCTTCGCCTCGATGACCGTGGACTCCGTGACCCTGGACGAGGCGCTGCAGCTGATGAGCCTGCCGCGCGTCGTGGGCCAGGACGCCGAGGGCACCCCCATCACGGTGCAGAACGGCCGGTTCGGCCCATACCTGAAGAAGGGCACGGACTCCCGCTCGATCGGCTCCGAGGAGGAGATCTTCACGATCACCCTCGAGCAGGCGCTGGAGATCTACTCCCAGCCCAAGCAGCGCGGCGCCCGTGCCGCGGTGCCGCCGCTGGCCGAGTTCGGCCCGGACCCGGTCTCGGAGAAGAACATCGTGGTGAAGGAAGGCCGGTTCGGCCCGTACATCACCGACGGCGTCACCAACATCACCGTCCCGCGGAGCACCTCCGTCGAGGAGCTCACCCGGGAACAGGCCGTGGAACTGCTGGCCGAGAAGCGCGCCAAGGGCCCGGTCAAGCGCAAGCCCGCCGCCCGCAAGGCACCGGCCCGGAAGGCCGCAGCCAAGAAGTAGGTCCCGGGCGTCGCGTCCGGCGTCCGGCGCGCGGGTTCGGTGCAGGCCCGCCGTCTGGAAACAGCGACGGCGGGCCGAACCCGCGAGCGGAATGCGGGCCCCGGCGGGGCACGCCGGGGCCGTGGCCGCCGTCGTCGGGAATTGCGCCCCGGGCCGCAAAGTGATCGAGTGGGACAATGACTGAACAGCCCACACCCATGGATTCACAGCCGCTCAACGACCTCGAGGAGAAGCTCGCCCGGGGGGAACAGCCGGATGCCAACCCGGTGGATGTCATCCTGTCTTTCCTCAACAATGAGGTCTACATCGTCAGTTCGGACACCCTGGAGGGCCCCGACTCGCAGGTGGAGCCGCTGGTGCTGGCCAACGCCTCCGGCAACCCCGTGCTGGCCGTCTTCTCCCACCCCAGCCGCGTCACGGAGCAGTACCTTGCCGCCGCGCCGAACATCCTGGGAACCCAGGGCGCCGCGATCCTCGGCAACCTCGGCGACGAGCTCGGCATGGTCATCAACCCCGGCGCCGCCTACGGCTTCGAGATCGACCCGGAGGGTGTGGCCAACATTCGCCGCGACTTCAAGCCCGCCGACGAGGACGAGGCCGGCACCGAGGCCTAAGACCCGGCACCCACCAGCGCCCGCGGACCACCAGTGGTCCGCGGGCGCGGCTCTTTAGGCGGCCGGTATCCGCCGGGCAATAATGTGCCTATGCGACTAGGCGTACTCGACATAGGGTCCAACACCGTCCACCTTCTCCTCGTGGACGCCCATCCCGGCGCCCGGCCGGTGGCCTTCGCCTCGCATAAGCGCTCCCTCTCCCTGGTCCAGCATCTGGATGGCGACGGCAACATCAGCGACGACGGCCAGAACGAGCTCGTGGAGTTCGTCCTCGAGGCCTGGGAATTCGCCGCCAAGCACAAGGCCGAGGACCTGCTGGCCTTTTGCACCTCCGCCATCCGCGAGGCCACCAATGGCAGCGAGGTCCTGGCCCGCGTCAAGCACGAGACCACCGTGACGCTGCGCGAACTCAGCGGCAGCGAGGAGGCGTCCATGACCTTCTTCGCCGTGCGCCGCTGGTATGGCTGGGGTGCCGGGCCCATGCTCAACCTGGACATCGGCGGCGGCTCCTTCGAAATGGCCTACGGCGAGGACGAGCTGCCGGAGCTGGCCATGTCCGTCCCGCTCGGCGCCAGCCGGCTGACCCGCGACTGGCTGCCCGAGGATCCGCCCTCCGCCAAGAGCGTCAAGGAACTGCGGAACTACATCCGGGAGACCCTGAAACCCGTCGTCAAGGAGTTCCAGAGCCTGGGCCGGGCCAACCACGTGGCCGGCACCTCCAAGACGTTCCGGTCGCTGGCCCGGATCGCCGGGGCAGCACCGAGCGGCGCCGGTCCCTACGTCAAACGCGAGCTCTACGCCACGGACCTGGGTCTCTGGGCGCAGCGCATCTCGGCCATGGAGATCGAGGACCGCCTGCACCTGCCCGCCGTCTCCGAGGCCCGGGCGCCCCAGTTGCTCGCCGGCGCGCTCGTGGCGGAGGCCGCCCTGGAAATGTTCGAGTTCCCCAGCCTGGAGATCTGCCCCTGGGCGCTGCGCGAGGGCCTGATCCTTCGCCGGCTGGATCAGTTGGTCACCGAGGGGCCCCTGGAGCCACCGCCCCACGTGGCCCTGGCCAGCCAGCCCGCCGAGTTGCAGGCCCCGGACGACGACGAGAAGGACGGGGGCGACGACTCGGACGACGACGACAAGAAGAAGGACGCCGCCAAGAAGGACAAGGATCAAGACGCCGAGCACGACGGCGAGAAGAAGGACGGCCACAAAAAAGGCAACGGCAAGAAGGACAAGAAACACTAGCCGGGCTGTCCCCGCCCGGGAGGGCACCGGGACGCCGTCGTCGAACGCCCCGCTCCGAACCGTTCGTTAACGCGAAAGCACCGGCCGTCGCTCGCGGGAAAATGGGGGAAACCCGCTGCTGACGACCGGTGCCGGGGCAGGCATCCGCATGCCTGCTGCATCACTCGCACCCTCTTGATGAGGTACTAACTACGGTAGGGGCCGAGGATGGGAGCAAGCTGGCCCGGAGTTGTGAGCTGGCTGTGAATCGGGGCCGACTGCAATGATGGGGGCATGAGCAACCGAATCGCCTTCCTGGGCTGTGGGTCAATGAACGAGGCAATCCTGGGCGGACTGATCGCCGGCGGGACCGATCCCGCGGACATCGTCGCCACCGTGCGGAGGGCCGGGCGGGCCGCGGAACTGGCCGAACGGCACACCGGCATCACCGCGATCGCCGGCGAAGAGGAACCCGAGAACAATGTGCAGGCCGCCACCGGTGCCGACGTCGTGATCCTGGGCGTCAAACCCGTGGGAACCGCGGCGCTGGCCCGGGAGATCAGCGGGGCGCTCTCCCCGGACACCCTGGTGGTCAGCGTCGCCGCGGCCGTGTCCCTGGAGCAGCTGGAGGCAGCGCTGCCGGCCGGGCAGCCGGTGATCCGCACCATGCCCAACACGCCCGCCCGCCTGGGCCGCGGCGTCGTCTCCGTCTCCGGCGGGACGCACTGCTCGGCGGAACAGCTGCAGCAGGCCAAGGACATCTTCGCCGCGGTCGGCACCGTCGTCGAGATCCCGGAATCCCAGGTGGACGCGCTCTCCGCGGTCAGCGGCTCCGGCCCGGCGTACGCCTTCTACCTCGCCGAGGCGATGGCCGCCGCCGGCGTCGAGCTCGGCCTGGACCCGGAGCTCTCCAAGCTGCTGGCCAGGGAGACCGTGGCCGGTGCCGGCCTGATGCTTGCCGAACCCGGCGCCGACCCCACCACCCTGCGGATCGCGGTGACCAGCCCGAACGGGACGACCGAACGCGCGATCGCCACCTTCGACGAGCAGGGGCTGCCCGGCATCATCGCCGCCGGCGCCCGGGCCGCCGCGGAGCGCGCCGCCGAGATCACCAAACAGCTGGGCTGACACCCAACCCACCCGCACACGGACAGGACAGCACGCATGGAACTGCACATCACCGGCGACGCCGCCGCGGACAAGCTCCTCAGCGACGACGCCTTCGCCCTGCTCACCGGCATGCTGCTGGACCAGCAGGTGACCATGGAGTCCGCCTTCGCCGGGCCGGAGAAGATCCGCACCCGGATCGGATCGTTGGAGCCCGGCACCATCGCAGGCTACGACCCGCACGGTTTCGTCGAGGTCTTCAAGGAAAAGCCCGCCGTGCACCGGTTCCCCGGCTCCATGGCCGGCCGGGTCCAGGCGCTGGCCGAGACCGTGGACAAGGAGTGGGGCGGGGACGCCACCGCGATCTGGACCCAGGGCGAGCCCGACGGCGCCGAGGTGCTCCGCCGGCTCAAGGCCCTCCCGGGTTTCGGCGAGCAGAAGGCGAAGATCTTCCTGGCGCTGCTGGGCAAGCAATGCGGCCTCAAGGCCGAAGGCTGGCGCGAGGCCGCCGGGCACTACGGTCAGGCGGACGCCTACCTGTCCGTGGCGGACATCGTCGACCCCGACTCCCTGGTCAAGGTTCGGGCCAGCAAGCAGGCCGCGAAGGCCGCGGCGAAGGCGGCCAAGGGCACGGACTGACGGGCGCGCCTCGCCCGTCCCGCCGTCGTCGAATGCCGCCGCAATCGTCCGCCGCCGGCCCTTACGGCCGGGCGGCGAACCGTTCCAGCAGGTCCACGTGGCCGGAGACGATCAGCATGTCCCGGGCGGAAACCTTGGTCTCCGGCCGGGCGTAGGTGAAGTCCTCGCCGGGGGACTTCACGCCCACGATCGTCACGCCGTACTTGGACCGGACCTTGGATTCCTCCAGGGTGAAGCCCACGGTCTCCCGCGGCGGGTACATCTTGACGATCGCGAAGTCGTCGTCGAACTCGATGAAGTCCAGCATCCGGCCGGAGACCAGGTGCGCCGCACGGACGCCGGCGTCGGCCTCCGGGTAGATCACGTGGTTGGCGCCGATCCGGGTGAGGATCTTGCCGTGCGAGGGCGTGATCGCCTTGACCCAGAGGTGCTCGATCCCGAGGTCCACCAGGTTGACGGTGATCAGCACGGACGATTCGATCGAGGTGCCCACGCCGACGACGGCGGAGCTGAACTCCTGCGCGCCGAGCTGGCGGAGGGCGTCGATGTTGGTGGCGTCGGCCTCCACCACGTGGGTGAGGACGCTGGACCACTTCTGCACCAGGGTGCGGTCGCGTTCGATCGCCAGCACCTCGCGGCCCTGCTTGACGAGCTGTTCGGCGGTGGACGCGCCGAAGCGGCCCAGTCCGATCACCAGGACCGGGGCATTGTGGGCGGGGCGGTTGACGGCGCCTGAGGAACTAGCCAATGATCGGTCTCTCTTCCGGGTAGTGGTACAGCTGGCTTCGCTGGCGCAGTGCCAGCCCGGCCGCGAGCGTGACGGTCCCGACGCGGCCGGCGAACATCAGCACGGTGAGGACATAGACGCCGGCCGGCGGCAGTTCGGCGCTGAGGTTGGTGCTCAGGCCCACCGTGGCGAAGGCGGAAATCGTTTCGAACAGGACCCGGTCCAGGGTGGCACCGCTGATCTGCAGCAGCAGGAGTGCGGACACGGCCACCAGGGTGGCGCCGGCGACGATCACCGAGATGGCCACCCGCATGGTGCCCTCCGGGATGGTGCGGCCGTAAATTTTCACGTCGGCGTCGCCGCGGGCCTCGGCCACGATGGCCAGGAACATCACGGCGATGGTGGTGACCTTGATGCCGCCCGCCGTCGACGCCGAGCCGCCGCCGGCGAACATCAGGGCGTCGCTGAGCAGCATGGTGGCCGAATCCATGTGGTTCTGGTCCACCAGGTTGAAGCCGCCGGAGCGGGTCATGACGGAGGCGAACAGCGAGTGCGTGATCTTGTCGCCCACGCTCATGCTGCCGATGGTGCGGACGTTGTTCCACTCCAGCAGGCCCCACAGGACGGCGCCGGCGGCCAGGAGGATCAGCGAGACCTGGATGGTCAGCTTGGTGTGCAGGTTCCATTTCTTCCAGTTCAGGCCGTTCTGCTGGAGCACCATCACCACCGGGAAGCCCAGGCTGCCCAGGAAGACGCCCAGCATCAGCGGAACCAGGATCCACAGGTCCGTCTCGTAGGGCACGATCCCGTCCGAGTGCGGCGTGAACCCGGCGTTGTTGAAGGCGGAAATGGAGTAGAAGATCCCGTGCCAGAGGGACTGTCCGAAGCTCTCGCCCAGGGACAGGAACCGCGGCACCATCGCGGCGGCGAGGACCGCCTCGATCACCACGGAGGTGACGATCACGATCCGCAGCAGGGTGCCCACCTCACCGAGCCGGCCGGCGTTGTTCATGGCCTCCTGGGCGATGAGCTTGCCGCGGACGCCGAGTTTCTTGCTCACCACCAGGGCGAGCAGGGACGCCAGGGTCAGTGTGCCGAGGCCGCCGACGAAGATCCCCACCAGGATCACGAGCTGCCCGAAAAAGGACCAGTGCACGGCCGTGGACACCACGGTCAGGCCGGTCACGCAGACCGCGGAGACGGCCGTGAATAGGGCTTGGTGCAGCGGGGTGGCCTGGCCTGTGGCCGAGGAAACGGGCAGCGAGAGCAGGGCGGTGAAGACGAGGACGACGACGGCGAACGCGGTGACCGCCAGCCGTGCCGGGGACGTGTTCGCGATGTCGTCCACGAAGTCGCGCAGCCGGGTGAGGATCCACAACCCTTCCCGCTCCGGCTGGCCGGGGTGCCAGCTGGCCGGGTGGGGTGACCTCGACTGGCTTTGCTTCATGTGCGGTTTGTCCTCGGTTGAAACGGCGTCCACAGTAGTAAACCACTATATTCCGCGGTCGGACGGGGGAGGGGGTGCGCTCCGGTAGCCTGTGAGGGATGACTTTCCTGCCCGGACTCGCCCAGGCCGCATTACCAACGACGGTGGTGTGGGACTCCGCTATGACGGCGTACAACTTCGGCCACAGTCACCCGATGGCGCCGGAGCGGATGGAACTGACTGCCCGGCTGTCCCGGAGCCTCGGCCTGCTGGACCTCGACCACGTCACGGTGGCCGCCCCGGAGGTCGCCACCGACGCCGAGCTCGCCGCCGTTCACAGTGAGGACTACATCGCCGCCGTCCGCCGCGTCAGCGCCGATCCCGCCACGCCGGATGAGAAGCGCGGCCTCGGAACCGAGGACGACCCCGCCTTCGCCGGGATGCACGAGGCGAGCGCGCGCCTGGCGGGCGGATCGCTGCTGGCGGCCGGCGCCATTCTGGACGGCAGCGCGGTCCGTGCTGTGAACTTCGGCGGCGGCATGCACCACGCGTCCCGTGAGCGGGCCAGCGGCTTCTGCATTTACAACGACGCAGCCCTCGCCATCCAGCGGCTGCTTGACGGCGGCGTGCAACGGGTGGCGTACGTCGACGTCGACGCCCACCACGGCGACGGGACCCAGAGCATCTTCTGGGACGACCCGCGGGTACTCACCATTTCGCTGCACGAGACCGGGCTGACCTTGTTCCCCGGCACCGGGTTCGCCAACGAGATCGGCGGCCCCAACGCCCAGGGCAGCGCCGTGAACGTAGCCCTCCCGGCCGGGACGGGCGACGCCGGCTGGCTGCGCGCCTTCCACGCCGTCGTGCCGCAGCTGGTCGGGGCGTTCGAACCCGAGGTGATCGTCAGCCAGCACGGCTGCGACTCGCACAGGCTGGACCCGCTGACGCACCTGAACATCAGCGTGGACGGCCAGCGGGAGGCGGCCTCCGCCGTCGCCGGCCTCGCCGCCCGCTACTGCGACAATCGGTGGATCGCCACCGGCGGCGGCGGGTACAACGTCATAACCGTGGTGCCCCGTTCTTGGAGCCACCTGGTGGCGATCGCCGCCGGCCGCCCGGTGCCGCTACGCACCCCCGTTCCGGAGGACTGGCGCCAGCACGTCAAGGACACGTACGGGGCGAAGTACGGCGTGGAGCCGCCCACGGTGATGGGCGACGACGTCGATCTCTGGTGGCGCTCCTGGGAGGTCGGCTTCGATCCCAACGACGCCGTGGACCGCACCGTCATGGCCACCCGCAAGGAAGTTTTCCCGCTCTACGGCCTGGACCCCTGGTTCGACTGAACCCGGCCCGCCCGGTGGATGCCATCCGGCGTATATGTCGCTAGGGTGGAGGGCATGGTGACAGACGACGTATTTGCCGTCATTGCAGAGTCCACCCGCCGGGAGATCCTGATGGCCCTCCGCGACGGAGACAAGGCCGTGGGGGAGCTGGTGCAGGAACTCGAGGCCAGCCAGCCCACCATCTCCAAGCACCTCAAGGTTCTGCGCGAGGCTGACCTGGTCAGCATGCGGGCGCAGGGCCAGAAACGCTACTACGCGCTGAACCCCGGGCCGCTCGCCGACGTCGCCTCGTGGCTGGGCACGTTCGACGGCGTCGCTCCCGCCGAACCCGCCGCTACCGCGCCCGCGTTCTCCGCCGCGCCGGTCGATGCCGCGTCCGCCGCGTCGCCGGCCGAGGCACCCGGGACCCTGGCCGAGGCCGTCACCGGAACCCCGGCCAGCAGCGGCCGTCCCACGGAACTCCCCGCGGAGAGCTCGCTGAGCCCCGCCGTCGCGCTCCCGGTCGGCACCCTGCCCGACGGAACACTAGCTCCGGGAGCTGTGGCCGAGGACCGGCGGCCGCAGCAGATCGGCCGGACCGTGGGCCGCGCCGCAACCCGCGCCGCGGACCTGCTGGCCAACCTGCCGAAGTTCGGCCGCAAGAAATAACCCGCGACCGCACGACTCAGGCCGCAAGACTCCGACAGCACGACTCAGGCCGCCATGAATGTTCATGGCGGCCTGATGTGTGTCTCCTCTGGGGGCCGCTCCTACCGCTGCAGCAGGTGCACGTGGTCCGGGGTCAGGTCCGCGATCCGGCTCACGCCCAGGAGCGCCATGGTGCGGCGCATGTCGGTGGCCAGAATCTCGATCGCCCGCTCCACGCCGGCCTGTCCGCCCGCCATCAGCCCGTAGAGGTAGGCCCGTCCGATCAGCGTGAAGTCCGCCCCCATCGCCAGTGCCGCGATGATGTCCGCGCCGCTCATGATGCCGGTGTCCAGGATGACGGCTGCGTCACTGTTGTCGGAACGGAGCGCCGCAGTGACCTCCGGCAGGAGGTGGAAGGGGATCGGGGCGCGGTCCAGCTGCCGGCCGCCGTGGTTGGAGAGCACGACGCCGTCGGCCCCGTGGTCCACGACCTTGCGGGCGTCGTCGACGGTCTGGATGCCCTTTACCACCAGCTTGCCCTTCCAGGTTTCCCGGAGCCAGTCCAGGTCCTCGAAGGTCAGGGTGGGGTCGAACATCGAGTTGATCAGGTCGGCCACCGTGCCGGTGTACCGCGAAAGCGAGGCAAACGTGAGCGGCTCGTGGGTGAGGAAGTTGAACCACCACTCCGGCCGGTAGGAGGCGTCCAAGACCGTCTTCAGCGTCAGGGCTGGCGGGATGGTCATGCCGTTGCGGACGTCGCGCAGCCGGGCCCCGGCGACGGCTGTGTCCACGGTGACCATGAGGGTGTCGTTCCCGGCCTTCGCCGCCCGTTCGATCAGTTCCAGCGAGCGGTCCCGGTCCGTCCAGAGGTAGAGCTGGAACCAGTTGCGGCCCTCCGGTGCGGCGGCCGCCACGTCCTCGATGGAGGCGGTGCCCATGGTGGAGAGGGTGTAGGGAATGCCTGCCGCGGCGGCCGCCCGGGAACCGGCGTACTCGCCCTCGGACTGCATCATCCGGGTGAAGCCGGTGGGGGCGATGCCAAACGGCAGCCGCGAGGCCTTGCCCAGGATGTCCGTGCCCAGGTCAACGGCCGAGACGTTACGGAGAACGCCCGGACGGAACTCTATGTCCTGGAAGGCCTGCCGGGCGCGGTTCAGGGTGATCTCCGCCTCGGCGGCGCCGTCCGTGTAGTCGAACGGGGCCTTGGGCGTCCGCCGCTTGGCGATGGCGCGGAGGTCCCAGATGGTGCTGGCGCGGCGGAGGCGGGCGGCACGGCCGAGTTCCGGCTTCTTGAACTGCATCAGTGGCGCCAGGTCCGCGTACTTCGGGATCCTGCGCCGCAGGGCATCCGGCAGGGCATCCGGCAGGGCGGGTGCCTGGGGGCCCGCCGGCTGGGCGGCCGGTGCGCCGGAGCCCGCGCCAACACCGTCGTGGAAGGTGCCCGAAGCGTCATCCGCTCCGGTGTCCTGCGGGGTGGTCGGCGCCTCGGGGTTGGTGGTCCCTACGGGTTGCGTCATTGCTGCCTCCGGGTCTGTCAGGCTGTGGATTGCGGTGTCGGTCGTTGGAATTCGCTGCATGCCATGGTCCATGGATCACGGGAAGCAGGCCCGGGATCATGTGGTCTAACCACACTGTAGGACAGCGGGGCTTACGGTTCAACCACCGTCCGCCCGGGCGAATGTTACGGGCTGCTTTTGCGGGGAGTCCGGCCGCGGCGCTATGGTCATTGCCATGACTAACCGTTGGTATGCGTATTTTTCGTTGGCTCTGGAGGGGCCCGCGTCTAACTGACACGCATCCAACTTTCCTTCAGAGCCAACAGGGCAGAGATCATTCTCTGCCCTTCGCCATTTCTCCGGCGGGTTCTGATCAGGGCCCGCTCCCCATCCGGAACAGGACCCATCATGAGCATCGAAGCAGCCCCGGCCCGCCAGCAGTCCACCTCTGACCTGCGGATCAACGACTTCACCCCGCTGCCCACCCCGCAGGCGATGATTGCCGACCTGCCGCTCGACGAGCGCTGCGCCGACGTCGTCGCCCGCGGCCGGGACGAGGTACGCGCGGTGATGGACGGCGTCGACGACCGGCTCCTGGTGATCGTGGGCCCCTGCTCGATCCACGACCCCAAGGCCGGCCTGGAATACGCCCGCCGGCTGGTCAGCCAGGCCGAGAAGCACCGCGGGGACCTGCTGATCGTGATGCGCACCTACTTCGAGAAGCCTCGGACCACGGTGGGCTGGAAGGGCCTGATCAACGATCCGGGGCTCGACGGCGGCCACGACATCGCGGGCGGCCTGCGGGCCGCGCGGCAGTTCCTGCGCCAGGTCACCGCCCTGGGACTGCCCACCGCCACGGAGTTCCTGGAGCCGATCAGCCCGCAGTACATGGCCGACCTGGTGTCCTGGGGTGCCATCGGCGCCCGCACCACCGAGAGCCAGATCCACCGCCAGCTCGCCTCGGGCCTGTCCATGCCGATCGGGTTCAAGAACGGCACCGACGGCGGCCTGCAGGTGGCGCTCGACGCGTGCAGCGCGGCCGGTGCCGCCCAGGCGTTCCTCGGCATTGACGGCGAGGGCCGGGCCTCCATGGTCAGCACCGCCGGCAACCCGGACACGCATGTCATTCTGCGCGGCGGCAGCGGCGGCCCGAACTACGCAGCCGCCGACGTCGAGGACGCCTCCGCCAAGCTGGCCGGACGGCAGCTGAACCCGCGCCTGATCGTGGACGCCAGCCACGCCAACAGCGGCAAGAACCACCACCGGCAGGCCGAGGTGGCCCTGGAAATCGGCGCGCAGCTGGAGAATGGCGTGGCGTCCGCGGCGGCGATCGGCGGCGTGATGCTGGAGAGCTTCCTGGTGGGCGGGGCGCAGGCGCTCGACGTCGACGCGCACGCCGCCGGGACCGACGACCTGACCTACGGCCAGAGCGTGACGGACGCCTGCATGGACTGGGACGTCACGGCGTCCGTGCTGGACCAGCTGGCGGCTTCGGCCCGGGCCCGCCGGGACCGGCTTACGGCGGAATAGTCCTGTCCAATTCCTGAGGAACTCTTTCACATTGGCACCAGAAACCCCTAGAGTATCTAGCACATGGTTGTTTGATGGCTCAGCATCGGCACACCGCCATGTCGTTCAGACGGGGCAGCCGTTCGCTTGAGCAAAAGGAATAAGGGAAATGTCTTCGGAGGCCAACTTCTCCAACGCGCGCTTTCTCACTGTGGCCGAGGTCGCGGAGGTCATGCGCGTATCCAAGATGACCGTGTATCGCCTGGTGCACTCCGGTGAAATGCCGGCGGTGCGTTTTGGCCGCTCCTACCGGGTTCCGGAAAGCGCCGTCGAACAGTACCTCAAGGGTGCTGTGGTCGACGGGCACACCGAAACGGCCTGAGCCAGCCGCCGTTCAACCCGGGCCGTGCTTCACCCCTGCCCGGGCCGCGGTCGTGGTGCGGGCCGCGGAGGCGGTACCCTGTTAAGGAACGTTTAACGTCATTGTAAGAACCTGTCAGTTGTTTCAGTCTGCTGCTAAGCCCGCGGACACTTCCCAACGGGCAGGTACTGCATCTAGCCGGTAAGGAACTTTCGTGGGTTCAGTTATTAAGAAGCGTCGCAAGCGTATGGCCAAGAAGAAGCACCGCAAGCTGCTTCGCAAGACCCGCCACCAGCGCCGCAACAAGAAGTAGAGATACTTCGTTCAGCGTGAAATGCCCGTTGCCTTCCGGCAGCGGGCATTTTCTTTGCCCGGATCAGGGTCAGCGTGCTTTGAGGCTTGGGCGCGGAATCCGCGGCGCTCGGGGAAATCCGCACCGATTCCGGACCTGCGCATACCGGACCCGGGGTGCGCCGGTCCGAATCCGCCGCCTCCGTCCGGAACCGTAGCGGAAACGGTGACGCCGGGGCTGTCCCATCCGGGGGAGCGCCGCCTCGGTCCGGAACCGTAGCGGAAACCGGGCCAGCTTAGGCGGTGGGGCCGCGGAAGCGGGAGTAGCTGCGCCAGAGGCCGTAGATGGCGCCGCCGACCGTGGCCGCCTTCAGGCCCAGGGTCGCGGCGCGGCGGCCGGACCGGAAATCGTAGACCGGCCAGTTGTTCTCGCGGGCGTGGCGGCGCAGCCGGGCGTCAGGATTGATCGCCACCGGGTGGCCCACCATGCTCAGCAGGGGAATGTCATTGTGCGAGTCGCTGTAAGCCCAGCAGCGGGACAGGTCCAGGTCCTGCTCCTCGGCGATGCGGCGGACGGCGACGGCCTTGGCCGGACCGTGCAGGATGTCGCCCACCAGCCGCCCGGTGTAGGAGCCCTCGTGGATCTCGCCCACGGTGCCGAGTGCGCCGGTGAGGCCCAGCCGGGTGGAGATCACCGTGGCCACCTCGATCGGCGTCGCGGTGACGAGCCAGACCGGCCGGTCCATCCGCAGGTGCTGTTCGGCGAGGGCCTTGGTGCCGGGCCAGATCCGGGACTCGATCATCTCGTCGTAGACCTCTTCGCCGAGGGCCTCGATGTCCTTGACGGTGAAGCCGGACGCCAGGCTGAGGGCGGTATCGCGGACGGCGTGGACGTCCTCGAGGTTCTCACCGCGGCAGACGAACATCAGCTGTTTCCAGCCAAACCCTGCGGCCTGGCGGAGGGTGAACGCCCCGCGCTGGTGCATTTTGCGTGCCACATGGAAGAGGCTGGCGCCGCGCATCAGCGTGTTGTCGACGTCGAAGAAGGCAGCTTCGCCGTGCTTCGGTGACGCTGCCGTCCGCGCGGCGACGGCGACGATCTTCTCCTCGGGCATGCCACGAGTCTAGTCAATGCGGCAGGCATCCCCGTGATCGGAGCCGTCCGCCGCACCGTAGGACCGGGCCGAAAAGCCGGGTAAACCGGGCCGAGGGGAGGGGCACGGCACCTTCGTCGGGGCCGGACCAGGGCTGCGTCGACGACGGCGGCGGCGCCCGGCTACCGTTAAACCATGGCCAGCACCGACCCGCAGCAGGCGCCCAGTCCCGCCGTCGTCCTCATCACCAAGCCGAACTGCCACCTGTGCGAGGACGCGCGCGACGCCGTGACCCGGGTGACCGCCGCGCTGGGCCTGGAGTGGTCCGAGCAGTCGATCGACGACGACGCGGCCCTGCGTGAGCGTTTCGCCGAGGAGATTCCGGTGGTGCTGGTGGACGGTGTGCAGCGCGACTTCTGGCGGATCGACGAGGCGCGGCTGACGCGGACCCTTACCCGCGCGCTCGGCACCGGCCACTGAGCAGGTCACTCAGCCTGGCACTGATAAGCCGTTCGGCCGCCGCTGCTTTGTGGGCCGAAGTCGCCCGGCCCTAGAGTGGGAAGACAACAGAACTCGATGGAGCAGATAGTGACCTCGCTGGACCCCACACCCGGCGCCCTGGCCGCGGGTGCCGGCGCAGCCGCCAAGCAAATCCCGCCCGCGGCCGTGGCGCGGCTGACACTCTATCTGCGCGCCCTCACCACGCTCCTGTCCGAGGGAGTGGACCGGGTCTCGTCCGAATCGCTCGCCGAGGCCTCCGGGGTCAGCTCCTCCACCCTCCGCAAGGACCTGTCCTACGTCGGCTCCTACGGCACCCGCGGCGTCGGCTATGAGGTGCAGTACCTGAACCAGCACATTGCCGCGGCTCTGGGACTGACCCGGGACTGGAAGGTCGCGATCGTCGGCGCCGGCAACCTGGGCAAGGCGCTGGCCCGGTACGGCGGGTTCGAATCCCGCGGCTTCGACATCGTCGCCATCCTTGACGCCGACCAGATGGTGATCGGCAGCGAGGTGGGCTGGCTGCGGGTCAGCGACGCCGCCGACCTCGAAGCGGTCCTGCACCGCACCGGCGCCAACATGGTGGTCCTGGCGCTGCCCGCCGCCGTCGCCCAAAGCGTCTGTGACCGGGTGGTGGCCGCCGGGGTACGCAGCATTCTCAGCTTCGCCCCGGTGATGCTTCAGGTCCCGGACGGGGTCAACCTGCGGAAGGTGGACATGGCCACCGAACTGCAGATCCTCGCCTATCACGCACAAAGGGCGCAGGACCCGGACGACGCCGACTGATCAGTCGGCGTCGTCCGGGTCCTGCGCCCGGCGCGTGAACGCGGCGTCTAGCGGCCGTACGGGTTCTGGCCGTACGGGTTGGCGAACGGCTGCTGCTTCTTGAAGTACGGGGCGACGGCGGGCATGTACAGGATGACGATGCCGGCGACACCGAGGACCACGGCCAGCGTGCCGAGGCTGAGCGGGAACAGGCTCAGCAGCGACAGGGCCGCCAGTACGGTGCCGAGGATGCGGGCCCAGTTCCGGCCCTTCCGGACGTTCAGGGCCACCAGGGCGTACAGGCCGGCGCTGATCACGGCGAAGACGATGATGCTGACCATCACCGCGCCCTTGATGCTGTCGTAGCTGATGTCCGCGCCGCCGGCGGCCATCTGCTGCTCGACCGTGCTGCGCATCGCGGGGTTGTCCAGGGTACCAAGCGCCAGGAGCAACGAGATCACCCAGACGACGCCGGAGGCCACCAGCAGCCAGAAGGCGGTGTTGAGCAGCTGCGGCTGGCCCGCGGCTGACTGCTGCGGCTGCTCGGACGGGTACCCGTACGGCGAGGGGCCGTCGGTGTACGCCGGGGGCTGCTGGCCATACTGCGGCTGCCCGTACTGAGCGCCGTTCTGGCCGTACTGCGGCGCATTCTGCCCATACTGGGGTGCCTGCTGGCCATACTGCGGCGCGTTCTGGCCGTACTGCGGCTGCTGCCCGTACTGCGGTGCCTGCTGGCCGTACTGGGGAGCGTTCTGGCCGTACTGCGGCGGGTTCTGTCCGTACTGGGGTGTGCCGGACTCGTGCCCGTCAGGGCTGGAGGGCTCGACTGGCGGGTTGGTCATGGCGGTCCTCTGCATTTGAAGGCGAACTGCCGGGATCAGCGCCTAGACCCTGCCCCCAGCGTGGATAGTCCCACCGTACCCCGACCGCGCGCCGTTATGCGGGAACGGATGCCGCGCACTCCCCGTGAAATACGGCGGCCTCAGGTCCGGGACTTGCCGGCGTCGAACCAGGCCTGGGCCGCCGGCAGCCACATCAGCACCGTGGCAGCGAGGCAGATGACGAAACTGGGCCAGCTCCCGCCCCCGGCCAACCCGGTACTGACGGCGGCCAGCAGGAGGCTCACACCGGCGGCGACGGTCAGGGCGTACCGGGCCCACTCCCGGCCCTCCTTCATCTTCATGGCCAGCGTCACCTGGGCCGCCGCGAGGGCGAGGGCGATCAGCACCAGAAGCAGCAGCAGGATGCCGGGACCGGGGGAGACGACGAAGAGGACCAACCCGCCAAAGAGCCCGACGACGCCGGCCAGCAGCCCGAGGAGGCCGCCGGCCACCCAAATCCAGTACGAAATCCTCAGTGGAACAGGCATCGGCGGGACCATGAACATTCCCGCGTAACCGCCCACCGGCAGAACCTCACGGAAGTTCCGGGGATGGTCTGCAGGCCACGCGAACCGGTTGGCGCCTGGCTTGGGTGGCTCGGGAAGGTCGCCGGTGGTGCTCATGAATTTCACTGTAGACGGACCCGCTGACGGTTTCGAGTTGCCACCCGGGGGCCACCTCAATGAGCGAATGCCCCGCACCATCCGAAGAGGTGCGGGGCATTCGAGGGGCCGGCCGCGGTGGCCGGAAGTGCCCGGCGCTGCCGGGGTGTGCAGACTAGGCTGCGGGGGCGATGAAGGCCAGTTCCAGGTTGATGGCAACCTTGTCGCTGACCAGCACGCCGCCGGCTTCAAGCACGGCGTTCCAGGTCAGGCCGAAGTCCTTGCGGCTGATGGTCGTCTCGGCAGTCAGGCCGGCGCGGGTGTTGCCGAAGGGATCGACGGCCACGCCGTTGAGCTCGGTCTCGAGGGTGACGGGGCGGGTGATGCCCTTGATGGTCAGGTCGCCCTGCAGCTCGTAGGCGTCGCCCTTCTCGACAATGCCGTTGGAGACGAAGGAGATCTCCGGGAACTTCTCGACGTCGAAGAAGTCTTCGCCGCGGACGTGGCCGTCGCGGTTGGCGTCGCCGGAGTCGAAGCTGGCGGTCTTGATGGTGGCGTTGACCTTGGAATCGGCGACGTTCTCGGAGAGGTCGAGAGTGGCGTCGGCTTCCTTGAACTGGCCGCGGACCTTGCTGATGCCCGCGTGGCGGACGGTGAAGCCGATCTCGCTGTGCGAGTTGTCGAGGGTCCAGGTGCCGGCGGTGAGGTTAGCGGGAAGTGCCATGGTGGTTCTCCTTGAGTAAGTGATTCGTTCGGATCGTTGTCTGATCGTCGGTCGCGGCCTCATTGGTTGAAGTCTCAACTAACTGCTCACCCAGTATAAACATGCATTTGCATCTTTTATTCCACCTGCGGGGAACATTTCGGAAAAAACTTGAGTTCTACTCCTCGTAGAAGATTTCGTCATTGCCCCTGCCCTTTGAGAAACTGGTACACATGCCCCACGCGACTGTTCATCTGCTCCGCCATGGCGAGGTCCATAATCCCGACGGCGTCCTCTACGGCAGGCTCCCGGAATTCCACCTCTCCCAGCTGGGCCGGGAGATGGCGCAGACCGTCGCGGACCACTTCAGCCGCCGCGTCGCCGAGGGCGCCAACATCGTGCACCTGGCGGCGTCGCCGCTGACCCGGGCGCAGGAGACGGCGCAGCCGATCTCGCAGGCACTGGGCCTGCCGATCGCCACCGAGGGACGCATTATCGAGGCGGCCAACTACTTCGAGGGGATGCAGGTGTCCCGCTCCGAGATCCTCAAGCCCCGGCACTGGCCCATGCTCCGCAACCCGCTCCGCCCCTCCTGGGGAGAGCCATACCAGGAGCAGGCCACCCGCGTCCGCGCCGCCGTCCAGGACGCCCGGCTCAAGGCCATGGAACTCGGCGGTGAGGACGCCCAGGCCATCCTGGTCAGCCACCAGCTGCCCATCTGGGCCACGCGCCTGAGTGCCGAAGGCCGCCGCTTGTGGCACGATCCCCGCAAGCGCGAATGCACCCTGACGTCCGTGACCTCCCTCGTGTTCAACGACGACGGCACGCTGCTGCGCGTGGACTACAGCGAACCCGCCGCCGCCCTGCTTCCGCGCGCGTCCAGCACCCCGGGAGCCTGAGCATGGAGACGACGAACCCCCGCGTCACCCGGCGCGGCCTCCTCGCCGCCGGCGGTGCGGGCCTGGCCGCGGTACTGGGCCTGACCGGCTGCGCCCAGGAAGACGACCTGGCCAAGCAGGCCAAAGCCGGGGACAACAAGAACTACGTTGCCGGCGACGGCTCCGTCACCGAATTCGCAGCCGCGGACCGCAAGAAGCCGGTGGACCTCAAGGGCACCCTCTTCGACGGCACCACCGTCACCGCCGCGCAGTTCCAGGGCAAGGTCACCGTCCTGAACTTCTGGTTCGCCGCCTGCGCCCCCTGCCGGGTGGAGGCACCCTCGCTGGAGGCCCTGCACCAGGAGTTCAAGGACCAGGGCGTGCAATTCTACGGCGTCAACCTCCGCGACGAGAAGGCGACGGCGGACGCGTTCGACAAGACCTTCAACCTGACCTACCCGAGCTTCAACGACAAGGACGGGGCGGTCCTGCTGGCCGTCTCCGGCCTGGTTCCCCCCGGCGCCGTCCCCACCACCCTGGTCCTCGACAAGCAGGGCCGGGTGGCCTCCCGCGTGCTCGGCGAAATCGAGAAGGGCACCCTGAAGTCCCTCATCGCCGCGGCCGTGGCCGAGTGAGCCGGTAGCTGCCGCCGTGAACAGTCCCTTCGCCGAAGCCATCCTCAACGGATCCCTCCTGCTGGCCATCCCGGTGGCCCTGCTGGCCGGGTTCGTGTCATTTCTGTCCCCCTGCGTGCTGCCGCTGGTGCCCGGCTACCTCGGCTACGTGACCGGGCTGACCGGCGTCGACCTGCAGAAACAGCGCCGGGGACGGATGCTGGCCGGGATCGGGCTTTTCGTACTGGGCTTCTCGGTCATCTTTGTCCTGCTCGGCGGGGCGTTCGGCCAGCTCGGCACGCTGATCACCGGATCCCAGAACGGCTGGATCACCCAGCTGCTCGGCATCCTCGTGATCATCATGGGCGTGGTCTTCCTGGGCGGATTCTCCTGGCTGCAGCGTGACGCCAAGATCCACGCCAAACCGCCGGCCGGGCTCTGGGGAGCGCCGCTCCTGGGCGTGACCTTCGGCCTCGGCTGGGCGCCGTGCATCGGCCCCACCTACTCCGCCGTCCAGCTCCTGAGCCTCTCCGGCGGCTCCTCCGCCGCCAAGGGCGCCCTGCTGGCCTTCGTCTACAGCCTGGGCCTGGGCATCCCGTTCCTGCTGATCGCCCTGGCCGTGCGCCGCGGCGTCGGCGTCATGTCCTTTTTCCGCAAGCACCGGCTCGCCATCCAGCGCACCGGGGGCGGCATCCTGATAGCGCTGGGGCTGCTGATGGCCACCGGCGTGTGGGGTGCCTGGGTGTCCGGCCTGCAGTACTGGTTCCAAACCGATGTGAAGTTGCCGATCTGATGAGCGAGCGAGTGAACGAACAAACGAAAACCACGCCGGACGGCAAGAGCGGCACCACCACCAAGCCGCGGAAGAAGGCCGTCTCCTCGGCCAAGTCCGAGGCGGTGCTGCCCACGCTGGGCCCGCTGGGCATGCTCCGCTGGGCCTGGACCCAGCTGACCAGCATGCGCACCGCGCTGTTCCTGCTGCTGCTCCTCGCCGTCGCCGCCGTCCCCGGGTCCCTCTTCCCGCAGCGGCCGGCCAACCCCGCGATCGTCACGCAGTACATCAAGGACCACCCGGACTACGGCAAGCTGCTCGACTCGCTGCAGCTCTACGACGTGTACTCCTCGGCCTGGTTCTCGGCTATCTACCTGCTGCTGTTCATCTCGCTGATCGGTTGCGTGGTGCCGCGCGCCATCGTCCACTACAAGGCGATGCGCTCCCAGCCCCCGCGCACCCCGGCCCGGCTATCCCGGCTGCCCGAATACGGCACCCTGATCATCCCCGCCGACGCCGGGATCCCGGCGTCGCGCGCCATCGAGGATGCCGCGGCGCTCCTGAAGAAGCGCGGCTACCGCGTAGAGGTCAGGGACCGCGACGGCGAACGGCCCTCCGTGGGTGCCGAACGCGGCCTCTTCAAGGAAGTCGGCAACCTGGTCTTCCACACCGCCCTGATCGGCGTGCTGGTTTCCGTCGCGGCCGGCGGCCTCTTCGGCTACAGCGGCCAGCGGATCCTGGTGGAGGGCGATACCTTCGTCAACACCCTGGTGGGCTACGACCAGTTCAGCCCCGGTACCAACTTCCAGTCCAGCCAGCTGCAGCCGTACTCGATCCAGCTGGACAAGTTCCAGATCACCTTCGACCGCGAGTCCAAGGGCAAGTTCGGCCAGCCGATCGACTTCAAGGCCGACGTCACCACCAAGGAAACTCCGGACTCGCCGGCCAAGCAGGAAGTGCTGAAGGTCAACGATCCGCTCAGCCTCGGCGGCACCAGCGTCTACCTCACCGGTAACGGCTACGCCCCCGTGGTCACCGTCCGCGACGGTGCCGGCAACATCGCCATGCAGGGCCCGGTAGTGGCCAAGCTGCAGGGCGACAACTACTACTCCTCCGTGGTCATCAAGGTCCCGGACGCCAAGCCGGACCAGCTCGCGTTCGCCGGGTTCTTCCTGCCCACCGCCTTCATCACCCCCGAGGGCGTCTCCTTCAGCGGGGACCCTGAGCTGTTCAACCCGCAGCTGACGCTGAACTCCTACTACGGCGACCTGGGCCTGAACGACGGCGCCCCGCAGAACGTCTTCGAGCTCGACGTCAAGAAGCTGACCCCGCTGAACGCCCGCAACCTGCCGACCAAGGGCATCGTGCTCACCCCCGGTGCCACGCAGACCCTCCCGGACGGCAAGGGCTCCATCACGTTCGACGGCGTCAAGCGCTACGTCGGCGTCGACATCCACCACAACCCCGGTCAGGCCTCCGCCCTGGCGTTCGCCCTGATCGCCGTCGCCGGCCTGGTGACCTCGCTCTACGTCAACCGGCGCCGGGCCTGGGTCCGCACCGGAACGCACCCGGACGGCCGGACCATGGTCGAATACGGCCTGCTGGCCCGCGGCGAGGACCACCGCTTGGCCGGCGAAGCTGCCGCGATCCGCGCCATGCTCGCCGCCGCCTGGCCGCTGGACGAGGAACCTGACTCCGCGAAGGGTCCCGGCGACGGGGCCACGGCCTCCCAGCCCGCTCCCAGCACCATGGCGGATAATGGCCGGGCGGAGACCGTGCTGCCCGGCGCCGAGGGCGAACAAGCCCCGGAGGACGCCGCCGCAGACGCCACCCAGCCCACACCCGGCTCTACCGAGTCAAAGAAGGATCAGTAATGTTCCCCATCAACGAAACCATGGGCCAGTACAGCGAGCTCTTCATGCTCCTGGCGGCCGGTACGTACACGGTCGCGTTCATCGCCTTCGCCTGGGACCTGGCCAAGAGCAGCAAGATGCTCCGTGCCGTGGACCAGAAAGCGGCCGAGCTGTCCGCTGCCGAGCGCTCAACGGCCGAGTCCGCGCGCGTCCCGGTCGGCGCCGGGGTCGGTGCCGCCGGTGGCAGCTCTGACGCCCCCCGCCTGGCCGGTCCCGCCGACCGGGCGGAGCGGCCGACGTCCTCCGCCGCGGGAGCCGCCGCCGACGGTGCCGGTCTGACCGCCGACGGCGGCATGCGCTACGGCTCCGAGCGCCGGGTGCCCGCCCGCGTCGCCGTCGCCCTGGCCGTGCTCGGTGCAGCCATCCACGCCGCCGGCGTCATCACCCGCGGCTTCGGCGCCGGCCGAGTGCCGTGGGGCAACATGTACGAATTCCTCACCACCGGTGCGTTCGTGGCCGTGGCAGTGTTCCTGCTGGTGCTTATCCGCCGCGACCTGCGCTTCCTGGGTACCTTCGTGATCGGCCTGGCCATCATCATGCTGGTGGCCGCCTCCGTGGCCTTCTGGACCCCCGTGGGACACCTGGTGCCGGCACTGCAGAGCTACTGGCTGCTGATCCACGTGTCCATCGCGGTGCTGTCCTCGGCGCTGTTCACCCTGACCTTCGCGATGTCCGCCCTGCAGCTGGTGCAGTCGCACCGGCAGAAGACCGTGGCGGCCGGCGGCAAGGACAAGCTGGGCTTCATGCGGCTGGTCCCGAACGCCCTTTCCCTGGAGAACCTCTCCTACCGGATCAACGCCATCGCCTTCGTGGGTTGGACCTTCACCCTGATGTTCGGCGCGATCTGGGCCGAGAAGGCCTGGGGCCGGTTCTGGGGCTGGGACACCAAGGAAGTCTGGACCTTCGTGATCTGGGTGGTCTACGCCGGATACCTGCACGCCCGCGCCACCCGCGGCTGGACCGGTACCCGCGCGGCCTGGCTCTCGATCGTTGGCTACCTGTGCGTGGTCTTCAACTTCACCATCGTGAACCAGTTCTTCAACGGCCTGCACTCCTACTCGGGGCTGTAAGGCCGGAGGCCCACTTTCGGGATCTGGTCTCTCAGGACGGTCCGCTGATCCATCCGTTTGCCAGAAATGGCCGCTAAGCCAGAGCGCTTAGCGGCCATTTCTGTCAGATGGGCGGTCTCTCCCCGGACGTGCTCTGCTCCTCGGGGGGGGGTGCGGCGTCCATCCGCGGTCCAGCAGGGCCGCCCGCACGCGGCTGACCGCCGTCGGCTCCAGCCCCGAAGCGAGCGGCGTCAGGTCCCATTGGGTCAGCACCACCACCCCCCAGCCGGCGTCCGGGCCCGCTCGTCCCGGAAGATATCGCTGCGGCGTTGACGGGGTTCGGCATGGTGGCCGCCGTGGTACTGGACCGCCACCTTCTCCCGTTCGTAGGACATGTCAGGGTCCTGTATCCAGCCGCCCGTCTCATCCAGCATCGGGACGTTGATCCCGGGCTCCGGCAGCCCACAGCTGAGCAACAGGAGCCGGAGCTCCGTTTCCTTGGGGGAGTCCGTGCCTTGCCGCATCAGTGCCCTCGCCCGGGTGGCATTCCGGTAGCCGGCCTTCCCGGCCCGCGTCTGCAGGTAGGCGTCCACGGCCTGCAGGGTGGACAGCGGGTTGCGGCGCCTAAGCAGAAAGTCCCCGGCGATCACCAGGTCGTCGAGGCTCAGGCTGCCGGCGAGGTCGAACCAGGTCCGCAGCGGTGAGGTGCAGCGGATGTGCGCGCCCGTGACAATTTCGTCGGGCGTCAGAAGTTGCTGATGGCCTACGACGTTCCTGCGCCGCACTGCCCGACGCCCGGGCTGGCTCGTCAGATGGACGACGGCGGTGTCGGCGGACGCTAACGGCAATGGGAACCCCCACAGGAGCGCCGCCGAGAGATGGCTCACGACGGCGTCGGTGACCGTGGCCAGGGCGCGGGCCCGGCTGAGGAGCGTGTCCCGTTCGGTGCTGTCCGCCCGGACGCCGTGACAGGGGCTGACAAGATCCCGCGCCCGGGTCCGGCCACGGGACACCGCCGCCGCCCGGGCCTCGGCCGTGCTGAAGGGCCGGTGCAGAAGCTGGGGCGGGAGCGTGCTGGGTGGGCGCATGGAGGTCATTCTGCGCCGGTTGGAGCGGGGCAGGTGGGTTGTCCACAGGGGACCCGGGGTGTGGGGGAGGGGTGGTGCGCGTCGGACCGGCCGAAGGGACCCGTAGCAGGACCGGCGGATTCGGGGCCGAGACGCTAGGCCGGAGACGTTCCTGGCGGCGCCGGTTTGCCAGAGATGGCTGTTCTGAGGCTGCTTGAGCGACCGTTTGTGGCAAGTGGCCGCGGCAGGTGGCCCTGGCGGACGTCGGCAAGTTCGTGCGGGGGGCGAGGGGCGGGGTACAGAGGGGGCGATTCAGCGGGGAGGAGCTACTTGACCTCGTCCGTGCCCGAGGCGGGATCACCGCTGCCGTGGGCCTCTCCGGAGCCGGAGTCGCCGCGCAGGTCCCGTTCCCGGGCCTCAAGGTCGTCCTTGAGCTTCTTCAGCCGGTCCGCCTCCGCCTGGTTACGCCGGCGCAGCTCGAGGTGGCGGAGGAACTCGGGGTCGTCATCCGGGGCGGTGGGATGGCGGTACGCCGCGGGAGCCGGCCCGGCGTTGCCGCGGGGACGCCCGATCAGGAACCAGAGCACGGCACCGAGCACCGGCAGGACAATCTGGACTGCGATCCACGCGGGCTTGGAAATACCCTTCACGTCGCGGGCGTCCGTGCGGATCAGGTCGATCAGTCCGTAGACAAAGACCACCAAAACAATGATTGGTACCACCACGCGGAGCATACTTTCAGTCTAGCCGCCGCCCGGCCGTTCGGCGGCGGGGCCAGGGCACGGAGCAATAACACTCTGCCGCGGACCTCCAGTGGAACAACCGGCCGCGGACCGACGGGTCCGGGACGGCTAAACTGGGACCGTGGCTTTCCTGAAATACTCCCTCATCCGCCTGGTGCTGTTCGCACCGCTGTTCGCCCTGTTCCTCTACCTGCGGCTGGGTGTGCTGCTGGCCGCGCTCTGCGCCGGGATGATGGCGTTCGCGATCAGCTTCCTGTTCTTCCAGAAGCAGCGCGACCAGGCCACCGCTTCGCTGCACAACCGGTTCTCCGGCAAGGCCAAGCCGCTGCGCACTGCGGGCGAGGTCGACGACGCCGAGGCCGAGGACCGCCTGGTCGAGGCCCACCCGGACGTCACCGTCCGCACCGAGCGCCGCAAGGACTCCGAAGAGTCCTAACCCCATTGAGCCGGCCCGCAATCCTCGCGAGCGGACCGGTGCCCCAGGGCGTCGCCCCAGTGGCGTCGCCTAGAAACCGTGGCTTAGGACCAGCCCGATGGAGAACAGTGCCGCGTAGCCGAGGTTGATTAGGCCGGTCTGCTTCAGGACCGGGATCAGGCTCTTGCGGCGCCGGCCGGCGATCATCAGCCAGGACGGCATCAGGCTGGCCGGGATCAGCAGCAGCACGATCAGCATCCACGGCTTCGCCGGCGCCAGCACGATCACCAGCAGGATGGCGACGGCCAGCATCAGCACGTAGCTTTCCCGGGCGTGCTTGTCGCCCAGACGCACGGCGAGGGTCTTCTTGCCCGCCACCGTGTCCGTGGGGATGTCCCGGACGTTGTTGGCCATCAGCAGCGCGCAGGCGATCAAGCCGGTGCCGATCGCGCCGATGACCGCCGCGAGGCTGACCTGACCGGCCTGCGTGTACGTGGTGCCGAGGGTGGCCACCAGGCCGAAGAATACGAAGACGAACAGGTCGCCGAGGCCCAGGTACCCGTAGGGGTTCTTGCCGCCGGTGTAGCCCCAGGCGGCGAGGACGCAGCCCACGCCCACCAGGATCAGCCACCATGCCTGCGTGATGATCACCAGCACCAGCCCGAACAGCATGGCCAGGCCGAAGGCCCCGAAGGCCGCCCGCTTCACCAGCGACGGTTCCGCGGCGCCGGATCCCACCAGCCGGAGCGGGCCCACCCGGTCCTCGTCGGTGCCGCGGATGCCATCGGAGTAGTCGTTCGCGAAGTTCACGCCGATCTGCAGGAACAGCGCCACAAGGGCCGCCAGCAGGGCGTTCACCGGACGGAACGCGTCCATCTCGTAGGCGGCGGCCGACCCGATCAGCACCGGCGCGATCGCGGCGGGGAGGGTGCGGGGACGGGCGCCCTGGATCCATTGTGCGGCTGTGGCCACGTTCAGTACCTCGTTGCTTGGGGGGTGGCGGCCTGCTGGGGAACAGGCCTGGTGGAAGCTTTTACTATTTTCCCTGATGCAGGGCGTCCAGCCGAACGGCCATGCCCAGCCGGTCCGGTTTCCCGTTGGGGAGCATCAGCAAGTCATCGGCAAGATGGATGGTCTTGGGTGCCAGCGCGCCGGTCAGCGGACCCGCCGTTCCGGAGCCCAGAAGGGCGCGGAAGTCGGCCGCGGCGTCCTCGGATCCGTCGGTCAGGACCACGTACGCGGCCAGTGCCTGCCCCCATTCGGCGGAGGGCACGCCGGTCACGAACGCGGCGCGCACGCTGTCGAGCCGTTCTAGCTCTGCCTGCACGTGCGCGGCCGAAACCTTGACGCCGCCGGTGATGACGACGTCGTCCGCGCGACCCTGCACCATGAGGGTCCCGTCGGGGGACAGGGTGCCGAGGTCGCTGGTGCGGTACCAGCGGAGGCCGTCGCGTTCGACGAAGGCCGCCGCCGTCAAGTCGGGCTCGCCCAGGTACCCGGCGGCCACCGTGGCGCCGCCGAGCAGGATCCGCCCATCGGCGTCGACCGCCACCTCGACGCCCTCCAGCGGGACGCCGTCGTAGACGCAGCCGCCGCTGGTTTCGGCCGAGCCGTAGGTGGTGACGACGCGGACGCCGGCTTCCCGGGCCGCGGCCAGCAGCTCCGCCGAGGCCGGGGCGCCGCCGAGCAGGACGGCGTTGAAGCGGCGCAGCGCGGCCAGCGTTTCGGCCGACGGATCATCGAGCAGCCGCTGCAGCTGGGTGGGCACCAGGGAGGTGTAACGGAGGGTGTCGGTCAGCTCCCCGGCGGCCGCGGTGAAGGCCTCGGGGGTGAATCCGCCGGAGAGGTCCATGGCCCAGGGCCGGGTCCCGGCGAACAGCGAGCGGACCAGCACCTGCACTCCGGCCACGAACTGCACCGGGAGGGCCAGCAGCCACTGGCCCTCGCCGCGGAGCGCGATCGCCGTCGCCATGGATGAGGCGGCGAGCGCGTCGACGGTCAGGACGGTGGCCTTGGGGGTGCCGGTGGAGCCGGAGGTGCGGACCACGACGGCGGCGCCCTCCACCCCGGGGACGTCCACCGGGCGGGCCACGGGGGAGCCGTCCGGGCCGACCGAGAGTTCGACGGCGGGGCCCTCCCCGCCGAGCGCGGCGGCGAGGGCGGTCAGGACCTGGTCCAGATTTGGCGGGGCGGCTGTCATGGCGGGCCTAGAAGTAGTAGGGGAACTGGGACCAGTCCGGGTCGCGCTTCTCCAGGAAGGCTTCCTTGCCCTCCACGGCCTCGTCGGTCATGTAGGCCAGGCGGGTGGCCTCGCCGGCGAACACCTGCTGGCCGGCCAGGCCGTCGTCGGCCAGGTTGAAGGCGAACTTGAGCATCCGGATGGCCTGCGGGGACTGCCGGGCGATATCCGCCGCGTACTCCAGCGCCACCTCCTCGAGCCGCTCGTGATCCACGGCCTCGTTCACGGCACCCATCCGGACCATGTCCTCGGCTGAGTATTCGCGGGCCAGGAAGAAGATCTCGCGGGCGGCCTTCTGCCCGATCTGGCGCGCCAGCAGTGCCGAACCGTAGCCGGCGTCGAAGCTGCCGACCGTGGCGTCGGTCTGCTTGAACTTGCCGTGCTGGCGGGAGGCGAGGGTGAGGTCGGAGACGACGTGCAGCGAGTGCCCGCCGCCGGCCGCCCAGCCGTTGACGACGGCGATGACCACCTTGGGCATGGTCCGCATCAGCCGCTGGACCTCCAGGATGTGCAGCCGGCCGGCGCGCGCCGGGTCGATGCTCTCCTGGGTCTCGCCGTCGGCTGTGTTCTGTACTACGTACCGGTACCCGTCCCTGCCGCGGATCCGCTGGTCACCGCCGGAGCAGAACGAGTGGCCGCCGTCCTTGGGGGAGGGGCCGTTGCCGGTCAGGAGCACCGTGGCCACGTCCGGGGTCATCCGGGCGTGGTCCATCACGCGGTAGAGCTCGTCGACGGTGCCGGGCCGGAACGCGTTGCGCACCTCAGGCCGGTTGAACGCGATCCGCACCGTCGGGAGGTCCCGGACCACGGTGCCGTCCGCGGCGCGCTCCACCTGCCGGTGGTAGGTCATGTCCTGCAGGTCGAACCCGGACACGGTGCGCCACCGGGAGGGGTCGAAGACGTCGGATACCTTGGCGGGGATTTCGTTGCTCACACACCGAGTCTAGTAATCGGCTCAGCTGATGCAGAACTCGTTCCCCTCGGGGTCCGCCATCGTGTACCAGGAATGCGGTCCCTCGTTGGCGGTCCAGAGGTAGGTGGCGCCGCGGGCCTCGAGGGCGGCGCGGACCTCGTCCTTGTCGCCGCCGGCCAGGTTCACGTCCCAGTGCACGCGGTTCTTGACGGTCTTGGGCTCGGGGGCGGTCTGGAACAGGATTCTCCGAGTGGCCGGTCTGCTGGCCAGGTCCTCGGGAGGCCGGATGGCGGCGCCGGTCCGCCAGACCAGTTTCCCGCCGTGCCGGAGGGTGTCCGCCTCGGTCGCGAAGCCCTGCTCGATCATGGACCGGATGAAGTCCTCGTCCTGCGGCTCCACGGCCCAGTCCAGGGTCTCGGCCCACCAGTCGGCGAGGGCGTGCGGATCCGTGCAGTCGACGGCGATCTGGATGTTCAGTGTCATGGCAGAAACCTACGACGGCGGCCCGCGGGGCGCCAGAGGCTGGTGCCGGCAACCAGTTGGTTACTGCAGCCGGTCCAGGACGTCCGGCGGGATCGCGTAGATGAAGATCACGGCCAGCAGGTTCTTGGCCGCGTGCACGAAGTAGGAGAACATCAGGTTCCGCCCCGTCCAGACGTACACGAACACCAGGACGGCGCCCATCGCGATGTACGGCATCAGCACCGGAAGCGTCAACGCCTCCTGGCCCACGATGTGCAGCCCCGCGAAGAGCACCACGGAGAGCGCGCTGCAGACCCAGATGTTGATCTTGCGGCTGAGTTTGCCGATCAGCAGGTGCCGGAAGATGTACTCCTCCACGAACGGACCCACCACCACCAGTAGCGGAACCATCAGCCAGGCCGGCACCTGCTGCATCAGTGCCTGCAGCCCGGCCTGGTTCGCGGAGGTCTGCGGCGGGCCGGTCAGCGCCACCAGGACGGCGGTCAGAATCATCGCGGCCACAACGGACGCCGGCACCATCAGCAGGGTGAACCACGGCCGGGTGGCCAGGACCTGCAGGTCCCGCCGCACCACGCGGCGTGCTGCGGTCAGCGCCAGCGCACCAATCACGCCGTAGAAGACCAGGTTGATCGCGTATGACGCGGCGGCGGGGTTGGGGGAGAGTTGCAGCACCACCGGCGTCAACAGATCCGCGGCGGTGGCGAAGAACGCGGCAACCGCCACGTAGATGCCCGCGGCGGTGAAATCCAACCGGGAAAACACGTAGAAATCCGGTCGCGGTGCCGGGATGCGGCGGAGATCGGTGCCCATGGAAACAGACTATCCGGCGTCGGCCCGGTGTTGCCCGCGTCACGGCGGGCCCAGCCGAGCTAGTACGATAGATGAGCCGCGCGACGCCGAGCCGCAGCCGGCTCCGGTACCACCGGCTGCCCCGTTCGCCGGGCCGCCCCCGCTGCCGAACGCCCGGAAAACGCCGCCCTGTCCCGGCCAGATCCCCAACCGCAAGGAACAGCTGTGCCTCAAAGTACGTCCACAGACAAGCAAACCGCGGCCGCCCCCACCGCCGTCGACTCCTCCCTCAGCGCCGAGGGCTACAAGAAGTCGCTGAGCGGCCGCCAGGTCACCATGATCGCCATGGGCGGCGCCATCGGCGTCGGCCTCTTCATGGGGGCCGGCGGGCGCCTCGCCTCCACCGGCCCCGCCCTGGTTTTCTCCTACGCCATCGCCGGCGTCATCGCCTACCTGCTGATGCGGGCCCTCGGCGAGCTCATCATGTACCGCCAGACCTCCGGCTCCTTCGTCAGCTACGCGGGCGAGATGTTCGGCCGCAAGGGCGCCTACCTCTCCGGTTGGATGTACTTCATCAACTGGGCCATGACCGGCATCGCCGAGCTGATCGCGATCGGCCTCTACTTCCAGTTCTTCTTCCCCAACGTCCCGGTCGAACTGACCGCGGTGGCCGCGTTGCTCCTCTTGGTGGGCGTCAACCTGCTCAGTGTGAAGGCGTTCGGCGAATTCGAATTCTGGGCCTCCGTCCTGAAGGTCGGGGCCATCGTGATCTTCCTGGCCGTGGGCACCTTCATGGTGGTCACCAATGCCAAGGTGGGCGAGGGCCACGCCTCCGTCACCAACCTCTTCGCCGGCGACGGCGGCATGTTCCCCAAGGGCGCCCTGGTGATGATCCTGGTGCTCAACGCCGTGATCTTCGCCTACAACGCCATCGAACTGGTCGGCATCACCGCCGGCGAGATGGAGGACCCGGCCAAGGAGGTCCCCAAGGCCATCCGCGCCGTTGTCATCCGCATCGTGGTCTTCTACGTCGGCTCCGTGACCCTGCTGGCCATGCTGCTGCCCTCGGACCAGTACAAGGCCGGCACCTCGCCGTTCGTCACCGTCTTCGGCCAGATGGGCCTGCCCTGGATGGGCGACGTGATGAACATGATCGTCATCACCGCTGCGCTCTCGTCCTGCAACTCGGGCCTGTACTCGATCGGCCGGATCTTCCGCACCATGGCCAACAACGGCCACGCCCCGCAGTGGCTGACCCGGATGTCCAAGAGCCACGTGCCCTACGCCGCCATCCTGGCGATCGGCGCGGTTTACCTGGTCGGCATCCTGCTGAACATCTGGCTGGGCGGCTCGCACGCCTTCGATCTGGCCCTGAACACGGCCTCGATCGGCGTCATCTTCACCTGGGGCTCGATCTTCGCCAGCCAGATCGCGCTGCGCAGGATCAAGGGCAACGACGCCTCCTCGCTGCCCATGCCGGGCTCCCCGTGGACCAGCTGGGCCGGCCTGGTGGCGCTGCTGGCCATCACCGTGCTGATCGGCTTCGACACGATGACCAGCAAGACCGGCGAGGTCTTCCAGCTGGGCCTCTGGACGCTGGCCACCATCCCGTTCTTCGCGGTGGTGCTGTGGCTGGGCTGGCAGAAGGTCAAGCACAACGCCCCCAAGAGCGAGCTCTACAGCTAGTTCCTCCTGTTCGGACACGTTCGGTTCGCTGTACAGGGTTCAGCCACCCACGGACGACGGCGGGCACCCGCGCTGCGGCGCGGGTGACCGCCGTCGGCTTTTAAGTCGCCGTCCAGTCCGGTATCGGGCGCGCCCCGTTAGCCCCTCAGGTGCCGGGCGAAGTGGTCCTCGATGCGCCGCCAGGCCTCCGGCGCCGACGTCGGGTCCGGGCCCACGCCCATCACGCGCAGAAGCGGGCGCAGCGGCCGCGGGCCGGCCTCGACGTCATTGAGGAAGGCATGCCCCGCCGTCGGGAACTCCTTCACGTCGTGACTGACGTTGAGCCGCTCCAGCACATCGGCGAGCTTCTCCGCGGCCCCCGGCAGTCCCCGGTCCCGGCCGCCGTAGTTGGCCATGATCGGACACGCCCCGGCCAGCTCCCGTTCCGGGTTGGAGGGCAGCTTGCCGTAGTTCACCGCGGCCGCGTCGAAGCCGTCGTTGGCCAGCAACAGGGCAAAGCCGCCGCCCATGCAGAAGCCGATGACCCCCACCTTCCCGTTGGTCCGGCCCGAGTCGAGCAGCCACCGCCGCGCCGCCTCAAGGTCGGCGAACGCCTTGCCGTGGCCCGAGGCCAGGGAGCGCATGGTGGAGACCAGGCAGCGGCGCGCGCCCCCGTCGCTGAAGAGGTCGACGGCCAGGGTGAGGTAGCCGGCGGCGGCCATCCGGTCCGCGTGGCGGACCGTGATGTCGTCCAGCCCGAAGACCTCGTGGATCATCAGCACCGCCGGGAAGGGGCCCTCCCCGTCCGGGGTGGCCAGGTAGCCCCGAAGCGTCCGGGACCCGTCCCGCCCGGCCGGGCCGAGGTCGACGTTGTGCAGGTCGGTGCTGCCGGCGGTGGGGCGGTTGGCGGTGCTGGCCACGGGGGCTCCTCGGTTCGTCGGGCGGGATGGTGGAGTCGCTGGGTGAGGGGTGAAAAAACGACGCCGGGCACGCCCCCAAAGGAGCGCCCGGCGTCGTCGGCCATCGCGGCGGGGCGGCTAGTCGCGCCGGACCGCATCCTTGACGTTCTCGCCAACCTTCTTGGCATCGGAGACCACCTGGTCCTTCTGGCCTTCGGCCTTCAGACGGTCGTTGCCGGTGGCGGTCCCGGCAGCCTCCTTGGCCTTGCCACCAAGGTGCTGCGCCTCGTGCTGAATCTTGTCGCCGAGACCCATGGGGAACCGCCTTTTTCTCTGGTTGGCTGCTTCGGTCTCAGCATAAGCAAAGCATGCTTACTAGTTCAAGTCTTTTCCGGTCGGCGCTAGGCTCGACGTCATGAAACCCGGCAAGCCCCGAATCACCGCCCCGCGCCTCCCGGACCTCCGGCTGGATGATCTCCAGGAGGACGCGGACCCCGAGTTCCGCCGCGGGGAACGCTACGAGGGCCGCTCCTACCGGCAGGCCATCGCCGACGGGCTGGACCTCGCCGGTACGGACTTCGTCGAGTGCTCGTTCGCCGGGATTTCCTTCCACGAGACGCAGCTGCGCGGCGCCGGGTTCCGGGACTGCGTCCTGTCCGACCCGAACGCCCCCGTGCTTACCGCCGCCCGGGCGGGGCTGACGGAGGTGGAGATCCGCAATCCGCGCTGGGGTTCCGCCGAGCTCTACGAGGGGCGCTGGCAGTCGGTGCGGATCGATGGCGGAAAGCTCGACTACGTCAACCTCCGCGGCGCCACGCTGGTGGACGTACAGATCAGCGACTGCATCATCGGGGAGTTGGACCTCGGCGCGGCTACGGCCACCCGGATGGTCCTGAAGGACTGCACCATCGGCGCCCTGGACTTCACCGGCGCCCGGCTCAAGGACGTGGACCTGCGTGGGAGCGCCTTCCGGGCGGTCAGCGGCCTGGGCAGCGTGTCCGGGCTGGTGGTTGACGAGCGCCAGTTGGACCTGCTCGCCCCGCTGCTTGCCGCGCATCTGGGGGTCACCGTCGCCTGAGCCGTTGGGGATATGCCGGAACGTCCTGCAGGCGTCCCCGGTTGACCCTCTTGACCCGCCGTGTAATCTTTATAGAACGAACGGTCGGTAATTTATTCTGCTGCCGGCCCCCTCTCTGGTGAAGGATGTTCTCATGGTCGAGGCTTTTCTCGTTGGCGGTGCCCGCACCGCGGTTGGCCGGTACGGGGGAGCCCTGTCCGCGGTCCGTCCCGACGACCTGGCGGCGCTGGTGGTCCGTGAGGCCGTCGCCCGCGCCGGCGTCGACCCGGACGCGGTGGAGGAGGTCATCCTCGGCAACGCCAACGGGGCCGGTGAGGAAAACCGCAACGTCGCCCGGATGGCCACGCTGCTGGCCGGCCTGCCGCTGCACATCCCCGGAATCACCGTCAACCGGCTCTGCGCCTCCGGCTTGAGCGCCATCATCATGGCCAGCCACATGATCAAGGCCGGCGCCGCGGACATCGTGATCGCCGGCGGCGTCGAATCCATGAGCCGCGCGCCCTGGGTGCAGGAGAAGCCGCAGACAGCCTTCGCCAAGCCCGGCCAGATCTTCGACACCTCCATTGGCTGGCGCTTCACCAACCCGCTGTTCCAGAAGGGTGAGCTCTCCCGCGACGGGAAGATGACCTACTCCATGCCGGAAACCGCGGAGGAGGTGGCCCGGGTCGACGGGATCACCCGCGACGACGCCGACGCGTTCGCCGTCCGCTCGCACGAGCGGGCGCTCGCCGCGATCGCAGCGGGCCGGTTCGCCGACGAAATCGTCCCCGTGACCGTCAAGACCCGCAAGGGTGAGACCGTGGTGGACACCGACGAGGGCCCCCGCCCCGGCACCACCGCCGAGGTGCTTGCTGGGCTGCGCCCCGTCGTCGCGGGCGGCTCGGTGGTCACCGCCGGCAACTCCTCCACCCTCAACGACGGCGCCTCCGCGATCATCGTCGCCTCCGAGGCGGCCATTCGGAAGCTCGGCCTGACCCCGCGGGCCCGCATCATCGCCGGCGCCTCCGCCGGCTGCGAGCCCGAGATCATGGGCATCGGCCCCGTCCCCGCCACCCGCAAGGCCCTCGAGGCTGCCGGGCTCGGCGTCGGCGACCTCGGCGCCGTCGAGCTCAACGAAGCCTTCGCCACCCAGTCGCTGGCCAGCATGCGCCGGCTGGACCTGGACCCGGAAATCGTGAACCGCGACGGCGGCGCGATCTCCCTGGGCCACCCGCTGGGCTCCTCCGGCTCGCGGATCGCCATCACCCTGCTGGGCCGGATGGAGCGCGAAAACGCCAAGGTGGGCCTCGCCACCATGTGCGTGGGCGTGGGCCAGGGCACCGCGATGCTCCTGGAGCGCGTCTAATGACCGCCGGCGGCCTGGACACTACAGCTTTCGCCACGCTCCTGGTCGAGGAGCGCGCCGACCGGCTGGTGGTGCTGCTCAACCGGCCCGAGGTCCGCAACGCGATCGACCAGCAGATGGTCGACGAGC
This sequence comes from Arthrobacter sp. YD4, assembly GCF_030410515.1. GTDB lineage: Bacteria > Actinomycetota > Actinomycetes > Actinomycetales > Micrococcaceae > Arthrobacter. Next base: position 532,904 of record NZ_JAUHHD010000001.1, on the reverse strand, counting down.
TTCACCGGGTCTGCGCGTACGTGGAACAGACCCCCAAGGTGCTGATCATCGCCGGTACCAACGGCGTGTTCGCCTCCGGCGCGGACATCGCGCAGCTGCGCGAACGACGCCGCGACGACGCACTGCAGGGCATCAACTCGACGATTTTCGTCCGGATCGCCAAGCTGCCCATGCCTGTCATCGCTGCCCTCGACGGCTTCTGCCTCGGCGGCGGCGCGGAGCTGGCCTACGCCGCCGACTTCCGCATCGGCACCCCCGGGGTCCGGATCGGCAACCCCGAAACCGGCCTGGGCATCCTGGCCGCGGCCGGAGCCAGCTGGCGGCTCAGGGAACTCGTCGGCGAGCCCGTGGCGAAGGAAATCCTGCTGGCCGGGACCGTCCTGCGCGCCGACCGGGCCCTGGACGTCGGCCTCATCACCGAAGTCCACGACGCGGACCGGCTCATGGATGCCGCCCACGATCTCGCGGACCGGATCGGCCGGCAGGACCCGCTGGCGGTTCGGATCACCAAGTCCGTCTTCCACGCCCCCGCCGAGGCGCACCCGCTGATCGACCAGCTGGCCCAGGGCATCCTCTTCGAGTCCCAGGCCAAGTTCGACCGGATGCAGGCGTTCCTGGACAGGAAAAACACCAAAACAACTTCCACACCTCAAGACCAGCACGACGGGACGAAGTAACCATGAGCAATTCCGCACAGTCCGCCACCACGTCCGACGGCGTTCTTCCCCGGTTCGTCGGTGTGCTCGGCGGCGGCCGCATGGGCGCCGGCATCGCCCACGCCTTCCTGATCAAGGGCGCGGATGTGCTGGTGGTCGAACGCGACGAGCAGTCGGCCGAGGCCGCCCGCGAGCGGGTGGAGTCAGCCGCCGCCAAGAGCATCGAGCGCGGCGCCGTCGACGGCAACCTGGACGAGATGGTCTCCCGGCTCGCCGTCTCCGTCGATTACGACGACTTCAAGGACCGTCAGCTCGTGGTCGAGGCCGTTCCCGAGGACTGGGACCTCAAGGTCGCCTCACTGCGCGGCCTCGAGGAGCGCCTGGCCGACGACGCATACCTCGCCTCCAACACCTCCTCGCTCTCCGTAAACGGGCTGGCGCGCGAACTGGGCCGGCCGCAGAATTTCCTGGGCCTGCACTTCTTCAACCCGGTGCCGGCCTCCACCCTGATCGAGGTGGTCCTGGGTGAGCAGACCTCCGACGCGGTGGCCGCCGCGGCGCGCGGCTGGGTCGAGGCGCTCGGCAAGACCGCCGTCGTCGTCAATGACGCCCCCGGTTTCGCATCCTCCCGGCTGGGCGTCGCGATCGCGCTGGAAGCGATGCGCATGGTCGAGGAGGGCGTCGCGTCCGCCGAGGACATCGACAACGCCATGGTTCTGGGCTACAAGCACCCCACCGGCCCGCTCCGGACCACGGACATCGTGGGCCTGGACGTCCGCCTGGGCATCGCCGAGTACCTTGCCTCGACCCTGGGCGACCGCTTCGCACCGCCGCAGATCCTGCGCGACAAGGTGGCCCGGGGCGAGCTCGGCCGGAAGACCGGCAAGGGATTCTTCGACTGGAACGGCTGAACCGGCCCCAGCGGGCCGTCTTCCCGGCCCTCTTGAGGCCGCAGCGCCTAGCCGGAGTGCGTGGCCAGTGAGTCCAGCGTCCGCTTCATCCCGTCCATGGCGGGGTCCGCGAGCTTCTGGAACATGGGCCGGGCGATCGGCTCGGCCAGCTTCATCCATCCCTTGAGCTGGAATTCCGCGGTGTACCGGACCTCGCTGCCGGAGCCCGCGGACCGGACCTCGATGGTGTCCACCGAGATGACGCTCTTGTTTTCGCCGCGGAGCACAATCTCGGAACCGGAGAGCTTGACCACCTCGTAGGTCAGGCTCTGGCGCTTGCCGCGGAACTCCGCCTCCGCGTGGTAGCGGTGGCCCACTGCGACCGGGCCGTCGGTGAGCTTCTTGACCACCGGCGTGCCGGGGTCCCATTCGGGCGTGTGCTCGAAGGCGGAGAGGTAAGCGAAGGCCTTGCCGGCCTCCAGCGGGGTACGGACCGTGCCGGTGACTGTGATCATGGGCCCAGCCTACCCACGGCGTCCAGCCCCCCCCGGATGGGAATGCTCAGGGTCCGCCGCTGCCGCGGGCCTAGGATGGTGCCGTGAACCCCTTCCAGCCGCTCACCCTGACCGGCCGCTACGTTGCCCTCGAACCCCTGGACCACAGCCACCACGACGGGCTGGTGGACGCGGTCCGGGACGGGGAGCTATGGAAGCTCTGGTACACCGCCGTCCCCGCCCCGGAGGCCATGAGCGCCGAGATCGACCGGCGGCTGACGCTGCAGGAGGCCGGCTCCATGCTGCCGTTCACCACCCGGCTGCTTGACCCCGCCACCGGCGAACCCGGCCGGATCATCGGGATGACCACCTACATGAACATCGACGCCGCCGTGCCCCGGATGGAGATCGGCTCCACCTGGAACGCCGCGTCCGCGCACGGCACCGGCAGCAACCCCGACTCCAAGCTGCTGCTGCTCCGGCACGCCTTCGAGGTACTGGGCTGCCCCGCCGTCGAGTTCCGCACGCACTGGCTCAACCACCAGTCCCGCGAAGCGATCGCCCGGCTCGGCGCCAAACAGGACGGGGTGCTGCGCAGCCACACCAGGAGCGCCGACGGCGCCCTGCGGGACACCGTGGTGTTCTCGATCCTGGAACACGAATGGCCCATGGTCCGGAACAACCTCGAATACCGCCTCGCCAGGCAACGGACCGAACGGGAACCTGCCCGATGAGCAGGAACGGAGCCGTGGGCGGAGCGGTCACCTGGGACGGGGCGGTGAACGCCTGGCACGTCGGCGGCGAGGTTTACCGGATGGGCCGCCGCGAGTGGCTCACCGAGACGGGCTGGCGGCAGGCGTACGACGCCGGGATCCGCACCGTTATCGACCTGCGCAACCCGGAGGAGATCCGCCGCCGCGAGACTGATCCGCGGGTGCCGGAGGCGGCCCTGGCGCCGTTCGACGTCGTCCATGCCCCCACCGAGGACCCCGCCAACGAGGAGTTCCGGGCCCTTTGCGTTCCCTACCTGAACGACCCCGCGTCCTACCCGGACAACGTCCGGCTCTTCCCGGACCGGATGGCCCGGGTGTTCCGGGCCATCGCGGCCGCACCCGCCGGCGTCGTGCTGCACTGCTCCGCCGGCCGGGACCGCAGCGGAATGATCGCCGCGATGCTCCAGGACCTCGCCGGGGCGGGGGAGGACGCCATCGCCCTGGCCTACGAACGGGCCATGCGCGGCATCAACGAACACCACCGCGTCTCCCCGGTCAAGCACCCGCACGAGCGCTACCTGACCGAGGCCGAACTGGGGCCGCTGCTCGCCACCCGGCAGGCCAGCCTCCTGGGATTCCTGCGCAACCTCAGGACTTCCACATTTTTGGGCCACAATGGCGTAACGGAAGGGGAGCTGGCGGCCATCCGGGCCAAACTCGGACGCTAAAGTGACCGGGTGAAGATAGCAAAAAGCGTTCCTGCGCTGCGGATGACGGCCGCCGTGGCCGTTGCGCTCGCCGGAGCGTCCCTGGCCGTTCCCGCGCTCGCCGAAACGGGCTCCGTCCAGCCGACACCCGCCGCCACCTCCAGCCCCTCCGCCTCTTCCGGGGCAACGGCCGCGCCGACGACGTCGCCCACGCCGGGCTCGCCCGCGACTGCTTCTCCTTCACCTACGTCGCCCGCCGCGCCCGCCCCCGCCGCCGCCCCGGCCCCCGGCATCAGCGAGGACGGCCTCGCCGAGGCGACCCTCCGCGACCTCGGCATGACCCTCGAGCAGTTCAACGCCGCCGGCGAGCTCGCCCGCCGCGCCGCCGACGCACTGCCTTCCCTGTCCGGACTGCCCGGCTACGTCGGCATCAGCATCAGCAACGGCAGGATCATCGTCGACGGACAGGGCGCCGAGCTGCAGGCCCGGGTGGATGCCCTCAACGCGGCCGGCCTCACGGCCGTGTTCACGCTCGCAGCCCCGGCCGCGCCGGCCCCGGCACCGAGCGCCGCCGACCTCATCGCGGCCAGCACTGACCAGCTCTTCGCCGCCTACGTCCGCGACGTCGGTCCCGCAGGACTGCAGGCCGTGGCCTACGCCGGCGGCCACTTCGTCATCCGGACCGGCGGCGTGACCGCCGCCGAGGAAACCCCCGCCGCCCCCGCCACCCCCGCCCCGGCTCCCGCGGCGACGGCGACGCCCGCTCCCACCGTGGGAGCGACGAACGTCCCGGCGGGCACCAGCCCGGCCCTGACCACGGCCGCCCCCGGCAAGATCTCCCCGGCCGCGTTCGTGGCCCGCTACAAGAACGTCCAGCTGGAGAAGTCCGCCCCGATCACCACCGAGGCCAGCACCGACTACTTCGGCGGCCAGGGCTACGTCACGGATGTGAGCACCATCTGCTCCGCCGGGTTCGGCGCCTATGATCCGACCGGGCTCCCCCTGCTCCTGACCGCCGGCCACTGCGCCGAAGACGGCATCAGCAAGACCACCACCGTGGAGCCGCCCGCCGCGGCGACGGCAGGCGGAGCGACCATGCCCCTTCCGACCACCCGAGACCCGCTGGGCACCTTTGGCTTCAGCCAGTTCGGCGGCCCCGGCAACACCGCCATCACGGGAACGCAGGACAGCCCGGGCAATATCGGCACGGATATCGCCGTTATCCAGGGCCTCGCCGCCGGCGTCACGCCCCGGCCCGCTGCCACCATCTGGGACAACGTGGCCAACCCGGCGCCGTCGTCGGTCAGGATCATCGGCACACTCGCCCCCGTCCAGGGCCAGGCGGTCTGCCACTCGGGCCGGACCAGCGGCTGGAAGTGCGGCACTGTCGACACCGTGGGCATCATGCTCATCCCGGGACGAAACAGCGTGGCTCCCAACGACGACAACGATCTGCGCGCCGTCCGCGCCTTCGACTCGACCACGGTGAAGTCCGCCGGCGGCGACTCGGGCGGGCCTTGGATCAGCGGCAACTTCGCCGTGGGCACCCACACCGGGGCCGAGACCCAGAACGGGACCCAGCTGCGCGCCATCGCCGCCACCCTGCAGGATGCCATGGCCACGGTTCCCAACGTCCAGCTGCAACTCTTCCTGAACGCACCGCAACTGGACGGGACCGCCAGCGGCGCCACCCTCCAACCCGGGACCACGATCCACGGCAAGGTGGCGGCTGCCCCCGCCTCCGCCGTCGCTTCCGGCTCCTCGGTCCGCCTGATCCGCGAGGGCGGGGCCAGCGTCGACCTTCCGGTGCAGTCCGACGGCACCTGGTCCTTCACTCTGCCGGCCACCGAGGGGAAGTACGCGTATACCGCGGCCAGCGTCAACGGTTTCAGCCACTCGGAGACCACCGCGTTCGCCCTCACGGCCTCGGTGCTGAGCGCCCCCGCCATCACCACCCCCGCCGCGGTCCCCACCGCCTCGGCACCTGCCCTGATCGAGGGCACCGGAACGCCGGGCAACACCGTCGCGGTGACCGGCGCCGTCACCGGCTCCGCCACGGTCGCCGCCGACGGCCGCTGGAGCGTTCCGTTCGGGAGCGGCCCGCTGTACGGCAAGCTCGCGGTCTCGGCGGTGCAGACCTCCCCGGGCCATGAGGACGGTCCCGCGGCCACCGCCGTGTACCTGGTCCAGCCGCCGGTCCCCGCCCTGGCACTGTCCCTCGACGGGGCCACGTTCCGGCAGGACGCGCTGCCCAAGACCATCTCGGGCACCGGGGTGGAGGGCGCCTCGGTCAGCGTGAGCATCGACGGCGTCCCGCTGGATGCCGGCCAGGGCGGCGGCCCCGGCGTCGGCGGGAAGGCCGTCTCCGGGTCACTGGCCCTGGCGATCCTCGCCACCGGCGGGCACTGGTCCGTGCCGTTCCCCACGGGCCTGGCCACGGGACAGCACATCCTGACCGTGTCGCAGTCCCTGGACGGCATCGCCTCCGCGCCGCTGTCCTCCACGTTCTCGATCAGCGCACCGGTGGCGGCCGCCGCCGCCGCGGCCGTGTCCCCGGACCGTTCTGCCGGGACTCCCGTCCTCGCCAGCACCGGAGCCGGCGGACTGGTGCCCGCGGCCGGAGCCGCCGCGGCCGCGGTCCTGCTGGGCGCCGGCATGCTGGCCCTGGGCCGCCGCCGAAAGCCGGCAGCGCAGGGATCTGCCCGCTAAATCGGACGGCCAAAGCGCCCCGGCACATCGGACCGGCAAAGCGTTCCGATAGGCAGTCCCCGGAAACGCCAAGCAGGCACAACAAAGCCCGGCGGGACGGGCCCCTTGGAAATTATCCAGGGTCCGGTCCGGCCGGGCTTTGCGTTTAGCCGAAGTTCGCGACGTAGCTTGGCTTGCCCACCTCGGCGGTGGTCACCGGGGCGCCGGTGTCGTTGACCACGTGGTCCAGCGTTCCCGCGCCCAGGTTCACGGTCAGCAGCCCGTGCAGCTTCACGCCCGGGGTGACCGGGACTTCGAAGCCGCGGGTGGCGTGGATCGAGGGATCCACGTTGGTGTAGACGTAGCTGCCGCCGCCCCAGAGTTCGTGGGACCGGACCGAATCGGCCACCTTGTACCCGGCCCAGCCGAGGACGCCGTCGTGCTGCCAGGCGGCCTGATTCGGAGCGTCGTAGGGCAGCTCGTTCTGGAAGAAGACCGTCCGTCCGCGCTCACCGTTCCAGGTCACGTTGTACTTCTGATAATGCTCCACGAACAGGCCGGTGGCGGTGACGTCGTCGCCGTTGATGGTGACGCCGTTGTCCGCCGTGTTGGTGTCCCAGCCCACGCCGTTGCCGTGGTCCGCACGCCAGGCCCAGATGTGGTCGAGGAGCACGCCGTCGCTGTTGACCTCGAGGCTGACGGAGGCCTTGCCCACGTGCGGACCGCCGATGCGGAAGAACACGTCGTGCAGGGCGGTGGGGTTGGCCGGGTCGCCGTGTTTGCCGGAGGCGTCAGTGTGGGAGGCGTTGCCCTTGGCCTTGCCCAGCCGCATCAGCGCCGGGGAGTTCACGGTGCCGGCGTCGATGGTGAGCCCGGCGACCTGGACGCCGGAGACGTCGGCGACCTCCATTGGAACGGCGCCGCCGACGGCGGTCAGGGTGGTCATGCCAAGCCCGAGGACCACGGTGTCCGCACGCTTGACCTCGACGGTGCGGTCGATGTTGTACACGCCCGGGGTTAAGAGCAGGTTCTTGCCGCGGGCCAGCTGGACGTTGATGTCCTTGGCCGAATCGGCGGGCGTGGCCACGTAGAAGTCGGAGAGCGGCACGCTGCGTCCCGCCGTCGGGCCGTTCTCCCAGGTGGTGCCGGAAGAATTCTGCCGCGCGGAGGGAACGAACACGCTGTAGCTGCCGGCGCCGTCGATGGTCAGGTACGGCTTTTCGCGGCTGACCGGGGTGCTGGCCAGCGTGGTGTACGGCGGGTCCGGGAAGGACTGCGCGGGTGCGCCGTTGACGCCGGAGAAGACCTGGTTCCAGACGGCGTTGGACCAGCCGCCGAGGGTGCTGTCACGGACGTAGTACTGCTGCTGGGAGCCGTTGATCACGAACCCGGTCTTGGAGTCGGCGATGAAGCCGCCGCTGGCGTACTGCGGGCCGGCGGTGCAGTAATCCATCAGGGTGAGGTTCCCGCCGGTGACGTTGACCCGCCGCATCGGCGAGGCCTGCGAGGCGGCCCAGAAGTTGGCCGAGGCGCGGCAGCCGTCCAGGCCGGTGACGTTGATGGTGAGGTTGGAGACCGACCGCCAGAAGTTGTTCAGGGCGATGCAGTTGTCCGCGGTCAGGCAGCGGTTGTAGGTGTCCACGTGGCCGTTGATGGTCACGTCGGTGGGGGAGTTGCCCAGGCCCGCCACCTCGGTGGAGTAGCCCACCTGGATGATCAGCGGTGTCTGCGCGGTGCCGTAGGTGCCGGGCTTGAAGAGCAGCGAGTAGCGGTTGGTGCCCATCTCGTCGTCGACCTGCTGGGCGGCGATGGCGTCGACGGTGGCCTGGATCTGCGCCACCGGCATGCTCGGATCGAAGACCCGGACGTTGGGGCCGAACGCGGACGCGGCGCCGGGTGCCGGCTTGCCCACCGCGGCGGGCTGCGCAGGAGCGGACTGCGCAGGAGCGGGCTGCCCAGGAGGGGTGGCGGGGGCTGCCGGGACGACGACGGCGGCTGGCGCGGGGCCGGTCCCGGCGGGTACGGCGGCGGTGGCCGCGGTGCTGCCGGCCAGGGCCGCGGCGAGGGCGACGACGCCCCCGACGATCAGCCGGCCTGCGCCGTTCGGGGAGGTGCGGAGGCCCGGCGGGGACGCCGGGCGGGACGGGAAGTGGGCTAGCGGCATTGCTCGGCCTGCTCTCTGTGGGGGTCTGCGCGGGACAGTGTGGGAGCGCTCCCAACCGGGGAAGCGTAACACCGGGCCCACGACCGGACAAGGGCTCCTCACCGTCGGGGGATCCCGTATTCTCAAGGTGATGAGCGCACAGACCCACCACGGATCCCGGCCGGGAGCGGCCCGTCCCACTCCCACGCTTGAAGACCTGGCGACGGCGGCGGGCGTGTCCCGTTCCACCGCCTCCCGGGCCATCAACGGCGGGTCCAGGGTCAGCCCGGAGGCCAAGGCCGCCGTGGACGCCGCCGTAATCTCCCTGGGCTACAGCCCGAACCGGGCGGCCCGCAGCCTGGTCACCCGCCGGACCTCCTCAATCGCGCTCGTCATCAACGAACCCGATGCCAGGGTCATGATGGACCCGTTCTTCGCCGCCGTCATCACCGGGGTGACCGAGGCGCTGCGGGAGACGGACATGCAGCTGGTCCTGCTGATGTCCCGGGCCGGCGGGGACCCGTCCCGGACGGTCCGCTACCTCCGCGGCGGCCACGTTGACGGCGCCATCGTCGTCTCGCACCATAAGACGGACGGCTGGACGGAGGAACTGGCGGCCTCCGGATTGCCCACCGTCTTCATCGGCCGTCCCTGGGACACCGGCCTGGGCATCCACTACGTCGACGTGGACAGCTTCGAGGGCGCCCGGCAGGCGGCGCTGCACCTGGCCGCCACCGGGCGCCGCCGGTTGGCCACCATCACCGGTCCGCTGGACATGACCGCCGCGGCGGACCGGCTCGAGGGCTGGCGGGCGGGCCTCAAGGACGCCGGGCTACCGGCCAGGCCCGAGGAGCCGGGCGACTTCACGGCGGCCGGCGGCACCGAGGCCGCCGCCCGGCTGCTGGCCCGCGACGGCGGCATCGACGGTATTTTCGCCGCGTCCGACCTGATGGCCCGGGGCGCCATCACGGCCCTGCAGGCGGCCGGCCGCACGGTGCCCGGCGACGTCGCCGTCGTCGGCTTTGACGACCACCTGTCCGGACCGGGGGAGCTGCCCCTCACGACGGTCAACCAGCCCACCGTGGACATGGCCGCGCAGGCCGGGCGCCTGCTGCTGGCCGATATCGAGAACCCCGGGGCCGGCCGGGAGCCGCTGATTTTCCCGGCACGCCTGGTGGTCCGGGCCAGCACGGAGCCGGCCGCCGGCTAGGCGGTTCCCCGGCAAAGGCCGGCTTAGCCCTTCCGGTCCAGCAGCAGGTTGGTGATCCGCAGCGTGCACAGCCGCTCGCCGGCGGCGTTGCTGATGACCACCTCGTGGGTGGTGACGGTGCCGCCCAGGTGGATGGGCGTCGCCGTGATGGTGACCAGGCCCTCCCGGGCGGACTTGTGGTGTGTGGCGGAGACGTCGACGCCGACGGCCGTCTTGCCCAGCGTGCTGGCATGCTTCACCGCGGCCCAGGAGCCGACGGCCTCGCCCACGGCCAGCGAGGCGCCGCCGTGCAGCAGCCCGAACGACTGCCGGTTGCCCTCCACGGGCATGGTGGCCACCACGCGCTGAACCGATTCCTCGACGATCTTCACGCCCATCTTCTCGTCGAGCTCGCCGAGGGTGATCTTCCAGGGCTCGTTGGCGCCGGGCTGGGTGGTCATCGGATCTCCTCAGGGTCGGGACGGGGTGGGGCGGAAGCGGAACGGGACCGGGGCGGGGCCGCAATGGTCCCGCGGTACTAGTGTGCCGCAGGCCTCAGTCATGTACTGTGGTCATATTACCGAACGGCCGGTCAGTAATGTTCCGGACGTGCTGCTCTTGCCCCGCGTTGGAAGGACCCGTCAACGATGACCACCACTGCAACAGCCCCCGCATCCGCCGTGGATACCGCAGAAATCGTCCCCAGCTTCGTCCGGGGTTCCTGGTGGACGCCGGACGCAGCGGCCGCCGCCTCCGCCGCCCCGGTCCTGGACGCCAGCACGGGGGAGCTGCTCGCCAGGGTGAGCACCGAGGGCCTGGACCTCGCCGCCGTCGTCGACTACGGCCGCACCACCGGGCAGGCGGCCCTGGGCCGGCTGACGTTCCACCAGCGCGCCCTCAAGCTCAAGGAACTCGCCCAGTACCTCAACGGCCGCCGGGACGAGTTCTATGCCCTCTCCGCCCAGACCGGCGCCACCAAGGTCGACTCCATGATCGACATCGACGGCGGCATCGGCGTGCTCTTCACCTTCGGTTCCAAGGGCCGCCGCGAACTGCCCAACTCCCAGGTGGTGGTCGACGGGCCGATGGAGATCCTGTCCAAGGACGGTTCCTTCGCCGGCGAACACATCTACACGCGAATTCCCGGCGTCGCCGTGCAGATCAACGCCTTCAACTTCCCGGTCTGGGGCATGCTCGAAAAGCTTGCCCCGGCCTTCATCGCCGGCGTGCCCACCATCGTCAAGCCCGCAACCCCCACCGGCTACGTCGCCGCGGCCGTGGTGAAGGCGATCGACGAGTCCGGCATCCTGCCCGAGGGCTCGCTGCAGCTGGTGTCCGGCTCCGTCCGCACTCTGCTGGACCACCTCGACTACCGCGACCTGGTCGCCTTCACCGGCTCCGCCTCCACCGCGAACACGCTAAAGTCCCACCCCAACGTGGTCAAGGGCGGCGTCCGCTTCACCTCCGAGACGGACTCGCTCAACGCCGCCATCCTCGGCCCCGACGCCGTCAAGGGCACGCCCGAATTCGACGCCTTCATCAAGTCCCTCGTCACCGAGATGACCGCCAAGGCCGGCCAAAAGTGCACCTCGATCCGCCGCGCGATCGTGCCGCAGGAGCTGGTCGCCGACGTCGCCGCCGCCGTGGGGGAGCGGATCAACGAGCGCGTCGTCCTCGGAGACCCGCGCGCCGAGGGCGTCACCATGGGCGCCCTCGCCTCCCTCGAGCAGCTCGCCGACGTGCGCGCCGCCGTCCAGTCCATGCTCGACGCCGGCGGTGAGCTGGCCTACGGCTCCCTCGACGCCCCGAGGGTCACCAGCGCGGACGGGAGCGTCGGCGTCGTCGAAGGGGGCGCGTTCATGTCCCCGGTGCTGCTGCGCTGGGCCGACCCCGAAGCCGAGGAGATCCACTCGCTGGAGGCCTTCGGTCCGGTGTCGTCCGTAATCGGCTACAGCGACATCGCCGACGCCGTCCGCCTCGCCGCCCGCGGCGGCGGCTCCCTGGTCGCCTCGGTCTGCACCAACGACCCCGACGTGGCCCGCGAACTGGTCACCGGCATCGCCGCCCACCACGGCCGCGTGCTGATGCTCAACCGCGAGGACGCCCGCAGCTCCACCGGCCACGGCTCCCCGGTCCCGCACCTGGTCCACGGCGGCCCCGGCCGTGCCGGCGGCGGCGAGGAACTCGGCGGCATCCGCTCGGTGATGCACCACATGCAGCGCACCGCCGTCCAGGGCTCGCCCAACATGCTCACGGCCGTCACCGGCGTCTGGCACACCGGCGCGGACCGGAACTTCACGGTCGAGACCGAGGGGCTGCACCCGTTCCGCAAGCCGCTGGCCACCCTGCGCATAGGCGACGCCGTCCGCTCCGGGCTGCGCGAGGTGACGCTGGAGGACATCACCGCGTTCGCCAACTCCACCGGCGACACCTTCTACGCCCACACCAACAAGGAAGCGGCGGAAGCCAACCCGTTCTTCCCCGGCATCGTGGCGCACGGCTACCTGCTGCTCTCCTGGGGTGCCGGACTGTTCGTGGAACCCGCCCCGGGCCCGGTGCTGGCCAACTACGGCCTGGAGAACCTGCGCTTCATCACGCCGGTGGCCGCCGGGGACTCCATCCGGGTCACCCTCACGGCCAAGAAGATCACCCCGCGCGAGACCGACGAATATGGCGAGGTGGCCTGGGACGCCGTCCTGACCAACCAGAACGACGAGATCGTGGCCACCTACGACGTCCTCACCCTGGTCGAGAAGTAGCCCCACCCTGTCAGCGCTCCCTCAGATGTGGCGCCTTCTTGCCCGACGCTCCCTCAGGTCCGGCGCCTCGTAACCCAACCCTCCCTCACGTCGGGCGCGTCGTAACCCAACCCTCCCTCAGGTCCGGCGTCTCGTAACCCAACCCTCCCTCACGTCGGGCGCGTCATAACCCAACCCTCCCTCCGGATGTGAGGGAGGGTTGGTCGTGGGGCCGCCTGATGTGAGGGAGGGTTGGTCGTAGGGCCGCCAGACGTGAGGGGGCGTCCTTCGTGGGGCCGCCAGATGTGAGGGAGGGTGGGGGCGAAGTGCCCGTCCCTCCAGCCGCTCTCCGGCGTAACATCGTGCCCGTAGGAGGTGGCATCATGTCCCTGGTACTCAACAAAGCCACAACCATCCTGCCCGTCGATGATGCGGCGCGTGCCCGGCACTTCTATGCGGACACCCTGGGACTCCCGCACCGCGGCGTGGCAGCGGACGGCAGTGAAATCTTCGGTTCGGACGGCGGCCCGCTACTGCAGCTCATGCCGGTCACGGACGGAAAGCACTCCGAGCACACCGCTCTCAGCTTTGAGGTCAGCGGCATCGAACGCACGGTTCAGGATATGGAGGCCCGGGGCGTCACGTTCCAGGATTACGACCTTCCCGGACTCAAGACCGAGAACCACATCTGCACTACGGACTCAGAGAAGTGCGCCTGGTTCATGGACACCGAGCACAACGTTCTCTGCATCCACGAGAACCTGCCCGGCCCGGCCGACTACCAGCTCTAAACGGGCCGACGGCGGTGCGGGCACACGCTGGCGGGACGGCGGGACCGGCCCCGGGACGGACGCCGCCGAACGCCCGAAGCGGGACGAGGACCTGGTGGCCCACCACCCGGACCGGGAGGGTGGCCCTCGCCGTCGACGTCGTAATGCTCGGATTCCCGCTCTGGCTGGTCCCGTCCTGGTATCTGGTGACGTACCTCGCCGGCGCCGGGACCCTCTTCGAATCGCCCCGGGCGGTGTTTGCCAACAGCGTGTTCCAGGCCGCCGTCGTGGCCGTCGCCGTGCTCACCAACCTTGCGGCACTGGTCCTGGCGCGGGACCGCTCCGTGGTGCTGGTGATGGCGGTGATCCCGCTGTCCGGCGTGCTGGCCTACATGGGCTGGGTCGCGGCCGTCCGCGGGTTCCCGGGAATCATCCCCGGCTAGGAGGTCCTCGCGGAGGAAGGGCTAGTCCGGGACGTGGAGGCCGTGGAAGACCATGGTGATGACGTCGTCGGCAAGCTTCTCGGGGGAGAGGGAACCACCGGGCTTGTACCACTCGACGATCGAGTTGATGGTGCCGAACAGCAGGCGGGTGACCGTCCGCGGATCGATGTCCTGGCGGAGCGAGCCCTCGTCGCGGGCGGCGGAAATCAGTGCGGCGACCTTGTGGTCGAAGGTGCGGCGGCGGGCCAGGGCGTCCCGTTCGATCTCGGTGTTGCCGCGCAGCCGCAGCAGGAGGGTGACGAACGGCAGCCGTTCCACCAGCACCGAGATGGTCTCGCGGAGTACGAACTCCAGCCGGGCATCCGCGGAACCGGTCTGCGCCTCCGGCCGGTCCAGGATGGCCTCGAGGCCGCCCAGGGCGTGGTCAAGCGCGAGCTTCAGCAGGTCGCCCTTGGAAGGGACGTGGTGGTAGATCGCGGACTTGGAGATGCCCAGGTTCTCGGCGAGGATGCCCATCGACGTGGCGTCGTAGCCGTGACGGTTGAAGACGTCGACGGCGATCATCAGCACGGACTGCTGGTCGTAGCCGGGCCGGCCGCGCTTGGTGGATGCTGTTGTGGGCATACTCGCTAGTTTCTCATGCCGGGCCGGAGTGGTTCGGGCGGTTCTCAGCCCTTGGGGCGCATGTCGTAGATCCGGCGCAGTTTGCCGTTGGAGCGCTCCAGGGAGCCGGGCTCGACGACGTCGACGGCGCAGGAGGACCCGACGTGGATCTTGATCTGCTGCTGCAGAACCTTCGCCGCCGTCGCGCTGCTCTCCACCGAGACGGCGTCGCGTCGTTCGATCTTGACCGTGAGCTGGTCCATCCGCTGGCCCTCGGGACGGGTCAGTTCCAGCTGAAAGTGCGGGCTGAGCTCCGGGATCCGCAGCGCGATTTCTTCGATCTGGGAGGGGAAGAGGTTCACGCCGCGCAGGATGATCATGTCGTCGCTGCGGCCCGTGATCCGGCCCATGCGGCGGTGCGCCGGACGCGCCGTGCCGGGCAGCAGCCGGGTGAGGTCCTTGGTGCGGTAGCGGATGATCGGCAGGGCCTGCTTGGTCAGCGAGGTGAACACCAGTTCGCCGTGCTGGCCGTCGCCCAGCACGGACTCGACGCCAACGGCAGGGTTGAACGGGTCGATGATTTCGGGCCGGAAGTGGTCCTCCCAGATGTGGCTGCCGTCCTGGGTCTCGACGGCCTCGCCGGCGACGCCGGGGCCCATGACCTCGGAGAGGCCGTAGATGTCGCAGGCCTTGAGGTTCATGGTGACCTCGAGTTCGTGCCGCATTTCCTCGGTCCACGGCTCGGCCCCGAGCACCGCGTACTTCAGCGAGGTGGAGGCCGGGTCGATGCCCTGCTTCATCATGGCGTCGGCGATGGTCAGCAGGTAGGTGGGCGTGGCCAGGATGGCGTCCGGCTCGAAGTCCTGGATGAGCTGGATCTGGCGTTCGGTCTGGCCGCCGGAGATCGGGATGACCGTGCAGCCGAGGGCCTCGGCGCCGGCGTGGGCGCCCATGCCGCCGGTGAACAGGCCGTAGCCGTACGCGTTGTGGACCTTCATGCCCGGACGGACGCCGGAGGCGCGGAGCGAGCGGGCCACGAGCTTGGCCCAGTCGGCGAGGTCCTGCTTGGTGTAGCCGACCACCGTGGCACGGCCGGTGGTGCCGGAGCTGGCGTGGATCCGTGCCACCTCGTTTTGCGGCACCGCGAACATGCCGAACGGGTACTCCAGGCGGAGGTCTTCCTTCGTGGTGAACGGGAACTTGCCCAGGTCCGAAAGCTCGCGCAGGTCGGTGGGGTGCACCCCGGCCTCGTCGAACTTCCGCTTGTACAGCGGGACGCGGTCATAGGCGTAGGCCACGGTGTGCTGGAGCCGGGAGAGCTGAAGGGCCTCGAGCTCGTCGCGGGAGATGGTTTCTTCGCGGTCCAGGACGGCGTCGCTGGTGGCGAGGGCGGATTCAGCGGTGGGGGTGGTCATCTGCGTCCTACGTTTCTATTTCTTGGAGATGGTGCGGCTGCGGCCGCGGAACTCGGCGATGAGTTCTCCCGCGCCGGCGGGGATGGTGGTGGATTCAGCGGTGAGGTCGACGGCGTCGGGGTCGGCGGCGTAGATCTGCACGTCGTAGATGCCGCTGCGGCCGGTGCTGGCGCGGCGGTTGGCGACGGCGGTGAGGACCTGGCCGCGGTAGGCGGACTTGATGAAGTTGATGTCGACGCCGGAGGCCACCGTCATGGTCCCCTCGTCATGCGGCCCGGGTTCGGCGGGGTTGCAGGCGAGGGCGAAGGCGGTGTCCCCGAAGGCGAAGATCATTCCGCCGTGGGCCATCCCGAATCCGTTGAGCATTTCCTGGCGCAGCGGCATCCGCAGTGTGGCGTGGCCGTCGGCGAGTTCGAGGACTTCGATGCCCATCCACTCGGAGGCATAGTCGTTGTTCAGGAGCGGGTGGGTCTTCCCCGGAATTGTCAGTTCAGCCATGCGTCGTTGCCTCCAGCTTTATTTACCGAATGTTCATTAGGTAATCCCATCGCGGGCCCCGCTGTCAAGGGGTGTAAGTATGCTGGGACACATGGCCAAGGGAATCTACGTCAGCGCAACCACGCCGGGATCCGGCAAGTCCCTCGTCGCCCTGGGCCTCGCGGACACGCTGCACCGGCACGCGGACCGCATCGGCTTCTTCAAACCCGTCGTCCACGGCCACGCCGACGTCGACCCCATGGTTTCGCTGATGAAGGCCCGCTTCGACCTCGACGACGCCCGGTGCCGGAGCGGGCTGACCTTCGAGGAGGTCCGCAGCCTCCTCGCCGAGGGCAGGCGCGAGGAAATCGACTCCCGCTGCGTCGAGATCTTCGCCGAGATGGGCCGGCACTGCGACGTGATCATCATCGAGGGCACGGACCTCACCGGCCAGGACGCCGCCGTCGAATTCGACCTCAACGCCCGGCTCGCCAACAACCTGTCGGCACCCGTCGTCGCCGTCGTGGGGGCCAAGGGTCGCACCGTGGCGGAGACCGCCGACGCCGTCGAGGTGGCCCGCAAGGAGCTCATTGCCGAGCGCTGCACGCTGCTGGCGATCATGGTCAATCGCGCCGAGCCGGAGGACCTGGAGGGGATCGCGGCCGCGGTCCGGCCCGGCGCGTCCGGCCGCCCGGTCTACGTTTTCCCGGAGCTGGAGGACATCGCCCGGCCCACCACCGGCGAGGTGGCCTCCGCCCTGGGCCTCGGCCAGGTGGCGGGTCTGCCTGACCTGGAGCGGGACGTGCACTCGGTGAAGGTGGCGGCCATGAACGTGGCGAACTTCCTGCACGTGCTCGACGACGGCGCCCTGGTGATCGTCCCGGGCGACCGCGCCGACGTGCTGGTCGCCTGCCTGGCCTCATCGTTCTCGCCCGAGTTCCCGGTCCCGTCCGCGCTCATCCTTACCGGCGGGCTGGCCCCGGACCCCACCATCTACTCGTTGCTGGCGCAGGCGCCGTTCCCGATTTTCGCCGCCCCGGACGACACCTACGTGACCGCCAAGCGTGTCTCGGAGGTCCGCAGCGAGATCTGGTCCGGGCACCGCCGCAAGGTGGCCTCCGCGCTGGGCCTCTGGTCCAAGCAGGTGGACGAGGCCGAACTGCTCGAGCGGCTGCACCTGCCCCGGCCGGAGCGGATGACGCCGCTGCGGTTCCTGCACGACCTGATCGAACGGGCCCGCTCCCAGCGTCGCCATATCGTGCTGCCCGAGGGCAAGGACGTGCGGATCCTGCGGGCCACGGAGATCCTGCACCGCCGCGACGTCTGCGACCTGACCGTGCTGGGCCGCGAAGCCGAGGTCCGCGAGCTCGCCGCCACCCAGGGCATCGACCTGTCCGGGATCAACATCGTGGACCCGGCCACCTCGGAGTTGCGCCAGGGCTTCGCGGAGAAGTACGCCGAGCTGCGCGCGCACAAGGGCGTGGACCTGGCGAAGGCGCTCGAGGTGATGCAGGACGAGAGCTACTTCGGCACCATGATGGTTCAGCTGGGCGTGGTGGACGGCATGGTCTCCGGCGCCGCCCACACCACGGCGCACACCATCCGGCCGGCGCTGGAGTTCGTGAAGACCCGCGAGGGCGTCAAGATCGTCTCCTCCGTGTTCCTGATGCTGATGCCGGACCGGGTCCTGGTCTACGGCGACTGCGCCGTGAACCCGGAGCCGAACGTCGAACAGCTCGCGGACATTGCCCTCGCCTCGGCCGAGACCGCCGCGCAGTTCGGCGTCGAACCGCGGGTGGCGATGCTGTCCTACTCCACCGGCGGCTCCGGGTCCGGCGAGGCGGTGGAGGCCGTCCGGAAGGCCACCGAGCTGGTCCGCGACCGCCGTCCGGACCTGGCCGTCGAAGGCCCCATCCAGTACGATGCCGCCGTCGACGCCTCCATCGCGGCGTCGAAGATGCCGGGTTCCACCGTGGCCGGCCAGGCGACGGTGTTCATCTTCCCGGACCTGAACACCGGCAACAACACCTACAAGGCGGTGCAGCAGTCCTCCGGGGCGGTCGCCGTCGGGCCGGTTCTGCAGGGCCTGCGCAAGCCGGTCAACGACCTCTCGCGCGGCTGCACGGTGGACGACATCCTGAACACCGTCGCGATCACCGCCATCCAGGCCCAGTCCGTGCCGGCAGCCGCATCACACGAAGTGCCCCAGCCCGCTCAGTCCGTCGACGCCCAGGCCTAGGAGGCCCCCCGTGCTCGTGCTCGTCATCAACTCCGGTTCGTCGTCGCTGAAGTACCAGGTCCGTGACGTGGAGGCCGGCAGCGTCCTGGCCGAAGGGCTGGTGGAACGGATCGGCATGGGCAACGGCGGTGGCAGCGACGGCGCCGTCGAGGGTCCCCGGGACCATGCGGAGGCGCTGGAACTGGTCGACGGTGCCATCCACGAGGCGCTGGGGGACCGGGCCCTGGACGCCGTGGGCCACCGCGTGGTGCACGGCGGCGAGCGGTTTGCCGAGCCGGAGCTGATCAACAACGAGATCACCCGTGCCATCGAGCGGCTCAACCCGCTGGCGCCGCTGCACAACCCGGCCAACGTCCTGGGCATCCGGGCCATCGCGAAGAAGTGGCCGGATCTGCCGCAGGTGGCCGTGTTCGACACCGCCTTCCACCGCACCCTGCCGGAGCACGCCTGGCGGTACGCGGTACCTGATGAGCTCTACACCAACCACGGCATCCGGCGGTACGGCTTCCACGGCACCTCGCACGAGTATGTGGCGCACCGTGCCGCGGCCCTGCTGGACGTGCCGGTGGAGGAGTTCGACGCCGTCATCGCCCACCTGGGCAACGGCGCCTCCGTCACCGCGATACACGGCGGAAAGTCGATCGACACTTCGATGGGGTTCACGCCCCTCGAGGGCCTGGTGATGGGCACCCGGTCCGGGGACCTGGACCCCTCGATCCTGGTCTTCCTCGGCCGCGCCGGCTGGTCCGCCGAGGACATCGACTCCATGCTGAACCGTCAGTCCGGGCTGAAGGGCCTGGCCGGGAACAACGACATGCGCTCCGTGGTGGAGGCCGCGGAGGCCGGGGACGCGAAGGCCGCCATGGCGCTCGCGGTGGCCTCCTACCGGCTGGCCAAGTACATCGGCGGTTACCACGTGGCCGTCGGCGGGGCGAGAGCGCTGGTCTTCACCGCCGGGATCGGCGAGAACTCCCACCAGTTCCGGAACCTCGTGGCCGAACGGCTCGGCGCGCTGGGCATCGAACTGGACACCGCCCTGAACCGGGAACGCTCGAAGGAACCGCGGGTGATCTCGACGCCGGAGTCCGCCATCCCGGTGCTGGTGGTCCCCACGGACGAGGAACGCGCCATCGCCGAGGCGACCGCCGCCGTCGTCTCCGCTTCCCGGTAGGTCCGTGGGCGTTTCTCGGCTAGGTCCCGCTGGAACGTTCGCGAAGTGAAGCCGTCGACTTGCCAGAAATGGCCGCTATGGGAGTTCCATAGCGACCATCGCTGGCAATTGGTCCCGGCTCAGCCCCTTACGGCGACGGTGCGGCTGTGCCCGTAGGGGCGGCCGACGTCGCAACCGGGGCGGGTGCGACGGCGTCGCCGGCCGGCTGGCTGGGGTCGGACGAGACCGTGGCATCCGGGACGGTCGTTTCGGCCGGTCCGGGCGCGACCGTCGCACCCGGAGTGGGCTGCTCCGTGGTGCCGGTGGTCGGCGTCAGTGTGGCCTCCGGGGAAGCGGTTGCCGGCGCCGTCGGGGTGCCCGTCCCACCCGGAGAGGCCGTAGCCGTTGCCGTCGCCCCGCGCGGCTTGGCGCTGGGGTCGTTCTGCACCACGTTGATGATCTGCTTCTTGAAGCCCTCCAGCGTCCCCTGGATCTCCGAGAGCGGCACGTTCTGCAGTTTCCGGCCATAGTCGGCGATCTGCTGCCACAACGCGTTCAGTTTGGCCATGCCATCGGAGCTCAGCGGTCCGTCCAGTGTCAGGACCAGCTGGTTCGCGAGGGCGTAGGTGAGGCAGCGGACGCAGTTGTAGTTCGCGGCGGCCGAGAGGTTCTGCGGCACCACCACGTCGGCCTGCCCCACAATCAGGACCACCTGGAAGCCCACCGCCACGGCCGCGCAGTCCTTGCAGCTCGCGAACGCGTAGGCCTCGTTGGTGTTCAGCACGTCCGCGCCGTCGTCGGCCCACACCAAGGCGAAGGCAACGTCGTAGGAAACCGACCCGTCCGTGGTGTTCACGGCGAGGGCCTGGTTCCCGGCGTCGTCGGGGGCGGCCGGCTTATCGAAGGGGAATACCCACGACGGCGCCGCCGCCCCGGACTGGCCGGAGCCGGGAGACGTCGAAGAAGCCCGCGGAACCAACACCATGCTCAGTTGCGGTTCTTCCCGGGTGGGCTTGCGGGCACCCTGCGGCCAGAGCGCCACGGTCCGACCCGCCTGGCCCTGCTTCAGGTCGCGCCCGGTGGTGGTGGGGAAGATGGCGGTGGTGGCGTCGGTCAGCGTCCCGCGTTCGTAGGGCTGGACGGGCCGGTACGTCCCTCCGGCGGGCCACCATGCCCAGGCGAGGCCCGCCGCGACGGCGGCAACCGCGGCGAGGGCCACGCCGCGCTGCCAGGCCTTGCCGCGGGTCTTCTGCCACAGCCCGGTGATGAGCTGCCGGCCCAGCCGGATCAGGATGTAGAGGATGCCGGCCACGGGCAGTGCGATGCAGATCAGTGCGAGGACCCGCACGGCGGCATCCGTGGGGTCGCCGGTGGCCAGGCTGTGGGCGAGTGCGGCCTGCTGTTTGACGCCGTTGTCCCAGGCAGTGCCCACCACGCGGGGAAGCGTGAGGACCATGGTGACCAGGCTGAAGACCAACAACAACGGGACGGTGACGAGGACCCAGATCGTGACGACGGCGCGGGCCCAAGGCTTAAGCAGCTGCGCCTGCGGGTCGGCTTTGCGCCAGGGAATCAGGGCCAGCAGGGTGGGCTTGATCCGCTGGAAGAGGTCCGGCACACCGGTGGCGTCCGCAAGGATGTGATAGCCGTCGAAGCGGACCATGGGCATGAGCTGGCGGACCATCTGCAGGATCTGGGTGACCACCACTAAGAGCAGGGCATCGAAGCCGGTGGCCCACCAAATGCCCATGATGGCCACCGCGACGATGGTGTTGAAGTAGAGGCCGCCGAGGTCGGTGCGGATCCGGCCGGCCCGTCCCAGCCGGTAGGAATCGGTGACGTCGGTGTAGAAGGCCGGCCACATTAGGTACAGCCCGGTGCCCATGGCCCCGGGTGTGGCGCCGCCGCGGCGGGCGGCGGCCGCATGGCCGAACTCGTGGAAGCCCGCGGACAGGACGGTGACCACGAAGATCAGCAGAACCAGCCCGGGGTTGGCGAAGGCCTCGTGCGTGGCCGAGGCGAGGCCCTTGACCATGAGGAGCCACCAGCAGATCGCCAGGAAGGCGGCGGTCACCGCCACGACGATCAGCGGGTTGAAGAGGGTGGCAAAGGGTGCCGTGATCTTCCGGGTGCGTTCGGGGTCCGTCACCGAATAGCGGAACCGCATGCCCAGCAGCGGGTTGGCCTTGCGGACCTCCGGCTGCGAGCCGTCCGCCAGCCGCAACAGCCCCAGCGGCAGCAGTTGCTGATCGACCAGGGTCCGCACGTTGGCAGCGCTGATCGGTTTGCCCGCGGCCGTCCCGGCGTGGGCGGCGATCTCCTCGAGACCGCGTCGGCCGTCCACGGCCTCAAGCACCAGGTAGAGGAGTCTGGTCAGCTGGATGGTCTGGCCGTCGGCACGCCGGACCAGGGAAGGGGCCTGCTTATATCCGGAGCCCTTGGTTTCGCCCAGGAGCTGAACGCCGTCGGCCAGCGCTGGCGGCGGAAGGGTACCGGCGGAAGGGGAAGGGCCGGGGGCAGGAGCCGGCGGGCCGTCCTGGGTGGACGGCCCGCCCTCCACGCTAGTCATGGACCGATTACTGCTTCAGGGTGGACTGCTGCTCGGCCCCGGCCGTGGCATTGCCGTTGATGTCCTGGTTGATGATGGCGTCCTGCTGGGCGACGGCGGTCGCGTTGCTGTCGATCGAGCCGATGTTGGCGGCGACAGCGGCGTCGATCGGGGCGGCGACGTTGGCGTTGGCGGCCACGGCGCCGTTGATCGGCGCGGCGATGCCGGCGTTCGCGTCGAGGTTGACGTCGACGTTGAGCAGGTTGCCGTTCAGGGCGCCGGCCGCGGTCGGGTCGGCCGTCGTGGTGGTGGTCGGATCCGTGGCGGCGGTGGTGCCGGCGGGGTCTGTCGTGCCGGTGGTGTCCGTCGGGGTGGCGGTGCCCTGGTCGATACCGCTGTCCTGGACGGAGTGCGCAGTGGCATCGCCGGTGATGCCCTGGGTGATGAGGGTGCCCTGATCGGCCAGGGCCTGGGACCCGGAGCCGAAGGAGAGGACGTTGGCGGAGGCGGCGGCGTCGATCGGGGCGGCCACGTTGGCGTTCGCCGCGACGCCGAGGTCGATCGGCGCCGCGGCGCTGATGCCAAGGTTGAGGTCGGCATTGAGGTCCAGGACGGAGGCGACTTCCTTGTCAGGCAGCGCGGTGGCGCCCTCGGCCATCAGTTCCTCATCGGACAGTCCGTTGGCGGCAGATTCCATGCTCACGATTGGCTCCATTTCCCGGCGCCGGTTCTGCTGCCCCAGCGGGCAGTGTCCCCAAGGCACCTAACGACGCTCAATAGTAAGCATGGTGATGAATTTTTGCTACCACCCGGCCGGGTTACTTCAGCCCGGCCCCCGGCAGCAGTTCCGTGGCGCCGAGGGAGTCCGCGACGAAGGCGTAGTCCCAGGCCCGTTCCTTCCACTGCACGTACCGGCCGGACGCGCCGCCGTGGCCGCCGTCCATCTCGATCTTCATCACGATCGGCTCACTGCCGGTGTTGACCTCCCGCAGCCGCTGCACCCACTTGGCCGGCTCAACGTAGAGCACCCGGGTGTCGTTGAACGAGGTCACGGCCGCAATCTTCGGGTACGCCGCGGCGTGGACGTTCTCATACGGCGTGTACGACTTCATGTACGCGTACACCTCGGGGTCCGTGATCGGGTTGCCCCACTCCTCCCACTCCAGGGCCGAGAGCGGCAGCTCCGGGTCCAGGATGGTGGTCAGCGCGTCCACGAACGGGACGGCGGCGACGATGGCGGCGTACTTCTCCGGCGCCAGGTTCGCGACGGCGCCCATCAGTAGTCCGCCGGCCGATCCGCCCATCGCCGCGATCCGGGCCGGGTCCACCCAGCCGGAGCCGGCCAGCCAGTCCGTTGCGGCGATGAAGTCCGTGAACGTGTTCTTCTTGTGCAGCTTCTTGCCGTCGTCGTACCAGTGCCGCCCCAGCTCGCCGCCGCCGCGGATGTGCGCAATCACGAACACGATTCCGCGGTCCAGGAGCGAGAGCCGGGCGATCCCGAAGCTGGGGTCCATGCTCATCTCGTAGGAGCCGTAGCCGTACACCAGGCCGGCCGCGCTGGAATCCCTCGCCACGGAGGCGTGCCGCAGCACCGAGAGTGGGATCAGGGTGCCGTCGGAGGCCTCCGCCCATTCCCGGGTGGCGACGTAGTCGGCGGCGGAGTAGCCGCCCAGCACCGGGCTTTCCTTGCGCAGCAGCAGCTCGCCGGCGGGGCGTTCGGGCGTCGGCAGCACGAAATCGTAGACGCGGGACGGGGTGAAGTAGGACGTGTAGCCCATCCGGATCACCGGTGCCTCGTAGTCGGAGCCGGAGACCCCGGCGGTGTAGAGCTCCTCGTCGAAGGCCGGTTCCACGGCGGGCGCCTGCTCCGGCGTACCGAGCCCGGCCAGCGGCACCACCTGAACGCGTTCGATCGTGTCCTTCCGGATCGAGAGCACCAGGTGGGTGGCGGTGACGCCGGCCCCGTTGACGCGGACATCGTCGGAGTGGGCGACGACGGTCTGCCAGTGCTGCTCCGCGACCGGCTTGGCGAGCTGGGCCGGGTCAACCAGGGACACCATGGAGTTGATGGCGTCCTTGTTGTGGGTCAGCAGGATGGTCTCGCGCGGGGCGCCGGAGGCGTCGGCGAGCAGGAACGGCTCGGCCTCGTAGAGGATGCGTTCGTCGCGGGAGATGACGGTGGTGAGGCCGGCGCCGGGGTCATCGAAGCGCAGCAGCCGGGTCTCGCTGAACTCGGAGCAGCCGATGCCCAGGACCAGGTGGCGGCGGTCCGCGGAGAGCTCGAAACCGAGCCACATGGCGACGTCGTCCTCTTGGTAGATCACCTCGTCCTCCGCCACGGGGGTGCCGAGGACGTGGGCCTTGACCTGGTAGGGCCGCCAGGAGGCATCCACCACGGTGTAAAAGATCCGGGTGCCGTCGGGGGAGAAGGAGAGCCCGTAGAAGACATTCTCGATCACGTCCGGCAGCAGTTCGCCGGTCCGCAGGTCCTTGATCCGCAGCGTGAAGCGTTCGTCGCCGGCGTTGTCCACGGCGTAGGCGTAGAGGTTCCCGTCGATGGTCACGGCGGCGCCGCCGATGGAGAAGAACGGCTTGCCCTCGGCCTCGATGTTGCCGTCGAGCAGGACCTCCTCGCCGGGGATGGCGACGCCGACCTCGACGGCGGGCGGCGTCCAGTCCGCCACCGGGTCGCCGCTGTCCTGGGCGCGGACGCGGCACTGGATGCCGTATTCCTTGCCCTCGACCGAGCGGGTGTAGTACCACCAGCCGTCCTTGCGGTTGGGTACTGAGAGGTCCGTCTCCTGGGTCCGGCCCTTGATCTCCTCGAAGATGGCCTGGCGCAGCGGCTCCTGGTGCGCGGTGACGGCCTCCTGGTAGGCGTTTTCGGCCTTCAGCAACTCCACAACCTCGGCGGATTCCTTGTCCCGCAGCCACTCGTAGTTGTCCTCGAACACATCCCCGTGGTGGGTGCGGAGCGTGGGAACCTTCCGGGCGACGGGCGGCTGCGGAGCGGCCTGGGCGGGGGCGGATGGGCTGCCGGCGGCGGGAGTCTCAGTCATGGACCCAATCTACCCGTGACCGGTGTCAGTTCCCGTTCTGTAAACCGTGCGCGGCGATGTAGTCCGGCAGGGTCCCGGCCGCCAGCGCGGCAGCCACCTCGGCGGTGGCCGCCGGGTCCTGCAGCACGATCGACTGCCCGTCCGTGCTGGTGCCTATTCCCGCCGTCGGCAGCGTGAAGAAGGCGGCGTTCCCGGGCGGGGTGCCACGCATGCTGTAGGAGAGCCGTTCCAGGGTTTCCAAGGTAAGTCCCGGGGTGACCGAGACGTGCGGCAGGACGCCCGTGACGAAGGCGCGCGTCGTGGCCCGGTCCGCCAGGTCGCCGCTGCCCACCGCCTTGGCGAGGACCGCCTTGAGGAAGGTCTGCTGGTCCCGGACCCGCTGATAGTCGCCGTCAGCGAAGGCTTTGCGCTCGCGGACAAAGTCCAGGGCCTGCGGGCCGGTGAGGTGGTTGATCCCGGGTGTGAACGTGTGGCCGGATTCCAGGGTGGAGGTGAACGGCAGCGTCACGTCCACGTCGATGCCGCCGACGGCGTCCGCCAGGGCGGCGAACCCTTCGAAGTCGGCCATCACCGTGTGGTCGATGTGGGTCTGCAGCAGGGCCTCGACCGTCCTGGTCTGCAGGGCGATGCCGCCGAGTTCCAGGGCCGCGTTGACCTTGGCCTGGCCGTGGTCCGGGATGTCCACCCAGAGGTCGCGCATGATGGAGATGCTGTAGACGTGCTGCCGGTCCGCGGGCAGGTGGACGAAGATCAGGGCGTCGCCGCGCTGGTCCGACGGCGCGCCCGCGACCGCGTCCGCCCGGGCGTTGACCCGGCTGTCGCTGCCGATGATCAGGAGGTTGAGGTCGGTCGCCGGCGGCTCCGGCGTGGGAGTGGGGGAGGGGGTAGGGCTGGGGGAGGCCGACGGCGACGGCGTGGGGGTCGGCTGCGCGGCGGGCCGGACGGTCTCGGGCTGGGGACGCCCCAACCAGATGGCGGCCACCGCCAGCACCGCCACCAGCAGTGCCGCGCCGCCGATCAGCAGGATGCGCCGCCGTCGAAGAACCGCGCCCGGCCCGGCACCGGCCCCTGTACCCGCGGCAGCCGCGCCGCCAGCCCCACCTGTACTGCCGGCCCAATCTCCCTGTCCGCCCTGAACATCGTCGTTCACGTCGCCCCCTTCCACCGCGGCCCGTTGCCGGTGCCGCGGAGTGGTCCTCACGGCCCGGGCGCACTGCCGGTCCGCGTGGTGCAGACGCTACCACCGGCTCTCGGCCCGGCCCGGAAACACGCCTGCGCCGTGGCGCCCGGTGCTTGACGCGCTCCGAACCTTCCGCATATCCTGAACGAACGGTCGGTAATTATTTATCGGAAACGCATAGGAGCAACCATGGCATCGCAGACCCTGCAGTCAGTGCCCGCCGAGCCTTCGCCGGCACGGCACGATTCACGGCTCGAGAGCCGGCACGAAATGAGCCCCGAGGACGCGGCCCGCCGTGATGCCGAAGGCCAGGCCTACTTCGACAAGGTGATGGCGGACGATTCCCGGATCGAGCCCCGCGACTGGATGCCGGCGGCGTACCGCAAGACCCTGGTGCGGCAGATCTCCCAGCACGCGCACTCCGAAATCATCGGCATGCAGCCGGAGGCGAACTGGATCACCCGCGCCCCCAGCCTGAAGCGCAAGTCCATCCTGATGGCCAAGGTCCAGGACGAGGCCGGCCACGGGCTCTACCTGTACTCCGCCGCCGAGACCCTCGGCCAGCCGCGGGACCAGATGATGCAGGACCTGATGGACGGCAAGGCCAAGTACTCCTCCATCTTCAACTACCCTGCCCGCACCTGGGCGGACATGGGCGCGATCGGCTGGATGGTCGACGGCGCCGCAATCGCCAACCAGGTCCCGCTGTGCCGTGCCTCCTACGGGCCCTACGGCCGCGCCATGGTCCGGGTCTGCAAGGAAGAGTCCTTCCACCAGCGCCAGGGCTTCGAGATCCTGCTGGAACTCTCCCACGGCACCCCCGCGCAGAAGCAGATGGCCCAGGACGCCGTGAACCGCTGGTACGCCCCGGCCTTGATGATGTTCGGCCCGCCGGATGACGACTCGCCCAACTCCAAGCAGTCCATGGCCTGGAACATCAAGCGCTTCAGCAACGACGAGCTCCGCAACCGCTTCGTCGGCATGATGATGGAGCAGGTCAAGGTCCTGGGCCTGACCCTGCCGGACGAGGACATCCGTTTCAACGAGGAAACGAAGAAGTGGGAACACGGCCCGCTGGACTGGGATGAATTCCACGAGGTCATCGCCGGCCGCGGCCAGTGCAACGCCCAGCGCCTGGAACGGCGCCGCGAAGCCCACCAGAACGGCGCCTGGGTGCGCGAGGCCGCAGCGGCCTACGCCGAGAAGCAGGCCAAGAAGAACGCAGCGAAGGAAGTCGCATGACAACCCCCGAACCCCATGCCGGCAATGTCTGGCCGATCTGGGAAGTCTTCGTCCGCTCCAGCCGCGGACTGTCCCACGTCCACGCCGGATCCTTGCACGCCCCGGATGCGGCAATGGCGCTGCGAAACGCCCGCGACCTCTACACCCGCCGCAATGAGGGCGTCTCCATCTGGGTGGTCCCGGCCGAGGCCATCGCCTCCTCCGATCCGGACGCCAAGGGCTCCTTCTTCGAGTCCCCCCAGGGCAAGGACTACCGGCACGCCACCTACTACACCAAGAGCGAGGGCGTGAAGCACCTGTGAGCACCCCCGAAGCAGTCACCACCAACGCCTCGGCGACGGACCATGACGGCGGCCACGGAGAAATCTCCGTCGGCGTCGCGGGTGCGGGCGCGGGCGGCGACGGCATGGCTAGCGCGACCCGCATCACCCCCGGCAACGCGCTCCGCCCCGAGGACATCGCCCTCGCCGTCAGCCGCGGCACCGCCACACCGGACGCGGATGCCGCCGAGCTGGCCTTGCGCCTGGGCGACGACGCCCTGATCCTCGCCCAGCGCCTGAGCCACTGGATCTCCCGCGCTCCCGAGCTGGAAGAGGACATCGCCCTGGGCAACATCGCCCTGGACCAGTTGGGCCACGCCCGTTCCTTCCTGACCTATGCCGGCGGCCTGGACGGCCGCAGCGAGGACGACCTGGCCTACTTCCGCCGCGAGCACGAGTTCCGCTCCGTGCAGCTCTTCGAACAGCCCAACGGCGACTTCGCCGTCACCATCGCCCGGCAGTTCGCCGTCAGCTACTACCAGTTCGAGCTCTACCGCCGGCTCGCCCAGTCCAGCGACGCCATGATCGCCGGCATCGCCGCGAAGGCGGTCAAGGAAGTCGACTACCACCGGGACCACAGCGCCCAGTGGGTGCTGCGCCTGGCCCTCGGCACGGAGGAATCCCGGGCCCGGATGATCCATGGCCTGGCCGTGGTCTGGCCCTACGTTGACGAACTGTTCCGCGACGACGAACTCACCGGCCGGCTCAGCGACGCCGGCGTCGCCGTCCAGCCCTCCAGCCTGCGCGCCGACTTCGACCGGCTGACCGGAGAGGTACTGGCCGAGGCCGAGCTCGAGGTCCCGAAGGTCCAGCCCGCCCCCGGTGGCGGCCGCCGCGGCCTGCACTCCGAACATCTGGGCTACCTGCTCGCCGAGATGCAGGTCCTGGCCCGCGAGCATCCCGGAGCGAGCTGGTAACCATGGCCGAGATGTACCTCAGCCACCCGACGGCGGACGCTGCCCCCAGCCCGAAGTCCGCGGAGCAGAAGGCCTGGGACCTTGCCGCGACCGTCTGCGATCCCGAAATCCCCGTCCTGACCATCGCCGATCTCGGCATCCTCCGGGATGTCGAAGTGGCGAAGGAACCGGACGCGGGCGACGGCGGCATGGTCCCGGCGGTACGGGTCACCATCACGCCCACCTACTCGGGTTGCCCGGCCATGGACACCATCCGTGACGACCTCACCGCGGCCTTCCACGCCGCCGGCTACCCGCGCGTCGACGTGGACCTGGTGCTGTCCCCGGCCTGGACCACCGACTGGATGAGCGAGGAGGGCAAGGCCAAGCTGGAGCAGTATGGCATCGCCCCGCCCTCCGGCCATTCCCGCGCCGGCGGCCACTCCGGCCCGGTCCGGCTGAGCCTGGCCGTGAAATGCCCGCAGTGTTCCTCGCTGCACACCAAGGAACTCACCCGCTTCGGTTCCACCTCCTGCAAGGCGCTCTACGTCTGCCTGGACTGTAAGGAACCGTTCGATTACTTCAAAGTCTTGTAAGGAACAGGTGCAACCATGACCGTTGTCCGCCAGACCGCCGCCGAGACGGCGGCAGCCACCGGCCGCCGTCGTGCGTCCTTCCACCCGCTGACCGTGGACCAGGTCCGCAGGCTCACCGACGACGCGATCGAGGTCACCTTCGCCGTCCCGGCCGAACTCGCCGGCCAGTTCGACTACCTGCCCGGACAGTACGTTGCCCTGCGCACCACACTTCCGGACGCCGCCGGGGAACCGCTCGAGATCCGCCGCAGCTACTCGATCTGCGCGGAGCCGCGCAGCTTCGCGGACGGCAGCAGCGAGATCCGCGTGGCCATCAAGAAGGACTTGGGCGGCCTGTTCTCCACCTGGGCCAATGCCGAGCTCAAGGCCGGGGACGTGCTGGACGTGATGAGCCCGATGGGCGCGTTCGTCTCAAAGCACGGCCGGGACGGCCAAGAACAAAACCTCATGACGTCCATGAACCGTCCGCAGGAGCTGGAAACCGAGCTCGCCGGCGAGGCCGGGAACTTCGTGGCGATCGCCGCCGGCTCCGGCATCACCCCCGTGATCGCTATCGCCCGGACCCTGCTGGCCGCGCACCCGGACACCCGGTTCGACCTGATCTACGCCAACAAGGCGGCCATGGACGTGATGTTCCTGGAGGAACTCGCGGACCTCAAGGACAAGTACCCGTCCCGGCTGGCCCTGCACCACGTGCTCTCCCGCGAGCAGCGGATCGCCCCGCTGCTCAGTGGCCGGATTGATGCCGAGAAGCTCGAGGCGCTGCTGGGCACCGCCATCCACGCCGACGACGTGGACGAATGGTTCCTCTGCGGCCCGTTCGAACTGGTACAGCTGTGCCGCGACACCCTCGCCGCCCGCGGGGTCAAGCCCGAGCACATCCGCTTCGAGCTGTTCACCTCCGGCAAGCCGGACCGTCCTGAGGGCAACATTGGCCGGCCGGTGGTGGCCGACGAATCCCAGGAAACCTACAAGATCACCTTCACCCTCGACGGGCTGCAGGGCGAGGTGGCCAGCCCCACCCACGCCCGGGAGTCCATCCTCAACGCCGCGCTCCGGGTCCGACCGGATGTCCCCTTCGCCTGCGCCGGCGGCGTCTGCGGCACCTGCCGGGCCAAAGTGGTCACGGGGTCCGTCACGATGGACGAGAACTACGCGCTGGAACAGGACGAACTGGATAAGGGGTACGTGCTGACCTGCCAGTCGCACCCCACCACCCCCAGTGTCACCGTCGACTTCGACGTCTAAACCCGCCACATTTCCCCGTCTGCCCTTCCATGCCTAGGAGCCGCATGATTTCCCTGACCATCGCCGACGGCGTCGCCGAGGTCGTCCTGGACGCCCCGCAGAAGCTGAACTCACTCGACGAGCAGGCACTGCGGGACCTGGACCGGGCCTACGACGACGCCGCGGCCGCCGCCGCGCGCGGCGAGGTGCGGGCGCTGCTGCTTCGCGGCGAGGGCCGGGCATTCTGCGCGGGCCGGGACATCGCCGGCGTTACTCCCGCGAACGACGACGCCGAGGCCTATCTCGGCGGCCTGGTGCAGCCGCTGATGGAGAAGATGAGCGCCTTCCCGGCGCCCACCTTCGCCGCAGCGCAGGGCGCCTGCCTGGGGGTGGGACTGGGACTGCTGCTCGCCTCGGACGTGGTGTACGTGGCGGAGAATGCGAAGTTCGGCTCGCCGTTTGCCAAGCTTGGCGCCACGCTGGACTCCGGCGGGCACTGGTACTTCACCGAACGGCTGGGGATGCACCGCACCCTGGACCTGATCTACACCGCCGAGCTGATCTCCGGGACCGAGGCGGTGGCGCAGGGGCTCTTCAGCCGGGCGCTCCCGGCGGAGGAGCTGCTGGAAACCACCCGCGGCATCGTTGCCAAGGTCGCCGCCGGGCCCACCGGCGCCTTCACCGCCAGCAAGGAGCTGGTGGCCCACATCCGCGATCAGCGGCTGGGTCTCTGGCAGTCCATGGCGGAGGAGAATTCCGAGCAGGCCCGGCTCTGCAAGAGCGAGGACTACGCCGAGGGCTTCCTGGCCTTCCAGGAGAAACGAAGCCCGGTTTTCAAGGGCTGACCCGGGCCGCCGGCGATTCCCACCACTTCCTGCGTCAGCGTGTGTCCAGGTCCTCGAAGACCAGGAACGTCTGGGTGTCCAGCACCCCCGGCATGGACTGCAGCTGGTCGAAGATCACCCGGCGCAAATCCACGTTGTCCACGGCCCGCACCAGCAGGATGACGTCGAAGTCCCCGCCAACCAACGCGATGTGGTGAACCTCCGGGATGGCCCGCAGCAGCTCGCGGAGCTCCCGCCAGGAGTGCTGCCGCACCTTGAGCGTCACGTAGGCGGAGGACTTCAGTCCGGCCTTGATGGGGTCCACCAGGGCCGTGAACTTGGTCAGCACGCCCTCGCCGGTCAGGCGGGAGATGCGCGAGTAGGCGTGGGCCCGGGAAATGTGCACGTTTTCGGCCACTTGGGTCACGGACATGCGCCCGTCTCGGGTCAACTCGGCGATGATGCTCCGGTCCACCTCGTCCAGCGGCACCGCCTGCTCAGATTCGGTTCCTGCCATTTGTCTTCAACTCCCGCCGGTAACCCAGCTCACACTTACGATTTGTCTTCAAGAGTAAGCCGTTTGGGATGAAGTCTCCACGATTAAGCCCGGGTGTGGATACGAAAGCGCCCTTGGAAGCATACTTGGTGCGAATAGTGGCTACAGAAGGACGGACCAATGACGATCTCCGCGGACTCCGCTGCACAGGAATCCGAGACCCGGCAGGGCAGCGCCGCCAGCGAGGCGGTACGCAAGTTCGGGATCACGGTCGAGGATTACATGCTGCCCGCCCGGCACCCGATCCAGATGGTGAGCCCGGACGGGACGCCGAACGCGCACACCGAGCAGGGCGCGCAGCCCGGCCACGAATACGGACTCCCCGGCGATGCGGAGCTGCTCGCCGCCTACGAAGAGCTCGTCGTCGGACGCCGGGTCAACGACCAGAACTCCGCCCTGGTCCGGCAGGGCCGGATGGCCGTCTACCCCTCCAGCCACGGCCAGGAAGCCTGCCAGGTGGCAGCCGCCCTCTGCCTCGCCGAGGGCGACTGGATCTTCCCCACCTACCGCGACTCCGTGGCCGTGATGGCCCGCGGCGTGGACCCCGTCCAGACCATGACGCTGTTCCGCGGCGACTGGCACGGCGGCTACGATCCGGCCAGGCACAAGGTCGGGATCCAGTGCACGCCGCTGACCACCCAGTTGCTGCACGCCGTCGGCGTCGCCCACGCGGCCAAGCTGCGCGGCGAGGACACCGTGGTCCTCGCCATGTGCGGCGACGGCGCCACCAGCGAGGGGGACTTCCACGAGGCCCTGAACTTCGCCGCCGTCTTCCACCTTCCGGTGATCTTCTTCGTCCAGAACAACCAGTACGCCATCTCTGTGCCGCTGGCGCACCAGTCGGTGGCGCCATCGCTCGCGCACAAGGCCGTGGGCTACGGCATGGCCGGCGAGCGCGTGGACGGCAACGACCTGGTGGCGCTGCTCGCCGTGCTGGGCCGGGCCGTGAAGCTGGCCCGCGAAGGCTCCGGCCCGCTGCTGGTGGAGGCCCACACCTACCGCATGCAGGCCCACACCAACGCCGACGACGCCACCCGCTACCGCCAGGACAGTGAGGTGGCCGAATGGCTGGCCAAGGACCCGCTCACCCGGATGCGGACCTACCTGACGGAGCGCGAACTGCTTGACGACGCCGGGGCCGCCCGGATCGCCGACCGCGCCGAGGCGGTCGCCGCCCAGCTCCGCGAGGGCCTGGGGGAGGACGTCCCGGTGAACCCGCAGGACCTCTTCTCCTACGTCTTCTCCACCCCCACCCCGCAACTGAAGGAACAGTCCGCGCAGCTCGCCGACGAGCTGGCCCGCGACGCCGCAGCAACCTCCGAGGAGTCCGCACGATGAGCCCCACCGTCACCACCTCCTCCGAGGCCAACGGCAACGTCAGCGCCGCCACCGCCCGCGCCGCCGCGAAGGCCGCGGTTGAAGCGGAGCAGACCGGGCCCCAGCCCCTCACGCTGGCCAAGGCCCTGAACACCGCCATGGCCGACGCCATGCGCGCCGACGACTCCGTTCTGGTCTTCGGCGAGGACGTCGGCATGCTCGGCGGCGTCTTCCGCATCACCGATGGGCTGACGGCCACCTTCGGGCAGAACCGCTGCTTCGACACCCCGCTGGCCGAATCCGGGATCGTGGGCATGGCCGTTGGCATGGCGATGAACGGCATGCGTCCCGTCATCGAGATGCAGTTCGACGCGTTCGCCTACCCGGCCTTTGAGCAGATCGTCAGCCACGTCGCCAAGATGCACAACCGCACCAAGGGTGCCCTGAAGCTGCCCATCGTGATCCGGGTGCCCTACGCCGGCGGCATCGGCGGCGTCGAGCACCACTGCGACTCCTCCGAGGCCTACTACGCCCACACCGCCGGTCTCAAGGTCTACACGCCGGCCACGGTGGCCGACGGGTACCGGATGCTCCGCGAGGCCATCGACTCCGACGACCCGGTCATGTTCATGGAGCCCAAGAAGCTCTACTGGTCCAAGGACCAGGTGGATCTGGGTGCGCTCCGGGCCGAACACGACGCCAACGCCGCACGCGGCACCTCCTCCGAGGGCCGCGCCGCCGTCGCCCGCCCCGGCACCGACGCCACCCTGATTGCCTACGGCCCCTCGGTCCCCACCGCGCTCGCCGCCGCCGCGGCCGCCGCCGAGGAGGGCCGCTCCCTCGAGGTGATCGACGTCCGCTCGATCGTCCCGTTCGACGACGAAACCGTCGCCGCCTCCGTCCGCAAGACCGGCCGCGCCGTCGTCATCGCCGAGGCCCACGGCTTCGCCTCCGTCGCCTCCGAGATCGTGGCCCGGGTCCAGGAACGCTGCTTCCACCACCTCGCCGCCCCGATCCGGCGCGTCACCGGCTTCGACGTGCCCTACCCGGCGCCCAAACTCGAGCACTACTACCTGCCCGGCGTGGACCGCATCCTCGACGCCGTCGACGACCTCCAGTGGGAAGACTGACCATGAGCGAACCGAAAGTATTTCTCCTGCCCGACCTCGGCGAAGGCCTCACCGAAGCCGAACTGGTCCACTGGCTCGTGGCCGTCGGTGACGAAATCCGCGTCGACCAGCCCATCGCCGAGGTGGAGACCGCCAAGTCCATGGTCGAGGTCCCCTCGCCGTACGCCGGCACCGTCGCCGTGCTGCACGGCGAGCCCGGCCAGACGCTCGACGTCGGGAAGCCGCTGATTTCCGTGACTCCCGTGGGTGCTGCTGCTTCGGGTGCTGCTGCTTCCGGGGCCGCTGCTTCCGGTGGGGCCGCTGGTGGGGCCGCCACAGGCAATGCCGCCCCCGCCCCTTCGCCGGACGGCATTGCTGCAAGCAGCATGCCGTCCGGCTCCGGAAGGCCCGATGCCACTCCCGGGGCGGCATTGCCTGCGTCGGCTGGGCCTGCTTCTGACGCACCTTCCGCCGTCGCTGACTCACCTGCTGCTTCAGCCTCACCTTCCGCCGCTGCGGCCGAGGCCTACCGCGAGGAGGAGAAGGCCGGGTCCGGGAACGTGCTCATTGGGTACGGGACGCCGGGCGGGCATGGGGTGGCCCGGCGGACGCGGGCTCCGAAGCGGGCCTCCGGGGCCGAAGCCGGGGCT
Organism: Arthrobacter sp. YD4; assembly: GCF_030410515.1. Classification (GTDB taxonomy): domain Bacteria; phylum Actinomycetota; class Actinomycetes; order Actinomycetales; family Micrococcaceae; genus Arthrobacter. The sequence goes on along the minus strand of NZ_JAUHHD010000001.1, from coordinate 498,065 downwards.
GTTCAGGTTTCGGAGGCCGAGAAGGCCGCCGATGAGCTGATCCTCATGCGGACCCGGGTGCCCGGGAAGCTGGGGGCAGTGATTTCCCCGCTGGTGCGGCGGATGGCCCGGGACCATGGGGTTGATTTGGGGGGACTCCAAGGTTCCGGGACCAGCGGGATGATCATGCGGCGCGACGTCGAGGCGGCCATCAAGCCTGCGCCGGCCGAGGAGCAAGCCGTGACCGCATCGCAGACCGCACCGGTCTCAACACCGGAAACTACCTCCGCCGGCGGGACCGACTCCCGAACCGGGCTCGGCATCACTGGCCGGACGCCGGTGCGCGGCGTGCGCAAGGCCGTCGCCGCGAACATGAGCCGCAGCCGTTCGGAAATCCCGGAGGCCACCGTCTGGGTGGACGTGGACGCGACCGCGCTGGTCGAGCTGCGCGCCGGCCTCAAGAAGGCCGACCCGCACCACACCCCTGGCCTGCTCGCCTTCATCGCCCGGTTCGTCACCGCCGGGCTCAGGAAGTACCCGGAGCTGAACACCCGGATCGTCACCACCGGCGATGCCGACGGCGGGACAGGCCAGGAGATCGTGGGGTTCGACGGCGTCAACCTTGGGTTCGCCGCGCAGACGGACCGCGGCCTGATGGTCCCGTCCATCCGGAACGCCGACAAGCTCAGCGCCCGTGGGCTGGACGCCGAGATCCGCCGGCTCACCGCCGTCGTGCGCGAGGGCAAGGCGACCCCGGCGGAACTGGGCAGCGGCACCTTCACGCTGAACAACTACGGCGTCTTCGGCGTCGACGGCTCCGCGGCGATCATCAACCACCCCGAGGTGGCGATCCTCGGTGTGGGCCGGATTATCGACAAGCCTTGGGTGGTCAATGGGGAGCTCGCCGTCCGTAAGGTCACCGAGCTCACGCTCACCTTCGACCACCGGGTCTGCGACGGTGGCACCGCGGGCGGCTTCCTGCGCTACGTCGCGGACGCGATCGAAAACCCGGGAGCCGTGCTGGCGGATCTCTAAGCGCCGGTGGGTAGAATCGAGCCCTGAACATCGCACCAACCACGCCGGCCAAGCGTCGGACTACGGAGATTTCATGTCACGATGGCTCGAAGTCGGCCAGGACAACTACGTTCTGACCACCGAAGGATCGCTGCTCAACACGGGTCTGATTGTGGGCACCGAACGTGCCATGGTGATCGATACCGGCGGCGGGCCCCGGCAGGGCCGTGAAATCCTGGACGCCGTCCGTGAAAAGACGGACCTGCCGCTGGTGGTGGTCAACACGCACGCCCACTACGACCACTTCTTCGGCAACGCCGTGTTCGCGGACGACGGCGTGACCGAGTTCTGGGCGCACGAGAACTGCGCGGCCGAGATCGAGGAGAACGGGGACGCCCAGCGCCGGCTCGTCGCGGCCGCTGAACCGGAGATGGCGGCCGCCGAGGGCGGCGCCGTGGAACTGGTGGTGCCGAACGCGATCGTGAAGGACCAGCCCGTTCTGGTGGATCTGGGCGGCCAAAGCGCCACCCTGTTCTTCCTGGGCCGCGGCCACACCGACGGCGACCTGCTGGTGGGCACGTCCACCACCCTCTTCGCGGGCGACCTGGTGGAACAGGGCGCCCACCCGTCCTTCGAGGACTCCTACCCCGAGGAATGGGCGGACGCGCTGCGGCACATCTCGGCCCTGCGGCACCGCTACGAGTTCCTGATCCCGGGCCACGGGGAACCCTGCAGCGACCAGTTCGTGAAGACTATGGCGAACACCATGAGCACCGCGGTGCGGCAGGCTACCCAGGCCACCCGGGAGACTCCCAACGACGCCACCAAGGCCATCCCGATCCTGCCTTACGGCCCCGAACAGTCGCGCTGGTTCATACGCCGGCTGCAGGAAACCCGCGCCCACCACTAGCCTCCGCGGCGCCGGTTTGGGCCGTCCTGCAGTGACGGAAGATAAGGGTGCGCACTACTGCACCTAGACTGGGTCCTTGAAAGAAGTTCCAACACGCGCCGCAACGGTCACCGCTGCGGGTCCTGGGGGAGAAACCAACTTATGCCCGAACCGGTGGAAGACAACTCAGCTGCCACTGCTGAAAACTCAGGACAGCCTGAACTCCGGCGCCGCCGCGACCTTCGTCGCGGCGATAACGACGACTTCGCTGCCCGGACAGGAACCATGCCGGTCATCAACCCCCGCGCCTCCGACGACGCGACCGCGCCGGCCCGCCCGGCGCCGGTCCGGAGCAGCTCCTGGGCCCAGGCCGCCGAAGCCGCCGACGAGCGCTTCGGCAACCCCGCCACCGGCACCAACCCCGTGATCCGGCAGGTCCCGGCCGCCCAGCGGCCCGCCCCGGAACAGCCCGCCCAGCAGCCGGACGCCGCCCAGCCGTCCTTCCGGCGGCTCGCACCCGAACAGCCCGCCCAGCAACCTGCCACGCCCCGCCAGCCCGTCGCGCCACCGTCGTCGGCAGCCCCGGCCGCTGAACCGGCAGAGCTGGACGAGGCGGACGAACTCCACCCCGCCGAAGCCGCCAGGGAATCCGGCACCGTCCCGCCGCCGCCCGCACGGGCCACCCGCGCCGGGCTGCGCGCCGCGGCCTTGAGCGAACCCGCCCCGGACTTCATCAGTTCCCCGGGCCTGTTTGTCCGCGAACAGAAGCCCCGGCCCGTCGGCGGCGTGCGGGGTGCGCTCTACAAGCTCACCGGCGGCAGCCTGAACCTGGGCCCCAGCGCCAAGCAGCGCGAGGAGGACGAGCTTGCCCGCCGCATCTCCCGCCAGCTGCAGGGCAGCTACAACACCGCCGTGCTGAGCCTCAAGGGCGGCATCGGTAAGACCTCCACCACCGTGGGCGTCGGGCTGACGCTGGCCGAATACAGGGGCGATCCGCCCTGTGCCATCGATGCCAACCCGGACTCCGGGGACCTGGTGGAGCGGGCGCTGGGCGAAGGCATCTACCAGCAGCAGACGCCGCGGACCATCAGCGACCTGCTCCGCAATGTCGATTCGATCGATTCGCTGACCGCCCTGGCCCGCTACATGCACCACGCCGGCCGGCTGCACCTGATCGCCGGCGAGCAGGATCCCGAAGTTTCGGATTCGCTCACCGCCGAGGAATACCTGCGGATCCGCAAGCTGATCTCCGGCTACTACTCCGTGGCCCTCACGGACTGCGGCACCGGTGTCACCCACAACGCCATGAGCGGGATCCTGCAGTCCGCGGACAACCTCATCATCGCCGCCGGCTACGCGGTCAGCGGCGCCAAGCGGGCGCGCAGTACCCTGCACTGGCTTGCCGACCATGGCTACGAGGACCTGGCGCGCAACGCCGTCGTGGTCATCACGGACAAGGACGAGGTGTCCTCCCGCGTGGACAAGGACGCCATCGAGGACCACCTCTCCGGTATCTGCCGGCAGCTGATCGCGGTGCCGCACGATCGCGGCGTGGCCGACGGCGACCTGGTCACCCTGGACGCGCTGCGCCCCGAGACCCGCCGTGCGTACCGGGAGATTGCGGCCGCAATCGTGGACGGGTACGTTTAGCCGCTACATTTAGGCCATGAGCAACTACGTCGGGGACGACGCCACCGCCCACCTGCAGGAGCTTGTTGCAGGAACCGAAACCGTCGAGGATTTCCTGGACGGCCTCTCGGAATTCGCTGCGTCGACGCTGACCCACTTCGCCGGCACCGACATCGAATGCGGCGTCACGCTGCAGCGGCGTCGGAAAACCATGACCGTGGCCGGCTCCAGCAGCACCGCCGTCGCCCTCGACCAGATCGAGCAAAGCCTGGGCGACGGACCCTGCATCGAGGCGCTGCGGACCAAGAAGGTCATCTTGCTGGCCGACGTCGTGACGGACCCGCGCTGGCCGGAGTACCAGAAGCAGTTGGCAGCCCACGGCTGCCGCAGCAGCCTGGGCGTCCCCCTCGAAATCGGCGATGACTCCACCGCCGCCCTGAACTTCTTCGCCCCCGCCACCGGCGTCTTCACGGACGAGGTGGTCTCCGAGGCCGCCGGGCTGGCCGACATCGCCGGCCGGGCGCTGCGGCTGGCCGTCCGGATCGGCACCGCCCAGGGGCGGGCCGAGGACCTGCAGGCCGCCATGGAACACCGCACCACCATCGACCTGGCCTGCGGCGTGGTGATGGCGCAGAACCGCTGCTCCCAGGACGAGGCCATGCGGATCCTCACCAGCGTCTCCAGCAACCGCAACCAGAAACTCCGCGTTGTCGCCGCTGACATCCTCGGCAGCGTCACCTCCCACGAGGTCCACACCCACTTCGACGGGTAAAGCGCCCGAGGGCCCGGACACCTTCCATGGCGGATGTCACACACCGCCGGACACCCTCCCGGCCGGTGCCCCGGACCTAGGATGAAGGGGATGACCAGCACAGAGACCGCCCCCTTCAGCCTCCGCAGCATCGCCGTTCCCGCGTTCGGGCCGGCCCTGCTGTTCAGCTTTGGCGAGGGGGCGATCTTGCCGGTGGTGGCCCTCTCCGCCCGCGACCTCGGCGCCTCCGTGGCCGTCGCCGCGCTGATCGTCACGCTGATCGGGTTGGGCTCCTGGTTCTTCAACCTGCCGGCGTCTGTGATCACCCTCCGCTTCGGCGAACGCTGGGCGATCGTCGGCGCCGCTGCCGCCAGCGCCGTCGCCCTCGTCGGGGCCGCCCTGGCCCCGTTCGCGCCGCACGGACTCTGGCTGCTGGCCGCGTCGATGGTGGTGGTCGGGATGGCGGCGAGCGTCTTCAGCCTGGCCCGGCAGAAGTACCTCACCGAGGCCGTCCCGGTGGTCCTCCGCGCCCGCGCCCTGTCGAGCCTGGGCGGCGTGAACCGGATCGGCATCTTCATCGGCCCGTTCATTGGTGCCGCCGTCATGCAGTTCGGCGGCATCCCCGCCGCGTACTGGGCCGGCGTCGTAGGCATGGCCGCCGCGGCAGCCCTGTCACTGACCATCCCCGATCTCGAAACCCCTGCCGCGGACGTCGACGGCGCTCCCGTGCAGGCGGCCACCATGCGCAGCGTCGCGGCCTCGCACGCCGGCGTCTTCCTCACCGTGGGCATGGGTGTGCTGCTGCTCAGCGCGCTGCGGGCCTCCCGGCAGGTGGTGATCCCGCTTTGGTCCGAGCATCTGGGCCTCGATGCGACCCAGGCGTCGCTGATCTACGGCATCTCCGGTGCGATCGACATGCTGGTGTTCTACCCGGCCGGCAAGCTCATGGACCGCAAGGGCCGGCAGTGGGTGGCCATCCCGTCCACGCTCATCATGGGCACCGCGATGCTGCTGATCCCCCTGAGCGCCGGGTTCGTCGGGTTGCTGCTGGCCTCGCTGCTGATCGGCTTCGGCAACGGCATCAGTTCCGGGCTGAACATGACCCTGGGCGCCGACTTCTCGCCCGACAACGGCCGCGGACAGTTTCTGGGGATCTGGCGGTTCCTGGCCGACGCCGGGTCCACCGGCGGCCCCGTGCTGCTCTCCGGCGTCACTGCCCTGGCGTCACTCGGCGCCGGCGTGGCGTCCACGGGCGTGCTGGGCTTCGCCGCCGCCATCGTCTTCGCCATCACCATTCCCCGGCGAAGCACCGCCGGAACTACTGAACGGGCCGCCGTCCCGGCGTGCCCTGATGGCGCGGGCGCAGCCGGAGCGCGGCGTGGCCGAAGAGCCACACGCCCGCCACCGTGGCGAGGTAGCCGGTGATGACAATCAGCGCCGTGCCCGCCCAGAAGTAGTTGGTGGTGCTGCCCTCCTGGCCCGGGCCGGGCGCGATCTTCAACAGCGAGTAGGCCGCCACCACCGCCGAGGCCAGCCCGGCGAGCACCGGCAGGGCGACCCACAGTCGCACCGAGGCCCAGTGCCGGTTGTACCCCTCCCAGCCGTTCCACCTCGCACCCGTCCGCATCACCAGCCAGCCGGCAGGCAGCGTGAACATGCCCACCACCAGGAAGGCGGCCACGACATCGGCCGGGCGGTGCCACTGGTTGATCAGCGTCGAGACCCCGGTGGCGACGGCGAAGGTGCCGCCGAGAAACCCGGCAAGCGGCCGCCAACGCGGCGAGGACATCAGGAACACCGCGGCCGCGGCGGACGCCGCCAGCGTGGTGTGCCCGGACGGCAGCGAATTCAGCTCCAGCGTCTCGATCCCGCGGTAGGGCCGGTCCGGCACCAGGTTCTTGATCAGCTGGGTGGTCAGGTTCGCGCCCACGGCGGCGGCGACGGCGATTCCCGCGGCCGCCCAGCGCCGCTTCACCACGGTGACCACCAGGACCACCAGCGTGGCGATCAGCAGGGAGAGCGCGGGCAGCCAGTCGAGAAACTGCGTGGCCGCCTTTCCGGCGGTGCCGTACAGCTGCACCGCCTCCACGAGGGCGGACTCGTCAATGAACTGCCCGGTGGTGGTGCGCACGAAGAACAGATAGGTGGCCGCCAAGGCCACCGCGCAACCGAGCGTGCCGACGACGAAGAGGGCAGCCGTCAGCGCGTGGCTGGTGCTCCTGTACCGAAAACTCATCGTCATACAGGGTCCCACAGAACCCTTTGACTCCGCTGGACCGATGAGCGGAGGTGCCCGGTGACGCACGGCCCGGGGTGGTGGCCGCCGGTAGAGTACAGCCATGCCCACCAGCGCCCCGGACCCCGCCCCGCTCCCGCTCAACCCCGGCGGGTTCGACGAACTCCTCGCCGCGGCCCGGGTGGTCAGCCTGCCCATGCGGGTGAAGTTCCGCGGGATCACCACCCGTGAGGCCCTGCTGCTCCACGGACCGGCCGGCTGGGCCGAGTTCTCCCCGTTCCCGGAGTACGGCGACGCCGAGTCCTCCCGCTGGCTCGCCGCCGCCATCGAAGCCGGCTGGCACGGCTTCCCGGAGCCGCTGCGGACCAGCATCCCGGTCAACGCCACGGTCCCGGCCATCCCCGCGGCGCGGGTCCCGGAGATCCTGGCCCGCTTCGGCCGCGTGGACGCCGTCAAGATCAAGGTCGCGGAGGCCGGGCAGACGCTCGAGGACGACGCCGCCCGGGTCGCCGCCGTGCGGGATGCCCTGCCGGAGGCCGCGGTCCGGGTCGACGCCAACGGCGGCTGGGACGTCGACGCCGCCGTGGCCGCCTTGACCCGGCTCGCCGGCGTCGGCCTCGAGTACGCCGAGCAGCCCGTCCCCGATATCGCCGGCCTCGCCGAGGTGCGCCGCCGGCTCCGGGCCGCGGGCGTGCCGGTGCCGATCGCCGCCGACGAGAGCGTGCGGAAGGAAGAGGACCCGCTCAAGGTTGCCCGGGCCGGTGCCGCGGACCTGATCGTGGTGAAGGTGGCCCCGCTCGGGGGAGTGCGCCGCGCCCTCGAGATCGTCGCCGCCGCGGGGCTCCCCGCCGTCGTCAGCTCCGCCCTGGACACCTCCGTAGGCATCCGCGCGGGACTGGCGCTCGCCGCCAGCCTCCCCGAGCTTCCCTACGCCTGCGGCCTGGGCACCGTCTCGCTGCTGGCCGCCGACGTCGCCCGGGACTCCCTGGTGCCCGACGACGGCGCGATCGCCCTCCGCGACGTGGCCGCCGACCCGGCCCTGCTGGAGGAGCACGCCGCGTCCCCGGAGCGCCGCGACTGGTGGCTGGACCGCGTCCGCCGGGTGCACGGGGAATTGACCCGCGCCCGGTAGGCTCCCAGCATTCGGTAGGCTCCCAGCTTTCATTGGGGAAGTTCACCGGAATTTCACTGCCGGGCCGCCGGGACGTCGCGTCCCGGTGACAGGGTGGGCGGTACCGCACCCCACCCTCTCGAAAGGTCCGCCATGCCTGAACGTCCCGGACGCCCCTTCCCGCTGCTGCCGATGCTCGGCCACACCAAGGGCAAGCGAAGCCCCGTCACCTGCGCCCTGAAGTGCGACAACGCGTGCTCCGGCGAAGTCTGCAACACCAGCTCCAACGCCTACTTCCGCGACATCGCCTCCGCCACCCTGTCCCGCCGCTCCGCCCTCGGGCTCGGGGCCGCCGGCGCGCTCGCCGTCGTCTTCGGCAACGCCGCCCTCACCGGCACGGAGGGCAACGGTGCCAGTCTGGCCGGCGCCGCGAAGGCAGGCTTCGGGCCCTCGAAACTCCAATTCACCGCCATCGCCCCGGTGGACGCCGCCGTCGATGCCCTCACCGTCCCAGCCGGGTTCACCTGGCAGCCGGTGATCCGCTGGGGTGATCCGCTCTTCGCCGACGCGCCGGACTTCGACGTGGACCACCAAAGCGCCGCGGCCCAGGCCCGACAGTTTGGCTATAACAACGACTACACGGACATCCTGCCCATCGACGCCAAGAACCGCCGGGCCGTGCTCTTCACCAACCACGAGTACACCAACGAAAACATCATGCTCCCCGCCGGTTTCGACCCCGCCGAGGCCCGCGCGATCGGCCGCGCCGCCCACGGCCTCACCGTCGTCGAACTCGAGCGCCAGAACACCACGAAACCCTGGACCTACGTCAAGGGCGCGCCCCGGAACCGCCGCTTCCTGACCGACACGGCGTACACATTGACCGGTCCCGCCGCCGGCTCCGCCCTGGTCCGCACCGCCGCCGACCCCGCCGGACGGACCATCAGGGGAACCCTGGGCAACTGCTCCGGCGGCACCACCCCGTGGGGGACCATCCTCTCCGGCGAGGAGAACTTCAACGGCTACTTCGTCGCCGCGGGAACGTCCGCGGCGGACAAGCGCTACGGCCTGACCAACAAGCCCACGGCCCGCCAGTGGGAACTCGACGACCCGCGCTTCGACACCCGCAACCCCGGGTTCGGGAACGAGGCCAACCGCTTCGGCTGGATCGTCGAGGTGGACCCGCTGGACCCGACGTCGACGCCGCGCAAGCACTCCGCGATGGGCCGCTTCAAGCACGAAGGGGCCAACGTCATCGTCGCCGCCTCGGGCCACGTCGTCGCCTACATGGGCGACGACGAACGCTTCGACTACCTGTACAAGTTCGTCTCCCGGGACACCTACCGCGAGGGGGACCGGGCGCACAACATGACCCTGCTGACCGAGGGTGACCTCTACGTCGCCCGGTTCTCCGGCGACTCGCCCGCGGCGGAGATCGACGGCTCCGGGGCCCTGCCGGCCGACGGCGCCTTCGACGGCGCCGGTGAATGGCTGCCGCTGGTGGTGGGCGGCCAGTCCAAGGTCCCCGGGATGAGCGTGGAAGAGGTCCTCGTCTACACCCGGCTCGCCGCGGACAAGGTGGGCCCCACGAAGATGGACCGCTGCGAGGACGTCCAGCCGAGCCTGCACACGGGCAAGGTCTACGTGGTCTGCACGAACAACACGGACCGCGGAAAGGCCGGCAAGGAAGGCCCCACCGAGGTCAACCCCCGCGCCATCAACCGGGACGGGCACATCGTCGAGATCTCCGAGACCGGGGACCAGGCCTCGACCACCTTCACGTGGAACCTGCTGATGGTCTGCGGTGATCCCGCCAGGAACCCGTCTGCTTACTTCGCCGGCTTCCCGGCCAGCCAGGTCTCACCGATCTCCTGCCCGGACAACGTGGCCTTCGACTCGGTCGGCAACCTGTGGATCTCCACCGACGGCGCCCCCTCCAGCACCGGCTACGCCGACGGCCTGTTCAAGGTCACCCTCGACGGCCCCGAGCGCGGCCGGGTGGAGCAATTCCTCGCGGTGCCCCGGGACGCCGAGACCTGCGGGCCGGTCATCCACGACGACGAACGCCGCGTCTTCGTCGCCGTCCAGCACCCGGGCGAGGAGGGCACCTTCGCGAACCAGCACTCCGCCTTCCCCGACTACGTGCCTGCCGGCGCAGCGCCGAAGCCCGGCCAGGCCCGGATTCCCCGCCCGTCGGTGGTCCAGGTCTTCCGCGGCGGCAACTAGCCCCTCCGCTACTGCCGACGCTCCCTCACGTCCGGCTCTATTCCGGTGGACCCTCCCTCACGTCCGGTTCCCGCGGGTCCGGATGTGAGGGGGCGTTGCAGCTGATAGGGCCGGATGTGAGGGAGCGTCTGGCGCGGGGCGGAACTGATAATTTGAACAGTGTGAATAATCCGGCCGAAATGGTTGTCCCCAGAGTCCAGGCAGCGATTGCCACCGCGTTCGGCGACGAGTTCCGCGGAACGGACCCGGTGATCCGCCCCTCGCAGTTCGCGGACATCCAGATCAACGCCGCCCTGGCCCTGGCCCGGAAGGTCGGACTGCCGCCCCGGGACGCCGCCGCCCGGATCGTCGACGCGCTGGACCTGGACGGGGTCTGCAGCCTGGTCGAGATCTCCGGCCCCGGCTTCATTAACCTCACCTTCGACGGAACCTGGATCGAGGAGCTGCTCAACGCCCCCACCGCACAGGCCGCCGGGGGCGACGGGCACGGCCCGCTGCACCGCGTCGTCGTCGACTACTCCTCCCCGAACGTCGCCAAGGAAATGCACGTCGGCCACCTGCGGACAACGGTGGTGGGCGACAGCCTGGTCCGGGTCATGGAGGCCCTCGGCCACACCGTGATCCGCCAGAACCACATCGGCGACTGGGGCACCCCGTTCGGCATGCTGATCGAACACTGGCTGGAGGTGGGCGAGGACTCACCCGAGGCCGCCCTGCTGGTCGATGACCCCAGCGCCTTCTACCAGGCTGCGCGGGCCAAATTCGACGCGTCCACCGAGGAACCGGACGGCTTCGCCACCCGCGCGCGCCTGCGCGTGGTGGCCCTGCAGGGCGGGGACCCGGAAACTTTCGCCGTCTGGGAACGCCTGGTGGCCCAGTCCAAGCGCTACTTCAACGCCATCTACGCCATGCTGGGCATCAGCCTCACCGACGACCACATCGCCGGCGAAAGCTCCTACGACGCGCATCTGGCACAGCTGTGCCAGGAGCTCGAGGAACGCGGCATCGCCCGGATCAGCGAGGGCGCGCTCTGCACCTTCCCGGCCGGCTTCACCGGCCGCGAGGGCGATCCGCTGCCGCTGATCATCCGCAAGTCCGACGGCGGCTACGGTTACGGCACCACCGATCTGGCCACCATCCGCTACCGGGTCCGCGAGCTGCAGGCGGACCGGGTGCTCTACGTCGTCGGAGCCCCGCAGAACGTGCACCTGCGCATGGTCATGGCCACCGCCCGCGACGCCGGCTGGCTGCCGGACACCGTCGAGGCCACCCACGTCCAGATCGGCAACGTCCTGGGCGAGGACGGCAAGATCCTCAAGTCCCGCGCCGGTAACCCGGTCAAGCTGATGGCGCTGCTGCAGGAGGCCGTGGACCGGGCCCGCGCCGTCATCGACGCCAACCGGCCCGAACTCAGCGATGAGGAGCGCGCCGTCACTGCCCGCCAGGTGGGCATCGGGGCGGTCAAGTACGCAGACCTCTCCACCGGCCACGACACCGAGTATGTCTTCGACTTCGACCGGATGCTGGCCCTCAGCGGGAACACCGGCCCCTACGTCCAGTACGCCGCCGCCCGGATCCGCTCCATCCTCCGCAAGGCCGGGGCGCTGGAGCAGCACGAGGCCGCGGCCGGGACCGCCCCGGCGGCCACCATCGCCGTCGTCGAACCCGCCGAACGGGCCCTGGCCCTGCACCTGCTCGAGTACGACGCCACGCTGCGGAAGGTCGCCGAGCTGCTCGAACCGCACCGGCTCTGCGCCTACCTGTTCGAGCTCGCACAGCTGTTCACCTCCTTCTACGACCAGTGCCCGGTGCTCAAGGCCGAGGACAGCGTGCGGGAATCCCGGCTGGCCCTCTGCGGGCTGGTGCTGCGCCGGCTGAGCGCGGGCCTGGACCTGCTGGGTATCGAGACGCCGGAGAACATGTGAGCCAGGGCGGGGGACTGGGCGCAGTCGAGAGCGCGCGGATGGCCGTTGCCGCCCTGCTCGGGGCCGGCGTCCGCTACGTCGTCGTCGCTCCCGGCTCCCGGTCCGCGCCCATGGCGTACGCGCTGGCCGAGGCGGACACCGCCGGCCGCGTTGAACTGCTGGTCCGGATCGACGAACGCGACGCCGGCTTCACCGCCCTGGGCCTGGCCCTCGCCACCGGCGCCCCCGCCGCCGTCCTCACCACCTCAGGGACCGCCGTCGGCAACCTGCTGCCGGCCGTCATGGAGGCCAACCACGCCGCCGTGCCACTGGTGGTCCTCTCCGCCGACCGGCCCGACGAACTGCGCGGCACCGGCGCGAACCAGACCACCATCCAGCCGGACCTGTTCGGCGAGCACGTCCGCTTCGCCGTCGACGTGGCCGCCGGGGACAACCCGGTCCGCGCGGTGGAGACCGCGCTCAGCGCCGCCACCGGAGCCTTCGAGGACATCCCGCCCGGCCCCGTGCAGCTGAACCTGGCCTTCCGGGACCCGCTGGTCCCCGCCGAGGGGGAAAGCATGGGCGACCCCGCCGCCCGCCGGGTCCACCACGCCCCGCGGACCCCGCTCGCGCTGGACTTCCCCGCCGCCGACGCCGCCCTGCCGGAGCGGCGCACCGTGGTCCTCGCCGGGCACGACGCCGGCCCCGTCGCCGAGGCGTTCGCCCGCGCCCACGGACTGCCGCTGCTTGCCGAACCGTCCTCCAACGCCCGGTTCGGTCCCAACGCCGTTGGCCCCTACCGGCTGCTGCTGGAGCACTTCGGCCCGGACGCGGCCCAGCCCATCGAACGCGTGGTCCTCTTCGGCCGGCCCACCCTGTCCCGGCCGGTCTCGGCGTTGCTGGCCCGCGCCGACGTCCCCTCCGCCCTGTACCAGCCGGTGCCCGTGGCCTGGTACGAACCCGGCCGCCGGACCGAGCTGCCGTTGGAAACCCTCGCGGACCTGGCCGAGTTCGCCGGCCGCGGACCCGCCGCCTGGCTGGACGCCTGGGTGCTGGCCGGGGCTGCCGCACAGCACGCCCTGGACTCCGTTCTCGCCGGCAATGCCGAGGCCACCGGTCCCGCCGTCGGCGCCCAGGTCTGGGAGCACACCTCCGGGCAGCTGGTGCTGGGCTCCTCCAACGGCATACGCGACGTGGACCTTGCCGGTGTCCCGCCGCAGGAACCGCAGGCCACCGTCTTCGCCAACCGCGGCCTCGCCGGGATCGACGGCACCCTGGCCACCGCCACCGGCGTCGCGGTCGGTGGGCGGCAGGAAACCACCGTCCTGCTGGGCGACGTGACGTTCCTGCACGACGCCGGGGGCCTGTTCCTCGGGGCGGGGGAGACGGACCCGGCGCTGCGGATCGTGGTCCTCAACGACGCCGGCGGCGCGATCTTCGGGCTGCTGGAACACGGCGGAATCGACCAGTCCGGCCGCTACGGCACCGCCGTCGAACGCCTCTTCGGCACCCCGCACACAGTTGACCTGTCCGCCCTCGCCACGGCCTACGGCGTGCCGCACAGGGCCGTGACCACGACGGCGGAGCTCGCCGCGGCCCTGGCCGAACCGGTGGAGGGCCGGAGCATCATCGAGGTCCGGACCGACCGGCGGCGCCTGCGGGCCCTGCACGGCAGCATCCGCACCGCGGTGGCCGCCGCCGTCGCCGGCACCCTCGGCGGGTAGCTCCGCGCTGCCCGCCTGGCGACGCGCAAATGACCCTGCGCCCGCGGAATACCCTGTGCGCAGGGTATTTTGCGGGTCGATGGGACCGGGCCGCCGCGAACTGTCCACATAGTGCCTACCCCGGAAACCACGAGCGGCACTAACGAGTCACCCTCGGATCATGAGCGAACTCCCCAGACTGGTTCTTGCCCGTGAACATTTGCAGCTTGGACTGACCCCTAAGCAACTGGCTGCACGCTGCCGGGCAGGTGCCCTCACACGGATCAGGCACGGCGTTTACGTCGACGGACCAGCATGGGCGGCCCTGTCCGAGTGGGAGAAGTACCGGCTGGGCGTGAGTGCGGCGGCGGAGACCTTCGTGGCGCCGACCGTGTTTGCCCGGCACTCGGCAGCATCCGTCTGGGGCATTCCCACGATTGGCTACGGGCGGCCCATATACGCCTTGACGCTGAAGAACGACGGCGGACGGTCCCGCGCCGGGGTGAAGCGGCACTACGCGCGCTTCGCCGGCCTCGACGTCGTGGAACGGGACGGGCTGCTGGTGACGGGGCGGATCCGAACCGTTCTGGATCTTGCGGCCTACACCCCGTTCACCCAGGCGGTTGTGCCCGTAGACCACATCCTGAAGGCGGACACCACCCGCGGGCTGGCGCCGGTTTCGAAGGAAGAACTGCTTTTCGCCGTCGAAGGGAACTACACGGCCGCCGCGGCCCAACGGATCCGGGCTGCCGTGGAGTTCGGAGATCCGAGGTCCGGTTCGGCGGGGGAGTCCTATGGGCGGGCCCTGATGTGGGCTGCCGGCTTCGAGGCTCCGGCGCTGCAGTACGAGATCCGGGACCGCTCCGGGCGGGTGAGCTTCTCTGACTACTTCTGGGCCGAGGGCCGGGTTGCGGGTGAGTTCGACGGGGTCGTGAAGTACATGAAGCCTGAATATTTGAAGGGCCGCACAGCCTCGCAGGCCGTGGTCGACGAGAAACGGAGGGAAGACCGGATGCGGGCCGCCGGTTTCTCCGTGGTGCGGTGGGTGTGGCAGGACCTGATGTCACCCGCGCGGCTGGAGAGTGCGCTGTCGGCGGCAGGCGTTCCCCGCCGTCGTGCTCGGTCCGCCCGTCGGCGACCCGAATAAGTCCCTACGACGCGCAAATGCCCTGCTGCTACCGGAATATCGGCAGCGACAGGGCATTTGCGCGTCGACAGGAAGAGATCCGGACCCTAGAGCACCCGGCTCAGGAACTCCTTGGTGCGGGCGTGCTGCGGGTTGGACAGCACCTCGCGCGGGTCGCCGGATTCGACGACGACGCCGCCGTCCATGAACGTCAGCCGGTCACCGACCTCCCGGGCGAAACCGATCTCGTGGGTCACCACGATCATGGTCATGCCGGACTTGGCGAGGTCCTTCATCACGTTCAGCACGTCGCCCACCAGCTCGGGGTCCAGCGCCGAGGTGGGCTCGTCGAAGAGCATCAGCTCCGGATCCATGGCCAGCGCCCGGGCGATCGCCACACGCTGCTGCTGCCCGCCGGAAAGCTGCGAGGGGTAGTGCCCGGAGCGGTCGGCCAGGCCGACGCGGTCCAGCAGCTCCAGTGCCCGCTTCTTGGCGACGTCCTTCGGCTGGCCCTTGACCTGGACCGGAGCCTCCATCACGTTCTGCAGTGCCGTCTTGTGTGGGAACAGGTTGAAGCGCTGGAAGACCATGCCGATCTCGCGGCGCTGGGCGGCGATCTCCTTGGCCTTCAAATCGTGCAAGCGGCCGTTGACCTCGCGGTAGCCGATCAGCGATCCGCCGACCGAGATCCTGCCGGCGCTGATGGTTTCCAGCAGGTTCACGCAGCGGAGCATGGTGGACTTGCCGGAGCCGGACGGACCGATCACCACGGAGACCTCGCCCTGGTTGACGGTCAGGTCGATGCCGCGCAGCACATGGTGGTGGCCGTAGTACTTGTGCAGCCCCTGGATTTCGACCAGTGGCTTCTCGGCGATGGCCGTCATCGGGCACTCTCCTCGGGGAAGTCCGTTTTCAGTGACCGCTGGGCGTCGGCGCCGGGGGTGCCGGCCGCGGCGGCCTTGGCGGCGGCGGGATTCACCGCGGCGGGTGCCAGGTTGTCCACGCCCTTGCCGTAGTACGCCTCAAGGTAGTGCTGGCCCACCATCAGGATGCTGGTGACCAGCAGGTACCAGAACGCCGCGACGATCAGCAGCGGGATCGGCAGGTAGATCCGGTTGGCTAGGGCGTTGGTGGCGAAGGTCAGGTCCAGGGTGAACGGCACGGCCAGGACCAGAGAGGTGGTCTTGAGCATGCCGATGGTCTCGTTGCCCGTGGGCGGGACGATGATCCGCATGGCCTGCGGCAGGATGATCCGCCACATAATCTTGCCCTTGGACATGCCGAGCGCCTCGGCGGCCTCGGTCTGGCCCCGGTCCACGGACTTCAGGCCGGCCCGGAAGATCTCGGCCAGGTACGCGGACTCGTTCAGGCCCAGGCCCAGGATCGCGGGGATCAGGCCCTTGCTGGGATCCGAGAGCGCGTAGCTGAACAGCTCCGGACCGAACGGGATGCCCAGGGTGATGGCCGGGTAGAGCACGGTGACCAGGCCCCAGAACACCAGCTGGGTGTAGACCGGGGTGCCGCGGAAGAACCAGACCCAGAGCCAGCTGGTGTAGCGCAGCACCGGGTTGTCGGACTGCCGCATGACCGCCAACAGGATGGCCAGGACAATCGCCAGGACCATCGAGGTGACGGTCAGGAGCAGGGTCCAGCCCACGCCCTGGACCACCTTGACGTCCAGGATGTAGGTGGCGACGACGTCCCAGCGGAAGTTGGGGTTGGTCACGAGGCTCTGCAGCAGCAGGACCAGGGCGCCACCGATGATGATGGCGCTGATCCAGCGGCCGGGGTGGCGCACCGGTACCGACTTGTTCAGTACCGGTGCTTCCTCATTCCGGTCCTTCATTGCAGCATCCGAGTGGCCGGTTAGGCTCAAGACGACGCCGCCGGGTTGAGCTCGGACTTGGTGATGGCGCCTTCGGCGTTGCCCCAGCCCTCGAGGATCTTCTTGTAGGACCCGTCAGCGATCAGCTTGGTCATGGTCTTCTGGACGAGGTCCGCGAGGGCCGTGTCCGACTTGGCGACGGCGATGCCCTGCGGAGCGGCGTCGTAGACGTCGCCGAGCTTCTCGAGCTGGCCGTTGGTCTGGGTGAGGGCGTAGCCGATGATCGGGGAATCGGCGGCCATCGCGTCGATGCTGCCGTTGACCAGGCGGGTGGTGACGTCGGTCTGGTTCTTCAGCGTCACGATTTCGATCGGCTTCTTGCCCTCGGCGGTGCACTTCTTGTTGCGGTCGGCGAGGTCCGGGTCTTCCTGCACGGTGCCGGTCTGGACGCCGATGGCCTTGCCGCAGACGTCATCGAGCGAGAAGCTCTTCGGGTTGCCCTTCTTCACTGCCCAGGCGGTGCCGGCGTTGAAGTAGCTGACCATGTTCACCGCGCCGAGGCGCTCCTTGTTGATGGTGAAGGAGGAGATGCCCAGGTCGTACTTCGGGCCGAGCGCCGGGAGGATGCCGGTGAATTCCGCGGTCTGGACCTGGACCTTGAGGCCCAGGGTCGCGCCGATCGCCTTGGCGATGTCGACGTCGTAGCCCACCGGGGTCTGGCCGTCCGGGCCGAGGAATTCGGCCGGGGCGTAGCTGGTGTCGGCGCCGATGGTCAGGGTGCCCTTGGACTTGATGGCCGCGGGGACCATGGCGGCCAGGGAATCGTCCTTCTGCACGGTCGTGGGGTCGAAGCTGGCCTTCGTCGCGCCGGAGGCTGCGGGGCTGCCGGCGCCGGACCCGGTCTCGGAGGCGTTGGTGCAGGCGGACAGTGCCAGAGCACCGACGGCAAGGACGGTGGCGGCCTTGAGCGTGGAGGCGCTCAGGAGCGAACGGGAGATCTGCATTTTTTCTTACCTTTTGTTGCAGGGGAGCCGGGAACTAAATCGGTTCATAGTGTATCGCCGAACAAGAGATGTACGTCACAGAAAACTAAGTTTCACTATTGGATAACTATAGTGAACGCTTTTGCAACCATTACCGCCGGGCAGATGTCTGGAATCCCGGATTCCGGTGTCGCGGCGGACGGCCGCCTGGTGAGCCAGGGATACGACGGCGGTGCGCCGGCCTCCCCTGCACGGCGCCGGTGCGCCGGCTTCCCGCCGCCAGCGGCTAGGCCCGCGTGCGCTCTAAGAACCGGGGCTCAGCTCTCGATGCCGAGGGATTCCAGCATCGGCCGGAATTTCGCCCAGGTCTCGGCCAGCTCCATTTCGGGGACCGAGCCCTCCACCACGCCGCAGCCGGCGTAGAGCCGGACCGTGTCCGGGCCTTCGACCACCGCGCCGCGCAGGGCGATACCCCATTCGCCGTTGCCGGCCGCGTCCAGCCAGCCCACCGGGCCGGCGTACGGGCCGCGGTCCAGGTGCTCGAGCTTGCGGATGAGCGCCCCGGCCACCGTGGTGGGGGTGCCGCAGACGGCCGCGGTGGGGTGCAAGGCATTGATCAGCGCCAGGCAGGTGGGGACGTGGCCCTCCACCTCGGTCAGTTCGGCCTTCACGTCAGAAGCCAGGTGCCAGACGTTGGGCAGTTCGAGGATGAAGGGCTCGCTGTGGGCGTTCATGGCCTCGGAGAACGGCGCCAGCTGGGTGGTCAGCGACGCGATGGCGATGTCGTGCTCGTGGCGCTGCTTCTCGGACCCGGCCAGGACCCGTTCGGCGAAGTCCAGCGGGCTGCCCTCGATCCCGTCGGCGTCCCGCCGGTCCAGGGTCCCGGCCAGCACGCGGGCCTGGGCGGTGCGGCCCTCCACCTGGATCAGCATCTCGGGGGTGGATCCCACCAGCCCGTCCACGCCGTAGGTCCAGCACTCGCGGTACCGGACGGCCAGTTCGCGGAGGATGGCGGCCGCGTGCACGCCGTCGGGCAAAGTGGCCACGATATCCCGGGCCAGCACCAGCTTCTCCAGTGCCCCGGTGCGGATTTCGGCGACGCCTGCGGCGACGGCGGCCATCCAGTCCGTCTCGCTGAGCGCCCCGGTGCTGAGCTTGGCCTCACGGTCGCCCTGCGGCGTCCGCTCCGGCGCGGTGTCCAGCCAGCGGTTCAGGGCGGCGTGCGCGCCCGCCTCGGTGAGATCGACGTCGTCGGCGGTGATCTGGGTCAGCCAGGCCGTCCCGTCGCGCAGCCCCACCACGACCTCGGGGATGATCAGCCGGGATTCGTGCGCGGAAACCTTAGAGAAGGCAAAGGAGCCGAAGGCCACCGGGCCGGTGCCGGGGCACTCCACCGCGTCGGTGACGTCGGCCTCGAGGACCAGGTGGCGCCACCAGATGTCGGCCTCCAGGAACCGCTCCGGACCCGTGGCCGTGAACCGGTCCACCTCCCCGAAGCCCACCAGTCCGGCCTCGCGGCGGGTCCAGCAGAGCACGTCGTCACGGACCAGAAATGACGGCAGCCCCCCGGGGAACGAATCAGCATCGAGGGGGACTGTCAGGGTCCTGATATGTCTGGTGCCGGGCGCGCTCGTCATGATGAGACAACACTACTCCCGCGTGTCCCGCCCTCTGCCCGGTCCGGCGGTTAGGGGGAGGGTGGAAGTTTTGAGACAATGACGGGGTGAACCGAGCATCCTTGGATAAGCGTCCGGACGAAGTAGCCACGATGTTTGATGACGTCGCGCCTAAATACGACGTCGTCAACGATGTGCTGTCGATGGGACAGACCCGGCGCTGGCGCCGGATCGTCGTCGAAGCCATGGATGTGAAGGCCGGCCAGCGGGTGCTGGACCTGGCCGCGGGAACCGGCACCTCCAGCGAGCCGTACGCGGACGCCGGCGTCGACGTCGTCGCCTGCGACTTCTCCCTGGGCATGCTGAAGGTGGGCAAACGCCGCCGCCCGGACATCGACTTCATCGCCGGCGACGCCACCCGGCTGCCGTTCGCCGACAACACCTTCGACGCGAGCACCATCTCCTTCGGCCTGCGCAACGTCAACGAGCCCAAGAAGGCCCTCGCCGAGATGCTCCGGGTCACCAAACCCGGCGGCCGGCTGGTCATCGCCGAGTTCTCCCAGCCCGTGGTGCCGCTCTGGCGGACCATGTACACCGAGTACCTGATGCGCGCGCTGCCCGCGATCGCCGTCAAGGTCTCCTCCAACCCGGACGCCTACGTCTACCTCGCCGAATCCATCCGCGCCTGGCCGGACCAGGACCACCTGGCCGCCTGGCTGCAGGAAGCAGGCTGGGAGTCCGTCAGCTACCGCAACCTCAGTGGCGGCATCGTTGCCGTGCACCGGGCGCAGAAGCCGGCCGGTCCGGCGGACGGCCCCGCCGCCGGTGCGCAGGCCCTGGCCAACCACGCCGGCCCGGTCGCGAAGCTGCGGCGCAACATCACCCGGCCCGGGCGCTAGCCCGGCGATGCCGTGAAAGTACTGATCGTCGGCGCGGGTCCCGCCGGATCCACCGCCGCGTACTACCTGGCGCAGGCCGGCCTCGAGGTTACGGTGCTGGAGAAGACCAGCTTCCCGCGCGAGAAGGTCTGCGGCGACGGCCTCACGCCCCGCGCGGTGCGGGAAATCCAGAAGCTCGGCCTGCCGCACCCCGAAACCGAGGGCTGGCGGCGGAACAAGGGCCTGCGGCTGATCGCGGGCGGCCGCACCATCGAACTGCCCTGGCCCGAGGTCTCCGACTTCCCGCAGTACGGCCTGATCCGGACCCGGCTGGGCTTCGACGAGGAGCTCGCCCGGCACGCCCAGTCCGCGGGCGCCGTCGTGCTCGAACGCCACAGCGTCACCGAAGCACTCCGCGACGACGACGGCCGGGTCACCGGCGTCCGCGCCGCGCTGCTCGATGACGCCGGCCGGAAGACGGGGGAGACCCGGGACTTCACCGCCGACGTCGTCCTCGCCGCCGACGGCAACTCCACCCGCACCGCCGTGTCCCTGGGCCTGCGCAAACGCGACGACCGCCCCCTCGGCGTGGCCGTGCGCACCTACTTCACCAGCCCCCGCCACGAGGACGACTGGATGGAGGGCTGGCTGGAACTGCCCGGCGCCGACGGCAAGCTGCTGCCCGGCTACGGCTGGATCTTCGGCGTCGGTGACGGCACCTCCAACGTGGGCCTGGGCATCCTGAACTCCTCCAAGGAATTCGGCAAGCTCGACTACAAGCAGGTCCTGCGCGAGTGGACCGCCGGGATGCCGCCGGAGTGGGGCTTCACTCCGGAGAACCAGGTGGGCGAGATCCGCGGTGCTGCGTTGCCCATGGGCTTCAACCGCACCCCGCACTACGCTCCCGGCCTGCTGCTGCTCGGTGACGCCGGCGGCATGGTCTCCCCGTTCAACGGCGAGGGCATCTCCTACGCGATGGAGTCCGCCCGCTTCGCCGCCGAATACCTGATCGACACCGCCTCCCGGTCCGCGGCGGCCGGCTGGGACCGGAACGACGCCGACGCGCACCTGTCCGGGTACGCCGGCTACGTCCGGGACCAGTGGGGCTCGCACTTCACCCTGGGCCGCGCCTTCGCCGCCGTGATCGGCAAGCCGGCGGTCATGAAGCTGGCGCTGCGGACTGGCATGCCGCTGCCGCTGCTGATGAAGTTCGTGGTCCGGCTGATGGCCAACCTGACCGACCCCTCCGCCAGGGGCATCGAGGACCGGATGATCCGGGTCCTGGAGGCCCTGGTCCCGGCGACGTCCAATACCGGCACCGTTCCGGCCCCGAATCCGCGGTTTCCGCAACAAAAAGTTAGGGTTAACCCGTGACCAACTCCGCAGACCAAAGCTGGACGCACGCCGGGCACGGCCTGCAGGGCTCCGAGCCCGACCTGAACACCACCGCCATCGCCACCGGGCTGCAGCTTCCGGCAGGGTTTGCGGCGATCGCCGGCGACGCCGAACTGGGCCCCGCGATCACCACCAACCTCGCCCGCGTGGAGAAGAAGCTGCGCGAGGCGATCGCCAACTCCGACCCGCTGGCCGACGCCACCTCCCGCCACCTGGTGGAGGCCGGCGGCAAGCGCATCCGGCCGCTGCTCACCCTGCTCTGCGCGCACCTGGGGGACGCCTCCCGGCCCGCCGTGGTGCAGGCCGCCGTCGTCGTCGAACTGACGCACCTGGCCACGCTGTACCACGACGACGTGATGGACTCCGCGCCGTTCCGCCGCGGGGCCCCCACCGCCCACGAGGTCTGGGGCAACTCCGTGGCCGTCCTCACCGGCGACCTGATCTTCGCCCGCGCCTCGATCCTGGTGTCCGAGCTGGGCTCCCGGGCCCTGGGCATCCAGGCCCGCACCTTCGAACGGCTGTGCCTGGGCCAGCTGCACGAGACCGTCGGGCCGCGCCCCGACGAGGACCCGGTGGAGCACTACCTGTCCGTGATCGCGGACAAGACCGGCTCCCTCGTGGCCGCCTCGGGCCAGCTCGGAGCGATCTTCTCCGGGGCCGACGAGTCCTACGAGGCCCTGCTGGTCGAATACGGCGAGAAGGTGGGCGTTGCCTTCCAGCTGGCCGACGACGTGATCGACGTGACCGGCGTCAAGGTCAAGAGCGGCAAGTCCCCGGGCACCGACCTGCGCGAGGGCGTGCCCACGCTGCCCGTGCTGCTGCTGCGCAAGGCCGCCGCCGACGGCGACCATTCCGCCGTCGACCTGCTGACCCTGATTGACGGGGACCTGAGCTCCGATGAGGCGCTGGCTGCCGCCGTCGCCGGGCTGCGCGAGCACCCTGTCACCGCCCAGTCATGGACCGTTGCGCGGGAGTGGGCCGCCGAGGCGATCGCCGCCCTGGAACCGCTGCCCGAGGGCGTGGTCAAGGATTCGCTGACCAGCTTCGCGCACGCCGTGGTGGAGCGCAGCAGCTAGGTTCCTTGCGGTGCCGTGGCCCCTGTCCGGGCCGGCATCCCTTTGGACGCGGAATGGCCCCGGTCCTCACAACGTTCGAGTCGTCCGTTGTGCGGAACCGGGGCCATTTCTCCGTTCGCATCAGATTCACCGGAGGCATTTAGTGAACCCATGACTAAGCGTATGACAACTCTGTCAAGCTGTCTAGGGTTTCTGTAAATTTGCTGTCACGGTTCTTCGGGCGGGCTCTCCGGCGGAGTTTCCCCACTTTTCACCGACCCCGGCGCCGGATGCCCAGCGAGCCGCGGCGACCCGCCGTCGTCGGTCCGCAAAGGCGGGGAAAATCCGCAGCCGAGGACGAGCCATCTCCAACCCGGTCTTTTCCACATAGGGGATGCGGAGGCTTACGACGTCCGCCTGCCGTCCGGTCTGCTGTGGCCATGGACGTCGTGGGTTACCTGAGGTATGCCGGCTCCGTGGCCAGGCCGCAGACGCTGCTTCGCGGCGGGTGCACGGAGCGGGCTATCCGCAACGCCGTCGCTGCCGGGGACGTCCTCCGGCTGCGACACGGCGTCCTGGCCCTCCCAGGTGCCGCGCCCGACCTAACCGCCGCCGTGATGGCCAATGGGCTGCTGTCTTGCGTCTCCGCGGCCGGTCATCTCGGCCTGTGGCGGCTGCACGAGCCCGACCGGCCGCATCTGCTGTGCCGGCACGGTTCGGCTACCGGGGTGGTGATTCATCGGGGGAGCGTTGTTCCGGCGGAGTTCCCGCTGCCGCTGGCCGGGGTGACCGACTGCCTGCTGCATGCCCTGCGCTGCCGTCCCCCGATCGAGGCCGCGGTGATAGTCGAAAGTGCGCTGCGACAGGGACGGACCACCCCGGACTACCTTCGCCAACGCCTGCCGGGCAACCGCAACGGTGTGGCCCGTGCCGTACTGGAGCTGGTAGACGGAACGGCGGACTCCGCCGTCGAAGTCGTGGCCCGGCTCCTGTTTCGCGCCGAGGGAATCTTCACGCAGACGCAGGTGGCCCTGCCGGGCATCGGGATCGTCGACTTCCTGCTGGAAGGCTTCCTGATCATAGAAATCGATGGCAAGACCCACCTGGAACCCCGGCAGGTGGTCAAGGACCGGCGTCGCAATAATGCCAGCAGCCTGTCCGGCTATGTCGTGCTCCGGTACGGCTACCAGGACGTCGTCTACTACCCAGAACGGGTGGTCGCTGAGGTCTGGCAGGTGCTCCGCGGCCGCGTCATCCGCTGAGATTCCCCGGGTTTGGACCGAAGTTGGCCGTCAACACCGGCCTGGCGGTGCGACACTCCGGCGGGGGCTGCCAAAGGTGGGGAGGTTTGGCAGCCAATGCGCCCCCGTAGGAGCGCCGACGGCGGGAGGCTAGTCCTCGTCGTCGTCGTTGAAGGCCCACTCGAACATGTCGAAGACGAACTCGGAGAAGGTTCCCTCTTCGCTCTTCCACTGTCCGCGGGCGTTGTTGCGGCGGTACACGATGGGATCCGGGACGCTGAGGTCGCCCACGCGGAAGCCCCAGGTGAACTGCTCTTCCTCGTCCTCGAGGAACATCAGGAAGCCCTCGTCGTCGACTTCGAGTTCCTCGGGATCCCAGAAATAGTGGTACGCCTCCATCAGGTCCTCGCAGCCGCCGAGGGCCAGGTAAAACTCGCGGAGAACCAGCGGGATGGTGAACTGGTGCTCGGCCAGTGCCTCGTCCAGCTCCTGCTCGGACAGGCCGTCCGCTTCCTGCCATTCGTCTTCGAGATATTTCGGAACAAGCGCGCGGAACTTCTCGAGGAACATGTCAGTCATGCTTCATATCCTAGCTAATCCGAGGGCCCTCTCCCCGCCCGGCCCAGGCCCAGCCGGTGCCAGCCGCGCACGGCCAGCGGAACCCGCCAGCGACGCCGCCACGCGGTGACCCGGAACGCGAAAACCAGGGCCGCCACCACCGGCCCGGTGACCGGGTTGAAGGAGCCCGTCACGGACAGCGCCACCGTCAGTCCGGCGCCGGCGAACGCGGGCAGGGCGTACAGGTCGCCCGGGTCGAAGAGCTGCGGCACCTCGTTGGCGGTGATGTCGCGCAGCAGGCCGCCGCCCACCGCCGTCGTCACGCCCAGCAGCACCGCGGCCACCGGGTGCATCCCCGCGGCGAGGGCCTTCAGGCTGCCCGTAATGCAAAACAGGGCCAGGCCGCCGGCGTCGAAGAGCACCAGCAGGGAGGTGAACCGCTGGACGCTTGAGTAGAGGAAATACACCAGCACGGTCGCCAGCAGCGGGGGAGCGAGGTAGGCGGGGTTGGTGAACGCCGCCGGGGAGCCATTGTTGATGATGATGTCCCGGATGACGCCGCCGCCCAGGCTCACCACCGAGGCCAGCAGCAGGGAGCCGACAATGTCGAATTCCTTCCGCGCCGCCAGCAGCGATCCGGACACCGCGAAGAAGAAGACACCGGCCAAGTCCAACCACACCAGGACGAGGCTGAAGGAAAAGGTCATGGCGGTCCTGGTTTTTCGGCGGGGCGGAGGGGCGGCTCCAAGGTTACGCTAACGGCTATGGATAGCCCCCTCCTGATCGCCTGCGCCCACGGGACCGCCAACCCCGACGGCGCCGCCGAAGTCAATGCCCTGCGCGCCGCCATCGCCGCCCTGCGCCCCGGACTGGAGGTCCTGGAGGCCTACGTCGACGTCCAGGAGCCCGCCCTGCCCGACGTCGTCGCGGGGCTCCCCGCCGGGCGGAGCGCCGTCGTGGTGCCGCTGCTGCTGAGCATCGGCTACCACGTCAAGGTGGACATCGCCCGCGCCGTGGGCAGCCGCCCCGGCACGGCCGCAGCGGCGCCGCTGGGGCCGGATCCCCGCCTCGCCGCCCTGCTTGACCGGCGGCTGCGGGAGGCGGGGGTGACGGACAACGACGCCGTGATTGTCGCCGCGGCGGGCTCCTCGGACCCCACCGCCGCGGACAACGTCGAAGAACTGGTGGGTCAGCTCCGGGCCCTCCGCTCGAACCGGATCGTCGCCGCCTACGGGGCCTCCGCGAAACCGTCGGTTCCCGAAGCCGTCGCAATGCTGCGCGAGGAGGCGGCCGGGGGAGCGGGGGCCGGGGCGTCAGCCGGCGCCGTCGACCTCGGTGGCCGGGTGGTGATCGCGTCCTACCTGCTGGCGCCCGGGTTCTTCCACAACCAGCTCGCCAAGGCCGGGGCGGACCTGGTCACCGCGCCGCTGCTGCCCTCCCCGGACCTGGCCCGGATCGCCCTGGACCGCTACGACGCCGCGGTGTCCGCGTCCTAAGGTCCGCGTATGACGAATTGTTGCCCACGGTGACCCCGCGTTTCTGACCCGTTGTCGGCCGATTCGGGCCGCCCCTACAGTCGAGCCATGACTGATACAGCTCTAGCCGGAGCGTCCCAGGACCAGACCGCCGGCGGCCGTGCGGCCCGCGCCGCCAGGCCCGGCCGGCCCGCCGCCAAGCCCCACGGGCAGTGGAAGGTGGACGGCACCGCGCCGCTGAACGCCAACGAAACCTGGAAACAGGAAGACAACGGCCTGAACGTGCGGGAGCGGATCGAAACGGTCTACGCCAAGCACGGTTTCGACTCGATCGACGGCACCGACCTGCATGGCCGGTTCCGCTGGTGGGGTCTCTACACGCAGCGCAAGCCCGGGATCGACGGCGGCAAGACCGCCACCCTGGAGCCGCACGAGCTCGAGGACAAGTTCTTCATGCTCCGGGTCAGGATCGACGGGGGCGCCCTCACCACCGAGCAGCTGCGCGTCATCGGCGGCATCTCCGTGGACTTCGCCCGGGACTCGGCCGACCTCACGGACCGGCAGAACATCCAGCTGCACTGGATCCGGGTCGAGGACGTCCCCGAGATCTGGCGCCGCCTCGAGGCGGTGGGGCTGTCCACCACGGAGGCCTGCGGCGACGTGCCCCGCGTGATCCTGGGCTCCCCGGTGGCCGGGATCGCCAAGGACGAGGTCATCGACCCGTCCCCGCTGATCCGGGAGCTCGCCGAGCGCTTCATCGGCGACCCGGAACTGGCCAACCTGCCGCGCAAGTTCAAGACGGCCATCACCGGCCACCCCAGCCAGGACGTGGTCCACGAGATCAACGACGTCGCCCTGGTGGGCCTGGTCCACCCCGAACTCGGCGCCGGCTACGACCTCTGGGTGGGCGGCGCGCTCTCCACTAACCCGATGCTCGGCAAGCGCCTCGGCGCCTTCGTCCGCCCGGACCAGGCCGCCGACGTCTGGCTCGGAGTCACCAGCATCTTCCGCGACTACGGCTACCGGCGCATGCGCACCAAGGCCCGGCTGAAGTTCCTGCTGGCCGATTGGGGTCCGGAGAAGTTCCGCCGAGTCCTCGAGGACGAATACCTCGGCTATACGCTCAGCGACGGCCCGGCCGCGCCCAAGCCGGCAACCCCCGGCGACCACATCGGCGTCCACGAACAAAAGGACGGCAGGTTCTTCATCGGCGCCACCCCGGTGGCCGGCCGCCTCTCCGGTAGCCAGCTCGTGGCCCTCGCCGACACCCTCGAATCCCACGGTTCGCGGCGGCTGCGGACCACCCCGCATCAGAAGCTCGTGGTCCTGGACGTCCCCGGCGGCCAGGTGGAACCGCTCGTGGCTGAGCTCGACGCGCTGGGCCTTTCCGCCCGCCCGTCCGTGTTCCGCCGGGGCACCATCGCCTGCACCGGGATCGAATTCTGCAAGCTCGCGATCGTCGAAACAAAGGCGACGGCGGCGACGGCGGTGGCCGAACTGGAGCGACGCCTCGCCGACCTCGTCGACGCCGGGAAGCTGCCGGAGTCGCTGTCCCTGCACATCAACGGCTGCCCCAATTCCTGCGCCCGCATCCAGACGGCGGACATCGGCCTAAAGGGCATGATGCTTCCCACGCCCGACGGCGACCCGACGCCCGGCTTCCAGGTCCACCTGGGCGGCGGACTCGCCTCCACCGACCGGGAGGAGGCGGGCCTGGGCCGCACCGTCAGGGGCCTCAAGGTCACCGCCGACGAACTGCCCGACTACGTGGAGCGGGTGGTGCGAAAATTCGCCGACACCCGTACCGACGGCCAGAGCTTCGCCGAATGGGCCTTCGCCGCCGACGAAGGGGACCTACAGTGAGCTCCAGCGCCCCTGTTGCCCTCCGCCGCCGCGAGGAGCTCAAGGCCCTCGCCGCGGCCGGGGCCGCCGAACTCGGCTGGGACGCCCCGGCCGGTGACGTGATCGGCTGGGTGGCGCGCACCTTCGAACGGCCCGCCGTCGCCGTCGCCTGCTCCATGGCCGACGCCGTCCTGCCCGCGCTCGTCGCGGAACGGATCCCCGGCGTCGACGTGCTCTTCCTGGACACCGGTTATCACTTCCCGGAAACCTACGCCACGCGCGACGAGGTGGCCGCGAACCTGCGCGTCACCGTCGTGGACGTGTTGCCCGAGACCACCGTGGAGCAGCAGGACCGGCTGCTGGGCAAGGACCTCTTCGCCCGCGACGCCGCCCATTGCTGCGCGCTGCGCAAGGTCGCCCCGCTGCGCCGCACCCTGGCAGGCTACGAACTCTGGTTCACCGGCGTCCGCCGCGACGAGGCCCCCACCCGCACCAACACACCGCTGGTGACCTGGGACGAAGTCAACGGACTGGTCAAGGTCAACCCGGTGGCGGCCTGGACCTTCGACCAACTGGTGGCCTACTCCGACGACAACTTCCTGCCCGTCAACCCGCTCCTTTCACAGGGCTACCCGTCCATCGGCTGCCAGCCCTGCACCCGCCAGGTCGCCCCCGGCGAGGACCCCCGCGCCGGCCGCTGGGCCGGAACCGACAAAACAGAATGCGGACTACACGTATGAGCATCAAGACCACCAACGAAGAACTGCAGCTGGCCGGGCTGGTCCACGGCACGGCTGGGACGCCGATTGCCGCCCCGGGAGTGGCATCGGGCCTGTCGGAGCCGCGCGCTGGGCTGATCGAAGATCAGCCGCGCGGCGCAGGGGCGGGGGCGGCAATCGGCGTCGCGGCCCCGGCACGTCTTTCATCCCTGGACACGCTCGAATCCGAGGCGATCCACATCATCCGGGAGGTCGTTGCCGAGTTTGAGCGGCCCGCGCTGCTGTTTTCCGGCGGCAAGGATTCTGTGGTGATGCTGCACCTGGCCACCAAGGCGTTCTGGCCTGGCAAGGTGCCTTTCCCGGTCCTGCATGTGGATACCGGGCACAACTTCCCGGAGGTGATCGAGTTCCGGGACCGGACCGTGGAGCGGCTGGGGCTCAGGCTCGTGGTGGGTTCCGTGCAGGAGTTCATCGATTCCGGCGAGCTGGCCGAGCGCGCGGACGGCACCCGCAACCCGCTGCAGACCGTCCCGCTGCTGGACGCGATCAGCAGCAACCGGTTCGACGCCGTCTTCGGTGGCGGCCGCCGGGACGAGGACAAGGCCCGGGCCAAGGAACGCATCCTCAGCCTGCGCGACGAGTTCGGCCAGTGGGACCCGCGCAACCAGCGCCCGGAACTCTGGAACCTATACAACGGCCGGCACACCGTGGGTCAACATGTCCGGGCCTTCCCGATCAGCAACTGGACCGAATCGGACGTCTGGCGCTACATCGAACGCGAGAACATCGACCTGCCGGGGCTCTACTACGCCCACGAGCGGGAGGTCTTCGCCCGCGACGGCATGTGGCGCGCCGTCGGGGAGGTCTCGCAACCCCGCACCGACGAGCAGGTCCTCACCAAGACGGTCCGCTACCGCACCGTCGGGGACATGTCCTGCACCGGCGCCGTCGAATCCGACGCCGCCACCGTGCGCGACGTCGTGATTGAAGTTGCCGCCTCCACCATCACCGAACGTGGCGCCACCCGGGCCGATGACCGCATCTCCGAGGCCGCCATGGAAGACCGCAAGAAGGACGGCTATTTCTAATGAGCACCATTCCCGCCACCCAGGATGCCGCCGCCGCAGACCTGGGTCTCGCCTCCGCCTCGCTGTTCCGTTTCGCCACCGCCGGCTCGGTCGACGACGGCAAGTCCACCCTGGTGGGCCGGCTCCTGCACGATTCGAAAGCCATCCTCGCCGACCAGCTCGACGCCGTCGCCCGCACCTCCGCGGACCGCGGCTTCGGCGCGGCGGACGGGGAGTCCGGAGGGCAACGGATCGACCTCGCCCTGCTGACCGACGGGCTGCGCGCCGAGCGGGAACAGGGCATCACCATCGACGTCGCCTACCGCTACTTCGCCACCGACCGGCGCAGCTTCATCCTCGCCGACTGCCCCGGGCACGTGCAGTACACCCGGAACACGGTGACCGGAGCCTCCACCGCCGACGCCGTCGTGGTCCTCATCGATGCCCGCAAGGGCGTCCTGGAACAGACCCGACGGCACCTGTCCGTGCTGCACCTGCTGCGGGTGCCGCACGTGATCGTAGCGGTGAACAAGATCGACCTGGTGGAATTCAGTGAGGACGTCTTCCGCGCCATCGAGGACGAGGTGCAGCACATGGGCCGCGAACTGGGGCTGGGGGACGGGGACGGTTCCGGACTGCTGGTGGTGCCGGTGTCCGCGCTCGACGGCGACAACGTCGTCGACCGGTCCACGCGCACCCCCTGGTACCGCGGACCGGCGCTGCTGGAGATCCTTGAGACCCTCCCGGCCGCCGATGAGATCGAAACCCACCTGGAAAGCTTCCGCTTCCCGGTCCAGCTGGTAGTTCGGCCGCAGGGGGCGCTGGCCCCCGACTCGCTCGCCCGCGGCCTCAACCCCGGCGCGTACCGCGACTACCGGGCCTACGCCGGCCAGATCACCGAGGGCGCGGTCAAGCTCGGCGACCCGGTCAGCGTCCTGACGCCCGGGCAGGCGCCGCGGAACACCACGGTGACCGGAATCGACTTCGCCGGCCGGCAGCTCACGGAGGCTGTGGCGCCGCAGTCGGTGGCGCTGCGGCTGGCGGACGAGTTCGACGTCGCCCGCGGCGACACGATCGCGGCCGCCGGAACGATATCCAAGTCCACCGCCGACCTCTACGCCTCGCTCTGCTGGCTCTCGCCTAAGCCCCTCCGCGAGGGCGCCAAGGTGCTGGTCAAACACGGCACCCGCACGGTCCAGGCCCTGGTCCGGAACGTTACCGGCAGGCTGGACCTCGGCAGCTTCCGGGTGGAACCGGCCTCCACGCTGGAACTCAACGACATCGGCCACGCCCAGCTCCGGCTTGCCGCCGCCTTGCCGCTGGAGAACTACCAGCACCACCGGCGGACCGGTGCGTTCCTGGTGATCGACCCTCGGGACGGCAACACCCTCGCCGCGGGACTGGTCCGGGACCACCCTGGCGACCACGAGGACGAGCGCTACAGCATCTGAGCCGCGATCTGAGCTTCGGCGGAGGCGGCGCCCAACGACCCTAGCCGCCGCCAAACCGGCGGAGGACAATAGGCGCCATGCCGGAGAACACGGCTCCCACCCCGGCCCCAGCGCCGGACCCCGGCCCTGCGCCCGAGCGCGGCCCTGGACCCGAACCCGGCCACGCCGTTGAACCCGCCGGGCCGCCGCCCGCGGTGCGGGCGCAACTGCTCGCCACCGAACACTGGAGCCTGCTGGCCTCCCGAAGCACCACCCAGAGCGAGGTGCTGACCCGGATCAGCATGTTCCTCACGCTGACCTCCGCCGGGCTGCTCAGCCTGGCCCTGGTGGGCCAGGCGACGGGGTTCACCGGGCTGTTCCCGGTGTTCGAGCTCTCGGTCCTTGGCTTCGTAACGCTGGTGGGAGTCCTCACCCAGGTCCGCGTCATGAACGTCGGCATCGAGGACCTGATGTACGTGATCGCCATGAACCGGATCCGGGCCGGGTACCTCGGCCTGGACCCCGGACTGGCGCCGTACCTGATGTCCTCCCCGCACGACGACCGGCCCGGCTCCGAGCAGACCTATTTCTTCTTCCGCAACCGGAGGCACGCCAGCCAGTTCCTGGGCAGCAGCATGGTCTTCATCGCCGCCGTCAACGCCGCGCTCGCGGGCCTCCTGACCGCCGCCGTCGCCGGAACCCTGACCGCCCCGGCGCCGGTCACCGTCGGGCTCGGCGCGCTCGCCGCCGTCGCGTACCTCGCCGTCGCCCTGGTCCGCAGCGGCCGCCGCTACTTCGGCCTCTGGACCCGCTATTCACCGAGCTTCCCTACGCGCCCCGAGGACTGACATCTGCCCGTTGCGACCCCAGTGTGACGCCGCGTGAACCCCCGTGACCCCCGGTTTCCGGACCATTGAACCCGGTTCGGACGGCTCCCTAGGGTGAAGCCATGACAAGCTCACAGCCCGGGACCACCCGGATCGTTGCCGGTGAACCGGGCCCCTCCCGGCACCAAAAGACCAGGCGCCGCCGCGGCCTCGAGGTGGGCCTCGCCGTCGGGCTCGCACTCCTGATCGGTGCCGGGGCCGCCGTCGCCTCCACCGTCAGCCGCGGCCCGGCCCCGGACGCCGGCACGGTCGGCGGCACCCCCGCGGCCGAACTCAAACTCGGCTACTTCGGCAACGTCACCCACGGGGCCGCCCTGATCGGCGTCAGCAAGGGCTTCATCGCCGCAAGCCTCGGCCAGACCAGGCTCAGCACCCAGGTCTTCAACGCCGGCCCCGCCGCCATCGAGGCCCTCAATGCCGGCGCCATCGACGCCACCTACATTGGCCCCAGCCCGGCGATCAACTCCTTCGTCAAGAGCAAGGGCGAATCCATCAGCATCGTCGCCGGTGCCGCCTCCGGTGGCGCCCAACTGGTGGTACGGCCGGACATCAGCTCCCCGGACCAGCTGCGCGGAAAGACGCTCGCCACCCCGCAGCTGGGCGGCACCCAGGACGTGGCGCTCCGGGCCTGGCTCGGCAAACAAGGCTTCCACGTCAGCCCCGACGGCGGCGGCGACGTCACCATCAACCCCACCGAGAACGCCCAGACCCTGAAGCTGTTCCAGGCCGGAAAGCTCGACGGCGCCTGGCTGCCCGAACCCTGGGCGTCCCGACTGGTGCTGCAGGCCGGCGCCAAGGTCCTGGTGGACGAGAAGGATCTTTGGGATGGCTCGCTGTCCGGCGCCCCGGGACAGTTCCCCACCACCGTGCTGATCGTCAACAAGGCCTACGCCGCGGCCCACCCGGACACGGTCAAGGCCCTGCTCAAGGGCCACGTCCAGGCCGTGGACTGGCTGCAGCACGCCCCCGCCGAGGAGAAGGCCGGTGCCCTGAACGCCGCGCTCAAGGACGCCGGCGGTGCCGAGCTGCCCGCCGACGTCGTGGACCGCTCCCTGCGGAACATCGTCTTCACCGTCGACCCGCTCGCCGGCACCTACCCGAAGCTGCTGCAGGACGGGGCGGACGCGGGCATCACCAAACCCGCGGACATCACCGGCATCTTCGACCTGACGGCGCTCAACGCCGTCTCCACCACCCACGTGTCCGCCCGGGGCCTGGGCAAGGACTGACCGCCCCGGCCCCCACCGCAACCAAGGGAGACCTCCTTATGCCGGTACTGCTGGAAAACCTCGGAAAGACTTTCGACGACGGCGCGCCCGTCCTGGAAGGCGTGAACGCCAGCATCGGCGCCGGTGAGTTCGTGGCGCTGCTGGGAGCCTCGGGCTGCGGGAAATCCACCCTGCTGAACGTCATCGCCGGGCTGGAAGCCCCCACCGCCGGCGCCCTCGAGGTGCCCAGCGACGGGGCGGCGTTCATGTTCCAGGACGCGGCCCTGTTTCCCTGGCTCACCGCCCGGGAAAACGTCGAACTGGCCCTCACGCTCCGCGGCGTGGGGAAAGCGGAACGCCGCCGGACGGCCGGGGAACTGCTGGACCTGGTGCATCTCTCCGGCGCGGGCGGCAAACGCCCGCACGAGCTCTCCGGCGGCATGCGCCAACGGGTGGCCCTGGCCCGGGCGCTGGCCCAGGACCGGCCGTTGCTGCTGATGGACGAACCCTTTGCCGCACTCGACGCCATCACCCGGGACCTGCTGCACGACGAACTGGAACGCGTCTGGCACGAAACCGGCCGGACCATCATCTTCGTCACCCACAACGTCGGCGAGGCGGTGCGGCTGGGCCAGCGGGTCCTGCTGCTCTCCTCCCGCCCGGGCCGGGTGGTCCAGGAGTGGCAGGTCACCGCGGAACACCGCACCAACCCCGGACTGGCCGGACAGCTCACCAGCGCCATCACCGCCCGGCTACGCGAGGAGATCCGCCGCCATGCCCACTAGCCACACCGCCGCCCCCGAAGCTGCCACCCTCCCTTCCGCCGCCCAGGAGGAGACTGTCCGTCCCGGCGTCGAGGACCTCCGACAGTTGGAGGCCGGCCTGGACTCGCTGCAGTCCGCCGCTGCCCGGACCGCCCGCATCGACTGGTCACGGGTGCTGCTGCCGATGGCCGCGCTCGCCGTGCTCCTCCTGGCCTGGCAGGCCTACATCTGGCTCGGCATCAAACGCCGCGACCTGGTCCCCGGTCCGCTCGACGTCGCCGGGCAGCTTGGTGCCCTCTGGGGCGAGGCCACCCTGCAACAGGCCGTGGCCACCTCCCTGCAGCGTGGCGCCGCAGGGTTCGTCATCAGCGTGCTCATCGCGACGCCGCTGGGCCTGCTGCTCGCCCAGGTGACCCCGCTCCGGCGCGCCTTCGGTCCGCTGATCTCCGGACTGCAGGTCCTGCCCTCGGTGGCATGGGTGCCGGCGGCCATCATCTGGTTCGGCCTCAGCGACGCCACCGTGTACTTCGTGGTCCTCATGGGCGCCATCCCGTCGATCATCAACGGCCTGATTTCCGGCGTCGACCAGATCCCGCCGCAGTACCGCCGCGTCGGCACCGTCCTTGGCGCCTCCCGGCTGGACCTGACCCTCCGGATCATCCTGCCCGCCGCCCTCCCCGGCTATCTGGGCGGGCTCAAACAGGGCTGGGCCTTCTCCTGGCGCTCGCTGATGGCCGCCGAAATCATCACCGTGGGCGGCAGCATGGGCTTCGGCCTGGGCTCCCTGCTCAACCAGGGCCGCGATCTCGCGGACATGACGGTGGTCCTCGCCGCGATCCTGCTCATCCTCGCCATCGGCATCCTGGTGGAACTGCTGGTCTTCGCCCCGGTGGAGAAGCACCTGCTCCGCCGCCGGGGGCTCCTGGCCGGCAGTACCCGCTGACTCCGCCAGCCCAGAGATGACGGACCAGAGATGACAGCCCAGATGACGCCCCGTGACCTCGCATGAACCGGTGTTTCCCGGCCGCTGGTCGGCCCGCCCGGCCCCGCCCTACCCTCGACGCATGACCATCCAGGACATCTATCCCGCGGCACTGCGCCTGCTCGGCCGCCCGGTACTCGTGGTGGGCGGAGGCCCCGTCGCCGCCCGCCGCGCCAAGGGCCTGCTGGACGCCGGCGCCCGGGTCACGCTCGTCGCCCCCGAGGCCGGGACCGGGGTGCGGGAGCTGGCCGACTCTGGCCTCCTGGCCTGGAAGGCCCGCCCCTACCGCCCCGGCGACGCCGACGGCGCGTGGTTCATCCAGACCGCCACCGGCGACCCGGCCGTCGACGCACAGGTCGCCGCCGACGCCGAGGCGCAGCGGACCTGGTGCGTCAACGCCTCGGACCACGAGGCGTCCGCCGCCTGGACGCCCGCCGTCGCCGTCGTGGACGACGTCAAGATCGCCATCAACGCCGGAGGAGACCCGCGCCGGGCCATGGCGCTGCGGGACGCCGTCGCCACCGCCCTGGAGACCGGCGACCTGCCGCTGCGCCGCCACCGCGTTCAGACGGACGCAGCCAGCGGCTCCGTCGCCCTGGTGGGCGGTGGCCCCGGCGACCCCGGCCTGATCACCGTCCGCGGCCGGCGCCTCCTGGGCCAGGCCGACGTCGTCGTCACCGACCGGCTGGGGCCCCGGCAACTGCTCGACGAACTCGCCCCCGACGTCCGCGTGGTGGAGGTCGGCAAGACCCCCGGCCACCACCCCGTCCCGCAGGCCGAGATCAACCGGATCCTCGTGTCCGAGGCACTGGCCGGCCACCGCGTGGTCCGGCTCAAGGGCGGCGACCCGTACGTCCTGGGCCGGGGCGGCGAGGAAGCCGAATACTGCCGGCAGCACGGCGTGGATGTCGAGCTGGTCCCCGGAGTGACCTCTGCGGTGTCCGTCCCCGCCGCCGCCGGCATCCCGGTCACCCACCGGGGCCTGGCCAGGGGCTTCAGCGTGGTCACCGGCCACGAGGAACTCGCCGAGGTGCCGGCCCGGGCCGACCACACCGTCGTCCTGCTCATGGGTGTCGGGCGGCTGCGCGACTCCGCGGCCACCCTTGCGGCGGCGGGTTTGCCCGCAGCAACGCCGGTTGGCATCGTGGAGAACGGCTATCTGCCGAGCCAGCGGGTCACGATCGGGACGCTAGGGACCATCGCGGACCAGGCGGAGGCCGCCGGGGTGGCGAACCCCGCCGTCGTGGTCATCGGCGACGTCGTCCGGGTCAGCCCCTACGCCCCGCCCCACTTCAAGACCGCGGACTACAGCACCACCACCCCGAACACCCCGCGCGTTCCCGCCCCCTAGGCACGCCCGGAACCAGCCACCGCCCGAACCAAAGGAACACAGCCGTGTCAGCAACCCTCGCCGCAGGAACCCCCGCCCGTCCGCTCCGCGTCGCCGTGATCGGCGCCGGTCCGGCCGGCGTCTACGCCGCGGACATCCTGACCAAGAGCGAGGCCGTCACCAGCGGCGCGCTCACCGTCAGCATCGACCTCTTCGACCGGTACCCGGCGCCCTACGGCCTGATCCGCTACGGCGTGGCCCCGGACCACCCCCGGATCAAGGGGATCGTCAACGCCCTGCACAAGGTCCTGGACCGCGGCGACATCCGCTTCTTCGGCAACGTCGACTTCGGTACGGACCTCACCCTCGCGGACCTGCGCACGCACTACGACGCGGTCATCTTCGCCACCGGTGCGATTAAGGACGCGGACCTGAACATCCCCGGCATCGACCTGGAGGGCTCCTTCGGCGGCGCCGACTTCGTGTCCTGGTACGACGGTCACCCGGACGTGCCACGGGAGTGGCCGTTGGAGGCCAAGGAAATCGCGGTGATCGGCAACGGCAACGTGGCCCTGGACGTGGCCCGGATCCTGTCCAAGCACGCCGACGACCTCCTGGTCACCGAGATCCCGGACAACGTCTACGCCGGGCTCAAGGCCTCCCCGGTCACCGACGTGCACGTCTTCGGCCGTCGCGGGCCCGCCCAGGTGAAGTTCACCCCGCTGGAACTGCGCGAACTCTCCCACTCGAAGGACGTGGACATCGTCCTGTATGCGGAGGACTTCGAGTTCGATGAGGCCTCGGACGAGGCAATCCAGTCCAACAACCAGATCAAGACCATGGTGGGCACGCTGACGAACTGGATCGCCGAGCAGCCCGAGGACCTCTCCGAACTCACGGCGTCCCGCCGGCTGCACCTGCACTTCCTGCACAGCCCGGTGGAAGTGCTCGGAGAGAAAACAGCCGACGCGTCGTCGCCGGGCCGGGTAGCCGGGGTCCGATTCGAACGGACCGAACTCGACGGCACGGGCAACGCCCGCGGCACCGGCGAGTTCGTCGACTACCCGGTCCAGGCCGTCTACCGCGCCATCGGCTACTTCGGCTCTGCCCTCCCCGAGGTGGACTTCGATCACAGCAAGGGAGTGATCCCGAACGACGGCGGCAGGGTGCTGGACGCCGCGGGCACCCACGTGCCGGGCCTCTACGCCACCGGCTGGATCAAGCGCGGCCCGGTGGGCCTGATCGGCCACACCAAGGGCGACGCCCTCGAGACCATTACCCTCCTGCTCGAGGACCGGGAAACCCTGCCGGCCGCCCCGGCACCCGCCCCGGACGCCATCGTTGCCCTGCTGGAAGGCCGCGGCACCGGCTTCACCACCTGGGAGGGATGGCTGGCGCTGGATGCCCACGAGCGGGACCTGGGCGGCCGCGCTGCGGACGTGGGCCTCCGGCGCGAACGCATCAAGGTGGTCCCCCGGGACGAGATGGTGGAGATTTCCCGCGGCGGGGTGGCGGCGCAAGTCTAGGGAACACCGCGGGGAAGTCCACGCGTCGAAAGTGGCGGCATTCGGGCCGGATAGTCAGTAGGCTTACCGTCATGAATGCACACTCGACGCTCGGGCCGCTCCGATGAGGCTCCGCCGCAGCAACGCCTCCGGCCGCGGCTACCGGCGCGTGCCCTCCGGCTCCGGGTTCAGCTACAAGGACCTGGACGGTTCCACCATTCCGCAAGGCGAGCTCCGGGACCGGCTGGAAGGCCTCGGCATCCCGCCGGCCTGGACGGACGTCTGGATCGCCCCGTACGAGAACGGGCACATCCAGGCTACGGGTGTGGATGCCGTCGGCCGCCGGCAGTACATCTACCACCCGACCTGGCGGGAGCGGAAGGACCGGGTGAAGTTCGACCGGTCGCTCCAGCTCGCGGAGACGCTGCCCTCCGCGCGGCGCGGGGTCACCCTGGACCTCCGGTCCGAGGGCCTGACCCGGGAGCGGGTGCTCGCGGCTGCCTTCCGGATGCTCGACAGCGGTTCGCTGCGGGTCGGCTCGGAGCGCTACACGAACGAAAACGGCAGCCACGGCCTCGCCACCCTGCTCTGCGCCCACGTCACCGTCCGCAAGGACGAGCTGCGCCTGACCTTCCCGGCCAAGAGCGGCAAGACCTGGGAGTCCCGCATCGACGACGCCGACCTGGCCGCCGTCGTTCGCTCGCTCAAGCGCCGCGGCGGCAACGCCCGCCTGCTCGCCTACAAGAACGGCCGCAGCTGGCACCCCGTGACGAGCGCCGAAATCAATGACTACGTCAAGGAGCGCACCGGCGGGGACTTCACCGCCAAGGACTTCCGGACTCTCCGGGGCACCGTCGCGGCCGCCGTGAGCCTGGCCAGGAGCGGTCCGCAACCCAAGGTCTCGGCACGGAAGCGGGCGGTGAGTCGGGCCATGGTGGACGCCTCCGCTGTTCTCGGCAACACGCCCTCGATCGCCCGCAAGAGCTACGTCGACCCGCGGCTGCTGGACCACTTCGCCGCGGGGGAGACCATCGACCCCAAGCGGCTGGACTCGGCCGAGTCGGAGATCCGCGCCCTGCTCTACCAGGAGGGCAACGTGGTGCCGCTGCGCTGAGGACCGGCAGCCCGGTCCGGGCTACATCCGCCCGAAGCGGGCCCGGATCAGGGCGAACAGGCCGTAGGCGATGAAGCCGGCGCCGATGGCCAGCAGCAGGAACGGGCCGAACGGATGATGCTGGAGGGCCTTCAGGCTCCCGTCCAGCCCGGTGGAGGAGGCGGGGTCATCGGTGACCTCGGCCATGACGAACAGCAGGCCGGTGAGGATCAGGGCCACGCCCTTCGCGACGTGCCCGGCCACCCCCAGGCCGCTGATCAGGTGGCCGCGGTGGGTGCCCTCGAAGTGCCGCAGCTCCTCCTTGAACTTCTTGCCCAGTCCCTTGACCACGAAGTAAACGCCGATCCCGCCGACGGTCAGGCCCAGACCGATCAGCAACGGACCGCCGAGCGGGCGGCTCATCAGGTCCTCGCTGAAGGCGGCCGTGGAATCACCCGAGTCACTCCGGACCCCGATCGCGAAATTCGCAAAGGTCCAGCCCACGCTGCCGTAGGCCACGGCCAGGAACCCGGAGGAGACCAGCTTGCCCAGGCGCTCCCCGCGCGGCAGGTGCCGTGCCCGCAGGGTGGCCTCGCTGAGCTGCCACAGTGCGAGGCCCGCACAGCCGATAAACCCGGACCACATCACCGCCGGCCCCCACGGGTTGTCGGCAAGCTGCTCGATGGCGCCGGTCGGTTCGGCCTGGCCGGGCGCGCCCAGGACCAGGGCGACGGCGATCGCGCCGATGACGATGTGCAGCAGGGCCATCACCGCGAATCCCCAGCGGGCCACGACGTCGAGCGCCCGGCTGTTGGAGGCCGCCTCCGCGGCGTCGACGGCTCCCTCGAGTCCGCCGTCGGCGTCCGGCTCCGCGCCGCCGCCGCGCACCCCGTCCGCCCGCTGTGTCATGGCCCTGAGTTTACGCGCCGGGAGGGTTCACGCCGGACGCCGGCCCCGGTGGCCGGCCCGCGTCCCGACAGACCCCGCGCCGCCGCCTGTCCCGGACTTCACACTTGTTGGTAAGTGTGCTTACTATGTGCTGGGGCATGGTTGAACCTTGGCCGTGCCGGCCCGGACCCGCAGACAGACGATAGGACAGCTCATCATGGCAGGAAACCTCGTTGCACGCTCCATCCACGACTTGACCGCAGGCGCCTGGTTCGGCGGCTCGCTGATGGGCGCGATCGGACTCAATGGCGCCACCGCGGAGGCCAAGGACCCTTCCGAGCGCACCCGTCTCTCCAGCCTCGGCTGGAAGAAGTGGGCCCCGTACCAGACCGCCGCCTTCGGCGCGCACTTCCTCTCCGGCCTGGCCATCATGTGGGAGAACAAAGGCCGGATGGCCAAGCAGGACGGCGTCACCCGGCTGAGCATCTACAAGTCGATCGTGACCGCCGCCGGTGCGGGCGTCACCCTCTACGCCGGCATGCAGGGCGCCAAGGTGGAGAAGCTCGCCGCCGAAGGTGCCGAGGGTGCCACCGAACCGAAGCCGGGCGCCTCCGAGGAACTCCGCTCCGCACAGCAGCAGCTGAAGATCCTGCAGTGGGCAATCCCGGTCTTCGCCGGCTGGGTGATCGTCCTCGGCGCCAAGCACGGCGAGATGCAGCGGCCGAAGAACGTCCTCAAGGGCCTCGTCCGCTCCTAGTCGCTTAGCAGTACCGTCCTTCCACTGCACCACCACGGCGGGGTCGGAACCGGCCCGGGAACCTTCCCGGCACCGGATCCGGCCCCGCCGTGCTGTGCGGGCAGGCGTCGATCCGGCGGCGTCCGGGCCGGAGAACGGGCCGGACGAACGTGGGCTTTAGCGCGGGTGGCGGGCGCTGAGCCGCTGCACGGCCAGGGCCAGCCAGAGCTGGACCCGGTCCGCGGTCTGGGCCGGGTCGTACCCGGTCAGGTCCGTGATCTGGGCCAGGCGGTAGCGCACCGTGTTCCGGTGCAGGGTCAACTCCTCGGCCACCGCGGCCACGGAGCCGTTGTTATTCAGGTAGCTCTCCAGCGTCGTCATCAGTTCCGCCCCGTGCGCGGCGTCGAACTGCCGGAGCGGGTTGAGCGATTCGTTGGCCATGTCCGCGAGTGGGACGTCCTCACTGGCCAGCAGGAGCGATGTCAGGCTCAGTCGTTCCGGTTCGTTGACGGGAAGGCCGTGGCTGGCAGCCTCGCGGGCCTCGAAGTAGCTCCAGCGCAGCCCGTTCGGCTTGGTGTACGCCCCGCCCAGTCCGATCGTGGCGTGTATACCCGCCTCGGCCAGGTGGTCGCTGAGGTTGCGGGCCAAGGCGCTGGCGCCGCTGCCGTCGTCGGCGACCACCACCACTAGATCCTTGCCCACCACGGCGGTCACGGCGGCGCGCAGCGGCTGCGGGAGCGAGGAGCTTCCCAGCTGCTTGGCGTGGGCAGGCGACTCCGCCAGCAGCACCACGTTTTTGCGGGTGCTGTCGACCCCGATCCCCGCCAGCCGGCGGGCGGCCTCGGTGGGCTCGAGCGTGCCGTGGATGACATCCTCCAGCACCTGCCCGGCGAGGGCCCGCTGCGCCTGCCGCTGCTTGACCATGTTGTTCAGTTCGACGCTGATCAGGTTCTGGGCGTAGCCGATGATCCCGGTGTCCTCGATGGGCTGCTTCACCCACAGGGTGCAGGCGTCCCGGCGCCCGGTGGGGATCGGATAGGACGCCCAGCCGTCGGTGCTGGGGGAGGGGCCGCCCGGGGCACTGTTGTACAGCTCCGCGGTGAACTGGGTCAGGACCAGGTCGGTGCGCAACATCGTCCCGAGGTGCTTGAGGAGTTCGGCCAGGCCGCCGCCGGTGAGCAGCGCCCGGGCCAGGATCTGGTGCCCGGCAATGAGCCGCTCCAGCTTGGCGTAGTGGTCCGCGGACTGGGCGTCCGCCACCAGCTTGCCGATGGCGATGAACGGTGTCTCGTAGGGAACCTCCACCACCGGCAGCCCCCAGCGGTTGGCCTCCGCCACCAGGGCCGGGGGGACCGTCTCGTGCGTGAGGCCGACGCCGAAGCCGATCCCCACCGCGCCGGCCCGCTGCACCTGCCGCACGAAGCGTCGCTGCTCAGGGGCGGACCGGAGCCGCATCCCCGTGGTGAGAACCAGTTCCCCGCCGTTGAGGAAGCGCTGCGGGTCCTCCTGCTCGGTCACCGCCACCCAGTGGATGTCCTGGTGCCAGGTGGTCTCGGCCAGGCCGGCCTTCGTCAGCCGCAGGGACGGAACCCCCAGCAGGGCGGCGAGAGAAATTGCCATGGATTCAGGATAGCCGCGTGCTGGTCAGGCGCACTAAAGTGCCGCCGGGCCGGTGTGCAGCTGCCTATTCCACCCCCAAGCACCCTGGCATAGGCTCGGAGCAGTCACCGATCCCCTCATCCCTGCCTGACCCAGGCCAGCACGAAAGAGGTTGTACACCGTGGTTCAAACCTTGCAGAACTTCATCAACGGCGAGTTCGTCACGCCCGCCGGCACCGGCATGCTGGACATCGTCAACCCCGCCACCGGCGAGGTGGTGGCGAAGTCCCCGATCTCCGTGCAGGCCGACGTCGACGCCGCCATGACCGCCGCGAAGGATGCCTTCGCCAGCTGGAAGCACGTCACCCCGGGCCAGCGGCAGCTGATGCTGCTCAAGCTCGCCGACGCAGTCGAGGCCAACAGCGACGAGCTCGTCGAGGCCCAGCACCGCAATACCGGCCAGGTCCGCTCGCTGATCGCCGCCGAGGAAGTCGCCGCCGGCGCGGACCAGCTCCGGTTCTTCGCCGGGGCTGCAAGGCTCCTCGAGGGCAAGTCCGCCGGCGAGTACCTGGAAGGCCACACCTCCTTTATCCGCCGCGAGCCGATCGGCGTCGTCGCCCAGGTGGCCCCTTGGAACTACCCGTTCCTGATGGCCATCTGGAAGATCGGCCCCGCCCTGGCCGCCGGCAACACCGTGGTACTCAAGCCCTCCGACACCACCCCGGAATCCACCCTGGTCCTGGCCCGCCTGGCCGGGGAGATCCTCCCGGCCGGCGCGCTCAACGTGGTCCTCGGCACCGGTGAGACCGGAGCCATGATGGTCGAGCACAAGGTCCCGGGCCTGGTCTCCATCACCGGCTCCGTCCGGGCCGGCATCGCCGTCGCCTCCGGCGCCGCGAAGGGCCTCAAGCGCGCCCACCTGGAACTCGGCGGCAAGGCCCCCGCGATCGTCTTCAAGGACGCGGACATTAAGAAGAGCGCAGCGGCGATCGCCGAGTTCGCCTTCTTCAACGCCGGCCAGGACTGCACCGCCATCACCCGCGTGCTGGTCGAGGATTCCGTCCACGACGACGTCGTGGCCGCCATGGTGGAGCACACCAAGACCCTGCACACGGGCTCGCAGAACGACGCGGACAATTACTTCGGCCCGCTGAACAACGTCAACCACTTCAACGCGGTCACCTCCGTGGTGGAGAACCTGCCGGAGAACTGCCGGATTGAAACCGGCGGCCACCGCGCCGGGGACAAGGGCTTCTTCTTCGAGCCCACAATCATCACCGGCGCCAAGCAGACCGACGACATCGTGCAGAAGGAAACCTTCGGCCCGGTCATCACCGTGCAGAAGTTCAGCAGCGAGGCCGAGGCGATCGAGCTGGCCAACGACGTCGACTACGCCCTCGCCTCCAGCGTCTGGACCACAGACCACGGCACCGCGATGCGCGTCAGCCGCGACCTGGACTTCGGCGCGGTCTGGATCAACACCCACATCCTGCTCACCGCCGAGATGCCGCACGGCGGTTTCAAGCAGTCCGGCTACGGCAAGGACCTCTCGATGTACGGCGTCGAGGATTACACCCGGATCAAGCACGTCATGAGCGCGCTCGACGCATAACGCTGTCGCATAACGCTTCTGCCTAGCGCTGTCGCATAACGCAGGCTCCTGCCGACCACTTCACCCTGAGAAAGGCCCCGCAATGACCACCACCGCCAACGAACTCACCTACCGCCTGGAGCAGAAGCGCCGCGTGCAGGCCGACTTCCCCGGCCCCAAGTCCGTCGCCCTGACCGAGCGCCGCAAGGCCGTCGTCGCCTCCGGCGTCGCGTCCAGCGTCCCGGTCTACGT
Organism: Arthrobacter sp. YD4; assembly: GCF_030410515.1. GTDB lineage: Bacteria > Actinomycetota > Actinomycetes > Actinomycetales > Micrococcaceae > Arthrobacter. Next base: position 454,578 of record NZ_JAUHHD010000001.1, on the reverse strand, counting down.
CGCCGACGCCGACGGCGGCATCATCCAGGACGTTGACGGCAACTCCTTCATCGACCTCGGTTCCGGCATCGCCGTCACCAGCGTGGGCGCCTCCGACCCCGCCGTCGTCGGCGCTGTGAAGGAGGCCGTGGAGCACTTCACCCACACCTGCTTCATGGTCACCCCCTACGAGGGCTACGTCGCCGTCGCCGAGCAGCTGAACCGGCTCACCCCGGGCGACCACGAGAAGCGCACCGTGCTGTTCAACTCCGGCGCCGAAGCGGTCGAGAACGCCGTCAAGGTGGCCCGCCTCGCGACCGGCCGCGACGCCGTCGTCGCCTTCGACCACGCGTACCACGGCCGCACCAACCTGACCATGGCGCTGACCGCCAAGGCCATGCCGTACAAGACCAACTTCGGCCCGTTCGCGCCCGAGGTTTACCGCATGCCGATGAGCTACCCGTTCCGCGAGGAGAACCCGCAGATCACCGGCGCCGAGGCCGCCAAGCGCGCTATCACCATGATCGAGAAGCAGATCGGCGGCGAGTCCGTGGCCGCGATCATCATCGAGCCGATCCAGGGCGAGGGCGGCTTCATCGTCCCCGCCGAGGGCTTCCTGCCGGCCCTGGCCGCCTGGGCCAAGGACAAGGGCATCGTCTTCATCGCCGATGAGGTCCAGTCCGGCTTCTGCCGCACCGGCGAATGGTTCGCCGTGAACCACGAGGGTGTCGTCCCGGACATCATCACCATGGCCAAGGGCATCGCCGGCGGCATGCCGCTCTCCGCGATCACCGGCCGCGCCGACCTGCTCGACGCCGTCCACCCGGGCGGCCTCGGCGGCACCTACGGCGGCAACCCCGTGGCCTGCGCCGCGGCACTGGCCGCGATCGGCTCGATGGAGCAGTACGACCTGAACGCCCGCGCCCGCCGGATCGAGGAGCTCGCCACCGGCAAGCTGCGCGAGCTCGCCGCCGAACTCGGCGAGGGCTCCGTGGTGGGCGACATCCGCGGCCGCGGCGCCATGCTCGCCGTCGAACTGGTCCAGCAGGGCTCCAAGGAACCCAACCCGGAGCTGACCAAGGCGGTTGCCGCCGCCTGCCTCAAGGAGGGCGTCATCATCCTCACCTGCGGCACCTACGGCAACGTCATCCGCCTGCTGCCGCCGCTCGTCATCAGCGACGAACTGCTCACCGACGGCCTGGAGGTCCTCGCGGCCGCCATCAAGGCGCACGCCTGAGCGCTCAGCCTCAGGTAAATCGGGCGGACGGCCGGCCCGGTTCCTGAGCCGGGCCCGGTAAGCACCCGGCAGCAGTACCCATCCGAGCAGCACCCCCGCATCGCGGGGGTGCTGCTTTTTTGTTTCCCCTCCGTCGCTCCGGCCCCTTGGGCAACACTCACGGGCCCCGCCGGAGGCTGGCCGGGTACTAAAGGCCCTAGCGCGCGTAGCAACAGGTAGTCGGCGGGAAATACCTATGTCAGAGCCGCATTTCGGTCCGCGTAGCCCCGGGCCGCCGACTACTCAGACCGGGGCCGGCGGGGGACCTTTGCCTAGGTAATCACTCGGTCCTTTTTGTAGTACCGGCTACTCGTGTTCGACCTTCGGCCGCCTCCGTACCGTGGAAGTGAAGAAAGGGCCGGCAGCCAATGCTGGCTGGCCCCTATGAGGGGAGTCGCCATTGAAAACCTCATCACAACTCAATCCCCGGCGAGGGACCCGTGTCACGCAGGGGAGACCTCCTGCCTGACACGGCACCCACGGCCCAGGCAACCGGAGCTTAGTCCGGTTCACTCCGCTACCGCGGACCGGCCACCACCCTGCGTTAGCGCGCCCCGCTACCGGAACCCACTCTGTTCCGGCGGGGTATGCACCGTGCGCGGCCACCGCGCCATGGACGTCAACGATGCCGATCCGTGGGGGGGGCCGTGGCACCAACTTTTGCACGAGAGAGGGGACATGCAAATGATTCAGCTTCTACCTACCCAGAGTCCAAAAGACCCGGGAGTCCGGGCATGACCGCCGCCGTTGCCGTGACCACTGCCATCGCGGCGCCCGTGGAGACGACCTTCGGCCGGGACGGGGCGCTGTTCGAGGCTCTGCTGGGCTTCGTCGCGCAGATGAGCCTGGTGCTGTGGGCGCTCGTGATCTTCACCGTCCTGATCCGCTTCGTCGGTATCCGCGTGTACCGCCGTGCCGCCCGGCGCGGTGCCGCACGCCAAGCCGCCGTCGTCGCCCCGGTGGACTCACCGGCGGACCTGCTGCCTCCGGCGGTTACCGCCGTGATCGACGCAGCCGTCGACGCGGCCCAGCCTGCGGTCTCCGCCGTGATCGACGCCGCTGTTGACCTGATCCAGCCGCCCGAAGCGCGCCCGGCCACCGTCGCCGCCAGCGTGGCGCCGGTTGCGGCCGCTCTCCCCGCGGAGGATCCGCGCGGAGTCGGCATGCCGCCCGCCGTGCCGGCGGCCTTCCCCGCCGTTCCCGCCCTGGCAGCGCACGGGGCCGGTCCGGCCATCACGCTGCCTTACAGGAGGCCCCGCGACCGGCACGCCGACCGGCACGCCACGGCCCGCACCGATGAGCATCTCCCCGCCATGTCAGTGAGGGCAGCGAAGCCGTGAGCCTGGATATGCCGCTGCTGACATTCTGGCTCTTCGCCGGCGTCAGCATCCTGTACGTCATGCACTTCGGCCTGTACCTGGTCGGGGCCAACTTCTACGACGTGTGGCAGCAACGCCGCAAGGCCGTCAGGGCCGTCCCCCGCCGCGTCGACTTCGAACCGGAGTGCGCCGCGACCGCCACCTGGACCCGGCGCGCGGCGCCCGAGGTGCCGGGGCTGGTCTCGATCGTCGTTGCCGCGCACAACGAGGAAGCCGTCATCGTCCGGACCCTGGACTCGATCGGACGGAGCCTGTACCGCTCCTTCGAGGTGATCGTGGCGGATGACGCCTCGACCGACCTGACCGGCCGGCTGGTCCGGGACTACCAGGTGCGCCATCCCGGCATGAACCTGCGGATCGTGCGGATGCACCACAACGTCGGCAAGGGCGCCGCGCTGAACGCGGCACTGCGCCGGCACGCCCGCGGCCAGTTCGTCATGACTCTGGACGCGGACTCGATCATCGCCCCGGACGCCATCTCCAACGCCCTGGCCTACTTCGAGGACCCCTACGTGGCCGGTGTTGCCGCCAACGTCAAGATCCTGGAGGAAACCACCGCGTTGGGCATCCTGCAGCGCTTCGAGCACATGATCGGCTACCGCTCCAAGAAGCTGTACTCCCTGATGAACTGTGAGTTCGTTGTCGGGGGAGTGGCCTCCACCTACCGGATGCGGGTGCTGCGGAAGGTGGGCTTCTACGACACGGACACCCTCACGGAGGACATCGGCCTGAGCGAGAAGGTCACCAGCCTGGGCAACCGCCGCTTCCGCCTGGTCTACGGCTCCGACGTCGTGGCCAAGACCGAGGGCGTCATGACCCTCCGGGCGCTGGCGAAGCAGCGCTACCGCTGGAAGTACGGCAGCCTGCAGAACCTGATCAAGTACCGCGGCATGATCTTCAACCCCAGCCGCCGGTACACCCGGACCCTGACCTACTACCGGATGCCGATGGCCCTGCTGAGCGAGTTCACCCTGCTGATCTCCCCGCTGGCGTGGACCTACGCCGTGTACTGGTCCCTGGTGACCCGCACCCCGGCGCTGGTCCTGGGCGCCTACCTCACCATCACCGCCTACACACTGATGACTATCTGGCTCGACGAGAACCTCAGTCCCCGCGAGCAGATCCGGCTCACCATCTACGCGCCCACCGCCTATTTCCTGTTCTACATCATGGACCTGGTCCAGTTGACGGCGGCGGTCCGCTGCATCGTCCGCTCCCGCGGTCTGTTCCGCCGCCCCGCAGTGAACACGTGGAAGTCACCGCAGCGGGCCGGGAGTACGACGGCGGTGGTAGCCCATGGCACGTAGGCGCCCCTGGATCCTGAGGCTGCTGCTGAACCCCCTGGTGGTCATCGCGGCGGTGGTCGCCCTCGTGGCTGCCGGCTGGATGATGTACACGGGCGCGACCAACGGCATCGCCCAGGCCCGCCCGGGTGCGAACCTGCTGCCGACGCTGGCGCGCACTGCGGGCGGCGCCGGATCTGTCTCCGGAACGGCTGCCGCGTTGCCCACCGCTGGCTGGACCGTCAACCACAGCGGGGACGCCAAAACCTCCCTCGAAGTAACCGACGGGCAGGTGATCGGCCAGGCGCTGAAGCTGGACGTCACCAGCTACGCCTCGGGCGACGTCACGCTGACCAGCCCCCGCGTCAACGTGGACCCGGGCAAAACCTACCTGTTCAAGGCGTATGCCAGCAGCGAGGCGGATTTCACCCTGCTGGCCCGGCACCACCACGCCGACGGCTCCGCCACCCTGGAACAGCTGCGCAACCCGCTGCAGAAGCCCGGCAATTCCCCGTTCACCGTCAGCGACGCCTTCGACACCAACGACAAGACCACGGCGGTGGAGTACGTCTTCCGGATGGCCTCCAAAGGCACCCTCCGGGTCGAGGGTGCCTACCTGGAGGCGGCCGACGATGTCCGTGTCCCGCCCGCGTCCCCGGCCGGACCGAACCTGATTCCCCCACCCGGCCCGGCCGGGCCCCAGCCCGGCGACGCCGACGGCTGGGCCCCCTTCACCTACGGGGCGCTGGCCATGCAGTCCGGCCGTGGCGTGGACCAGGACGGCAGCTACTTCTGGACCCGCATCACTAATTACCAGAACGGCGAGGGGAAGTGGCAGTACCCGCCGGTGACGGTGGCCCCGGACCGGTCTTACGAATTCGGGGCGAGCTACCGGGCCGACCGTGAGGTGGACGTCGTGGCGGAGTTCGAACTGGCCGGGGGCGGACGCATATTCCGGAACCTGGCGACCCTGCCGCCGGCCGGGGAATGGACCACGCTCCGGGACGTCGTCCAGGCCCCCGCCGGAGCCGCGTCCGTGATGGTCACGCTGATTTCCCACGCCAACGGGAACACCGCGGTGCGTGGCTACACACTCAAGGACATCACCCGGCCCGGGCCGCTGCGCTGGAGCCAGCCGACGGTTTCCCTGACCTTCGACGACGGCTGGCAGTCGGTGTATGACCGGGCTCTTCCGCTGTTGAACAAGCACAACTTCGTCTCCACGCACTACATCAACGCCAGCTCCATAGAGACGCCGAACTTCATGACCGCGGCCGAACTCCAACAGTTGCACCGCTCCGGGCATGAGATCGCCGCACACAGCTACCAGCACGTCGACCTCACCTCCATCGGTACCGCCCAGCTGGACGAGCAGCTGCGTAAGAGCGAGGACGGGCTGGCCGCGGCCGGCCTCGCCACCGACGACCTTGCCCCTCCGTATGGGCGGATGGATCCACAGGTCCAGTGGTACGCAGGGAAGTACTTCAACGTCATCCGCGGCACCGACGACGGCATCAACACCCGGCAGAACCTCGACCCAGAGGACCTGAAGGTCCTCTACGTCACCGACGAAACCACGCCGGAAACCCTCAAAGAAGCGCTCGCCGAGACCAAACAGCCCAACGGCTGGCTCATCGTGGTCTACCACCAGATCTCGGCTCCCGATTCGTCGGGCACCCAGGAACACACCATCGCGGCGGACCGCAGCACCATCACGAGCGACGCCCTCACCACCCAGCTCCAGATCATCGCCGACAGCGGCATTCCGGTGCAGACGGTAGCGAAGGCGTTCATGCAGCTGCAGGGACCCTGACCGCCGTCCGGCGGTGCGGCCCCGCAGCTGAGGTCACCCAAGAGATACGGAGAAATTCATGACCAGAACCAGATCCGGCTTGGCGCGGGGGCGCGCCTTGCTGATGACCGTCGGGGTGGCGGTGGGGGCCATGGGTGCCGCACTGCTCACGCCCGCCGTGGCTAACGCCGCCGTGGACAACCCCGCGGCGACTCCGCTCGTGTCCTTCACTTTCGACGACAGCATGGCAAGCGCCATCACCCAGGCCGCCCCCACGCTGCAGAAGTACGGGCTCACCGGCACCAGCTACGTGATCACCAACTGTGTCGGAATGACTACGGCTCCCAACACCTGCCGGGCGAACACCGATGTCCCGTACATGACGTGGGACCAGATCACGCAGCTGCAGAATACTTACGGCTGGGAAATCGGTTCGCACACCGTGGACCACCAGTGCCTGGTCAGCGTCGGCAATGACTGCCAGGCCACCAAGCTCACCGCCGCGCAGGTGGAGGCCGAGCTGGCCAACAGCCGCTCCGCCCTAGTGTCGCACGGCTTCAACCCGACCGCGTTCGCGCCGCCCTACGGCGACTACGACATGTCGGCCCTGGCCCGCATCGCCAAGTACTACAGCTCGATGCGCGGCTTCGCGGACACCGGCAACAACCCCTGGCCGCTGGGGGATTACCTGCTCCGTGACGTCCCCGTCCAGGAGGTCACCACCCCGGTCTCGAACCTGAAGGCCCAGGTGGACGCGGCCATCGCCAACAAGACGTGGGTGATCTTCACTTTCCACGACATCCGGCCCTCGCCCAGCCAGGTCCCGGACGACTACCAGTACGGCACCGCCGAACTGGACCAGCTGGCCGCGTACGTGAAGACCAAGGTCTCCGCGGGCCTGATCAAGAACGTCAACGTCAGCAAGGGCCTGGTCAACGGCAGCCCCAACAAGCTGCCCAACGCCTCGTTCAACAACGGCATCGCCGACGGCTGGACCACCGATGCTCCGACCGGCATCACCGCCGACGCCGGTACCAACGGCAACTACCCGGACGCGGCCAAATCGGTGAAGCTGGTCTCCGGCACCACCTCCCGCCACCTCTTCTCGCCCAAGGTTCCGGTCACGCCGGCCACGAATTACATGTTCAAGGCGTACCTCAACGTGGCCGCGATCAGCAGCGGTGAAGTGGGCTTCTACGTCGACGAATACAACTCCGCCGGTCAATGGATCTCCGGGCAGTTCCGTAAACGGGAGAACACCAGGTGGGTGGAGTCGATGAACTTCACCTACACGCCAAGTTCCACCAGCGTCGCCTCCGCCAGCCTCCAGGTGTACGTCACCGGGACCGGCATCACGGCCTACGTGGACAACATGCAGATGTTCGCCCTCGGCGCCGAAACCACCCCGCCGCCTGCCACCAACCTCGTGGCCAACGGCACCTTCGACGCCGGCATCAGCGCTGGCTGGACCACCGACTCGGCCACCACCATCCTGGCCGACGCCGCCAACCACGGCAGCCCCGCCAACCCGGTGAACTCGGTCAAGATGACGGCCACGACGGCGAACAAGCACTTATTCTCGCCGCAGGTCGCCGTCAGCGCCGGAACGTACAAGATCGCCAGCTACCTCAACGTCACTGCACGGACCAGCGGTGAGGTGGGCTTCTACATCGACGAGTACAACTCCGCCGGCCAGTGGATCTCCGGCCAGTACAAACTCGGGGTCACCGCCGGCGGTGTCACCAACGTGGACCTGACCTACTCGCCGAGTACGACGTCGGTCGCCAAGGCGAGCCTCCAGGTCATCGTGCAGGGGAACTCCGCAATCCAGGGGTACTTCGACGACGTGCGCTGGACCAAACCGTAGAGCCTGTGCCCGGTGCACGAGGGCTGCGCGCCGGGCGCAAAGAGAGTAGAAACGAAAGGACGATTGGAGACGCAATGGGCGGGCGCCGGGCATCACGGTTGGTGGTGCTGGCGTCCGTCCTTGCCTTTGCCGCGGGGTGCACGCCGCCCGCCCCGAAACCCGACGTGACCATCGACCTGCTCCGCCAGGACTGGGAGCACACCCCCGGCATCACGGCCGACGGCGGCGCCCTGCAGGTCTCCGCGCTCCAGCGGACCATCGTCGAACAGGACGGCTCCGGTGGCCAGCCCAACCCGCCGGTGAACCTCGCCGGCACCCACCTGGAGGCGGCCGGGGACTTTACCCTCGCCGCCACCTTCACGAACATCGGCACCGACGCGACGTGGACCGTCTACAACCAGCCGCCGATCATCGCCGACGAATTCAGGGTCGAACCGGCCTCCCTCCGGCTCACGCTCCAGGGCACGGCCCTGCACATCGCCGTGTTCGACGGGAAACAAAAGAAGGACGTGACCCGGCCGGCCCCCGTGCACGACGAGACCGTCATGCTCAAGGACCCCGCGGCCGCCCTGACGGTCAACCGGTCGGGGGACACCCTGAAGATCCTCAACGGCCTGGACACCCTCTCCTCCCAGCCGCTGGCGAACATCTTCTCCTCCGGCACCCTCTGGTTCGGGTTCTCCACGGGAGCGGGCAGTTTCGACGTCACCTCGCTTACTGCGACGGCGCCCGCGTCCACCGGGCTGCGGGCCTCCGGCGCCGCGGTGGCCGGCGACGGCTCCGCCACCGGCGGCCTGCAGGCGCTCGCCGCCAAAATCCGGCCAGACTTCCGGATCGGGGCCGCCGTCGCCCTGGGACCGCTGACGGGGGACCCGGACTATGCCCGCGCCTTCGCCGGCAACTTCGGCGCGCTCACCCCGGAAAACGCCATGAAGCCGCAATTCTTGTCCCCGGCGCGCGGGCAGTACACCTTCGAGGAGGCCGACGCGATCCTGGCGATCGCCCAGGGCAAGGGCATGGCCGTGCACGGGCACACCATCACCTTCTCCGAGGCACTGCCGCGCTGGATGCAGGACCTGCCCAGCGGGACCGACGCAGACCGCCGCGCCAGCGCCGCTGCCCTCCTGGACTACGTGAAAACCGTGGTGACCCACTTCAAGGGCAGGCTCGCCTCGCTCGACGTCGTCAATGAACCCTTCGACGTGGACCAGGGCACCAGCATTCAGAAGAACGTCTGGTACCGGGTGCTCGGCGCCAACTACCCGGCCGTCATCTCCAAAGCCGTGTTCGCCGCGGACCCGGACGTCCGCCAGTACCTCAACGAGAACGGCGCCGATGTCCCCGGCCGCCGGCAGGACGCCCTGCTCAAGCTCGCCCTGGACACCAACGCCGCGGGCGGCCACATCTACGGCGTGGGCCTGCAGGCCCACATCTACGATCTAAAAACCGACGCCGTCTCCGCGGCCGACCTCACCAAGACCCTCGGCAAGTTCGCTGACGCCGGGCTGCGGGTACGGATTTCAGAGAATGACGTCACCGACGGCAAGGGCAAGCAGGCCCAGGCCGAGCAATACGCCGCCGTCCTCTCCACCTGCCTGCGCTCGGAGACCTGCGTTTCCTACACGACCTGGGGTGTTGACGACCGCTACGACTGGCGGATCGAGGACGACGGGAGCCTGCAGCAGGGCCACGATTTCCTGTTCGACGGCGGCAAACCCACCCCCGCCTATGACGCGCTCCGCAAGGTCCTGGGCGGCTGAGCCCTAAACCTCCCGCATCCGCGCATTGCTGGGCTAGAGTCGTGCCAACACTGCAGGAATGCAGGCCGGCCAGCGCAGCCCGGAATCCCGGGCGGATGCCCGGTCCTGCCCGGACCCACAAGGGGTACACATGCGATACATCGTCGGCTACACCCCCAACGACCGCGGCGCTGACGCCGTCGCCCTCGCCTCCGCCATGGCCCGGGCCCAGGGCGCCCACCTGGACCTGGTCCACGTGGTGGACCGCAACACCCCGTACGTGGCGCTGAACCCGCAGGGCAACCGCGTCAGCGCGGCGGAACAGTCGGTGCTCACGGCGGAGCGGCAGGGCCTGGCCCTCGTCCCGGAGGGGCTGCAGGCCCGCTTCCACGTCCGGCAGGCGGAGTCCTTCGCCGCCGGACTGATCGACGCCGCGAAGGAATACCGGGCCGGCCTGATCGTGGTGGGCGCCGCCGGCAACGGCCTCTTCAAGAGGTTCAGCATCGGCAGCGTGGCCAACGCCCTGCTGCACGCCTCCCCGGTGCCGGTGGCGCTCGCTCCCCGCGGTTACCGGCGCACCGAACCCGTCAGCCGCCTCACCCTCGCCGTGGGCCAGCGCACCGGCGCGGAGGCGGCGATCGACGTCGCCATCGAATCGGCCGAACGCCGTGGCGTGCCGCTGCGGCTGGTCTCCCTGGTGGAGCTGGACGCCGAGGGCGACGGCGGCGAGAACGTCAACGCGGCCCACGTCCACGCCAACACGGTCCTGAGGGCGGCCGCCGAACGGCTACCGGAGGGTCACCACGTCAGCGTCGAGGTCGCCCACGGCCGGACCATCGAGGAAGCCATCGACGACCTCGAATGGGACGACGCCGAAATCATGATTGTCGGGTCCTCACGGCTGGCGGAGAAGAACAAGCTGTTCCTCGGCAGTACGGCCAACAAGGTCCTGCGCGCCCTGCCGGTTCCGATGGTCGTGGTCCCGCGGGACTACGTCCGGATCGACAGCAGCCCGGAGGACTAGGTCTACTAACAACTAGGCGGCGGCGCGGGCGCGCTTCCGGGTCACTGCATTCCTGCGGGCGGCCCGGAGCATGTCCGCCGTCAGCAGCAGCAACGCCATCCAGACGACGCCGAAGCCAACCCAGCGCTCCGGGGTCATCGCCTCCTTGAAAACCACCAGCGCCACGATGAACTGCAGCACCGGAGCGAAGTACTGCAGCAGCCCGATGGTGGTCATCGGCAGCCGTCGCGCGGAGGCGCCGAAGAAGAGCAGGGGCACGGCAGTGATCACGCCCGAGGCGGCGAGCAGCCAGAAGTGGCCGGAGCCGTTGCTGGTCAGCGTGGCGGCACCCGTGACCGCCAGGACCACCATCGCCACCGCGGCGATCGGGGCCAGGACGAACGTCTCCACGCTGAGGCTGGTGAGGGCGTCAACGCGCGGGCCCACCCGCTTCTTCACGAAGCCGTAGAGGCCGAAGCTGAAGGCCAGGGTCAGCGCGATCCAGGGCAGCTTGCCGTAGGAATACGTCAGGACGCCGACGGCGACGAAGCCCACCGCCACCGCCGCCCACTGCAGCGGCCGCAGCTTCTCCTTCAGGACGAAGACGCCCAGCAGCACCGAGACCAGCGGGTTGATGAAGTACCCCAGCGACGTCTCAACCGCCTGGCCGGTGGTCACGCCGTACGTGTAGGTCACCCAGTTCACCGCGATCAGGCCGGCCGCGAGGGCCAGGGTGCCGAACACTGTGCGGTTGCGGAAGGCGGCGCCGATGGCGGGCCACGCGCGGGACACGGTGATCAGCAGCGCACAGAACAGCAGCGACCAGACGACGCGGTTGGCGACGATCTCCACGGCGCCGGCCGGGTTCAGCACATAGAAATAGAGCGGGAGGAGCCCCCACAGCCCGTACGCGCCGATGCCGAAGAGGATGCCCGTCGTCGTTTCCTTGTCCGCTGCCTTGTCCATGACCGAGCGCGTTGCCGCCGGGCCGGGACCGCTGCCGCGGGCGACGCCGTTCACTGCGGGGGAAGCGTCTCCCGAAGAGGTCAGGGCGGTGGGAGCGGAGGATCCGTCGGAAGTAGGCACAGGAGACATAACATCACCTCCGCGGACCCTATTCCTCCCGCCGGGCCGTGTCCGGGACTCCGCCGCACTGCGACGTCCATCACGCCCGCTCCCGTTTTCCGGGCCGGGAGCGGGCGCGGGCATCTAGAATGGAAGACTGCGCGCCGCATCGTGCCGGCGCATCCGCCAAGAGTCAGAAGGGTTCCCGGTGTCCAACTCGGCCGAATCACCGTCCAATCGTCCCCTCCGCGTCGCCATCATCGGCGCCGGACCGGCCGGCGTCTACGCCGCGGACATCCTGACCAAGTCGAACCAGGTCAAGGACGGGGACCTTGAGGTCAGCATCGACCTCTTCGAGGCTTACCCTGCGCCCTACGGCCTGATCCGCTACGGCGTGGCCCCGGACCACCCCCGGATCAAAGGCATCGTCAACGCCCTGCACAAGGTCCTGGACCGCGGCGACATCCGCTTCCTCGGCAACGTCACCTACGGCCGTGACCTCACCCTCAGCGACTTCCGGGCCTTCTACGACGCCGTCATCTTCGCCACGGGTGCGATCAAGGACGCGGACCTGAACATCCCCGGCATCGACCTGGAGGGCTCCTTCGGCGGCGCCGACTTCGTCTCCTGGTACGACGGGCACCCGGACGTGCCCCGGGAATGGCCGCTGGAGGCCAAGGAAATCGCGGTGATCGGCAACGGCAACGTGGCCCTGGACGTGGCCCGGATCCTCTCCAAGCACGCCGACGACCTCCTGGTCACCGAGATCCCGGACAACGTCTACGCCGGGCTCAAGGCCTCCCCGGTCACCGACGTGCACGTGTTCGGCCGTCGCGGGCCCGCCCAGGTGAAGTTCACCCCGCTTGAGCTGCGCGAACTCTCGCACTCCAAGGACGTGGACATCGTCCTCTACGCGGAGGACTTCGAGTTCGACGAGGCCTCCGACGAAGCAATCCAGTCCAACAACCAGATCAAGACCATGGTGGGCACGCTGACGAACTGGATCGCCGAGCAGCCCGAGGACCTCTCCGAACTCACGGCGTCCCGCCGACTGCACCTGCACTTCCTGCACAGCCCAGTGGAGATCCACGACGACCCCGCCCACCCCGGCAAGGTCACCGGCATGACCTTCGAGCGCATGCAGCTCGACGGCACCGGCAACGCCAAGGGCACCGGCGAGTTCGTCGACTACCCGGTCCAGGCCGTCTACCGCGCCATCGGCTACCACGGCTCGCCCCTGGCCGAACTGGAGTACGACGCCCGCCGCGGCGTCATCCCCAACGAGGGCGGCCGCGTGCTCGACACCGCCGGCAGCCCGGTCCCCGGGATCTACGCCACCGGCTGGATCAAGCGTGGCCCGGTCGGCCTGATTGGCCACACCAAGGGCGACGCCCTGGAGACCATCGGATTCCTGCTGGAGGACCGGCTCACGCTGCCCCCGGCGCAGAACCCGGACCCGCAGGCCATCATCGACCTCCTCGAGGAACGCGGCGTCGAATACACCACCTGGGAAGGCTGGAACAAGCTCGACGCCCACGAGAAGGAACTCGGCGCCGCCTGGACCGCCGCCCACCCGGCCGACGGAATCGAACGCGAACGCGTCAAGGTGGTCCCGCGCGAGGACATGATCCGGATCTCCCGCGACTGACGCCGCGGCAGTCCTGCACTGTCGACGCGCATCATGCCCGCCGCCCCCGGAATAACCCGGGCGGCGGGCATTTTCCGTGTCGCAGGCCACGAACGACGTCGGTCCATCCTCTGGCGGGCGGCGTGCCGCGACCGTAGACTCGACGGGACGAGTTGCAGCGCATCGACGCCGATGCCGGCCAGGGGAGTTCAATGAGGAATCCGCTCCAGCAGCCAGCCCCGCACGGATCCTACGCCGGACCCGACCCGGAGCTGACGCAGCGGTATGCCCGCGCCGGGCACGAACTCCTCGGCACCGCGGGTGACACCGCCGGCCTCCCCGACGGCCCGGTCCCCGGCCTGCGCAGCCTGGTCCAGGAATCGTGGCAGCGCTCCGCACGGTCACGCGCCAACCCGGACAACCCCGAGGCCCCGCTGGCCATGGACCGCGACGAACTCGAGGAATACCGGCGGCAGCACCCCTTGGCCGCCATCATGCCCGTCATCCACAAGCTCCTCATCCTGCCCAGCCACGACAGCGGCATGCTCGTGGCCGTGGGTGACGAGGTGGGCAGGCTGCTGTGGGTGGAGGGCAACCCGGTCCTGCAGCGCCGGGCCGAGTCCATGATGTTTGTCCCCGGGGCGGACTGGTCCGAGGCCACCGTGGGCACCAGCGCGCCGGGGACCGCCCTGGCCCTGGGCCGCGGCATCCAGATCGCCGGCGCCGAACACTACAAGCGCTCCGTCCACCCGTGGAGCTGTACGGCCGTGCCGTTCCATGATCCGGACTCCGGCGCCCTGCTCGGCGTCGTCGACATCACCGGCACGGAGAACGCCGTCGCCCCGCACACCCTGTCCCTCGTCGAGGCGACCGTCGCCGCCGCGCAGGCACACCTGCGGGTGGAACGGTTGCAGCGGGAGGCGGCCCGGCTCGCCCCCGCAGGCCGCCGCCGGACCACCACCTCTCCGACCGGATCCGCCACGGCGGCCGGCGGAGCCGCCGCGACCGCCGCCGGACGGGGCACAGGAAACGCGGGCGGCACTCTCTACCGCAACGGGCTGCAGCTGCTGGGCCGTGACCAGGCCGTGCTCACCCTCAATGGACGGACCGTCACCCTCTCGGCCCGGCACAGCGAGATCCTGGCCCTGCTCAGCTCCCACCCGGAGGGCCTCACGGCGGAGCGGCTCAGTGCCCTGCTCTATCCGGGCAGCGGCTCTCCCACCACGCTCCGGGCCGAAATGGTGCGGCTGCGGAAGGTCTTCCAGCAACTCAACCCCGCCGCCGTACCCGAATCCCGGCCCTACCGCCTGCCGGTGGACCTGGTCCCGGACACCGGACAGGTGCTCGGCTGCCTGCAGCGCGGCGCGCACCGGATCGCGCTGGAACTCTACCGCGGCGCCGTCCTGCCCGGCTCCGAGGCGCCCGGCGTCGTCGAACTCCGCGGCCGGGTCGCGACACTGCTGCGCGAGGCCGTGCTCACCGACGGCAGCGCCGACGCCCTCCTGAAGTACGCCGCCCTGCCCGAGGCCCGGGACGACGTCGAGGTCCGCGCCGCGGCCCTCCGCCTGCTCCCGGCCCGCTCGCCGCGCCGGGCCGCCGTCGTCACCGAACTCGAGCGGCTCGAAGCCGAACTCAGCGCCTGACCGCCCCGCACCCCCGCAGCCGCCACCGGGGACGCAGCTCGAAACGTAATCCGGATCACTCCGATGCAACCTGGCTGCAACCTTCCCGCTCCTACGCTGGGGGCAGCGGCGGCCCGTGATGTCCCGGCCGCGTCCGCCACCGACCTTGCACAGCAAAGGAGCTAGCAATGACTGTTTACGCACAACCCGGTACCGACGGTTCGAAGGTCCAGTTCAAGGACCGCTACGAGAACTGGATCGGCGGGGAGTGGGTGGCCCCGGTGAAGGGCCAATACTTCGAAAACATCACCCCGGTGACCGGCAAGGCGTTCTGCGAGGTCGCCCGCGGCACCGCCGAAGACATCGAGCTCGCCCTGGACGCCGCGCACAAGGCGGCACCCTCCTGGGGCAAGACCTCGGTCGCCGAACGCGCCGCGATCCTGAACAAGATCGCGGACCGGATCGATGAGAACACCGAGCTGCTGGCCGTCGCCGAAACCTGGGACAACGGCAAGCCGATCCGGGAAACCCTCAACGCCGACATCCCGCTCGCGGCCGACCACTTCCGCTACTTCGCCTCCGCCGTCCGCGCCCAGGAGGGCCGGCTCTCCCAGCTCGACGACGACACCACCGCCTACCACTTCCACGAGCCGCTCGGCGTCGTCGGCCAGATCATCCCCTGGAACTTCCCGATCCTGATGGCCGTCTGGAAGCTTGCCCCCGCCCTCGCCGCCGGCAACGCCGTCGTCCTCAAGCCCGCCGAGCAGACCCCCTCCTCGATCCTGGTCCTGATGGAACTGATCAGCGACCTGCTCCCGGCCGGCGTGGTCAACGTGGTCAACGGCTTCGGCGTCGAGGCCGGCAAGCCGCTCGCCTCCAGCCCGCGGATCCGCAAGATCGCCTTCACCGGCGAGACCACCACGGGCCGCCTGATCAGCCAGTACGCCTCCGCGAACCTCATCCCGGTCACCCTGGAGCTCGGCGGCAAGAGCCCGAACATCTTCTTCAACGACGTCGCCGACAGCAACGACGCGTTCTACGACAAGGCCCTGGAGGGCTTCACGCTCTTCGCGTTCAACCAGGGCGAGGTCTGCACCTGCCCCTCCCGCGCCCTGGTGCAGGAAGGCATCTACGACTCGTTCATGGCCGACGCCCTCGCCCGGACCCAGAAGATCATCCAGGGCAACCCGCTGGACACCGACACCCAGCTGGGCGCCCAGGCCTCCAACGACCAGCTGGAGAAGATCCTCTCCTACATCGACATCGGAAAGCAGGAGGGGGCCAAGGCCCTCACCGGCGGCGCCCGCGCAGAGCTCGACGGCGACCTGGCCGGCGGCTACTACGTCCAGCCCACCATCTTCGAGGGCCACAACAAGATGCGCATCTTCCAGGAGGAGATCTTCGGCCCGGTGGTCTCGGTGACCCGGTTCAGCGACTACAACGACGCCATGGGGATCGCCAACGACACCCTCTACGGCCTCGGCGCCGGCGTATGGTCCCGCAACGGCAACGTCGCCTACCGCGCCGGCCGCGAGATCCAGGCCGGCCGGGTCTGGGTGAACAACTACCACGCCTACCCGGCCGGGGCGGCGTTCGGCGGCTACAAGTCCTCCGGCATCGGCCGCGAGAACCACGCCATGATGCTCGACCACTACCAGCAGACCAAGAACCTGCTGGTCAGCTACAACGAGAACAAGCTCGGCTTCTTCTAAGCCGCGGCAGCGGCGGGCGGGCCCCGGATACGGGACCGGCCCGCCGCACCCCCGTTCACCCCGCCCAATTCCAGGAGTCCGCCATGACCCAGCCCGTGCTCGACGCGGCGTCCACCCTCCCCGGCGAGGACTTCTCCAGGGTGGCCCTCACCCCCGAAGCCGTGGAGCTGCTGCGCAAACTGTGGGACCAGCACGGGCCGCTGATGTTCCACCAGTCCGGGGGCTGCTGCGACGGCTCCTCGCCCATGTGCTACCCGGCGGGGGAGTTCATCACCGGCGGCTCCGACGTACTGCTGGGACGCTTCGACATCGCCGCGGACACCGGCGCGGGAGCAGCCCAGCCGATTGAGTTCTGGATGTCCCGCGAGCAGTTCAACTACTGGAGCCACACCCACCTGACGGTGGACGTCGTGCCCGGCCGGGGAAGCGGCTTCTCGGTCGAGGCGCCCGAGGGAAAGCGCTTCCTGATCCGCTCCACGCTGATGGACTGGCCGGTTTAAGACACCCTCACCGTCTCACCATGTGGGATTAAAGCGGCCGTCCAGTGGATGGACACTACTATTAATAGGTCCGTTTTCCCCAGCTATAGAGACCGTGGACCTTCCTATGA
Source organism: Arthrobacter sp. YD4 (assembly GCF_030410515.1). Taxonomy (GTDB): domain Bacteria; phylum Actinomycetota; class Actinomycetes; order Actinomycetales; family Micrococcaceae; genus Arthrobacter. The sequence continues at coordinate 437,624 of NZ_JAUHHD010000001.1, read as the reverse complement.
ACCTTTTCCGGACCAAGTCCGTCGAGCAGTCGATGGCCGACGCCGATGAGCCCGGCCGCAAGCTCAAGCGCTCGCTCAGCACCTGGGACCTGATGATCATGGGCGTCGCCGTCGCTGTCGGCGCCGGGATCTTCTCGGTCGGCGCCAAGGCCGCCGCCAACTTCGCCGGCCCCGCCGTCACCATCTCCTTCGCCATCGCGGCCGTCACCTGTGCCCTGGCCATCATGTGCTACGCCGAGTTCGCCACCGCCATCCCCGTGGCCGGCTCCGCCTACGTCTTCACCTACGCCACCATGGGCGAGGTGCTGGCCTGGATCATCGGCTGGAACCTGATCCTGGAACTGTTCACCGCCGGCGCCGTGATCGCCAAGTACTGGGGCATCTACCTCAGCAAGGTCTTCGCGCTGATGGGGCTCGACGTCCCGCCGTCCATCTCCCTCGGCGGGATCGACCTCTACTGGGGCGCCTTCCTGATCGTGGCCGTCTTCACCGTGCTGCTGGTGCTGGGGACAAAGCTGTCCGCCCGCGTCGGCAATGTCTTCACGCTGATCAAGATCGCCGTCGTCCTCTTCGTCATCGTCGTGGGCTTCACCTACGTGAAGTTTGAAAACTACAGCCCGTTCGTCCCGGCCTCCCAGCCCACCGGCGGCACCGGCACCACCGACGTGCTCAAGCAGTCCTTCTTCGGCTTCCTCACCGGCGCGGCCCCCGCCCAGTACGGCACCCTCGGCATCTTCGCCGGCGCCGCGCTGGTCTTCTTCGCCTTCATCGGCTTCGACGTCGTCGCCACCTCCGCCGAGGAGGTCAAGAATCCGCAGAAGACCCTGCCGCGCGGCATCTTCGGCGGCCTCGCGATCGTCACCGTGCTCTACATCCTGGTCTCGCTCGCTCTCACCGGCATGGTCCCCTACAGCAAGCTCGCGGAGGCAGAGAGCCCCACGCTCACCACCGCCTTCGAGGCCGTGGGCAACAACGACGCCGCCAAGGTGATCGCCTTCGGCTCCCTGGTGGGCCTGACCACGGTGATCATGGTGCTGCTGATGGGCCTGTCCCGAGTGGTCCTCGCGATGAGCCGCGACGGCCTGCTGCCGCGCTCCCTGTCCAAGACCAGCACCATCCGCGCCACCCCGGCCCGGCTGCAGATCATCTGCGGTGCCGCCGTGGCTCTGGTGGCCGGCCTGACCAAGGTGGACCTGCTGGAAGAAATGATCAACATCGGCACGCTGTCCGCCTTCGTGATGGTCAGCCTGGGCATCCTGGTCCTGCGCAGGAAGCGGCCGGACCTCAAGCCGTCCTTCCGCGTGCCGTTCGGCAAGGTGGTTCCGGTGGTCTCCGCCGTGCTCTGCCTCTACCTGATGACCAACCTGGCCGTGGAGACCTGGATCTTCTTCGCCCTCTGGCTCGTGGTGGGCATCATTATCTACTTCTCCTACGGCCGCCGGCACTCCCGGCTGAACGAGAAGTTCGCCGAGGCGCGGGCGTCCGTCAGCGGCCCGGCCGCTGCGGGCACCGGCGAACCCGGCACCGACGAACCCAGCAACGTGGCCTCCGAGAAGGTCTCCCGCCCCTAGCGGGCGGCCTCCCGCAGCACCGCACAGCGGGGTCATTCCGTCCCGTCCGGCACCGCCGGACGGGCCCGGAGTGGCCCCGCTTTGCTGTGCCCGGCGACCTGTCTCAGAGCCGTAACAATGCCCCGGATGTGGTTGACCTCACAGTAGCCTTAGACCAGACTTGATATTTGAACGTTTGTTCGAAAAGCGAACATTGGCGGTGGTGGGGGCGAGTCATTCCCGGGCCGCAGTGCACAAAGGAGTGAACATGTTACGTCGTACCTTCTCCCTGCTGGCGGCCGCGTCCGTCCTGGCCCTCACGGCCTGCGGCAGCGGATCGCCCAGCTCGACGGGCGGCACCGCCCAGGGCGGGGCCGCCGGCGGGGGAGACCTGACCAAGGTCAGCGTCGGCGTTATTCCGATCGTCGACTGTGCGCCGGTCTACCTGGGGAACAAGCTGGGCTTCTTCAAGGACGAGGGACTCCAGTTGGACATCCAGACGGCCACCGGCGGCGCCGCGATCGTTCCCGGCGTCGTCAGCGGCAGTTTCGATTTCGCCTTCTCCAACCTGATCTCCGTGATGGTCGCCAGGGATAAGGGCCTCGACCTGAAGTTCGTCGCCAACGGCGCGTCCACCACCGGTGAGAAGGGCAAGGACGTCGGCGGCGTCGTCGTCCCGGCCGGTTCCCCGATCAAGTCCGCCAAGGACCTGGCCGGCAAGACCGTCTCCGTGAACAACCTGTCCAACATCGGCGACACCAGCATCAAGTCCGCGATCGAGAAGGACGGCGGCGATCCCTCCTCCGTGAAGTTCGTCGAGGTGGCCTTCCCGGACGCGCCGGCGGCCATCGCCAACAAGCAGGTGGACGCGGCCTGGATCCTCGAACCCTTCATGTCCAAGGCCCTGGCCGACGGCGGCACCGTGGTCTCCTGGAACTTTGTGGACGTCAGCCCCAAGCTGGACATCGCCGGGTACTTCACCAAGGCCGACACCATCAAGAACAAGCCGGAGCTGACCCAGAAGTTCACCCGGGCCATGAACAAGTCCCTCGAGTACGCCCAGGCCCACCCGCAGGAAGTCCGGGACATCGTGGGCACCTACACCAAGATCGACGAGGCCGCCCGCTCCAAGATGACCCTCACGCACTGGACGGTCACCTTCGACAAGGACGCCTTCAAGACCCTGGGCGACGCCGCCGCCAAGTACGGCACCCTTTCCAAGGCCCCGAACGCGGGCGACCTGCTGCCGTGAGTGCCGACGCCCTCGCCACCGGCGGCCGCACGACCCGTGCGGGACGCGGCCGCCGTACGGGCAAACGCGCCTTCCCCGGCCAGCGGCTGCTGGGCCTGGCCGGGATCCTCGGATTCCTGGCCACTTGGGAGCTGATTCCTCGGCTCGGCCTGATCGACGCCAAGTACCTGCCGCCGGCCAGTGAGGTGGTGATGGCGCTGGTCCGCGACCTGGGCCTCACCGCGTTCTGGGTCTCGGTGGGGGAGACCATGAAGGCCTGGTTCCTGGGGCTGGTCCTCGCGATCGTCCTCGCCGTCGTGCTGGGCTTTGTGATCGGGTCCAGTACCTTCCTCCGCCGGGCCACCAACTCCACGGTGGAGTTCCTGCGGCCCATCCCGTCGGTGGCGCTGATTCCGCTGGCCGTGCTGCTGTTCGGCGTGAAGCTGGAATCCTCGCTGATGCTGATCACCTACGCCGCCTTCTGGCAGGTCCTGATCCAGGTGCTCTACGGCGTGGCCGACGTCGACATGGTCGCCAACAACACGGCCAAGACCTACGGGCTCGGGCCGCTGGCCCGGATCCGCTACGTCGTCTTCCCGACGGCGCTGCCCTACCTGATGACCGGCGTGCGGCTGGCGGCCACCGTGGCACTGGTCCTGGCCATCACGGCCGAGCTCGTGATCGGTTCCCCGGGCCTGGGCCGGGAGATCGCGCTGGCGCAGTCCGGCGGCGCCATATCCGGGATGTACGCCCTGGTGCTGGCCACCGGCCTGATCGGCGTCGTGATCAACGCCCTGATGCGGCTGATCGAGAAGAAGACGCTGTCCTGGCACTCCTCCGTCCGCTCCGAGGTGATCCTATGAAAGCCCTGAAAACCCTGGGCTACGTGCTGGCGCTGCCGGTGCTGCTCGTCCTGCTTTGGTGGGCCTCCACCCTGGGCGCGGTGAACTTCTTCGTGCCGACGCCCGCGGCGCTGGTGCAGAAGTTCGCCCAGACCTGGTTCGGCCCGCGGTTCTTCTCGGACGTGCTGCCGAGCATCGGCAGGCTCCTGGTGGGCGTCGTCGCGGCGATCGCGATCGGCGTCGTCGGCGGCGTGGTGATCGGCTCCGTCCGGTGGCTGCGCGCCCTGCTGGAACCCACCCTGGAGTTCTTCCGGGCCATTCCGCCGCCGGTGCTGGTCCCGGTGCTGATGCTGCTGATGGGCATCACCGACTCCATGAAAATCGCGGTGATCATCTCCGGCTGCGTCTGGCCGGTGCTGCTGAACACCATCGAGGGTGTCCGCGCCGTCGACGGGGTCCTCTCCGATTCGGCCCACACCTACGGAATTTCCGGCTGGGCCCGGGTCCGGTATCTGGTGCTGCCCTCGGCCAGCCCGCAGATCCTGGCGGGTGTCCGCCAGTCCCTCTCGCTCGGGCTGATCCTGATGGTCATCTCCGAAATGTTCGCCTCGTCCTCCGGGCTTGGCTTCACCATCGTGCAGTTCCAGCGTTCCTTCGCCATCCCGGAAATGTGGTCCGGCATCGTGGTGCTGGGGCTGCTGGGCGTGACGATGTCGTTCATCTTCCAGTGGGCCGAGCGGAACATCCTGCGCTGGTACCACGGCCAGAAAGAGGTAGAAAATGCAGCCTGACACCACCCCCGAGGCGGGGACCATCCGGCCGGAGGCCATGCTCTCGGTCCGCGGACTGAAGAAGGTCTACCAGACCGACGGCGGCGACATCGAAGCCGTCCGCAACCTCACCTTCGACCTGCGCGCCGGGGAACTTGCATGCCTGGTGGGTCCCTCTGGCTCTGGCAAGACCACCCTGCTCAAGTGCATCTCGGGCCTGATGGCGCCCACCGAGGGCGAGGTCCTGCTCGACGGCAAGCGGGTCTCCGGGCCGCCGAAGAAGATGGCGGTGGTCTTCCAGGAGTACGGCCGCTCCCTCTTCCCCTGGATGCGGGTCCGGGACAACGTGGCGCTGCCGCTGAAGAACCAGGGCGTGCCGAAGGCCGAACGTGACCGGCTGGTGGACGAGGCGCTGGAGGCCGTGGGCCTGTCCCACGTGCCGCGGTCCTACCCCTGGCAGCTCTCCGGCGGCATGCAGCAGCGCGTGGCGATCGCCCGGGCCATCGCGTACCAGCCCGAGGTGCTGCTGATGGATGAGCCGTTCGCCGCGGTGGACGCGCAGACCCGCGCCGACCTGGAAGACCTGATCCGGACGATCTGGAAGAAGTTCGGCGTGACCGTCCTCTTCGTCACCCACGACATCGATGAGTCGGTCTACCTGGGCGAACGGGTCATCATCCTCTCCAGCTCGCCCACGGTGGTCCAGGAGGACATCCGGATCGACCTGCCGGTGGAGCGGGACCAGCTGGAGACCCGGTCCCTGCCGCGGTTCACCGAGCTCCGGCACCACGTATACGAGCAGATCCAGCTGGCCAAGAAGGGCCACCGCCCCGCCGCGGCGGAGCCCGCCCAGGCCGGCAGTGCGGCCAAACCCGCCTGAGTCTGTCCCGCCTGAGCCTGACACGGCCGCCACCGGCGACACACAACAGCGCCCCGCCGCGGAAGATCCGCGGCGGGGCGCTGTTGTGTCCTGCTGTGTGTCCGGGGACACTTAGGCCATCTTGTTGGCGGCCTCGGCGTCGGACGGGTTGGCGGCACCGAGGTTGGAGCGCAGCTTGGCGCCGAGCTCGGCGTCGACGTTGGTCCAGTACTGGATGGCGCGTTCCTTGATGTCGGCGTTCTTCACGCCGCCCACGGCGGTGGTGATGGTCTCCAGGAACCGGGCCTTGGCGGCGTCGTCGTAGACCTCGCGGTACATCGTGCCGGCCTGGCCGAAGTCGTCATCCTCGGCGTGCAGGGAGTGCGCGGAGAGGGTGAGTGCGCCGTCGTTCTCCCAGCCGCCGGCCGGGTTCTGCGGCTCGACGGCGGCGGGGCCGCCCAGGGAGTTCGGTGCGTAGACCGGAACGGTGGGCGCGTTGAAGTGGTAGCGGGCCGCGCCGTCCTGGCTGTAGTTGTGCACCTCGTTCTTCGGGGCGTTGACCGGCAGCTGGGCGTGGTTGGTGCCGACGCGGTAGCGGTGCGCGTCCGCGTAGGAGAAGATGCGGGCCTGCAGCATCTTGTCCGGGGAGGCGGCGATGCCCGGGACGAAGTTCGACGGCGCGAAGGTGGCCTGCTCGATCTGCGCGAAGTAGTTCTCCGGGTTCTTGGTCAGCTCCATGGTGCCGACCTTGATCAGGGGGTAGTCGCCGTGCGGCCACACCTTGGTCAGGTCGAACGGGTTGAAGCGGTAGGTCTTCGCGTCCTCGTAGGGCATGACCTGGACGTGCAGGTCCCAGGCGGGGAAGTTCCCGGCGTCGATGTTTTCGCGCAGATCGCGGATGTAGAAGTCCGCGTCGTTGCCGGCCAGTTCCGCCGCCTCGTCGTTGGTCAGGGACTTGACGCCCTGGTTGGACTTGAAGTGGTACTTGACCCAGAAGCGCTCGCCCTCGGCGTTGATCCACTGGTAGGTGTGCGAGCCGTAGCCCTGCATCTCGCGCCAGGTGGCGGGCAGGCCGCGGTCACCCATCAGCCAGGTGACCTGGTGGGCGGACTCGGGGGAGAGGGTCCAGAAGTCCCACTGCATGTCGGCGTCCCGCAGGTGCGAGCCCGGCAGACGCTTCTGGGAGTGGATGAAGTCCGGGAACTTGATGCCGTCGCGGATGAAGAACACCGGGGTGTTGTTGCCCACGAGGTCGTAGTTGCCCTCGGAGGTGTAGAACTTGATCGCGAAGCCGCGCGGGTCGCGCAGGGTGTCGGCCGAGCCGGCCTCGCCCGCGACGGAGGAGAAGCGGATCAGCATGTCCGTCTCGGTGCCCGGCTGGAAGAGGGCTGCCTTGGTGTACTTCGAGACATCCTCGGTGGTCTTGAACGTACCGAAGGCACCGCCGCCCTTGGCGTGCACGACGCGCTCTGGAACCCGCTCGCGGTTGAACTGGGCGAGCTTTTCGATCAGGTAGTGATCGGTCAGGATGATGGCGCCGTCGGCACCGACGGACTGCGAGTGGGCGTCCGACGTGACCGGCGCGCCGGACTGGGTCGTGGACACGGGCGCAGAAATGTTCTGAGTCATCGTTCTCCTCAATTGTTGTTGTGAACCTAGTTGCTGTGGGCGGGCAGTTTTTGGGTGCGCTGGCACTCTTCGCAGATGCCCTGGTACAGGACGTCGGCGATCTGGATGGTCATCGGTGCGGTCCCGGAGCCCCAGTGCGGGGTCAGGCAGGGGGCGTGGCCGACGGCGCACTCGACGTCCTCCACGCGCCCGCACCCGATACAGACGGCGTGGTGGTGGTTGTCGCCCACCCGGGTCTCGTACAGGGCGGGGGAGTGCGGGGGTTCGAAGCGGCGCAGCATTTGCAGCTCGGTGAGGTCGCCAAGGACCACGTAGACCGACTGCGCGGTGAGCTCCGGGAGTTCCTCCCGGGCGGCGGCCAGGATGCGCTCGGCCGGCGAGTGCGGGTGGCGTTCGACGGCGTCGAGCACGGCCAGCCGCTGCTTGGTCACCCGGCGGCCGTGGGCGCGCAGGGCGTCGGCCCATGCGTCGCTGCTGCCCGGGTTAGCGTTCATGGACCCATTCAAGCATCTATTTTGAGCAAGTCGCAATAAGGCTGGACTTAGTTAGCCTTGCCGTCCCAGTAGGGTTGCCGGGTGGGGAAATTCCTGGCTGACATCACGCCGCTACGCGAGAGCCCGGCGTTCCGCCGCCTGTGGCTGGGAACCGCGGCTTCCGCCGTCGGCAGCCAGCTCACCCTGGTGGCCGTGAGCCTGGAGGTGTACCGCCTCACCCAGGACAGCTTCTACGTGGGCCTGCTGAGCATCTTCGCCCTGGTCCCCCTGATTCTCGGCGGGCTGCTGGGCGGATCGATCGCCGACGCCCACGACCGGCGCCGGGTGGCCCTGCTGGCCTCCTCCGTCCTCTGGCTGACCACCGGCTGCCTGGCGCTTCAGGCCTGGCTGCAGGTGGGCAACGTCTGGCTGCTCTACGCCCTAGTGGCGGTCCAAAGCGGCGCCCAGGCCATTAACCAGCCGGCCCGCAGCGCCATCATCCCGGTATTGGTCCGCAAGGAACTGCTGCCTGCCGCGAACGCCCTGTCCATGATGAGCATGGGCCTGTCCATGACCGCCGGGCCGCTGCTGGCCGGCGTCCTGGTGGCCACCATCGGCTTCGCCTGGACCTACACCATCGACGTGGCCAGCTTCGCCTTCGTGGTCTGGGCCCTGGTCAAGCTGCCGGCCATGCCGCCGGACCGGGTGACGCACCGGGCCGGGCTGCGCTCTGTGGTGGAAGGCTTCCGCTTCCTCGGCACCCGACCCAACCTGCGGATGACCTTCGTGATCGACCTGATCGCCATGATCCTCGCCCAGCCGCGGGCCCTGCTGCCGGCCATCGGCGCCCTGATGATCGGCGGCGGTGAGGCCACGGTCGGCATCCTGCTGGCCGCCACCGCCGTCGGCGCCTTCCTGGCCGGGCTGTTCTCCGGTCCGCTGGGCGGCGTCCGCGCCCAGGGGACCGCCGTGGTCTGGTCCGTGATGGGGTGGGGCGCCTCGGTCGCCGGGCTGGGGCTCGTCGTCGTCCTGGCCGGCCGCTCCGGAGGTGCCGGGGTGACGGCCTGGCTGATTCCCGCCGCGCTCTGCTGCGCGCTCGCCGGCATCGCCGACTCGGTCAGCGCCGTCTTCCGCACCACCATCCTGCAGTCCGCAGCGCCCGATCATCTCCGCGGCAGGCTGCAGGGCGTGTTCGTCGTGGTCGTCGCCGGCGGGCCTCGCGTGGGGGACCTGCTGGCCGGCGGCGCAACCAAGCTGCTGAGCGAGGGCTGGGTACTCCTGGCCGGGGGCGTCCTGTGCGCCGTGGCGGCCTGGCTGGTGGCACGGTGGCAGTCCGGTTTCCTGCGCTATGATGCCCGGAACCCGGTGCCGTAGCAGTTCGTTTCCAGAGTGGAACGGGCCCGGCGTTTCCGCGCCGGGGGACGGTTCCGGTTCGGCGTGGGAGGATCTGTGCACAACCATCACAACGGCCTGAAGACGGCCGCCCTGTTCGGTGCCCTGTGGGCGGTGCTGCTGGCACTGGGTGCCCTGATCGCGTCAGGGACCCGCAGCTCGGCCCCGCTGTGGATCATGGCGCTGATCGGCGTCGGCACCACCTTCTACGGCTACTGGAACAGCGACAAGCTCGCCATCCGGGCCATGCAGGCCTTCCCGGTCACAGAGGCCGAGGCGCCGCAGCTGTACCAGATCGTCCGGGAGCTCTCTGCCCGGGCCAACCAGCCGATGCCGCGGATCTACATCTCCCCGACCATGGCGCCGAACGCGTTCGCCACCGGCCGCGATCCGCAGCACGCCGCGGTGTGCTGCACCCAAGGCATCCTGCAGTTGCTGGACCTGCGGGAGCTCCGCGGCGTCCTGGGGCACGAGCTGATGCACGTCTACAACCGCGACATCCTCACCTCCTCGGTCGCGGCCGCCGTCGCGGGCGTGATCACCTCGGTGGGGCAGTTGCTGCTCTTCTTCGGCGGCGGGGACCGCCGGAACGCCAACCCGCTAGCCCTGCTGGCCATGTCCATCCTGGCGCCGTTCGCCGCGTCCCTCATCCAGATGGCGATCTCCCGCACCCGCGAGTACGACGCCGACGAGGACGGCTCGGCGCTGACCGGGGATCCGCTGGCGCTGGCCTCGGCGCTGCGCAAGATCGAACAGGGGGTGCAGCTGGCGCCGTTGCCGCAGGACCAGCGGCTGGTCAACGCCTCGCACCTGATGATCGCCAACCCGTTCCGCGGCGGGGGCATGGCCCGGATGTTCTCCACCCACCCGCCCATGGCCGACCGGATCGACCGGCTGGAGCGGATGGCGGGCCAGCGGCTGGGCTAGGGCCCTTCAGCTCACCGCCCCGCGAGGCTGAAACCGCCCCGCGACACGGAAAAGACCTGCCGCTGCCGGAATACCGGGAGCGACAGGTCTTTTGCGCGTCGAAAACTGTGCGAGGTTAGCTGCGGAAGTTAACGAACTGCAGGTCGGCCTCGTCGAAGTTCTTCAGCAGGGCCATGGTCTCCTGCAGGTCGTCGCGGGACTTCGAGGTCACGCGGAGCTCGTCGCCCTGGATCTGGGACTTCACGGACTTCGGTGCCTCGTCGCGGATCAGCTTGTTGATCTTCTTCGCCAGATCCTGCGCGATGCCTTCCTTGATGCTCGCCTCCAGGCGGAACTCCTTGCCGGAGGGGTAGGGCTCGCCGGTGTCCAGGGACTTCAGCGAGATGCCGCGGCGGATGAGCTTGGACTGCAGGACGTCGAGGACGGCCAGAACGCGCTCCTCGGAGTTGGCCTTCATCAGGATCTTCTCGCCGCTGAAGTCGACCTCGGCGCCGACGCCCTTGAAGTCGTACCGCTGGGCCAGTTCCTTCTGGGCCTGGTTCAGCGCGTTGGCAACTTCCTGCTTGTCGACCTTGCTGACGACGTCGAATGTGGATTCGCCTGCCATGACTGTCCTCCTGCTATTTGTCGGTGATGTTTCGCTGTGCCGGCCCTCGGAAAGGGCGGTACTTCCTGCCATCCAGCCTAATACGGATGGCCCGGACGGAGCGGGTGCGTTCACAGTCGGCTCAAAGCGAAACGCGGGTGGGAACGAAGGTTGGCCCGGCAGGGTTGAAGGCGTTGACAGAGTTTCACGAAAGGCAGGGCCCATGAGCCGCAAAGCCATCCAATACGTCACCGCCACCACCGCTGCGGCCGCCGGTTCACTGACGACGGCGGCCACCTCCATGGCCGCGGCCGCCCTGGCCGCTTCGGTGGTCCTGAGCCCCGCCGCCGGGACGATCGCCCGGCTCGACGGCGTCCACGCCGACCTCGCCCGGGCCGTCCAACTGAACCAGGTCACGTCCGAGCAGGCGGCCCGCTTCGAGGCCAAGCTGGCCGGACGCATCCTCGGCGAATCCTGACCGCAACCCATTTAGCCGCGGCCCGCATCCGCCGCGTACTGCCGCCGTCGTTCGGGCCCTTGAGTGGCCTTCACGGGGAGCTGCGGGGCCGATTCGATTCTTCGGCGGAAGTTCTGTAAAGTTGTCTTGCCCGCGGTTGCCGGACACGGAACGAACTGGAAACAGGACGAACCAGGACGGTGGCGCGAGTGATCTTCTTTTGAAGTTCGGCAGATTACCCGAGCGGCCAAAGGGGGCTGACTGTAAATCAGCTGGCAACGCCTACGGGGGTTCGAATCCCTCATCTGCCACCCTCGGAAAAGCCTCCGGAACCATCACGGTTCCGGAGGCTTTTCTTTTGCCCGGCGTCACATCCGCGCGCGGACCGCGGGCCACCGCACCGATCCGGCGCACCGGGGTTATTCTGGCGCTGGAAAGGATTCGACATGGACATCAGCCTGGCGGCGGGAAAGGGTACGCTCACCCTCGACCGGAGCGGCATTCTGCGTCTGAGCTGGGCAAAGGGTTCCTCCGTTGAAGCCGTTGACGCCATGGAATCCGTGCTGGCGGTTGGCAAGGTCAGCGCCGGGCGGATGCTGCCCCTGCTGATCGACATCAGCGACGTCGATGTCAGCGCCGGCGCGAGGAACCACTATCTGGAGAGCCGCTTCGTGTGCGCCGTCGCCCTCGTGGGAGCCACCAATGTGGACCGCGTGGTGGCGGCGTGGATGCGCCGCGGCAATGACTGCCCCCAGCGGTACTTCACCGACATCGACGACGCCGAGGCGTGGCTCAACGGGCTCGAGCGGCCCTCGGCCTTCGATCACGAGCCTGCCGTCGCAAACGCCGTCGAACCCACCCCGGCCTAACTCCCGCCGCGGACGCGAACCTCCGACGAATCCACCCCGGGGCGGCTCCCGGACATCCCCCCAATCCGGCACCCCACGTCACCCCGCGGCGCGCCGAAAAAGTCATCTTCCGTGCAATCGGTTGGCGGACCCTACCGGGAAGTAGGGTTGTGCCGTTATTCGTGTTGAAGCATAGGAGCTGAAGTGAAGTCGTTTGCATGTGGTGACGTGGTCCCGGGCTGTGAAGCACGCTGGGTCTGCAGCACTGAAGATGAAATCCTGGTCCAGGTCGGTGCGCACGCCGCGTCCGTCCATGGCCTGACTGAACTGCCGCACGAGCTGGTCTCGTCGGTGCAGAAGTCCATCCGTCCGGTCAGTTGAGTCACGGGGCGGGCAGGTCGGGCCCGGAAACCGGCACGGCAACGCCGCCGGACTGGGACGCCCTGCTCGCCGCCGCCTGCCGCGGCGAGGGCCTTGCGACGGCGTATCAGCCGATCGTGGACACCTCCCGCGGGAGCGTCGTCGGGTACGAGGCGCTCGCGCGTTTCCCCGGCTACACAGAGAAAAACCCTGAGGTCTGGTTTGCCGCGGCGCGGACCCACGGCAAGGCCGCCGAACTGGAGGCCGCCGCACTGCGCACAGCCCTGCGGGCGAGGGCGGCCCTGCCTCCCAACTGTTTCCTGACGGTCAATATCTCCCCGGAGCTGCTGACCTCCGAGTGCGTCCGTTCCGTCTGGCGGGACGAGGGGCAGCTGGGCGGCCTGATTGTGGAGCTCACCGAGCAGACTCCGATCGATTCCTATGTCGGCCTCGAGCCGGACCTGAACCAGCTGCGCTCGGCCGGCGCGCTGATCGCCGTCGACGACGCCGGTGCCGGGTACGCGGGCCTGCGCCACCTGCTCGCGCTGCGGCCCTCGATGATCAAGATCGACCGCGAGCTGATCCAGGACGTCGACCGGGACGAGGCGAAGCGGGCCCTGATCGAGATGATGGGCGCCTTCGCAAGCCGCGTCGACGCCTGGATCCTGGCCGAGGGCGTGGAGCGGTCCGAGGAACTCGACGCCCTGGTGGCGTTGGGCGTCCCCCTGGTCCAGGGCTACTACCTTGCCCGGCCCGGGCCGCCTTGGGCCGGAATCGAGCTTGACGTCGCGCACCGGCTGGCCAGCTCGCGCACGGTGGCGGACAAGACGGTCATCCGGGACATCGTGGAGGCGGCTCCTGCCGTCCCGACTGTCGCGGCGGCAGCGGATGCCTTCGAAGCCAACCCGGCCCTGGAGGATGTGGTCCTGCTCGGGGAGCACCTCCGGCCGGTCGCACTCCTGAGTCCGGGGGCGGCAGCGATGGGCGTGGTCAGCCAGGGGATTCGAGTCAATCTCGACACCCCGCTGGACCAGGCCCTGGCCCGGTCCATGACCCGGCCCCGGGAGCAGCGCTACGAGGCCCTCCTCGTCACGGACAACGCCGGCCGCTTCGCCGGGGTCGCACGGATGGAGCGCATGATCCTTGCCCTGGCCGCACCCGGAGCAGATGCGGTGGAAGGATAGGGAAATGCCCCCTCCCGATTCCTTGCTGGCCGCCGACCTGCCGGACGGCGTCGTCATGCGCATCGTTCGGGAGGAAGACGCCGGTGAGCTCGCCGATGCCTACCGCCGCAACAGCGCGCACCTCGCGCCCTGGGAGCCGGTCCGCGGCGAAGAGTTCCTGACCCCAGCCGGCCAGCTCGCCAACACCCGGGGGAAGCTGGGGATGTTCGAGGCGGGAACCGGCGTGCCCTGGATCCTGCTCTCCGGACGCCGGGTGATCGGCGGCATGACCCTGAGCGGCATCGTGCGGGGCCCGTTCCTCAGCGCCAACCTGGGCTACTGGGTGGACCAGGACTTCAACGGCCGCGGGATCTGTTCGGCCGCCGTTGCCCACGTCCTCGAAGCCTCATCCACCACCCTGGGACTGCACCGGATCCAGGCGGCCACCCTGCTCCACAACGACGCCTCGCAGAAGGTGCTGCGGCGCACCGGCTTCGACGAGATCGGCGTCGCCCCGCAGTACCTGAAGATCGCCGGGCGCTGGCAGGACCACCTCCTGTTCCAGCGGCTGCTGTACTAAGCAGCGTCCGCGGGGCTTGCCCCGCCGTCCCGCCACGCTTCGTCATGATTGGCACCATAGTTACCCGCGGGTAACATAGCTGGCATGCACCTGCTGCTCCGCACCCTCTTCCTCCTGATGAACGCGTCCCGGCGCCCTAAGCTGGGCATCTGGGACGCCGCGAGCCTGCCGCTGCGGGTCCTGCCCACGGACATCGACATCGCGATGCATGTCAACAACGGCATGTACTTCTCGCTCATGGACCTCGGCAGGTTCGACCTGATGGCGCGCAGCGGCACCTGGAAGGCCATGCGGCGGCGCGGCTGGACCCCCGTGGTGGCGGGCGAGACCATCGCGTTCCGCTGCTCGCTGCAGCTGTGGCAGCAGTACACCATCGAAACCAAGGTAATCGGCCTGGACTCCAAGGCCATCTACTTCGAGCAGCGGATGGTGGTCGACGGCGAGATTTACGCCCGCGCGCACATCGCCACCCGATTGGTCAGCAAGGGCAAGCCGGTCAGCCAGGAGGACATCCTGCGCGAATTCGGCGAGCCGCCCGCCGGCCTCGAACTGCCCGAATGGCTGCACTCCTGGCGCGAAACCAACGCCCTCCCGGGTGCCCGCCGCCCGGCGCCGCACCTCTGGGGCTGACCGGACGTACTCACCTCCGCGCCCGCCGGGGGACCCGTCCGAGCACGCGTGCGGGGCGGACGGCCGGATGAGCCACGAGCGAAACACCGGCGACTTTCCGGCCCGTCTCGCGTACCGTTGAGAAATGGCAACCGTAGACATTACAGGTGAACAGTTCGCAGCGACCGTCGAGGACAACGATATTGTCCTGGTAGATTTCTGGGCCGAATGGTGCGGCCCGTGCAAGCAGTTCGGCCCCACCTACGCCGCCGTTTCGGAGAAGCACCCCGACGTGGTGTTCTCCAAGGTGGACACCGAGGCCGAGCAGCAGCTGGCCGCGGAGGCCGGCATCACCTCGATCCCCACCCTGATGGCGTTCCGCGAGAAGGTTCTGGTCTTCTCGCAGCCGGGCGCCCTGAACGCCCAGCAGCTGGAACAGGTGGTGGACGCCGTCAAGGCGCTCGACATGGAGGAAGTCCACGCCCACGTCGCCCGCTCGCAGGCCGAAGCCGCCACCAAGCAGGACGGCACGCAGATCCCCGACGCCTAGGCCCCACGGCCGGCGTCACAACCAACGCGGGGCCGCCCCAGCCCCATCCTTCCAAGGACGGCGAGCCTGGAGCGGCCCCGCGTTGTGTCGTTATAGGCGGTGGGCTACCCCGCCGAACGGCTAGACCCGCTCCACCTTCACTGGCTCGGCCAGCAGGGCGCTCAGGGACTCGTTCAGGTCCTGGAGGGCGCTGCCCTTCGCGTGCCGGTCCAGGTCCTCCTGGCTGGCCCACTGCTCGGTCAGGACCAGGCGCTCTTCCGTGGCCTCGGTCAGTTCGTAGCGCAGGCAGCCGGGTTCATTGACCACCTCGTCGATCGCAATCTCGAGGGCAAGCTTCACGCGGAAGAATTCGCCGTCGTTGGGGATGAAAGTGGCTCGCAGATCAATGGGTTCGCTCATGTCCTCCAGCCTAGCTGGCGTCCCCGGGCGGCGCCCCGGGCGGCGCCCCGGGCGACCGAAAGATTTCCTAGGACATCCACGCTTTCCTCTTCTCTTGCCGACGGCGTGTTGGTAGCGTCACATCATGCTTGCGTACACCGCCGGGGACACTGACGTCCCGCTGATCGATGAAACCATTGGCGCGAACTTTGAGCGGATCGCCGCCCGGTTCCCCTACCATGACGCCCTCATCGAGGCCGCCGCCGTCCCGGGCGGTGAAGCCCGGCGCTGGAGCTACGCCAAAATGAACGACGACGTCGACCGGCTGGCCCGCGCGCTGCTCGCCGTCGGCGTCGCCAAGGGGGAGCGGGTGGGAATCTGGAGCCCGAACTGCGCCGAGTGGACCCTGCTGCAATACGCCACCGCCAAGATCGGCGCCATCCTGGTCAACGTCAACCCGGCCTACCGCAGCCACGAACTCGAGTTCGTCGTGAAGCAAAACGGGATGAGGATGCTGGTCACGGCGCCGTCGGACAAGAACAGCGACTACACCGCCATGGCCCGGCAGGCCTTGGCGGAATGCCCGGAACTGAAGGAACTCGTGTTCCTGCCCGCGGGCCAGCCCGGACTCACCGGGGCGGAGCCGGAGAACGACGCCGAGCAGGGCTACGCGGAGCTGCTCCGCCGCGCCGACGACGTCCCCTATGCCGCGCTCAAGGACCGGATGGCGGGTCTGGATCCGCACGACGCCATCAACCTGCAGTACACCTCCGGCACCACGGGCTTCCCCAAGGGCGCGACGCTGACCCACCACAACCTGCTCAACAACGGCTACTCGATCGGTGAGCTGCTGGACTACACCGAACACGACAGGGTGGTCCTGCCGGTGCCCTTCTACCACTGCTTCGGCATGGTGATCGGCAACCTTGCGGCGCTCAGCCACGGCGCGGCCACCATCATCCCCGGCCGCGGCTTCTCGCCGGCCGCCGCGCTGGAAGCCGTCCAGGACTTCGGCGGCACCTCGCTCTACGGCGTCCCCACGATGTTCATCGCGGAGCTGGCGCTGCCGGACTTCGCGTCCTACGACCTCTCCACCCTGCGCACCGGGGTGATGGCCGGTTCCCTGTGCCCTATCGAGGTGATGAATCGGGTGATCGCGGAGATGAATATGCGCGATGTGGCCATCTGCTATGGCATGACGGAGACCTCGCCGGTGTCCACCATGACCCGCAGCGTGGACACCATGGAGCAGCGGACCCAGACCGTAGGCCGGACCATGCCGCAGCTGGAGAGCCGCATCATCGATCCCGTCAGCGGCGAGGTGCTGCAGCGCGGCGAGATCGGCGAACTGTGCACGCGCGGCTACTCGGTGATGCAGGGGTACTGGAACCAGCCGGAGAAGACCGCCGAGGCGATCGACCCCGAAGGCTGGATGCACACCGGCGACCTCGCCCGGATGGACAAGGACGGCTACATCGTGGTGGAGGGCCGGATCAAGGACATGGTGATCCGGGGCGGCGAGAACATCTACCCGCGCGAGATCGAGGAGTTCCTCTACACCCACCCGGACATCCAGGACGTGCAAGTGATCGGCGTTCCCGATGCCACCTATGGGGAGGAACTGATGGCGTGCGTGATCCTCAAGCCGGAGGCCGGCCCGATGGACGCCGAGTCCCTGGCCGGCTTCTGCCGCGGCAAGCTGGCGCACTACAAGATTCCCCGGTACGTGGAGGTCCGCGACAGTTTCCCGATGACCGTGTCCGGCAAGATCCGGAAGGTCGACATGCGGCTGGAGGCCGTGGCGCGCCTGGGCCTCTGACCCGGGTCCCCGGCCGGCGGGTCCTAGTGGTGGCGGTGGTCCTGGATGGTCATCCTTGCGCCGAAGACGGGTTTCCGGAACCCGCTGAGCCCGATCATCCGGACCACCCGCTGGCGGTGCCCGGCCCAGGGCGCCAGCAGCCGGATCATCCCGGCGTCGTCGGTGCGCCGGCCGGTCAGGGCCGCGCCCACGTAGGCGGCGAGGTGGTAGTCGCCCACCGCGATCGAATCGGGACAGCCGTGGGTGCGCTGCACTACCTCGGCCGCTGTCCAGATCCCGACCCCCGGGAGGGTCTGCAGTTTGGTGGCAGCCTCCGCCGAGGGCAGCCCGGCCAGCCGTTCGAGCGCCGCGGCGGAGCGGAGGACGCGCATGGCCGTGTCCGAGCGCTGCGGTCCGACGCCCGCCTTGTGCCACTCCCACGAGGGAATGGCGAGCCACTGCCGGGGCGTGGGCTGGACCATCAGGGTATCCGGGGCCACGGTGCCCGCACCCGGTGCCGGCGTCCCGAAGCGGTAGACCAGGTAGCGGTAGCCGCGGCGGGCCTCGATCACGGTGACCTTTTGTTCCATGATGGTCGGGATCAGGGCGTCGACCATGCGACCGGTGGCGGGCAGCCGGACGGCAGGGTTCCGGTGGCGGGCGTCCCGGACCATGCGGGGGAGCGTGGCGTGGAACGACGGCTCGTCAAAGCCAGTCCAGTCGTCGTCGCCGCCCAGCAGCCGGGGAACGGCCGCGACGGCCTCCTCCGCGCCGGGACCCCATGCCCGGGCATCGACGAAAGGATCCGACGCCGGCCCGTGGGAGACCAAGCGCAAACTGGCCGGACCGGCCGCGGTGGTGAAGGCCAGCCACACGCCGTCGGCGGCGACCTTGACGGCCGGGTCCCCGTGGCCGCGGCGCAGCGGGCTGATGGTCTGCAGCAGGTCGAACGGGCCGCCCGGACGCCAGCGCAGCGAGGCATCCGCGGACGCGGACGCGCCGGCGGACAGTTCTGCGGTGGTCATGCTTCCATGTTCCCACGGAGCTCCGACGCCGAGTCGAACGGCCCTGACCGGCGGCCCGACTCCGGTCCTACAATCCCCCCAGGAGAAGCTGGTCCGGGCCGAAGGTGCGGACCCCGGCGAGGGCAGGAGCGGATCATGGGCGGCGGCGTGGTGCATTTTGAACTTCCCGCGGACGACGAGGACCGGGCACGCGGTTTCTACAAGGCGGTGTTCGGCTGGGCCTTCCAGGTGATGCCGGAAATGGAATACAGCCTGGCGCTGACCACTCCGATGGATGAGCACGGCCGGCCAGCGGTGGCGGGGTCCATCAATGGTGGCATCTTCCGCCGCGGCGAGCTGCGCGCGCCCGTGGTCACCATCGACGTCGAGGACATCGACGCCGCCCTTCGGGACATCGCCGCCCGGGGCGGCGCCGTTCTGCGCGGCAAGATGGAGGTGCCGGGGTCCGGCTGGAATGCCTACTTCACGGACACCGAGGGCAATGTGGTGGGGCTGTGGCAGAACGCCGTTCCCGCCGGGGATGCCGCCGGCGGTTAGGGCAGCGTTCGGTGCCAGGACAGGGTCAGTGCATCCCGCTGGTCAGCCACAGCGCCACGACCGCCAGCGGCAGTGTGAGGACGACGGCCGCGAGGCCCGCCAGGGCGAAGCCGCCCCAACGGATCTCCACATTCAAGGCCCGCAGCCGCTCGTGCCAGAGCAGGGTGGCCAGAGAGGCCCACGGGGTCACCAGCGGACCTAGGTTCACGCCGATCAGCAGGGCCGCCAGCCGCACGGGTGAGCCGCCCACGGGCTCGAGGGCCAGGTAGGCGGGGAGATTGTTGACGACGTTGGCCGCCCCCGCGCCGAGGCCCGCCAGCTGCAGCAGCGCGGGCAGGCTGTCCCCGGACCCAGCGATTCCCGCCAGGGCTCGGGTCAGGCCGTTGGAGTGCAGGGTCTCCACCACCATGAAGAGTCCCACCGTGAGCACCAGCGGGCGCCACGGCACCATGGACCAGCGCAGCGAGGACCGGCGGCGCCAGAGGAAAAGCCCCAGCAGCACCACGGCCGCGATTCCGGCCGGAATGTAGACCGGCAGGCCGGAGACCAGGGCCGGCAGCAGGAGAATCATGACGCCCGATGACGCGTAGAGCAGCACCTTGTCCCGGACCCCGTGCGGGGCCTGGCGGCCGTACCCGCCGCGCAGGTCCTTGCGGAACGCCAGCCACAGCAGCACCAGCGGCAGCAGGATGCCCACCAGCGAGGGAGCCCAGACCAGGCCCGCGAAACCGGCGGGGCTCAGGCCCAGCCGGGACTGGGCCAGCAGGTTGGTCAGGTTCGAGACCGGCAGCAACAGCGAGGCCGTGTTGGCCAGCCAGATGGTGGTCAGGGCGAACGGCAGGGGAGGGATGCGCGCGTGCACCGCCAGCAGGACGACGACGGGCGTGACCAGCACCGCCGTCGTATCCAGTGACAGGAAGATGGTGGAGACCGTGGACAAGCCGATCACCAGCAGCCACAGCAGCAGGACCCGGCCCCGGCCCCACGCCGCCAACCGGTCCGTCACCGCCCGGAACAGGCCGGCGTCGTCCACCAGTTCGGTCACCAGGGACATGGCCACCACGAAGGCCAGCACGGGAACCGTGCGGTCGGCCAGTTCGCCGAACGCCGGCAGCGGCAGCAGGCCCACCGCCAGCGCCAGGACACCGGCCAGCAGCATGCCGCCGGGAACCGCGTAGCTGCGCAGCGCAGGCAGCCAGGAATTTCGCTTCACCGGCTAATCCTCGCACCCGCGCGGGCCCTGCATGGCACGGGAGCGGCCCGGTGACGCGAAGACGGTAACTTGGTAGTCATGAAGTATGCGCCGTCCGTCCTGGACCTCATCGGCAACACGCCCCTCGTCAAGCTCAACCACGTCACCGAAGGCATCGCCGCCACGGTTCTGGTGAAGGTGGAATACCTGAACCCCGGCGGGTCCATCAAGGATCGCATCGCGGCGAAGATGATCGACGAGGCCGAGCGCAGCGGCAAGCTCAAGCCCGGCGGCACCATCGTGGAACCGACCTCCGGCAACACCGGCGTCGGCCTGGCCCTGGTGGCCCAGCAGAAGGGCTACCGCTGCATCTTCGTGGTCCCGGACAAGGTGGGCGAGGACAAGCGCTCCGTGCTGCAGGCCTACGGCGCCGAGGTGGTTGTCACCCCCACCGCCGTCGCCCCGGACAGCCCGCACAGCTACTACGGCGTCTCGGACCGGCTGGTCCGGGAAATCCCCGGCGCGTACAAGCCGGACCAGTTCTCCAACCCCGCCGCCCCCGGCAGCCACTACGAGACCACCGGCCCCGAAATCTGGCGGGACACCGACGGCCGGGTCACCCACTGCGTGATCGGCGCTGGTACCGGCGGCACCATCACCGGCACCGGCCGCTACCTCAAGGAAGTCTCCGCGGACCGTCCCGACGCCGACGGCGGCGTCGTCAAGATCATCGGCGCCGACCCCGCCGGCTCGGTCTACTCCGGCGGCACCGGCCGGCCCTACTTCGTCGAGGGCGTCGGCGAGGACATGTGGCCCGGCAACTACGACAAGGGCGTCCCGGACGAGGTCATCGCCGTCACCGACGCCGACTCCTTCGCCATGACCCGCCGCCTGGCCCGCGAGGAGGGCCTCCTGGTGGGCGGTTCCTCCGGCATGGCCGTGGTCGCCGCGCTGCGGGCCGCTAAGGACCTGCCGGCCGACGCCGTCGTGGTGGTTATCCTGCCCGACTCCGGCCGCGGCTACCTGGCCAAGATCTTCAATGACCAGTGGATGCGCTCCTACGGCTTCCTCGCCAGCGGCGACGAGGCCTCCGTGGAAGAGGTGCTCAAGGCCAAGACCGGGGAACTGCCCGACCTGGTGCACATCCACCCGAACGAGTCCGTCCGCGACGTCATCAACATCATGAACGAGTACGGCGTCTCGCACATCCCGGTCCTCTCGCAGGAACCGCCCGTGGTGATGGGCGAGGTCCTCGGCTCCGTCGACGAACGCACGCTGACCGCCAAGCTGTTCCGCGGCGAGGCGGCCCTCACGGACAAGATCTCCGAACACATGGAGCCCCGCCTGCCCGTGATCGGTTCGCTCGAATCGATCTCGACCGCCCGCGAACTCCTCTCCGACGCGGACACCCTGATGGTGACCTTCGTCGGCGCGCCGGTGGGCATCCTCACCCGCCACGACCTCCTCGCCTACCTCAGCAACTGACATCTCCAAGGAGTCCCATGTCCTCGTCTGACAGCACCCCCGCAGGCTTCAACACCCGTGCGGTCCACGCCGGCCAGGCTTTCGAGCCGCGCACCGGTGCCGTGGTCCCGCCGCTGCACTTCTCCTCCACCTATGCCCAGGACGGCATCGGCGGACTCCGCTCCGGCTACGAGTACGGCCGCGGCGGCAACCCCACCCGCGACGCGCTGCAGGAGCAGCTCGCCGCGCTTGAGGGCGGATCGCACGCTTACTCCTTCGGCTCCGGCCTGGCCGCCGAGGACTCGATGATCCGCGCCCTGACCCGGCCCGGGGACCACATCGTCCTCGGCAACGACGCCTACGGCGGAACCTACCGCCTGATCAGCCGCGTCCTTGGCGAGTGGGGGATCGGCAACACCCCGGTGGACATGTCCGATCTGGACGCCGTCGCCGCCGCGGTCGCCGCCAACCAGACCCGGCTGGTCTGGGTGGAGACCCCGTCCAACCCGATGATGAAGATCACCGACATCGCCGCGCTCGCCACGGTGGCGCACGACGCCGGGGCCCTCCTGGTTGTGGACAACACCTTCGCGTCCCCGTACCTGCAGAACCCGCTGGCGCTGGGCGCCGACGTCGTCGTCCACTCCACCACCAAGTACATCGGCGGCCACTCCGACGTCGTCGGCGGCGCAATCGTGGTCAACGACCCTGAACTGGCCGAGAAGATCGGCTTCGTGCAGTTCGCCGTCGGCGCCGTGTCCGGGCCGATGGACGCCTTCCTGACCACCCGCGGGTTGAAGACCCTCGGCGTGCGGATGGACCGGCACAGCGACAACGCCCAGGCCGTTGCCGAATGGCTGCTGCAGCGCCCCGAGGTGGAAGCCGTGCTCTACCCGGGCCTGCCCTCGCACCCCGGCCACGAACTGGCGAAGAAGCAGATGAAGAAGTTCGGCGGCATGGTCTCCGTGCAGTTCAAGGGCGGCGAGCAGGCTGCCCGCACGGTGGCGGAATCCACCTCCGTGTTCACGTTGGCCGAATCCCTCGGCGGCATCGAGTCGCTGATGAACTACCCCTCGGAGATGACGCACGCCTCCGTCAAGGGCACCGAGCTGGCCGTCCCGGAGAACCTGCTCCGGCTCTCCTGCGGCATCGAGGACGTGGAGGACCTGATCGCGGACCTCGAGCAGGCCTTCTCCCGGCTCCAGCCGGGCAGCTAACGCCGGTGTCCGTTCTCTCCACGCCGGCCCGCACCCCGCTGCGCGGCTGGCTCGCGACGGCGGCCGGTGGGGCCGCCGTCGTCGTTGCGCTAGTGGTCCTCTACACGGCCTACGAGCCGCTCATGAACGACTTCGAGGTCTACTTCTACGGCGGCAACCGCGTGCTGCAGACCGGCGAGACCGGAGTGAACGAACTCTACGCACCCCGGGAAGGGCTGCCGTTCACCTACCCGCCGTTCGCGGCCCTGGTCTTCGCCGCGATGGCCCTGCTGGGGTCCGCCGGCGGCAGCACGGTCTTCACGGCGACGGCGCTGCTGGGCGCCCTTGTAGTCTCCGCCTGGCTTACCCGGCACTACTTCGGACTGGGCCGGTGGCGGGACGCGGCCGCCGACTGGCGGTTCCGCTCCGTGACCCTGGCCGGCACCGCCGCGGTGCTGCTGCTGGGGCCCTGGCGGGATACCTTCGACTTCGGCCAGATCAACATCATCCTGATGGGCCTGATCCTGGCCGACTTCGCCCTCTACGGAAAGTCCCGCGCCGGGGAGCTGCGCTGGCCCGCGGGGCTGCTGATCGGCATTGCGGCCGGCATCAAGCTGACCCCGCTGGCGTTCGGGCTGTACTTCCTGGTCCGCCGCGACTTCAAGGCCCTGGCCTGGATGGCGGCCAGCTTCTTCGGCTCGATCGCCCTGGCCTGGGCGCTGCTGCCCGCCGCCTCGGTCACCTTCTGGACCAAAATCCTCCCGGACACCGGCAGGATCGGCGGCCCGGGCTACGTGGACAACCTCTCGGTCAAGGGCCTGCTGCTGCACCTGGGCCTGCCGGACGCCACCTCCACCACCCTGCTCTGGCTGGTGCTGTCGCTGGCGCTGGCCGCCGTGGCCGCGCTGGTCATCCACTGGGCGCTGGCCGCCGACGAGAACTTCGTGGCCGTCTCCGCCACCGCCGTGCTGATGCTGCTGGTCAGCCCCGTCTCCTGGTCCCACCACTGGGTCTGGATGGCCGTCGCGCTGCCCTGCCTGGGCTTCGCCATCCACCGGGTGCCCTCCCGGAACGGCCGCATGAGGATCGCCGGGTGGGTCATCCTGGCCGCCACCGCCGCCGCGTTCTACCTGACGCCCAAGTACCTGGCGGTCCTGGCCGGGGCGCACGAGTGGGGCAAGGGACCGCACACCCAGTGGCAGCTGACCCTCGCCAGCCTGGGCGTGCTGTGCGGGATCGCGATGCTGGCCTACTGGGCCCTGGCGTACCGGCCGTCCCGCACCGCCCTCCGCTCCCGGGCCTGATCCCGGAAAACTCTGGCTTTCTTGAAAGAAGTCAGCTAGCCTGCCGGTATGGCACTGAGATCCGACTGGTCCGAACGCACCTGCAGCATGGCCCGTGGCCTGGACATCCTCGGCGACCCCTGGGGCGTCCTGGTCCTCCGCGAGATCTTCTTCGGCAATGGCCGGTTCGATGCGATCAAGGACCGGCTGGGCGCCTCCGACTCGGTGCTGACCCGGCGGCTCGCGGCGCTCGTCGACGCCGGGCTGCTCACCCGGCGCCCCTACGACGACGGCGGCCGGAGCCGAGAGGAATACGTGCTCACCGCCAAGGGCCAGGACGCGCTGCCGGTGCTCAACGCCGTCGTCATCTGGGCCGAAAAGCACCTGCCCGCCCCCACCCCGGATGCCCACATGTTCGTGGTCCACACCGGCTGCGGGCAGCGGACCAGCTCCGCCGACACCTGCACCGGCTGCGGCGAGCGGCTGAGCGCCGGCAGCACCAGCTGGCATAGCCTCACCCGGACAGACCGGCCCGTCCCGCTGGCCACAGCCCCCGCTCCGCGGAACGGAGCCGCGGCATGAGCGCCCGGCCCGCCGGTTCTGCGGACGTCGCCGCGTCGACCCGGCCCCCGTCGGGCCGCCGGCACCGGATCCACCCCGCGTGGACGGTGGCGGCCGTCGCGTTCCTGGCCCTGGTGGGCGCGGCAGGATTCAGGGCCGCTCCCGGCGTGCTGATGGTCCCGCTGCAGCAGGAATTCGGCTGGTCCACCACGGTCCTCTCCGCCGCGGTCAGCATTAACCTGGTCCTGTTCGGCCTCACCGCACCCTTCGCTGCGGCCCTGATGGAGCGCTTCGGCATCCGGGCCGTCACCGCCGTCGCCCTGGCGCTGATCGGCGCCGGCAGTGCCCTCACCGTCCTGGTGAACCAGTCCTGGCAGATCCTCCTCACGTGGGGGCTGCTGATCGGGCTCGGCACCGGCTCCATGGCGCTGGTCTTCGCGGCCACCATAGCCAACACCTGGTTCGCCACGAGGCGGGGCCTGGTGACCGGCATCCTCACTGCCGGAAGCGCGGCCGGGCAGCTGGTCTTCCTGCCCTTCATCGCGGCCCTGGCCCAGCACCCCGGCTGGCGGCAGGCCTCCCTGCTGATCGCTGCCGGGGCCCTGGCCGTGGTCCCGCTGGTGCTGAAGTTCCTGAAGAATTCCCCGGCCGACGCCGGCGTCCTGCCCTACGGGGCCGAGACCCCGGAGGCGTCCGAGGCCGGCCCGGCACCCGTCCCGCGCGTCAACGCCGCCGTCCGGGCCCTCCGGGTGCTTCGCCGGGCCAGCAGGATCCGCACCTTCTGGGCCCTCGTGGCCGGCTTCGCCATCTGCGGCGCCACCACCAACGGGCTCATCGGCACCCACTTCATCCCCTCCGCGCACGACCACGGCATGCCGGAGACCACGGCGGCGGGGCTGCTGGCCGTCGTCGGGATCTTCGACATCGTCGGCACCATCGCCTCCGGCTGGCTCACGGACCGCTTCAACCCGCGGGTCTTGCTCGCCGTGTACTACCAGTTCCGCGGTATCGGGCTGCTGGTGCTCCCGCTCCTCCTCGGCGCCGAGGTCCAGCCCAGCATGATCGTCTTCGTTGTCATCTACGGCCTCGACTGGGTGGCCACCGTCCCGCCCACCGCGGCGATCTGCCGCCAGGTGTTCGGCGCCGACGGGGGCGTTGTCTTCGGCTGGGTGTTCGCCGCCCACCAGCTCGGCGCCGCAGCGGCCGCGCTGGCCGCCGGGGCCGTCCGGGACGCAACCGGGCAGTACACCTACGCCTGGTTTGCCGCGGCCGCCATGTGCACGATCGCGGCGGTCATCAGCGCCACCATCCGCAAGGACGCCGGGCGCGACGCCAAGGTCGTGGTGCCGGCCTGAGCACTCGGTAGGATGAACGGCGGGGACGGGCGCAGACGCCGCCGGCGTGCTGTGCCGTCGTCCCGCTGCAGCATCTATTGGGGGATCCACACATGCCACTGCTCGACGCAGACTACCCGCACGCCCCGCCGTCCGCACACCCGGACGCCCCGGCGAGTGTTCCGGGCCGCCGACGCCTCGGCGTTGCTATCGCCGCCACTCTGCTTCCGCTGGGCCTGGCCGCCGTCGCCCTGGCTGTGTGGCACTGGCTGTCCGGCTGGGGTGAGCAGGGCCTGGACTTCAGCGTCTACTGGTACGGCGGGAAGATCCTCAACGACGCGGGCCCGGCGGCGTCGGAGCTCTATCGGGGCAATGTCGACTGGGCCGGAGGACCGGGCCTGCCGTTTACCTACCCGCCCTTCGCCGCCCTCCTCTTCAGCCTGCTGGCCCTGCTGCCCGAGAAGCTCGCCCTGAACCTGTTCAACACCGCCGGCGTGATTACCGCCCTCTGGGTCGCGGTCCGGGCCCTCCGGTACTGGACAGCAAAAGCCGACTGGCGGGCCGTTTTCCGGTCACTGAGCAACTACTTGGCCGCAGCCGTGCTGGTCCTGGCCGTGATCAATCTCGGCCCCTGGCGCGAGACACTGGCCTTCGGGCAAATCAACATCCTGCTGATGGGCATGATGGCGGCGGACCTGCTGGCGCGGAACCCCCGCCGGGCCCACGTTGTCCCTGGCAGCGGGTTCCTGGTGGGGGTCGCAGCGGGCATCAAGCTGACGCCGCTCGTCTTCGGGCTCTACTTCCTGGTTCGCAAGGACTGGCGCGGCCTGCTGAACATGGGCGCGGGATTCCTCACCACCGTGCTGCTCGGAGCGCTGCTGCGCCCGGCCGAGTCCGTGGAGTTCTGGTTCCGGATCCTGCCGGACACCTCGCGGATCGGCGGGGCGGGCTACGTGGACAACCTCTCGCTCAAGGGCGCGCTGTTGCACTTCGGAGTTCCCGAGAACGCCGTGACCGTGCCCTGGCTGGTGCTGAGCCTGCTCGTGGTGGCGCTGGCGGCCGGCATCATCAAGTCCGCGAGCGAACAGGGAGCCCGGGTGGTCGCCATCTCAACGACGGCCCTCACCATGCTCTTGATCAGCCCCGTCTCCTGGTCCCACCACTGGGTGTGGGTCGCCGTCGTCCTGCCGGCCTTCGCCTGGACCCTGCGCGAAACCCCCGACCTCTACCGTGGGACGCGCTGGCTGATGGGTGCGGTGCTGGGCGTCTCCGTCCTGGCGTTCTTCTTCTCGCCGAAGACGATCGGCACGGCGTTCGGCGCGCAGAACCTCGACGTCCAGACGCCGGGGCTCTGGATCATGGCCTCAAGCGCCGGGGTCTTCTGCGCCGTCGCCCTGCTGTTGTGCTGGCGGCTGGCCCTGCGCCGCGGTTCGCTGGCCCACGCCTTCGACGTGCACACCGCGCCAACGCCGGTCCGCGAACCGGCTGCCGCGCGGGCCGCGCTAGGCTGAGGCGCATGACCGCGTCTCCCGCTGCCCCCGACCCCGCCCCGGTTCAGCGCAGGACGGCCATGGTGACCGGCGTCGGGCGGCTCGCGGGCCTCGGGGCCGGCATCGCGCGACGGCTGGCCGCCGACGGCTGGGACCTGGTGCTCACCTACTGGCAGGACTACGACGCCCGGATGCCCTGGGGCGTCCAGCCGGACGACGTCGAACGCCTCACCGCCGAACTGCAGGCCACCGGGGCGGCGGTGGTGGCGGTACCCGCCGACTTCGAGGATCCGCAGGCCGTCGACGTGCTGATGGCCACGGTCGCGGAGGAGGCCGGCACCCTGCACGGACTGGTGCTCAGCCACGCGGAATCCGTGGACTCAGGCATCCTGGACACGTCCCTGGCGAGCTTTGAACGGCACTTCGCCGTCAACACCCGCGCCAGCTGGCAGCTGATCGCGGCGTTTGCCAGGCAGGCGCCGGCCGAAGGCGGCGCGATCGTGGCGCTCACCAGCGACCACACCGCCTTCAACCTGCCCTACGGGGCGTCGAAGGGTGCCCTGGACCGGGTCGTGATAGCCGCGGCGCGGGAGCTGGGACCGCAGGGGATCAGCGCCAACGCGCTCAACCCGGGCCCCGTGGACACCGGCTGGATGGATGCGCAGCTGCGCCAGGACCTGGCCGGGCGGCAGCCCGGCGGACGGCTCGGCACTCCCGCGGATGTTGCCGGGACGGTTGCGTTCCTGCTCTCGCCCGAGGGCCGCTGGGTATCCGGGCAGCTGGTCAAGGCCGACGGCGGTTTCTCCGCCTGACGCCCCGGAGCCGGGGCCCGAACCGCTAGCGGAAGGCCGGGAGACCGGTGATGTGCTGGCCCAGCACCAGGGTGTGCACCTCGTCGGTGCCCTCGTAGGTGCGCACCGATTCGAGGTTGGCCGCGTGCCGTAGCGGTGAGTAGTCCAGGGTGATGCCGTTGCCGCCCAGGATGGTCCTGGCCTCCCGGGCGATCGCGATGGCTTCCCGGACGTTGTTGAGCTTGCCGAGGGAAATCTGCTCGGGCCGCAGTTGCCCGGCGTCCTTGAGCCTGCCCAGCTGCAGGGCCAGCAGCGTCCCCTTCTGGATTTCCAGCAGCATGTTCACCAGCTTCTCCTGCGTCAGCTGGTAGCCGGCCAGCGGTTTGCCGAACTGCAGGCGCTCCTGCGCGTAGCGGAGCGCCGCCTCGTAGGAATCCCGGGCCGCGCCCATGGCACCCCAGGCGATCCCGTAACGGGCCTCGTTCAGGCAGCTGAATGGGCCGCGCAGTCCGCGGGCGGCCGGGAGCAGCGCCTCGGGTCCCAGCCGGACGCCGTCGAAGGTGATGTCGCACTGGATCGAGGCGCGCATCGAGAGCTTCTGCCGGATCGGCGCGGCCGTGACCCCGGCGGTGCCGGCCGGAACAAGGAAGCCGCGCACGCCGTCGTCGGTCATCGCCCAGACCACCATGATGTCCGCCACGGACGCCAGCCCGATCCAGCGCTTGGCGCCGTCCAGAATCCAGCCGGCGTCCTCGCCGCTGCCGTCCCGGCGGGCGAAGGTCTGCATGGCCGCCGGGTCCGAACCGGCGGTGGGTTCGGTCAGGGCGAAGCATCCGATCGCCTCGCCCGCGGCCATGCGCGGCAGCCACTGCTGCTTCTGGTCCTCGGAGCCCCACAGGTGGATGGCGGTCATGGCCAGCGAACCCTGAACCGAGACGAACGTGCGGATGCCGGAGTCCCCGGCCTCCAGCTCCATCGCGGCCAGGCCGTACTCGACGGCGGAACGGCCCGGGCAACCGTAGCCCTCCAGCTGCATGCCCAACACGCCCAGCTCGCCGAGCTCCGGGGCCAGGTCCAGCGGGAACACGCCCTCGTCGAACCACTCGGCAATGCCGGGCCGGATCCGCTGCCGGGTGAAGTCGCGGACCTTCTCCCGGACGGCCAGCTCCTCGGAGCTGAGCAGGGAATCGATGGCGAGGACGTCGGAGACGTCGGACACTTCAGCGGGTCGGCTCATGCGGCCATCCTACGGCCGGGCGCCGTCGACCGCGGGCTCCGTCCGTGCGGGCCGGACGAAAAAGTGCCGCGTGGCGGGGGCGAAGCGGCAGACGGCGGCGAGGACCACACCCAGCGCCAGCAGCGCCACCCCGCTGACGAAGGCCCCGCCGACGCCGAAGATGGTGGTGTTGCCGTACGCCGGGTCCCACATCTGCACTGCGGAGACCACGAACGCCGCCGTCAGCGCCACGGCCCCGACGGCGGGCAGGATCCCTCGGAACCACAGGTTCCGGGCCGAAGCGCGCAGGGTCCCGCGGAAGTACCAGACGCAGGCGAACCCGGTCAGGGCGTAGTAGAAGGCGATGAAGAGGCTGATCGAGCTGATCGAATCGGCCAGCAGGTTCTGGCTCAGGACGCTCATCAGCACGTAGTAACCCACCGCCGCGGCGCCCATCACTTGGGTGGAGAACCCGGGGGTCTGGTTGCGCGGGTGCACGTGGGCGAAGCGCCGGGGGAGCGCGCCGTGCACGCCCATCGAGAGTGTGCCGCGGGCCGTCGGGAGGATGGTGGTCTGGGTCGAGGACAGCACCGAGGCAAGGACCGCGACGACGATCAGCCAGCCCCAGGGGCCGAGCACGGTGTCCTTCATCGCCAGGAAAACGTCGCTGCGGTTGGCCTCGTTGCCCAGCCCGATTCCGTCCGTTCCCACCGAGGCGTACATCATCACCAGCAGCGCCACCGAAACATAGATCGCCACCAGGATCACCGCGGAGAGCACCGCGCCGCGCCCGGGCGTGGTGGCCGGGTGCTCGGTCTCCTCGTTGACCGCCAGGCAGGTGTCCCAGCCCCAGTAGATGAACAGGGCCAGCAGCACCCCGTGCACCGCGGCGCCCGGATCGGTGACGAGCGCAGCCGGATTGAACCAGGCCGGGTCGAACGGCTGGCCCGAGGCTGCGGGGCTGCCGGCGGCGATCTGGACGATCAGGGCCACGGCGAAGATGCCGAGGGACACGTACTGGACGTAGGTCAGGGTGCGCTGGACGTGCTCGCCGAGCCTGATCCCGCGGTAGTTCACCAGGGTCATGAAGACGATGAAGACGACGCCGGTGGCCGTCACCACCAGCGGATTGCCGGCGAGCGACCCGTCGCCGATCAGCAGCCAGAGGTACTGGCCGGCGACCTGGGCGAGGTTGGCCAGCACCACGATCCCTGCCAGCGCCACGCCCCAGCCGCCCAGCCAGCCGGCCCACGGGCCGAAGGCGCTGCGGGCCCAGGTGAAGGTGGTGCCGCAGTCGGGCATGGCGCTATTGAGCTCGCGAAAGGCGTACGCGATGAAGAGGACCGGAATGAAGCCCAGCAGCAGGATCAGCGGCGTCGCGTTCCCGTTGACGGCCACGATCAGGCCCAGGGTGGCGGCGAGGGAGTACACCGGGGCCGTGGAGGCCAGGCCCAGCATGACGGAGTCGCCCAGGTCCAGGATGCCGGCGCGCAGGCCCTTGGCCGGGACCGCGTCCGCGGCTCCGGGCGCCGTCGTGGAGGGGATGGTCATAGCGCGATACCTGCCTTGGTGGAGTTCCGGCCGGCCGGGGGAGCGGGGGCCGGGGCGTCGATGGTGTTGGGGACGAAGCGGCAGAAGTAGTCGGTGACCGGGCCGTCGGATTCGCGGATCCCGCAGCCGACCGATTCGCCGTCGACCACCCACAGCCCCAGCACCGGACGGTTGCCGTCGAAGTCCGGCAGCGCGTGGAACTGCTGGTAGCACCAGCCCTCCCGGCCGTAGTCCCCGGGCTGCTCCAGGCTGAGGCCGTCGGCATGGATCCGGATGTTGTCCCCCTCGCGGCCGTGCAGCGGTTTGGCGACCCATTCCCGCAGCGGGCCCGGGCCGTCCAGGTAGGCCGGAAGCAGGTTGGGGTGGTCCGGGTAAAGGTGCCACAGCGCGGCAAGGAGTGCCTTGTTGGAGAGCAGCATCTTCCACGCCGGTTCCACCCAGCGGGGATTGGAGGCCCGCTGGAAGAGCCGCTGGCCGAACGGTTCCTTAATCATCAGCTCCCACGGGTAGAGCTTGAACATGGTGCTGATCAGGTAGTTGTCGAGGTCCACGAAGCGGTTGAGATTGGGGTCCCAGCCGATGTCCGACATGTTGATCCCGATGGTGCACCAGCCGGCCTGCTCGGCCACGTCGCGCATGTACGCGGCGGTCATCCAGTCCTCGCCGGATTCCTCCTCCTCGGCGTGGGCCACGTGCAGGGTGCTCATCCCGGTCCGGTACTGGAGCTTGCGCCACTGCCGGATCAGGGCCTCGTGAATGCCGTTCCACTGGTCCTTTTCCGGGTGGACGTCCTGCAGCCAGAACCATTGGGCGACGGCGGCCTCGATAAGGCCGGTGGGGGTGTCCGCGTTGTACTCGAGCATCTTCGCCGGGCCGCCGCGCCCGTCGTACACGAAGTCGAAGCGGCCGTAGATGTCCACGTCGCCGGCCTGCAGCGATTCGGCCGCCAGCTCCAGTGCCTGCGGACCGATGCCGATCCCGCCCATCGCCCCGGTGGCCAGGAACTTTGCCGCCTCCAGGCACATGAAGTGCATCTGCTCGGCAGCGGTCTCCAGCGTCTCCACCTCGTCCATGGTGAATTCGTAGTAGGCATCCTCGTGCCAGTACTCGAGTGTCTTCCCGTCGGGAAGCTCGGTGGTGGAGAAGACCAGCCCCTGGGATTCGATCCGCGCCTTCCAGTCCGGGCGGGGTGTTGAGTGCAGCCGTTTCATCCCTAGCCTCCCGTGCTTCCGCCCTTGGCGCTGCCGCCGAAGCCGCCTCGGCTGACCGTTCCGCCCTTGGAGCTGTACCCGGTGGAGGCCTTGGCGCCGGAGGGGACGGTTTTGCTGAAGCTGGGGTAGGCGGAGCGGTTCTGGCCGATGCCGGGGACGTTGGCGCCGCGGGAGTAGAAGTACCAGGCGTAGATACCCGAGCTGCGGCCGGCGGTGCTGCTGTTGCCGCACTGGGAGTCGTCCACGCGCTCGCCGGTCTCGTCGTTGAAGCAGACCTGGGCGTAGTCGGCGTCGTCGCCGCCGCTGGAGACCATGGCGGTTATGGTGCCGGCCAGCAGTGCGGTGACACCGAGGCCGACGACGACGGTGCGGCGCTGGGAGCGCTTCTTCCGCGCCGCTGCGGCGCGCTCGCGGTCCCGCTCGAACGGATCGAACACTGCGGTGGGTCCGGCCTCCGCCGGTCCGTGAGCGGGCCCGGGGGCGGTGCCGGCCTGATCCAGCAGTTCGGGCCGGAGTTCGGGCTGGGGTACCTGCCACGGTGGCGGCTTGGGACCCTTCCCGGGCGTGGTCGCGTCGCCTTGATTGGCAGTCTTGTCAGCGGCCCGGTCGCCTGCCGGCTCCCCGGGCTGGTCCGCGGCGCTGCGCCCGCCGTCGTGCGTGTCCATGCTTCCCCCTGCGTGGTTGCTTCTCCGAATGGCGGGCCTGCGCCGGCCGGGACGGCCCGGCACTCCGGCGGACCGCGGAATTCTGAAAGCCAGCCTAACCGGCAAACAGCCGGTCCGCAGCGGATTCGACCGCTCAAAAACCCGGCCGCGCTGTCCCCGCACCGGCCTACACTGGTGCCATGGAAACCGCATCTGTGCTTGCCGTCTGCGTGGTGCACCAGTTGCTCAGCGATGAGGGACGGCTGGGCGTCACCGCCATCGACAAGCGCCCGGTCCAGGGCCCGGTCAAGGTCCACCGGCTGGGACTGCGCGGCGACGTGCAGGCCGACCGGCTGGACCACGGCGGCGAGGATCAGGCGCTCTACGCCTATTCGCAGGACGACGCCGACTACTGGGCGGAGGAACTGGGCCGGGACATCCCGCCGGGGTACTTCGGCGAGAACCTGCGGGTGGTTGGCCTCTCCGCGACGGATGCGGTGATCGGCGAACGCTGGCGGATCGGGCTGGACCTGGAGGTGGAGGTCACCTCGCCCCGCGTTCCGTGCAGCACGTTCCAGCGCCGGGTGGGGGAGCCGCACTGGGTCAAGCGCTTCACCGAGGCCGGCCGGGTGGGGTCCTACCTGCGCGTGGTCAAGCCCGGCACCATCCAGGCCGGCGACCACATCCACCGGCTCTACGTCCCGGCGCACGGCGTCACAGTCGGCAAGTGGTTTGCCGACCCCACCCCGGAGGACGCGGACGCCCTGCGGGACGCCGAAGCGGACGGCTCCATCCGGCTGCAGCCCGAGTACCACCGGATGTTCGAGAAGCTGCAAGCCGGCCGCATGGCCTGAAGCGGGCCGTGCCCCCTGCGCCCGGCCTGGGCTGGCCTCGGCCCTGGCTGCCGGCCGGTGTGCGCAAGCTCACCGCCGTCGTCGTCGTTCTCCGTTGGCGCCCGTGCGGGGCCATGGCCTACACTTGAAACATCCCCCAATCCGGAAATCCCTAATTCCTGCCCAATTTTTGAGGCAGGACTGGTAAGTGTGGGGGCCCGCCATTGTGAGCGGGCATTTTCATAGGGAGAGCCGGCTAAAGAAAACGCTGTACAGACTGCTGGGATAGCAGCCAAGAGATGCAGCGTGAAGTCCTGCCAGGGATTGCGAAAGCGCCGGACTTCTGTGACCGGCCGGTCAAAGGATGCCCGGCGTTAGTGCGTCACGCGTTCTGCGGCTCCGCTCACCTCGGGTTGTGCCGCTTGGCCCCTATGGATGAGGAAGAATCACCTATGCCCGAAAATCAGGACCACTCCGTCGACACCGAGACCGCCAGCGCGACCGGTATGAACGACGTCGAGACCACCGAAACCACTGCCGCCGGGACTCCGGCCGAGCAGCCCGCTGAGAACGCCGGCCAGGAAGAAGAGGGCGTCAAGTTCGTCGACCTCGGCATCGACGGCCGCGTCCTCGCAGCCCTGCAGGACGTCGGCTACGAGAAGCCGTCCCCGATCCAGGCGGCCACCATCCCGCTGCTGCTTGAGGGCCGTGACGTCGTGGGCCTCGCCCAGACCGGTACCGGTAAGACCGCAGCCTTCGCGGTGCCGGCCCTGTCCAGGCTCGCCGAACTGCACGACCTGAACGGCCCGTCCCGCAAGACCCAGGCACTGGTGCTTGCCCCGACCCGTGAGCTCGCGCTGCAGGTGGCCGAGGCCTTCACCTCCTACGCCAAGCACATCGACGACTTCACCGTCCTGCCGGTCTACGGCGGCTCCGCCTACGGCCCGCAGCTGGCCGGCCTGCGCCGCGGCGCCCAGGTTGTTGTCGGTACCCCCGGCCGCGTGATCGACCACATCGCTAAGGGCTCCCTGGACCTGTCCGAGCTCCAGTACCTGGTGCTGGACGAGGCCGACGAGATGCTGCGCATGGGCTTCGCCGATGACGTGGAGCAGATTTTCCAGCAGACCCCCGAGGGACGCCAGGTTGCCCTGTTCTCCGCCACGATGCCCGGCCAGATCCGCCGGATGTCCAAGCAGTACCTGAACAACCCGGCCGAGGTGCAGGTCAAGTCCAAGACCACCACCGGCGCCAACACCCGCCAGCGCTACCTGCAGGTCATGGGCCCGCACAAGCTCGATGCCATGACCCGCATCCTCGAGGTCGAAGAGTTCGACGGCGTCATCGCCTTCGTGCGCACCAAGATGGCCACCGAGGACCTCGCCGACAAGCTCCGCGCCCGCGGCTTCCAGGCTGCCGCCATCAACGGCGACATCCCGCAGCAGCAGCGCGAACGCACCGTCGACGCGCTCAAGGAAGGCCGGATCGACATCCTGGTCGCCACCGACGTCGCCGCCCGCGGCCTCGACGTCGAGCGCATCAGCCACGTCATCAACTACGACATCCCGCACGACACCGAGTCCTACGTGCACCGGATTGGCCGTACCGGCCGCGCCGGCCGCTCCGGCGAGGCGATCCTGTTCATGACGCCGCGCGAGAAGTACCTGCTGCGCTCGATCGAGAAGGCCACCCGCCAGCCGGTCGAGCAGATGCACCTGCCCACCGCCGAGACGGTCAACACCCTGCGCCTGGGCAAGTTCGCTGACAAGATCACCGAGACCCTCGAGTCCGAGGACGTCGCGGCGTTCCGTGACCTGATCTCCTCCTACGAGGAAGAGCACGGCGTGCCCGCCGCGGAGATCGCCGCGGCGCTGGCCGTCATGGCCCAGGGCGGCCAGCCGCTGCTGGTCAAGGAACTGCCCGCGGCTCCCGAGTACCAGAAGCGCGAACGCTCCAAGGACGGCTTCGGCTCCCGCGGACCGACCCGCACGCTCACCGAGGGCAACGCCACCTACCGGATCGCCGTCGGACGCCGCCAGCGCGTCATGCCGGGCTCGATCGTGGGCGCCATCGCCAACGAGGGCGGCATCTCCTCGGCCCAGATCGGCGGCATCGACATCCGCTCGGACCACTCCCTCGTGGAGCTCCCGGCGGACCTCAGCCCCGAGCAGCTGAAGGCCCTGTCCCGCACCCGGATCGGCGGCGAGCTGATCCACCTGGAGCTGGACAACGGCCGGAAGCCCTCCGGGGACCGCGGCGCAGGCCACAGCGGCCGTGGCGGCTACTCCGGCGGCAGCGGCAACTTCAAGGGCAGCGGCGGCTTCAAGCGCGAGTTCCGCAAGAACGACGGCGGCGAGCGGTCCTCAGCGGATCGCGGCGGCCGCTCCTACAGCGACCGTTCCGAGCGCAGCTTCGGCGACCGCAAGCCGCGGACCGAGGGCGGTTTCAAGCCCCGCAACAAGTGGTAACCACGTGTAGCTAAGCACCACCGGACGGGCCGGCTCATCGCGAGCCGGTCCGTCCTTTTTTATCCCTCCACTTTTGCCGTGTCCGGGCGCGACGTAGCCTTCGTCACATCCGGGCCGGGAGGGGTCCCGCCGTCGTCGTTTTACGTGGCTCGGGGGCTGCTGTATCCCCGTCCTGGCGCGGATTTTGGGGGTAGTGGACCCCTGGTCGCGTCGATTTGTTGGGAGCGGAATCTTCCGGTAGAGTATTTACTCGTTGCCCCCCTAGCTCAGTGGTAGAGCGCGTTCTTGGTAAGAACGAGGTCACCGGATCGATTCCGGTGGGGGGCTCTGAATGAGGGCCTGCGTCAAGGCGGTTTTGACCGGCTTGACGCAGGTTTTTCTCATTCGTGGCGGTGTAGCTCAGTTGGTTAGAGCGCACGACTCATAATCGTGAGGTCGGGAGATCGAGCCTCCCCACCGCTACAGGCAAGGCCCCCGGAATCTCAACAGTTCTGGGGGCCTTTTTTGTGGGGACTCGAGCCTCGTGACGGGCCTCACCCGCACCGGCAACACAGTCCGGAACTTCGCGGTCTCGGTGCCGTCTTTGTGGGTGTGCGACTGAATTTCTCGTAATGTTGACGGTTGTTGCGTGACTGGAGCTGTCGGACTGAACGCTTATACGCGCTCCAGATTAGTTTTTTCCAAGCTAGCAGTTTGTATGGTCGGGTCCGCCCATGGGACGCGGCTACTACCACGGAGCGATGAGGTGTGGGCCTCAAGCTGCGTCGAAAGGAACTATGTCAGTTTCGGTTTCCCGCCCAGGCGGCCTTCCCGCATCGCTCCTTCGACGTGATGTCGTCAGCACTCGGAAACGGGGTTTCAGGACCGATATCCAAGCGCTCCGCGCTCTGGCCGTGGGCCTCGTCGTTCTCAACCACTACTGGGCCCAGCGCGTTCCGGGTGGGTACGTCGGCGTCGACGTGTTTTTCGTTATTTCCGGCTACCTGATCACGGCCCATTTGGCCAAAGAACTGCGGGCAAGTGGCAGGATCCGGCTCGCGGCCTTCTACGCCCGTCGGGTCAGACGCCTTATTCCGGCCGCCCTACTTGTGTTGATTTCATCCGTCCTGCTTGCGGGAGCTTTTCTTCCCTACACGCGCTGGAATGCAACAGTGCAGGAGGTTCTGGGAAGTACGTTCTACGTTGAGAACTGGCTCTTGGCCGCCAAGTCTGTCAATTACTCTGCAATGAACGACTCTGCCACGGTTGCGCAGCACTTCTGGTCGCTTTCTGTGGAGGAACAGTTCTACCTCCTGTGGCCGCTCGGTCTGATGGGTCTCTATGTGGCGGCCCGGAAGGCGTCCAAGTCCCCGGAAGCTGTCCTGAAAGCGGCGGTCGGCGTCGTTGCCGCGGGAGGGCTAATCTGCAGCGTTTATGTTACGGCCGTGGCGCCCAGCGAGGCGTACTTCGTCACTCCTGTCCGGGCGTGGGAGTTCGGAGTCGGGGCGGCCGTCGCTCTGGCTGGTTCCATCCCGACGCTTACGCTGCGGGTTCGCAACCTCGCAGCACTGGCGGGTTTTGCCGTCATTCTGGCCAGTGCCGCTTCATTCGGCCGCAACACCCCGTTCCCGGGATGGACCGTCGCCCTCCCCGTACTAGGAACGGCATTAGTGATTCTTGCTGGATCCGACGGCGCACGGATGTGGCATGCACGAGTGACGGCGAGTTCTCCTGTTCAGTTTCTCGGGACAATTTCTTACTCAATGTATTTGTGGCATTGGCCGCTCATTGTCGTCGCGCCCTTTGTTCTCGGCGCGGAACCAGGTACTGGAGCGAAGCTCGGTGTGCTATTCATTGCGCTCGTGCTGGCTTGGGCCACCAAGCGCGTGGTGGAAGACCGATGGATCGAACCTCAACCGAGCCGGGGGCGCGTCCGAGTCGTCTTCTTGTCCCTGACGGCTGGAATGGTCGCCGTTGCTCTGGCAGCTTTTGGACTGGGCCTTCTGAGTGTGGAGAAGTCGAACGAAGCCAAGGCGCTGGCGGACAGGCTGGCCGCGAATCCCTGTCACGGCCCTTCGGTGATG
Source organism: Arthrobacter sp. YD4 (assembly GCF_030410515.1). Classification (GTDB taxonomy): domain Bacteria; phylum Actinomycetota; class Actinomycetes; order Actinomycetales; family Micrococcaceae; genus Arthrobacter. The sequence goes on along the minus strand of NZ_JAUHHD010000001.1, from coordinate 399,766 downwards.
AACCGACAGGCGGACTGCGGAAATCCCTTCACGATTCCCGTCACGTTGCCCAACATGGGTCCTCAGAATTCCTACGCTCAATTCCCTGATGAGTGCCCTACAAACGACAACACCCTTAAAGACGGACTGCAGGGCCACCCTGCCTCCTGCGATCTGTCCGCCGGGGACCCGAAGGCTGAGACCGTCTGGCTGGTAGGAGACTCCCACGCGCAACAATGGCAAACAGCCGTCTTCGAGTTGGCTAAGAAACGTCACTGGAAGCTGAAGTGGAGCTACTTCGGTGGCTGTCCACTTGTCGACGCCCCTTACGCCGGATACCAAGGCCAAGCAGCCGACCCGGCGAAGAAAGCCAGCTGCGAGAAATGGAGCCAGACCGTAGCCACCGCGGTGGAGCGGGACCGGCCAAGCAAGGTCTTCGTCAGCATGTTTGCTTCCGGAGAGCAGATTGACGATGGCACCGGTAGGAGCCAGCCAGCTCAGTACGCAGACGGGGTAGTCAAATACTGGAAACGATGGCTGGACGCGGGAGCCACAATTTTGCCAATCTTTGATCCTCCCCAGAATGGCGCAGTGCGCAGCCCGGATTGTGTGTCGATCCACGCATCAGACCCCGCGGCTTGTGCAGTGGCCAAGGATCGGGCGCTCCCACCCGACCCGCTCCGAGCAGCAGTCGACAGAATTCAGAGCCCCCACGTGCGTCCCATAGATCTGAACGCTTACTTCTGCGACGACAGCAACTGCTATTCGGCCATCGGAGGGGTGTCTATCTATTACGACCCGGACCATCTCAACAAAGAAGTCCTCTCCGGACTGGCTTCCGCGTTTGCCGATCAGGTCGGCTAGGTCTCCCCGACGTGATATCGCAAAGGGTGCGATGGTCGGCGGGGTGGGACAGAATGGGACGATGACGAAAATTGCGATCATCGGCGGCCACGGCAAAGTGGCCTTGAAACTCTCCAGCATCCTCACCCAGGACGGGTCCCAGGTGACCTCGGTCATCCGCAACCCCGAACACCGGGACGACGTCGCCGCCACCGGCGCCACCCCCCTGGTGCTGGACGTGGAAAACTCGACGACGGCGGAGATCGCCGCGGCGCTGGACGGCCACGACGCCGTCGTCTGGTCCGCCGGAGCCGGCGGCGGAAGCCCGGAACGCACCTACGCCGTCGACCGTGACGCGGCCATCCGCTCCATGGACGCCGCAGACCAGGCGGGCGTGCGCCGCTACGTCATGGTCTCCTACCTCGGCGCCGGGCCGGACCACGGCGTGCCGGAGGACAACAGCTTCCACGCCTACGCCGAGGCCAAGGCGGCGGCGGACGCCCACCTGCGCCAGAGTGGCCTGGACTGGACCATCCTGGGCCCGGGTTCACTGACCGACGGCGAAGGCAACGGCCTGATCGAAGCCAACCCGGCCGACACCTCCGACGGCACCGGCACCGCCCGCGCCAACGTCGCGCTGGTCGCGGCCGCCGTACTGGCCGAGCCGAAGACCGCGGGACACACCATCGAATTCCGTGACGGTTCGGCTCCGGTGGCGGACGCCCTGCAGTCCCTCCTCTAAGCCCTCCCAATCCCCGGACCCGGGGGCGCAGGCGCGCCCCCGGGTAGGGTGGTAGGGGCTCCCGGCCGCGCCGCAATGGCAATTGCGCCGACGGGCCCGGAAGCAATCACCCCGGGGAAAGTGAGCACATGGATCTTTTGGCCCTCATTATTGGACTACTGCTGGCCACCGTCGTGGCCGTGGGTCTGGGGGACCGGCTCCGGTTGCCCTATCCGGTGCTGATGCTGATCCTGGCCGTGGCGCTGACCTTCATCCCCGGCTTCCCGGAGGTGGACATCACCCCGGAGTTGATCCTTCCGGTCTTCCTCCCGCCGCTGCTCTTCGCCACCGCGCAGCGAAGCTCCTGGGCCGTGTTCCGGGTCCGCTGGCGCACCCTGCTCATGCTCGCCGTCGCCTTGGTGGTGGTCTCCACCGCCGTCGTGGCCGGTGCCGCTTGGCTGATGATTCCGAGCATCGGCATCCCCGCTGCCATCGCACTGGGGGCCATGGTGGCACCCCCGGACCCCGTGGCCGTGGATTCCATCGCGGGCCGGGTCCACATGCCCCGCCGGCTGATCACCGTGCTGCAAAGCGAGGGCCTGTTCAACGACGCGGCGGCTATCGTCATCTTCCAGGCCGCCGTCGCCGCCTCCGTTTCGGGCACCAAGCTGGGGCCCGACGTCGTCCTCCAGTTTGCGCTCGGCGCGGCCCTGGCCGTGGGCGTCGGGATCGCCATGGGCTGGCTCACCGGCCTTGTCACCCGGCTGGTGCAGTCCATGGTGGCCCGGAGCGCCGTCACCCTGGTGGTCCCGTTCGCCGCTTACATCCTCGCCGAGGAGCTCCACGCCTCGGGCGTCATCGCCGTCGTCGTCACCGCCCTTGAGGTGCAACGGCACTCACGGCCGCAGGACGCCGCCGAACGCATCACCCGGACCGCATTCTGGGACGTGGTGGAACTGCTGGTCACGGGCCTGGCGTTCGGGCTGGTTGGCCTGGAGATCCGTCAGGTTATCCATGATGAGGGCTCTGCGGTCCTCGGCATGGCCGGGACGGCGGCGGTGATCTGCGTCCTGGTCTTCGCCGTCCGCTTTGGCTGGCTGGCCCTGATGTCCGGGCTGGCCCGCAGCAGCAAGAACACGCTCCGGCCCACCTCCGCCAAGGAAGTGCTGATCCTTACCTGGTGCGGCATGCGCGGCCTGGCCACCCTGGCCCTGGCCCTCGCGCTGCCGCTGACCCTGGAGGACGGCTCACCGTTCCCTGCCCGCAGCGAGCTGCTGGTGATCGCCTGCGCCGTGCTGCTGGCCACGCTGGTGCTTCCCGGGCTGACCCTGCCCTGGCTGATGCGGGTGCTGAAGGCCTCGGAGGACGGGTCCGTGGAGCGGGATGCCGCCCGCCTGCTGGCAGCCCGCGCCCAGCAGGCCGCCGTCGCCGCCCTGAAGGACCACCAGCTGATGAAGGAGCTGCCCCCGGAGAAGGTGGCGCTGGTCAAGGAGAAGATGAACCGTCTGCACGCCGAGCTGCTCGACGGCAGCCTGCGCAACGAAAGCCTGGGCGACAAACGCAAGCGCGGCCGGGAGCTGGCGATCGCGGTTCAGACTATCGCCCTGGACGCGGCCCGCCAGGAAGTCGTGGCTGCCCGGAATGAACCCGACATGGACCCCGAGGTGGCGGACCGGGTGCTGCGGCAGCTGGACCTGCGCACCATGACCATGCCGGAGTAGCTGCGGCCGCTACGGCCTCAGCTGCAGGTCCAAGGCGTTCGCCTCGACGTAATCCAAGGCGTGCCGGACGGCGCCGACCGTCACGATCGCATCCCCGAGCGTTGACACGGTGACGCGCGGGGGAGTGGCGGTCAGGGCCGGCAGGGCGGCGTTAATGCCGGGCAGCAGCGCGCCCGCGGAATCGGCGACGGCGCCCCCGATCACCACCTGCTCGGGGTTGATGAAGCTCGCGATCGCGGCGATCACCCGGGCCATCCGCTCGGCGAGGCGGTCGAGGATCTCCAGCGCGGCAGCGTCCCCGGCCGCGGCGTCGGCGAAGACCCGCCGGGAGCCTGCCTGACCGCCGCCGGTGGGACCCCCGGCCTCCGCCTGCCACGTCCTGGCCAGGCTCGCGATGCCCGCGCTGGAGCCCACGCCCTCCACGAGGGAGAGGAATCCCATCTCCCCGGCACCGCCCGCCCGGCCATGCAGCAGCCGGCCCGATTCCAGCACCCCCGCGCCGAGGCGTTCACTGGCCAGCAGCACCACCAGGTCTGCCACCCCGGCGCCGGTTCCGCGCCAGCGTTCGCCCAGGGCCGCGAGATTGGCGTCGTTCTCAAGCCGCACCGGCCAGCCGTGCCGTTCGTGGAGGGCGGAGCGGAGCCCGACGTCGAACAGGGTCCAGAAGTGCTGGGCGGCGAGGACGGCACCCTCCCGGTCGATCGGGGCGGCGATGCCGGCCGTCACCGCCAGCACCTTCTCCGGGGTCTGGCCGGCCTCCCGGAGTGCGTCCAGGCAGGCCCGGTCCACCACGCTGACGCGCTCCTCCGCCGGGATGTCCGTGGCCCGGAAGGCCGCACTGGCCCGGCCGAGGACGGTGCCGCGCAGGTCCGCGACGGCCGCCGTCGTGGTCCCCGCGCCGATGTCGACGCCGAGGACGACGCCGGCGCGGGCATTCAGCTCAAAGCGCCGCGCGGGCCGGCCCTTGCGCGGTTTGCCGGCGGCGGCGGAGGGGGAGGCGCCTTCGCGGGCCGGGGTGTCCAGCTCCCTTAGCCAGCCGCTCCGGACGAGGTCCTCACACACGGCGATCACGGTGGCACGGGTGAGTCCGGTGGCTGCCATCAGCCCGGTGCCGGTGGCCACCTCCGTGGTCCGGACGGCGGCGAGCACCGCCTGGGCGTTGACCCGGCGGAGGGACTGCGGCGTACCGGCGGCGTGCGGCTGCGGAATCTTGACCTCCCTGTAACGCGGCACCCATAATTGAGCGGTAATAGATTTAGTTTCTATCTAAATTATGCTGTCCAAAGTATCAGACCCGGCTCTCAAAAGGACTTCACTTGTCGAACACCGCCACGCTGGCCACCCTGTCCGGATCCGACGCCGCCGCCGACCCGAACTGGTGGCGCCAGGCGTCCGTCTACCAGATCTACCCGCGCAGCTTCTCCGACTCCAATGGCGACGGCATCGGTGACATCAAGGGCATCACCGCCAAGGTCCCGTACCTGAAGGCCCTCGGCATTGACGCCGTCTGGCTCTCCCCGTTCTACCCGTCCGCCCTCGCCGACGGCGGCTACGACGTCGACGACTACCGCGACGTCGATCCCAAGCTGGGTAACCTCGCCGACTTCGACGAGATGTCCGCCGCGCTGCACGCCGCCGGGATCAAGCTGATCGCCGACATCGTCCCGAACCACTCGTCCAACCGGCACGAATGGTTCAAGGAGGCCCTTGCCTCCCCGCGCGGCTCGGATGCCCGCGAGCGTTACATCTTCCGCGATGGCAAGGGCGAGAACGGCGAGATCCCGCCCTCGGACTGGGAATCCGTCTTCGGCGGCCCCGCCTGGGAGCGCATCACCGAGCCCGACGGCACGCCCGGCCAGTGGTACATGCACATCTTCGCCAAGGAACAGCCGGACCTGAACTGGTCCAACCGCGAGATCCGGGATGACTTCCTGAAGACCCTGCGCTTCTGGTCCGACCGCGGCGTGGACGGCTTCCGCGTCGACGTCGCCCACGCCCTGACCAAGGACCTGACCGAGCCGCTGCTCTCCAAGCTGGAACTCAGCGAGGCCAACACCGGCACCGACGGCTTCATCGACGGCTCGCACCCGTTCTGGGACCGCGACGAGGTGCACGAGATCTACGTCGAGTGGCGCGAGGTCTTCAACGAATACAACCCGCCGCGCACCGCCGTCGCCGAAGCCTGGGTCCACGCGAGCCGCCGCGCCCGTTACGCTAGCCCGCAGGGCCTGGGCCAAGCGTTCAACTTCGACCTGCTGCAGGCCGACTTCGACGCCGACGAGTTCCGCGAGATCATCACCCGTAACCTCGCCGAGGCCACCGAGTCCGGTGCCTCGTCTACGTGGGTGTTCTCCAACCACGACGTCGTCCGGCACGCCACCCGCTACGGCCTCCCGCAGGGCGGCGGCAAGCACGCCAAGGGCCAGGACGGCAAGGGGTGGCTCCTCGCCGGCGCCCCCGCCGAGGAACTCGATATCGAACTCGGCCTGCGCCGCGCCCGGGCCGCCACTCTGCTGATGCTGGCGCTGCCCGGCTCTGCCTACCTGTACCAGGGCGAGGAACTGGGCCTCCAGGAAGTCGGCGAAATCCCGGACTCCGAGCGTCAGGACCCCACGTTCTTCCGCAACAAGGGCGTCGAGATCGGCCGCGACGGCTGCCGTGTCCCGCTGCCCTGGGAAACCGAGGGCAGCTCCTTCGGCTTCGGCGCCGGACGTGCCCACCTGCCCCAGCCCGAATGGTTCGGCCGCTACGCCGTCGCCGCCCAGGACGGCCAAGAGGGCTCGACCCTGGAGTTCTACCGCAAGGCCCTCAAGCTCCGCCGTGAGTTGCAGGCCTCCGAGGAACTGGAATGGGTGGAGAACAGCGACGCGGGTGTCCTGCACTTCCGCCGGCACGACGGCTGGCAGTCGGTGACGAACTTCGGCTCCGACGCCGTCGACCTGCCCGCCGGTGAGGTCCTGATCAGCAGCGGACCCCTCGACGGCGGCCGGCTGCCCGGCAACACCACCGTCTGGCTGCGGTGAGTGCCGAAGAAGTGCCCCCCGTCAAGGAACTGAACCCCGTCCAGGAACTGATTTATGGCTGCATGGGTCTGGGCGGCAGTTGGTCGGCGGAGCCGTACACCTCTGCCGACGTCGATCAGGCGGCGGCCGCGGTTGATGCCGCCCTGGAGGCCGGCATCACCCTGTTCGACCATGCCGACATCTATCGCGGCGGCAAGGCCGAGGCGGTGTTCGGCGAGGTGCTGGCACGGACGCCGGGTTTGCGCGAGCGGATCCGGCTGCAGACCAAGTGCGGGATCCGGCTGGGTGAGAACGGACTCGACGCCTACTACGACCTAAGCGGCGAGGCGATCCGGGAACGGGTCAACGGCAGCCTGGCCCGGCTCAAGACGGACTACGTGGACGTGCTGATGCTGCACCGGCCGGATCCCCTTCTGGATCCGGCCGAGGTGGCCTCCGCCGTCGGCCGCCTCATGGCCGAGGGCAAGGTCCGCTCGGTCGGCGTGTCCAACATGTCCGCGGCGCAGATCGAGCTGCTGCAGGACCGGCTGGAGGCACCCGTCGTGGCCAACCAGTTGGAGATGAGTCTCGGGGCCCGGGCCTGGCTGGAGAGCACGGTCCTGGTGAACCACGCCGACGGGACGGACTACAGCTTTCCGCACGGCACCGTGGAGCACTGCGTCCGCCGTGGCATCGGGCTGCAGGCCTACGGGGCGCTGGCTCAGGGCCGGTATACCGGTGCGGCGGGCGGTGGGGATGCCGCCGCACGCGCGACGGCGGACCTCGTCGCCGCGATGGCGGCGGAGAAGGGCACCACCGGCGAAGCCGTGGTGCTCGGTTGGCTGATGAAGCATCCGGCCGGCATCTCTCCGGTGATCGGCAGCGCGAACCCGGAGCGGATCCGCGCCTGCGCCGGTGCGGCGGACGTGGCCGCGGCCATGACCCGGCCCGAGTGGTACCGGCTCTGGATCACCGCCCGCGGCAGCAACATCCCCTAACCCATCCCACGGGCCGGCAGGCGAGGCTCTTACAAGCCCCATCTGACGGCCCGTGGGCGGCGGGAACGTGATTTTGGTCGTAATGGTCGCCCGGAACCGGGGTATTACTTGGCGGCCGGACGTTCCGGGCGGCTAGCGTAGAGGCATGACCTCTACGACCACCGCCGGGATTGTCCGGCCCCAACGCAATGTCCCGGCCGAGATCGCCCGCTCCTGGCTGCTGGTCAACGCCATGAAGCCGGAGCTGTTCACCGAATCCTCGGAGTCCCGCGCCGACGCGATCATCCTGGACATCGAAGACGCGGTGGACCCCTCCCAGAAGGACCAGGCCCGGCAGCACGTCGTCGACTGGCTGACCGCGGGCGGCAACGCCTGGGTCCGGATCAACGACGCCACCAGCCCGTTCTGGGCCGACGACCTCGCCGGCCTCCGCGGCACCCCCGGACTGCTCGGCGTGATGCTGGCCAAGACCGAGTCCGCGGACCAGGTCACCGAGAGCTTCCACCGCATGGACGGCAAGACCCCCGTCATCCCGCTGGTTGAGTCCGCCGTCGGCATCGAGGAAGCCAACCACATCGCCAAGGCCCAAGGCGCGTTCCGCCTCGCTTTTGGCTCCGGTGACTTCCGCCGCGACACCGGCATGGCCGCCACCCCGGAGGCCATGGCCTACCCGCGCGCCAAGCTCGTCGTCGCCAGCCGCGTCGGCAACCTGCCCGGCCCCATCGACGGCCCCACGGTGGGCACCAACCACCCGATCCTGCGCGAGCAGACCGGCATCACCGTGATGATGGGCATGACCGGCAAGCTGTGCCTGGCCATCGACCAGACCCACGTCATCAACGAGGTCATCAGCCCGACGCCCTCAGACGTCGCCTGGGCCACGGACTTCATGGCCGACTTCGAGGCCAACGGCCGCGTCATCCGCGACGGTTCCGACCTGCCGCGCCTGGGCCGCGCCGAGAAGATCATGAAGCTCGCGGTAGCCTTTGGGGTGCAGCCGGCCCTGTAGCCGCGCCCGACCCGTCAGGAGACCCCGTGATCCATGCCAACGAGCTGGTTCACGGGGTCTTTTGGGATCAACCGGAGAATCCCCGCGCCGCCCTGCGCGTCCAGGACGCCGCGGGCGGCTTCCGGGACGTGGAGCTCGACGCCGGAACCCGGCTCGGGTTCCGGATCTCCGTCCCCGGCAAACACTGCCTGGGCCACCACAGGGTGCACGGCCCGGCCGAGCGGGACCACATCCCCTGCCCACGGAACGCTCACGCCGAGCGCGGAAACCAGTGCGGCCCCTGCTTCGCGGCGGACGATTCCCGCCTGATCCACGACTTCCACCGCGGCGGCCGCGTCCCGCCCGGCCTGCGGGCCTACCTGATGCAGCCGCACTGGCTCTACGTCGCCTCCTTCGCCCACGGCGCCACCAAGGTGGGCACGGCCTCCGCGCTCCGGAAATGGCACCGGCTCGCCGAACAGGGCGCAGTGGCGGCACGGTACATTGCCCGGGCCGACGACGGCCGGATCGTTCGGCTGCTCGAGGACCTGGTCACCCGGGACGCCGGCCTGCCCCAACAGATCCGGTCCGCCGCCAAAGCCGCCGGCCTGGCCGACCCGCGCCCCGCGGCCGAGATCGATGCCCGCAACGCCGAGGAAGCTCAACGGGCCAGGGCGCTGCTGAGTGTGGCCGGCGGCGACGGGTACGAAGTGGTGGACGAACCCTGGACCCGGCCTGCGCTGGCGGACCTGGCCTGCGGCCACAGCCCCCGGCACCCGTACCCGCACCCCCTCGCCGCCGACGCCCACGGCTTCACCATCCGGTCCCTGAGCGGCGGGATCGCCCTCGCCGGCCTGATGGACAACGGGCCGGAGTTCGTCGTCAACCTCGGAGACCTGAAGGGACGCCTGCTGGAAACCGGGGAGCACCACTCCGACGTGCCGGCGGTCCAGGAGTCGCTCTTCTGAGCCGGAGCCTCCAAACCGGGGCCTCCAAACCGGGGCGGGCCGCCCGGTCCGGCCCCGTAGAATGGCAGGGTGCTGAACGAATTCTGGGCCACCGCGCCGACCCGCTACAAGGTGCTCGTCTTCGGAGCCATGGGACTGATCGCCGCCGGCATCATCCTCACCCTGATCGGCAACTCCACCGGTAACCAGGCGCTGTCCTTCACCGCCCTCGGCGTGATCGGCGCCGGCCTCATCCTGCACATCGCCGGCATGGTGGTCCGCGGCCAGGCGATCCGCAAAAAACTCCAGCGGTAGCGGCCGCTAGGCTGGACTCATGACTATTAATCCGGACCTGCAGGGCCGCAGCTACCCTGCCGCAGAGGTGTACGACGTCGGCCGGGAAAAGATCCGCGAATTCGCGCGTGCCGTCAAGGCCACCCACCCCGCCCACTTCGACGTCGAGGCCGCACGGTCGCTGGGCCACGCGGACCTGGTGGCACCGCCCACCTTCGCCATCATCGTCGCCCAGCGCGCCGACGCCCAGCTGATCGCGGACCCGGCCTCCGGCATCGACTTTTCCCGCGTGGTCCACGCGGACCAGCGCTTCGTCCACCACCGCCCCATCACGGCAGGGGACCGGCTGGTCGCCGAACTGCACGTCGACGGCGTCCGCGCCATGGGCGGAGGGGCCATGATCACCACCCGCGCCGAAATCTTCGCCGTCACCGGTGACGTGGCCGGGGCGGATTCCGAGCAGCGCGTCCCGGTCGCCACCACCACCTCGTCCATCCTGGTCCGCGGAGAGGGACAGTAACCATGACCCCCACTTTCACAGAACTCACGGTCGGCCAGGACCTGGGCAGCCGCACCATCGAGGTCACCCGCACGGACCTGGTCAAGTACGCCGGCGCCTCCGGAGACTTCAACCCCATCCACTGGAACGAGGCCTTCGCCACCGGTGTCGGCCTGCCCGGCGTGATCGCGCACGGCATGTTCACCATGGGCGCGGCCGTCCAGCTCGTCACCGACTGGGCCGGCGACCCCGCCGCCGTCGTGGACTTCCAGACCCGCTTCAGCAAGCCCGTCCCCGTCGCGGACACCACCGGAACGCCCGACGCCGGCGCCGTGATCGAGGTCGCTGCCGTCATCGGCGCGCTCGACGCCGAGGCGGGCACCGCACGCGTGGACCTCAACGTCGTCGCGGGCGGCCAGAAGGTCCTGATGAAGGCCCAGGCCGTCGTCAAGGTGGCCTGACCCGATGGCGCTGCCGTGACGGTCGGAACCCCGCAGGCCACCGAGATCACCCGGTGGCGCAACGCAGTCGTCGCGGCGTACGCCTTCAGCGGCGTCGCCTTCGCCAGCTGGGTGTCCCGAATCCCCGCCATCCGTGACGGGCTGGACCTGACTCCCGGCACCGTGGGCCTGCTCCTGCTCTGCATGACGCTGGGGTCCTTCGTCTCCGTGTCCGCGTCCGGGCTGATCGTGCTGCACTTCGGGTCCAAGCAGACCATCCGGATCGGCAGCATCATGGTGGGCATCGGGCTGGTGATCGCCGGCATCGGCACCTCCGTCCTGGTCAGCCCGGTCGCGGTCGCGGCCGGGCTGGTGGTGGTGGGCCTGGGCACCGCCAGCTGGAACACCGCCTCCAACGTCGAGGGGGCCGCCGTCGAGCGGGCTGTGCGCCGGCACATCATGCCGCGCCTGCACGGCGCCTTCAGCCTCGGAACGGTCGCGGGGGCCGGCGCCGGAGCGTGGGCCGCCGGCGCCGGGATCCCGGTCGCCTGGCACCTGGCCGCCGTAGGCGCCGTCGTCGCCGGGTCGGTGGCCACGGCCGCAACCTGGTTCCGCGCCGACGTCACCCCTGTGACCGCCGACGAACCCTTCACCCCCGCCGGCCCCGATAACTTTGAGGACCCGTCCACCGGGCCCATCCCCGTGATCAGCCAGGCCACCCAGGACGCGGCCGCGCCCCTGGACAACAAGCGCCAGATCGCGCAGGCCTGGCGCGACCGCAGGACCCTGCTGCTGGGTGTGCTGGTCCTCGGCCTGGCCCTCGCCGAGGGGGCCGCGGGGGACTGGGTGGCGCTGGCGCTGGCCGACGGCCACGGCCAGACACAGGCCGCCGGGGCCGCCGGGTACGGCTTGTTTGTCACCTTCATGACCGTGGGCCGGTTCGCCGGAACCGTGGCGCTGGACCGCTTTGGCCGGGTCCCGGTGATGCGATGGTGCGCCGCGCTGGCCGTCGCCGGCCTCGCCCTGTTCGTCTTCGCCCCGGTGCCGTGGCTGGCCTACGTGGCCCTCGCGTTCTGGGGACTCGGGGCGTCCCTGGGCTTCCCGGTGGGGATGTCGGCCGCGGCCGACGATCCCGTGCGCGCCGCGGCCCGGGTGTCCGTGGTGTCCACCATCGGCTACGGCGCGTTCCTCTGCGGACCGCCGCTGCTGGGACTGTTGGCCGAGCACGTGGGAATCCTGCACTCCCTGCTGGCCGTGATGGTGATGCTGGTGGTCAGTTTCCTGCTCTCCCCGGTGGCGCGGAAGGCCGCCTGACCCTGGCCGCCGGCCACGCGCAGGACCGAGCCCCAACTCGCATCTCCCGGGCGGGCGCCCCGGCTTTCGGAGGGGCCGCCGAACGCGGCTAGGCTGGAGGGGTGACCCAGACTCTGCTTTCCTCCCTGACCACCGCCGGCGTCGGCGGTCCCGCCGCCCGCTATGTGGAGGCCCGGACCGAGGCGGAGATCATCGACGCCGTCCGCACCGCCGACGCCGCGGGGGAGCAGGTGCTGATCCTCGGCGGCGGCTCGAACCTCCTGGTTGCCGACGGCGGGTTCGCCGGCACGGTGGTGAAGATCGCCTCGGAGGGGTTCACCGTCAACGCCGAGGACTTCTGCGGCGGCGTCGCCGTCGTGGTCCAGGCCGGTCACAACTGGGACGCCCTGGTGGAACACGCCGTCAGGCACGCCTGGTCCGGCATCGAGGCGCTCTCCGGCATCCCCGGCGCCACCGGCGGCACCCCGGTCCAGAACGTCGGCGCCTACGGGGCTGACGTGTCCCAGACCATCGCCGCGGTCCGCACCTGGGACCGGCAGCGGAACGCCGTGCAGACCTTCACCAATTCCGAACTGAAGTTCGGCTACCGCGACTCGATCCTGAAGCAAACCACCGTCGAGGGTTCGCCCCGCTACGTGGTCCTCACGGTCGAATTCCAGCTTCCGTTGGGACGCATGAGCGCCCCCATCCGCTACGCAGAGCTGGCCCGGGCCCTCGGCGTCGAGGTCGGCCAGCGGGCCTACTCCAACGATGTCCGCCGCGAGGTGTTGCGGCTGCGGGCCTCCAAGGGCATGGTCTGGGACGCCGGGGACCGCGATACCTACTCCACCGGTTCATTCTTCACCAACCCGATCGTGCCGGCCGAGACCGCAGACCGGCTGCCGGCCGACGCGCCCCGGTTCCCCGCGGGCGCCGAAGGCATGGTCAAGCTTTCCGCGGCCTGGCTGATCGACCGGGCCGGCTTCGGCAAGGGCTTTGGCCTTGAACCGGACAGCGTGTCCGGCGGCCGGGCATCCCTGTCCACGAAGCACACCCTCGCCATCACCAACCGCGGCGGCGCCAGCACCGATGATGTGCTGGCCATCGCCCGCGAGGTGCGCAACGGCGTCGCAGACCGGTTCGGCATCGAGTTGCATCCCGAACCGCTGCTGATCGGCGTCGACCTCTAGCGCAAAGGAACCGGGGCGGGGTCTTCCCGCCGGGCGCGGGTCTTCAGGGCCGACGCCGCCAGCGCGTGCGCCCAGCACGCCAGCGCCATGGTGGGGTAATAGACGGACGCGGAGAGTGTGCTGGCCCGTATCCCGCCGAAAACATGGTTCAAGCCCAGCACCATGGCGGCGATGGATGCCGCCGTGCCCAGGGCGGTCAGCACCACCAGCACGTGGACCGAACGGGGATTCTCACGCCAGCCGCGCAGCAGCCTAACCTTCCCAGGCGCCGCAGCGACCGCCCGGCCTCCGGCCGAGAGCGAGGCGTACCCGCCGGCCAACCCCAGGATTCCCCAGATGAGATAGGGCTCCGGGTCGCGTCCGCTCGCCTCCTGGCCCAGGGCTCCCGCCGTCGCGGCGGTTCCTGCTGCGACGGCAAGGGTGGCCAGCGACAGCCACAAGAGGCGGACGCGTCCCACCCCGCCAAGTAAACTCCCCACAGTCATCGGACCAGCCTACGGGAGGGGCCGGGCCACGTCAGCAGCGGACTAGTTTCGTCCCCGCCGCGGGACCACCTTGGTGAAGAGCATGAACGTGAAGCCGGAGGCGGCCGCGCCCAGGAGAAACACCTGGCAGAAGGCCACGGACTGCACGCTCGGGCCGCTGCGCAGCATCAGCCCGGCGCAGGCGAACGCCACCGCTCCGGCCAGCAGGGCCAGGGACCCCAGCAGCAGGCTCTGCACCGTGGCGGGGAACGCGGCGCCCGGGTCCAGCTCCAGGTCCCGGCGCTCCTGCTCCCTGGGGGTCCGGCGGGGCTGCAGGGTGGCGGCGGTCGCGAAGCTCACGACGGCGATGGCCATGGCGGCCACGGAGACGGTCTGGAACGTCGTCATCAGGGGGGAGAGGCGGGTGCCGCTGGCGATGGCGACGGCGAGTCCCGCGGCCATGCCCACCGCGCTGGCGGCCCAGCCCAGCAGGGCCAGCCTCCGGCACAGCGGCCGCAGCCGGGGCCACACGTCTCCCAATGTCATTGATCCAGTTTAAGGACTCCGGCTGGGCGGACGCTGGGAGGGCTCCGGGGGTTCCGCATGTTCCCGCGGGCGGACGGGGGGGCGGCCCTAGGATGGGGCCATGGAACGCACCGGTCCGCGCCTGACCCGTCCTTTACTGGGGCGGCTCCGGCTCGTGTCGCAGGGACTGGTCGGGGCGGGTTTCGCTTCGGTTCCTGAGGCGGTGCGGACCATGACGGCGATGCAGGCCCAGGACCTGCCGGCCGCGCTCTGGGCCGTGGGCGTACGGGTCCCCGGGGCTGCGCTGTCCGACGCGCGCGGCGCCCTGGACCGCGGCGAGGTGGTCCGGTCCTGGCCGATGCGCGGCACTCTTCACCTGCTCGCTCCCGAGGACCTGGGCTGGATCCTGCAGATCACCTCCGGCCGGCTGCTCCGGAGCCTGGGCGCACGGCACCGGCAACTGGAGATCACCAGCGCGGACATCGACGCCGCCGCGGACGCCGCGCTGCAGCGGGTGGCCGGGCGTGCCGCGATCAGCCGGGCGGAGCTGTTCGAGGCGTTTGACCAGGCGGGCCAGTCTCCGGCGGGGCAGCGCGGCATCCACCTGCTCGCGGCCCTCTGCCAGCTGCGCCTGCTGGTCCTGGGGCCGCTTGCGGGCAACCAGCAGCTGGTGGTCGCCTTCGATGACTGGATCACGGTGTCGCGGACCCTGGACCGGGCGGAGGGGACGGCCGAATGGCTGCTGCGCTACCTGCGCAGCCACGGCCCGGCCACGGAACGGGATTTCGCCTGGTGGTCCGGGATTCCGCTCACCGAGGCCCGCGCTGCGCTGGCGCAGATTAGGGACCAACTGGCGGAACTGGAGTTCGAGGGAAACCGGTACTGGCTGGCCCCGGAAACCGCGGCGCTGCTGGCCGAGGGTGTGCCCGGCGGCCGCTCCGTGCTGGCCCTGCCGGGGTTCGACGAGTTCGTCCTCGGCTATACGGACCGGTCCGTCGTCCTCCCGGCCGACCATGCTGACAAGATCGTTCCCGGCGGCAACGGTGTCTTCAAGAAGACAATCGTCGCCGGTGGGCAGGTGGTCGGGACGTGGAGCGCCACGGCGAGTCGCGGCCGGAACCAAGGCGTCGACGTCGTCGCCGAACCCTTCGAGACCCGGGACGGACTGCGGCCCGCCGCCCGACAATCGTTCGAGCTGCGGGCCGCGGAGTACCGGCGGTTCCTCGGGCCTTAGCCCCGGGCGTCAGAGGGTGCCGGTGGCGATCTTGAGCATGCGGCGCAACGGTTCGGCCGCGCCCCAGAGAAGCTGGTCACCCACGGTAAAGGCGCTGATGTACTCGGGGCCCATCTCCAGCTTGCGGATCCGTCCCACCGGGATGTTCAGCGTGCCGGACGCCGCCACGGGGGTCAGATCAGCCATGGACGCTTCCTTGGTGTTGGGCACCACAGTGGCCCACTCGTTGTCCGCGTCCAGCAGCTTCTCGATCTCGGCGACGGAGAGATCCTCGCGGAGCTTCAGCGTCAGGGCCTGCGAGTGGGAGCGCATGGCGCCGATCCGGACACAGAGGCCGTCCATGATCACCCGGTCCGCGGCGGAGGTGCCGAGGATCTTGTTGGTCTCTACGCCGGCCTTCCACTCCTCCTTGGACTGGCCGTTGCCCAGGTCCGCGTCGATCCACGGGATCAGCGAGCCTGCCAGCGGCACGCCGAACTGGGTGGCGTCGATGTCGGTGCGCTGGTGGGCCAGGACCTTGCGGTCGATCTCGAGGATGGCCGACGCCGGGTCGTCCAGTTCCGTGCTGACCTCGGCGTTGAGCGTGCCGAATTGGCTGAGCAGTTCGCGCATGTGCCGGGCGCCGCCACCGGAGGCCGCCTGGTAGGTCATGGAGGTTCCCCATTCGACCAGGCCGTTGGTGAACAGCCCGCCCAGGCCCATGAGCATGCAGGAGACGGTGCAGTTTCCGCCGATGAAGTCCTTGACCCCGCCGTCCAGGCCGGCGTCGATGACGTCGCGGTTGATCGGGTCCAGGACGATGATCGAGTCCTCGCTCATCCGCAGGGTGGAGGCGGCGTCGATCCAGAGGCCGTCCCAGCCGCGGCTGCGCAGTTCGCCGTGGACCTGCTTGGTGTATTCACCACCCTGGGCGGTGACGATGATCGGCAGCTTCGCGAGGGTCTCGACGTCGTAGGCGTCCTCCAGCTTTCCGGCAGCGCCGGATGCTGGGCCGGCGATGTCCGGGGCGGCGCCGCCGGCGTTGGAGGTGGAGAAGAAGACCGGGTTGATGGCGGCGAAGTCGCCCTCGTCCTGCATGCGCTGCATCAGGACGGAGCCGACCATGCCGCGCCATCCGACCAGTCCGACGGTCGGGGAAGCTGCTGTAGTCATTGGGCCAGTTTAGACTTCACGCCGCCGGAGCCGCAGTCGGTTACGCCACAGCCGGACGGTTGCGGCGTAACCGACTATTCGGCCGGCCGGGGCAGGTCACGGGCCTTGCGGAGCTTCTCGGCCTTGCGTTCCTTGATGAAGCCGGCCCAGCCGGCAAAGAGCGGAAACAGCACCAATACGTACATCCACCAGATCTCGCCCATGATGTGCCACTGGTCCGTCAGGGCCATCTGGACAACCGCGTAAAGCATCAGCCCGAACAGCGCCGTCATCAGCAGGGACAGGAACAACAGCCCACCGGAGGAGTTCACGGGCTTGATGACGCCGAGGCCGTCGTCCTTGCGGACCCCGTATTCCTCGTCGGTATAGGCGACGATCTCACCATTTTCGGCAAGGCGGTGCCTCACGGGTTCCTTCGGCGCAGGCGACGGCGTGTATCCCGGTTCCTGCGGGACATCCCGGCTACGCCTCGCCACGGGACTCCTCAATGCCGGCCAGCAGCCCGGCGTCGTCCAGCGGGGCGCTCTCTGCAACCTCGTCGGTGGCGAAGTCCGGAACGCCGGTGGCCCAGTCGCTGCCGTCGCGGCGGACCAGCAGGTGCTTCTCCTCCTGCAACGTCTTGAAGACCAGGTAGGCCGTGCCGCCCGGGTGTTCCTCGACGTGCTGGCGGAGCACCCGCAGGATGGCCTCCGCGGAGCCGATGGTGGGATCCTGCGCGAACGCAAACCAGGTCCCCAGGGCGCGAGGCTGCAGCATGAGGGCTACCTCCGGTGCTTCGATAAGCACCACGTTGTCCATGCTGTCCTCGGTCAGGAGGGACATCTCGGTCCAGCGCGTCGCATGGCCCATGGCCGTTGCGACGGCGGCGGCGACGCCCTTGACGCCGACCTGGTCGTCGTCAGAGACGACGGCCAGGTCCCGGGCCAGCAGGGAGGATGCGCCGGCCGTGTTCAGCGTGGAGTCCTCGACGAGTTCCTCGGCGCGGAAGACGCTGACGGAACGGTCACGGGAAGGTCCCTCGAAAACGTTGAGGAGGTAGGCGAGTTCGCCCACCCCGAAACCGATGACGTCGACGCCGAGGCGCGGTTCCTGGGTCGTTTCGTGCTGGACGGTCATCTAGGTCTCCTAATCTCCAAAGCCGAAGAACTTGGCCACGGACTTTCCTGCATTCTTGACGTTGTTGGCGGTGTCGCTGACAAACTTGCCGGGGTCCTTCACGGCATTGACCACACCCTCACCGATGTCCTTACCCACGCTGGTGATCGTGTCCCAGTTCTCGTAGACCGCGATCCCCACGCTGGCCACCTGGCAGACGGTGCCGGCGGGCGGGGGAAGGAAGCAGCCGACGCCGAGAAGGGCTTTGCCGGCGCTTGCCGCACCCCCCTTGATGTCGCCGTCGGCGAACTTGGCGACGGAGTCATACGTGTTGAAGCCGACGCCTGCCCATCCCAGGCCGCGGGCGATGCCGGACTTGCCGAGCCACTCCAGGCTCGTGCCCTTGCCGAGCCAGGGCTTCTCCGCGATGAAACCGCCGAGCTTGTCCAACGGCTTGACGAAGTTGTTGAGGTTCTTCAGCGACGCCGCGTCCGAAGCCCTGTCGATGACGTTGAGGGTGCGGCTGGCCTTGGAAGAATCCTTGAGCAGCCCTTCAAGGGTCTTGTTGCCCGCTGTGGTCTGCCAGAGGTTGCGGATCTCGAAGCCCGGGCCGCCGAGCCGGTGCCTGCCCTTGGTGAAGAGGGCGTTCACCAGTTCGGCGCGCTGGTTCTTCAATACCCAGCCGTACTGCCCGACGGTCTTGGCCAAGGTGAGCGGGATCTTGATATTCTTCTGGATTCCCATGAACGTCTTGAGTCCCGCGGCGCCGCCGGCGAGGATGCCGCCGGCCACAGCCCACGCCCCAGGGCCGGACCCGTGGCCGAGCGGACCCAGCGGGCCGCCGCCGGACCCGGCCTTGGCGTTACTGGCCTTCTCCTGCTCGTCTGCCTGCGTCAGAAGCTGCTTGGACTGCTGCTTGAGCGCCCGGGCGGTCTGCTGGATCAGGGCGCGATGGCTGCCGTTCCACTCCGAGGTGAAGCGCGCGCTGTCCGCACCCTTCCACGACGTGTTGTTGTTGATCGCCGCCGTCAGGGCCGTCGACTGCTGCAGCAGCGTCTCCGAGGTCTGTCCGAAGCTTTGCGCCAGCATGCGCAGCTGGGCGACGTCGGCGCCCCACGCGTTACCTGCCACGATGTACATCCCCCTTTGTCGGGCACCAGCCTACTGTGCCGCTGCCGCACTCCCACGTATTCCCCCGGCCGCTGTCCACCTCAGCGAGGGGACCCGTGAACCGGACCGCCCCAATCTAACCCGGTTGCCGGCAGGCCGCGATGGGGTGCTCTCCCCATCCGGGTCCGCCGGGCGAAGGCGCCCGCTACTCGCCGTCGTCGGCCAGCAGGGCGCTCTTGCGCCGCCGCAGCGCGAACATGGCGCCGAAGGCGAACACCTGGGTGACAATCACGAGCACGATCGCCCCGGCAATCTTGTTGCCGCCCAGGATCATGGTCAGTCCCACGATCGCGGACAGCAGCGCCAGCAGCGGCAGCAACATGTAGCCCAGGACGAACAGGGTTTCGGGTTTACGCAGCATTATTTGGCCTCCGTACGGCGCCAGAGGGTGATCCGGTAGCGGGTGCCGTTGGCGGCGGTCAGCCAGCCGTCGGCCGGGTAATTGGTTTCCGCGCGCCACTCGTAGCCGAGCTCGGGGGCGAAGGTGTCGCCTTCGGCTGCGGTGTCGATGGTGGTGACGACGGCGACGTCGGCCAGGTCCAGGGCCTGCGCGTAGATCTCCCCGCCGCCAATCACCCAGACCATCTCCGGGCCGGGGGCGAACTGGGACTCCAGGAGCGCCTCATCGAGGGATGCCACGGCCAGGGCGCCCTCCGCCTCGGGGGTGTCGCCCCAGCCGTCCTGCCGGGTGATGACGATGTTGGCCCGGCCGGGAAGGGGGCGGAATTTGGCCGGGAAGGACTGCCAGGTCTTCCGGCCCATGATGACCGGGTGTCCGGTGGTGAGCCGGCTGAAGTGCCGCATGTCCTCGGGCAGCTCCCACGGCATGGTGCCGCCCTGGCCGATCACTCCGGTGCTGGTCTGTGCCCAGACCAGGCCCAGGCCGGTGAGGCTGCCGTGCAGCTGGTCGGTAAAGCCGCCGGGCTCGGCGGGGGCGGCCGCCGTGTTGCCCTGCTGGGGATCGGTGCTCATACGGCAATCGGGGCCTTAATCGTGGGGTGGTGCCGGTAGCCGACCACCTCGAAGTCCTCAAGGGTGTAGTCGAAGATCGACGCCGGGGTTCGGGTGAGCTTCAGCGTCGGGTACTCGTACGGTTCGCGTTCCAGCTGGGTGCGGACCTGGTCCACGTGGTTGTCGTAGATGTGCACGTCCCCGCCGGTCCAGACGAATTCACCGGGTTCCAGCCCGGTCTGCTGGGCGACCATCAGGGTCAGCAGGGCGTAGGAGGCGATGTTGAACGGGACACCGAGGAAGAGATCCGCCGAACGCTGGTACAGCTGGCAGGAGAGTTTGCCGTCGGCCACGTAGAACTGGAAGAACGCGTGGCACGGCGGCAGCGCCATGTTCTTCAGCTCCGAGACGTTCCAGGCGGAGACGATGTGCCGGCGGGAGTCCGGGTTGCTCTTGAGGTTGTCAATGAGTTCGGCGATCTGGTCGATGTGGCCGCCCTCGGGCGTGGGCCAGGACCGCCACTGCACGCCATAAACCGGGCCCAGCTCGCCGTCGGCGTCGGCCCATTCGTTCCAGATGGTGACGCCCTGCTCCTGCAGCCACTTCACGTTGCTGTCGCCGCGAAGGAACCAGAGCAGCTCGGCGGCGATCGACTTGAAGTGCACCCGCTTGGTGGTGATCAGCGGGAAGCTGTCGGCGAGGTCGAAGCGCAGCTGTCGGCCGAAGACGCTGCTGGTGCCGGTCCCCGTGCGGTCGGACTTGTGGGTGCCGTGCTCCAGGACGTCGCGAAGCAGGTCTTCGTAGGGCGTTGGGATGCTCACCCCACCAGTCTACTGACCGGAATCCTGCGGCGGTGTCCGGCGGTCAATCCTAGTCGAAGGTGCCGGACAGCCGGCCCCGCATTAGCTCGAGGACTGCCGCATCGTCCAGATGGGCAGAACGGGCAGCGGCGATGAGGCGGTCGGCAGCCTGCTCCACCTCGACGCCGGCGCCTCCCGGGCTGGCCCCCGGTGGCAGTGAGGTTGCCACCGTCGTCCCCTTCCGGCGGCCCGTCTCGACCAGGCCGGCGTGCTCCAATTCCCGGTACGCCCGGGCGACGGTACCCGCGGCGATGCCCAGGTCCGCCGCCAGCCGCCGCACGGTCGGGAGGTGTGCCCCCGGCTCGAGTGCACGGGCGGAGATCAACGCCGCAATTTGCGCCCGGATTTGTTCGAACGGGGGAACTGCCGAGCGGAGATCGATGGAAAGTCCTGCGGTCATGCGGCCGGCTGTGGGGCGGGACGTACGAAACCTCGGTGCGGAAGACGGACGGGCACGATGGCGATGACGATGGCGGCAGCAACGAAGACGCCTCCCGCCAGGGATGCGGGCCACCACTCACCGACGGAGTACCCGAAAGGCACTCCGGTCCCGGCCGGCGCGAAGACCGCAGCCCATGCCGGGGTTTGGGTCATCAGCAAGGCGGCGGTCAACGCGGCGAGGAGCGACGACAGGGTCCTCACGGCCCGGTGCACGGTGACGGCCCGGAGCGCTGCGTCCGGCCCGTTGGGCACGCTTCGCCGGAACCGGGCGAGAAGTGCGACCGGCAGGGAGGCGGCCGCACCGACAGCCGCCAGCCCCGCGATGGGCAGCCAGTCCGCCGCACCGCCGAGTGAACTCTGACCGATGGCCGTGATTGCCAAGGCCAGCAGGAATGCGACGAGCGCCAGGACTGCCGTGGTCAGCATCGCCGGGCCGACGGTCCGGCGTGGCTGGCTGCGGGGGACTCCGGCGTCGCCGTAGTTGTGCCGGAGCACCAGCTCCCCGGCGGCCAGGACGGCCGATGAGGCAACCGCGGCGACGGTGGCGAAGACGGCCCAGCCTAGGTCGAAGGTTTCGGCAGCCGGACCGGAGAGGACGAATGCCCCCACCACCAGCGGCAACCCGGCAGCAGCGGCGTGGAGCGGTCCCAGCGAGGACAGCAGCCGTGCCGCCGGATGCTGGCCGGATCGCAGCCCCTCAACCGGACGGTTATCGGGTCCGAGCAGCGACGCCGCCAGCGTGGGCGGCCGCCAGCAGAACATCACCAGCAACACCGCCATGCCGGCCAGTCCGGCCGGATTGACCCACCCCGTGGAAACGGCGGCCGGATCCGGGTGTGTCGCGTAGTTGCCCGCGATGACGCCCAGGCCCGCGGCGATGGTGGCGACGGTCCTGAGCAGGCGGTTCATGGCGATGCTGCGCAGCGTCGCATTGTCCGCGGCGTCGAGGGCCTCCAGCTGACGGCGGCCGGCGATGAGAAGGAGCACCAGCACAGTGCCGCCGGCCAGGACCACCAGGGCCGCGCCGAGCCAGGCGGCCAGTTCCACTCCGGGGATGCGCCCGTCGCGGCCCCCCAAGAGCAGGGGGACGGATCCGTCGTTCACGGTGACGGCCGGGACGGCGTCGAAGCCCGGCAGCATCGCGACGACGGCGATCAACGCGCCGGCCGCTACGAAAATCCCGCCCGTCACCAGCGCCAGGCGGCGCGGCAGGAAATCCCGGATCCGCCGAACGGAGAGCACCGTCCGCCGTCGCGCCTGCTGGGGCCCGGGGTAGCTGAGCTGGCCCACGGCGTGCACCGCGAGGCAGCCCAGGACCGGCCAGGCCAAGGCTAGAACGACGGCCTCTGTAACCCTGGGATAGGGCGCCGCCGAGGGATTGGCCGGGATGATGCCAAGGTTCATCGCGCCCTGAAGCGAGCTGGCAACCCAGCCGATGATCCCCACCCAGAGCGCATGATTGGACAGCGATGCGGCCGACGTTCCGGTGGCGGGATCGTGGCTCACCCAACGGAGCACGATGTACACCACCATGGCGCCCAGCGAGAGCCCCACCACCAGCATCGATGGCACGTACAGAAGGCCCGGCATAAGATCCCCCAATGATCCGCCTAGTTTGTATC
This sequence comes from Arthrobacter sp. YD4, assembly GCF_030410515.1. Taxonomy (GTDB): domain Bacteria; phylum Actinomycetota; class Actinomycetes; order Actinomycetales; family Micrococcaceae; genus Arthrobacter. The sequence continues at coordinate 377,337 of NZ_JAUHHD010000001.1, read as the reverse complement.
AAGCAGTTGATACAAACTAGCTGGGCGGGGAACCGGGGTCAAGGACCTAGTCGTCGAACGGGCGGAACTGCTCCACGGCGATGACCTTGCCCTTGACCCGCGAGACGTGGCAGACCACGAGTTCGCCCGGCGCAAGATACGGATCCGACTCCGGCAGCAGGGCGCGGAGCCGGGAGTTCATGTGCTTGCCCAGCTGCGCGAACACGGTGGGGAGCGCCGGGCGGTGCGTGCACAGCGCCACCGGCCGTTCCTTGTCGAACAGGCCCTCCACCACGTTGGCAGTCTTGTGCGGGCTGCGGCTGTGCAGGTGTTCGGTGAGCGAATCGTGCAGCTTGACCTTGGCCTCCACGGCCTTGGCGTAGGGCGCGACGGTGGCGACGCAGCGCAGCCACGGGCTGGTGACCACCCGGGAAGGGCGCCACGCCTGCAACAGCCGGCCCACGGCCTGGGCCTGGCGGGTCCCGGTGGCGGCCAGCGGACGGTCGCCCTCAGCCTTGGACCAGGAGGAGCGGGGCTTGGCCTTGGCGTGTCGGATCACCACAAGGGGCCAGGTCTCCAGCTCGTGCCGCTCGTGGGCTGCCACCAGGGCGTCCAGCGGGGCGCGGTCGGAGGGATTGGTGAGCAGGCGGGCGGCCTTCTCCGGCGCGCACCAGAGGACACTGTCCACTTCCTTGCCGTCCGGGTGCAGGGGAGCGCCGTCGACGTCGACCGCCCAGTAGTGCACCACCTTCAGCCCGGCGTTGACCCGGTAGTGGATCGGCGGCAGGGGGATGCCCAGCGGCGCCCGCAGGCCGATTTCCTCGGAGACCTCCCGCGCCGCGCACTCGGGAACCGTTTCGCCCGGATCCAGTTTTCCCTTGGGCCAGGACCAGTCGTCGTAGCGGGGCCGGTGGATCAGCAGGACCTCCAGCTTGTCCTTCTTTACCCGCCAGGGCAGGGCCCCGGCGGCGACGACGGCGATCGTTTCGCCGGCATGCTCGGTCTGGTCGGCTGCCAGCGCGTCGCTGTTCACTACCGGCGGCCCTAGCGCAGGCTCGCCGGGCGCTGCCGGGAACGGGACGCGAGCAGCCAGGATTGGACGTCCTGCAGTTCGGTGCCGTCCTCGGCGAGGTGGTGGCGGGACCATTCGCCGCTGCGGTCCAGGTGCCAGCTTGCCGTCGCGGGATCCATGTACCGGCGGAGCATGTCCAGCACGTAGGTGACGTCGTCGCTGCTGGAGAGCTGGACCAGGGCCTCGACCCGGCGGTCCAGGTTGCGGTGCATCATGTCCGCGGAGCCGATGTAGACCACGGGGTCCCCGGCGTTGGCGAAGGCGAAGACGCGCGAGTGTTCCAGGAACCGGCCCAAAATGGAGCGGACCGTGATGTTCTCGCTCAGGCCCGGGACGCCCGGCCGCAGCGAGCAGATGCCGCGGACGATCACGTCCACCTTCACGCCGGCCTGCGAGGCCCGGTAGAGGGAGTCGATGATGGCCTCGTCGACCATGGAGTTGACCTTGATCTGCACCCGGGAAGCGATGCCGGCCCGGGCGTTGCGGATCTCGGTTTCAATCCGGTCAATCAGGCCGGACCGGACGGACCGCGGCGCCACGAGCAGCCGCTTGAATGTGGACTTGGGAGCGTAGCCGGAGAGCTGGTTGAACAGCCGGGACAGGTCCTCGCCCACCTGCTCGTTGGCGGTCAGCAGGCCCAGGTCCTCGTAGTAGCGGGCGGTGCGGGGGTGGTAGTTGCCAGTGCCGATGTGGCAGTAGCGGCGCAGCCCGTCCACTTCCTGGCGCACCACCAGGGAGAGCTTGCAGTGGGTTTTCAGGCCCACGATGCCGTAAACCACGTGCACGCCGGCCTGCTCGAGCTTCCGGGCCCAGGAGATGTTGGCCTGCTCATCGAAGCGGGCCTTGATCTCTACCAGGGCCAGGACCTGCTTGCCCGCCTCGGCGGCGTCGATCAGGGCGTCGACGATCGGCGAGTCACCGGAGGTGCGGTACAGGGTCTGCTTGATGGCCTGGACCTTGGGGTCCGCGGCGGCCTGCTCCAGGAACGCCTGGACCGAGGTGGAGAACGAGTCGTACGGGTGGTGCAGCAGGATGTCCCGGCGGCGCATCGCCGCGAAGACGTTGGCCGCCTTCGAGGTCTCGGACTCGTTCAGGTAGCGGGAGGTGTGCGGGACGTGCTTGGGGTAGTGCAGGTCCGCCCGGTCGATCCCGGCGACGACGGAGAGGCCGCGCAGGTCCAGCGGCGCGGGCACGGAGTACACCTCGGATTCCTCGACGCCCAGCTCACGGATCAGCAGCGCCCGAATGTTGGGGTTGATGTCGTTGGTGAGTTCCAGCCGGACGGGCGGGCCGAAGCGGCGGCGCAGCAGTTCCTTTTCCAGCGCCTGCAGCAGGTTCTCGGCGTCGTCCTCTTCGACCTCGACGTCCTCGTTGCGGGTCACGCGGAAGGTGTGGTGCTCCAGCACCTCCATGCCGGCGAACAGCTGGTCCAGGTGGACGGCGATGACTTCCTCGAGTGCGATGAAACGGGCCACCCGGCCGGGCACGGACCCGGCGCGCGGGCCATCGATGGAGATCAGTCGCGGCAGCTGGTCGGGGACCTTGACGCGGGCGAAGAGTTCCTTGTCGCTGACCGGGTTGCGGACCACGACGGCGAGGTTCAGGGAGAGCCCGGAAATGTAGGGGAACGGGTGGGCGGGGTCCACGGCCAGCGGCGTCAGGATCGGGAAGACCTTCTCGGCGAACATGGCGCTGAGCTGGTCCTTAGCCTGGTCGTCCAGCTCGTCCCAGTGCATCAGGTGGATGTGCTCGTAGGCCAGGGCCGGGCGGATCTGCTCGGCCCAGACCCGGGCGTGGCGCTGCTGCAGGCGGTGCGCCTCCTCGCCGATCTGTTCCAGGACCTGCATGGGGCTCAGCCCTGCGGGGGACGGCACGGCGAGTCCGGTGGCGATGCGGCGCTTGAGGCCGGCCACCCGGACCATGAAGAACTCGTCCAGGTTGGAGGCGAAGATGGACAGGAAGCTGACCCGCTCCAGCAGGTGCAGGTTCGGATCCTCGGCCAGTTCCAGGACGCGGGCGTTGAAGGCCAGCCAGCTCAGCTCGCGGTCCAGGAATCGGTCCGGGCTGATGTCGCCCTCGGGTTCGAGGTTCGGGGCGAACTCCGGGATGTCGATCCGGTCCTGGGTGGCGCGCGAGGCGGGAACTTCGGAGGAGCCGAACCGGGCCCGCGCCGGCCGGGAGGAGCTGTTCTGCGTTCCGGCCTCAGACGTGGCCGTCCCGGCTTGGTCCCGTTGCATGGTCTCTCCTAATGCTGGCGCGATGTAGCTTCAACCTTACAAGGATTCGCACCCCGGTGAGCCCGTTTGACGCCTGGTCCGGCGGCCGTGGTGCGGCTTAGCCGGCGGTCCGCGGGGCGTACATGACGTCCATGTCCCAGCGGGTGAAGCCGAGCCGGCGGTAGAGCGCGACGGCGGGGATGTTGTCGCCGTCGACGTACAGCATCACCGCGTGCAGGCCCTGACGCTGGAGGTGCCGGATCCCGGCGACGGTGAGGGCCTTGCCCAGTCCGGTGCCCTGGGCCTCCGGGGCGACGCCGACGACGTAGACCTCGCCGATCGCGGGGTGGTCGCCGTGCCGGGGATGGATCTTGGTCCAATGGAAGCCCAACAGCCGCCCGGAGGCGTCCTCGGCGAGCAGGAATCCCTCGGGGCTGAACCAGTCCTCGGCCATCCGGGCGTCCAGGTCGGCCCGGGTCATGGCGCCCTGTTCGGGGTGGTGGGCGAACGCGGCACGGTTCACCGCCAGCCAGGCCTCCTCGTCCCGTCCCGGCTCGAAGCCGCGCAGGGTCACGCCCTCCGGCAGCGGCACATCGGGCAAATCCGAGGCTGCCGTGGCCAGCCGCATCTTCCACAGCTCCCGGACCGGGACGTACCCGTACCGGGCGGCAAGGTCCGCCGCCGCCTCGTGGTTGCCGTGCGACCACGCCTTCAGGCCGTCGAAGCCGCGGACGCGCTGCAGTTCACTGACCAGACGGTCCGCGACGCCCTGGTTGCGGTAGCTGGGGTGCACCGCCACCTCCAGCACCGCGCCGCCGTCCGGTTCCCCGATCACGACGGCGACGCCGGCCAGGTCGTTGCCGTGCGGACCGGCGGGAGTGGCGGCAGTCTGGGGGGCGGCGTCGGCGTCCGTCGCCTTGCCGGAATAGTCGGGGGAGTAGAGCGCCAGGGTCATCACCGAATGCGGCCCGGCGTCCGCGGCGCGCAGGGTGACCAGCGTCTGCTCGGACAGGGGCGGGTTGCCGTCGGATTCCTCCGCGGCGGCCACCAGCGTCCTGACATCGCGCAGCAGCTGCTCATCGACAGCTCCCTGCAGGGTGAGTACGGGCCAGTTTTCCGGGTGCGCGGGACTCATGGTGCAAGGCTATACGTCCCCGGGCCCGGGGAGGGGGTATCCGTCGGATTTGATGCATCGCCGGCGGATGCGTATAGTCGGTAACTCATCCGGCACAGGGATCGATTGATCAGATCGCTGTTCCGGAATGTGAGGGGGATCCACCAGTGGGGTGGCCTCGATACGTTCGACCCGTATGTCCTCCACAAAGCGCCGTACGGCGCATAGGAAGGCCCCGGACCTGATGGTCCGGGGCCTTTCTGTTTTCCGCTTATTGTGATTTGCGGTTTATGTCGGAGAGTCTCTCCGCTACGCCGCCGGGGCTACGCCTCGGAGAGCTCCTCGTCCGGCTGCCGGGCGAGGGTGAGCCGGTAGCCGACGTTGCGTACGGTGCTGATCAGGTTTTCGTGGTCCGCGCCCAGCTTGGCGCGCAGACGCCGGACGTGCACATCGACGGTGCGGGTGCCGCCGTAGTAGTCGTAGCCCCAGACCTCGGTGAGCAGCTGCTGGCGGGTGAACACCCGTCCGGGGTGCTGGGCCAGATACTTCAGCAGTTCGAATTCCTTGAACGTCAGGTTCAGCACGGCGCCGTTGACCCGGGCGGTGTAGCTGGCCTCGTCAATCACGACGCCGGCCGCGCGGATCTCCGTTGGGGTGTCATCCTGGTCCGGCATGGCGCGGGCGATGCCGAGCCGGATCCTGGCCTCCACCTCGGCAGGGCCGGCGGACTCGAGCAGGATGTCGTCGACGGCCCACGCGGAGGACACGGCGGCCATGCCGCCCTCGGTGAGGATCAGCATCAGCGGGGCGCTGAGGCCGGTGGCCTTCAGGAGCTGGGTCAGGGAGCGGGCGCCCACCAGGTCCTTGCGCGCGTCGAGCAGGACGATGTCGCACGGGTCGGTCTCGAGCAGTGCCGTGGGCTCCGCCGGCAGGATGTGGACCCGGTGGTTGAGCAACTCAAGCGCAGGCAGGACGTCCACCGATGAGCCGGTGCTGTTCGTCAATAACAGGATGTGCGACATGGTTCCTCCAAGGGGTGTCCGCGCATCGTTGGGCGTTTGTGCCGGGCTTTCACCGGCCGGTACTGGACTCCCGGTCCGGGCTCCGGTGTGCGGAGCCCTGCTTGAAGTCTGGTGCAACCCTGGGTGGGGCCGGCCGGGGGAGCGTAGCTGAGGCTCTGAGTATACCCAAACGCCCTCCCTCGGGCACGGTTTCGCGGCTTGCCGCGCCCGCCGCTGCGACACAAAACGTTCATATAGGGCAGGATTGACCGGAGAACCGCCGCGGGAAGAACCGCAGTCCACAGAGAGCCAACACGGCAGTCAACAGAGCCGCACGGGGGAGAACCGCATTGGGAAGCAGCGCATGAAGTCCTGGAGCGTCGGTGTTATCGGCCTGGCCGGCCTCGCCGCGATCGTCGCCGGAGCCTACTCCACCCCGGAGGTCCTGCTGGCCGTCGCCGTGCTGACCGCCGCCCTCGTTGGCTTCGGCTGGCCGCACTTCCTGGGCATTCCGGCCAAAAAGACCCTCGCCGCGCTGATCGGCCTGCCGGGGATCGGCTCCGCGGTAGCCGCAACCTACCTGCCCGGTCCGGCCTTCCTGGCCTGGACCCCGGCCTTCGTCGCCGCCGGCGTGATGGCCGTGTTCGTCATGCAGCTGATCCGCGGCACCGGCCAGGCGCAGCGGCTCGAATCGACCCTGGGCTCCTGCGCCGGCGTCCTGCTCTCCTGCCTCGGCGCCGGTTGGATCGCCTGCTCCCGGTTCAACGGGGGCAAGGAGATGCTGCTCATCGCCGCCATCAGCGCGGCGATCGCGCTCGCGGCCGGGCTGATCCGCTGGCCGGACCGGGTGGTGGCGCCCCTGGGCATCGTCGGGGCCGGCCTCGCCGGGCCGCTCGCGGGCCTGGCGATCTCGAACATCGCCGTGGTGCCCGCGGCACTGGTTGGAATAGTCGTCGGCGCCGTGCTGGTCAGCTTCCGCCGCCTCGTGATTATCCGCGGCGAAACCCTGAACCTCGCCGCGGTCCTCGGAATGGGGCTGGGACCGGTCTCCGCCGTCGGATCCCTGGCCTACTTCATCGATAAACTCCTCATCCACTAACGCGTTAGGATGTCATCATGTCCGTACTTGCATTTGAAATCTTCTTCCTTGTCCTGCTTGCCGTGGCCGGCCTGTCCATGGCCTGGTTCGCCGGTTTCGTGGTCTACCGCCTCTTCAAGGGCCAGAAGTAACCACCACCCCGCAACCGCCCGGAAACCGTCGCTTTAGAGGTCAACGCCGTGCCCATTGAGATCCCCACCGATCTGACGCCCGAAATCGTTCCGCTGTCCTGGCTCATTGGTGAGTGGGAAGGCCGCGGCCGGCTCGGCGCCGGCGACGAGGATTCCGAGCACTTCCTGCAGCACGTCTCCTTCACCCACAACGGCCTGCCCTACCTGCAGTACCGGGCCGAATCGTGGCTGACCGACGACGAGGGCACCAAGTTGCGACCGCTGACGGTGGAGACCGGCTTCTGGGCCCTCGACCGGAAGCAGCGCGAGGAGGACGGCGGTCCCGGCCTGATCCCGGCCGACATCGTCCCCGTGTTCAAGAGCGCCGAAGAGGTCGAGGAGCTCCGCAACGCCGACGGCGGGTTCGATATCTCCGTCTCCATCGCCCACCCGGGCGGCATCTCCGAGCTGTACTACGGCCAGATCAAGGGCCCGCAGATCCAGCTCAGCACGGACCTGGTGATGCGCGGCAGCCACTCCAAGGACTACACCGCGGCCACCCGCATCTTCGGGCTGGTGGACGGGAACCTCCTCTGGCGGTGGGACGTTGCAGCCGGCAAGAGCCAGGCCGGCGACGGCGGCAGCGGCCTGGAAGCCCACGCCTCCGCCATTCTCAGCAAGGTCGGCTGACAGCGCAGCTGCCCGGGACCGCTCCCCGCCGCCGGCTTTCCATAAGTCCGCATCGAACGCGGGGAGCAGTGCCAACAAAGGGAGCAGTGCCATGAATGATCCGCAGACCAGCGAAGCCGGCAAGCGCCGCTACGACGACCTCTCCGCCGTCTTCTTCAACGGCACACTGAAGAAGTCGCCCGAGACCTCCAACACGGACGGGCTGATCCAGATCAGCCGCCGGATCATGGAGAAGCAGGGCGTCACCACCCGGGTCATCCGGACCGTCGATCACGACATCGCCAGCGGCGTGTATCCGGACATGCGCGAGCACGGCTGGTCCACCGACGCGTGGCCGGAGCTGTACCCGGCGGTGCGGGACGCGGACATTGTCGTCGTCGCCGGCCCCATCTGGCTGGGCGACAACTCCTCGCAGACCAAGAAACTCATCGAACGCCTCTACGCCCACTCCGGCGAACTGAACTCCCGGGGCCAGTGGGCGTTCTACCCCAAGGTCGGCGGGTGCCTCATCACCGGCAACGAGGACGGCATCAAACATTGCGCCATGAACGTGCTCTACAGCCTGCAGCACATCGGTTTTACCATCCCGCCCCAGGCCGACGCCGGCTGGATCGGCGCCGTGGGTCCCGGTCCCAGCTACCTCGATGAGGGCTCCGGCGGCCCGGAGAACGACTTCACCAACCGCAACGCCACGTTCATGACCTGGAACCTTTTGCACCTGGCCCGGACGCTCAAGGATGCCGGCGGCATCCCGGCCTACGGCAACCTGCCCGAGGCCTGGAAATCGGGCACCCGTTTTGACTTCGAAAATCCGGAATACCGCTGAGGACAGAGGACTTCTACTTCATATGAGCACCAAGAGCCCTTTGCTGTCGCGCCCAGGAGCCGTGGAGGCCGCCGGACCCGACGCCGGCGTGGCCGCCCACTACGGCGAGCCCCTGCGGGAGCAGCGCGCCCTGGCGGCCGGCACCGCCGTCGTCGACCTCTCCCACCGCGGGGTGGTCACGGTCACCGGACCCGACCGCCTGAGCTGGCTCAACACCCTGTCCTCGCAGCAGGTCACGGCCCTGCCCCCGGGCCGGTCCACCGAGCTGCTGCTGCTCAGCGTGCAGGGCCGGATCGAATTCGACGCCCGCGTCGTCGACGACGGCGCCACCACCTGGCTGATCGTCGAGGCCGCGGAGGCCGCCCCGCTGGCGGAGTGGCTGAACCGGATGAAGTTCATGCTCCGGGTGGAGATCGCCGACGTCTCCGCGGACTGGGCCGTGCTGGGCAGCACCCGGGCTGTCCCCGAATGGGACCGTCTGACCGTCTGGGAGGATCCGTGGCCGCACGTCGGCGCCGGAGGGTACTCCTACGCCGTCGTGGCCGAGCAGGAGCACCCCGGGCTGGAGCGGCCGTGGTTCGAATACCTGGTCCCCGCAGTGGACCTGGAAGCCACGGTGGGGGAGCGCCCCCTCGCCGGCACCCTCGCTGCGGAGGCGCTCCGCATCGCCGCCTGGCGTCCGCGCTGGGGTGCTGAGACCGACGAGAAAACCATCCCGCACGAGCTGGACCTGCTCCGCACGGCCGTCCACCTGGCCAAGGGCTGCTACAAAGGCCAGGAAACCGTCGCCCGCGTCCACAACCTCGGCCACCCGCCCCGCCGCCTGGTGTTCCTCCAGCTCGACGGCTCCCAGCACACGCTGCCCGCCGTCGGCAGTGACGTGCTCGCCGGGGACAAGAAGGTCGGCACCGTGACTTCGGTGGGCCAGCACTACGAAATGGGCCCGGTGGCCCTCGCGGTGATCAAGCGCTCCGCCGATCCGGCGCAGGTCCTGACCGTCGCCGATGGTACCGAAACCTACCCCGCGGCCCAGGAACTCGTGGTCGCGCCCGACGCGGGCCAGGTCGTCGGCCGGCAGACCGGATTCCTGAGGAGCCCCCGATGACCGGCGAACAGCATTCAGCCACGCAGGCCCCCGACGCGGACACCGTCGACCTCGCGCACCGGCTTTTCGACGCCGCCCGGGAGGGTGACACGCCGCTTCTGGCGGCGTACCTCTCCGCCGGCGCCCCCGCGACGCTGAGCACCGCCTCCGGGGACTCCCTCCTGATGCTGGCCGCTTACCACGGCCACGCGGAGACGGTGCGGCTGATCCTGAGCCACGGCGGGGAGGCCAACACCGCCAACGACCGCGGCCAGACCCCGCTGGCCGGCGCCGTCTTCAAGGGTTACCGCGACGTGGTCGAGGCACTGGTCGACGCCGGTGCAGACCCCGACGCCGGCAGCCCCTCCGCCCGGGACGCGGCCACCATGTTCGCGCGCAGTGAGATCCTCGCCCTGTTGCGCTGACCTGGCTGTCCCACCCCGGCTGTAGTCTCAACGCTCCACCTTCACCCCGGCAGTAAGCACCTAAAGGAAGAACCGATGGAAAACGTAGCGCGGCCCTGGGCGGCCCTCTGGTCCCTGGTGATTGGGTTCTTCATGATCCTGATCGACACCACCATCGTCTCGGTGGCGAACCCGAAGATCATGGAAGGACTCAACGCCGACATCAACTCGGTGATCTGGGTGACCAGCGCCTACCTGCTGGCCTACGCGGTGCCGCTGCTGATCACCGGACGCCTGGGCGACCGCTTCGGTCCGAAGCGGCTCTACCTCACCGGCCTGGTGGTCTTCACCCTTGCCTCACTCTGGTGCGGGCTTTCCGGCGACATCCAGACTCTGATCGCGGCCCGCGTGCTGCAGGGCCTCGGCGCCGCGCTGATGACGCCGCAGACCATGGCCGTCATCACCAGGATTTTCCCGCCGGACCGCCGCGGTGCCGCCATGGGCATCTGGGGCGCCACCGCCGGCGTCGCCACCCTGGTGGGCCCCATCCTGGGCGGTGTTTTGGTGGACGGGCTTGGCTGGGAATGGATCTTCTTCATCAACATTCCGGTCGGGATCGTCGGCTTCGTGCTGGCACTGCGGTTCGTCCCGGCGCTGGGCACCCACCCGCACAAGTTCGACATTCCCGGCGTCCTGCTCAGCGCCGTCGGCCTGTTCCTGCTGGTGTTCGGCATCCAGGAGGGTGAAACCTTCAACTGGGGCACCATCAGCGGCCCGATCACCGTGTGGGGCCTGATCATCGCCGGCATCATCGTGCTCGTAGGCTTCGTCCTCTGGCAGCACTTCAACAAGGGTGAACCGCTCCTGCCACTTGGCCTGTTCAAGGATCGCAATTTCTCGCTGGCCAATATCGCCATCACCTCGGTTGGCTTTACGGTCACCGGGTTCGGCCTGCCCCTGATCTTCTACTACCAAGTGGTCCGCGGCCTCACGCCCACGCAGTCGGCGCTGATGATGGTGCCCATGGCAGTTATCTCCGGCGGCCTGGCCCCGGTGGTGGGTCGCATCATCGACCGGGTCAACCCGAAGTACATCACGGCCACCGGTCTGGTCCTGATGTCCGTGGCCCTCTTCTGGAACTCCTCGCTGATGCACCCGGACACGCCCATCTGGCTGTTCCTGCTGCCCAGCACCGTCCTCGGCTTCGCCAACGCCGGTATCTGGGCTCCGCTGAGCTCCACCGCCACCCGCAACCTGCCGCCGCGGCAGGCCGGCGCCGGCTCAGGCGTCTACAACACCACCCGACAGATCGGCGCCGTCCTGGGCAGCGCCGCGATTGCCGTGTTGATCCAGTCCCGGCTGGCCGCAGAGCTTCCCGCCGCGCCGGGATCGGCCGGCAACGCCAGCCCGATGGCCTTTGGCGGCGCGCTGCCGCCGCAGCTGCATGGGGGGTTCTCGACGGCGATGGGCCAGTCCATCCTGCTGCCCGCCGTCGTCATCCTGCTCGGTGCAGCCGTGACGCTGTTCTTCGCCAAGCCCCAGGTCACCCAGCCGTGGACGGCTCCGGCAACAGAGTCCAAGCCGACGACGGAGTCTGCGACGGCGGAGCCCGCCAAGGAGGGCCGCGACGCCGTGGCCGACGGCGTGGAAGCCCGGCAGGTCTAAGTCGATTCGCTCCAGGGCCGCTCGACGGGACGCCCCGTCGAGCGGCCCTGAGGGGCCGGGGCCGCAGGGGCTGCTCTAGCCCAGCAGGACGCTGGTCTGGATTCCGCCGGCGGTGAAGCCCAGGCTCCGGGCGAGGGCCAGCGAACCCTTGTTGCTGACATCGGCACGCCACTGCAGGGTCAACCCTGAGGCGAGGGCCTCGTGGGCGGCTATCGAAGCGGCCAGCGTCCCGAGCCCGCGCCGGCGCCACTCCGGTGCCACCAGGACCCCAAGGTGCGCCAAGATGCCCTCCCACTCGCTGTAGGCGCCGCAGGCCACGGGGGAACGGTGGCCGTCCTCGACGTGCATGATGGTGAACCGGTTTTCCAGGTCCGCCAGGCCAACCTCGTTGACATCATCCGGCGGGCACAGGCCCTCGAGCTCGATGGCCTCGGGGTTGCCGTGGGAGACGGTGAGCTCCTCGGCAGGCTGCCTGAGGGGCAGGTCATCGGCGAAGAAGAGGGCTGCGGCGCCGAGGCCGTGGCCGCCCCGGGCACGGGTGATCGTCAGGAGTGTGACGTGCTGGGCCAGCGCCTCGTCGGAGTAGGCTTCGGCGGCTTCCAGCGCCCAACCCGGTCCCACCAAGGCCGAACCGCCGAACAGCCGGACGAACTGCAGCGCCCGGGCGTCGTCGACTACGCGTGTGAGGCGCTGCCCGCCGGAGGCCGCGAACGCGCCGTCGTCGAGCCCCAAACGGCGGGCCCACGCGAGCTGGATGATGTCGGCGGAGCCGGGCGTGAGTGTCATGGTTCAACCCTACCCAGACCGGTAACTGCGCCGGCCCACCCCGGCTGCGGCGGCCTAGCCGAAGAGGACGGCGGCTTCCTCGTAGCGGTGCTGCGGGACGCTCTTGAGGTTGCCCAGGGCGGCCTCGAAACCGACGTGGACGATGTCCGTGCCGTTGAGCGAGACCATGGTGCCCCAGCGCTCCTCCACCACAGAGTCGATGGCCGCCATGCCGAGGCGGGTGGCGAGGACCCGGTCGAAGGCTGTGGGGACGCCGCCGCGTTGGATGTGGCCGAGGACCGTGGCGCGGGTTTCGATGCCGGTGCGGGCCTCAAGTTCGGGGGCCAACAGTTCGGCGATGCCGCCCAGCCGGGGGCGGCCAAAGGTGTCCAGTCCGCGCTCGGAGTGCGGCGATTCCTGGCCCTCGGGGACGAAGCCCTCCGCGACGACCACCAGAGGTGCGCGGCCGCGCTCATGGGCGGAGACCACCCATTCGGTGATCTGCTCCATGGAGGCCTGCTGCTCGGGGATGAGGATGGCGTGGGCGCCGGAGGCCATGCCGGCGTGCAGGGCGATCCAGCCGACGTGCCGGCCCATGACCTCGGCGATCATGGTGCGGTGGTGGGATTCACCGGTGGTCCGCAGCCGGTCGATCGCCTCGGTGGCGATTTCGACGGCAGTGTCGAAGCCGAAGGTGTAGTCCGTGGCGTCGAGGTCGTTGTCGACGGTCTTGGGGACGCCGACGATCTTGAGGCCGGCGTCGGTGAGGCGCTTGGCGGCCGCGAGGGTGCCCTCGCCGCCGATCGCGATGATGGCGTCGATGCCCAGCCGGTCCATATGGGCCTTGATGACCTCGGGGCCGCCGTTGTTTTCAAACGGGTTGGTGCGGGAGGTGCCCAGGATGGTGCCGCCCTGCTTGGCGATGCCGCGGACCATGGTCCGGGGAATCTCGATGATGTCGCCCTCGACGACACCGCGCCAGCCGTCCAGGAATCCCACGAACTCGTGGCCGTGGACCGCGATGCCCTTGAGAACGGCGCCACGGATGACGGCGTTCAGTCCGGGGCAGTCGCCGCCGCTGGTGAGGATTCCAATTTTCATGTCTGGGCTCAAATCCTGGTTTGAAGGTATACGGGCAGAGCGCCACGCTGAGCTCACCAAGAAGTTTAGCCGGGGATGTGGGGCAGGACACAAACCGGTCCCGGAGGCCCGGACGCACGCTGCCCCCGCCACAGGCAGTGGCGGGGGCAGCGTCAGTCATGAGCCGGGGTCAGGGGCGGTTCGCGCGGCGCTCCAGGAACGTCTGGGCGATGATGGCGTTCTGCTGGTCCGGGAGGAGGGCCCAGGCGGCCAGGTAGAACACGAAGGCCGGGCCGGGCAGCAGGGCGAAGAGGAGGAACGCGATCCGGACGTAGGCGACGTCCACGTTGAGCCTGGCCGCGATGCCGCCGCAGACACCGCCGAGCCACCGCTGCGGTCCCCGGCGCAGGCCGAGGCCCCGGACAATACTGAAGAACTTTTCCATGGATTAAGACTTCCTTGTAGTAGTGGCTTTGTCACGCTTGCGGGCGGAGACCAGTCCGCCGATCACGAGGGCCGCTCCGGCCCCGATCATCAGGCCGATCAGGACGTAGGTCCCGTTCAGGACCACCAGGCCCAGGCGGGAAATGATGATCAGGGCGGCGAGGGCCAGCACGATCAACCCCCACACCACCGTCCCCACCCGGGCGCCCTCGCTGGCGGGTGCGTTCTCCGTGACCAACGGGGTGCCGTCCGGGGCGGTTCCCGGGTCGTAGCTGCTCATGTCAGTTCCCTTCCTTCACGGTGATGTTGCTCAGGGTGCCGGAGACCTTGATGACCAGGCGGGACCCGGCGACGTCCGTGTTGTAGTCGCTCTGCTGGCTGGTCATGCCGCCATGGTTGCCGTTGGAGTCGTTGAGGTTTCCCATCGTCAGGTCCGCCCGGATCTGCACGGGGACGTTACGCGGAATCAGCACGGTGATGTTGCTGGCGGTCGCGTCCAGGGGCACCACGACGTCGGAGCCTAACGGTGCGTTCAGGTCCAGCCGGGTCAGGTCCACCGTGCCGCTGCCGCCGGTGATGTCGAAGCCGTCCGCGGCCTGCCCGATGGTGGTGGGCGCCCAGTCGACGTTCTGGAACCGTGCCCGGTCCGCGTTCGGGACCAGGCCGTAGACCGCACCGGTGACCAGCGCCACCACGGCGAAGAAGCTGAGGATGCCGGCGCCGCGGCCGCGCAGGCCGCAGACCAGGATGCCGAGGCCCAGGACGGCGGCCCCCACGGCCCAGACCACGGCGTTGCCGGCGGGCCCCAGAGTGATGGCGTGGACGGCGTCGAGCGCCTTGAGCCCGCCGCCCGCCAGGAGCGCGAGGCCGGTCGTGACGGCGACGGCGGGAGCGCCGGGACCAGCGGACCGGACCTTCGGAGCGGGCACCGTCGCATATGCGGACCGGCCTGCGGTATGGCCCGGCGCGGGGGCCGCGAGGGACGCCGTGTAGTCCGGTCCGGTGGGATAGGTCGTGGTGGGATACGAGGCGGCCGGATAGGTGCCCACGGGCGGGGTGCCACCCGACGGGGAACCCGCCGGGGTGCCGGTCCCGGCCGGTGCCGGACCGGACGATCCCGGGCCGGTTGCAGCAGGGCCGGTTGCAGCAGGGCCGGTTGCAGCAGGTCCGGTTGCCGCCGGGCCCTGCGGCGGGAACCCGGCGCCGTGGGTCTCGGCGGGCCGGCGCGTCCTGCCCCGCTGGGAGAAGTAGTAGAAAGCGTAGATCGCCCCGCCCACCCAGAAGACAGTCCACACGACGGCGCCGAAACCGTACCGGTCCCAGCCCCAGACGCCGTTGCCCAGGCTCGGGAAGCCGATCAGCGTGGTGATCAGCGCGCCGGTCATACCGGTGCTCCACCGTCCGGCGGCCGCCTCCTGGACGTGGATCCGGCCGTCGGGTTCGGGCAGCAAGGCCCAGGCCAGCCCGTACAGCAGGACCCCGACGCCGGCGAAGACCGTCAGGACAATCAAAATGCCACGCACAATCAGTGGATCGACGCCCAACCGCTGGGCGATGCCGCTGGCCACGCCGGCCACCCAGCGCTCGCGGCCCCGGTAAATGCCGTGGCTGCGGATCCAGTCAAAGAAGTTCTGCTGCGACCCGGCCGGCCGGCGGTCGCCGGCGTAGGGAGGGCCCGGGGGCGGGGTGTATGGCGGGGTGCCACCGGGCGGAGGGGTGTAGGGCGGCGGGGCGTACGACGGCGGCGCATACCGGGGCGCGCCGTCCGGTTCCGCCGAAGAGGCCTGCGAGGAGGCCTGCGACGGTCCGGAAGGCGAGGGCGCGGAGGCGTCCGCCGTGCTGTCCGCCGGGTCACTGGCGGGACGGCCGTCCGGCTGGCTGCCGGCGGCCGGGACCTCATCTGGGTCAGGGTGCGTGTTCATAGTTCGATCCTCCCGCCCGCGGGACCGTCCGCTCTACTGGGGAAACCCCTGACCGGTCCCTGACCGGCCCCCGGTTCGGGCCGTGAACCGCCTCCGGAAGGCCCCTGCCGTGCTTGGATGGATCCATGACCACCGCGCCCCTCCGCCCACCGCTGACCCGCGGCGGCGACCGCATGATTGCCGGTGTCTGCGCGGGGCTCGCCCGCCACCTGGGCTGGCCCGTGCAGATGATCCGCGCCGGCATGGTGGTGGCCGCGTTCGCCGGCGGCGCTGGCGTCGCGTTCTACGCCTGGCTCTGGATCATGGTGCCGACGGCGGACGAGAGCGCCCGCCGCAACGCCCGGCGTCCGGCGTCGCCCATCGCCCCCGCCGTGAGCGCCCCCGTGCAATCCCCGGACGCCCAAGGAAACACGGCCACCGCCGGGGAGCCGTGGCGTTTCCGGCTTGCCGGCATGCCCTACGGGAAGGAGATCCTCCTGGGCGTCGGGCTGCTGCTGGCCGCCGGGATCCTGGTGGCGCGGCTGCTGG
Organism: Arthrobacter sp. YD4; assembly: GCF_030410515.1. GTDB lineage: Bacteria > Actinomycetota > Actinomycetes > Actinomycetales > Micrococcaceae > Arthrobacter. The sequence continues at coordinate 361,338 of NZ_JAUHHD010000001.1, read as the reverse complement.
GACTGGACGTCCCGCTGGGAACCCTGATTCCCGTGGCCGCGATCCTCGGCGGCGCCGCCATCGCCTGGATGCAACTGGATGAGACCCGCCGGACCGGGATCATGGACAAGGCCAAGGCAAACCAGGCCGGCGGCTGGGCACGGCTCGCGGCCGGCCTGGCGCTGGTGGTGGCCGGGGTCCTGGTGATGGTTTCCGGCTCCGGATCCTGGCAGCAGACCTGGCTCGCACTCCTGGCCTCGGTGGCGGTCCTGGGCGGCGTCGCGCTGGTGCTGCTGCCTTGGGGGCTGAAGTTCTGGCGCGACCTCGAGACCGAACGGGAGGGCCGGGTCCGCGCCACGGAACGGGCCGAGATCGCCGCCCACCTGCACGACTCGGTGCTGCAGACCCTCGCGCTGATCCAGCGCCGGGCCGGCAACGAACAGGACGTCATCCGCCTGGCCCGGGCCCAGGAGCGCGAGCTCCGCGGCTGGCTGTACCGCAACGCGGAACGTGACGAGGGGCAGCTCTCGGATGCCCTTCAGGCCGCCGCCGCGGAGGTGGAAGACGCGCTGGGCCAGCCCGTCGACGTCGTCAGCGTCGGGGACAGCGCCATGACCGGACGGCTGGAGGCCCTCGTCATGGCCGCGCGGGAGGCCATGCTCAACGCCGCACGGCACGGCGGCGGCCCCGTCTCCGTGTACCTCGAAGCCACCGGCGGGGCCGCGGAAATCTTCGTCAAGGACCGCGGCCCGGGCTTCGACCCGGCCGCCATCCCCGCAGACCGGCTCGGCGTCAGGGAATCCATCATCGGCCGGATGCGGCGGCACGGCGGAACGGCTGTGATCGTCAGCAACCCGGACGGCACCGAGGTCCGGCTCAGCCTGCCCCTGGCCCCCGACACGGCGACGCCGCCTGCGTCGCCGGCCACACCGGCAACTCCCGCCCAGGCACCGGCACCGACGCCTACGCCGTCGTCCGCCGCCACCCCGCCCGTACCGACTCGGCACACACCCGCCGGCACCACCACGAAGGACATGCCATGACCAGCCAGCCCGACAGCCCCCTGCCCGCGGGAGCCCCCGTCCCCGCCACCCGGGTGGTGATCGTGGACGACCACGCCATCTTCCGCTCCGGCCTGAAGGCTGACCTCGACGCCGGGATCGCCGTCGTGGGGGAGGCCGCCACCGTCGAGGACGCCGTGCGTGTCATCGGCGAGGCCCTTCCGGACGTGGTGCTGCTCGACGTGCACCTGCCGGGCGGAACCGGAGGCGGCGGCCGGGACGTCCTGGCCGGCTGCGCCGCACTGCTGGGCACAACCCGCTTCCTGGCCCTGAGCGTCTCCGATGCCGCCGAGGACGTCGTCTCCGTGATCCGCGCCGGGGCCCGCGGCTACGTCACCAAGTCCATCTCCGGCGCCGAAATCAGCAACGCCGTGCGCCGCGTCGCGGGCGGGGACGCGGTCTTCTCCCCGCGGCTCGCCGGCTTCGTGCTGGACGCCTTCGGGACCTCACCCGCCGACATCGCCGACGACGAGCTGGACCGGCTCTCGGCCCGCGAACTCGAGGTGATGCGGCTGATCGCGCGCGGGTATAGCTACAAGGAGGTGGCCAAGGAACTGTTCATCTCCATCAAGACCGTGGAGACCCACGTCTCGGCCGTGCTCCGCAAGCTCCAGCTCTCCAGCCGGCACGAACTGACCCGCTGGGCCGCCGAACGCCGCCTGCTCTGACCCTCCCTCAGATCTGGTGACATAAAACCCGACGCTCCCTCACGTTCGGCCGGGTTAACACCGACGCTCCCTCACGTTTAGCCGGGTTAAAGCGGACGCTCCCTCACGTCCCGGAAGGATGTGAGGGAGCGTCGCTCGATTCGCTGCCGAAGGTGAGGGAGCGTCGGCTACTTGGCCTTGCCCAGAAATTCCTGCAGGCGTCCGACGCCGGTGGCCAGGTCCTCGTCGCCGAGGGCGTAGGACAGGCGCAGGTAGCCGGAGGGACCGAACGCCTCACCGGGAACCACGGCCACCTCGACCTCGTCGAGGATCAGCGCGGCGAGCTCGGCCGACGTCGACGGCGCCACCGGCCCGTTCGCCGTAGGGAACTCCTTGCCCAGCAGTGCGCGGACGTCCGCGTAGACGTAGAACGCGCCCTTGGGGGTGGGGCAGTCGACGCCCTCGATTGCGTTCAGCCCAGAGACGATCGCCTTGCGGCGGCGGTCGAAGGCCACCTTCATTTCCTCGACGGCGGTCAGCGGACCGGAGACCGCAGCCAGTGCCGCGATCTGCGGAACGTTGGAGACGTTGGAGGTCGCGTGCGACTGCAGGTTGGTGGCGGCCTTGATGACGTCGGCCGGGCCGATCATCCATCCCACCCGCCAGCCGGTCATGGCGTAGGTCTTGGCGACGCCGTTGAGGATGACCACCTTGTCCCCGAGGGCCGGCACGGCCGTGGCGATCGAGGTGAACGGCACGCCGTCGTAGGTCAGGTGCTCGTAGATCTCATCGGTGACCACCCACAGGCCCTTGGCCGCGGCCCACTCGCCGATCGCCGTGACCTGCTCGGGGGAGTAGACGGCGCCCGTGGGGTTGGAGGGGGAGACGAACAGCAGGATCTTGGTGCGGTCCGTGACGGCTGCCTCGAGCTGCTCGACGGTCACCAGGTAACCCTGCTCCGGCCCGGCGAAGACCTCCACCGGCACGCCGCCGGCCAGCCGGATGGCTTCCGGGTAGGTGGTCCAGAAGGGTGCAGGGACAATGACCTCGTCGCCCGGATCCAGCAGCGTGGCGAAGGTGTTGTAGACGGCCTGCTTGCCGCCGTTGGTCACCAGGACCTGTGACGCCTCGCACCTGTAGCCGGAGTCCCGGAAAGTCTTCTCCGCGATCGCCTGCTTCAGCTCGGGGAGCCCGCCGGCGGGGGAGTAGCGGTGGTACTTGGGCTGGCGGGCGGCCTCGATGGCGGCATCCACGATGTAGCCCGGAGTCGGGAAGTCGGGCTCGCCGGCACCGAACCCGATGACCGGACGTCCAGCCGCCTTCAGTGCCTTCGCCTTGGCATCGACGGCCAGGGTGGCGGATTCGGCTATGGCGGAAATGCGCTTGGAAATGCGGGCGGCAGGCATCGCGGGTCCGTTCTTCGCGTCAGCACGGGGCTGGATGTGGGATTCGACGGAATCTACTCTATGCTGTTCACCGGATCCTCCGGGATGCCAGGGAGCCGGTTCGACGTGGACGTAGTTCATGCGTAGAATGGATCTCCGGTGTTGAAAACACGATGATGGCGTGCGCCTCAGGGAAACCTGTTCAGTCCGCCGCCGGCACGGTTTTTAATCCATAGGGTAGTGGCGCAATTGGTAGCGCAGCGGTCTCCAAAACCGCAGGTTGCAGGTTCGAGTCCTGTCTGCCCTGCGCAAGCTGTTCCGGAATGCACCGGAACCAGCGCAGCAACCATGGTTCAGTCCGGAGCCGGGTATCCGACATCGCGAGGATGAGTGAGGGTCAGGTGACCGAAACAGCTGCCAGCAGCTCCAAAGGCCGCCCCGCCAAGAAAGCCCCCAAGGCAGGCTTCTTCGCCCGGATCGCACTCTTCTTCCGCCAGGTCATCGGCGAACTGAAGAAGGTCGTCGCGCCCACCCGCAAGGAACTGGTCAACTACACGCTCGTGGTGCTGGTGTTCGTGGTCATCATGATGGTCGTCGTCACCCTGCTGGACCTGGCCTTCGGGACCGGCGTCGGCTGGGTCTTCGGCGGAACGGGTCCCACGGACCGCTAAGGCGACCGTCCGCAGGCCGCGTGCCGCCCCGGTAAATCGGGGCAGTAACGGGGTGTGCGGAATTGAGTCATTTAAATAGGCATGTTAGGCAATGAGGAAGCAGGAGACCAAGTGTCTGAGCAGGAGCTCGAGGTAACTGAGACTGAGCTGGAGAAGAGCCAGGACGCCGCGGCGGAAGCCGTGGAGGAGTCCGAGGCTCCGGCTGCTGCGCCCCAATTCGACGACGCCGCCGACGCTGACGCGAACGACGCCGAGGACGAGGCTTCCGCCGGCTCCGAGGACGAGGGCGAGGCGGAAGAAGGCGATGCCCTGGCAGCCGCTGCCGCCGCGGCCGAAGCCGACCCCGCCGAGGAATTCAAGGCCAAGCTGCGCCGCCAGGAAGGTGACTGGTACGTCATCCACTCCTACGCCGGCTACGAGAACCGCGTGAAGGCCAACCTCGAGACCCGCATCCAGACCCTGGACATGGAAGATTACATCTTCGAAATCCAGGTCCCGATGGAAGAAGTCGTCGAGATCAAGAACGCCCAGCGCAAGATCATCAACCGCGTCCGGATCCCCGGCTACGTGCTGGTGCGCATGGACCTGACCGACGCCTCATGGGGCGCCGTCCGCCACACCCCCGGCGTGACCGGCTTCGTGGGCAACGCCCACAACCCGGTGCCGCTGCGCCTGGACGAGGTCTTCTCCATGCTGGCCCCCGTCTTCGAGGGCGAGCAGGCCGAGAAGGGCAAGCCGGTTAACAAGCAGAACCAGACCCCGGTTGCCGTGGACTTCGAGGTTGGCGAGTCCGTCATCGTCAAGGAGGGCCCGTTCGAGACCCTGCCCGCCACGATCTCGGAGATCAAGCCCGAATCCCAGACCCTGGTGGTCCTCGTCTCCATCTTCGAGCGCGAAACCCCGGTCACCCTGGCGTTCAACCAGGTCAGCAAGATCTAGCACCGATTACAGAATTCGCTCCAGGCTGCCCGCTTTGCGGCCCCGGAGCGGCCGGCCGCCTCGCCATGGCGGCCAACCACCTGGGACACGCTCCTGTGTCCCAGGACGAAATTGAGAGAAGGACCCTACATTGGCTCCCAAGAAGAAGGTCACCGGCCTCATCAAGCTGCAGATCCAGGCAGGTGCCGCTAACCCGGCCCCGCCGATCGGTCCTGCGCTCGGCCAGCACGGTGTCAACATCATGGAATTCTGCAAGGCGTACAACGCTGCAACGGAAGCCCAGCGCGGCAACGTCATCCCGGTTGAAATCACCGTTTACGAGGACCGCTCGTTCACGTTCATCACCAAGACCCCGCCGGCCGCCGAGCTGATCAAGAAGGCTGCAGGCGTCGCCAAGGGTTCGGCTACCCCGCACACCGTCAAGGTTGCCAAGCTGACCCAGGCCCAGGTCAACGAGATCGCCTCCACCAAGATGGAAGACCTCAACGCCACCAGCCTCGAAGGCGCAGCGAAGATCATCGCCGGCACCGCCCGCTCCATGGGTATCACCGTCGAGGGCTAGCCCCCACCCGCTGGGAGAGCACCGCCGCGGAACACCGCGAACGGCAGTGACCAGCACCCGTCGGGCAACCGGCACCCCCTAATTATCGAAAGATCGGAATCCCGGACACGCCGTCCGGATATATCCGACTGTGGCAGGGCCCAGCGCGGTCCGCAGACCACAACTGCACAAGGAGAAACAGCAGCATGGCAAAGCGCAGCAAAGCATATGAGGCAGCCGCCGCCAAGATCGACGCGGAGAAGTTCTACGCGCCGTTCGAGGCAGTGACCCTCGCCAAGGACACCAACCCGTCCAAGTTCGACGCCACCGTTGAGGTCGCCTTCCGCCTCGGCGTCGATCCCCGTAAGGCCGACCAGATGGTCCGCGGCACGGTCAACCTGCCGCACGGCACCGGTAAGACCGCCCGCGTCCTGGTCTTCGCGACCGGCGACAAGGCCGAGGCCGCGATCGCAGCCGGCGCCGACTTCGTTGGCTCCGACGACCTGATCGAGAAGATCTCCGGCGGCTGGACCGACTTCGACGCCGCCGTCGCCACCCCTGACCTCATGGGTAAGGTTGGCCGTCTCGGTAAGGTCCTGGGTCCGCGTAACCTGATGCCGAACCCGAAGACCGGCACCGTGACCGCTGACGTCACCAAGGCTGTCAACGACATCAAGGGCGGCAAGATCGACTTCCGCGTCGACAAGCACTCAAACCTGCACTTCATCATCGGCAAGGTTTCCTTCGACGCCGTCAAGCTGGCCGAGAACTACGCAGCCGCACTGGAAGAGGTCCTGCGCCTCAAGCCGTCCGCTTCCAAGGGCCGGTACATCCAGAAGGCCACCGTGGCCACCACCTTCGGCCCCGGCATCTCGGTTGACCCGAACGTCACCAAGGTCCTGACCGAAGCGTAAGCTTCCGGACCCCGCGCCCGCGCCGCCCTCGGCGGCAGGCGCCAGCAAAGACCGTCCCGCACCCGCGGGGCGGTCTTTTCTGTTGCCGGCACCGCGGCTAGGCTGTGCGGGTGAATCCAGCACCCCACCGCATCGACGAACTGCGCCTCCCCGCCTCGCTCGACGACGACGCCGACGGCGCCGCGGAGTTCTGGGAGTTCAATGAACTCTGCGACGTGCTGGCACTCGAATCGTGGGGCAACCACGACCGGACGACGGCGGCCCGGGCCCGCCTGCGCTTCTGGCAGGAGACCGGGTACGGCCGGACCCGGCTCTTCGTCGTCCGGTCCGAAGGCCGGATGGTGGCCCGGGCCAGCGTCCGGCTGGGCCTGACTGAAAACCTCGACCGCGCCGGGATCCAGGTCGCGGTGCTGCAGGCCCACACCGGGCGCGGCATCGGACGGGCCCTGCTGGCTCACGCCGAAGCCGCCGCGGCGGCCGAGAACCGGTCTGTGTTCCTCGGCTCCACCCAGCACCGTGCGGATTTCGACGTCGACGGCGGCGCCGTGGTCCGCCCCGCCACCGGCACCGGGGCCCTCCCGGCGGGGGCGCGCAGCGTCCGCTTCGCCACCGCCGCCGGCTACCGGCTCGAACAGGTGGAGCGCTACAGCAGCCTGGACGTTGCGGCCACGGCCCCGGAGTTGGACCGGCTGGAATCCGAGGCCCTGGCGAAGGCCGGCGGCTACGACGTCCTCACCTGGACGAACCACTGCCCGGAGGAGCTGCTGCCGCAGCTGGCCGACCTGATGTCCCGGATGAGCTCCGATGCCCCCAGCGGCGGCATCAGCTACGAGGAGGAGCACTGGGACGCGGCGCGGGTCCGGCACGTGGAGGACACCTGGCGGGAAGCCGGAAATACCTCGCTGGTGGCCGCCGCACGGCACCGGGACACCGGGGACCTCGCCGCCTATTCGGTGCTGGAACTCCCGGCCGGTAAACCCTGGCTGGCCGAGCAGGACGACACCCTCGTCGCCGCCCCGCACCGCGGACACCGCTTGGGCATGCTGGTGAAGATCGCTAACCTCCGCCGGCTCGCCGGGGCCGCCCCGGCCGTCGAACGCGTCACCACCTTCAACGCGGCCGAAAACGGGTACATGCTCGCCATCAACGAGGCCCTGGGCTTCCGTCCCGCGGGCTGGGACGGCGAGTGGCAACGCGTCACCGGGCCGGGCCTGGCGGGGGAGTAGCCCGCGCCGCCCCCGGTCCTACCGGCAGCCAAAAATCCCCGTGGCGGGGCATGGAACGCAGAGGGTTCCGGGCATATGCTGACGCTCAAAGCCTGGCACCAGCGGGGCCAGGCTAAGGCGGCAGAATGGCTGGGAACATGACCGCTCAGGCAGGCGACGTACGGATCGAGCAGCTCTGGATCCCGGATTCGTTGGAGGGGGAGGACGCGGCGGACTTCATCGCCGCCGTCGAGGTGGGACGCAAGGTCCGAATGGCGACCTGGGGCACCGACGACCTGGCCTATGCCCCGCAGGAGAAGCTGCTGGAAATGGCCGACCCGTATGAACGCCAGGTCATCCTGGTGGCCAAGGTGGACGGACGGATCGTGGGGACCGTGGACATCGCCCTGCCGCTCGCGGACAACACGGAACTGGCCGAGTTCACCCTGGACATCCTCCCGGACTTCCAGGGCCACGGCGTTGGGCGCCAGCTGCTCGAGGCCGCCGAGCACTTCGCCCGCGACGAGGGCCGGCGGATCATCCTGATTGACACCAACCACCCCGGCGTCACGCTCGCGGACCAGTCGGCGGGCCAGCTGATCCCCGGGGCGGGCCTGGGGTACGTCCCGCTGAACAGCCGCGAGGTGGAGTTCGCCCGGCTCACCGGCTACACGCTGCAGCATATCGAACAGTTCAGCGCCTGCACCCTGCCGCTGGACAGCCAGCTGGTGGCGGACCTGCAGGCCGAGGCAGAGGAGGCCAATGCCGGGCGCTACCGCCTGCACCACTGGACCGACCGGTGCCCCGACCGCTGGCTGGAGGCCGTCGCCCTGCTGGAGAACCGGGCGGGCGACGGCGGGGTGCCGGAGCAGGAAGAGGACGCGCTGGTGTTCGACGGCGAACTCCTGCGCGAGACCGAGGACGTCGCCATCGCGCAGGGCCGCCGGACCGTGGTCACCGCCGTCGAGGAGATCGCCAGCGGCACGCTGGTGGGGCTGACCACCATCAGTGTCCTGGGACTGCGCCCGGACGTCGTCTTCCAGGACGATACCGTGGTGCTGGCCGAGCACCGCGGCAATAAACTGGGCCTGCTGATCAAACTGGCCAACATGGAACGGCTGTCAGAACAGTTCCCGGACGCGCGGGTGCTGTACACCTGGAACGCCCCGGAAAACCGCTACCTCCTCACGGTGAACCAGAAGCTCGGTTTCACCACGGCCGGTGTCACCGGGCTGTGGCAGAAGGAACTCCCGGACCTGCGGCCCAGCACCAGCTGACCCCGATTTGGTGGGGCCCGCCCCCATCCCGTACCCTAGAAGAACCAAAGACCGTCGGTTGTTGGAAATCCACTCTCCTGAGCACCGCTCACTTCTGCAGTTGTGTGCGGGGGATTCAAGTTGGTTTCCGGACGAAGGCCCCTCAACGCAGGGCGGCCGGCGCAGGTGAACGAAGCAAAGCTCCGCGGCACGCCGCGTCGAGACAAGCCCCGTGCATCTGCGCGGGGCGTTTTTAGTTTTAGCGATCCTGAGGGGACCCGGACACACCGGCATTTATCCCCGGAAGGAGGGTTATGGCAACGCCTAGCAAGGTTTCAGCAGTAGCTGAGATCACTAACGATTTCAAGGAATCGAACGCAGCTGTCCTGACCGAATACCGTGGGCTCACCGTTGCACAGCTCAAGCAGCTGCGTGTTTCTCTCGGCCAGGAAACCAAGTTCTCGGTCGTCAAGAACACCCTGACCGCCATTGCAGCCAAGGAAGCCGGTGTCGAAGCATTCGACGGCCAGCTTGCCGGCCCCACTGCAATCGCGTTCATCAAGGGTGACGCAGTTGCCGCTGCAAAGAGCCTGACGGATTTTGCCAAGGCCAACAAGCAGCTGGTCATCAAGACCGGTTACTTCGAGGGCAAGGCACTGAACGCCACCGAAGTTGTTGCCCTGGCAGCACTCGAGTCCCGCGAGCTCCAGCTCGCCAAGGTCGCAGGCGTCCTCAAGGCCCCTGCTGCCGCAGCCGCTCGTATCATCGACGCTCTGCGCCTCAAGCTTGAAGAAGAGAACGGTGCCCCGGCAGCAGCCGAAGCACCCGCCGCTGAAGAAGCCCCCGCAGCAGAAGCCGAGGCTCCGGCCGAAGCCGCAGCCGCCGAAGAGAACTAACTCTCTCTCACCCAAGACTCCGGTGTGACGGCACGGCCAAGCCCGCCAAGCACCACTATAGGAAGGACGCCAAACCATGGCGAAGCTCAGCAACGAAGAGCTCATTGAAGCTTTCAAGGAACTGACCATCATCGAGCTCTCCGAGTTCGTCAAGCTCTTCGAAGAGACCTTCGAAGTTACCGCAGCTGCTGTTGCTGTCGCCGGCCCCGCCGGTGGCGGTGCCGCTGAGGAAGCCGAAGAGAAGACTGACTTCGACGTCATCCTCGAGGCTGCTGGCGACAAGAAGATCGCGGTGATCAAGGAAGTTCGCGCCATCACCTCCCTGGGCCTCAAGGAAGCCAAGGACCTGGTTGACAGCGCCCCGAAGGCCGTCCTCGAAGGCGCCAACAAGGAAGCTGCCGAGAAGGCCAAGGAGCAGCTCGAGGCTGCCGGCGCCACCGTTACCGTCAAGTAACGACCGGCTCTTCGGAAGGCCTCACGCCTTTCAGCTCCGGGAAACCCCGTCCACTCCGGTGGGCGGGGTTTCCTGCGTTCCGGGGCAGAGAACATCCGGTAAACGCTCGGAAAATGATCGTCTCCTCTCCTTTTCAGCCGAGTGCCGGCGGCCTAGACTGTGGCATTGTGCCAATCGGCCGCCAACCCCGAGGAGTCCATCCATGACCGATCCGAACCCCCACGTGTCCCGCCGCGCGATGCTCGCGGCAGCCTTCGTCGGAGGCAGCGCGGCGGCGGCCGCCGTCGCCGGAGCCCCGGCCGCGCAGGCAGACGCCGGCGGCCAGGGGGCTGCGAAGAAGCAGTTCACCCTGACCGTCCTGGGCACCACCGACCTGCACAACAACGTCTTCAACTGGGACTACTTCAAGAACGCCCCCTACGCGGACACCGCCGGAAACAGAATCGGCATCGCCCAGGCCGCCACCCTCATTAAGGCGGTACGCGCCGAGCGCGGGGCCGCCAACACGCTGACCATCGACTCGGGCGACACCATCCAGGGGACCCCGCTGGCCTACTACTTCGCCAAGGTCAACCCGATCTCCACCGAGGTGAAGCACCCCATGGCGCTGGCCATGAACGCCGTCGGCTACGACGCCGTCGCCCTCGGCAACCACGAATTCAACTACGGCATCCCCCTCCTGCGGACGTGGGAGAAGCAGCTGGACTTCCCGCTCCTGGGCGCCAACGTCCACGACGCCGTCAGCGGCAGCCGGGCGTTCACGCCCTACGTGCTCAAGCGCGTCAAGACGGAGAGCGGCTGGGTCACCGTGGGCCTGGTCGGCTTCGTCACGCCCGGGTGTGCGCTATGGGACCGCGACAACGTCCACGGCAAGCTGGACTTCAACGGCATCGTCGAGGAAGCCAAAACCGTCATCCCCGAGATGAAGGCGGCCGGCGCCGACGTCGTCATCGTCTCCAGCCATTCGGGCGCCACCCCGGGCTCCTCCTACGGTGACGCCCTCCCGTTCCCTGAGAATGCCTCCACCCAGCTGGCCGAGGAGGTCCCGGGCATCGACGCGATCCTCGTCGGCCACGCCCACCTGGAGATCCCGGAGCGTTTCGTGACCAACAAGGCCACCGGCCGCCAGGTGCTGCTGACAGAGCCGCTCAAATGGGGCATGCGCGTCGCCGTCATCGACCTGCAGCTGAGCAAGGAGCAGGGCCGGTGGAGCGTCGCCGCGGCGCACGCCCACCTTCTGGACGCCAAGACCGTCGACGCCGATCCCGCCGTCGTCGGCGCCGTCCAGGCCGGCCACGACGCCACGGTCAAATACGTCAACCAGGTGATCGGCACGTGCACCGCGCCGCTGAGCACCGCGACGGCCTGCTGGTCCGACTCCGCGGCGATCGACGCCATCAACTACGTCCAGGCAAGCACCATCAAGGCCGAGCTCGCCAATGGTCCCTCCGCCGGCCTCCCGGTACTCTCCATCGCCGCGGCGTTCTCCCGGTCGGTGGACGTCAAAGCCGGTCCGCTGACCATCCGGGACGTGGCAGGCCTGTACATCTTCGACAACACCTTGCTCGCCATCAAGGTCACCGGCGCGCAGGTCAAGGACTACCTGGAGTGGTCGGCCCAGTACTTCAAGCCGGCCAGCGGTACCAGTGTGCGGGCGGACCAAATCACCAACGCGGCCACCGCGCTGGCCCCCAACGGCACCCCGGACTACAACTACGACGTTGTCTACGGCCTGGACGCTCCGCTGAACTACGAGATCGACCTCGCCCGGCCGGTGGGGGACCGGATCCGCAACCTCAGCTACGACGGAGCGCCGGTGCCCGCGGGCAAGGAGTTCGCCATGGCGATCAATAACTACCGGCAGAGCGGCGGCGGCAACTTCCCGGCGGTCAAGACCGCCCCGGTGCTCTCGAACAGCCAGCAGGAGATCCGGCAGCGGATCATCGACTACGTGGTGGCGCAGGGAACCCTGGACGCCGCGGTATTCAGCCAGTCGAACTGGCGCCTGACAGTTAACGACCAGCCCCTGACAGTCACCGCCTGACGGCCGCCGCGGCGGTCCGTCCCGGAGCCTAGGGACGACGGACGACGCGGGGCCCCGGCGGCCCGCCCCCGAACCGGGAGCGGGCCGCCGGGGCCCCTTTCCTGTGTTAACCCGGGCCGGCTACTTCGACCGGTGCGGCTAGGACATCGGGTCGGTGATGTCCGTGACGACGGCGCCAAGTGCGGCCAGCAGCGCGTCGGCGTCGACGAAGGCGCTGTAGCCGTGCTCCCCGGCCCCCATCGAGATCCGCCGGCCGGCGACCGTGCTGTCCGCGTAGACCGGCCACGCCGTGGTGCTGCCCAGGGGAGTGATGGTTCCGCGTTCGTAGCCGGTGGCGTCGAGGGCGACGTCGGCACTGGGGAGCGAGAGTTTGTTGACCCCGACGGCCTGGCGCAGCTTGGGCCAGGAGATCTGCCGGTCGCCCGGGACCAGGGCGAAGAGGAAGGTGCCGTCCTTGTGCTTGACCACCAGCGACTTGACGATGTCGGCGGGGGTGATCCCCAGGATGGCGGCCGCCTCCTCGAGGCTGCGCGCCGCCTGCCGCTCCACCAGCTCCACACTGAGGCCCCGGGCCGCGGCGTCGGCCAGGAACCGCCGGCGCCCGGCGCCGCCGACGGGGCCGTCTCCGGCGCCCAGACCGGGGGCCGTGACCTCATCCGGGCCGGTCATCAGTCGCGGTACAGCAGCAGGGCCTCGCCCTGTCCGCCGCCGCCGCAGAGGGACACCGCCGCCTTGCCGGAGCCGCGCCGCTTCAGTTCATGCGCCGCGTGCAGGGCCAGCCGTGCGCCGGAAGCACCGATCGGGTGGCCGAGCGCGATGGCGCCGCCGTGGATGTTGCACTGCTCCAGCGGGTAGTCCAGGTCCTTGAGGGACTGCACCGCCACGGAGCCGAACGCCTCGTTGATCTCGATGAAGTCCAGGTCCGCCGTCGTCCAGCCGGCCCGCTGCAGGGCCTTCTTGATTGCGTTGGAGGGCTGGGAGTGCAGAGAGTTGTCCGGGCCGGCCACCTGGCCCGGCGCGCCCACGACCGCAAGGTACTCCAGGCCGTGCTCCTCGGCGTAGGACCGGGACGTCAGCACCAGGGCGGCTGCACCGTCGGAGAGCGGGGAGGAGTTGCCGGCGGTGATCGTGCCGTCGGTGGCGAAGGCGGCGCGGAGCCCGGCGAGGGACGCCACGGAGGTGTCCGGCCGGACCCCCTCGTCCGTGCTGACCGTCACCGGTTCACCCTTGCGCTGCTTCACGCTGATCGGCGCGATCTCGCCGTCGAACACACCGTCCTTGCCGGCGGCGGCGGCCCGCTGGTGTGATGCGGCGGCGACCTCGTCCTGTGCGGTCCGGTCGATGCCGAGGGTGACGTTCTTGCTCTCGGTGGAGAGGCCCATGGACTGGCCGTCAAACGCATCCGTCAGGCCGTCGTGCGCGGCGGCGTCGAGGGCCTGGATGGAGCCGTAGGTCCAGCCCTGGCGGGAGCCCGGCAGCAGGTGCGGCGCGCGGCTCATCGACTCCTGGCCGCCGGCCACCACCACGGTGGCGTCTCCGCTGCGGATCATCCGGGCGGCGTCGATCACGGCCGTCAGGCCGGAGAGGCAGACTTTGTTGATGGTGACGGTGGGGACATTCCAGCCCACACCGGCGCCGATGGCGCTCTGGCGGGCGGGGTTCTGCCCGGCGCCGGCCTGCAGGACCTGGCCCATGATCACGGCATCCACCTGATCGGTGGCCACCCCGCTGGCGGCGAGGGCCGCTCGGATGGCGTGGGTGCCGAGCTCGACGGCGGTGAAGCTGGACAGCTGTCCGTTCAGCCGGCCCTGCGGGGTGCGGGCGGCGGCGAGGATGACAACATCGTTGTTGTCCGGCGAGTTGTTCATGATGGTCTTTTCCGATCTCTGGGGATAGCCCAAGGTTATCGTGAGCACCATCACGGGGCCATCCGGGGAACCGGCCCGGCCGCCCACCGCGCCGCCAGCCCCTCTCCCGCTCCGGTGACCAGCCCGCCGCCCGGGGGGGGGGGGGGAGGGGCCGGTGTTTGCAATCACGGCGTAAGTGGGGTAGACAAGTAGGTTGCTTTGCCGTATCGTAGATATTTGCGTCTTCCCTGTTTACCTTCAGCCTTCATATAGCGGTGGGCTTAGCCTGACAGCTGTTCCATCAATGTGCCGTCTACAACGTGCACCAGCATGGGCAGTATGGGTCCCGGGTCATATAGCGGAACCGGATTGGTAGCACTGCGGAGTCACTTCGCAGACTGCATGACGGGGGAGATCTGAAAACGCCTGAAGGTCTGTGGAAGGATCCCTCTTGGTCGCCTCGAGCACCTCTAATGAAAACAACGCCGCTATTAATGCCGACAGCACCGATGGTGCCACCCGCCGGCTCTCCTTCGCTAAGATTCACGAACCGCTGGATGTTCCGAATCTGCTTGCCCTGCAAACCGACAGCTTTGACTGGCTCGTCGGCAACGAACGCTGGCAGGCACGCGTAGCGAAGGCAGTCGAAGAAGGTGACCTGAGCGTCGCAACGACGTCCGGTCTGTCCGACATCTTCGAAGAGATCTCCCCGATCGAGGACTTCCAGGGCACCATGTCCCTGAGCTTCTCCGAGCCGGAGTTCGCTGACCCCAAGTACACCATGGCCGAGTGCAAGGACCGGGACGCTACGTACTCGGCTCCGCTGTACGTCAAGGCCGAGTTCATGAACAACAACACGGGCGAAATCAAGCAGCAGACCGTGTTCATGGGTGACTTCCCGCTGATGACCGAGAAGGGCACCTTCGTCGTCAACGGCACCGAGCGTGTCGTCGTCTCCCAGCTGGTCCGTTCGCCGGGCGCCTACTTTGAGCGCACCGCCGACAAGACCAGCGACAAGGACATCTTCACCGCGAAGATCATCCCGTCCCGCGGCGCCTGGTTCGAACTCGAGATCGACAAGCGCGACCAGGTCGGCGTCCGCCTCGACCGCAAGCGCAAGCAGTCCGTCACGGTGCTGCTGAAGGCCCTCGGCTGGACCGAAGGCCAGATCCTCGAGGAGTTCGGCCAGTACGACTCCATGCGTGCCACGCTGGAGAAGGACGCTACCGAAACCCGCGAAGACGCGTTGCTGGACATCTACCGGAAGCTGCGCCCGGGCGAGCCGCCCACCGTCGAGGCTGCCCAGTCGCTGCTGGACAACCTGTACTTCAACTCCAAGCGCTACGATCTGGCCAAGGTTGGCCGTTACAAGATCAACCGCAAGCTGGGCATCGACCGCTCCCTTGGCGACAAGGAAGCCTCGGTCCTGCACGTTGAAGACATCGTCGCCATGATCAAGTTCCTCGTCGCGCTGCACGCCGGCGAGAAGACCATCATGGGCAAGCGCGATGGCCAGGACCACGAGCTGCGCGTCGAGATCGACGACATCGACCACTTCGGCAACCGCCGCATCCGCGCCGTCGGCGAGCTCATCGAGAACCAGGTCCGCACCGGCCTGTCCCGCATGGAGCGCGTTGTCCGCGAACGGATGACCACCCAGGACGTCGAGGCGATCACGCCGCAGACCCTGATCAACATCCGCCCGGTCGTCGCCGCGATCAAGGAGTTCTTCGGAACCTCCCAGCTCTCGCAGTTCATGGACCAGAACAACCCGCTCTCGGGCCTGACCCACAAGCGCCGCCTGTCCGCGCTGGGCCCCGGCGGTCTGTCCCGTGACCGTGCCGGCATGGAAGTCCGTGACGTGCACCCGTCCCACTACGGACGTATGTGCCCCATCGAAACCCCTGAAGGCCCGAACATCGGTCTGATCGGTTCGCTGGCGTCCTACGGCCGGATCAACCCGTTCGGTTTCATCGAGACCCCGTACCGGCTGGTCAAGGACGGCGTCGTCTCCGACGACGTCCAGTACCTGACCGCCGACGACGAGGCCGAGGTGCTCATCGCCCAGGCCAACGCGCCGCTGGACGAGAACAAGAAGTTCGCCGAGGACACGGTCCTGGTCCGCGCCCGCGGCGGTGGGGGCGAGCCCGTGCTGGTCCCGGCCCAGGACGTCGAGTTCATGGACGTTTCCCCGCGCCAGATGGTGTCCGTGGCAACCGCCCTGATCCCGTTCCTCGAGCATGACGATGCAAACCGTGCACTCATGGGTGCCAACATGCAGCGCCAGGCCGTGCCGCTGGTCCGCTCCGAGGCGCCGTTCGTCGGCACCGGCATGGAGCGCGCCGCAGCCGTCGACGCCGGTGACGTGGTCATCGCGAAGAAGGCCGGTGTGGTCACCGAGGTCTCCGCCGAGCTCGTCATCATGCTCAACGACGACGGCACCGAGACGAACTACCGGATCAACAAGTTCGCCCGCTCCAATCAGGGCAACTGCTACAACCACCGTGTCCTGGTCAACGAAGGCCAGCGCCTCGAGGTCGGCGGCATCATCGCCGACGGCCCGGCGACGGACCAGGGTGAACTCGCCCTCGGAAAGAACCTCCTCGTGGCATTCATGTCCTGGGAAGGCCACAACTTCGAGGACGCCATCATCCTCTCCCAACGGATCGTGGCCGAGGATGTCCTGTCCTCGATCCACATCGAGGAGCACGAGATCGATGCCCGCGACACCAAGCTTGGTGCCGAGGAAATCACCCGTGACATCCCGAACGTGTCCGAGGAGGTCCTGGCCGGACTGGACGAGCGCGGCATCATCCACATCGGTGCCGAGGTCGAAGCCGGCGACATCCTGGTCGGCAAGGTCACGCCCAAGGGCGAGACCGAACTGACCCCGGAAGAGCGCCTGCTGCGCGCCATCTTTGGTGAGAAGTCCCGCGAAGTGCGCGACACCTCCCTGAAGGTGCCCCACGGCGAGTCCGGCACCGTCATCGGCGTCCGCGTCTTCGACCGCGACAACGACGACGAGCTGCCCCCGGGCGTGAACCAGCTGGTGCGCGTCTACGTGGCCGCCAAGCGCAAGATCACCGACGGTGACAAGCTCGCCGGCCGTCACGGTAACAAGGGCGTCATCTCCAAGATCCTGCCCGTCGAGGACATGCCGTTCCTCGCGGACGGTACCCCGGTGGACATCGTCCTGAACCCGCTGGGTGTTCCGGGCCGTATGAACGTCGGCCAGGTCCTGGAAACGCACCTGGGCTGGGTTGCCAAGACCGGCTGGAAGATCGAAGGCGAGCCCGAGTGGGTCAAGAACCTGCCGAACCTGCCGCGCGAGAGTGGTTCCACCACCGTCGCAACGCCGGTCTTCGACGGTGCCCGCGAAGAGGAAATCACCGGTCTGCTGGACTCCACCAACGTGACCCGCGACGGTGACCGCCTGATCAACTCCTCCGGCAAGACCCGCCTGTTCGACGGCCGCTCCGGCGAGCCGTTCCCGGATCCGATCTCGGTCGGCTACATGTACATCCTGAAGCTCCACCACCTGGTGGACGACAAGATCCACGCGCGCTCCACCGGCCCGTACTCCATGATCACGCAGCAGCCGCTGGGTGGTAAGGCACAGTTCGGCGGCCAGCGCTTCGGTGAAATGGAAGTGTGGGCGCTCGAAGCTTACGGCGCCGCCTACACGCTCCAGGAACTCCTCACGATCAAGTCCGATGACATCCACGGTCGTGTGAAGGTCTACGAAGCGATCGTCAAGGGCGAGAACATCCCCGAGCCGGGCGTTCCTGAGTCCTTCAAGGTCTTGATCAAGGAAATGCAGTCGCTGTGCCTGAACGTGGAAGTTCTTTCCACGGACGGAACCACAATTGAAATGCGTGACTCTGATGACGCAGTCTTCACGGCTGCGGAAGAACTGGGCATCGATCTGTCTCGTGCAGAGCCCAGTTCCGTAGAAGAGGTCTAGCAGGGAGTCCACGACGGCGGGCTCGGCGCCCGCCGTCGTGGACGACCTCCCTCTTCCCGTAACCAAGACTTCAGAATTTAGAGAACAAGAGAGAACAGGGACCATATGTCCAGCGAATCCTCCTTCGGCCTCATGCAGATCGGCCTCGCCACCGCGGAAGACATCCGCGGCTGGTCTTACGGCGAGGTTAAGAAGCCGGAAACCATCAACTACCGCACGCTCAAGCCCGAGAAGGACGGCCTCTTCTGCGAGAAGATCTTCGGCCCGTCCCGCGACTGGGAGTGCTACTGCGGCAAGTACAAGCGCGTGCGCTTCAAGGGCATCATCTGCGAGCGGTGTGGCGTTGAGGTCACCCGCGCCAAGGTCCGCCGTGAGCGCATGGGCCACATCGAGCTGGCCGCCCCGGTCACGCACATCTGGTACTTCAAGGGTGTTCCGTCCCGCCTGGGCTACCTCCTTGACCTGGCTCCGAAGGACCTCGAAAAGGTCATCTACTTCGCCGCCTACATGATCACCAGCGTCGACACCGATGCCCGCCACGAGGAACTGCCCAACCTGCAGGTTGAGCACGACATCGAGAAGAAGCAGCTGATCGACAACCGCGACGCCGACATCGCCGCGATCGCCCGCGACCTCGAAGGCGAAATCGCACGCCTCGAGGGCGAAGGCGCGAAGGCTGCCGACAAGAAGAAGGCCCGCGACTCCGCCGACCGCCAGATGGCGAACGTGCGCAAGCGTGCCGACGCCGACATCGAGCGCCTCGAGCAGGTCTGGGACCGGTTCAAGAACCTCAAGGTCGCCGACCTCGAAGGCGACGAGGGCCTGTACCGCGAACTGCGTGACCGCTACGGCATGTTCTTCGAGGGCTCCATGGGTGCCGAGGCCATCAAGAAGCGTCTCGAGAGCTTTGACATGCAGGCCGAGTCCGACCTGCTGCGCGACATCATTGCCAACGGCAAGGGCCAGCGCAAGACCCGCGCCCTCAAGCGCCTCAAGGTCGTCAACGCGTTCCTGACCACCAACAACAGCCCCCTGGGCATGGTGCTGGACGCCGTCCCGGTGATCCCGCCGGAACTGCGCCCGATGGTCCAGCTGGACGGTGGCCGCTTCGCGACCTCCGACCTCAACGACCTGTACCGCCGCGTGATCAACCGCAACAACCGCCTCAAGCGGCTCCTGGACCTCGGTGCCCCCGAGATCATCGTCAACAACGAAAAGCGCATGCTTCAGGAAGCCGTTGACAGCCTGTTCGACAACGGCCGCCGCGGCCGTCCGGTCACCGGACCGGGCAACCGCCCGCTGAAGTCCCTGAGCGACATGCTCAAGGGCAAGCAGGGTCGGTTCCGCCAGAACCTCCTCGGCAAGCGCGTCGACTACTCCGGCCGTTCGGTCATCGTCGTCGGCCCGCAGCTGAAGCTGCACCAGTGCGGCCTGCCCAAGCAGATGGCGCTGGAGCTCTTCAAGCCGTTCGTGATGAAGCGCCTGGTTGACCTCAACCACGCCCAGAACATCAAGTCGGCCAAGCGCATGGTTGAGCGTTACCGTCCGCAGGTCTGGGACGTTCTCGAAGAGATCATCACCGAGCACCCGGTGCTGCTGAACCGTGCACCTACCCTGCACCGTCTCGGCATCCAGGCGTTCGAGCCGCAGCTCGTCGAAGGCAAGGCCATCCAGCTTCACCCGCTGGTATGTGGCGCCTTCAACGCCGACTTCGACGGCGACCAGATGGCAGTGCACCTGCCGCTGAGCCCCGAAGCCCAAGCCGAAGCCCGGATCCTGATGCTGTCCTCGAACAACATCCTGAAGCCGTCCGACGGCCGCCCGGTGACCCTGCCGTCGCAGGATATGATCATCGGCCTCTACCACCTGACCACCAAGCGTGTGGGTTCGGCGGGCGAAGGCCGGATCTTCTCCTCGATCTCCGAGGCCATCATGGCGTTCGACCTGCACGAGCTGCACCTGAACTCCAAGATCAAGATCCGTCTTGACGGCTTCGTGCCCTACGCGGGCTGGGAAGCCCCGGAGGGCTGGGAGCAGGGTCAGACCGCACTGGTCGAGACCTCGCTGGGCCAGGTCATCTTCAACCAGACGCTGCCCGCGGACTACCCGTGGGTTGAGGCTGTTGCGGACAAGGGCGAACTGTCCCGGATCGTCAACGACCTCGCCGAGCGCTACCCGAAGGTCGTCACCGCGGCAACGCTGGACAACCTGAAGGATGCCGGTTTCTACTGGGCCACCCGCTCGGGCGTCACCGTCGCCATCTCCGACATCGAGGTTCCGGCCTCCAAGCCGGAGCTGCTGGCCGGTTACGAGACCATGGCCGCGAAGATCCAGGGCCAGTACGACAAGGGCCTGATCGACGACGACGAGCGTCGCCAGGAACTGATCGAGATCTGGAACAAGGCCACGAACGAGATCGCCCAGGCGATGCGTGACAGCCTGTCGCCCATGAACACCATCAACCGCATGGTGTCCTCCGGTGCCCGTGGTAACTGGATGCAGGTCCGTCAGATCGCGGGTATCCGTGGCCTGGTGGCCAACCCGAAGGGTGAGATCATCCCGCGTCCGATCAAGTCCTCCTACCGTGAGGGCCTGTCGGTGCTGGAATACTTCATCGCCACGCACGGTGCCCGTAAGGGTCTGGCCGATACCGCTCTGCGTACCGCCAACTCGGGTTACCTGACCCGTCGACTGGTGGACGTCTCGCAGGACGTCATCGTCCGTGAAGAGGACTGCGGCACCGAACGCGGCCTCGTCACCCCGATCGCCGTGGCTGACGCCAACGGCGAGCTGGTCCTGGACGAGAACGTGGAGAACAGCGCCTACGCCCGCACCCTGGCCGTGGACGTCGTTGACTCCTCGGGCAAGGTCCTGGCGGCTGCCGGCACCGACTGCGGCGACGTGGTCATCGCTGAGCTGTTCGCGGCCGGCATCACCGAGGTCAAGGTCCGCTCCGTACTCACCTGTGAGTCCAGTGTCGGTACCTGCGCCCTGTGCTACGGCCGTTCGCTGGCCACCGGCAAGACCGTTGACATCGGCGAGGCCGTCGGCATCATCGCCGCACAGTCCATCGGTGAGCCCGGTACCCAGCTGACCATGCGTACGTTCCACACCGGTGGTGCTGTGTCCGCCGGCGGCGGTGACGACATCACCCAGGGTCTGCCCCGTATCCAGGAGCTCTTCGAAGCCCGTACCCCGAAGGGTGTCGCACCGATTGCCGAGGCAGCCGGTCGCATCACCATCGAAGAGTCCGAGCGCCAGATGCGTCTGGTCATCACCCCGGATGACGGTTCCGAAGAGATCGCCTACCCGGTGCTGCGCCGTTCCCGTCTCCTGATCGAAGACGGCGACCACGTCAGCGTCGGCCAGAAGCTGATCAACGGTCCGGTCGACCCCAAGCAGGTGCTGCGCATCATGGGTCCCCGTGCCGCGCAGAAGTTCCTGGTGGACGAGGTCCAGGGCGTGTACCGCAGCCAGGGCATCGGTATCCACGACAAGCACGTCGAGGTTATCGTCCGCCAGATGCTGCGCCGCGTCACGGTCATCGAGTCCGGTGAATCCGACCTGCTGCCCGGCGAGCTCGCCGAGCGCAGCCGGTTCGAGGACGCGAACCGCCGCGTGGTCTCCGAGGGCAAGACGCCGGCCTCCGGCCGTCCCGAGCTCATGGGTATCACCAAGGCCTCGCTGGCCACCGAGTCCTGGCTGTCCGCAGCATCCTTCCAAGAGACCACCCGCGTCCTGACGCAGGCGGCCATGGAAGGCAAGAGCGATCCGCTGCTGGGCCTCAAGGAGAACGTCATCATCGGTAAGCTGATCCCGGCCGGCACGGGTCTCCCGCGCTACACCGAGGTCACGGTCGAGCCGACCGAGGAAGCGAAGGCCAACCTCTTCACCGGCCCGAGCGCGTTCAGCGACTTCTCCTACGATTCCCTGGGCGGCGACGGAGCTCCTGAGTTCCACGCCATCCCGCTGGATGACTACGATCTGGGCAGCGACTTCCGCTAACCTGCCGGGCGGCCCGCCGCCCCGGTAACAGGTCACTGAACGGTCCTCCACCTTCACGGTGGGGGACCGTTCCCTTTTAAGCGCGTCGGGCCGTCTGCCGGCGGCCTTTATGTCCGGTCCGGGGGGCCGAATTCCCCGCCGATTAAGGGCCGGGGCCCGCCCGTGGTAGACTGGACACTAATTGTTATTGTGGCAGTGGATGAGTGCGCCGGTTCAGGAACCAGCTTCGTGCTGAGGATGAACCGAGACGACGTTTCCGGTTTGCAGGGTTCTTGTGCAACGTATGCCACATTTTCGCATGCCTAGGGGCACTTCCGGACGCGAGTCCGCCGGCCCCGGTGTGCGGTCCGACTATTAAGGCTTCGCCTCAGCTGCTCTGGAGATCACTTCAAAGCTCGAGCGGCGGGGCGCAGCGACAAGAGAGCGGCCGCCAACGGCCGTTCCGGATAAAACGGAGAACACGAGAGTGCCTACGATTAACCAGCTGGTCCGCAAGGGCCGCACGCCTAAGGTCTCGAAGACCAAGGCTCCCGCGCTTAAGGGCAGCCCGATGCGCCGCGGTGTTTGCACCCGCGTCTACACGACCACCCCGAAGAAGCCGAACTCGGCTCTGCGTAAGGTTGCCCGTGTGCGCCTCAACGGTGGCGTTGAAGTCACCGCTTACATCCCCGGTGTTGGCCACAACCTGCAGGAGCACTCCATTGTGCTCGTCCGCGGCGGCCGTGTGAAGGACCTCCCGGGTGTCCGCTACAAGATCGTCCGTGGCGCCCTCGATACCCAGGGCGTGAAGAACCGTAAGCAGGCCCGCAGCCGCTACGGCGCAAAGATGGAGAAGAAGTAATATGCCTCGCAAGGGTCCGGCCCCCAAGCGGCCGCTAGTACTAGATCCCGTTTACGGCTCCCCGCTGGTCACTCAGCTGATCAACAAGGTGCTGGTTGACGGCAAGAAGTCCACCGCAGAGCGCATCGTCTACGGTGCCCTCGAAGGCGCCCGCGCCAAGTCCGGCGGCGACCCCGTTGCAGCCCTCAAGAAGGCCATGGACAACGTCAAGCCTTCCCTCGAGGTTCGCTCCCGCCGTGTCGGTGGCGCAACCTACCAGGTTCCCGTTGAGGTCAAGCCGGGCCGTTCCACGGCCCTGGCCCTCCGCTGGCTGGTCGGTTACTCCAAGGCCCGCCGCGAGAAGACGATGACCGAGCGCCTCCAGAACGAAATCCTGGATGCCTCGAACGGTCTCGGAGCCGCTGTAAAGCGTCGCGAAGACACCCACAAGATGGCCGAGTCCAACAAGGCCTTCGCACACTACCGCTGGTAATACTTCCCGGACGCCGCCGGCTCAACCGGGCCGGCGGCGAACGTGCAGTCCATCCGAAAGGGAGACACCGTGGCACAGGACGTGCTTACCGACCTTAGCAAGGTCCGCAACATCGGCATCATGGCCCACATTGATGCCGGCAAGACCACTACTACCGAGCGCATCCTGTTCTACACGGGTGTGAACCACAAGATCGGCGAGACCCACGACGGCGCGTCGACCACCGACTGGATGGAACAGGAAAAGGAACGCGGCATCACCATCACGTCTGCCGCCGTGACCTGCTTCTGGGAAAACAACCAGATCAACATCATCGACACCCCCGGCCACGTGGACTTCACGGTTGAGGTTGAGCGCTCCCTGCGCGTCCTCGACGGTGCAGTCGCCGTGTTCGATGGCAAGGAAGGCGTGGAGCCGCAGTCCGAGACTGTCTGGCGCCAGGCCGACAAGTACAACGTTCCGCGTATCTGCTTCGTCAACAAGATGGACAAGCTGGGCGCCGACTTCTACTTCACCGTCGACACCATCGTCAGCCGCCTCGGCGCCAAGCCGCTGGTCATGCAGCTGCCGATCGGTGCCGAGAACGACTTCATCGGCGTCGTCGACCTGCTCTACATGCGCTCCCTGGTGTGGCCCGGCGATGCCAAGGGTGACGTGACCATGGGTGCCAAGTACGAGATCCAGGAGATCCCGGCTGACCTCAAGGAAAAGGCCGAGGAGTACCGCAACGCCCTCGTTGAGACCGTTGCCGAGTCCTCCGAAGAGCTCATGGAAAAGTACCTTGAGGGCGAAGAGATCACGATCGACGAGCTCAAGGCCGGCATCCGCAAGATGACGATCAACTCCGAGCTCTACCCGGTCTTCTGTGGCTCCGCGTTCAAGAACCGCGGCGTCCAGCCGATGCTCGACGCCGTCGTGGACTACCTGCCGAACCCGCTTGACGTCCCGCCGATGGTCGGTCACGACCCGCGCGACGAAGAGAAGGAACTGACCCGTAAGCCTTCCGCTGACGAGCCGTTCTCCGCTCTGGCGTTCAAGATCGCCGCGCACCCCTTCTTCGGTCAGCTGACCTTCATCCGCGTGTACTCCGGTCACGTTGAGGCCGGCGCCCAGGTGGTCAACTCCACCAAGGGCAAGAAGGAGCGCATCGGCAAGCTGTTCCAGATGCACGCCAACAAGGAAATGCCGGTTGACGGCGCTACCGCTGGCCACATCTACGCAGCGATCGGCCTGAAGGACACCACCACGGGCGACACCCTGTGCGACGCGTCCAACCAGATCGTCCTCGAGTCCATGAGCTTCCCGGAGCCCGTGATCTCGGTTGCCATCGAGCCGAACACCAAGGGTGACCAGGAGAAGCTCTCCACGGCCATCCAGAAGCTCTCCGCTGAGGACCCGACCTTCCAGGTCTCCCTCAACGAAGACACCGGCCAGACCATCATCGCCGGCATGGGCGAGCTCCACCTGGACATCCTGGTGGACCGCATGCGCCGCGAATTCAAGGTCGAGGCAAACGTGGGCAAGCCCCAGGTCGCCTACCGCGAAACCATCAAGCGTGCTGTGGAGCGTCACGACTACACGCACAAGAAGCAGACCGGTGGTTCGGGCCAGTTCGCAAAGATCCAGATCGCGATCGAGCCGCTGGACACCGCCGAGGGCGAGATGTACGAGTTCGAGAACAAGGTCACCGGTGGCCGCGTTCCGCGCGAATACATTCCTTCGGTTGACGCCGGCATCCAGGACGCGCTCAACGACGGCGTCCTGGCCGGTTACCCGGTTGTCGGTATCAAGGCCACGCTGATTGACGGCGCTTACCACGATGTTGACTCCTCGGAAATGGCGTTCAAGATCGCCGGCCGGATGGCTTTCAAGGAAGCCGCCCGCAAGGCGAACCCTGTCCTGCTTGAACCGCTGATGGATGTCGAGGTCCGCACCCCTGAGGAATACATGGGTGAAGTTATCGGTGACCTCAACTCCCGCCGTGGCCAGATGCAGTCCATGGAGGATGCCCAGGGCGTCAAGGTCATTCGCGCGCACGTTCCGCTGTCCGGCATGTTCGGTTACATCGGTGACCTGCGTTCGAAGACCCAGGGCCGCGCTGTGTACTCCATGACGTTCAACAGCTACGCGGAGGTCCCGAAGGCAGTCGCCGACGAGATCATCCAGAAGAGCCGCGGCGAGTAGTCTCCGGACTGCACGCAGCTGCGACAAAAACTCGGGTGCGTTTCCTCCAGGGGAGATTCACCTTGTGCTGGCGGCCGGACCCGGTCCGGCCGCCAGCACGAACAGGCTCGAGGCACTAGTATTAGTTCCTGAATCTGCAATTTCACCAATCCAAAGCCCCCCAAGTAGACTTACTGGAGTTTCGGCCGCGACAAGCGCGGGCGAAGGGTAAGTCATTTGAAAACGTTCTAGGAGGAACCTGTGGCAAAGGCAAAGTTCGAGCGGACTAAGCCGCACGTTAACATCGGTACCATTGGTCACGTTGACCACGGTAAGACGACGCTGACGGCCGCCATTTCCAAGGTGCTGTACGACAAGTACCCGACTCTCAACGAGAAGCGTGACTTCGCCTCGATTGACTCTGCTCCCGAAGAGCGTCAGCGCGGCATTACCATCAACATCTCCCACGTTGAGTACCAGACCGAGAAGCGTCACTACGCACACGTTGACGCCCCCGGTCACGCTGACTACATCAAGAACATGATCACCGGTGCTGCCCAGATGGACGGCGCAATCCTCGTGGTTGCCGCTACCGACGGCCCGATGGCTCAGACCCGCGAGCACGTTCTGCTCGCCCGCCAGGTTGGTGTTCCCTACCTGCTGGTCGCCCTGAACAAGGCTGACATGGTCGACGACGAAGAGCTCCTCGACCTCGTCGAAATGGAAGTTCGTGAGCTCCTGAGCTCGCAGGGCTTCGATGGCGACAACGCCCCGGTTGTCCGCGTTTCCGGCCTCAAGGCTCTGGAAGGCGACCCGGAGTGGGTCAAGTCCGTTGAGGACCTGATGGAAGCCGTCGACGAGTCCGTTCCGGACCCGGTTCGTGACCGCGACAAGCCGTTCCTGATGCCGATCGAAGACGTCTTCACCATCACCGGCCGTGGCACCGTTGTTACGGGCCGCGCCGAGCGTGGCACCCTCGCCATCAACTCCGAGGTCGAGATCGTCGGCATCCGTCCGGTCCAGAAGACCACGGTTACCGGTATCGAGATGTTCCACAAGCAGCTCGACGAAGCATGGGCCGGCGAGAACTGTGGCCTGCTGCTCCGTGGCCTCAAGCGCGACGATGTCGAGCGTGGCCAGGTTGTCGTCAAGCCGGGTTCCATCACCCCGCACACCGACTTCGAGGCCAACGTCTACATCCTCTCCAAGGACGAAGGCGGACGCCACAACCCGTTCTACTCGAACTACCGCCCGCAGTTCTACTTCCGTACGACGGACGTTACCGGCGTCATCACCCTGCCGGAAGGCACGGAAATGGTTATGCCCGGCGACAACACTGAGATGACCGTTGCGCTCATCCAGCCGATCGCAATGGAAGAGGGCCTCGGCTTCGCTATCCGTGAAGGCGGCCGCACCGTTGGTTCGGGACGTGTCACCAAGATCATCAAGTAATTTGATGGCCTAGCACGATCGCCACGGCTCCCTTCGGAGCCACGATGATCACAACAGCCCCGCTGCACTGCAGCGGGGCTGTTGGCTTTTAAGAACGGTTGAGGGCTGTCAGACACCCCGGCGGCGGGCCCGGCCGAGGGCGCGGTACCAGTAGTAGGACTCCTTGGGCGTCCGCTCCAGGGTCTCGAAGTCCACGTGGACCAGGCCGAAGCGCTGCGAATAGCCGGCGGCCCACTCGAAGTTGTCCATCAGCGTCCAGACGTAGTACCCGAGGAGTTCGACGTCGTGGGCGATGCCGCCGGGAGCGGTCGCCGCCAGTGCCTGGCCCAGGTGGCCCTCAAGGTAGGCGATGCGGCTGGGATCGGGCAGTGTCCCGTCGACATGGTCCGGCTCCGGGAAGCTGGCGCCGCTCTCGGTGATGAAGAGCGGCGGAAGCGCGGCACCGTAACGGTCCTTGAGTCCGCGCAGCAGCGTGCCGAGGTGCTCCGGCGCCACGGGCCAGCCGAAGCCGGTGGTGGGGTACTCGGGGAAAGCGGCCAGGTGGAAAGGCAGCCGTGCCATCGCCTCCGCGGTCCCGGCGGGACTCTCCGCCGGGCCCCGGCCGGCGGCGGCGCGCACCGGGTAGTAGTAGTTCAGTCCGTAGAAATCCAGCGGCTGGTGGATGGTTTCGAGATCCGCGTCGGACACCCGGGACAGGTGGCGGAACCAGGGCCGGGCCGCCAGAGGGGGTGTGGGGTACCGGCCCAGCAGGATCGGGTCAGCGTAGATCCGGTTGAGGGCGAGATCGAAGACTGTGGCCATCAGCCGGTCCAGGAACGAGCCGCTGGCCGGATGCACGGGGGAGTGCAGGTTGGTGACGCCGACCGCCCCGGGGACGCCGGCGGCGCGGAGGGCCTGCACCGCCAGGCCGTGCGCCAGCAGCTGGTGGTGGACGGAGGGTAGGGCGTTGAACAGCAGGTCGCGGCCGGGGGCGTGCACGCCGAGGGCATAGCCGTTCAGCGTCACAGAGGCCGGTTCGTTCAGGGTCACCCAGTGGGAGACGCGGTCGCCGAACCGGTCGGCCGACGCGGCGGCGTACTCGCCGAAGCGGAGGGCCGTGTCCCGGTTCATCCAGCCGCCGCGGTGCTCCAGTGGCAGGGGGGTGTCCCAGTGGTAGAGGGTGGCCATGGGGGCGATGCCCGCGGCCAGCAGCCGGTCGATCAGCCGGTCGTAAAAGTCCAGGCCGGCCGGATTGACCGGTCCCGTTCCGTCCGGCTGGATCCGCGGCCAGGAGAGCGAGAAGCGGTAGGAGTCGACGCCGAGGTCCCGCATGAGGTCCACGTCGTCGTCCATGCGGTGGTAGTGGTCGCAGGCGACGGCGGGGGAGTGGCCGTCCTGGATGGTCCCGGGTTTCTCGGCGAAGGCATCCCAGCCGGAGGGGCCGCGGCCGCCGGCGGACAGGGCGCCCTCGATCTGGAAGGCCGCGGAGGCCACCCCCAGGAGGAAGCCCTCGGGGAGGCGTTCGGCGAGGTCGCGGACGGCGGCGGAGTCCTGCACGGTCATCACCACATCCTCGTCCGCGCAGGCGCCGAAGGCAACGGATCGGCGGCCGTAAATCCAGCCAATTGGCGTCTGCCCGATATTTCCGGCATACTAGATGAGTTGTTCAAGCGCTCTTTCGCGTCCCGATCCGGATAATGCCGGGTGTCAGGGTCCAGGTAAGAGCCCAAACATAACCCACTCTCCAAGGAATTGCGGACGAGTACGCGCGCACAGCGCGACACGCCCGACCGCGGGGGTCGGTTGCGCCGGCAGGTTGAGGAACCCGGATTCATCCGGATTCAGCTTGTGCGGCGGGTGGTGGTTACGACCTCAAATGCTTCGGCAGCCGCACAACACGTAAGTGAACAGGGCAGCCCTAATCAGGGGAAGCACAGACTGAAAGAGAGTCAGGCGACATGGCGGGACAAAAAATCCGCATCCGGCTGAAGTCATACGACCACGAGGTCATTGACGTTTCAGCACGGAAGATCGTTGAGACGGTCACGCGCGCAGGCGCAACTGTAGTTGGCCCCGTGCCGCTGCCGACGGAGAAGAACGTGTACTGCGTTATCCGCTCTCCGCACAAGTACAAGGACAGCCGCGAGCACTTCGAAATGCGCACGCACAAGCGTCTTATCGACATCATCGACCCCACGCCCAAGGCTGTTGACTCGCTCATGCGTCTCGACCTGCCGGCCGACGTGAACATCGAAATCAAGCTGTAGGGAGGTGCTGAGAGACTATGACCGCAACCCGTAACGTAAAGGGCCTGCTGGGCACGAAGCTCGGCATGACCCAGGTCTGGGACGAGAACAACAAGCTCATCCCCGTCACTGTGGTCCAGGCAGACTCGAACGTCGTCACCCAGCTGCGCAACGCAGAGGCTGATGGCTACGTCGCCGTTCAGATCGGCTACGGCCAGATCGACCCCCGCAAGGTCACCAAGCCGCTGGCTGGTCACTTTGAAAAGGCGGGCGTCACGCCTCGCCGCCACGTCGTCGAACTGCGCACTGCAGATGCCGACTCTTACGAGCTGGGCCAGGAGCTCTCCGTTGAGCTCTTCGAAGCCGGCCAGAAGATCGACGTCGTCGGCACCACCAAGGGTAAGGGCTTCGCCGGTGTTATGAAGCGTCACGGCTTCCACGGCGTTGGAGCTTCCCACGGTGCTCACAAGAACCACCGTAAGCCCGGTTCAATCGGTGGCGCATCCACCCCGAGCCGCGTCTTCAAGGGCATGAAAATGGCCGGCCGCATGGGCGCCGTTCGTCACACCACGCTGAACCTCACGGTCCACGCGGTTGACGTCGAGAAGTCGCTGCTCCTTATCAAGGGTGCCGTTCCCGGCGCCCGCGGCCAGGTCGTCCTCGTACGCACCGCCGTGAAGGGAGCCTAGTTCAATGACTAGCACTGTCAAGGTTGACCTGCCTGCAGAGATCTTCGACGTTCAGACCAACGTGCCGCTGCTGCACCAGGTCGTCGTCGCACAGCTCGCTGCTGCTCGCCAGGGTACCCACAAGACCAAGACCCGCGCCGAGGTTTCCGGTGCCGGTCGCAAGCCGTTCAAGCAGAAGGGCACCGGCCGCGCCCGTCAGGGTTCCATCCGCGCTCCTCACATGACCGGTGGTGGCATCGTCCACGGCCCGACGCCGCGTGACTACAGCCAGCGCACCCCCAAGAAGATGATTGCTGCTGCACTGCGCGGCGCTCTCTCTGACCGCGCCCGCAACGGCCGCGTCCACGTCGTCGCTGAACTGGTTGCCGGCTCCAAGCCGTCCTCCCGTGAAGCACTGGCAACGCTGCGTGGCGTCTCCGAGCGCAAGAACCTGCTCGTCGTCATCGACCGCGCCAACGACGTTGCTGCACTTTCCGTGCGCAACCTCCAGGACGTTCACGTTCTGTACGCAGACCAGCTGAACACCTACGACGTGCTCGTTTCTGACGACGTAGTCTTCACCAAGGCCGCCTACGACGCATTCGTTGCGGACAAGGCTGCAAAGACCGAGGAGGATGCCAAGTGAGCGCAGCCACCATCAAAGACCCGCGCGACGTCGTCCTGGCGCCCGTCGTCTCGGAAAAGAGCTACGGCCTGATCGACGAGGGCAAGTACACCTTCCTGGTGGACCCCCGCTCGAGCAAGACCGAGATCAAGCTGGCCGTGGAGAAGATCTTCTCCGTCAAGGTCGACTCGATCAACACCATCAACCGTGCCGGTAAGCGCAAGCGGACCAAATTCGGATGGGGCACCCGCAAGAGCACCAAGCGTGCGATTGTCAGCCTCAAAGAAGGCACTATCGACATCTTCGGCGGTCCGCTCTCGTAGCGGAGACCACTTTAACGAGGAAATAAATTATGGGAATCCGTAAATACAAGCCGACTACCCCGGGCCGTCGTGGCTCGAGCGTAGCGGACTTCACCGAAATCACGCGGTCGACGCCGGAAAAGTCGTTGGTTCGTCCCCTCCCGAAAAAGGGTGGACGTAACAACACCGGTAAGATCACGACCCGTCACAAGGGTGGTGGACACAAGCGTCAGTACCGTCTGATCGACTTCCGTCGCCACGACAAGGACGGCGTCAACGCCCGCGTTGCCGAAATCGAGTACGATCCGAACCGCACGGCTCGCATCGCCCTCCTGCACTACGTTGATGGCACCAAGCGTTACATCATCGCCCCGAACAAGCTGGCCCAGGGTGACACCGTGGAAGCAGGTGCCGACGCTGACATCAAGCCCGGCAACAACCTGCCGCTGCGCAACATCCCGGTCGGTACCGTGATCCACGCAGTTGAACTGCGTCCGGGTGGCGGCGCCAAGATGGGCCGCTCCGCCGGCGCATCGATCCAGCTCGTCGCCAAGGAAGGCCGTTACGCCCAGCTGCGTCTGCCCTCCGGCGAAATCCGCAACGTTGACGTGCGCTGCCGCGCCACCGTCGGCGAGGTTGGCAACGCCGAGCAGTCGAACATCAACTGGGGCAAGGCCGGCCGTATGCGCTGGAAGGGCGTCCGCCCGACCGTCCGTGGTGTCGCCATGAACCCGGTTGACCACCCGCACGGTGGTGGTGAGGGTAAGACCTCCGGTGGTCGTAACCCCGTCAACCCCAACGGTAAGCGCGAAGGCCGCACCCGCCGTCCCAACAAAGAGAGCGACAAGCTTATTGTTCGTCGCCGTCGTACTGGCAAGAACAAGCGATAGGAGCCTGGACACATGCCACGCAGCCTGAAAAAAGGTCCTTTCGTTGACCAGCACCTCTTTGTGAAGGTAGCCAGGGAAAACGAAAAGGGCACCAAGAACGTCATCAAGACCTGGTCCCGCCGTTCGATGATCGTCCCCGACATGCTCGGCCACACGATCGCCGTGCACGACGGACGCAAGCACATCCCGGTGTTTGTCACTGAGTCGATGGTCGGGCACAAGCTCGGCGAATTCGCTCCCACGCGGACTTTCCGCGGCCATGTCAAGGACGACCGTAAGGGCAAGCGCCGCTAGGCGCCTGCACTTACGTCAAAGACGAGAGAAGGAAAGCAATGGAAGCCAAGGCAATTGCGCGTCACATCCGCGTAACGCCTATGAAGGCCCGGCGCGTCGTCAACCTTGTTCGTGGGAAGCAAGCGAACGAGGCTCTGGCAATTCTGAAGTTTGCCCCGCAGGCAGCTTCTGAGCCGGTATTCAAGGTAGTTCAGTCGGCAATCTCCAACGCCCGGGTCCTCGCGGACCGCGACGGCGTGGCGTTTGACGAAGGTGACCTCATCATCAGCGAAGCGTTTGTTGATGAAGGCCCGACCATGAAGCGGTTCCAGCCGCGCGCCCAGGGTCGTGCATTTCAGATCAAGAAGCGCACGAGCCACATCACCGTGGTAGTCGCTACCCCGGAGAAAGAGGAGGCTCGCTAAGTGGGACAGAAAGTAAACCCGCACGGGTTCCGACTCGGCATCACCACCGATCACGTATCGCACTGGTTCGCCGACAGCACCAAGTCCGGCCAGCGGTACAAGGACTTCGTCCGCGAAGACATCCGTATCCGTCAGCTCATGTCCACGGGCATGGAGCGCGCCGGTATCGCCAAGGTTGAGATCGAGCGCACCCGCGACCGTGTCCGCGTGGATATCCACACGGCTCGTCCGGGCATCGTGATCGGCCGCCGCGGCGCCGAAGCAGACCGCATCCGCGGCGAGCTCGAAAAGCTGACCGGCAAGCAGGTCCAGCTGAACATCCTCGAGGTCAAGAACCCCGAGATGGAAGCCCAGCTTGTTGCCCAGGGCGTTGCTGAGCAGCTGACTTCCCGCGTGGCCTTCCGCCGCGCGATGAAGAAGGCCATGCAGTCCGCGCAGCGTGCCGGTGCCAAGGGCATCCGTATCGCCTGCTCGGGTCGACTGGGTGGCGCTGAAATGTCCCGCTCGGAGTTCTACCGCGAAGGCCGTGTGCCCCTGCACACCCTCCGCGCGAACATCGACTACGGCTTCTACGAGGCCAAGACCACCTTCGGCCGCATCGGCGTGAAGGTCTGGATCTACAAGGGTGACGTCACCGCCAAGGAACTGGCCCAGCAGGCTGCTGCTGCCCCGTCCCGCGGCCGCGCCGGCGACCGTCCGGGCCGTCCCGGTGGCGCCGACCGTGGTGACCGCCGTCGTCGTAACGACCGTCCGGCCGCCGACGCAGCTCCTGCTGCCGAGGCTCCGGCAGAGGCGGCTCCGGCCGCTGCAGAAGGAGGACAGGCTTAAATGCTTATCCCACGTCGAGTCAAGCACCGTAAGCAGCACCACCCGGGTCGTTCCGGCGCTGCCACGGGTGGCACCGAGGTTTCGTTCGGTGAGTGGGGTATCCAGGCTCTGAGCCCGGCATACGTCACGAACCGTCAGATCGAATCCGCCCGTATCGCGATGACCCGCCACATCAAGCGTGGCGGCAAGGTCTGGATCAACATCTACCCGGACCGTCCGCTGACCAAGAAGCCGGCCGAAACCCGCATGGGTTCCGGTAAGGGTTCGCCGGAATGGTGGGTCTCCAACGTCAAGCCGGGCCGGGTTCTCTTCGAACTCTCCGGTGTCAATGAAGAGGTAGCTCGCGAGGCCCTGCGCCTGGCAATCCACAAGCTGCCGTTGAAGGCACGCATTGTGCGTCGCGAAGGTGGTGAATAGAAATGGCAGTAGGGTCGAAGGAACTCGCACCCAAGCAGCTGGACGGTTTCGACAACGAGCGTCTCGTTGAGGAACTCCGCAAGGCGAAGGAAGAGCTGTTCAACCTGCGTTTCCAGTCCGCCACCGGACAGCTGGAGAACCACGGTCGTCTGCGCGCGGTAAAGAAGGACATCGCACGCATCTACACCGTTCTCCGCGAACGCGAGCTGGGCATTCGTGCCGAGGTTGCCGCACCGGTTGTGGAAGCCAAGGAAGAAAAGAAGTCCAAGAAGGCTGCAACCAAGAAGGCTGACAAGGCCGACGAGGTTGAGACCGAGGAGGACGCCAAGTGAGTGAAAAGGACGAGAACGTGACGGAAACTGTTTCCGACGCTGCCAAGGCTGACGAGCGCGGTTACCGCAAGACGAAGCGCGGCTACGTCGTCTCGGACAAGATGGAAAAGACCATCGTTGTCCAGGTCGAAGACCGCGTGAAGCACGCGCTCTACGGCAAGGTCATGCGGCGCAACACCAAGATCAAGGCTCACGACGAAGAGAACAGCGCCGGCATCGGCGACCTGGTTCTCCTCGCCGAGACTCGCCCGCTCTCCGCTACCAAGCGGTGGCGCCTGGTCGAGATCCTCGAAAAGGCCAAGTAGCACCTGCTGCCTCCCCGTCAGGGGAACCGGCTAGGAAACCCCCGTTCCCGTCTGGGAGCGGGGGTTTCGCCGTTCCCGGGGGAGCGGCCGCAACACCGTGGGACGCTCCCTCACTTCTGGTGCGTTTCCGTGGGACGCTCCCTCACTTCTGGTGCGCTCCTGCGGGACGCCCCCGCTTTTGCGGTGCGTTGCTGCAGGACCCCGAGGCGGATGTGAGGGAGCGTCGGGGGAGAGCGCACCGGACGTGAGGGATCGTCGGGGGAGAGCGCGCCGGATGCTTGGGGGAGGCCGTCGGCTGTGATATGGGGATCTGCCGGAATCGTGCTAAGATATTGAGTTTGTATGGCGCCTTTCGTGTGCCATCGTCAACCTCGTAAACAATCGTGCCACGGCATAGTGCATGCCCGCGCCTCAGGGCGCACGGGATGCAACTGCTTTTGGCACGGGCGTTTAGGCCTGGTCTGGCAAAATCCAGGCAGGTCAAGAGACACCCCGATCAACCGTTCCGCAAGGCTCATTCCGTAGCAAGATCACGGCCTGAGAACCGGCGCGACGCAAGGAGTAAATAGTGATTCAGCAGGAGTCGCGACTCAAGGTCGCCGACAACACGGGTGCTAAGGAAATCCTTACCATTCGCGTTCTCGGTGGATCCGGTCGTCGCTACGCAGGCATCGGCGACGTCATCGTCGCCACCGTCAAGGATGCAATCCCGGGCGGCAACGTAAAGAAGGGCGATGTCGTCAAGGCTGTCATCGTCCGCACCAAGAAGGAACGCCGCCGTGCGGATGGTTCCTACATCAAGTTTGACGAGAACGCAGCTGTGATCCTGAAGAACGACGGTGACCCCCGCGGTACCCGTATCTTCGGACCGGTTGGTCGTGAACTGCGCGACAAGAAGTTCATGAAGATCGTTTCTCTGGCTCCGGAGGTGCTCTAGTCCATGGCTAAGATCAAGAAGGGTGACCTCGTTCAGGTCATCACTGGCGCCAAGGCTGAGCGCGGCGGCGACCGCGGCAAGCAGGGCAAGGTCCTGCGCGTGTTCCCCGAGACCAACCGCGTGCTGGTCGAAGGCATAAACCGCGTCACCAAGCACACCAAGGTCGGTCAGTCGCAGCGCGGCACCAAGACCGGTGGCATCGAGGTCGTTGAGGCCCCGATCCACATCTCCAACGTGGCCCTGGTTGACCCCTCCACCAAGAAGCCCACGCGCGTCGGTTTCCGCACCGAGACCGTTGAGCGCGATGGCGTGAAGCGCGAAGTGCGCGTCCGCGTGGCCAAGAGCTCAGGGAAGGACATCTAATGACTGAGACTCTCGAGACTCCGGCTAGCAAGATCGTTCCTCGTCTGAAGACCAAGTACGCCGATTCCATCAAGAGCGCGCTCGTTGAGGAATTCAAGTACGACAACGTCAACCAGGTTCCCCGCCTGGTGAAGGTCGTTGTGAACATGGGTGTTGGAGATGCCGCCAAGGACTCCAAGCTGATCGACGGCGCCGTCCGCGACCTGACCCTGATCACCGGCCAGAAGCCGCAGGTCACCAAGGCCCGCAAGTCGATCGCACAGTTCAAGCTGCGCGAAGGCATGCCGATTGGTGCGCACGCCACCCTCCGTGGCGACCGCATGTGGGAATTCCTGGACCGCCTTGTCACGCTGGCTCTGCCGCGTATCCGGGACTTCCGGGGCCTCAGCGGCAAGCAGTTTGATGGCAACGGCAACTACACCTTCGGTCTGACCGAGCAGGTTATGTTCCACGAGATCGACCAGGATTCCATCGACCGCGTTCGCGGTATGGACATCACCGTCGTGACCACTGCCAAGACCGACGACGAAGGCCGCGCGCTGCTCAAGGCGCTGGGCTTCCCGTTCAAGACCGAAGACTAATCCAGCTACATAAAAGGTCCGCACGCCAGTCACTAGGCCGGCAGCGGAAACCGTTATGAGGAAGGGCAAGAGCCCACCATGACTATGACAGATCCTGTCGCAGATATGCTTACGCGTCTGCGCAACGCAAACTCGGCATACCACGATTCCGTGTCTATGCCTTACAGCAAGCTCAAGGCTCGCGTCGCCGACATCCTTAAGGCAGAAGGCTTCATCGCCGGCTGGAAGGAAGAAGACGCGGAGGTCGGCAAGAAGCTGACCCTCGAGCTCAAGTTCGGTCCGAACCGCGAGCGTTCCATCGCCGGTGTTCGCCGTATCTCCAAGCCGGGTCTCCGCGTTTACGCGAAGTCCACCAACCTGCCGCACGTGCTGGGTGGCCTGGGTATCGCAATCCTGTCCACCTCTTCCGGCCTCCTGACTGACAAGCAGGCCGGCAAGAAGGGCGTGGGCGGCGAAGTCCTCGCGTACGTCTGGTAACGGGAAAGGAAGAGAATAATGTCACGTATTGGACGTCTCCCCATCACCGTTCCTGCCGGCGTTGAGGTCAAGGTTGACGGCTCTGTCGTCTCCGTCAAGGGTTCCAAGGGAGAGCTGAGCCACACCGTGCCCAGCCCGATCGAGGTCGCCCTGGAAGATGGCACCCTGACCGTCAGCCGCCCGAACGACGAGCGCGCCTCCCGTTCGCTGCACGGCCTGACCCGCACCCTGATCGCCAACATGATCCAGGGTGTCACCGCAGGCTACGAGAAGAAGCTTGAGATTGTCGGTACCGGTTACCGCGTCCAGGCCAAGGGTTCTGACCTGGAGTTCGCTCTGGGCTACAGCCACCCGGTCAACGTCTCGGCTCCGAACGGCATCACCTTTGCAGTTGAGACCCCGACGAAGCTCTCTGTTTCAGGTATCTCCAAGCAGCAGGTCGGCGAAGTTGCTGCCAACATTCGCAAGCTGCGGAAGCCCGACCCGTACAAGGGCAAGGGTATCCGCTACGCCGGCGAGGTCATCCGCCGCAAGGTCGGAAAGGCTGGTAAGTAACCATGGCCATCGCAATTAACAAGAAGCGTACGAACAAGAGCAAGTCTGCCCAGCGCAGCCGCCGCCAGCTTCGTATCCGCAAGCGCATTTCCGGTACGGCTGTACGTCCGCGCATGGTCGTCAACCGTTCGGCCCGCCACGTATTCGTCCAGGTTGTCGATGACACCAAGGGCCTGACCGTGGCAAGCGCCTCCACCCTGGAAGCCGACCTGCGCGCGTTCGACGGCGACAAGACCGCCAAGGCCAAGCGCGTCGGCGAGCTCGTTGCCGAGCGTGCCAAGGCTGCCGGCATCGAAGCTGTCGTCTTCGACCGCGGTGGTAACAAGTACCACGGCCGGATCGCCGCCGTCGCTGACGGCGCACGTGAAGGTGGGCTGGCACTGTGACCGAAAATAACGAAAAGGACACTCAGGTGACTGAAGCTGTAGCTGCTCCGGCAACCGAGACCGCTGCGCCTGCTACCACCGACGACCGCCGTGGCGGTGCCCGTCGTGGCGAGCGTGGCGACCGCGGCCAGGGCCGTGGCGACCGTGGTGGCCGTGGTGGCCGCGACGGCGGCCGCGAAGCGGAGAAGAGCCAGTTCGTAGAGCGCGTCGTAACCATCAACCGTGTTTCCAAGGTCGTCAAGGGTGGTCGGCGCTTCAGCTTCACCGCCCTCGTCGTCGTCGGTGACGGCAACGGTATGGTCGGCGTTGGCTACGGCAAGGCCAAGGAAGTTCCCGCCGCCATCGCGAAGGGCGTTGAAGAGGCCAAGAAGTCCTTCTTCCGCGTTCCCCGCATCGGCAGCACCATCCCGCACCGCGTTCAGGGTGAGGCCGCCGCAGGCGTCGTCATGCTGCGCCCGGCGTCGGCTGGTACCGGTGTTATCGCCGGTGGTCCGGTCCGCGCGGTCCTGGAGTGCGTGGGCATCCACGACATCCTCTCCAAGTCGCTCGGTTCCTCCAACGCCATCAACATCGTTCACGCGACCGTTGACGCGCTGAAGCGCCTCGAAGAGCCGGCAGCAGTGGCAGCACGCCGCGGCCTGCCCCTCGACGAGATCGCCACGCCGGCAATGGTGAAGGCGATCATGAACCAGAAGGCAGGTGTCTGAGTCATGGCGAAGAACCTGATTCCGTCCGACGCTCAGTTGGAGATCACCCAGATCAAGTCCGCCATTGGCGGCAAGCAGAACCAGCGCGACACCCTTCGGTCCCTCGGCCTGAAGCGGATCGGACACACCGTTGTCCGCACCGCCGACGCCGTGACCGTTGGCATGCTGAACACGGTTCCGCACCTGGTAAAGGTAGAGGAGGCGAAGTAAATGGCCGAGAAGAACACCGCCGAGAAGGCACAGGGCGCTGCTGAGAAGCAGAACGCGCTGAAGGTTCACCACCTGCGTCCCGCCCCGGGTGCCAAGACCGCCAAGACCCGCGTTGGTCGTGGTGAAGGCTCCAAGGGTAAGACCGCCGGTCGTGGCACCAAGGGCACTGCAGCCCGCTACCAGGTCAAGGCTGGCTTTGCCGGCGGCCAGCTGCCGCTGCACATGCGCCTGCCGAAGCTGCGCGGCTTCAAGAACCCGTTCCGGGTTGAGTTCCAGGTTGTAAACCTGGACAAGCTCAACGAGCTGTTCCCGGAAGGTGGCACTGTCACCGTGGAGAGCCTGGTCGAAAAGGGCGCCGTTCGCAAGAACCAGCCCGTCAAGGTGCTGGGCACCGGCGACATCACCGTCAAGGTTGACGTCACCGCCCACGCATTCTCGGCCAGCGCCGCGGAAAAGATTGCCGCAGCCGGCGGAAGCACCACCGCCCTCTAAGAAGGCGGCGGGGCTGATGCCCGTTGCATAAAACTCCCGGCACCCTGGGGCTCACGCCTCCGGGTGCCGGGAGTTTTTTCACACCCGGACCCCCTGTCGATTGTTCGCAGGGAGCTTCCAACCGCTAGACTCGGTTGTTGGGTTTGTTTGACCTATCTCACACGATTTTACTTATTACACAGGAGGACGCTTGCTTAGCGCATTTGGCCGGGCCTTTCGCACGCCTGATCTGCGACGCAAGTTGTTGTTCACGCTGGGAATCATCACCATCTTCCGCTTGGGTGCCTTCATCCCCTCGCCCGGTGTGAGCTACCAGAATGTCCAGCAATGCTTGCAGAACGGTCAGACCTCGGGCGGGATCTACCAGCTCGTCAACCTGTTCAGCGGCGGTGCACTGCTCCAGGTCTCCATCTTCGCCCTGGGGATCATGCCCTACATCACCTCCAGCATCATTGTGCAGCTGCTCCGCGTGGTCATCCCGCGGTTCCAGCAGCTCTACGAAGAGGGTGCCTCCGGCCAGTCGAAGCTGACCCAGTACACCCGGTACCTGACGATCGCCCTGGGCCTGCTGAACGCCACGACGCTGGTGTCGCTGGCGCGCTCCGGTCAGCTGCTGCCGAACTGCCAGCTGCCGATCATCCCGGACTCAAGCATCATCACCACCATCCTGATCGTCATCACCCTGACGGCCGGCACCGGCCTGATCATGTGGATGGGTGAGCTCGTGACCGAGAAGGGCGTGGGCAACGGCATGTCGCTGCTCATCTTCACCTCGATCGCCGCCGGCTTCCCGACGTCGCTCGGCGCTATCTGGAAGGCCCAGGGGCCTGGCACGTTCTTCCTGGTGCTGCTGATCGGCCTGCTGACAGTGGCCCTGGTGGTCTTCGTCGAGCAGTCCCAGCGCCGCATCCCGGTGCAGTACGCGAAGCGCATGATCGGCCGCCGCACCGTGGGCGGCACCAGCACCTACATCCCGATCAAGGTGAACATGGCCGGCGTCGTGCCCGTCATCTTCGCCTCGTCGATGCTGTACCTGCCGGGCCTGATCGCACAGTTCAACGCGCCCAAGCCGGGCGAGCAGATGGCCCCCTGGGTTGAGTGGATCAACAACAACCTGACCAAGGGCGACCACCCGATCTACATGGCCCTGTACTTCGCCCTGATTGTGTTCTTCACGTACTTCTATGTTGCGATCACTTTCAACCCTGAAGAAGTTTCTGACAACATGAAGAAGTACGGCGGCTTCATTCCGGGCATCCGTGCCGGCAAGCCGACCGCGGACTACCTGCAGTACGTGCTTTCCCGGATCACCTTGCCCGGCGCGATCTACCTGGGCTTCGTTGCCCTGATCCCGCTCATCGCCCTGGTCCTGATCAACGCCAACCAGAACTTCCCGTTCGGTGGCACCTCGATCCTGATCATGGTGGGCGTTGGCTTGGAGACCGTCAAGCAGATTGATGCGCAGCTACAGCAGCGTCACTACGAAGGGCTTTTGCGATGACGAGAATGTTGATTATCGGACCTCCCGGCTCCGGCAAGGGAACGCAGGCGGAACGCATTTCGGAGCGCCTCGGCGTCATTGCGATCTCCACCGGCGACATCTTCCGGGCCAACGTCAAGGGCGAGACGCCGCTCGGCCTCGAAGCCAAGAAGTACATGGACGCCGGCGACTTCGTCCCGGACAGCGTGACCAACAAGATGGTCCGCGACCGTCTCTCCGAGGGCGACGTCGAGGCAGGGTTCCTGCTGGACGGATACCCCCGCACCACCGCCCAGGTGGACTACCTCGACGGGATCCTGGCCGACAACGACCAGAAGCTCGACGTCGTCCTGCAGCTCACTGCCGACGACGAGGAGCTCGTCACCCGGCTCCTGGGCCGCGCCAAGGAAACCGGCCGCAGCGACGACAACGAAGCCGTCATCCGCCACCGGTTGGACCTGTACCACGGCCAGACCGAGGCGGTCGTCAACAAGTACGCCGAACGCGGCATCCTGACCCGCGTGGACGGCATCGGCGGCATTGACGAGGTCACCGACCGCGTCATGCAGGCCATCAAGGCAGCACAGTCCGCCTAGGACCCGCCGCAAACCGTTGAGGCTCCTCCCGCACTGCCGGGAGGGGCCTCAGGCATTTGTCCGCCATCCCGCCAGGGGCGGCGGCACCACCGAGAGGACGCAGAGTATGGCATTCGGCCAGACGCGCATTGAATACAAGACCAACGCCCAGATGCGGACCATGCACGAGGCCGGCCTGGTGCTGAGCCGGGCGCTCGACGCCGCCGTCGCCGCGGCCGTGCCCGGCGTCACCACCAGGGACCTCGACGCCGTCTTTGGCGGCGTCCTCAAGGAAGCCGGGGCCACGTCGAATTTCCTCGGGTACCACGCCTTCCCCGCCACCATCTGCACATCGGTCAATGAGGAAGTCGTGCACGGCATCCCGGGCGACCGGGTGCTGAACGACGGCGACATCATCTCGATCGACGGCGGCGCGATCGTTGACGGCTGGCACTCGGACTCGGCCCGCACCGTGATCGTCGGTACCGCAGACCCCGAGGACCAGCGCCTCTCCGACGTCACCGAGGAAGCCATGTGGCGGGGGATCGCGGCCCTGGCGAAGGGCAAGTTCGTCGGTGACATCGGCAACGCCGTCGACGACTACGTCTCCTCGGTCCCGGGCAAGCCGCTGGGCATCCTCGAGGACTACGTGGGCCACGGCATCGGCTCGGCCATGCATATGCCGCCGGACGTACTGAACTACCGCACCAGCCACCGCGGGCCCAGGATCCGTCCCGGACTGTGCCTGGCGATCGAGCCCATGCTGGTGCGCGGCAGCATCGACACGGCGGTGCTGGAGGACGACTGGACCGTCGTCACCACCGACGGCGCCCGCTCGTGCCAGTGGGAGCACTCCGTGGCCGTGCACGAGAAGGGCATCTGGGTCCTTTCCGCACCCGACGGCGGCGCCGCGAAGCTCGCCCCGCTCGGCGTCGTGCCCGTTCCGATTCCTTAGCGCCCTGTGACTCCGTGACTCCGTGACCCTTGGTGCCGCCGCACGACGCCCCCGGTGACACAGAAAAGCCCTGGTGCTGCGGGGATTCCCGCAGCACCAGGGCTTTTGCGTGTCGCCGTCCGGTGCTAGCTCTTCAGCTTCGGCTTGACGTCCTTGGTGTAGATTCCGTCGAGGGTGGTCTTCAGGTCCGTCATGGTGGCCTTGACGTCGCCCTGCTGGGTGAGGATCTTGGCAGCGGCCTTGGCCATTTCCTGGTCCGCGCCGGGCAGGAATACGCGGGCGTTGTCCTGGACGTGGGTCACGGCGAGCTGGTCCATGGCGGTCTTGATCTGCGGGGTCTTGGCGAGCACCGCGGTCATGTCCGCGGACTTGCGGATCGGCATGTAGCCGGTGGCGGCGGAGAAGGCCGCCGTGCTCTCCGGCTCCGTCATGAACTTCAGGAACGTCGCGGCGGCCATCTGGACTTCCTTGCTGACACCGCTGGGGATGCCCAGGCCGGCACCGCCGGTGGGGCAGACGCCGGTATCCTTCTTCGGGCCGCCCGGCAGGAAGCCGACGCCCACGTTGAACTTGGCGGACTGCAGGACGCCCAGCAGGTCACCGGTGGAAGAGATCGTGGCCGAGGCGATGCCGGCGGCGAAGTCGTCGGCGGCGTTCTTGGACGAGACGCCGGCCCACTTGTCCTTGTAGACGGAGTCCTGGGCCCACTGCAGGGCCGCCACGGACTCGGCGGAGTCGCAGTTGAGGTCCCAGCCGTTGGACCAGCTGCCGCCCCAGCCCCAGAGGTTGTTCTGCAGCGTCCAGCCGGCGTAGCCGGCCAGTGCCGGGTACATGTAGGAGTAGCTGGCGCCGGATGCGGCCTTCAGCTTCGGGGCCCACTCGCCGAATTCCTGCCAGGTTTTCGGTGCCCGGTCCGGCAGGCCCGCGGCCTTGAAGTGGTCCTTGTTGTAGTAGAACAGCGGGGTGGACCGGCCGTAGGGGAGGGCCCACTGCTTGTCGTTGTACTTGTAGTCATCGACCAGCGACTTCTGGAAGTCGTCCATCTTGAAGTCCAGCTGCTTGATCAGGCCGTCGAGCGGGATGATGTTGCCGTTGGTGTAGTAGCGGAACCACCAGACATCGGAGAGGACCACCAGGCCGGGCAGGGCGGACTTGGCCGCCTGGGAGGTCTGGAACTTCTGGGCGATCTCCTCGTAGTTGGCACCGGCGGTGATCAGGTTGACCTTGATGTCCGGGTACTTGGCCTGGAACTTGTCGATGATGGCCTTCTCGACGTCCTGGGACTTGCCCGGGTGGCTGGTCCAGAAGTCGAAGGAGGCGGCCGGCTTGACGCCTGTGAAGTCGATGTCGGACGCGCCGGTAGTGGCGCCTCCGCCGCTGGTGGACGGTCCGCCGCAGGCGGCCAGGGCCGCGGCACCGGCGCTGGCGCCGGTGAGGCCAAGGAAGTGACGGCGGTCGAGATTGGGGGCCATGATGGTTCCTCTCGGGAAAGGTTGACTCGATTGAAGCGTGGTGGAACGGGGAAATCGGGTGTGGGCGGAGGGCAAGCCTGGACGGCTACCCGGTGACGCTGCCCTGGGTGAGGCCGGCGACGATGTACCGCTGCAGCGCGGCGAAGACCAGCAGGATGGGGACGATCACCAGCATGGCGCCGGCCATCAGGATGCCCCAGCCCGCGCCGTTGCCCTCGGAGTTCTGCAGCAGGGTCAGGCCCACCGGCAGGGTCATGGTCTCGGGCCGGTCGGTGATGATCAGCGGCCAGATGTAGTCGTTCCACTCGCTGACGACGGTGACGAGCGCGACGGTGGCGATCGAGGGCAGGGACACCGGGGCGACGACCTGCCAGAGGCGGCGCCAGTGGCCTGCGCCGTCGATCTCCGCGGCCTCAAGGATGGACCCGGGGAGGGTCAGGAAGTGCTGGCGCAGCAGGAACGTGCCGAACGCGGTGCCCAGGCCGGGGAGGATGATGCCCCAAAGGGTGTTCTTCCCGCCGATTCCGGCGATCAGGATGTAGTTCGGCAGGATGGACACCTGCGGCGGCACCATCAGGGCCACGAGGATCACGATGAAGATGACGTTCTTGAACGGGAACCGGACAAACACCAGGGCGTAGGCGGTGAGGATGGCCAGGATGACCTTCACCGTTGAACCGACCGTGGTGACGATCAGGCTGTTGATGAAGAACTGGCCGAACGGCACGGTGGTCATGGCCACCTTGTAGTTCTCCAGGTTGAAGCTCTGCGGCAGGATTTTCAGGTCGGTGGTCACGATCTCGCCGGGAGTCTTGAGCGAGCTGAGCATCATCCACAGCAGCGGGACGACGACGACCAGGGTGGCGAGGATCAGCGGCACGTAGCCGCCGACGATCGTCTGGACCAGGTTGGCGCGGGAGAACGGGCGGTTCCGTTGCGGCGGCAGGTCCTGGTTCGCGCCTGCCGCGGGGGCGGCCCCGGCCGCCGGATCGGGACTGACGGGGGAGAGCGTGCTCATGAGTAGTGCACCTTACGTTCGACGAACCGCACC
Source organism: Arthrobacter sp. YD4 (assembly GCF_030410515.1). Classification (GTDB taxonomy): domain Bacteria; phylum Actinomycetota; class Actinomycetes; order Actinomycetales; family Micrococcaceae; genus Arthrobacter. The sequence goes on along the minus strand of NZ_JAUHHD010000001.1, from coordinate 317,071 downwards.
TGCAGCACGGTGATGATGAGCAGGATCGCGAAGAGGATCACGGAGATGGACGCGGAGTAGCCGGCCCGGTTGTAGGCGCCGAAGGCCTGCAGGTAGGCCTCGTAGATCAGCGTGGAGGTGCCGTTGCCCAGCGGGGTCATGATCCGGATCAGGTCGAACGCCTGCAGGGAGCTGAGCAGCGTGGTGATCAGGAGGAAGAAGGTGGTCGGGGAGAGCAGCGGCACGGACATGCTGACGAATCGGCGGAAACCGTTGGCGCCGTCGAGGGACGCTGCCTCCATGACGTCCTTGGGCAGCGACTGCAGCCCGGCGAGGTACACCACGGCGCAGTAGCCGAGGTTCTTCCAGATGTAGACGATGATGACCATGACCAGCGAGAGCTGCGGGTCGTTAATCCACTGGGGGCTCTGCTGGCCGATGCCGCGCAGCAGCCAGGAGAGCACGCCGTAGCCCGGGTCGAAGATGAACAGCCAGACCAGGCCGACGCCGACGCCGCTAAGGACGTAGGGGGCGAAGACGGCGGAGCGGGCGAAGGTGGTGCCGCGGACCTTGGCGTTCAGGGCCAGGGCCACCAGCAGCCCCAGGATCATCGAGCCGCCGACGGTGACGACCGTGAAGACCGCCGTGGTGCCGAGCACGTTGGGTGCATCGGCGCTGGTTAAGAAGTTGATGTAGTTGTCGAAGCCGACGACTGTCGCCGAGGCGGAGCCAAGCGTCCAGTCCAGCGTCGAGTAGTAGATGTTGTTGATCAGCGGCAGATAGGTGAACACCGCGATCAGGGCCAGGTTGGGCAGTGCCAGCGCGAGAAATACGAAGAAGTCCCGGCGGGTCCTGGCGGACCAGCGTCCCCTGCGCCGGGCCGGTGCGACGGCCGCGGCGGTAGCCGCAGGCCTGTCAGTCAATTGTCTTGTCATGGTGCGTCTCTAACGGATCCAGGCCTGCCACTGGCAGGCGTTCGGGCGGGGGATCAACATACACTTCATCACACACTTGATGGGTGGAACCCCGCACAAGGCCCCGTCAGAGCTTTGTTATGCCAGGCTTCCTTGCCCGTTTACCTTCTGTTGGTTGCAGTATTCCACACCGTTCGCCTGTGGTCAGGGATGCTCGGATTGGCAAACCGGGCACCAATTCCGCCCGGCCCGGCGCACAATGGAGCCATGACGGGGATCACGGATGTACCGGGGATCAAGGTGGGCCATGCGGGCCGCCGGGGCGGGGGCTGGCTGAGCGGGGTGACGGTGGTGCTGCCGCCAACCGGGACCACCGGCTCGGTCGACGTCCGCGGCGGCGGACCCGGCACCCACGAGACCGACGCCTTGGACCCCACCACCCTGACGGCCACGGTCAACGCCGTCGTCCTCACCGGCGGCAGCGCGTTCGGCCTTGCCGCCGCTCACGGTGCGCAGCGGTGGTGCGAGGAGCAGGGGAGGGGATTCGCCGTCCCCGGCGGGGTGGTTCCGATCGTGCCCGCCGCGGCGATCTTCGACCTGGGCCGGGGCGGCGACTTCGGCGCCCGCCCGGACGCGGCCATGGGCTACGCGGCTACCGCGGACGCCGCCGCCCGTCCGGAAGGGCACGACGTCGAACGCGGCAACGTCGGCGCCGGCACCGGAGCCCTGATCGGCCGGGGATCCTACAAAGGGGGAGTTGGCACAGCCTCCATCACCCTGGACAACGGCGTCGTCGTAGGGGCCATAGCCGTAGTAAACGCGCTGGGGTTACCTTTTGGCACATCGCCGACGCGGGTGGAACCCGGCAGCGTGCGTCTAAGCGACGAAGGAGCGAGCACGCAGAGGGTTGCGCCCGTGCCGGCGGAAGCCAGCCACGGCCCGGAGGGCGCGCAAGCGCCGCAGCTGCCGCCCCTCAACACGACCCTCGTCGTCGTCGCCACGAACGCCATCCTGGACAAGGCCGAGTGCAAGCGCACGGCCTCGGCGGCGCATGCCGGTCTGGCACGGGCACTGAACCCGAGCCACACCCTGGCCGACGGGGACACGGTCTTCTGCCTCGCCACGGGCGCCCTCGCGCTGGACCGCGACACCGACGCGGCGCGGCAGCTGAGCCTGATCACGCTGCAGAGCGCGGCGGCGGACGCCGTGCGTCAGGCGATCCTGGACGGGGTCGACGCCGCGGTCGACGAGACCACCCCGGCGGGCCGGTTTCGTGCATACCGGCGCTGAGTGCGCTAGCATGACTGGATTTAACATTCGGCCTTCGATGCCGTAATGTTGACTGTTGGTTGTCTGCCCTGCTGTGCCCTTTTGGGGAGCGGTAGCCGGGAGGCAAGCAAGAAATCACAAACGTTCGCGGCCGCATCTGGTGCAAACCGGGGTGCCGCGGCAACAACAGTTAGCGGAGGGTATGGCCAAGAAGGACGGGGTCATTGAGATCGAGGGCGTTGTGACCGAGGCGCTGCCCAACGCGATGTTTCGCGTTGAGCTCACCAACAAGCACATCGTTCTGGCACACATCTCTGGAAAGATGCGACAGCACTACATTCGGATCCTCCCCGAGGACCGCGTAGTGGTGGAACTGAGCCCTTACGACCTGACACGTGGTCGTATCGTCTACCGCTACAAATAACCACTGGACGGCCGTGGCATCAGCCAGGGTCCGGGCCAGCTGACCACTGCAACACGCAAAGGAACGCCATGAAGGTCAAGCCGAGCGTCAAGCAGATCTGCGAAAAGTGCAAAGTGATCCGCCGTAATGGCCGGGTCATGGTGATCTGCGAGAACCCGCGCCACAAGCAGCGCCAGGGCTAATTCTCCCCTTCGGAGAACCCCGCGTTGCTAACCCACGCAAGTAAATAAAAGGCAGCACAAGCTGATCTGGGACATTGAGCACCAACGAGTCCGGACAGCTAACCCCCGGTCGGAGGCTGGGGCCGCACACACCGTGCGGGTGTACTGCCTACGACCTCCGGTTTATTCAAGGAGTACCGCCACTATGGCTCGTCTCGCTGGCGTAGACATTCCCCGCGAAAAGCGGCTGGAAATTGCGCTTACTTACATCTACGGCGTGGGCAAGACCCGTGCACACGAAACCCTGGCTGCCACCGGCATCAGCGCCGACGTTCGGGTCAAGGACCTGACCGACGCCGAACTGGTTCAGCTGCGTGACTACATCGAAGGCAACTACAAGGTTGAGGGTGACCTTCGCCGCGAGGTAGCCGCCGACATCCGCCGCAAGGTCGAGATCGGCAGCTACGAAGGCCTGCGTCACCGCAAGGGCCTGCCCGTACGCGGTCAGCGTACGAAGACCAACGCTCGTACCCGCAAGGGCCCGAAGCGCACCGTCGCCGGCAAGAAGAAGGCCGGACGCTAAAACCCATGTGCCCCCTGAGATCGCTTCGCGATTGCAGGGAACCAGGCATTTGTGGGCCGACAGCGTTCGCTTCCCCCAAATAACTTTCTGTAGGAGAAATAATGCCCCCGAAGACTCGTGGCGCGGTTCGCAAGCCGCGTAAGAAGGACAAGAAGAATATCGCGCTGGGCCAGGCGCACATCAAGAGCACGTTCAACAACACCATCGTGTCCATCACGGACCCGTCCGGTGCTGTCATCTCCTGGGCCTCGTCCGGTGAGGTTGGATTCAAGGGCTCGCGTAAGTCCACTCCGTTCGCCGCTCAGATGGCCGCCGAGGCCGCTGCCAAGCGCGCCCAGGAGCACGGCATGCGCAAGGTTGACGTTTTCGTCAAGGGACCGGGCTCGGGACGCGAGACCGCCATCCGTTCGCTGCAGGCCGCTGGCCTCGAGGTTGGCTCCATCCAGGACGTCACCCCCAGCGCCCACAACGGCTGCCGCCCGCCGAAGCGCCGCCGCGTCTAATGCTCTGCCGTGCTTGCCCGGACCGTCGCCGGTCCGGGCAAGCGCCGCGGCGTTAAGCCATTAGACCGATCTTTCCACCACCTGTGTTGCGTCATATAGCGGATGCTCGCCGAAAGGAAACCTAAGTGCTCATTGCACAGCGCCCCACCCTCTCCGAAGAGGTCGTCTCCGAAAACCGTTCCCGCTTCATCATCGAACCGCTGGAACCGGGCTTCGGCTACACCCTCGGTAACTCCCTCCGCCGTACCCTGCTCTCCTCCATCCCCGGTGCCTCTGTCACGAGCATCCGGATCGATGGCGTGCTGCACGAGTTCACCACGGTTCCGGGTGTCAAGGAAGATGTCACCGAGATCATCCTGAACATCAAGAACCTGTCGGTTTCCTCCGAGCACGATGAGCCGGTTGTCGCTTACCTGCGCAAGCAGGGCCCGGGAGTCGTCACCGCCGCGGACATCGCTCCGCCGGCCGGCGTCGAATTCCACAACCCGGATCTGCACATCGCCACGCTGAACTCGAAGGGCAAGTTCGAACTCGAACTGACCATCGAGCGCGGCCGCGGCTACGTGTCGGCAGCTCAGAACAAGTCCGGCGACTCCGAGATCGGCCGCATCCCGGTCGACTCGATCTACTCGCCGGTGCTGAAGGTGACCTTCCGCGTGGAAGCTACCCGTGTCGAGCAGCGCACCGACTTCGACAAGCTGATTGTCGACGTCGAGACCAAGCCGGCCATCGCCCCGCGCGATGCCGTTGCCTCGGCCGGTACCACCCTGGTGGAACTGTTCGGTCTGGCCCGCGAGCTGAACACCGCAGCTGAAGGTATCGAGATCGGCCCGTCGCCGACGGACGCCGCCCTGGCAGCGGACATGGCACTGCCGATCGAGGATCTGGACCTCACCGTCCGTTCCTACAACTGCCTCAAGCGTGAGGGCATCCACACCGTGGGTGAACTCGTTGCCCGCTCCGAGGCTGACCTGATGGACATCCGTAACTTCGGTGCGAAGTCCATCGACGAGGTCAAGGCAAAGCTTGTTGAGCTGGGTCTGTCCCTCAAGGACTCCCCTCCCGGTTTCGACCTTGCAGCCCGCGCCGCAGCCATCGAAGAGGACGACGCCGCGTTCAGCGACGACGAGCTCTAAAACAGATCTTGGCCGGCTGGCCGGACGCACCGCAGCGTGCACGGTCCGCAGGCTTCCATATGAGGAGAAATAGTTATGCCTACCCCCACTAAGGGTCCGCGCCTCGGAGGCGGCCCGGCTCACGAGCGCCTCATGCTCGCGAACCTCTCTGCCGCACTGTTCGAGCACAAGCGCATCACCACCACGGTGACCAAGGCCAAGCGCCTGAAGCCGTACGCCGAGCGTCTGGTGACCTTCGCCAAGCGCGGCGACCTGGCTTCCCGCCGTCGCGTGCTGGGCCTGATCAGCAACAAGGGCGTCGTCCACGAGCTGTTCACCGACATCGCGCAGGCGATGGAGAACCGCGACGGCGGCTACACCCGCATCACCAAGATCGGCAACCGTAAGGGCGACAACGCCCCCATGGCTGTCATCGAGCTGGTCCTGGAGCCGGTTTCCGCCAAGCAGGCCGTGGTTGCCGAGGCCACCACCGCCGCCAAGCGCGACGCCGACAAGAAGGACGAGGCTGCTCCGGTTGCCGAGACCGAAGCCGCTGAGACCGAAGAGGCCCCCGAGGCCGAGGCAGCAGCAACCGAAGAGGCTCCGGCCGCCGAGGAAGCTCCCGCCGAGACCGAGAAGGAAGCGAAGTAATTCGCTGACCGCCTTCTTATAGACTTGGGTCTATGAACGAGCACGAACCCGCTGTCCCCCTTACCGGGGACGGCGGGTTTTTGCGTATCCGGCTGGACCTCTCCTACGACGGGGCGCCGTTCAGCGGCTGGGCGCTCCAGCCCGGCCTGCGCACCGTCCAGGGCGTCCTGGAGGAGGCCCTGGCCCTGTTGCTGCGCCGGCCGGTCCGGGTCACCGTGGCCGGACGGACCGACGCCGGCGTGCACGCGCGCGGCCAGGTGGTGCACTTCGACATGGCCGCCGCCGAATGGGCCGGGCTTCCCCGCGGCGCCGGACTGGATCCGGCCGCCGCGTTGCTGCGCCGGCTCCGCGGCGCCCTCCGCCGGGGCATGGGGGAGCTGGCCGGGGCCGTCGAGGTACACCGCGCGGCGGTGGCCCCGGAAGGCTTTGACGCCCGGTTCAGCGCGCTCTGGCGCCGCTACAGCTACCGCATCGCCGACGGACCGGCCCGCTGGGACCCGGTCACCCGGCACGCCACGCTCTGGCACAAGACGGCCCTGGACACCGCACTGTTGAACGAGGGTGCCGCGCCGCTGCTGGGGCTGCAGGACTTCCGTTCCTACTGCAAGCCGCGCGAGGGTGCCACCACCATCCGCGAGCTGCAGCGCTTCGAGTTCACCCGCGGGGCCGACGGCGTCATCGTCGCGACCATCCAGGCGGACGCCTTCTGCCACAACCAGGTCCGGGCCCTCATCGGTTCGGCGCTGTTCGTCGGCGCCGGCGAGCAGCCCCCGGGCTGGCTCTACGAACGGCTGCTGGCCCGGCAGCGGGACGCACGCTCCGTCCTGGCCCCGCCGCACCCGCTAATCCTGGAAGAGGTGGCCTACCCCTCAGCGGAAGGGCTGTTGGCCCGGGCGGAGCTGACCCGCGCCCGGCGCGAGTAGCGCCTTTCCCCGGCGGCCCCCGATCTTCGGTTGGCAGGTCGCGGCTAGAAGGAGCGCGGCGGCCCGTCCGCCGGCAATTCGACGGTGAAGGTGCTGCCGTGGCCCGGGCGGGTGCGGCAGGTGATGGACCCGCCGTGTCCCTCCACGATCGCCTTGGTGATGGACAGTCCCAGCCCGGCCCCGGGGATGGCACCGTCGCGCACCGCCGGGCTGCGGAAGAAGCGGGTGAACACCCTGTCGGCGTCGGCGGCGGTCATCCCGATCCCGGTATCCCGCACCTGGAGGACCACGCGGCCCTCCGCAGCGCAGCCGGAGACCGTCACGGATCCGCCGTCGGGCGAGTACTTGATGGCGTTGGAGACCAGATTGTCCAAGGCCTGGCTGATGCGCAGCGGATCGACGTTCGCCCACAACGGCTCCCGGGCCTCCATCGACAGGGACACCCGGGCCGCCTGCGCGTGGGCCTGGGCGGAGCCGATGCTGGCCTCCACCAGCCCGGCGAGGTCGGTGCGGCGGGGCTGCAGCTGGACGGCGGCGCTGGCGGTAACCAGCAGGTCGGAGACCAGGGCCAGCAGCCGCTCGGCATTGCGCTGGGCCACCTCAATGCGGCGCAGCACGGACGGAGGCAGCTCCTCGCCGAGGACAAGGTCCAGGTTGCCGATGATGGAGGTCAGGGGCGTCCGGAATTCGTGCGAGACGGTGGCGACGACGTCGTCCTTGGCGGCCAGGGCATTCACGAGCCCCGTGACCTCGTTGTAGACCACGACGGCGCCGCCGAAGCCGCCATCGTCGTCGCGCAGCGGCCGGGCGCCGGTGGAGACCACGCGGCCCCCGGGGGCACCGCCGAAGCAGACCAGGTGGTCGGCAAAGGATTCCCCTGCCATGGCACGCCGGATGGGCCGCCGTTCGGGCTGGAGCGGGGTCCGCTGGTCCGCCCCGGTCAGCAGCAGGTGGTCCTCCCAGCCGCGGTGCACGGCGGTGCTGGCCCCGTGCGGCGCGGCGCCCGCCTCGAGCCGGCTCTGCCAGCTGTTGGTGAGCAGCCGCCGCCCCTCGGCGTCGACGGCCACGATCCCCACGTCCACCGTGTCCAGGATGGTGTTCAACAGCCGCTCCCGCTCCCGGCTCTCGGCCAGTAGGGCCTGCAGCTGTGCTTCCTTCGAGTCCACACGGCGCTGCTGGCGGGCAAGCTGGCCCTTGACGAATTCCATGGCCACCGCCACGGCCAGGGTGGTCAGGGACAGCAGGGCGACGGTGGCGATCCGGCCGGGGCTGTCATCGGGGCCGGCGTCGAAGAACCACGGGAGGCCGGCCAGCAGCGGGCCGAAGAAGCTCAGGGCGGCGGTGATGGCGGGGGAGAGCCGGGAAGAGGCGAGCCAGACCACAGGCAGGACGGACAACACCCCGAGGCCCGGCAACTCCTCGGCCGCGGCGACCCGGCTCAGTCCGATGGCGGCGAGATCAAGCACCGGAATCCACAGGGTTGCCAGGGGCGGGAGGCGCTCCCACGGGACCACCAGGCAGGCAAGGAAGAGCGCGGCGTGGGCGGCGACGGCGGCCTGGCCCCAGCCGCTGTAGAGGTGCAGGTCCCACGCCGAGGGCGCCGCAGCGAGGCCGGCGGTGAGCAGCAGGGTGAGGGGAAGCTGAGAGGTCAGGACGCGAACCCGGGTGTGCAGGATGGTCGGGCGGCGGGGCACCCGCACGTCATGAACCAGCCGCCACTCACCCAAAGACCAACGCTCCTCTCACGAAGCTTGAGTTTACAGTTGTGTCAAAATAAATTGACATGAAACATACGAAGATTGCTGAACAAAAATGTGCCGGAGCCCGGGATTCGGTCCCCGGCTGGGTATGGTGGCAGGACGTGCTGCGGGTCTTTGGCGCGGCGGCGCCCCGCCTGGCGGAGGTGCCCCGGGCCGGTGGCGGCGGTGGAAGCGGAACTGCAGCGGATGTGGGGGTGGCATGACAGACCTGGGCGTGGCCGTGGTCGTGGAAGACGACGCCGATGTGCGGAACCTCGTCGAGGCCGTGCTGCGGCAGGCGGGCTTCGAGGTGCATTCCGCCTCGGAGGGCCGCGAAGGCGTGGACGTCGTCCGCCGCGAGGATGCCCAGGTGGTCACCCTGGATGTGGGACTGCCGGACATTGACGGCTTTGAGGTCCTGCGCCGCATCCGTCAGTTCAGCGACGCCTACGTCGTCATGCTCACGGCCCGCACCGACGAACTCGACACCCTGACCGCACTCCACACGGGTGCGGATGATTTCCTTACCAAGCCCTTCCGGCCGCGCGAACTCCGCGCCCGCGTGGCGGCCATGATGCGCCGTCCACGCCGGGACAACGGCGGAGCCGTGGCGGCGCCTGCACCGGCGCCGGACAACGTGCTGCGCCACAACGGGCTGTCGCTGAATCCGGACATGCGCTCCGTGACGGTCGACGGCGAGCCGCTCTCCCTGACCCGCAGCGAATTTGACCTCCTGCATGCGCTCCTCAAGGGCGCCGGCGCGGTCCGGTCCAAGACGGACCTGGTCCGCGTGGTCCGGGGGGAGTACTACCGGGCCGACGCCTACATCAGCGACTCCGACGAGCGCGCCGTCGAGGTCCACATCGGCAACCTGCGCCGGAAACTGGGCGAGGACGCGGTGCAGCCCCGCTGGCTGCAGACAGTCCGCGGTGTGGGCTACCGGCTCGCGCCTGCGCAGCCCTAGCACTCCATCAGGATGTAGCTGAACTGCAGTTCCTGGACGGTTTCCCGGCCCCGGGCGGCGACTTCGCCGAGCCGGGCCTCGGCCTCCGCCAACAGGCCTTCCCTGACCAGGCCTTCCAGTTCCGTGGCCAGGCCGGCCAGGCGCAGGCCGCCGACCATCGAGGACGAGGTCTTCACGCTCAGCACGGCGTCGAGGGCGGCCGTCGCGTCCCGGCGCGTCAGAGAATCAGCCAGGGAGTCGTAGCGCTGCTCCCACATCAGGGCGTAGTCGCGGGCAAAGCCTCGCGCGACCGTCGCACTGTTGAGCTGTTCGCCCAGGTCCTGGAGGGCTCCCGGGTCCATCAGGGGTGCCGCCGCGGGCCCCGGCCGCGCGCCCTCGTCGGACGTGACGGCAGTGGTTGCGGCCCCCGACGCCAAATTTTCGGGGCTGGCATCTGAAAGAGACATGGCACTACGGTACCCGCTTGGCCCGGCGGCCGTCCGGGCGCCCGATGATCCTGCGCAAACCCTGAGGGGAACCTTGTCGGGCCCGAAGGCGCCCGCCACGCGCGGCGTCAGTGGCCGCTGAAGGTGTTGATCGCGTTGATAACCGCGGGGCCCAGGATGGCGATGAAAAGCACCGGAAAGATGAAGAACAGCAGCGGGAACAGGATGGTCACGGGCAGTTTCATGGCCTTCTCCTCGGCCCGTTGCCGGCGCTTGACGCGCATGACCTTCGCCTGGATCCTGAGCACGCGGCTGATGGCGATGCCATAGGTGTCCGCCTGCACCACGGCCTGGACGAAGCTGCGGAGTTCGGGGATGCTGGTGCGCTCGGAGAGGGCCTGATACGACTCGCGGCGGCTGCGACCCACCTGCATGTCCTGCAGAGTGCGGACCAATTCCTCCGCCAGGGGTCCCTTGCCGTTCTCTCCGGCCCGGGCCATGGCGCCCTCGAAGCCCAGGCCCGCCTCGACGGAGATCAGCATCTGGTCCAGCGTGTTGGGCAACTCCAGTTGCATGGCCTTCTGACGCTCCTGGCCCTTGCTGTACAGCAGCAGATCTGGGATGAAGTAGCCCAGCAGTATCACGAAGAGTCCCACGAGCTTGAGCATGGGCGCGGGGGCGCTGGCGAACCACAGCCCCAGCAGGGCACCGACGGCGCCGAGCAGCGGCTTCGCGGCGAGCACCCGGCCCAAGGGCAGCGACGCCGGCCGGCCGGCGAGGGCCAGCAGGTGGTCGAGTTTGCGCACGTAAGCCGGGGGAGTGAGACGGCGACCCAGCCGCTCCAGCACGTCACGTTTGCGCGTCTCGGTGGCCTCTACGGGTGCGGTACCGAGGGCGAGCATCTGGCGGATGGCGCGCTGGGATTTCCGGTCCACCGAGAGCACGGACCAGGACAGGTAGGACAGGGGCAGGCAGATCAGCAGCAGCCCGGCGAGGAGGATGGCGTTCACGGCGGCCTCAGAACTTCAGGTCGATAATCTTGCGCATCCACAGACCGCCGATGGTCATCAGGATGACGGACGCGGCGATCATGCCCCAGCCGAGCGGGTTGGTGAACATGACGTTCATGTAGCCGGGGTTGACCAGCATCAGCATGAGCACGATGCCCACGGGCATGGCCATCAGGATGTAGGCGGAGAATTTGCCTTCGGCGGCGAGGGACTTGATGTGGCCCTTGATCTCGCTGCGCTCGCGGATGGTCTCGTTGACCTGGTCGAGGACTTCCGCCAGGTTGCCGCCGACCTCGCGGTTGATTTGGATGGCCTGGGCGATCCAGACGAAGTCCTCGTTCTGCATCCGGTCCGCGGTGTCGGTCAGGGAGTCGAGCAGGTCACGGCCCAGCGAGGTTTCCGTGATGATCCTGCGCATCTCTTCGGCGGTGGGGCTTTGGGATTCGTTGCCAGCCGCGTCGATGGCCCGCAGGATGCTGTGCCCGGCGCGCAGGCCGCCGGAGAGCAGCTGCAGGGTGTCGCCGAGCTGGTCATCGAACCGGGAACGGCGGCGGCCGGCGAGGAAGGTGAGGACCAGGTGACCCGCCACCGGAGCGAGAAGGACCAGGAGGACCGCCAGGAGGGGGCCGCCCACCAGGAGGCCGGCCAGGGCTCCGACGAGTGCGCCGGAGAGCAGCAGCACGTAGAAGTCCCCCTGTCCCAGGCGGAGACCGGCCTGCTCGAGGGCCTCCCGGTTGAAGAGCCGGACCTTGCGGCGTGCGAAGAAGCCCTCGGCCAGGCCCGCGGCGGATCCGGCGAAGCGGCTGAGGGAGGACTCCGCGGCGACCTGTACCGGCCGCCGTCGGTCCAGGGGTACCCGGGACGCACCGGGGGCCACGACGGCGACGGCGAGGAGCAGGATGGCGGCGACCAGGAGGGCGACGCCGGCGTACAGAGTCACGGTCCGGGTCACCCCCGTCCGGCGGGGGCCAGCGGCGTCGCGAACACGCTCGGCGAGACAAAGATGCCGAGGTCCTCGAAGCGGTCGATGAAGCGGGGGCGGATGCCTGTGGCCACCGGTTTGCCCAGGAAGCGTCCATGGGCGTCGACGCCGGCGGAGTAGTCGAAGACGAAGGCATCCTGGAGGGTGACGATGTCCCCTTCCATGCCCTGGACCTCGGTGACGTGGGTGATGCGCCGGGAGCCGTCACGGAGCCTGGAGATCTGCACGATCAGGTTCACCGCGGAGGCGATTTGTTCGCGGATGGCGCGCAGGGGCAGGTCCATCCCGGCCATCAGGACCAGCGTCTCCAAGCGGGCGACGGCGTCCCTGGGGGAGTTGGAGTGGACGGTGGACAGTGATCCGTCGTGGCCGGTGTTCATGGCCTGGAGCATGTCCAGGGACTCGCCACCGCGGACCTCGCCGACGACGATCCGGTCCGGCCGCATACGCAGCGAGTTGCGGAGCAGGTCGCGGATGGTGACCTCGCCCTTGCCCTCCGTGTTCGGCGGTCGGCTCTCCAACCGGACCACGTGTTCCTGCTGGATTTGCAGTTCCACCGCGTCCTCGATGGTGACGATCCGCTCGTCGTGCGGCAGGAAGGAGGACAGGACGTTCAGCAGGGTGGTCTTGCCGGTACCGGTGCCGCCGGAGACGATGATGTTCAGCTTGGCCCGGACGCAGGCGTTGAGCAGCTCCGCCATCTCGGGGGTGAGCGTGCCGAACTCGATCAGGTTCTGCACGGTGAGGGGAATTTTGCTGAACTTTCGGATGGTGAGCGAGGACCCGCCGACGGCCAGCGGCGGGATGACGGCGTTGACGCGGGAGCCGTCCTCGAGGCGGGCGTCCACCAGGGGCGAGGACTCGTCGATGCGGCGGCCCACCTTGGAAACGATCCGTTCGATCACCTTGCGCAGGTGCTCCTCGGAGCTGAACCGCGAGTCCGTGAGCGTGAGCTGGCCCTTGCGTTCCACGTAGATCTGGTCCATGCGGTTGACCATGATTTCGGTAACGGCCGGGTCGTCCAGGAGCCGTTGGAGCGGCCCGTAGCCGAGGACGTCGTCGGCGACGTCGCGGACCAGCCGGCCGCGTTCCTCGGCGGAGAGGGGGACCTGTTCGGCGTCGACGATGCGGATCAGTTCGTCCCGGGCGGTAGCCCGCAGTTCGTCTTCCTTCAGGGCGGAGTCGCTGAACCGTGTCCCCATCCGTTCGAACAGGGCGGTGGCGGCGCGTTCCTTGAGCGCGGCGAAGGCGTCCACCGGCTGGGCTCCGCGGCCGCCGTCGTGGTGCTCACCGACGGCGTGCGACGACGCCGCTGCGGAGAGGCGGGAGGGACCCTGCGGTGCGGGGGCTTGCGCCGGGACTGCCTGTGCACCGATTTCGGTTGGAAGGAGACCGCCCGGGATGGGGGACAATTGCGGCGCCGGGGGAGCCGGCTGCGGGGCTGCCGGGACGTGGCCGCCCTCTGCCGCCGAGAGGCGTTCGGAGAGTTTCATTTAGACGACCACCCTTCGGTGCAATTTCTTTTGGGCCTTGGCACGCCAGGCCGGATCGAACCGGGCGACCAGCTGCCGCAACCCCTTCACGGCGGGGTCCCGCCTGGCGTCCTGGAGGACGGGGATACCGCGGTTGGTGGAGTAGGCCACGGCCTTGGACCGGGGGATGCTCACGTCCACCGGGGCTCCGATGGTGGCCTCCACGTCCTGGACGCTGAGGCCGGACTTCGCATCGGCCATGTTCAGCACGACGTGCCGGGTCTCGGGCAGCAGGTCCAGCCGGCGGAGGATGTCCAGGCCGGAGCGGAGGCCGCGGATGCTGGGGACGTCCATGGCGCTGACCCAGACGACGTCGGTGCACTGCTCCAGCGCTGCCAGCCCCACCTCCGGCAGCCCGGGCGCCGTGTCGATGACCACGTACTGGAACTGCTCGGCAAGCTGGGCGATCAGGCGGCTGACCTGCTGGGGGGTGATGCTGTCCGCCTCCACCGGGGTCCGCGGAGCGCACAGCGCGTAGATGCTGCTGGGGTGCACGGTGAGGAAGGCCTTGAGGACCAGGGAATCCTGGCTGGCGGAGGCAGAAACGGCGTCCGTGACGGTGTGTTCGGGGTTGAGGTAAAGGCCGGACGCGATGTCGCCGAACTGCAGGTCCAGGTCCACCACCACGACGCTCATCGGCGCGACCTTGCCCAGGCCGATGGCGATGTTCGTGGCGATGGTGGTCTTGCCGACGCCGCCCTTGGGGGAGAAGACTCCGATCACCAGGCCGCGCGGGGCGTCAGGGTTCTGGATCGCGGCGGTGCGGTTGCGGCTGGCGTAGGACTGGCAGGCCCGCTCCAACAGCACCCGGATCTGTGCCGGGTCCGAGGCAGGGCTGAGAATGTCGCGGATGCCGGCACGCATGGCGAGCAGGACGACGTCGGGGTCCGCCTCCCCGACCAGGATGACGCTGAGTTCGGGCAGTTGGACGTCGAAGACCGTCGCCAGGCGGAGCGCGTCCTCGGCGGGGACGTCCGGTCCGATGATCAGTACTTCGGGACGTTCCTGGTCCAGTTTGGCGAAGAGCTCGCCGGGGTTGGCGGGGTCGACGGCGGCGAAGGTCTGGACCCCGCCCGTCAGTCCGCCGCCCACGGCCCGCCGGAGCCGCGCGTCGAAGTCGGTGTTGGGGGAGATGAGGACGAAGCGGCTCACTTGTATACCTCCGGCTTGGTCATGATGCCCGGTCGGCCGCTGTCCGTCGCGTCCAGCGGTTCCTTGCTCAGCCACAGCTTTTCGAACTCCGCGGCGTAGACGATTTTTGTCGCGTCGACGTCGTTGACCGCCACGGTGAGGAGCATTGACCCGGTGGGTAGGGAGGTGTCCTGGGCCGGGGCGGCCGAGCCGTTAGCTGACGGCGCGGGGCTCGGGGTGGCCGTGGGTGCCCGCTGCACGGAGGTCACCAGGACCTTGTGGATGCTGAGCTGGGTGGTTTCCTTCTCTGGCTTGGCATCCAGGCCTCCGCCCTTGATGTTGATGAAGATCCCGATGTGGTCGCCCGCGGCGATGCGTCCGCCGACCACTCGCTGCGGCTCTAGCTGGAAGGAGACTTCCTGGAGACCCTTGGGAACATCGACGGCGCCGCTGGTCTTCAGTTCCTCGGGCTGGATCAGCCGCTCCGCCACCAACTGCTCGCCCGGCAGCAGCTCCGCGGAGGTCACTTTGCCGCCCTGGCCATCAAGATTCTTTAGGGCCGACTTCGAGACGGCCGTGCCGGGCAGCTCCTGGGTTGCGAGGAAGGCCTGCAGACTCGCGGTCGGCGTGCCGGCGGGGACGGTCTTCTGCACTACCAGGACACTGACGGGGTTTAGGTCCTGAACGGCGCGGCTGTCCGCGCCCTGGGCGTAGCTGACAACGAGGACGGCGCCGACAATGGCGAGAACGACTGCCGCGACGCCTGCCAATAAGCGTGACTTCAAAAACTGCTCCTGAACATCGTGAGAACGGGGAAACCTTTTACTGCGTCAGTCGGACGATGGTGGCTCCGTTCGCATCGACCGGGCCGAGGGTGAAGCCATCGGCCAGCGAGACGTACTGAATGAAACTGCCGATGATGCCTCGGCAGTTTCCGTCGCATGCCACGGAGGACGGGACGTTAGAGGTCGTATTTTGGAAGGAATCGGGCAGCGAGTTGTTGCCGCTAAACTTCCAGCCTTTGACCTTGAAAGCAGCGAAGCTGATCAAGCCGTAGACTGCGCCGGAGCCGGTGCCGGAGACCTTGTTGAAGACGGGGAGGAGTACAACGACGTCCTTGCCGGCAGAGATGCTGGCCGCCCAGCTGTTGAGCGTTGCGGTGCAGACAGAGGGGTAGCTGTTGCCCGGGTCGCTGCCGCTTTCGGAGGCGGCGAGATCAATGAGGCCGCCGCAGATGCCGGGGTCGCTGACGAGCCATCCGAAACCACCTTGGACTGCGGCTCCGGAGGGCCCGTAGTTGCAGTCGGCGTTGGCGTTGCTTCCGTGGTTCTGAAGCAGTTGGAGTGTGCCGTCGACGTACCCCTGCACCTGACAGATGGAGAAAGCAACCGGAAATGCGGTGGTGCCTTTGACCGGGCTGCCCCAGGCCACGCTGGCGGAGGCCGAGACTTGAGCGGTGTTGAGGCCAAGAGCGCGGGCAAAAAACAGAGACACCTGGTTCGGCTCCTTGCCGGCCTCCTGGGAGCCGGCGTTCACCGTCACGGTGCGGTTGGCTTTGTCCAACACGATGGACTGGATGTTGCTGAGCCCGTCGTTGGCGTTTCCATTGGCAAGGCCACTGGCGAGTGACGACGTGGTGGCGCAGTCCGTGCCGTTAGGATTTTTTGCGCACTTCTGGGCAACGGCTAGGGCGGCCGAATCGGCCCCGTTACGCAGTTGTGTCCTCTCCGCGTACAGCATGCCGACGTCCACCGCGACGGCCGCGAAGCCGAGCAGCGTCACCATGAGAAGAGCAACGAGTATGGCGATCGCGCCGCGCTCGTCAGAACGGGTCGCCGGGCCGGTCAGCCGCCGCACAACATCACCCCCGTGCCCTCCAAGGGGAACGGCCCAGCGATGCCCGTAAGCGTCGAGAGCGTGTAGCTCACCTTGACCGTCACTTGCGTCCCGGACGTGCAGACGTTGGGCGTGACGGTGATGTTAGTGTCCGTCAACCCAGGTTGGACTGCCACAGCGGCGTTCTTGACTGCCGTCTTGGCCCCGGTGGGATTGTTGGTGATCGCCATGACCCGCACTCCCTCTCGCGCGGCGCTGGAGAGGGAGACCTGGACGTTATAGGCACGCCCGAACTCCATGATGCCGAGTAAGAGCATGACCAAGACGGGGGCGAGGAGGGCGAATTCCACCGCGACGGCTCCCCGTTCGTTCGACTTCGACATGGGAACCGCCTTCCTGGAGAGGAAACCCTGAAATGCCGGTGTGGCGGCGGCAAGAGCCGCCGCCACACCGGCGGTGGACCGGGGCGGTCCTTAGTGCGCGCAGGTCCCGTCGCCGGCGGCCGCGCCGGCGGTGTAGGTGCCGCTGCTTACTGTGCATTGGACCTGGGTGAAGGTGTCCTTCATGGTGCCACCGAGCAGCGTCACCGCGATGATGATGACGACAGCGATGAGCGAGACCATGATGCCGTACTCGACGGCGGTCGCGCCGCGTTCCCCTCTAAGAACGCGGGCTTGAATCTTCTTCGGACGCAAATACATGGGGGCCTCGTTGTCGGCTGGCTGAATCATAAAGACGGACGGGCAATCAGCTGCAGACTCCCGTACCTGCTGTCGTGCCGGCCGTGTACTTGTGAGTGCCCCCGGCGATGTTGCACTGAACCTGGGTGAAGGTGTCCTTCATGGTGCCGCCCAGCAGCGTGACGGCAACGATGATGACGACGGCGATGAGCGAGACCATGATGCCGTACTCAACGGCGGTGGCGCCGCGCTGATCGCGGCGAAGGCGGCTTGCGATGGTGGCGAAGAAGGAACGCATGAGTGACTCCTGAGCGAGGTGGGCGGCTGGCCCTGCACCAGCACTGAGAGGAACTTAGCAACCGCCGACACGCCGAGATCCCCACTTTCCAACTTCCTGTGTGAAGGCTTGACGAACTGTCCCTTTCCTGCCCTTTACCTGCGCCGATACTGCGCCGGAGGCTCCTTACGGGCGGCTACCACAAAGAAGGACCCCCTCGACTCTGGTCCGAGGGGGTCCGGTCTGTGGCCGCCGGCGAGCGGGCCGGCTTACTTCTTAGCGAAGAGGTCCATGATGCTCATCGCAGTCGGTCCAAGCACCACAATGAACAGAGTGGGCAGAATGAAGAAGATGAGCGGAAACAGCATCTTGACCGGCATCTTCATGGCGTGTTCCTCGGCGCGCTGGCGCCGCTTCACCCGCATGTCCTTGGCTTGTGCGTGCAGCACGCCGGCAATGGCGATGCCGTAGCTGTCCGCTTGGACGACGGCGCGAACGAAGCTCCGCAGGTCTGGGACGTCGACGCGCTGCGCCATGGCCAGGTACGCCTCCTTCCGGGACCGTCCCACCTGAATGTCTTGCAGCGTCCGAATGAGTTCGTCGGCAAGCGGACCCTTGCCATTCTGGCCAGCGCGCGCCATGGCAGTTTCGAAGCCGAGCCCCGCCTGAACTGAGATCAGCATCTGGTCCAGCGTGTCCGGCAGCTCCAGCTTGATCTGCTCGCGACGTTTCTGGGCATTGTTCCGGATCAAGATGTCGGGGACGAAGTAAGCAAGCGCCGTGACGCCCACCATCAGGAGGACGTTGGTGATCGTGGGGCTTCCGGCCACCAGCATGGTCCCCAGTACTGCTCCCGTTAGAGCCAACAACGGCTTAACCATGATGACCCGACCCAGGGGCCAGTCCTTCGGCCGCCCTGCACCGGCAAGCTGCTTGTCCAGCCACGCGGCATAGCCCTTGGGGGTGACCCTCCGGCTGAGGGCAGCGAGCTGCCCAGTGGCGGACACCACAGACCCGGCCGTCTCCGGGCGTCGCCCCAGGTTGGTTTGGATGTTTCGCAGGCCGGCCCGGTCGCCGGTAAAGGCGAGCCACGTCATGAGGGACACCGGGGCGATGATGGCCAGGATGGCGGCATAGGCGATGGGATTCATAGTCTTCGTCCTCTCAGAACTTTGGTTTGATGAGGCGGCTGAGCCAGAATCCGCCGGCGGCCAGCAGCACGATGGCGGTGACGATCATCAGGAAGCCGGGAAACGTGGTGAGGAAGACTTTCGAATACAGCGGGTTGAACAGCGTGAGTCCGAAAAACATCACGATCGGCAGAGCCATGAGGACCAACGCCGACATACGCCCTTCCGCGCTGAGAGCCTTCACCTGGCCGCGTAGCTGGGTCCGGTCCCGGATGGTCTCACCCACGTTGTCCAAGACCTGCGCGAGGTCACCGCCTACCTCGCGGTGGATCTCGATGGCCCGGGTGATGGAGGCAAAGTCCTCGTTGGCGGTCCGCCGGGCCATATCGGCCAGCGATTCCCCGAGGTCTCGGCCGATCCGGGTCTCGGTGACCACCCGGCTGAGTTCCTCTTTCATGGGCGACTCGTTTTCCTCCGCGGCGGCGTCCACCGCCCGGAGCAGGCTGTGTCCGGCCCGCAGCCCCCCGGCCAACATCTGCAAGGCGTCCGGTACCTGCTCGGCGAACTTGCGGCGTCGGCGGGAGACCAGGACCTGCAGCAGGAGAACGAGCCCGACCGGCGTGATGACCGCCAGGAGGAAGGCCGGCACCAGCCCGCCCAGCAGGAACCCGATGACCGCGGCGACGAACACTGCGGCTCCGGCGAGCAGGAGGTAATCCCCAGGCTGCTTCCTCAGACCCGCGCTGTCCAGCCGTTCCCGGCTGAGCAGCCCCGGTCCCCGGCCGCGGAGTTGCTGGTTGAGGGCAGTCACGGCTTGGTCGGTCAGCTTCGTCAGGCCGGAGTTGTGGTTGGCCTGCAGCTCCGGACGTCGTCGCGAGAGGGGGACGGTGCGGGATGCGAAGACGACGACGATCACGATGGCCAGGGCGGCGTAGACCAGGAGCAGGCCTCCGACAAACACCAAGGGAGAGAGTTCCACCGTTACCGCCCCCTCATCGCTGCGGCGCCGAAGACCGCCGGCGAGATCGGAATCCCGAGCTCGGCGAAGCGGTCGGTGAAGCGCGGGCGGACACCGGTGGGGATGGTTCGGCCCAGGAAGCGGCCGTTGCCGTCGACACCGGCCGCGTAGTCGAACACGAACGCGTCCTGGAGCGTGACGACGTCGCCCTCCATGCCCTGAACTTCGGTGATGTGCGTGACCCGGCGCGAGCCGTCCCGCAGGCGGGTGATGTGCACAATCAGGTTCACCGCGGAGGCAACCTGTTCGCGGATGGCCCGCAGTGGCAGGTCCATCCCGGCCATCAGTACGAGGGTTTCCAACCGCGCGACGGCGTCCCGCGGCGAGTTGGCGTGGACGGTGGAGATGGACCCGTCGTGGCCGGTGTTCATGGCCTGCAGCATGTCCAGGGACTCGCCGCCGCGGACCTCACCAACGACGATCCGATCCGGCCGCATGCGCAGCGAGTTGCGGACCAGATCGCGGATGGAGATCTCGCCCTTGCCTTCGATGTTGGGCGGACGGCTCTCCAGCCGGACCACGTGATCCTGCTGCAGCTGCAGTTCCACGGCATCCTCGATGGTGACGATCCGGTCCGTGCTCGGGATGAACGAGGAGAGCACGTTCAACAAGGTGGTCTTGCCGGTGCCGGTACCGCCGGAGACGATGATGTTCAGCCGCGCCTGCACGCACGCCTGCAGCAACTCGGCCATCTCGGGCGAGAGGCTGCCCATGGTGACCAGATCGTGCACCGTCAGGGGGTCCCGGCCGAACTTGCGGATGGTCAGGGCCGGACCGTTGACCGCGAGCGGCGGGATGATGGCGTTGACGCGGGACCCGTCGGAGAGCCGGGCGTCCACGAGGGGAGAGGACTCATCAATGCGCCGGCCCACGTTGGAGACGATCCGTTCGATCACCCGGCGCAAGGCCTCGTCGGAGGTGAACTTCGCATCGGTGAGCTGAAGCCGTCCCTGGCGTTCCACGTAGATCTGGTCGAATCGGTTGACCATGACTTCGGTGACGGTCGGGTCGTCCAGGTAGCGCTGGATGGGTCCGTGGCCCAGCACGTCGTCGGTGATGTCCCGGATCAGCCGCTGGCGTTCCGCCGCGGAGAGGGGAATTTGTTCCTCTTCGACGACGGCCTTGAGCTCCTCCTTGACGGACTGGTGCAGCTCGGCCTCGTCCACCGAGGAATCCGTGATGCGGGAGCCGAGCCGTTCGAAGAGGGCTACGCTGGCCCGTTCCTTGAGGGCGTTGAGTGCCTCGCTGGCCACCGTTGCCGTCTGCTGCAGTTCGGCGGCGGGCTGCGCCTCCGCGGCGGTCTTGGCCTCGAGGATCCGGCCGAGGGTGGCCGGCGCGTTGGGAGCGGCGAAGACGTCGTCGTCGGGCTTGTTAGCTTCGGTGGGCCCGGGGACCCCGCGCAGTTGCTGGTACCGGTCCGCGAGGCTCATTGGACTACCGCCCTTCTGTGGAGTTGCTTGTGGGGCCGGGCGTCCCAGTCCGGTTTGAACCGGTCGACCAGGCGCCGCAGGCCCTTGAGTGCCGCGTCCCGGCTGTTGTCCTGGAGGATGGGGACGCCCTTGTTGGTGGAGAACGGCAGGGTCCGTGAGCGGGGGAGGACGACGTCGACCGGAGCGCCGATGGTGGCCTCGACGTCCTTGAGCGAGAGTCCCGCGCGGCGGTCGGCCATGTTGAGGACGATGTGCCGGTGGGCCGGCACCAGGTTCAACTCGTCGAGGATCTGGAAGCCGGTCCGCAGCCCCCGGATGCTGGGGACGTCCATCCCGCAGATCCAGACTGCGTCGGTGGCCTGCTCCAACGTGGCCAGGACGTGCTCGCCCAGGCCCGGTGCGGTGTCGACCACGATGTAGCGGAATTCCTGCCGCAGCTGCTCCAGTAGGTGGCTGACATGGGCCGCGGTGATGCGGTCCATCTCAATCGGCGTCCGAGGGGCGCAGAGCGCGTAGATTCCGGCCGGATGGACCGTGAGGTAGGTCTTGAGGACCATGGAATCCTGGCTGGCCGCTCCCGCCACGGCGTCGGTGATGGTGAACTCAGGCTCGAGCAGCAGTCCGCTGGCCACGTCCCCGAACTGCAGGTCCAGGTCCACCACCACCACGCTCATCGGTGCGCTCTTGCCCAGCCCGACGGCGAGGTTGGTGGCCACGGTCGTCTTGCCGACGCCGCCCTTGGGTGACATCACGGCAATGACGCGGCCGGGGCCGTGGTCTGCGTGCTCAGTGGCCTGCGGACCCAGCCCCCGGCGCCGGCCGGCAGCGGCGAGGCTGGCCCGCTCGAGCATGACGCGGATGGTGTCGGGATCCGCGTCGGGATCGAGGAGATCCCGGACACCGGCGCGCATGGCTTGGACCACGGTTTCGTGTTCTGCAGTGCAAGCCAGCACGACGCTGATTTCGGGATACTGCAGGTCCATCACGGAGGCCAGCTTCAGCGAGTCGGGCACCGGGACGCCCGGTCCCAGGATGAGGACCTCCGGCGGTTCGCCGACCAACTGCTTCAGCATGTCGGCAGGTCCCTCGGGCAGGTAATCCGCCTTGAAGACGTGTAGCTCGCCGTGCATTCCGTTGACGGCCAGACGGACCAGGCGTTCGAAGTCCGAATTCGGGGTGATGAGGACGAAGCGGCTCATTTGAACAGCCCTGCCGCATCCACCGTGCCGGTTCCTGCGTCCGGGGAATCCGAGGGTTCCTTGGACAGGTAGATCTTGCCGAACTCCGCCGCGAAGACGATCCGCTCAGCGTCAGCGCTGTTCCGCGCCAGGGTGATGAGGTAACCGCCGTCGCCGGAGGACTTCGACGACGTCGTCGAGGAAACCTGGCTTGCGCCGCCGCTATCCGAGGCCGTTCCGGACTGCGTCGCCGCGCCGTCACTGTACTGCGCCGCGGTGACCAGGACCTTGTGGAAGGTTTGCTGCGTGCGGCTGAGCTTGGCGCCGTCGGTGCCCGTGGCCGCCGATTCCAGTGAGAGGAAGACGCCGACCGTGTCGCCGGCCTTCAGGATGCCGCCTGCCACGCGTTCGATGGGCAGTTTGAGCGTGATCTCCTGCAACCCGGTGGGCACTTGGACCCGGGACGGGCCGAGGAACGAGGTCTCGTCGACCAGGCGGCTCGAGAGCAACTGCTCACCCGGTTCCAGGGTGACGGCGGTGACTTTCGACCCAAGGGAGGAAAGATCGGTAATGGTGTTGTCCGCCACCGCAAGCTTCGGGACGTCCTTTTTCACCACCATGCCGGCCACCTTGTCCGCCGAGGTTCCGGCGGGAATTGCTTTCTGTACGACATACACGGATTCTGTTTCCGTTCCGGCGACAGCACGTTTATCGGCATTTTGTACATAGGAAACCAATAGGACTGTCCCAATGATGGCAACAAGTAGAGCCGCAATGCCCCCCAGCAGGCGTGTTCTCATTTCAACTCCTTAAAAATACTTATCGTGTGAGCGTTATTTCGACCGTTCCCAGGTCCGTGCCAGTGCCGGGGCCAGTTTGGGTCGAATTAATGGTTTCGAATTTCACAAATTGACCGATGACGCAGCGCGCGTTGCCGGTGGTGCCGCCGTTGCCGCCGCCCCCGCTTCCGCCGTGACCGTTGCCACCGCCGTTGCCCCCGCCGGAGTTCACCGTGGTGCAGGCCAGGGAACTGTTCATCCCGGGGTCGGAGGCCGCGTTGCGGAATTCGTAGGGCGAGCCGTTCCCGAATTTCCAGCCCCAGATCTTGAAAGTGGCGTAGCCGATGATGTGGAAGTAACCGTTTTGGCCTTGGTTCGAGGCGTCATCGAAGACAGGGAAGGTGACCTTGACCTCACCACCGCCGGAGATGGTGTTGATCCATCCGGTCAGGACGGCGGCGCACTCCGTCGGCGGGTTGTTGCCGGGATCCGAACCGATCCGGTTACTGCCCGTCTGGGTGGTGGCGACGCAGGGCGAGCTTTGGTCCAGCCAGCCCCACCCGCCCGGGATTTCCGTACCGGACGGGCCGGTGCAGGTACCTCCCGGCTTGTAGGAGATCTTCTGGACCTGGGCCGTGGCCGCGGCGGTGGATAGGTTGTAGCAGTTGTCCGAGATGGCCAACGGGAAAGCGGAGCCCCCGCGGGGTGGCGTCCACGACGCGGTGGCGCCGGCACGGACGGTTGCCGGGGGAGCATTCAGGGCGCTGGCGAACAACTTAGTGAGGAAGCCCGCGCCGTTGGAGCCCAGGGTAGAGGTAACCACCTTGACCTGTCCGGGGACGGACAGGTCAACCGAATCGACGGCGGACGCGCCGTCGTTTGAGTTCGGTCCTGCAAGTTCCCGGGCCCAAGTGAGCGCCTGTGACACGGTGCAGGTGCCGGCGGAGTGGCACCGTTGCGCTGCGGCGAGGGCTCCCGCGTCTGCGGCGTTCTGCAGCTGTGCACGTTCCGCATAGATCTGTCCGGTGTCCACGGCCAGGGACCCCGCGCCGATCAGGACGATCATCAGCAGCGCCACCATGATGCCAGCCGCGCCGCGTTCCTTGCCGTCCGGGGCCTGCTTGGGCCGCGCTAGCCGTGGCATCGCATGGCCCCCGTCCCGCGGACCGTGACGGAGCCGCCGAAGATCCCGGTCAAAGAGGCTGCCGTGTAGCTGAGCGCCACCTGGGCGTTACCCGTTCCGCCAGTGGGGCAGGCGCCCGTGAAGGTGTAGCTGAAGCCGCCCGGGTTCAGTCCTGGCGCCCCCGCGACGGCGGCTGTCCGGGCGCGGGCCTGGTCGTTGAAGATCGCCATCGTCCGGGCGGCCTCGCGGGCCGCCTGCGTGACGGAGATCTGCAGGTTGTAGGTGTAGGAGAACTCGAGGATCCCGCCCACCAGGGCCAACAGGATCGGTGCTACGAGGGCGAATTCGACGGCGGCCGCCCCGCGTTCACGGCCGGCCCGCCTCGGCGGGCGCGGTGGCTGGTTGCTGCGCTTCATTGGATCCCCCCAGGGAATAGATGCAGCGATGGGATGGACTGTGCCGCGTCCGCGTGGCGCGGACGCGGCACAGAGGTTGGTGCTGAGACCTGTGGTGGTGCGAACCAGGTGTAGCTACCTACTTGTTGGTCCAGCCGCCGACGGTGGTGCCGAGGCCGTTGAACCAGGCGCCGAGCTGCTGCCCGAAGAATGTGACGCCACCGATGATGAGGAAGGCGATGAAGGCCACCAGCAGCGAGTATTCCGTCGCAGTCGCTCCCTTTTCGGATTCGAGCTTGTTCTTGACGCCGGCGATGAAAGAAAGCATTGAGACCATGAGACCAGTCATTGTTTTAATCCTTTTCCAGAGTTTTTTGATATTTATCGAAACTCCGGCAAATCCCCCATTTGGTATTCGGTGGAGCGTCGATGCGACCACCATGGCACGGCAAATATCGGCCCGGCAATGATTTCAACTACTCGACTTCCGCACGTAAAAGAGCGCATTTACGCAGGTATCCGGGGTGCTGTACTCAGTCCCAGACGGCCCCGACGGCAAACTACTTGTTTTGCTAAGCCGGCTTACTTATCCGGGGGTGGCGGAACGCCGTGGGTGGTCCTAGGCGGAGAGCAGGATGACGGCCAGCGCGGCCGCCAGCATAGAGGGCCCGAAGGCAACTTCCTTTGGCGTGTTTCCGCGGTTTTTCAGCACCAGCAGCGCGGCGGCGGCCCCGCCGGCCACAAAGCCCAAGGCGCCCCCGTAGAACAGCTGCGGCCAGCCTAGGTATCCCAAGTACAGCCCGAGGGGCGCGGACAGCTTTACGTCGCCCATTCCGATGCCATTGGGACTGATGAGAGCCAAGATGAAGTAGCAAACGAAGAGGATGACGAGGCCGATGATGCCCCGGAGCAGTGCCGGCCACTCCCCGGAGGTCATTGCGGAGCCTGTCAGGAGCACCAGGCCGACACCCAGGAGCGGGCCCACGAGGCGGTTTGGCAGTATATGGAAAGAGAGATCAATTCGCGTCAATTCCACCGCGGCAATTGCCAGAAATAGATAGGCGGGTAATTCCGGTGCCGGGCCGAGGCGCCAGGCCAGTGCGCCGCAGAGCAGTCCCGCTGCGGCCGCCGTCGGCCATGCCCGGCGAGGTGACGAAACGGCGAACTGGGGGAGCGCGCGTCTGGAGGCGGCACGGCCTGCGACGTCGAGAGCGACGCCGGCAAGGGCGATCGCCAGGATAAAGAGTGCCGCTCCGGCAGCAGGAAGGTGTTCCGCCCCGGTCACGGTGGGAGCGGTCACTGGGCCTCCAGGGATCAAGCGCGGCGATGATGCCGCCCGGTTCTGCGCCACAGCTGGCCTGCGGGTGGCGGACAGTTCATTTTGACCCATGCCCACGGCTTCCGCTAATCTAGGTAGTCGTTGTGCGTGTCCTATCTCGATGGTGCGTGCCCGCAGAGAATCCGGTTGCAGGATAACTACTCCGCGTGCACATTCGAGACCACAGGATGACTGGTTACATAGAGCCCTCACCTCTGTTCCGGTAGCGCATAGATAGTAGGTGCACCCCGGGTGACGCCTAAAACAAGAACGCCAGAACAAGAACGAGGCAAACACCGTGCGTACGTACACCCCGAAGCCCGGCGATATCAACCGCCAGTGGCACGTCATTGACGCCACCGACGTTGTCCTTGGTCGTCTTGCCAGCCAGACCGCAATCCTGCTGCGCGGCAAGCACAAGGCCACCTTTGCGTCCCACATGGACATGGGCGACTTCGTCATCATCATCAACGCTGAGAAGGTTGCCCTCACCGGCGCCAAGCTGGAGCAGAAGCGCGCTTACCGCCACTCCGGCTACCCGGGCGGCCTGACCTCCGTCAACTACGCGGAGCTGCTTGAGACCAACCCGGTCCGCGCCGTGGAGAAGGCCATCAAGGGCATGCTCCCGAAGAACTCCCTCGCTGCACAGCAGCTGGGCAAGCTGAAGGTTTACCGCGGTGCAGAGCACCCGCACGCCGCCCAGCAGCCCAAGACTTTCGAAATCACCCAGGTCGCCCAGTAGTCCTGGCCACCAAACAACTTTATTAATACAAGGAGAACCGTGGCTCAGAACGAAGAGACCACCGAAGCCGTCGAGGCTGAGGAAAACCTGACCAGCTACACCTCTGAGAGCGGCGCTGCTGACGCAGCCGCTCCCAAGAAGGAACGCCCGGCCCTGACCGTTGCCGGCGCAGCTGTTGGCCGCCGCAAGGAAGCCGTCGCACGCGTCCGCGTCGTCCCCGGCTCCGGCAAGTGGACCATCAACGGCCGCGAGCTGGCGAACTACTTCCCGAACAAGCTGCACCAGCAGGACGTCAACGAGCCCTTCAAGATCCTCGATCTGGAAGGCGCCTACGACGTCATCGCCCGCATCCACGGCGGTGGCCCCTCCGGTCAGGCCGGTGCACTGCGTCTCGGCATCGCCCGTTCGCTGAACGAGATCGACGTCGAGAACAACCGCGCCACCCTGAAGAAGGCCGGCTACCTCACCCGTGACGCCCGCGTCATCGAGCGTAAGAAGGCCGGTCTCAAGAAGGCCCGTAAGGCTCAGCAGTACTCCAAGCGCTAAACAGCGCCTGCAGCAGCGCCTCAAAGCGCCTGCTTTGGAAGCCCGTCCCGCATGTGCGGGGCGGGCTTCCGTCGTTAACGGGCCGGGGGACCCGACGTCGTATCCCGGGCCATCGACTAAACTCGGACACGATGTCTAGATTATTTGGAACAGATGGTGTCCGGGGCCTTGCGAATGGCCTGTTGACCGCGGAGCTGGCGATGCAGCTGGCACAGGCCGCCGCCGTCGTGCTCGGGCACGACCGCAACACGGGCCAGGGGCGGCCGCGCGCCGTCGTGGCCCGCGACCCGAGGGCCAGCGGCGAATTCATCGCCGCCGCCGTGGAGGCGGGGCTCTCCAGCTCCGGCATCGACGTCTACGACGCCGGTGTCCTCCCCACCCCGGCGGCCGCCTACCTTGTGGCGGACCTCAACGCCGACTTCGGCGTGATGATCTCCGCCTCGCACAACCCGGCCCCGGACAACGGCATCAAGTTCTTCGCCCGCGGCGGCCAGAAGCTCCCCGACGAGGTCGAGGACGCGATCGAGGCCAGGCTCGGCGAGGAGCCGCTCCGCCCTGTCGGTGCCGACGTTGGCCGCATCCAGCGCTTCTCCGACGCCGAGGACCGCTACATCGTCCATCTGCTCGGCACGCTTCCGCACCGCCTCGAGGGACTCAAGGTTGTCGTGGACTGCGCCCACGGCGCGGCCAGCGGCTGCTCACCCGAGGTGTTCAAGACCGCCGGCGCCGAAGTCATCACCATCGGCGCTGAGCCGGACGGCATCAACATCAACGACGGCGTCGGTTCCACACATCTCTCCCCGCTGAAGGCTGCCGTGGTGGCGCACGGGGCAGACCTCGGCATCGCGCACGACGGCGACGCGGACCGCTGCCTGGCCGTTGACCATGAGGGCACCGAAGTCGACGGCGACCAGATCATGGCCATCCTCGCCCTGGCCCTCAAGGACGCCGGGAAACTCAAGGACGACGTCCTGGTAGCCACGGTCATGAGCAACCTCGGCCTGAAGCTCGCCCTCCGCGGCGCCGGCATCGAACTAAAGGAAACGGGTGTGGGGGACCGATACGTCCTCGAGGCCATGCGCGACGGCGGCTTCAGCCTGGGCGGCGAACAGTCCGGCCACGTCATTTTCGCCGATCACGCCACCACGGGCGACGGCGTCCTCACCGGCCTCCAGCTTGCCGCGCAGGTGGCCCTGACCGGGCGTCCGCTTAAGGACCTCGCCACGGTCATGACCAAGCTTCCCCAGGTGCTCATCAACGTCCGCGACGTGGACCGCAGCCGGGTCAACGGCGACGCGGCCGTTGCCGCCGCCGTGGAAGCGGCCGAGGCCACGCTCGGCGACACCGGCCGGGTTCTGCTGCGGCCCTCGGGTACCGAGCCGGTGGTTCGCGTCATGGTCGAAGCAGGGGACCACGAAACCGCAGAACGGGTGGCCGGGGAACTGGCCGAGGTAGTCCGGACCGAACTCGCATTGGCGCTGGCCCGCGACTAATCGGCGGTCCGTCCGCGATGGACCGCGGGCCTGCCTCGATCAGAGGTAGGCCGGCGCGGATTCCAGGCCGAAGTACTCCTCCAGCGTGGGGACACCCCGGGCGGCCATGTCGCCGGCGGCCTCCACGCCGATGAAGCGCAGATGCCAGGACTCGTAGTAGTAGCCGGTGGTCTCGTGGTACATCCACGGATACCTAACGATGAAGCCGAAGCGGTGGGCGTTCGCCTTCGCCCAGACAGCCGCGGGCTGCTCGGCGAAGCACGGCTGGAAGCTGCAGGCGCCCCCGCCGTCGCCAATATCAAACGACCAGCCCGTCTGGTGCTCTGAGAAGCCCGGCCGGGCCGATGCGGTGTCCGCCTCCGCCTGTCCCCTCGTCGCGACGTAGCCGTTATAGGTCGAGGTCTGGGTGACAAAGGACCGGTACCCGCTGGCCAGGGTCATCACCACGCCGGCCGTTGCGGCCGCGGCGAACATCCGCTCCGCTGCGGCCGCCGTCGTGCTGTTCAGGAGGGCGGCCTCGCCGGACACCGCCAAGCGGACCGCGGGCTGAACCAGGTCCGGCGGGATGAAGGCTGCCGGGGAGAGTGGCCGGTGTTTGTTGACCACCACCCAGGGGCTGGCGGGATCTGTCAGGGAGTGCTGCGGCCCGGGCGCGGAAGCCGCCGGCGACGACGGTGCAGGGGCGGTCGCCGACGGGTTGGCGGGCTCCGGGCTCGCCGAGGGAATCGCCGTCGGCGTCGATTCCGGGGAAGTGCCGGCCGGTGTTGCCGCGGGCGTTGGTGGCACGCCCGTGCCGGACGCCGACGGCGCGGGTCCGACGGAGGGCTCGCAGGCTGTCAGTGCGGCGGCGGTTATTGGGACGGCGGCCGCAGCCAGAAGGCTGCCGAAGCGACGTCGGCTCAGAAACCCCCGCCGTCTGTCCTCGCCCGCGTTGTAGCCCACCCGTGCTAGACCTTGCGGAGCAGCATGCGGCGGATCGAGTGGTCAGCATCCTTCGTGAGCACCAGCTGCGCCCGGCCCCGGGTAGGAAGGACGTTCTCCACCAGGTTCGGCTCATTGATCCGCTTCCAAATCCCGCGGGCCGTTTCCTCGGCCTCGGCGTCGGAGAGCGTAGCGTACCGGTGAAAGTAGGACTCCGGCTGGGCGAACGCGGTGGTGCGCAGCTTGCGGAACCGGTCCACGTACCACTCCTCGATGTAGGAGGTCTTGGCGTCCACGTAGATCGAGAAGTCGAAGAAGTCGCTCAGCGCCAGGCCCTGGCGGCCGTCATAGCGCGGGCGGGCGGGGGCGAGAACGTTCAGGCCCTCCACGATCAGCACGTCCGGTCGGCGGACCACCACTTCCTTGCCGGGGACGATGTCGTAGGTGACGTGCGAGTACCACGGGGCCCGAACCTCCTCGGCGCCGCCCTTGACCTCGCTGACAAAGCGCAGGAGGGCGCGGCGGTCGTAGGACTCCGGAAACCCCTTGCGGTCCAGCAACTGCCGCCCCTTGAGCTCGGCCAGGGGATAGAGGAAGCCGTCCGTGGTGATGAGTTCCACATTGGGGGTGCCGGGCCAGCGGCGCAGCATTTCCCGGAGCACACGGGCGATGGTGGACTTTCCGACGGCCACCGAACCGGCGACGCCGATCACGAAGGGGGTGCGGCGGGTCGTCTCGCCCAGGAATGTGGTGGTGGCGGCGTGCAGCTGATTGGCGGCCTCAACATAGAGGTGGAGCAGCCGGGAGAGCGGGAGGTACACCTCACGGACTTCCCGCATGTCCAGCGGGTCGCCGAGGCCGCGGAGCCGGAGGACGTCCTCTTCGTTGAGGGGCTGCTCCATTTGGGCAGCGAGCCGGGACCAGGTCTGCCGGTCCAGCTCCACGAACGGGGAGACGCCCTCGCCGTTCGCATCATTGCGTTGCGAAGTCACCCTAGAGATTCTGCCCTCGCGGGCGCCCAGAGCGAAATGCGCGCGCCGTGACGGCTGGCGCTCCGGGCGTAGCGATCCTGAGTGCAGCCTTAAAACCAGATAAGCTGGTGCCCATGTGTGGAATCGTTGGATATGTAGGCCGCCCGAGTGGCCAGGTAAGTACCGAGCACCAGGCCCTGGACGTCGTCCTCGAAGGTCTGCGCCGGCTGGAGTACCGCGGATACGACTCCGCGGGTATCGCCGTGGTCGCCGATGGCGCGATCTCCTCGCGGAAGAAGTCCGGCAAGCTCAGCAACCTCATCGCCGAACTTGAAGCCAACCCGCTGCCGGCTGCGACCACCGGCATTGGCCACACCCGGTGGGCCACACACGGCGGTCCGACCGACCAGAACGCACACCCGCACCTGTCCGACGGCGGCAAGCTGGCGCTGATCCACAACGGCATCATCGAGAACTTCGCCGAACTCAAGCAGGAACTGCTGGAGAAGGGCGTGACCTTCCAGTCGGAGACCGATACCGAGGTCGCAGCCGCCCTGCTCGGCGACATCTACCGCAACCAGCTCGGCGGCGACAAAGCCAACGGCGGCCTGACTAAGGCCATGCAGCTCGCCTGCCAGCGGCTCGAGGGCGCCTTCACGCTGCTCGCCGTGCACGCCGACCAGCCCGACGTCGTCGTGGCCGCCCGCCGCAACTCCCCGCTGGTGGTGGGCCTCGGCGAAGGCGAGAACTTCCTGGGCTCCGACGTCTCCGGCTTCATCGACTACACCCGCCGCGCGGTGGAACTCGGCCAGGACCAGATCGTCACCATCACCGCCGAGTCCGTGGAGATCACCGACTTCTTCGGTGCCCCGGCCGAGGGCAAGGAGTACCACGTCAACTGGGACCCGGCCTCCGCGGAGAAGGGCGGCTTCCCGTCCTTCATGGAGAAGGAAATCCACGACCAGCCCGACGCCGTGCTGCAGACCCTGCTGGGCCGCTCCGACGTCGACGGCAAGCTCACCTTGGACGAGCTGCGCATTGACCCCGATCTGCTCAAGAGCGTCGACAAGATCATCGTGCTCGCGTGCGGTACCTCCGCTTACGCCGGCCAGGTCGCGAAATACGCGATCGAGCGCTGGTGCCGGATCCCCACGGAGGTCGAGCTCTCGCACGAGTTCCGCTACCGTGACCCGATCGTGGACGCCCAGACCCTGATCGTCTCGATCTCCCAGTCCGGCGAGACCATGGACACGCTCATGGCGGTCCGCTACGCCAAGGAGCAGGGTGCCAAGACGGTGGCCATTTGCAACACCAACGGCTCCACGATCCCGCGCGAATCCGACGCCGTGCTGTACACGCACGCCGGCCCGGAAATCGCCGTCGCCTCCACCAAGGCCTTCCTGGCCCAGATCACCGCCGCCTACCTGCTGGGCCTCTACCTCGCCCAGCTGCGCGGTAACAAGTTCCAGGGTGAGATCAAGGACATCCTCTCCGACCTGGGCAAGATCCCGGAGAAGGTCCAGTCCATCCTCGACGACGCCGCCCGGATCAAGGAGCTCGGCGAGTCCATGGTCGACGCCAAGTCCGTGCTGTTCCTGGGCCGGCACGTCGGCTTCCCGGTGGCCATGGAGGGTGCGCTCAAGCTCAAGGAGCTTGCCTACATCCATGCCGAGGGCTTTGCCGCCGGCGAGCTCAAGCACGGCCCGATCGCCCTGATCGAGGAGGGCCAGCCGGTGTTCGTGGTGGTCCCATCCCCGCGTGGCCGCGACTCCCTGCACGCCAAGGTTGTCTCCAACATCCAGGAAGTCCGCGCCCGCGGTGCCAAGACGATCGTCATTGCCGAAGAAGGCGACGACGCGGTCAAGGCGTTCGCCGAGCACGTCATCTACATCCCGGAAACCCCCACGCTGCTGGCGCCGCTGCTGACCACCGTGCCGCTACAGATCTTCGCCCTGGCCCTCGCCAGTGCCAAGGGCTACGACGTGGACCAGCCGCGGAACCTCGCCAAGAGCGTGACCGTAGAATAGCCGCATGATCGTAGGCATTGGCGTAGACGTCGTAGACATCGAGCGGTTCGGACGGCAACTGGAGCGCACCCCCGGGTTGCGGGACAGGTTGTTCGTCCCGGCCGAGCGTGAGCTCAATACCCGCTCCCTGGCGGCCCGGTTTGCCGCCAAGGAAGCCGTCGCCAAGGTCCTCGGCGCCCCGGCCGGTATGAACTGGCAGGACTGCTGGATCGGCCTGGACCAGAACGGCCCCACGGTGCAGGTCAAGGGCACCGTGCTGGCCGTGGCCCAGTCCAAGGGCGTCAAGCGCTGGCACCTCTCCATCAGCCACGACGGCGGGATCGCCACCGCCACGGTGATCGCCGAAGGCTAAGCCATGATCAGCGCCCATACCGGAACGCACATCCGGGACGTCGAAAGGCGGTTCCTGGAAGCAGCCGCGGACCCCGGTATGGGCGCTGTTCTCATGCAGCGGGCCGCCTACGGGCTGGCCAACGCCGTGGTGCGGGAATTGCGGGGCGGCGGGCGCCGTCTCTACGGAGGGAGCGTCACCGTCCTCGCGGGCAAGGGGAACAACGGCGGGGACGGCCTCTTCGCCGCGGCTCTGTTGGGCCGCCGCGGCATGATGACGACGGCGATACTCACCGCCGGCGACGCCCACCCGGAGGGCCTGGCCGCCTTCCACGCCTCCGGAGGCAGGTCCATTGCCCTGCCGGACTCCGGCGAGAGCGTTGCCGGGCTGGCGCGCCGGGCCGCCGGCTCCGACATTGTCATCGACGCCATCCTTGGTACCGGCGCCCGCGGGGCCCTCCAGGGCCCGATGGCTCGGCTCCTTGAACTGCTGGCCGGTGAGATCCGGGACCAGCGTGACCGGAGGCAGACTCCCGGCACCGGAGCCCTCGTGGTGGCCTGCGATATCCCCAGCGGCATCGACGCGGACACGGGCGAGGCACCCGGCGTGGTCCTTCCCGCCGACCTGACCGTGACCTTCGGCGCCGCCAAGGCCGGCCTCCTGGCCGACCCCGGCGCGGACCATGCCGGCCGAATCGTGACGGTGCCCATCGGCGTCGAGGACGGCCTTGGCCACCCGTCCGTGCGCCGGCTGCAGGCCCCGGACCTTGCGGCGCTCCTGCCTTACCCGTCCCGCCGGGCACAGAAGTACTCCCGCGGCGTCCTTGGCGTGGTCGCCGGATCTGAGCGGTACCCCGGAGCCGCCGTCCTCGCCTGCCGCGGCGCACTCGCCGCCGGCGTCGGCATGGTCCGCTACGTCGGTCCGCCGGCTGTCGCCGACCTGGTCCGGCGCGCCTGCCCCGAGGTGGTCTGCGGCCAGGATACCGACGTGCGGGTCCAGGCCTGGCTCCTCGGCTCGGGACTCGACGACGGCGCCGGGGAGCAGCTTGACCGTGTCCGGACCGCGGCCGCCGCCGGGCTGCCCGTGGTGGCCGACGCCGGCGCCCTTCCCGTCCTGCCCCATGAGCTGACCGGCCAGACCGTGCTGACGCCCCACGCCGGAGAACTGGCCACCCTCCTGACCCGCTACGGAGCCGGCGGGGAGCGGTCGGCCGTCGAGGCCGCGCCGCTGGCCAGTGCCCGGCACGCGGTGTCCCTGACCGGCGCGACGGTGCTGCTCAAGGGTGCGACCACCCTTGTGGCGGCCCCGTCCGGTGAGGTGTTCAGCCAGGCCGAGGCCACCCCCTGGATGGCCACGGCGGGCAGCGGCGACGTCCTGGGCGGCATCCTGGGCGCCCTGATGGCCCAACTGGCAGACGATCCGGAGCACTTCGCCGCCGGCGGAATCGCGGCCGCGGACCGCTGGGCCGCCGCCGGCGCCATGGCCGCCAGCCTGCACGGCCGGGCCGGGACACTCGCCAGCCGCGGCGGCCCCATCACGGCCGGCGATATCGCCCGCACGCTCCCGGAGGTCATGGCCGCGCTGTAACACAACCGACCCCGCCGCGTCTTGGTAATTTAGTAACCCTGCTTACAAGTAGTCTGTCTAGAGATAGTCCGCATCGCACGAGGAGTACACATGGAAGTTTGGCCCGGAACGGCATACCCGCTGGGAGCCACGTTCGACGGCACCGGCACCAATTTTGCACTGTTCAGCGAACAGGCTGAGCGGGTGGAGCTTTGCCTCCTGGCCGACGACCTCACCGAAACCCGGATCGAACTCACCGAGGTGGACGGCTACGTCTGGCACTGTTACCTGCCCATGGTCCAGCCAGGCCAGCGCTACGGCTTCCGCGTCCACGGGCCATACGACCCGGCCAACGGGAACCGGTTCAACCCGAACAAACTCCTCCTGGATCCGTACGCGAAGGCCATCAAGGGCCAGATCGACTGGGACCCGGCCCTCTTCTCCTACGAGTTCGGCGACCCGGATTCCACCAATGACGCGGACTCCGCGCCGCACACCATGCACGGCGTGGTCATCAACCCCTTCTTCGAATGGGACGGCGACCGCCAGCTGCGCGTGCCCTACCATGAGTCGGTCATCTACGAGGCGCACGTGAAGGGCCTGACCGAGCTGCACCCGGACATCCCCGAGGAGCAGCGCGGCACCTACGCAGGCGTGGCGCACCCCGCCGTCGTCGAACACCTCAAGAAGCTCGGCGTCACCGCCATCGAGCTTATGCCCGTGCACCAGTTCGTCAACGACGGCACCTTGGTGGAGAAGGGCCTGAATAACTACTGGGGCTACAACACCATCGGCTTCTTCGCCCCGCAGAACACCTACAGCTCCGCCGGGGACGGCGGCCTCCAGGTCCAGGAGTTCAAGGCCATGGTCCGGGACCTGCACCGTGCCGGCATCGAGGTCATCCTCGATGTGGTCTACAACCACACCGCCGAGGGCAACCACCTGGGACCCACGCTCTCCTTCAAGGGCATCGACAACCAGGCCTACTACCGCCTGGTGGACGGCGACCTCAAGCACTACATGGACTACACCGGCACCGGTAACTCCCTGAACGTCCGGCACCCGCACTCGCTGCAGCTCCTGATGGACTCGCTGCGCTACTGGGTCACCGAGATGCACGTCGACGGCTTCCGCTTCGACCTCGCCTCCACCCTGGCCCGCGAGTTCTACGACGTGGACAAGCTCTCGACGTTCTTCGAACTCATCCAGCAGGACCCGATCGTCTCCCAGGTCAAGCTCATCGCCGAGCCCTGGGACGTCGGCCCCGGCGGCTACCAGGTGGGCAACTTCCCGCCGCAGTGGACCGAATGGAACGGCAAGTACCGGGACACCGTGCGCGACTTCTGGCGCGGCGAACCCTCCACGCTGGGCGAATTTGCCTCCCGGCTGACCGGCTCCGCGGACCTCTACGAGAGCTCCGCCCGCCGGCCCGTGGCCTCCATCAACTTCGTCACCGCACACGACGGCTTCACCATGCGGGACCTCGTGTCCTACAACGAGAAGCACAACGAGGCCAACGGCGAGGGCAACAACGACGGCGAATCCCACAACCGCTCCTGGAACTGCGGCATCGAGGGCGACACCGACGACGAGACCGTCCTCGCCCTGCGCGCCCGCCAGCAGCGCAACTTCATCGCCACGCTGCTGCTCTCCCAGGGCGTCCCCATGCTGCTGCACGGCGACGAACTCGGCCGCACCCAGCAGGGCAACAACAACACCTATTGCCAGGACTCCGAGCTCAGCTGGGTCCACTGGGAGGCGATGGACCAGCCGCTGGTGGAATTCACCGCCTTCGTGAACAAGCTCCGCCACGACCACCCGACCTTCCGCCGCAGCCGTTTCTTCGACGGCCGCCCGGTGGTACGCGGTGAGGGTGAGAAGCTGCCGGACATCGTCTGGCTCAAGACCGACGGAACGGGCATGCTCCCGGAGGACTGGGGGAGCGGCTTCGGCCGGACCATCGGCGTGTTCCTCAACGGCCACGGCATCCAGGAACAGGACTCCCGAGGCCGGCGGATCACCGACGACAGCTTCCTTTTGGCCTTCAACGCCCACGACGACGGCGTCGACTTCATCCTGCCGCCGGACGAGTACTCCCCGAACTGGGAGGTCCTCATCGACACCGCAGCCCAGGCCGACGACTACGAGCCGCTGAAGGCCGGGACCACCCTGACCCTCGCCGCCAAGTCCATGGTGGTGCTGCGTGCCTACACCGGCCCCGAGGTGGAGGTCGACTACTCGGCCGCCGCGTCGCTGGCCGCCCGCGCCGCCGATGAGGAAGCCCAGGAAGAGATGGTTCAGGCCCAGACCAAGGCCGCCGACGAGAGCGAAGCGAAGGCCACCCAGGCATGAAAACCCCGATCTCCACGTACCGGCTGCAAATCCGGTCCGGCTTCACCCTGCAGGACGCCGCCGCCCAGGTCCCGTACCTGAAGTCGCTCGGCGTCGACTGGATCTACCTCTCACCCATCCTCACCGCGGAGAAGGGATCGGACCACGGCTACGACGTCACCGACCCCTCCACCGTGGACCCCGACCGCGGCGGCCCCGAGGGCCTCGCCGCGGTCGCCCGCGCCGCCCGCGAGGCCGGCATGGGCGTCCTGGTGGACATCGTGCCCAACCACGTCGGCGTCGCCACCCCCATCCAGAACCCGTGGTGGTGGTCCCTGCTCAAGGAAGGCCGCCAGTCGCCCTATGCCCCGGCGTTCGACGTCGACTGGGACTTCGGCGGCGGACGCATCCGCATCCCCGTTCTCGGTGAGGACTCCGACGTCGACGCCCTGGAGGTCCGCGACGGCGAACTGCGCTACTACGACCACCGGTTCCCCCTGGCAGCCGGGACCTACTCCGCCGGGGACGACCCCCGCGCGGTCCACGACCGGCAGCACTACGAACTGGTGGGCTGGCGCCGCGCCGACAACGAACTGAACTACCGCCGGTTCTTCGCGGTCAACACCCTCGCCGGGATCAGGGTCGAGGACCCGAAGGTCTTCGACGAGGCGCACGAGGAGATTGTCCGTTGGTTCCGCGAGGACCTGGTGGACGGCCTCCGCATCGACCACCCGGACGGCCTGGCAGACCCGGAGGGCTACCTGCACCGGCTCCGCGAGGCCACCGGCGGGGCGTACCTGCTGATCGAGAAGATCCTGGAGCCGGGCGAGGAATTGCCTGCCGGGTTCGAAGCCGAGGGCACCACCGGCTACGACGCGCTCGCGGACGTGGACCGGCTCTTCGTCGACCCGGCCGGCCAGGCGGGCCTGGACGCCCTGGACGCGTCGCTGCGTGACGGCCGGGTTCCCGATTACGAGGACATGATCCGCGGCACCAAGCGGCGGATCACCGACGGCATCCTGCACTCCGAGATGCTCCGCCTCGCGCGGCTGGTCCCGGCGGACGCCGGACTGACCGTGGACGCCGCGGCGGACGCCCTCTCCGAGATCATTGCCGCCTTTCCGGTCTACCGCAGCTACCTGCCCGAGGGGGAGGACGTGCTGAGGGAAGCGTGCGATCTCGCCGTCGAGCGCCGGCCGGAGCTCAAGGACGCCGTCACCAGCCTGCTGCCGCTGCTCCTGAAGGCCGGTCCCGACGCCGGTGAGGAACTGGGCCGCCGCTTCCAGCAGACCTCCGGCATGGTGATGGCGAAGGGCGTCGAGGACACGGCCTTCTTCCGCTACACCCGGCTGGGCACCCTCACCGAGGTCGGTGCGGACCCCACCGAATTCGCGGTTTCCGTGGACGACTTCCACACGCGGATGACCCGCCGGCAGGAGCGCCTGCCGCTGTCCATGACGACGCTCAGCACCCACGACACCAAACGCAGCGAGGACACCCGCGCCCGGATCACGGTGCTCGCCGAGTGCCCCGCCGAATGGAGTGCGGCTTTGGGACGGCTGCAGCAGCTCGCCCCGTTGCCCGATGGCCCGCTGGCGAACCTGCTCTGGCAGGCCATCGCCGGAGTCTGGCCGGCGGACAGGGACCGGTTGCAGTCCTACGCGCAGAAGGCCGCCCGGGAAGCGGGAAACTCCACCGACTGGCTGGACCCGAACGAGGAGTTCGAGACCAAGCTGACCGCCGCGGTCGACGCCGCCTTCGACAACCCCGCCGTTCGTGCCGAGCTGGATTCACTGGTCGAATGGCTGGACCCGCGGGGCGCCGTCAACGCGCTCGGCGCCAAGCTCGTCCAGCTCACCATGCCCGGCGTCCCGGACGTCTACCAGGGCACCGAGTTCTGGGACCGGTCGCTGACCGACCCGGACAACCGGCGTCCATTCGACTTCGGCGCCCGCCGGGCCGCCCTGGCGCGGCTGGACGGCGGCGACCTGCCGGACTCCTACCGCGACGACGACGCCAAACTCCTGGTCACCTCCCGAGCGTTACGCCTGCGCCGCGACCGGCAGGACCTCTTCACCGGCTACACGCCGCTGCAGGCCACCGGTCACGCCGCCGGCCACGTCGTCGCCTTCGACCGCGGGCAGGACGCCCCGGGCGCCGTCACCGTCGCCACCCGCCTGCCCCACGGCCTGGAGCAGCGCGGCGGCTGGCAGGACACGGCCCTTGAGCTCGCCGTGCCGATGACCGACCAGCTCACCGGCCGGTCCTTCGAATCCGGCTCCGTGGCGGTGGGGGATCTCCTCCGCCACTTCCCGGTGGCCCTCCTCGCCCCGACCGCATGAGCCCTTCACAGACCCACGCCAACCCAGGGGGAACGGCAATGACACTGCCCACAGACGGATCCGCGCGCTTCGACATCTGGGCGCCGGAGGCCAAGGACGTCGTCCTGCTCGCAGGCGGCCAGCGCTACACCATGACCCGCGCAACCTCAGGCCCCGAGGGCTGGTGGACGGCGGCGGACGCGCCGGCCGGCGACGACGTCGACTACGGCTACCTCCTCGACGGCGACGACAGCCCGCTGCCGGACCCGCGCTCCCGCCGGCAGCCCGAGGGCGTCCACTCCCTCTCCCGGACCTTCGACCCCCGCGGACACCAGTGGGCCGACGGCGGCTGGTCCGGCCGGGAACTGCAAGGCAGCGTCATCTATGAGCTGCACCTGGGCACCTTCACCCCCGAGGGAACCCTCGACGCCGCCGCCGGAAAACTCGACTACCTCGCCGACCTCGGCGTCGACTTCGTCGAACTGCTGCCGGTCAACGGCTTCAACGGCACCCACAACTGGGGCTACGACGGCGTCCTCTGGTACACCGTGCACGAGGGCTACGG
Source organism: Arthrobacter sp. YD4 (assembly GCF_030410515.1). Taxonomy (GTDB): domain Bacteria; phylum Actinomycetota; class Actinomycetes; order Actinomycetales; family Micrococcaceae; genus Arthrobacter. Next base: position 277,788 of record NZ_JAUHHD010000001.1, on the reverse strand, counting down.
CGGCCCGGCCGCCTACCAGCGCTTCGTCGACGCCGCCCACGCCGCCGGGCTGGGCGTCATCCAGGACGTGGTCTACAACCACCTCGGCCCCAGCGGCAACTACCTGCCCCGCTTCGGCCCGTACCTGAAGTCCGGCGAGGGCAACACCTGGGGTGACTCGGTCAACCTCGACGGGCCCGGCTCCGACGTCGTCCGCTCTTACATCCTGGACAACGCCGCCATGTGGCTGCGCGACTACCACGTCGACGGCCTCCGGCTAGACGCCGTGCACGCCTTCAAGGACGAACGCGCCGTCCACCTGCTGGAGGACTTCGGCGCGCTCGCCGACGCCGTCGCCGCCGAAACCGGCCGGCCCGCCACCATGATCGCCGAATCCGACCTGAACAACCCGCGCCTGCTCTACCCCCGGGACGCGAACGGCTACGGGCTGGCCGGACAGTGGAGCGACGACTTCCACCACGCCGTGCACGTCAACGTCAGCGGCGAAACCACCGGCTACTACGAGGACTTCGGGTCCCTCGGCGCACTGGCGAAGGTGCTGGAGAAGGGCTTCTTCCACGACGGGAGCTACTCCAGCTTCCGGGAACGTCACCACGGCCGGCCGATCAACACCGGCCTGGTCCACCCCGCCGCCTTGGTGGTCTGCAATCAGAACCATGACCAGATCGGCAACCGGGCCACAGGCGACCGGCTTTCCCAGACCCTGGGCTACGGGCAGTTGGCCCTCGCCGCCGTCGCCACCCTCACCGCCCCGTTCACCCCGATGCTGTTCATGGGTGAGGAATACGGAGCCAGCACGCCCTGGCAGTTCTTCACCTCCCACCCGGAACCGGACCTGGGCAAGGCCACCGCCGAGGGCCGGATTAAGGAATTCGAACGCATGGGTTGGGACCCCGACGTCGTCCCCGACCCCCAGGACCCGGAGACGTTCACCCGCTCCAAGCTGAACTGGGCCGAGGCCTCCGAGGGAGACCACGCCCGGCTGCTGGACCTCTACCGGGAACTCATCGCCCTGCGACGCTCGACGCCGGACCTCACCGACGGCGGGTTCGCGGACACCGCAGTCGACTTCAGCCAGGACGAAGGCTGGCTGCTGCTGCGCCGCGGCGGCACCGAGGTCGCCCTGAACTTCTCCGCCGAGGCCCGGACAGTGTCCGTCACCGGGTCCTCCCTGGGGCTCGCCACGGACGACGCCGTCGCCCTCGACGGCGGGACGCTGAGCCTGCCCGGCCACAGCGCGGGCATCGTCTCGTCCGGGAAATAACGCCAGAACGGAAGGAAACCCATGACCTACACCGCAGCGGAAAACCGCTACGACACCATGCCCTACCGCCGGGTCGGGCGCAGCGGCCTGAAACTGCCGGCCATCTCACTGGGCCTGTGGCACAACTTCGGCGACGACAAGCCCTTCGAGGTACAGCGGGACATCCTGCGCCGCGCCTTCGACCTGGGCGTCACGCACTTCGACCTTGCCAACAACTACGGCCCGCCCTACGGCAGCGCCGAAACCAACTTCGGCCGGCACTTCCGGGACGACTTTGCCCCCTACCGCGACGAGCTGATCATCTCCAGCAAAGCCGGCTACGACATGTGGCCCGGCCCCTACGGCAACTGGGGCTCCCGCAAGTACCTGCTGGCCAGCCTGGACCAGTCGCTGGGCCGGATGGGCCTGGACTACGTGGACATCTTCTACAGCCACCGCCCGGACCCGGAAACCCCGCTGGAGGAAACCATGGGCGCCCTGGACCAGGCGGTCCGCTCCGGGAAGGCCCTCTACGCCGGCATCTCCTCCTACACCCCGGAACAGACCCTGGAAGCGGCCCGGATCCTGAAGGACCTCGGCACGCCCCTGCTGATCCACCAGCCCAGCTACTCGATGCTGAACCGCTGGACCGAGAACGGCAGCCCGAGCCTGCACGAGGCGCTGGAGCAGGTGGGGGCCGGGTCCATCGCGTTCTCACCCCTGGCCCAGGGCATGCTCACCGACCGCTACCTCAACGGGGTCCCCGAGGACTCCCGTGCCGCCCAGCACAAGTCGCTGGACACGGACATGATTAGTGAGGAGAACCTGGACCGCGTGCGCGGGCTCAACCGGATCGCCGAGGGCCGCGGCCAGACCCTGGCCCAGATGGCCATCGCCTGGATCCTGCGCGACCAGCGCAAGGGCGCCCCGGTCACCTCCGCGCTCGTCGGGGCCTCCAGCGTCCGGCAGCTTGAGGACAGCCTCGCCGCGATCAACAAGCTCGACTTCAGCGCCGAGGAACTGGACGCCATCGACGAGTTCGCCGTCGAGTCCGACATCAACCTCTGGGCCCAGAAGTAACCGGTCCGTTATCGAAACGGTACCGCGGACGGGAACAAACCCCGCCCGCGGCACCGTTGACTAGAATGCAAGGACGCCGCACGGCGTCGTGCCCGCTTCTTCGCCGTCCCCTCGCGGTACGGCCTCGCCGGGCACCTGTTGGTTCTCTAAGGGAGTTTCGTGTCTGCAAATCCGATTCGTGTTGCAATCGTGGGCGTGGGTAACTGCGCCACCTCGCTGGTCCAGGGTGTCGAGTACTACCGGGACGCCGATCCCGAGGCCACGATCCCGGGTCTGATGCACGTCCAGTTCGGCAAGTACCACGTCAACGACGTCCAGTTCGTGGCGGCGTTCGACGTCGACGGCAAGAAGGTGGGCCAGGACCTCTCCGCCGCCATCCTCGCCAGCGAAAACAACACCATCAAGATCGCGGACGTCCCGCCGACCGGTGTCACCGTCCAGCGCGGCCCCACCCTCGACGGCCTCGGCAAGTACTACCTCGAGACCATCGAGCAGTCCCCGGAGGAGCCGGTCGACGTCGTCCAGGCACTCAAGGACGCCCAGGTGGACGTCATGGTCTGCTACCTGCCCGTCGGTTCGCAGGAAGCAGCCGAGTTCTACGCCCAGTGCGCCATCGACGCCGGCGTCGCCTTCGTCAACGCCCTGCCGGTCTTCATCGCCGGAACCAAGAAGTGGGCGGACAAGTTCACCGAGGCCGGCGTCCCGATCGTGGGCGACGACATCAAGAGCCAGATCGGTGCCACCATCACCCACCGCGTGATGGCCAAGCTGTTCGAGGACCGCGGCGTAACCCTGGACCGCACCTACCAGCTGAACGTCGGCGGCAACATGGACTTCAAGAACATGCTGGAACGCGACCGGCTCGAGTCCAAGAAGATCTCCAAGACCCAGGCCGTGACCTCCAACGTCGAGGCCGACCTCGCAGCGCGCGACGTGCACATCGGCCCGTCCGACTACGTGCAGTGGCTGGACGACCGCAAGTGGGCCTTCGTCCGCCTCGAGGGCCGCAACTTCGGCGACGCCCCCGTGTCGCTGGAGTACAAGCTGGAGGTCTGGGACTCGCCCAACTCCGCCGGCGTGATCATCGACGCCGTCCGCGCCGCCAAGATCGGCCTGGACCGCGGCATCGGCGGCCCGCTGCTCTCCGCCTCGAGCTACTTCATGAAGTCCCCGCCGGAGCAGTTCAACGACGATCTCGGCCGTGAGAAGGTCGAGGCCTTCATCCGCGGGGACCTGGAGCGCTAAAACCCTTCCCCGCCTCCGGACGCTCCCTCAGATCCGGCCCGTTCCACCACGACGCTCCCGCACTTCCGGTGCGGGAGCATTGTGGTTTCCTGCCGGAGGGACATTCCTGTCCGCACGCTCCCTCAGGATTGGCGGGTTTCGTTAGGACGCTCCCTCACGATCGGCGGGTTCCGTCGGGACGCTCCCTCACGATCGGCGGGTTCCGTCGGGACGCTCCCTCAAATCGACATCAAAAGCCGGCGGCGGTTGACGGGCTAACGTATGCGCTGCGTAGGACACGTTTGATTTTGGACGTCGCGGCAACGAAACCGTCGGCGAGGTCTTGTTTAGTCAAAAGGATCACTTCCCAGCCAGCGGCTTCGAAGGCCTTATCTCGGCGTCGATCGCTGAAGATTTGGGCGGGCTCCAGGTGATGACCGCCATCGTACTGGATCGCGAGGCGTCGACGCCGGTACCCGAGGTCGGCCGTCGGGGTTGCGGAACTGCCCGGGCGCAGTTCTATTTGAAGCTCCGGTTCAGGAAGCCCGGCGTCGCACATTGCAAGGCGGAGAAGGGTCTCAGGCCCTGAGTCGGCTCCCACGCGCATCAGATCCAGGGCTTCCCGGGCGCGGACGATCCCCTGCAGATTGGGGTGACGGCAAAGCATCAAACGCAGTCCGTCGATGGTCCCGAACGGTTCGCTCCGTCCCTCCAGGTTGAACCGCGGGATCCGAACGAGCTCGTCCCCCATGCAGACCAGCTCAGGCAGGTTCAAGCGTTTGGCCAGGTCGAGCCACGTCCGGGAGCGCGTGCTGATCCGGATGTCATCAACGGTCTCGACCTCGTCGTCGAAGGCAACAACCGTGTGTCCAACAATTCCTTTCCGACGGACTTCCGGGAGCGCGCGGGGCTTGCTCAGGTGTAACTCCTCGGAATCCGAGAGCCACGGGGGCAAGAGTTGGCCGCGAAGCCGAGCGGCCGTGACGTGTGAGATCCACGCCCCGGGGGAGGCCTCGGACAACGCGCGGGCGGCCGACTCCAGCTCGAAGCTCCAACTTGCGGGCCGGTAGAGCCCCCGACTGACGTGCCGGACATCCGGCTGCCGCAACCTGGCTCTCGTCACTCCCAACGACATCGCAGAAGTAAGGGTGAACGGTCTGGCCTCCAACGACTCCGGCAACTCTCTTCGTGCGCTCATGCTGGCATTGTGGACGACTTGGACAAGCTTTGGAGAAGTTATCCACAGCCGTCTAAGAAGCCGCGACGGACGTGAGGGAGCGTTTCGACGATCGGTGCCGGACGTGAGGGAGCGTTTCGTCGGTCGGTGCCGGACGTGCGGGAGCGTTTCGTCGGTCGGTGCCGGACGTGAGGGAGCGTTTCGTCGGTCGGTGCCGGACGTGCGGGAGCGTTTCGTCGGTCGGTGCCGGATGTGAGGGAGGGTCCGGGTTCGGGAGGGCCGGATGTGGGGGAGGGTTTCGTCGATAAGTGCCGGATGTGAGGGGGGGTTAGAAGAGGCCGACCGGGTTGCCGTCGGCGTCGACGTCCATCCGCATTGCCGCCGGGACCTTGGGCAGCCCGGGCATGGTCATCACGGCGCCGGTGAGGGCCACGATGAAGCCCGCTCCGGTCTTGGGGATCAGGTCCCGGACATGCACGGTGAAACCCTTCGGTGCGCCCAGCTTGGTGGCGTCGTCACTGAACGAGTACTGCGTCTTGGCCATGCACACGGGCATCGAGGACCAGCCGTTCTTCTCGATGTCGGCCAGCCGCTTCAGCGCCGGCACGGAGAATTCCACGCCGTCGGCGCCGTAGATTTCCTGGACGATGGTGCGGATCTTGTCCTCCACGGACAGCTCCAGCGGGTACAGCGGGGCGAACCCATGCGGGGCCTCGATTGCTGCGGCAACCTTCGCGGCGAGTTCGTCGCCGCCGTCGCCCCCGCCGCCCCGACCCCAGACGTCGGCGACGGCGGCCTCGACACCCTCCGCCTTGCACCAGGCCAGCAGCCAGTCGAGTTCCTCCTGGCTGTCTGTGCCGAACTTGTTGATCGCCACCACCGGGGTGATGCCGAACTTGCCGATGTTGCGGATGTGCCGCTGCAGGTTCGCGACGCCGGCGGCGAGGGCATCGACGTCGGGCTCCTGGAGCCGGTCCTTGGCCACCCCGCCGTGCATCTTGAGGGCGCGGACGGTGGCGACCACGACGACGGCGGACGGTGCCACATCGCCCACCCGCGACTTGATGTCCATGTACTTCTCCGCGCCCAGGTCGGCGCCGAAGCCGGCCTCGGTGACCACAATGTCCGCCAGGGAGCGGGCCGTCTGCGTGGCGATCAGGGAGTTGCAGCCGTGGGCGATGTTGGCGAAGGGACCGCCGTGGACCAGGGCGGGTGTGCCGGCGATGGTCTGCACCAGGTTGGGCTTGATCGCGTCCTTGAGCAGCATGGTCAGGGCACCCTCGACGCCGAGGTGGGCGACCGTGACCGGCTCCCGGTCGTAGGTGTAGCCGAAGGTGATCCGGCCCAGCCGGGAGCGAAGGTCGTCCAGGTCCGTGGCGAGGCAGAAGACGGCCATGATCTCGGAGGCGACCGTGATGTCGAACCCGTCCTGCCGCGGCACGCCCTGGGTCGGGCCGCCGAGCCCGATCACGACCTCGCGGAGGGCCCGGTCGTTCATGTCCAGGACCCGCTTGAACGTCATGCGCCGAGGGTCGATGTTCAGCGCGTTGCCCTGATAGATGTGGTTGTCCACCAGCGCCATCAGGGCGTTGTTGGCGGAGGTGATGGCGTGGAAGTCGCCGGTGAAGTGCAGGTTGATCTCGTCCATCGGCAGCACCTGGGAGTAGCCTCCGCCGGTGGCGCCGCCCTTCATCCCCAGGATGGGGCCCAGCGAGGGCTCGCGCAGCGCGATCATGACCCGGTGGCCGGCGCGGGCCAGGGAATCGGCCAGGCCGACGGTGGTGGTGGACTTGCCCTCCCCGGCAGGGGTGGGTGACATGGCCGAAACGAGCACCACCTTGCCGCGGGCCGGAGTAGCGGCGCCGGTGAGCCGGGCCGGATCGATCTTGGCCTTGTACCGGCCGTAGTGTTCCAGCGCCTCGGGGTTGATCCCGGCGGCGGCCGCGACCTCGTCGATGGGCCGCATGGTGGCGCGCCGGGCGATCTCGAGGTCGCTGGGAACGGGCGCGGCGGGGGAGGTGGGGGCTGACATCGGCGTCCTTCGGCTCGTGGCGTGGATTCGCTGTGCCGGCGGTCCCGGCCAAGCGTCCGGCGGGGCTCCCGGTCAGGGAGCGGGCACCGCCGTGGTGCTTCGTGTTCCAAAATACTGGACCAGCGCGCCCTGGTAGCTCTCCAGCGTCAGCGCGGCCGTGTGGTGCCAGCCGAATCCCTGGGCATGCACGGACGCCGCGCGGCCCATGTCTTCGCGGGTCAGCGGGTCGTCGTGCAGGGATTCGAGGGCGTCCGCCCAGTCCGAGGCCTTGTGCCCCTCCACCAGCAGCCCGGTCCTGCCGTCGAAGATGGCGCGGGAGAGTCCGCCCACCCGGGTGGCGACCACGGGGGTGCCGCAGGCCTGGGCCTCCAGTGCCACCAGGCCGAAGGATTCGCTGTAGGAGGGCATGACGACGACGTCGGCGGAGCGGTACCAGCCGGCCAGTTTCGGCGCGCTGACCGGCGGGTGGTGGGTGACGACGTCGTCCATCCCTGCGGCGGTGATCAGGGCCTGGAGGTCGAAGTCCTTCGCCCCGCTCACCGCGCCGAGGATGGTGACCTGCAGGTCAATGTCGGGGCGCCGGGCACGCAGCAGGGCCGCGGCCTTGATCAGGATTTGCGGGCCTTTCAGGCGCTGGATCCGGCCGGCGAAGAGCAGGTGGAAACGGCCCGGCGGCACGCCGTGGTCGCTGCGGGCCTTGGCCCGGAACGCCGGGGTGAAGACATCGAGGTCAACCCCGGGCGGGGCGACGTCAATCCGGTCCGGGTCCGCGTCGTAGTGCGAGACCAGTTCCGCAGCCTCCGCCGCGGTGTTCGCGATCAGGCGGGTGGCGCCGTCGACGATCCGGTGTTCGCCCTCTTCGCGGCGCCGCGGCTCGGGCCTTTCACCGGACTCCAGCAGCAGATTCTTGACCTTGGCCATGGTGTGCATTGTGTGGACCAGCGGCACGCCCCAAAGCTCCGACAGCTCCAGCCCCGCGACCCCCGAGACCCAGTAGTGCGAGTGGATCAGGTCGTACCGGCCGCGCGGCTGGTCGGCTTTGATCCGGTCGATCTCCGCGACCATCGTGTGCAGCAGCGCGGGTAGTTCCTCCTTGGGAACTTTCCGCGCCGGCCCGGCGAAGACGTTGTGCACGCACACGCCGGGGGATGGGTGCTCGACGGCGGGCTGGTCCGCCGCGGTGGAGCGGGTGAAAATCTCCACCTCGACGCCGGATTCCGCGAGGGCTGCGGCCAGGGCCCGGATGTAGACGTTCATGCCGCCGGCGTCGCCGGATCCGGGCTGTTCCATGGGGGAGGTGTGCAGCGAGAGGAATGCGACCCGACGGACCAGCGGCATCGTGGTGTCCTTCCTCTCAGGGTGCGGTTCCCGGCGTTCCGGGGACGTGGATTCGGTAAAACACTACTCCTGCGGGGGCTCGGGTTGCCGCCCGGGACCCGGCCGGCCGGCGCCCGCGGGTGCCCCGCCGTGCCCCGTCCGAGCCCCGCTGGTACGGTGGCCGCTGTGAGCACCGTTGACAAGGCCCCGCAGGAAACCGCCGACTGGATCATCAGGGACGCCATGGACCGCGACTGGCCCGGCATCTGGGAAATCCTGGAGCCGGTGATCCGTGCCGGTGAGACCTTCACCTGGGACCGGGACACCACCGAGGACGCTGCGCGGTCCAAGTGGGTCAAGACGGCGCCGGGCCGCACCTTCGTCGCCGTGGGCACAGGCGAGCACGACGGCGTCGTGCTGGGCACGGGGGAGCTGCACGCCAACCAAGGTGGCGGCGGGCGCCACGTGGCGAATGCGGGCTACATGGTGCGGGCCGGGTTTGGTGGCCGCGGCCTGGCCCGCGCGCTCTGCACCTACTCCCTCGACGCCGCCCGCCGGGAGGGCTTCCGGGCCATGCAGTTCAACGCCGTGGTGGAAACCAACGTCAGGGCGGTCGCCGCCTGGCAGGGCATGGGCTTCACCATCCTGGCCACCATTCCCGAAGCCTTCCAGCACCCGGAGCAAGGGTTCGTGGGCCTGCATGTCATGCACCGGATGTTGTAGGTACGTCCGCTCCCACGCAGGCTTTCCCCTCCGCCGGGTTTTTCCTCAACGGCCCGGTGAGTCCTGCCACAGCGCGGCGAGCCGGGGGAAGGCCGCCTCGTACCCGGCCAGCAACCTCGCGGCCAGTACCTCGGAGTCGACCAGCGGGTGGCGGGCGAAGGCGGTCAGCGCGGCTTCCCTTCGTGCCGATCCGGAGATAGCGCTGGAACCGCCGCCGGCGGTGCCGTCGCTCCCCTGAACACCCGACCGTGAGTCCGGCCCCGGCGTCGTGGCCCGGACCACCAGCCGCTCGACCTCTTTCACCCGGCGCATCAGGTCCAGCTGCGCCTGGGCCGGGCGGTCCTGGGCGAGCGGAACGACGCCGTCGGCATTGACGCGGCACGGCACCTCGACGACGGCGTCCGCCGGCAGGCCCGGGATGGCAGGACCCCCGCCTCCGCCGGGCCCTGTGGGCGGCCGGGTGTTGGGGACGTTGAGGATCAACTCCGTCTCCGGGCCGCCGGAGAGCGCCCGCATCAGGGCCAGCGCCACCCTCTCGTACCCGCCCCCGGCGAGATCCTCCTCGTCCCGGTGTTCGCCGCCTGGCCTGGCCTCGGCGAGGTAGCCCTCCTCGCGGGACCGGCGCGCGGCGTCCCACAGCGCGTAGGCCTCCGCCCCCGCCCCGGCCAGCCGCGGGTACAGCCCGGCCTGCTGCCGGTGGATGGACTCGCCGCGGGTCTCCGCCGCGGACCGCATCGCGGCGGCGGCCTGCCCTGCGGCGTAGTAGTAGAAGAGGTACTCGTTCGGCAGGCAGCCCAGCCGGGCCAGAAGTTCCGGGGAAAAAAGGCGGCCCTCCTCGACCCCGGCCAGTTTCCGCGGATCGGCCAGCAGCTCCGGCAGGAGGTCCCGGCCGTCGGCCTCAAGCCGGTACAGCCAGCCGAGATGGTTCAGCCCGTAATAGCCCACCCCCGCCAGAACGCCGTCCGGCAGTGCTACCCCGGCGGCCCGCGCCGCCCGATGGGCCAGGCCGCCGGCGGAATCACAGATCCCGACCACCTTCGGCCCCAGCACCGGGATCAGGGCCTCCGTGACCATCCCTGCCGGGTTGGTGAAGTTCACCAGCCAGGCCCCGGGACACAATCGCCGCATGGCCTCGGCGAGCTCGAGCATCGGGGGGATGCTCCGCAGCGCGTACGAGATCCCACCCGCGCCGGTGGTTTCCTGTCCCAGCAGCCCTAGGCCCTGAGCCACCCGTTCGTCCGCCACTCGTCCCGCGGTTCCGCCGGGGCGGACGGCGGCGAAGACCATGTCCGCCCCGGTGAGGGCCAACTCCAGGGACGTGGATATCCGAACCGCCGGGGCGGGCGCACCGTCCGGAAGCCCGGCCCGGAACGACGCCAGCACCGCCCCGATGGCCTCCAGCCGGTGCGCATCGACGTCGTACAGCACGCACTCGTCCACCAGCCCGGCGTACGGGCCGGTGCAGAGCGCCCGGTAAATGAGCGGCACCCGGAACCCGCCGCCGCCGGCAACCATGAGCCGCATGCCAGCAGTGTAGGCCCGTCCGCCGGCGGCGGGGGAGGGGCGGACCAAAGACGCTACCGGGACCGGGCCGGCGGGCGTACCCTGCGGAGTATGGACGCGATCCCAGCGCCGCGTTTCGATCCGCTTGCCGCCGTCCGCTCCCCGGCGGCCCTGGGATTCGACGTGCTGCTGACGGGCACCGTGTTCCAGGACATCATCTTCACCGGACTGCCGCACGCGCCGCGGCCGGGAACCGAGATCTGGAGCGAGGGCATGGGCAGCTGCCCGGGCGGGGTGGCGAACCAGGCCATCGCCGCGGCCCGGCTGGGCTTGCGGACGGGCCTCGCGGCGGTCTTTGGCGACGACGGGTACGGCGAGGAGAACTGGAAGATCCTGGCCGGGCAGGAGCATGTGGACCTCTCGCTGTCCCGCCGGATTCCCGGCTGGCACTCGCCCGTCACCGTGTCCCTCAGCGTGGAAAAGGACCGGTCCATGATCACCCACGGCCACCCGGCGCCCGTCTCCGCCACCGAACTGATCGGGTCACCGCCGCTCGCGCTCGCCGCCGTCGCCGACCTCGCCGAGGAGATGGAACCGTGGGCCGTGGCCGCGCACCGGGCCGGCGTCCGGCTCTTCGGCGATGTCGGCTGGGACCCCACGGAAACCTGGGCGCGGGCGCGGCTGGAGAACCTGCGCTACTTCCACGCCTTCCTGCCCAACCAGCAGGAGGCGATGGCCTTCACCGGCAAGGACAACCCATGGGCGGCGCTCTACGCGCTCGCGGACCGGGTGCCGGTGGCCGTGGTGACCCTCGGCGCGCAGGGTGCCATGGCGGTGGACTCGGAGAGCGGCGAGGAGGAATGGGTGCCGTCGCTTCCCGTCACCGCCTTTGATCCCACCGGTGCCGGCGACTGTTTTGCCGCGGCGTTCATCGTGGGCTGCCTGGCCGGCTGGCCGCTGGGGGACCGGCTGCGCTTTGCCAATCTCTGCGCCGCCCTGGCCGTGCAGCACGTGGGAGGTTCCCTCGCCGCGCCGGGCTGGGGCGACCTCGCCGACTGGTGGCAGCGGGCCAACGCCCGGAAGGAACGTCAGGGCAGCCAGTGGCTGCGCCGCTACCGTTTCCTCGAGGAGATCGTGCGTGATGTCCCGCCGGCGGCGCAGCGTCGGGCCGCGGCTACCATCGCGCACCTCTCGGACGCGTAGGACGCCTAGGACGGCTAAGACGTGGTGGCGGGAGCACGGACCCCGCCCCGGAATTCAGCCGCGTCCGGGGCCACCCGTAGAATCGTTAGGTGATATCCCCAGCAGCATCAGGTGAGTCCCAGCCGTCCGCGGACGCCGCGCCGGCCCGCGCGGAGGAACGGTCTGCGGTCATCGACCTCGCCGCGGTCCGGCACAATGTCCGGCGGCTCGCCGCCGTCGCGTCCCCGGCGAAGGTGATGGCCGTGGTGAAGGCGGACGCCTACGGCCACGGCGCCATCCCGGTGGCCCGCGCCGCGCTCAGCGCCGGTGCCAGCTGGCTGGGCGTCGCCCACATCTCCGAGGCCCTCGCCCTCCGCGCCGCCGGCATCGACGCGCCGCTGCTGGCCTGGCTGCACACCCCGGACAGCAACTTCGCCGCCGCCGTCGCCGCCGGGATCGACATCGGCTGCTCCGGCTGGGAGCTGGGCCGGATCGTCGCGGCCGCCCGCGAACAGGAACGCCCCGCCCGGGTCCATCTCAAGGTGGACACCGGCCTGGGCCGCAACGGCGTGACCCTCGCGGCCTGGGACTCGCTGCTCGGTGAGGCCCTCGAGTACCAGGACCAGGGCCTGCTGCGCGTGGTCGGGATCTTCTCCCACCTGGCCGTCGCGGACGAGCCCGAGCGGCCGGAAACCGATGCGCAGCTCGCCGTCTTCCGCGACATTCTGGCCATGGCCCAGGACGCCGGCGTCGACCCCGAGGTCCGCCACCTCGCGAACACCCCGGCCACCCTGTCCCGGCCGGACACGCATTTCGACCTGGTCCGGGTGGGACTGGGCATCTACGGCCTTTCGCCGTTCGAGGACCAGGGCGCCGAGGACGTGGGACTCCGCCCGGCCATGACCCTGCGCACGGTGGTGGCCCACTGCAAGGACGTCCCCGCCGGCCAGGGCGTCTCCTATGGTTTGAACTACCGCACTGCCGGCCCCAGCACCCTGGGCCTCATCCCGCTCGGCTACGCCGACGGCGTCCCGCGCATTGCCACCGGCGGACCCGTCCGGGTGGCGGAGCGGACGTACCCGGTGGTGGGCCGGATCGCAATGGACCAGATGGTGATCGACCTGGGGCCGCTGGAGGTCTCGGCGGGCGGGACGTCGCTGCTGGGCGAGGAGGCCGTCCTCTTTGGCGACGGCGCCGACGGCGGGCCCACCGCCGAGGACTGGGCCCGCGCCGCCGGGACCAACAACTATGAGATCGTCACACGGATCAGCACCCGGGTGCCGCGCCGCTACATCAACGAGGCCCCCGACGCCGACGGCGGGGAGTCGCTGTGAGCGCGCCGGTGTGGGAGCGCAGCGTCGAGGTCGCCACCGCCGCCCAGACACAGGCGCTGGCCGCCGCCCTCGGCGCCGAACTGCGGGCCGGGGACCTGCTGGTGCTCACCGGGGAACTCGGCGCCGGCAAGACCACGTTCACCCAGGGCCTGGGTGAGGGGCTCGGTGTGCGCGCCGGCATCATCTCCCCGACGTTCGTGCTGGTCCGGATTCACCCCAACCTGCCGAATGGACCCCGCCCCGGCGGTCCGGACCTGGTCCACGTGGACGCCTACCGGCTGGAGTCCGCCGCCGAGATCGACGACATCGACCTCGAAAACACCATGGACTCCGCGGTGACCGTGGTGGAGTGGGGCCGGGACCGGGTGGAGCACCTGAGCGAGAGCCGCCTGGAAATCGACCTGCACCGCAGGCTGGGAAGCCGCCCCGGCGGGGGCCACCAGCCCGTCCCCGAAGCGGACACCACCTTCGAGGGCGTGCTCGACTTCGAGGACGAGGACGACGACGAGCCCCGCACCGTGGTCTTCCGCGGCTTCGGCCCGCGCTGGGCCGAACCGCCCGCGGCCCTGCCTGCCGGCCCGGACGCTACGCGCACCCAGGAAGAGGACTAAATGCTGATTCTCGCCATCGACACCTCGGCGGTTGCCAGCGCGGCCCTCGTCTCCGACGATTCCCTGGAATCCGTGGTGGGCTGCTTCGCCACCGAGGACACCCGCAGCCACGCCGAGGTCCTCGCTCCCGGCATCGCGAAACTCCTGAGCGGCGCCGGCCTCACCGGCGCCGACCTCGACGCGGTGGTCACCGGCGTCGGCCCCGGACCCTTCACCGGCCTCCGCTCGGGGATCGTCACCGCCCGGACCCTCGCGAACGTCTGGGGCAAGCCGCTGTACGGCATGATGAGTCTGGACGCGATCGCCCTCGAGGTGGCCGAGTCCATCGACAGCGCCGCCGAGTTTCTGGTGGCCACCGACGCCCGGCGCCGCGAGGTGTACTGGGCCCGGTACACCCTGGCCGCCGGGCAGCTGCCGAAGCTCGCGGACGGACCCCATGTCGGCTTCGCCTCCGAGCTGCCGGAGCTGCCGGTCTACGGTGCCGGTGCCGGGCTGTACGCCGACCAGGTACGCGCCGTCGCCGGTTTCGCCGAACGCCAGCCCGAGGCGGTGTCCCTGGGCCAGTTCGCCCTCGCACGCCTGGCCGCCGGGGAAGAACTGCCCGACACCACGCCCCTCTACCTGCGCGAATCCGACGCCCAGGTGCCCGGGCCGCGGAAGCGCGCGCTGTGACCGCCGGGGCACCCGCCGCCGGCTCCGGACCGGCTAGCGGGGGCGTGACCCTGCGGCCCATGACGGCCGCCGACATCCCGGCCGTCCACGCCCTGGAGGTCCGGCTGTTCCCCGTGGACGCGTGGCCGCTACAGATGTTCAGCGACGAGCTCTCGCAGACCGACACCCGCCACTACCTCGTGGCCGAGGCCGACGGCGGGATCGTGGGCTACGCCGGGCTGATGTGCATCGAGCCCATCGCGGACGTCCAGACCATCGCCGTCGTCCCCGAGCAGGAGGGCCGCGGCATCGGCTCGGCCCTGCTGACCCGGCTGATCGCCGAGAGCCGCAGGCGCCGGGCCGCTGACGTGCTGCTCGAGGTCCGGGCCGACAACCCCCGCGCCCAGCAACTCTACCGTCGCTTCGGCTTCGAACAGATCCACATCCGGCCGCGCTACTACCGCGACGGCGTCGACGCCCTGATCATGCGCCTGACGCTGACCGGCCCGGCAACCCCGGGCCACACGCTGGACGATAACCCTGAGGAGACAGGCCAGGCATGAACAACGCTCCGCACAGCCACCAGCCGCTGGTGCTCGGCATCGAATCCTCCTGCGACGAGACCGGCGTCGGCATCGTCCGCGGCACCCGCCTCCTGGCCAACACCGTGTCCTCCTCGATGGAGGAACACGTCCGTTTCGGCGGCGTCATCCCCGAGATCGCCTCCCGCGCCCACCTGGACGCCTTCGTTCCCACGTTGACCGAGGCGCTGGCCGCCGCGGACGTGGCCCTGGACGACATTGACGCGATCGCCGTGACCTCCGGACCCGGCCTGGCCGGGGCCCTGATGGTGGGGGTCTGCGCGGCCAAGGCGCTGGCCGTGGCCACCGGGAAGCCGCTCTACGCGATCAATCACCTGGTGGCGCACGTGGGCGTCGGGCTGCTGGACACGGACGGCGCAGGCGGTCCCGGACAGCCGGCGGCCCTGCCCGACAACCTTGGCGCCCTCCTGGTCTCCGGCGGGCACACCGAGATCCTGCGCATCCGCAGCATCACCGACGACGTGGAACTGCTCGGATCGACGATCGACGATGCCGCCGGTGAGGCCTACGACAAGGTGGCCCGGCTGCTGGGCCTGGGCTACCCCGGAGGCCCGGCCATCGACAAGCTGGCGCGCACGGGCAACCCCAAAGCCATCCGCTTCCCCCGCGGGCTCACCCAGCCCAAGTACATGGGGACCGCGGAGGAGCCCGGCCCGCACCGCTACGACTGGTCGTTCAGTGGCCTGAAAACCGCCGTTGCGCGTTGCGTCGAACAGTTCGAGGCCCGAGGCGAGGAGGTGCCGGTGGCCGATATCGCCGCGGCCTTCCAGGAAGCGGTGGTGGATGTCATCACGGCCAAGGCGGTGCTCGCCTGCCGCGAGCACGGCATCACGGAGCTGCTGCTGGGCGGGGGAGTGGCGGCCAATTCCCGGCTCCGGCAGCTCACCGAGCAGCGCTGCACCTCGGCTGGAATCCGGCTGACCGTGCCGCCGCTGAGCCTCTGCACGGACAACGGTGCCATGGTGGCCGCCCTCGGGGCGCAGCTGGTGATGGCCGGGACGGCGCCCAGCGGGATCGGTTTCGCGCCGGATTCCTCGATGCCGGTCACATCCGTCTCGGTCTGAGCCGGCGGAGGGTTCGAGGCGAAGGGTCCGGCCGGCATCCCGGCCGGACCGCGCCGTAGGGCGGGAGGCGTCAGGCCGCCGGGCCCTGCCGCATCTGCTTGACCAGGTCCAGTACGACGGCGCGCAGGTCGCCGCCGTGTTCGGCGGCGACGCGGCGCTGCCGCTGGTAGCCGGCCCCGCGGTCGATGATTTTGGCGACGTCGCCCAGCTCGGCGGCGCAGCCCAGCTGCTCGGCGATCGGGGCGAGCCGGTCCAGGGTCTCCCGAAGGTGGTCCGTGACGAGCTGTTCGTTCCCCTCGGCGTCGAGGATGATGATCGCGTCCAGGCCGTACCGGGCGGCCCGCCACTTGTTCTCCTGCACGTGCCAGGGCGGCATGGTGGGGATGGTCCCGCCGTTGTCCAGGATGGTGGAGAACTCGTGGACCAGGCACTGGGTCAGGGCCGCGATCGCTCCGACCTCCTCCAAGGTGGCCAGGCCGTCGCAGATGCGCATCTCGATGGTGCCGAGGTTGGGCACGGGCCGGATATCCCAGCGGATCTCGGAGAGCGCGTCGATCACCCCGGTGGTGAACATGTCCTGGACGTAGGACTCGTAGTCCTCCCAGCTGCCGAACTGGAACGGCAGGCCCGCGGTGGGCAATTGCTGGAACATCAGGGCCCGCTGCGAGGCGTAGCCGGTGTCCTCGCCGCCCCAGAACGGGCTGGACGCGGAGAGGGCCTGGAAGTGCGGAAAGTAGTTGACCAGGCCGTCGAGCACGGGCAGGACCTTGTCGCGGCTGTCCAGGCCGATGTGGACATGGACGCCATAGATCACCATCTGCCGGCCCCACCACTGGGTGCGGTCGATCAGCTTGGCGTAGCGTTCCTTGTCCGTCACCGGCTGCAGCTGCGGCGGGCTGAACGGATGGGAGCCGGCGCAGAAGACCTCCACGCCCATCGGGTCCGTGACCTCACGGAGCGCGGAAAGCGATCCCGCCAGGTCCGCCTTGGCCTCGGCCACCGTGGTGCAGATCCCCGTGACCAGCTCCACCGTGTTGAGCAGCAGCTCCTGCTTGATGTGCGGGTGCTCGTCGTCCTCGTTGAGTTCCGGGTGCCGGGCGGCGACGCCGCGCAGCACCTCCTTGGCGACCGAGGCGAGCTCGCCGGTCTCGGCGTCGACGAGGGCCAGCTCCCATTCGACGCCGAGTGTTGACTGCCTGGATGAAGCGAACTCGATCTTCATGCGGTCCCTTCGCTGTAGTGGCGGCGCTCGCCGGTGGTTATGTGCGCCGTCACCGCAGCCGGGGCGGCGAGCGGGGGTATGGCAACAATGTCCCAAGTCTAGTGCAGGGGTAGCATCGAGCTGGTGGTCAAGTTACAGCTGATGCGTGAGAGTCTTCACAACCGGAACCTGTTGCCCGTGACCGCGGCTCTGCTGGCGGGGCTCGTGCTCCCGGCCGCCGGATGCTCCGCCCTGGCCGCCCCAGGCACCGGCTCCGCCGGGAAGTCCGGCCAACCCTCCGCGCAGCCCCTCGGCTGGGGACCCGAGCAGGCCGACGCCGACGCCGCCGCCCGGGCGGTGGCGGGAATGTCCCTGGAGCAGAAGGCGGGCCAGGTCCTGCTGGCCTCCTTCGCCGGGCTCGACGTCGAGGCGCACGGCAAGACGGTGGAACGGCTGCACCTGGCCGGGTCGATCGTGATGGGCGACAACGTTCCCGCGACGGCGACCGGCCAGGTGGACACCACCGCCATGCGCGCCGCCACCGACCGGCTGCAGCGGGCGGCTCGCGCCGACGGCCGTGGCTGGCCCGGCCTGATCGGCGTCGACCAGGAAGGTGGGCTGGTGGCCCGCCTGCGCGCCCCGCTGACCGAATGGCCGGCCCCCATGAGCTTCGGCGCCGCCGGCAGTGACCCGCTGGCCGCCGACGCCGGACGGGCCCTCTCGGCCGAACTGGCAGGGGTGGGCTTCAACGTCGACTTCGCCCCGGCGGCGGACGTGACCATGGGGCCGGCGGATCCCACGATCGGTGCCCGCTCGTTCTCCGGCAGCCCGGATACTGCGGCCGCCGTCGGGACCGCGTTCTCCAAGGGCATGCTGGATGCCGGCGTGCTGCCCGCGGCCAAGCACTTTCCCGGCCATGGGTCCGTCAGCGTCAACTCGCACCAGGGACTTCCGGTCCAGGGCGCCAGCCTGGACCAGCTCCGGGCCCGTGACCTCAAGCCCTTCCAAGCCGCGATTGACGCGGGCCTGCCCATGGTCATGACCGGCCACATCGCGGTGCCCGCCCTCCAGCCCGGAGTCCCCGCCTCCGTCTCGGCCGCCTCCTATGCCGAATTGCGCCGCATGGGGTTCAAGGGCGTGGCGGTCACCGACGCCATGAACATGGGCGCCATTACGGAGCAGTTCCCCAACGATTCGTCCGCGCCCCTGGCGCTCGCGGCGGGGGCGGACTTGATCCTGATGCCCGCCTCGGTGGACACCGCGCACGCCGCGATTGTCTCCGCCGTCCGCAACGGCAGCCTGCCGGCCGCACGCCTGGACGAAGCGGCGCGCCGCGTCGTGACCATGCAGCTCTGGCGCGGACGCAGCCAGCCGGCCCATGCCTCGGCGCCCGGCAGTGGATCGGCCCTCTCCGAGAAGGTCTCGCAGGAGGCCATCACGGTGCTGTCCGGGCCGTGCAAGGGTCCGATCGTGCCCGCGAGCGTCCGGGTGACCGGCGGCACGGAGCAGGACCGGGCCCGCTTCGCTTCCGCCGCCCGGCAGGCCGGCATCGGTGTCGGGTCCGGCCCGGTGGTGGCGCTCATCGGCTATGGCGAGGGCCCCGTGACCGCCGACGTCGCGGTGGCCCTTGACGCGCCCTGGCCGCTGGAGAAGTCCGCTGCCCCGGCCAAAATCGCCCTCTACGGCCGGAGCCGGGAAGCCTTCGAAGCCCTCGCGGCGGTGCTGGCCGGCAAGGCGCCGGCGCCGGGGAAACTGCCGGTGGCCGTGGGCGCGCAGGGCCCGGGGGCCGGCTGCGCCTAGGCGCTGAATCTGGGAGCTGCACCAGAGAGCTGGACATGGCCGCTGTCCCTAGGCAGGGTACGGTCCCGCCCGGTGGCGTTTAATGGAGCGGTGCCTATCCTGAACAAAGACATGACGCTGTGTATCTCGCTCTCGGCCCGCCCGAGCAACAACGGGACGCGCTTCCACAACCACCTGTACGAGCAGCTCGGCCTGAACTGGATCTACAAGGCCTTCGCCCCCACGGACCTGGGCCAGGCGATCGCCGGGGTCCGCGGGCTGGGGATCCGCGGCTGCGCCGTGTCGATGCCGTACAAGGAGGACGTGATCGACCTCGTGGACGTCATGGACCCGTCCGCGAAGGCCATCGACTCGGTCAACACGATCGTCAACGACGGTGGCACCCTCACCGCCTATAACACCGACTACACCGCCATCGAACAGCTCCTGCAGCGCAACGCCGTGCCGGTGGACTACTCCGTCTGGCTCCGCGGTGCCGGCGGCATGGCGAAGGCGACGGCGGCCGCGTTGCGCGACGCCGGGTTCCGGGACGTCACCATCATTGCCCGCAACGAGGACGCCGGCCGGGCGCTCGCCGACCTCTACGGTTTCGCCTGGCGCGCCGACGTTCCGGCCCAAGGCGATGGTGTGGACCCCGCCGCGCTGCTGATCAATGTCACGCCCATCGGCATGGCGGGCGGCGCCGAGGCGGACGCCCTGGCCTACCCGCAGTGGGCGGTGGAGGAAGCCGAGGTGGTATTCGACGTCGTCGCCCTGCCCGCCGAGACGCCGCTGATCAAGGCCGCGCGGACCGCCGGGAAGAAGGTCATCACGGGCGCCGAGGTGGCCACCATCCAGGCGCTGGAACAGTTCGTCCTCTACACCGGCATCCGTCCCAGCGAGGAGCAGGTACGGGCCGCCGAGGAGTTCATGCGCGCCCAGTAAGGTCGCCGCCCGGCGCTACAGAGCCCTACGGGGCGACTGGACGTACCGCGACGGCAACCCGGTCCTCGCCGATCCGGGTGAGGACCAGGGTGGCCTTGTTCTTGGCCTTCTTCGCGGCCCGGCCGCCGGGCAGCAGCTGCCCGCGCAGTTCCTCCGGGGTCACGGCCACGCCGCGCTTCTTGATCTCGAGCACGCCGATACCGTTCTCCCTGACCCAGGCTTTGAGGGCCTTGACGTTGAGCGGCATCACCTCGAGGACCTCATAGGCGCGGGCGAACGGGGTGTCCTGCAGTTCGGGGGCGCAGATGTAGGCGATGTGCTCGTCCACCAGGTGTCCGCCGAGCCGGAGCGCGACGTCGGCCACCAGTCCGGCGCGGATCACGGCCCCGTCGGGTTCGTAGAGGTACCCGGATACCGGGCCGACGGGGGCCGCCGGGCCGCCGTCGAAATCCCCGGCGCTAGTGAGCTCCGCCGCGCCCCGCGGGCCGAGCACCAGCGCGGCGCGGCGGATTCCCGGGCGGCGGACGGCGTTGAACCAGAGGGCGACCTCGGTGACGTCGCCGCCTACCGACACCCACTGTGCCTCGCAGTCCGCGGGAATTGCGGTGTGGGGGATCCCGGGGCCCATCTTCACGCCGACGGCGCGGCCGGAGGCGGCCAGCGACTCGACAAAGGACAACGGCGGGGAAAAGTCTTCCGGGTCCCAGAGCCTGGTGGTGCCCGAGGTGGACGTGGTCCGGCGGGCCGGGTCCAACCAGACCCCGTCGATCCCGTCCAGCGGCACGGATTCCGCGTCGGCGTGCACCACGGTGGCGTTCCGGAACGGGATCAGGTTCATGGTGGCGCAGGCAGCAGTGGTCTCATCCAGCTCCACCGCGGTCACCGTCAGGTCCAGGGACGCCAGGGCCATCGCATCGGCGCCGAGGCCGCAGCCCAGGTCCGCGACGTGGGTGACCCCCGCCTCCGCGAAGCGCTGGGCGTGCCGGGCGGCGACCGTGAGCCGCGTGGCCTGCTCCAGGCCCGCACGGGTAAAGATCATCTGCCGGGCGAATTCGCCGAACTTGGCCTCCGCCTTGGTCCGCAGCCGGGACTGCGTCAAGGCCGCGGAGACCAGATCCGCCGGGTGACCGGCCTTGCGGAGCGCCGCGTTGAGCTGGAACGCCTCCTCCTCGCGGTACGGGCCCAGCGAGGACAGCAGTTCCCACCCCGCCGGATTGAGCAGTGGTGCGATCTGGTCCTGCGGTGTCTCAGCCATGCCATCGATCGTAGTTCAGGCCCGGGAACCCCGCGGCGCCCACTAGGCTTGACGGCATGAACGACAGGAACACGGA
This sequence comes from Arthrobacter sp. YD4, assembly GCF_030410515.1. Classification (GTDB taxonomy): domain Bacteria; phylum Actinomycetota; class Actinomycetes; order Actinomycetales; family Micrococcaceae; genus Arthrobacter. Next base: position 256,789 of record NZ_JAUHHD010000001.1, on the reverse strand, counting down.
AACCGATGGAACGGCGGAGGGGGAGGCCCCGGGCCGCCGGGGATTGGCCCGCTACGCCCGCCCGGCCCTGGTCGCCGGCGTCGTGGTCGCCGTCGTCTGCGCCGCGCTCCTGGTGATCATCTTCCTCCTCGACACCTTCAACGCAACGGTTTACTCGGTGGACGGCAAGGACGTCGCGGACGCCACCGACGAGGCCCGGGCCATCCGCGACACCTACGCCGGGGTCCGGATCGGCAGCATCATCTTCCTGATCGCCGGCCTCCTCGCGGCCCTGGCCGGCGGCTTCCTGCTCTACCGGACGCGCAACGACGCGCCCCGGGTGGACGAGGACGACGACGGGCTGGAGTGGGACTACGACGACCTGGCGGGGGAGTAGCCGGGCTGCTTGCCCATCCGGACATCAGGCGGCCGTTCGCCACAGATGAACTTCTGGCACTCACCTTGACCGAGTGCTAACTCCTTACATAGAGTCGTCATTAGCACTCCCCCTAGGCGGGTGCTAACACCAAAGCATCAGCTGCCAGGCTGCTGCCGGCACCGCGACGACGGTCTGTACGCATGGCACCACCGCTTTGAAGTCCATGAATTTGCTGACGAAAAGGAGAGGTCCGAGTGTCGGTCTCTATTAAGCCTCTTGAGGATCGTATTGTTGTCCGCCCGCTCGAAGCCGAGCAGACCACGGCCTCCGGCCTGGTTATCCCGGACTCCGCACAGGAGAAGCCGCAGGAAGGCGAAGTTGTCGCGGTAGGCCCCGGCCGCTTCGATGACAACGGCAACCGCGTTCCCGTCGACGTTGCCGTTGGCGACGTCGTCATCTACTCCAAGTACGGCGGAACCGAAGTCAAGACCGGCGGTGTCGAGTACCTCGTACTGTCCGCCCGCGACGTTCTGGCGATCGTCGTAAAGTAACTCTCTTGGATCCCCGCGCCGCCGGACCGTCAGTAATGAACGGGACGGCTGCGCGGGGTTCTTTCGTGAAAGGACAACACCATGGCAAAGCAGCTCGCGTTTAACGACGCTGCCCGCCGGTCCCTCGAGGCCGGTATCGATAAGCTCGCCAACACCGTCAAGGTGACGCTCGGCCCCCGCGGCCGCAACGTCGTGCTGGACAAGAAGTGGGGCGCCCCCACGATCACCAACGACGGCGTGACCATCGCCCGCGAGGTTGAGCTGGACGACCCCTACGAGAACCTGGGCGCGCAGCTGGCCAAGGAGGTCGCCACCAAGACCAACGACGTCGCCGGTGACGGCACCACCACCGCAACGGTGCTGGCGCAGGCCCTGGTCAAGGAAGGCCTGCGCAACGTTGCCGCCGGCGCCGCCCCGGGCCAGATCAAGCGCGGCATCGAGGTCTCCGTCGAGGCCATCGCCGCCCGCCTGCTGGAGAACGCCCGTCCGGTTGAGGGCACCCAGGTGGCCAACGTTGCCGCCATCTCCGCGCAGAGCGACGAGGTCGGCGAACTGCTGGCCGAGGCGTTCGGCAAGGTCGGCAAGGATGGTGTGATCACCATCGAGGAGTCCTCCACCACGCAGACCGAACTCGTCCTTACCGAGGGCATGCAGTTCGACAAGGGCTACCTGTCCCCGTACTTCATCACCGACGCGGACCGCCAGGAAGCCGTCCTCGAGGACGCCCTCATCCTGATCAACCAGGGCAAGATCTCTTCGCTGCAGGACTTCCTGCCGCTGCTGGAGAAGGCCCTGCAGGCCTCCAAGCCGCTCTTCATCATTGCCGAGGACGTCGACGGCGAGGCCCTGTCCACGCTGATCGTCAACCGCATCCGCGGCACCCTGAACGTCGTCGCCGTCAAGGCTCCCGGCTTCGGTGACCGCCGCAAGGCCATGCTGCAGGACATCGCGACCCTGACCGGCGCGCAGGTCGTCTCCCCGGAACTGGGCCTCAGCCTGGACACCGTGGGCCTGGAGGTCCTCGGTACCGCGCGGCGTATCACCGTCACCAAGGACAACACCACGATCGTCGACGGTGCCGGTTCTGCCGAGGACGTCGCGGCCCGTGTCGCACAGCTGCGCGCCGAGCTGACCCGCACCGACTCGGACTGGGACAAGGAAAAGCTGCAGGAACGCCTGGCCAAGCTGGCCGGCGGCATCGGCGTGATCAAGGTCGGCGCCGCCACCGAGGTCGAGCTGAAGGAAAAGAAGCACCGCATCGAAGATGCCGTGTCCTCCACGCGCGCCGCGCTGGAAGAGGGCATCGTCTCCGGCGGCGGTTCGGCCCTGGTCCACGCCCTCAAGGCCCTCGACGAGGACCCGACAGTCAAGGCGCTCGACGGCGACGCGGCAGCAGCCGTGGGCATCGTCCGCCGGGCACTGACCCAGCCGCTGCGCTGGATCGCCCAGAACGCCGGCTTCGACGGCTACGTCGTTGCCGCTCGGGTGGCGGACTCGGCCGTCAACCAGGGCTTCAACGCGAAGACCGGTGAGTACGAGGACCTGATCGCCGCCGGCGTGATCGACCCCGTCAAGGTCACCCGCGCCGCCCTTCGGAACGCTGCCTCCATCGCCGCGCTGGTTCTCACCACCGAGACCCTGGTGGCGGAGAAGCCGGCCGACGAAGACGAGCACGCCGGCCACCAGCACTAGGCCACCGTGTAGTTCCGGCTGCACCACATGCACCATCTGCATCAGAGAGAGGACGCCCCGGCATTGCGCCGGCGCGTTCTTTCTGCTTTCCCGGGCTGCGACGGGAGAACATGGCCGGTTCACAAGCTCCTCACAGTCCACCCTGCTTAACTCGCTGGGTGCACCCCGGCGGCTGGCACCCCCGGCGCACCTTCCGTAGAGTGGAACACTTAGGTTTCGGCGGCCCGATGCGGGCCGTCCGTCGTGAGGAATTTTGATGACGCAGCAGGCGGGGCTCCAGGAAGCGGCTCCCACGGGCGTTCCGGCCCGTCCCAACCGGAAACCCGGCTACCGGCCCGAGATCCAGGGGCTGCGGTCGCTGGCTGTCCTGATGGTGATGACCTACCACATCTGGTTTGGCCGGGTCTCCGGCGGTGTGGACGTCTTCCTGCTGGTGTCGGCTTTCCTCATGACCCTGCAGTTCGTGGGACGTTACGACGACGGGCGTCCGACCGCCCTGGTCAAACACTGGCTGCATCTCTTCCGCCGCCTCATCCCGGCGGCCGTCGTCGTGGTGGTCGCCACGCTGGCGGCGACCATCCTGTTCCTTCCCCGGACCCGGTGGCTGGACATCGTCGGCCAGGCCTGGGCATCCCTGGTGTATTCCGAAAACTGGCTGCTGCAGGCCCAGGCCACCGACTACTACGCCTCGGACCACTCCTCGGCCAGCCCCTTCCAGCATTTCTGGTCGCTGTCCATCCAGGGGCAGGTGTTTATCCTGTGGCCCCTGATCTTTGTGGGTGCCGCGCTCCTCGCCAAGCGCTTCCGCCTGAAGTATCGGGCGCTGTTGGCCTACGTTTTCGGGCTCATTTTTGCCGTCTCCCTCGTGTACTCCATCGTCTTCACCGCGGCCAGCCAAACCGAGGCTTACTTCGACACCGGCGCCCGCCTCTGGGAATTCGCGCTCGGATCGCTCGTGGCGCTGGTCCTTCCTCTGCTCCGGATCCCGGCGCCGTGGCGGGTGCGTCTCGGGTGGCTTGGCATCGCCGCGATGTTGAGTTGCGGCTTCCTGCTGGACGTCCAGGCGTCCTTCCCCGGCAGTATCGCGCTGTGGCCCACCCTGGCCGCCGCCTGCGTGATCGTCGCCGGTCAGACCGGTAGCCGGTTCGGGGCGGACCGGATTCTCAGTTCCCGGCCGCTGGTCCGCCTCGGGGACATGTCCTACGCGATGTATCTCTGGCATTGGCCGCTCTTGGTCGTTGCGCTCGCGGTGCAGCAGCGTGGCCACGCCGGTCCAGTCACGGGTTCGGCGATCATCGTAACGACCATAGCGCTGGCCTACCTGACCACCCGGTTCGTGGAGCGCCCGTGGCGGCAGTGGAAGTGGCCGGAGGTGAGGCGGCGCCGGGCGTCGCTCGCGATCGTGGCCGCCCTCACGGTCGCCGCCGTCCCGCTGGCCGGGCTCCAGTTGGCGTTGTACTTCGAGAATCAGGGCATCCTGGCCAAGGCCGCGCGGAATAATCCCGGCGCCCGTGCGCTGCTGCCGGACTTCACAGAGCAGGCCGACGCCGACGCGGCCCTCCTTCCCGCGCCGGAGAACTTGGGCAAGGACTGGGCCAGTTTGCCGCAGCCGTGCAGCGGTACACTCGAGCCCCAGAATGCCACCCTCCGCGGAGTGTGCAACGAAAACACCCAGAACGGGAATTCGGCGAAGAGGGTTCTCGTCCTCGGCGACTCGCACGCAGAACAGTGGCTCCCCGCCCTGAAACCGGTGAGTGATGAGAAGGGATGGCGGCTCTACGCCATGCTGATGGGCGGCTGCAAGCCCGGCACAACTGCGCAGAACGCCAATGCCGATTGCGACAAGTTCAACGCCGCCGTCACCGCGGAGGTCAAGCGCAACCCGCCGGATGCGATCGTGGTGGTGGGCACCGCGGCGTCGCCTTCGTCAAACGGTGAAACGCTGATCCCCGGTCTGGAGTCCAACCTCGATACGTGGACCGGTCTCGGAATCCAGGTGATCCTGCTGCGGGACAACCCGCGGTTCGAATTCAACATGGCCGATTGTGTCGTGACGAAGGGGAAGGACGACACGGCGTGCCTGCCGGCCAAGAGTGGACTCTTCGCCGCAGATAACCCGCTCGACACCCTGGCGGACAGGGCCCCGAACGTCGTCACACTGGATATGACCGACCTCATCTGCCGTGAAAACGACTGCCCCGGCGTCGTGGGCAACACCTTCGTCTACCTGGACGACAACCACCTCAGCCGCACCTATTCGGCGAGCATGGCCCCGATGGTCAAGGACCGGCTGCTCTCCGCTACCGGCTGGGAGTAGCGCTGCTGCGCCCCTGGCGGGGTCGGGCGCCGCGGGGGTGCCGCCGGGTCACCACCCGGTAGAAAAGGAGCACGGCCACCGCGGCCACCACCAGTCCGGCGAGGTTGATGAACAGCTGCACGGCCGAGCCCGCCGCCTTCTGGTACTCGCCCAGCACCAGCGCCACCGCGACGAACCCCGCCGCCGGCACGGTGGTCACCGAGATGAACACACCCACCAGGGCGGTGGAACGGCGGCTGATCACCGACAGCATGCCTGCCACCCCGGCCAGAAGTGCCACGATCAACGAGTACGGTCCCGGGTGGTAGATGAACTCGACGGCGGACCCGGTGTCCAGCGCGGACGTGGGAAAGAGCCCCAGCGGAACGGACAACCACGCGGTGAAGGCCGCCGCGAGCATCGCAACCGGGAATCCGACGCCGAGGGCCAGGGCCGCACTGCGCCCGAGCCGCCACTGCCGCCGCACCAGCGCCACCGCCAGCGCCGCGAGCGGCCCGAATTCCGGACCGACGGCCATCGCTCCGACGATGGCGATGGTGGAGTCGGTGACGATGCCGATCGCCGCCAGCTGGGTGGCGAGAACCAGGAAGGCCAGGAAACTCCAGGTCAGCTTGGCATCGTCCCCGGTCTGCCGGGAGACCTCGTCCCAGATCATCGCGTCCGCGCCCTCGCCCGGCGCCTCAGCGACTGCGCGGTCGGCCCGGTCGGAGAGCAGGAGCTCGGGGGTGGTGACGGAGATGGAGCCCGCGCGCTGCACACCCAGTGACTGAAGCCTCTCCAGCAGCGGATCGACGGCTTCCCGGGCGATCATCACCTGCAGCACGTCACCCTCGGGCACCAGCGAGGTCCCCGGATGCAGCGCCACCTCCGCCACACCTTCCGCATCCGAGCAACACTCGACGACAGCGGAGGTCAGCTCCGCCGGAACGCTTATTCGCACCGTGACGATCACCGGCGGCCTCCTTCGACCTTTTCAGAGTAGCCGGGGGAATGCGGCGGGGTACTCAGCCGCGCGGCCTCAAGGAGTGCATCCTCAGGCGCAGCCGAAATTAGTAAGCACTCTGGCGATTGGCGAACGAAATTACGGTTCGGTAACATTGATGGTTCGGAATCCTGCCCACAATGTCGATGAATCACCCCGAGGGGTCCCGCGTGTCAGAGCTGCGAACCAATCCCACCCGGCCGCATGCGCCGGCCGGGTCTCCGGCGAGCCGTAAAACGGGCTACCGCCCGGAGGTCCAGGGGCTGCGCGCCCTGGCCGTCCTCATGGTCGTGACCTACCACGTCTGGCTGGGCCGGGTCTCGGGAGGCGTGGACATCTTCCTGCTCATCTCGGCCTTCCTCATGACCCTGAGCTTCGCCCGCAAGGTCGAGGCCGGGAAGCCGCTGCGCCTCGTGCACCACTGGCTCCACCTGCTGAAGCGGCTGCTGCCCGCCGTCGTCGTGGTGGTGCTGGCCGTGCTCGCCGGGACCTGGGCGATCCTCCCCGCCAGCCGCTGGCCCGACGTCCTGAGCCAGGCCTGGGCCTCCCTCTTGTACCGGCAGAACTGGCTGCTCGCGGACACCGCCGTCGACTACTACGCCCAGGACCATTCGGGTGTAAGCCCGCTGCAGCACTTCTGGTCCCTCTCCATCCAGGGTCAGGTCTTCGTGCTGTGGCCGCTGATCTTCGCGGGAACGGCGCTGCTCCGCCGGGCACTGAACCGCTGGACGCCGCTGGGGACGAAAGACGTCAGCTACCCGCTGCTGCTCGCGGTGGCCTTCGGTGCGGTCTTTGCCGCGTCACTCGTCTATTCCATCGACCAGACCGCCAGCAACCAGGCCTACGCGTACTTCGATACCCGGGCCCGCCTCTGGGAGTTCGCCCTGGGCTCCCTGCTCGCCCTGGCCCTGCCGCACCTGAAGCCTGGCAAGGCGCTGCGCGTGGTGCTGGGCTGGGCCGGCCTCGTGGCCATGCTCTCCTGCGGACTGCTCCTGACCGTCGACCGGTCTTTCCCCGGCTTCATCGCCCTCTGGCCCACGCTGGCCGCCGCCGCCATCATCGTCGCCGGGCAGAGCGGAAGCCGGTTCGGCGTGGACCGGCTCCTGACCTGGCGGCCGCTGGTGGCCCTTGGCGACAACTCCTATGCGCTGTACCTCTGGCACTGGCCGCTGCTGGTGCTGGCCCTCGCCGGGTGGGGGATCACCGCGCCGGACCTCTGGCAGGGCCTGGCCATCGTCGCCGTCTCCATCGCGCTGGCGGTGCTGACCACCCGTTATGTGGAGAAGCCGCTGCGCGAATGGCACTGGCCGCAGAGCCGGGCCTGGCGCTCCGCCGTCGTGATCGCCGCCTGCGGTGCCCTGCTGGCCGCCCCGATCACCCTCTGGCAGGGACGCATCAGCGCGGACGAGGCTGCCGCCGCCGCCCAGCCGCGGGACCTCACCCCGGGGGCCGCCGTCCTGGCGCCGGAAAACGCCGGCAAACCCACGCCGGAGGCCAAGATTATCCCCGCGCCGCAGGCGATGAAAAACGAATGGGCGGACATCGACGGCCTCTGCACGGACGCCAACGTGCCCAGCAACCCGCTGCTGCAGGGCTGCCTGCAGAACAGCCGCCCCGAGCACGTGACCAAGCGGATCGTGGTGCTCGGCGACTCGCACGCCCAGCAGTACATGGCCGCCCTCGGCCCGGTCGCCAAGAGCCACGGCTGGGAGGTCGTCACCCTGCTCAAGGGCAACTGCCGGTTCGGCGGCCAGTCGGACCAGCGCGACGCCGACTGCAACGCCTTCAACAAGGCCAGCGCCGAATACGTCCTGGAGCATAAGCCGGACGCGGTCTTCACCGTCGCCTCCCTGACCCACAAGGACGCGCCCTACGAGACCGAGGTACCGCAGTACCTCGAGGGCATTAAACCCTTCACCGACGCCGGAATTGACGTCGTCGGTATCCGGGACAACCCCCGCTTCACCCAGAACATGCCCGAATGCGTCCAGAAGAAGGGCGCCGACGCCGCCGCGTGCAACGTCCCGCTCCAGGAGTCCCTGGCCGCCGCCTCGCCGCTGGATGACTACCGCGGCAAGGTGCCCCGGCTGCATCTGATGGACATGAGCGACTTCATCTGCGCCAACGGCACCTGCCCCGCCGTGGTGGGCAACGTCTACGTCTACAAGGACGACAACCACCTGACCAAGACCTACGTGCAGACCATGATCCCGATGTTCGAGGAGCGGCTGCTCGCTGCAACGGGCTGGAGCTAAGCGGCGCCCGCGTGCCGTCCGGGCGCCGCACTCGCGCCGCCGTGCCCTGGCTGGCTCCCCGGATGAAGCGGCTCACACCCGCCGCCCGGAATATGGGGATCGGCGCCAAGGTTCTAGTATTTATTCAACACTTCTGCACAGGCCACGCCCGTAATGACGGGCTGGTCATCTGCTGCAACCCCTACCCGTGAACCCCAGAAACCCAAGGTAAGAGGCGCACTCATGACCCAGCCCGAACACGACCCCTTTGGCTTCGTCGGCCTGACCTACGACGACGTTCTGCTCCTGCCGGGGCACACCAACGTCATCCCCTCCGACGCCGACACCTCCTCCCGGATTTCCAAGCGCATCTCCGTGAAGACCCCGCTGCTCTCGGCCGCGATGGACACGGTCACCGAGTCCCGCATGGCCATCGCCATGGCCCGTCAGGGCGGCCTCGGCGTCGTCCACCGCAACCTCTCGATCGCCGACCAGGCGGACCAGGTGGACCGCGTCAAGCGGAGCGAATCCGGCATGATCACCAACCCGCTGACCATCGGCCCCGAAGCCACCCTGGCCGAGCTCGACGAGATCTGCTCTCACTACCGCGTCTCCGGCCTCCCCGTCGTGGACGAGGGTATGCGCCTGCTCGGCATCGTCACCAACCGCGACACCCGCTTCGTTCCCGAGGCAGACTTCGCGATCCGTCTGGTCAGCGACGTCATGACCAAGATGCCGCTGGTTACCGGCCACGTGGGCATCAGCCGCGAGGAAGCCTCGCACAAGCTGGCCACCAACAAGATCGAAAAGCTCCCGCTGGTCGATGACCAGGGCCGGCTCAAGGGCCTGATCACCACCAAGGACTTCACCAAGGCCGAGCAGTACCCGCTGGCCACCAAGGACGACGAGGGCCGCCTCCGCGTCGGTGCTGCCATCGGATTCTTCGGCGACGGCTGGGAACGCGCCATGGCCCTGATCGACGCCGGCGTCGACGCCCTGTTCGTGGACACCGCCAACGGCCACTCGCAGGGCGTGCTGGACATGATCCGCCGCCTCAAGTCGGACCCGGTCGCCGCGCACGTGGACATCATCGGCGGCCAGGCCGCCACCCGTGAGGGTGCGCAGGCCCTGATCGACGCCGGTGCCGACGGCATCAAGGTCGGCGTGGGCCCGGGCTCCATCTGCACCACCCGCGTCGTCGCCGGCGTCGGTGTCCCGCAGATCACCGCCATCTACGAATCCGCCAAGGCCGCGATTCCCGCCGGCGTGCCGCTGATCGCCGACGGCGGCCTGCAGTACTCCGGCGACATCGGCAAGGCCCTGGTGGCTGGCGCCGACACCGTCATGCTCGGCTCCCTGCTGGCCGGCTGTGACGAGTCCCCGGGCGACCTGATCTTCGTCAACGGCAAGCAGTTCAAGCTCTACCGCGGCATGGGCTCCCTCGGCGCGATGCAGACCCGCGGCAAGAACACCTCCTACTCCAAGGACCGGTACTTCCAGGCCGACGTCTCCGGAGACGACAAGCTCATCCCCGAAGGCATCGAGGGCCGGGTGGCCTACCGTGGCCCGCTCGCCTCCGTGGCCTACCAGCTGGTTGGCGGTCTCCGTCAGACCATGTTCTACACCGGCGCCCCCACGGTCCCCGAGCTCAAGGCCCGCGGGAAGTTCGTCCGGATCACCCCGGCCGGGCTGAAGGAATCCCACCCGCACGACATCCAGATGACGGTCGAAGCGCCCAACTACGGCGCACGCTGACCCGAACAGGTTGCCCGACCGGCACGCGAAAGGGGCCGTTCTGATCACTCAGAACGGCCCCTTTCGCGTGTCCGTGGCGTTGGGCGCGTGACCTAGGCTGAAGCTATGTCCGAACTCCTGCCCGCGCGCGAACCGGCACGGAAGCTCGCCTTGCGGCCCTACGCCCGGGCCGTAGCGCAGGTGCTGCGGGTCAGTTTCCGCGCCTCGCCCGCCGCCGTCGTCATGAAAGTGGCCGGCTCGCTAATCTCGGCGCTGTTGCCGCTGGTCACCACCTACTTCGCCGCGCTGACGACGACCGCGCTGGCCGCGGCCTACGCGGGCAACGCCGCCGCCGGGCAGCAGGCGATCGTCTACGTCATTGTTACCGCCGCCCTTGGCCTGTTCTGGGGCGCGTTCAGCAGCGTGGACCGCTACATTCAACAGCTGATGAGCTTCCGGGTCGGTGCGATCGTGGGCGACCTGATGTACGAGCGGTTCCTGGCCCTGGAGTTCTGGCGCTACGACGACAAGGAGACCGTAGACCTGTACGACCGGGCCAAGCGCTTCTCCGACTCCTACGCCCGGGTCCTGGACCGGATTGCCGCGATTTTCACGCAGCTGGTCTCCGTGGTGCTGGCGATCGGGGCACTTTGGCTGGTCAGCTGGTGGATCGCCGTGATCGTTCTGGTGGCGATCGTGCCCAGCGTTTACCTGCAGTTCAAGCTCTCCCGGGAGCAGATCGCCCACTGGAACACCCAGGTGGATTCGCGCCGGCAGCGGCGGATGATCGAAACCAACCTGCTGCGGCCCCAGCACATCGCCGAGATGCGGCTCTACGGGATCGTCGGCTACCTGATGGGGCTCCGGTCACGGCTCCGCGACGCCGACGAGAAACGGCGGCTGGACTTCCAGAAACGCTACATCCCCCGCCAGCTCGCCGCCGACGCGCTCCAGTACGGCGCCGAGGTGGTGGCGCTGATCTGGGTCGTCGGGCAGATCATCGCCCGGGCCCAGCCGGTCGGCCAGTTCCTCTACGTCCAGCAGATCGTCAGCCGGGCCCTGTCCACGGCGAACAACCTGGTCTCCTCCCTGAGTTCCATCGACGAGGACCTCGCCAACCTCAAGGACTACGAGCTCTTCACGGCGCTGCCGGTGCACTCCGAGCACGCGCCGCCGCTGCTGCAGGCACCCCGCACCGTGGAACTGCGGGATATCCGCTTCACCTATACCGGCAGCGACCTCGAAGTCATCAAGGGCATCTCGCTGACCATCCGGCAGGGCCAGCACGTCGCGATCGTGGGGGAGAATGGCGCCGGCAAGTCCACCCTGATCCGGATCCTCGCCGGGCTGTACCACCCCGACTCGGGCCAGGTGCTGCTGGACGGCGTCGACCTGGCCGCCGTCGACGTCACCTCCTGGCACCGCCACCTGGCGGTGCTCAGCCAGGAGTTCCTGAAGTACGAGTTCGCCACCGCCGCGGAGAACATCCGCTTCGGCGACGTCGACGCCCCGCCGGACGACGCACGGATCCGCCGGGCAGCGGCAGACGCCGAGGCGCTGGACTTCATCCTCAAGCTCCCCAACGGCCTGGACAACCACGTCAGCAACTGGATGGAGGACCCCCGCGGGCGCAAGGGCAGCGGCCTCTCCGGCGGGCAGTGGCAGCGGCTGGCCATGGCCCGGAACTTCTACCGGGACGCCGCCTTCATGGTGATGGACGAACCGACGTCGGCGATCGACGCGCTCGCCGAGCACCGGATTTTCACCCGGCTGTTCGCGGACCGAAGCAGCACCATCATCGCCATCAGCCACCGTCTCGCCACGATCGAGAAAGCCGACGTGGTCTACATGCTTGAGGACGGCCGCGTGGTGGAGCAGGGCACCCACAAGGACCTCGTCGCCCTGCGCGGCCGCTACTTCCGGATGTTCGAATCGCAGTTGAGTGACGCCGACGCCGGCTGACCTCCAGGACGGGAGGATCGCAGGCTGCCCCACCGCACGGCTCAGTCTCCGGAAAGGATCGTGGTGCGGACCGTCGCCACGGCGGGCCGGGCAGGGACGCTGCTGAAGCCGAAGGTTACCGCCGGCCGGATAGGCACCAGCGCGCCTTGGTCTTCGCCGTCCCAGCGGACCCGGGCGTCGGTGATCCGGTGCAGGTCGGTGACGCCGTAGAACTCCCTTCTGCCGTTCCCGGCGGTGCCGGCTGTCCGGGCACCCGGGCTGAAAAGGGCGGCGAGGGGATTGATCGCGGTCAGCCAGGCGGGGTGGACGGCAAGCCGGCGAGGGACCGCACGGAGCCCGACGCCGGTCACCGTGCGGGTGCCGATGCCTGCCTCGATTGCCAGGGTACCGGCGGCGATGGTGAGCCGGCCGCCGTCGAGCCCGGCGTCCACTCCCACAATCCGTACCTCGTCGAACTGATAGGTGGCGGCGACAAACTCCGCCACCGCCGCGGAGGGTGCCAGCAGCAGCCGCCGTCCGGTGGCCTCCTGGACCATCACATCGGCGAAGACGCCCAAGGGGGAGGAATGCCAGATGCCGATCACAGCCCGGAAACCGGACGCGGCGCCAATCCCGGCGATGTGTCCGTCAAAAATCCAGCGCTCGGCCATGATTAGTGCCCGGCCATCGTCAGAGCGGTCCGTAGCCCGCGGCACCGCGTGGGTCGCGCCAGGTAGCCAGGTCTGCCTCCACTGCGGCACGGAGGCGCGGGTCCGAGCCGATCCTGCGGCGGAAGGATTGCCGCCCGCGGCCCAGGACCACGGCGGGGACCAGGATGCAAGCCACCAGGAGCGCGACCAGCAGGACGTAGGCGCCGGCCACCGCGGCCAGCGTTGAGCCGCCCCGGGCAGCGATGCCGGGGGAGACGAACCCCAGGATGGCTCCGAGGACTACGGCCAGCACCGCGACCATCATGATGCCGCCGCGCGCCGACCCCGGGCCGCGGGTGACCAGGCTGGCGCCGGCGTCCGGCAGCGTTGCGCGGACCCGTTTCCAGGCCACGATGCCCGGCACCGCCAACAGCACTCCGGCCGCGCCGAGAGCCAGGACCCAGGCGGGGTTTCCGGACAGGGCCGAGATGAAGGCCCCCGCCAGCAGCAGCACGGGTCCGGCGGCGATGGCAGCGCTCCAGGCCGCGGCCCGGGCCGCCTGCGCGTCGGCTAACTGGCGCAGGCGGGACGGGGCGTTCGGCGGGCTGACCCGGGCCAGTTCCGGCGAGGCCCAGTGGTCGAGGGGATGCGCGGGCCGGTCCCGGGCGAACGTTGACGGGTCGGTCATGCCGGCTGCAGGCCGAGGCCCCTGCGGAGGCTGGAGTCCAGGTCCTCGGGACGGAGGGGGACCGCCTCGCTGCCGTCGTCGCCGGCGCGGAGTTCGAGGGACCCGTCCGGGTCCGCCTTCACGTGCACGGCGTGGGAGGCGCCGTCCGGGAGATGGCGCCGGACGGTGGCCGCGGCAGGCCGCCCGTCCGGCGACGCGCCCAGGTAGAAATTCACCATCTCGACGGCCGTGACAATCATTCCCTCGGCATCGGTGAGCGGGCGCAGTTCGTGCACCCCGTACTTGCTCAGGCTGAGAATCAGGGCGCCGTCGGCGGAGCCGAAGAGGAAGTACACGTGGTCGGCTTGGGGGGTGACCAGCGCGATTTCCAGCCACGCATCGGCACCGGCCAGTGCGGCCGCCACACTGGCGGCCTGCCCGACCGGCACCAGGGCGTCGGCCTCGACGGTCATCAGCCCCCGTTCCAGGAGCGTGCTGACCCCGGCCTGTTCCAGCGGCGCTCCGGCGGCGTGGTCCAGCCGGAACAAGCGCTGGCACTTCAGGGCCGCGTCGGTCCCCGCCAAGGCGACCAGGGCGATCAGTTCGTGCTCGGTGATAAGCAGGGGTGCGTCGTCTTGCGCGGTCATGACTGCCTTTCGGGCGACGGGTCTGGAGGTTGGATGGTAGTTCGGGTCTCGGTCTCTGGTCCCAGTCTAGGGAGAAGGGGGGATGGGCGGCTCAGGTGAGCCAGCCCCACACCTTTTTGGCGCCGTCGGCCACGGCGTCGGCGACATGTGTGGCGCCGTCGCCGATCATTTCGGAGGCTGAGCCGTAGCCCAACTTGCTGGCGAGCAGGCCGGCCCCACCCCATGCGACCCCGGCGACGGCAAAGAAGGGTCCCGCCACCGGAACGAAGCTGCCCGCGGCGAGGATGGTGGAGATGCCGCCGTCGATCTTCATCCCGGTGTTGTCCGTCGCTATTCCCTGCGCCAGTTGCAGGCCGCCGGTGATGATGCCCAACCCGCCGGACAGCCGCCCCAGCAGGGAGGTGCCGTTGAGGAGTTGGGTGCCGCGGACGTAGCCGGCTTCGGCGGCCTGGCCGTACTGGGCGCCGAGCATGGGCCAGTTGGTCAGCTTCGTGACCAGCCCGCCCTTGGCCATGGTGTCCAACAGTTTGTCCGCGTAGAGCCCGGCCGAGGTGACGGCAGCGTTCCCTGCCAACCACGGTGCCCCGCCGGCCCCGGCGATGATCGTCTCGAGGCCGGTTTCCTGCCCGGTGCCACTGGCACTGCCGGAGGGGCTGCCGGCGGGAGTGCCGGGGCGGGAGGTGCCTCCGGTGCCGGGGGTTCCCGCGGTTCCACCCTGCGCGCTGGCCGCCTCCTGCTCGTTGGCCTGGGTGAGGAGGAGCTTCGAGGCCTCCGCCAGCGACTGCGAGGCCCTGCTGAGGAGCGGCTTCAGGGTGCCGCTCCACTCGCTGCGGAACCGGCCGGCATCGGCGCCCTGCCAGGCGGCTCCCGCCACCAGGGAGTTGATCCGGCGCTCGGTGTCGGAGAGCCGCGACCCGGACAGCCCCATGGACTTTGACAAGGACCGCAACTGCTCGACGTCGGCGCCGTAAAGGCCAGGGGCCATGGATGGTCCTCCAGGAAGGGATGAATGGGGGCTGGTGTGACCCCAGCGTAGGGGACAGGCCCGCGGGACCGCCATGGGCAGCGCTGCCCATGGCGGCCGGCCGCAGGCATCCCGGGCCGGGCCTGGGATAACCTAGAGCAGTGACTTACGAGATTGAGATTGGCCGAGGCAAGCGTGGGCGTCGTGCCTACTCCCTGGATGACATTGCGATCGTCCCCAACCGCCGTACGCGTGACCCCAAGGACGTCTCCGTTTCCTGGCAGATCGATGCCTACAAGTTCGACATGCCGGTGATCGCGGCACCCATGGATTCGGCCATGTCGCCGGAAACCGCCATCGCTCTCGGCCGTCTCGGCGGCCTCGGCGTCCTGGACCTCGAAGGCCTGTGGACCCGGTACGAGGATCCGCAGCCGGTGCTGGACCAGCTGGCGGCCCTCGAAGCGGAGGACAGCTCCACCGCCGTCACCCGCCGCATGCAGGAGCTGTACCAGGCGCCGATCCAGCCCGAACTCATCACCTCCCGGCTGGCCGAGATCCGCGCCGCCGGCGTCACCGTCGCCGGGTCCCTGACCCCGCAGCGGACCCAGGAGCACTACAAGACCGTGCTGGCAGCCGGCGTCGACATCTTTGTTATCCGCGGCACCACGGTCTCCGCCGAGCACGTCTCCAAGGACCACGAGCCGCTGAACCTCAAGCAGTTCATCTACGAGCTCGACGTCCCGGTGATCGTCGGCGGGGCCGCCGGCTACACCCCCGCCCTGCACCTGATGCGCACCGGCGCCGCGGGCGTCCTGGTCGGCTTCGGCGGCGGCGCCACCACCACCACGCGGCGCGCCCTGGGCATCCACTCGCCGATGGCCTCCGCCATCTCCGACGTCGCGGCTGCCCGCCGCGACTACATGGACGAATCCGGCGGACGCTACGTCCACGTGATCGCCGACGGCGGCATGGGCACCTCGGGCGACATCGTCAAGGCCATCGCCATGGGCGCCGACGCCGTCATGCTCGGCAGCGCCCTCGCCCGCGCCGAGGAAGCCCCCGGCCGCGGCTGGCACTGGGGCCAGGAAGCCCACCACCTGGAGCTGCCGCGCGGCGACCGGGTCAACGTCGGCACCGTCGGCCCGCTCGAGGAGGTTCTCTTCGGACCTGGCCACCACACCGACGGCACCGCCAACCTGGTCGGCGCCCTGCGCCGCTCGATGGCGACCACCGGCTACTCGGACCTGAAGGAATTCCAGCGCGTCGACGTCGTCGTCTCGCCTTACGCCGGGAACTGAGCCGGCGTAGGGGGTAACCGGTCCGCCGTCCTGCCCCTGCCCATCCGCCGAACTTGGACGTAGTGTGGTGCACTACGAGGTTTGATCCGGATGGAGGCGTGAGATGAACAGTTTTCCCGGTGGTGCTCCCAAGGCCGGAGGCGCGCTTGGACCCGACGAGCGGGAAGCTTCCCTGGCCGCGTTGCGGGCAACCGCGGAGCCCGGCAAGGAACTCGACATCCTCATCGTCGGCGGCGGCATCGTCGGCGCTGGAGCCGCGCTGGACGCGGTCACCCGGGGGCTGAGCGTCGCCATCGTGGAGGCCAACGACTGGGCAGCAGGAACCTCCAGCCGGTCCTCGAAGCTCATCCACGGCGGCCTGCGCTATCTGGAGATGCTCGACTTCGCCCTGGTCAAGGAGGCGCTGCACGAGCGTGGCCTGATCCTTTCGGTCCTGGCCCCGCACCTGGCCCGTCCGGTCCCGTTCCTCTACCCGCTGACCAAACGCTTCGTCGAACGGCCCTACGTCGGCTCCGGCATCGCCCTGTACGACGCCATGTCCATCACCGGCGGGCACAGCCGCGGCGTCCCCTTCCACAAGCACCTGAGCCGGCGGGGAACGCTGCGGGCCGCCCCCAGCCTGAAAAACGACGCCTTCGTCGGCTCCATCCGCTACTACGACGGCCAGGTCGACGACGCCAAGTACGTCGCGAACCTCATCCGGACCGCCGCCTACTACGGCGCGCATGCCGTGAACCAGATGGCCGTTGTGGACTTCCTCCGGGAGGGCGAGCGGGTGGTCGGCGCCAAGGTAGTCGACCACGAGGACGGCTCCAGCTTCAACATCCGCGCCAAGCAGGTCATCAACGCCACCGGGGTGTGGACCGACGAGACCCAGGCCATGGTCACGGACCGCGGCCAGCTGAAGGTCCGCGCGTCCAAGGGCATCCACCTGGTGGTGCCCCGCGACCGGTTCCAGTCCACCGTCGGACTGATCCTGCGGACCGAGAAATCGGTGCTGTTCGTCATTCCCTGGGGCCGGCACTGGATCATCGGCACCACCGACACCGACTGGAACCTGGACAAGGCGCATCCTGCGGCCTCCAGCAAGGACATCGACTACATCCTCGAGCACGTCAACAAGGTGCTGAAGCGCCCGCTGACCCGGGAGGACGTCGAGGGCGTCTACGCCGGCCTGCGGCCCCTGCTGGCGGGGGAGAGCGACTCCACCGCCAAGCTCTCCCGGGAACACATCGTGGCGCACCCGGTACCCGGCCTTGTCGTCGTCGCCGGCGGCAAGTGGACCACCTACCGCGTGATGGCAAAGGACGCCGTGGACGAGGCCACCCGCACCATGGACGAACGCGTCCCGCCGTCGTGCACGGAGTCCATCCCGCTGCTGGGCGCCAGCGGCTTCAAGGCGGCGTGGAACAAGCGCAGCCGGATGGCCGAGGAGACCGGGGTGCACGTGGCCCGGGTCGAACACCTGCTCAACCGGTACGGCTCGATGGCCCCGGAAGTCCTGGCCCTCATAGCAGAGAACCCCGAGCTTGCCGAGCCGCTGCCCGGGGCCGACGACTACCTGGGCGCCGAGGCGGTCTACGCGGCCAAGTTCGAGGGCGCCCGGCACGTGCAGGACGTCCTGACCCGCCGGACCCGGATCTCGATCGAGGCCTGGGACCGCGGTGTGTCAGCCGCGCCGGTAGTCGCTAAACTCATGGGTGAAGTTCTCGGCTGGAGCGATGCGCAGCGCGAGAGCGAAATCAAGCACTACCTGGCCCGGGTGGACGCCGAACGGCTCAGCCAGGAACAGCCGGACGACGAATCCGCCGACGCCGCACGGCTGGGTGTGGAGGACATCGTCCCGTTGCGCTGACCCGGGCGGGAACGGCCCCAGCCGGCCGGCGTGCACGAAGCCAAACCGAAGGGACAGCTCTTGGCGGAACCACTGGACCGGTACGATGCCGACCTCACCACGCCGCAGATGGTGATCCTGGAGCTGGACGCCGCCGACAAGTACGACGCCTCCGCCCAGCTCGCGCAGCGGATGTTCGAGGCGGGCCGGATCTCGGACCTGGAGGGCTTTCTCTCCCATGTCAACGCCCGGGAACACCAGATGGCCACCGGCCTGCCCGGCGGCGTGGGGCTGCCGCACGCCCGCAGCGAGTTCGTTTCCCGCACCTCGATCGCCGTGGGCATCACCAAGTACGGCAAGGCGCTGGACTTCGGCGCCGCCGACGGTCCAGCCACCGTGGTGCTGCTGATCGCGACGCCGGCGAGTTCGTTCTCCGACCACCTTGAGGTCCTCGCCACGCTGGCCCGCTCCCTGTCCAAGGAATCCTTCCGGGAGTCCCTGCGCCGGGCCTACGACCCGGAAGTCATCGCCGAACTGATCAACTCCTCCCTGGTGTTCTTCGACCACTAACAGTGGGGCAGGCCCTTTCGTGTCGACTTCGTCGCCACGCAGGGACCCGGCTGCCCCACTCTAGGGGCAGCCGGGACTCCCAGGCCCGTTTCGGTCTTCTACAGGCGGACGAAGTACGGTTAAGGGGTGTTGAAAACCGCCCTCAAACCCCGCTGGATTGCCGGCCTGGTCTTTGCGCTGGTGATCTCGGGGGTCTTCGTGCTGCTGAGCCAGTGGCAGTTCGGCCGCTCCACGCGGTCCGAGGCGCCGGTTTCCACCGCCACCGAAGACCCGAAACCGCTGACCGCCGTCCTCAAGCCCGGCGAGTTCTTCCCCAGCACCGCGGCCGACCAGGTGGTTACCGCCACCGGCCACTACGACCCGCAGAAGCAGGTCCTGGTCCCCGGACGGGTCAAGGATGGCGCCAAGGGGTACTGGATTGTCACCGGCTTCGCCGTCCAGGGGGCCCCCGTGCTGACGGGTGCCGGCGCGAGCCCCGAAACCTGGCTGGCCGTTGCCCGTGGCTGGGTTGCCGATCCCGCGGACGCGGCCGCGCCGCCCTCGGGCACCATCTCCCTGACCGGGCGGCTGATGCCGTCCGAGGCGCCCGTCCCCAACACCGATCCGGGTCCCGGCCGGGCGACCGCCGTTTCCACGGCCGAGCTGATCAACGTCTGGAATGTCAGCAGCTACCCCGGCTTCGTCGCCGCCAGCGCCGAGCGCGCCGGCGGGGCCGACGTCAGCGTTGCCGCGCCGGCGAAGGCCCTGGACATCGGCCCCCAGCCGCCGCAACAGAGCATCAACTGGCTGAACCTCTTCTACGCCGCCGAATGGGTGGTGTTCGCCGGGTTCGCCCTGTTCATCTGGTGGCGGCTGGTCAAGGACGACTACCGCCGGGACCTCGAGGACGCCCTCGACGAGCAGGAACGCGAGCAGGCCGAACGACAGGACCCGCCGCATCCGGACACCGACACCCCGTCCACCCACACCACCACCGACCCGAGAGTGCAATCATGATTGAGCCCAAACCGGCCATCGACCCGCAGCAGCCCGCCGGACCGGGACGTCCCGCCGGCAAGAAGCGCCGCTTCGGCGGAACCGAGGCCCAGATCCGCTCCGCGCTGAAGTTCTACAAGGTGCTGGCCTACCTCACCGGTTCCATGCTGCTGCTGTTGTGCGCCGAGCTGATCGCCCGCTACGTCTTCGGCCAGTACCTCTTCGCCGGCGGCACCAACGCGGTCACCGGGCAGCCGTTCGGCTTCGGGTTCGCCGACGCCGACCCGGCCGGCGTCATCGGCGGCGTCAACGTCTCGGTCACCGTGCTGATCGTGCACGGCTGGATGTACGTGGTCTACCTGATGTCCAACTTCCGCCTCTGGTCCCTGATGCGTTGGCCCTTCGGCAAGATGATCATCCTTGCCCTCGGCGGCGTCGTGCCGTTCCTCTCGTTCTTCGTGGAGAAGAAGTTCCACGCCGAGGTCGAAGCCGAACTGGCCGCCAACCCGCAGGCACCACAGCGCTACTAAGCCCTTTCTCGGCCCCCGCGCCGCCGCAGACTGTCCGCCTCGGTTCGCCGCTGACCTTCACCGGCCGCGCGTGACGCGGCCGGCCTGTGAGTTCGCTTACCCGCCGCACCGCGAATGTGCGGGGGAGCGGGGGCGCAAAGTAGGCTAGAGGGGTGACCACACCCACTGCATCCCAGACGTCCCAAAGGCCGGTCCTGGTTGTTGACTACGGTGCCCAGTACGCGCAGCTGATTGCCCGCCGCGTCCGGGAAGCGAATGTGTATTCGGAAGTTGTTCCGCATACCTACAGCACCGAGCAGCTGCTGGCCAAGAACCCCGCCGCGATCATCCTCTCCGGTGGCCCGTCCAGCGTTTACGCCGAGGGCGCCCCCGGCGTCGGCGCGGACCTGTTCGACGCCGGCGTCCCGGTCTTCGGCATCTGCTACGGCTTTCAGGCCATGGCGAACGCCCTGGGCGGCAAGGTGGCCCGCACCGGCCTGCGCGAGTACGGCGCCACTGAGACCACCGTCCTGGGTGAGGGCCGTTCCATCCTCGAAGGCATGCCGCAGCACCAGAGCACCTGGATGAGCCACGGTGACTCCGTGCACGAGGCGCCGGAGGGCTTCGAGGTCCTGGCCACGACGGCCGGCGCCGACGTCGCCGCCTTCGCCAACGAGGAGAAGTGCCTCTACGGCGTGCAGTGGCACCCCGAGGTCAAGCACTCCGCCTACGGCCAGCAGGTCCTGGAGAACTTCCTCTTCAAGGGAGCCAAGCTGGAACCGAACTGGACCACCGGCAACATCCTCGAAGAGCAGGTCGCCCGGATCCGCGAGCAGGTCGGCGACGCCCGGGTCATCTGTGGCCTCTCCGGCGGCGTGGATTCCGCCGTCGCGGCCGCCCTGGTCCAGCGCGCCGTCGGCGACCAGCTCACCTGTGTCTTCGTCGACCACGGCCTGCTGCGCGAAGGCGAAGCCGAACAGGTGGAGCGCGACTTCGTCGCCGCCACCGGCGTCAGGCTCTACGTCGCCAATGAGCAGGAACGCTTCCAGGCCGCCCTGGCCGGTGTCAGCGACCCCGAGACCAAGCGCAAGATCATCGGCCGCGAATTCATTCGTGCCTTCGAGGAGGCCGAGCGGGCCATCATCGCCGAGGCAGCTGCGCACGGCGACAAGATCAAGTTCCTGGTCCAGGGCACGCTGTACCCGGACGTTGTCGAATCCGGCGGCGGCGAGGGTGCGGCCAACATCAAGAGCCACCACAACGTCGGCGGCCTGCCCGAGGACCTGCAGTTCGAGCTCGTCGAACCGCTGCGCGCCCTGTTCAAGGACGAGGTGCGCGCCGTTGGCGCCCAGCTCGGCCTGCCGCAGGAAATCGTCGGCCGCCAGCCCTTCCCGGGCCCCGGCCTCGGCATCCGCATCGTCGGTGAAGTAACGAAGGAACGCCTCGACCTGCTGCGCAAGGCCGACGCGATTGCCCGCGCCGAGCTGACCGCCGCCGGCCTCGACAACGAGGTCTGGCAGATGCCCGTGGTACTGCTGGCCGACGTCCGCAGCGTCGGCGTGCAGGGCGACGGCCGCACCTACGGCCACCCGATCGTGCTGCGCCCGGTCTCCTCCGAGGACGCCATGACCGCGGACTGGTCGCGGCTCCCGTACGACCTGCTGGCCCGGATCTCGAACCGGATTACCAACGAGGTCGACGGCGTGAACCGGGTGGTGCTGGATGTGACCAGCAAGCCGCCGGGAACCATCGAGTGGGAATAGCCTTGTAAAGGGCCGGCCTCTCCGGAGGCCGGCCCTTGGCGTTTAATCCTCCGGCCGGTGGAGAGGAATCGACCGCACTATTTTGGCCCCTGCCAGTGTTGCGGCCCCTCCCGGCGGGCCGATCCGGGCTACGCTCGAAGGCATGCCGGTATGGTCCAGGGCGTTCCGCGCGAACACAGAAACCGTGAGCACAGAAAAGAAGGCAGAAGTGTCAGTTGGTCAAGGCCACCCCGAAGGCTCCGAGGAGTTCAGGAAATGGCTGTCGGGACTGAAGCCCGTCACGGGCCCCGACACGATGCTGCGCTTCACAAAGACGCCCGAGGGTTCCATCGACCTGACCCATGCCCACCCGTCGGGCCTGGCGCAGCTGATGGCCGGGCGGCGCACGCGGCTGTCCACCCTCATCCGTGACCGCCAGCAGTACGTCGTGGCGGCGCGCGCCTCCCGGAACCTGCGCTCGAAGATCTTTGAGCTGGCCAACGACCGGGGCATCGACGCGGGGTACCTCTCGGCCGGCACCGTCGTCTGGACCTCGGCCGTCGGCGGGAAGCCGCAGCGGGTCTCCGCTCCGGTCATGCTCACGGCCGTGTCCCTCACGGTCCGTCCCGGCGAAGACGACTACGAGCTGCAACTTACAGAGCAGGCCCGGATCAACCCGGCACTGGTCCGTCACCTGAAGACCATCCACGGCATCGTCTTCGACGTCAACGCCGTGACGCGGATGGCCTACAGCACCGCCCGTTTCGACCCGCTGCCCGTCCTGGACCGGCTCGCGACACTGATCCAGCCGATCCACGGCGCCGAGGTGGAGCACAACCTCCTCGTCTCCACCTTCGCCGATCTCTCCGGCAACCTCGACGACCCGTGGATCAACCCGGAGAACAAGCTCATTGCCGCCCTTGGCCGCGTGGCGGCAGGCGACTCCGTGGAGGTACCCGAGCTCAAGGACGGCCGCTTCGCCAGCACGGACGAGCGGAACCCCGCCGACGAGCTACTGCTCCTCGACGCGGACGCCGACCAGCAGTATGTGGTGGATGCCGTCCGTGCCGGCGACTCCCTGGTGGTCAGCGCCCCTCCGGGAACCGGACAAACCCAGACCGCGATCAACACCATCGGCACCCTCGTCGATGAAGGCAAAAGCGTGCTGGTGGTGGGGGACCGCCGCGCCAGCCTGGGCGAGGTCTCCGCGCAGCTCGAAGCCCTGGGCCTGGACTCGATGCTGGTGCATCTGGCCGGGGGCACTACCCCGCTCCAGCTTAAGGGCCAGCTGGTGCGCGCGATCGTGCGCAACGAGAAGTCCCTCGAGCCGCAGCTGAAGAACCTGCACGCCACCCTGACCGAGCACCGGCACGCGCTGATGGACCACGTGGCCTCCCTGCACAACGTGCGGGAGCGCTGGGGCTGCTCCCCGTACGAGGCGATGCAGTCGCTCGCGGCCCTGACCGCGATCCATCCCGCCCCGGCGACCACCGTCAGGCTCAAGCGCAGCGTCCTGGACAACATCCGGGACCGCGCGGAACTGGCCGAGCGGCTGCGGCGTGCCGCGGAACTGGGCAGCTT
The DNA here is from genome assembly GCF_030410515.1 of Arthrobacter sp. YD4. Taxonomy (GTDB): domain Bacteria; phylum Actinomycetota; class Actinomycetes; order Actinomycetales; family Micrococcaceae; genus Arthrobacter. The sequence continues at coordinate 233,543 of NZ_JAUHHD010000001.1, read as the reverse complement.
CAGCCGGGCCTCGACCCTGAGCCCGTGGCACGGCGCCCGTTTGCTGACCCGCAAGGAAACGCAGGAAGCGCAGCAGGTGGCGCGTTCGGTCGCGGAGAAGCTGCCGCGGCTCCGCGACCGGATGAACGAGGTCGCCGAGCACGCCGAAATCCGGCTGGGGGACACCTTTGCCGAGTGGGGCGACCAGATCGACCTGTTGGTCGCCGTGCGGGGAAGCCTGGACAAATTCACCCCGGACATCTTCGACCGTCCGGTCCACGACCTGATCTCGGCCACCGCTTCCTCGTCGTGGCGGCGGGAGCGCAGCATTGATATGCCCTCGATGCAGCGGTCCCGGCTGCGGCGGGTCGCGAAGGAGTACGTCCGGCCCGGCGTCCACATCGCCGATCTGCACAGTTCGCTGGTCCTGGTGCAGGAACAGCGGGCGGCATGGTCGGGGTACGCCACCACGCAGCGGCACCCCGCGGTGCCGTCCGGGTTGGGCGAGTTGTCGGCGCTGTACCGGGAACTGGACGCCGATCTCAAGGACCTCGGCGAGGCCGTCAGGTATACCCGCGACGGTGGCGACGTGCAGAATACGCCGTACCCGGAGCTGCTCGACCGGCTGACCCGCCTGGTGGCGGATACCGGCACCCTTGAGACCCTGCCCGAACGCACGCTGCTGATTGAAAACATGCGCGAGCACGGCCTGGGTGAGCTGCTGGCGGACCTCGCCGAGCGTGAGGTCTCCGCGGACTCCGTCGCTGCCGAACTCGAGCTCGCCTGGTGGCAGTCCGCGCTGGAGGCAATGATCAGCGGGGATGACTACCTCGCCATGTCCGACGGCGACGCCCTCCGACAACTGGAGGCGGAATACCGTCTCGCGGACAACGCCCACATCGCCAGCGGCGCTGCCCGGCTCCGCTGGAAGCTCGCGGAGCGTTGGCGGGCGGCGCTGGCCGAGCACCCGCGGCAGGCTGAACTGCTGCGGAGCCTGCTCAAGGACGGCCGGGTCACGCCGGCGGCGCTCACCGCCCAGTCTGCCGAACTCATCCCCATGCTCGTGCCCGTCTGGTCCATCAGCCCGTACCTGATGACCAGCCTGCTGCCCGCCGAACAGCACTTCGACGCGGTGGTGATCCTCGACGCCGAGGCGACCTCCCTGCAGGCAGTCCTCCCCGCGGTCGCGCGGTCCCGCCAGGTCATTGCCTTCGGCGATGACAGGATCGCCAGCCCGCGAACCTTTACCGTGGGTGTCGAGCGGCTCGCGGCGGGAGAGAGCTCCCACCACCGCGTCGATAGCGCCTACCAGAGCCTGGCGGCGGTGCTGCCGGTGCGCAGGCTCCGGACCGTCTACCGAGCCGTGGACGAGGATCTGGTCCGGCAGCTGAGTAAGAACTTCTACGGCGGCGAACTCCGGCGGCTGCCCGAGGGGCAGTCCGCAACCGGGCTGGACCGCGCCCTCACGGTCGAATACCTGCCGGACGGAACGGGTCTCCCAAGCGCTGACCAGGACGGCGTCGAGTCCGTCCTGGCCGAAGTGAACCGGGTCGTTGAACTCGTCTTCGACCACGCGAGGCTGCGTCCGAGGACCTCCCTCGCCGTCGTCACCGGCAGCCTGCGGCACGCCGCCCGGATCGGCGAGGCCATCCGACTGCAGCTGCCGAACTACCCGCTGCTGGCGGGCTTCTTCACCGCGGGCACCGAATCGTTCCGCGTCGTCGACCTCGAACGGGCGCAGGGCCTGGTCCGCGACCGGGTGATCTTCTCGCCCGGTTACGGCCGCACGCCGCACGGCCGCGCGCTGCACAGCCTGGGCCCCCTGTCCGTCGACGGCGGCCGCGCCAAGTTCGCCCTCGCGATGACCCGTGCCCGGCGCTCCCTCCACGTCCTGACCTGCTTCCGGCCCGAGGATCTGGACAGCTCCCGGCTGAGCCACGGGGCCGTGGATTTCTACGAGCTGATCGACCGGGAGATTGCCGGCAACTCGGACCTGGGCAGCCCCGCGTCCCGCGCCGCCGCCAGCGAGCAGGCGCTCGGTGCGGACCCGTTGGTCACGGACCTCGGCGACAGGCTCCGCGCCCGCGGCGCCCGCGTCTGGCACCAGTACGACGGAGCCCTGGACATGGTGGCGGCTGCGGATCCACTGCACACGATTGGACAGGACGACGCCGACATCCCGCGTCCGGTGGCCATCGAATCCGACGGAACCGAGCGTTACCGGCGGATGACCGTCCGCGAACGCAGCCGGCTCCGGCCGCAGCTGCTGGAACGCCTGGGCTGGCGCTACATGCCGCTGTGGACCATCGAGGTCTTTACCGATCCCTCCGTGTGCGCGGACCGGATTGGCGGGTACCTTGGATTGGAGAAGCCGGTGGCGTCCTCCCGGATCGGGACCGCTCCGGGCTTCTCGGACGACATGGAAAGTTTCGGGCTCGAGAGCGCCCGGGACGCGTATGCGGCCACCGGCCAGGCGCCCACCGCCTGGGCCGCCGCGGCGCACCAGCAGGAATTTACGAGCAGTACTAAGGAGGCGGACGTGACCAGTCACCAGAGCGCCGCAAACGACAACCGGAACCATCCCGGCGAAGCCCACGGGGAACCCGCCACGGCGGCCACCATCGATACCGACAGGGCAGCCCGGGCCGGGGAGGGCCGGAGTGCCGGTACCCCGGATCAGGACGCGGACCGGACTGCAGCCAGTGCTTCCGGTCAGCCGTCCCGGGCCGAAGGCGCCGCTGCACACAGCGCGTCCCCGGCAGGGATCCTTCCCACCAAGGCCGCGGAGGATGATCCCCGACGCTGGGGCGACGAGCCCGGCGGGTATGACCACGACGCCTGGCTGCAGGAACAGAAGCCGCCGCACTGGGGCTGACACCAGGGGCGGGGCAGCGCCGGCGCGGGACGGTGAGCAACAGCACGCCCGCAGCGTGACTACGGCCCACCGGGACCAACGAGGACAAAAAACAACTTTCCCTGCGTCGACGCGCCGGCAAGCTTCCTGGACTGCTCGGGGTCGGCCGCAACCACCATCAGCCCGTCCGTATCGCCGACGTCGAGCCATTGCCCGGACCTGCCGCCACGGGCGGAGGTCCAGAGCACCGGGACGCGCGCGGCCAGAATCTCCGACGTTGCCGCCTGCTCAAACCCATTGCCGCCGGTCAGCACGATGTTGACCAGCTGACCGGGGGAGACCAGCTGGATCGAGGCGGGATCAGCCATGCGCAACGGTACGGCGGCGGAACCGGGTGGGCTCCCGGTCAAGAGGCCGGGTCCGACAAAGAACGATGAGCTCAGCAACTGCCCCCGGCTCAACGCGATGCCCAGCTGCTGCCCCTCGGCCGTCGACGGGTCAATGGCCGCGTCAGGTAAAACCCCCGGCGGAACCTGGACTGCGTTGAGATCCCCCGGGGCGAGGAGCCGCCCCGCCGGAAGATCCCCGGCCGCGGCCCAGGCCGTGACCGTCGGCGGGGGAGCGGGAGTAAGCTGCTGGACTGCGAGCCCGGCGGCCAGGCACAACAGAAGGGCGGCGATCAGCCTGCGGTTGCGCCCCACCCAGCGACGGAGGCGACGTGGGGAGGACCGGCGGGAGGTAAGTAAGCGTCCTCCCGCGGGCCGGCCCGCAACGGATGGGCCGCGGGCAGTCCCGGTACGAAAGAAGTGAAGCCTTGCTGGTGCCATGGCTTCACGGTAGGAGCCTGAACGCGGCGGGCTTAGCCCCGGTCCGGGCTATGTGGACAAGCTACAGCGGGAAGCTGCAGGTGCCTTAGTTGGCGGCGGCGGTCGGAGCCGCGGCCGGGGTGGCAGCCGGTGCGGCGGGCGCCACGGAGCTGCCTTTGGAATCGCGGGAATCGGTCCGGTAGAAGCCGGAGCCCTTGAAGACGACTCCGACGCTGTTGAACTTCTTGCGCAATGTTCCCTGGCACTCCGGGCAGGTCGTCAGCGATTCATCGGAGAACGACTGCACGGTCTCGAAGGCGTGGTTGCAGTCCTTGCAAGCGTAGGCGTACGTGGGCACTGGGTTCCTCCTCTAGGACAAACGAGCAGGTCCCGTACTGCGTCCCTCCCGTCCGCTCCTTGAGGGGGCGGCTGGCTCGGGGAGCCAGGGGATTAGCAGTCACAGGGCCTGAGTGCTAATTCTATCACCGCGCGAACAAGTGGAAGAATATGCGGCGTCAGCGGCTGGCGACTGTGGGAACAAGGCCGTCGGGCGTGAGTGCGGCCCCGACCTTCCGGTCGAAGACTTCGACGGGGATGGTGCCCGCGGGCAACACTTCATCGGCGTAGACGACGCCGGCAGTCGGCACCGGGTGGCTGCCGTCGTTCCCGGGCAGGGCCGAGAGGGCGGCGAGGAACTTGTCGTAGTAGCCGCCGCCCTGGCCGATCCGGTTTCCGTCGAGGTCCACCGCGGTGGCGGGAACGAAGATTCCGGCTGCCCCCGCCACGGCATCGGTGCCAAGCCGTTCCCCGATTGGTTCCTGAAGCGGCGCGTACCGGCTCCGCGCGTATTCGCTCTGCGGCGTCCACACCACCCAGCTCAGTTCCAGGTCCGGCTCGCAGACGGGAAGCAGCACCCTATGCCCGGCGTCGTGCAGGGCCTCCAACAGGGGAAGAGTCGGCGGCTCCGAGCCGACCCCCAGGTAGGCGGCGAAGGTGCCTGTTCCGCCGTCGGTAAGCGACGCCGCCCACGCGGCGCCGTGCACGGCCAGGGCTGAACCGGCCGCCGAGCGCGCCGCCGGCGTCATTGCCGCCCGACGCTGCCGGTGCCGGGTGCGGATCGCTTCCTTGGTGTCCCTGTCGCGCGCTTCCATGCAGTGGCTCCTTCGCCTCGCCGGCCGGGCAAACACGCCGCAGCCGCACCGTAAGGGCAATTACCTGATGTTTGCCCCCTCGGTTAGATTAGTCGGGTGAAGACACCTAACGCCTCCGTCCGCAAGGCCGTCATCCCCGCAGCGGGCCTCGGCACCCGCTTCCTTCCCGCCACCAAGGCGATGCCGAAGGAGATGCTGCCCGTCGTCGACAAGCCGGCCATCCAGTACGTGGTCGAGGAAGCCGTCAAGGTGGGCCTCAACGACGTCCTGATGATCACCGGGCGCAGCAAGCGGGCCCTGGAAGACCACTTCGACCGGGTCCCCACCCTGGAGGCGACCCTCGAAGCAAAGGGTGACACCGCCAAGCTCGAGTCCATCCAGGCCGCCAGCAACCTCGGCGACATCCACTACGTCCGCCAGGGTGACCCGATGGGCCTCGGCCACGCTGTGCTGCGTGCCAAGCAGCACGTCGGCTACGAGCCGTTCGCCGTCCTGCTCGGTGATGACCTGATCGACGCCCGCGACGAACTGCTGAGCACCATGATCGAGGTGCAGGCCAAGACCGGCGGTTCGGTCGTGGCCCTGATCGAGGTCGACCCTTCGCAGATCAGCGCCTACGGCTGCGCCGACGTCGAGGCCGTCGACGGCGAAGACTACGTGCGCATCAACCACCTCGTGGAGAAGCCCGACGTCGAAGACGCGCCCTCCAACCTGGCGATCATTGGCCGTTACGTCCTGCACCCGGCCGTCTTCGACGTGCTGGAGCGCACCGAGCCCGGCCGCGGCGGCGAGATCCAGCTCACCGACGCCCTGCAGGAACTCGCCGCCGGCGAGGGTGAAGGCTACGGCGTGTACGGCGTCGTCTTCCGCGGCCGCCGCTACGACACCGGCGACAAGCTGAGCTACCTGAAGGCCTGCGTCCAGCTGGCCTGCGATAGCGAAGACCTGGGCCCGGGCCTGCGGGAGTGGCTGCCGGGCTTCACCGCCGGGCTGACGCACTAGTCCCGTGGGGGGCAGCTTCACCTGGCCGGTCACGCTGGAGAGCGGCGACCTGGTCCTGCGGCCGATCCGGTACCGTGACCGCCGCGAGTGGAGCGCCCTCCGCGCCCGGAACGAGCAGTGGCTGGCCCCCTGGGAGGCGTCCAACCCGGCTCCCGGGGGCGGCCTGCCCAACTACCGGCAGATGGTGAGTTCGCTGAAAGCCCAGGCGGCACAGGCGACGGCCCTGCCGTTCGTGATTGCTGCCTGGACGCCGGGACACCGGGAACCCGTCATTGTGGGGCAACTGACCGTCTCCTCGATTGTGTGGGGCTCGGCCATGATGGCCACGCTGGGGTACTGGGTGGACCAGGACCGGGCCGGGCAGGGCATCGCGCCCACCGCGGTGGCCATGGCCACGGACCACTGCTTCCGCACCCTCGGGCTGCACCGGATGGAAATCAACATCCGGCCGGAGAACGGTCCCAGCCTGCGGGTGGTTGAGAAACTCGGCTTCAGGGACGAGGGGTATCGGCCCCGGTACCTGCACATCAACGGCCGCTGGGCGGACCACCGCAGCTTCGCGCTGACGGCCGAGGAGGTCCCCGAGGGCCTGCTGGGCCGGTGGCTCCGGGAGGGCCCGGTACGCCGGCGGGAAACGCCGTCCTGACCTGCGTTTTCGTCACGTTGGGCAGTTTCTCCGGCCGCGCCGCGACACACCGCCGCTAATGCGGTCCGCCACGCCCTCAAGCTCTTACGGTTTTGAGTGTGGACTTCCCTCTCAGCAGCTCAGTGATCCTTGTCGTCGCTGTTGCGCTCTGGATCGTATGGGTGGCTCCCTACATGCTCCGGAACAGCCGCCAGCTTCGGCCGGCTGGAGACTTCCTGATGGACGCCGCGGACGTGGAACGAGCCGACCCCCAAGCCGGAAACGTCGTGGCCATGACGTCACCGCAGGAGAAACCGATGACCAGTACGCAGCGCCCCGCCTCCGCCCCTTCGACGCCGGACTCGGCGTCCGCCCCGGCGTCGATGAAGTCCGCCCGGCCCTCGAGCCTTCCGGCAAACTCCGCGTTCCGCATCCGGTACGGCCGCCTGGCGCTGGCGTTGCTGGCGGTGGTGTCCCTCCTGACCGGTGTCGTGTCCGGCGTGCTCCGCCTCTTCGGTCTGGGCTCCGGCTGGTTGCCGGTCCTGACCCTGCTGGCCGCGGTCGCCGCCGTCGTACTCCTTCGTTCCCTCGCCGTGCGTGACCGTCGCCGCAAAGTTGAGCGCGCGTTCCGGTCGGCCATGGCCCCGCCCCGCCCGGCGCGGCCCGCGCCTGCCGAGCAGCCCACTGCCGTCCCCTCCGACGCTCCGGCAAAGGAGAGCCCCCTGTTCGACGCCGAAGCCGACGGCGCGCGGGTCCGTCCCGTCACGCTGACCGTCGCCGAGCTGCGGCAGGCTGCCCTGGCCGAGGCAGCCGCGTCCGGTGACACCTCCGTCCACCAGGTCGGCGACCCGGCGTCCCCCGAGGGCGCCAGCTGGGAACCGGTCCAGGTGCCCAAGCCGACCTACGTCGAGGCCCCCAAGGCCGAACGTGCGGCCCCGGAACCCCTCGACCTCCCCGCCGCACCGAAGGCCGTCGGCAAGCCGTCGCTGAAGCAGGCCTCCGTGCGCGGCGCCGAGGAGGCTGCCGAGTCCAAACCCCAGGGCAAGGGCCAGAGCGCACTGAGCAACCTCGACGACGTCCTCCAGCGGCGCCGAGCCTGAGTCCACCCAGGAAGCCCCGGATCCACCACCACGGTGAATCCGGGGCTTTTTGGCTTTTCCGGGTGAGGTTGGTGCCCGCGCCGGTGCGTCGGTTGGCGTTGCGGGCAGATACTTTGTAGCCTAAGAACGTTTGGTGGCGCCGTTCCCTTTCGGGAGCGGCGTTGTCACGGGGCTATAGCTCAGTTGGTAGAGCGCTTCGTTCGCATCGAAGAGGTCAGGAGTTCGAATCTCCTTAGCTCCACATTGCCTCCCGCCGCCGGTTCCCCGCGCGGCCCCATCATTCCCCTCGGCCTTCACGCTGGCTATGCTGGGCGGACCACTTCTGCCGCTCCAGTGAAGGATCCCGCCGTGGGTGAAGCCTCGCAAAAAGCCAACCGGGCCGTCTCGGAGGCCAGCTCCGCTGCCAGGGGACCGGTACTCCGGAACCTCGCCCGGGCGGGCTACGTCTTCATCGGCCTGGTCCATATCCTGATCGGTGCCATCGCCCTCCAGATTGACCGCGGGCAGGGCGGCGAGGCGGACCAGTCCGGGGCAATCGGCTCCCTGGCGTCCAAGCCGGGCGGAGCCATCCTATTGTGGGTGGGGTTCGCCGCCTGCGCGGCCTTGGCCGTGTGGATGGTGAGTGAGGCCGTCGTCGCCGGCCGCGCGCAGGGTGAGGCGAAGGACAAGGTCAAGGAAACGGCGTCGGCGGCCGGAAAGGCCGTCATCTTCGGCTTCCTGGCCATCACCTTTGCCGTCTTCGCCGCCGGCGGTTCCAAGAGCTCGAGCCAGTCGGCCAGCGACTTCACCGCCAAGATTCTGGCCGCACCCGCCGGCGTCCTCTTGCTGATCGTTATCGGGGCAGCGATCATCGGCGGCGGGGCCTACTACGTCTACCGGGGTGTCACCCGGAAGTTCATGGAGGACCTCAGCGTTCCCGGGAACCCCCGCACCGCCGTGGAGTGGCTCGGCACCATCGGCTACGCCGCCAAGGGCGTCGTGTTGGGCGTGGTCGGCATCCTCATCATCGTGGCGGCGGCGACGGCGGACCCCTCCAAGTCCTCAGGCCTGGACGGCGGCCTCAAGACCCTGGGGTCCCAGCCGTTTGGCGTGGTGTTGCTCGCCGCGACCGCGGCCGGTCTGGTCTGCTACGGGGTGTATTCGATGGCACGGGCCAAGTACGGCAAGTTCTAGGATCCGCCGGTTCCGGGCGTGCACCGGGGTGACTCCCGGGAAGTGGGGTGGCACAGCAAAGGGCGCCTCCCGTCACGGGAAGCGCCCTTGGCAGTTGTCCAGGATCAGTCCTTCTTGAAGGCGTCCTTGACCTTCTCGCCGGCCTGCTTGAGGTCGCCCTTGGCCTGGTCGGCCTGGCCCTCGGCGCGGAGGCGGTCGTTGCCCGTCGCGTCGCCGGCGGCTTCCTTACCCTTGCCGGTCATCTTCTCGGCAGCGTTCTCGATCTTGTCGCCCAGTCCCATGGTGTTTCCTCCTCTGGTTGGCGGCCGCTCGATACGGCCATGTCCCTATCCTAAGCCTGCTTAGCATCTATCGCGCAAGTAGGAGCGCCGCATCCGGGGCCAAGTCCCAGCCAAACCCCAGCCCCGGCCACGTGCGCCGCGGGAGTTCGTCGCCGTCGGACGCGGGCCGAAGACCAGGAAAATATTCCGCCCACCCCAGAGCGTCGCCAAAGGAGCGGCGGCCGGGCTGGGTACGGTGAGGCTCAGTGGGCCTGCCTGGCCCGGAATCTTGGAGGACATGTGTCATCAGGCCGCCCCACCAAACAGAGCCCTGCCCGCCGTCGTCGGGCCCGGACGCTGGGTGTCGTCGCCGCGGGAGTCGCCGCCCTGCTGGCGGTGGCGGCCTGCGCCGGGACCGCGGCGCCCGGCGCCGGCCTTGAGCGGCTCGCGGACACCACGCCCGCGGCCACGGGATGGCTGCACACCGACGGCGGCACCATCCGGGACTCGAACAACGCCCCGTACATCATCAAGGCGGCCTCCTGGTTCGGGCTCGAGACCCCCGACTGCGTCCCGCACGGACTCTGGGGCACCCTGACCATCGACGAAGCCCTGGCCAACATAAAATCCATGGGGTTCAACACCGTCCGGCTTCCGTTCTCCAACGAGTGCCTGGCCGCCACAACCATCAAGGGCAGCGTCAACTATTGGGCCAACCGGGCCTACAACCTGGAGGGCAAACGCCCGCTGGATGTGATGGACACGGTCATCGCCCGGGCCAAGGCCAACGGCCTGCAGGTCATCTTGGACCGGCACCGCCCTTCCTCGGCAAGCCAGTCGCCCCTCTGGTACACCGCCGCCGTCCCCGAGTCCCGGTGGATCTCGGACTGGCAGATGCTGGCGGTCCGTTACAGGAACGATCCGACCGTGATCGGGGCCGACCTGCACAACGAGCCCGCGGGATCCGCCACCTGGGGCGGACCCGCCGCGACCGACTGGCAGGCGGCGGCGACCCGGGGAGGCAACGCCGTCCTGGCCGCCAACCCGAACCTCCTGATCCTCGTCGAGGGAATCGAGAACCAGGCGACCGCGGGAGGCACCTGGTGGGGTGGTGGCCTGGCGGACGCCGGCGCGAAGCCGGTGTCCCTCGCCGTGCCGCACCGGGTGGTGTATTCGCCGCACGACTACCCGGCGTCCATGTTTGCCCAGAAATGGTTCAGCGACCCCGCCTACCCGGCCAACCTTCCCGCCGTCTGGGACCGCAACTGGGGATACCTGCAGAAGAAGGGAATCGCTCCGGTGTTGCTGGGGGAGTTCGGCACCGCCCTGGCCACCGCCTCCGACAAGGCGTGGATGGCCTCGATTGTCAGCTACCTCCAGGCCAACGGCATGTCCTTTGCCTACTGGTCCTTCAACCCCAACTCGGCCGGTACAGGCGGTCTGGTCCAGTCCGACTGGCGCACGCCGGAACGCGCCAAGCTGGATGCGCTGGCCCCGATTCTGACCAACGCCCCGGGCACGTCCCCAACGCCGACGCCGACGACGTCGCCCGCGCCTACGCCGACGACGTCTCCCTCGCCCACCCCGACGCCGACGGGCGCGCCCACGGCTCCCGCACCGGCACCGAGCACCAGCCCGTTGCCGTCGCCCTCGCCGAGCGCGAGCCCGGGACCGGCCAGCGGGGATGCCCTGTCGGCCACCTGGCGGTTGACCAGTTCCTGGCCCGGCGGCTACGTGGCGAACCTGGACCTTACGGCGCTGCGCGCGGCGCCGTCGTGGTCCGTGTCCTGGAACGACCCCACGGTGACCTCGGTTGCCAACTCCTGGGGGATGAAGTGCACGGTGTTCCCGAAGACGTCCGTCACCTGCACCGGCTCGGACTGGACGGCGAAGCTCGCCGCCGGGCAAAAGGTCACGGTCGGGTTGCAGGTCAACTCCGCAAAGGCGCCCGTCAACCCGGCGCTGACCATCAGGTAGCCGCCACGGCGCCGGTGCTTCCGCCGGTCAGCGTTCCGGTTCCACCACGGTGATATCCAGCGGCATTCGGTGACTCCTGCGGAGCCGGCCGGCCAGGACGTTTCGGGCGCCCCGGGACACCAGCCGGGCCGGGGTGAGGTCCCGGTACGCCGCCGCATCCGACGTGACCAGGCCCAGCAGGGGTTTCGCGGCGGCCTCCGGGGCCCGCCCCCACAGCCCCACCACCACCTGCAGGGCCGAAAGGCGCTTCTCGTAGCCTGACTGGGCCCGGATGCGCCGCAGGAGGTCCGTTTCCACCAGGCCGGGATTCATGCCGTGGACCCGCACGCCGGTGCCGCGCGTTTCCCGGCGCAGGGTCTCGGTGAACTGTCGCACCCACCGTTTGCTGGAGGCATACGCGTTCTGCAGCGGCACCGGCCCGCCGTCGCCCTGGCCGTAGAGGTTCACCAGGTCACCGTGGCCCTGCCCGAGCATCACCGGCAGCGCCACCCGGGAACCGTGGAAGGTGCCCAGGATGTTGGTCCGGACCACCCGCGTGAAGTCGTCCACCGGCGTGGACGCCGTCGGCCCGTACACACCCGAGACGCCGGCGTTATTTACCCAGATGTCCAGCCCGCCGAGGCGCAGGGCCTCGTCGCGCAGGGACTCGACGTCGGCCAGCTCCGCAGTGTCGCAGCCCAGCCCCAACGCCGTGATTCCCGCTGCCCGGAGCCGGGTGGCGGCCGCCTCGGCGTCGGCGGCCGACCGGGACGCGAGGACGACGGCGGCCCCCTCGGCGCCCAGCAGCCCCGCCATCGCAAAGCCCAGGCCTCGGGAGGACCCGGTCACCACCGCTACCCGCCCCTCAAGGAGCCCCTGTCCGGTCTGCATGCTTCCCTCATACCCGCCGACGCCGCCGCGGACAAGGGCCGGGGTGCGCAAAGATGGTGGCATGACCATTGCGCGCACCGTCCTGCTCTTTGCCCTGGCCGCCGTGGCCGAAATCGGCGGGGCCTGGATGATCTGGCAGGCCGTCCGCGAGGGCCGCGCCTGGTGGTGGGCCGGGATCGGGATCGTCGCCCTCGGGCTCTACGGCTTCGTCGCGACACTTCAGCCGGACGCCCACTTCGGCCGGATCCTGGCCGCCTACGGAGGCGTCTTCGTGGCAGGGTCCCTGGCCTGGGGCATGGCGGTGGACGGATTCCGGCCGGACCGCTGGGACGTCATCGGGTCCGTGGTCTGCCTGGCGGGCGTGGCCGTTATCATGTTCGCGCCCCGGGGTCCCTGAGCCCGCCGGTACGCCCCGCACCACTGTTTATCCCCAAGAAATCCGCAGGAATCCCGTTCCCCGCCGTCGCGCCGTCTCCGTCTGAGTAATGTTTTCCCCGGTTGGCTTGGTGACAGGGCCTGCCGGACACCTCTTTGGAACTCTGGAAGGAACACCCCTTGGCAGGAATTTTCACGTGGCTCGGCGCCCTGGGCACCGCAGGCAAGGCAACAGCCGTGGCCGCCGTCGTCGTCACCGGCGGAGCGGGGGCGGCGATGGCCGCCACGGTCAGCGAGATCACCGCGGATCCGACGCCGACCGTCACCGCCACGGCGACCGCCACCGACTTCCCGACGGCCGCCCCCACTGAGACCGCCGAGCCCACGGAACCGGCACCGACCGCTACCGCATCCGCGGAGCCGACCGAGACCGCGGAACCGACGGAGCCCGCCCCGGCCCCCTCAGCCACCGATACCCCGTCCGCTGCCCCGACCGAAACCGGCGAGGCCACGGAACCGGGCGAGTCCACGGAAACGAAGGACAGCGAACCGGAGAAATCCACTCCGGCTGAGGCGGGCAACAGCGCCTGGGCCCACGCGAACGCCGAAGCGCACCGTGCCGCCGGCCAGGCCAAAGCCGAACAGCACCGCGACGAGCACGCGGCCACCCCCGCCGTCCCCAGCTACGGCAACGGCCCGGCCCACGAAGCCGAGCACGACCCGGCTCCCGCGCCGGCCCCGGCAGCCGCTCCCGCGGCCGGCCATGGCAAGTCCGGCCGCTAACGGACCGCACACCCGAAGAGCCCCATACCCCAAGAGCCCCGTCCCGCAACCGCGGTGCGGGGCTCTTCGCATGCCGGGATATTCTGGAAACCACGGGTTCCCTGCGCCACCCGGACTTCCACTCCCGCTTCCCACAGCGGCCGGGCCGCCCACCGTACGGTCCGCCGTCGGGCACGGGCGCCCCGAAAGGACCCCCATGAGCCTGATCCGCCTGAACGACGTCAGCGTCCGCTTCGAGAACACTCCGGTCCTCCGTGAGGTCTTCTTCCGGCTCGAGCCCGGCGACCGGGTGGGGCTGATCGGCAAGAACGGCTCCGGCAAGACCACAGTCCTGAAGCTAGTCCTGGACCAGGTCGCCCCGGAGACCGGAACGGTCAGCGTCGATCCCGGCGTCCGCGTGGGCTACTTCTCCCAGTTCTCCGAACTCAACGGTGCCTCCACCATCACGGAGGTCCTCAACGGACTGTTCGGCACGGTGAAGGCCGTCGAGGCGGAACTTGCCGGGATCGACGCCGCCATCGCCGCCGACCCCGGTGCCGGGGAACTGGACCGCCTGATCACCCGGCAGGCCGCGCTCTTCGAGGAGATGGAACGGCTGGACGGGTGGGACTACCCGCGCCGGATCGACACCGTGCTGACCACCCTCGGCTTCGAGGACGCCCACCGGCACTGCGCCATCGACGAGCTGTCCGGCGGCTGGCGCAACCGGGCCGCGCTGGCGAAGATCCTGCTCGAAAGCCCGGACGTGCTGCTGCTGGACGAGCCGACCAACTTCCTCGACGTCGCCGGGGTGCAGTGGCTGGAGAACTGGTTCCGCGACTTCAAAGGCGCCGCCGTCATCGTCTCGCACGACCGCATGTTCCTGGACGCCGTGGTCACGCGGATCGTCGAAGTGGAGAACTACCACCTGCACGAGTATCCGGGGAACTTCGCCGAATACGTGGTCCAGAAGCAGTTCCGGCTCAAGACCCTGGAACAGCAGTTCGTCCACGAAGCCGAGCTGCTCGCCTTCGAAGCGGAGGGAATTGCCGACCGGCGTGAGGCCGCCAAGGCCGCCAGCCGGGGCCTGGAGAACAAGCTGGCCAAGATCAAGAAGTCGCGAACCCCCCGGCCGGTGGACCAGATCGTCACCGAGATCTACGGCGGCCTGCACGTCAAGGACGTCCTCTGCCGGGTCGAGGGGCTGGAAAAGTCCTACGACGGCCGGACGCTGTTCACGGACCTGGGCTTCGAGATCCGCAAGGGCAACCGGATCGCCGTCCTGGGCGCCAACGGCAGCGGCAAATCCACCCTCCTGCGAGTCCTCACCGGCGAGGAGGCCCCCGACGCCGGCACGGTCGCCTGGGCCAAGGGTCCGGGGTACGTCTCCTACAACGCCATGCTGGCGGCGCTCGACGACGGCGACACCGTCTCGCACGCCGTCAACGCCCTCCCGGACAGCCTGGCCCTGACCGCCACCAGGAAGTCGGTCAACCGCTTCCTCGCGATGTTCCAGTTCTCCGAGGCGGATCTCAAGCAAGAGATCGGCAACCTCTCCGGCGGCCAGAAGGCCCGCGTCGCCATGGCCCAGTGCCTGCTCTCGGGGGCGTCCGTGCTGCTCCTCGACGAACCCACCAACCACCTGGACCTCTCGAGTACCCAGGTGATGGAACGGGCCCTGCTGCACTTCCCGGGCGCCGTCGTGGTGGTCAGCCACGACCGGTTCTTCACGGAGAAAATTGCCACCCGGCTGCTGGTCTTCGGGGCCGACGGCGCCGCCCCCGGCCAGGTGGAGCAGCGCGCCGCCTGACCTGCGGCGGCTTACGGCGCCGACTAAAATGGGGCAATGGCGGAACAACCTCCGGACCAACGTCCGGACCTACCTCCGGAACATGGCCCCGATCCGTGGGAGGAATTCGACCGGCTTGGCCCGGCCCGGGAGGACCGTGTGCGCGGACAGCCGGGCGGCGAGCCCAACGGCTTCGGTTTCCGCACAGGAGTGCGCAGCGCGAAGGTGGCCGTAGGCTTCGCGGTGTACGCGCTGGTCCTTGGCAGCATCCTGGTGGGGGCGGGCGTAGTCTATTTCATCGGCCACCGTGAGTGGCTCTGGCTCGCGCTGATGGCGGCGATCGAGGCGGTGTTCGTCCTAGCCTTTGGCCGGCTGGTGGCGCAGGCACGGCACCGACGCCCCACGCCCTGAGGCAGTCGCGGACAACCAGCTGGATTGAAGCAGGCGGCCCTAGCCGGTCCCGCGCCGCCGGTGCGGCCGCGAGCCGATCGCCAGATAGCCGCCGAGGGCACCAACACCGCCCAGCCCGGCGGTGAACAGGGCCTTGGGCCACCGTTTCCACCGGTCCGGCTGGAAGGACACCAGTTCCCCGACGGCGCCGATCAGCGCAGCGACGATCAGGCCCGCGACGATCCGGTTGCCGGTCTTCTCCGCCCGGTCCATCAGCGCCTGGAGTTCCCCGGCCCGGAAATGCACGTCCACCCCGCCGCGCTCCAGCACCTCCAGCAGCCTCCGGGCCAGTTCCGGTGCCTCGATGCCGAACCTCAGGGCCTCCCACCCGAGCTTCTTCAGCCGCTCAGCCACCGCCTCCGGGGTGAGAGAGGAGAGCACCACACCGCGGGTGAAGGGCCCCAGCTGTTCGGTCAGCTCGAAGCCGGCGTCCAGCTGTTTGCCCAGCCCGTCGGCCATGACCAGCATCTTGACCATCAGGGCCGTCTCCCGCGGCAGGCGGAGCCGGCTGGTCCGCAGCAGCCCCGCCAGCTCGGCCAGGACCGGTACCAGCGGCACCTCCGCCAGTGGCCGGTCGGCGTAGCGGTCCAACAGCCGGCCCAACGCCGCCTGCAGGGTGCCATAGTCGCCGTCGGCGCCGCCGCAGAGCCGCACCACCGCGGTGGTCAGGCTCCGGGGGTCCTTGTCCACAACCGCCAGCAGTACCCGCACCAGGTTCCACCGGGCGCCGTCGTCGATCTTGCCCACCATGCCGAAATCGATGATCCCCAGCCTGCCGTCGGGTTCGACGAAGAAGTTTCCCGGGTGCGGGTCGGCGTGGAAGAACCCGTCTTCGAAGACCATCTTCAGGAGCACGGTGCAGGCGCGGACGGCGAGGTCCCCGGTGTCGATCCCGGCCGCCCGCAGCCCGCCGACGTCGCTGATCTTGATGCCGCGCAGCCGCTCCAGGGTCAGCACCCGCGTGGTGGTGGCGTCCCAGAAGACCCGGGGGATGTGCACGCGCGGGTCACCGGCGAAGTTGGCCGCGAACTGCTCGGCGTTGCGCGCCTCCTGCAGGTAGTCCAGTTCCGCCCGGAGGGTCTGGGCGAACTCGTCCACCAGGGCCGCGACCCGCCAGCCGGCCACGGCCGAGGATGCCTGTTCGGCACGTTTGGCCAGTTCGGCCATGATTTCCAGGTCTTCATTGACCTCCTCGACGACGCCGGGCCGGCGCACCTTGACCACGACGTCGGCCAAGACGCCGCCGTCGGCCGCGCCCCCGCCGGCGAGTGTTGCCTCGTGGGCCTGCCCGATGGAACCGGTGGCGAGCGGTGTGTCCCGCAGCCCGGCCAGCAGTTGGTGCGCGGCCGGCCCGAGCTCCTCGGCGATGACGTCGCGGATTTGTTCGGCCGGGATGGCGGGGGAGGCGTCCTGCAGGGTGGCGAGCTCCGCGGCGTAGTCCGGGGGCAGGATGTCGGTCCGGGTGGAGACGATCTGGCCGAACTTGATGAACACCGTCCCGAGTTCCTCCAGGGCCAGGCGCACCCGCTCCGGGGCAGGCATCCGGGCGCCGGGCAACCCTCCGGGCCGGCCGGGAAGATGCAACCGCTCCAGGTGCAGCCCGCCCACCGCGAATCCCAGCCCGTGCCTGCCCAGGGTCTCCACGATGTGCCGGAACCGCTCCCGCCGCGCGCTCATGCGGCCAGAGTACACGGGGCCCGCGGGACACGGGGCGGTGGGGAAGGCCCGCCCGTGAGCGGGTGCCGGCGTCAGCGGGCTCCGGTCAGAGCCAGCCCTTCCGCTTGAAGATGGCGTACATCAGCGTCGCCGTGGCGGCCATCAGGCCGATCGCCATCGGATACCCGAACGCCCAGTGCAACTCCGGCATGTTCTCGAAGTTCATGCCGTACACCCCGGCCACGAAGGACGGGGCGAAGAAGATCGCGGCCCAGGAGGAGATCTTCTTGACCTGCTCGTTCTGCTCGGCGCTCGCCTCATTCTGGCGGTTGGCGGTCAGCGTGCCGTCCAGGGTCAGCGCGTTCTGCAGCAGGTCCCGGAAGGAGTCCGCGCGGGAAATCAGCCGCTCCACGTGGTCCTCGACATCGCGGAGATTGTGCTGCAGTTCCGAATCCACGCGGTACTTCTCGAAGCCGCTGCGCAGGTGCTGCATCATGGCCGGCAGCGGATGGATGGCCCGCTGGAAGTGGATCACCTCGCGGGCGAGCTCATAGATGCGCCGGGAGACCAGGGGGTCGCCGCTGAAGAGCTGGTCCTCGATCTCGTCGATGTCGTTTTCCAGCCCGGCAACCACCGGCCCGTAGTCGTCCACAACCTGGTCCATCAGCGCGTAGAGCACGGCCTCGGGCCCGTGGCAGAGCAGGTCCGGGCGCAGCTCCAGGCGGCGCCGCACCTGGCCGACGCCGGCGGTCTCGGCGTGCCGCACCGTCACCACGAAGTTGCGGCCGGTGAAGACGTGCAGCTCGCCGAACTCCACGGTCTCGGAGTCGTCCAGGTAGCGGGCGGGCCGGAGCACGGTGAAGAGGTTGTCGTCATAGCGTTCCAGCTTCGGGCGCTGGTGGGCGGAGACGGCGTCCTCCACGGCGAGGCCGTGCAGCCCGAATTCGGCGGCGACGGCGGCCATTTCCTCGGTGGTGGGACGGTAGAGGCCGATCCACGCCATGCCCCCGTGGCGATTCAGGGTCTCGAAGGTCTGTTCCAGGCTCTCGGGCTCGGCCCGGCGGACGCCGTCCACGTAGACGGCGTTGTCGATGATAGTCACCGGGCCATTATCCAGCGTCGGTGCCGTCACCGGCCGCAACGGCCCGGCGCGCTGGCCGCGCAGCGGTTCCGGCGGCGCCCTGAGCCAGCCGGCTGATCAGCGGCTCGGTGCGGTAGGGGATGTGGGTGTGCAGGGCGAGCACCGTCTCGGTCCGGATGACGCCCTTGATCCGCAGGATGGAGCGCAGGGCAGTCTGGAGATTGTGCGTGTCCGTGGCCACCAGCCGGCACCAGACGTCGCCCCGGCCGGAGATTTCGTGCACCTCCAGGACCTGGGGGATGAGGCGCAGCCCGGCGACCACGCCGTCGAGCTCCCGGTGGTTCACCTCGATCGTGACGAACGCGACGACGTCGTACCCCACCGCCTCGAGGTCGATCTCGCGGCCGCCGTCGTGCAGGATCCCCGAACGCAGCATCCGCCGGACCCGGGTCTGCGCCGTGTTCCGCGCGATGCCCAGGGCGTCGCTGAGTTCGCCGATCTGGACCCGGGGATCCTTGACCAGTTCCAGCAGGATCCGCAGGTCGGTGGGGTCGAGGCTGTTCAAATCATCACTCCGGTTCATCCGTGCGGGGCATCATTGATGGTTTTGATCAATCTTGGCATGAAAAGCGATGTGAAAGATCATGCGTGCCGCATTCTGGAGGCATCCATTTCTTTACCGGGTCCGTAGCCTCCCCACCGGGAACGCCCGCGGCACCCCGATGTGCAGGGACACCGTCATGACCGTCTTCAGCGAACTCCGCATGCGCCCGGCCACCGCCGCCCGCTGGGGTTGGGATGCCTCCGTCACCGCCCGGCTGGTGATGGCCGGCGTCGTCATCTTCACGCTCCTGGTGGGAGCCAATCTCGCGACCCCGCTCTACCCGCTGCTGCAGGCCCGGCTGGGCATCTCGGCGCTGGACGTGACGGTGGCGTTCTCCGCCTACGTCCTGGCCCTCGTGGCCACCCTGATCCTTGCGGGGCACTGGTCCGATCACATCGGCCGGCGTGCTGCCCTGGTGCTGGCGGTCCTGACGGGACTGGCCGGCGGACTGGTCTTTGCCTCGGCCGACAGCCTGGCGGCGCTCTGCGCGGGCCGCGCCCTGCAGGGCGCCGCGGTGGCCCTGGCCACCGGGGCGAGCTCCGCGGCGCTGCGGGAATTGCTGCCCAGCCGGCCCGAATGGGCCTCCCGCTTCACGCTGCTCGCCTCGGCCGGCGGGGTGGCGGCCGGGCCGGCGATCGGCGGGCTGCTCTCGGTGTTCCCGGGTCCGACGTCGACGCCGTACTACCTCCACTCGCTGGTCCTGGCGGCGCTCCTGGTCCCGCTGTACCTGCTCAAGGCCCGCCCCGCGATCACCTCCACCGCCGGGCAGCAGCCGCTGAAGGTCCTCGCCCCGCGCAGGCCGTCCGTCTCCAGCGAGGCACGGGGCGCCTTCTGGCTCGCCTCGTCGGTGGGCTTCCTCAGCTTCGCTGTGTTCGGCTTCTGCCTCTCCCTGGCCCCGGGCTATTTCGCGCAGATCGTCCACGCCGACTCGCGTCCGCTGATCGGGGTCCTGGCCGGGCTCACCCTCGCCGCGTCCGCCCTGAGCCAGCTGCTCGCCGTGCGGGGACGGTTCGTGGTCCCGGCGGGGCTCGTGCTGCTCTCCGTCTCGGTGCTGCTGATCGCCGCCGCTGCCGCCTGGAGCAGCACCGGGTTGCTGGTCGCGGCCAGCGTCACCGCGGGCCTGGGTCAGGGCGTGGCGTTCCGGACCGTCTTCAACACCGTCGCCGGCAAGGTCGAGGCGGCCCGCCACGCGCAGATCATCAGCACGGTGTACGTGATCACCTACCTCGGCAGCGCCTTCCCGGTGATCGGGCTCGGCCTGGCCGCGGGCGCCGTCGGGCTGCAGACCGCGGTGGCCGGCTTCGTGGTGCTCTGCGCCGCGCTGGGCGTGGTTCTCGCGGCGGTGTCGCTGCGGCAGGCGCTGCGCGCCTAGTCCCTCGGGTCCGCGGGCGCCGAAGGTCCCTCGCCTCAGTCCGGCAGCGGCCCGTGGTTGCCCTGGATGTGGTCGAAGACCAGAGTGGTTTCCGTGTGGCCCACCACCGGGTCCGTGGCCAGGTTGTCCAGCACCCAGTCACGCAGGTCCTCCGTGGTGGCCACGGCAATGTGCAGCAGGTAGTCCACCGAGCCGGAGGTGTGGAAGGTCGAGAGCACGGCGGGGAGCTTGGGCACGCGGGCGGTGAACCGGTCGATTTGTTCGCGGTCGTGGGCCCGCAGGCGCACCGCGATCAGGGCCTGCACCGACCGGCCGACGGCTGGGAGGCTGAGTTTGGCCTCAAAGCCCTGGATGATGCCGCGGTCGGAGAGCGCCCGGGTGCGCATCAGGGCGGTGGAGGGCGCGATGCCCACCAGCTCGGCCAGCTGCTTGTTGGAGATGCGGGCGTCCGCCACCAGCGCTGCCAGCAGACGCTCGTCGATAGCGTCCAGCGGTTCGCCGGCCCCCGCTCCGGTCCGAACATTCTTCGCAGCACTGCTCACGGGTCCTCCTCCATGTGGTTTAGGTTCATCTTAGGCGGCCATATCCGCCGGTTCCATTCGAAACACCTGTCTCCTTCCGAATATCTGCCGGATACTTTCCCTATTCAATGGCGAATATTCACAAGGAGAATCGTGCTTTCCTTCGACTCCCAGGCCGTCCACGCCGGCCGCCAGGGCCTCACGGACCAGGGCCTGCATGCCGTCCCGATCGACCTGTCCACCACCGCCCCGCTTCCCTCCGTCCACGACGGCGGCCTCGCCTACGAGCATCTGGCCACGGGCGGCACCCCGCAGGAAGGCCAAAGCACGGTCTACCAGCGGCTCTGGAATCCGACGGTGGCACGCTTCGAAGAAGGCGTGGCCCTGCTCGAGGCGATGCCGGAGGCCGTGGGCTTCGCCAGCGGCATGGCGGCGCTGAGTGCCGCACTGCTGGCCGTCGTGGCGACGGGGAGGAAGCACATCGTTGCGGTCCGGCCGCTCTACGGCGGCAGCGACCACCTGCTGGCCTCCGGCGCGCTGGGCACCGAGGTCACCTTCACCACGGCCGGCGGCGTGCGCGGTGCGCTGCGGCCGGACACCGGCCTAGTGATCCTGGAAACGCCGGCGAACCCCAGCCTGGACCTGGTGGACATCGCCGCCGTCGTGGCCGCCGCCGACGGGATCCCGGTGCTGGTGGACAACACCTTCGCCACCCCGGTGCTGCAGCAGCCGGCACGCCACGGAGCGGCCATGGTGCTGCACAGTGCCACCAAATTCATCGGCGGCCACGGGGACGCGATGGGCGGGGTCATTGCGGCCGGCGGCGAGTGGACCGCCCGGCTGCGGCGGGTGCGGGCCATCACCGGCGGAATCCTGACGCCCTGGCCGGCCTACCTACTGCACCGCGGCCTGGCCACCCTGCCGGTCCGGGTCCGGGCCCAACAGGCCGGCGCCCACAAGGTGGCCGTCGCCCTGGCCGGCCACGGGCTGGTCCGCCGCGTCTACTACCCGGGGCTGCCGGACTGCGATCCGCAGGGCCTGGTGGGGACCCAGATGGCCGGCCCGGGATCGCTGTTGGCCTTCGAGCTGGGCAGCCCGGACCATGCCGGGCGGCTTCCCGGGGCCGTGAGGCTGCTCACCCACGCCGTTTCCCTGGGCGGCATCGACTCCCTCATCCAGCATCCCGCCGGCCTGACACACCGGCCCGTTGCGGCCGAGGCGAAGCCGCATGCCGGGCTGTTGCGGGTCTCGGTGGGGCTCGAGGACCCGGCGGACATCATCGCGGACCTGGTTCAGGCCCTGGAAGCCACGCGCTAGGCCTGCGCGGCGCCGGGCGCCCCGGCAGGATGGACGACGGCGGTGACGGCCGCCGTCGTCGCCGCCAGCGCCATCACCCCCAGGGCCAGCGCCGTCCAGCCCAGCGACTGGAACAGCAGGCCCCCCGCCCAGCCCAGGACGCTGGAGCCCAGGTAATACGCGAGGTTGTAGAGCGAGGCGGCCTGGGCCCGGCCGCCGCTGGCGATCACCCCGGTCCAGCCGGAGCCGATGCTGTGGGCGGCGAAGAAACCGCCGGTGAAGATCAGGAGCCCGGCCAGGATCAGGACCAGCTGAGCGGTGAGCGTCAGTGCCAGGCCGCCCACCATCAGCACCGTCCCGGCGATCAGGACGTTCCGCCGGCCATGCCTCGCGGTCAGCCCGGCGGCCCAGCGGGCCGAAACCGTGCCCGAGAGATAGGCCAGGAAGATCAGGCTGATCAGGGTGGCCGGCAGGCCGAACGGTTCTGCGGAGAGCCGGAACCCCAAATAGTTGTAGACGGCCACGAAGCCGCCCATCAACAGGAAGGCCTGCAGGTAGATGGCCAGCAGCCGCGGGTTCCGGCCATGGCGTCCCAGGGTGGCCAACGCGCCGCGCAAGCCCCCGGCGGCGGACGGGGTGAAGTTCCGGGCCGGCGGGACCAGGACCAGGAACAGGACCGCCGCCACCGCGGCCATGGCGGAGACGCACAGGACGGCGGCGCGCCAGCCCCAGAGTTCGCCGACGGGTCCGGCGAGCAACCGGCCCGCCAGCCCGCCCAGGGTGGTGCCGGCAACGTAGGTCCCGGCGGCCAGCGCGGCCTGGGCCTTCGTGATCTCCTCATTCAGGTAGGCCACCGCGATCGCCGGAATCCCGCCCAGTGCCATACCTTCCAGTGCCCGCAGGGCGAGCAACACCGGGAACGTCGGCGCCAGCGGCGCCAGCAGGCCGAACACGGTTGCCGCCGAGATCGCCCAGGCCATGGCCCGGACCCGGCCCACCCGGTCCGCAACAAAAGACCACGGCAGGACCGTGAGGGCCAGCCCGACAGTGGCCAGGGAGATCGTCAGGGCGGCCTCCGCCGCGGTGACCTCCATTCCGCGCGCAATCAGCGGCAGGACGGCCTGGGTGGAATACAGCTGCGCGAAAGTGGCGACGCCGGCGAAGGCCAGGCCGGCAAGAATCCTGCGGTATCCCGCGGAGCCCTTGCGGTGGCCGGCCCACGCTGCCTGCGGGTCCCGTTGCCCGTGGTTCCCCGGGGCTTCAGTGCCGGGGACGGGCGGCGCCACGGGGGAGGGCCGGCCGGTGGCGGGGCTGGAGACGGGGTGGCGGGGCATCTGCCCAGCGTAGACGCCGGCCGGGTATGCTTCCAATGCATCATTACCATCAGATTCATATCCATAATGAAACATTTCTCCCGGCCCGTCGGGAGGTCATCTGCCGAGGAGGTCCCGCGTGGATGTGGAGCACAAACACCTTGTCCAGCTGTTGCCGCTGCTGCCGGTCCTGGCCGAGCTGGGCCGGACCCGGCACGTCACCGCGGCGGCCGAGGCCCTGGGCCTGCCGCAATCCACGGTCAGCCGCGGCATAGCGCGGGCCGGCCGCCTCATCGGCACGGAGCTGCTGCTCCGCGACGGCAGGGGAGTCCGGCTCACCCCTGCGGCGGAGGCGCTGCTGCCGCACATCGAGGCGGCCCTGGCCCAGTTCCAGGCGGGACTGGACGTGGTCCGGCACGAATCGGAGGTGGTCCGCGGCAGGATCGCGGTGTCCTTTCAGCACACCTTCGGCGAGGCGATGCTGCCCCTGCTGATCAGCGCCTTCCACCGGCGGCACCCGCAGCCGGCCTTCCAGCTCAGTCAGGGCTCCCGCGAGGGATGCCTGGCCGAGCTTGCCGCGGGAGAGGCCGACCTGGCGTTGACCGCCCCCGTCGCAGCCCCCAGCCGGGGGATCTCCTCTGCCGCCCTCTACCGGGAACCACTGCGCCTGGTGGTCCACCACAGCCACCGCCTGGCGGGCCGGGCCAGCGTACCGCTGTCCGAACTGCGGGCCGAACCGTTCGTGGCGATGGGCCCCGGGTACGGGCTGCGCTCCCTCTCCGATGCCCTGTTCCGGGAGGCCGGCTTCCGGCCGCGGATCGCCTTCGAAAGTCAGGACTCCCATACGGCCCGGGGCCTGGTCTCGGCCGGGCTTGGCGTCAGCATCCTGCCGCCGGCGGGCCCGTCCCCGGACCGGCAGCAGCCCGGACAGCCGCCCGAACTGGGCTGGGTGGAGCTGGCGCTGGAGTCGGAGCTGGCCTTCCGTGAGATCGGCCTCGCGTGGCGGGAACGGCGCGGCGGGGCGGACGCCGAACCGGACCCGGTGCGCCTGTTCCGGGAGCTGGTGCTCAGCGAGGGCCCCTCCCTGCTGGCGGGCTTCGTCCGCGGCCGCTCCGGCCGCTAAACGGTCGTCTCCGGCGGCCGGCACGCTGCGGCCGGCGCGTTGAGCGAGGCTAGCCCAGGAGCCGCGCCAGCACCCCGGCGGCCGGCCCGGCCTGCGCCTGCCGCCATCCGGTGCCCGCCCACAGGTTCAGCCGTTCCGGATCCCCGGCGGCGGCCGCGGCCGCCCGCAGGGGCGCCGTCAGGTGATGGACCGCGGGGTAGGCCTCCGGCGCGTCCGGGTGCGCGGCGACGAACTCGTTCACCAGGGCCCGGGCGGCACGTCCCGTGAACGCCCGGGTCATGGCCGTTCCGGTGAAGCGCGGGCTGGCCAAGGCATCCTTGTGCAGCTGGCGGGTTCCACTCTCCTCTGTGCGCAGCAGGGCCGTCCCCACCTGCGCGGCGCCGGCCCCCGCGGCGAGGACGCCGGCCACGCCGGCCGCATCCATGATGCCGCCGGCAGCCACCAGGGGAAGTCCGACGGCGGCGCGGACCGCCCGGACCAGGTCCGCCGTCGTTCCCTCCGCCGGGTCCTTTTGCAACGTCCCACGCGATCCCGGCAGGAAGGCCCCGCTGTGCCCGCCGGCGCAGGAGTGCTGCACCACCAAGGCGTCCACCCCCTGCTCCTCCGCCAGCCTCGCCTCGGCCACGCCGGTGACGGTGGCCAGCACCAGGGAACCCGCCCGCTGCAGGCGACGCACTACGTCCGCCCCAGGCAGGCCGAAGGTGAAGCTGACCAGTTCCACCGGGTCGGCGAGCAGCAGCTCGATCTTCTCCTGCCAGCGGTCGTCATCGTCCAGCCGCGGCGCCGGGAGCTCGACGCCATAGCGATCCGCCTCGGGGATCAGCTCCTGCCGGTACGCCTCCAGCGCCGCCGTCACGGCGGGGCCCGGCGGCAGCTGGGCCGGGTCGGGGACGAAGACGTTCATCCCGAACCGGGCGCCGGTGGCCCGCACGGAGCGGATCTCGGCCGCCATCGCGGCGGGGTCCTTGTAGCCGGCGGCGAGGAAGCCCAGCCCGCCGGCCCGGTGCACGGCGGTGACGAAGGACGGGGTCGACGTCCCGCCGGCCATCGGCGCGGCGATGACGCTGGTGCCAAACATCGGGTGCGGCATGGGTACTCCTGACGGGATTTTCGGCGGCCGTTGTCAGTAGGCTTGTCCGGTGACCCATTCTGACACCCCCTCCGTCCCCCCGGCCGCCGTCCCGAGCCCCGACGGGGCCGTGATCGGCCTGGACATCGGCGGAACCAAGACGCGCGGTGTCCGCTTCGAGTCCGGCGTCCCCGTGGCCGACGAGTCCGTCGGCAGCGCCAACGTTCAAAACGTCACCCCCGAGGAGGCGGCCCGGAACCTGGCGGAGCTGTTCTCCCGCATCGGCGGCGGCACCATCGCCCGCGTCTACGCCGGCGCCGGCGGCATCGACACGGACGAGGACGCCGCCGCGCTCGCCGCGCTGATCGCCCCACACGCCCCCGGCGCCCGGGTCACCGTGGTCCATGACTCCCGGCTGTTGCTGGCGGCCGGGGGAGCCGCCACCGGGGTGGCCGTCATCGCCGGCACCGGTTCTGCCGCCTGGGGGCGCAACGCCGAGGGCGCCGAGGCCCGTGCCGGAGGCTGGGGTTACCTCCTCGGCGACGAGGGCAGCGGCTACTGGCTCGGCCGGGAAGCGGTCCGGCACAGCCTGCGCCGGATGAACCAGGGACTGGAACCGGACGAACTGACCCGGGCGCTGCTGGCCTCCTGCGGCACGGACCACCCCAACAAGCTCATTGCGCTCTTCCACTCGCCGGCCACGGGCCGGCGATTCTGGGCCCAGCAGGCGCGTGTGGTGGTCGAGGCCGCCGACGCCGGGCACCCCGCAAGCCAGGCCTTGATCGGACAGGCCGGGCGCGACCTGGCCGACCTTGCCGCCCAGACCCTCCGGCAGCTCGGCATCGCCGGTCCCGTGATTCTGGGCAGCGGGTTGGGAATGAACGTGGTGCGCCTGCAGGACGCCTTCCGCACCGCGCTCGCGGCCGAGGGGATCACCGATGTCCGGGTGCTGCAGCAGGAGCCTGTGTTCGGGGTCCTGCAGCTCGTCGCCGAACAGGACTGAGCCGGCCTACCCGGGCCCGGCCAACCGGCCGTCGTGGTCAGTGCCGCCGGCGCGGACGAAGCGGCACCCCGGGCAGCGGCGGCGCGGGGATCCGCCCGGCTTCCGGGCCGGCGTCGGGTCCATGGCCGGGCACCAGCCCGAAGCGGGCCGACGCGGCGTCGGCGTCCGTGAGTCCGGCCTGCGCCTCCCAGTCCTCCCTCGCCTGTGCCACCTCCTCGTGGCTGCGGCCGACGAAGTTCCACCACATCAGCAGTTCCTCCTCGAACGGTTCCCCGCCCAGTAGCACGAACCGGGTCCCGGGAGAGGCCACCAGTTGCAGCCGGTCCCGGCCGGTGCCGAGGTAGCCCAGCGGTCCGGGCGGCACCTGCTGGCCGTCGAGTTCCACGCTGCCGTCGAGCACCAGGACGGCGTGCTCGAAGTCCGGGTCCAGGGGCAGGTCCAGCGGTCCGTCGCAGCTGATGTCGGCCCCAAGGATCGGCGTGAAGGTGGTGGCGGGCGACGTCGTCCCGGCCAGGCTCCCCACCATGACGGTCGCCGCGAAGCCCTCGCCGCGGACCACGGGCAGGTCCCGGTGCTGTTCGAACGCCGGGGCGCGGTGCCGGTCGCTGTCCGGGAGCGCCACCCACAGCTGCAGGCCGCGCTGCAGCGGCATTTCGGCATCAGGGCCGCCGGGCAGCACCGCGAACTCGGAGTGGGAGACGCCCCATCCGGCCGTCATGATGTTGAGCTCCCCGGGCCGGACGATCACGTCGCTGCCCACGCTGTCGCGGTGCCGGATGGTTCCCGCCAGCGGCCACGTGACGGTCTGCAGTCCCGTGTGCGGGTGCGGGAGCACGGACATGGCGACGCGGTCGGGGCCGAAGCTGTCCAGGAAGCACCACGCGCCCACGGTCGGCAGGCCCCTCTGCGGGAGGGTGCGGGAGACGTTCATGGCCCGGACCCCGCCGAGCGGGACCTCGCGGGCCGGCCAGAGCTGGAGGCACGGACCGCTGGCGGTTCCAGCCACGCTGTGCGCGGCGGGGCAGACTTCTTCGGGGGGCAGGACTTCGAGGTTGGTCACCCTCAAACTCTAGGGCCCGGCCGCCGGATCCGGCAGGGCCGGCGGTGCGCGGTTACGCTGGGACGATGACCCTGCCATTCGACACCCGCCCTGCCGCCTACGGCGTCGTCATCCGCGACGACAACCTTCTGCTCGCGTACTGGAAGCAGGGCGGCCGCGAGGGCTGGACGCTGCCCGGCGGGGGATTGGACCTGGCCGAACACCCCGTGGACGGCTGCCGGCGGGAAATCTTCGAGGAGACCGGCTATGACGCCGCCGTCGGCGCCCTGCTGGGCGTGGACGTCGGGTACTGGCCCGCCGAGTCACGGCTCGACGGCGGCCACCGGGACTTCCAATCGCTCCGGCTCGTCTACGAAGCGGAGATCACCGGGGGAGAGTTGCGCCATGAGGTCGGCGGCAGCACCACGCACGCGGCGTGGATCCCGCTGGCCGAGGTCGCCGGACTGAACCGGGTCTCGCTCGTGGATGTGGCGTTGAGGCTCTACCGGGAACGGCCGGTGGACGGCAGGCTTTCTCCGAACGGTCCCTAGCCAGCGGCGGCGGGGGCGGCTACCCTGAAGACACCGCGCCGTGAACGGCAGCGGGGAACGCGAAAGCTACTGCGGGGGAGGTGAACGTGATGATTGCAACGGACCTGTGCGCGCAGCGCACCACCAGCAGCCGCAGCACACGTTCTGCCCCGGCCGTCCGCGCTTCCTGACCCGACCCCGGCACCTCCTGCCGGGCGGGTTTCCACCGGTCCATTCCGACCGCAGCGGGCGACATGTCCCGGGGCCCAGTACAAAGGGTTCCCATTGAACGCTCATTCGAACGCTCACTCTGCACCATCTCATCATCACCACGGCCCCAGCGGCCCGGAAGCCTACGGTTTCACCGATTCCGTCCGGGACCTGTTTGCCGGACATCCCGTGTCCGGAGGAACCGGCGCCGGCCGCGTGGCGCGCGTCGACCGCACCCGCGTCGTGGTCGCCGCCCACGACGGTCCGCTCCACCTCCCTTATCCCCGCAACGGCGGCCTGCCCGCCACCGGCGACTGGGTGTGGCTCGGCCCCGACAGCGTGGGGGGGACCGCCATCATCGACGTCCTGCCCCGCCGGACGGCACTGACCCGCAAACAGGCCTTCGACGCTTCCTCGGAGGCCCAGGTGCTTGGCGCCAACATGGACGTCGTAGGGGTGGTGGTTCCGGTGGACCGGCCCCTCACCCACAACCGCCTGGAGCGCAGCCTCGTGGCCGCCTGGGATTCCGGCGCCACACCCCTGGTGGTCATCACGAAGGCGGACCTGGCGGGCGTGGCGGACGACGTCGTCGCCACCGTCCTCCACCAGGCCGCCGGCGCCGCGGTGGTCACCACCTCCGCGCAGCAGGGCGACGGACTGGAGGAACTGCTCTCGCACCTGCCCCCGGGAGGCACCATCATGCTGCTGGGACCCTCCGGAGCCGGGAAGTCGACGCTGATCAACGCGCTCGCCGGGGCCGATGTCCAGGACACCGGACCCGTCCGGGCCGGTGACGGCAAGGGCCGCCACACCACCACCGTCCGCGAGCTGGTGCCGCTGCCCGGCGGCGCCGTCCTGATGGACACCCCGGGGGTGCGCGGGTTCGGCCTCTACGACGCCGAGGACGGCATGGGCGAAATGTTCGGCGACCTCGAGGAGCTGTTTGCCGGCTGCCGGTTCGCCGACTGCGCCCACGACCGCGAGCCGGGCTGCGCGATTCAGGCCGCACTCGCCGACGGCACACTGGAGGGCCGCCGCTGGGCCAGCTACCAGAAGATGCAGCGCGAGCTCGCCGCCCTGGGCCGCCGGCACGACGCGGCCGCGCGGCGGGCCTACCAGCGGGAATGGCACCAGAAGGTGTCCGCGGCCAGCCGCGGCCAGCGGGCGGCGGAACGCCTGGGAGAGGGGTACGGGGCCAAACGGGCCGCCGGCTCCGGCGAACCCGGCAGCAGCAGAGGTGGCGGCAGCGGCGGCAAGGCCGGGCGGCGCGGCCGCTAACGAAAAGGTGCGCCCATCCGCCCGGGCAACGGTGCCGAAGACTCCGCGGGGAGAGTTTCGCTCGCCCCGCGGAGGCGGTCCGCCGCCCCCGCGGAGGCGGTCCGCCGCCGCCGCGGGGACGCGGGCGCCGTGGGACGGTTTGATCACTTTTTCGACTCGTTTGATCAACCTGTCTGCGGCGCCCGTTACGCTGGGCTCCTACTCGCTTTACAGTAAAAAATAAGCATGCATATGATCAGTTGGCTGGACCGTCCCATGTTGCCGCCAACAGTTAGGTAAGCCCGTAATGGCAGAGGCCATGATCGAGTTCCAGAGCGTCACGAAGAAGTATCAGGGCGGCCAGGCCGCCGTTGACGATCTGAGCATGTCCATCGACAAGGGCGCGATCACGGTTTTCGTCGGCCCGTCCGGCTGCGGCAAGACCACCTCCCTGCGGATGATCAACCGGATGGTGGAGCCCACCTCGGGCACCCTGACCGTGGACGGCAGGGACGTCACCAGTGTCCCCGCACCCCAGCTGCGCCGCTCCATGGGCTACGTCATGCAGTCTTCCGGACTGATGCCACACCGTACGGTCCTGGACAACATCGCCACCGTCCCGCGGCTCAACGGCGTCTCCAAGGCCGAGTCCCGCAAGCGCGCCGAGGAGCTGCTCGACGTCGTCGGGCTCGCCTCCACCCTCGGGAAGCGCTACCCCTCCCAGCTCTCCGGCGGCCAGCAGCAGCGCGTCGGCGTGGCCCGGGCGCTCGCCGCGGACCCGCCCGTGCTGCTCATGGACGAGCCGTTCAGCGCTGTGGACCCCCTGGTCCGCGACGAGCTGCAGAAGGAACTCCTGCGCCTGCAGCGGGACCTCGCCAAGACCATCGTGTTCGTCACCCACGACATCGACGAGGCCACCGTCCTGGGTGACAAGGTTGCCGTCTTCGCTACCGGTGGAAAGCTCGCCCAGTACGCCGCGCCGGAGGAAATCCTGCGCGCTCCCGCCAACGAGTTCGTGGCGGCCTTCGTGGGCCGGGACCGCGGTTTCCGGCACCTAGCCTTCAGCCCGTCCGACGGCGTCCGCATCCACGCGGCGCAGACCGTCCGGATCCACGAGCTCGGCGCCGGTAACGGCGCCGGAGACTGGCAGCTGGTGGTCGACGACGAGGGCCGTCCCCTGGGCTGGAGCGGTCCCGGGGCAGGAGCGGCCACTGTCCCCGGCGGCTCCCTCTTCCGCAAGGGCGAGACCCTCCGCCGCGCCCTGGACTCGGCGCTGTCCTCGCCCTCGGGTCTGGGCGTCGCCGTCGACGACGACGGCCGTGTCGCCGGGATTCTCAAGGCCGACGAGGTGCTCGCCGTCATCGACGCGGACCGGCGGGCCAGGCAGGGACGACTCTGATGGAATGGTTCCTGGCCAACAGCGGAACCGTCTTCACCCTCGCGGGCCAGCACCTTGTGCTCGCGGTGGTGCCGATGGTCCTGGGCCTGCTGATCGCGATCCCGCTGGCCCAGCTGGCGCGACGCAGCAGCACCCTCCGGGCCGTGGTCCTCACGGCCTCGTCCCTGCTCTACACCATTCCCTCCCTCGCGCTGTTCATCATTCTGCCCACCGTGATCGGCACCAGGATCCTGGACCCGCTCAACGTGATCGTCGCGCTGACTATCTACGCGGTGGCGCTCCTGGTCCGTGCCGCCCTCGACGCCTTCGATTCGGTGGACGATGACCTGCAGCAGGCCGCCGTCGCCATGGGCTTCAAGCCGCTGGCCCGTTTCCTGCAGATCGACCTGCCGCTGTCCCTGCCCGTGATGTTCGCCGGCCTTCGGGTGGTCTCGGTCAGCAACATCTCGCTGGTCAGCGTCGCGGCGCTGCTGGGCATCGGAAACCTCGGCATGCTGTTCACGGCCGGCCTGCAGCGCGACTTCGTCACCGAGGTGATGGTGGGCATCATCGCCATCCTCATCCTCGCGCTCGTAATGGACGCCCTCCTGGTGCTGCTCGAACGCCTCCTGACCCCCTGGGCCCGCGCCGCCGGGGCGAAGCCGGACGGCCCCGGGCGGACAGCCCGCGGCAGCGCGGCCACCGTGGAGGCCAGCGCATGAGCAACGTCTTCTCCGATACTTTCGCGTGGCTGGCAGACCCGGACCACTGGTCCGGCAGCACCGGGATTCCCGTGCGCCTGGCCGAGCACCTGCAATACACCGGCCTGGTCATGCTGATCGCCGTGGCCATCGCCGTGCCCGTGGGCCTGTACGTCGGCCACACCGGACGCGGCCGGGTGGCCGTCGTCGCCCTCGCCGGCGCGCTGCGCGCCCTGCCCACCCTGGGCCTGCTGACGCTTTTTGTCCTGCTGGCGGGAATCGGGCTGATGCCTCCGGTCTGGGCCCTCGTGATCCTGACCGTCCCGCCCCTGCTGGCCGGCACCTATGCCGGCATCTCCAGCGTGGACCGAAACGTGGTTGACGCCGCCCGCGCGATGGGCATGACCGAACTTCAGGTGCTGTTCCGGGCCGAGTTCCCCAACGCCCTGCCCGTCATGTTCGGCGGGTTCCGCACCGGCGTGCTGCAGGTCATCGCCACCGTCTCGGTGGTCGCGTACATCAACCTCGGCGGCCTGGGGCGCTACCTCTTCGACGGGCTGGTGCTTTCCGACTTCCCCCAAATGCTCGGCGGCTCGCTGCTGATCGCCGTCCTGGCGATCGCCGTCGACCTCGTCCTGGCCCTGTTCCAGCGGCTCTTCCTCGTCCGGGGCGCCGCCCGCACACCAAACCGCGGCCAGCAGGCCACGGTTGATCTCACAGACCCCGCGACCGCGGAGCCTGTTCTTCAAGGAGGTACATCATGAAGGAAAACCGCCAACGAGCCCTCGGCAGGCGCGCATTCGGCGCCCTGGCCACCGGTGTCGGCCTGGCCCTGGCGCTGTCCGCCTGCGGCGGCTCGTCCAACCCGCTGTCCTCTGCGCCAGCCAGCGGCGGTTCCACCGGCGGCGCCGGCGGATCCCTGGTGATCGGCTCGGCCGACTTCACCGAGAGCCAGATCATCGCCGAACTGTACGCCGGTGCCCTGAACGCGGCCGGCGTCACCGCCACCACCAAGCCGAACATCGGCTCCCGCGAGGTGTACTTCAAGGCCGTCCAGGACGGCTCGGTGGACGTGGTCCCGGACTACACCGGCAACCTCCTGCTGTACGTAAACAAGGAAGCCACCGAGGTCTCCGCGGACGACATCGCCAAGGCGTTGCCCGGCAAGCTGCCCGACGGCCTGGCCGTGCTGGACGCGTCCAAGGCCGAGGACAAGGACGCCATGGTGGTCACCAAGGCCACCGCGGAGAAGTACAAGCTGAAGTCCATCGAGGACCTGGCCAAGGTCTGCAACGAGATCGTCGTCGGCGCCCCCGCGACGTTCGCCGAGCGCGCCTACGGCCTCCCGGGCCTGAAGAAGAACTACAACTGCGAGCCCAAGAAGCTGGAACCGTTCAGCGACGGCGGCGGCCCCCTGACGGTCAAGGCACTGCTCTCCGACCAGGTCCAGGTAGCCGACATCTACACCACCACCCCCGCCATCGCGGACAACGACCTGGTGGTGCTGGAGGACCCGAAGAACAACTTCATCGCCCAGCAGGTCCTGCCCCTGTACAACAAGGCGAAGATGACGGACAAGGCCAAGGAAGCGCTGAACGCCGTCTCCAAGCAGCTCACCACCGACGACCTGATCAACCTCAACCGGGCGGTCAGCGGCAGCCAGAAGCAGAACCCGAAGGACGCCGCTGCGGCGTGGCTGAAGGACAAGGGCATCGTCAAGTAGACGGCGCCACACTCTGACGACGGCGGCCGCCGGGACCCGGATGACGGGGGCCCGGCGGCCGCTGCCGTTGGTCCGTATGGTCGTGACGGGCTGTGAGGCAAGTCTCAGGGGAAGTCCATCACCCTTATGGCATATTTGATGGATGGCAGAAATCCAGCAGTCCACCAAGCTTCATAATGTCCTCTACGACATCCGTGGACCGATTCTTCAGGCCGCCCAGCAGATGGAGGCAGAGGGTCACCGCATCCTCAAACTGAACATCGGAAACCCGGCCCCGTTTGGTTTCGAAGCGCCGGACGCGATCCTGGTGGACATGATCCGCCATCTGCCGCACGCCCAGGGCTACAGCGATTCCCGCGGCATCTTCTCCGCCCGCACCGCCGTCTCGCAGTACTACCAGACCCGCGGCATCCAGAACATCCACGTGGACGACATCTACCTCGGCAACGGTGTCAGTGAACTGATCACCATGTCCCTGATGGCCCTGCTCGACGACGGCGACGAGGTGCTGATCCCGACGCCGGACTACCCGCTGTGGACCGCCTCCGTCGCCCTCGCCGGCGGCAAGCCCGTCCACTACCTCTGCGACGAGGAGTCCGGCTGGCAGCCGGACCTGGAGGACCTGGAAGCCAAGATCAGCCCGCGCACCAAGGGCATCGTGGTGATCAACCCCAACAACCCCACGGGCGCCGTCTACCCCGAGGAGACGCTGAAGAAGATCGTGGCCCTGGCCGAAAAGCACGGCCTGGTACTCTTCGCCGACGAGATCTACGAGAAGATCCTCTATGAAGACGCCGTCCACGTGAACATGGCCAGCCTCACCGGGGATGACGTGCTCTGCCTGACCTTCAGCGGACTGTCCAAGGCCTACCGCGTCTGCGGGTTCCGAGCCGGCTGGATGGCCATCTCCGGGCCGAAGAAGAACGCCGCGGACTACCTCGAGGGCATCAACCTGCTGGCCAACATGCGGCTCTGCGCCAACGTCCCGGCCCAGCACGCCATCCAGACCGCCCTCGGCGGGTACCAGAGCATCAACGATCTCATCCTGCCCGGCGGCCGGCTGCTGGAACAGCGCAATAAGGCCTACGACATGCTCAACGCCATTCCCGGCGTGAGCACCCAGCAGGCCCGCGGTGCCATGTACCTGTTCCCCAAACTGGACCCCGAGGTTTACCACATCCGGGACGACGAGAAGTTTGTGCTGGACCTGCTCCGGCAGCAGAAGATCCTGGTCTCCCACGGCCGGGCCTTCAACTGGGTGCGCCCGGACCACTTCCGCATGGTCACGCTGCCCAACGTCAAGGACCTGGAGGAAGCCATCAACCGCATGGCGGACTTCCTCAGCCGCTACAAGGGCAACTAGGATTCGGGTCAGCAGCGCCGCCGGACACCCGTCGCGGCGGCCGGCTGCCCGGACCGGAATGAGGCTGTAATGGCATACGCTGTGAACTTTGAGAAACATCCCGCCGAGTTGCTGAGGGCGGGCAAGAAGTTCATTCTGGGCGATGTGGACCCCGGCGCCACCCCCGGGTACAGCGGCGACAAGGCCGCGGGCGAGACCCTGCTCGGCGAACTGGACGGCAAGCTGACCCGGCTCCAGGAGCAGCTCTTCGCGGAGTCACGCGCCGGTGGCAAGAAGCGGGTCCTGCTGGTCCTGCAGGCGATGGACACCGCCGGCAAAGGCGGGATCGTCAACCACGTCATGGGCCAGATGAACCCGCAGGGCGTGCAGTTGAAATCCTTCAAGGCACCCACGCCCGAGGAGCAGTCCTACGATTTTCTGTGGCGGATCGAGAAGGAGGTGCCGGCGGCCGGGATGGTCGGCGTCTTCGACCGTTCCCACTACGAGGACGTCCTGATCCACCGGGTGCACCGCTGGGCCGACGCCGAGGAACTGGACCGCCGCTACCGGGCCATCAACGAATTTGAGGCCCGGCAGGCCGCGGCAGGCACCAAGATCGTCAAGGTGATGCTGCACATCAGCCGGGACGAGCAGCAGCAGCGCCTGCTCGCCCGCCTGGACGATCCGGCCAAGCACTGGAAGTACAGCGGCAACGACCTCAAGGAGCGGGCCTTCTGGGACGACTACATGGACGCCTACCAGGCTGCCTTTGAGCGGACCAGCACCGAGCACGCGCCCTGGCACGTGGTGCCGGCGAACAAGAAGTGGTACGCCCGGATCGCCGTGCAGCAGCTCCTGCTGGACGCGCTGGAGTCCCTGGCCCTGCAGTGGCCCGCCCCGGAGATCGACCTGGACATGGAGCGGGAGCTGGTCCGGCGCTCCTAGCCCTCGTCGGCCGCCTGCTCCTTTGCGGCGGCCAGGCGCTTCCGGGCACCCTCCAGCCACTGCTCGCAGCGCTTGGCCAGTGCCTCGCCGCGTTCCCACAGGGCGAGTGAGTCTTCGAGGCTGACCCCGCCGGCTTCCAGCTTGCCGACGACCGCGACGAGCTGTTCGCGGGCCTCCTCGTAGCTGAGGGCGTCGAGGTCGGTGTGGGTGGTGGGCGTTGCCGCGCTGTCCGCTGCCATGGTGGTTCTCCTGGTGGTCTGTTGGGTTAGTCGTCGGTGGGTTCGGCGCCGCCGGTGGACCGGGCGGTGAATTTTCCGCCGGCCACCCGGATGGCCAGGGCGGTGCCGTCCGGGGCCTCCTCGGGGGAGCGGATGACCTCGTGCCGGGCCCCGGGGTCGACGATGCCGTCGTCCAACTGGACCACGGCATAGCCGCGGTCCAGGGTTTTCTGCGGGGACAGGGCCCGGATTTGCGCTTTGAGATGCACCAGCTGGTCCGCGGCGCGGACCACCGCCGTGGTGATCGCGGAGTGCGAGCGGTTCTTGAGCCGCTCGACGTCGTCGTGGCGGGTGGTGATCATCCCCTCCGGGGCGGAGAGGACGGGCCGGGACCGCAGCGATGCCAGCCGGTCCGTTTCGCGGTCGACCAGCCGGCCGACGCCGCGCCGCAGGTGGTCGCGGGCCTGCCGGACCCGGGCGAGTTCCTCCGCCACATCGGGCACGATCCGCTTGGCGGCGTCGGTGGGGGTGGAGGCGCGCAGGTCGGCGACGTCGTCGAGGATGGGCCGGTCCGCCTCGTGGCCGATCGCGCTGACCACCGGGGTCGACGCCGCGGAGACGGCGCGGATGAGCTCCTCGCTGCTGAACGGCAGGAGATCCTCCAGGGAGCCGCCGCCGCGGGCGATCACGATCACGTCCACCCCCGGATGGGCGTCGAGCTCGCGGAGCGCGCCGAGGACCTGCGCGAGGGCGGTGTTGCCCTGGACGGCGACCTCACGGACTTCGAACTCGACGGCGGGCCAGCGCAACGCCGCGTTGCGGAGCACATCCTTCTTGGCGTCCGAGTCCCGGCCGGTGATCAGCCCGATCCGGTGGGGCAGGAGCGGCAGCCGTTTCTTGCGGGATTCGGCAAAGAGCCCCTCGGCGGCCAGCGCCTGGCGGAGCCGCTCGATCCGCGCCAGCAGGTCACCGAGCCCCACCGGGCGGATGTCTTTGACCGACATGTTCAGCCGGCCGGTCTTCAGCCAGAACTCGGCCTTGATCAGGGCCACGACGCGTGAGCCGCGCTCCAGCGGGGTCGCCTGCCGGTCCAGGACGCTGCTCCAGACCGACGCCGGCAGGGAGATCTCCGCGTCGATGTCCCGGAGGGTCAGGTAGGCGTTGGAGCCGCGGCGGTTCAGTTCGATGACCTGTCCCTCCACCCACGCCGACGGTGCCCGGTCGATGTAGCCCTTCAGCTTCTGGGAGAGCAACTGCAGCGGCCACGGATTGTCCGGGCTGGTACCGGCGGCAGTGGCCGGCAGCGTAGAGGCCTCGGCGGTCTCCTCAGACATGCCGGCGGCTGTCGACGCGGGGTGCCAGGTGCATGGTTGCGGGTCCTTCGGTGGTGGTCGCGGAACGATTCCGGCGGCGGGGCCGGCTTCAACTCTATCCATAGCAATACCAGCGGCGTCCGACTTTATAACGGCAGGCCTCCTAGTGGCGGGGCGCGCGGTGGTTTTACCGTCCGCCCGGGCTCACCCGTAGGATGGCTTCACTCCCAACCCACCAGGAGACTTTCGTGCGCACTTTTGTCTCGGCCATCGCCGTACTGATCGGCCTGGCCTTGTCCGCGGTCGCCGTCCCCGCCCTCTGGGTGGACCGCAACATCGTCCAGGAGGACGGGTTTGTTGCCCTCACCGCTCCGCTGGGCAAGGATCCCGCCTTCCAGCAGGGCCTGGCGACGGCGGCGGTGAACGGCATCGGCACCGGCCAGCAGCAGCTCCCGGACGCGCTCGCCAACCTGATCAAACCGATCCTGACCGACGCGGCGAAGTCCCTCACCACCGCTCCGGGCTACGCGGATGCCTGGGCGGAGACTCTCCGCCGCAGTCACCGGCTGAGCTTTGCGGACCCGTCGACCCTGCCCCCGGAAACCGACGGCGCTACCTCACTGACCCTCGACGTCGCACCGTTGGTGGGTCTGGTGGTGAAACGGATCACCGAGGCTTCCCCGCTGCCCCTAACGCTGAAGGCCCCCGACACGGTCCGGATCAACATCGGGCAATCCAGCCAGCGCCAGATGATCGAACGCGTGTCCGCCTATGCACCGATGGGAACGCCCGTGGCAGTGGGGGCGGCCATCGCCTTCCTCCTGGCTTTTGTCGCTGCCCGCCGCAAGTGGACCGTTCTGGCCGGTATGGGCCTGGGCGCGCTCGTGCTGGCAGCGGTGTGGAAGTTCGGCTCGGACCTGGCCGGGAAGGCTGTCCTGGCGACCTCGGGCGGCAACGACGTCGCGGGCATCTTCAAGCGCGAATTCGTAGACGCCGCCACCGCGAACTTCGGGCAGTGGATCATCGCCGCCCTGGTAGCCGGCGGTGCGCTGCTGGTGGCCGGCATCGTGCTCCGCGTCGTCGCCCCGCGCAGGCGGCCCACGGCCCGGCCGTAGCGAACACCGGTAACATGGGGACATGACGTCCACCGCTGTTTCCATTCCGATGCCCTCCGTTCCGCGCCGGCGGCGTTCGCCGGAGGAAATCCTGGCCGCGGCCCCCGTTTCCGGGCCAAAGCGCGTGCTGCTGGCGGCCCCGCGCGGTTACTGCGCAGGCGTTGACCGCGCCGTGATCGCCGTGGAAAAGGCGCTCGAGCACTACGGGCCGCCGGTCTACGTGCGGAAGCAGATCGTCCACAACGTCCACGTGGTCAGCTCGCTGGAGGAGAAGGGGGCCATCTTCGTCGACGAAACCGACGAGGTCCCCGAGGGCGCCCTGGTGATCTTCTCCGCGCACGGCGTGGCTCCCTCCGTGGTGCAGTCCGCCGAGGACCGCGGCCTTCGCACCATCGATGCGACCTGCCCGCTCGTGACCAAGGTCCACCGCGAGGCCGTGCGCTTTGCCAAGGACGACTTCGACATCCTGCTGATCGGCCACGACGGCCACGAGGAGGTCGAGGGCACCGCCGGCGAGGCCCCCGAACACATTCAGATCATCAACGGCCCGCACGAGGTGGACAAGGTCACCGTCCGGGACCCGGAGAAGGTCATCTGGCTCTCGCAGACCACGCTCAGCGTTGACGAAACCATGGAGACGGTCCGGCTGCTGAAGGAACGCTTCCCGACCCTGCAGGATCCGCCCAGCGACGACATCTGCTACGCCACCACCAACCGGCAGGTGGCGATCAAGAAGATCTCGCCGCAGGCAGACCTGGTGATCGTGGTGGGTTCGGCCAACTCCTCCAACTCTGTCCGGCTGGTGGAGGTGGCCCTGGAGTACGGCGCGAAAGCCTCCTACCGGGTGGACTTCGCCAACGAGGTCGACGAGTCCTGGTTCGAGGGCGTCGCCACCGTCGGCGTCACCTCCGGCGCCTCCGTGCCCGAGGTCCTGGTCCAGGAGGTGCTCCGGCTTCTGGCCGACTACGGCTACGGCACCGTGGAGGAAGTCGTTACCGCGGAGGAAGACCTGCTGTTCTCGTTGCCCAAGGAACTGCGGGCCACGCTCAAGCAGGCCGGCGATGTTTCCCGCGCCCTGGGCGGCCGCGGGTCACGCCCCGCGGCCGGTTCCTAGGGCTTAGCCGAATTCCTAGGCAGCGGACTCTCCCGCTTCGGCCGGTCCGGCTGCGGCCACGGCGGGGGCCTCGTACTGGAGCTCCGGCGCGGCCACGGAGCGCGGTGTCACCTCGACGGTGACCGGTGCGGCGAGCCCGGCGGTGTCCATGGCATTGAGTTTGCGCGCCGTCGGCAGCACCCGGGCCTCAAGGGTTCCCACCATCGAGTTGTAGCGGTCCACGGACGTCTTGAGTGAGGAACCCAGCTTGGAGACGTTCTCGCCCAGGGTGCCCATCCGCTCGTAAAGCTGCTGGGCCAGTTCGAACAGCTCCCGCGCGCTGTCGGTCAGCACGTCCTGCCGCCAGGTGAAGGCCACGGACTTCAGGACGGCCAGCAGCGTGCCGGGGGAGGCCAGCACCACGTTGCGGGACAGGGCGTAGTCCAGCAGGGCCGGATCAGCCGTCAGGGCCGCGGCCAGGATGGATTCGGCCGGCAGGAAACAGATCACCAGTTCCGGGGCGTTGCCGGGGATGTCCCAGTACTTCTTGCCGCTCAGCGCATCCACATGGGACTTCAGCGCCTTGGCGTGCGCCGCCAGCAACGGGCCCTGCCCCGCGGTCCCCGCTGAGGCGTGGCCGGCCCGGCCGGAGGCGCCGAGTTCCTGCGCCTCAAGGTAGGCGGTTAGCGGGACCTTGGCGTCCACCACGAGTTGCTTCGCGCCGGGGAGCTGGACCACGAGGTCCGGCCGGACGGCGGTGTCCGGGCCGCTGCTGTGGACCTGCTCGTGGAAGTCCACGTGCCGCAGCATGCCGGCCGCCTCGACGACGCGGCGCAGCTGCACCTCGCCCCACTGGCCGCGCGCACTGTTCGACCGCAGGGCGGATTCCAGGGCGTGGGTGGAGCGCAGCAGCTGCTCATCCGAGAGCCTGGCTTCCTGCAGCTGCTGGGCGAGCTGGCCATACTGCTCAAGGCGGTCCCGCTCCAGCAGCGAGACCTGCTGCTGCACGGCGGAAAGCTTCTCCGCCACGGGCGCCAGGGCGCGCAGCACACTGCCGTCCTGCGCCCGCGCGTCGCCCAGCTCGCGGTTCTGCGCCGCGAGGAGCCGGCGTTCGGCGTCGGCCGCGGCAAGCAGGGCCGTGGTCTCGGAAAGCCGGGCGGACAGCCCGTCGAAGTCCTGCTCGAGGCCAGCCGAGCGGCGGCGGAGTACGACGAAGGCGAAACCGCCGCCGGCGGCGGCCCCGATGAGCAGCATCAGGAGGGCAAGAATGAGTGCGAAAGCGTCCATGCCTTCACTCTGGCACGCACCTCTGACAGTTTTAGCCAGCGACGCCGGGGAGCCGTTTACCGGTAGAATCAATCCTCGTGGCTCTTACTATTGGCATCGTCGGACTGCCCAACGTCGGCAAATCAACTCTTTTCAACGCACTGACCCGCAACCAGGTGCTCGCGGCGAACTACCCGTTCGCCACCATCGAGCCCAACGTCGGCGTCGTGAACCTGCCGGACCCGCGGCTGGAGAAGCTGGCCGAAATTTTCGGTTCCCAGCGCATCCTGCCGGCCGCAGTGTCCTTCGTTGACATCGCCGGCATCGTCAAGGGCGCGTCCGAGGGCGAAGGCCTGGGCAACCAGTTCCTCGCCAACATCCGTGAGGCCGAGGCCATCGCCCAGGTGGTGCGCGTGTTCGACGACCCCGATGTCATCCACGTCGACGGCAAGGTCGATCCCCGCTCGGACATGGAAACGATCAACACCGAGCTGATCCTCGCTGACCTGCAGACCATCGAGAAGGCCATCCCGCGGATCGAAAAAGAAGTCAAGATCAAGAAGCGCGAGGCTGCCGAGCTGGCAGCCGTCAAGGCGGCCCAGACGGTCCTGGAGCGCGGCGACACCATCTTCTCCTCGATCAAGAGCGACAAGCTGGAAATGGAACACCTGAAGGAGCTGGGCCTGCTGACGGCCAAGCCCTTCATCTACGTCTTCAACGCCGACGAGGGCATCCTCGGCAGCCCCGAGAAGCAGGATGAACTGCGCGCCCTGGTGGCTCCCGCCGATTGCATCTTCCTCGACGCCAAGCTCGAGTCCGACCTCGTCGAACTCGACGAGGCAGAGGCCCGCGAGATGCTGGAAATGAACGGCCAGGACGAGTCCGGCCTGGACCAGTTGGCCCGCGTCGGCTTCCACACCCTGGGGCTGCAGACCTACCTCACGGCCGGTCCCAAGGAGACCCGCGCGTGGACCATCCACCAGGGCGACACCGCCCCGCAGGCCGCCGGCGTCATCCACTCGGACTTCCAGCGCGGCTTCATCAAGGCCGAGGTGGTCTCCTTCGACGACCTGATCGACGCCGGCTCCATGGCCGAGGCCAAGTCCCGCGGCAAGGTCCGGATCGAAGGCAAGGAATACGTCATGGCCGACGGCGACGTGGTGGAATTTAGATTTAATGTGTAGGTTGTGACCTTTTGAAACATAGTGCAATGGCCGTCAGGAACTTAGGTTCTTGGCGGCCATCAGCTTTTGCAGCACTGCTTTGTGAGCATCTGAGTACTGGCTCGATATAGCCAGGCTAGCGATGCGAATCCAGCAATGGAGTAACGTCCTGGGGCCGGGTAAGCCCCCCCGCGGTTAGGGCGTGGAATGGACGGATCAATCGGGAACAATCGTCAAACTAAGGTAGGTCCGTCTCGCCCGTTCGCCGCGGACAAGTTCCAAAGTCCCGCAGATATCGACGATGTTAGATCGCCGTATTCAGGATGCCGGTCCGCCAAGGACGCCGTCGCAGTTTGCGTTATGGGAAGTGGCGCTGGGGTTGGCCAGGGCTGCCTTCAGAACCTCGACCGGCACGGCGAATTGACTCGGTCCGCCGGCATAGACGACGCCGACGAGGCGCCCAGATGCGTCGATGAGGGGACTTCCTGAGCTGCCGTGCTCAATCGGGGCATCGTTCATCAGCATGGGCAAGGACGACCATCCGATCGGGTCTTTCGCGTAAGCAAGGACTTTGCCATGGCTTGTAGTTAGCGGACCGCCGAGCGGATAACCGATAGCAGTCACACTGGCACCAATCGCGGGATTGGCTGCCGCGAGCTGGATCGTTTGGGGCAGCGCCTCTCTCGTCCAAACCAGGGCAAGGTCCGCGAACGTCACCGCCCCGGTGGCCACAACGTCAATGTCATGCCCGTCGTAGGTGCTTACCTGGAGAACCGATGCACCACCAATGACGTGTCTATTGGTAACGAACACATGATCGGCGATAGCGAAGCCTGATCCTCGGGCGACGCCCCCGCACCCGATGTTGCGAACCCTAAGCGCAGCTCGTTCGTAGTCCGAGAACCCTCCGGGTGTTACCGACGGGCCGCCTGCAGGTTGCATGGACGGGACCGAGGCCGGGTTTCCACTTGCTGGAGTCCCGGTGGACGGAGTACCGGGCGAGGGCGGAGCGACTGGGACGCATCCGGCCAGGGTCGCAGCCACGAACATAGGCAGGAGGCCGCGGAGGATAACCCGAGGGGGGAATATCATCCGGCCAGCCGCCTCGACAACGCGTCGCTGTCCGCTCGGGCCTGGTTGCAACCCTTATTGATGGTTTGAGTGTAGTTCGCCAGAGACACGGAATCATAGGATCGGGAGTTGATCAGGTAGCCCTCAAGGGTCTGGAGCGCTGAGATGCATTGATCCATTTCCTGCGTGACCTGGCGTGAAGTTGCTACGAATCCGGTCATTAAGGCGGCCTGATCACCGACTTGGGCCTTTTCGTTGGAGAGGGACCGGATCCTGTCCGTCGTTGCATTGAACTTTGAGGTCATGTCCGCCAGTGAACTCTTGGTCTGGGTCAGCTCGTCGCGCACTCCGCGAAGTTGGTCTCGCTCTTGGGCCGCCGCTGCCAATGCCTCCTTCGTCGAGGCGAGGTCGCTCGCTGCTTGGGCTGCACTATCCCGCCACGCCTGCGCGGAGCTGTTGCTGTACGCGAATCCTGCGCCGGTAAAAGCTGCGACTACTGACAGGAGAATGATCGTCAGGACGAACGGCCAGCGTCGACCTGTGGCCCGTGGATTCTCTAGGCCCGGTGTGCCTTCTTCGAGAGAGCCCTCATCCATTTACCCTCCAAGCAAATAAAGCGTCATGCGTCGTGATGGACACAATATCGCCCGCCAATCATTGTGCAATAGATCGGCACCTTTACAATTAGGGCGGCACTTGGGAATGGCGTGCAGACCCAGTCACCCTGACCGCGGACGGAGCCCGATGGGGGGCGGAGTTCAATGCGCAAAACGGATACCCTCCGGTGGCCTCCGGCCAAGTCGGTGGTCAAAGTTCTCGAGACTAACCCCCATTGGGAACTTGGAATCAGAGTCTCAGCTCGGACTTAACCCCCCTTCCACGCTGACAGGATCGGACTGCGTACCTTCACCCCAGGCCACTCACGGCCCGAAAAGCCAGTCAGATGCCAATCAAAAAGTGGTCGGAGGCGCGAAACTTCACGTCGTCGCTGGGGACAGCGAGGTAGTCTCATTCCATCATTAGGGCCCCAAGGAGGCATGTGTGGTTCGGGCGGAGAACGGGACGCTTGCGGGTGTTCTGGAAGGCAAGAAGCAATATCAGGTTCCGCTCTACCAGCGCGTGTACTCGTGGGGGAAAAAGCAGTTAGACCAACTATGGTCGGACGTCGTCGAGCTGGAGCGCTCTATGGGAGAGGACCCGAAGGCCTCACACTTCATCGGGTCACTGGTACTGGCGAGCAGTCCTGATTTCGGTGCCATCGGCGTCAACAAATTCCTTGTGGTCGACGGGCAGCAGCGCCTGACCACACTGACCCTCCTTCTGGCCGCACTCCGCGACCATCTGGTTGAAGCGGGGCATACCGAACGCGCTAATGGAATCGACGCGCAGTACCTGATCAATGTCTTCGACAACGGAAAGCCGCTCAAA
The DNA here is from genome assembly GCF_030410515.1 of Arthrobacter sp. YD4. Lineage (GTDB taxonomy): Bacteria > Actinomycetota > Actinomycetes > Actinomycetales > Micrococcaceae > Arthrobacter. The sequence continues at coordinate 189,540 of NZ_JAUHHD010000001.1, read as the reverse complement.
GTCCTGCCAACCCAGACTGACCGGGCACCCTATATGGCGGTACTTAACCGTGCACCATATGCTGGCGGCGAGGATGCCATCGGTGCTGCGTACCGATTCTTCCGTTCCAAGATCGCCGCGGCCGGCGACCCGGAGGACCCACGAAACTTGGAGCTGCTCGAAGCCGCCGTGGTCCGTGGGTTGGCACTAGTAGTCGTCACCGCCGAGCCCTCCGACAACGCGCACCGCATCTTTGAATCGCTGAACAACACTGGCCTCCGCCTCACGCAAAGCGACCTGCTCAAAAACTATGTGTTCATGAGGCTGGGCGATCGTGCAGAGGCGATCTACGAGAACATTTGGCTTCCACTGGAAAGGAAGCTCGACTCTGAGAATCTCGAACTATTGTTCTGGCTCGATCTAGCTCAGCGCGACGACCGGGCAAAGCAATCGGACACCTACATCGGACAACAGCGTCGGCTCGAGAGATTACGAAACGTCGATGAGCTAGAGGCCGAGGTTATCCGTATCGCCAAGCTGGGTGATGTGCTCTCGACGATTCTTGAGCCTTCCGGGGAAAATCATCCTGAGGTCCGCCGTCGTCTTAAGAGGATCAAGGCTTGGGGCTCGACCACGGCGTACCCGGTGGTGATGCAAGTCCTCGCCCGACGAGCTGACGGCACTGCACTTGACGACGACGTCGTGCGGGCTCTGACGTACCTGGAATCATACTTCGTGCGGCGCATCGTCATCGGGCGCGCCACCGCTAACTTGAACCGAACCCTCCTCCAAGCTGTAGGCGCGATCAGTGACGCGGAGCACATCGACGTCGCCCTGCGTGACTACCTTTCCCGCGGCCGCAAACACTTCGCGACCGATTCGGACGTTCGAGAGGCCGCCAAGACAGTCGCGTTTTACTGGCAGGGCCGCGGACCACAGAAGAAGCTCATCCTGCAGTGGCTCGAAGAGGCATACCGCCCGAAGGAGATCGTCGACATCGATCCCCGGCACCTGACAATAGAGCATGTGTTGCCACAAACAATGACGGAGTCGGTGCGCAAGACGTTTGCAGGTGGTTTCAGCGCCGACGCCGACATCGACTACGAACACGAGCGTGTCGTGCATACGCTTGGGAACCTGACCCTGAGCGGGTACAACAGCGAGCTAAGCAACAAACCGTTCGACGAGAAGCGCGAGATGCTGGCCAAGAGTGGTGTCTCGATGAACCAGGCCATCGCCGCAAACGCCTCATGGGGCGTGGGCGAGATCCACGCCCGGAGCGCTGAGCTGGCAGAGAAGATCATCGAGCTGTGGCCGGGGCCGGATGAGAGCATCATCGCCGTCCGTGATGAGCCGTCCGTGCTCCGCAGTCAATTTGCTGCGATCATTGCCGAGATCCCGGCTGGGCGCTGGACGACGTACGGTGACGTCGCGATCGTGGCTGGCACGTGGGCGCAACCACTGGCCGCGATTATCGCGAGCTATCCGATGGCCAACGCTTGGAGGGTCCTGCAGAGCGGCGGGACCGTCTCACCAGGTTTCCGCTGGACCGACCCTGGCCGCAACGATGACCCACGCGTGCTGCTCGAGGAAGAGGGGCTCCGGTTTGATGCACAGGGCCACGCCGATCCGGAGCAATTCATCGGCGCCGAAGAACTCGCTGAAGCGGCCGGGCTTGAAGTTGACGGGGACGCGATCACCGCACGCCGCAACATACTCAAGCCTCAAGCCCGTGCCGGGACCGGGATATCGCTGAGGGACGCCCAGTATGCATTCTTCGAGCGAGTACGGGGCCACGGCGTTGCGACCGCGACCAATATCGACACGTGGCGCAGACCCTACCCGCAAAATTGGTACGAGGTCCGAATAGGGGATCCCCGCGGGCAGATCCTTCTGCAGGTAAACTCTCAGACAAACCGCGTTGCAACGCAGTTCTGGATCGGCGACGACAAGGACCTCTACGCAAAGTTGCGGGCCCAGCGCGGCGCCCTCGAGGCCGACCTCGGTTTCGGCCTCGAGTGGGACGACAGACCCGACCGAAAGGCGTCCAAGCTCACCATCAGCCGTCCCGGCGACTTCCAGAACGAGGCTCAGTCAACGGAGCTCATCGAGTGGCTCGTGGCCACAGCGGACACATTCGCCGGCGTCTTGCGGAAGTACCTGGGGACTCCTGCCAAGCCTGCGCCGGTAAGCCTGGGCGCAACCGTGTGGGATGAAAGGACTATCCGGGCCTGGGTGCAAGAGCACGACCCGGACAATGCCGACCGGCTGGATGTTCTCTTGACGTCAGCACGTTCGGCCGGATTGACATTCTCCAGATCCAGGACGATTTACCCTGCGGGGAGCCTGCCGATCCTGGACCATGGAAAAACGCGTCTGGGAACAGTCTCGCTCTTCTACTTCAGGGGACAGGGAACGTCGGTAGAGCTCAACTTCGGCCGGATGTCGAAGATGTCCGAGGAACAACGGCCCGACGCTGCGGTAATGGATTCGTTTCTCCGTCAGCTGGCAGATACCCCGGGGTTCCAGGACGTCGCGGCGAACCTCCGCACCAGCCGTTTCGCAAGCCGAAAGCCGAACGTGCCATTGTCGGGCCTCTCGACGGACTCCCTCGAACAGGTCGCGGTCGCCCTGGCCACCCTAACCGGCACACGATAACGGGCGCCGACGCCCTGAAGCTGGTTGCGAGGGCTCGATGCTAAGGCCTCCGGTATCTCCTGGGACGAGAGCACTCTTGGCGGTACTTAGGTCAGGGGACCGGGACGAGCCCGACGAGGGTAGCCCCACCCTGCGCGGCTCAACGACGCAGTCGGCAAATGAGGTAAAGGTTATTCGATAACGTAACGTGGTGGAGTTCCGCTTCAACGTCTAGTCCGCCAAGGACCGCAAAGGAATGGCCGCCGGAAACACCTGTTCCCGGCGGCCATCCGCTTTCTTGGGCTTCCGAGCGAAAATGAAGCCGCCTGCCGGCCTCGGCTGAGACGCCTCATTCGGCCAGAGGACCATGTGCCCTGTCTGCCTCCAAACGCTGGCGGGCGGTGTTGAGTCCCGCCCCGACCGGGACGTGGCCGGTCGCTGCTGCCAGCCCGAACACCGGCATGTCGCTGTACATGCTTTCCCTTCCACCCGGGATCGTCTCGTAGGTCTCATGCCAGATTCCGACGTCGCCGGTGCCGGCTGATTCCCGCATGAACCGGCGCCAGGGCTCAAGGTGCGGTGCGGAGCGGTCCGCCGCGAACCGCTGCAGATGCTCGGGGCTCTTCCAGTAGGTGACCATGATCGTGGTCCGGCCGAACCACTGCTGATAGCCCAGCAGCCCGGCCTCCGGCGTCTTGGCCAGGTAGCCAAGCATCGTGGGCATGGACGCCGCCACCTGTGCCACCTTCCCGAGTTTCCACCATCGGTTGGCCCGCATTCCGATCAGGAAGACTGTCACCGGTCCTTCGGGAGCGGCCGTGAAACGCCCTGTGTGAACGTGATCCGCCATGTCTCATTCCTTCCATAACAGTGTTACAGAACAGTGTTATGGAATACTGGTCCCATGGCAAGACCCGTAGTTCATGACGACAACCTGCGGCGGAGGCTGCTCGACGCCGCCGCCTCCCTGATCGCCCGCGACGGCGCCGCGGGCGTATCGCTGCGCGGTCTGGCCGCTGCCGCGGGAACATCGACGACGGCGGTGTATTCACTCTTCGGGGGTAAAGCGGAACTGCTGAGTGCCGTACTCGACGACGGCTTCGCGTCCTTTGCTGCCTCCCAACGGGACGCGGCCCACGGCGGTGTCGAAGCATTAGGGCTGGCCTATCGGGCCTGGGCCTTGGAGCATCCTGTCCTCTACGGCCTGATGTTCGGGGGTTCGCTGACCAGCCAGGTGCCTTGCCGGCCGACACCCGGAGCCGCTGAACCGGCGATGGGGCCGCTGTTCGCCGCAGTCGAGGCTGCGCTGCCCGGAGCCCCGGGGGATGAGATCGCCTCGACGGTGGGCGCGGTGTGGGGCCAAGTCCATGGGATGGTGTCACTGGAACTTGCCGGGGCGCCGGCGGCTGGCTGGACGTGGGACGGGGCCTATGATGCCGCCCTCAGGCAAATTAGCCGCTCGCTGGGACGGTAGGGAAGGACCTTGGCCTCATGCGTTCCGGGACGGAACGTAGCGGACTTCCGTCTCGAAGCGTAGGCCTCGATTTCCAGGACTCCTGAAATGGCCAAGAATGCAGTGATGGCCGGCAGCCGTGGGCTGCCGGCCATCACTGGGTCGGTTATGGATAGGGGTCAGAGACCCGCGACCCCGTTTGGCGTGCCGACGCCGGTGGGTCCGTCCCAGCCGGTGCCGGCGAGGCACCACTGCGTTACCGGGCAGCTGCCCGTGGATCCCGAGGTGACATCGTTGAAGTTGCCGGTGTGTGAATACGGGAGCGAGTTGGCCAACGTGGATGAGTTGCCGGTATTGCCGGAAAGTGCATACATGGCGGCGATCAGCGGCGAGGACAGGCTGGTGCCGCCGTACTGCGCCCAGGACGAGGCGGTGCTGCTGGTCGGCGCGTAGACCGACAACCCCGTCTGCGGATCTGCGACGGCGGAGACGTCGGCAGAGGCGCGCTTGCTGCACCCGGTGCCAAACGCGGCTGCCGCCGGCAGGGCCGCATTGACGGTGGAGCATCCGGAGCCCGCTCCGGACCAGGCAGACTCGCTCCACCCGCGGGCACTCGTAGCCCTGAACAACGACGTGCCACCCACTGCTGTGACGTAACTCGAGGAGGAGGGGTAGGACGACCCGGTGTAGCCATTGTCACCGGTTGATGCCGTCACCGCGATCCCGGGGTGGTTGTAGTAGGCGCCGTAGCTGGAGTCGGCGGAGTCGCCGCCGCCGTAGCTGTTGGAGATTGCAACGACGCCGGGCTGCCTGGCTGCCGTAGCTACGGCCGTGCCGAGATTGGCCATGCTGGGAGTCGACGCCTGGACGACGAGGATCTTGCAGCCCGGGCACGCGGCGGAAACGGCGTCGACGTCCAACGCCGTTTCGTCGGCCCAGCCAGAGTCAAAGCGCGGAAGCTTGCTGCCGCCGTTTTGGTCCATAATTTTGAGACACCCATTGCTGACCGTGCACGCCGGCAGACCAAACTGGGCACGGTACACGCCGAGGTCGCGCTCAAGATTCGGATAACCGTAGGCGTCCACGATTGCCACGGTGCGCCCGCCCGGGTTGAGGCCCGCGATGTTGTAGGCGGCCTGAATGTCAGTGGGGGTCTTGCCGGTTGCCGGAGGCGTGGTGGTCGCGGGCTGGGCACGACCGCCCTGGGCCGGGCTTGCCGCGGCCGCGTCGTCAACGAGCTTTAGCGCGAAGCACGATGCGTAACCGCCAGGGGCGTCGCCACAGACGCGCTGCGCATGCCAGTTGGCGGCCGGGGCCGGCTGTGCGACTGCCGGCGGGGCGAACGATGAAAGGGCGCCAGCCAAGAGCAGGAACGTCCCTGAGACACTAAGAATTTTCTTCACGAAATCTCCCTGAGGATCACCAAGATCCGTGTTGACAAAAACTGTCATCACGTCGTGACAGAGTTTCGCACCCATTTTGACAGTTGTCACTCATGTCCCTCCTGCCTCTTTGGTGTCACAGAGGCGGCAAGGGAGGGGGCCGCCCTTTTTAGGACCGGATCGGGTCGAGGGTGTTGCGGTGAGGGCGGCCCTGCGGGCTCACCTAATCTCCAGGTGCGGATCGGCTGAATTACTCACGAAAGCGGAGTGAACGACGCCGTCGGGTTCGCATAGGATGACGTCACATCCGGGCAAGGTTGGGGGAACCATGATGTCGAGGGCGAAAATTCTTCACAGTCTCGCGGCGGCAGCACTCGTGACGATCCTCCTTGCCGCCTGCGTTCCGGCCGAACCCGGCGCGGATTCCGGTACCCCAAGCTCCGCGACCAGTACGGCCGCCCCGAAAGACTCCGCGGTCAACGCCAAAGGGACGCGGCTCTTTTCACAGGCCGACGTCGAGACGTTGGCAGGCATAGTGGCCGGGCCGGGAGGAGCGACGGGGGAGGTTCTTACCGGCGAACGGCTGTGGGACACCAACCAGTCCCTGCATTTCGGTGCCGGTTCGGCACAGGTCATCCCGGCCGAGTGCTCAGACGTGATCGGTTGGGCCACTCTGATGGCAGAAGGAATACCCTCCGCCGGAACATTCAGCGGAGCCCGTGCCGAACCCGTTTTCATCGCCCTCAGCGCGGACCGGGATGCGGCGTTGGCGTTGGCGTTCCGCTCCATAACCAAGCTGCCGGATTGTTCCCCGGCCACCATGACCCTGGAGGATCAGTCGTTCACCGCGACGTACCAGCGGGCCTCGGCGTTCACCGATGCTGACCAAAGCTTTGCCGTGATAGCCACTATCATCATGGACGGCCGACGGCCGGCCCATTTCCTCCGGGTGGCAGCGAAGAATGGGACTTTGTTTGTCCAGGCGACGATGTCGCTGGCCGACCCGGACAACTACCGCGCCGAGGCGGACCGTCTCACGGGGTACGTCAATCAGGTAGTGCACGGGGAGCAGCAACTCCTGGACGGCGCCCGTCCAAGCCCCGGACAAGGGCCCGACCCCGGGCCGGAGCAAGAACCGCCGAGCGTCACCAAGAGCGCCTGACCAGCCTTCTGCTCGACGGCCTGAACGGTCACCCTCCCCACCGCCGCGCGAGAGGCGGTGGGAAATCCCACGCGATACTAAGTCTGCTGTCGGTATCGTGGGGGATAATCCCGGTAGGAGCCACACCGTGGCTGCGTAGTCCGCGATGACAAGCGCGCCGTCGTCGTCGAATGTCTCCGGCTTGTGGCAGCGGGGCGTACGGCGAAGACGCACGACGAAAGGAACCCCTTGAATCCTGACCAGAGCAAGTCCGCCGACGTGAACGCCAAACTGCCGGTCGAGGACCCGACCGGCCAAGACCCGGCGGCGAACGACCCGGACGCCGAGGCGAAGCTGCAGCTCCAGCTGGCGATCTTCGAGGTCAGTAAGGACTCCAAGGGCAGGAGCCACGACGAGATCATCAAGCGGCTGCGGGCCGCTTTCGCCGACCATGGCGTGGACGAACCGCCCTTCACCTGGCTGGAGTCCGTGGCATCCTCGGCGTATTACGGCGAGCCGTACATCATCGACTTCCCGACGGCGCTGGCAGCGGACGACGCCGTCTCCGCGCCGAATGAGCAGGTCAGGGAGCGTCTGGAGAAGCGCCGCGAACTCCGCGAGGAGAAACTGCCGCCGGGAATTTTCCCCTCAGCTTCAGAATGGAACGTCCCCGAGGTCGCGAGGCGCGGCCTGGAAGCCCCGGCAAGCACGTCCACTCCGGCAACGAGGAACACGATTCTGCTGGCCGTCGCGGCCGTTGTCGGGGCCGCCACGCTGGTGGCTCTGGCCGTTCGTGCATCCAAACGCGGCAGGACCGCGTAGCGGGCCCGCTTGGTAGCGGCGGGGAACTGGCTACCCTTTCCACTCGGGGCATTAGGATCGAGCCATGACGACGCTTGAGGGTGCAGTTGTTCTGGTGCTGGGTGCCACGGGAGGGCTCGGGTCGCGCATCGCCGCCCGGCTGGAGGACGGCGGAGCCGCCGTGGTCCGGTCCTCGCGCTCCGGCGGACAGGATCTGCGCGCGCCCGCCGCGGTCAGGGAAGTGCTTGAGGGCGTGATGGCCCAGCACGGCCGGCTGGACGGGATGGTGGTGGCGTCGGGTGTTGTCGCCTTCGGCGCAGCGGCGGACCTGGACCCGGCAACGGTGGACGAACTCTTCGCCGTGAACACCACCAGTGTCATCGAGTTGATAGCCGGGGCCCAGCCGCACCTGGCGGAGTCGGCGAGGGGGGGGCCGGGACCCGTTCGTGGTCACCCTGAGCGGGATTGTCGCCGAGGCGCCCGTCGCCGGGCTGGCGGCCTATTCGGCGTCAAAGGCCGCGCTCGCAGCCTTCGCGGTGGCCGCCGGCCGCGAGTTCCGCCGCGCCGGGATCCGGATCCTGGACGCGAGGCCGGGCCATACCGGCACCGCGCTGTCCGAGCATCCGATCGCCGGGCAGGCACCCAAATTCGGCGCGGCGCTGGACCCGGACGCGGTGGCCGCCCGCATTGTCACCGCCATCGTTGACGGCGAGAAAGACCTCCCCAGCACGGCCTTCGTGGGCGGCGCGTCCTGACCCACTGAAGACCCGAGGGGCCGGAAGAACCTGGCCCTCCCAGGGGAAATCACATGCCGGGAAGGGTGCAGGTGTGACCGTCGGGGTCCATCGGGTAGCCGCAGAGCGGGCAGGTCGGACGCCCGGCTCCCACGATCTCCCGGGTGCGTTTGGCGAAGGCCCGCGCGGTTCCCACCGGCATGCGCACCAGGAGCATCTCGCGGTCGTCCGCGTCGTCGTCGAACGAATCATCGTCCTCATCGGCGTCGACGTCGGTGATCGGGTAGGCCTCGATGATGATTTGGGCCGTCGTCGGGTCCCAGCCCAGCGTCATGGCACCCGCGCGGAACTGCTCCTGGACGGGTGCCAGCGGATCGTTGTCGACCAGTTCGACCGGTGTGCTGGTCGGCACGCTGAAGGGATTGCCGTCGACGGTGAAGAGCTGGTCGAGGATCTCGTCGATCTTCTCCGCCAGCTGGGCCGACTGCTGCTTCTCGAGGGCGATGCTCACCGTCTGCGACCCGGCGTTCACCTGGAGGTAAAACGTCCGCGCCCCCGGAACGCCGATGGTGCCGACGACCACCCGGTCTGGCCAGTCAAACTCGTGAACACGTGTGGGCATGTCAGTATTCTAGGCGCAAGGGCCGGCCGCTGCCCTTCGGGCCCGCCTATACAGTGGGCCGCCATGGCAAGGAGCATCCAGTGAACCCCAGCTTTACCGGCCTGAGTGCCTTCCCCCTGACGCCGCTGACACGGGACGCGGTTGATGAGGGTGCGTTCGGTGGCCTCGTCCGGCGCTTGGCCGCGGCCGGGGTTGACTCGATCACGGCCCTCGGGTCCACCGGCTCCTACGCCTACCTCAGCCCGGAGGAGCGGGCCGGTGTGGCACGCCTGGCTGTCGCCAACGCCGGCGACGTGCCAGTGTTCGTCGGGGTGGGCGCGCTTCGCACCTCAGACGTCCTCCGCCATATCGACGCCGCCGAAGGCGCCGGCGCCGCAGGAGTCCTGCTCGCCCCGATGACCTACCAGCCACTCACCGCGGACGACGTCTTCGGGCTCTTCGAGACGGTCGCGGGGCACACGGGGCTGCCCGTCATTGTCTACGACAATCCCGGGACCACCCGCTTCACCTTCACCACCGAACTGTACTCGGACATCGCGGCGCTCCCGGGGATCGCTTCGATCAAGATCCCGGCCGTCCCCGCCGGACCGGCGGAGGCCCGAGCGCGGGTCGCGGGGATCCGGGCCGTCATCCCCGCCCATGTCACCATCGGCATCTCCGGGGATGCTTCCGCCGCGGCCGGGCTGGCAGCTGGCTGCGACGCCTGGTACTCCGTGATCGCCGGGACGCTGCCCGGGCCTGCGCTCACCATCACGCGGGCCGTCCAGGAGGGAAGGGCCGCGGACGCGGCGGCGGAGTCCACGCGGCTGGGCCCGCTGTGGGAACTCTTCCAGGAGTTCGGCGGCAGCCTCCGCGTTGTTGCGGCGGTGGCCGAACAGCTGGGCCTCGTCCAAGGGCCGAGCCTTCCGCTGCCCATCCGGGGGCTGGACACGGAGCAGCGGGCCCGCGTCGCCCGCGTCCTCAAGGCCCTGGACCTGGGTTGACTCAGGGCTGAGGCCGGGGACCGCCGCGTGGAGTCCTTTATCGTTGGGTCATGAGCCCCGGCCCGGAACTGCGCCTTGTCCTCCCGCACCAGCTGTTCGACCAGCACCTGGACGCGGCGGCCGGCACCGTGTTCGTACTGATCGAGCACGATCTGATGTTCCGCCAGTACTCGTTCCATGCCCAGAAGCTGGTGTTGCACCGGGCCACGATGACCCGATTCGCCCGCCGGCTGCGCGGCCGCGGCTTCGAGGTGGAGGTCCTGGCCAGCGACGCCGGGCGGCCCTCCGGCGATCAGCTGGCCGAGCTGGTCCGCAGCCGCCGCCCGTCCCGGGTGACGTGGTTCGACGTCGTCGACGACTGGCTGGAGCGGGACCTGGGCGCCGCGCTGAACGACGGCGGCTACCGGCCGCGCGTGGCCGACGTGCTGGAGACCCCGAACTTCCTCACCAGCCGCCGGGACATCGACAACTGGTTTGCCGGGAAAACCGCACGCATGCACGACTTCTATGTGTGGCAGCGCCGCAGGCTGGACCTCCTGATGGAGGGTGGTCGGCCCGTGGGCGGCAAGTGGTCCTTCGACGCGGAGAACCGCAAGAAGCTGCCGCGCGGCTATACCCCCGCCGCGGTGGGCCGGTTCGCCGGCCATCCCGCCGTCGAGCCGCAGGGCAGCTTCGACCTGACGGGACTGGACGGACCCGCGACGGAACAGCTCGACGGGGGCCCGCAGGCCGGCCAGCACCGCGACGTCGCCGACGCGATCGACTGGGTGGCCAGGGAGTTCCCGGACGCCCCAGGGGACCCGAAGCTTTTCGCCTGGCCCACCAGCGCCGGGGAGGCCCGGGACCATCTGCGTGAATTCGTCCGGGACCGGCTGAACGACTTCGGCCCCTACGAGGACGCCATCTCCGCCGGCCACCCGTTCATCGCCCACGGCCTGCTCACCCCGGCCCTGAACATCGGCCTGCTGGACCCACGGGAGGTGGTCGAGGCTGTCCTGGACGGAGCCACAGAGGCTACGCCCCTGGCCTCGGTGGAAGGCTTTATCCGGCAGGTCATCGGCTGGCGCGAATACATGCGCGCCACCTACCGCACCGGCGGCCGTGCCCTGCGCAGCGCAAACCGGCTGGGCCATCGGAATGAACTGGGTGAGGGCTGGTGGGACGCGGGCACCGGCCTGGCGCCGGTGGACCTGGTGATCTCCCGCGTCCTGGCCACCGGCTACGCCCACCACATCGAACGGCTGATGGTCCTCGGCAACGCCATGTCCCTGCTGCGCATCCACCCGGATGCCGTCTACGAGTGGTTCATGGAACTGTTCATCGACGCCTACGACTGGGTGATGGTCCCCAACGTCTACGCCATGAGCCAGTTCGCGGCCGGGGACGCCATCACCACCAAGCCCTACGTCTCCGGCAGTAACTACCTGAAGAAGATGTCGGACCTCCCGCCGGGAGAGTGGGCCGCGGACTGGGACGGGCTGTACTGGTCGTTCATCGCGGACCACCGGGAGGTGTTCGCCGCGAACCCACGGTCGCGGGTGGTCGTCTCGTTGCTGGACGGGATGGATCCGGAGACCCGGGCCCGCCACCGGAGCCGCGCGGAGGCCCTGCTGGCGGGCGGCAATCCGGGGAACCGGCTCACTTCACGGGGAGCCCGGTAATTACCGCTTAACTGGGAGAGCTCGTGCGGGCGCCGTCAAGCGGATTTCTGCCGGGCCGTCAATAGCCCCCGGTAACGTATTCGTCAACGAATTTTCACAAAATTTACACGGCGGAATCATAGTTTGTTACAGCTCGATAACGAACGATAGTGCTGTCCGAATTTCCCACCATTCCGCCCTATCCCGGGTTTACAGTTCATGCCATGTGAGACGAACCACACTGCCGCTGGGGGAGTGTGGGCGTCTGGCCGGTGCCGTTGGCGCAGGTCTCATCCACACCACAGAAACAAGGAGGCGGAATGCGCTTCGGTCGTATTTCCAAAGCGGTGGGGGTGGCAGCGGCAGCTGCACTCGCACTCAGCGCCTGCGCCGGCAACAGCGGCGGGTCAACCCCGTCGTCGTCAGCCGCGGCAGGCAAAACCGGCGGATCGGCAACGGTCGTCGAGGTTAACGCGTTCAACACGTTCAACCCGAACACCGCCGACGGCAACACTGACATCAACTCGAAGGTCAGCTACGCCACCCACTCGGGCTTCTACTACATCGATAACAAGCTGAACGTTGTCCGCAACGAAAAGTTCGGCAAGATGGAGAAGACCTCCGATAACCCGCTGACGGTGAAATACACCATCAACGACGGCGTGAAGTGGTCCGACGGCACCCCCGTCACCACCGCCGACCTCCTGCTGCAGTGGGCGGCCTTCTCCGGCTACTACAACGACGCAGACGCCGATGCGAAGACCGGTACCTCCTACTTCTCCTACGCCGGTGACCCCACCGGCCTGGCGCTCACCGACTTCCCGGAGCTGAGCGACGACGGCAAGTCGATGACCATCAAGTACTCCAAGCCGTTCGCCGACTGGGAAATCGCCCTCGGCGGCCCGGGCATCGACATCCCCGCGCACGTCCTGGCCAAGAAGGCCGGCCTGGCCGACGCCAAGGCGTTCGTGAGCCTGCTCAAGGGCATGCCCCGCGGCGACTCCAAGGCCCCGAAGCCCGCCAATGCGCAGCTCAAGGCCATGTCGGACCTCTGGAACACCGGCTTCGACACCAAGACCCTGCCGGCCGACCCGGAGCTCTTCCTCTCCAATGGCCCGTACGTCGTCAAGACCATCAACCAGGACCAGTCCTTGACCATGGTCAAGAATAAGGACTACAACTGGGGCCCGGACGCCAAGCTGGACGAAATCACCGTCCGCTACATCGGTGACTCCGCCGCCCAGGTCCAGGCGCTGAAGAACGGCGAGGCGGACATCATCGCCCCGCAGGCCTCCGCCGACACGGTGGACCAGCTCAAGGCGCTGCAGAGCCAAGGCGTGACCGTCGACCAGGGCAACCAGCTCTCCTACGATCACATCGACCTGAACTACAGCGGCCCGTTCGCGGACAAGAACGTCCGCGAGGCGTTCATGAAGACCGTCCCGCGCAAGGACATCGTCGACAAGATCGTCAAGAAGCTGGACGACAAGGCCAAGCCGCTTGACTCCCAGCTGTTCGTTCCGGACCAGGCCGCCTACGCCGACTCGGTCAAGAACAACGGCTCCTCCGCGTACCAGGACGTCGACATCGACGGCGCCAAGAAGCTGCTCAACGGTGCCACCCCCGAAGTCCGCATCATGTACAACAAGGACAACCCCAACCGCGTTGACGCCTTCTCCCTGATCCGCGAGTCCGCCGCCAAGGCCGGCTTCAAGATCGTCGACGGCGGTCTCGGCAAGTCCGACTGGGGCAAGGCCCTGGGCAAGGGTGGCTACGACGCCACCATCTTCGGCTGGATCAACCCGGGTGTCGGCGTTTCCGGCGTCCCGCAGATCTTCAAGACCGGCAACGACTCCAACTTCAACAAGTTCTCCGACAAGGATGCTGACAAGTTGATGGACGAGCTGATCGTCACCACCGACAAGAGCAAGCAGGACGGCCTCATCCAGCAGATCGACAAGAAGATCTGGGATTCCGCGTACGGTCTGCCGCTGTTCCAGGCAGTGGGCGTTGACGCCTACTCCGACCGCATCACCGGTGTGAAGTACATGCCGAACCAGACCGGCGTCTGGTGGAACTTCTGGGAGTGGGCTCAGAAGTAGCCGACGACCGCAAGTAACACGTGCTGGCGAAAGGCGTCGGGACCAAGGCTCCACGGTCCCGACGCCTTTCTAGCGGCACCCCACAGAGGTTTGGCCCGCCGTATCCCCGCAGCCGGCGCGAACCCAGCAACCGGTCCCGGCAATCCCAGGACCTGAATACCGAGGTTGTACTCCCATGGTGACTTACGTAGTCCGGCGGCTCATGACGGCCGCCCTCATCCTTCTCGGCGCTTCCTTCCTGGTCTACCTCCTGACGGCGGCGTCCGGAGACCCCCTGGAGGAATTCCGGGTCAATAACTCCCCGCAGAAACAGGCCCTGATGGATGCCCGGACGCAGCTGCTGCAGCTGGACGTCCCCGCCCCGGTGCGCTACTTCCGCTGGCTCGGCGGAGCGGCCCAGTGCCTGGTGCCGTTCGCCAACTCCTGCGACTTGGGCAAGAACATCGCCGGGCAGCCCGTCACGGACGCCCTCGGCCACGCCCTGATCCAGACCCTGACCCTGGTCACCGGTGCCACGATCCTGGCCATCCTGATCGGCATCACACTTGGCATCATCACCGCCCTGCGCCAGTACAGCGCCCTGGACTACGGCGTCACCTTCATGGCGTTCCTGTTCTTCTCGCTGCCGATCTTCTGGGTCGCCGTCCTGCTCAAGGAATTCGGCGCCATCGGCTTCAACAACTTCCTAAGGGACCCCGACGTCCCGCTCCCCGTAGCTTTGGCCATCGGCCTGGTGCTCGGCGTAATCGTCGCCGTCGCCGCCGGCGGCGCACTGCGGCGGCGGCTCACCGTCGGCGCCGTCGTCTTTGCCTTCGTCAGCGCCGTCCTGATCTACTTCTCCGCGACCCTCTGGTTCAAGAACCCGGGCCTCGGACCAGTGGTGATCGCCATCGCGGGCGTCGGCATCGCCTTCGCCGTCACCCTGCTCTCCGCGGGCCTGAAAAACCGCAAGGCGCTGCAATCCTCGCTGATCGCCGTCGCCGTCGGCGTCGTCCTCTACTTCGTGGTCCAGCCGCTGCTGGACCAGGCGACCTTCCTGATGATCGTGCTGCTGGCCGTCGCCGCCGTCCTGGTGGGCCTGGGCATCGGCTACCTGATGGGCGGCTACGACCGCGGCCAGTCCATGCGCGCCGCCGCGATCACCTCGTTCCTGGTCGGCGGAATGATCCTGCTGGACCGGTTCATGCAGGCCTGGCCGAGCTACTTCGACAACAGCCGCGTCCGCGGCCGCCCGATCGCCACGATCGGCGCCGGCACCCCCAACATCGAGGGCGACTTCTGGATCCTGGGCCTTGACTCCTTCACCCACCTGATCCTGCCCACCATGGCCCTGATCCTCATCTCTCTGGCCAGCTACACCCGCTTCACCCGGGCCTCGATGCTGGAAATCATGAACATGGACTACATCCGCACCGCCCGCGCCAAGGGCGTCTCGGAACGGACAGTGGTCATGCGGCACGCCTTCCGGAACGCCCTGATCCCCATCGCCACCATCGTGGCCTTCGACATCGGCGGCCTGATCGGCGGCGCCGTCATCACCGAATCCGTGTTCTCGGTGCGCGGCATGGGCTTCCTGTTCCTGGACGGCATCTCCCACACCGATCCCAACCCGGTCATGGGCGTCTTCGTCTGTGTGGCCATCACGGCCATGGGTTTCAACCTCATTGCGGACCTCGCCTACTCCGCACTTGATCCGCGCGTAAGGGTAAAAGCATGAGCCAGCCAAGCCAGCAAGACGAAATCATGGCCGAGGACGCGGCCCTCAAGGGTGCCCCCGCGGCCGGCATAGAACCCGTCCTCGAGGCCAAGGGCCTGAGCCAGGGCCAGATCGTACGCAAGCGCTTCCTCGGCCACACCGGCGCGATCATCGGCCTGGTGGTCTTCGCCATCATCTTTCTGATGGCCTTCACCTCCGTGGGCTACCTCGGCATCCCGGGCTGGTGGAAGTACAACCACGAGCAGGTCTCCGCCCTGGTCAACGACGGCGCCCCCACCTCCTCGCTCTGGCCGCTGGCTTGGGGCGAGCACCCCTTCGGCCAGGACCGGATCGGCCGCGACCTGTTCGCCATGACCATGCGCGGAGCGCAGCAGTCCATCACCGTCATGGTGGTCATCGGCCTGATCGCCGGCCTGCTCGGCGTCCTGGTCGGGGCGATTTCCGGCTACTTCCGCGGCTGGGCCGAGGCCATCCTGATGCGCCTCACCGACGTCATCATCATCATCCCGGCGCTGCTGCTCGCGGCGGTCATGGCGCAGATGGCCGGCCGGCGTGACTCCGGCAGCTGGTTCGCTTCCTTCGCCAGCAGCAACGGCGTCCTGGCCCTGGGCATCTTCCTCGGCCTGATCAGTTGGGTCAGCCTCGCCCGGCTCATGCGCGGCGAGTTCCTGTCCCTGCGGGAACGCGAATTCGTCGACGCCGCCCGGATCTCCGGTGCCAGCAACGCCCGGATCATCTTCAAGCACATCCTGCCCAACGCCGTCGGCGTCCTGATCGTCAACGTCACCCTGACCATGTCCGCGGCCATCCTCACCGAGACCGCGCTGAGCTTCCTGGGCGTCGGGGTCAAGGCCCCAGACACGTCCCTGGGCCTGCTCATCTCGCAGAACCAGCAGGCCTTCGCCACCCGGCCTTGGCTGTTCTGGTTCCCCGGCCTGTTCATCGTGCTGATCTGCCTGAGCATCAACTTCATCGGCGACGGGCTGCGGGATGCCTTCGACCCGCGGCAGAAGAAGTTCAACGCCAAGAAGGCCCGCGAAGCCGATGCCGCCGCGGGCACCCCCGCCGGTTCTCCCGCTGCAGCGGGTGCCTCGCCGGCAGCGGAAAAGTCCGCGGTCACCGCCTTCGATGGCACCAAGGACGACTAAGGTGACAGCCCCGAACCCGGGCCGCAGGCTAGACGGCGGCGACGGTCCAGACGCTGGCCGCCAGCAGCAGCACGGCGACGGCGATCGCCGCCCACCGCGGGGTCACGGACACCGCGGTGGTGGCGGCCTCGCCGGCGGCCAGGGCGCCGCTCTCCACCAGGGCCTGCCAGCGGCTGCGCACCAGCCGGGCGGCCTGGCCCGAGTCGGTGGTCTTCAGGTCTCCCGGGCGCACCGAGTTGCCCGGGCCGTAGCTGGTGTCCGGCAGCCCGCGCAGGTCCTCGGGGCGGGCGTTGCGGCCGCCCCAGATGCCCGGCGCGGGGGCTGCCCATGCGGCGTAGCTCTTTTGTGCCGTCACGAGCGTCAGGGCGTAGCGGGTGTCCACGTGGACCAGCGCCGCCCACGGCACCTCGACGGACCGGAACGGGTTCTCCAGGGTGACCCCGCCGTCGTGCACCACGACGGCGGGAAGCCAAAAGAACTGCCAGCCCAGGAAGGCCACCAGCAGCAGGGGAGCGGTGCCCAGCAGCCCCGCGGGACCGGCCGAGGCCACCGTCACGACCAGGCCCAGCAGCCCCACACCCCAGGCCAGGCCGGCGAACCATTTGTTGGTCCGGGCCTTGAAGATTTCGACGTTACCGGCATCGGGCACTGTGCTCATGCCCCCCATATTTCAGCATTCCGGCCGAACGCACTAAATTCCCGGTGCGGCGGCCCGGCGGAAGGAACACCCCATCATGACTGACTTCATCACCGTGGACCCGGCGCAGCCCTCCGCCCCCGGCAAGGGCGACGTCGTCCTGGAGGTCCGCGACCTCAGCGTCGACTTCGGCGTGGACAAGAAATGGGTCCCGGCCGCCATCCGGCTGAACTACGAGGTCCGGGCCGGCGAGGTCCTGGCAATCGTCGGCGAGTCCGGCTCCGGCAAGAGCGCCAGCTCCATGGCGCTGCTGGGCCTGCTGCCGAGCAACAGCCGCGTCAGCGGCAGCGTCAAGCTGGCCGGCAAGGAACTCCTCGGCGGCAGCGAGGCCAACATCAGGGCCGTCCGCGGCAAGGACGTCGCCGTCATCTTCCAGGAGCCGATGACCGCACTGAACCCGGTCTACACCGTCGGGGCGCAGATCGTGGAAACCATCCGGCTGCACAACGAGGTCTCCCCGGACCAGGCCAGGGAACGGGCGCTTCGGATGCTCGAGCTGGTGGAGCTGCCGGATCCGGAGAAGGCCTTCCGCTCCTACCCGCACCAGCTCTCCGGCGGCCAGCGGCAACGCGCCATGATCGCCCAATCGCTCTCCTGCGACCCCAAGCTGCTGATCGCCGACGAGCCCACCACGGCCCTCGACGTCACCGTCCAGGCCGAAATCCTGGACCTGATGCGGAACCTCCGTAACAAGCTCGACAGCGCGATCGTCCTGATCACCCACGACATGGGCGTCGTCGCCGACCTCGCGGACCGGATCGCGGTCATGCGCCGCGGCGTGATTGTGGAGACCGGCACGGCGGCGGAGATCTTCCACAACCCGAAGCACGAGTACACCAAGGCGCTCCTGGACGCCGTGCCGCACCTGGGCCAGGGCGGGGAGGCCGACGGTGACGTCGACGTCACCGCGGCCCTCGCCGCCGCCACCCAGGCCGACCTCGAGGCCATCCCGCACGAGGAACTTCTCCGCCGGGAACGGGCCAACGCCGCGGCCCTCGCCGCCGCCGCGGAGACCGCCAAGCCGCAGGGCGACCCGGTCCTGGAACTGACCGACGTCGCGATCGAATACCCCAAGCAGGGCCGGGTGCCGGCCTTCCGCGCGGTGGAGGGCGCCAACCTGGCGATCTACCCGGGCCAGGTCGTCGGCCTGGTGGGGGAGTCGGGCTCCGGCAAGACCACCATCGGACGCGCCGCCGTCGGCCTGCTGCCCGTCGCGGCCGGCACCATGAAGGTGGTGGGGCAGGACATCTCCGCCGCCAAGCGCAACGGCCGGCAGCTGCACGAGATGCGCCGCCACGTGGGCATGGTCTTCCAGGACCCGTCCTCCTCGCTGAACCCCCGCCTGCCCATCGGCGAGAGCATCGGCGAGCCGATGTTCCTGGCCGGCGTCGCGAAGGGTGCCGAGCTGCAAACCCGGATCGAGGCGCTGCTGGACCAGGTGGAGCTGCCGCGCAACTACCGCAACCGCTACCCGCACGAACTCTCGGGCGGCCAGAAGCAGCGCGTCGGCATCGCCCGGGCCCTCTCCCTGAAGCCAAAGCTGATGGTGGCCGACGAACCCACCTCCGCCCTCGACGTCTCGGTCCAGGCCAAGGTGCTGGAGCTGTTCCAGAACCTGCAGAAGGAACTCGGCTTCGCCTGCCTCTTCGTCACCCACGACCTCGCCGTCGTCGATGTCCTCGCCGACCGCATCTGCGTGATGCAGCGGGGCCGGATCGTCGAACAGGGCAGCCGCGACCAGATCCTGAGGAACCCCCAGGAGCCGTACACCCAGCGCCTGCTGGCCGCCGTGCCGCTGCCGGACCCGGAGAAGCAGCGGGAGCGGCGCGAGCTGCGGGCCCAGCTGCTCTCGGGCGCCAGCTAGGAGAGGGGCTCGGAGAGAGGCAACAGGGAGGGAATCCAGGAGGAACGGGAGAAGCGGGCACGTATCCTACCAGCCAGTAATCTGTGACTTGAAATACGTTGCGCTTGACGCTAGCCGTCACAGTGCTGTCGAGTCACGGTTTGGCAACGGAGTTCCATGATCTGGACATCTTGCGGTTAGGCTACTTCCATATGTAGGCCACGTCACAGGGATATCCCTGTGCCCGCGCCTGCCGGGAAGCACAAGTCTCTCCCGCAGAACTCCCACAACTCTTAGGAGGAGGAATGCGTTTTTCGCGCACTTCCAAAGCACTGGGCCTGGTGGCTATCGCTGCCATGACCCTGACCGGTTGCGGCGGCGGCGGTTCCAACACCGCCGGCGGCAGCACCGGTGGCGACACCAGCAAGGTCATCATTGCTGACGGTTCCGAGCCCCAGCGTCCGCTGATGCCCGCCGACACCAATGAAGTTGGCGGCGGCAAGGTCATCGACATGATGTTCTCCGGTCTGGTCAGCTACGACCCCAACGGCAAGCCCGTGAACGAACTGGCTGAGTCCATCGAGGGCAAGGACGGCCAGCACTTCACGATCAAGATCAAGAAGGACCAGAAGTTCACCAACGGCGAGGCCATCACGGCCAAGACCTTCGTTGACTCCTGGAACTTCGGTGCCGCCGCGAAGAACGCACAGCTCAGCGGTGGCTTCTTCGAGTCCATCAAGGGCTACGACGAGGCCAGCAAGGAAGGCTCCACGGTCGAGACCATGTCCGGCCTGAAGGTCGTTGACGACCAGACCTTCACCGTTGAACTCTCCCAGCCGGAATCCGACTGGCCGCTGCGCCTGGGCTACACCGCCTTCGTGCCGGTCCCGTCCGGTGCCCTGAAGGACCCGAAGGGCTTCGGCGAGAAGCCGGTCGGCAACGGCCCGTACAAGATGGCGGACGGCGGCTGGCAGCACAACGTGCAGATCCAGCTGGTCCCGAACCCGGACTACAACGGCCCGCGCAAGGCCAAGAACGCCGGCGTGACGTTCAAGATCTACCAGAACGACGACGCCGCGTACCAGGACCTGCTGTCCAACAACCTGGACATCCTGCAGACCATCCCGACGAGCGCCCTGAAGAACTACAAGTCCGACCTGGGTGACCGCACCATCAACAAGCCGTACGCCGGCAACCAGACCATCGCCATCCCGGAATACCTGCCGGAGTGGAGCGGCGAGGCCGGCAAGCTGCGCCGCCAGGCCATCTCCATGGCGATCAACCGCGATGAGATCACCAAGGTCATCTTCAACGGTGCACGCCAGCCCGCCAAGGACTTCACCGCCCCCGTGCTGGACGGCTACAGCGACTCGATCCCGGGTTCGGACAACCTGAAGTTCGACGCCACCAAGGCCAAGGACGCCTGGGCCAAGGCCGACGCGATCCAGAAGTGGGACGCTGACAAGACCTTCACCATCGCCTACAACGCCGACAAGGGCGGCCACAAGGCATGGGTTGAGGCTGTTGTGAACCAGCTGAAGAACACCCTCGGCATCAAGGTTGAGGGCAAGCCCTACGCCACGTTCAAGGAAGCCCGCAACGACGCCACCGCCAAGACCCTGACCGGTGCCATCCGCGCCGGCTGGCAGGCCGACTACCCGTCGCTGTACAACTTCCTCGGCCCGATCTACAAGACCGGTGCCGGCTCCAACGACGCGAAGTACGCGAACCCGACGTTCGACAAGGCCATCTCCGACGGCCTGAACGCCTCCACCGTCGCCGACGGCAACAAGGCCATGAACAAGGCTCAGGAAATCCTCCTGACCGACCTTCCGGCCATCCCCCTGTGGTACCAGGTTGCCCAGGGCGGCTGGAGCGACAAGGTCACCAACGTTGACTACGGCTGGGACGGCGTCCCGCTGTACTACAACATCAGCGGCAAGTAAATAACTGAACGACGGCGGGGGCTGCCTGGATTGGGGCCTCCGCCGTTGTTCTGCTTCCACTCTGTTTTCCGGACAGATCCCCGCAAGTTCTCCCTGACAGTCCGCCCTGACGGCCACCGCCTCGGGTGAACTCTGCAGCCCGTCCTCCGTGACCGACCCGGCGCCGGGCTGCAGTCCAAAGTGAAAAGGTTCTTCGATGAACAACTCCGCCGCATCCCTGGACCGGATGCCTGCTGACAAGGGTGTGCTTCGCTGATGGCGACCTACATCCTCAAGCGTTTTCTCCAACTGATCCCCGTCTTCCTGGGCGCAACGCTGCTGGTCTACTTCCTGGTCTTCAGCCTCCCCGGTGACCCGATCGTCGCCCTCTTCGGCGACAAGCCGGTCAACGAGGCCGTCGCCGCGAAGCTCCGCGCGCAGTACCACCTGGACCAGCCGTTCTGGATCCAATACCTGCTCTACCTCAAGAGCATCTTCACCTTCGACCTCGGCCAGGACTTCTCCGGCCGTCCCATCGCCGCCGTGCTGGGCGAGGTGTTTCCGGTTACCGCCCGCCTGGCCATCATGGCGCTGATCTTCGAGGCCGTCTTCGGCATCATCTTCGGCCTGATCGCCGGCCTGCGGAAGGGCAAGCTCTTTGACGCGACCGTCCTCGTGGCGTCCCTGATCGTCATCGGCATCCCGATCTTCGTCCTTGGCTTCCTGCTGCAGTTCACCATCGGCGTCCAGCTCGGCTGGGCCAAGCCCACGGTCAGTTCCGCGGCCACGGTGCAGGACCTGATCCTGCCCGCGATCGTGCTGGGTCTGGGCTCCTTCGCGTACGTGCTGCGCCTGACCCGCACCTCGGTGATCGAGAACATGAACGCCGACTACGTGCGCACCGCCACCGCTAAGGGCCTGTCCCGGTTCCGCGTGGTCCGCGTGCACATCCTGCGCAACTCCCTGATCCCCGTCATCACCTTCCTGGGCGCGGACCTGGGCAGCCTGATGGGCGGTGCGATCGTCACCGAAGGCATCTTCAACGTGCCCGGCGTCGGCAACCGGCTCTACCGGGCCGTGCTCTCCGGCGAGGGACCCACGGTGGTCTCGATCGTCACCGTCCTGGTGCTGATCTACTGCCTCTCCAACCTGCTCGTTGACCTGCTCTACGCCTGGCTTGACCCGAGGATCCGCTATGACTCCTGAAACCAATCCCGCACGGCAGGACGCTTCGATGCCCGCCCCGCGC
This sequence comes from Arthrobacter sp. YD4, assembly GCF_030410515.1. Lineage (GTDB taxonomy): Bacteria > Actinomycetota > Actinomycetes > Actinomycetales > Micrococcaceae > Arthrobacter. The sequence continues at coordinate 167,487 of NZ_JAUHHD010000001.1, read as the reverse complement.
CACATCGAGCACTTCGTCGCCGACTTCTCCGAGACCCCGCTGCAGGCCACGGACAAGGTCAAGGAGGACCAGGCACCCCTGAGCCTCTGGGCCGAGGCTTGGCGCAACCTGCGCAAGCAGCCGCTGTTCCTGATCTCCGCGTTCCTGATCCTGGTGGTCGTGGCCGTGTCCCTCTTCCCGGGACTGTTCTCCGGCATCGACCCCACCTCCGAGGCCTGCCAGCTGGCCAACTCCGACGGCGGCCCCACCGGCGGCCACCCGCTGGGCTTCACCCAGCAGGGCTGCGACGTCTACGCCCGCGTCATCTACGGCACGCGCTCCTCCGTGACCGTCGGCCTGTTCACCACCATCGGTGTCCTGGTCATCGGCGGCATCATGGGCGCCCTGGCCGGCTACTACGGCGGCTGGGTTGACGCGGTCCTGGCCCGCATCAACGACATCTTCTTCGCGCTGCCGCTGATCCTCGGCGCGATCGTCGTCATGCAGCTGCCGATGTTCCGCTCCAACCGCACCGCGTGGACCCTGGTGCTGATCCTGATGGCGTTCGGCTGGCCGCAGATCGCCCGCATCACCCGCGGTGCCGTGATCGAGGTCCGTAACGCCGACTTCGTCACCGCCGCGCGTTCCCTGGGCGTCTCCAAGTTCGGCGCCCTGATGCGTCACGTCATGCCGAACTCGCTGGCCCCGATCATCGTCGTGGCCACCATCTCCCTGGGCACCTTCATCGTGGCCGAATCCACGCTGTCCTTCCTGGGCATCGGCCTCCCGCCCAGCGTGATGTCCTGGGGCAACGACATCCAGGCAGCGCAGGCCTCCCTGCGCTCGAACCCGATGCCGCTGCTTTACCCGGCCATCGCCCTCTCCATCACCGTTCTGAGCTTCATCATGCTGGGCGACGCCCTCCGTGATGCTCTCGATCCCAAAGCGCGCAAGCGATGAAAGGGGAAGCCATGAACACCCCTGTTGAAATCCGTGAAGAGGGAACGGCCGCCGTGCGTCCGCTCCTGGAAATCCGGGACCTGGCGATCACCTTCAAGACCGGCGGCGGCGACGTCAACGCCGTCCGCAACGCCCACCTCACCGTGATGCCGGGCGAAACGGTCGCGATCGTGGGCGAGTCCGGCTCGGGCAAGTCCACGACCGCGCTGGCCGCGATCGGCCTGCTGCCCACCAACGGCCGGGTCTCCGGCGGCCAGATCCTGTTCGACGGCGAGGACATTTCCAACGCCGGCGAGAAGCGCATGATCGAACTGCGCGGCAACAGCATCGGCATGGTCCCGCAGGACCCGATGTCCAACCTCAACCCGGTTTGGAAGATCGGCCAGCAGGTCCGCGAGACGCTCAAGGCCAACGGGCTGCCCGACGGTCCCGACGACGTCGCCAAGGTCCTCTCGCAGGCGGGCCTGCCGGACGCCGCACGGCGCGCCAAGCAGTACCCGCACGAGTTCTCCGGCGGCATGCGCCAGCGCGCGCTGATCGCCATCGGCCTGTCCTGCCAGCCGCGCCTGCTCATCGCCGATGAGCCGACGTCGGCCCTGGACGTGACCGTGCAGCGCCAGATTCTCGACCACCTGGACAAGATGACCACCGAGCTCGGCACCGCCGTGCTACTGATCACCCATGACCTCGGCCTCGCCGCCGAACGCGCCGACAAGGTGGTCGTGATGTACCGCGGCCAGGTGGTGGAATCGGGTCCGTCGCTGGAACTGCTGCGCAACCCGCAGCACCCGTACACGCAGCGCCTGGTCTCCTCCGCGCCGTCGCTGGCGTCCCGCCGGATCCAGGTCGCCAAGGAGCAGGGCGTCGAGTCCGAGGACCTGCTCGCCCCCGCCGAGGAAGGCCTGGTCGAGGCCGCGAAGCCGGACGAGGTGCTCAAGATCGAGAACCTCCGCAAGGTCTTCAAGCTCCGCTCTGGCCTGGGCCGGTCCACCGACTTCACCGCGGTGGACGACGTGTCCTTCAGCGTCAAGCGCGGCACGACGACGGCGATCGTGGGGGAGTCCGGCTCGGGCAAGTCCACGGTGGCGCAGATGGTGCTGAACCTGCTCCAGCCCACCTCCGGCAAGATCGTGTTCGACGGCGTGGACACCTCGACGCTGAACGCCAAGGAAATCTTCGCGTTCCGCCGCCGCGTCCAGCCGATCTTCCAGGACCCGTACGGTTCCCTCGACCCGATGTACAACATCTTCCGGACCATCGAGGAACCGCTGCGGACCCACAAGATCGGGACCAAGGCCAGCCGGGAAAAGAAGGTTCGCGAACTGCTGGACCAGGTGGCCCTGCCGCAGTCCACCATGCAGCGCTACCCGAACGAGCTCTCTGGCGGCCAGCGCCAGCGCGTCGCGATCGCCCGTGCCCTGGCCCTCGATCCCGAGGTCATCATCTGTGACGAAGCCGTCTCCGCACTCGACGTGCTGGTCCAGGCGCAGGTTCTCAACCTGCTCGCGGACCTGCAGTCGCGGCTGGGCCTGACTTACCTCTTCATCACCCACGACCTGGCCGTGGTCCGGCAGATCGCGGACCACGTCTGCGTGATGGAAAAGGGCAAGCTGGTGGAGACCGGTTCGACCGACGACGTCTTCGACGCGCCGCAAATGGAGTACACGAAGGCCCTGCTGAACGCCATCCCCGGCGCCAAGCTGATGCTCCCACCGGACGTCGCCTGACCTCCAGGCAGGACGCCCCTGCGGGCCCTCACTAACAATGGGAGCCGTTGACCACCCCGGGGGGGGGTCACCGGCTCCCTTTGTTTAACTCTTCCCGGTCCTCCGGTACCGCTGCCTAGTTGCCGGGCTCGGTGGTCACGGGCCCGGGCGGGGGCAGTTCGAGGCCCAGATCCTTGAGTTTGCCGGCCAGGATCGTACCGAGCGCGGCGTGGCCGGTGCTGTTCATGTGCACGCCGTCGGCCATCTGCGAGGTCAGGTTGTACTTGGTCAGCCAGTCGCCGGTGCTGATGAACGGGATGGAATGCCGGGCCGCAAGGCCGCCCAGCAACGAATCCACCTGGGTCCGGCGGCCGCCGCCGTAGTTCGCCCCGCGGGCCAGGGTGCCGATCATCGCCAGCCGGGCGGAGGGGTAGCGCTGCTTGAGGGAGGCGATCAGCCGCTCGGCGTTGGCCACGATCTGGGCGTCGGTGGCCCCGCGGGTTGCATCGTTGCCGCCGCCTTCCATCACAATTAGGGCGGGCGCGCCGTAGGGCGGCTTCCAGTCCCCGCGCTGCAGGGCGTCGACGTAGTTGCCGGTCTTCCCGTTCGCCGCGACATAGCCGGTTCCGCCCAGACCGCAGAAGAAGACGTCGTACCCGGCCGCGGAAAGGCCCTGCCGGGGCCACCCATTGGTCGGTTCGGACTGGGAGTCGCCGATCAGGAGCGCGGTCCGGGAGATGTTGGCCACGATGACCTCTTCCCGGCCGTTGGCCGGGTTGCGGTATACCGTGCCCGGGGCCATGGTGGCCGGGTTGGGCAGGGGTGCCAGCAGGGACTTCTGCCCGCCGGCGGCGACCGGTTCGCCGGACGCACCTGCACCCGCACGGGCCGCCGACTTTCCGGGTACGCCGGAGGCGGGGGCGCTGGCGCTGGCGCTGGCCGGTGAGTCCGGGCCGGACGAGGAAGTGGTGGGTGCCTGCCCGCAGCCGGCCAGGAGAACGCCGGTGGCGATCACAGGTGCGGCGTAGCGGGTCAGAGCCGAGGCGATTCGCATCTGGGGTCTCCGGGCTTTGCTTTTCTTTACCACGGCAATAATGCGGTACTTCGCTCCCAAAAGCCAGTGACATTCCTCACGTGGACACGACGCCGACGGGCCACCGCCGCCGTCGCCGGGCGCCGGGCCCGGTGCCCGGGGATCCCCGCGCCGGCGGGCGATTTAGGCCAATAAATGCCCGAGCCGCTAGAATGGATGCAGGTGCCCTGTGCGAACGGGCCATTCCTGTCGTGCGTTCCGGTCGGAAATGTCGCGATACAACAGCTGACTTCACCACTGAATCGAGCAATAACGCATGTCTGAAACCACCACCAACACTGCGGTAGCCACTGCATTGCGCAGTGACCTGCGCAACGTCGCGATTGTGGCCCACGTTGACCACGGCAAGACCACCCTGGTCGATGCCATGCTCAAGCAGACCAACTCCTTTGCCGAGCACAACCACCTCGAAGACCGCGTCATGGACTCCGGTGACCTGGAGCGCGAAAAGGGCATCACCATCCTGGCCAAGAACACCACGGTGGCCTACAACGGACCGTCCTCCAACGGCGAGACCATCACCATCAACGTCATCGACACCCCCGGCCACGCCGACTTCGGCGGTGAGGTCGAGCGCGGCCTGTCCATGGTCGACGGCGTCGTCCTCCTCGTGGACGCTTCCGAAGGCCCGCTGCCGCAGACCCGTTTCGTGCTGCGCAAGGCCCTCGCCGCGCACCTGCCCGTGATCCTGCTGGTCAACAAGACCGACCGTCCCGATGCCCGCATCGAGGAAGTCGTGCACGAGTCCATGGACCTGCTCCTGGGCCTGGCCTCGGATCTCGCGGACGAGGTTCCGGACCTGGATCTGGACAAGATCCTCGAAGTTCCCGTCGTCTACGCCGCCGCCAAGGTCGGCCGTGCCTCCCTCGAGCAGCCCGCCGACGGCACCGCCCCGGAGAACGAGGACCTGGAACCGCTCTTCAAGACCATCATTGAGCACATCCCGGCCCCGACCTACAACCCGGACGGTGTGCTGCAGGCACACGTCACCAACCTGGACGCCTCCCCGTTCCTCGGCCGCCTCGCCCTGCTCCGCATCTACAACGGCACCCTGCGCAAGGGCCAGACCGTGGCATGGGCCCGCGCCAACGGTGAGCTCAAGAACGTCAAGATCACCGAACTGCTGGCCACCAAGGCACTGGACCGCGTCCCGGCCGAGTCCGCCGGACCGGGCGAAATCGTCGCCGTCGCCGGCATCGAGGAAATCACCATCGGTGAGACCCTGACCGACGCCGAGAACCCGCAGCCGCTGCCGCTGATCACCGTCGACGACCCGGCCATCTCGATGACCATCGGTATCAACACCTCCCCGCTGGCTGGCAAGGTCAAGGGCGCCAAGGTCACCGCACGCCAGGTCAAGGACCGCCTCGACAAGGAACTGATCGGTAACGTCTCCATCAAGGTCCTCCCGACCGAGCGTCCCGACGCCTGGGAAGTCCAGGGCCGTGGCGAGCTCGCCCTCGCCATCCTGGTCGAGCAGATGCGCCGCGAAGGCTTCGAGCTGACCGTCGGCAAGCCGCAGGTTGTCACCAAGACCATCGACGGCAAGATCCACGAGCCGATGGAACACATGACCATCGACGTGCCCGAGGAATACCTCGGCGCCGTGACGCAGCTGATGGCCGCCCGCAAGGGCCGCATGACCAACATGGCCAACCACGGCACCGGCTGGTGCCGCATGGAATTCATCGTTCCCGCCCGTGGCCTGATCGGCTTCCGCACCCGGTTCCTCACGGACACCCGCGGTGCCGGCATCGCCGCCTCGATCTCCGAGGGCTACGAGCCGTGGGCCGGCCCGATCGAATACCGCACCAACGGTTCGATGGTTGCCGACCGTGCCGGTGTCGTGACGCCGTTCGCCATGATCAACCTGCAGGAACGTGGCTCCTTCTTCGTGAAGCCCACCTCCGAGGTCTACGAGGGCATGATCGTCGGCGAGAACTCCCGCGCCGATGACATGGACGTCAACATCACCAAGGAAAAGAAGCTCACCAACATGCGTGCCGCTTCCTCGGACTCCTTCGAGAACCTGACCCCGCCGCGCGAGCTGACCCTCGAGGAATCCCTCGAATTCGCCCGCGAGGACGAATGCGTCGAGGTCACCCCGGAAGACATCCGTATCCGCAAGGTGATCCTGGACTCCAACGAGCGGGCCAAGGCCAACCGCGCCCGCGCCAAGGCCTAGGGTCCAGCCCGCCAGGGCATCGGCGCGTCCAGCGCCACCACGAACTGCCGTCGGGCAGGCGGTCCAACCGCCGCCCGGCGGCAGAGCCGTTTAAGCGGCCCTCCCGGTTCTGCCGGTGCCGTGCGGCGCAACGCCGTCCCGGCGCGCCGCGAAGTGATTGACAGCTGTCACCTCTACTGCAAAGCTGACCCGGTGACAGCCCAGAAACCCGCCGACTTCGCCGCGGATTCCGACGTCGGCGGGGACGCTGAGGCACCGGGGGACACTGCCCGGGAGGCCTCGCTCTGGCGTGACGCCAACTTCGGCGTCTTCTGGACCGCCCAGTCCCTTTCGCAGCTCGGCGCCCAGCTCGGACAGCTCGCGTTCCCCGTCCTGGCCGTGACCCTGCTGCGCGCCACCGAGTTCGAGGTGGGCATCCTCAACGCCGCCGGACTCGCCGCCTTCCTGCTGGTTGGGCTGCCTGCCGGCGCCTGGGTGGACCGCTGGCTCAAGCGCCGCACCATGATCCTCGCGGACCTGGTCCGGATGGTCGCGATCAGCGCCGTGCCCCTGCTCTGGTGGGCCGGTGCGCTGCAGGTCTGGCACCTCTACGTCATCTCCGCCGTCGTCGGCGTCGCCACCGTGTTCTTCGACGTTTCCTATCAGAGCTTCGTCCCCCTGCTGGTGCCCGCCCGCCACGTGGGCGAGGCAAACTCCAAACTCGAGGCCACGGCCCAGATCGCCCGGATCGGCGGGCCAGCCGCCGGCGGAGCGCTCCTGGCCGTGGTGACGGCGCCGGTGCTCTTTGTCGGCCAGTCCGTGGGATACCTGCTCTCCGCCGTGTTCCTGACCCGCACCCGCGACCGTGAGGAGCCCCGCCCGGCCCGGGAACACGGTTCGCTGGGCACCGAGATCCGCGAGGGCCTCTCCTTTGTGGTGCGGCACGAACTGATCCGCCGCGTGGTGCTCTGCACCGCCGGCATGAACTTCGCCAGCATGCTGGTGTTCACGCTGCTGCCGGTGCTGGTGCTCCGGCAGCTGGGGCTGGGTCCCCAGGGTATGGGCATCATCATGTCCGTCGGCGCCGCGGGCGGCCTGCTGGGCGCGGTGTCCGGCCCGTGGCTTGCCCGCCGGATCGGCGAGGGCCGGGTCATCCCGGCGGGGGCACTGCTTGGGTCGCTGGCGCTGGTGCTGGTGCCGGTAGCGGCCCTGCAGACCGAACCCGGCAACGCCCTGGTGCTGCTGACCATCTCCGAGTTCGGCACCACCTTCGGCGCGCTGGTCTACAACATCATGCAGCTGACCATGCGGCAGCGGGTCTGTCCGCCGCGGCTGCTGGGCCGGATGAACGCCTCCGTCCGCTGCGTCGTCTGGGGCGTCATGCCGGTGGCGGCCCTGATCGGCGGCTTCCTCGGCGAGTCCATCGGGATGGTGCCGGCCATGTGGCTGGGCGCCGCGCTGAGCCTGCTCTCCGTGGCGCCGGTGCTGTTCTCGCCGCTGATGTCCATGCGGAAGCTCCCGGACAGCGTCGAGGAACCCGCCTCCTAGGCTTCCTCCGGGCCGGCCGCGTCCTGGGATTTCTCCGGCTCAGTAGAGCCCGGCCTCACCCGCGGCGCCCGGCGGGGCGGAGGCGGCGGCACGGCCTTCGCCGCCACCACGGACGCCAGCGTGATGACCGTGTCCTCCCGGCGCGTGCGGACCGTGCACTCGGTACCGTCGCAACCCAGCAGCTCGCCCAGCGCGTCGGTCAGGCCGCCCTCGATGCGGTACCGGACCACCACCCGGGTGCCCGGCGCGGCGGAGGCCAGGAAGTCACGGGGCCGGGAAGGGGAAACGCTCACCGGACCATCCTAGGTCCGCGGGCGGACCGCCTGCCGCGTGCGTCTGTGACGGCCGGGTAGGTTGGCGGGAGCGGGCTGGGGGATAATAGGCTCGGAAGTCAGCAGCCCGGCGCTCAGGCCGGGGCAGAATGCCCGGCGGAAGCCGGAGCCAACGTGGAGAGGCCAGGGTCGTGACGTACGTAATCGCGCAGCCGTGTGTAGATGTTAAGGACAAGGCATGCATTGAGGAGTGCCCCGTCGACTGCATCTACGAGGGTGAGCGTTCCCTGTACATCCACCCGGACGAGTGTGTGGACTGTGGTGCCTGCGAGCCGGTCTGCCCCGTCGAGGCGATCTACTACGAGGACGACACCCCCGAAGAGTGGGCGGACTACTACAAGGCCAACGTGGAGTTCTTCGACGTGCTGGGTTCCCCGGGCGGCGCCGCCAAGATCGGCAACACCCACACCGACCACCCGATGATCGCCGCCCTGCCGCCGCAGAACCAAGACCACTAGGACGGATCCACGGTGACTTCTGCGGTGCGCAGCTTCGGCCTCAGCCTGCCCGACTACCCGTGGGAGGCGATGGCGCCCTACAGCGCCCGCGCCGCCGGGCACCCCGGGGGAGTGGCCAACCTGTCCATCGGCACCCCGGTGGATGACACGCCCGCCCTGGTCCAGGACGCCCTCCGGGCCGCGGCCAACGCTCCCGGCTACCCGACTGTGCACGGCACCCCGGCCCTCCGTGAGGCCATCGCCGCCTGGTTCGAGCGCCGCCGCGGCGTCCCCGGCCTCGACCCGCAGAACGTCATGCCGACCGTCGGGTCCAAGGAACTGGTGGCCTGGCTGCCGTTCCTGCTCGGCCTGAAGCCCGGCGACGTCGTCGTCCGGCCCACCGTCGCGTACCCCACCTACGACATCGGGGCCACGTTCGCCGGCGCGGAGCACGTCGCCGCCGACGACCTCGATGAACTCGACGCCGGCATCCGCTCGCGTGTCCGGCTCGTCTGGGTCAACTCCCCGGCCAACCCCACCGGCAGCGTCCGCGACGCCGACTCCCTGCGCCGGATTGTGGCGCAGGCCCGTGAGCTGGGCGCCGTCGTCGCCTCCGACGAGTGCTACGCCGAACTCGGCTGGGGCGAATGGGACGTCCAGCGAGGCGGCGAACCCGTACCCAGCATCCTCGACCCGCGGGTGGCGGGCGGCTCCCACGAGGGGCTGCTGGCGGTCTACTCGCTGAGCAAACAGTCCAACGTGGCCGGCTACCGGGCCGCCTTCGTCGCCGGCGACGGTGCGCTGATGGCCAACCTGGTGAACAGCCGCAAGCACGCCGGGATGATCGTGCCCTACCCGGTCCAGGAGGCCATGCGCGTTGCACTCGGCGACGACGCCCACGTCACCGCGCAGAAGGACCTGTACCGCGGCCGCCGCGAGCGGATCGTACCCGCGCTTGAGGCCTTCGGCCTGACCATTCACGAGTCCCGCGCCGGCCTCTACCTGTGGGCCACCGCGGGCGAGCCGACCTGGGACACGGTCGGGCGGCTGGCGGACCGCGGGATCGTCGTCGGCCCCGGGGTGTTCTACGGCGACGCCGGCAACGGCTTCGTGCGGGTGGCGCTGACGGCCAGTGACGAGCGGATCGACGCCGCGGCGGAGCGTCTGGCTACGGGACCGTAACGATGCTGTGACGCGGGGCACACAAAGCGCGGAATCGCCGCCTTGAAGGCCCCGCGGATTAGTGCCACCCGCGAACTCCCGGTACTTTTTAACTGACGATCAATGGTGGCTTTCCACAAGAAGGCAGCGCGGCCGTTGGAACCGGCATGCAGATGCGGATTCCGTGGGCGGCTTCACCAGATGTTGGATCAAGCTTTCAACAGGGGCCCAGGGCCTCATGAGGAGAATCCATGACTGAGACCACCAGCGCAACCCTGCGTCATGCAGGCGGCGAGCTTGAGCTCCCGCGCATCAAGGTTGTTGAAGGAAACGAAGGCTACGACGTTTCCAAGCTGCTGAAGCAGACCGGCGCCGTTGCCTTTGACCCCGGTTTCATGAACACGGCGGCCACCACCTCGGCCATCACATACATCGATGGCGACGCCGGTATCCTGCGCTACCGGGGTTACCCGATCGAGCAGCTCGCCGAGCACTCGAGCTTCCTCGAGGTGTCCTACCTGCTGATCTACGGCAACCTGCCGACGCCGGCCGAGCTGGAGGCCTTCGATCAGCGAATCCGCCACCACACCCTGCTGCATGAGGAGCTCAAGGGCTTCTTCAGCGGCTTCCCGCGCGACGCGCACCCGATGCCGGTGCTTTCCTCCGCCGTCTCCGCGCTGTCCACCTTCTACCAGGACTCGCTGGACCCGTTCAACGCCGAGCACGTCGAGGTTTCCACCTACCGCCTGCTGGCCAAGATGCCGGTCATCGCCGCATACGCGCTGAAGAAGTCCATCGGCCAGCCGATGCTCTACCCGGACAACTCCATGAACCTGGTGGAGAACTTCCTGCGCCTGAGCTTCGGCCTCCCCGCCGAGCAGTACGAGGTCGACCCGGTCGTTGCCAAGGCCCTGGACCTGCTGCTCATCCTGCACGCGGACCACGAGCAGAACTGCTCCACCTCCACGGTCCGCCTGGTCGGCTCCTCCAACGCCAACCTCTTCGCCTCCGTCTCCGCCGGCATCAACGCCCTCTTCGGCCCCGCCCACGGCGGCGCCAACGAGGCCGTCCTCAAGATGCTCCGCCAGATCCAGGCCGACGGCATCAAGCCCGAGGACTACATGGAGAAGGTCAAGAACAAGGAAGACGGCGTCCGCCTGATGGGCTTCGGCCACCGGGTCTACAAGAACTACGACCCGCGCGCCAAGATCGTCAAGGCCACGGCCCACGAGATCCTCAGTAAGCTCGGCGGCAACGACGAACTGCTCGAGATCGCCCTCCGCCTCGAAGAGAAGGCGTTGCAGGATGACTACTTCATCCAGCGCAAGCTCTACCCGAACGTGGACTTCTACACCGGCCTGATCTACAAGGCCATGGGCTTCCCGGAGAAGATGTTCACCGTGCTCTTCGCGATCGGCCGCCTCCCCGGCTGGATCGCCCAGTGGCGCGAGATGATCAGCGACCCGAACACCAAGATCGGCCGCCCGCGCCAGCTGTACACGGGAGAGCCGGAACGGAACTACCCGGCCGTCTAGGTCCCATCCGACGGCACTGCACTGCTGTGCACAGCCTGACGGCGGCGGCCGCGTACCCTTCCCGGGGCGCGGCCGCCGCCGTTTTCCGTGCCGGAAGTGCCCGTGGCTGGTACAGGAGTGACGGGTGGGACGGCGTGGTTCGCCGTGGACGGGGCACGTGCGTGCTAAAAAAGAGCAATGCCCAAATTTGTCGACGCTGTTTTGCGGCGCCAAGAAATTGTCGACGCGGTCTTCCGCATTATCGCCACCGACGGCCTGGAACGGGCGTCCCTGCGTGAGGTGGCCGACGAGGCCGGCTTGGCCGTCGGCTCCGTGCGGCACTACTTCGCCAGCAGCGACGAGCTGCTCATCCACTCCTTCAGCGTCGCCGTTGACAGCGTCACCGGCCGGTTGCTCGGCGCCGAGGAGCAGCTCGCCGCGGCAGCGCCCGGCACCCCCGGCCACCGGACCGCCGTGCTGGCGCTGCTGGAGGAACTGCTGCCGCTCGATGAGGAGCGGGCCGTGGACGCCTGCGTCTGGATGGCCTTCAAGGCCGCAGCCCGTACCCGCCCTTTCCTGGTACCGGAGGCGGACCGCAGCCACCGGGCGGTGGCCGCCGTCGTCGGCCGTCTGGTCCTCACCCTCGCCGGAGACGGCGCGGAGCCGGACCAGCAACAGCTGGTCACCGAGGCCGAGCGGCTCCTGGCAACCCTCGACGGGCTGGTCCTGCATGCCTTGCTGCAGCCGGAATGGATGACGGCACAGGTGTGCCGCGACGTCCTGGAGGCGCACCTTGCGACCCTCGACCGGCGGCACCCGGTCCCTGCCTGACCGCCGGGGACCATCACCTGCACCGCCACTAACCTGTGCCCGCCACTAACCTGTGCCCGCCATTAACCTGTGCGGCCAACGGGAATACACTGAAAAAGTACGTCTTGCCAAGGGAGGCACATCGGATGCACCACACAGGCGGGCCCGGCTGGCGGATCACCATGGACACCTCGGGTCCCATGCTGGTCGCGCTGTATATACGGGACGCGGCCGGCCTGGAGACCGTGGGTCATCCGGTCCTCTGCCCGGTCGTTCCCAAGATCCATCCGTCGAACCATTCCCACCTGATCAACGAAGTGGGCGGGATGCCAGCACTGAAGACGGAGTGGGAGGCGTGGTGGTCACAGCTGCTCAAGGCGCACCCGGAGATGGAGCCCGAGCTGGGGCCGCCCGGCTTCCGCGCCTTCGGCAATTCCCCGGCCCTGCGGCGCGTGCTCCAGGCACACTTCGGCGCCGCGCTCAGCTGGGCCCGGGAGCGCCAGGGGGAGTACCGCGCGCTCGAGGCTGAACGGGACGCCAACGGCGCCTCGTCGATCCTGGCCGACATGGTCGAGGACCGCCTGCTGGAGGCCGGCCGGGATGCCCGCGACTTCGAGCTGACCATCATCGAACTGCCGCTGGCCGAGCCGCGGGCCTGGTACCTGGAGCCGGACAAGATCATCATGAGCTCGGCGCTGGCCGCGGACCCGGAGCTGTTCCGCAGCTATGTCCAGCCGGTCATAGAGCTGCTGGCCTGATCGGGCGAACGTCGTCCGCGGCCGCCGGTCTTTGCGGCGTACCGGTCCCGGCTACTTGGCCGGTTCCGCCGCGACCGTGATGCTGACCTGGCCGGCCGGGGCGTCCCCGGGCTGCCAGCCGTTGTGGCCGGACCGGGTCCAGGTCTGGCCGTCGACGGCCACCGCGGTGATGGACAGCGACTTCGCGTTCGCCACCGCCCACTGGGCCACGGCCCACGCCCGGGTGTCCTGCGCCTGCACGGTGAGCGTGCGCCCCTCCGTGCCGGCGTCGAGCGCTCCGAATGCGGACGTCAGCCGCTGCTGCACGGCGGCCGGGTCACCGCCGGCGTCGGGGGCACGCAGCGTGCAGTCCAGGGACTGCGGCGACTGCCCGGTCAGTGCGGAGGCGAAGGCCCGGGCCGTGGGTTCGTGCTGGGCGTAGGCGCCCGGGTAGGCCGAACGCTGGACCTCCTGCGCGGCGGCGGTGATGGGCAGCGACTCATAGCCGGAAATCTTGACCAGCGCATCGTAGAAGGCGTTCGTGGCATGGTACGGGTCCATCACCTCGGCCTCGGTGCCCCAGCCTTGGGAGGGCCGCTGCTGGAAGAGCCCGCGCGAGTCCGGTCCGGCCTCGTCCCCGTGGCCGATGTTGCGGAGCTTGGATTCCTGCAGCGAGGTGGCCAGCGCAATGCTGGCGGCGCGGGCGGGCAGCCCGCGCCGCACCGCGATCGCGCTGATCAGGGCCGCGTACCCGGCCTGGTCGGTGGCGAGGTCCTCGTCCGCGCCGGGGACCTTGCAGCCCTCCGTCACCAGGGTCTCGGAGCGCTGCAGGAAGGCGACGGCGGTGTACACGGCGCCGCCCACCATCGCCAGGACCAGCAACAGCACGATCCTGCGGCGCCAGCCACGTCTGCGTGCCACGTCTATACTCCCTCGGGCCCCGCGGGGCCGGTCGAATCCTGAGCCGTCAGGCTCTCGGCCGGTGCCTAGTTGGCGTGCAGAGCCTCGTTGAGCTCCACGGTCTGTCCCTTGCGGGGCAGTACTTCCACCTGGCCGCTGGTGGAGTTGCGGCGGAACAGCAGGTTCGGGACGCCGGAGAGCTCCACGGCCTTGACGATCCGGGTGGTGTCCTCGCCGTCGGCGTCCTTCGGGCCCACCACGCGGACGCGGGTTCCGGCGGTGACGTACAGGCCGGCCTCCACCACGGAGTCATCGCCGATGCTGATCCCGACGCCGGAGTTCGCGCCCAGGAGGACCCGCTCGCCGAGGGAGATCTGTTCCTTGCCGCCGCCGGAGAGGGTGCCCATGATCGAGGCGCCGCCGCCGACGTCGGTGCCGTTGCCCGCGACGACACCGGCGGAGATCCGGCCCTCCACCATGGAGGTGCCGAGCGTGCCGGCGTTGAAGTTCACGAACCCCTCGTGCATGACCGTGGTGCCCTCGGCCAGGTGCGCGCCGAGGCGGACCCTGTCGGCGTCGGCGATCCGGACGCCGGAGGGAAGGACGTAGTCCACCATGCGCGGGAACTTATCTACGCCGTAGACGGTGACGGCGCCGCGGCGGCGGAGCCGGGCCCGGGTCATTTCGAAGCCCTCCACCGGGGCGGGGCCGAAGTTGGTCCAGACGACGTTGGGCAGCTTGCCGAAGATGCCGTCGAGGTTGATGCTGTTGGGCTTGACCAGGCGGTGCGAGAGCAGATGCAGCCGCAGGTACGCGTCGGCGGTGTCCGCGGGGGCCTCATCCAGGTTGATCTGGGCGAAGATGACCTTCTGCTCGGTGCCGCGGTCGGCATCGTCGCCCGACGCCGCGATGTCCTGTAGCGCCTGGTCCGCGTTGGCGACGTCCCGCAGGCTCTCCGCGGCGGTTCCGAGCGCCGGGGCCGGGAACCAGGCGTCCAGCACGGTGGCCGCGCCGTCGCGGGTGGCGATGGTGGCCACCCCGTAACCGTAGGCGGAGCGGGAGTCGGCGGGCGCGGCGGAGGAAGCGTTGTCAGTCATGCGCCCAAGTCTATCGACGGCCCCCGCCGTCTTCTAAAACGGTGACGGTGCGCGGACGCTACAGTGGGACGGTGACTGAGCAAAGCGCCCCCGCCCGCCTGGACCTGCACCAGGACGTGGCTCTCCTGACCGCAGACATCATCGACATCTTCAGCGTTTCGGGGGAGGAGCGCCGGCTGGCGGACGCCGTTGAGCACGCGCTCCGTGCCATCCCGCAGCTGGAGCTGACCCGCGACGGCGACGCGATCGTTGCCCGAACCTCGCTGGGCCGGCCCGAGCGGGTCATCCTGGCCGGGCACCTGGACACGGTGCCGCTGCCCACCACCGAGGGCTCACTCGGCACCGTCCCCTCCTACTGGGCCTCCGGCGCGCCGGGGGAGGGCATCCTCTACGGCCGCGGCGCCACCGACATGAAGAGCGGCGTCGCCGTGCAGCTGGCCCTGGCGGCCGGGATGTTCGACGGCGGCGCGGCACCGGACAAGGACGTCACCTTCGTCTTCTACGACCACGAGGAGGTCGAGGGCGTCAAGAGCGGCCTGGGCCGGCTGGTGCGCAACCACGGGGACCTCCTCGAGGGCGACTTCGCGATCCTGCTCGAACCCACTGACGGGACCGTCGAGGGCGGCTGCAACGGCACCATCCGCTTCGAGGCCACCACCGTCGGCGAGGCGGCCCACTCCGCGCGGGCCTGGATGGGCAGCAACGCCATCCACGCCGCGGCGCCCATCCTGGAACGCCTGGCGGCGTACGAACCGAAGACGGTCTCCGTCGACGGCCTGGACTACCGGGAGAGCCTGAACGCCGTGCGCGTCCACGGCGGCACGGCCGGCAACGTCATCCCGGACCGTTGCGTGGTGGAGATCAACTACCGCTTCGCTCCCGACAAGAACATGGCGCAGGCCGAGGCGCACGTGCGCGAGCTGCTGGACGGCTTCGACCTGGTCCGCACCGACGGTGCCGCCGGTGCCCGGCCCGGGCTGAACCATCCGGCCGCCGCGTCCTTCGTCGCCGCCGTCGGGGCCGAGCCGAAGCCCAAGTACGGCTGGACAGACGTCGCCCGCTTCAGCGAACTGGGCGTCCCCGCTGTGAACTTCGGCCCCGGGGACGCGCTGCTGGCGCACAAGGACAACGAGCACGTCGACGCCGCGGCCATCCGCGAATGCCTGCGCGCACTGCGCTCCTGGCTGGGACTGCCCGCCGCCGAGTAGGCGCGCGTCGGCACTGAAACGCCCGAAACGCAGAACGGCCCGGAACCTGAGGTTCCGGGCCGTTCTGCGTCGAAGCTGTGTTGCTGGTGTGGCTGCGTAGCTGGTGGGGCTAGGCGTCGGCGGGGACGCTGGCCGCCGGCACCACCGCCACGCCCGGCTTGCGGGAGAGCCGGCGTTCCAGCCACTTCGCGATCGCGGCCAGGATCAGGCACATGCCCACGTACAGCACGGCAGCCACCATGGCGGCCGGGATGATCGGGGAGCCGTACTGGATCTGGCTGCCGAAGTACTTCGCCTGGAACAGGATCTCGTTGTAGGTCACGATGAACCCGAGGGCGGTGTCCTTCAGGATGACCACCAGCTGGGAGATGATGACCGGCAGCATGGACCTGACCGCCTGCGGGAGCAGGATGCTGGTCATGACCTTGCTCTTGGGCAGGCCGATCGCGTAGCCGGCCTCGCTCTGGCCGCGCGGCAGCGATTCGATGCCGGCGCGGAACACCTCGGCCAGGACCGAACCGTTGTACAGCACCAGGCCGGCCACGACGGCGGTGAAGGGCGTGATGCCCTGGATGCCGACGGTGGGCAGGCCGTAGTAGAAGATCATCATCAGGATCAGAAGCGGCACGGCACGGAACAGCTCCGTGAAGCCGTAGCACGGGGCGCTGATCCAGCGGCGGTCCGAGAGCCGGCCGAAGGCCAGCAGGATGCCGAGGATCAGGCTCAGGACGGCCGCGGTGCCGAAGGCCGACAGCGTGGCGCCGACGGACTGGAGGATGGTCTGCTGCACCAGCGGGAAGGTGAACAGCTGCCACTTCTTCGCCTCGAACTGGCCGCTTTCGGCGAACCGGAGCAGGACGAAGCCGATGATCAGCAAGATCACCAGGGCGGTGACGACGCCGAGGATCCGGTAGCGGGCTCGGGACTTGGGGCCGGGGGCGTCAAAGAGGACGGAACTCATCGGGCAACCTTCCACTTCTGTTCAAGCTTTCGCTGCAGGGCGGAAAGGATGAAGACAAGGATGATGAACACCAGGGCAACCCAGAGCAGGCCGGTCAGGGCCGGCTCGCCGCGCTCGGAGAGGTTGGCGCGGATGGCGCCGGCCTCGAAGACCGAGAAGCCCGCAGCCACCGTGGTGTTCTTGAGCAGGGCGATGAAGACGCTGAACATCGGCGGGATCACGGCGCGGAACGCCTGCGGCAGGATCACCAGGGTGAGGGTCTGGGTGAACGGCAGGCCGATGGCGCGGGCGGCTTCGGCCTGGCCCACCGGCACGGTGTTGATACCGGAGCGGACCGCCTCGGCCACGTACGTGGCGGTGTAGAGGCTCAGGCCGATGATCGCGGCGGTGGTGAAGTCGATCGGCACCAGGCCCAGCTTCGGGTAGCCCAAAGCGAAGAAGAACAGCACCAGGGTCAGCGGGGTGTTGCGCACCACGTTGACGTAGAGCGTCGCGGTCGCACGCATGGCGGGGACGGGGGACACCCGCAGGGCGGCGACGACGGTGCCGAGGATCAGGGCGAAGATCGCCGAGAAGAAAAAGAGGATGAGCGTGTTTCGGAACCCCGTAATGAAGAGGTCCGAGTTATTCAGCAGCGTATTCACAGAATCGTCGCTTTCGACAGTGGAAGAGGGGGCGGCCCGGAGGCCGCCCCCTCAACGCAGGTTTTAGTAGTTCTCTACTGCGGGCTGCTGGACCTTCGTGCCGGACTGGCCGAGCGTCTGGTCGTAGATCTTCTGCCAGACGGAACCGCCGTCGGTGAAGGTCTTGTTGATGAACTGGCGCAGGGCGGTGTCACCCTTCTTCAGGCCGACACCGTACTTCTCGGTGGTGAACGGCTGGCCGACAACCTTCAGGCTGTCCGGCTCCTGGGCGGCGTAGCCGAGCAGGATGGCCTGGTCGGTGGTGACAGCGTCAACCTGGCCGCTCTTGAGGGCCTCAACACACTGCGAGTAGGTGTCGAACTCGGTGGTCTTGGTGCCCGGGAAGTTGGCCTTGATGTTCTGGATCGGGGTGGAACCGGTGGCCGAGCAAACGTTCTTGCCGGAGAGGTCCTTCTCGCTGTTGATGCTGGAGTTGTCCTTCTTGACCAGGATGCCCTGGCCGGTGACGAAGTACGGTCCGGCGAAGTCGATCAGCTGCTTGCGCTTGTCCGTGATGGAGTAGGTGCCGACGTAGTAGTCGATGTCGCCGTTGGTGATGGCGGACTCACGGTTGGCGGACGGGATCGGCTTGAACTCGATCTTGTCCTTGCTCATGCCCAGGGACGCGGCAACCCACTTGGCGATCTCGATGTCGAAGCCGGAGTACTCGCCGGTGGCTGCATCCTTGAAGCCGAGGCCGGGCTGGTCCTGCTTGACGCCGATGCGGATCTTGCCGCTGGACTTGATCGCGTCGTAGGTCGGGCTGCCGGTCAGCGAGACGTTGTCCGCAACCTTGTACGGTGCCTGGTCCCCGCCGCCGGCCGGAGCAGCGCCGCCGGTGCTGCCGGAGCCGCCGCAGGCGCTGAGGGAGAGAGCCAGGGCCGCGGTGGCCGCGACGAACAGGGGCTTCTTCCCGTTAAAGAATTTCTTCATCGGATACCTTTCATTGGACGGCCGCCTGGCGGCGGCCGGAGAGAGATGCGGTGTGCTTAGTGGGTCAGGAGCTTGGACAGGAAGTCCTTGGCGCGGCTGCTCTTCGGGTTGGTGAAGAACTCCTCCGGCGTCTCGTCTTCGACGATCTGGCCGTCGGCCATGAAGACCACCCGGTCCGCGGCCTTGCGGGCGAAGCCCATCTCGTGGGTGACCACGATCATGGTCATGCCTTCCTTGGCGAGCTGGACCATGACGTCGAGGACCTCGTTGATCATCTCGGGGTCCAGCGCGGAAGTGGGCTCGTCGAACAGCATGACCTTGGGCTTCATCGCCAGGGCCCGCGCGATCGCCACGCGCTGCTGCTGGCCGCCGGAGAGCTGTGCGGGCAGCTTCGGCGCCTGCTGGCCGACGCCGACGCGCTCCAGCAGCGCCATGGCGTCCTTTTCGGCCTCGGCCTTGGAGGCACCCTTGACCTTGATCGGACCCAGCGTGACGTTCTCCAGGATCGTCTTGTGGGCGAACAGGTTGAAGGACTGGAACACCATGCCGACGTCGGCCCGCAGCTTGGCCAGGCCCTTGCCCTCGGCGGGAAGTTCCTTGCCGTCGATGGTGATGACGCCGTCGTCGATCGTTTCCAGCCGGTTGATGGTGCGGCACAGCGTTGACTTGCCCGAGCCCGAGGGGCCGATGACAACAACGACCTCTCCCTTGCGGACGTTCAGATTGATGTCCTTGAGGACATGCAACTGGCCGTAGTGCTTATTCACGGCCTTCAGGGAGACGAGGGCATCGCCGGGTACTTGAGTAGTCATAGGAAGAATCTAGCGAAGATTAGCCCCTTATGACGCCAATCACTCCCAGTTCGTCCACATCGTGACACAAGAGATACCCGTCACCCGGCGCCCCGGGACGCGCCCGGCGGGCCTCGGACATCCGGTGCCGCCGCGGGGGCTAGCCTTGGGGGCATGAAAAGCGAACCGCAGCCCGTGCCCGAGCAGCCCGCGTCCTCCGGCGGCAGCACCGCCGGCGGTAATGGGGGAGCCGGACGGCGGGAGAATCCGCCGGCCAACGGCATCCGGCACAAGGGCCCCCTGGAGCTGCGGCGCCGGGCGGCGAAGGTCACGATGTCCGACCAGACGCTGCTGGACACCAAGGGCCCCGGGCAGTTCGTGCACACGGATCCCTGGCGGGTGCTGCGGATTCAGAGCGAATTCGTCGAAGGCTTCGGTGCCTTGGCGGACCTGGGCCCGGCGGTCAGCGTCTTCGGCTCGGCCCGCACCCAGCCCGGCAGCCTGAACTACGAACTCGGCGTCGAGGTGGGCCGGAAGCTGGCCGAGGCCGGACTTGCTGTGATCACCGGCGGCGGTCCCGGTTCCATGGAGGCCGCGAACAAGGGCGCCGTCCAGGGCAACGGGGTCTCCGTGGGCCTGGGCATCGAGCTGCCGTTCGAGCAGGGCCTGAACCAGTGGGTGGACCTGGGTATCAACTTCCGTTACTTCTTCGCCCGCAAGACCATGTTCGTCAAGTACGCGCAGGGCTTCATCGTGCTGCCGGGCGGGCTGGGGACCCTGGACGAGTTGTTCGAGGCGATGGTCCTGGTGCAGACCCGCAAGGTGACGTCCTTCCCAATCGTGCTGATCGGCACCGCGTTTTGGAGCCCGATGCTCGAGTGGATCCAGACGACGCTGGTTACCGAGGGCATGATGGCCGAGCAGGACCTGGACCTCGTCCAGGTGGTCGACGATCCGGCGCTCGCCGTCGAACTCATCGTCGAGGGGGCTGCCCGGCACCGCAACCCCAGCGGCAACAACCCCGGTGCGGCGCCCGGCGGGGAGGCCGCGCCGCACGCCTGACCGGCCGCGCCCCGGCTTCTCTGGCACCATGGAGCTGTGAGTTTTTTCCTCGTCTTCCTGGCGGTCGTGCTGGCAGCCGCCGCCATTTTCCTCGGAACGGACCTGGTGCCGCGACTGTTCCGCCGCGGCCGCGGGGTGGGCCGGGCGTTCGACGACGGCTTCGATGAGCCGGTCGCGTCGCTGCCGGCCGTCCTGCTGCCCGAGGACGCGACGACGGCCGATATCGACCGGATCCGGTTCGCCGTGGGAGTCCGCGGCTACCGCATGGACCAGGTGGACCAGGTCCTGGACGAGCTGAAGGCGCAGATTACCCGCAAGGACCGGGAACTGGAGGACCTGAGGTCCCGGACCGGCGCGGAGACCGGGACGGCGCCCGCCGCTGAGCCGGGCCCCTCCACGCATTCCGCCCCGGCCACGCACCCGGCGCCGTGAACGAGCCCCGCCCCGTCCGCGAGGCGGGCCCCGCCGTCGAGTTCCGTCCCTCCGGCCCGGCCGCGCCGGAGGGCGTGAACGGCGCCCTGTGGCGGGTGATCGCAGGCGCGGGCGCCCGCGCCGCCCGGTGGCCCTGGTGGGTCCAGATCTCGGCGCTGTACCTTGCCGCCCGCCTGGTCAGTGCGTGCATCTTCGCCGGCGCAGCACTGCAGCAGGGCGTTAACCCGTGGTTCCCGCCGAAGCCGGACTACTGGAACTTCATCAACATCTGGGATGCCCGCTGGTACGGCGAGGCGCTGCGGAACGGCTATCCGTCCGAACTCCCGGTGGACGCGGCCGGCAACGTCAAGGAGAACGCCTGGGCGTTCTACCCGCTGTTCCCGCTGCTCGGCCGGGTGCTCAGCGGCCTGACGGGACTGGCCCCGGCAACCTCTCTCACCCTGATCGCCTCGGTAGCGGGGCTGGGCGCCGCCCTGGTGATCTACCGCCTGTTTCGGTTTAAGGCCGGTCACCGCACCGCGCTGTGGGGTTCCGTTTTCGTGGCGACCTTCCCCGTGGCTCCCATCCTCCAGGTGCCCTATGCCGAGTCGCTGAACCTGCTCCTGCTGGCGGCGGCGCTGCTGCTGGTGCTGGAGCGGCGGTACCTGTGGGCCATTCCGGTGGTGCTGCTGATGGACCTGTCCCGGCCCACGGGCGTCCCGTTCGCTGCGATGCTCGGGCTGCTGTTCCTGTACCGCCTGTATGGCCGCGTCCGCGCCGGGCGCCGCCACGGCCTACGCGGCCAGGCGGCCGTCGGCGGTCCCGCCGACCATACGCCCGCCGGGCTCTGGACGCTGGCCGCCCTGACCGCCGTCGCGGGCGTCGGTGCCCTGCTCTGGCCCGCGATCGCGTGGGCCGTCACCGGGGACATCCAGGCCTACACGCGGACCGAGACGGTGTGGCGGGGCCACGACTTGGTGCCCTTCAAGCCGTGGTTCGATACCGGTGTCCAGCTGTTCGGCCCGGTCCTGGGGCTGCTGGCACCCTTTGTGTTCGTGGCCCTGTTTGCGCTGCTGATGATGTCCAAGCCGGCGGTCCGGCTGGGGACCGAATTGCGCCTCTGGTGCGTTTGTTACGTGGGGTACCTGCTGGTGTTCCTGCACCCTCAAACCAGCACCTTCCGGATGCTCCTGCCGCTCTTCCCCCTGGCACTCAGCGCGGCCTGGATATCCCGATCCCGGGCCTACCGCGGCGCCGTTGTGGTCATGTTTTTGCTGCTCCAGCTGGTGTGGGTTGTGTGGCTCTGGGCCTGGGCCCAACTGCCCGGCGGCGGGGACTATCCGCCCTGATCTGCCGCTCCCAAGAATCTCCATCGATTAGCTACGCTCAGGTAATTGCGGGATAATGGTGCCCAAGCTAAGGAAAACTGAGTGTCAAACCCCGGCGTCCGCTCGCGGCCGGCGGGCAGCTTAATGGACCAAGCGGACACAGCCCGGCCGGGCTGGAAAGTCACGGGACAATTTGGAGGGGATATTCCGCATGGCTGCTATGAAACCGCGCACCGGCGACGGACCGATGGAAGTGACCAAAGAGGGTCGCAGCCTGATCATGCGGGTCCCGCTGGAGGGCGGGGGCCGGCTGGTGGTCGAACTTAATGCCGCTGAGGCCTCGAACCTCAGGGAATGCCTGGTCGGCGTCACCGAATAGGGCGCGGCCGGCACGGCTGGCAGGACAAGAACAAAGGGACCGGTTGCCGCGAGGCAGCCGGTCCCTTCTGCGTTTGCCGGGATTACTTCTTGACGGCCACCAGGAGTCCGTCGCCGGTGGGCAGCATGGCCGAGGCCAGCCGTTCGTCGTCGCGGATGGCCTTGCCGATCTGGCGCAGCACCACGGTGGTGGCCTCCCGGGCCGCGGGGTTGGCCACCCGGTCCTGGTCCAGGGCGTCGTTGACGATCAGCAGGCCGCCACGCTTGAGCAGCCGGATGGCCTGCTCCACGTAGCGCGGGTAGTTCGGCTTGTCCGCGTCGATGAAAACCAGGTCGTATGCGCTGTCGGTCAGCCGGGGGAGCACGTCGCCGGCGCGGCCGGAGATGGTGCGGGTGCGGTTGGCGGGGTTCCCTGCCTCCTGGAAGGATTCCCGCGCCGCGCGAAGGTGTTCGACGTCGACGTCGATGGTGGTCAGGACCGCCTGCGGGCCCAGGCCGCGGAGGATGCAGACGCCGGAGACGCCGGCCCCGGTGCCGATCTCGACGGCGGTCTGGGCCTTGGACGCGGCGGCCAGCACGGTAAGCACGGCGCCCACCCCCGGACCCACCGGCGTCACACCCAGTTGGAACGACCGCTCACGCGCGTGCAGCAAGACCTCGTCCTCGGCAGGCAGATCTTCTGCGTAGGACCAGCTTGTGGACTTATCGGCGCTCATGGGTATCGCTTTCCGGGCAGGAGGGGAGTGTTCCCTCCAGCGTACTGGGTCCGGCCCCGCGAACCGGCGCGGCATTCCGCCGATGGCGGAAGTCCCCGGGCGGGTCAGGAATTTCCCAGAATTTTTTGAAATGATGGCTATCCGCTCATCCCCACGGTGATCGGCGTCGAACCAGTGGTGCAGGAGCCTGCGGGAGCAGGCGCCACGGAGACGTAAACACCATCTGCGAGGGGAGTGGACAATGTCGGTTCTGGCAAATGTCCCAGTCAGTGATCACGCCCAGCCCGCGGCCGATGCCGAATGGGTCCGGCCGACGTGGGAGGAAGTGGTCACGAATCACTCTGCCAAGGTCTACCGCCTCGCCTACCGGCTGACGGGCAACAAGTACGACGCCGAGGACCTCACCCAGGAGGTCTTCGTCCGTGTCTTCCGGTCGCTCGAGAACTTCAAGCCCGGCACCCTCGACGGCTGGCTGCACCGCATCACCACCAACCTCTTCCTGGACCAGGCCCGCCGCAAGAGCCGGATCCGGTTCGATGCGCTGGCCGAAGACGCCGAATCCCGGATCCCCGGCCGGGAACCGGGCCCGGAGCAGAGCTTCGAGCTGAACAATCTGGACCTGGACGTGCAGGCCGCCCTCGAGGAGCTGCCGCCGGACTTCCGGGCCGCCGTCGTCCTCTGCGACCTGGAGGGCCTCTCCTACGACGAGGTCGCCGCCGCCCTGGACGTCAAGCTCGGCACCGTCCGCTCCCGCATCCACCGCGGCCGGACCTTGCTGCGTGAGAAGCTCGCCCACCGTGACCCCCGTCCGCAGCCCAAGGCCGCCCTGAAGCCCCGCCTGAAGATGCCGCGCATCGCCGGTTTGCTCTGACGGGACGATGGCACAGCTGAGAGTTCTCCTGGGGGGCCTGGCGTGTAAGTTCCTCTCCCGGCAGGCCCGGCGTGACCGGTCGGCCGGGGTGCTGCCCAGTGCGGCGGCCGAGCGCCGCCTCCAACGCCATCTGCAGCGTTGCGCCAGCTGCAGGCGGCGCCAGGCCCACGAGCGGCAGTACCTGCAGCGGCTCCGCAACGCCGCCGTCCCGGAGGCCAGCGGCGACCTGACCGCCCGGTTGCTCGCAAGGACCAGCGAGATGGCGCAGCAACCCGAAATCACGCGCCCGGGTACCGCACAGCCCCATGCCGCATCCCCCGGGGCCGGGACGCCTGCCGCCCGGCCCGTCGCCCCTGCACCGGCCCGCAACGCGCGGGTCCGGCTGGCCGCCGCCGTGACCGGGGGCGTGGCCGCAGCCACCTGCCTGACCGCGGGTACCGCCTACGTCCTCGGTGAAGAAAGCGGGGCTGCCGCCGGCGCGCCTGCCTTCACCGATGCGCTCACCCCGCCCGGAACCGGCCGCTTCGTCTCCGCCCAGATGGCCTCCGTCTCCGGCTGGCGGTTGAGCGGTGAACCGGACATCGCGCCGGCCGAATCGCTCAGCGCCGAGCAACTCTCCGCGCTTCGCGCCCGCGGCTGGGCCTGCCCCGAGTTTCGCGACCTCGGCTACCACCTCGCCTGGGCGCGTGCGGGCGCAGCGGACGGAAAAGACGTCCTGGAGCTGCGCCTGACCGACGGGCAGTCCTTCGCCACGGTGCTGGAACAACACCCGGATCCCAACGGTACCGCCGCTGGCTCCGGGCGCGGCGTCCCCGTCAACGTCCTCACCGGCCACCCGGCCCCGGCCGACGGCTTCGTGCCCGTCACGCTGCACGCTACGGCCGCCGACGCGGCAGGGCACGGGGCACCCGGTGTCCTCTGGGTCAACCGCCAGCCGCCCTACCGGGCCATCTACCGGACCGAACGCGCCACCTTCACCGTGGTCGCCGAGGCTCCGCCGGCCGGGACGGACGACGACGGCGTCGCCGCGGCGCTGCTGCCCGCCCAGCCCTCCACCGCCGGTCCCGGGGCCGATGCTGCCGGTGCCCCGGCAGCGGAGTCCCTGCAGACCCGGCTGGGCCGGGGCCTGCAGCGCGTTGTTGAGCTGCTGGCCCGATGAGCGCCCGCTTTTTCGCCGGCATACGGAGTGCCGGGGGACGTTCCGACGCCGAATCGTCGGCTCCCGGGACGAGAGGGTAATCTTCCTAGAGTGTTTGGAATCAACGGCCCGGAGTTCATTCTGCTGCTGATCATCGGCCTCCTGGTGATCGGTCCCAGCCGCCTCCCCGAATACACCCAGAAACTGGCGAATATCGTCAAGGAAGTCCGGCGGATGGCGTCCGGCGCGCGGGAACAGATCAAGGAAGAAGTCGGCATCGACATCGACGATGTGGACTGGAAGAAGTATGATCCCCGCCAGTACGACCCCCGCCGGATCATCCGCGAGGCCCTGCTGGAGGATGACACCAAGCCGGTCAGCGCCGGTGCTCCCGCGGCCGTAGCCGCCGCGGAGGAGCGGAAGCCCGCCCGGGTGGTGGAACGGCTGCCCGAGGGCGTGCCGGCCCCCTTCGACACCGAAGCCACCTAGGGGCAGCGAACCCCGTCCTAGGCGCCAGGCGCCGGATGCCTTACGCTCAGCGGATCGCTGCCGCCAAGGGGGATACGGATGAACGACGCTGACCCGGCCGCCCAGGAACGATGGGCCGCCGTCGAGCGGGCCGTCAGAGACGTCACCGACCATGGAATTGCCGGCGCCGTCCGGACCTACTACTTGGTGTACCTTCCGGCGGGTCTGCTGTTGCTGGCCGTGGTCGGGGGCGTTCTTGCAGCCCGGATCTTCGCTCTCGGCCCCGCCGACTGGCCTGAGTACATTGGGGCCGGTCTGTCGTTGGCAGCAATCGGCGAATTCATTGGCGGGATGCTCTATTTTCGCGCTCGGGTCAGCCCGCTGGTGCGTCCACGCCGGCGCAGTCCGTTGGCCTTGCTGACCGGCCCGGAACGCGCCCAGGTGCGCAGGGAGATCCTGGGCAAGGAGGAGCCCTCAGGCCATCGCCTGCCGCCGCTAAGGGGTCTGGCCACACAACTCCGACCGGGCCTGGCATTACAGCTACTGTTGGCGCCGGGATATCTATTGCTGTGTGCCAACCAGATGCTGTTGGCGATCTCCCGCTGGGGCCAGCCGGGATTCCTTTGGGTTTGGATCCCCTTGCTGTTACTCTTCGCCGGCCTGGTAGCCTCGGCAGCCTGGCAGTTTCGACGAACCGGGGACTTCCTGCGCCGCACTGCCGGCAGCACAGTTCCGACATCCCCGGACAAGGAGGCTCCTGATGCGGGGCTTCCTGGGGATGGGCTGCCCGGAAGCATCCGCTAAAGGCTGACCGAGAAGCGCCCGATTTTCCCATGGGCTGTTTCGATCTGGTGATCCAGCACCCCGCCGCAGCGTTCGATGGTTCTGATGGAGGCGGTGTTGTCCATCAAGCAGCACAGCTGGACGCGTTCCATTCCTCGGAGCCTCGCAACGCCGAGCATCTGCTGCAGCGCCAGGGCCGCAACCCGGCGTCCGCGGGCGGAAGGCCTCAGTCCGTATCCCACATGCCCGAGCGTCGTCACTGCGGGGTTTGACGAGTGGCGCAGGGCGATTCCTCCGAGCACCTGACCGTCCTCGACGATCCACCGGTAGGTGCAGCCGGCGTCTCCGCAGGCTTCCTCCGCGGCGGACAGCCGGTCAACGAATGCCTCGAAGCCGTGCGGGGAACGGACATCATCGGCCGTCCTCAGGCCGAAACCGTCTTCGTGAAGGCCATCGCCCCACTCGTCATGGGCGTCCAGCCACTCCGCGCGTAAGACCAAGGTCGGACGTACAAGGTGCGGCATGGCATCACGCTAACAGATGCAGTGGAGCAGGGGGACCAGCCTGCTCGGGATGGCTTCGCGGACGCCGCTACGCTGGATCGATGACGGACACTTCCCGCCAAGCTCCCTGGTATCTCTTCGATTATGGAATGGTGGTCTCGACCGCCCCGAGACCCAGCGACTGGGCCACCCTGGAACAGGCAACGGGACTGGACCAAAGGTCGGCAGCGAGCTCCTACTGGGCGAGCCGTGAAGCCTTCGACGCCGGAAAAATAGGCCCGGCGGAGTATTGGGCGGAGGTTTTGGGGCGGCCGGTCCCTCCGGCGGACCTCGACCGACTGGAGCGCCTTGATGCGGCGCAGTGGTCCCACCTGAACCCGCAAACGATCGCTGTTCTCGAGACCTTGCGGAGCCGCCGGGCGAAGGTTGCGCTCCTATCGAACATGCCGCGTGGGATGGCCGAGTGGCATCTGGACGGATCAGGATGGGTGGGATATTGTTCGAGACTCTATTTCAGCGGCAAGCTCGGTATGGCAAAACCTGACCCTCGAATCTTCCGCTATGTGGCTGCTGAGCTTTCCGCCCATCCCGAGGACATCGTCTTCATTGACGACAACGCGACCAACATCGCTGCCGCCCGTGAGCTCGGGTTCAGGACGATACTTCACACTTCCCAAACCGACCTTTACTTCGAGCTGTCCAAGCCCTAAAGAGCCGCTCCCCGGCGGTGCATCGAGGGGGAAGAACGCGATGTGGCTGACCTTCGACTCCTCCGGAGTGATCGTTCCTGTCCACCGCTCCAATGCGAAGCACAGTGCAAGAGCTTGCACCTCGTTCCGTCCACTCAGCGGGGCTGGAGTCCCAGCGGGCGGCCGGCGAGGTTCCGGGGGACGGAGGCGAGCCGGCCCGCGATGGCTTCCAATGCCGCCGCGGCCGGGGTTTCCGGGTGCGCCAGCACCAGTGGGGTGCCGGCGTCGCCGCCCTCGCGCAGCAGGATCTCCAGCGGAATCTGGCCCAGGAGCGGCACATCGGCGCCGACCGTGGCGGAGAGCCGCTCGGTGAGGACCTTGCCACCGCCGCTGCCGAACAGCTCCATCCGGCCGCCGTCGGGCAGCTGCAGGTAGGACATGTTCTCGACGACGCCCGCCACTGTCTGCCCGGTCTGCGCGGCGATGGTGCCGGCACGTTCGGCGACGTCCGCCGCGGCAGCCTGCGGGGTGGTGACCACCAGGAGTTCGGCACCGGGCAGCAGTTGCGCCACGGAGATGGCGATGTCCCCGGTACCCGGCGGCAGGTCCAGGAACAAGACGTCAAGGTCCCCGAAGTAGACGTCCGTCAGGAACTGCTCCAGCGCCCGGTGCAGCATGGGCCCGCGCCAGGCCACCGGCTGGTTCCCGGCGACGAACATGCCGATGGAGATGACCTTCACGCTGTGGGCCACCGGCGGCAGGATCATGTCGTCCACCCGGGTGGGGGCGGCGCTGATGCCCATCAGCGCCGGCACGGAGAAGCCGTGGACGTCGGCGTCGACGATCCCCACCCGCAGACCCTTCGCCGCCAGCGCGGAGGCGAGGTTGACCGTGACGGAGGACTTGCCCACGCCGCCCTTGCCGCTGGCCACGGCGTAGACCTTGGTGAGGGAGCCGGGCTGGTTGAACGGGATGCCGCGGACACCGCCCGGGCCGCGCAGCATCTCCTTGAGCGCGTCCCGCTGTTCCTGCGTCATCACCTTTAGTTCGACGTCGACGGCGGTGACGCCCGGGACGGCGGCCAGCGCCGCCTCGCAGTCGGCGGTGATGGTGCCGCGCAGCGGGCAGCCGGCGATGGTCAGCAACACGCTGATCCGCACCCGGCTGTCGTCGGAGACCTCCACCGCGTCGACCATCCCGAGCTCGGTGATGGGGCGTCGCAGCTCCGGGTCAATGACGGTGGCCAGCGCGGCGCGGACCGCCGTTTCCAGTCCGGGCGCGCCGGAGTGATCCTGCAGGGTGTTCACCAATCAGCTTTCGGGGACCGAGCGGCGGCCCTGGGTCTCGGCGCCGCCGTCGGCGCGGACGCGGGGGATCTGCTGGGTGCGCGGACCGCGCTGCTTGTCCCGGCGTTCCCGGAGGTGCTCCTTGACCTTGTCCCGCGGGTTGTCGGGACCGGCGCCGGGCTCGTCCTGGTTGCGGAGCTCCTCCTGCGCCTCCAGCATGTCCTCCAGCAGGCTGCGCAGTTCCGCGCGGACGTAGTCGCGGGTGGCGACTTCGCGCAGCGCGATGCGGAGGGACGCCAGTTCCCGGGTCAGGTATTCGGTGTCCGAGAGGTTCCGTTCGGCGCGCTGCCGGTCCTGCTGCAGCGAGACGCGGTCCCGGTCGTCCTGGCGGTTTTGGGCCAGCAGCAGCAGGGGAGCGGCGTAGGAGGCCTGGAGCGAGAGCATCAGGGTCAGCAGGGTGAAGCCGAGGTCCTTGGAGTCGAACTGCCAGTCAGTGGGCGCCCAGGTGTTCCAGGCCAGCCAGAAGACACAGAACACGGTCATGTACACCAGGAACTGCGGCGTTCCCATGAAACGGGCGAAGCCCTCGGTGGCGTGGCCGAACGCGTCCGGGTTGGGCGAGAGCTTGGGCAGGATGCGTTGCCGGCCGCTCAGCGGGGTATCGAGGGTGCCGGCGGAGCGGGTGCCGGGACGGACGTTGGAGTTCCGGGGGGTGCTGAGTTCAGCCAATGCGGCCTCCAAGCTTCCTTATCGGGGCGTCGTCCTCGTGGGCGCGCCAGTCGTCGGGCAACAGATGATCAAGCACGTCGTCAACAGTCACCGCCCCGACAAGCCGGCCGTCGTCGTTGACCACGGGAAGCGAGTTGAGGTTGTAGGTGGCCAGGGTGCGGGCCACCTCGCTGATGTGCGCCTGGTCGGAGACGGGCTCCAGATTTTTGTCCACCAGGTTGCCCAGGGGTTCCGGCGGCGGGTAGCGCAGCAGCTGCTGGATGTGGACGACGCCGAGGAATCGCCCGGTGGGGGTCTCCAGCGGCGGCCGGGCGATGAAGATCGACGACGCCAGGGCGGGGGAGAGCTCCTCGCGGCGGACATGTGCCAGGGCCTCGGCCACGGTCGCCTCGGGCGGGAGGATCACCGGGACCGGGGTCATCAGGCCGCCGGCTGTGTCCTCGTCGTACTCAAGCAGGCGCCGGACGTCCTCGGCGCCCTCGGGCTCCATCAGCTGCAGGAGTTCCTCGGCCTGGGCGGAGGGGAGCTCGGCGAGGAGGTCGGCGGCGTCGTCCGGGTCCATCTCTTCCAGCACGTCGGCGGCGCGTTCGACGTCGAGGGCGGACAGGATCTCCACCTGGTCACCCTCGGGCATCTCCTGCAGCACGTCGGCGAGTCGTTCGTCCTGAAGTTCGCTGGCCACCTCGAAACGGCGCTTGTCGCTCATCTCCTGCAGGGCCTCGGCGAAGTCGGCCGGC
This sequence comes from Arthrobacter sp. YD4, assembly GCF_030410515.1. Classification (GTDB taxonomy): domain Bacteria; phylum Actinomycetota; class Actinomycetes; order Actinomycetales; family Micrococcaceae; genus Arthrobacter. Next base: position 137,374 of record NZ_JAUHHD010000001.1, on the reverse strand, counting down.
TTGAGGTCCTCGTGGGTGGCGACGAACTGGGTGGCGGCCTGCGGCTCGGTGCGGGCGCCCTGCTGCGCGTCGGCCCAGTCGATGATCAGGGTTTCGTTGCGGCGCAGCCGGCTCAGCGGCGAGAGCGAGTGGCCGCGGCGGACGAAGAGCTTGCTGACAAACCAGTCACCCGAGCGGTGCCGGTCCATCGCGATGTCCTCGATGGTGGCGTCGCCGCTGCCGTCGGCCAGGGTCACACGCCGGTCGAACATCTCGGCGACCACCAGGGTCTCGGCGCCGCGCTGTTCGAAGCGGCGCAGGTTCACCAGCCCGGTGCAGATCACCTGGGTCTGGTCGATCGAGGTGATGCGGGTCATCGGCACGAAGACGCGCTTCTTGCCAGGGACCTCGACGACGATGCCCACCACGTGGGGGGCGCCGCGGTTGCCGCGGGAGAGCACGACGACATCGCGCAACCGGCCCAAACGGTCGCCCAGGGGGTCGAAGACGTCCAGTCCGAGGAGGCGCGCGACAAATACCCGCGAAAGAGTGGTGCTCACTCCTACAGGCTACCGAGTCTGCTCTCTTTTAGCTGAATTTGCAGGCACCCACCAGCTCGATGGGTGAGAATGGGCCTATGTCAAACATTTTTGGTGGTCCGAAGGCCAACGTTCCGGGCGGGGCGGACGATGCCCGCGCCGTCCCCAAGGGTGACACGGTCGGTTCCTATAGCTCCTACCTGGACGCCCAGAAGGCCGTGGACTACCTCGCGGACCAGCAGTTCCCCGTGCAGCTGGTCTCGATCGTGGGCAACGAGCTGAAGATGGTGGAGCGGGTCACCGGGCGGCTGACGTACCCCCGGGTGGCGCTCTCCGGCGCCCTGAGCGGCATGTGGTTCGGCCTGTTCGTCGGCGTCATGCTCTCGTTCTTCTCCACCTCGGACGGCTACTTTTCCATCATGACTTCGGTGCTGATGGGCGCCGCCTTCTTCATGCTGTTCGGCATCGTCACCTACGCCATGCAGCGCGGTAAGCGTGACTTCACCTCCACCAGCCAGGTGGTGGCCACCAACTACGACGTGGTGGTGGCCTTTGAGGCGTCCCACGAGGCGCGCCGCCTGCTTCAGCAGCTGCCGATGAACCGCTCCGACGCGGCCGGCTACCAGCAGCACACCCCGCAGCAGGGCCCGCAGCCCTGGGGCGGCCACCAGCAGAACGGTCCCCAGCAGAACGGTCCGCAGCAGAATGGTCCGCAGTACGGCGGCCCGCAGCAGGGCCCGCAGCGTCCGGCCGGCTGGACCGACCCCTACGGCCAGCGCTCCCCGGAAGCCGGCCAGCAGCAGCCCGGCCCCCAGCAGGGCCAGTACGGTGCCCCGGCCGGCGAGCAGAACCAGCAGCCCTCCCGCCCCTCCGCCGTCCGCTACCCGGACCTGCCCGACGGCCGGCCGCAGTACGGCATCCGGGTCGGCGACGCGCCGAAGCAGGAGGGCCAGCAGCCCGAGGGCGGCCAGCCGCAGCAGTAGCTGAACCCAAGAGACAAAAAAGAGGACCCCCGGCGCAGCGCCGGGGGTCCTCTTTCGTAGGTGGGGTCTGGAGCCTACTGGGCGTCGACTTCCTGGTAGATGCCCGCCATCCAGGACTCGACGTCGTCGGCCTTGCGCGGCAGGGCGGCGCTGAGGTTGACCGGGCCGTCCTCAGTCATCAGGATGTCGTCCTCGATCCGGACGCCGATGCCGCGGTACTCGGCAGGGATGGCCAGGTCCTCGTCCTTGAAGTACAGGCCCGGTTCGATCGTGAAGACCATGCCGGGGGTGAGGACACCGTCCAGGTACAGCTCACGCTTGGCCTGCGCGCAGTCGTGCACGTCCAGGCCCAGGTGGTGGCTGGTGCCGTGCGGCATCCAGCGCCGGTGCTGCTGGCCCTCGACGCTGATGGCCTCCTCCACGGAAACCGGCAACAGGCCCCAGTCGGACAGGCGCTCGGCCAGGACCGTAGTGGCGGCGGTGTGGATGTCGCGGAACTTGGTGCCGGGCTGGGCCGCGGCGAAACCGGCGTCGGCGGCGTCCAGGACGGCCTCGTACACCTTGCGCTGGATCTCGGAGAAGGTGCCGTTGGCCGGCAGGGTGCGGGTGACGTCGGCGGTGTAGAGCGAGTCCGCCTCGACGCCGGCGTCCAGCAGGAGCAGTTCGCCCGCGTTGACCTTGCCGGTGTTCCGGGTCCAGTGCAGCACCGTGGCGTTGTTGCCGGACGCGGCGATGGTGTCGTAGCCGAGTTCGTTGCCTTCTTCACGGGCGCGGGCGAAGAACGCGCCCTCGACCACGCGCTCGCCGCGGTGGTGGGTGAGTGCGCGCGGAAGGGCCTTGACCACCTCGGTGAAACCTTCCACCGTGGCGGCGACGGCGATTTTCATCTGCTCGATTTCCCACTCGTCCTTGATCAGGCGGAGTTCGGAGAGGGCCTCGCTGAGCTTCTCGTCGAGGGCGTCCAGCACGCCGAGGTCCAGGTTTTCCGGGTCCTTGGCGGTGTTGTAGCGGGCGGTGTCCACGAGGGCGTCGATGTTCTCGTCGACCTTGCGGACCAGGCGGATGGAGATCCCGCCGATCTCGGGCGCCCCGACGTCCTTGGTGATGGCCAGTTCGAGTTCGGCCAGGTCGGCGGTCGCCAGGCCCAGGCGGGCCTTGAACTCGGCGAGGGTCGGGCGGGCGCCGATCCAGAATTCACCGGAGCGGGCGTCGGCGTAGAACTGTTCGGTGTCGCGGCCGGCCAGCGGACGGAAGTACAGCGTCGCGTGGTGGTGGCCGCCGTCGTCGCCCTTGCCCTCATCCGTGGGCTCCAGGATCAGGACGGCGTCGGGCTCGTGGTCCAGGCCGAGGCCGGTCAGGTGCGCGAACCCCGAGTGCGGGCGGAAGCGGTAGTCGCAGTCGTTGGAGCGGACCTTCAACGGGCCGGCCGGGATCACCAGGCGTTCACCCTTGAACTGCTCGGAGATGGCCTTGCGGCGGGAGGCGGCGTGGCCGGCGACGGCGTCCCGTTCCGGCAGCTCTGCCGGGGCGGCCGCCCAGTTGCTGGCCATGAAGGCCTTGAAGGCCTCGGAAGCGGGGCGCTGGGAGCGGTTGTTGACGCGCTCTTCGAGGGGCTGGGAAGCGGAGATCTGGGTGTTATCTGCATCGTTCACGTCCCCATCGTCTCACCAGCGGCGCGGCTTAGGCCAACAGGCCGCCCGGGGCCCGGAGGCACCCCGATCTACTAGGCTGGGCAGGTGAGGATAGACCTGCATGCCCACTCGAATGTTTCCGATGGAACCCAGCCGCCGGCGGAGCTGATCGCCGCCGCCGCGGAGGCCGGACTCGACGTGGTGGCCCTGACCGATCACGACACCACGGACGGCTGGGCCGAGGCCTCCGCCGCGGCCTTGAAGCTGGGGGTGGCCCTGGTCCCGGGCATGGAGGTCTCGTGCCGGACCCGCGAGGGCATCAGCGTGCACCTGCTCAGCTACCTGCACGACCCCGCCCACCCGGGGCTGCTGGAGGAGATCACCAAGTCCAAGGACGCCCGCTTCACCCGGGCCGAGCGGATGGTCAGCCTGCTGGCCGAGGACTACCCGCTCAGCTGGGACGACGTGATCCACCACGTGGCCCCCGGCGCTACCCTGGGCCGCCCGCACATCGCCGACGCGCTCGTGGCCGCCGGCGTCGTCGAGGACCGGAGCGAGGCCTTCGAGACGATCCTGACCTCCCGGTCCCGCTACTGGGTGCAGCACTACGCCCCGGATCCGGCGGCCGCCGTCGAACTCGTCCGGGCCGCCGGCGGGGTCCCGGTCTTCGCCCACCCGGTGGCGTCCTCCCGCGGCCGGATCGTCGGCGAGCACACCTACCGGGAGATGATCGACGCCGGGCTGGCCGGCCTCGAGATCAACCACCGGGACAACCCCGAACAGGGCCGGTCCTTCCTGCGCCGCCTGGCCGCGGAGCACGACCTGCTGGTGACCGGCTCCTCCGACTACCACGGCGCCGGGAAGCCAAACCTGCTGGGTGAGAACACCACCTCCCCGGAGGTGCTGGCACGCATAGAGGAACTCGCCAGCGGCACCGCGGTGGTGCGCTGATGGACTGGATCGACCTGCAGCTGCTGGCCTCGGTGATCGTGACGCTCTTCGTGATCATGGACCCGCCGGGCACGGTGCCCATCTTCATGTCCCTGACGGCGCAGATGAACGCGAAGGAACGCAACCTTTCGGCCCTGCAGGCGCTCGTGGTGGCCACCGGCGTGATTGTCACCTTCGCGATTTTCGGTCAGTCCATCCTGAACTACATGCACATTTCCCTGGCGGCCCTGCAGGGCGCGGGCGGCCTGCTGCTGGTGCTAATCGCGCTGCAGTTGCTGACCGGGTCCACCGGCGGGGAGGAGAGCGCGGCGAAGTACAAGAACGTGGCGTTCGTCCCGCTGGGCACGCCGTTGATGGCCGGACCTGGCGCGATTGTCGCGGTGATGGTGTTTGTCCAGCGCTCCTCGACGGTGCCGCAGTACCTTGCGGTGGGGGTGGGCATCGCCGTGACGCTGGCGTCCCTGTACTTGGCGATGCGGTTCGCCGGGCTGGTGCAGCGGGCGCTGGGGGAGAACGGCGTCGAGCTGGTCACCCGGATTGCCGGCCTGCTGCTTTCGGCGATCGCCGTGCAGATGATCGCCGACGCCGTGCACTCCTTCGTGAAGAGCTGGATGTAGCTCTTCAGGCCGAGTTCTCAGGCAGGCGGCGCGGCCGGGTGGGCGGTGAACTCGGCGGCGCCGGACAGGCGCTTGGCCATGACGTCGATGGCCGCCTGGTTCTGGTCCACGCAGACGAATTTGCGGCCCAGCTTTGAGGCCACGGCGCCTAGCGTCCCGGAGCCGGCGAAGAAGTCCAGGCACCAGTCCCCGGGCCGGCTGGAGGCTGCCACCACGCGGCGGATCAGCCCCTCGGGCTTCTGCGTCGGGTACCCGGTCTTCTCCCGGCCGGTGGGGGAGACGATGGTGTGCCACCAGACGTCGGTGGGCAGCTTGCCGAGCTCCCGCTTGGCCGGCGTGACCAGACCCGGCGCCATATACGGCTCCCGGTCCACCTCGGCGCTGTCGAAGTGGTACTTCGCCGGGTTCTTGACGTACACGAGGATGTTGTCGTGCTTGGTGGGCCAGCGGAACTTCGCGCGGGCGCCGTAGTCGTAGGCCCAGATGATCTCGTTGAGGAAGCACTCGCGGCCGAAGATCGCGTCCAGCATCACCTTGGCGTAGTGCACCTCGCGGTAATCCAGGTGCAAGTAGAGCGTGCCGTCATCCGCCAGCAGCCGCCACGCTTCGACCAGCCGCGGTTCCAGGAAGGACCAGTAGTCGCTGAAGGCGTCGTCGTAGCTGTGCAGGGCGCCCTTGATCGTGTCGTAGGAGCGGCCCTTGAAACCCACCCGGTCGCCCACGCCGTCGGCGTTGAGCACCATCTTCGTTTCCTGGCGCTTCTGGACCCGGCCGGTGTTGAAGGGCGGGTCCACGTAGATGAGGGTGAAGGCGCCGTCCGGCAGCGTCTGGAGGTACTCCGCGTTGTCCGCGTGTACCACCAGGTTGCTGCCGTCCGGCGCCCAGACGGAGTCAGGCATGGTGGGGATTAGGCCTCGGCGCTGCGCGTCGCGGTACCGCCCTGGGCCTCCCCGGAAACCACTTCGCCGTTGTGGCGGCGGGTCCGGGTGCGGCGGCGGGCACGGGTGGCCCGGTCAACCTCGGTGGCGGACGTCGCGGCGGCGGCGCGGCCGGTGGCCTCCACGGGCGCTGCGGCCGTCTCCTGCTCGGGGGCGGTCCGACGACGGCGCGAGCCTTCGCGGGTGCCCTCGCGGGAGCCTTCGCGCGAACCGGAGCGGGAGCCGGAACGTCCGCCCTCGCGGCCGCCTTCGGACGAACCGGCCCGCGAACCCTCGCGGCCGCCGGAGCGTCCGCCTTCACGGGAGCCCGAGCGGCCGCCGTCGCGGGAGCCGGTGCGGGCGCCGTCACGTCCGCTGCTGCGCGGGTTCTTCTTGCCGGTCTCGCCTAGGTCCTCGAGTTCCTCGGCGTCCACGCCGGCCAGGACGCGCTTGTCGCGCGGCAGGCGGCCCTTGGTTCCCTCGGGGATATCCAGGTCCTCAAACAGGTGCGGGGAGGAGGAGTAGGTCTCGATGGGTTCCGGAACGCTCAGGCCGAGGGCCTTGTTGATCAGGCCCCAGCGCGGCATGTCGTCCCAGTCCACGAAGGTCACGGCGGTGCCCTTGTTGCCGGCGCGGCCGGTGCGGCCCACGCGGTGCAAGTAAATCTTCTCGTCCTCGACGCACTGGTAGTTGATCACGTGCGTGACGTCGTCGACGTCGATGCCGCGGGCGGCGACGTCGGTGGCGACAAGGACATCCACCTTGTTGTTGCGGAAGGCGCGCAGCGCCTGTTCGCGGGCGCCCTGGCCGAGGTCACCGTGGATGGCGGCGGCCGCGAACCCGCGGTCCACGAGTTCCTCGGCGACCTTTGCGGCGGTGCGCTTGGTCTTGGTGAAGATGATGGTCCTGCCGCGGCCGCGGGCCTGCAGGATCCGGGCCACCACCTCGACCTTGTCCATGCTGTGGGCGCGGTAGATCAGCTGGCGGATGTCCCGCTTGGTCAGGCCCTCGTCCTCGGGGTCCGCGGCGCGGATGTGGGTGGGCTGGCTCATGTAGCGGCGGGCCATGGCGATGACCGGGCCGGGCATGGTGGCGGAGAACAGCAGGGTCTGGCGCACGGCCGGGGTGGCGGCGATCAGCGTCTCGACGTCGGGCAGGAAGCCCAGGTCCAGCATCTCGTCGGCCTCGTCGAGGATGACCATCTTCACGTTCTTGAGCACCAGGTGCTTCTGCTTGAACAGGTCGATCAGGCGGCCGGGGGTGCCGACGACAACCTCCACGCCCTTCTGCAACGCATCGACCTGCGGCTCGTACGCGCGGCCGCCGTAGATGGTGGCGATCCGGGCGTTGCGCTTGCGGGCGGCGTTCTGCAGGTCGTTGGCGACCTGGACGGCGAGCTCGCGGGTGGGGACGATCACGAGGGCCTGCGGGGCACCCGGTGTCGGGAGGGCGTCGTAGCCGGCGTCGTCGCGGCCGATGACCCGCTGCAGCGCGGGGATGCCGAAGCCGAGGGTCTTGCCGGTGCCGGTCTTGGCCTGGCCGATGATGTCGTGGCCGCCCAGGGCCACCGGCAGGGTCATGGCCTGGATGGGGAACGGGTGGGTGATCCCGGCGTCGGCCAGGGACTCGACGATGTCGGCGCGGACGTTGAAGTCGGCGAACGTCTTTTCCGGAAGGGCGTGGGGCGCCTCGTCGGAGCTGATGGTTTCTTCCGGTTCGATCGATTCCGTGCCGGATTCGTCGGTCAGAAGCTGATGCGTGTGCAATTCACTCACGGGGAGTTTCCTTATTCATTTGGGTTGCGCTGCCTGCTCGACGGGGCGGCGGAGGGCCGTTCCGGAGCACGCTCGGTAGGCGCAAGCAAGTCCAGTGGAGCCGATCGCGGGCTATCTAGATGCTGGCACTGGGACCAGCGGGTGTGTCTCAAGATCGCGTAGGGGCGGGCTTGTTGATTCGAAATTACGAGGAAATCAACGACCGGGCATCCATTACTACCCTTCCAGTCTAGCCGTTCGGCCCCTGCGTCCCCGACGGCGCGGCCGTTGCGGCGCGGTGCGGCCTCAGCCGGCGAGCTCCAGCCGCACTTCGCGGGCGGCGATGTCGGCCGAGACGACGCGTACCCGGACCAGGCTGCCCGACTCCATCTCACCCGGGCATCGGGCGGTCACGGCCGGCTCTGCGATCTGCACGATTCCGGACGGACCGTTGCCGTTGGGTTTTGTCCCGTTCCCGTTGCCGTTGCCGGCCCCCGCGCCGTTACCGTTGGCGGGCTTCGACCCGGAGATGACGACGGCGTCGAACTCCTGGCCGACGTGGTTGACCAGCAGCGCCGCCTCGACCGTGTCCAGGGACATCCGCTCCAGCTTCCCGGCGAGCTGGTCCGAGGCGGCCATGATCGCGGGCAGGGACGGCAGCGCCTCCCGGGCCCAGGCGGGAACTTCGGCGCCGTTCGAGAGCGCCTCGCAGATGACCAGGACGAACCGGTCGATCAGCCGCCGCAGCGGGGCGGTGGAGTGCGCGTACGACGCGCCGATGGCGGATTGGATGGCGTCGTCCGGGACGCTGCCATCGAACGGGGTGTAGCCGGCGCCGCGGAACAGCATCCCGGCCGAGTGCAGGATGGCCAGCTGCTTGGGGTCTGTGGGGTCCAGGGTGCGCAGGTATTCCCCGTAGCTGGTCTGCCCGTCCCACGGCTTGCCGAGCGCTCCGGTCTGCCGGCGGAAGTGGCGCAGGGAGCGTTCGTCCGGCGCGGGCATGGTCCGCAGGATGCCCACCTTGCCCTTGAGCATCAGGCCCGCGGCGGCCATTCCGGTCATCAGCGAGATCTGCGCGTTCCAGTCCTCCACCGGCAGCGGGGGAGCCGCGACGATCCGGTAGCCGCCGTCGGGGAGCTGTTCGATTTCCTGGTCCGGCATGTTCAGGCTCGCTCCGCCGCGCTGCCGCTCGAGCTCCACCCGCTTGCCGCCGACCTCTTTCAGCAGTTCCAGGACGGGGGCGGCCGTGCCGGCGTCGAGGTCCGCCTGCACCCCGGCGTAACTGAGCTTGGCGCGGCTGATGACCCGGGCGCGGCGCACCAGGACCGAGGACACCTCGGCGGCGGCGTCGAGCTCGAACTCCCAGACGAAGGCCGCGCAGAGCTGGCCGGCCAGGAGGCTGCCGGCGGCCTCGCTGATGACCTCGGGGTGGAGCGGGATGCGGCCCTCGGGCGTGTAGAAGGTCTGCCCGCGGCGGCGCGTCTCGGCGTCGAGCGGGCCGCCGGGGGCCACGAAGGACGGGACATCGGCGATCGCGTAGAAGACCTTGTATCCGTCGCCGGAGCGGTCAATGAACAGGGCCTGGTCCAGGTCCGTGGACGACGCCGGGTCGATCGTCACGAACTCCACGTGGGTCAGGTCCAGGCCGGGAAGTTCGTGCCCGGCCACCGCCGCCTCGGCGTCGCGCAGCGCCTCCTCGGGGAACGGCCCGGGCAGTTCCAGGACGGTGCGCAGGGCCTTCAGCGCCTCGGCGAGCTGGTTTTGCTGCTGGCGGACGCTCGGCGTCAGGCGATGGTGAGACACGAAAGTCAGGGTAGCCCGAAATCCGCCGCTAGTCTTGAACGATGAGCACTCCGACGCCGGATTCCGCCCGCGATCACCGCTTTCTCACGGACCTGCTCGGCGTGATGGCCTACAGCGAACTCTCCGCCTTTGAACGGCTCTCCTCCGACGCCCGCTACGCGCCCACCCTCCGGGACCGGGCCGTGCTGGGCCGGCTGGCGGTGCGGGAGTTCGAGCACTACGAACTGGTGTGCGCCCGGCTGCGGGACATGGGCGAGGACGTGGAGGGCGCCATGGTGCCGTTCCAGCGCTCGGTTGACCACTTCCATGAGCGGACGCGGCCGGCCGACTGGTTCGAGTCGCTGATGAAGGCGTATGTCATCGACACCGTCTCCGCCGATTTCTACCGTTCCCTGATCCCGCGGCTGGATCCCGCCACCGCGGCCCTCGTGGAGCAGGTCCAGGCCTCCGAAGAGGCCACCGGGGTGCTGCGTGAACGGCTCAAGCAGGCCCTGGCCGACGATCCCCGGCTGGCCTCCCGGCTGGCGCTGTGGGCACGGCGGCTTCTCGGCGAGGCGCTGACCCAGGCGCAGCGGGTCGCGGCCGACCACGCCTTCCTGGCCGTCCAGGGTTCGGAAGCAGCGGGCAACGGGGCAACGGGCAACGGCGTCCCTGCGGGCACGGATCCGGTCCGGGCGCTGCTGACTTCGCTGGCCACGGCGCACTCCCGCCGGATGACCCTGCTGGGCCTGGCCGGGTAGAGGGCCCGCGGCCGGTGAGGCCGAGGCGACCGGCCGCGCTTACGCACGGCCGCGACTAAGCCCGGGCGTCGAGGGCGGCGAGCAGGGCCTGCGCCGCAGCGGCGGGGTCGTCCGCCTCGGTGATCGCCCGGACCACCACGATCCGCCGGGCCCCGGCGTCGAGGACCTGCTCCACATTTGTCAGGTCGATGCCGCCGATCGCGAACCACGGCACGACGCCGGCTACCTTGCCGCCGTCGCCCGCGGCCTCGGCGCGCTCGATCGCGTCGGCGGCGTAGCGGACCAGGTCCAGGCCGACGGCGGCCCGGCCGGGCTTGGTGGGTGTCGCCCAGACCGGGCCCACGCAGAAGTAGTCCAGCCCGCTCCGGCCCGGCGCGGCGGCGATGGCGGCGTCGACCTGCTCCGGGGTGTGGGTGGACAGGCCGATCACGGTGTCCTTGCCGAGGAAGTCCCGGGCCGCTCCGAACGGAATGTCCTTCTGCCCGATGTGGAACACCGGGGCACCGGCCAGCGAGGCCAGGTCGGCGCGGTCGTTGACGGCCCAGAGCCGGCCGTGGCGCGCCGCGACCGTGTGCAGGACCTCCAGCAGCTCCAGTTCCTCCGCGGCTTCGATGGTCTTGTCCCGGAGCTGGATGATGTCCACGCCCCCGGTAAACGCGGCATCGACAAAGGCTTCAAAGTCTCCGCGGTCCTTGCGGGCATCGGTGCAGAGGTACAAACGGGCGGTGCTGTGGACATCCTGGCTCATGCCCCAAGCGTAGTTCCTCTAAACTGGGCGCATACCGCGGGAGCCCCGCACGCCGTCGACGGCGCAGGGCTGAGAGGGCGTCAGAGCCGACCGCTTGACCTGATCCGGCTAGTACCGGCGTAGGGAAGGAACCCATGAACACCACCCCCAGCCCTAAGGCCCGGCCGCACGGCCCCGGTGCCCGGCCTGACGGCCCCCTCGACGCCGTCGTGATTGGCGGGGGCGTGATCGGCCACGGCATCGCCTGGGAACTCCGGCGCTCCGGGCGCACCGTGGCGCTGGTCGACGACGCCCCCGGGGACGGCGCCAGCTGGGCCGCCGCCGGCATGCTGGCACCCGTCAGCGAACTCCACTACCAGGAGGAGGGCCTCCTGCCCCTGATGCTGGAGTCCTCCCGGCTCTGGCCCGCCTTCGCCGGCAGCCTCGCCGACGGCGGCGACGGGGGAGCCGGCACCGGCTACCTCACGACGCCGACCCTCGCCGTGGGTGCCGACGCCGCGGACCGGCAGGCGCTCGCGGACCTGCGCGCCCTCCAACTGGCCTCCGGCCTGTCCGTCGAACCCCTCACCGTGCGGGAGGCCCGCCGCCGCGAACCGTTGATCAGCCCGGCGATCTCCTGCGCCTTCGAGATCCCCGCCGACCATCAGGTGGACCCGCGCCGCCTGATCACCCGGATCACGGCGCTGCTGGCCGCCGACACCGGGTTCCGGGCCGTCCCGCAACGGGCCGAGGGCCTAATTCAGGCGGACGGGCGGGTCGCCGGCGTGCGGCTCAGCGGGGGAGGGGAGATCCGGTCGGCCGAGACCATCGTGGCCAACGGCCTGGGCGCCGCCGCCCTGCGGGACCTCCCGGCGGGGCTCACCCTGCCGCTGCGGCCGGTCCACGGCGACATCCTCCGGCTCCGGGTGCCCGAACGGCTGCGTCCATTGCTGAGCTCCACCGTGCGCGGACTGGTCCGGGGCGTCCCGGTCTACATTGTTCCGCGCGGGGACGGCACCGTGGTGGTGGGCGCCACCCAGCGCGAGGACCAGGCCCGGGACCGGGCGGTCTCCGCCGGCGGGGTCTACCAGCTGCTGCGCGATGCCCAGCAGCTGGTCCCGGCCGTCGCTGAGCTCGAACTCGACGAGGCCACGGCCAGGGCCCGCCCCGGCACCCCGGACAACGCCCCGCTGCTGGGACGGGTCCGTGCCCCCGGCGGCGGCCACGTCCCGGGCCTGGTGATCGCCACCGGCTTCTTCCGGCACGGGGTGCTGCTGACCCCGGCGGCCGCGGCCATCTGCCGGGAGCTGCTGGACGGCACCCCGGACCCGCGCTGGGACGGGTTCCTCCCGGACCGCTTCGACCGCCCACGCACCGACGCTGAGCACAATCAGTCGACCAGCCAGGCGCACAGCCCTACCAATGCTCTCCACCCCGCGACCCACAGGACAACCGCATGAACATCACCCTCAACGGGAAGCCGCACGCGCTCCCGGACAACGCCACGGTCGGCGCCCTCGTCAGCGGCGTCACCGGCCGGCCCCTGGCGGACAACGGCCAGGCCACGGACGGACGCAAACTTGGCGTCGCCGTCGCGCGCAACGCCGAGGTCGTGCCCCGCAGCCGGTGGCACGCAACAGAACTCATCGAGGGCGACGACGTCGAACTCGTCACCGCGGTACAGGGAGGATGAACGGCATGAACGAAGCAGACACCGCGCAGGAGCCCGCCGTGAAGGCCACGGCGCACCGCGACCCGGTGACCTTCGACGGCGTGGAGCTGGGCTCCCGGCTCATCATGGGCACCGGCGGCGCACCCAGCCTCGACGGCCTCGGCGCCGCACTGGAGGCGTCCGGCACGGAACTGACCACCGTGGCGATGCGCCGCTACTCCCCGGCAGAGAGCGGATCGCTGTTCCAACTGCTGGCCGACCGCAACATCCGGGTGCTGCCCAACACCGCAGGATGCTTCACCGCCCGCGACGCGGTGCTCACCGCAGAACTGGCCCGCGAGGCGCTGGAGACGGACTGGGTGAAGCTCGAAGTGATCGCTGACGAACAGACGCTGCTTCCGGACGCCCTGGAACTGGCTGACGCCACCGAACAGCTGGTGGCGCGCGGGTTCAAGGTCTTCGCCTACACGAACGACGACCCGGTCCTGGCGCTGCGCCTGGAGCACCTCGGTGCCACGGCCGTCATGCCGCTGGGCGCGCCCATCGGCACCGGCCTGGGCATCCTGAACCCGCACAACATTGAACTGATCGTCTCCCGGGCCTCGGTCCCCGTGGTCCTCGACGCCGGCATCGGCACGGCCTCGGATGCGGCGCTGGCCATGGAGCTGGGCTGCGACGCCGTGCTGCTGGCCACCGCGGTGACCCGGGCGCAGAACCCGGTGCTGATGGGGGAGGCGTTCAAACACGCCGTCGCCGCGGGCCGCCTGGCCCGGCTGGCCGGCCGCATCCCGCGCCGCGAGCACGCGCTGGCATCCTCCGGTATGGAAGGCCGCGCCGAGTTCCTCTAGCCGCGGCGCCCGTATGGGTAAAGGACGATATTGGTGGGGTGGGGACCAATCCGTGGGGCGGGTGTTACCGAAGTACTTCTGACAGACCAAGCCGGTCCCTTCGGTTTGATCAGGCCGCGTTCGCGGGCCTGGGCCGGGCTTTTCCCCATTCGTCCTAAGGAGTAGTTCTATGCGCACGTCCATGAAGTCTTTCCTCGGTGTTGCCGCCGCCGGTTCGCTGATGTTCTCCCTGGCTGCCTGCAGCCCGGCCAACAACGCCTCAAGCAGCCCCTCGTCCTCGGCGTCGTCCTCCTCTTCTGCGGCTGCTGCGCCGAAGCCGCTGGCTTCGATCCCGGCCCTGACCGGTGTGTCCACCGCGGTGAAGCTTGATGCTTCCTTCGCGAAGGCCCTGGAGACGTTGAAGCTGACCCCCGGCACGGTGGGCACCGCCCAGCTGACCGACGGTTCGCTGGTCTTCCCGATCACCGGCGGCAAGGTTGATTACTACGACCCGTCCAAGGACTACCGTCCCTACGTCCAGGGCCTGATCAGCCACGCCGGGTCCGGTTTCTCCCTCACTGCCGGAGACACCAAGGTCGAGCTGACGAACTTCACGATTGATCCGGGCACCTCGAAGCTCTACGGTGACGTCTCGGTCAACGGTGAGAGCGCCGCGAAGCAGGCCTACATCTTCAACCTGGACGGTTCGACCCTGAAGCCCCTGCAGACCTCGGGCGACACCGCGGTCCTGGAAGGTACCCGGGTCCTGATCTCCGATACCGCCGCGGGCCTGCTGAACAAGACGTTCAAGACCGACGCCGTGAAGGCCGACATGCTCGTTGGCATCGCGAAGATCACCGTCAACACCAAGTAACCCCCACCCATCGGCGGACGCCGGTGAAGGTACGCGTGAAGGCCACGGACCCAACCCGGTCCGTGGCCTTCGGCTCAGGACAGAGCGGTCTTAAAAATCACGGATTGGTGAAGTGAACCAGAGATGCACAGACTTGACGGCCGCCGGGTCACCGACTTTCTGGCAGCGAAATTTGCCTCTCCGACCCGCAGTACGCGGTTGACGGTCGTCCTGGGCCGATGGCTCGGGATTGCCTTCACGGTCTGCTTCCTCACGGGCCTGTTCAGCCACGGACTGCAGAACCCGCCGGCCTGGATGATCTTCCCGACACGGCCTGTGTGGATCTATCAGCTCAGCCAGGGAATCCACGTGACGGCGGGTATCGCATCGATCCCGCTGCTGCTGGCGAAATTGTGGTCGGTCTATCCGGAGCTGCTGTCATGGCCGCCGGTCCGGTCCGTCGTCCACGGCCTTGAACGGGCCTCGATCGCCCTGTTCGTGGCCGCGTCCCTGCTGCAGGTGACAACGGGTCTGATCAACACCTACAAGTGGTACCCCTGGCCGTTCCCGTTCCGTGAGACCCACTACTGGCTGGCCTGGGTCATCTGGGGTTCGCTGCTGCTCCATATTGCGGTCAAGCTGCCTGCGATCAGTGCGCATTGGCGGCGCCGGCAGGCCGCGGCCGCCGCCAGCAATTCCCCCGTGTCCGGCGCGTCCGACGCGGCCGTGGGGGAGTCCGGGGCCGGAGTGCCTGCGCCCGGCCGCTGGTCCCGGCGGGCAATGCTGACGGCCGTCACGGCCGCCACCGGGGCCGTGGTCGTCACGACGGCGGGACAATCATTCGCCTGGCTGGCGCCGTTGAACCTGTTTGCTCCCCGGAAAATGGGAACCGGCCCGCAGGGGGTTCCCGTAAACCGCACCGCCGCCGACGCCAAGGTCGCCGACGCCGCGATGTCCCCGGCCTGGGCCCTGCTTGTGCGTTCCGGCCCGGTGACGCGATCCTTCACCCTGGAGCAGTTGAGGGCCATGCCCCAGCACAGCCATGAGCTGCCGATCGCCTGTGTCGAAGGATGGAGCCAGCTGGCCAGCTGGCGGGGGGTGCGGGTCCGCGACCTGCTGGCAGCTGTCGATGCTCCCCCGGAATCGGACCTGCACGTCACCAGCCTCGAACCCGAAGGCGCCTACCGCACCATGAGTATGCCCGCGGCATACGCCAGGGACGAGCAGACGCTCGTGGCCCTGGAACTCAACGGTGCGGCGCTCGACCTGGACCACGGTTACCCGGCCCGCATCATCGCGCCAGGCCGCCCCGGGGTCCTCCAGACCAAGTGGTTGCAAAGTGTGGAGGTGCTGTGAGCGCGGGCAAGTCTCGAAGGAACATCCGGCTGGTGCTTGGTGCCGCCGGGGTGGCCGTCCTGGGGTACGGCCTGGTGGGGTTGCCCACCCAGCTCGGGCCGGCACAACTCCTGGGCCTCCTGACGTGGATGGCCGTCGCCGTTCTGCTGCACGACGGCGTCCTGGTGCCGCTGTCCACGGCCGCGGGCTTCGGCCTGACCCGGGCCGGGTCAAAGCTGCAGCCCGCCTCAGCCGCGGTGTTGCGTGGAGCGCTGCTTACCGGTTCCCTAGTGACCCTGCTGACGGCGCTGCTGCTCAAGGCCCAGTCCGTGGCGCGGAAGAGCACCGTCCTGGAAGCTGATTACGCGGTGAACCTGGCCTGCCTCTGGGCGGTCCTGGCCGTGGTCTCGGCCGTCGCCATTCTCCTGCTGGAACGCCGGGGACGGCGGGCCGGAAGCCGGCGGCGCTAGCCGGCTATCCGGGTTCGCCGCGCAGCGGAGCCACGGCAAACTCCCGCATGCCCTCCTCGAAAGCCACAGCCGGGGCCCAGCCCAGTTCGTCCTTGATCCGCTCCGAGGAAGCGGTGATGTGCCTGACGTCCCCGAGCCGGTACTCGCCGGTGACCACCGGTGCCGGCCCGGCGCTGAAAGCGCTCAAGGCAGCCGCCACGTCGCCGATGGTCCGGACCTCGTCCGCCCCCACGTTGTAGGCCCGGAACGGCGGCCTGGTCTCTTCGGCCAGCGCCTCGGCGGCGGCGATGTTGGCCGAGGCGACGTCCCGGACATGAATGAAGCTGCGACGCTGGCCGCCGTCCTCGAACACGCGCGGAGCTTCGCCGCGGGCCAACGCCGACCGGAACAATGACGCCACGCCCGCATACGGGGTGTTCTTCGGCATCCTCGGTCCATAGACGTTGTGGTACCGCAGGGCGATGGCTGAACCGCCGGTGCTGCGGGCCCACGAGGAGGCAAGATGTTCCTGACTCAGTTTCGACGCCGCGTAGACGTTCCGGGGATCCAGCGCCGCGTCTTCCGTGACCATCGCGGGAACCAGGACCGTGCCCTCCTCCGGGTCTCGGGGGTCGTAGACCCCTGCACGTAAATCGGCTTCGGAACGCGGCCCGGGCCGGACCGGCATCCCGGTCCGGGGATCCGCGTAGGCGCCCTCGCCGTAGACGACCATGGACGATGCCAGCACCAGCCGGCCGATGCGGTGCCGTTCCATCGCGGCCAGCAGCACAGCCGTGGCGTAGTCGTTGTTGCGGACATAGTCCGGCGCATCCGCGAAGCTGACGCCGAGGCCCACCTTTGCGCTTTGGTGGCAGACAACATCGACGCCGCGGAGCGCCGCGTCGACCGTGCCCGGGTCGGCGACGTCCCCGACCATCAGATCCACGTCCGGCATGAGGGCCGGGGGAACGGGGTGGAGATCGGGGGCCATCGAATCCAGGATCCTGACACTCCAGCCCTTGGCGAGGGCGGCGTCGACAATGTGCGAGCCGATAAAGCCGGCGCCGCCGGTGACCAGGATCTTCATCGGGCAGCCACCGGGGCCAAGCCGGCGGGCAACGCCATGATCCTGCGTACCGCCTCGGGATCCATCAAGGGCCGGGCCCGGTAGTCCGGGCCGATGGCCGCCACGGCGGCTTCGAGAACGGCCAGCACGTTGGGCTGGGCGTTCCGCAACCGGGCGAAGACGGCGTCGGCGGTCACGGGATCGGAACCGTCGTGTCCGGTGTCCGAATCGGTGATGAAGGCCAGGTTGGCGAAGCCCATGTTGAGTTCTGCGGCCAGCAGCGGTTCGGGGTACTGGGTCATGCTGATGATGTCCGCACCCCCTGCGGCGTACCACCCGGACTCGGCCTTCGTCGAGAACCGTGGTCCGTTGATCACCACGACTGTTGCCGTCGGGGCGAAGGCGAGGGTGTTTTCCTCAAGGGCGGCGGCCAGGTGTGAACGCAGGGTGGGGCAGAACGGTTCCGACGCCGGCAGGTGCTGGACGCCGGCGGCCGGGACGCCCTCGGCGACGGTTCCGTCGAAGAAGGTATCCGCCCGCCCCCACGTCCGGTCGATGATCTGGTCGGTGACCGCAAAGGTGTCGGGTCCGTAACCTGCACGGAGGCCGCCCACCGCCGAGGACGAGAGGACCGCCTCCACACCGAGGCTCTTGAGCGCCCAGATGTTGGCCCGGTAGTTGATGCGCTGCGGCGGCACCGAGTGCTTCCCGCCGTGCCTGGGTAGGAAGGCCACCCGTCGGCCGGCAAAATCCGCCAGGGTGACGGGGGCGGAGGGCGTCCCGTACGGCGTGCTGACCTCGACCGTGTCGATGACTGTTGCAGCCGGGAGCTGGTATGTCCCCGATCCGCCGATGATGCCGATGCGCGCCTGAGCCGTTCCGGTGGTAGGTGTTTCCATAGTCGGTCCTGTCATGTCGTGGGGTGCGGGGAAGCTGTTGGGGACCCGGTCGCGGGCCGGTCACTGTGGAGGCCTGAGTCGGCTGCGAGTCCGCCGAGGGCGGCCAGTCGATGCCGGCGGTTCCGACGCCACAGGGCGCCCGCTACGACGGCGCCGGCGGCGAGGACCAGTGCGGCCTGGTGCAGCGGAAGGCTGAGCGGATCCTCGATGGGGACCATGTAGATGGCATCGAGGGCGAGGATGACGGCGATGTACTCCCAGCGGCGGCTCAAGACGATGAACGGCAGGAGCATCAGGGCGTACCAGGGGTAGTTCGGGCTGACGATCAGCAGGGTCAGTCCGATCATGACGGTCTGCTGTTCCCAGACATTCCCCGGACCGGTCCTGCGGAGCACGTAGACCGCCACGGCAGCCAGGGCCACGGCGCTCAGCACCGGGGGCCAGCCACCCGCGGATGCGAGCTGGGCGAGCCCGAACCTGGTGCCGCCGCTCTGGCTGTAGCCTTCCTCCTTGAGATAGCCGGGGAGGAATCCCAGGACGCCTACTCCGGCCACGGCCAGGTACGGTACGTAGAGCAGGGCGAAGGAGGCCAGCGCGGCGGCGATGAACCGGACGGGGCGCCGGAACAGCAACGCGGGAGCTGCGATCACCGGAATGAGCTTTGTGGCCACGGCAGCGCCGAAGGCGACGCCGGAGCGCAGGGGCTTGCCGCGGGTCAGCAGCATTCCGCTGACCAGGATCAACGCGGCACCCAGAAGGTCCACATGCGCGTTGTTTACCGCCTCGAGCTGGACGAAGGGGCTCCACGCCCAGACGGCGGCGATGTGCGCGGGCAGGCCGCGACGCGCCAGGGCGGAGAGCACCAGGAGTGTGACGCCGACGCTCATCAGGAGACCGGCCAGCTGGAAGGGGAGGTACCCGACCGAGTCGGGAAGGGCTATGCGAACAGCGGCAAAGTAGATTTCGGCAGTTGGCGGATAGATGGTGGGCACGTGCGGCCGGTTAATGGCAGTGCACAAGGGGCTGCCGGAGGGGAAGCCGAAGGCAGGAACCGAGTCCGTTGGGAAAAGATCCTTGGCACAGACGGGCCTGCCGTCGTCGTCGAGGCCGCCGGGGGCGAAGAGCCAGTCCGGCCTGAGTTTGGCGATCGTCTCGTCGACGGGCACGTAGGAATACGGGGAGACGCCCGCCTTTTGAACGATCCCGTCCCAGGCATACCGCGCGGAATCGTTACTGGTCCGCGGAGGTGCGCTCACGGCCACCAGACCGAGCAACACCGTGCCGGCGACGAGGACGCCAGCCAGCCGGTGACGCGGTACCCGGCGGAGGGCAAGGACGGCCCAGGCAACGGCACCCCAGGAGAGCAGGGTTCCGACGATCGGTGCCGATTCGAACGGGTTGTGCGGGACAACCATCCACCACAGCAGAGCTGCGAGCACCAGGAGTGGTGCCGCTACCGCTGCCCATGGTGCGAGCCTTGCGCCGCGCGCTGCCCCTGGACGTACCGGCGGGGCGCTCCCGGCCCTCACACTGCCGTCCTGGACGGCCACGCAGAGGGGGACAGCCGGCAGAAAACACGGTCCTGAACCCGGTGGACCGACGCTACCGTCCATCCGCTGCGCGGCGCCCGGGCAGCGATTCCTCCGGTTCCCGTCCTGGCCCAACGGAACGGAGCACTCCGGTTTCCCGCAGGATCCTCCAGGACGGCGGTGTACACGGTATCCAGCTCATCGTCGGCCTCCACCTCCACCAGGAGCGTCCCCTGGGGGGCAATGAGGTGGCGGCAGCGCCGGAGCAGGGCGGTGATGCCGCCGCCGATGCCGATGTTCCCGTCCAACAGGATCAGCGACTGCCACTGGCCGGTGTGCGGGACGGGATCGAAGATCGACTGTTCGAGCACCCGGACGCCACGGCTCCGCGCCCGCCTGACGGCCTCGGCGCTGGTGTCGATTCCCCAGGCGGTGAGGCCAAGGTTCTGCGCGGCGGACAGGAGTCTTCCCGGGCCGCAGCCGATGTCCAGGAGCGGCCCGTCGAGGCGCTTGAGCACCGACAGCTCGGCCGGGCTTGCCTCCGCGCACCAGCCTTGGACGTCGAAATCAACGGGATCGGCGGTCTGGTCCGTGTCCGGGCGCAGGGTCAATGTTCCTGTCCCCTTCGCCAGCGCCAGTGCATAGGGCTCCGTGAGGCCCTGGCCGAAGTGCATACCCGGTGCAACGGGAGTGGCCGTCACAGTCGGGCCCCCGAGAGAGCGGCCGGGTACTGCGGATTATCTGCGGCGGCATGAACCGCGTGGGCGAACTTCGTGGCGGGGATCAATGATGCGATGGCGACGGCATCGTCGAAGTAATCCATGTCCGTGAGCTCGGTCAGCGTTCCGACGCTGAGGCCCTCCGCCACCAATCGTTCCCGTTGACGCTGTCCGGTCGACTCCGTTGACATCGGCACGCCCCGGACCAGGCGGCCGCTGGGCCGTCGGAGGGCTAGTGCCCAGAAGCCGCCATCCGTGGCGGGACCGATCCAGGCGTCGTGACCGGGCGCGCCGGACCGCCAATCCGCGAGAAGCGGTGCCAGGTGATGGGCAGAGAATTGCGGGGTGTCCATGCCGACCAGGAGAACCGGGCCCGTGACGGCGTCGAAGATCGCGGCGAGCCGTTCGTCCAGCCCCCCGGCCTGTTGCGCGACGACGGTGAACCCCTCCGCGTCGTGCGCCGTGGGCGTCCCGTCCATCACCAGCCAGCGGCTCTTCGCAGGGAGCGTCCGTGCCGTGTCGAGGGTCTGGGTGAGGCTGATCTGCGCGATGGCGGCCGCCGCCTCGGGGCTCAGCGGCGGACTAAGGCGCGTTTTGACCCGGCCCGGCAGGCACTCCTTGGCGATGACCACCACGGTCAGGTCCATGTTGTTGCTCATAGGCGTCATTCGTTGCCGCTTGAGCTGCGGACCGGTCCCTGGGAGGAGGCGGCCGCGGCGGACTTCAGCTGCGCCGACATATCCCGGACGGCCGTGATGGTGCCGCGGAGCGTTCCCGTGACCTTTGATTTGCCGGTGCGTGCGGCGTAGGGGACCGGCACCTCCACAATGTTCCAGCGGCGCAGATGTGCCTTCAGGAACATTTCAAGGGGGTAGCCGCTGCGGCGGTCCTCAAGCCCGAGCGCCAGGAGATCTGTCCTGCGCGCCGCCCTCATGGGGCCCAGATCGGTCACAGGCTCCCCGGTGAGGCTCCGCAGGCGCCAAGCGAGGACGATGTTGGCGATCCTTGCATGGACAGGCCAAGAGCCGCGCTGGGGCTGACGGCTCCCCAGCACCAGGTCCGCATTGCCGTTCGTTACCCGCTCCACGAGGGCCGGCAGCCGGGCCGGGTCCAGTGAACCGTCGCAATCGCAGAACGCGACGACGTCTGCCGTGGCCGCGAGGAGTCCGGCGTGCGCCGCGGCACCGAATCCGCGCCGTCCCTCGTGGACGACCAGGGCGCCGAGGCTGGTGGCGATCCCGGGCGAACCGTCCGTGGATCCGTTGTCCACCACGATGGCTCGATACCCTTCCGGAAGGCGGGACAACACCCAAGGGAGGGCGCCGGACTCGTTCAAGCACGGGAGAACGACGTCCACCATGGCTCCGGTCATAAGAAACAGCCTTTCAGGGCGTGGTCTGGAGCGCTTCGCGCGGAATCTCCAACGGTACCTGGACGGAAGAGAGCCACGGACCGCCAGAGGCGGTCCGTGGCCTTTCCCGCCGGTGCAGACCATACATCCGGCAGGTAATGGGTGGGGGTTACTTGGTGTTGACGGTGATCTTCGCGATGCCGACGAGCATGTCGGCCTTCACGGCGTCGGTCTTGAACGTCTTGTTCAGCAGGCCCGCGGCGGTATCGGAGATCAGGACCCGGGTACCTTCCAGGACCGCGGTGTCGCCCGAGGTCTGCAGGGGCTTCAGGGTCGAACCGTCGAGGTTGAAGATGTAGGCCTGCTTCGCGGCGCTCTCACCGTTGACCGAGACGTCACCGTAGAGCTTCGAGGTGCCCGGATCAATCGTGAAGTTCGTCAGCTCGACCTTGGTGTCTCCGGCAGTGAGGGAGAAACCGGACCCGGCGTGGCTGATCAGGCCCTGGACGTAGGGACGGTAGTCCTTGGACGGGTCGTAGTAATCAACCTTGCCGCCGGTGATCGGGAAGACCAGCGAACCGTCGGTCAGCTGGGCGGTGCCCACCGTGCCGGGGGTCAGCTTCAACGTCTCCAGGGCCTTCGCGAAGGAAGCATCAAGCTTCACCGCGGTGGACACACCGGTCAGGGCCGGGATCGAAGCCAGCGGCTTCGGCGCAGCAGCCGCGGAAGAGGAGGACGACGCCGAGGACGAGGGGCTGCTTGAGGCGTTGTTGGCCGGGCTGCAGGCAGCCAGGGAGAACATCAGCGAACCGGCGGCGGCAACACCGAGGAAAGACTTCATGGACGTGCGCATAGAACTACTCCTTAGGACGAATGGGGAAAAGCCCGGCCCAGGCACGCGAACGCGGCCTGATCAAACCGAAGGGACCGGCTTGGTCTGTCAGAAGTACTTCGGTAACACCCGCCCCACGGATTGGTCCCCACCCCACCAGTATCTGTTTTCTGCGTACGCTGGGCGCATGCAGATGCGCCTAGAAGTGATCCAGGTTCCGGTGGCCGACGTCGACGCGGCCAAGGAGTTCTATTCCGAGCGGCTGGGGTTCGTGCTGGACCACGACGTCGAACACATCCCGGGGATGCGGGTAGTCCAGCTGACCCCGCCCGGCTCCGCGGCGTCGATCGTGATCGGGACGGGAATGACCGGGATGAAGCCCGGCAGCCTCGAGGGGCTGCAACTGGTGACCCCGGACCTGGCCGCGACGCGCGCCGAGCTGGTGGGCCGCGGGGCGGAGGTCAGCGAAATCGAGGACATGGGCGGCGTCCTATTCGCCCACCTCAGCGATCCGGACGGCAACCGCTGGGTGCTGCAGCAGGCGCTGTAGGGGGCTAGGAGCGCAGGATGGCGTTCAGCCGCTCCGTGTCCTGGGCGGTGCGGGACCGGCCCAGGAGCACGACGGCGGCAACCGCGGCGGCCGCGGCGAGCAGCAGCGGCAGGATCCACGGGATCCAGGTCAGGCCCGGCTGATAGCCGAGGCCCGCGGCCTGGAAGATGATCCAGCTGAGCATCCCCACCGTGAGGGCGACACCGGCGGGTACGGCGATGCCGTACTTGGCATGCCGCTTGTCATTGGCCCAGACGACGAAGCCGGCGGCAACGGCCACCATCGCCACCACGATGAGGGAGAGCACAGCGGGTCCTAGAGGGCGCCGAAGCCGACGCGGCGGACCTCTTCGGCGCCGATCTCGACATAGCCGAGGACGCCGGCCGGCACGATCACCTGGCGGCCCTTCTCATCCGTGAGGCGCAGCTCGGTGCCCTTGGCGATGGCCTCGCTGACCAGCGCCGCCACGGCGTCGGCGTCCTGGCCGGACTCCAGGGCGATTTCGCGGCCGATGTTCTGAATGCCGATCTTTACTTCCACAGCAAGGCCTCCCAGCCAATCAAAGTGTTCACGTTCCCCTAAAGGGGGTTTTCTATTTGTAGTCTAGGACTCTTTCGGGAAGCGGCTGATTCCGCGCCAAGCTAAACGGTAGATCAGGTCGCTGGCCACATCGAGGTCCAGGTTGCCGTCCGTTTCCAGCCAGTACCGGGCGCTTACCTGGGCCATGCCGGACAGGCCGCGGCCCAGCAGCTGGGCCTCCAGCAGCGGGAGTTTGGTGTCCTCGGCGATGACCTTGGCGATCGCGTCGGCGAACGTCTTGTTGAAGGTCTCGAGCCGGCGGGCGACGTCGGCGTCGTTCACCAGGTCGGACTCGAACACCAGCCGGTGCGCCTGGTCGTCGTGGGCGATGAACCGGAAGTAGGCCCGCATGACCGCCTGGACGCGTTCGTCGTTGTCGGTCGTGGAGTTCAAGGCCCCCAGCAGCAGCGCGGTGAGAGTGGAAAGGTGGCTGTCCAGCAGCGCCAGGTAAAGCTCACGCTTGGACGGGAAGTGCTGGTAGAGGACCGGCTTGCTCACGTGGGCGGTCTCGGCGATCTCATCCATGGCGGCACCGTGGTAGCCGTTCGCGACGAAGACCTCCTGCGCGGCGGCCAGAAGCTGGGCCCGGCGTTCATCGCGGGGCAGGCGTGCGGAACGCTGCCCACCGGTGCGCGGCTGCGCCGCCGGCTTTCCGGTCTGTCCCCGATCAACCGGTGCCTGATGAACCACTCTGGGCCTTCTTTCCTCGCTGTTGGTTCCACAATACGCGGGGGTAATATGACTGGCGGCAACTTCGGGCATAGATTGAAGTATGGCTTCGAAGTTGACCGAGAACAGTACTTCCGCCGCGGCCGGCCAGGCTCCCGGCCCGCTGGTGGAACCGGCCGCCGACCTCACCGCGGCGGAGGTGGAACGGTATTCCCGCCACCTCATCATTCCCGAGATCGGATCCCTGGGCCAACGCCGCCTGAAGAACGCCAAGGTCCTGGTGATTGGCGCCGGCGGGCTCGGCTCACCCACGCTGCTGTACCTGGCGGCCGCCGGCGTCGGAACGCTCGGGATCATCGACGACGACGACGTCGACCTGAGCAACCTGCAGCGCCAAGTGATCCACAGCGTCGCCGACGTCGGCAGGCCCAAGACCGAGTCGGCGCGGGACGCGATCGCCGCCCTGAACCCCCTCGTTGACGTCCGCCTGCACAACGTCCGGCTCGACGCGTCCAACGCCCTGCAACTGTTCGCCGGCTACGACCTGATCATCGACGGGGCGGACAACTTCGCCACCCGCTACCTGGTCAACGACGCGGCCGCCATCCTGGGCAAGCCCTACGTCTGGGGGTCGATCTTCCGCTTCGACGGCCAGGTCAGCGTGTTC
The DNA here is from genome assembly GCF_030410515.1 of Arthrobacter sp. YD4. Lineage (GTDB taxonomy): Bacteria > Actinomycetota > Actinomycetes > Actinomycetales > Micrococcaceae > Arthrobacter. The sequence goes on along the minus strand of NZ_JAUHHD010000001.1, from coordinate 112,736 downwards.
TGGGAGCAGCACGGCCCCACCTACCGCGACCTGTACCCCGAGGCGCCCCCGGCAGGGTCCGTCCCCTCCTGTGGGGAGGGCGGGGTCTTCGGCATGCTGTGCGCCGCCGTCGGCTCCCTGATGGTTTCCGAGGCGGTCAAACTCATCACCGGCGTCGGCCGTTCCCTGCTGGGACGGGTGGCGCTCTTCGACGCCCTGGGCGGCAGCTGGCGCGAAATCAAGGTCTCCCGCGACCCGGACGCGCCCCGGGTCACCGAACTGACCGACTACGAGGCGTTCTGCGGGATCACCCCCGCCGCCGACGCCGGCACGGACACCGGGCACACCATCACCGCCACCCAACTGGCCACCATGCTCGCCTCCCGCAACGCTGGGCTGCGGCAGTTCGAACTGGTGGACGTCCGGGAGAGCGGCGAGTACGACATCGTCCGGATCGAGGGCGCCCGGCTCATCCCGCAGGGCCGGATCCTCGCCGGCGAGGCGTGGGCCGAGCTGCCGCAAGACACGGACATCGTGTTCCACTGCAAGGCCGGCACCCGGTCCGCGGCCGTCCTGGCCGCCGCCCGGGCCGCAGGCTACGAGCGCGTCAGCCACCTCGAGGGCGGCATCCTCGCCTGGGTCCGGGACGTCGAGCCCGGCAAACCCGTCTACTGAAAGGCAGCTCCATGGTCACGGACAACGGCACCACCCCGCAGCACCCCCTCGGCTCCGGATTCGGGCCCCGCACGACCGCGGCCGAAGCGGTCGCGGGAATCGACCTGCACGGCAAGACCGCCGTCGTCACCGGAGGCTATTCCGGGCTGGGCCTCGAAACGGTCCGGGCATTGGCCTCCGCCGGCGCCAAGGTCATGGTCCCGGCCCGTCGGCCAGAACACGCCCGCAAGGTGCTGGACCAGGCCGGCCTCGACGGCGTGGCCGTCGCCGCCCTGGACCTCTCCGACCTGGACAGCGTCAGGAGCTTCGCGGCGGACTTCCTCGCCTCCGGTTTCCTTGGAGAGGCCGGCAGCCTGGACATCCTGATCAACAACGCGGCCATCATGGCCAGCCCGGAAACCCGCGTCGGTCCAGGCTGGGAAGCGCAGTTCGCCACCAACCACCTGGGCCACTTTGCCCTGGCCAACCTGCTGTGGCCCGCCCTGTCCGCCGGGGATGGGGCCCGGGTGGTGGCGTTGTCCTCCACCGGCCACAAGCTCTCGCCGGTCCGGTTCGAGGACCTGAACTTCGACTCCGGCTACGACAAATGGCAGGCCTACGGCCAGGCCAAGACGGCCAACGCGCTCTTCGCCGTCGAACTCGACGCCCTGGGCAAGTCCTCCGGGGTGCGTGCGTTCGCCGTCCACCCCGGCGGCATCATGACCGAACTGCAACGCCACCTGCCCCGCGAGGAAATGATCGCCTCCGGCTGGATGGATGAGGCCGGGAACGTCAACGAACGCTTCAAGACCCCGGAGCAGGGCGCGGCCACCTCGGTCTGGGCCGCCACCTCACCGCGGCTGGCGGGAATGGGCGGGGTCTACTGCGAGGACTGCGACATCGCGGAACCCACCGTCCCGGGCTCCCCGGAGGCCAGGGTCCGCGGCGTTGACGCCCACGCGATCGACCGGGAGGCGGCGGAAAGGCTGTGGCAGAAGTCGGCGGAACTGACCGGCATCAACGCGTTCGCGTAGTCAGCGGCTGCGGGAGGGCCGGGGGGGAGAAACACCGGGGGCCGGTCAGGGGGACAAACGCCAAGCAGGGAGTTCGTCAGGCAGATTCGCTGTGGTCGACCGGGCAGCCGGCCTCCGCGGCCCGCGGTGCCTTGCCGGCGGCAGGCTGGGCGGGCTGTTCGACGGTGATGCCGTAGACGGCCTCGAGGCCTGCGACGTAGTCGGCCTGCTGGCCGTTGGCCGCCAGCTCACGGGCGCGTACCGTCGGGACGTGCAGCAGCTGCTTGACCATGCGGCGGAGGGCGAACTCGACCTCCTCGGCGGCGGCGGTGCAGCCGTGACGGGCGCGGACCTTCTCCATCTCGGCGTCAAGGACGTCCATGGTGTGCCGGCGAAGGGCCACGATGGCGGAGTCCACGGACCGCGCCTCCCGCTCCTGCTCGAAGGCGGTGGCGGCGCCGGCCACGATGCCGCTGGCCTGGGTCAGGGACTCGGCCTGCTCCTGCGGCGCGGCGAGGCGGACCGATTCGAGGGTGAGGAGTTCGACGCCGTCGAGCTCGGCCACGGCAGGGTCGAAGTCGTGGGTGAGCGCCAGGTCGATGGCGATCAGCGGCTGCGGCGAGGCCGAGCGGATGCGGGCGAGCTCGTCCGCCTCGACCCGGCTGTCCGAGCCGCTGCAGCCGATCATGATGTCCGCCGCGGCGACGGCGCCCGGCAGCGAGTCGCTGTCCAGGGCGGTCCCGCCGCGGGTGGCGACGAATCCGGCGGCGCGGCCGGAGGAGGAGAAGACGGAGATGTCGGTGCAGCCGCGTTCCCGCAGCAGGGACATGGTGGCGCCGGCGTAGGCGCCGGTGCCGAAGACCACGACCTTCTTGCCGGCCCAGTCGTTGCTCTCGGAGAGGTCGGTGGCCAGGTCGAGGGCGACGGAGACGATCGAGAGGCCGCGGGAGCCGAGGGCGGTCTGCGCGCCGACGTCCTTGGCGGTCTTCGAGGCGGCCTGGAAGAGCCGGACCAAGCCGGAGCTGGCGGTTCCCTCGTGCTGGGCGGAGATCAAGGCGCGGCGCACCTGGCCGGCGATTTCGCGTTCGCCGACGACGGCGGAATCCAGCCCGGAGCTGACGGCGAAGAGGTGCCGGCTGACGTCCGCGCCGGTACGGGTGTTGAAGGCGCGGGACACCAGCTGCTTGTTCAGGCCGCTGGTGTCGCTGATCCGGGAGATCAGGGCGGCGCGGGCCGCCTCGACGTCGTCGGGGTTCGGTGCCTCGCCGTAGATCTCGAACCGGTTGCAGGTGGAGAGTACGACGGCGCCGGCGACGGCAGGGGATTCTGCTAGGGCTGAAGTGGCAAGGCCGGAGGCACCGGTGCTCAACTGAGCAACGGTCTCGAGATCGATGTCGGCGTGTGTAGCCACCAATGAGAAAAGAACCACAGCACGACCATCATAGCTTTTTCGTCCTCCGGTAGAAGAGTTTCCGGACGTGGGACTGGGCACTCCCGGCTGTGAGCCGCAGCACATCCGCCGCCCGCGGCCGCTGTTTGACAGCCTGTCGTTATCTTTTGGGGCCGGTTTTGGGCAGAATCAAAGGCATGACTTCACGCGCGGCGGCACCCCACGACTCGACACTGGACGGAACGGACGGCACCCCCGGCGCCCAGGGCGGGCTCGACGCCGGCCACCCCCTGATGGACGGCCGCACCTCCGGGTCGCCGCTGATCACCGCCTACCGCGGCGGCACGCCCTCCCGCCGTCCCGTCTGGTTCATGCGCCAGGCCGGCCGCTCGCTGCCCGAATACCTGAAGGTCCGCGAGGGCGTGGCCATGCTGGATTCCTGCCTCCGCCCCGAGCTGGCCTCCGAAATCACCCTGCAGCCGGTCCGCCGGCACGACGTGGACGCGGCGATCTTCTTCTCCGACATCGTCATCCCGCTCAAGCTGGCCGGCGTCGGCGTCGACATTGTCCCCGGCGTCGGACCCGTCCTGGACACCCCGGTCCGCACCGCCGCCGACGTCGCCGCGCTGCCCACCCTGACCTGGGAGGCGCTGGAACCGATCCGCGAGGCCGTCCGGCTGACCGTCGCCGAGCTTGGCACTACCCCGCTGATCGGCTTCGCCGGGGCCCCCTTCACGCTGGCCGCCTACATGGTGGAGGGCCGCCCCTCCCGCGACCACCTGGGACCGCGCACCATGATGCACGCCGACCCGGAGACCTGGACCGCGCTGGCCAACTGGGCCGCCGACGCCTCCGGCATGTTCCTGCGCGCCCAGCTCGAGGCCGGCGCCTCCGCCGCCCAGCTCTTCGACTCCTGGGCCGGCTCCCTCGGCCTGAACGACTACACCCGCTTCGTGGCCCCCGCCTCGGCCCGCGCCCTGGACCACGTCCGCCACCTCGGCGCCCCGCTGATCCACTTCGGCACCGGAACCTCGGAACTGCTGGTCGCCATGCGCGACGTGGGCGTCGACGTCGTCGGCGTCGACTACCGCCTGCCCCTCGACGAGGCGAACCGCCGCCTGGGCGGCACCGTGCCGTTGCAGGGCAACATCGACCCGGCCCTGCTGGCCGCCCCGTGGGAGGTGCTCGAGGCCCACGTCCGCCAGGTCATCGCCGCCGGTGCCGCCGCCCCCGGCCACGTGCTCAACCTGGGCCACGGCGTCCCGCCGGAAACCGACCCGGACGTGCTGACCCGCGTGGTGCAACTGATCCACTCCATCGCCCCCGAGTGAGCCCCGTGGCCCCTGACGACGCCCCCGCCACCGCCGCCCCCACCGCTGTGGTGGTGGGCGGCGGCATCTCCGGACTCCTGGCCGCCCGCCAACTGGCCGGGGCCGGCGTCCGCACCACCGTGCTGGAGGCCACCGGAACCTGGGGCGGCTGCGTCGGCAGCCACGTGGTCGCCGGCCTGACCCTGGACAGCGGCGCCGAATCCTTCGCCACCCGCTCCGACGCCGTCGCCGCGCTGGCCCGTGAACTGGGCCTGGGGCCGCAGATCGCCGCCCCGAACCCGGGCGGGGCCTGGGTTCAGCTGCCCGAAGGCCCGCGCGAACTGCCCAAGACCGGCGTGCTGGGCATCCCCGCAAACCCCTGGGACCCCGAGGTCCGCCGCACCCTGGGCCTGGGCGGCTCCCTCCGAGCCTGGGTCGACACGCTCCTGCCGGCCTCCGTGGGGACCGGGGGCGCCGCCACCAGCGTGGCCGCCCTGGTCCGCGCCCGGATGGGCCGCCGCGTCCTGGACCGGCTGGTCTCGCCGGTGGTGGGCGGCGTGCACTCGGCGGACCCGGCACTGCTCGACGTGGACATGGTGGCCCCCGGCCTGCGCGCCGGCCTGCGCGCCCACGGCTCCCTCGCCGCTGCGGTCAAGGCCCAGCGCCGGGCCTCCACCACCGCCTCTCCTGCGGCCCCGCAGGAGAGCACTGCCCTGCAGGAGAGCACTGCCCCGCAGGAGAGTACTGCCTCGCAGGGGAGCGCCGTCCTGCAGAAGGCGGGCTCCGCCGTCGCCGGCCTCCGCGGCGGCATGCACACGCTGGTCACCGCGCTGCTGGCCGAACTCACGGACCTGGGCGTCACGCTCCGCGCCGGGACCCCTGCCGCCGCGGTCCGGCGGACCCCCACCGGCTGGCAGGTCACCGCCGGGGGAGAGGAGTACGACGCCGGGCGGCTGGTCGTCGCCGTCGAGGGCCCGGCCGCCGTCGGCCTCCTCTCCGGTGTCCTCCCCGAAATCACCGCCCTGCGTCCCGAGGCCGGCCCGGACGTCAAGCTGGTCACCCTGGTGCTGGACCGGTCCGAGCTGGATGCCGCCCCGCGCGGCACGGGCGTGCTGGTGGCCCCGCAAAGCCCCGGCATCCAGGCCAAGGCCCTCACCCACGCCACCGCCAAGTGGGCCTGGCTGGACGAATCCACCGCCCCGGGCCGCCACGTCCTCCGGCTTTCCTACGGCCGGGGCGCCACGCCGGGTGCCCCGGTGAGCGCGACCGCCGGCGCAATGCCGGAACCCGACACCGAGGCGGACCTGCTGGCCGCGGCCCTCCGGGACGCCTCCACGCTGCTGGGCGTGGGACTCTCCCGCGACGACCTCGCCGGGTGGGATGTGGTGCGCTGGGCGGGTGCCCTGCCGTTCGCGTCCCTGGGACACAAACAGCGGGTGGCCCGGGTCCGGGAACTCTGCGCCGCGGAGGGGGACCTCGCCGTCGTCGGCGGCTGGGTCGCCGGCAACGGCCTCGCCGCGATCGTCGCGGACACCCCCCGCCAGATTGCCCCGCTGCTGCCCGCCGTCGCCCGGGATTCCGCACCCTGAACGTGGTCCCGCGGCCTCCTGTGAGGGATCCGGACCTGCCTCCGCTAGCGGCAAAATAACGGTTCGGCAAATTTTCCCCGCCCCCTGACGGGCCGCTACAGTCGATGACCATGGTTACGCACAGGTCCGAAGATTTTAGTTCGTCGGCCGGCCATGGGGGACTCCGGCGCGGCACGGCAGCAGCGGCGCTCGGGGCGGTGCTGGTCCTTACGGCGGGAGTCCCCGCCACCCAGGCTGCAACGCCCACACCCAGCCCCGATGCCCCCACCGCGTCCGTCTCCGTGGGCCTCGGCGGCCTCATCGACGGACTGAGCGGCTCGTGGACCCCGTCACCGTCGCCCACCTCCGACGACGGGTCCAGCCCCACCCCTACCCGGAGCACCGCCCCGCCATCGTCCTCTTCGCCCTCGCCCGGCGGCACCCCCAGCCAGCCCTCCTCACCGTCGGCACCCGCTCCCGCCACCCCCGGAACCCCGGCCCCTGCCACACCCGGAACCCCGGCTCCCGCCGCGCCCGGAACCGTGGCGCCGGTTGTCCCGGCCCCCGCCGTTCCCGCTGCCCCGGCGGCCGGGGCAGGCATCGCACCGGCGCCGGCTCCCACCGAAGCCCCCGCCACTCCGGGCGCCGCCACGGCGACCGCGGCCCCCGGGGCCGCCGGGACGCCCACGCCCGCGGGCAGCCCGACGTCGGCCAGCACCCGGGCAGCCGCGAAGGCCGCCCCGGCCGCGGGCGCCCGGTCCGGCGACAGCATGCAGGCTGCCTCCGACGTGCGGCCCTTCGGCGGCTCCGCGCTGGTGGGCTGGGGCATCTGCCTGGTGGCCGTCTCCCTCGGCGCCGGCGCCGTCTACCTCCGGATGCGCCGGGCCTGACACGCCCGGCCCCGAGGCCGCTTGTGTGACATTCATCACTTCTACCGCTTGTAGAAGTTCCCTGTTTCGACTTCGTCTCGGGGAGGGGGCAGACTGGTACATATGAGCCACACTTCTGCCGAATCTGTCACCAAAACCGAAGAATCAGCCGAGCAGTTCTTTACGCTCTGGACCGTCTTCAAGCGCTCCTCCGATGTCCTCCGCAGCGGCGATGCGGCCGAGGACTTCGAGGCACTCCTCGGCCGGCTTGCCGAGGACGGCGTGATCCACCGCGGCAGCTACGACGTCTCCGCCATGCGCGCTGACGCGGACATCATGGTCTGGCTGCACGGCCCGCAGCCGGAGGCGCTGCAGCGCGCGATCCGCGACATCCGACGCAGCAAGCTCTTCGCCGGCACCGAGATCGCCTGGTCCGCCATGGGCGTCCACCGCGAGGCAGAATTCGCCAAGAACCACACCCCGGCCTTCTCCCGGAACGTGGAACCGGCCGAGTGGCTCTGCGTCTATCCCTTCGTCCGCTCCTACGAGTGGTACCTGCTGCCCGAGGCCGAGCGCGGCGCCATGCTCCGCGACCACGGCCTCCTGGGCCGCGACTTCCCCCAGGTCATCTCCAACACCGTGTCCTCCTTCGCCCTCGGCGACTGGGAATGGATCCTCGGCCTGGAAGCCCCGGAACTGGTGGACCTCGTGGACCTGATGCGCCACCTGCGCGCCACCGAGGCCCGCCACCACGTCCGCGAGGAAGTTCCGTTCTACACCGGCCGCCGCGTCAGCGCCGCCGAGGTCGCGGAAGTCCTCGCATGAGCCCGTTCGATCCCAAGGAAACTGCAATGACGCTGGAGAGCAACGTGACCGCTGAGAACGACCTGACCTCCGTCAACCCCGTCACCGAGGCGGGCCGCATGGCCCCCAAGGACTACGACGCCGTGCTCCTGGCCTCCTTCGGCGGCCCCGAGGGCCAGGACGACGTCATCCCCTTCCTGCGCAACGTCACCCGCGGCCGCGGCATCCCGGACGAGCGCCTCGAAGAGGTCTCCCACCACTACCGCGCCAACGGCGGCATCAGCCCCATCAACGCCCAGAACCGCGAGCTCAAGGCCGCCATGGAGGCCGAGCTGGCCAAGCGCGGCATCGAACTGCCGGTGTTCTGGGGCAACCGCAACTGGGACCCCTACATCCCGCAGACCCTGCAGGAGATCTACGACGCCGGGCACCGCAAGGTCCTGATGATCACCACCAGCGCCTACTCCTGCTACTCCAGCTGCCGCCAGTACCGCGAGGACATCGGCATGGCCCTGACCGAGACCGGCCTGGACGGCAAGCTCGAGGTGGACAAGGTCCGCCAGTACTTCGACCACCCCGGCTTCGTCGAACCGTTCGTCGAGGGCACCGCCGCCGGCCTTGCCGAGGTCCGCGCCCAGCTGTCCGCCGCCGGAACTCCGGACGCCCCGGTGCACATCCTCTTCGCCACCCACTCCATCCCCACCCGCGACGCCGAGGCGTCCGGCCGCTCCGAGGGCGAACCGCGCCGGTTCGAACAGGACTCCGCCTACGCCGCGCAGCACCTGGCCACCGGCGGCGAGGTCATCCGCCGCGTCGAAGCCCAGACCGGTGACACCGCCCCGTGGTCCCTCGTCTACCAGTCCCGCTCCGGCGCCCCGCACGTGCCGTGGCTGGAACCGGATATCAACGACGCCATTGAGGACCTGGCCGGCCAGGGCGTCAAGGGCGTCGTGATCGTGCCGCTCGGCTTCGTCAGCGACCACATGGAAGTCGTCTGGGACCTGGACACCGAGGCCCTCGAGACCTGCGAAAAGCTCGGCGTCGCCGCCACCCGCGTCCCCACCCCGGGCACGCACCGCAAGTTCGTCGCCGGCATCGTGGACCTGATCTCGGAACGGACCAGCTCCAACACCATCACCGAGCGTCCGCACCTGACCAAGCTCGGCCCCTGGTACGACGTCTGCCGCCCCGGCTGCTGCGCCAACTTCCGCGGTGAGAAGCCGACCATCTCCGGTGCCGACACCACCGTCGGCACGGGCCACGATCCCTACCCGGACGCCGCCGCGGCTGCCAAAGTGACCGGGCACGCCGCGCCGTGACCGTCCGGATCGGAACGAGGGCCAGCAAGCTCGCCCTCACCCAGACCCAGCAGACCGCGGACCAGCTGGCGGCCGTCGGCGGGTTCCCCGTGGAGCTGGTGCACATCCGTACCGACGGTGACGTCCTCACCGGCCCGCTGTCCCAGATGGGCGGCACCGGCGTCTTCGTTGCCGCCCTCCGCGACGCCCTGCTCCAGGACGCCTGCGACGTGGCCGTGCACTCGCTCAAGGACCTGCCCGTCGGCCCGGCCCTCGGCCTGAGCCTGGCCGCGACCCCGAAGCGCGTGGACGTCCGCGACGTGCTCTGCGCCCGGGACGGACTCACGCTCGCCCAGCTGCCGGCGGGCGCCACGGTGGGCACCGGCTCACCGCGGCGTGCGGCCCAGCTCCGCGCAGCGCGCCCGGACCTGGACATCCGCGACATCCGCGGCAACGTGGACACCCGCCTGGGCCGCGTGCCCGGGCTGCCGGGTAACGCCACCGACGCCGTGGTGCCGGGCAAGTCCGGCGACCTCGACGCCGTCGTGCTCGCCGCCGCCGGGCTGCACCGCATCGGCCGGCTGGACGCGGTCAGCGAATACCTCGACCCCGACGTGATGCTCCCCGCCGCCGGGCAGGGCTCGCTGGCCATCGAATGCCGCACCGCCGACGCCCCGCGCAAGGCCGGCTCCACCGAGGGCTCCCAGGGCGTCCTCGCCCAGGCCCTCGCGGCGGTGGATGACCCGGACACGCGCCTGGCCGTCACCGCCGAACGGGCCCTGCTGGCCCGGCTCGAGGCCGGCTGCGCCGCCCCGGTGGGCGCCTACGCCTACCGCAAAGGCAGCTTGCTGCACCTGGACGCCGTGGTCTGCGCCGTCGACGGCACCGCCAGCGTCCGGGACAAGAAGGCCACCGACGGGCTGACCGAGGTGGGCGCAACCCTGCTCGGCATCGAGCTCGCCGAGGCACTGCTCGCGGCCGGCGCGGCGGACATCGCCGACCTGACCGCTTCCTGAGGAGGACCACCAGCCTGATGGGACGCCGCAGCGCCACTTCCGGGGCGGACGGCACCGCCGTGCCGCGGCTGCTGGATGGCGCCCGCGTGCTGGTGACCCGCAGCCCGGACCGGGCCGGGGCGCTGGTCTCCGCGCTGCGCGCCACCGGCGCCGAACCGCTGCTGCTGCCGCTGATCGACTTCGAACAGGCCGCCGACCAGCACTCCTTGGGCGTGGCCTTCGACGCCCTCGGCGCCGGCGCCTACACCTGGCTGGTGGTCAGCAGCGTCACCACCGTCCAGGTCCTCCAGGAACTGGCCGCCGAGCGTGGCTCCGCGCTCAACGCCTGGCTTCCCGGCAGCCTGCAGATCGCCGCGATCGGCCCGGCAACCCGCCGCGTCCTCGAAGCATTGGACATCCCCGTCGACCTGTCCCCGGCAGGGCAACAGTCAGGAGCCGGGCTGCTGGACATCTGGCCCGACCGGGCCGGCAGCGTCTTCCTGCCCCAGGCCGACATCGCCGACCCGGCCCTGCGCCGCGGCCTCGCCGCCCGGGGCGCCGCCGTCCAGGCGGTCACCGCCTACCGCACGGTGGACTACCCGGCCGACCCGCGCCGGCGCATCGCCACCACCGCCGCCACAGATGGACCCCCCGCCCGGGAACCCGGCCATGGTGCCCCCGTCCTGACCCCGGCCCAGGCCCGGGACGCGGTGGACGCCGGCACCCTGCACGCCGTCGTCGCCGCCTCCCCGAGCGCCGCCCGGCGGATCCACTCCGGACTCACCCCGCTGGGGGAGTGCCGGCTCGTGGCGATCGGCCGCTCGACGGCGGCCCAGGCCGCGGCGCTCGGCCTGGAGGTCGCCGCCGTCGCCGAGGAACCCACCGCCTCCGGGCTGGTGGCCGCCGTAGTCCACGCCCTGATTCCGAACCACCCGCACACTTCCCCCGACCGCCCACCACAGTGAAGGACCAGCCATGAGCTTCCCGACCCACCGCCCCCGCCGGCTCCGCACCACCCCCGCGATGCGCCGCCTGACGGCAGAACACCGGCTCAACGCGGCCGAACTGATCCTTCCCGCCTTCATCCGCGAGGGCCTCACCGAGCCCAACCCGATCGCGTCGATGCCCGGGGTGCAGCAGCACACCACCGATTCGCTCAAGCGCGCCGCCGCCGAAGCCGTGGAGCTGGGCGTGGGCGGCATCATGCTCTTCGGTATCCCCGCCGAGCGGGACGCCCGGGGCACCGCCTCCCTGGACCCCGAGGGCGTGCTGAACAAGGCCATCCGCGACGTCCGGGCCGAGGTGGGCGACGAGCTGGTGGTGATGAGCGACGTCTGCCTCGACGAATTCACCGACCACGGCCACTGCGGTGTCCTGGACGGCAACGGCTACGTCGACAACGACGCCACCCTGGAGATCTACGGACAGATGGCGGTGGCCCAGGCCGAGGCCGGCGCCCACGTGCTCGGACCCTCCGGCATGATGGACGGCCAGATCGCCGTCATCCGCCAGGCACTGGAACAGGCCGGCCACGCCAACACCGCGGTCGTGGCCTACGCCGCCAAGTACGCCTCCGCGTTCTACGGCCCGTTCCGCGAGGCCGTGGACTCCCAGCTCACCGGCGACCGCCGCACCTACCAGATGGACGCCGCCAACCGGCGCGAGGCCATCCTGGAGGTGGAACTGGACGTCGAGGAGGGCGCCGACATGGTGATGGTCAAGCCCGCCATGAGCTACCTCGACATCCTCGCCGACGTCGCCGCCATGAGCCCCGTGCCGGTGGCCGCCTACCAGATCTCCGGCGAGTACTCGATGATCGAGGCCGCCGCCGCGAACGGCTGGATCGACCGCCGCGCCGCCATCACCGAGTCCGTGCTCGGCATCAAGCGCGCCGGCGCCAACATGGTCCTGACCTACTGGGCCACCGAGCTCGCCGGCTGGCTGAAGGAGACCCGGTGAACCACGCCGTGCAGCCGGACCCCGCGTCCGCCGCGAACCCCACCGCGCCGGTAGGCCCGGAGACCATCCTGCTGGGCCTGAACACCTTCGGCGACGTCGGTGTGTTCCCGGACAGCCAACCGGTGCCGCACGCCCAGGTGTTGCGCCAGCTGCTGGAACAGGCGGAACTCGCCGACGAGGTGGGGCTGCACGCCTTCGGCGTGGGGGAGCACCACCGCCGCGACTTCGCCGTCTCGGCGCCCGAGGTCTTCCTCGCCGCCGCAGCCGCCCGCACCAAGCGGATCCGGCTCGGCTCCGCCGTCACCGTGCTCAGCTCCGATGACCCCATTCGGGTGTTCCAGCGCTTCGCCACCGTGGACGCGATCGCCAACGGCCGCGCCGAGGTCATGCTGGGCCGCGGCTCCTTCATTGAGTCCTTCCCGCTCTTCGGCCTGGACCTGGCCGACTACGAGGTCCTGTTCGAGGAAAAGCTCGAACTCTTCGACAAGGTCCGGGCGCAGAAACCCATCAAGTGGGAGGGCCGCACCCGGGCGCCCATCAACGGGCTGAGCGTCTACCCGCCGCTGGAGCACCACCTGCTGCCGGCCTGGATCGGCGTCGGCGGTACCCCCGAGTCGGTCCTTCGCTGCGCGGAATACGGCTACCCGATCATCTTCGCCATCATCGGCGGGGCGCCCCGGGCCTTCGGGCCGCTGGCGGGGCTGTACCGGGAGGCGATGGAAAAGTACGGCCACTCCCTGCAGCAGGTCGCCACGCACTCGCCCGGGCACATCGCCGCCACCGACGAGGAGGCGCGGGAGGAGTTCTTCCCGCACTGGCTGGCGCAGCGGAACCAGCTGGGTTCCGAACGCGGCTGGGGTCCGGGCAGCCGGGCCGAGTTCGACCAGCTCTGCAGCCCCGAGGGGGCGCTCTATGTCGGCTCACCGGAGACGGTGGCCGCGAAGATCGCCCTGCTCAAGCGGAACCTGGGCGCGGACCGCTTCGACCTCAAATACAGCAACGGCACACTGCCGCACGCCGCCATGATGCGCTCCATCGAGCTGTTCGGCACCGACGTGGCTCCGCGCGTCGCCGCCCTGCTGGCCGGGGAGACCGAGACTGGCAGCCGGACCCCCGGCTCCCGGAACTGAAAGAATAGGATTCATGACTTCCAGCCACCACCGCAATGAGGAACTGTTCGACCGAGCCCGCGGGCTGATGCCCGGCGGCGTGAACTCCCCGGTCCGGGCCTTCGGCTCGGTGGGCGGCACGCCCCGGTTCATGGTCTCCGCCCAGGGCGCATACGTGACCGACGCCGACGGCGACCAGTACGTCGACCTGGTCTGCTCCTGGGGTCCGGCGCTGCTGGGCCACGCCCACCCGGCCGTGCTCACCGCCGTCCACGAGGCCGTCGACCGGGGCCTCTCCTTCGGGGCCTCCACCCCGGACGAGGCGAACCTCGCCGCGCTGGTCCGCGAACGCGTCCCGGCCGCGGAACGGGTCCGGATGGTCTCCACCGGCACGGAGGCCACCATGACCGCCATCCGGCTGGCCCGCGGCTACACCGGCCGCAACCTGGTCATCAAGTTCGCCGGCTGCTACCACGGCCACCTCGACGGCCTGCTCGCCGCCGCCGGCTCCGGCCTGGCCACCCTCGCCCTGCCGGGCTCCGCCGGCGTCACCGCCGCCACGGCCGCGGAAACCCTCGTGCTGCCCTACAACGACCTCGCCGCCGTCGAGGCCGCCTTCGCCGCGCACGGGCCCAACATCGCCGCCGTCATCACCGAGGCCGCACCCGCGAACATGGGCGTGGTGACCCCGGGTGAGGGGTTCAACGCGGGCCTGTCCCGGATCACCCGGGAGCACGGTGCGCTGCTGATCCTGGACGAGGTCCTCACCGGCTTCCGCACCGGCTACGCCGGCTACTGGGGCCTCACCGGCGGGGCGGCCGACGCGGCCGAACCGTGGGCCCCGGACCTGCTGACCTTCGGCAAGGTGATCGGCGGCGGCATGCCGACGGCGGCGCTGGGCGGCCGCGCCGACGTGATGGACTACCTCGCCCCCGTGGGCCCGGTCTACCAGGCCGGCACGCTCTCCGGTAACCCGGTGGCCATGGCCGCCGGCGTCGCGACCCTCACGCACGCAACCGCGGAGGTCTACGACTTCGTCGACGCCCGCTCCCTGGAACTCTCCGGCGCCCTGTCGGAGGCGCTGGACGCCGCCGGCGTCGACCACTCCATCCAGCGGGCGGGGAACCTGTTCTCCGTGGCCTTCGGGACCTCCGCCCGCGGCGTCCACAACTATGACGACGCCCAGGGCCAGGAGGTCTTCCGGTACGCGCCGTTCTTCCACTCCATGCTGGACTCCGGGGTGTACCTGCCGCCGTCCGTCTTCGAGGCCTGGTTCCTCTCCGCCGCGCACGACGACGCCGCCATGAACCGGATCTTCGACGCGCTTCCGGCCGCCGCGAAGGCCGCCGCGGCCGCCACCGCCTGACCGGCGCTTAAACGACTGAAGGCACCCGCCGCGGCGGGTGCCTTCAGTCGTTTAAGGAGGTGCTGCCTAGAGGACGTCCGCCAGGAAGCCGCGGAGCCGTTCGGTCCGCGGGTCGGTGAAGAGCTGCTCCGGGGCGCCGGACTCCACCACCTTGCCGGCGTCCATGAACGTCACGGTGTCCGAGACATTGCGGGAGAAGCCCATCTCGTGGGTCACCACCACCATCGTCATGCCGCCCTTGGCCAGGTCGGCCATGAGTGCCAGGACGCCCTTGACCAGCTCCGGGTCCAGCGCCGAGGTGGCCTCGTCGAAGAACATCACCTCGGGCTTCATGGCCAGCGCCCGGGCGATCGCCACGCGCTGCTGCTGGCCGCCGGAGAGGTTCGCGGGCCGGGAATCGGCCTTGTGTTTCAGGCCCACCAGGTCCAGCTGTGCCAGGGCCTCCTCGCGGGCCTGCTCCTTGGACATGCCGCGGAGCTTGCGCAGGGCCAGGGAGACGTTCTCCTCCACGGTCTTGTGCGGGAAGAGGTTGAACTGCTGGAAGACCATGCCGATGCGGCGGCGCAGCTCATCCGGGTTGTCCTTGAGCACGGACCGGCCGTCGAGCAGAATGTCGCCCTGGTCCGGTTCGATCAGCCGGTTCATCACCCGCAACAGCGTCGACTTGCCGGAGCCGGAAGGGCCGATCACGGAGGCCGTGGTGCCCTTCTCGACGTGCAGGTCGATGCCGCGCAGGACGTGGTTCGACCCAAAGGACAGGTGGATGTTCTTAGCCGTCAGTGATCCGGACGCGAATTCGCTCATGCCTGGGCTCCCTTTCCGACGACGGCGGCAGCCTCGTCCGGTTGCTTCTTTTCCGGCCGGCCGGAGCGCAGCCGGGAATCAATAAAGTTCACCAGGTGAGTGAGTGGAATGGTCATGGCGAGGTAGAAAATAGCCGCTGCCACGTACGGGGACAGATTCCCGCTGCGTGCGGCGGCGTCCTGGCCGATCTGGAACAATTCGCGTTCCGTTGCCAGCAAGCCCAGGGTGAATACCAACGAGGAATCTTTGATCAGAGCGATGAACTGGTTCATCAGGGCAGGAAGCACCCGGCGGATACCTTGCGGCACCAACACCAGGCGCATGGACGGGCCATAACCGAACCCCAAGGCCCGTGACGCCTCAAGCTGACCCTTGTCTACGCTCTGAATGCCGGAGCGGAAGATTTCGCCCGTGTACGCGGCGGCCATGAGCGACAGCGCCGCAACGCCCATGGGGTAGGGGCTGTTGCTACCCGATATCTCGCGGAAAATCGGTCCGAATCCAAGTCCGATGACCAGGATGGTGAGGACGGCCGGGAGTCCACGAAAAACGTCCGTGTACACCCGGGCCGCCCACCGTGCCACGGGATTACGGGATATTCCCATGAGAGCCAGAATCAGACCGAGGAACGCACCGATCAGGCCAGAGGTGATCGCAAGGACCAAGGTGTTGGGCAGGCCAACGGTGAACATGCTTGGCAAGACCTCAGCGATCTTCCCCCAGTCAAAGAAGGTCTCTCCGAGTCGTGTCAGGTAATCCATATGGCGTCGCTATCTCTCCTGGTAGCCGGTGACTATTTCGCGGGGACCTTGACGGCCTTGCTGCCCGGCTTCCACCCCTCGGGGGTCTGCTCGGCGGACGTCGGACGGTCCGTGTACCACTGGGCGGTCAGCTTGGACCAGGTTCCGTCGGCAACCACGGCGTCGAGGGCAGAGTTAAGCGCGTCGAGCAGGGCAGGGTTGTCCTTGGCTACGGCGTAGGCGGTGAAGTTCTGCGTGTTGAGCTTCTTCTCGGCAATCTTGGTACCGTCGCCGGGCTTGACCTGGCCGGTGGCCTGCTGGGACGGAGCCACCCAGGCGTCAACCTGCCCACTCTTGAGGCTGGCGAACACGGTGTTGTAGTCGGGGAAGGAAACAGGCTCAAGCTTGAGGGTGTTCTTGACGTAGTCCTCCTGCACACTGCCGCTGACGACGCCGATGCGAAGACTGCCCTTCAGGTCGGCGAATTTCTGGACCTTGGCGTCCTCTTTAGTCACAAGAGCCATGTAGCCGAAGTCATAACCGTTAGTGAACGCAACCGTTTCGCGGCGCGCGTCCGTGGTGGAAATCGAGGACGAGCCGACGTCGAACTGCTTGTTCTTCACCTGGCTGAGAAGCGCCTGGAACTTTGTGGAGGCGAACTCGATCTTGAGCCCCAGCTTGTCGGCCATGGCCCGCAGCAGCTCGTTGTCGTAGCCGGTGAATTTGCCGGACGGATCGATGAAGATGTTCGGCGGGGCGTCGGAGAGGGTGCCCACGCGCAGGGTGCCCTCGCTGATCAGGCCGAGCTTGGACTTGTCGATCTTGTCCAGGGCCGGGACATCCTTGGTGGTGTACTTGTCCAGGGAGGTCTGGTCGCTGCCCTGGAGGGCGTCAGTCGGGGAGCCCGAGCTCTGGGCGGACCCGCCGCCGCACGCGGCGAGGGAGACCGACAGGGCCACGGCCACCGGAAGGGCGGTGAGCCACTTCAAGGCTTTGCTTTTCATCACGCAATCACTTTCGTCTGAAGTCCTGGGGCGGCGGCGGGACAGCAGGTCCGGCCGCCGGAGGGCATGCCGCACCAGGGCGGCACCGCAAAAGATAATTGTGTCACCGGGGCATTGGGCCGGATCAAATCGAATTTCCGGGCGTCCTGGAGTGGGGGTGAGCGAATAACGCGAGTGTCATGTGGCCTGTGCGGCTTGAGAGCGGCGGCCACCGTCCAATGCACAGAATCCCGTCCGGCGTGGCGGGGCGTCCCGGCTGTGTGGAAGCTGTGTGTGGTCCGTCTCATTCTGCCGATGGGACGCCGAAAAGCAGGGTTCCGGCCGATATCCGGGGCGGACGTGTCGATTTATGACGCCGCAGCCCGGGCGACGGGGTTGCGGCTAGAAACTGCCGCGGCTTGCGTCCTCGGGCGGCAGGACGGGCCAGTCACCCTCGATCACCGCGGCCGGCTTGGTTTTCCGAAGGTAGCTCTGGAAGTCCGCTGCCTGGGCGGTGGCCCATTCCACCTGCAGCTGGTGCAGGTGGGCCGCCGGCATCCGAAGCTTAGGGAACTTTCCGGCCATCGCGTCCAGGACCCGCAGGGTGGCGAGCGCGTCGGCGGCAGAGGTGTGGGCGTTGTCCAGGTCCACGCCGTATTCCTCGCAGAGGGCCGTCAGCGTGCGCTTGCCCTTGCGGTAGCGGTCCACCTGCTTGTTCATGATGTACGGGTCCAGGACCGGGTAACGGTGCAGCTGGGGCACCCCGTAGCGCGCGGATTCCGCCGCGAGGACCGTGAAGTCGTAGCTGGCGTTGAAGGCGATGACGGGAACCCCGGCGTCGAACAGTTCCTGCAGCACCCCGGCGAGTTCCCGGACCACCTCAGCGGCCGGGCGGCCCTCGCTGCGGGCCCGCTCCGTGGTGACGCCGTGGATGTCGCTGGCCTCGGTGGGGATCTCGACGCCGGGATCGGCGAGCCACTCGTGCTCCCTAATGACGGCGCCGTCCCCGTCCACCAGGGTCACCGACGCCGTCACGATCCGCGCCGCGCGGGAATTCCGGCCGGTGGTTTCGAGGTCGAATGCTGCGCGGGGGAGGGTGTGCCAAGTGCTCATGCAATTACGCTACCTGCTGCCACGGACAGTCCTGGGCAGCGACCTGCGGCCGGGGCGCGGAGGCGGCGACGGTACCCTTGATGGCATGCGGATGGAGTACGTGGAGGCGGTGCTGGAGCTCGGTGCGATGGTGCCTGCCGGGACCGCCCTCGCCTATGGCGACGTGTCGGAGTTGCTGGGTTCCGGCGGCCCCCGGCAGGTCGGCGCGGTGCTCAGCCACCACGGCAGCTCGATCCCTTGGTGGCGCATCATCCGGGCCAGTGGCGAGGCGCCACCCGGCCACGAGCGTGACGCGCTCGCCCACTACCTGGCCGAGGGGACACCCCTGCGCGGTGATTTCCTGGACTTCCAGCGCAGCGGCGAGGGCCGGTGGCGGGTGGACCTTGCGGCTGCCCGCTGGGCGCCGACCGACGAGGAATTTGCCGTGATCGACGCCGTAGCGGAGCGGCTGGAGCCCGCCAGCCGGAAAGTGTCGGTGCCCGATGATGAAATGTTTGTGTGAGTAGCCCCAGCCACCGCCCCGCCGGCATCAGCCTTACCGATTCACGCACCACCGTGCCCAACCAGGCCGTGCAAGAAACAGCTGTCCCCGGCACCCCCGTGCCCGGGCTGACGCTGCTGCCGCCTCGGACCCGGCACGCGCAGGCCCCGGAGCTTTCCGCGGACCAGCGCGCCGCCGTCGAACCCGCGCGCGGGAGCGGGCCGGTCCTGGTGCCCGGCGCGCCCGGCACGGGGAAGTCCACGGTCCTGGTCGAGGCCGCGGTGCACCGTGCCCGGCGGGACGGCCTGGACCCCGAACGGATGCTCATCCTGGCCCCGGGGCGGCTCGCCGCCGACGCGCTACGGGACCGCTTCACCGCGCGGCTGGACCGCAGCCTGAGTACGACGCCGGCACGCACCTGGGCGTCCTACGCCTTCGACCTGATCCGGCGGGCCAAAGCCGAGGGGGTGCTGCCCCTGCCGCGGGCGCCGAAGCTGCTCTCCGGCCCCGAACAGGACCTGATCATTAAGGAGCTCCTCGAGGGCCACTCGCGTCCGGGCTTCGAGCTGCCCTGGCCGGAGGACCTCGGCGCCGCCCTGCCCACCCGCGGCTTCCGGCAGGAGGTGCGGCAGCTCTTCGACCGGATCATCGAATCCGGGCGCACCGCCGAGGACCTCGCCGCCCTGGGCCGCCGTTGCGGCAGGCCAGACTGGGAGGCCGCCGCGGCGCTCTACGCCGAGTACCGCGACGTGCTGGACCTGCGGATGCCGGAATCCTTTGACCCCGCCGGCATCATCACCGCCGCCCGCCAGATCTTCCAGGACGCGCCGGACTTCCTGTCCGCCGAACGGGACCGGCTGCAATTGATCCTCGTGGACGACATCCAGGAGGCGAACCCGGCAGTCTTCGAGCTGCTGGCCGACATCGCCTCCGGCAAGGACGCCCTGGTGACCTACTGCCCGGACACCGTCGTGCAGGGCTTCCGCGGTGCGCGGCCTGACCTGGTGGCGGAGCTGCCCCGGCTGCTCGCCCCCGGCGGCGCCGTGCTGGAACGGCCGCTCTGGACGGCGCACCGTCAGGCCCCCGCCGTCGGGCAGGCCTGGCAGGCCGTCGCCGAACGGATCTCGCTCCGCTCCGGCGGCGCCACCGCGCGGCGGCTGGACTACCCGGCACCGGCGGCACCGGAACCCGCCGCCCCAAACCCAGCCGCGCCAAACCTGCCAGTGTCCGGCACCGTAGAGGGGCACCTGCTGCCCTCACCGGTCCACGAACTGCGTTATGTCTCCCAGCGGATCCTCGAGGCTCAGCTGAACGAGGGCCGCGCCCTGGGCGACATCGCCGTCATCGTCCGCAACGGCGGCCAGCTTAGCCAGCTGCAACGGCACCTGGCCGGGCAGGGCATTCCCGTGCGGATTCCCGTGGCCGAGGCCGCCGTCCGGGACGAGGTTGCGGTGCGGCCGCTGCTGGACGCCTACGCCGTCGCCCTGGACCCGGAGGCCCTCACCGCCGAAGCCGCCGTGTCGCTGCTGACCTCCCGCATCGGCGGGGCCAGCTCCATCGAGCTGCGGCGGCTGCGCCAGACGCTGCGGCAGGACGAACTGCTCGGCGGCGGCGGGCGCGCCAGCGATGCCCTGCTGGTCGAGGCGCTGCTGGAACCCGGCGCGCTTGCCGCGACCGGCCTGGAGGGACGCTCGGCGCGGCGGATCGCCCGGATGGTCCACGCCGGACGCGAGGCCGCCGCCGCGCCCGGCGCCAACGCCGAGACCGTGCTGTGGGCGCTGTGGAACGCCACCGGCCTGGCGAAGCGCTGGACCGAGGCCGCCCTCGCCGGCGGTGCCGCCGGCGCAAGGGCGGACCGGGACCTGGACGCCATGATGGCCCTCTTCCACACCGCCGAACGCTACGTGGACCAGTTGCCCGGGTCCGGGCCGGAACAGTTCCTCGAGTACCTGCTCAGCCAGGAACTGCCGATGGACACGCTGGCCGCCCGCGCCCAGCTGGAGGACGCGGTGGAGCTGATGACCCCGGCCAGCGCCGCCGGGCGGGAATGGCCCGTCGTCATCGTGTCCGGACTGCAGGAAGGCGTCTGGCCCAATACCCGGCTGCGCGGCGAGCTGCTGGGCAGCACCCTGTTCGCTGATGCGGTGGAGCACGGGGTGGACTACGCCCTCCGCCTCGATCCGCTCAGCCGGCTCCGGGACATCCGCTACGACGAACTGCGCATGTTTTCCACCGCCGTCTCCCGCGCCCGCGAGGTGCTGATCTGCACCGCCGTCTCCTCCGAGGACGAACAGCCCTCCTCCTTCCTTGACTACGCAGCGCCGCTGTCCCCGGGCCAGGACCGGCGGGGCTACACGCCGGTGGAACGGCCGCTGACGCTGCGGGCCCTGGTCGCGGAACTGCGCCAGCACGCCCAGGCCGGGAGCGCCGAGGGCGAGGAGGCCGCAGCAGTCCTCGGCGCGCTCGCC
The DNA here is from genome assembly GCF_030410515.1 of Arthrobacter sp. YD4. GTDB lineage: Bacteria > Actinomycetota > Actinomycetes > Actinomycetales > Micrococcaceae > Arthrobacter. The sequence goes on along the minus strand of NZ_JAUHHD010000001.1, from coordinate 91,833 downwards.
GCCGCCGAACCGCCCGTGCCCGGCGCCCATCCGGACCAGTGGTGGGGCCTGGCTCCGTTGTCCTCGGCGGAGCCGGTGGTGCCGCCCGGCGGCACGGTCTTCGTCTCGCCCTCCAAGGTCGAGACGGTGCAGAAGTCGCCGCTGGACTGGTTCGTCCAGGCCGCCGGCGGGGAGGCCGCCACCGATTTCGCCCGCAGCCTCGGCACCCTCGTCCACGCCATCGCCCAGGACCTTCCCGAGGCCTCCGGCGGCGAATACGTGGCCGAGCTGGTCAAGCGCTGGCCCACCCTGGGCATGAAGGACAACTGGGAGGGCAAGCTGGACTTCCAGCGGGCCGAGGGCATGGTGCGCAAGCTCGCCCAGTACGTCCTGGTGATGCGCAGTGAGGGCCGCAGCCTGCTCGGGGTCGAGCAGGATTTCGAGGTCAAGTTGGCCGACGTCGTCCCCGCCGGAGCGGCAGACGACGGCGACGGCTGGCCCGCGCGCGCGGCGGTGCTCCGCGGCCAGGTGGACCGGCTGGAGATTGACGGCGATGGCCGCCTGGTGATCGTGGACCTGAAGACCGGCAAACGCCAGCCCGGCAAGGCCGAGCTGGAACGCCACCCGCAGCTCGGCGCCTATCAGGCGGCCGTCCTCGCCGGCGGTTTCGCCGGCCCCGACGACGGGCCGCCGCCCCGGCCCGGCGGCGCCGTCCTCGCCCAGCTGGGGACCACCACCAAGAGCCCTGGCGTGCAGCACCAGCCGCCGCTGGACCCGGACGCCAACTGGGCCCTGGACATGGTGAACGACTCCGCCCGGGTCATGTCCGGCAGCACGTTCGAGGCCCGTCACGACCCGGCCAAGGGCGGCCACGGCGGCCACGGGTGCCGCCTGCCCGAGGTCTGCCCGCTCTGCGCCCGAGGAAAGCAGGTCACCGAATGAGCCTCCCGGATCCACGGTTCAGTCCCGAGGAGCTCTCGGCCATGCTCGGGGAAAAGAACCGCCCCACGGCGGAGCAGTCCCTGATCATCTCCTCGCCGCTGGCACCCCGGCTGGTCATCGCCGGCGCCGGTTCCGGGAAGACCGCCACCATGGCGGACCGGGTGGTCTGGCTGGTCGCCAACGGCTGGGTCAGCCCGGAAGAAGTCCTCGGCGTGACCTTCACCCGCAAGGCTGCCGGCGAGCTGGCCACCCGGATCCGGGCGAAGCTCACCGCCCTGGCCCAGATCGCCGCCGAGGACCGGGACCACTCGGTGTTCCCCGCCGGGCTGCTCAGCACCGAGGCGCTGGAGCCGAAAGTCTCCACCTACCACTCCTACGCCAGCGGGATCGTCTCCGACTACGGCCTCCGGCTCGGCGTCGAACGCGACGTCGTGCTGCTGGGCGCTGCGCAGTCCTTTCAGCTCGCCAGCGAGGTGGTCGAAGCCTACGACGGCGACTACGAGCACTTCCGCGCCGCCAAGTCCACCCTGGTCAAGGCCGTCATCCAGCTCGCGGGGGAGTGCGCCGAACACCTGCAGGAGCCGGCCGGGGTCCGCGCCTGGCTCCTGGACCGGGTCCAGGAGTTCGAGTCCCTGCCGTACCTGGCCACCGCCAGGAAGAACCCCACCCAGGCGGCGGCCGACCTCAGCGCCCTGTTCCGGACCCGCGCCAGCGTGGCGGACATGGTGGGCCGGTATGCGGAGGCCAAGCGGGCCCGCGGCGCCCTCGACTTCGGCGACCTCGTGGCCCTGGCCGCCCGGGTTGCCAGCGAGATCCCGCTGGCCGCGCAAACCGAACGCCAGCGCTACAAGGTGGTGCTGCTGGACGAATTCCAGGACACCTCCCACGCCCAGCTGGTGCTGTTCTCCAGGCTCTTCGGCGGCGGCCACGCCGTCACCGCGGTGGGGGACCCCAACCAGTCCATCTACGGCTTCCGCGGCGCCTCCGCGGGGCAGCTCTTCCACTTCGTGCGGGAGTTCCCGGTACTGGTCGATGAGGCCGGCTCCGGTGCCGGCGGCGACGCCGGCGACGGGGGCACGGACCGCCGCTTCGCCGTGGCGCCGACGTCGTACCTGACCACGGCCTGGCGCAACGGCCGCACCATCCTCGACGCCGCCAACGTCATCTCGGCACCCCTCAGCCGCGCCGCCGGGGAAGCCGGTCCCGCCGGCGCCCGGGACACCGCCCCCGCCGTCGAGGTTCCGCCGCTGCAACCCAGCCCCGCCGCGGTGGAGGGCCGCGTGGTGATGGGCCGGTTCGGCACCGACGAGGAGGAAGCGGCCGCCATCGCCGGCGACGTCCTGACCTACCGCCGGACCGACTTCAGCGGCAGCGCCGGCACAGGGGACTTTGAACCGCCCGCGATGGCCGTGCTCTGCCGGCGCCGCGCCCAGATGGAGTGCATCCGCAAGGAATTCGAGCTCCGCGGCATCCCGTACGAGATCGTCGGCCTCGGCGGTCTGCTGGACACCCCGGAAATCGTCGACCTCGTCGCCACCCTCCGCGTCCTGGCGGATCCGGGCCGGTCGGACTCGCTGATGCGCCTGCTCGCCGGGGCCCGCTGGCGGATCGGACCCGCGGACCTGATGGCCTTCCGCGACTGGTCCAGCTTCCTGGCCCGGCGGCGCGGGGCGCCCGGGGCCGGCGCCGACGAGGACCTCGACGACGCCGACACGGCCGTCATCGAAACGGACCTGACCGACGGTGCCAGCCTGGTCGAGGCGCTGGACTGGCTGCCCCGGCCCGGCTGGACCTCGGCCCACGGACGGCAGCTGGGGACCGAGGCCCTCGGCCGGCTGCAGCGGCTCTCGGCCGAACTCCGGCAGCTGCGCAGCTTCATGGGCGACGACCTGACCACCCTGCTGGGCGAGGTGGAACGGTCCATGCTGCTCGACATCGAGGTGGCCGCCCGGCCCGGGATCAGCATCCACCAGGCCCGCCGCAACCTGGACGCCTTCCAGGACGCGGCCGCCGGGTTCCTGCACACCTCCCAGCGCGTGGACGTCCTGGCCTTCCTGGCCTGGCTCGAGGCGGCCGCAGCCGAGGAGAACGGCCTCGACGCCGCCGCGCCCGAGGCCAACCACGAGGCCGTCCAACTGCTCACGGTGCACGCCTCCAAGGGGCTGGAGTGGGACGTGGTGTTCGTCCCCGGCCTGAACGCCGGCGCGTTCCCGAGCAGCCGCGACTCCCGCTGGAGCAGCGGCTCCGCGGCCCTGCCGTGGCCCCTGCGCGGCGACCGCGCGGACCTGCCGCAGTGGGACCTCGAGCACCCGGACCAGAAGGGCTGGCTGGACGCCGAAAAGGACTTCAAGGCCGACGTCCAGGCCCACGGCGAGGCAGAAGAGCGGCGCCTGGCCTACGTCGCCTACACCCGGGCCAAGCACGTGCTCTGGGTCTCCAGCGCCGCGTGGGTGGGCTCCCGGGCCGGCATCGCCGACATGTCCCCTTTCCTGGCCGAACTGGAGGCCCTGGTGGGCCGGGGGAGTGCCGCGGTCCACCCGCTCTCGGTCTCCGAGGACGCCCTGCCGGAGGAAAGCCCGCTGACCTCGGAGCTCGAGCTGGCCGGGTGGCCCTACGACCCGCTGGAGGGACCGGTCAACCCCCGCACCGGGGCACGGCTGCGCCTGCGGCCGGGTCGCCGCGCGGCCATGGACTCCGCGGCCGCCCTGGTCTTGGACCACCTGCAGCGGCCCGGGGATGGGCACCTGCCGGCGCCGGCGCCGCCGGGGCAGCCGTTGCGCGGACCCGCCGGCGGCTGGGCCCAGGAGGCCGCCACCCTGCTGGACCGCCGCAACCGGCGCACCACCGTCCACGAGGTGCACCTGCCCGGGCACATTTCCGCCTCCACCCTGGTGGACCTGGACGAAGACCCCGGCGCCGTGGTGGCCCGGCTCCGGCGGCCCGTGCCGCGCGAGCCCGGGATGTCCGCCCGCAAGGGCACGGCATTCCACTCCTGGGTGGAGGAGTACTTCGGCACGGCGGGAACGCTGGATTTGGGGGAGGCCCCCGGCTCGGACGGGCACATCGACGAGGCCTACGGCCTGGAGGCCATGGTCGATACCTTCCGGCGCTCCGAATGGGCGGACCGGGCTCCGGCGCACGTGGAGGTTCCGGTGGAGACCAGGATCGGCGACGTGGTGGTGCGCGGCCGCATCGACGCCGTCTTCCGCGACGCCGACGGAGGCTGGGACCTGGTGGACTGGAAGACCGGCCGCCGGCCTTCGGCGCGGCAGCTCACGACGAAGGCGGTCCAGCTGGCCGTGTACCGGCTCGCCTGGTCACGGCTGAAGGGCGTGCCCCTCGAGGACGTCCGGGCGGCGTTCTACTACGTGGCCGACGACGCCGTGGTGCGCCCGCACGACCTGGGCAGCGCGGCGGACCTCGAACGGATCGTCGCCGGTGCACTCGGCCGGCCGGTGGGCGTCCCCGGCAGGTAGGACGGGCTAGTGGCGGTGCAGCGGCACGACGGTCAGCGCTGTCGTGGACGTGTCCTCGCCGCTGGCCGGTGCAGGAGTGCTGGCAACGGCAGGGCTGTCGGAGCCCTTTTCGCTGCGGTCCGCGGCGGAACGGTCCTCCGCGGCGGGGCCGGAAGGTGCGACGTCGGCGTCGTCAGCCTGGGTGGCTCCGCGGCCGGCGTCATCGCCGTTGTCCCCGCCCTTCGCGTCCCGGGAGACCGCGTCCCGGGAGGCACCGTCCTCGCCACCCGAAGACTGCTCGTCGTCCTCGGGGGTGTCGGGGATCGGGGTGACGTGCACGGCGGGAGCCGCGGCGAGCGGGGCGGGCTGCCCCGCGGCGGCCTCCGGCGCGGCCATCCCGGGTGTCTCCGCCTCGGTCTCGATCGGCTGCACCGTGACCGCCGGTGACTGTGCGGGCGCCGGAGCGGGCAGCGGTTCGACGCTGATCGGCTGGCCTCCGTGGGCCGCGACGTCGTCGGCCAGCAGTGCAAGCATCGACTCGCCCTCCGCGACCATCGCGGTGTCCCCGGCAGCCAAGCCACGGACCAGGTACTGGGCCAGCGCGAACTCCGCGGACAGGGCCGCCCGGCGCAACAGGTGCGCATCGGGAGTGTCCCGGCGGGCGGAGGAGTACGCGGCCAGGACGCTGTCCACAAAGTCCTGGTCATTGGAAGCGACCAGCCAGGCCATGTCGTCGGCAGGGTCGCCGATCCGCAGGTCGGTCCAGCCGGTCACGGCGGTGACCCGCTCGCCGTCGACCATGATGTTGTCCTCGTGCAGGTCGCCGTGCACGACGCTGGGATTGAAGCGCCACAGGGTGACGTCCTCCAGCGCGTGTTCCCAGCGGCGCAGGAGCAGCGGCGGGATCTTCCCGGTCGTGGCGGCCTGGTCCAGCTCATTGAGGCGGCGCTGGCGGAACTCGTTTGGGGTGTAGGTGGGCAGGTCGGCGTTGCTCACCAGCGAATGCGGAAGATCGTGGATCGCGGCGAGGGCGGCACCCACCTCCCGGGCCAGCGCGGGCGTCCCGGCACCCAGCTCCTCAACGGAACGGGTGCGTCCCGCGAGGTGGGCGTACACAAACGTGCTCAACTCGCCCTGCCGCACGGTCCCGGCCACGGTGGGCATCAGGAACGGCAGTTCGGCACGGATCCCGGGGGTGAAGGCCCGCAGCACCAGGAACTCGGTCTCCAGCCGTGCGCTGGCCTCCGCATGCCGCGGCGACCGGACGCGCCAGCGCTTCCCCTCGGAATCCAGCAGCAGGGCGGAGTCGAAGTCAGCCGCATCGTCGGGCGCGGAGCACACGGCCGTAGGGGTCAGTCCGGGGACCGCTGCCGTCGCTACCGCTGCCAGTTCGATTGGGTTTCTTCTCACGTTCCCACGGTAGATTGACCGGCGCCCAACACGGCGAGGCAGGGCGGCGAGTCTGAAAGTTAGGCCCGAAAACGCCCCCCGGACCCGGCAGACACGGGCCTCGCGGGGCCGCCGTCGGCCTTCCTGGCAAATGTCAATTGTCAGCGGGGGTGGGTACGGTGGAGATATGAGTCTTCCGGAGCCGTCCGCGTCCACCACCACGACGCCCGCCGCGTCCCGGCAGGGCGGGACCGGACAGCCGGCCAACCACCTCAGGGAGACCGTCCTTCCGGTCCGGCCAGCCCTCATAGACCGGCGCTCCGCCGCACGCGTGCGGCCCGGGATGCTCGACGAACTCCTGGACGCCGACGGCGTGCAGGCCATGGTGCTCTCCCGCCGCCAGGCGCTGGTGGGCGGGGACGGTTTGGTGTTCCTCGACGCCAAGGCGCTCGCGGGCCGACTCAAGGGCACCGATTTCGAACCCCTCCGCGTCGTCTACCTCGGGGCTTCCCTCGACGCGGACAGCGGGAACCCCGCTCCGGCGTCCCGGCCCGGCACCGAGTTCGTGCTGTTCATCCTGCCGGAGCAGTTCGAGGTCCGCGCGGAGCCGTTCGAGCAGCATGTCGACGGGATCCCCGCCGGGGCGCAATGGGCCGGATTCCGCGAGGTGGCGGGACGCCTCGACGCCCCGGACACCGCCCTGTTCATCGAAGCCAGCGCCATCGCCAACTGGCACGCCACCCACACCCACTGCCCGCGCTGCGGGACCGCCACCACCATCGAGGCCGGCGGCTGGGTGCGGCGGTGCCCGGCGGACAACTCCGAGCACTATCCCCGCACCGATCCCGCGATCATCGTCACGGTGGTCGGCCCGGACGGACGGCTCCTGCTCGGCGGCGGCGGACCGCTGGATGCGAAGAACTACTCCACGCTGGCAGGCTTCGTCGAACCGGGCGAATCACTCGAACAAGCCGTCGTCCGCGAGATCGGCGAGGAGGTCGGCGTTCGGGTGACCGCCTCCCAGTACCTGGGATCGCAGTCCTGGCCGTTCCCTGCATCGCTGATGCTCGGCTTCACCGCCACCACCGGGGACACGGAGGCCCGGCCCGACGGCGTCGAGGTCACCCGCGCCCGCTGGTTCAGCCGGGAGGAACTGCAGGCCGCGGTCTCCAGCGGAGAGATCACCATCTCCAGCCGGCTCTCCATTGCCCGGGCCCTGATTGAACACTGGTACGGCGGCGTCATCCAGGACGCCCCCGGCACCCCCTGACCCTCCGATATTTGAGCAGCAGACGTGAACACAGATCTTTTCTCCGCCGGATCATTTCCCGGCACCCCGCCCGCCGAAGGGCTTCCCGCCGCGGATGAGCGTTCCCTGGAGGAACGCATCCTCGGCGGACTCGACGCCGAACAGCGCGAGGTGGCCAGCAACCTGACCGGGCCCATGTGCGTCCTCGCCGGCGCCGGCACCGGCAAGACCCGCGCCATCACACACCGCATCGCCTACGGCGTGCACTCCGGCGTCTACAGCCCGCAGCGGCTGCTGGCCGTCACGTTCACCGCCCGGGCCGCGGCGGAAATGCGCAGCCGGCTCCGTGACCTCGGCGTGGGCAACGTCCAGGCCCGCACCTTCCACGCCGCCGCCCTCCGCCAGCTGCAATTCTTCTGGCCCCAGGCGATCGGCGGTGCCCTGCCGAACCTGCTGGACCACAAGGCCCAGATGATCGCCGAGGCCGCCCGCCGGCTACGGCTCAGCACAGACCGGGCCTCCATCCGCGACCTCGCCTCCGAGATCGAATGGGCCAAGGTCTCCATGCTCACCCCGGCCAACTACCTGGAGAAGGCCCAGGGCCGCGGCACCCCCGGCGGCTTCGACCTGACCGCCGTCGCCCGCGTCTTCCAGTCCTACGAGGACGTCAAGACGGACCGCAACGTCATTGACTTCGAGGACGTCCTGCTGATCACCGTCGGCATCCTGCAGGAGGACCCGAAGGTCGCCGCCACCGTCCGGGAACAGTACCGGCACTTCGTGGTGGACGAATACCAGGACGTCTCGCCGCTGCAGCAGCGGCTCCTTGAACTCTGGCTGGGCGGCCGCGACGACCTCTGCGTCGTGGGCGACGCGAGCCAGACCATCTACTCGTTCACCGGTGCGTCCCCCAAGCACCTCCTGGGCTTCAAGGCCCAGTACCCGGACGCCACCGTGGTGAAACTGGTCCGCGACTACCGGTCCACCCCGCAGGTGGTCCGGCTCGCCAACGACCTGCTCGCCGGCCGGCGCAGCGGCGGCCCCGTCGCGGACGCGGCCTGGGCGACGCCGCTGCAGCTCGTCGCGCAGCGCCCCGCCGGTCCCGTGCCGCACTTCACCGAATGCTCCGACGACGAGGCGGAGGCCGCCACGGCCGCCCAGAACATCAAGGCACTGCTGGAGGCGGGCACGCCGGCCAGCCAGATCGCCGTGCTCTTCCGCACCAACGGACAGTCGGAGGCGTACGAGCAGGCCCTCGCCTCGGCCGGGATCGGCTACCAGCTCCGCGGCGGGGAACGGTTCTTCGCCCGGAAGGAGGTCCGGGACGCCATCCTGCAGTTGCGGGCCGCCACCCGGGCCATCGACGGCGCGGACGGCCCGGAACCGCTGGGCCAGCTGGTCCGGGACATCGTGTCCTCGCTCGGCTACACCGAGGAGGCTCCGCACAACGGCGGCGCCCTGCGGGAACGCTGGGAATCCCTGGCCGCCCTGGTGGCCCTGGCGGACGAGCTCGTCGCGGCCCGGGGGCCGCAGTTCGGCCTCGCCGAGTTCGTCAACGAACTCCAGGAACGCTCCCTCGCCCAGCACGCCCCGACGGTCCAGGGCGTCACCCTCGCCTCGCTGCACGCGGCCAAGGGCCTGGAATGGGAGGCGGTGTTCCTGGTGGGCCTGAGCGAGGGCCTGATGCCCATCTCCTTCGCCGACACCCCCGAAGCCGTCGACGAGGAACGCCGGCTCCTCTACGTCGGCATCACCCGGGCCAAGGAACACCTGTACCTGTCCTGGTCCACCGCGAGGACCCCGGGCGGCCGGGCGAACCGCAAGCCCTCCCGCTTCCTGGACGGGCTGCGGCCGGATTCCGTCGCCTCCTCCAGCGCCCGCGGCAAGGGCCCGGCCCCGCGCCGCAAGGCCGCCGCGCCGGCGTCGTGCCGGGTGTGCGGCAGCATGCTCAGCAGCGGCGCCGAACGCAAGGTGGGCCGGTGCAACCAGTGCCCGCCCAGCTACGAGGAACAGACTTTTGACGCGCTGCGCCAGTGGCGTAAGGCCACCGCGCTGGAATCGGACGTCCCGGCATTCGTGGTCTTCACCGACGCCACCCTGACGGCCATCGCCGAGGCCCGCCCGGCGACCCTCCAGGAGCTCGCGACGCTGCCCGGCGTCGGCGCGTCCAAGCTGGAGAAGTACGGCGAGGCGGTCCTGGCCATCCTCGCGGAAAGCACCACCGCCTGATGCCGGGCAGGGCTGCGGGAACGCCAACGACGACGGCGGACGGCGCGCCGGTAGAGGTGCGGCGCTCGGCCAGGCGCCGACGCACGGTGGCGGCCTTCTGGGAAAACGGCACCGCCGTCGTGGCCATCCCCGCGCACTTCAGCGGCGCCCAGGAACGCGAATGGGTGGAAAGGATGCTGGCCAAGCTCCGCGCCCAGGGAAGCCGGGGGCAGAAGGGGAACGGCCGGCGCCGGCCGGGCAGCGACGCGGCCCTGGCATCCCGGGCGGCGGAGCTCTCCGCCACCTACCTGGGCGGCCGGGCCGAGCCGGTGTCGGTCCGCTGGGTGACCAACCAGAACTCCCGCTGGGGCTCGGCGACGCCGTCGGAGGGCACCATCCGGCTCTCGCACAAGCTGCAGCAGATGCCGCAATGGGTCATCGACTATGTGCTGCTGCACGAACTCGCGCACCTGCTGGTCGCGGCCCACAACGCCGCATTCTGGCGGCTGCTGGCGGCTTACCCCGAGACGGAGCGGGCCAAGGCCTTCCTCGAGGGCGTCTCCTTCGCCACCGCCCGCGGCCTCCCCGCCGACGAGGACGACGTCGAGGAAGCCCCGGCCGACTAAGCCCGGACGCGGGGGCCAAGCGGCACGGCCGCGGGGGAGCCCGGGCCGGTCAGGCCCGGACGCCGTCCGGCGGACTAAGCCTTGGCGGACTAGGCCTGCGGGGAGTCCCCGTCGGTGGCGCCGGCGTCGCCCTTGGCGTCGCCGTCGCCCTTGCCGCTCCCACCTTCGCTCCCGCCGTCGCCGGTGCCGGGCTCGGGCGCCTCGTCGAAGCCGCCGCTGAGCAGCTTCTGCAGCGCGTCGTCGACCTCGGTGTCCGAAGCCTCCGCCAGCTTGCGGCGTTCGCTGAAGCCCTTCGGGTCATCGAGGTCCTCGGCGGTGGGCAGCAGGTCCGGGTGCTGCCAGATGGCGTCCCGGCCCTCCACGCCGCGTTCCTCCTTCAACTGGGCCCACAGCGTCGCTGCCTCGCGCAGCCGGCGCGGCCGCAACTCCAAGCCCACCAGGGACGAGAAGGCGTGTTCGGCCGGTCCGCCGGTGGCACGGCGGCGGCGGACCGTCTCGCGCAGGGCCGCCGCAGAAGGCAGCAGCTTCTCGGTGGCGGCGGCGGTCAGCTCGTCCACCCACCCCTCCACCAGGGCGAGCGCGGTCTCGAGCTTCTCCAGTGCCTGGTCCTGGGCGGGGGTGCGCTGCGGCATGAAGACACCCTGGGAGAGTGCCTCCTGGATGCCTTCGGGGTTGCTGGGGTCCAGCTCCCGGGCGAGGTCCTCGATCTTGGAGGTGTCGATGTGGATGCCCCGGGCGTAGGCCTCGATGGCGCCCAGCAGGTGGCCCCGCAGCCAAGGAACTTGGACGAAGAGTCGGGCGTGGGCGGCCTCGCGGACGGCCAGGAAGAGCCGGATGTCGTTCTCGGGAAGGCTGAGGCCCTCACCGAACTTGGCCACGTTGGCGGGGAGAAGCGCCATCTCCAGGTCGGCCAGCGGGACGCCGATGTCGGTGGAGCTGACCACCTCTGCGGAGAGTGCACCGATCGCCTGGCCCAGCTGCATGCCGAAGATCGCGCCGCCCATGTTCTGCAGCATCGAGGAGGCGCCGCCCATCATGGACTTCATTTCCTCGGGCATCTGTTCGGTCATCGCGGTGGAGAGTGCGTTGGCGATGCTGTTGGCCACCGGCTCGGTCAGCCGCTTCCAGGTGCCCAGGGTTTCCTCGACCCACTCGGCCCGGGACCAGGCACGGCCGATCAGCCCCGTGGAGGGAAGCTCGGTGACCTGGTCCAGCCACAGCTCGGCCAGCCGGAGCGCCTCGTCCACCTCGCGGGTCTGGGCCGCGGTGACGGAGGGGTCGGACCCGCTGGCCGCGACCCGGCGGGCGTTCTCGTGCGCCAGCTGCCAGTTGACGGGCCCGTCGGAGGAGGCACTCATCATGGCCTGGACCTGCGAGAACATCTGCGCCAGCAGGTTGGGGTCATCGGGCAGGCCCGCGGCCTTGGCCAGTTCGGCCGGATCGATGTTCCCCATGCCCTTGCCGCCCATCAGGTTCTGCAGCATTTCCGCCAGCGGATCCTTGGGCTCGTCGTCCCCGTTGGACGGTTGGTGTGGGTTAGAGGTCATGATCCCGCCGATCGTCGGTGTGACTGGTACTCAACTTCACGCTACCCCTCCCGCTCAGCGGCTGTCTTGCAGAAACCGGCGCCGTTCGCTGTCGGCAAAGCACTCCGGCACCCCGCGAGCGCGTAGTGTGGGGCTCTGGAATATTTGCATGGCTGACGCGCCGTTTCCGGGCGCCGGCCCAGCGTCCGGACCACCCCCGGCAGGGGTGCCGGACGCCGGCACGAGAGGTCCTTCAGTGACGTTTACCCAGGACGGGCAGCCCGGTAACGGCCCCTTGGCCGACAGCACCGCCAACGGCACGGTCGAAAGCCCCGCCGCCGACGGCGACGGCGCCGACCACGCGGGCCTCTGGCCGCGACGCGGAGCGCGCGCCGGCCGGCAGGGCGGCACAGGGGGAGGAGGCCGCCGGCCCTCGGCCATGGTGGTCTCCGGCCTGCTCTCGATCGGACTCGGCGTCGCAGCGCTCAGCCTGCCCGTTCCCTACGTGATTGAATCCCCGGGCCCCACCTTCAACACCCTGGGCACGGACAACGGCAAGCCGGTCATCACCGTCACCGGGCACGAGTCCTACCCGGCCAAGGGCAACCTGGACCTCACCACGGTGTACGTCGACGGCGGCCCCAACGGACCCGTGAGCGTCTTCGAGGCCCTCACCGCCTGGCTGAACCCCGCCAAGGCCGTCTACCCGCAGGAACTGATCTTCCCCAGCGGCGTCACCAAGGAACAGTCGCAGCAGGAAAGCGCCGTGGCCATGACCACCTCCCAGGAGAACGCCGTCGCGGCCGCCCTGAAGGAACTCGGCATCCCGTTCGGGCAGAAGCTCCAGGTGGCCAGCATCCCCGACGACTCTGCGTCCAAGGGCAAGATCCAGGAGGGCGACCTGCTGGTCTCCATCGGCGGCAAGCCGATCTCCGCGCTGAGCGTCATCCAGTCCGAGCTAGCCGCCGGCAACGGCAAACCGGTCCCCGTGGTGGTGGACCGCGGCGGCAGCCAGCAGACGCTGACCATCACGCCGGCCAAGTCCGAGAACGGCCGCTACCTCCTCGGCGTGGTGCTGCAGTACAAGTTCACCTTCCCCTTCGACGTGAAAATCTCCCTGGACAAGGTGGGTGGCCCCAGCGCCGGCATGATGTTCGCCCTTGGGATCGTGGACACGGTGACCCCGGGCGACCTCACCGGCGGCAAGCACATCGCGGGCACCGGAACCATCACCCCCGACGGCGCCGTCGGGCCGATCGGCGGCATCGACCAGAAGATGGTCGGCGCCCGCTCCGGCGGGGCCACCCTGTTCCTCGCGCCGGCGGCCAACTGCGACGAAGTCGTCGGCCACATCCCGGCCGGCCTGCAGGTGGTGAAGGTCGAGACCCTGGCCGACGCACGGCACGCCGTCGAGCTCTCCGCGTCAGGCGGCGACACGGCCGAGCTTCCCGCTTGCACCAGGAACTAGACTGACCCCGGAACTAAGCCTCCGTGCCGCTCGTGGCACAAGAGACAACTGAAAAAACAGCAGCACCGACGACCAGCTATGAGGTATCGAGTTTGTCCCGTCCCAGCACCGTCCCACCCGGAAGGCAACAGCAGCGGCGAGGCGCCCTGACGCCCACGCTGATTATTGTGGCCCTTCTCGTCGTGGGCTTCATCTTCTTCGCCAATGTGTGGACGGACGTCCTCTGGTACCAGCAACTGGGCTACTTCGAAGTCTTCGTGACCGAGAACGTGTCCCGGATCCTGATCTTCCTGGCGGGCTTCGCGGTGATGTTCGCGGCCATGTTCTTCGCCATCCGCATCGCCTACACCGCCCGCCCGGTCTACGCCCCGGACTCCGAGATCCGGGACAACCTCAACCGCTACCAGGCCCAGCTCGAGCCGATTCGCCGCGTGGTCATGATCGGCCTGCCCGTCCTGTTCGGCCTCTTCGCCGGCAGCGCGGCCGCCAGCCAGTGGCAGAAGGTGCTGCTGTTCCTGCACCAGAAGCCGTTCGGCCAGAATGATCCGCAGTTCAACCTGGACATCAGCTTCTACATGATGACCCTGCCGTTCCTGGGCTTCGTCACCGGCTTCCTGATCAGCGTCGCCGTCGTCGCCGGCATCGCGGGGATCCTCACCCACTACCTCTACGGCAGCATCCGCCTGATGGAACGCGGCGTCTTCACCAGCCGCGCCGCCCAGATCCACCTGGCCGTCACCGGCGCGGCCTTCCTGCTGCTGCTGGGCGTGAACTTCTGGCTGGACCGCTACTCGGCCGTGCTGAACAACAGCGGCCGCTGGGCCGGCGCCCTCTACACGGACGTCAACGCCGTGATCCCCACCAAGGCGATCCTCGCCGTCGCCGCCGCGCTGGTGGCCGTGCTCTTCATCGTCGCGGCCGTGATCGGCAAGTGGCGCCTCCCCGTCATCGGCACCGCCATGCTGGTCATCACCTCCATCCTGGCCGGCGGCGTCTACCCGTGGGTCATCCAGCAGTTCCAGGTCCGCCCCTCCGAGCAGACCCTGGAAAAGACCTACATCGAGCGCAACATCGCCATGACCCGGGCTGCCTATGGCCTGGATAAGATCCAGGAGAAGCGCTATGAGGCCACCACCAACGCCACCACCGGCGCGCTGGCCCCGGACGCCCAGACGACGGCGAACATCCGCCTGCTGGACCCGAACCTGATCTCCGACGCGTTCTCGCAGCTTGAGCAATACCGGCCGTACTACCAGTTTCCCAGCACCCTGAACGTGGACCGGTATGAGGTCAACGGCAAGATCCAGGACACCGTGATCGCGGTCCGCGAGCTGAACCCGAGCGGCCTGGCCAGCAACCAGCAGTCGTGGCTGAACAAGCACGTCGTCTACACCCACGGCTACGGCGTCGTCGCGGCCAAGGGCAACAAGTTCACCGCGGACGGCAAGCCCGACTTCCTGCAGTCCGGCATCCCGTCGACCGGCGTCCTCGGCACCGACACCACTTACCAGCCGCGGATCTACTTCGGCGAAAACTCCCCGGACTACTCGATCGTCGGCGCCCCGGACGGCGCGCCGCACCGTGAGCAGGACCGCCCCGCCGCCAAGGAGGGCGACGCCGGCACGCAGTACACCTTCACCGGCAACGGCGGCCCGAACGTGGGCAGCTTCTTCAATAAGATCCTGTACGCGGTGAAGTTCCAGTCCTCCGACCTCCTGCTTTCCGACGGCGTCAACGCCGATTCGCAGATCCTCTACGACCGCAGCCCCAAGGACCGCGTGGAGAAGGTGGCCCCGTACCTGACGGTCGACGGCAACGCCTATCCCGCCGTCGTGGACGGCCGCGTGAAGTGGATCGTGGACGGCTACACCACCAGCCCGTACTTCCCGTACTCCCAGCAGGAGCAGCTCTCGGACGCCACCCGGGACTCGCAGACCTCCGCGGGCCGGACCGCCGCGCTGCCCAGCAGCTCGGTGAACTACATCCGGAACTCGGTCAAGGCCACGGTGGACGCCTACGACGGCTCCGTCACCCTCTACGCCTGGGATGACCAGGATCCGGTCCTGAAGGCCTGGCAGAGCATCTTCCCGTCCACGCTGAAGCCGTACTCGGAGATGTCGGGTGCGCTGATGAGCCACGTCCGGTACCCGGAGGACCTCTTCAAGGTCCAGCGTGAGCTGCTGGGCCGGTACCACGTGACCAACCCGGACAACTTCTTCACCAACAACGACGCGTGGAGCGTCCCGAACGACCCCACGGTGAAGGACGACGGCGTCAAGCAGCCTCCGTTCTACATGTCGCTGCAGATGCCGGACCAGGACAAGCCGGCCTTCCAGCTGACCTCCTCGTTCATCCCGCAGGTGGTCAACGGCAACGCCCGAAACGTCCTCTACGGCTTCCTCGCCGCGGACTCCGACGCCGGTAACCAGAAGGGCGTTAAGGCGGACAGCTACGGCCAGCTGCGGCTGCTACAGATCCCGCCGGAGGCCAACGTCCCCGGCCCGGGCCAGGCGCAGAACAAGTTCAACTCGGACCCCACGGTGTCCCAGGCGCTGAACCTGCTCCGGCAGGGCGCGTCCGCGGTGCTCAACGGCAACCTGCTGACGCTGCCGGTGGGCGGCGGCCTGCTCTACGTCCAGCCGGTCTACCTGAAGTCGACGGGCGAGACCTCCTACCCGACGCTGCAGCGTGTGCTGGTGGCCTTCGGCGACAAGATCGGCTTCGCGCCGACCTTGGACGAGGCGCTGAACCAGCTCTTCGGCGGCAGCTCCGGCGCCACGGCGGGCGACGCGGCGAACAACGGCCAGACACCGGCGACGCCGGGCCCGGGCACCGGAACCACCCCGCCCACCGGCGGCTCGAACGCCAACGCTGACCTCAAGGCGGCACTCGATGACGCGAACAGCGCCATCAAGGCTGGCCAGGAGGCCCTGGCCAAGGGCGACTTCGCAGCCTACGGCGACCAGCAGAAGAAGCTCTCCGCCGCCCTGCAGCGGGCGATCGACGCCGAGGGGAAGCTGACGCCGCCTGCCAGCGGCGGCAGCCCCTCGCCCACGGCGTCGCCGACGGCGACAGCCTCGCCCTCGCCCACCAAGTAGCCGCGGGCCTCGTGGCCGGCCTCCCGTGACGGGGCGCCGGCCACTCTGGGAACGGGGCGGTGCGATGCAGATCACGCCGCCCCGATTTGGCCCCGCGTTCACCGGCAGGTAATGTTGTTGGTGCGACGCGGGGTGGAGCAGTTCGGTAGCTCGCTGGGCTCATAACCCAGAGGTCACAGGTTCAAATCCTGTCCCCGCAACTGGAGAGAAGTCCGGAACAGAAATGTTCCGGACTTCTTGCTTTAACCGGCCTCGCGGATTCCGGGCCCGGGCTTGGAACTGCGGACCGGGACTCCGGATTTCGGCGGGGACGCCGAGGGGGGAATCCGGCCCGGTGGTCGGGGGCGGGCCGAACATGGGGTAGGCTTGATCATGCGACGCGGGGTGGAGCAGTTCGGTAGCTCGCTGGGCTCATAACCCAGAGGTCACAGGTTCAAATCCTGTCCCCGCAACAAAGGAAAGGCCCGGATCCATTGAGGATCCGGGCCTTTCGCGTTCCAGCGGCCCCGCGGCCAGGTGCGCTGTTCCGGGCCGGGGCCGGGCCAAACCCGCCCGGGCCCGCGGGTTCGTTCAGCCGTCCTTGAGCTTCTGGTACGTCTCCAGCGCCCGGGCGCGGGACTCGGGCAGCCCCACCACCGGCTCCGGATAGCCCCCGGCGCCGTCCGCGGCCTTCCAGGGCTCGTGGATGGTTTTGTCGTCCAGGTCGGCCAGCTCGGGCAGGTAGGCGCGCAGGTAGCGTCCCGCGGCGTCGAATTTCTTGCTCTGCGTCACCGGATTGAAGATCCGGAAGTAGGGGGAGGCGTCCGCGCCGGAGCCGGCAACCCACTGCCAGTTGGCGGGGTTGGAGGCGGAATCGGCGTCCACCAGGGTGTCCCAGAACCATTCCTCGCCGGTGCGCCAGTCCGCCAGGAGGTTCTTCACCAGGAACGAGGCCGCCGCCATCCGGACGCGGTTGTGCATCCAGCCGGTCTGCCAGAGCTGCCGCATGCCGGCGTCCACCAGCGGATACCCGGTCCGGCCCTGCTGCCAGGCCCGGAGGTCCGCCGCGGAGGGCTTGTCCCAGGCGAAGTCGTCGAACTCGGGCCGGAAGTTGCGGGTGGCCAGCTGCGGGTTCTCGTACAGCAGCTGCCAGCAGAACTCCCGCCAGCCGATCTCGGAGCGGAACACGCCGACGTCGGCGGGGGCGTGGTGCGGGAAGCGGGCGCGCAGGGCGTGCCAGACCCGGAACGGGCTGATCTCGCCGAAGCGCAGGTGCGGGGAGAGCCTGCTGGTGCCCTCGACGCCGGGCCGGTCCCGCCCGGTCCCGTACTCGGTCACGGGGCCGTCCAGGAAGGTCTCCAGCCGCTCGTGGGCGCCCGCCTCGCCGGGGGTCCACTCCTTAGCCAGGCCCTCGCTCCAGTCCGGCCGCTGGGGGAGGAGCTCCCAGTCGGACAGGGTGTCGGTGGCCGGCAGCCGGCGCTCACCGGTTTTGGCGGGGGCAGGGAGCTGCTGCGGGGCGTCCAGCGGCTGCCGGGGGTCCTGGGAGTCCAGACAGGCCTTCCAGAACGGGGTGAAGACCTTGTAGGGGCCACCGGAGCCGTTCCGGACGGTCCACGGCTCGAACAGGAGGTTGGCCTGGAAGCTCTCGGCCTCGAGGCCCTCCTTGGCGGCCCAGTCCTTGAGGCCCGCGTCGACGGCCCGCTCCGGGCCGCCGTAGCGTCGGTTCCACAGCACGCGGGCCGCGCCGGTTTCCTTGACCAGGTCGCGGATGATCCGGTTGGCCCGGCCGCGGCGCAGCACCAGCCGGTTGCCGGCCTCCTTGAGGTCCGCGGCCAGGGACTCCAGCGAGTGGTGCAGCCACCACTTCGTGGCGCCGCCCAGGGGCCGGATGCCGGGGGACTCTTCGTCCAGGACGTAGACCACCGTCAGTGGCCCGTCGGCGGCGGCCCCCTCCGCCAGGGCCGGGTTGTCATCCAGGCGCAGATCGTCGCGAAGCCAAACCAAAGTCGAAGACATGGCTCAACGCTACTGGATGCGGCCCCGCAGTAAGCGCACCGCAGGAAGCACAAGGCACTAGGACCATGACGAGGGGCGGGCAGGAAACGCCCCGGGTACGGCAAGGGCCGGGTTCCGCAGCGGAACCCGGCCCTCGCCGTCGTCGTCCGGCGGCGCGTCACGCGCCGGCGTGGACCTTGATCAGAGCTTGTCGAAGTCGGCCTCGTCCACGGTGGAGCCGGTGTGGGAACCGTTGCCGGCGCCGAGGGCCTGCTGGCTGCCGCCGGACTTCAGCGCGGCCAGCCGGGCCTCGATCTCGGTCTGCTCGCCGAGGTCCTCGAGGGCGTTGAACTGGGCGTCCAGGCTGGAGGCGGCGAGCTCCTGCTGGCCGCGGACCTTGGCCTCCTCGCGGCGGATCTTCTCTTCGAAGCGGCCCACCTCGGAGGTCGGGTCCATGATGTCAATGCTCTTGAGCGCGTCGTGGACCTGGCTCTGCGCGGCGGCGGTCTTGGACCGGGCCACCAGTTCGTTGCGCTTGCTGGTCAGCTCGTTGAGCTTGTTCTTCATCTGGTCCAGGCCCTGCTTGAGCTTATCCACCACCTCGGTCTGGGAGGCGATGCTCGGCTCGGCGGACTTGGCCTCGTTCTCCGCGGTGATCTGGCGCTGCAGCGCCACCTTGGCCAGGTTGTCGAACTTCTCGGCGTCCACGGAGTCGCCCTTGGCCCGGTATTCGTCGGCCTTGCGGGAGGCGGCGAGGGCCTTGTTGCCCCAGTCCTGGGCGTTCTTGAGGTCCTCGTTGTAGTCATCCTGCAGCATCCGCAGGTTGCCGATGGTCTGGGCGACGGCGGACTCCGCCTCGGCGATGTTGTTGGTGTAGTCGCGGACCATCTGGTCCAGCATCTTCTGCGGATCCTCGGCCTGGTCCAGCAGCGAGTTGATGTTCGCCTTCGCCAGCTGTGCCATGCGGCCGAAAATGGACTGCTTAACCATGGTGCTACCTCTCGTCCTCTCCAGTGGGGTCACTGGAATCGGTGATCTGTGGATGTACTGCCTCTACCCGCCGGCCGGACCGGGTCCGCCGGCGCTAGTCTCTGTGAGCGTGGTCCCGTCCGCTCAGAAGCTGCCGGAGTCGCCGCCGCCGAAATCGCCGCCGCCACCGAAGTCGCCGCCTCCGCCGCCACCCCAGCCTCCGCCGGAGTCACCGCCGCCCCAGCCGCCGCCTCCGCCACCCCAGCCGCCTCCGCCGCCGCCGCCGTGCAGGATGGAGTTGATCAGGATGCCGCCGAGGATGGCGCCGCCCAGGCCGCCGCCTCCACCGCCGCCGCCAAACATGCCGCCCCGGCCGTAGCCCTGGTTAGCGTAGCCGCCGAACTGGTCGACGTCGGCCTGGGCCTGCTGGGCGGCCTGCGCCGCGAGGGCGTGGGCCTGCTGGGCGTACTGCAGGGCCGTGACCGCGTCCGTCCGGGAGATGGACAGGGCGTAGTCGAGGTTGCGCTGGGCCTCCGCCAGCCGGGTCCGCGCCTCGGTGCCGACGCCGCCGCGGCGGGCCGTGATGTAGTCCGAGGTGGCGCTGATCTGGGCCTGCGCGGACATGATGCTCTGCTGCAGCGAGGCCTGGGCCCGGCGGGTCTGTTCCTGCTGGTCGCGGATGCCGGCCAGGGCCGCGTCCAGGCTCTGGTGGGCGGTCTCGACCCGTTCCAGGGTGGCGATCGGATCGATCTTGCCGGCCTGGATCTCGGCCTTGACCTGGGCCAGGGCCGCCTCGACCCCGGCCACGGGGCCGGCGAGTTCCGGGTGCGCGCCGGACTGGATCATGGCGCGGGCCTGGGCGAGGTCCTGGGAGGTGTCCACGACGGCGGTTTCCAGCCCGTTGCGGGCCTCGTCGAGGTTGGCGGCCACCTTGGTGATGGCGCCGAGCAGGACGTTGGTCTGGTGCAGGCTTTCCTCGGCGGCCCGGACCGCCACGGCGGCCATGCTGGTGTCGCCGGCGTCGAGCTTGTCCTGCGCCGTGGAGGAGGCGTTCTGGACGAAGGCCAGCCGCTCCTTCGCCTGGGTGATGTTGTCCGCCACGGCGGTGAGGGCG
This sequence comes from Arthrobacter sp. YD4, assembly GCF_030410515.1. GTDB lineage: Bacteria > Actinomycetota > Actinomycetes > Actinomycetales > Micrococcaceae > Arthrobacter. The sequence goes on along the minus strand of NZ_JAUHHD010000001.1, from coordinate 71,836 downwards.
CTGTCCGCGTACCGGGCGCGCAGGTCCGTGAGGGACTGGTCGGCCGCGGCGATTTTCGTCTCTGCCTCGCGGGCCCCGGTTCCGACAACGGCGAGGGCCTGGGGCGCGTTCTTCTCCAGCTCGCGCAGGGAGTCGAAGTCGGCTTTCTGCTCCTGCAGGGATGCCAAGGCCGCCTCCGAGCGGCGGATGATCTCGCCGTACCAGGAGCGCTGCTGTGCCTCGGTGTCGGGAATGTGGTCATCGAGCTGCTGCTGGAGCTTGAAGGATTCGGTCATGTGCGCCTTGGCGTCGTGCAGCGCCTTGGTGAAGTTGCCGACGGCGGCGTCGCCGTACTGGGCCTGGGCGAAGCCGAGTTCCTGTTCGCTGGACTTGATCGCGTCGTCCGCCTCGATCAGCAGCGAGCCGCTCTTGCGGCGCAGCTCGTCCACGCTGAGGCCGGCCAGCGGATCGAGTTCGGCCTGCTGGCCCTCCCCGGCGGTGCCTGCCGTAACGGCCTTCTTCCGGCGGTTGCGCAGGTAAAGGTAGGTTCCCGCGCCACCGAGTGCGACGACGCCGACGCCCACCAGCACGCCGGAGCCGGCTCCCGCGCCGGAGGGCACGGTGCCGCTGCCGCCGCCGGCCGCGTCGCCCACGGCCGCCGCGGTATCGATGGCCGCCTGGGCGAAGTCACGCTTGCCGGCGCCGAGGTTGGCGGCAATGGCGTTCTGGGTGATGGTGCTCTTCTTGGAGTAAATGGCGCTGGCCGAGTTCGGCGAGAAGTAGTACTTGCCGTCGTCGGACATGGTGAGGATGACGTCCGCCCGGCCCATGCCCTTCTTCGTGGCAACCGCCTGCGCCCAACCCTCAGGGGAGGTGGGGTTTTCGAAGGTTTTCACGGTCACGACGTACAGGTTGTACTTGTGGTCCTTGAGCAGTTTCTGGACCGCGTCCTGGACCTCACCCTTGCGGCTTCCCAGCACGTTGGCGTCGTCCACGACGTTCTGGCCGGAGGGGATGGTGACCGGGTCCTCGGCCAGGGCCGGGGCGGCGGGCAGGACCAGCAGGCCGGCGACCCCAACCCCCGCGAGGAAACGTTTCATCATTGACCGCATCTGCAAACCCTTCAGCGCCTCGGTGGCCGGCACGGTCCGTGCCGGTCGTCCCAGAACTGCGGCAGCGCCCCCACGCAGGTGTGAAGCCGCAGGTCGCTGTGGCAATTCCATTTGATTCTATGGTGCCCCCCGGGGGCAGTCCATCGCCGGGAATATGCCACCAGCGAAAAGCCGGGGCGTTCAGGAACCTCCCAGCGAATGTCCGCAGTTGTACCAGTCTGAGCGACCATAGTTAATGGCAGACACGGATGAAAGGAAGTTCCATGACTGAGAACCCACTGCAGGGCGGCTCGCCGGATCCAGCACAGCCGGAGCGGGAGCCGCGCGAGGGCACGGACCGGTACGGCGCACCGGCGCAGGGTTCCGGCCAGGAGAACCCCACGATGCGGATTGACCAGCCGGGCCAGGACGCCCCGCGACCGGTCTACCCGCAGCACCAGCCGGCCTACGGCCAGAACCCGTCGGCCCAGAACCCGTCCCCGCAGACGCAGCAGTTCGGCGCTCCGGGACAGCCGTCAGGCCCCTATGGGGAGCACCAGCACGGCCACTTTGCCGGCTGGAACGGCCAGCCCGGCACCCACCAGAACCAGGGCCAGCAAGCTCCCGGTTCCTCGTTTAACCACCCGAACAACGCACCGCGGCGCAAGGCCGCCTTCGGCGTCCCGGTGCTGATCGCCAGCATGCTGGCGGCCGGCCTGGTGGGCGGCGGCGTCGTGGCCGGCAGCAGCGCCCTGATCGGCGGCCGGCAGGTCTCTTCCACCGGCAGCAGCACCCAGCCCGGCACGGTGATCGTCAATAACAAGGACGACGTCAACGCCATCACCGCCGCGGCGCAGAAGGCGTCGCCCAGCGTGGTGACCATCAAGGCCACCAGCGGCTCCGAGGGCGGCACCGGTTCCGGCATCATCCTCGACGGCGAGGGCCACATCCTGACCAATACCCACGTCGTCACCCTGGACGGCAAGACCGCCAAGGCCGCCGTCGAGGTCCGCCTCAACGACGGCAAGGTCTACAGCGCGAAGATCGTCGGCACGGATCCGCTCTCGGACCTCGCCGTGATCAAGGTGGACAACGCCAGCGGCCTGGTCCCGGCCAGCCTGGGTGACTCCAGCAAGCTGAACGTCGGCGACACGGCCGTCGCGATCGGCTCCCCGCTGGGCCTGACCGGAACCGTGACGGACGGCATCGTCTCCACCCTGAACCGCACCATCAGCGTCGCGTCCTCCGCCGCCCCCAAGGACGGCGCGGACAACTCCCAGGGCGGTGACCAGGGCTTCCAGTTCGCCCCTCCGGGCGGCGGCCAGGCGCCCAGCACCAGCAACCAGGGCAGCATCTCGATCAACGTGATCCAGACCGACGCGGCCATCAACCCGGGCAACTCCGGCGGCGCCCTGGTCAACAGCAAGGGCGAAATCATCGGCGTCAACGTGGCCATCGCCTCGGCCGGCGGTGACTCCAGCAGCGGCAGCAGCAACGGCAACATCGGCGTCGGCTTCAGCATCCCGATCAATAACGCCAAGCGCGTGGCCCAGGAGATCATCAGCAACGGCAAGGCCAGCCACGGCCAACTGGGCGTCAGCGTCAAGGCCAAGCCCTCCGGCTCCTCCGCCTCCGGCTTCTCGGTGGGCGCGGACGTTGCGACGGTGGAGCCCGGTTCCGCCGCGGACAAGGCCGGCATCAAGGTCGGCGACGTCGTGACCAAGTTCCAGGACCTGGTCATCAGCGACCCCAACCAGCTCACCGCAGCCGTGCGCGAACAGGCCGCCGGCGCCACCGTCAAGGTCACCGTCCTCCGCGGCGGCCAGGAGAAGCAGGTGGACGTCACCCTGGGCGCCGCAGCCGACCAGTAACACCGGCACAGCCCGGCCGCAGCGACGGCCGGGACCCGCGCCAGGAGGGGGCCGCCCGGAACCGCAAGGTACCGGGCGGCCCCTTCCTGACATCCGGCTTAACCCCGGCCGGAAATGGCCGCCGCTATATGGTTAGCTAGGAAGACCCGGCGGCGCCGGGAACCGCTCCCAGGCCACCACCCACCCGGCTGGCTGCCCCCGCACGGAAGGCTGCTGTAGACACAGTGGAAGAACCCTTGAAGATCATTGTGCTGGTCAAGCACGTACCGGACGCCCAGTTCGACCGACACCTCAGCGGCCCGGACAACACCCTGGACCGGTCCGAAAGCATCCTCTCGGAGCTGGACGAGTACGCCCTCGAGGCGGCCCTGCAGCTGATCGAGGCCCGCGGCGGCGAGGCCGCCGGGAACAGGGTCATCGCGCTCAGCATGGGACCCGCGGGGGCCGTCAATGCCATCAAGAAATCCCTCCAGATCGGCGCCTCCGAGGGCGTGCACCTCTCCGACGACGCCCTGGCCGGCTCCGACGCGGCCGCCACCTCCCTGGCCCTCGCCGCTGCCGTCCGACACCTCGGCGCCGACGCGCCCGCGGACCTCGTCATCACCGGCATGGCCTCCACCGACGGGGAGACCTCGTTGGTCCCCGCGCAGCTGGCCGAACGGCTGGGACTGCCTCAGGTCACCTTCGCGGCCAGCCTGGAGATCAACGGCGGCACCCTCACCGCCCGCCGCGAGGGGGACACCTCCGCGCTCACCGTCGAGGCGGACCTTCCCGCCGTCGTCTCGGTCACGGACCAGATCAACGACCCCCGCTACCCGAACTTCAAGGGCATCATGGCGGCGAAGAAGAAGACCATCACCACCCTGTCCCTCGCGGACATCGGCGTCGACCCGGCACAGGTGGGACGCTCCGGCTCGTGGACCGCCGTCGAGACCGCCGAGGCCCGCCCGCCGCGCACCGCCGGGACCATCATCACCGACGAGGGCGACGCCGGCATCCGGCTGGTCGACTTCCTCGCCGCCCAGAAGCTGCTCTAAGGGGATCATCCATGGCACACGTACTGGTTTTCATTGACAACCCGGGCGAGGCGCTGAAGAAGTCCAGCCTGGAACTGCTCACCCTCGCCCGGAGCCTGGGCGAGGCCTCCGCCGCCGTCACCGGCGAGCTGCACGACGGCGCCGCCGCCACGCTCGGCGACTACGGCGTCCACGCCCTTTACCGGCCCTCCGCCGCGGACCTGGAGGACTACCTCGTCGCCCCGAAGGCCGCCTTCCTAGCCGCAGCGGTCCGGGAGAGCGGGGCCACCACCGTGGTGCTGGACAACACCGCCGAAAGCCGCGAGATCGCGGCCCGCGCCGGGATCAAGCTTGAGGCCGGGGTCATCACCGACGTCGTCGCCGTCGATCCGGACGGCACCGCGCACAAGCCGGTCCTCGCCGGGTCCTACACCACCACTGCCCGCGCCACCACCGCCGTGGCGCTGCTGACCGTCAAGGCCAACAGCATCACCGCCGAACCCGCCGCCGAGGCCACGGCGCCGCAGACCGCCACCGTCGAGGTACCGGCCGACGCCGGCGCCGCGGCCCGCGTGGTCTCCCGCAGCGCCAAGGCCGCCAGCGGCCGTCCCGACCTGACCGAGGCCCGGGTGGTCGTGGCCGGCGGCCGCGGCGTCGAGGGGAACTTCGGCCCGCTCGAGGAGCTCGCGGACGCCCTGGGCGGGGCCGTCGGTGCCTCCCGCGCCGCCACGGATGCGGGCTGGATCGGCCACGACGCCCAGATCGGGCAGACCGGCAAGACCGTCTCCCCGCAGCTCTACATCTCCGCCGGGATCTCCGGCGCCATCCAGCAGAAGGCCGGCATGCAGACCGCCCAGGTGATCGTGGCGGTGAACAAGGACGCCGAATCGCCGGTGTTCGAGATCGCCGACTTCGGCATCATCGGAGACCTGTTCCAGGTCCTGCCGCAGGCCACCGAAGAGATCAACAAACGCAAGGGCTAGGCATTTGAACACCACCGCCACATCGGCACAAAGCCCGTTCGACCCGGCGCAGCACCGGATCGGGCGGGTGCTTTGTTTCACCGCGCACCCGGACGACATCGACTTTGGCGCCGCCGGGACCATCGCGGGCTGGACCGCGGCCGGGGTCGAGGTCAGCTACTGCATCATGACCGACGGCGACGCCGGCGGCTTCGACCCGGACACCCGTGATGAGATCGTGCGCCAGCGGATCGAGGAGCAGCAGCGCGCCGCCGGCCTCGTCGGGGTCACCGACATCCACTACCTGCACCAGCGCGACGGCTATCTCGAACCCACCCACGAGGTGATCCGGGATGTGGTCCGGCTGATCCGCACGGTCCGGCCCGACGTCGTGCTCGCCATGCACCCGGAACGGAACTGGACCCGGATCCAGAAGAGCCACCCGGACCACCTGGCCGTGGGGGAGGCCGTTACCCGGGCGGTCTACCCGGCCGTGGAGAACCCGTTCGCGTACCCGGAGCTGGCCGCCGCCGGCCTGGAGGCCTATAAGCTGCCCTGGCTGTGGCTCATCGCCGGTCCGGAGGAGCGCGAGAACCACTTCGTCGACGTCACCGGCCAGGTGGAGCAGAAGCTCGCCGCCATCCACGTCCACGTCAGCCAGCACCCCGACGTCGACGCCATGGACCGCACCGTCCGCGGGCTCCTGCAGTCCACCGCGCAGCGCGGCGGACTGCCGGCCGGCCGCAGCGCCGAGGCGTTCCACGTCGTGGCGGTCAACGGGCCGGAGACCATCGCCGGGTTCTAGTGTTTGTTTGCCCGCCCCCACTGCCATATGCTGACCATGTTTAAATCATATTTATGGAAGGCAGACTTTAATGGCGAAGACTGCGCAGCACCCCGTCCTTGTCATCATGGGCGTCTCCGGATCCGGTAAATCCACCGTCGCGGGCCTGCTGGCCGGGCGTCTCGGCTGGGATCTGGCCGAGGGCGATGACCTGCACCCGGAGTCCAACGTCGCCAAGATGCACTCGGGCCAGCCACTGACCGATGAGGACCGGTGGCCCTGGCTCGAACGCATCGCGGAATGGATCCGGGACCACACCGACTCCGGCCGGCCCGGCGTCGTGACCTGCTCGGCCCTGAAGAAGCGGTACCGCGACGTGCTCCGCGGGGAGGGCGTCACCTTCGTCTTCCTCGAGGGCAGCAAGGACCGCATCTCGGACCGGCTCGCCTCCCGGCACGGACACTTCATGCCGCCGGCGCTGCTGGACTCCCAGTTCGACGCGCTGGAAAAGCCCGCCGCGGACGAGAACGCCATCACCCTCTCGGTCGGCGCGACGCCCGCCGAAGAGGCCCAGGAAATCATCGACCGGCTCCACCTTGAGGCCGCCGGCACCGCCGCGCTCTGACCTTTCCGGCCACCCCCTCCCTTTAGGAATACCCTGTGAAATCACTTGCCCTGCAGCTTCCCGCTGCCGTCGAGGCCTGGTCCGGCCACGACACCCAACTCCTGGTGGTCGCCGCCGTGGGCATCGCGCTCATCGTCGTCCTGATCGCCAAATTCAAGCTCCACCCGTTCCTGGCCCTGGTCCTCGGCTCCGCGTTCGTGGGCCTGGCCTCCGGCGTCGAACTGGCCAAGATCATCAGCAACTTCGAGGACGGCGTTGGGGGCGTCCTCAAGGAAGTCGGCCTGCTGATCGCCCTCGGCGCCATGCTCGGCAAGCTGCTGGCCGACTCCGGCGGCGCCAACCGCGTCGTGGACACGCTGCTGGCCAAGGCCACCGGCAACCGCGTGGTCTGGTCCATCACCCTGGTGGCCGTCATCATCGGCCTGCCGATGTTCTTCGAAATCGGCCTGGTGCTGCTGCTGCCGGTGATCGTCCTGGTCACCCAGCGGTCCAAGATGCCGCTGATGCGCATCGCCATCCCCGCCCTGGCGGGCCTGTCCGTGCTGCACGGCCTCGTGCCGCCGCACCCCGGACCCCTGATCGCGATCAGCGCCGTCAAGGCCGAACTGGGCACCACCCTGGCCCTGGGCCTGCTGGTGGCCGTCCCCACCGTCATCATCTGCGGTCCGCTGTTCGCCCGGCTCGCCGCCCGCTGGGTGCCGGTGGGTGCCCCCGAGGTTGCCGGCGGCATCGACACCCGGCACGGGGCCGACCTGGAGGGCGTCAAGCGCCAGCCCAGCTTCCTGGTGACCCTGCTGACCATCATCTTCCCGGTGGTCCTGATGCTGCTCAAGGCCGTCGTGGACATCGTCTGGCCGGACCCCAAGACCGCCCCCGCGGCGCGGGTGTTCTTCGACTTCGTCGGCCAGCCGCTCGTGGCCATGACCCTGGCGGTACTGCTGGCCATCGTGACCTTCGGCTACGCCGTCGGCTTCACCGGCAACAAGATCACCACCAAGATCGGCGCGAGCCTGGGCCCGATTGCCGCGATCCTGCTGATCGTCGGCGCCGGCGGCGGCTTCAAGCAGACCCTGATCGGCGCCGGCGTCGGCGACGCGGTCAAGAAGTGGGCCGAGGGCGCCAACATGTCCGTCCTGGTTCTGGGCTTCATCGTGGCCGTGGCGCTGCGCCTGGCCACCGGCTCGGCAACCGTGGCCACGGTGACCGCGGCCGGTATCGTCGGTCCGCTGGCCAGCTCGCTGTCCCCCACCCACGCCGCCCTGCTGGCCCTGGCGATCGGTGCCGGCTCGCTGTTCCTCTCGCACGTCAACGATGCCGGCTTCTGGCTGGTCAAGGAACTGTTCGGCCTGAGCGTGGGGCAGACCTTCAAGACCTGGTCCGTGATGGAGACGCTGATCTCCGTGGTGGGCTTCGGCTTCGTGATGCTGCTCTCGCTGGTGATTTAGCACCGTTCAACTGATACAAGAAAGCCGCGCCGGTCCCGGAATTCCGGGGTCGGCGCGGCTTTTGTCGTTGTAGAGATTGTTCGCGCGGCCGCTCAGGCTCCCAACGAGGCCGCCGCCACCGTGGGCATGGTGGGTGTCTTGGACCCTCCCACCGGTTCCACCGTGATGCCCAGCGCCGCCGCGGAGCCGATGCCGGTGACCACGGCGGGCTTGGACAGCGCCTCGGCGTCCATCAGCCCCTTGGAGACCGGGGCCGACCCGTCCTTGGGGATCAGCCACATCTGGTAGACCTTGCCGGACGGGGGAGCGGGCACGCCGTTCATCTTGACCACGACGGCGTCCTTGGACGATGACAGCGTCAGCGACGCCGTGCCGCCGCCGATCACGTCGATGGTTTCCTTCTTCACGTCACCGGCCTGCAGCACCTGGGCCATCGGGTCGTTCTGGTTGGCGATGTAGGCACCCACGCCCACCCCGCCGACGGCGACGGCGGCCGCCGCTGCGACGCCGATCAGCCAGGTACGCATGCCCTGCGGGCGGCGGCGCTGCTCCCGGCGCTCCCGGGCCGCGGCAAGGTCGTCGGAGCCGGTTGCCTGGGCCGCGTCCCGGACGGGCCGGGCGACCACCGGGGCGGAGGCGCCCGGGAGGGCTACGACGGGTGCCCCGGACTCCGGTGTCCCCGGTTCCGGGGTCGCAGGGGTCGACGCCGAAGCGGCCGTGGGCAGCGCGGCGGAGATCTTGTCGAACAGCCCGGCGGGTGGTTCCTCCTCGGCGGTGAAGCTCATGGCCAGGGTCTCCCGGGCCTGACGCACGCGTTCCTCGAACTCGGCCCGCTCGGCGGCGGGGGCGGAGGACAGATAGCGGTCGACGGCGTCGCGTTCGCCGTCGTCGAGGGCGTGCAGCGCGTACACCTCGGCCAAGTCGACGGCGCGGCCGGAGGCGAGATCGGTGGCGATGTCGGCGGAGAAACCGCCGGCGGGTCGCCCGCCGTTCAGCGGATTAATGTCGTTCATCTCAACTCACCCCCAGGCAGTTCTTCAGTCGGATCAGGCCGTCGCGGATGCGGGACTTGATGGTGGGCACGGCGGCGTTCAATTTCTCCGCCACCTCACGATAGGTAAGCCCGCCGTAGTAGGCGAGCCTGACGGATTCCTGCTGCGTATCCGTCAGCGTTTCCAGGCACCGGACCACCGCCTCGGCCTCGAGCCGGCCGCCGACCTCGTCGGACACGGAGTCGTGGTCGATGTCCTGGCTGCTGGCACCGTAGCGGGCCTCCCGGTCGCTGGCGGACTGGGTCGAGCGGACCTTGTCCACGGCGCGCCGGTGCGAGATGGTCATCAGCCAGGCCAGCGGGCTGCCGGCGGCGGAGTCGAACTTTGCCGCGTTCTGCCAGACCTGGAGGAAGACCTCCTGGGTGGTGTCCTCGCTCAGCTCGGGATCGATCAGGACCCTGCGGGCCATGCCGAAGACACGGCGGGAGGTGAGCTCATAGAACTCGGCAAAGGCGGTCTGGCTGCCGCCGGCGATCTGTTCGAGCAGCACACCGAGCCGGTGGTTCACATCGGCGGGGCTCGACGGGGGAGCGGCCTCGCGGTTCGGGGCGTTCGGAGTTTCCATCACCTTCAAGCATAGGCCGCCGCCGCCCGCGCGGAGGTCAGGCCGGGCCCGCAGGGGGTGCCCCGTTCGGTGCGATCCGCCGGACCTGTGTACCTGGAGTGTGCTCACGGGCCGCTCCTCGCTCCTTTCCTTGGCTGGCGTATGTGGTGTCCATGAAGGATTCGGCGCCGCGCCGGAGTTGGATGGGAGGGACTTAAACGGGGCCGTTCAGAGCTTGGCGCCGGCGAAACCATTCTGCCGCCACGCCTCGTAGACGGCGATCGAGGCGGCATTGGCCAGGTTCAGCGAACGAAGCGCCGGAAGCATGGGTAGCCGGACCCGTGCGGTGACGTGCGGGTCGTGCTTGGCCTCCTCGGACAGGCCCACGGATTCCCTGCCGAACATCAGCACGTCCCCCGGGCGGTAGGCGACGTCGGTGTAGGAGGTGTCGCCGTCGGAGGTGAAGGCGAAGACCCGTTCCGGTTGGAGGGCCTCCCACGCCGTGGCCAGGTCCGGGTGCACGGTCACGACGGCGAGGTCGTGGTAGTCCAGGCCCGCGCGCCGAAGCTTGGCGTCGGAGAAGTCGAAACCCAGCGGCTCCACCAGGTGCAGCTGCGCCCCGGTGATGGCCGCGAGGCGGATGGCGTTGCCGGTATTACCCGGAATTTCGGGGCTGTCGAAGAGGATGCGGAACACGTTCCCATCCTAGCCAGCGGCCCCGGCGGCTAGTGCATCCCGCGCAGCAGCCGGGCCAGGACCGGCACCAGGACCGTGTTGGGGGCAGGACCTGAGCCGAGGAACTGTTTCAGTCCCCGGGCCAGGCCGGCGGCATTGACCACCTGGACGGTCTCCAAGGCGTCCTCCCCGCCCCGCCGGCGTCCGGGCCGGTCAATCACGGGCTCGTGCAGGTTGCCGTCGGTGCTGTGCACCACGGTCCAGCCGGTGACGTTGAGTTCGGGGAAGATGTCCTGCATCCGACGGACCACGTGGGCCAGTTGCGGCGGGGCGACCGAGCGGCCGCCGTGGTTCAGGGTGCGTCCGTCCCAAGCGTACGCGCCCGGGGGCAGCAGCATGGAGCCGATGATCGCCATCCGGTAACCGGAGAGCAGCACGTGATCGATGTGGCTGTTGTCCGCCGGGGACTGCAGCCCGTTGATCAGCCGGGCGGCCGGGATGCCGGGGAGGACCTGCCGGGAGAGCAGCTGCACCGTCCGCAGTTCGCGCTGGATCCGGGCCTCGGCACCGAAGATGCCCCGGCGGCGGGGCATCCCGTGGACCTGCTGGCGCGCCGTCGACGGCGGGATCAGCGGCACCTCGCCGTCCGCCGCCAACTCCTCGAAGGAGGGGACGTACACGGGTGCGTCCGCGGCGGTGCTGCGCGGTGTGTTGGGCCGGCGCACGTGGGCCGAGGCGCGGCTGCCGGCGGCCGGGGCGTCGAAGTGCGCGCCCTCGTCCTCCGGGGGAATCCGGCTGGCGGCCGAGGTCCCGCTGCCGTAGGAACGGTCGTAGTCGGCCCGGCGACGGGCGTCGATGAGGGTCTCGTAGGCCAGGGTGACGCGACGGAACGTGGCCGGGTCCCCGCCGTGGTCAGGGTGGGCGGTGCGTGCGGCCTTCCGGTACGCCACCTTGATGTCCTTCTCCGTCGCCGTGACCGGAATCCGAAGGACCTGGTAATGCGAACTGCTGCCCTGCGTCACGCACCGTTCCTTTGCCTCGAGGGGACTTCCCGCCGGCGGCTCCGGCGTCGCCAGTTTAACCGGCTTGAGGGGAACAACGAGCGCGGAGCCGTGGAAGGTTCCCCGGCGGCTGGCATAATTCAGGCCATGAAGATCGCCCTCGCCGTGAACCCCCGCGCCTCGTTCGGCCGCGGCCGGCACGCCGGCGGAGCGGCGGCGGAGTGTTTCCGGGCTGCCGGCGCGGAGGTGGAGCTGCTCTGCGAGGACAGCTATGCCGCCCTCGCCGCGCGGGTGGCCGACGCCGTCGCTGGCGGAGTGGACGCCCTGGTGGTGGTCGGCGGCGACGGCATGGTCCACCTGGGCGTCAATGCGCTCGCCGCCGTGCCCGCCGTCGCCTGGGCCGACGGCGGCGCCCCCTCGGCCGGCGCAGGGACCGCCGCCGGGACCCCGCTGGGCATCATCCCCACCGGCACGGGCAACGACCTGGCCCGGATGCTGGAGCTGCCGCGGCATGACATTCCTGCCGCGGTGGAGCGCGTCCTCGAGGCCCTCGGCTCCGGCGGACGGCGGATCGACGCCGGCCGCGCGGTGTCTGCCGGCCGGACGCACTGGTTCGCCGGCGTCCTCTCCGCGGGCTTCGACGCGGCCGTCAACGAACGCGCCAACGGCTGGCGCTGGCCGCGGGGCCAGTCCCGCTACAACCTGGCCATGCTCCGCGAACTGGCCGGATTCACCGCCATCGACTACACCCTGACCATCGACGGCGAGCGCCGCCGGCAGGGCGCCATGCTGGTCTCGGTCGCCAACGGCCGCTCCATGGGCGGCGGCATGGCGATCGCTCCGGAGGCGAGCCTGGAGGACGGCCTCCTGGACCTGTTCGTGGTGCACCCGCTCTCCCGCGCCGCACTCCTGGCCGTCTTCCCGAAGGTCTTCACCGGCCGGCACGTCGGCCACCCCGCCGTGGAACTGCGCCGGGTGCGCCGGGTGGTGCTGGAGGCCGACGGCGTCGTCGCCTACGCGGACGGTGAGCGGCTGGGACCGCTGCCCCTGACCATCGACGTGGTGCCCGGGGCCCTCCGGGTGCTGGCCTAGGAGTCCAATGCCCGTCTCCTCGTTCCGCCGCGCCCCGGCCGCGGCCCTGCCCTTACTTGGGGTCCTGCTGCTGGCCGTGTCCGGATGCAGCGTCGGCGTGCCCGACCCGGCCGCCCCGGCGCCCGCCACCTCCACCGGCGTGCCGGCCCCCGCCACCCCTACCGTCACCCCGGGCCACGACGCGGACGCCGTCGCCGCCCGCGACCTGCCGTTCAGTGCGGGGGAAAGCCTCGCCGCCGGGGTCCCCGTCCAACTCTCCGACGGGCTCAAGGACGCCCCGGGCTGGTCCGCCGGGGGGCAGGGCACGGCCGGGGCCAGCATCTACAAGAAGGCCGACGGCTGCCAGGCGGCGGCCCGGGTGAGCACCAACCAGGGGCCGCTGGCGGTTCCCGGAAACGACAAGGCCTCCACGGAGGCTCTGTTCCACTACCTGGACCCCAGCATCCTGCCCGGCTACCTCGCCACCGACACCCTTCGCTGGGGCGGCGACGCGGACAAGCCCGGCCCCCGCGTGGAGGTACTGGTCTACGACGGCGGCGCGGCCGGCACGCGGGCGGCCGTCAGCTACGCCCGGATGTTCGCGAAGGCAGGCTCGTCGGTCTACGTGTCCGTGGCGTGCCCGGACCGGGGCTCGCTGGCCGCGGCCCGCGCCGACGTCGCCGCGCGCCTGGCCGTGCTGCCGCCGTCGTCCTGACGGGCGGGGGACGCCGAAGAGGCCGTAGCCGGGGCCGCTGTGAGCGGCAGGGCCCGGGGCTGGCCCCTTAGCCCGGTCAGCAGCACCCCGGCGATGACCAGGATCCCGCCGAGGATCTGCACCACCGTCAGCGCCGTGCCCAGCGCCACGGTGATCGCGGCGGTGAACACCACCATCAGGTTCAGGTAGTTCCCGGCCGTCCCGGGCGGGGTGGTCCGCAGGGCAAGGTTCCAGAACAGGTAGGCGCCGAGTGAGGGGAACACGGCGATGTAGGCCAGCGACCAGGCCTCGGCCGGGGTGTCCGGCAGCCGGGCGTGGAAGGCCAGCGCCAGCGGGGCCAGGGTCACGGAGGCCATGGCCACCTGCACCGCCGTGGCGGCGATCGGCGGCAGCGCCAGCCGGCGGGCGATGATCGTGTAGCAGCCCCAGACCACGATCGCGCCGATCATCAGCAGCTCACCGGTGTTGATGGACAGGCTCAGGATCCGCTCCAGCCGGCCCTGGGTCAGGACCAGCAGCACCCCCAGCAGCCCCAGGCCGATGCCCAGCCAGCCCAGCCGGGTGGTGCGCTCGCCCAGGAACAGCACCGCCAGCACCACGATCAGGGCCGGGTTCGCCGCGGTGATGAGGGAGGCGTTCACCGCGGAGGTGAAGGCCAGTGCCCCGTACAGCAGGAGGGTGTAGCAGCTCATCCCCAACGCGCTGAGCAGGAGCAGCACCGGCCAGCGGCGCAGCACCGCGCGCCAGTCCGGCTTCTCCACGACGTGGGCCAATGCCAAAAGCGGCAGCGCGGCCAGGGTCCAGCGCCAGAAGGTCAGGTCCAGCGGCGACATGGACGCCACGGCGGCCTGCCCGACGACGAAGTTTCCGGACCAGAACAGGGTGGCCAGGACCAGGTACAGGGGCGCTTTCACCGCTCGAATGTACACCAGCGCGCCGGGACCGGACCGGCAACCGTTTCGACGTCGTTCCGCAGTGGATTCAGTAGCGGCCCCGCGGGCGGCCACCGACGGCGGGACAGGCCGCCGGTAGAATTGGAGGGTGCCTGCCTACCTCGACCATGCCGCCACCACCCCGCTCGCCGCGGAGGCGCTCGCCGCCCTGACCCGGGAGCTTGCCCGCACCGGCAACCCATCCTCGTTGCACGGCTCCGGCCGCCGGGCCCGCCGCGCCGTCGAGGACGCCCGCGAGGCGCTCGCCGCGGCCGCCGGGGCGCACCCCTCCGAGATCATCTTCACCTCGGGCGGCACGGAAGCGGACAACCTGGCCGTCAAGGGTCTCTACTGGGCCCGCCGAGCCCAGGATTCCCGCCGTACCCGGATCCTGTGCTCCACGATTGAACACCACGCCGTGCTGGACACCGTCGAGTGGCTGGAACGGCACGAGGGCGCCGAGGTGGCCTGGCTGCCCGTGGACTCCGACGGCGTGCTGGACCTGGCCGCGCTCGCGGCCGAACTTGAGCGTGACCCGGAGTCGATCGCCCTGCTCACGCTCATGTGGGCCAACAACGAGGTCGGCAGCATCCAGCCCGTAGCCGAGGCCGTGCGGCTGGCCCACGCCGCCGGCGTCCCCGTCCACTCGGACGCCGTGCAGGCCTTCGGATCCCTGCCGGTGGACTTCCGCGCCAGCGGCCTGGACGCCATGTCCATCTCCGGCCACAAGATCGGCGGCCCGGTGGGGGTCGGGGCCCTGGTCCTGGGCCGCGCCGTCACCCTCACCCCGGTCCAGCACGGCGGCGGGCAGGAGCGTGACGTGCGCTCCGGCACGCTGGACACGGCCTCGATCGCGGCCTTCGCCGCCGCCGCGGAGGCGGCCACGGCCCGGCTGGGGGAGGAGACCGCCCGGATCACGGCGCTCCGGGACCGGCTGATCGACGGCGTCCGCGCCGCCGTGCCGGAGGCGGTGCTGCGCGGCGCCCCGGGGGAGGGCCGGTTGCCCGGCAACGCCCACTTCACCTTCCCCGGCTGCGAGGGCGACTCGCTGCTGTTCCTCCTGGACCTCGCCGGGGTGGAGTCCTCCACCGGCTCCGCCTGCACCGCCGGGGTCCCGCGTCCCTCCCACGTGCTGCTGGCCATGGGGCTGGACGAGGACACCGCCCGCGGCGCGCAGCGCTTCAGCCTGGGCCACGCCTCCACCGACGCCGACGTCGACGCGCTGCTGGCCGCGCTGCCCGGCGCGTACGCCCGGGCCCGGCAGGCCGGCATGGCTGGGCACGAATCCAGCATCCAGACCGCGGGCACCGTGGCCCGCCGCAACGCCCTGGGCTAGGCCTCCCGACGGCGCCGCCGGCCGGGCCGCCGCCGACGGCGGCCCGGGGCGGTTTTTGGGGCAGCCTCCGGCGCGGCGGTAGAATCGGGGCTGGGCGGTGTGTTATTCCGGCGCCCTTCTCCCACTCCCCAGAGAAAGCCAGTATGCGAGTTCTTGCAGCCATGAGCGGCGGCGTCGATTCGGCCGTCGCAGCAGCCCGCGCCGTCGAAGCCGGGCACGACGTCGTCGGGGTCCACCTGGCGCTCTCCCGCATGCCGGGAACGCTGCGCACCGGCAGCCGCGGCTGCTGCACCATCGAGGACTCCCGTGACGCGTGGCGGGCCTGCGACGTGCTGGGCATCCCGTACTACGTCTGGGACTTCTCCGAGCGGTTCAAGGAGGACGTGGTCCAGGACTTCATCGACGAATACGCCGCCGGCCGCACGCCCAACCCGTGCATGCGCTGCAACGAGCGGATCAAGTTCGCGGCGCTGCTGGAGAAGGCGATCGCCCTCGGCTTCGACGCCGTCTGCACCGGCCACTACGCCAAGGTCATCACCGACGCCGATGGCAACCCCGAGCTGCACCGTGCCGCTGACTGGGCCAAGGACCAGAGCTACGTCCTGGGCGTGCTCACCCACGAACAGCTCAAGCATTCGATGTTCCCGCTCGCGGACACCCCCTCCAAGGCCGAGGTCCGCGCCGAGGCCGAACGCCGCGGCCTGTCCGTGGCGAACAAGCCCGACAGCCACGACATCTGCTTCATCCCCGACGGCGACACCGCCGGCTGGCTCGCCGAGAAGATCGAGATGACCGGCGGCGACATCGTGGATGAGACCGGCGCCAAGGTGGGCGAACACCCCGGTGCGAACGCATTCACTGTCGGCCAGCGGCGGGGCCTCAAGCTCGGCACGCCCGCCGCCGACGGCAAGCCCCGCTTCGTCCTGGAGATCCGCCCGAAGGAGAACAAGGTGGTGGTGGGCCCCGAGGCGCTGCTGGCCATCGACGAGATCCGCGGCATCAAGGTCTCCTGGGCCGGCCTGCCGATCGCCGAGATCGCCACCGGCGCCGACTTCGACTGCCACGCCCAGGTCCGCGCCCACGGCGACCCCGTGCCCGCGTCGGCCCGGATGGAGCACGACGCCGGTTCCGGCGAGCTGGTGGTCACCCTCGCCGAGCCGCTGCGCGGGGTTGCCCCGGGCCAGACCGTGGTGCTCTACCAGGGCAGCCGGGTCCTCGGGCAGGCGACGATCGACGCCGCCCGCTCCCTGCAGAGGGCGGCCCTCTAGCCGCTGCTGCCTTCCTTCCGGAGGGCCGGAAACCGGCCAGAAACCTGAAGGAAACGATGAGAAGCCCCGCGTGGTGTAAATTTTGTGTCTCAACTCACAAGATTTAGCGGTACACCCTGCGGTGTTCTGGTTGAATCAGAAAATCAGGACCGTGCGCCGCCCCGAGTCGAGCTTTTCGGCGGCCCACGAGCACTCATCGAACAGAAAGTTCACAGATGGCAATGAACAAAAAGGCCCTGCAGAGCGCCATCGCGCTGGCCGGGGTTTCCGCCTTTGCATTGACGGCCTGCACCGGCCCCTCCGGCGGCGGAACGTCCTCCGGTGGCTCGGCCTCCGGCGGCGCCATTACGTACGGCACCACCGACAAGGTGGTCACCCTCGACCCGGCGGGCTCCTACGACGCCGGTTCGTTCATGGTGATGAACCAGATCTACCCGTTCCTGCTCAACTCCAAGCCGGGCACGGCCGACTCCAGCCCGGACATTGCCGAGTCTGCCTCCTTCACCACCCCCACCGAGTACACCGTCAAGCTCAAGTCCGGGCTCAAGTTCGCCAACGGCCACGCCCTGACCTCCTCGGACGTGAAGTTCTCGATCGACCGCGTCGTGAAGATCAACGATGACAACGGCCCCGCATCGCTGCTGGGCAACCTGGACTCGGTCACCGCCAAGGACGACACCACCGTCGTCTTCAAGCTCAAGGAAGGCAACGACCAGGTCTTCCCGGGCGTGCTCGCCGCCAACGCCGGCCCGATCGTGGACGAAGAAGTCTTCCCGGCCGACAAACTGATGAGCGACGACGACATCGTCAAGGCCAAGCCCTTCGCCGGCCAGTACACGATCGAGAGCTACAAGAAGAACGAACTGATCAGCCTCAAGGCCAACCCCGACTACAAGGGCCTCCTGGGCAAGCCGGCGAACGACAGCGCCACCATCAAGTACTACGCCGACTCCAACAACCTCAAGCTCGATGTCCAGCAGGGCAACATCGACGTCGCCGGCCGCAGCCTGACCGCGACCGACGCCGCCGACCTCGAGAAGGACTCCAAGGTCAAGGTCCACAAGGGCCCGGGCGGCGAGCTGCGCTACATCGTCTTCAACTTCGACACCATGCCCTTCGGCGCCAAGACCCCCGAGGCCGACCCGAAGAAGGCCTTGGCCGTCCGTCAGGCCATGGCCGACATTGTCGACCGCGACGCGATCGCCACCCAGGTCTACAAGGGCACCTACCTGCCCGCATACTCCGTCGTTCCGGACGGCTTCGTCGGCGCCATCAAGCCGATGAAGGACATGTACGGCGACGGCAGCGGCAAGCCCAGCCTGGACAAGGCCAAGCAGGCCTTCAGCGACGCCGGCGTCACCGGCCCGGTCACGCTGAAGCTGCAGTACAACCCGGACCACTACGGCAAGTCCTCCGGCGACGAGTACGCCATGATCAAGGAGCAGCTGGAGAAGTCCGGCCTCTTCAAGGTCGACCTGCAGTCCACCGAGTGGGTCACCTACTCCAAGGACCGCACCAAGGACGTCTACCCCGTCTACCAGCTCGGCTGGTTCCCGGACTACTCCGACGCCGACAACTACCTGACCCCGTTCTTCATCCCGGGCAACTTCCTCAAGAACCACTACGAGAACCCGGCCGTGACGGACCTGATCAAGAAGCAGCTCACCACCGTTGACAAGGGTGAGCGCGAAAAGGTCCTTGGTGACGCCCAGACGGCCGTCGCCAAGGACCTGCCCTCCCTGCCGCTGCTCCAGGGCGCCCAGCTCATGGTTGCCGGCAAGGACGTCCAGGGCGTCGACAAGACCCTCGACGCATCCTTCAAGACCCGGCTTGGCGTAATTTCCAAGTAGGTCCCATCCCCATCCGGTCCTGACCAGCCACAGAGGCGGGGCGCCCGCGCGGCGTCCCGCCTCCGTGCTGAGGGCAGGACAACCGATTCCCAAGGCCCACGAAGCCGACGGAAACACACATTTAGGTACCAATGACAACACTTATCGAGGCACCGCCCAGCGATGCCGACGGCCTGATGCCGACCAAGAAGAAGTCGTCCGGCGGGGGACTGGGCCAATACATCCTGATCAGGTTCCTGCTGATCTTTCCGACCATCCTGATCCTCGTGACGCTCGTGTTCTTCCTGATGCGCATCACGGGCGATCCGATCACTGCGGCCCTCGGCGGCCGGCTCCCTCCCGAGCAGCTCGCCGAGCGGATCCACTCCGCCGGCTATGACCGGCCCATCTTCGTCCAGTACTTCGAGTACCTGGGCCAGCTGATCACCGGCAACTTCGGCACCACGCTCTCGGACAACCGCCAGGTCTCCGAGATGCTCACCACCTACGGCGCCGCGACCCTCGAGCTGTCCATCAACGCCCTTCTCGTGGCCCTGGTGGTAGGCATCCCGCTGGGCATGGTGGCCGCGCACCGCCGCGACAAGGCCCCCGACGCCGTGCTGCGCATCTTCGCGATCCTCTGCTATGCCACCCCGGTGTTCTTCGCCGGCATGCTGCTGAAGCTGACCTTCTCCGTGTGGCTGGGCTGGCTGCCGGTCGCCGGACGGGCGAAGACCTCCACCGAACTGGCCCTCACCGCGCTGTCCGCGCCGACCGGGATCTACTGGCTGGACTCGCTGCGCAGCGGCAACATGGCCGCGCTCGGCGACGTCACCGCGCACGCGGTGCTGCCCGCCGTCGCCCTCGGCCTGCTCACCGCCGGCATCTTCCTGCGCCTGGTGCGCACCAACGTCATCGGCACCCTCGGCAAGGACTACGTCGAGGCCGGGCGTTCCCGCGGCGTCAGCGAATACCGCCTGGTGACCAAGCACGCCTACAAGCCCGCGCTGATCCCGATCATCACGGTCATGGGCCTGCAGATCGCCGTCATGCTCGGCGGTGCCGTGCTGACCGAGACCACCTTCGAATGGAAAGGCCTGGGCTTCCAGCTCGCTACCTACCTGACGGCCCGCGACTTTGTGGCCGTCCAGGGCATCGTGGTGCTGCTGGCCGTAATCGTGGCCGTAACCAACTTCATCGTGGACATCGTCGCCGCGCTGATCGACCCCCGCGTGAGGTACTGACATGAGCACTGAATCCACCATCGCCGCGGAAAACCGCAGGGAACCGTGGTTCCGGCGCCTGCCGGTCGTGTCCCACTTCAACAAGAGCGTCGGCCTGCAGCGCGGCATGCTGGTCACGGGCCTCATCCTGACCGCCATCTTCCTCCTCACCGCCGTTTTCGCTCCGCTGATCGCGCCCTACGGCTCCGCCCAGATCTCCGACGCCGACGGCGGGTTCCCCGCCCAGCAGGCGCCGGGCGGCAAGCACCTGCTCGGCACCACCGTGGGCGGCTATGACGTGTTCTCCCGCGTCGTCTGGGGCGCCCAGACCGCCGCCATGGTGATCGTCGTCGCCGTCATCATGTCGATCTTCATCGGCGTGATCCTCGGCCTGGTCAGCGGCTACATCGGCGGCTGGCTGGACCGGATCCTGGTGGTCATCGCCGACGCCGTCTATGCCTTCCCGTCCCTGCTGGTGGCCATCGTCATGGCGATCGTGATTAGCGGCGGCCGTTCCAGCCTCTGGGGCGGCATCCTCGCCGCGGCGATCTCCATCACCGTGGTCTTCATCCCGCAGTACTTCCGGGTCATCCGCGCCGAGACCATCCGGCTCAAGGCCGAACCGTTCGTCGAGTCGGCCAAGGTGGTGGGCGCCTCGAACGTGCGCATCATGACCCGGCACATCTACCGCAACGCCACCCGGACCCTGCCGCTGATCTTCACGCTGAACGCCTCGGAGGCCATCCTGACCCTCGCGGGCCTGGGCTTCCTGGGCTTCGGCATCGAACCGACGTCGGCCGCCGAGTGGGGCTTCGACCTGAACAAGGCCCTCTCCGACACCACCTCCGGGATCTGGTGGACCGGCGTCTTTCCCGGCCTGGCCATCGTCCTGACCGTCGTCGGCCTGACCCTGGTGGGCGAGAGCATCAACGACCTCAACGACCCCCGGCTGCGCGGCCGCAAGAAGGCTTCCGGCAAGGCCGGAACCAACATTGCCGGATCCAATGCCGCCGGCCCCGGCCCGGCCACGGCAGCACCAACAGCAGAAGTGAGCACGTCATGACCACCAATATCGGCCACGCAGCCGACCAGCACGGCCGCGGCGCCGGCCCCG
Organism: Arthrobacter sp. YD4; assembly: GCF_030410515.1. GTDB lineage: Bacteria > Actinomycetota > Actinomycetes > Actinomycetales > Micrococcaceae > Arthrobacter. Next base: position 51,303 of record NZ_JAUHHD010000001.1, on the reverse strand, counting down.
TGCTGGACATCGACCACCTCAAGGTCACCTTCGCCACGGACGCCGGGGACGTCTACGCCGTGAAGGACGTCAGCCTGGAGGTCAACCCGGGGGAGGTCGTCGCGATCGTCGGCGAATCCGGCTCCGGCAAGACCGTCACCGCCAAGACCATCCTGGGCCTGCTGCCGGAGACGGCCATCAGCTCCGGAGCGGTGCTGATCAACGGCAACAACGTCATCAGCGTCAGCGCCTCCAAGCTGCGGGAAATCCGCGGCCGCGACGTCGCGATGGTCTTCCAGGAACCCTCCACCGCACTGAACCCGGTGTTCACCGTGGGCTGGCAGATCGCCGAAGGCATCCGCGCGCACGCCGGCCGCAACGGCGGCAAGGTCAGCGCCAAGGACGCCAAGGCCCGCGCCGTCGAAGCCCTCCGCAAGGTGGGCATCCCGGACCCGGAGACGCGGGTCAACTACTACCCGCACCAGTTCTCCGGCGGCCAGAAGCAGCGCGTCGTCATCGCCGCCGCGCTGGCCCTGAACCCGGGACTGATCGTCGCGGACGAGCCGACCACCGCCCTGGACGTGACCGTGCAGGCGGAGATCCTCGAGCTGCTCCGCGACCTCAGGGACCAGTACGGCACCTCGATCGTGCTCATCACCCACAACATGGGCGTCGTCGCCGACCTCGCGGACCGCGTCGTCGTGATGTACCAGGGCGACGTCGTCGAGGAGGCCACCTCCCGGGTGCTCTTCGCCGAGCCGAAGCAGGACTACACGAAGAAGCTCCTCGCCGCCGTCCCGCACCTGGGCCGCAACTCCGCCTCGGCGGGGATGACCGAACGCGCCCACCAGGGCGGGAAGGTGCTGGTCGAGGCCAGGGACCTCACCATCGAGTACCCGGGACGCCTCGGCAGCCCGGCATTCAAGGCCGTCGACCGGGTGAACTTCACCCTCTCGGAGGGCGAGGTCTTTGGCCTGGTGGGCGAGTCCGGCTCCGGCAAGACGACCATCGGCCGGGCCATCGCGGGCCTGAACAAGACCACCGGCGGCAGCCTGAAAGTTCTCGACTACGAGATGCTCAACCTCAAGGAGCGCAGCTTCAAGCCGCTGCGCAAGCAGATCGGCTTCGTGTTCCAGGACCCGGCGGCGTCGTTCAACCCGCAGCTGACCATCGGCGAGTGCATTGCGGAACCGCTGGTGATCCACAGCAAGCCGACGCCGGCGCAGGCACGCCAGCGGACCCGGGAGCTGCTGGAGTCCGTGCAGCTGCCCGCGGCCTACGCGGACCGGTACCCGCACGAACTCTCCGGCGGCCAGCGGCAGCGCGCCTCCCTGGCACGGGCCCTGATCCTGAACCCGAAGCTGCTGATCGCCGACGAACCGACGTCGGCGCTGGACGTGTCGGTGCAGGCCAAGGTCCTGGAGCTGTTCAAGGACATCCAGGCCGAGTTCGGCTTCGCCTGCCTGTTCATTAGCCACGACCTCGCTGTGGTGGACATCCTCTCGCACTGGGTGGGCGTCCTCTACAAGGGCCGGATGGTCGAGCAGGGGCTGGGCAGCCAGGTCATGGGCAACCCGCAGCACGACTACACGAAGAAGCTCATCGCCTCCCTCCCGGTCCCCGACCCGGAGGAGCAGGCCCGGCGCCGGGAGCAGTTCCGCGCCGTCCTGGGCAGCTGACGTCCGCGCCGGCACCCGCCACCACAGCGCTGCCCGCCGTCCGCACCGGACGGCGGGCAGCGCCGCTTAACACCCGGTTCATCGGGCGCCCAGCCCCTAGACTGGAGCAATGACCGAGCAGAGCCAGAGCCTCCACCACGACGCCGATGACGACTACGACCCCGCCGCCAGTTCCCTGGCCGGCCAGGTCGATCCCGCGGTGATGGCGGAACTGCTCTCCATCCGGTCCAGCATCGACAACATCGATGCGACCCTGGTCTACCTCCTGGCCGAACGGTTCAAGGCCACGCAGAAGGTGGGCCACCTCAAGGCCAAGCACCAGCTGCCGGCGGGGGATCCGGGCCGCGAAACCGCCCAGATCGCCCGGCTCCGCCGGCTCGCCGCCGAGGCGCACCTTGACCCCGCCTTCGCGGAAAAGTTCCTGAACTTCATCATCGGCGAGGTCATCCGCCACCACGAGGCCATCGCCGAGGACCACCAGGCCGCGGGCCGGGCGGACGCCGCCGGGACCGCCGTCTCCGCCCAGGCGTGAGCGGCACCGACACCGGGGCCGCCCAGGTCACCGCCACCGCCCACGGGCCCTGGCCGGGGACGGACCCGCTGGAAGCCGCCCGCATCATCCGCGGCGAACTCGGCGCCCCGCACCTGCCCTTCCTGGCCGAACTGCCCTCCCGCGGCGTCGGCTCCGACGCCCTGGGCCGGACAGCCGCGCTCCTGGAGGGCCTCGCCGTCGACGTGCAGCCGCACGGCTGGCGCCTGGTGGACCGCCCCGGCCGGGACGCCCGCCGCGCCCGGTCCGCACTGGCCACCGACATCAACGTCCTCGCGGACGTCGCCGGCACCGAGTCGGTGTCCGCCGACGCCCTGAAAATCCAGCTCCAAGGGCCGCTCAGCCTCGCCGCCGGCCTGCACCTGCACAGCGGGGAACGGGCACTCCTGGACCACGGCGCGCGGCGGGACCTCGCCGAGTCCCTCGCCGCCGGCGTCGGCGCCCACCTGCGGGCCGTGGCCGCCGCCGTGCCGGGCGCCCGGCTGGTTGTCCAGCTGGAGGAACCCGACGCCGCCGCCGTCCTGGCCGGGACGATTCCCACCGCCAGCGGCTACCGGACCCTGCGGGCCGTGGCCGGCTCCGAGGTCACCGAATCCTGGCGCCTGGTGGTGGACGCCCTGCACGCCGCCGGCGCGGAGGAGGTCGTCATCGCGGTCCCCGAGGTGGAAGCACCCATCGAGAGGATCCTCGGCGCCGGCGCCGATGGCATCGCCGTGCCGCTGCGTGCCCTGACCTCCCGCCAGTGGGAACACCTCGCCGGCGCGGTGGAGTCCGGGCGAAAGATCTGGGCCGGGGTGCTGCCGGTGGAGGACCCCGCGGCGGAACCGCCGTCCGCCCGGACCCTGGCCGAGGCGCTGTGGCGGCCCTGGCGCCAGCTCGGGTTGCCGGGCTCCTCGCTCGGCGCGGTCCGGCTCACCCCCGCCGGGGGACTGGCCGGGCACTCGCCGTCGTCGGCCACCAGGGTGCTGGCACGGCTGACCCACGCGGCCGATGCGCTGAACCAGATCGCCCTGGGCTAGCGCCCCGGAGCCCTCGCTTCAGACCCGGGATTCCCAGCGGTCGGGCCGGGCGTACGCGGGCAGGTAGCCGGCGGCCCCGGTGCCGTCCGGGTACGGCTCCAGCCGGTAGTCGAAGCGGCCGGCATAGACAAGCACCAGGCCGACCTGCGGCTGGATGGCCTTGACCTGGATCCGGTGCTTGCCCTCCGCGGCGTCCCACCACTGTTCGGCGTAGGCCTTGGCGTCCAGTGGGCCCGGCAGCGGCAGCCGCAGCGGACCCAGCAGCAACCGGGATGCCTCCGAGACGCCGCGGAGCCGGCCCTCCGGGGTGACACTGAGGTTCAGGTCCGTGGCCAGCCGGCGGTACCGGCCCACGTAGTCCACCAGCCGGTGCCGGCCGCCGGTCGTGTCCCAGCTGGTGGTGTCGGAGAAGACCCGGGTGACGCCGGGGAAGAAGATCTCGCGCCGTGCCGTCAGGCTGGGCCGGCCGAAGGGGTCCAGGTGGGCGTGGTTTTCGATCCGGAACCGGATGCCCTCGCCGTACTCGGGGAAGAACGCCTGCTCCCCGGTGACGGCCCGCATGAAGGGGCGCAGCCAGCGCTGCCGGCAGCCCACGACGTCGAACACGCCCTCGCCCACCCCGTAGTGGCCGGAGCCCTGGACGAGGGAGAAGTAGTCCTGGAGTTCGGGCTGCAGCCGGGCGAAGTCCCCGCCCAGGCCCAGCCGGTAGATGGGGTCCACACGGTTCACGGCATCCTCCTCGGACTGCGGGCCGCCCGCCGGCCCTGGGACGAATCTACCTGCCCCGGCCGGCGGTCCGCGCCATGCCGGGAGCCGCACGAATACGACAAAGCCATTTCAATAAGGGAATATATAACGTATGAAGGCACGGATTTTGGTAGTGGACGACGACGAGGCCCTGGCCGAGATGATCGGCATTGTGCTGCGCAACGACGGCTTCGACCCCGTCTTCTGCGCGGACGGCGGGCAGGCCCTCGAGGTCTTCCGCTCCGCCAAGCCGGATCTGGTCCTGCTGGACCTGATGCTGCCGGGGATCGACGGGATCGAGGTCTGCCGCCAGATCCGCGCCGAATCCGACGTGCCGATCGTGATGCTCACCGCGAAGGCGGACACCTCGGACGTGGTCCGGGGCCTGGAATCCGGCGCCGACGACTACGTCCCCAAGCCGTTCAAGCCCGCCGAGCTCGTGGCCCGCGTCCGCGCCCGCCTCCGCCCGGGCGACCAGAAGGCACCCGAGACCCTCCGCATCGCCGACGTCACGATCGACGTCGCCGGCCACGTGGTCAGCCGCAACAGCGAGCGGATCTCGCTGACTCCGCTGGAATTCGACCTGCTGGTGGCCCTGGCCCGCAAGCCGTGGCAGGTCTTCACCCGGGAACTGCTGCTGGAGCAGGTCTGGGGTTACCGCCACGCGGCGGACACCCGCCTGGTGAACGTCCACGTCCAGCGGCTGCGCTCGAAGATCGAACGCGACCCCGAAGCCCCCGAAGTTGTCTTGACGGTCCGTGGTGTCGGCTACAAAGCAGGGTCCTGAGCCCGGCAGCGGCACCCCCGCACCGGCCACTCCCGGGCCGGAGTCTTCCGGACCGGAGGCTCCGTCGCCGGTGACTTCCGGGCCGGTGACCCCGTCGCCGGTGTCCTCCGAGCCCGCTTCGGAGCGGCCGGAGAATGAAGCCCTGACCACCCGCCACGGCCGGTCCGTGCTGTTCCGCGCCGGGATCTGGGCCCGCCGCGCCCGGATCGTCGCCGTCCGCGTGCTTCGCCTGGTGCTCATCGGCGCCTCCCGCGCCCTGCCCGCCACCCGCTACCTGCTGCGCGCACTGCAGCGCCGCTGGCGCCGATCGCTGCAGTTCCGCACCGTGCTGACCACGCTGCTGCTGGCCATCGGGTCCTTCGCGGTCGTGGGCGCCTACCTCTCCAACCAGATCGCTAATAACCTCTTCCAGGAGCGGCTGGCTCAGGCCGAATCGGAGACCCGCTACAACGTCAAGCAGGTCCAGGACACCTTCGACGGCGCCCAGGTCACGGACCAGTCCAGCGTCATCACCCTGGTCTATGACACCCTGAACGCCGTCGAGGGCCGCGGCTCGGTCATCCAGCGCCGGTACGTCTTCGAGGCGATGCCGGAGCAGACCAAGCCGCGCAACCGCTGGGTGGAATCCCGCGCCTCCGACCAGCTCACCATTGCCGTGATCCCGCCGGACCTGCGCAAGGCCGTGCAGCAGTCGGGCAAGGACCAGTTCTGGGCCTCCACCGAGTTCCCGGTGGGTACCGAGGACCGGCCAGGCATCGCCGTCGGCAACAAGGTGACCTTCAACGGCACCGTGTACGAGCTCTACCTCATCTACGACCTGAATACGGCGCAGAAGACCCTGGACGAGATCCAGAACGTCCTGCTGGTCGGCGCGGCCGTGCTGGTGCTGCTGATCGGCGCCGTCGCCTGGTACGTCACGCGCAACGTCGTCAGCCCGGTCAGCCACGCCGCCGTCGTCTCCGAAAAGCTCGCCGCCGGCCAGCTGCAGGAACGCATGGTGGTCAAGGGCGAGGACGAGGTGGCCCGTCTGGGCGCCTCCTTCAACCACATGGCCGCCAGCCTGCAGGAACAGATCACCCAGCTGGCCACCCTGTCCCAGATGCAGCAGCGCTTCGTCTCGGACGTCTCGCACGAGCTTCGGACCCCGCTGACCACCGTCCGGATGGCCGCCGAGGTCCTCTACGACGCCCGCGAGGACTTCGACCCGATCAACAAGCGGTCCGCCGAGCTGCTCTACCACCAGGTGGAACGCTTCCAGTCGCTGTTGGCTGACCTGCTGGAGATCTCCCGCTTCGACGCCGGTGTGGCCATGCTCGACGCCGAACCCACGGACATCCTGCAGCTGGTCGACCACGTCCTCGAGGGCGTAGCCCCCGTGGCCGCCGAATACGGCTCCGAGGTGACCCTGCACGCGCCCGAGGTCAGCATCATCGTCGAAATGGACGACCGGCGGATCGACCGGATCCTGCGCAACCTCATCCTCAACGCGCTCGAACACGGTGAAGGCCGGCCCGTTAACGTCTCCGTCGCCGCGAACGACACCGCCGTCGCCGTCGCCGTCCGGGACCACGGCATCGGCATGACCCAGGCCGAGGCAGCGCGCGTCTTCGACCGGTTCTGGCGTGCCGACCCCGCTCGGGCCCGCACCACTGGCGGGAGCGGCCTGGGCCTCTCGATCGCCACCGAAGACACCAAGCTGCACAACGGCTGGCTGCAGGCCTGGGGCAAGAAGGGCAGCGGCTCCAACTTCCGGCTCACCCTCCCGCTGCGCCAGGGCGAAAGTATCGGCCGGTCGCCGCTGCAGCTCGAGCCTGCCGACGTCGGACTCGACGGCGGCACCGGCAACCAGATGGTGCTGCTGAACCACGCCGCCCCGGGCGCAGTCCCAGGCATCGTTGCGGGCCCGGCCCCTGTCCCGGGCACGGGCAGTGGTGCGGGCCCCGGCACGGGCGCGGACGCGTCATCAGGCGGCCCGGCGAACAGCCCCGCCGCAGGGGAGGACCAGGCATGAGGACCACCACGGGACGTACGGCCGGCACGCGCACCGGTAAGCTGGTCCGCTTCGCCGCGGCGCTGCTGGCCATGGTGCTGCTGCTGGGCGCCTGCGCGCAGATTCCGCGCTCCGGGCCGGTGGGCAAGAGCAGCGACGAGAGCGCCGGCAAGCCGAACAACGCCCCGGTGTTCTTCCCGGTAGCCCCACGCCCCGGCGCCGGACCCGAATCCGTGATCGAGGACTTCTACCTGGCCGGCAGCGGCTACGAGGACGACTACGCGGTGGCGCGGCAGTACCTCACCCAGGCGTCCTCGGTGAAGTGGAAACCGGACCAGCGGGTGCTGGTCTACCGCTCCGCGCAGGTGGTGCCCACCGCCGTCGAGAACGTCTACAACTACCGGCTGGATTTGGCGTACACGGTCGACGCCGACGGGATCGCCACCCAGTTGCCGGAGGGCACCACCGAGAACGTCCCCGCGACGCTGACCAAGGTCGACGGCGAGTGGCGGATCGCGGACATCCCCGACGGCACCGCCATTCCAGAGGAGACCTTCAAGGTCATCTACGGCGCGTACCCGATCTACTTCTACGACCCGACATTCACGTACGCGGTCCCGGACGTGCGCTGGTTCATCAAGAAGAAGACCGTCAAGGCCATGACGAGCGCCCTGCTGGGCGGCCCCGCCCCCTACCTGAAAGGCGCAGCGGTCAGCGCCTTCCCGGCCGGCATCAAACTGGCCCGCGAATCCGTGCCCGTGGTCTCCGGCGCCGCCCAGGTGGACCTGACGGCCAAGGACCTCACCGACGCCTCCAACGAGGACCGGCTCAGGATGCAGACCCAGCTGGCCCTGACCTTCCGCAGTCAGCCCGACGTGATCAACGTCGAGCTGCGCGCCAACCAGGACCTGGTCCGGGTGGACGACAACGGCTCCGTCCTGCCCCCGATTCGCGACAAGGACGTGCCGGCGCGGCAGATCGCCGTCAGCAACAACGACCTGGTCCGGGTGGAGAACAACAAGATCGGACCCCTCCCGGATATCGCGTCGGTCAGCGCCCTGGGACCGCGGTTCCCCGCCGAGTCGCCGGCCAGCCAGGCCGCCGCGTTCCTGAACGCCGGCCGCACCACGCTGTACTCGATCATTCCCGGGCAGCCCGCCCGGGCCCTGGCGACCCGGGGCACGCTGTCCCGGCCCTCGTTCGACCGTTTCGACTGGGTCTGGAGCGCCGGTCCCGGGGCGAACGGTGCCACCGAAGTCGCCGCCTATCGTCCCACCGGGGTGGCCGAAGGCGCTACCGTGCCGACGGTGACGCTCACCGGCGCCTGGCTCGCCGGAGCTTTGGTCAAGGAATTCCGGGTGGCCCGCGACGGGACGCGCGCGATGGTGATTTCGTCGCTGAACGGCAAGACCCGCGTGCAGCTCACCGGCATCATCCGCAACGCCGACGGCACGCCCAAGGACCTCACCGCCCCGGTGACGCTGCTGACCGCGCACGACCCGGACCAGGGCGTGTGGGTCAACGACCTGACGGTGGCCGTGATGAGGGGGGCCGCGACGGAAAACGTCACCCCGGAGCTGCTGTCGATGACCGGCACCGCCCCGCAGGAGTTGGCCCCGTGGGCCGGCCTCACCGGGCTCAGCGCCGGCAACGGCACGGCGGAGATCTACGGCCAGTCGGCTGACGGCATCTTCCAGCGGCTCGGCAACGGCTGGTCCCTGCAGCTCAAGGGCGCCATCGACCCGGCCTTCCCGGGGTAGGGCCCGTGGGCAGTCCCGGCCGGTTGTCCACATAGCCGCATCCTGACCCGGGCGCGGCCACCGAGACGGTGCAGGCTGGAGCCATGACCCAGCCTCCCACCGCGCACCCGCAGCCGCCGCGCCGCCGCCCGGCGCGGGGCACGGACCCGGACCTACTCCCGCCGCCCGAGGCTGCCCGGCACCGTGGCGGCTACCGATCGTGGCTGGCCCGCCTGGCCGACACCGTGGCAGCAGCAGCTGCCGAACTGCTGACGCTCGTTCTCCCCGCGGAATGCGCCTGCTGCGGGGCGGAGGACGGGGTCCTGTGCCCGGCCTGCGGCCGCAGGCTCCGGCAGCTGACCCGCAGGCCGTTCCGGGCCGAGGCACGCGCCCCCGTCCTGATGGACATGGACGGTTCGGTCCTGCTGCCGGTGGTGGCGGCCGGGGTCTACCGCGCCGAGCTCGCCCAGGCCCTGCTGTCGTTCAAGAAACACGGCCAACGGGCGGTGGCCGAGGACCTCGCCCGGTGTCTGGGCGCCGCGCTTGCGGCCGCCGGACCTCTCCCGGGCACCCTGCTCGTCCCGGTGCCCACGACGTCCGCCGCCTTCCGACGTCGGGGATTCAGCCCGGTGCACCTGGTTCTCTCCCGTGCCCGGGCCCGCGGGCGCCTGCCGCCCGGGACGGAAACCGCCGACATCCTGCGCAAGATCCGAATCCTGGCGGTTGCATGGAATGGGGCCACCCGGCAGAGCGGGACTGCTCAGAAAGGCAGGATGTCTCGGAAGGGCGGGACTTCTCAGAAGGGTTTGGACCGCGCCGGGCGCACCCGGAGGCTGCGCGGGTCGATGCGGATCCGCCGCGGGATGACCGGGCCGGCGCTGGCCGGACGCCCCTGCATCCTCATCGATGACGTCCTCACCACCGGCGCCACCCTGGCGGAAGCGGCCCGGGTTCTCCGTTCCGCGGGAGCCGACGTCAGGGGAGCGGTCGTGCTCGCCGCGACACGCCCGCCCGCCTCCCACGTGTCGGAACCCAAGACCCGCGGCAGGGCGCCGGACGGGGTCGCAATGGAAAAAAATAAACCACAAAAGGGTGAAGAACAGGTGGCGATGAACTAACGTCGAACATGGGTACCAAGAACAGATGTACCTGTCGATAGCGGCTCGGAAAGGGGCTCGACTGTCCGTCAGATGAGCCCCCCGAAGTGCCGCCGTCGTGTCACCGAAGTCATTTGGAGGGCACCATGGAGTTCATGATCAGCGGTCGCAATTTGACGGTCTCCGACCGGTTCCGCGAGTACGCCGAGGAGAAGATCTCGAAGATCAATTCCCTCGGCGACAAGGTCCAGAGGGTGGATGCAAAGGTCACCAAGGAAACCAAAGTCCGGCAGATTGCAGAGCTGCTCACGGTTGAGCTGACAGTCCTGGGCCGCGGCCCGGTGATCCGTGCCGAAGCCAGCGCGGCGGACAAATTCGCCGCCTTCGATCTGGCCTATAACAAGCTTCTGGAGCGGCTGCGCCGGGCCAAGGACCGCAAGAAGGTCCACCACGGCCGGCACACCCCCAAATCCGTGACCGAGGCGACGGCTTCCCTGGAACCGGCGAGCACCCGCGAACCGATCTACGAGGAGGCGGCGCACTGGTCCGAGGCCAAGCCGGAGGAGAAGTCCCCCTACGAGGTGGAGAACGATCTTCCCGCCGGGGACTCGCCGGTCCTCATCCGCCGCAAGGTCTTCCCCGCGGCGTCCCTGACGCTCGACGAAGCCGTCGACAACATGGAACTGGTAGGCCACGATTTCTACCTGTTCGTGGACAAGGAAACGAAGGCTCCCTCCGTCGTGTACCGCCGCGAAGGCTGGACCTACGGCGTGATCAGCCTCGACCAGACCTGCGCCCCGGGCGAGGCTCCCCTGGAGGAAAAGATCATCGCCTATCGTTCTGAAGGAGAGCCCGCCACCGCCTAGACGGGGACAACCGACGAAGGGAAAGATGTGCCCGCAACGCTGAGCCTGAAGCAGGCACGGCGGATCGCACTGGCAGCCCAGGGATTGGACAAGGTCCGGCCCGCCGCCCCGGTAAGTTCACGGGCGGTGGGCCGGACCTTTGCCCGCCTGCAGCTGGTCCAGATCGATTCGGTCAATGTGCTGGCACGCAGCCATTACCTGCCGTTCTTCTCCCGGCTCGGGAACTACGACCGGAGCATCCTGGAACGCCTGTCCGGGGTGCATCCGCGCCGGATGATGGAGTACTGGGCGCACGAGGCCAGCTTCATCCGGCCCGAGCATTTCGAGGACCTGAGGCTGTGGCAGAACCGGAAGTGGGTCGGCGCCCACGCGATGGACCCGGAGGAGCGCGGCGACGTTGCCGGCCGGATCCTGTCCGAGCTGGCCGCGGGGCCGCCGCTGACCGCCGCCGAACTCACCGCCCGGCTGGGTCACGTGGAAACCCGGAGCACGGACAACTGGGGCTGGAACTGGAACACGATTAAACGGGTCCTCGAGCACCTCTTTGAAGAGGGGACCGTGACGGCGGCGTCGCGGACGGGCAGTTTCGAACGCCGCTACACCCTCACCTCCAGGGTCCTGCCGTCCACCGCAGTGGCCGCGGCCGCCTCCGGGAAACCGGTAAGCACGCAACCGGAAAGCAAGGGACCGGAAAGCGGGGAGCAGGGCGGCGGCCGGCCCGACGCCGGTGCGGCGATGCTCCGCCTGATCGACGCCGCGGCGCAGGCCCACGGGATCGGCACCCTGCGCTGCTTCGCCGACTACTTCCGCGCCCCGCAGCGGGCCGCCGCGGAGGCGGTCGCCGAACTCGTCGACGCCGGACGGCTGGAACCGGTGACCGTCGCCGGCTGGGACCGGCCCGTGTACCGGCACGTCGAGGCGCGGCTGCCCCGCACCGCCACCGGCCGGGCCCTGCTGAGCCCGTTCGACTCCCTGGTCTTCGAACGGCGGCGGCTCGAGGAACTCTTCGGCTTCCACTACCGGCTGGAGATTTATACGCCGGAGGCCAAGCGCCGCTTCGGCTACTACGTCCTGCCCTTCCTGCTCCGCGACGGCATCGTCGCCAGAGTCGACCTCAAAGCGGACCGTGCCGCCGGCAGCCTGCTGGTCCGCGGCAGTTTCGCGGAACCGGACGCGCCGGGGGACACCGCCGTCGAACTCGCGGCAGAACTGCAGCTCATGGCAGAGTGGTTGGAGCTGGACCGGATTATCGTGGCCCCCATGGGCGATCTGGCGCCGGCGCTCGCACAGGCGGTGGCTGGCCTGCATCCGCTTTGAGGGAACAGGCGCGGTCCGCGCTGTGTCCCTCCCGTAGACTAAACACGCCGGAATTCGGCAGCTTGAGACTGGGAGCAATTTCACGTGGCATCACTGATCGAAAAACTTCTCCGCACGGGTGACAAAAAGACCCTGCGGCAACTTCGGAACTACGCCGACTCCATCAATGCCCTGGAAAGCTCCTTCCAGACCTTCACCGACGCAGAACTGCGCGAAGAGACCGACCGGCTGCGGGCCCGGCACGCCGACGGCGAGAAGCTCGACGACCTGCTGCCCGAGGCCTTCGCCGCCGTCCGCGAGGCCTCCTCACGCACCCTCGGCATGCGCCACTTCGACGTCCAGCTGATGGGCGGCGCCGCCCTGCACCTGGGCAACATCGCCGAAATGAAGACCGGTGAAGGCAAGACCCTGGTGGCTACCGCTCCGGCCTACCTGAACGCCCTCGCCGGCAAGGGCGTTCACGTGGTCACGGTCAACGACTACCTCGCCGAGTACCAGTCCGACCTGATGGGCCGCGTGTACCGCTTCCTCGGCCTGACCAGCGGCTGCATCCTGGCCAACCAGGACCCCGCCCACCGGCGCGAGCAGTACGCCGCGGACATCACCTACGGCACGAACAACGAATTCGGCTTCGACTACCTGCGCGACAACATGGCCTGGGATAAGTCCGAGCTCGTCCAGCGCGGCCACAACTTCGCGATCGTCGATGAGGTGGACTCCATCCTCATCGACGAGGCCCGTACCCCGCTGATCATCTCCGGCCCCGCCCAGGGCGACACGAACCGCTGGTACAGCGAGTTCGCCAAGGTTGTCCTGCGCCTCCAGCCTGACACCGACTACGAGGTCGACGAGAAGAAGCGCACCGTCGGTGTCCTCGAGGCCGGCATCGAAAAGGTCGAGGACTATCTCGGCATCCACAACCTCTACGAGTCCGCCAACACCCCGCTGATCGGCTTCCTGAACAACGCCATCAAGGCCAAGGAGCTCTTCAAGCGCGACAAGGACTACGTCATCCTCGACGGCGAGGTCCTGATCGTCGACGAGCACACCGGCCGTATCCTCGCCGGCCGCCGCTACAACGAGGGCATGCACCAGGCGATCGAGGCCAAGGAAGGCGTCGAGATCAAGGCCGAGAACCAGACTCTCGCCACGGTCACGCTGCAGAACTACTTCCGCATGTACGACAAGCTCGCGGGCATGACCGGCACCGCCGAGACCGAAGCCGCCGAGTTCATGAGCACCTACAAGCTCGGCGTCGTCGCCATCCCCACCAACCGGGACATGCAGCGCATCGACCAGCCGGACCTCGTCTACAAGAACGAGACCGTGAAGTTCGACGCCGTCGTCAAGGACATCGCCGAGCGGCACGAGAAGGGCCAGCCGGTCCTGGTCGGCACCACCAGCGTCGAGAAGAGCGAGTACCTCTCCCGCCTCCTGGCCAAGGAGGGCGTCCGGCACGAGGTCCTCAACGCCAAGAACCACGCCCGCGAGGCCTCGATCGTCGCGCAGGCCGGCCGCAAGGGCGCCGTCACCGTGGCCACCAACATGGCCGGCCGCGGCACCGACATCATGCTCGGCGGCAATGCCGAATTCACCGCCGTCGCCGAGCTCGCCAAGCGCGGGCTTGACCCGCAGGAGAACTCGGAGGAGTACGAAGCCGCCTGGCCCGCCGCCCTTGAGGCCGCCAAGCAGTCCGTCAAGGACGAGCACGAGGAGGTCCTGAACCTGGGCGGCCTCTACGTGCTGGGCACCGAGCGGCACGAATCCCGCCGCATCGACAACCAGCTCCGCGGCCGCTCCGGCCGCCAGGGCGACCCGGGCGAATCCCGCTTCTACCTGTCGCTGACCGATGACCTGATGCGGCTCTTCAACTCCGGCGCCGCCGAGCGCCTGATGAGCAGTTCCGTCCCGGACGACGTCGCCCTCGAATCGAAGCTCGTCTCCCGCGCCATCGCCTCCGCCCAGGGCCAGGTGGAAGGCCGCAACGCCGAGCAGCGCAAGAACGTCCTCAAGTACGACGACGTCCTGAACCGCCAGCGCGAGGCCATCTACGGCGACCGCCGACGCATCCTCGAGGGCGATGACCTGCACGAGAAGGTCCAGTACTTCATCGAGGACACGATCAACGCGTTCATCGACGCCGCCACGTCCGAAGGCACCGGCGACGACTGGGACTTCAACCTGCTCTGGTCCAACCTCAAGACCCTGTACCCGGTCAGCTTCACGCCCCGCGACGTCATCGACGAGGCCGGCGGGAAGTCCCGGATCACGGTCGAATTCCTCAAGGAGGAGATCCTCTCCGACGCGCGCCTGGTCTACCAGGCCCGCGAGGAGCAGATCGGTTCCGAGAGCATGCGCGAACTCGAACGCCGCGTGGTCCTCTCGGTGATCGGCCGCAAGTGGCAGGAACACCTCTACGAGATGGACTACCTCAAGGAGGGCATCGGCCTGCGGGCCATGGCCCAGCGTGACCCGCTCGTGGAGTACCAGCGCGAGGGCTTCACCATGTTCCAGGCCATGATGGAGGCCATTCGCGAGGAGAGCGTCGGCTTCCTCTACAACCTCGAGGTCGAGGTTACCCCGGCCCAGGACGTGGTGGTCGCCGATGAGTCGGGCCAGCACACCGAACACCAGGAACCGCACATCCACGCCGCCGGTCTGGAGGCTCCGGAGAAGCCGGCGCAGCTGCAGTACACGGCTCCGAGCGAGGACGGCACGGCTCAGACCCGCGTCGAGGCCAAGTCCTCCGGGCGCTCCGGCAACCCGGCGAAGGCCGCGGCCCAGGAGTCCCCGCGCCGCGCCAGCAAGAAGAAGCGCCGCTAACCGGCTGGAAAACCAGTCGCCAACCGGCTGGAAAACCAGTCGCCAACACCGCGGGTCCGGAACGCGACGTTCCGGACCCGCGGTGTTTTTGTGTGCGGTCATCCAGCGCTGCCTCCTCAATCCGGCCCGGACAACCGGCTCACCGGCCCGGGCTCAGCCGATCTCCAGCACCGTGACCCGCCAGACGAGTCTGCTCCGCTCCAGCCGCAAGGCCACCGCCCGGACCCGGAGTTCGTCGGACACCACGGCGCTGGCCTCGTAGACGTCCTCGGAGATCCGGCAGGCATGGACCGACCGCACGCACGGGTTGCGGTGCAGGCGACCCGCCGTCGGCGACGTACCGGAAGCGACCCGGCGGGTCAGGGCGGCGCGGTGCTGCAAGGCGGTCAGACACCGTTCATCCAACCGCCGGGCGAGTTGCTGCGCCGGCCGGGTTCCGGCCAGGACTTCGATGGCCGCCTGCACCGTCGAGCGGCAAAGCGCCTCGATGTCACGGTCCGGGTCGACCGGGCGGAGAGTGGCGGGGGGCTGCGGGGCGGCGTAGCCGGGACGGGGTTCAGCGAGCGGGCTCATAGGGTTCCTTCTGCGGAGGGTGAGCTGGATGAAAGCGCGGGCGGGATGACCAGGACCTGGCCCGGCCGAAGCAGCCCGGGGTCGGGGCCGATGACGGATCGGTTGGTCCGGTAAAGCTCCGGCCATGCAGTTGCGATGTCGACGTCGGAGGCCAGGGGCCCAAGCTCCGCGGCGCAGAGACTCCACAGCGAGTCCCCGGCTCTGACCGTCACCTGCCGTCCGCCGGCGGCCGGCTGATCCGGCCGCAGCTGTGGCTGGACCAGGGCGCCCGGCGGAGCGGGGACGGGGGAGGGCAGCCACCGTGGGTCCGGCCGGGGTGGCGACGGGGCACGTGGGCCGACCGTTGCGGAGTTTCCTTGCGGCGCCCAGGCGGCCGTCACGGCCGCCGGCAGAGACGTGCCGGTGCCCCCGACGTCGGGGACGGTGGCCGCCCGGGCCAGGGGAGCGGTGACCAGCTGAAGACCGATGGCGGCCAGGGCCAGCCGGCGCATGAACGCCGGACTGAACTTCCCGGTGGCTGAGGCAGCCCGGGCACGGCCGCCGCGCGCCAGCAACGCCGAGCAAAAGGCGAGGAGGAACGAGAGCACCCACCAGACGACCACGATCAGCCCGGCCGTGGTGGCCGTGACGCCCAGGCTGGTGTCGAAACCCACGGCCTGCCTGCGCACCGCGGCGGTCCGCAGGTGGGCGGCCTGGATCATTCCCGACCCCGTCAGCAGCCCGCCTGAGAGCAGGATGAGCGCCGCCACCACCGCATCGCCGGAGCGGCTGGTGGAGGTGCCGGCTGGTACATGCTGCCGAATCGTCATCCCGGCCTCCTAGGGTTCTAAATGGATTACCTATCGTTTGATAGACTTTGATGTCATTTAATGCACTTTTCATAGTTTGGGCCCGTACGCGATCGGGTGTCTAGGGCTAGCGAAGGGTTGTGCATAACCCGCCGATACCGCCCGGAGGCGGGCGAAAGCCTGCAAGGACACCCCATTGACCGAGTCCGGCGGACGCGCCTACGCTGGCCCGCATGCGGTGGGACTCCCTCTTCTCGGACCTCGAAGCGCAACTCGCCGCCGAACGACGGCTCGATTTAGATGCCGAGGTGGACGAACGCGCCCGGGTCGACGCCACCGGCGTGGAACTGGCCGACCGGCTTCGCGGCACGGTGGGTCAGGAGATCGCGGTCCACCTCACAACGGGTGACATATGCAAAGGGCGGCTCGAGCATGTGGGCCTGGGCTGGCTGGTGCTGGCGTCGGGCCGGCAGCAGGTGCTGATTCCGCACGCTGCCGCCATCAGCTACACCGGGTTGGCGCTCCAGGCGGTTCCGGCGGGGCCGCCGTCGGGCCGCCTTGGGCTGGCGAGTGCACTGCGGGAACTGGCCAGGGATCGATCGCGGCTGACTATCCAGCTGATCGGAGCGGCGGGCTGCCCGGCCGTGCATGGGGTTATCGACCGGGTGGGAAGGGATTTCCTGGACCTGGCGGAGACGGAACCCGGTGAAGAGCGCCGCGCCGCCAACGTCCGGGCCGTGTCAACGGTGCCGTTCGGCGCCCTCGGGTCCATCCGGTCGGGGCGCGGAGGGACCTAAGTCGACGGGATCAGGAGCCCTTGGCCTTGGCTTCCTCGATCATCCGGCTGGCCTCGGCGTACCGCTCCTGGATGTACTGCTCCAGCATGGCTTCCTCCACCCGCCACTGCCCGCGGCCGCCGACCTGGATGGCCTTGAGCTGACCGCTCCGCACCAGCGCGTAGGCGGCGGGGGAGTTGATCTGCAGCTGTTCGGCGACATCCGCGAGGGTGAGGAATCGGGGCATGCTCCCATTTTGCCACCGGGCGTCGACATTGATGCGGTTATCCACACTTTGCAGTTCCCGGGTTCCCGGTCTTCCCGCAGCGCCCACAATTCGTGACAATGGGGAAACCGGCGCCGGCGGCGCGGACGCACAGATGGGGGAACTGCGCATGGCGGTGACAGAGAGCGGCGGGGCCAGGCTGAAGAAGCCGTCGTGGAAAGACCCGAGGCTGCTGGTCGGCGTCCTGCTCGTGCTGGCGTCAACGGCCGGGGTGGTATCGCTGGTCGCCGCCGCGGACCGGACCACCGAGGCCTTCGCGGCCAGCGAGCCGATCGCCGTCGGGGAGAAGCTGACGCCGGAGAAGCTGCACCGGGTCAACGTCCGCCTCGGAGACGTCGAGGGGAACTACCTGACCCCCGAGGCGGGACTCGCCGAGGGCCTGGTCGCCATCCAGCGGATCGGCAAGGACCAGCTGTTGCCGCGGGAGAGCTTCGGCCAGCCCGATGCGCTGGCCCGCAAACCCGTGGCCGTCACCGTGGACGAGGCCCTGCCGCCGCAGGCCGTGGCCGGCTCCCGAGTCGACGTGTGGGTCGCCCTGCCGGACAACCGCAACGGCTTCAGTGAGCCCGCCCTGCTGCTCCGCGGGGCCGAGATCGCGCAACTGACCCCGGGCAGCAACGCCCTCGGCGCGCAGCGCTCCACCGTCGTCATGGTGCTGGTCCCTGACGGCCAGATGCCCAAGCTGCTGGGCGCCCAGGCCAACAAGGCCAGGATTTCGGTGGTGTGGAATCTGGGCGGAACCGGCCAATGAGCATTCCCGTCGTCACGGTCGGGCAGGGCACCGAACCCCTGGTCGGCAGCCTGGAGCGGCTCCACGGCCCCGTCTCGGTGGTCCGGCGCTGCGAGGAACTGGCCGAACTCCTCGCCGCCTGCCAGAGCGGCCTGGCCCGGGCCGCCGTCGTCGCCGGGGAGGCGGGGGAGCTCACAGCCTCGCTGGTGGACCGGCTCTCCGCCGTGGGGGTCGCCGTCGTCGCCCTGACCGACAGCCCGGACGAGGCGGCGCGGCTGCGCGGCATCGGCGTGACGGCGCGTCCCACCGATGTGGCGGCCGAAGAACTCGCGGCGGTCATCGCCGCCGCGGTGGCAGGGCTCTCCGCGGCCGCGCCGGAGGCCGGCAGTGACGCCTTTACCGGCGCCGCCGCGCCGCGTACCCCAGGGCAGGTGCCAGGTTCCGACGGCGGGGAGCCCTCCGGGACGCAGCCGGGCACGGGAGAGATCATCGCAGTCTGGGGGCCGGCGGGGGCACCCGGGAGGACCACGCTCGCGGTCAACATGGCAGGCGAACTGGCGGCGGACGGCCGGTCGGTCCTGCTGGTCGATGCCGACAGCTACGGGGCCAGCGTCGCCGCGGCGCTGGGCCTGCTCGACGAGGCGGCCGGCCTCGCCCAGGCCTGCCGTCTCGCGGACCAGGGTTCCCTCGATGCGGATGCCCTCCTCCGTCTGGCCCTGCCGGTGGCCACGAAGGCGGGCAGCTTCCGGGTCCTCACTGGGATCACCCGCGCGGACCGCTGGACCGAACTCCGCGCCGCGGCCCTGGCCCTGGTGTACAGCCGCGTGCGCGAGATCGCCGATGTCACGGTCATCGACACCGGGTTCTGCCTCGAGGCCGACGAGGAGCTGAGCTTCGACTCGATGGCACCGCGCCGCAACGCCGCCACCCTGCGCAGCCTTCAGCTGGCCGACACCGTCTACGCCGTCGGCTCCGCAGACCCCGTCGGTGTTCCGAGGCTGGTCCGCGGCCTGGCGGAGCTCTCGGCCGCCGTACCCGAGGCGATGCCGCGGGTCGTCCTCAACAAAGTCCGCCCCGCCGCCGTCGGCCGGGCACCGGAGCGGCAACTGAAGGAGGCGTGGGCCCGCTATGGGCCAGCGGCACCCGTAACTGCCTTCCTGCCCTCCGACGCCGCGGCGTGCGACGCCGCCCTGCTGGCCGGCTCGCTGTTGCACGAAACGGCCCCCGACTCGCCTCTCCGCAGGGCCATCGCGCACTTGGTTTGTGCACCTGCCCAGCAAAAAACGAAAAGCTCTGTCTTTTCTTCCACAGCAAGCCGGTGGGCTAAAGACTAGGCTCCTGATGAGGGCTGCAACGGTGCGGCCGCGAACTTTCTTAATGGAGGCGTTTGTCGATGTCGTCTGGGTCCAGCGTGGAGGATCAACCCGTTTCGATCGGAGCCGATGAGAGGTTCTTCGCGGACTACTATGAGCACCTCGCCGAGGAGGATGCCAAGGGCTACGGCCAGGAAACGCTCTCGGCCCGCGCGCAGGCCCACCTGCGGACCGCCGGCGCCCGGCAGCCCGGCCACGCCAACATCGAGATCATCGATGAGGCGGATGCCAGCGTCGTCTACATCGTCACCGACGACATGCCCTTCCTCGTCGACTCGGTCAACGCCGAACTGGTCCGGCAGAAGTCCCCGATCCACCTGGTGATGCACCCGCTCTTCGTCGTCACCCGCAACCGGGAAACCGGACGGCTGGTCAAGGTGGCACGGGTCCCCTCCCACCTCGGCATCTCCAGCGGCGACACGGCCGCGATGCCCAACCTCTCGCACCTCATCGCCCAGGGCGACAACGCCTCCCACATGGAATCCTGGATCGCCGTCGAAATCGACCGCGTCGACGACGCCCGCCGGGCGGAACTGATTGAGGGCCTGAACCGGGTGCTCGGCGACGTGCGCGCCGCCGTCGAGGACTGGCCGAAGATGCGCAACAAGGCCCACGAGGTCTCCGACGGCCTCGAAAAGGTCACCAATGCCGCCGACGTGGCCGGCCTGCGGCAGGCGCAGGAACTCCTGCGCTGGCTCGACGACGGCAACTTCACCTTCCTGGGCTACCGCGAATACGACCTGCGGAACGAATCCGGCGAGGACGTCCTCGAACTGCGCGAGGAGAGCGGCCTCGGGCTGCTGCGCGACAGCAGCGACACCCGCCACCAGATCCAGCACCTGACCGAAACCGGCCGCAAGAAGGCCCGCGAGAAGAGCGCCCTGGTCATCACCAAGGCCAACTCCCGCTCCACCGTGCACCGGTCCGCCTACCTGGACTACATCGGCGTCAAGAGCTTCGACGCCGCCGGCAACGTTGACGGCGAACGCCGCTTCATCGGCTTGTTCGCCACCACAGCCTACGCGGGCTCCGTCCGCGACATCCCGGTGGTGCGGGAAAAGGTCGACGCCGTCCTGCGCGACGCCGGCTTCCCGCCGGACTCGCACTCCGGCAAGGACCTGCTCGGCATCCTCGAGACCTACCCGCGCGACGAGCTCTTCCAGATCGAGATCCCGGACCTCGCCGCCATCGCCACCGGTATCCAGCGGCTGCAGGAGCGCCGCCGGACGCGGTTGTTCCTCCGCCCGGACGTCTACGGCCGCTTCATGTCGGCGCTGGTCTACCTGCCCCGCGACCGGTACACCACCAACGTCCGCCTGCGGATCGAGAAGGAACTGCGCGAAACCTTCGACGCCGTCTCCATCGACTATGAGGCCCGGATGACCGAGTCGGCACTGGCGCGGCTGTTCTTCCGGATCCGGCTCCCCAAGGACGCCGACACCGCCAACGTGAACACCGAGGAACTGGAGAAGCGGCTGGTCCTCGCAGCCCGGTCCTGGAGCGAGGGTATCTCCGAGGTCCTCCGCGCCCGCGCCGAGGCCGACGGCGGCAACGGTTCCAAGGAACTCGCCGCGGTCTGGGCCGAGGCCTTCCCGGCCAGTTACCGGGTCGACTACGAGGTCGAGGACGCGCTCGAGGACATCGCCCGGTTCGAGAAGTACGGTGCCGCCGCCGAACGCGAGGGCGGCCACGCCGCGGAGCAGCCAGGCGTCCACGTGTACCTGCCCGAGGGCGCCGGAGCAATCCTGGAGGAGGACGCCCGCGTCAAGCTGTACATGCTCGAGCCCAAGAGCCTCAGCCAGATCCTGCCGTTCTTCCACAACCTCGGCCTCGAGGTCCTGGACGAACGCCCCTTCGAAATCGAGACCGCGGACCACCGCGACTTCTTCCTCTACGACCTCGGCCTGAAATACCCGGCCGGCGTCGACCCGGTCACCACGGGCACCCTGCTCGCGGAATCCTTCGGCGCCGCCGTCTCCGGCGCCGTCGAATCGGACAGCTTCGACCGGCTGGTGCTCCGCGAGGGAATGCACCCCCGCCAGGTCGTGGTGCTGCGCGCCTACGCCAAGTACATGCGCCAGATGGGCAATACCAACTCCTTCGAGTTCATGGCCGACACCCTCCTGGCCAACCCGGAAGTCGCCCGCGGCCTGAACGCCCTCTTCGCCGCCCGGTTCGATCCGGCCGTAAACGACGGCGACCGTGAGGCCCGTCAGGCCGAGGTCCGCGCCACGCTCGACGCGGCGATCGAACAGGTCGCCACCCTCGACGCCGACCGCGTGCTCCGCACCTTCACCAACCTGATCCAGGCCACGCTGCGGACCAACTTCTACCAAAACAAGACCCACGTCAGCTTCAAGCTGGACCCGGCCGGGATCGACGGACTGCCGTTCCCGCGCCCGATGTTCGAGATCTGGGTGTACTCGCCCCGCGTCGAGGGCGTCCACCTGCGGTTCGGCAAGGTCGCCCGCGGCGGCCTGCGCTGGTCCGACCGCCGCGAGGACTTCCGCACCGAGATCCTGGGCCTGGTCAAGGCGCAGACGGTCAAGAACGCCGTTATCGTGCCCACCGGCGCCAAGGGCGGTTTCTACGCGAAGCAGCTCCCGGATCCGGCCGCCGACCGCGGCGCCTGGATGGCCGAGGGGATCGAGAGCTACAAGACATTCATCCGCGGCCTGCTCGACATCACCGACAACGTCGTGACCTCGCCCGAGGGTGAGGCCCTGGTGCCGCCGGCCGACGTCGTCCGGCACGACGGCGACGACTCCTACCTTGTCGTCGCGGCGGACAAGGGCACCGCGTCCTTCTCCGACATCGCCAACGGCCTCGCCGCCGAGTACGGCTTCTGGCTCGGCGACGCCTTCGCCTCCGGCGGCTCGGTGGGCTACGACCACAAGGCCATGGGCATCACCGCCCGCGGCGCCTGGGAATCGGTCAAGCGCCACTTCAGCGAGCTGGACCTCGACACCCAGTCCGAGCCGTTCACCGTCGTCGGCGTCGGCGACATGTCCGGCGACGTCTTCGGCAACGGCATGCTGCTCTCCAAGCACATCCGCCTGCTCGCCGCGTTCGACCACCGGCACATCTTCCTCGACCCGAACCCCGACGAGGCGTCCTCCTTCGAGGAAAGGCAGCGGCTCTTCGACCTGCCCCGCTCCTCGTGGGACGACTACAACAAGTCGCTGATCAGCGAGGGCGGCGGGGTCTACCCGCGCCAGGCCAAGTCCATCCCCGTCTCCCCGCAGGTCCGCGCGGCCCTGGGGTTGCCGGAGGGCACCACCCGGCTCAGCCCGCCGGAACTGCTCCGGGCCATCCTGCTGGCGCCCGCCGACCTGCTCTACAACGGCGGCATCGGCACCTACGTCAAGGCCAGCACCGAAACCAACGCCGAAGTCGGCGACAAGGCCAACGACTCCATCCGGGTCGACGGCCGAGAGCTGCGCGTGAAGGTGGTCGGCGAGGGCGGCAACCTCGGCATGACCCAGCGGGGCCGGATCGAGGCGGCCCTGCAGGGCGTCATCCTGAACACCGATGCGATCGACAACTCCGCAGGCGTTGACTGCTCCGACCACGAGGTCAACATCAAGATCTTCGTCGACCGGATGGTGGCCGCGGGCAAGCTCGACCCGGAAGAGCGGGCCGAGTTCCTCGGCTCGATGACCGACGAGGTCGGCCGCCTGGTGCTCGAGGACAACATCGACCAGAACATCCTGCTGCTCAACGACCGGATGCGCGTGGCCGAATGGAGCCCCAGCTACGAGCGGCTGATGGACTGGCTGGAGAAGTCGGCGGACCTGAAGCGTGACCTGGAGGCCCTGCCCACCACCGCCACGCTCCGCGAACGCCTGGACCAGGGCCAGGGCCTGACCTCCCCGGAACTTTCCGTGCTGGCCGCCTACGCCAAGATCGAGCTCGCCACGGCACTGCGGGAGAGCAACCTCGCCGAGGACCCGTGGTTCCGCCGGACGCTGCGTTCCTACTTCCCGAAGCAGCTGCGCGAACGGTTCGACGCCGAGCTGGACACCCACCCGCTGCGCCGGGAGATCATCGCGACCGTCGTCGCCAACGACATGATCAACATGGGCGGCATCACCTTTGCGTTCCGGGCCATGGAGGAAACCTCGGCCACGGAAGCAGCGGTCGCCAAGGCCTTCGTCGCACTGCGCGAGGTCTACGAACTCGACGTCATGGTCGGCGAGCTTAACGAACTGCCGGCGTCGTTCCCGACCGAACACTGGAGCACCGTTCACCTGGACATCCGCCGGCTCCTGGACCGGGCCGTGCGCTGGGTCCTCAGCCAGGGCAATGCTGCGCGGCCGATCGAGGAGATCGTCGCCGACTTCAAGCCGCTGCTGGATCCGATGCGTGCCCGGCTGCTGGAGTACCTGCGCGGCGGTGACCGCGAGCGGGTGCAGCAGTGGCTGGAGAAGGCCCGCGGCTGGGAGCTTCCGGAGGACCTGGCCCACCGCTGGGCGGAGCTGTTCGAGAGCTTTGTGCTGCTGGACATCGCCAAGATCGTGCACGCCAGCCCGGAACCGGTGGAGAACATCGCGCATGTGTACTACACGGTCTTCGACCGGTTCCACGCGGACTCCCTGCTCGAGCGGATCACCAAGCTTCCGCGCAGGGACCGGTGGCAGGCGCTGGCCCGTGCGGCCCTCCGCGACGACCTCTACTCGACGGTGTCGGACATGACGACCGCTGTCCTTGAGGCGACGCCGGCCGAGATGCCGGCTGAGGAACGCCTCGTGGCGTGGGAGAGCAAGAACGTCGAGCAACTCGAGCGGGCCAAGAGCATGTTTGACGAGGTCAACGCGCTCGAGGCCGATGACATGGCGTCGCTGTCGGTAGCATTGAGGCTCTTGAGGTCAATCGTTCGACGCTAGGATCCTGCCGGTCCCCGCGTCGCAAATGGAGGTGCTGTGGCAATCTTTACCGACCCCATCAGGGAACACGCTGATTTCGGGCCGGGGGACGCCGAGTGGCTTCATCTGCTCGTGGGGGACTGGCAGATGGTCGCCGACCTGGCCTTCGCCGACCTGGCGCTGTGGTTCCCACACCCCGAACTGGGGTACGTGGCGCTGGCGCACGTGCGGCCCTCCACCTCGCACACGGTGTTCCACACCGACTTCGTGGGGGAGGGCATCCGCTCGGACCTGAAACGCCTGGTCGACAAGGCCTGGGAAAGCCGCGTCATTGAGCGTTCCAATGAGACCAACTGGAGCAGCGACATGGCGATGCGGGTGGAGGCCGTGCCGATGGTGCGCAACGGCCGGACGCTCGCGGTGGTCACCTCGCACATGGACTTGTCCAGCTCGCGGATGCCGTCCCGGCTTGAGTTGACCTACCGGCAGTGCGCCTACGACCTGCTGCGGATGGGCACGCTCGGCCTCTGGCCGGACTTCGCCTCGCCAACCGGATCCCGGCGCGGTGCGCCGCGAGTCGGCGACGGCCTGATCCGGCTGGATGCCGAGGGGATCGTGCAGTACGCCAGCCCCAACGGGGTCTCGGCGTTCCGCCGGCTCGGCGACGGGGAATCCCTGGAGGGACGTTCCCTGGCCGAGGTCACCGCCGGGCTGCTCAAGGACCGTCGGATGGTGGACGAGACGCTACCGCTCGTGGTCACCGGCCGGATGCCGTGGCGGAGCGAGATCGAATCCCGGGGTGTCAGCCTGTCCCTGCGTGCGATCCCGCTGCGGGATGAGCAGCAGCGGTTCGGCGCCTTGGTGCTCTGCCGCGACGTCTCAGAGCTTCGCCGGCGGGAGATGGAGCTCGTCACCAAGGACGCCACCATCCGCGAGATCCACCACCGGGTGAAGAACAACCTTCAGACCGTGGCGGCGCTGCTGCGGATGCAGTCGCGCCGAATGGTCAGTGACGAGGCCAAGCAGGGCCTGGAACAGGCGATGCGACGGGTGGCCACGATCGCCCTGGTGCATGAGACGCTGTCGCAGGGCCTGACCCAGAGCGTGGACTTCGACGAGCTCATCGGCCGGCAGTTCCGTCTATCGGCCGAGGTCGCATCGCCGTCCCAGCAGGTGAGCACCCAGCGCTCCGGCATGTTCGGCGAGCTGCCGAGCGACTTCGCGACCCCGCTGGCCCTGGTCATCAACGAACTGGTCACCAACGCCGTCGAGCACGGGCTCGAGGGCCGGGCCGGCACGGTGTGGCTGCTCGCGGACCGCTCGGAGAGCGAGGACGGCGATGAGCTGCTGACCGTGACGGTGGCGGACGACGGCGTCGGGCTGCCTGCCGGGTCCTACACCGAGGGGCTGGGACTGCAGATTGTCCGTACCCTCGTGACGTCCGAGCTGGGCGGCAGCATCCAGTGGAAACCGCGCGAGGGCGGGGGCACCGCCGTGCAGGTGGTCCTAAGCCTGGCTTCGCGGTGATTCTCAGCTGACAACGACGGAAGCCCCGGACCGAATGGTCCGGGGCTTCCGTTGTGCTTTTGTGTGCCGGGGGAGCCCGGCCGGCAAGCTAGGAGGCGCGGCGGGCGCGGGCGGCGCGGCGCTTGAGGGCCCGGCGCTCGTCCTCGCTCATGCCGCCCCAGACGCCGGCGTCCTGGCCGGACTCCAAGGCCCACTGCAGGCAGGTGTCCACGACCGGGCAGCGGCGGCAGACGCTCTTGGCTTCCTCAATCTGCAGGAGGGCAGGTCCGGTGTTTCCTACCGGGAAGAACAGCTCCGGGTCCTTGTCGAGGCACGCTGCGCGGTTACGCCAATCCATGCTGATCAGTAACTCCATTCCTGGGAATTCGTTCGGCGTCTTGTGAAATTATTCACTAGAGGCTTCATAAGAAAGGGGCCCAGTGGGCCCCCTCGGTCATCTGGATTAAGCGTGTCATGTTAACGCTGCGTAAACAAGGGGTTTTAGCGGTCCATATGCCGCCGATTCGTGAGCGATGCATCACATGCATCGGCGGTCCCCCAAGTGGTTTTGACTATGTCGGGTATGGTGCCAGTGTGTCAAGACCCGCAGAGAATCCCCAGGAGCCGGTTGAGCCCGACAACACTGGCGGTTCGCCCGCCGGCGCACCGGACCCGGCCCGGCCTTCCCGTCCCGCCGGCATCGCCGTGATTTCGGCCGTTGCTGCCCTCGAGGCAGTGGCCCTCTTGGTGGCGGCCGGCTGGTATGCGCTGCAGTTGCTGACCGGAGCGCCGGTGCTTTCCTTCTGGGGTGCGGTCTTCACCCTCGGCTTGTTGCTGGCCTTCTCGGCCTGGCTGTTCGCGGTGGGCCACTTCCTGTTCCGCGGCTACCGTTGGCCGCGCGCGGGCGCGCTGGTGGCCCAGCTGTTTGCGCTCACGATCGGGTTCCCCACGCTGACGGGCGGGTACCCGCTGGCCGGGCTTGCGATGCTGGTGCCGGCCGCCGTCGCGATCGTGCTGTTGTTCGACAAGCGCGTCATCGCCTATGCCTCTCGGGTTGCTGGGTCCCCGCCGGCGCTGTAGGCACCACTCCGGGGTTCGTCGCGGGGGCGTCATCCCCGTTCGCCTGATCCGGGCTTCATCCCTGCCTCTCCTCCGGCGTTACCTCGGGGGCATTTCCTTTGGCATCTTTCCTGGACAGCGCTGATGGCTCCGGAACGGCGAGCTGAACCCACGTCGCCGTACCATCGCCGATGAGGACCGCCCGTCCGGCGGGCTGATGCGACTCGGGGTCGAACCGTACCCCGAAGAGGTCGCCGTCCATCAGGCTGCGGGGCCGAAGCAGGACGCCCTTGCCGTAAAGGCGAGCCTGCATTGCCAGTGGCACCCGCTGCTGCACAAGGGGGCCGTAGCCTGCGGTGAAGATCACCCGCCAACCCCGGCCGTTAAGGTCGCGCAGTGCGTTGTTGACCTCCGAGGTGGAGAGGTCGAGGTCGTCGGCGAGCGCCACTGCATTCCGGTCTAATGTTCCCGCGTCGGCTCTCCGATGGATCTCCGTCCAGTACTCCTGGGGTGTTTCCTTATCCGGCTTCAACCAGCTCATCAAGGGGTTCAGGGCGACGAGGGATTCCAGGAGCGTGCTCTTGCCTGTCCCAGGTGCTCCCAACACGGCGGCGACACCTGAGGCCGGGAGTTCGATGCCCGAGGGCCCGGGTTCGTCGCCTGCGAGGCCGATCCAGAATCGGCCATCGTCCCGGCCTTTTCTCCCCGCCCGGCCTCCGTCTGCCGCGCTCGCGAGGAGGCGGGAAGCCACATCCCGCACCGTGACCCGGTCTGGGAGTGCCTCCACCCGAAAGGAAAGGGCCAGCCGTGCTTCTGTGCCGACGAGGTCACCGGTCATCGCCGGCCCGGCCCACGGCGGCGGCTCGAAGAGTTGCGCCACCCGGAACGTGTCGGCGTCTGAGGCTTCGTTGTCCGGACCGTCGTCGTATTCGCTTCCGGTCGATCCCGGGTAGCGCGTCTGTCCCATCCCAACCCCGTCGTCTCGATCCTTCGATGGCGGGACGACTGGGGAGCTCCGGCCGGCGTCGGGACGGCAGCCCGCCGCGAATGGCCCGGACGCGATGACCCGGCCAGCGATAGCCCGAACCTTCGGCACGGCCGGCCACATGAGGCGGCTCTCCAGGGTCGCGGTGGCAGGGAAGTAGATCCGGTTGGGCAGAGACGCGAAGAACCTCGCTGTCACCAGTTCCCGGTCCCCTGTGACGATGACGGTGATCCCTGCTCCGGGACCGCCCCGGATCAGGTCCTGAAACAGGTCCTCGGCCCAGGCATAAGGGCCGGAACGAAACGCAGAAACCCAGGTTCCCCAGCCGTGGACGACCAGCAACAACGCCGCGGTCGGAGCGGACGATGCAGCGAGCCGGCGTGCCATCTCCTCGCTCGACCTGGCCAGGAGCCGCGCGGCGCGCCGCGATTCCCCGGGTCCCACGACTGCTCCCGCCAGCGGGTGGCTGGCCGCGCTCGCCAGAGTTCCGTCGGCGTCGAGGATGTATGCGGGCATGATTGCATCCGCAGCCCACTGGGCAAGCAGCAGCTTCAGGCCTGCGGAGAGCGTGCCCCGCCCGTGGGTAGGTCCGCCAAGCAAGGCCAGATGCCCGTCATCAGGAGGCGACCATCCCACGGTGCTCTGACTCTGGTGCTCCGGCAGGTCGACGATTCCCAAACGGAAGCCGGGCCGCCGTACCGGGCCCGGATCACCAGAGGAGCGAATGGGGGACGCCGGACCCGGGAAGGGGACGTTTGTCGGTAGGGGTGGCGCGATGGGCCGGTGCGGAAGTTCGCCGCCGTCGTCCAGCCACAATGTGCGCGCCAGTTCGATGAAAGATGCTGCAGCGTCCGCCGAATCGATCAGTGCTTCGCTGCCACGTGCTGCGGGCAGCGGGGGATTGGTAAGGAACTCTTCGGCGGTCATCACGGTGACGTGCCCCGCCCCGCTATCGCGCTCCGTTCCGGCGAGGGTGGCTGTCTGGAACTCTTCGGGCGCCGCGTTGCCCCGAATGAGGTAGGCCCGGCCGGGACTGTCGGTGGGGATAGCGGCGGCCAGCTTCGCATTCATGACGTCCAGCGACTCGGCCTCCGACTGGACCCGCAGGACGACAGAACTGGTGACGTTGGCGCGGATGTCCGCGTTGAGCGCTCCCTGGGGACGCTGGGTGGCCATGACGAGGTGGATGCCCAGGGAACGCCCGATGGCGGCCAGGCGCATGAGTTCGGAGAGCGCGGCCGGTGCTTCATCGACCAGCACTCGGAATTCGTCGACCACGAGAATGAGACGGGGGAGTGTTGTCGGCCTGTCTCCGCCGAGCCTGTAGCTGGCGAGATCGGGAACGTCCGCCCGGGCTAGAAGTTGTTCGCGGCGACGTACCTCCGCACGGAGCGAGACAAGTGCGCGGTCAATTTCGTGGCCGTCCAGATCGGTCAGGACACCGACACAATGAGGCAGCTCGGCCAGTGGGCCTAATCCCGAGCCTCCCTTGAAGTCGATGAGGAGGAAGGTGACCTCGCTCGGCGAGTGCGAGGCTGACAGAGCGAGCACGAGTGTCCGGAGGAACTCCGACTTACCGGATCCAGTCGTCCCGGCAACGAGCAGATGTGGCCCATCACGCTGTAAATCAATGAACACTGCACCGGTGGCACCTCGGCCCACCGGCACGGAAAGCCGCATCCGTGGCGGCGTAGGCAGTGACGTGGCGGCCCAACGAGCCTTCACCGAATCCCTGGTGAGCGTCAGCGTCTCCTGCAGCTCCCACCGTGCAGGGATGCCGCCCGACGCTGGCGGCACGCCCGGCTGACCACCCCGGCGACGACAGAAACTATCGAAGACAGTATCCGGGACGAGGTCGGGCACGAACTCTGTCAACCCCGAGGCCGTGGTCAGTCGGCCGCCCGTGGCCCTGAGGCTCACCGCTTGTCCCGTCCGTGCCCCGGTGGGACCGTCCTGGCACCAGGAGATGAGTTGCCAGCCCAACCGCTGAGTCTCCACCCGCAACGCCTCCGAGGCGGGGTAGCCGGGCAGGCATATGACGACACCGGGAGGACCGGCAGCCGATGAAAGAGTCCGTCTTAGTGCGGCGACGGCGTCGCCTTCCGCGGCGGTCGCGAAGATCCTCGGCAGGAACCGCGCGCTGAGAAGAAGCTTCCCGGGTGGGCCGATGAGGTATACCGAAGTTAGAGCGGCGCGGGGATAGGAGGCGAGTTGAATGACGAAGGAGCGCAGCAAGCCTTCTATGGCCTGAGTTGGCCCCGACAGTACGGTCTCGATGCCGGGATCGAGGGTGACAGGCAACCTTCCGTTGTCGGGAGGACGGAAACTGCCGGTGTCCCACGTCGGCCGCACGTTAGCCGGTTGCTCGGCCACTCCAAGCCGCAGCCACACCGGAGTTACAGCAGCCGCGCGATCGGGAAGACCCCCTGCTACATGGATGCTATCGCCGGCCGGTTCCCAGGGAACGCCGTGGCGCGCAGCTGCGGAGGCGGTCACCAGGGCGGCAACTGACGGCGCGGCCCGGCGTCGTCGGTCAGCATCCGCCAGTGCCGCGGCGGCGACTTCGGAGCGCCACTGCCGGCGGCGCCGTCGTCCGCCGAAGACCGAGACCAGCACCGGCAGGGCGGAGAAGGCGGTGAAGGCAAGGAACATCCAGGTCCCGGTGACGAGGGTCAGGATAATTCCGGCGAGCAGGGGGAGTAACGACGTTATGAGGAGCGTGGGGATGTGACCCGTGGAGGGCGGAGCCGGGAGCGGAAGGGGCGCGGAGGTATCTGCGCCGGCTTCGTCGTTTACAACAGGCTGATCGCCGGGTGTGCCGCCGAACAGGCCCAAAACCGAGTTACCGCACCGGATCTCCGCGCCTGTGATGAGCGGAACCTTCGATATTCTCCGGCCGTCTACCCACGTACCGTTAGCGCTTCCAAGATCCTCAAGAGTGGCGGACGCAGGCGTGATCTCAAGCTTCGCGTGCTCGCGGGAGAGCCCCGGATCCGGAATGACGAGGTCGACGCCGCTTCTTCCCAGACGATAGCTGCCGCGTCGCAGGGGCAGGAGCGTTCCCGCTAGAGGGCCGCCGAGGACGGCCAGTGTCAGCGTCGGCTCGGCGCTGGCGGGAAGCGCGCTTTCAGCCGAAGGCATCAGTCCGTCGACAAACACCGCGCCGTTGACCAGCGGGGGAGTTCCCGCCGACAAGTCGGATAAGGGCACCCCGGCCACCCGCAGGAGCGACGTCGCGAACTTCCTCCTGAGGGCCTCTTCGAGCCGGCTGCCCGCACAGCCATCGGGCAGTTCGACGGTCAGTTCAACCGGCGAAAGGATCGCCGACCGCGGCCCGCCCGCCAGGGTGCACTGCAAGATCATCGCAAGGATTCTTTCGCTCCTTCCTCCGCGATCCAGAGTAGGGTTTGTCGACAGCGCGGGGCGGGCGAACAAGCGGTATGTGGACAACCCAAGGTCACTGCGGAGGCCCCCGTCGCGGTGCTCGGACGCAGTTTCAGGGCCTGACTCGGGTACGCTAGAGCAGCAGACATTGCCTAACGCTGTGCTGCCCGCATTCAAACCAGGAGATTTTGTGACCGCTGACCTCGTCATCGTAGGGTCGGGCTTTTTCGGCCTGACAATCGCAGAACAGGCCGCCTCTGAGCTGGGCTTGAAGGTCGTCGTCATCGACCGCCGCCATCACATCGGCGGCAATGCCTACAGCGAAAAGGAGGAGCAGACCGGAATCGAAGTTCACCGCTACGGTGCCCACCTCTTCCACACCTCCAACGATCGTGTGTGGGAGTACGTGAACCGGTTCACGACGTTCACTAATTACGTGCACAAGGTCTACGGCGTCCACAAGGGCGAGGTTTACTCCCTGCCGATTAACCTGGCGACGATCAACCAGTTCTTCCGTGCAAACATGACCCCGGGCCAGGCCCAGGATCTGATCAAGGAACAGGCCGGCGAGCTCGCGGGCACCGATCCGCAGAACCTCAACGACAAGGGGATCCAGCTGATCGGCCGCCCGCTGTACGAGGCGTTCATCAAGCACTACACCGGCAAGCAGTGGCAGACGGACCCCAAGGACCTGCCCGCGGGCATCATTTCCCGGCTTCCGGTGCGGTACAACTACGACAACCGGTACTTCAATGACAAGTACGAGGGCCTTCCGACCAACGGGTACACCGCATGGATCGAGAAGATGGCAGAGCACCCGAACATAGAAGTCCGGCTGAACACGGACTTCTTCGACGAATCGCACGAATACTCCAAGAACAAGGTCGTCGGGAACATTCCGGTCGTCTACACCGGCCCGGTGGACCGTTACTTCGACTACGCCGAAGGCGATCTCTCCTGGCGCACCATCGACTTCGAGGAAGAGGTCCTCGACGTCGGCGACTTCCAGGGCACCTCTGTAGTCAACTACAACGACGACGACGTCCCCTACACCCGCATCATTGAGCCGCGCCACTTCCACCCGGAACGCGACTACCAGACGGAAAAGACCGTCGTCATGCGCGAGTTCTCCCGTGCGGCCGAGAAGGGCGACGAGCCGTACTACCCGATCAACACCCCCACCGACCGCGAACGGCTGTTGAGGTACCGCGACCTCGCCGCCGCCGAGAAGGACGTCCTCTTCGGTGGGCGCCTTGGCACCTACAAGTACCTGGACATGCACATGGCCATCGGTTCGGCCCTGACGATGTTCGAGAACAAGATCCGCCCGCACTTCGAAGCCGGCGCCACGATTGAAAGCGGAGGAGTAGACGCATGAGCATGTCTACGGCGAACCACAAGGAAGAGGCCAACGCGGTAACGGAGGACGTGGCCGCGCAGTGGAGCGTTCTCCAGCGCGTCATTTTGCCCAGCGCAAGCCAGATGGACACAGCGCCCCTGTACATGGACATGGGCACTGCCACCGGAATCCAGCTCCCGACGATCGGCGATGGAGACGGCAAGGCGGCCAAGCCGCGAACCATCAGCAGCCCCACAAAGGAAGCTCACGTCGAAGACTTCCTTTCCCGGCATTCCACTTCCGTCCGCTCGGGTGAGCGAGTCTCCTTCGGCACGTACTTCAACGCTTTCCCGGCCAGTTACTGGCGTCGGTGGACCACCGTCGAAAAGGTGCGCCTGCAGGTTCGGACCCAGGGGACTGGTTCTGTCATCGTTTATAAGTCGAACGCTAGAGGTTCTCTCCAGCGCGTGGATACCCGCCGTGTAGAGGGAAACTCGGAGAGCCACTTTGAACTGTCACTGGCTCCTTTCGGAGACGGTGGATGGTACTGGTTCGATCTGCTGGCTGGAACCGAGCCCCTCGTGATGATCGATGCAGAATGGCAAGGCACCCGGGTCGAGAAGACGCCCGGTTCGGTAACGCTGCAGATCACCACCCTGAACAAGACGGATTTCTGCCTGAACAACCTGCGTCTGTTGGCCGACAGTTCCGAGGCCCTCGCACACGTGCAGGAAATCCTGATTGTCGATCAGGGTACGCAGAAACTCTCGGATGCGCAGGGTTTCGAAGCCATCAAGGAGTCCCTGGGCGGCAAGCTCCGCATCATTAACCAGTCCAACCTGGGCGGCTCCGGCGGATTTGCCCGAGGGATGTTTGAGGCCGTCGAAAATGGCAGTGACTATGTTCTGCTTATGGACGACGACGTCGTTGTCGAACCCGAAAGCATTGTCCGGCTCCTGACCTTCGCCGACCGGTGCAAGACGCCGACGCTCGTTGGCGGGCACATGTTCGACCTGTACAACCGGACGGTTCTGCATACGTTCGGTGAGGTCGTGAATCCTTACCGGTTCCAGCCGGCCCTCCCCAGCGAGGACATGATCCTGGGTCATGACTTCCTCTCGTCGAACCTGCGCCAGACGTCCTGGCTACACCGCCGTTGCGACGTCGACTACAACGGGTGGTGGATGTGCCTGATTCCCACGCAGGTCATCAAGGAAATCGGGCTCTCACTTCCCCTGTTTATCAAGTGGGATGACGCCGAATACGGGCTGCGGGCGAAGGCGCACGGATACCCCACGGTTTCGCTCCCAGGCTCTGCAGTTTGGCACGTGTCCTGGATCGACAAGGATGACCTCGTTGGCTGGCAGGCGTACTTCCACGCACGGAACCGGGTCGTTGCGGCGCTGCTTCATAGCCCCTACGAGTTCGGTGGCGACGTCGTCCGGGCGTCGCAGTTCGGCGACGTAAAGCACATGGTGTCGATGCAGTACGCGACCGCACAAGGTAGGCAGTGGGCGCTCCAGGACGTATTGAAGGGCCCGGATGCCTTGCCGGACCTGCTGTCCACCAAGCTTCCCGAGATCCGCTCCATGATGTCCGGTCACTCTGACGCCGTCTTCCGCCCCAATCCCGAGGACTTCCCGGCACCGAAGATGGACAAGCCGCCGCGGCGCGGCCACGGCCCCTCGCAGCCCTCCCGGATCACCCTCTTGCCCTGGGCCGCCAAAACAATCGCCCGGCAGCTGGTGAAGCCCGTCACGGGTACCAGTTCCGAACGTCCGCAGACGACGATAGCCCACCAAGACAACCGCTGGTGGCGCATGGCCCAGTATGACAGTGCGGTCGTGACCAATGCAGAGGGAACTGGTGCCTCCTGGTACCGCCGCGACCCCAAGCAGCTGCGCACGATGCTCACCGAGAGCGGTCGTCTTCACGCGGCCCTGCTCCGGGAATGGGGGGTCCTGAGCCAGAAGTACAAGGCCTCCATGAATGAGCTGACGTCGATCGAGTCGTGGCGGAAAACGTTCGAGCAGCACACCCAGAATGAGATCAAGTGAGCGTAATTTCTACCGGGGAGTTGACGACCCCAGGATTAGGCGGCGGACTGCGTGATATCAAGCAGTCCGGCTTCCTGCTCAAGCTGTTGGTGCGGAAAGAACTCAAGGTTCGGTACCGAGGCTCTGTCCTAGGCCTCCTCTGGTCTTATGTGAAGCCGGGCGTCCAGTTCGTCGTATTTTATGTAGCCTTGGGTATCTTCCTCGGATTGGAGCGGAGTGCCAGAAATCCGGAGGGATTGGCCAACTACGCCGTCTACCTGTTTTCCGGCATCGTACTAATCAACTTCTTCTCAGAAGCGCTGGGCAACGCAGCACGGTCCATCGTGATGAATGGCAATTTGATCAAGAAAATCTACCTTCCACGCGAGCTGTTCCCGGTGGCATCCGTGTGGGTCTCGGCAGTTCACTTCTTCCCTCAACTCGTAGTCCTCGTAGTGGGGTGCGTCTTTGCGGGATGGCACCCGAATCTGATCCAGCTTCTTGCTGCGCTGGCCGGGTTCATCATTGTGGGAATGCTGGCGACTGGGCTGGGTCTGCTTTTCGGTGCGGCCAATGTTTACTTCCGCGACTCAGAGAACCTCGTCGACATGCTACTGATGGTTGCAACCTGGGCGTCCCCGGTCATGTACGCGTGGTCCATGGTCGAGCAAAAGCTTGGAAGCACCGCTTTCGCCATCTATCAAGCGAACCCAATCACCATAGGGGTGGAGCTTTTCCACTACGCGTTCTGGTTTCCGACGACGGACGGTTCGGCAGCGATGCCCCCGAATCTTTTCGGCCTGTGGCTGCCGGTTGGCCTCGTCGTTGCGGTAGTCATCGTTGCGTTGGGTCAATTCACCTTTCGGCGCCTTGAGGGCCGTTTCGCACAGGAGCTTTGAGTGGTCACGGCGATCGAAGTATCTAACATCAGCAAACAGTTCGTACTACGCCACACGAGGTCTCTGAAGGAGGCGGTGGTGTGGTTGGCGAAGGGGCGGAAAGGCGACCTTTCCGAAAAGTTCCATGCGTTGAAGAACGTGTCCGTGGAAGTCCAGGCGGGCGAAACAGTGGCGTTGCTGGGTCTGAACGGCTCGGGAAAGTCGACCCTGTTGAAGCACATCTCGGGAGTCATGCTGCCCGACTCGGGCACGGTCAAGACCCGGGGGCGCGTTGCTGGCCTGATTGAGGTTGGCGCCGGCTTCCACCCCGATCTGTCGGGCAGGGACAACGTCTTCCTCAACGGGGCTATCCTCGGCATGACCGAGCAGCAGGTCAAGGACCGGTTCGACGACATCGTCGAATTCTCTGAGATCGGCCAGTTCATCGATACCGAGGTCAAGTTCTACTCGTCCGGCATGTACCTGCGCCTCGCCTTCTCCGTGGCTGTACATACCGATCCCGAGGTCTTCCTTATCGATGAGATTCTCGCCGTCGGCGATGAACCTTTTCAGCGAAAGTGCATCGGCAAAATCCAGGAACTCGCCCGCGACGGAAAAACCCTGGTTGTCGTTAGTCACGATCTCGATCTGGTCTCCCGAATTTGTGAGCGTGGAGTCGTCCTCGAGCATGGGAAGCTCATGTTCGACGGTCCAATCGAAGAGGCCGTGGCCCTGCTGCGTTCGTAGTTGCTAAGACCTCAGGGACCTGAGGGGACGAAGTGCGACGTTGTCAGGACGTGTGCTTTGCCGGCCGCCGCCCTTGGACAGGGGAGAGGCTTGACCAGACTGAGAACGACTTCCTGCATGGTGACAGTCACCTCAAAAACGCTTTGGCCTCTGCCAGGGCGGAGCGGAAACCGTTCGGACTCAGTCACGTAGTATTCGGGAGGTGCGACGGCGATCCATTTCTCGCCCGCGCCAGACAATTTATGGAGGAATTTCGTGTCATGGTGGTCGATAGTCCCGCATCTTTGCCTGGGGATCGGGGTGCTGTTTGTACCGGGACTCTGCGTGGGCTGGGTCAGTAGGCTACGGGGGATCGCACTGCTGGCTGTCGCGCCGGCCATTACAGTCTCAATTGTTGCGGTAGCTGCGTTGATCGCTCCCTTGATCAACATGCGGTGGTCGATTGTCCCGGTTGGGATATTCGCACTGATAGTTGCCGCTATCGCGTGGGTGGCTACGAAACTGCTCTCTCCAGCTGGGGCGGCTGAACGTCCCCGAACCCAAACCCCGATCAAGTGGCTGAATGTGGGGGGACACACGCTGGCCTTGGTTGCAGCGGCATTCCTCATATCACGTCGTCTCGTCGTCGCCTTCGGTCGCCCGGAAGCTTTTTCGCAGACCTTCGACAATGTCTTCCACCTCAACGCCGTGCGTTACATCCTTGATACAGGCTCCGGTTCATCGATCACCGTTAGCGGCATGACCGGCGGAGGCTTCTACCCCGCGGCCTGGCACGATCTCGTAGCTTTGATTGCCGTCACCACAGGTGCATCGATCCCTGTTTCAGTGAACGTCATCAATTTGATTGTCGGTTCAATCGTTTGGCCTCTCGGGTGCATTCTCCTCGTGCACAAGGTCCTCGGTGAACGCGTAGCCGTTAGCGTCGCGGCGGGAATTCTCTCTGCAGCTTTCGGCGCTTTTCCGCTCCTGCTCTTGGACTTCGGGGTCCTTTACCCGAACTTCCTAGGGAACGCCCTTCTACCGATAGCCGTAGCATTGGGAATTCAAGCCCTGGGACTGGGCTGGTCGCGTTCTGGGTCGGCGGCCGTCTCATGGCTCCTCTTCGCCTCGGTGCTTCCCGGCCTCACCTTGGCCCACCCGAGCAGCACGATGGCACTCCTGGCCATGTTGCTGCCCCCTCTCCTGATCTTATGGTTCAGGGGAGTTGTCGCTATTCGACGCCGCTCGCAGCATGTAGCTCTCCGCCTTGGTGGAATGGCACTACTGCTGCTGCTCGGCCTGGGCGCCGTCCTTGTCCTCTGGAAGGCCATGCGACCTCCTGAGGTTGCCGCCTTTTGGCCCCCCATTGAAACTACCGGACGCGCGATCGGCGAGGTGCTGACAAGTTCGGCTATCGGTCGGTCAGTGTCATGGGCGGTGGCGTTGCTGGCGGTTGCGGGGCTTATCTCAGTAATTCGACGACGCCAGCAGTACTGGCTCATTGGCATGTTCGTGGTGATCGCGTCGTTGTTCGTGATCGTGGCGTCATTTCCGTTCGGTAGCCTTCGGACATTTTTCACTGGCGTCTGGTACAACGACCCTCCCCGGTTGGCCTCGCTGTTGCCGATGGTGCTCCTGCCCTTCGCTGTCGTTGGCGCGGTGCGAGGGTGGGACCGTTGGCTGGAGCCCCAGCTTCGTGGGCTGGCCTCTAGGAGCCGCCGTAAGACTCCGCTGGCGGCCTCTAAGCCTCTAGCGGCCGTGGGTGCAGTGGCGGTCATCTGTCTGTTGACGCTCGCAACTCAGCAGGCCAACGTCCGTGAAGCAACGAACTCGGCAGCGGCCGGTTACCGACTGGCCAACGATTCTCCGCTTGTCTCTTCGGACGAAATGACCCTCATGAATCGACTACCCGCCGAGGTACCCCAAGACGCCGTCCTGGTAGGTAACCCTTGGAATGGCAGCGCTCTGGCTTATGCATTCACCGGGAGGAAACTGGTTCAACTCCACATGCTAAGCGAACTTCCCTCGGGAGCCGTGGAGCTATTCACGCGCCTCAACACGGCAAAAACAGATCCGACGATCTGTCCAATCGTTCAGAAGTTGCACGTTGGCTACGTACTCGACTTCGGCCATCAAGAGGTCCACGGGGGAGACAACGGGTTCCGTGGGCTGGATAACCTTGTGGCCTCCGGAGTAGCGAGTCTTGTTGACTCCCAAGGTCAAGCAAAAATCTATAAGTTGACTGCCTGCGGGCAGTGACACATCAACGTGGTAGGAGTGTCGGCATGACAATCGCCCTAACCGGAAGCAACGGCTTCCTCGGATGGCACACCCGTGTCCTTGCGCATAGCCTGGACAGGACGACGGAGCCTCTGCCTCTCGGAGACAAGTTCGACATCGGCTCGGCTACAGGGCTCATGGAGAGGGCTACAACCCTTGTCCACATAGCAGGCGTCAACCGCGGTGACGACGACGCAGTCCGAGAGGGCAACGTGAGATTCGCCCAGCAACTCGCCAAGGCACTGGGCGAGGCGACATCGGTTCCAGCCACGGTGGTCTACGCCAACTCCATCCAGGCCGGCAACCAGAGTCCCTACGGTCAGGGAAAGCAAGAAGCCGGCCGGATTCTTAGGAAGGCAGCCGAAGATGCCGGCGCGACTTTCGTCGACGTAAAGCTTCCGAATCTCTTCGGTGAGCACGGGAAGCCCTTCTACAACTCGGTCGTCGCAACCTTCTGCCAGCTCGCTTCGGAAGGCAAGCCTCTGGAGGTGAAGGACGATAAAGAACTGCGGCTTTTGCACGTGCAAACGGCTGCAGAAGTTCTGCTCGGAATTCATGCGCCCGACGATGCCCACAATTTGGCAACAGTCAGGAAAGTGAGCGAAGTTGCGGAACTGATAGGGTCCATGGCCCATTCGTACACGGACGGCACTATTCCGGATATTGCAAATACATTTGAACGTGATCTGTTTAATACCTATAGGTCATTTTTGGTCGGCGAGCGGCTTCCCATCATGCTGAATCGGAAGGAAGACGCCCGAGGTGCCTTTTTTGAAGTCATCCGCAGCGCTGGCGGGGAGGGGCAGGCCTCTTTCTCTACCACGGAGCCAGGCGTGACGCGGGGGCAGCACTACCACCGGCGTAAAATCGAGCGATTTACCGTTCTTTCAGGTACCGCCGAAATCGCCATGCGAAAAATGTTCTCTAATGAGGTTCTGACGTTCCCTGTGACCGGTGAAAATCCAGTTGCTATCGATATGCCGACAATGTGGTCCCATAACATCACCAATGTTGGATCGGATAAGCTTTATACCATGTTCTGGATCAATGAAATATTTGACCCAGCCTCTCCCGACACCTTCCCGGAGGAAGTATGACCGACGCTGGCCGCAGGCTAAAAGTACTGACCATAGTAGGAACACGACCCGAGATCATCCGCTTAGCGGCTACGATCCGACGGCTTGATCGCAGCACCGACCATGTGCTGGTCCACACGGGGCAGAATTACGATTATGAACTCAATGAGGTTTTTTTCGAGGACCTCGGGCTGAGGAAGCCCGACCACTTCCTTGAAGCCGACACGTCGTCCCTCGGCGCGGTATTGGGTTCGATACTGGCCAAGACCGAGGAAGTGCTGCTGGCCGAAAAACCTGACGCCATGGTTGTTTTGGGTGACACCAACAGTTGCATCTCTGCCCTCATGGCCAAGCGTATGAGAATCCCCGTCTACCACATGGAAGCAGGGAACCGTTGCTTCGATGAGAACGTGCCGGAGGAGACCAACCGCCGCCTGGTCGATCACGTAGCAGATTACAACCTCGTCTACACCGAACACGCCCGCCGCAATCTCCTGGCGGAAGGGCTCCACCCCTCAAGGATCCTCCTGACAGGTTCTCCGATGAAGGAGGTGCTGCAGGGTAATGCCGACGCCATTTCCAGCAGCGACGTTCTTGAGAAGCAGAACCTCACCTCAGGCGGCTACTTCATGGTGAGCGTTCACCGCGAAGAGAATGTGGACAGCCCGGAACGTCTGGCAGAGATCCTTAAAGCCCTCCAGACGCTCAGCCGCCGGTACGAAGTTCCGGTCCTGGTGTCGACCCACCCGCGTACTCGCAAAAGGCTCGAAAGCCAGCCGGAAGAGCTGAAGGAGGGACTGCGCTTCCACCCCCCGTTCGGCTTCAACGACTACGTGAAGCTCCAGCAGGAAGCAAAGCTGGTCCTCTCCGACAGCGGGACCATCAGCGAAGAATCCTCACTGCTCGGCTTCCCCGCCGTCACGCTGAGGGACGCTATTGAGCGGCCTGAATCGCTCGACACTGCGGCCATCATCACGACGGGTGTCACCGCTGATGCGATCGTGGACGCAATTGAGATTGTCTTGGATCAGTTCCAGAACGATGGACCGCCGGTCGTTCCCGCTGATTACCAGATCAGCGATACGTCGCGCCGGACGGTGAACTTCATTCGGTCGACTGCCCACACGCACCACCAGCGGACGGGAATTTTCGTCAACATTGACAGGAACCGCTGACCATCGCTGAGGACGACTGCGTCATGGTTCGCCAAGCCGCAGTCTGATCGGCTCGTCGAAGACTTTCGTCGCGAACACAGACGCCCCGCTGGATAATCCGGCGGGGCGTTTGCTGTTATTGGGACGGGGCGGACCCGGCTGTTGGAGACTAGTAGGTTACTTCGGTCCCCGCGCTCTTTAGTAAGTTATGATCCGGGAGGCATATTCCGGGAATGCAGCCCGCAGTTCGGGCAGGAGCTCTGGATCGACCATGACATCGAGTTCCGGCATTTTCTCCAATATGGCAATCATTGCGTTGGGCACCTTGGAAGGACCTTTATATAGCGGGCTTACCAGGGGAATGGCAGGTTCGACCTTGTTCGTCCACTTGCCTTGAAGCGTCAGGGACCACTGCGCCGCTAGGAGGGGGTCAAAGAAATCGTTGAAGCCGGCGTAGATGAAGGTTCGTTCCTGCTTGACCCGGGATATGGCGAGAAGCTTGGGAATCAGGGGCGGCATTGGTCCCGAAAGTGCGGTCGTTTGCTGAAGGAGTGCGGTGGCGCCACTTGCGGTGGGCTTGAGCCCTTGCTCGCTCATTCCGGTAAAGGGCAGTCCAAAAAACTGAGTCGCCCCCAGGGTCGTCAGTAACGACGCTGCCACGAAGGTCTTACGGCCGCTTTTCTTGAGAAGGATCGGCGACCAGAGTTCCGCAACACCAATCACGGTGCAGACGATGGCGACAATTTCCACTGCCAGGAACGACTTGTGGAAGTAGTAGGTCACAGATCCCGACTGCACAAGTTGGAAGATGCCAAGCGCCAGCAGGAGGGCCGCCCCGAAGAGCGGTGTAGCCAGGACATGTAAAGAAGTGAGCGTCCCGTGTCTGTGCTCCTCGCTTCCGGCCTTGCGCCGCGAGAAGAAGGCGAGGGCAACAAAAGCGTTAGCGATGACGCAGAGGACAGCGACGCCGGTGTCAGCCAAAGCGATACCGCCGTTCGTCGTGAGCACGTCGCCAGCGGAGAGCGCGTGGAGCTGCCAGACAGCAGCGCCCAGTGCAGCCACGCCGACGACCGCTATGGCGGACTGTACGGTGACGTCCCAACTCCTTAGCTGCGTACGGTGTCGAATCAAGTGCCATCCGTAAACGGCGACGCTGGGGAGGCAGAGGACGAGGAGGAGAATCCAGCCGTGGGCCACTCCCACCAGAGCCATCGTAAGGGCAGCTGAAGCGAGCGACGGCGGGATGACCCGCCTCAGTTGAACTATGGCGATGCACGCCACGCAGAGAGCCACACCCAGCCCGAAGTTGGGGAACGCACCGAACACCGGAATCGACCCGGGACCCACAATCCAGGCCGTTGCGACGATCGTGACAAGCGGCAGTGTGACGAGGAAATTCCGCCGTAGTACCGGGAGCGAAGTCAATCCAGCGATGACCATCACTGTGCCGAGAATCGTAACCGCCCCGATCAGCCGGCAAAAGAGCACAAGCTCCTCGCCCGGATCGCCTGGTCTGCTACCGGCGACAACTTCCGCCAATGTCGCTAACAGCGAGTGGAACCCTTGAGGGTAGGTTGCGGCGGACCAGGGGCTGCCGTCCGCGGAGGCCGGGAGGACGGCCAGGACCGCCCCATGGTTTCGAATCATGTCGTACATGTTGAAGTGGGGTGCAAAGTCCCAAGACCTGGTGAGAAGCAGAAGTGCTTCCTCAGGGGAGCGGACCGAAATGAATCCCTGAACCACCCAAAGAGAAGCGAGGGCCGCTACGACAGGCAGAATGTCAACAACGTTTGCATACGGCAAAAACGATCGGAGAGGCCGCCGTGTCACGATCCAGAAAGCTGCTGACGCCGTAAGACCGGCAGCCGCTAACGCCAGAACGAAGGAGCCGCGGTCAAGCCCCGGCACTGGACCGGAGTACCACCAGATAATCGGTGCCAAGCCAGCGATGCCGACACTGGCAACAAGAATGCGCTGGGAGAAGCTCCGCGACGTCGGAATGAGGAGCAGGACGAAACCCAGGAGAATTCCAAAGCGCCAACCCGTCAGTGCTCCAGAGTTTCGCACGGCTACAACGGCAAGAAACGCGAGAAAAGAAATGACCAAGAGCAGCAGTATCTGGGAAAGTGAGATTTTTGGTCCGCCGGTGGGCCGGTTGCGCGGGCGCGCACTCCGGGTTGGTGCTGATGAAACTGAGTGCAGATCCGGGCTGAGCATGATTCCTTAGCGGTCGTGGTCAGCCGGCATTTCCCCCGATGTCACGACCTTCGTTAATTCAGGGCACCTCGAAAGGCGCGGAAAAGGTACAGAGTAGACACCTATGAGTCTACGTCGTTCGCGATGGGCGTCCTTACGTGGTGCGAGGCCCTAGTCCTTGGGTGATTGCGGACCAGTCTCCAGTCGCGGCGTTTCGCCCTGCGGACCTGCGGTAGAAAACGCGTGGAAATCGTGCTCCAGCCGCTCTACCGCGGTGCGCATGATGGCGACTTCCTCCGCAAGGGTGCGGTTCTCGTCCTCCACGACGGAGAGTTCCCACGAAAGATGCAGACAGACGCCCAGCAGCAGAACAATGCACAGGGCAAAGAGCAAGTTCGATGCGACTTGGATACCGACAATCTTGCTGACGCCAGTGAGGAGGTCGGGCCAACCGGCCAGGACCAGGGCACTGGCTCCGATGATAAGCCACAGCGCGGCGTATTTCTCACGGAACACCTTGCGGCGGACCAGTTCAAGAACGATCGCAACCATGACGAGGGCGAAGATGAATGGAGGCAGTGTGTTTCCCATCAGGCGTTGCTTTCCCCTACGGCTATCTGTGATCGGCTGCGTGTCATT
Source organism: Arthrobacter sp. YD4 (assembly GCF_030410515.1). Taxonomy (GTDB): domain Bacteria; phylum Actinomycetota; class Actinomycetes; order Actinomycetales; family Micrococcaceae; genus Arthrobacter. The sequence goes on along the minus strand of NZ_JAUHHD010000001.1, from coordinate 8,061 downwards.
GCAAAAAGTAAGGCAAATACGGACCTAAGCAGGTAGATGGCAGATTTTGCCGGATTATGGCTGGGCGTCCCGCCCTGGCGCGGCCGCATGGCCACGGGGATCTGGGTCACTCTGCACCCCGATTTGATCGCAACTACCAACGAATCAATGGTGTCGCCAAGATACTCGGCCGGATAGTGATCCAAGTACTGTGCGATGGCTCTCTTATTCCCGGCACGGAACCCCGACGTGACGTCGGTAAGCTTCGTCCGAGCAAGACGCGAGATCACAGCCGCCAAAAACACCATCGCCCACTGCCGGGGACCGGAAACTCTATAGTCGCCCTTGGAGGCGAAGCGGGCGCCGATGGCGATGTCTGCCGACTCCAGCCCCTCCAAGACGGAGGAGATCTCCCGCGGATCGTGTTGACCGTCGGCATCCACCTGGATGACGGCGTCGTAGTTGTGGCGGTCCGCATACTTGAACCCGGCGCGCATCGCGCCTCCCACACCCATGTTGAAGGGGAGGCGGAGGACGGTCGCGCCCGCGGCCGCTGCCACATCGGCCGTTCGGTCCGTTGAGCCATCATCAACAACCAGAACGTCGTAGCCTTCGTTCAGATTGATCACTTCGGCGACCGTGTTTCCAACGGTTTCGCCTTCGTTCCAAGCTGGCATGATCACTAACACATGGCGGGCGTCTGGGCTAAGCATGATGCAGATTCTACGCTGAAACGTATCTGCGCCGAATTCGTGTCCCGCCTCCGGAGGGCTTTCCGGCCGCCCCCATCCCCGGGGCGCTGGTATTATCTAACGGTTGCAGCCCATGTTCGTTGCCGCAGCCACCCTGCAGACCAAGGAGACAAGTTGTTCAAGAACAAGACACTTTTGATTACCGGGGGCACTGGCTCGTTTGGGAACACTGTACTGAAGCACTTCCTGCACACCGATATCGGCGAGATCAGGATCTTCTCGCGGGACGAGAAGAAGCAAGACGATATGCGGAAGGCTTACAACAACGACAAATTGAAGTTTTACATCGGGGATGTGCGGAACATCGAGAGTGTCCGCGAAGCAGTCCGCGGCGTCGACTTCATTTTTCATGCGGCAGCTCTGAAGCAGGTTCCATCGTGCGAGTTCTTCCCGATGGAAGCCGTTCGCACCAATGTCCTGGGGACCGACAACGTGCTCACCGCCGCCATCGACGCCGGCGTCAAGAAGGTTGTCTGCCTGTCCACCGACAAGGCCGCCTACCCGATCAACGCTATGGGTACGTCCAAGGCGATGATGGAGAAGGTTGTCATCGCGAAGTCGCGCAACGTGGATCCGGCGGACACCCTCATCTCCTGTACGCGCTACGGCAACGTCATGGCTTCACGCGGCTCGGTGATCCCGTTGTTCGCGGATCAGATACGAGCAGGGAAGCCCCTGACCGTAACGGATCCACACATGACGCGCTTCCTGATGAATCTCGATGAAGCCGTTGAGCTCGTTCTTTTTGCGTTTGAAAATGCCAACCAAGGTGATCTCTTCGTTCAGAAGGCGGATGCCTCATCCGTCGGTGACTTGGCGACGGCCATGAAGCGTCTCTTTAACTCGGACGTCGACATCAACGTCATTGGCACCCGCCACGGCGAGAAGGCCCACGAGACCCTGCTGACGCGCGAAGAGCGGGCTAAATCCGAGGACCTTGGCGGCTACTTCCGCGTTCCCGCCGACACCAGGGATCTCAATTACGAGAAGTTTGTGGATTCTGGTGACATTGTCAACGAAGAACTCGAGGAATACACCTCACACAACACGCAGCAGTTGACCGTCGATGAAATCATCGAAAAGATCAAGACGACGGATTATGTACAGGAACTCCTGCCGTCCATCACTCCGGTCCCCTAAGAATGACATCTCGCCCCAAGGTACTTGTAGTCGGGCAGCACTTCTGGCCTGAAGGTTTTCGCATCAATGATATTTGCGATTTTCTGGTCGAGTCAGATGTGGATGTGGAGGTACTCTGCGGATTGCCTAACTATCCGCAGGGATCGCTCTTCCCAGGCTACACGTGGCGGGGACCCTACAAAGAGAATCACAAGGGCCTCAAGATTTACCGGGCCCCGGAAATTCCGCGGGGCGATAATTCCAGCCTGCGTATTTTCTTGAATTACGTATCCTTTCCGCTGGGCAGCCTTTTGCATCTGCCACGGTTGCTCTTCGGAAGATACGACAAGATCTTCCTTTATCAGCTTTCGCCGGTAATGATGTCAATCACGGGTATACTTGTGTCGAAGCTTCGCGGTATCGAGTCGACAATGTATGTGCTCGACCTTTGGCCGGAAAATCTTTTCTCTGTTCTGGACATTAAGAACCGTTTCTTGCGCCGCCTGGTCGAGCGAGTCTCCCACTGGCACTACCGCCAGCCCGACAAAATCATTGTCTTGTCTGAACAGATGCGAGCAAAGATTCAGAGTATTAGCGGTCTGCCGGACGATCGTCTGGCGGTCGTTCCGCAGGCATGCGAAAGCCTGTACGAACGGGAAATCATTGACGAGGATTTGGCCTCACGACTCGGTGACGGGTTCAAAGTTGTCTTTACGGGGAACATCAGCCCGGCTCAGTCGTTCGAAACCATGATCGAGGCGGCTGCACTTCTCAAAAGGGAAGGCCTCACCGGTATCTCTTGGATCATCGTCGGGGACGGCATGAGCCGAAACGACGTCGAGCAACAGGTCAAGGATCGCGGTCTCGAGGACGTTTTTCGGTTTGAGGGTCATCACCCCGTCACCGATGTTCCCAAGTACACCACACTCGCGGACGTCCTGGTTGGTTGCCTGGTGAAGAGCGACCTGCTGGAGGCGACCATACCGGCAAAGGTCATGTCATACATTGCGTCCGGACGGCCGCTCGCTCTCGCCATGGATGGCGAAGTTCGCTCTCTCGTGGAAGACCAGGCTCAATGCGGCCTCGTTGGACCGGCCGGCGACAGCGAAGCTTTGGCGGACAATATCCGACGGCTTTACGAACTGTCAGCCGAGGACCGTCGGCGTCTTGGCGAAAGTGGTAAGGCCTACCACTTTGCCAACCTAGAGCGGAGCATTGTCCTGGGCCGGCTGAAGAAATTTCTCCTCTCACCGGCTTGATTAGTTGCACTGGCAGCTTTTCAGCATGCCGCAGCGCCGGTCTCAGCAGTGTTCCTGCGGGCCCGCCTTTCACGGCTGTGGCTCGGCTCGGTTCTCCTGCGGGCTTTCGGCGGGGTCGGTTCTATTGGCGGGGAAGTGCGCTGGACGGTCCTATGCCGCAGATGTGCCGAACGTTATTGGCACCTCGGCGACGTTTCAGGACGCCGACTCGGTTCTTCTGGCGCGAATCATCCGGGCTATGGCCAGGGAGTGGACCAGAATCCCGGCGATAGGCCCGAGCGACAGGCTGAAGATACTCCTGACCTCCACCCCAGCTGGGAGCAACAAGATTACAACTGCAACCACAGTGGCCGTCAGCCAACCTGCGGAGTACGCGCGGTGTTGACCCAAACCGATCACGATCGTGCCGAGAAGGGTAAGGACTGCCATCAGTACTGCTGCAAGCGTCAGTGCCGCCAGCGCCCATCCTGCCACCGCGTAGCTGGGGCCGAAAATGAGCATCAACCACGGCCCCACGAGCCAAGCAGCGATGGCTCCTACGACTCCCATCGCAAGGAGGATACCCAGCGGCTTCCGGAGGGTCCTCCATCCGTCGTGTGGGTTCTTCACAACTTCGGATAATGCCACGCCTTGAAACGCCTGCAAAGGGACCATGATGGGTGCCCTTGTGAGCGAGATGGCCAAAAGTATGGGTGCGGAGAGGGCGTAGTCGGCCGGGGAAGTCGTCAGCTTCAACAAAATTGGAAAGGCAACGATAAGGGCGGCGGAGGATGCCGCCGACAGTAGGGCATGGCCGGTGTTTTGTAGCAACCGGGGGAGGGCGACGTCGCCTTTGGCCGCTAGAGCGCTCCGGGCGCCGGGTGAGACCAGCAAGACCAGCAACCACGCAGCAAGCGCGGCTAGACAGGCCATTTCGATGCCAACAAGGGAGGCAGTGGCCACGGCTGCCAAGGCGATGGCGCCCAGGCGCAAGAGTGCTTCAAGGGACACCAGACCGGCAAACAGCGTCCATTGATCGCTACCTTGGGCGGCACCTGCCAATGTGGCGTGGCAGGAAAAAAGAACGGCTGTCAGGACAAGGGCCGCAACAACCAGGGCGGCGTCTTGATGGAACACGAAGGTGGTTAGCAGTGGCGATAGCGCCGCGATCACAACTGCCGCAGCGAGGCCAACGATCAACCCGGACGTGAAGACCCTCGCGCCCTTGGCGGTCGCAGAGTCAGTCTTGAGCCGTGCCGCCCCAACAGCTCTCGTTGTCTCGGCCTGGACACCACCCAGGACACCGCAGACGAAGAACAACGCCGCCCAAAAGGAGAGGAATTCCGCGTTATCGGCGGGCGATAAAGCGTGGCTTGTGAGAAACAGGATAACTATTCCGGCCGCGGCCGCCGTAATTGATGCCGCTCCTACGCGGGCTGCGGATTTGGCCGAAATTCTTCCACCATCGCCGGGGGAGTCATCCGGGACGAACTCGGAGGATTGGGTAATATCCGTCAAATCAGGTCTTTCACGTAGTTATGAAGCGGCTCTGCTGCCGGCATCGCTAAACAGTCAATCTCCGGGTAGCGACGACAGACCATGTTCTCGAACAACGCCAAGGTCGTGCTGGACCATAGCCGCCACAATGTCTTCAAAAGTCGCGGTAGCCCGCCAACCCAGGGTGTCGGATATTTTTGTGGCGTCACCCCGCATTTCGGGGGCATCCACTGGACGACGGAATTTCGGGTTAACGTCGATCAGAGACAGTCCCTCCGAAACGCCTGCCGCGAGGAACGCGGCCTCGGCAAAGTCCCGTACGCTGCGTGAGACTCCCGTGGCCACCACAAAGTCCTCCGGCTCTTCGGCAGAAGCAATGCGAACCATGGCGTCGACGTAGTCCGGGGCCCATCCGAAGTCTCGGACTGCGTCAAGATTTCCAAGGCTCAGGCGTTCCTTGAGTCCAAGCGCGATGGCGGCCACACCTAGAGTGATCCGACGAGTAACGAAGCTCGACGGCCGGCGAAGTGACTCGTGGTTATAAAGGACGGCAGAACTGGCGAAGAGTCCCCGGGCCCGGTACGTGCCCACGGCATGATGGGCCAGCGCCTTGGCCGCACCATAGGGCGTGATCGGCCTCAGGGGGGTGCCCTCATTTTGGGGCACTTCTTTGGCTTGACCGAAAATCTCGGCACTCGATGCCTGAAGGAACCTGATCTCGCGCCCCGTGCGCTGTTGAAGTTGCCAAGCAGCTTCGAGCATTGCCACTGCAGCGGCGCCGGTGCTGACAACTGTCTCATAGGGTCGTTCCCATGACGCGGCCACGGAACTGATTCCACCAAGGTTGAAAATAGTGTCCGGGGCAAGGCCGCCAATTAGCTCGGCGAGGCGTAACGGGTCCGAAAGATCTCCTTCGTGGAGCGTCACGCCGCCGGCCTCGTGCTGCCGAGGATTGGCATCCTCGGCTCGAACCATCCCGTGGACGTCCCAGCCGGCTTCGACCAGCTGCTCGGCCAAGTAGGACCCGTCCTGGCCCGAGATCCCAGTCACCAGTGCTCTCTGGGGGTGGCCGGACCCGCCACGGGATGACTCCAGCGTCATTTGGCGAGCAACCGCTGTTCCACAAGGTCGCTCTCGACCATCATGGTTACCAGCTCATTGAAGGAAACCTTTGGCTTCCAGCCCAGAACGCGCTGTGCTTTCGTAGCATCGCCAATGAGCAGGTCAACTTCGGCAGGGCGCATGAACCTGGGGTCTTGGCGGACGTAACGACGCCAGTCTTCCAGCCCGGCTGCAGCGAATGCGGCCTCGAGGAGCTCTTCAATGGAGTGGGTTTCGCCCGTAGAGATGACGTAGTCATCTGCTTCCGGCTGCTGCAGCATCAGCCACATAGCCTCGACATAGTCGCCCGCGAAGCCCCAGTCCCGCTTGGCATCCAAGTTCCCCAGGACGATCTCATCTTGCAGGCCGAGTTTGATGCGCGCAACAGCCTGGGACACTTTGCGGGTAACGAACTCAGGGCCGCGCCGGGGAGACTCGTGGTTGAACAGGATGCCACTGGATGCGTGCATTCCGTAGGACTCGCGGTAGTTGATCGTCATGTAGTGACCGAAGACCTTCGCAACGCCGTAAGGGGAGCGCGGCCAAAGGAGGGTCTCCTCCTTCTGCGGAACTTGCTGGACCTTGCCGAACATCTCCGAAGAGGAGGCCTGATAGAACCGGACCTTGCTCACATCGTCACCAGCGTACAAGCGGGTGGCCTCGAGAATGTTCAGGACGCCCTTTCCAGTGACGTCCGACGTCATGGACGCGTTTTCCCACGAGTACGCTACGAAGGAAATGGCGCCCAGGTTGTAGATTTCGTCGGGCTGGGCGATGCCTAGGACGCGGACCAGCGAGGAGACGTCGGTGAGGTCCCCGGTCAGGAGCTTCACGCCGGGAACAGTCTTGCTAACGAGCTCGTATTTCGGGTTGTTCTGTCCCCGGATGAGGCCGAAAACTTCGTATCCCTTGGAGAGCAGGAGCTCCGCAAGATAGAGACCGTCCTGACCGGTGATGCCGGTAATGAGCGCACGAGGCATGGGGGAATTTCCTTTAAGTCGAAGAGTCACGCACAGCCACTATATAGGGTGACCACCGGAGACCTGTTGAGTTAAACCTTTGTGAGAGCGCGCTGCTGCACAGCGTAGCGATAGGCCGCTTCGTGAGCTTCGGCGCATTTTTCCCACGTAAACCTCCGAACTTGCTCAAACCCCTTGGCTTGAAGCTCGGAGGTCCGCCCAATGGCTTCGACGATTGCGTCGGCGATGGCCCGGGGCGAGTGAGGATCGAACATCACGGCCGCGTCGCCACACACTTCCGGGAGTGAACCCGCAGTGGATGAGGCCACCGGGCAACCGGATGCCATGGCTTCCAAAGGAGGAAGGCCGAACCCTTCGTAGAGGCTCGGAAAAACGAGGCATTTAGCCTTTCGGTAGAGCTCAAGAAGCTCCTGAAACGGAACCAGACCCTTGACGTCGACGTTCGCGGGAACATTGGTGAGGCCTTCCAAGCCCCCTCCCGTCAGCACGAGCGTGAGCTCCGGCCGCTCCGTCATCAAGAGTCTCATTGCTTCAAAGAGCACCGTGTGGTTCTTATGCGCCCACCCCCGGGCCGGATAAAAGATGAAATTTTCTCTTTCGCCGATATTGGGGGTGAACTGTTCCGAGTCGACGGCCAAGTGTGCGGTGAAGACCTTCTCGGGTGCAATTCCCAGGTGTTCGACGATCGTGCGTTTGGCGAAATCGCTGATGGTCACGACGGCGTCGGCCTTTCGCGCCGCGCGCTCATAGAAGAAACTCCGGTAGATCCGCTCCACGCGGCTGAAGAGGTGCGGAAGGTCACGGTGCTGGACGTCGCAAAGAGACTGCACAGTCGCCATGGACCGCGGCGGAGAGGGAAGATTGACGGCGAAAGGAACGTGGAAAACGTCGTTGCCTTCCATTCTCGCCACGAGTCCTTTGCGATGTAGGAAGCCCTGGAGGAGTGTCTTGATCCTCTCCTTGGACGACGGCCCGCCCGAAACTTCCGGGCACACCACTTCGGGTATCTCACCGGAGAAACCCTTCCCTACTCCGCTAACGAAGGTCGTCGCGGCGACTCCCTTGGTGCTGGCCAGCCCGCGGAGCAACCCGCGAGCGTAAGTTTCGCCACCACCCATCGCCCCGGGGACCAACGTCAACATCGCGATTGCGACTCGGAGAGGTCGGTTAGTGGGAGTGGGCCCGTCGGTCATTTGATCTTCGCGCATCAGTCAAGCTTAGCCTGCGGTGTATGAGGCCCGCCGCAGTGCACGTTCGTTGGGAGCGGCACTTGCTGGGGCCGGCGATGGGGCGTGAATTTGTGTTGTGGGTGGGTCATCGGGTGAGGGTGGTTTTGGTGCCGGTGGTGGGGGACGAGTCGATGCGGCCGCCTTGGAAGTTTTGTGCGGTGTTTCC